>NZ_JBDFME010000001.1:620000-3953746 GCF_047238145.1 Oceanobacillus phoenicis
CACTAAGGGGCGGAAACCCCCTAACACCTAGCACTCATCGTTTACGGCGTGGACTACCAGGGTATCTAATCCTGTTCGCTCCCCACGCTTTCGCTCCTCAGCGTCAGTTACAGACCAGAGAGTCGCCTTCGCCACTGGTGTTCCTCCACATCTCTACGCATTTCACCGCTACACGTGGAATTCCACTCTCCTCTTCTGCACTCAAGTCCTCCAGTTTCCAATGCACGTTTACGGTTGAGCCGTAAGATTTCACATCAGACTTAAAGAACCGCCTGCGAGCGCTTTACGCCCAATAATTCCGGACAACGCTTGCCACCTACGTATTACCGCGGCTGCTGGCACGTAGTTAGCCGTGGCTTTCTGGTTAGGTACCGTCAAGGTGCCATCAGTTACTATGGCACTTGTTCTTCCCTAACAACAGAGTTTTACGATCCGAAAACCTTCATCACTCACGCGGCGTTGCTCCGTCAGACTTTCGTCCATTGCGGAAGATTCCCTACTGCTGCCTCCCGTAGGAGTCTGGGCCGTGTCTCAGTCCCAGTGTGGCCGATCACCCTCTCAGGTCGGCTACGCATCGTCGCCTTGGTAAGCCGTTACCTTACCAACTAGCTAATGCGCCGCAGGCCCATCTGTAAGTGACAGCAAAAGCCGCCTTTCAACTTCTCATCAGGAGATGAAAAGTGTTATCCGGTATTAGCTCGCGTTTCCACGAGTTATCCCAGTCTTACAGGCAGGTTGCCTACGTGTTACTCACCCGTCCGCCGCTCATTCCATTATCGTCACCTCCGAAAAGGATCAGATAACTTCCTGCGCTCGACTTGCATGTATTAGGCACGCCGCCAGCGTTCGTCCTGAGCCAAGATCAAACTCTCCATAAAAGTTGTGTTTCTTGTGCTTCAGAAGTCAACTTCTGACTTCATTTCTTTTTAAGAAAAACGAGGTGTTTTTCTTCTTTCGTACTGGTTGTTTTGTTCAGTTTTCAAAGAGCAATTTCAGTGTCGCTCTCAAAAAAGCGACTTTATAAATATATCATTTCTCCCAAATCTTGTCAACACTTTTTAAAAAGTTTTTTGATAGAAATGGTGGAGCCTAGCGGGATCGAACCGCTGACCTCCTGCGTGCAAGGCAGGCGCTCTCCCAGCTGAGCTAAGGCCCCTTATTTAAAAATCATGGTCGGGAAGACAGGATTCGAACCTGCGACCCCTTGGTCCCAAACCAAGTGCTCTACCAAGCTGAGCTACTTCCCGATGGCGCGCCTGAGAGGAGTCGAACCCCTAACCTCTTGATCCGTAGTCAAACGCTCTATCCAATTGAGCTACAGGCGCGAATGGTGCCGAGGACCGGAATCGAACCGGTACGGTAGTCACCTACCGCAGGATTTTAAGTCCTGTGCGTCTGCCAGTTCCGCCACCCCGGCAGGGTTGGAGCGGAAGACGGGATTCGAACCCGCGACCCCCACCTTGGCAAGGTGGTGTTCTACCACTGAACTACTTCCGCATTGGCATATTTTTAATGGTGCGGGTGGAGGGACTTGAACCCCCACGTCCGAAGACACTAGATCCTAAGTCTAGCGCGTCTGCCAATTCCGCCACACCCGCAAATGGTGAGCCATGAAGGATTCGAACCTTCGACCCTCTGATTAAAAGTCAGATGCTCTACCGACTGAGCTAATGGCTCGTACAACTTGAATATATTCACCATTCATTAATATTCTGTTTAAAAAAGTGGTGCCGGCCAGAGGACTTGAACCCCCAACCTACTGATTACAAGTCAGTTGCTCTACCAGTTGAGCTAGGCCGGCGTGGTGGAGGATGCAGGGCTCGAACCTGCGACCCCCTGCTTGTAAGGCAGGTGCTCTCCCAGCTGAGCTAATCCTCCGAACTGCCTGGCGGCGTCCTACTCTTGCAGGGGCAAAGCCCCAACTACCATCGGCGCTGAAGAGCTTAACTTCTGTGTTCGGCATGGGAACAGGTGTGGCCTCTTCGCTATCGCTACCAGACTTTCGTGTAATATGTAGTCCAAAAAAAATAAGGACAAGTTATATTATATGCATTTCTTAGACAAAATGCAACACTTTTTTAGGATTGTACCCTAAAAACTAAATAAGAGTAACGTGACATCATTCTATTCTAGCTCCAGTCTCTATCAACTAGCAGACTTCCTTCTCTTCCTTACGATAAGTCAATATCAAATCGTCTAACGACTCTTTGTATTTCCTTTATCTCATTCAGAGAACGTCCAGTCTGTACGTTGATGTACAGATCCTGTCGCTTTATATACTTAGATAAGTCCTCGATCAATTAGTATCCGTCAGCTGCACGTGTCACCACGCTTCCACCTCGGACCTATCAACCTCATCGTCTCTGAGGGATCTTACTCACTCGAAGTGATGGGAAGTTTCATCTTGAGGGGGGCTTCATGCTTAGATGCTTTCAGCACTTATCCTTTCCACACGTAGCTACCCAGCCATGCTCCTGGCGGAACAACTGGTACACCAGCGGTGTGTCCATCCCGGTCCTCTCGTACTAAGGACAGCTCCTCTCAAACTTCCAACGCCCACGACGGATAGGGACCGAACTGTCTCACGACGTTCTGAACCCAGCTCGCGTACCGCTTTAATGGGCGAACAGCCCAACCCTTGGGACCGACTACAGCCCCAGGATGCGATGAGCCGACATCGAGGTGCCAAACCTCCCCGTCGATGTGAACTCTTGGGGGAGATAAGCCTGTTATCCCCGGGGTAGCTTTTATCCGTTGAGCGATGGCCCTTCCATGCGGAACCACCGGATCACTAAGCCCGACTTTCGTCCCTGCTCGACTTGTAGGTCTCGCAGTCAAGCTCCCTTCTGCCTTTACACTCTACGAATGATTTCCAACCATTCTGAGGGAACCTTTGGGCGCCTCCGTTACTCTTTGGGAGGCGACCGCCCCAGTCAAACTGCCCGCCTGACACTGTCTCCGAACCGGATCACGGTCCTGGGTTAGAATGTTCATACAGCGAGGGTGGTATCCCACGGGTGCCTCCACGTAAGCTAGCGCTCACGTTTCAAAGGCTCCCACCTATCCTGTACAAGCTGCACAAACATTCAATATCAGGCTACAGTAAAGCTCCACGGGGTCTTTCCGTCCTGTCGCGGGTAATGCGCATCTTCACGCATAGTATAATTTCACCGGGTCTCTCGTTGAGACAGTGCCCAAGTCGTTGCACCTTTCGTGCGGGTCGGAACTTACCCGACAAGGAATTTCGCTACCTTAGGACCGTTATAGTTACGGCCGCCGTTTACTGGGGCTTCGGTTCAAAGCTTCGCTCCGAAGAGCTAACTCGTCCCCTTAACCTTCCAGCACCGGGCAGGTGTCAGCCCCTATACTTCGCCTTTCGGCTTCGCAGAGACCTGTGTTTTTGCTAAACAGTCGCTTGGGCCTATTCACTGCGGCTCCTCCTATGAAGGAGCACCCCTTCTCCCGAAGTTACGGGGTCATTTTGCCGAGTTCCTTAACGAGAGTTCTCCCGCTCACCTTAGGATTCTCTCCTCGCCTACCTGTGTCGGTTTGCGGTACGGGCACCTATGATCTAACTAGAGGCTTTTCTTGGCAGTGTGAAATCCGGAACTTCGGTACTCAATTTCCCTCCCCATCACAGCTTGAAATTGCCAGACGGATTTGCCTATCTGACTTTCTCACTGCTTGGGCGCACACGTCCATCGGTGCGCATTCCTTATCCTACTGCGTCCCCCCATCGCTCAAACAATCATGAGGTGGTACAGGAATATCTACCTGTTGTCCATCGCCTACGCCTGTCGGCCTCGGCTTAGGTCCCGACTAACCCTGAGAGGACGAGCCTTCCTCAGGAAACCTTAGGCATTCGGTGAAAGAGATTCTCACTCTTTTTTCGCTACTCATACCGGCATTCTCACTTCTAAGCGCTCCACCAGTCCTCACGGTCTGACTTCACAGCACTTAGAACGCTCTCCTACCATTGTTCGTAAGAACAATCCGCAGCTTCGGTGATACGTTTAGCCCCGGTACATTTTCGGCGCAGAGTCACTCGACCAGTGAGCTATTACGCACTCTTTAAATGGTGGCTGCTTCTAAGCCAACATCCTGGTTGTCTGGGCAACTCCACATCCTTTTCCACTTAACGTATACTTTGGGACCTTAGCTGGCGGTCTGGGCTGTTTCCCTTTCGACTATGAACCTTATCACCCATAGTCTGACTCCCAAGTTTAAGTAACTGGCATTCGGAGTTTGACTGAATTCGGTAACCCGGTAGGGGCCCCTAGTCCAATCAGTGCTCTACCTCCAGTACTCATCATCTTGAGGCTAGCCCTAAAGCTATTTCGGAGAGAACCAGCTATCTCCGTGTTCGATTGGCATTTCACCCCTACCCACACCTCATCCCCGCATTTTTCAACATACGTGGGTTCGGGCCTCCAGTCAGTGTTACCTGACCTTCACCCTGGACATGGGTAGATCACACGGTTTCGGGTCTACGACCACATACTATATTCGCCCTATTCAGACTCGCTTTCGCTGCGGCTCCGTGTCTTCCACTTAACCTTGCATGAGATCGTAACTCGCCGGTCCATTCTACAAAAGGTACGCCGTCACCCATTAACGGGCTTCGACTACTTGTAGGCACACGGTTTCAGGTTCTATTTCACTCCCCTTCCGGGGTGCTTTTCACCTTTCCCTCACGGTACTGGTTCACTATCGGTCACTAGGGAGTATTTAGCCTTGGGAGATGGTCCTCCCGGATTCCGACGGAATTCCACGTGTTCCGCCGTACTCAGGATACACTCCGGAGGAAATTCCTTTTCAATTACAGGGCTGTTACCTTCTTCGGCTGACCTTTCCAGATCGATTCATTTAAAGAATTTCTTTGTAACTCCAAAGGAGTGTCCTACAACCCCAGAAAGCAAGCTTTCTGGTTTGGGCTCTTTCCGTTTCGCTCGCCGCTACTCAGGAAATCGAGGTTTCTTTCTCTTCCTCCAGGTACTGAGATGTTTCAGTTCCCCGGGTCTGCTCCCTATACCCTATGTATTGAGGTATAGGTACTGCTCCATTACGAACAGTGGGTTTCCCCATTCGGAAATCCCCGGATCAAAGTTTACTTACAACTCCCCGAGGCATATCGGTGTTAGTCCCGTCCTTCTTCAGCTCCTAGTGCCAAGGCATCCACCGTGCGCCCTTATTCACTTAACTAAGTTATTTCAGTAAATAAGCGTGCTAATTTAATAGCCTTGTTTCAAAAAAACATTAAATAGATTCAGCTTCTAATTTAATAGTTGCTTCATCTTTTTGTTTGATGTCGTTGTTACTCTTATTTAGTTTTCAAGGTACAAACTTCCACACGGATGTGGTGGCTTCTGTGTTGTCACATGGACGTGACGTTCTTAACAGAAGTTCATTATTTCGAGAGATTGCTCTCTCAAAACTGAACCAAACAACCAAGTACGATTCCGTAATAATCCTTAGAAAGGAGGTGATCCAGCCGCACCTTCCGATACGGCTACCTTGTTACGACTTCACCCCAATCATTAGTCCCACCTTCGGCGGCTGGCTCCAAAAGGTTACCTCACCGACTTCGGGTGTTACCAACTCTCGTGGTGTGACGGGCGGTGTGTACAAGGCCCGGGAACGTATTCACCGCGGCATGCTGATCCGCGATTACTAGCGATTCCGGCTTCATGTAGGCGAGTTGCAGCCTACAATCCGAACTGAGAATGGTTTTGTGGGATTTGCTTGACCTCACGGGTTCGCTTCCCTTTGTTCCATCCATTGTAGCACGTGTGTAGCCCAGGTCATAAGGGGCATGATGATTTGACGTCATCCCCACCTTCCTCCGGTTTGTCACCGGCAGTCACCTTAGAGTGCCCAACTAAATGCTGGCAACTAAGATCAAGGGTTGCGCTCGTTGCGGGACTTAACCCAACATCTCACGACACGAGCTGACGACAACCATGCACCACCTGTCACTCTGTCCCCGAAGGGAAAACTCTATCTCTAGAGTGTTCAGAGGATGTCAAGACCTGGTAAGGTTCTTCGCGTTGCTTCGAATTAAACCACATGCTCCACCGCTTGTGCGGGCCCCCGTCAATTCTTTTGAGTTTCAGCCTTGCGGCCGTACTCCCCAGGCGGAGTGCTTAATGCGTTAACTTCAGCACTAAGGGGCGGAAACCCCCTAACACCTAGCACTCATCGTTTACGGCGTGGACTACCAGGGTATCTAATCCTGTTCGCTCCCCACGCTTTCGCTCCTCAGCGTCAGTTACAGACCAGAGAGTCGCCTTCGCCACTGGTGTTCCTCCACATCTCTACGCATTTCACCGCTACACGTGGAATTCCACTCTCCTCTTCTGCACTCAAGTCCTCCAGTTTCCAATGCACGTTTACGGTTGAGCCGTAAGATTTCACATCAGACTTAAAGAACCGCCTGCGAGCGCTTTACGCCCAATAATTCCGGACAACGCTTGCCACCTACGTATTACCGCGGCTGCTGGCACGTAGTTAGCCGTGGCTTTCTGGTTAGGTACCGTCAAGGTGCCATCAGTTACTATGGCACTTGTTCTTCCCTAACAACAGAGTTTTACGATCCGAAAACCTTCATCACTCACGCGGCGTTGCTCCGTCAGACTTTCGTCCATTGCGGAAGATTCCCTACTGCTGCCTCCCGTAGGAGTCTGGGCCGTGTCTCAGTCCCAGTGTGGCCGATCACCCTCTCAGGTCGGCTACGCATCGTCGCCTTGGTAAGCCGTTACCTTACCAACTAGCTAATGCGCCGCAGGCCCATCTGTAAGTGACAGCAAAAGCCGCCTTTCAACTTCTCATCAGGAGATGAAAAGTGTTATCCGGTATTAGCTCGCGTTTCCACGAGTTATCCCAGTCTTACAGGCAGGTTGCCTACGTGTTACTCACCCGTCCGCCGCTCATTCCATTATCGTCACCTCCGAAAAGGATCAGATAACTTCCTGCGCTCGACTTGCATGTATTAGGCACGCCGCCAGCGTTCGTCCTGAGCCAAGATCAAACTCTCCATAAAAGTTGTGTTTCTTGTGCTTCAGAAGTCAACTTCTGACTTCATTTCTTTTAAAGAAAAACGAGGTGTTTTTCTTCTTTCGTACTGGTTGTTTTGTTCAGTTTTCAAAGAGCAATTTCAGTGTCGCTAACTCAAATTGGCGACTTTATTAATTTAACACATCTGATTGTCAGTGTCAACAATTTATTTTAACTTTTTTTATTCAAGTTTGTTTTGATGTGCTTTGTTGATGCGCTTTGTTAACGCAACGATATTTAATTTATCATGATTCCAAAACGAAATCAAGCACTTTTCAAAAGAAATTTTGGATTGATTAATATTTCTATAATTTAGGCTATTCCGCATTAAGAAATACATACTTATGTATTCCCAATATAATAGGATTTTAAACAAAGAAAAACCCTTACCAAAACCTTGTTTTGGTAAGGGTTTATTCAATATCAAGTTACTTTGTACGCATTTGCGGGAATAGTAATACATCGCGAATAGACGGAGAGTTTGTAAGTAACATTACTAAACGGTCTACACCTATACCGAGTCCGCCAGTAGGTGGCATACCATATTCTAGCGCTTCTAAGAAATCCTCATCCATATAATGTGCTTCATCATTTCCTGCGGCTCTTTCTTTTACTTGAACCTCAAAACGAGCACGTTGATCAATTGGATCATTTAATTCACTAAACGCATTGGCATGTTCTCTTCCTACTATAAACAACTCAAAGCGATCTGTGAATCGTTCGTCTTCTTTATTTTTCTTCGCTAGTGGAGAAATTTCCACTGGATGCCCATATATAAACGTAGGTTGAATAAGAGTCTCTTCTACTTTTTGTTCAAAAAATTCATTTACAACATGACCATAACTCATTGAATCCGTTACTTGTACGCCGTGTTCTTTGGCAACTGCACGTGCTTGCTCATCTGAAAATTCATTCCAAAAGTCCACACCTGTAGCATCTTTAACAGCATCTACGATATGCAATCTTGTCCATTTTGGTTCTAAATTAATTTCGTGTTCACCGTAAGCAATAGTCGTAGAACCATGTACTTGTTTGGCGATATGAGCAACGAGGTTCTCGGTAAGTTCCATAATATCATGATAATCAGCATACGCTTCATATAGTTCTATCATAGTGAATTCAGGATTATGTCTTGTAGACACGCCCTCATTACGGAATACACGTCCTATTTCATAAACTTTTTCTAATCCGCCAACCATTAATCGTTTTAGATGCAATTCAATAGCTATTCGCATGTATAGTTCAATATCTAAAGCGTTATGGTGTGTAATAAATGGTCGTGCGGAAGCTCCACCAGGGATACTATGCATCATCGGTGTTTCAACTTCTAAAAATCCCTGTCCGTTTAAATACTCTCTCATCGATTGAATGATTTTACTTCGAGATACAAATGTTTCTCTACTGCCTGGGTTTGTAATTAGGTCAAGATAGCGTTGACGATAGCGCTGTTCGATATCTTTCAATCCATGATACTTTTCAGGTAATGGTCGTAGAGATTTTGTTAACAACTGAAATTCTTTTGCTTTAACAGAGATTTCGCCTACATTTGTTTTAAACATAACTCCTGTTATGCCAACAATATCCCCTAAATCTGTAGACTTAAATACTTCATAAGCATCGTCACCGATCATATCTTTACGTACATATAATTGAATTTGACCACTTAAATCTTGAATATGAGCAAATCCAGCTTTTCCTTTTCCACGCTTTGTCATTAACCTTCCAGCAATGGTAACTTCATCTGTTAATTCCTCTAACTCTTCTTTTGAATACGAATCATATTTATCAATAAGATCTGTAGCCAAGTGAGTACGTTCAAATTTACCACCAAATGGATCCAATCCTTTTTCCATATGTTCCGTTAATTTATCTCTCCGAACCTGCATATGTTCATTCAATTCTTCTGACACTTCTATCACTCCAATTCTCATAAAATAAGTATAGCGTATCCACAATGATGATTCACCTAACAAGTTTTAAAAGAAAACATCTCAACTGTTGGTGATCAACTACCATATTTCATTACTCTAAAAAACTCAACGCTCGAATGTTATTGATCAACCATCCATATAATATATCCATTAATTCTACTTGCGTTTCTATTCTTTGCCTTCTCTCGGACACTTCCGGCACTAAAATAAATGCTTCTCATTCCATAATAGCCACTGTATTGCAAAAACAAATTCGGAACAGTAATGTCATCCTTAATGGGTCAGTTGCTATGCTCTTCTAGTACGAGCTCTTGTTTTGAAATGGATAGTTTTTCAGCAATCTCATCTAATAGTTGATCGGAAGGTTGTTGTGTACCACGTTCAATATTCCCTAGTTTTGAAGTGGAAATCTCCATTTCTTGAGCAAATTGTATTTGTGTGTATCCTTTTAGCTTACGAAAAGCTTTTATTCTTCTTCCGATTCGCTTTTTATCCATTTTTTTACATCCTTTTTATCTGTCTCAGGAAGTTCATTGATGTAAGAGTCCACTGTTTTGTTCTTTACAGGTATCGTATAGCCTGGTGCAATTTCTTGAAGTGGTATCAAAACAAATGCGCGTTCATGCATTCTAGGATGCGGCAACATCAATCTTTCTACTGTACTATTTTCTTGATTATACGTCAAAATGTCAAGGTCGATTGTACGAGGACCAAATCGAATCGTTCTCTCTCTTCCTAACTCCTCTTCTATCCGTTGACATGCATCTAATAATTCATTTGCAGATAAACTCGTTGTTACTTGTACTACCATATTTAAAAAGTCAGATTGTGCTGCGTAACCTACAGGAGCCGTCTCATATATAGATGACTTTTTCTGAATGGTTATGTTTGGGTGATCATCCAATAATTGTAGTCCTTTGTTAATATAATTTTCACGTGGTTCGATATTAGTTCCTAAGGCTACATAAGCTTCATTCATCGTATCCTCTCCCTATATATTTCTACAGCGACAGATTTATAATGTCCTGGAATGGGTGGGTCTGGTTTGACTACTTTTACTATACACGCATTCAATAATGGAAAGGAGGCAAAGAGTTCTTTAGAGATTTCTTCAGCTACTGCTTCAATTAATTTAAACGGTTGACCTTCGACTACCTTTTTCACCGTTTCATAAGCTTGTCCATAATGGATGGACTCATTCATATCATCGAATTTTCCCGCCTTATCTAAAGGTACATGTAATTCGAGATCTACATTAAACCGTTGGCCTAATTTATTTTCTTCTGGAAAAAGTCCGTGATAACCATAAAACTGCATTTGTTTTATTATGATTTTATCCATTTTAAAGACTCCTTTTTCCATAGATAGCATCCGCAACCTTAGCAGCTTCAGCATTAATATGTACATTATGCACTCGTACCAGATGAGCCCCTTGTTGCACTCCGATGACTGTAGTAGCAGATGTACCAACATCACGTTGATCTGCCGGAACATCTAGTACATGCCCAATAAACCTTTTTCGTGAGGTTGCTAAAAGTATTGGATACCCTAAGTCAACTAATTGGTGTAACTCCCTTACTACTTCCATGTTCTGTTCCATGCTTTTAGCAAATCCAACACCAGGGTCAAGAATGATATTATCATCGGTGATCCCTGCATCTTTAGCAATTTGAATGCTTTCTAATAAATCGGATTTTACATCTTCCATAAAATCTATATAGTTTTCTTCATTGCGATTGTGCATTAAAATAATTGGAACGTTATATTCCGCTACAACCTTGGCCATATCTGGATCTTTTTTGGCACCCCATATATCATTAATAATATCCGCTCCTGCCTCTAACACTTTTTGAGCCGTCTCTGATTTAAAGGTATCAACAGATATTGGAATGCTTAATTTGTCTTTAAGGGAATGAATAACAGGAAGAATTCGATTTAATTCTTCTTCAGCAGATATTGGAGTGTAACCTGGTCGTGTTGATTCCCCTCCTATATCGATAATATCTGCTCCCTGTTTTTCTAATTCCAAAGCTTGGTTCACAGCTTGATCTACAGTTGAATAATTTCCTCCATCTGAAAAGGAGTCCGGAGTTACATTTAGTATTCCCATTATATGCGTTCGTTCAGATACATTTAAAATACGTTTCTTCGTTCGAATATTCAACTTATCCCCTACCTCTTTTCTTACATAATCTATTCTTTCATCCTACAATAACTAATCGCAGAACGGAAGGACTACCTTAAACTACCTAAACAAAAAAAGAGCCGACCTATTTTGGCCGGCCCTCCTTATTTATTTACTCTTCATCAAATTGATATAACGGTGTTGATAAGTAACGTTCACCATTATCTGGTAAAATAGCAAGTACTTTCTTGCCTTTACCTAATTTTTTCGCTACCTTAACTGCCGCAGCAACCGCTGCGCCTGAGGAAATACCACCCAATATTCCATTGGTCGTTGCAACTTTTCTAGCTGCTTCATATGCTTCCTCATTACCAATGGTTAAAACTTCATCATAAATTGCCGTGTCTAACACATCAGGTTTAAAGCCAGCTCCGATTCCTTGTATTTTATGAGGTCCTGGTGATCCACCTGAAAGTACTGGAGAATCAGCTGGTTCCACTGCGTATAATTTAATATCTTCAAAGTGGTTTTTTAGTACCTTACCTGCACCCGTAATTGTTCCACCTGTTCCAATACCGGATACAAACCCATCAAGACCTTCTTTCATCTGTTCCACAATTTCTTTACCCGTCGTTTTTTCATGTATATCAGGATTAGCAGGGTTGCTAAATTGTTGCGGCATAAAGTAATCATTCTCTTTCTGTAACTCCACCGCTTTCCCAATCGCACCTTTCATCCCTTCAGCTCCAGGTGTTAAGACTAGTTCAGCACCATAGGCACGAAGTAGGTTTCTACGTTCCTGACTCATGGTATCTGGCATTACTAAAACAGCACGGTAACCTTTCGCAGCTGCTACCATCGCAAGACCAATACCAGTATTACCACTAGTCGGCTCAATAATGGTGTCGCCTTCTTTTAAATTTCCGCCTTGTTCAGCTGCTTCTATCATCGCAATAGCAATACGATCTTTAACAGAGCTACCAGGATTCATAAATTCTAACTTTACGTATACATCCGCACTATCATCATCGGTAACATTGTGTAATTTAACAATAGGCGTTCCACCGATTAAACCTGTAATATTATCAGAGACCTTCATCTGACTTCCTCCTCTAATTCCAAGTGATTTTATAAGATTTACATCTAATGTAGTTCCTTTATCCTAAAATGTCAACTAATTTGTCTGATAATTTAAGATTATTCATTTTCGTAAATCCAATCGATCTCTACTTCTTCCCATAATCGGTCTGCTTCTAACGTCAGTCCTTCTTCATGCATGGCAATCTCACTACGCACATATGGTTGTACTTCCTCATAAGTAAATTCAATCGCTGGGAGTTTACGATGCAAATACATGATTGCTACACCATTTTCGGCTTGAAAAGGTTCACTGTATGTGTGATTTTCCATATTTGCAGCTTGTGTTTCATAACTATCCAATAGAAATTGACTTGATGTGTAAATAGTCCCCATATAGCCGCCATTTTGTCTTGTTTCGTCATCAATACTATATTCTCTAGCTAATAATTTAAAAGAAGCTCCATCTTCTAATTCTTGGTATACCTGTTCAGCTGTTTCCATATCTTCTACTAAAATATGCGAAAGCTTAACGGAAGATGAAAAATCATACTGATTACCATATGTATCATAATATGATTTTATTTCATCATCAGGAATCTCAATATCTTTGGTTAATAGCTGTTCCAATTGATAACGGTATTTGATTTCTTCTCTCCATCTTTCTTCCTCTTCTTCAGCATCCTCTTCCGTTAATATTCCTTGCATGGTATATAAGAACGAAACTTCCCTGTCGATGATTTTTTCGCTTACTTCGACACCTTCTTGCTCTGCTAAAGTATTAACGACTTCTTTATCAACCATCTGTTTCAAGTATTTTTGCCCTTGCATGTTTCTTAAATCTGTCATCCATTCATCGTAGGATATTTCTTCGCCGGCTACAGTTGCGACTGCTTCATTACGATTAATCTCTTTCTCTCCCTCACCGTCCGACACTACTTCTGAATCATTGCCATCTCCCACAAACAGTAGAGTTGCAATATTCGTAATCAATAGTACCACAACGATTCCGAGCAACAATTTTTTTGACATGAGGTGTAACTCCCTTTCTTCTCTCTACTGTTTAAGGTTTTCTAATTCTTCCTCCGTAAAATGATACTTTTCATTACAAAAATGACAAGTAGCCTCCGCACCATGATCTTCATTAATCATCGCCTGAATTTCATCATTTCCTAAACCAATAATTGCTTGAGCAAGACGATCTTTGGAGCATTTACAACGAAATTCAATTGGCATTTTTTCATGAATGGTTAATTGTTCTTCTCCAAATAGTTGGGTAAGTATTTCTTCCGGAGTTTTTCCTTCACGAATTAACGAAGATATCGCAGGGAGAGCTTGAATTTGATCTTCTAATTCATTAATTACCTCTTCTTCAGCACCTGGCATTACTTGAACGATAAAACCTCCAGCAGCTAAAATAGTATGGTCTGGATTTACCAAAACCCCTGCACCAACAGCTGATGGTATTTGTTCTGAAGTAGCATAGTAATACGTAAAGTCTTCACTAATCTCACCAGAAACGATCGGTGTTTCTCCTGTGAAAAAATCCTTTAATCCTAAATCTTTAATAACACTAATATTTCCTTCTGTACCAACCGCTCGTGCTACATCCAGTTTGCCTTTTTTATTTAATTCGAAATCTACATGCGGATTCGTAACATATCCACGAACATGCCCATCCGCATCCGCGTCCGCAACAATTGCTCCAAGTGGACCATTACCCATCACTTTTGTTGTGATAGAGTCATCACCTTTAAGCATAGCACCCATCATTGATGTAATTGTTATGGTCCTGCCAAGAGCTGCTGATGCAGTTGCAAACGTATCTTGTCTTCTTCTCGCTTCTTCTACCGTACTTGTGGATTGAACAGCATACGCTCTAATTTTCCCATCATTCGCTGTCGCTTTTATTAAGTAATCCTTCATTGGGAAATCTCTCCTTTTTCTACTAATTATTTTTTTGATAGATCAAATGCAATCCTTTTAACGTCAAATAAGGCTCTACGATATCAATGGTTGCAGATTCATGCGCAATTAATTTAGCCAGTCCTCCCGTAGCAATAACAGTTGGATTTGTACCTTTCTCGTTTTTGATTCGCTCTACCAAACCATCTACTTGTCCAATATATCCATAAAACACTCCAGATGTCATGGCATCTACCGTTGTAGAACCAATCACAGTTTCTGGCTTTTGAATTTCAATTTTTGGTAATTTAGAAGCCTTACTATATAGGGCTTCCATTGAGATATTAATCCCTGGTGTAATAATTCCTCCGGCATATGCAGTATCCTCGTCGATATAGCAATACGTAGTTGCTGTTCCAAAATCAATAATAATTAGCGGTGCACCGTATTCTTCTGTAGCTGCTACAGCATTTACAATTCTATCTGCACCAATTTCTTGAGGATTAGGGTAATTCATCTTTAAAAACGTTTGATAAGACGTTTTTCCAATTACAATGGCATCTATATGAAAATAATCTCTACTCATTTTCTCTAAAGCAAATAAAATAGGTGGAACAACCGAGGATATGATGACGCCCTTAATATCTTCAAATGTTAATCCTTTATGTTGAAAAAGAGAATGAATTAGCATTCCAAATTCATCTTCTGTTTTGTAACGATCGGTTTTAATTCTCCAATGATGGGTTAATTCACCTTGATCAAACACACCTAAAACGGTATTCGTATTTCCTACATCAAGTACAAATAGCATCTGTTGAGCCTACCTTCCTTATCTTATCTGTTCTTTAATATAACATACTTTAGGAAATATAAGAAAAGCTCAAAGCTTACATTGATAATTGCTGATGTACACATAAAAAAAGAAGCAGCCCTTTTTAGGCTACTTCTCATGAATTAATTTTTAGGATTTTGATCCTCTGAAGCGTCATTCTGCGTTTCATCATTGGAAGATTTGTCGGAATCTAATGATTCTGATTCTCTGTCCGATTTTTCTTCTTCTTCAAGCTTCTGTTTTGCTTCTTCATAGGAAATACCTTTTTTATCTTCATCTTCTTTAGAATTAATATTTACCTTCAATTCATCTGATTCTTCATCTGGTTCTGGTAATATTCCTTCTTCAAATAAAGATTTAATTTGTTTTGCGTCTAAAGTTTCAACCTCTAATAAGGTCTTGGCAATCAATTCTAGCTTATCTTTGTTCTCAGTAAGGATTGTTTTCGCACGATCATAGCAGTGATTGATAAATGACTGCATTTCTTTATCAATTTCATGTGCTATTGCATCGGAATAAGTCTGTTCATTTTGGATGTCACGTCCTAAGAAGACGTTCCCTCCACCACCACTGCTAAATTGCAATGGTCCGATTTTGTCACTCATACCATATTCTGTAATCATCTTATGAGCGATATTGGTAGCACGTTGGAAGTCATTGGATGCTCCCGTACTCACTTCGCCAAAGATAATTTCTTCTGCGACTCGTCCACCGAGTAACCCAGTAATCTTGTCAAAGAGCTCTGGTTTTGTCATGAAATAACGATCTTCACGAGGTAGCATTACAGCATAACCACCAGCTTGACCACGTGGAACAATCGTAACTTTATGCACAACATCCGCATCATCCAGAACCATACCTATTACTGTATGACCACTCTCATGATATGCAACAATATTTCGTTCTTTTTTAGAGATAACTCGGCTCTTCTTAGCTGGCCCAGCAATAACTCGGTCAATTGCTTCATCAATATCTAACTGATTGATTTTCTTACGATCATCACGCGCCGCAATAAGAGCTGCTTCGTTAAGCAAGTTCTCTAGATCTGCACCAGAGAAACCTGGAGTACGCATTGCGATTGTTTTTAAATCTACACTCGCATCTAATGGTTTGTTTTGTGCATGTACACCTAGTACAGCTTCACGGCCTTTCACATCAGGTCGATCAACCATAATTTGTCTGTCAAAACGTCCTGGACGCAATAATGCAGGGTCTAAAATATCTGCACGGTTTGTAGCTGCAATAATGATAATACCTTCATTCGCTCCAAATCCGTCCATCTCAACAAGTAATTGGTTAAGGGTTTGTTCACGTTCATCGTGACCACCACCAAGACCTGCACCACGTTGACGCCCTACAGCATCGATTTCATCGATGAAGATAATACATGGAGCATTCTTTTTCGCATTTTCAAATAGGTCACGTACACGAGAAGCACCGACCCCAACAAACATTTCCACAAAATCCGAACCACTAATAGAGAAGAACGGTGTCCCAGCTTCTCCAGCAACTGCACGAGCAAGTAACGTTTTACCAGTACCAGGAGGTCCAACTAGAAGTACCCCTTTTGGTATGCGCGCACCTACTTGTGAGAATTTACGTGGATCTTTTAAGAATTCAACTACTTCAACAAGCTCTTGTTTTTCTTCATCAGCACCTGCGACATCTTTAAAGCGAACTTTTTTCTTATCTTCAGAGTACATTTTTGCTTTACTCTTACCGAAGTTCATTACACGGCCGCCACCGCCGCCTCCTTGTGCTTGACTAAGTATAAATAAGAAGAATAAACCGATTAATAAGAACGGAATAATTCCTGTTAGGAATGTAAGCCATGGACTTGGCTGTTCTTCTTCCTCAACGGTTAATTGACTTTGTTCTCTAGCGGTACTAGTAATTTGTGACACAAGTTCATTATTATCAGGAACTTGAGCAATAAATTCTGTCTCTCCATCAGTTAATGTCCCTGTTAGACGAATAATTCCATGTGATGGCTGAAATACAAGTTCTTCGATTTCGCCATTATTTAAAGCACTTATAAATTGCTCTACATCATACTGTTCTCTTTCTTCGCCTTGATTGTTAATTACTCCAATAACTCCAATAATCACAAAGAATATGAGTAACCAGAATAAGGCATTACGAAATACCTGACTCATTGCCTACCTCCTCCCAGATGGGGAAAAACTATAGTTCATCGTATCATACGAAAAAGTTTTAATACAAATGATATAACCTTTTTTAGATTAAATTTTTCCAATACTTTCTTAGATTATATAAAAAGAAAATTATATCTTATTTATTTTATCCAACCTGTTTCACATTAATCAAATTTATTATCCACCATATACTTCTGGTTTAAGTATACCGATATATGGTAAATTCCGATATTTTTCAGCGTAATCTAGTCCATATCCAACTACAAATTCATCAGGAACTTCAAACCCTACCATATCAGCTTTTATCGCTGCGTTTCTTCCAGACGGCTTATCTAATAATGTCACTATTTTTATGGAATTTGCTTTACGATATTTAAATAAGTCCACTAAGTAACTTAACGTTAAGCCACTATCTATGATATCCTCAACTATTATTAAATCTCTACCTTCCACTTTCGTGTTTAAATCTTTTAAGATTTTCACTTCACCAGTTGAAGTCGTGCCGCCATCATAACTAGAAACGTCCATAAAATCCATTTCTAAATGAATCTCTGCGTAACGAAGAATATCCGACATAAAAGGCATAGCACCTTTTAGCACACCAATAGCAAGCGGGAACTTACCATCATATTCTTTGGAAAGAGCTGCTCCGAGTTCTTTGCATTTTTCCTGAATTTGTTCTTCTGTTATTAAGATGTCTTGAATATCACCATGTATGTTGTCTTGAAGCATGATTCATCCTCCTAAATATTCCCTTTATGATAGCTAAGTTTTATCTGTTCTCCACTCTGGCAAACGTGATCAGAACCAAACGCTTTTCTAAGCCCTATTAACCAGATAATCTTATCATTATCATCTGTAACGATGGGCCACCTATCCCTTTCATTTGTTGGGATTTTTGCGTCAATCCAAATATCTTTTAATTTTTTCGTACCTTTTAAACCATCCCATGTCATTTTATCACCTGGTCTTCGTGTTCGTATATGTAATGGCAATGCTACAGAATCAATTGGAATAATAATATTATTGCGGTTAATTTTGTCTGCTACAGCATCAACCAACTCAGAAGTAATCCGAGCACCATCTGGCAATTCCACTTGATCTGGGACTTGCAACGGAAAGTGAAATTCAAAATGACGAGGAATTTGATTTGAAAAATATATATGAATTTTGCCATAGGAATTTTCTACACGTAATGATAAAGGGAAATCTATATAAGTATTACCCTCTTGTCGTTCTATTAATGCAAAAAATTTCTCTTCATGAATATAAGATAAATTCTTAGGTAATGTATCATACAGATAGTTTAATATTAGATGATAGGCACGTCTTTGTAAAGCGTGGGGGCGTTCTATAAATGCCTGATTAACGAAACTAATTTTAGTGGAATTTGTATCCCATTCAATTACCTCTTCAACCATTTTTCTTGCTTGAGTAGCCAAATATTTTTCATCTTCCCCTAACGTTTCGCTCAATCGTTGTGCTGTTACAAATAGGCGCTCATTATTCTTTGTAAGAAGCGGGATAACCTCGTTACGATAGTAATTCCTTGTATATTTATTATCTTTATTCGTTTGGTCTTCACGAAAAGGAATTTCATTTTCCTGCACATAATGTAAAATCATTTGTTTGTTTACACATAGAAAAGGACGAATAAGTTGGCCAGTTGCAAAAGAACGCTTTACCGGAATACCTTCAAAAGCATTTGAAGTTGCCACACGCGTTAACCGCATAAACAAGGTTTCTACCTGGTCATCTCCATGATGTCCTAGTGCAAGATAGTCAGCATCTTGTTTCTTCATCTCTGCAGCATAAAGTTCATATCTTAATCTACGAGCTGCGAGCTCTTCACTAATCTGGTACTGATGCTGATATTTACTTACATCAACTTGATGAGTGATACATTTTATACCTGACTGAAGACACCATTGTTCTACAAATTTTTGATCGGCTGCTGAATCTTCACCACGCAATTGATGATCAATAGTTAGCGCTATAATCTCCAAATTCCATTGTTTTTGTAAATCTTTAAGGAAATGCAGTAGTGCCATCGAATCAGCCCCACCTGATACTCCAACGATAATTGTTGCGTCTTCTTGTAGTAATTGATGTTTCTGAATAAAGGAAAGAATAGATTGTTTCATCGAATTTTTACCCACCGCTTCAATAAAATAATGTCTTTATCCTATCATACCTCTTTTTCCTATAAAAGTAGAGACAGCAAATAATAGACCGTGGCAATACAACCTATACTAATGGACTCAACAAGTAAATAGTTTGAAGTTTTTTTACTTCGTTGATGATAATGCTTTCGTTTTTGTTTCTGTTGCATCAGTGATAAAAGATCTTTTTTCATAGCAGTGCTCGTTGTATATTTACCTCGAATCGCCTTTTGCAACAGAGGACGATAAGGAGTTAAGTCGCTTACTTGATCAAGCTTTTTCATTAACAGTTTTTCGGAAGAATCTTTTACCCGATCAAAGCGCCGTGGATAATATATATTTAAAAATACCATCGCTAATGCAAAAAGATCATAGCTCGGCTCTGCCTTTCTTGTACCCATACCCCAATATCCACGATCATAAAACTCTGTATATTCTTTTATTGATCTTCCTACCTTTGTCGTTCCACCGACATCTACCCAACGTACCCGAGGAGGCTTAGATGATACCATTAAATTATCTGTTTTCAAGTCACCAAACACCCAGCCTGACTCATGTAACTTCTCTAAATCCTCGAGCAACTGTAACATAAATACACCAATCCACGCTTTTCCTTTCGCACGAACAAAACTGCTAAGAGATTCTCCTTTGATATATTCCATTACATAGAATGAATATATTCGACCGTTTGTTGCCATCCAGTCGTCTACGTCCAACAAAGAAGGCCCAAGGCGATATCCTTGGACCTTTTCCAATGACTTTAATACATTAACTTCTACTGTCATCGAAGAACCCTTTTCACTTATTTTCAAAGCTACTGGTTTTCCAAGATAGTCACATAGATATACGCTTCCAATTGCTCCCGCACCAAGTCTGCGAATAACGGTATAGCTTTTGTGATGCCACTTTCCTCTGATTTGTTGCTGAGGTCGTAAATTAATAACCGGATTCTTCGATGCCGTATTCATCTTCATGCCTTAAACTCCTTAGCAAGTTTTTCTTACTAAACTGATACATTGCTGCACGAATAGCCGGACCAGTTGGAGTAATACCTCCACTGGATAACTTCGGGAATACACTTGATATAGAGTCTAGTTTTGGAGACCAATCCAGGATTAGATCAATCTCTTTTCTTTTTCCAGGAAAACTGTATATACAAAATCGATTTCTACCAACGCGTGAATTTAAACTAATGGAAAGATCCATTAATGCTTCCTTCACCGTCTGTAATTTATCTCGCATACTTGCACTTGTATCTACTAAAACTACCACTTCTAGATCACTTGTTTCACCTAAGTCTTCTACAACTTCCATAATTTCCCCGCGTTTCTCAGGGTCTAAGTCTTCCATGGATTGTTGATCACCTAATATTTGGCGAAGCTCCTTATTCACAAAACCTTGTAACGTTTGCGTCATTGCTTGGCGTGTAACCATCTGTACGGTTTGCGATAGGTTTTCGCTATAGACAATTTGACTAACACCACCTCCAGAAAGTGCAATATCCTCTACCTCTTGAAGACCATCTGGACTTTCTGATTGATCATCATCTAAAATACCAATAACATTTACCGTGATTCCTTGTTGACTAGCTATAGCTGCAACTGCCGATGGATCTTCACCTTTATTCGAGCATCCATCTGTTAATAATAAAATTTGTTTAAGTGTACCGCTTTTCAATGCCCTAACCTCCCTCTTTTTTCCACTACCATCTTCGCCAAGTACAACAAAAACTATACATTTATTCGTGGTAAGGGAGGTTAACTATCCTTGTACAATTTACCGCAGTAAAAATTCATCGCTAGACCAATTCAAATAGTATATTTGTTTAATAGACGGTAACAACCTGAATAAGTCTTACTCTATAAAACATTGCTTTCATAGATTGGTATGCTTGTCCATTGCGGGGTGTTTTTCTTCACCTTTGCAACAAGCACGGTCATATCATCGATAATTTCCCCTGATCTTGTTCTGATTACCTCTTCCAATAATAAGTCCGCAATTTCTTGTGGATCATCAGTGTCCATCTCTTTTATTTTTCTCTTTAACCATATATCAATATTTTCTACATGTTGTGGCCCGTCAAAAATTCCATCACTCATCATAATTAATAAATCATCTGGAAGTAATTGCTCTTTCACGATTTCCACATCGAACTCTTTAATAATACCAATCGGTAAATTACTGGCTTCTATTTTAAACATATTAACCCCCCGTCGAATAAAGCTCGGTGTAGAGCCAATCTTTACAAATTGTGCATATGCATCATGTAGATCAATCACTGCCAAATCTAACGTCGCAAACATCTCTTCTGTCGTTCGAAGTGATAAAATAGAATTAATCGATTTAATGGCAACTTTTTCCTTGATGCCTGATTGTAAAATTTGCTGGAGTAGACGAAGTGTTTCCATGCTTTCTTCTCTTGCCCGCTTTCCATTGCCCATACCGTCACTTATTGCCATCGCAAATTTACCAGCCCCTAACTCAATTGTTGTAAAGCTATCTCCCGAGACTAAACCTCCTCCTTTTGCAGCATTTGCCGCACCAGTTTCAATTGCGAATTCTTTTGCTGAACCAAACGTGAAATGACTGTACCCATGTGGGAATGGAGAAATATCTTCTTGTTTAACTACAATAATTTCATGAAGTATATCAGATAATATTGGAGCAATTAACTTCTCCCCTTCCCCGCGATATTCTCCGAAACTTGCCGTTAATTCTATATCGACATTCCCTTTTTCTAGCTGGTAAATATCTAACCGTGTCAATTCTATTCCTATATGCTTTAAAGCAGCGATTACTTGTGCTTCTTGAAGTTCATGATGTTGCCTTTCTTTTACAATCTCTTTAGCGAAATCCTCCATAACATCTGATACCCCTTGTAGTTGGTCTGCTACAAGCCGTTTACTTTCCGTAACTTGCTGTCTTAATTTACGATTTGCTTCATAAAAGCTCATTTCTTCTTTCATCGCATCTACAACTTTCCGTGATTTAACGCAGTGATTCTCAAATTTACGCATTACTTTTCGATTCGGGTCTTTGCCAGACGTAACATCTTCTTTCATTTCTTCCATTAAAGAATATGTTTGATCGAATTCTTTTTGCCAGCAACGATCCTTCATAAAGCACCCTTGACATGTTTTTTCTGTGACCTGACTTAAAAAGTAATCCGTATCACGCCGTGCTTCCTGTTGCTCATCATTTACTGTAGGGTCTGTAACTGAAAAGCTTTTTGATAACGCCCGAAATACATCTGAAAACTGTTCTACACGTTTGGCGGTAACATTTCTTACCTTCTGCAAATATTGTTCCTGTTCATTCGTATATGCTTCTGTTCCTGGAATATATCTAGCTATATGATTAAACCAGCTAGCTGGTGTTAATAAGAACAAACCGATAGCTATGCAAGACTCCATTAAAGAAGGAACTAAGGCTACGGAATTCCCATAAATTCCAATTAAACAAGTACCTACTAATAAGCCAATTGCCGTTCCGAGTTTTTTTCCTTCCTTTAGCAATCCTCCTAGCAATCCTGAAAAAGCTAGTAAACTCATTTGATAAAGATTGGCAACATTTGCGAGAGATAATATTAATCCTGCAACAACTCCTACAGTGGATCCAATTGCAGCTCCACCAATAAATGAAAAAATTAACACAAAATATCGCGAAAAAATTTGCTCTACGGAAGCCCCATAAACCTGCCAACCAATAAATCCTGTCAGAACGGAGGCAATTAATATAATTAAACATACAATTTCCTCATTTTTTAATGCAGGTTTATATCTTTTTGGTGATAAAAGAGGAATGCTTTGCATAAAGATAATAACAAGAACCGCTCCTAATACTCCTTCTACCGCTAAAAGAGCCCATTCATAGGAGGTTACCGTGTTACTTAAAGAGTAGAAAAAGATTCGAGAAAGTAATGTAGATAGAAATACGACTATTGGTAAAACCAATTGTTGATTCTTCATATTCTTCGTTAGCGAGCCTATTAATATAAACACTAAAAATGCTGATCCAATAAACATCGCATGCTCAAATTGATAGCTAAGTGCTCCAAGAAATACCGCAATCATCGATTTTAGACTTTTATCTCGATGGACAAGCCATATTGTGGCAATAAAAGCTACCGCAAAAGGTGATACAGCGGATAGAATAACTGCTCGTCCAAGTAAAAATCCTGTTAAATAAAAGATCCATCCTTTGTCTATTAACAATAGTTTCGCCTTCGATTGTATCTTCTGACGTATCTTTCCTTTTTTCCCTGACTTCTCAAAACCTATCGTTCCCGATTCCGCCCTTGGAATTGATCCTATCATGTTATCCACTCCTATCTTTCAACCTAGTAAATCACATGATGCCTTCTTTTTTTGTCAAAATTACATAGGCCAATCCCAAAATCGTTCGACGGTTTTCCATATAAGAAGCATCTTTCAACACAATCCATGATGACGATGCATGGATATCGTCCCATGTCTTCTGTATGGATTAGTATTCTTTTCTTCATAAAAACCTCTTCACCTCGCTATTCTATCTCAGTTCACAGTTTTCATCATAGACTTAGTTGAAAACATGCTTATATATGAAATAATTTGCCGAAAGTCGTACAGTTTGTAGAAATAAAAAAAGTTTCGTAATACGAAATAATTCTCTTGCAATCTATATGAATCTGCCCTATAGTATTTATCAGTGACTAAATAGTTCGCACATGAACATTTCTATAGTCTAAGGAGATTTAAGGAAATGAAAGATGAAGAAAAAATAACCAATATCATTCACTCTTTTCGAGAAGTGAATCGATTTTTTTATAAACAAATGTGGCATCATGCCAATGATTTGGGGATAACCGTCGTACAGCTTCAAACGATGAAATATATATCCGAGCACCCTAATATAAGCCTTCAAGAACTGGCAGAAAAAATGAATATTAGTAAAAGCACAGTCAGTAGCACCGTTGATAGATTAGTAAAGGCCTCTTTCATTAAACGGGAACAATCAGCAGCTGATCGACGTTCCATCAAACTTAATCTTACGGAAGCGGGTAAAAAGAAAGAAACGGAAGGAAAAAAACTATTCCTTGAAAGACTTCATGCGTTATCGGAAGTTAATGATGAAGATGTAGAAAATTTATTTCTTCTCCATCAATTGATAAAACAAAAGCTGACTATGGAGAGGAGTGAGCAACATGAAGGATAGATCTGCATATCTTGATGCAACAAACCTTCCTAAGATACCCATTATATTTGTGATGGTTATGGGAGCTTTTATAGCTATTCTAAATCAGACATTATTAAACGTAGCATTACCAATCATGATTGTTGATATGGATATGTCAGCCAATCAAGCACAATCACTAACAACCATTTTTATGCTCGTGAATGGAATTCTCATTCCTATTACGGCATTTTTAATGGAGAAATTTACGACAAGACAATTGTTCTTAACTGCAATGTCATTATTTGCTTTAGGGACACTCGTTTGTGGTATAGCCTTAGGTTACCCATCACTTTTATTCGGTCGCGTTATTCAAGCGGCTGGAGCAGGAATAATGATGCCCTTACTGATGAATGTGATATTAAGTCTTTTCCCTGTCAATAAACGAGGGTCTGCAATGGGATATATTGGGCTTGCCATGATGTTCGCTCCGGCAATTGGTCCAACTTTATCAGGAATCATAGTTCAAAATTATTCATGGCGCATATTATTCTTTATTGTTCTCCCTATTGCCATTATCGATATCATTTTGGCATTCTTCTTTTTACGTAATGTAACAAAGCAATCAAACCCAAAGGTCAATTATGTTTCGATATTGATGTCTACCGTTGCATTTGGTGGATTACTCCTTGGGTTTAGCTTAGCCGGAGAAATGGGATGGAAGCATGTAGAGGTTATTGCCCCATTAATAATAGGAGCAATTGTAATGGTATTCTTTATCCGTATGCAATTAAAACTAAAAACACCAATACTTGAATTTAGAGTTTTTAAATTTAGTATGTTCTCTCTAACAACTATTATTAGTGTTGTCATTACCATGTCGATGTTTGCCGCCATGATTCTAGTGCCTATTTATTTACAAAACTTACGAGGATTCTCGCCATTAGCATCAGGATTAATGTTATTACCTGGGGCATTGATTTCAGCAATCATGTCGCCGATTACTGGGAAATTATTTGATCGGATTGGCGCTCGACCATTAGCAATAACCGGACTAGGCATTACTGCTGTTACAACGTTTCTATTCTCTGATTTATCAAATGAGACCGGATATTATTATTTGATGTTTGTTTACAGTCTTCGGATGGTAGGAATTTCGATGATTATGATGCCTATTATGACAGCCGGATTAAATCAGTTGCCACAGCGTTTATACTCACATGGAACCGCAATGGCTAATACATTACGACAAATGTCAGGAGCTATCGGTACGGCCTTTTTAGTAACCGTAATGAGTAGTCAAACTCTCAAACATATAGACGAAATGACGCAAGCGGTTGTATCGGAAGAACAAATGCAAATCATTGAAAATTTAGCAACTATTGAAGGAATTAATGATTCATTTATGATTGCTACGATTTTCGCTATTTTAGGATTTATACTTTCCTTCTTTATAAAACGAAGATATCCACCTGAAGATTCTGTAGAAACTGTATCTACAGAACAAAAGCTCAAAGCAACCGTTTAGAAACGTAGCGAGTGGAACGAATTCAGTTGGAAGATAACTATTTCTTACGCATATTTAGTCATACCTCAGCCGCATTAGGGTAAAAAGAAGTAAGTACATCAACAGTTCTAAATACTACAACAACGTATAATATTGATGTACTTATTTCTATAATCTCTTATTTTCTATTGACACATGTCCTTTGCTGTTGTATGATATTTTTTGTTGGTTTAAATGGCGGTGTAGCTCAGCTGGCGAGAGCGTACGGTTCATACCCGTGAGGTCGTGGGTTCGATCCCCTCCGCCGCTATCATATATAAAGCTCGTTTTGCATAATTGCAGAACGAGCTTTTTTATATAAATATACTTTTAAACACCAAAAAAGCAGACTTCATCCAATCGATGTGTCTGCTTTCATTTATATTAGAGCATTATCATAGACAGCAACTGCTATCCTCTTCTAGCACCTCGACCCCCGCGTTTAGATTCGGTGTGCTTCTTCAAAGAGGCTAAGCGATCCTCTGAGTCTTTCAAGAAACGACTCATTTTCGATTCAAAATTCTCTGTACGCTCTTTGGTGTTCTTTTGTTGGCGAACAGGACGATCCTTCGCCTTTTTTATAGATAGACCAATCTTGCCATCTTTTTCGACATTAATAACTTTAACCTTTACTTCATCACCAACAGTTAAGTGTTCATTAATGTCTTTTACATAGTTGTCAGCAACCTCACTAATATGAACTAACCCAGTTTTTCCTTTTTCTAACTCAACAAAGGCTCCAAAATTAGTGATTCCAGTTACTTTCCCTTGCAGCTTGCTGCCTACTTCGATTGACATAAAAAAAATGCTCCTCCTTAAAAGATTAAATGTACTTCTCATATAGTATATTAATCAGAACGAAAAGTGTCAATAAGACGGATCCTCATCGGGTAACTTAAAGATTTTTTCTCCCTCTTTAGAGAAGAAATAATTGGTCCGTGCAATATCTAGCACATAATCTTCATCCTGTAATAAATGAATTTCTTCTTCCAAATTGGTTTCCTGTTTCTTCAGTTGGGCAAGTTCTTCTTCTAATTGCTGATATTCTTCCAACTTGTCCGCTTTTGCAGCACGTTGATTAACATGGTAAGCAGTCATACTTCCAAATGCAATAGCGATGACCAAGCCAAAAAGTACTAGACGACGAACCAAACGTTGTTTTTTTCGTTTTTGTCTTTCTATGTACACATCGTGTTGCTGCATATAATTGGAATCTAATCTAGTTACATTTTTCTTTCTATTAGCCAAAGCTATTACCTCCTTCGAAATAACTGTAACCACCTATAGCATATATTCTTTATTTTACTATAAAATCCTGCTATTTTCTTTAAAAAATTTTTAAAAGACTCGGGAATTATTTTATAGATCCCTTTTCCAATCCAAATAAATGGAGCTAAAATCACATTTAATATAAATAAGATTAGGGTAATTGTCCAACTAAAGATCGCTTTTATCATACGATAAATAAGGGTAATTATCCACTTTAAAGGTGTTAGGAGCAGTTTATCCAATAAACGGCGAATAAAATGGTATATGGAGCTGACAATACGAATAATAACTTCTAAAATACGAATGTATAGTTTTTTAGCAAATACTTGATATATAGAAAAGCCAAGTAAACACGCAAGCAACACATACAACCGTACTTCTCCAGCATTTACACGGTAAAGTACATAAAAGATGACCCCTGCCTGCGTCAGCCAGAAGCCTATCTCCAAAAAATAAGTTAGAAAAGTATTATCTCGCCAATATATCGTTAATCTTCGGAATGTCTGTTGTATAATACCCAAATAAAACCCACTTAAAACCATGGATATCATCGTGATAAACTGCACACTCAATGTCATCGGAACAACTTGCTAAAGAAGCCTTTAGCTTTCTCCTGTTGCTGTTCATCCACATAGGAAAGTTCATAAATTTTTCCCTTAATCGTCACAATACCTTCCGTTACATCTAAGTTTTTTAGTTGTAAGTTCTGGCCACGCACAATTAAATAGCCCATAACCGTCTCTAGTAGAAACTCCTCATTATCAAAGCTATCGACTTCTTTTACACCGGTGATCTCGAGGTTTTTACGATTATTTATCTTGACGGAATGTTCTGTCTGGACACGATTTATTGTTTCTTTCGGTTCATAATAGTTCATATTAAATACCCTCCTTATCATTATTACTCTATGATAGGAGGGACAAGTATAGAACTCTATTTATCATCAATCTTTTCTTCTTTTATAATTGTATATAATGTTTCTGCTTCGTCTTTACGTACAATTTCACGTAATGAATTCACACGTACATGAACTATTTTTTGTCCAAATCGAATTGCTAGCTCGTCCCCTTCCGATAGTTTTGTGGAAGGTTTAGCTGTGTTACCATTTACAGAGATTCTTCCCTGCTCAGCAACTTCTTTCGCTAAAGTTCTTCGCTTAATCACACGAGATATTTTCAAAAATTTATCTAATCTCATTTATTTTCCTCCTCTTTCTTTACCTGTTTCGCTTCATTCCAGTAATCGTCCATTTGCTCTAAAGAAGCGTTTTCGAATGAACGATTATTCTCTAATATTTTGTTTTCAATATAACCAAATCGATATTTGAATTTGTTGTTGGCACGATTTAACGCGATCTCGGGATGTACATTGTAATATCTGGCTAGATTTGCCATAACAAATAGGACATCCCCTATTTCATCTTCCACTTCATCTGAATTCTTTTCTCGAACTGCTTCTTTCACTTCTTCGATTTCCTCATAAAGTTTGTCCCAAACACCCCCGACGTCTTCCCACTCAAATCCAACTTTCGCTGCTTTTTTCTGTAGTTTATACGACGTAGATAGAGAAGGTAGATGGTTTGGAATACCATCTAATACGGATTCTCGTTGATGTCCTTTTTCTTCCTTTTTCAATTCTTCCCAGTTCTTCTCTACTTCATTGGCATCTAGTACATGTTGATTCGAAAAGACGTGAGGATGACGATGAATCATCTTATTGGTAATCGACAATATAACATCGTCAACAGTAAAATAACCATTATCCTCTCCGATTTGACTATGGAGCAACACATGCATCAATAAATCTCCGAGCTCCTCCATAATATTATCGTCATCTTCTGCATCGATTGCATCAATTAACTCATATACCTCTTCAATAGTGTGATAACGTAACGATTCGTGAGTTTGTTTCTTATCCCATGGACATCCATTTGGACCTCGTAGTATTTTCATAACTTGACGAAAATGATTAAATGTATGATGAAGTAATTCATCTGGGACCGGAGGAACATAAACCGAGATTAAATTACTCGTCCACATTTTTTGATCTAACTCTTCCAATGTAACTTTCACTATCTGCTCATTTGCACTCCCTGCCGCTTCTACTATATATACTTCAAAATCAGCAGGCAAGTCTTCTAATAACGTTAATTTAACTTCAGAAGCGATAAATGCATCGTATACTTGGCAAATGAACAGATGATTTTTTAAGTTTAATTGATCACGTCGCAGATCATTCCCATCCACAAATTGGAACCCTTCAATCGGATCAATTTTCATTGCAGTAAATAGATCATCTAGATAGCTCTGCCCACCTAAAATACTTACTTCTACTTCCGTCTGTGCTAATAACAGCTGCGTCGTTTTTTCCGCCAACATTGGATGTCCCGGAACCGCATATAGAATTGTTTCATTTTGATGTTTTGCTTGATGGATTACCTCCGTTACAATTCGATCATAAACCGTCGAAAATGCTGTTTCTTCTTCGTATAACTGATCAAATGAAACAAATTTCACATCTTCTTTTTGTAATTCGATTATAACCGGGTGATCAATTGTTCTTGCTAAGACGGGGCCTGAGGCTTGGATGAGTTTTTTATAAACGCCAAACGGTAACTGATCCAAATCCCCAGCACCAAGTCCAATAATTTCTATTTTGCTCATGTTTTTTTCCTCTTTTCCATTAACCGTAGTAATAATGTAGATTTGGGTAATAACTGTAATTGGCGTTTCGTAAATCCTTGCATACGTAGAATAATAATAAAGTATATGATACCACCGCTAAGGGAAATAGCTAGTAAATATAATAATAAAAACACCCTAGAGTCAAGCCATATTTCAGGAACCATAAACTTACATATCCATACATAGAAAGAAAGCGCCACCGCCGCGATAAGTATACTTTTCCATTGTATAGAACGATGTATGTGTAACTCTGGAAGCTTACGTCGTATTTCCATCATAATCAGTAAAAATAAACATAAAAGGCTGCATACCGTAGAGATAGAAGCCCCCAGCATTCCTAAACTTGGAATAAATAGAAAGTTTCCTATCCATTTGATTAAAAATGTAATGGCAATAAATAGTGCAGTTCGCTTGATATAACCAAACCCTTGTAAAACTGTTGATCCTATAATAGCTAACGTAGCAAAGACAACCGATAGCATCAATACACGTAGTTCTACGCTGCCCTGTTCATTTTGAAATAAAAGACGATTTATTTCAGGAAATAATAACAGTAATCCAATAACCGCTCCAATTACAATATAAAAACCAGTTAGAAAAGCAGTTCGTACATATGTATATACGTGTGATTTTTCTGTTTTTAATTTTTCTTCACTAATTGCAGGGAGTATCGTTAATGCAATCGATGAGCCTAGGACGGTGACAACCTGTATAAGTGGCTGTCCACGGTCGAATACACCCTTTAACTCTTTGGCTACTATATTTCCTGTGCCAAACTCTGATAGCTGTGGTACAAAGGTGATAGCGTCTGCTAATTGGATGAACAATAGGGTCATATGATTCATTGCAGCAGCAATTCCCAAAATCAGTACGGTTGATATAAAGGGCTTAATAGAAAATCTATTGTCACTATTTTGGGGTAAGAATTGTAGTCGGCCTCTCTCTTTTACATAGAACATCAATAAGATCACTGCAGCCATACAGTTCCCAAAAAATGTTGCATAGACTGCCGCCTGCCCTATCCAAGCGATGGAAAAAGATGAAAAAGCAACCAAACAAGCTGCACTAATAATGATACCCACTCTTACTACTTGTTCTCCAATGTGTGATACAGCAGTTGGTACCATTTGATACATCCCTTGTAGTACTCCTCGAAAAAGAGCAACAATAGGAATAAATATAAAAACAATTGCTGTTAATCGGTAGGCCGATAGAAGCGATGATTCATTTACTATCTCTGCCAGAAATGGAGCACTCATCCATATAACAGCTGCTAGTAAAAAATGAACCATAAATAATATAGTTAATATTGGTGCAAAAAAGGAATTCCAAGTTAATCGTTTTTCTCGAGAGAGTTCTCTTGAAGTCACTGCTGAAATGGCGGATGGAAAACCATACAAACCAAGCATCGTGGCTATACCTAGTAGCGGGTAAATTTGCTGATATATATAAAAGCCCATATCCCCTGTTAGGTTTTGTAAGGGAATACGGTAACCAGCACTAAGTATCTTACTAAGTAATCCAGCAATACTAAGCCACAGCGCTCCTTTTACCAATCGATTGGTATCTTTCTCTGTCATGTGTGTATTTCCTTTACTTCAATGAATTTCTCTCATTATAACATATTTAACATTCAACTCAGGATTGTAGAAAATACATCTCAGAACATAAGAAAACCCCAGGGAAAATTCCTGAGGTACTTATGTCTATTCCATTTGTTTTGCTAGAAATGTCGATGCAGTCTCCGCTGCTTTTTGCTCTATCTTGCTTAGCTTCTCTTCTTTTGAAAAGATCATTACACAGCCGATAGGGTCTCCATTTGCGATTACCGGATGAATACAATACGATTGCAATTGTTGTTCTTGTCCATCAATAATTTCAATTGATTTCGAATCTACCTCAAATACTTGTGAACGACCTTCAATAGTATCTGCAATTACATTACTTATCGGTTTATTCAAGTATTCTTTTTTGGATTCCCCAGCAACCGCAATAACATCATCACGATCTGTTATCATGACTGGAGTCTGAAGAGATTGAAACAATGCTTCAGCATATTCTTTAGCAAAATGTCCTAATTCATTAATCGGAGAATATTTTTTTAGAATAACTTCCCCTTCTCGGTCTACGAAGATCTCTAAAGGATCTCCTTCTCGTATACGTAAGGTTCTTCTGATCTCTTTAGGAACCACAACTCTCCCCAGATCATCAATTCGACGTACAATTCCTGTTGCTTTCATTCTAAGTAGCCTCACTTTCTAAATGATGATTCTGGTCCACGTGCATTTCCGCATAATAATATTTGGAAAAACACGAAACAATCACCAGCTGTGGTTTTAGTATAAATCATCCAGTAATAACTATACATTCCAAATAAAATTTTTATCGATTTGTCTTATCCAGCTGTTTTATAAAGCTTGTAACCGTATCATATCGCTTAAATTTTGAATCTTTACTCCACTTAATTCCAATTTTTAACTTTTGATTATCTGTGCCAAGTCCAATATCTCTACCATAGTCATTTGCTAAAGCGAACAGCTTTGATCCATCGATTTCTTGGCTACGTGATTCATCAACTAGCATTTCTATCTTTTTAGGAGTCTCCAAAATCGATTCTACACGCTGTATTTTCGCATACATCTTCATTTCACTTACGGTAAATAGATGTTCTACTTCTTTCGGATAATCACCAAACCGATCGATTAATTCATCTTTTAGATCATGGATTGCTTCTTGACTATCCAATGTTTGAAACTGTTTATAAATTTCAATTTTTTGTTTTTCATCATCTAGATACGCATCTGGAATGTATGCATCTAATTTCAGTGAAAGTTCTGGTTCAAACGGTTTGATTTCTTCAATTTCTTTTCCTGCTTTACGTGCATCTATCGCATCTTTCAGCATCTGAGAATACATATCAAAACCAACAGAATCAATAAACCCATGTTGTTGTGCTCCTAATAAATTCCCGGCACCACGTATGGATAAATCACGCATCGCAATTTTAAAACCAGATCCAAGCTCTGTAAATTCCTTAATTGCTTGTAGACGCTTTTCCGCTACTTCCGTAAGTACTTTATCTTTTTGATACGTAAAGTATGCATATGCTACACGATTCGATCTTCCTACTCTACCACGTAATTGATAGAGCTGACTTAATCCCATGTAATCGGCATGATTGACAATTAACGTATTGACATTCGGTATGTCTACACCCGTTTCAATAATGGTCGTACTTACGAGAATATCAAATTCACCCTCTAGAAAACTAAATATAACATTCTCTAATTCAGACTCGTTCATTTGCCCATGCGCTACTGCAATTCTTGCGTCCGGAACAAGCATGCCTAAATCACGAGCTGCCTTATCTATACTTTCCACACGATTATATAAGAAGAAGACTTGGCCACCTCTTCCCATTTCTCGTTCGATTGCTTCTCTCATGAAGATCGGATTATACTCCGTTACATACGTCTGAATAGGAAAACGATTCTCTGGCGGTGTCTCAATAACAGATAAATCCCGCACCCCTAGCATCGACATATGTAATGTCCGTGGAATTGGTGTCGCTGTTAACGTAAGCACATCTACATTTGTTTTTAATTGTTTTATCTTTTCTTTATGCTTAACACCAAAACGCTGTTCTTCATCGACAATTAATAATCCTAAGTCTTTATACTCTACGTCCTTGGATAAAATTCTATGGGTGCCGACAACTACATCAACATTTCCATTTTTTAATCCTTTTGTTGTTTCTGTTTGTTGTTTTTTTGTACGAAAACGACTCAATAAGCCTATATTGACAGGATAATCTTGAAAACGTTCCCTGATGGTTTCATAATGTTGCTGCGCTAAAATAGTTGTTGGCACTAAAATCGCAACTTGCTTGCCGTCTGCTACTGCTTTAAACGCGGCACGGATCGCTACTTCAGTCTTCCCATAACCCACATCTCCACAAAGCAATCGATCCATTGGTCGTTCTTTTTCCATATCTTCTTTAATTTCCTGAATACAACGTAACTGATCTTCCGTCTCCTGATATGGGAACGATGCTTCGAACTCACGTTGCAACTCAGAGTCTGGAGAGAAAGCGTAACCCTGCTTCGCTTCCCTTTCTGCATATAGCTTAATCAGATCATCAGCAATATCTTCTACAGACGATTGTACTTTTCGTTTTACTTTCGTCCATTCTGATCCACCAAGCTTATATAATTTTGGTTCTTTTCCTTCTGATCCAACAAATTTCTGGACGAGATCGATTTGATCAATCGGCACAAACAATTTATCGTCACCAGAATATTTAATTAACATATAGTCTTTATGCAAGTTACTTACTTCTAATGTCTCTATACCTAAATACTTACCTACACCATGATTGGCATGGACAACATAATCCCCTATTTTTAGTTCCTGGTAACTCTTAATCCGCTCCGCATTTGATACTTTAGGTTGCTTTCGTTTATGCTTCATCCGCTTTTTAAACAATTCTTGTTCTGTAACGACCGCTAGTCTATGCATAGGAAATTCAGTTCCAGACTGGATATTTCCAACGATAATAGTAGGCATTTTAACAGGTAATACTGGTTCTTTCTTGCTTATCTGCGTCTCAATATCATAATCATCTAATATGGAATGAACCTTTTCTGCTCTTTGCTCATCAGCAGCAAGTATTATGACGGAGTAGTCGCCTTTTTTCCATCGTTGTAATTCATTTTTAAATAGATGCATTTGGCCATGGAATTCCTGCATCGTTCTAGACGATAGATTAATAACATTCTCTGGATTAGTATTTGGAATATGGCGCATAAATACAGACATATAGACACGTTGATGGTTCATGCCATCCATAACTTCATCCCAACTAAAGGAAAATCGACTATTTTGAACCATCTTATTTCCTTCCAATAAGCTCGCATACCACTCTGCTTCCTCATGATCTAAATTTATTGCTGTTTCACCAATTCTACTCATCTCATCAAAAAATACGACGCCGTTATTTGGAAGGTAATCTAATAAACTAGCTGGATTAGAGTACAGATATCCGATATATTTATACATTTCTTGAAAGCGCTCTAACTGTTTGAAACGCGTTATATCATGTTCGATAACCTCTACCAGTTGCTCTTTTGCTTCCGGCTTATTCACTTTTCTTAACGTTGTAGCTAATGCTTCTTCTAATTGTTCCGAAGCTTTTAATAAATCCTCATCTGTTAATAACAATTCACTCGCTGGACCAATCGTAATTTGATCAAGCTTATCCAACGATCGCTGAGATTCGGCATCAAAGTACCGAATGGAGTCAACCTCTTCATCAAATAGTTCGATACGGATTGGATGTTTTTCCGTAATCGGATAAATATCAATGATTCCACCACGCTTACTGAATTCTCCAGGAGAGGTAACCATGGAAGCATGCTCATATCCCATATCTACTAGCGAATTCATATAGTGATCTATTTTAATATCACGGCCTAATTTAAATTGGAGTTGATAATTATCCCAATAATTTTGTGGCGGAAGGATACGTTTTAAGGCAGCTACTGGTGCAATTAAGATCCCTGACTTATGGCGTGTCCATTCTGTCAAAGCTTCAATTCGTTGTGCACGTAATTCCGGACTTGCTATTGCAATTTCTGAAGCAATCAATTCATTGACTGGATAAAGATAGACACGTTCGTCATCTACTAACTCAACAAAATCATCATAAAGTTGCTGTGCCTGAGCTAACTGATGGGTCACAATTAACACAGGTCGATGAATCGATTCATGGATAGCGGATATTACTAAACTTCTAGCGGAACCACTTAACCCTGCTATCATTTGTTCTTTCATCCCACTAGTAACTCCATCAACAATGGAATGAATGTCTTCTTTTGATTTTAAAAATGTATGAATGGCTTTCATCGTTTGTCCCCTCTTATAACTGTATGTAAAAGCGCAAAAATGCCTTGGTTTATATACCAAAGGCCCTTAAAGATTTTTGCTTTGTATCTTATTGTAAAAAGAAATCTAATTCATGGTAGTTTGGGTGCTGTTCTAGCGTACGCTGGCAATTTTCACAAATTGATTTCACTCGCATATTACCATCTTGATCATAGGATATCATATCGGTTAAGTCTTTATTGGTTAATTGATCGAACCCAAGTAAAGATACATCAATTTCCTGATGATCTAGTTTTCCGATTCGTTGACCACAATGTCTACAATCATAATAAATTGCCATTTTATCACCTCAGTTAAACAATCTGTTACTAACAGTTTAACCGGGTTGAATTAGAATATACTTAATATATGATAAGCTATGCTTTACTGGTTAAAATCATTCATGACTTCTAAAAATGGTTTGCCTTTTACCCAGGTTTCTATCGCGTCTGCCGCTTTTTCTACACTCTCTGTCACTGCAGAAGATTCTTGTTTTGGAAATTTACCTAATACATAATCAATCACAGGAGTTGCATTCATTGGTCGTCCAATACCTAATCGGACTCGCTTGAAATCTTTTGTACCTAGATGATCAATCGTAGAGCGTACACCATTATGTCCCCCATGACCACCTTTTTGACGAAGTCTAATTTTTCCGGTTGGTAAATCTAAATCATCATAAACAATCAATACGTCATCTATATCGATATTAAAATAGTCCATTAACGGACCAATTGATTTACCAGAGAGATTCATAAATGTTTGAGGTTGTAATAGGATGACTTTCTCACCATCCACATGTTCCATTGCATAATCCCCTTCAAACTTCGAATTGTTTAGCTTCCATTTATTTCGATGTAACAATTCATCAATGACAAAAAAACCAATATTATGCCTTGTTTTTTTATATTTTCTTCCTGGGTTCCCTAGACCAACAATTAGTTTCATTTATATTCTTCCTTTTTAGTGATGTTTAAAAAATCTAAAAATAAGATTTTCATCATACAAAATTTGTTGAAGATCAAGTAATTATAGTCCACAAACTTGGTGAGTTAACTAAACGCAGTTTTTTAGACTCATACTTTATTATTATATACAAATACAACAACCCTTCTTGTCAAGACGCTTAACTCTATCCTAACAAAGAAGGGGATTTCCAGTTGTATTATATTGTTATTAAGATTTATTTATTACTTATCTTCTGATTCTTCGTCTGTAGAGTCTTTTTCAGCACCTACTAATTCTGGTTCTGCATTTTCATCTACATCGTCAGTTTCTAGATCTTCTTCAGTTGTTGGTGGTGTTATTGAAGCAACTGAAGTATCTGGATCTTCTAATATTTCATAGTTACCTACTACTTTAATATCAGATACTGATACACTATCACCAACATCTAAATCAGATACATCGATAACAATTTCTTCTGGAATTTCATTTGGTTTTGCACGAACTAATATTTCATAGAATGGCTGTTGTAGTACGCCACCCTCTTTTTCACCTTTGGATTCTCCATCAAGACGAACCGCTACATTAACGTCCATTTCTTCAGACATATTTACAACATAAAAGTCAGCATGTAATAATTCATCTTTAATTGGATCAATTTGATAGTCATGAAGCATAACATCGACACTATCTTTATCTACTTGTAAAGAAATGATCGCATTACGTCCTTCGTCGCGAACCGTTTTCACTAATTCAACACTATCAACCGAAACATTTTTAGGATCCTTCGCTTTACCGTAAACAACCGCCGGCACTCTTCCGCTTAACCTAATTTGTTTTGTTGCTGATTTTGTAAGATCTTCTCTTTTCGTTGCGTTTAATTTTACTGCCATTAAAATCACCCTCCAAGTTTATTAAAAACATTCGTTATAACTTATATTTTCGTTTTGTTAACTACTTATGCTTCATCTTGGTTGTTATAAAACGGTCAATATCATTAATACCCGAAATCAGATCGTACTAAACATTAATCAAAAAGGATACTTACGGATTGCATTTCATGAACGCGAATAATCGCTTCACCAATTAATGGGGCCACCGATAATGCAGTTATTTTTGCACTAAATTTCTCATCAGGTAAAGGAATACTATCAGTAATTACTAGTTCCTTAATTTTAGAGTTATCAATGCGCTCAATCGCCGGTCCAGATAAAACAGGATGTGTACAGCATGCATATACTTCTTTTGCACCGTTCTCAATGAGGGCATTTGCTGCAAGCGTAATAGTTCCAGCAGTGTCAATAATATCGTCAATTAATATCGCTGTTTTCCCTTCAATGTTTCCGATGATATTCATGATTTCCGCAACATTTGGTTTTGGTCGACGCTTATCAATTATTCCAATTGGTGCCTTTAAGCGGTCTGCCATTTTTCTTGCTCTTGTAACTCCTCCATGGTCTGGAGAGACAACAATAACGTCATCCAGATTTTTCTGTTCAAAATAGCTCGATAGAATTGGAACACCTTGTAAGTGGTCGATAGGTATATCAAAAAACCCTTGAATTTGTGGTGCATGTAAATCTAATGTAATTACACGATTTGCACCTGCTTTTTCAATTAAATCCGCTACTAATTTCGCCGCAATAGGTTCTCTAGAACGTGCTTTACGATCTTGTCGTGCATAACCATAATATGGCATTACGATATTAATGGATTTTGCAGAAGCTCGCTTTAATGCATCAATCATAATTAACAATTCCATAATATGCTGATTAACAGGGGCACAAGTAGATTGTACTACATATACATCACAGCCACGAACACTTTCTTCAAGGTTTATTTGTACTTCTCCATCACTGAATTTCGAAACCGTACATTTTCCTAAGTTTGTTCCAATATGTGTAGCAATTTCATTTGCTAACTCAGGATTTGAATTTAATGAAAAAACTTTTAACGACGAATCTTTATAACTGGATGTCATTATTTGATTACCTCCATAAAATTGTTAATCTATTTTTTGAATTTAGATGCATATTCTTCCTTATTCGTTTGTCTTGCTCTTGCTATCGATAATGCATTTTCGGGTACATTTTTTGTAATCGTAGATCCGGCAGCTACATAAGAACCTTTTCCAACCGTTACAGGTGCAATTAGATTCGAATTACAACCAATAAATGCATCGTCTTCAATTGTAGTTAAGTACTTATTCGTACCGTCATAATTTACTGTAATGGTTCCACAGCCAACATTAACACGTTCACCGACTTCAGCATCACCAATATAACTTAAATGAGATACTTTACTATGGTCACCTAGGGTTGTTTTCTTAATTTCTACGAAGTTCCCGACCTTTGTATCGTTACCTACGTGTGACTCTGGTCTAATATGAGCAAACGGACCAATGTTTACTCTATTCCCTACTTTACTGCTTGTAGCAACACTATGTCTTATGACAGATTCCTCTCCAACTTCACAATTTTCAAGTTCAGTATGCGGACCAATTTCTGCTCCAGTCCGGATAGTCGTTTCACCCTTTAATATTGTTCCAGGATGGAGAATAACATCTGATTCAATTTGAACATCCGGTTCAATATAAGTTTGTTCAGGATCAATAATACTTACTCCATTACGCATATGTTGTTCATTGATGCGATTTTTCATTATTTTCTCTGCCTCTGCAAGTGCTATACGATCATTTATCCCGATTGTTTCATCAAAATCAGGAGTCAAGAACGCACTAACCGTATCACCTTGATGGCGCAGTATCTTAATTACATCAGGTAAATAATATTCTCCCTGTGCATTATCATTGGAAACTTCTTTTAAAGCTGCGAATAACGCTTGGTTATCAAAGCAATATGTTCCCGTATTAATTTCCTGAATTAATCTCTCGCCTTCATTGGCATCTTTATGTTCAACAATTCTCTCAACCTCGTCTTGGTCATTTCTAACGATACGACCATAACCCGTTGGATTTTCTACTTTGGTTGTTAGAATACTTGCCTTAGCGCCGGTTTGCTCATGATATTGAATCAGAGCTTCAAATGTTTCATCACGAATAAGAGGTGTATCTCCACAAGCAACAATTGTTACACCCTTTTCATCTTTCAATAGGTCCTCTGCCTGTAAAACAGCGTGGCCGGTACCCAGCTGTTCTTTTTGAAATGCAAATTCACTTGAAGCGCCAAGTTGTGCTTTCACCTTTTCTGCTCCAAATCCAACAATAGTAACAATTTTATTTAAATTAACCTGTTGCAGCTGATCAACGACATGTTGCACCATGGGTCTGCCAGCAACAGGATGAAGCATTTTATGTAGCTTTGATTTCATCCTAGTCCCTTGCCCCGCTGCTAATATTACAGCAAATCGATTCGCCATTAGGAAACCTCCATTATCTCTAAATATCCACTTAAAAATATATCGTAATTAGCCCATCTTTTCAATAAAAGTGAAAACATTGATACAATAATGGAATTAGTTGGAAACAATAGAATTTTATGGGGTATTGCGGTATCTGTTCCAAAAGCAAGATATTAAGGACTAAAGTCCAGTTATTGCTCACATACTTCACTTCCGTATATTCCCTTGCTTTGTGCCTATGAGATAGAAAATTTTAGATGTTTGTCCTGTTTAGTACCTTCTTAAATAACAACAAAAAAGAAGGATAACCTTATAGATTAAATCCTTCTCCTATCACAATCATATTTAATTATGAAGCACCTGCTTCTTCGTAGTTTACTTCATCTTCGCCCGCCTTTTGATATTCCGCTAAAACAGCTTCTTGGATTTTAGAACGGGTTCCGGAGTTAATAGGGTGTGCTATGTCCCTAAATTCACCATCTGGAGTTCGTTTTGATGGCATAGCCACAAATAGTCCATTATTACCGTCGATTACGCGTATATCATGGACAACAAACTCTTGGTCTAACGTGATTGATGCAATCGCTCGCATTCTTCCTTCTGTATTTACGCGGCGTAATCTAACGTCAGTCACTTCCATGATGTTTCACCACCTTTTCTCTTTGATCTTACTTCTACTAATTCAACAAAATAAATAAAATTCCTGCTTTAATTGCAAAAAAAATGAAATATTTTAAAAATAATATAAGAAAATGGTAATAGATGAAAAATCATGGTTTGAAAGACCTAATTATTTATATATCTATATGTTATAGTTACCTGGTAATATCGTTATTGTATTATTTTGCAGATCTACATGCGAAATTTTTATTAAAGAAGTATAGTCATTAACAATTCTCTCTTCTTCATCTTCTGCTTCTGCTAATACACCTATTGCCTTAACCGTTGCATTAAATTCTTCCAACAAACTTTTTATACCAGCGATCGTCCCACCTGCCATCATAAAATCATCAATGATGCAGACATTGGATCCTTCTTTTAAACTACGTTTAGGTAATACCATCGTTTGTATCTTACGAGATGAACCAGATACATAATTAATACTAACAGATGATCCTTCCGTAACCTTAGGATCTCTTCTAGCAATTACTACAGGAACTCGTAAAAATGATGCAACAGCATACGCTAGAGGAATTCCTTTGGTTGCTACAGTTACAATTGCATCTATTTCTAAATTAGAAAAACGCGAAGCAAATACCCTTCCAATTTCACGAACCATTTTTGGATCTCCTAATATATCGCTCATATAAAGGTAACCACCTGGCAATATACGGACCGGGTCCTCTAGTTGACGTTGTAATTCCGTTATAAATGCTCCACTTTTCTCAGAAGCATATTCTGGTACATATTGTACTCCACCGCCAGCGCCTGTAGTTCGATGTAAATATCCCATTCCCTGTTGCTGAAATACGTCATGTATAATATCTAAATCTTCACTAACAGAAGATTTCGTTGTATTACAAAGCTCTACAAAATGAGTTAATTTAACATGCTCCCTTGGATTTTCCAGGAAATAATCTGTCAAAACTACTAAACGATTACTTCTTTTCACGTTGTTACACCTCCAAACCCGAATGTTTTAAATATAATATATCATTAATATACGACTTTAAACAATACTCACCCTAGAATTCGTACTAATTGCACATCTTCACAAAAACCACGCATACTATTATAAATCCGCTGTGCTTTACTAAAATGCTGCACTAAACCGAAAACAGTTGGACCACTGCCGCTCATCATCGCTCCATCTGCACCGGCTTGCAACATTGCATTCTTAATTCGATAAACTTCCGGATGAAGCGTGAATGTAATATCTTCCAAAGCATTGCCTAAGCTTATACAAATTTGATAAAAATCTTTTTGTTGTAGTGCCTCTAACACATTTTTAGTATCAGGATGATGAAGATGTTGTAGATCAACCCGTTCAAAAATCGTTCTTGTGGATACTCCAATATCTGGTCTTGCAGTGATTACCCAACAATTTGGTGGTGAGGGAAGCATCTCTATTTGATCACCGAATCCTTTTGCGATTGCTGTCTTCCCATACACACAAAAAGCAACATCTGCCCCTAGAGTTGAACCTAATTTTGCTAAATCTTTTAAAGGAGCATTTACATGAAATAAACGATTTAAACCTCGTAAAACCGCAGCAGCATCTGTACTACCCCCAGCAAGTCCTGCAGATACAGGAATGTTTTTTTCAATATGGATACGAACTCCATATGGAATTTGATACGTCTGTTTAAATAATTTCGCTGCCTGATAAGCTAAATTCCGTTCATCACTGGGTACATATCTGCTTTCCAATGCAACTTGAATCTTATCTTCAGGAAGTTGTTGTAACTCAATTCGGTCAGATAAATCAATGGTTGTCATCACCATCTCAACATCATGATAGCCATCATCTCGCTTATGCAAAACATCTAAAGACAGATTAATCTTTGCAGGTGCTTTCTCCATGACAATCACCAGATCACCTACCTTTCATTCTTTTTACACGGGCTTAAAAATATAGATTATTGTACCATATTCAAGATATAGAGGCGAATAAATATAAAAAAATTGAAGTATAAAGAATTACTTAAACAGACCTTAAATCGAGACTAAATTGAGACAAAAAAAGGCAAATCCCTAAATTTAGGATTTGCCTCTCATCTGTTGTTCAGCGATCTCTATTGCTCGCTTCACCATATTTCCGGCATCCCTTGATTTAATGCCTCCCCAACCTTCTTGCTCTACCGTATCGTAAAACCCTAACTCCTTAGCTATTTCCTCTTTCATTTGCGTTGACATAATTCCACGTCTTCCCATGAAAAAGTTCCCCCTCTATTTAAGCTTTTACTATCCGGCATCTATAGTTTATGTAACTTTATATAAGATAGACGAGTTAGAATTATCCAGATGAGGTAGCAATTTTAAACTTCAGTCCACGCAATTTCTAGCTTCCTCCACTTTCCTCTTTTAGTTTATCCTCATTTCCTTGAAGGTATTACGGAGGCAGGAACGATATGACGTCAAAAGAGTTTCTAATTTCTTTCCTAACTAAAAAAACAGTAGACGAAAACTTGTCTACTGTTCTACATTATTGTTGAACTTCTTTTAGAAAATTCAACTCTACCGTCTCTGTTAGTATGTCTGCATAGCTATAGGAAACACGTTCGAATGCATTTTCGTCTTGATCAAGCTCTACGATAAAAACGGATGGGTATGTCTCTGCAAGTATTCCACACCGTTCAATCGTCTTTCTCCGTCCACCATTTGCTTTGAGTGTTAATCGTTGACCTACCTGACACTCAAGACCTTGCTTAATTTCTATTAATGTCTTTGCCACTACACTCCACCTCACATAGGATAATTTTAACATACCCCTGTCCAAAAGTCAAACAAAACTTAATATTATATCAGCATATTGTTTTTGCTGTCAACAATAATTTTTGTCTATTTCTGTTATTATGTGTAGATATTCATTAAATATGTATATTTTGTTAAAAAAAGCGTACTGATACTTCCATTTGATGCTCGATTACTGAGTTGCAATAAAAAAAGAGTCCTCTCTTTTTTGGAAGACTCCTTACATTTCCTCATCATTAGTTTCCTCTACAAAAGGCATACCGGTTCGCAATAATCCTTTTGTTTCAATACCACCTAATCCTCTTTCTCCTGTTAATGTATTCCTTAATGCTTCCCAAACCGACACACTCTCCATAAATGGGGTATACGCTATTTTTGCAACGATATATACCGGATCTAAGGCATGAATATTTACTCTTGAAGGGGAGCTAGCAAAATTGGCACCAGCGCGAATAATGGATTCAAAATGCGACTGACACGCCCCTGCAAAGATAATCAGCTGATCAAGATTAGGAACTACTCTTCTTGCTTCCCTTACCGCTTCCACGAAATACTTCGAATGCCGATAAGCACGTAAATCATTCTTTAATCCTTTGTTTTTTGAATATGCATCATGACCTGTAATAACAAGAATATCTGGTTGAATACGCTCCAATAGATCATTAATTTCTTCTGGCATTTGAACTTCTGTTAAATGCACTCCATGGACTTGTAACCCAATTCGTTGATATAATTGTATACATTTTCGTAAATAGTTTGCGTCTCCATCCATATGCAACACTTTCGCAGGTAGTTGAAAATAATTCGCCGCATTCGAATACCCATCTGTTGCCTCATAATTTCGCTTCTCCCTCATCAACTGATAATCTTGCCTGAACAGTCTATACGAAGTTTCTTGCTTTTCTTTTTCTTGTTCTTTTCTTCTTTTTTTCTCTCGCTGATCTACTTTCTCTAAATCACTAATAGGGGCATCGGCAGCTAATCGCAAATCCTCTCCATGCAAAACAGCAATATCTTTTTTTATCTCTACCACACGAAATAATAAATCATGTTCATATGACTTTCGTGTTACAAGCTCTCCGTTTGCAATAACCATCTGTACACCTCACACGATATGTCTCCTATACCATATGAGAAAAAGCAGGCTATTGTGCCTTTTGCACACCAACCTGCTCTATATATTATTTAGGTTCGTATTGGAAAAATGAATTTGCTACTTGTGCGAATTCTTCCATAGTCAGTGATTCTCCTCTTCGAATTCCATCAATTCCTGCTTCTTGTAATATGTGTTCGATTTTTTCTTTATCATGAACTCCTTTAAAAAAGCGAGAGAGATTATTTTTTAATGTTTTACGACGTTGAGCAAAACTTGCTTGAATAATTTCAAAAAAGAAATCTTCATCGGTTACCTCTACTGGTGGCTGTTGTCGAATAGTTAGTTGTAATATACTTGAATCGACATTCGGCTGTGGCATAAACACTTGCTTCGGTACATTCATTACTACTTTTGCCTCGCTATAATATTGGACTGCAAGACTTAAGGAACCATAGCTTTTCGTATTCGGTTCTCCAGACATGCGATCTGCGACTTCTTTTTGGATCATGACTGTTAAACTTGTTACTGGTAACCGGTCACGAATCAATTTCATTAAAATAGGAGTCGTAATGTAATATGGTAAATTTGCCACCACATGAACTTCTTGATCTTTTTGAAAATGTTCTGCAATGACCTGTGTCACATCCGCCTTTAAAATATCTTGATGAATCACATTCACATTGGAATAATCCCCCAATGTATCTTTTAAAATGGGCAGTAATCGTTGATCAATTTCGAAAGCGACAACCTGATCAGCATGAATTGCTAATTGCTCGGTTAGCGCTCCAATTCCCGGACCAATTTCAATTACAGCAGTATCTTTTGTAATTCCTGCATGGCGAATGATATTTTGTAAAACAGAGACATCCACTAAAAAGTTCTGCCCTAAACTTTTTTTAAATGTAAAATGATATTTACCTAAAATTTCTTTCGTTCTAGTGGGAGTTGCGATGTATTTATTCGTCATATTGAACCTCCTGATCCATTACTTCTATAGCTTCTACTAACTGTTTTTTACTAATTTGGAACTGTGTGAGTCGCTTTAATAATTGCTTGCCATTCGTGTGTCCGATTTTCAAATGACTTCCTAACCATTCACGGCGTTCACTTGCCTTTTTTCCACCAATTAGTCCATAATCAATCAGATCTGCCTTATTTATATCACTTATTTGCATTTCCGCTAATTCATACACATGTTCCAGTGCTTTTTGTATTGCTTCTACACTAGCGTGTTCAATTCCTAGACTCACGCGATCCGATTTATTATTTTTCGCTTCTTCTTTTGGTAAAAAAGCGTGCTTACACCCTGGAATATGTTCATTAATAATATTACGAATACGTTCCCCCGGGTAATCTGGATCCGTAAATATAATTACTCCACGCTTCTGTTGAGCGTGGCGAATTTTTTCCAATGTTTGTTTATTTATCGCTGATCCATTCGTTTCGATTGTATCGGCGTCGACTGCTAATTGAATTCGAGCTGTATCATCTCGGCCTTCTACAACAATCATTTCTTTAACTCTCATTATCTTTCCTCCGAACATACAAAAATAATGCTCTTACCATAATAGCATGATAAGAGCATTTTATCCTACGTCATATAAAAATATGCTAATCTAAAATTGTCACTTCTACAGTGCGTACACCCCAAGCATATGCATCAGAACTAGATGGCACATGCACATCGATACGATTGCCGACAATATTGCCGCCCGTATCTCCAGCAACAGCTTCACCATATCCTTCTACATGTACTTTCGTACCAAGTGGAATGACACTAGGGTCTACTGCGATAATTTTCATGTTTGGATTACTACTTAAATTAATACCGGTGGCGGTAACACCAGAGCAACCACTACAACTAGATGTAAAAGCACTGGCTTTCATTGTTATTGTTTCTCCATTTGAACTTGAGCTCGCGTTCTTAGATGAATGATTGGTATGATTGCTAGATGCTTGCTGAGCTTTAGTCCCAACGGCAATAACTTTTGTTACACTGTCTTCTACAACTTCATCGATGAGTTCCCGGTCGACTTCATCACCGTTCTCCATTGTAACCATATATGTTTTTGAGACTAATCCATTTTTACCCTCAGTAATTACTTTCTCTTCTCCCTTTGGCAAGGAGCTATCTTCTTTTGTTTTTGTATCAAAGTCAATCGTTTCTTCGACTACTTTTTCTTCCTCTGTTACTCGAACTACTTCTATTGTATCTCCTTTTTCAACTTCTTCATTTAAACTAGGAGTTATTTTATCTTTGCTGTCTTGATCATAGGATACATCAGCCTTTTCAATAATTTCTTTGACCGTTCCTCCAGTTGTCATGACTGCTGTTTTGTCTTTGCCATTCAAGATCTCTACCTCAAAGGCTGTTGTGACATCTATGTGTAGACCATCTTCCACCTTGCTTGAAGTATTATGCGATAATTCATCGTCTTCTGTAAACATTAAGTTTTTTTCTTCAAAAAATGTTGCAATCGATTCAGCAGTTGTATTATAGACTTTCTCTTCTCCATCGATTGATACTGTTACTTCTTTTGCAGCTACATAATCAATTGTCATTCCTGATTGAATCAAGGCATCTAATTGATGCGATAATAGATCATGTTGGCCAACCTCAACACCTAATTCATTCAGAAGCTCTCCAACGGTATCTTTGTGTGTGTTAATCGTTAGTTCTTCTCCGTTTTCAGCAAATACTACTTTTGCTTTTGTCGCTTCGTACATTACAAAACTCGAAAAAAGAATTAATACAAAAACACCAATACCTGATGTTATCAGTCTTTGTTTCGACCCTGATAACTTTGAAATTAGCTTCATCATAAAAGCCCCCCTCACTCCCAATTGATTATATTAACAGGTATATGCAAAGTCAAAGCTATTCCGTTTACGGTTCGTTTACAAACCAATTACATTTATCCTGCTAATTCACCAATAACCTAGGAATATTGGACGAAATACTATGATGTATCTAGTCCCGAAGCTTGTTATCAAATTGTAAAAAAAGAGGATAAACAGTCCGTTTATCCTCCTCACTTTTTCCATTTTTTAGCTTGATTATGACAATTTATAGCTCGTTTTATTCATCAATTTTAAAAAATCGTCTTGCATTCCTTGTGGTTATTCCACTAATTTCTTCTACACTCATTTCTCTTATAGCAGCAATTTGTTCGGCGACTAATCGAACATATGCAGGCTCATTTCTTTTACCTCGATTTGGATGTGGGGCTAGAAATGGTGCATCTGTTTCAATTAACAAACGGTCTAAAGGAACTTCTTTAGCTACTTCTTTTGGAAGTGGTGCGTTCTTAAAGGTCACAGGTCCGCCTAAAGAAATATAGAAATTCATGTCCAAACAATCTTGTACATAATCGACTGAATCATTGTAACAATGCATGATTCCACCAATTTCTTTTGCATTCTCTTCTTGAAGTATCTTAATAATATCCTCTGTTGCTTCCCGATTATGAATAATTATCGGCATGTTTACTTTTTTCGCAAGTGCTATTTGCTTACGAAACACTTTCTTTTGAATATCCTTTGGTGATTTATCCCAATGATAGTCAAGCCCCATTTCTCCAATGGCAACCACTTTTGGGTGGGAACTTAATTGCTCGATCCAGTTAAGATCTTCTTCAGTCATATCTATAGCATCTACAGGATGCCAGCCTACTGCAGCATAAATATCCGGATAGCTTTCTGCAATTTCAATTGCTAGTGGTATCGTCTCTCTATCGAACCCGACAACAACCATATTTTCAACACCAGCATCATATGCTCGTTGAATAGTTTCTTCACGATCATCTTCAAATTGCTTTGCATTTAAATGTACATGCGTATCAAATAACATACTTGTTCATCCTTTGTTTTTTGTTGAATAAAAACCGAGCTATAATGGATATTCAAAGCGTCACCCAAATATAGCTCGGTACGAATTAACTTATAGTTTTTACTTTATTTCTTATCGCTCAAGAAATTGACGAACCATTAGGCGCTTCACTTGGCGCTTCGACAATTTGTAGTTTGCCGTCGTATTCCGCTGATAATATCATTCCTTGACTAATTTCTCCGCGCATTTTACGTGGCTTCAAATTAGCGACAATAACCACTTTTTTTCCGATTAATTGCTCCGGTTCTGAATAGTACTCAGCTATTCCGGAGAGTATTTGTCGATCTCCATCATCACCAGCGTCTAATCGGAATTTTAAAAGTTTATCTGCGCCTTCTACTTTCCTACAATCCTTCACTTCGGCCACTTTCAGCTCAACCTTATCAAACACATCATATTTAATCTGTTTTTCTTTTTCAGATATGAGTTCTGTTTCATTAGGATCCCAATCGGTCGTTTCTTCTTCTGAAGCAGTACCTTTTGCACCATTCGCCATTTGTTCACGAATATATGCAGCCTCTTCATCCAAATCAAGACGAGGGAAGATTGGTGTACCTTTTTTAACGACGGTTGTATTTTCTGGGAAATTGCCAAACCCAATTGTATTCCAATCTAATCCATATTCTTCTCCTAGACCAAGTTGTTCTGCAATTTTCTTTGGTGCATGGGTTAAGAATGGTTGTAACATTAGTGCAGAAGCATGTAAACTTTCTGCTAAATGAACCATCACACTTGCTAACTCATCTCTACGACCTTCATCTTTTGCTAATATCCACGGCTCTGTTTCATCAATATATTTGTTTGCTCTCGAAATTAAAATCCAAACTTGTTTTAAAGCATCGCTAAATTGCATGCCTTCCATTTGTTTCTCATATTCTTCGATAGCATTGTTTGCGATTGTTTGTAACTCGCCATCAACGCTAGTTACTTCACCTTTAAATTCAGGAACCTTTCCATCAAAATACTTATTAATCATCGCCACTGTACGATTTAATAAGTTTCCAAGGTCATTTGCTAAATCGTAATTTACACGAGAAATAAAGTCTTCCGGTGTAAAGACACCATCACTTCCAAAAGCAACTTCACGCATGAGGTAGTAACGTAACGCGTCTAAACCATAACGTTCGACAAGCATTTCTGGATAAACGACATTCCCTTTTGATTTCGACATTTTTCCATCTTTCATTAAAAGCCAGCCATGAGCAAAGACTTTTTTCGGTAAAGGCAAGTCTAAAGCCATTAACATAATCGGCCAATAAATAGTGTGGAATCGAACAATCTCTTTCCCAACCATATGCACATCCGCTGGCCAAAATTTGTCATAAAGGGAAGTGTCATCTGTACCATAACCTAAAGCTGTAATATAGTTGGTAAGTGCATCAATCCATACGTATACGACGTGTTTTGGATTACTTGGAACTTGTACACCCCAGCTAAATGTTGTACGAGAAACTGCTAGATCCTCTAATCCTGGTTTAATAAAGTTATTAATCATTTCATTTTTTCGAGATTCTGGTTGAATAAATTCTGGATTGTCCTCATAAAATTTGAGCAAACGATCCGCGTATTTACTCATACGGAAGAAGTAAGATTCTTCTTTAATTAATTCTACCGGATGTCCACTATCTGGAGACTTTCCACCTATGACATTTCCATCTGCATCTCTTTCAACGTCCTCTAATTGCGTTTCAGTATAGAATGTCTCATCTGGAACCGAATACCATCCTTCGTATTCATCTAAGTAAATATCACCTTGTTCTAAAAATCGTTCAAAAATATCGGCAACTACTTTTTTATGTTGTTCTTCTGTAGTGCGAATAAACTTATCATTACTAATTTCTAATGTATTCCATAATTTTTTCATACCTGCAGCCATATCATCTACGTAGGCTTTCGGAGAAATATTCATCTCTTTCGCTTTTTGCTCTATTTTTTGTCCATGCTCATCACTACCCGTTAAGTAAAAAACATCGAATCCACGCATGCGTTTATATCGTGCCATTACATCACAAGCGATTGTAGTATACGCATTTCCAATATGTAGTTTTCCACTAGGATAATAAATTGGCGTCGTTATATAAAATGCATTTTCTCTTGCCATTCGTTGTGCCTCCTAAATCTCTTCCTTATTATATATAGATTCTATTGTAGCTATTATAACGCAATTTGCCAAATCGTGTACATTTACCGCTCTTTACTTCTTCTATATACCGTTGCCATTATTGTGATGAAATAAACGGTGACCAAAGAACTAATCAAATTTTTCCACTTTTAGTAAAATTTGATTGACAACTGAGCAATTTGTTGGTATTCTGATTTTAATATAGGTGTCGAACCATGGCGATTTTTTTATGTAGTATCATAAATAAGGAAAATACGGATAAATACTTGTATGAGGAGAGTTAATATCCGTGTTTTTTCGAGTATGGGGGAGTCAAACAATGAAATCAACCGGAATTGTACGTAAGGTCGATGAATTGGGCCGTGTAGTCATACCAATTGAATTACGTCGCACATTGGACATCCACGAAAAAGACACAATGGAGATCTATGTAGACAATGATAAAATCGTTCTCAAGAAATACAAACCTAATATGACTTGTCAAATTACTGGAGAAGTTTCCGATGAAAACTTGTCTATTGCAAACGGTAATTTAGTCCTCAGTCCAGCAGGTGCTCAAATTCTGTTGGAAGAAATACAATCACGTTTTAAGTAAGCCATATTCGGTACCAAAATCTTATTTACGTTGGAGAACAAAAGTGCAAGCGTCCGTCTAGAAACGTAGCGAGTGCGCCACTGCTTTCAAGGGTGGTTCGACAATAGTCGGACTTCCTTTTTTCGTTGAGATAAAGGAATCACGGTGAGGTGACGAACCGATGATGAACTTCACCACAAGGATATAGGTGTGACTAATCCTCATAAAGAACATTCTGCAAGTCTTCTGTATCGTAGGGCGATTTCGTGAAGTCACCTTGTTTCTGGATGCTGAAGCTGGACGTAGCGGATTCTGTCTATGATTGATTGGAATACCAAGACCTTTACTTTCTTATCTTGTATAAATAAAGCTGACAACTCTGTTGAATTGTCAGCTTTATTTATGTTTGGATATGATAAGCTTGATAAACTTCTCGTTTAGGAATCCCTCGGTCTACTGCTGTTTGTTTGATCGCTTCTTTACTGCTAAAACCTGACGTATTTATATAATAAGTGACATGTTCATGTAATGACATTGATTCCCACCATGTCGATTCTTGTCGAATTTCAGATTCATCCGACATATTTCGACCTTCCACCATGACAACAAATTCTCCACGCATTTCATTTTTCGTACACCATGAAAAAATTTCTTCTGCCGTTCCGCGAATATATTCTTCAAAACGTTTGGTTAGTTCTCTTCCTAATGCCATTTTTCTATTTCCATATGTCTCTTGTATCACTTCAACAGTGTCCTTAACGCGATATGGAGATTCATAAAATATTATCGTTCCTTCTAATCTTTGTAAATCCTCTAGTATTTGTTTTTTTTCTTTTTTCTTGCGAGGTAGGAATCCATAAAAAGTGAAAGGCTGTGTGGTTAATCCTGAACCAACTAATGCAGATAAAGCTGCGTTTGCTCCTGGAAGAACAATTACTTTTATTTCCTCTGCTATGGCTGCTTGTACAAGCTCGACACCCGGATCGGATATTGCAGGCATCCCAGCATCACTGACTAATGCAACCACTTCCCCACCTTTTATTCTATCCATCAACTGATTCACACGACTTTGATGATTGTGCTCATGATAACTAATTAAAGGTGTCTCTATCTCAAAGTAATGAAGAAGCTTTTTTGTATTGCGCGTATCTTCAGCAGCGATTACCGACGCTTCTTTTAACATGCGAATGGCGCGATATGTTATATCTTCAAGATTTCCAATCGGTGTTGGAACTACATACAAAGCAGCTTCCTCATTCTCAAAGCTCTTTTGTATATTCACGTGTCATCACTCCTGTTCTTGGAATTCGATTAGCTTCAACTTCTTATAGCGGGATAATTGTTTAATACGATATTCTTCTTGCATCGCTTCTGACTTATCGATAAATTGCTTTACATACAATACTTCGAATGGACCTCTTCCTCGAGTATACTTAGCACCTTTGCCCGTTTCATGCATTTGTAGACGATGCTCTAAATTATTCGTATACCCCGTATAAAGAGATTGATCACGACAACGTAATATATATACATAATGTTGCTCATCCATAAATAATTTCCTCCGCCTGTTTGGTATAGGTACCATCCTTTTCATAGATGTAAAGAGGCGGCAATATTTTTATGTCTGCTTTTCCATCTCGAATACCTTCGATCAATAGCATATTTGCCTCTTTCCCTTTCTTCGGATAAACAAACTGTATTCGTTTTGGTTCAATTTTATACTTTCTAAACAGCTCTATAATATCAACTAACCTACCTGGACGATGTACCATTGCTACTTTTCCTCCTGGACGTACATGTAATTTACATGCGCGTACCACATCTTCTAAAGTACAGTGTACTTCATGTCGGGCAATCGTTAAGTATTCATTTAAATTATGTTCTGTTTTGGAAGGGGTTTTAAAATAAGGCGGATTACAAGTAACCACATCGAAACTGCTTTGTCCAAGTTCAGCTTGCATCTCTTTTAAATCTCCATGAATCATATGTAATTGTGCTTGTAGTTGATTTAATTGCACATTCCGTTCAGCCATATGGTAGATACGATCTTGTATCTCTACTCCTGTGATCTCTGCTGTTGTTTTGCGTGATAACAGTAAAGGAATAACACCATTCCCTGTACATAGATCTAATATGGTACCTCTCTTTTTAGGAATCGATGCAAAGTCAGCAAGTAATACAGCATCTAAAGAGAATGCGAATGCTGTTGGACTTTGTATTATTTTCATTTCTTTGTTTGCTAATAAATAATCTGTACGTTCATCATCATAAAGTTCTACCATGTTATCCCTCTTTATACAAACTTGTTCAAATTCATTTACAAATGAAGAAAGGCTATCTCCAAATTAGTTGACTAATCTTTGCAACCGTACCTGCACAGAGAATCAAAAGCTCCTTCATAAGTAGTATAACCTTATTTTTAAGTCACTTCATTAATTTTCCCCGTATATGCAGTAACATTTCGTTGCTACAAAATTAAATCACTAAGCTAGAGACAGCCCATGTAAAATTCTTATTCAGAAAGGACATATCATTCTTACTAAGATAGTATTATTTCGTTTTATCAAAGAAATCTAAACAAAAGATGCAGTCTTCATTTCTGCGTGGGCTCCCAAATTCAAGGTTGCAAATATGAAACCCTTCTTCATATAATCTTGCTAAATTATCATACCCTTCACCTGGAAGTATATGATGTTTATTCTTTGTTTCATCCAATGGTTGTTTTGAATCAGTATCTCCATCTTGTCTGTACTCTTCTAGATGATGGCGCAAATGGTGATTTTCATGTGCTAATCGATGATTTTCTTCCAGTAAATCACTTAACTTCACTTTTAAATCACCCAACTGTTCATAAAGCTCCCCAATTTGCTTTTCCATGTCGGAAACCTGATCAAATATTTCTCTGTTTCCCACGCCCACTCACCTCATCATTCTGTGGCTTGCGCAACTATTCCTTCTTCAATTAATTCATCTAATGTATATTCTACCACGCGATCTTTTTCAGGCAACTCAATTTGAATCATACGTTCTAAGATATTAAGTCCTACTACCTTACCTTGTCCATAAGGAGTTTTCATAGACTTACCAATATCAGGTAATTCTTTTTTCGCGGTCTCATAATCGTCATTCTCATATTTTAGACAACACATTAATCTACCACATAGGCCAGAAATTTTTGCTGGATTCAATGAGAGATTTTGATCTTTCGCCATTTTTATCGATACTGGTTCGAAGTCTCCTAGAAACGTAGAACAACATAACATTCGACCACAAGGACCAATACCACCAAGCATTTTTGCTTCATCACGTACTCCAATTTGTCGCAATTCAATACGTGTTTTAAACATGGAAGCTAAGTCCTTCACTAGATTACGAAAGTCCACACGACCATCAGCAGTAAAGTAAAAGATAATTTTGTTTCTATCAAATGTATATTCTACTTCTACTAAATTCATATCTAGGTCGTGATGTTCGATTTTTTCTGTGCATATATCAAAGGCTTTTTGCGCCTGTTCCTGATTTTCAACGACAGTTCGTTTGTCTTTATCATCTGCTACACGAATAACTTTCTTAAGTGGTAGAACAACATCTTCTTCGTCTACCTGCTTGTTCGTGATCACTACTTTACCAAATTCAATCCCTCGAACCGTTTCAACAATAACGTAACTATCTAACTCTATATTATCTTCGTCTGGGTCGAAGTAATAGATTTTTCCCGCTTTCTTAAATCGTACTCCTATAACTTCTATCATTTTTTCACCTCTGTATTTGAAGTGCTAATTGTTCCATTACTAACGTCGGTTGGACATTTTGCTTTAATTTTCGTTTCGCTGTTAAAATCAGCTGCAACGTAAATAGTAATTGCTCTTTGGAAAAAGACATCATTGCCCTCTCCATTTTTAACTCATCCTGCGGTAACAAGACTGGTGTGGAGTCTTCTTTTATATGTTGATGAAGGATATCTTGAAATCCTAATAATAATAAATCCAATCCCATTTGTTGCTCTGTACGTTCTTTAAAATGAGGGATCCATTGTTGATGGATAAATAAATAAACGTCCTCTGGTTTTTGAACATACATTTCTATTAATTGTACCACTATCTTTCTTGCACCTGCAAACCACTCATCTTGGTGTAATGACAATGCTTCCTTTGTATTATTCGTTAAAGCACTTAAAAGATTCGCTTCAAAGTGATGAACCCCTTCAGCTTGCAATCGTTGATTTAGTACATCAGGAGGTAGCGGCTGTAATTCTATGATTTGGCATCTGGAACGGATAGTTGGTAGAATCGAATGTACATTTTCTGTCATCATAATAGCAGTCGTTTGTTTACTAGGTTCTTCTAAAAATTTGAGCAAACGATTTGCTGCATTTACCGTTAACGTATCTGCATCTTGAATGACATATACTTTTTGATTCGACTCCATCCCTGAATACGTGAATTCCTTTTGCAAATTACGTACCTGTTCGATTTTTATCGATTGTCCATCTGGTTCAATCCAATGTACATCAGGATGATTCCCCGAATCTATCCGTTTACAGTTATTACATGTATGACAAGGGTTTGCTCCTTCACGATGCAAACAGAATAAGTATTTTGCTAACAATAGCGCAATTTCACGCTTACCAGTTCCTCGTTCGCCTTGTAGAAGGTAAGCATGGGATACTCTTCCTTTATTTATACTATTGATGATTGTTCGACTAGCAATCGGCTGAAGGTCTGTAATTTCCTCCCAAGTTATCATCATTCATCCATCCTAATTGATTCCCAATAGGGATCGCTTGTTATTCATTCATGTATATATATTAATCAATAGACCCTTGATCTCACCAATTAGACCTAATATATCTACTGTCTTCTTTTCTTCATCCATTATATCTTCTGCTAATTGAATTAATTTCTCATCTACTGCTTTTACTATCGAAAGATGCCGACTTCCTTGCAGTCCAAAACTATGTGACTTCTCAAGCTTGTAACCTTTTACGACTGCTTTATCTAAAAAACTTTTAACCATTCGCTTAAATTTCACTAATTCTCGGAAAGAACGGTATTGAGCAAGTTTACTTCCTTGCTTGCTAATTTGTTGTACAAGCTGATGAAATTCTTGCTGATTTAATTGCTTTGTTTGGGACTGAACCATTCGTTGAAAAGAAGGATCTTCCACCTTTGAAGACCGATGAAATTTTGTTTCCGTCTTTGTTTGCATCTCATTCGTAATTTTCATGTCTTCAGTCCCCTTTCATCGTAACTCATTAAAATTTATAAAAAGATTCGATTGGTACGATAAATACCGTTGCTCCGCCAACCTCTACTTTTACAGGTCTCGGAATATAAGAGTCAGCATTTCCACCCATTGGTGATATTGGTGCTACCATCTGTTCGCGGTGTGAACAATTATCTTTAATTATTTCTAATGCACGATCAACATCTTCATCATTACAACCAATCATTAACGTCGTATTTCCTTCTTTTAAAAACCCACCTGTGGTTGCTAGTTTTGTTGTCTTATAATTATGTTCTCCTAGCGCATTAACGAGACGGTTTGAATCCTTATCTTGAATCACCGTAATAATTAATTTCATTGTTACCACCCTTTTCGTTTTCATTTAAAAAAGAACTGATTATATCCATGGCATCCTGTTCCACAGCCTCTAATGATTGCCCCGCTTGAACCGTCTTTATCCGCTCCGGAAAACGTGCCTTCACTTTTTGATACCCTTCATAAACAGCTTCATGAAACTGGATATTTTCTAGATCTAATCGATTTCTTTCTCTATTTTTATTCGCCGCAATACGTTCTAATCCCTTTTTTGGTTCAATATCGAAAAAAAGCGTTAAATCTGGACTACAATCTTGAATAACAAACTGATTAATCGCATAAACTTCATCTATTCCTAATCCTCTAGCATATCCTTGATATGCTAAACTGCTATCTACAAAGCGATCACAGAGCACTACTTTTCCTTGTTCCAAAGCAGGAAATACTTTCTCCACTAAATGTTGTCTTCTAGCGGCTGCATATAATAGAGCTTCCGTTCTTTCTTCCATTTCCAGATGTTCTGGATCATGTATAATACTTCGAATCTTCTCCGATATTTTTATTCCTCCGGGTTCTCTTGTTTGAATAACATCAATCCCTTGAGCAATTAATTTTTGGAAGATATGTTGGATAACTGTTGTTTTTCCAGCACCTTCTCCACCTTCAAATGTAATAAACAAACCAGCCATATATGTGTCTCCTTCATGCCTTCCTATATATACGTATTCCTTCTTCCCGTTGCTGAATGGTTACTCCTTGTTGAATCAAAAGCTGAATCTTTGTAATATGCGCCTTCGTAATTCTCTCGCCTTTGAGTATGACTGGAATACCAGGGGGATATGGGATCACTGCTTCTGCTGCAATTTCACCTTCACTTTGAGCAAATGGGACAAGAAGGGATGTCATGTGTTTCATTTCTTGGTACGACAACGCTAGTTCCTCTATAGGATTGGTTAAAAGCCTTGCCCCTTCTATTGTAGCATGTTTCATTGAATTTTTTAATTGTTCCTCTACCAATTGTATTGTTTTTTTCAAATAACCTTGTTGTACAAAAGGCGCAAGACCATGTATGAATAAAAATTGATTTTCTGTCGTTAACTCTGGATAAATCCCATGATTTTCAAGCATCGTTTCTATCTCATTAATTTTATATCCTTGTTTCACGTGAAACGTTAATTTTAACGGATCATCACTAGGTATCCATTCCCAGAAGGATGCTTGAGAGAATATGTTTCTGACTTCTCCTACACTGACTAAGATGTCTTGAATGTTTTTATTCGATAATTGTGCTAAAAAATATCGAGCTGCATCTAGAGAAGCCATTATAGGATAAGATGGACTACTCGACTGTAACATCTGCAAATAATAAGCAAGCTGATGTTTTTCTATACGTGAAGTGCCTATATGTAAATACGCAGCCATTGTCATAGCGGGAGCCATTTTGTGTGCAGATTGTACCACAACATCTGCTCCTAATTGCAATGCCGATACTGGAAATTTTTCTGACGATGAAAAGTGGACACCATGTGCTTCATCAACGAATACAGGAATATGATTGATATGTGCGAATTCAATCATGGACTGAATATCAAAAGTCGTTCCAAAGTAGTCTGGATACGTGAGAATAAGGGCCTTTGCATTCGGAAATCTCAAGATTGCTTGTTTTACTGTGTCGTAGGATGGTGCAGCATATCGTTGTAGATCATCTCTCCACTCTGGAGCTATAAAGATTGGTTTTGCACCTGCAAGTTCTAAACCATTCATTATTGACTTATGGCAATTTCGTTGAACAATTACCTCATCTGCCGGATTACAAGCCGCCATGATCATTGCTAAATTTCCTACTGTAGATCCACCAACTAAAAAAAAGGTGTGATCCGATTTGAAATAATCTGTTGCTAAATATTCTGCATCTGCAATGATTTGACTAGGTGCATGCAAGTCGTCCATCCCAGCTATTTCCGTTACATCTACAGGTAATATAGAACAAAAAAGTCCTCTAGCTGCTTCAGGAAAAATCAATCCATGCTTGTGCCCTGGAACATGGAATGATAACGTTTTTTTTAAACTGAAATTTTTCAAATGATCTACTAATGGCATACAAGATTGATCCAACTTCTTCATCTCCCTTATTTCCTCTATCCTATACAATAAGAAAAACACAAAGCTATGTCAAAAACGGATGAATTACTGTTTTTCACGCACAAAAAAAGCCTTTGTAAACAAAGACTTTTTACTATTCCATCGTTTTAAATTTTGAACTATGAATATAATTTTGGTTGATTCATATTTTTTAATTTACGTAAATAATAATTATATTTTTCTTCTCTAGGTTCTGTATGGATCATGTTATACTCACATTCCGTGCATATGAACATCGTGTACAGGTGAATACCTTCTTTTTTTCTTTCTTCACATATCCCACAACACTCTAGCTCAAAGACGTTTGTATGCTCCATTTCTCCACCTCCGTTAAAAGCTAGTATCTCCTAATCTAACGGAAAGTATACCCAAAATCTTTGAAAGCTTTTACAATACAAAGAGATGAATGGCAGCAAGTGAGCCGATTCCAAACACGCCTAAGAATCCTGATACAAATACGGTAAATAGATTAATCGGAATATGGAGGCCAATTGCTCCTCCAAACACATTAATAAAAAATAAGAACAACATTCCAATTCCTAGTTTAATGGTAGCCTGTCCAATATACTTCATTGGCTTCACAGGCGCTCCAACGAGTAATAGAATAACTATTAATCCAACAATAATGCTTATAAATATGGTCGAACTCATCTCACATCAACCTCTTCTCCATATCTCTTTACTGTAACGTATGAAGAAAAATCGATTGATAGAACTATATTTTCTAAGAAAAGCGCAGAACGCACAATGAAGTTGGCACGCTAAGACTTATTCATCAGCATGTTATCTTTCAACTTCTATATTTTCCATTCATTTTATGAAACTATACACGTAACGCACTTACTTTACGTATACGTGCTTCACGAATAAGAAACATATATTTAGCTTTTGCTAACTTTTCTTCATGCTGACCACTTTGTGTTGGTTCAATACTTTGTCTTACAATGTTCTGAAGTTGTTTCCATTCATGATCTACATGGTACAGAGAATTTAATAATTCTTGATCTACATCTCGTTTTCTAAGTTTTTTCCCCATAACCCTTCACCTAACCCCTACATTCCTGCATTATTAAACGTCTCTTCTACCCTCTAATGCTTTTGATAATGTTACTTCATCGGCATATTCTAAATCTCCACCTACTGGCAGCCCGTGGGCAATCCTCGTCGTTCGAATTCCAGAAGGTTTTACTAATCGTGAAATATACATTGCAGTTGCTTCTCCTTCAATATTAGGATTGGTTGCAAGTATAAGTTCCTCTACTTCCTCATCTTTTAAGCGATTGATTAAGTCAGGAACATTGATATCCTCCGGTCCAATTCCATCCATAGGTGAGATAGCACCATGAAGCACATGGTATTTCCCATGAAATTCTTTCATCTTTTCCATTGCAATCACATCTTTTGGATCTTGAACAACACAAATAATTGAGCCATCCCGACTTGTATCCGTACAGATCGCACATGGATCTTGATCCGTTATATGTCCACATACAGTACAATGAGATAATTCTCGTTTTGCACTAACTAATGCATTAGCAAAATTTAATACGTCATCCTCTTTCATATTCAACACAAAGAAAGCCAAACGAGCGGCTGTTTTTGGGCCGATACCTGGCAACTTGGAGAAGCTATCTATTAATTTAGTGATAGGTTCTGGATAATACATGATGTTTCCTCCTACACAACCACAAAATTATTTTATGGTTGAACTCCTTGGTAAAATACCAATACCTGCTGCAATTAATGCAGAAAGAAAGATTTGTACTTTCTTAACTGCCAAAATAAGGCGTCTCGCATTAGCCAGACGCCTTGTCTTTGTATGCCTTATTATTTAGCTTCTAAAACATTCCTGGCATATTTAAGCCTTTGGTGAATTGGCCCATTGTATCGTTTGTTTTATCATCAATTTGTTTAAGTACATCATTTGTTGCTGCTAGAATAAGATCTTGAAGCATATCGATATCATCTGGATCTACCACTTCTTCTTTAATTTCTACATCGATAATTTCTTTCTTGCCGTTTGCTTTTACAGTTACCATTCCACCACCAGCAGTAGCTTCGAATGTCATTTCATGTAGCTCGTCTTGAGCTTGCATCATTTTCTTTTGCATTTTTTGCATTTGCTTCATCATATTGTTCATATTTCCCTTCATGGAAAATACCTCCTTGTAATAGTTATCTATATAATTTAATCATGTATTTCTAACAGGTCATCACCAAATAGCTTCCTCGCTTCATCTACTACAGGATCTGATTGCTGCTCTTCAGATTCTTCTTTTGATTTATCCTGATTTTGAATATAATCATTACGTACTTCGTTCCACGCTTGTTCTGGAATAGGGATGATAGTACGTTGTTTATCCATTCCCCCAAGTAAAGACTCAGCCATTTCTCGGTGATCTAAAAATAAAGAACAATGGATTTCGTATTTGAATGCAACAATCAATGTATCATCCGAAGCAGCAGCTGGTTTACTATCTTGTATTGTGGCATGCGCTGGTGCATTTGTTGTTTTTAATTTGGTTAAGAAATTAGCCCAGTGCGCGTGTACATTTTTTAATTCACTCTTCTCCGCTCTTCCTAGTGTATCACGAATTCGATCATATGGAATCTTATAACTATTTTTCGATGATCTCGTATTCGGTCTTTTTCGCTCGGTCGATGTTTGTGTACTAGGTGTAACAGATGCAGGTGGATTTTCTTTTAATGTAGTAATATCTTTTTCCAACTGTTGCATCTTGCTTTGTAATTGTAATACCACTTCGGATTCAACAGTAGATGTTGTATGAATGCCCTCTGGAGCAACTTGTTCTTGTCCATAATTAGTGATTGTTAATAATGCAATCTCGATAAATACTTTCGGGCTATTAGACCATTTCATTTCTTGCTGGCATTGATTCAATTCAATAATCGAGCGTTGAATCCATTGGTTGGATACACGTTCTGACAATTGTTTGAATGAATCATCCGCTACAGCTCTTTCTAGCATATCGGATAAAGATGAAGAGCTCTTATACAATAAAAGATCTCGCATAAAATAAATTAAATCTTGTACAAATTTCCCCGGGTCTTTACCAGTTCGAATCATCTCATCCAATGCTACTAATACATTTTGGACATTATTTTCATTCATCGCAGAAACGACTTTATGAAGAACTACTTGCGATACGCCACCTGTAACTGCTAAAACATCTTCTAATGTGACTTGCTCTTCACTGTAAGAAATGGCTTGATCCAATATACTTAAAGCATCTCGCATTCCACCTTCTGCAGCAAGCGCAACAGACTCTAAAGCCTCATCCGTGACTTGAATACTTTCTGCTTGCATAATTGTTTGCATTCGTCCAACAATCGATTGATTGGAGATCGGTTTAAAGTCAAAACGTTGACAGCGAGAAATAATCGTTAAGGGGATTTTATGTGGTTCTGTTGTTGCAAGAATAAACACAACATGCTTCGGTGGTTCTTCTAACGTTTTCAGTAAAGCGTTAAATGCATTTACCGATATCATGTGTACCTCATCAATAATGTACACTTTATACGGCACCGTACTTGGCGCATACTTCACTTTATCACGAATATCACGAATATCATCTACACTTGTATTGGAAGCTGCGTCAATTTCAATTACATCAGATATTGATCCATCTTGGATACCTCGACATGCTACACATTCATTACAAGGCTCCTTCACAGGGGCATGCTCACAATTGATAGTTTGTGCAAATATTTTTGCAGCACTTGTTTTCCCTGTCCCACGTGGACCAGAGAATAAATAAGCATGCGAAAATTTATCCTGTTCAATCGCATTTTGCAATGTTCGAGTAATATGTGTTTGTCCTACTACATCTTCAAATGTTCGTGGCCGCCATACACGGTATAATGCTTGATAACTCATAGTTTACATTCCCCTTATTAATCTAATTTTCATTATACCCGATGAAAGGGTCTTATGTGAACCTTGGAGATTAAGAAAAGAGCAGAACATCCGTATAGCAATGTATGATTTTTTGTTCCTATATAACGAAAAAGCTATATTAGCATCATATTCACTAATATAGCCTATCCCATTCGTTATAGCTTCTTCTGGAAACAATTATTTTTTTCGCGGAAATGCCCGTTCATATTGTTTAGGTGGAACCGCTATCCCAGTAATTTCTTCAATCGCATGTATCGCCCAATAAGGATCCTTTAACATTCCACGTCCAATGGCAATTAAATCTGCATCTTCATTACCAAGCGCTGCTTCTGCAACTTTCGAATTCTCTAATACACCAACAGCAATAATAGGTACATTTAATTCTTGTCTAAATGTACGAGCAAATCGGAGTTGATAGCCTGGATGATTGGCAGGTTTTCTTTTTCCTGGAGGTCCTTCTCCACCACTAGAAATATGGAATACATCCACACCAGCTTCTTGATATCTTTTAGCAATTTCTACAGAATGATTTAAATCATATCCACCATCCATATATTCCATCGCTGAAATACGCATTAAGAGTGGCATATCTTCTGGTATCACTTCTTTTATTGCTTGAATTATTTCCACTCCAAATAAGGATAAATCTTCTCCATATTGGTCATCTCGTTTGTTAATCAATGGGGAATGAAATTGATGAATTAAATATCCATGCGCACCATGAATTTCAATCGTATCAAATCCCGCTTCTACTGCACGCCTAGCAGCATCTTGGAACTGCTTAACAGTTTGTTTTACTTCTTCCGTAGTCAACGCACGAGGTACTTTACTTTCAGGTGTTACTGGGATTGCAGATGGTGCTACAGGTGGCTCTGCATCTTCTGCTTTACGGCCAGCATGTGCGATTTGAATTCCAATCTTCGTATCGTGACGATGCACTTCATCCACAATACGACGATATGCTGGAACATGGTCATCTGACCATAGCCCTAAATCATAATCTGTAATACGACCATCAGGATCGACATCTGTCATCTCTACAATAATTAATCCTGCTCCACCAACAGCTCGTGATACATAGTGAACAAAATGCCAATCATTTGGGATTCCATCCTTTGCATCTACAGAGTATTGACACATTGGAGCCATCACAATTTTATTTTTTAAAGACAATCCTTTTACCTTATATTCGGTATCTAATTGAGCCATATAACCACCTCTTTTAAGGAATGTAATTAAGTTACATCTTACTTAGCCCTTGGTAGTATTGCAATTTATCTGCTTTACCGTGATAATAGTTTTGCTCAAAAAGAGGCTGGGACAAAAGTATTCATGCAAAAGATAAATCCGAATGATTTGCTTTTGAAACCCGCTTCAGAAATATACTTCGCTTATCCTAAGGCGGCTGATGAGCCTCCGGTTGCTCATGCATCGGGATCTCAACTAGGCCTTCCTCCCACAGGACAAGGAAGGATTCGTCAGCATTGCATCGCACGCAGAAAATTGATTTTTATTTTCAAGGAGTCTCCGTTTATTTCTTACGCTTATTCTAGCTTTCAACCGTCTTTTAAACAAAACTTTTTTATGTCCCAACCTCGTTCGGTTAAAAAATTCTAATATTTATTTTGCTTCTAGATCTTCAATGGAGTCAATATCCATGTAATCCGGTACGACAAGTCCAATTTTTGCACCTTCAAGATTTGCTCCCATATCTACAAATTGTCCTTCTATGCTTTCATAAAAGTCTTTATGTGTATATGGCATCCATGCTGCTAATGTTACGTCAGCATCACCATTTGCGATAGCTTCAAATACTACAGCTACATCAACATCGGTGATTTTCACTTCAAATCCTTTAGAGCGAAGTACTTCTGCTACTACATTGGAGGAAGCACGCTCGGAATCCCATGGAGTAGACACTAATTCAACCGTTTCTCCATTTCCATCTTCCACACCTTCTGTCCAAGCTTCTACCTTATCAGGATTATCTTCTACCCATTGTTTCGATACTTCTGCTATATCTTGACCAGTCTCCGATGATTCGTACATGATACTTTCCATGTCTTCTACGCTCCAGTTGAATTGGTCAATTAATTTATATGCATTTGGATTTTCTTCTTCAAATCCTTCTCTTGCTAAGCTACGTATTTCTTCTTTATCTCCGTAAATACCTTGTGGGTCTTCTAAGTACTTAAGATTATCAAATTTAGCAAACATCCAATGTGGATTCCATCCAGTTACAACAATTGGCTCTTCATTTTCAATTGCTTTTTCCAATTCCACAATCATTGCAGCTGTTGAAGATTGCTCTAGTTCCCATCCAGATAACTGATCATACGCTTCCATTGCTGCTTCTGTTGTTACCGTGATTCCTGCCCCAGGCTCAATACCAGTGATTGTATGCTCCACTGCTTCACTATAACTTTCTTCTTCTGCACTATCATTGCTTGTATCATCCGATCCACATGCAGCTAATAGTAACACTAAAATTAAACTACTGATAACTCCTACAATCATATTTCTTTTTTGCTTAAACATTAAAGCACCCCTTTATAAAAATTAAAAAGGCTGATATATTTAATCAGCCTCAAAATGTTATTCATTTAAATTTACTCATAATGTTAAAAAATATTCAAGTAACAAGTATATATATGTATACGTGCACCCACTTTCGATGAAACGACCCTATGCGCTACATAAGTTCATGGCTCAGCCTAGGCTTCCCTGCGGCACACAAGAATAACCACTTACTGCTGCTTCCTTCCGGACCTGACAGGATTCGTGGGTTCCTGTTGCGCAGGACCCGGGCGTCAACACCAATCCCTTAAGTCAGACCATAAAGTCGTCCCACCTCGAGTGGGAATTCGGCCTCGCTATAGCGGATTGCGAGTACAGGGCACCGCTACCTCCCCGCTTAGCACGTATTTTCTATTATAAAGTCAGCATCACAAAAATGCAATGATAAAGTGATACTTCATCCAGTATGGGTTATCGTTCTTTCTTCTCTGACTATTCGAATCACAAGAGCGGGACCTAATGGCACTGGAACAGAATCACACCGAGCAGTTTATCCACCACTTATTCGCTTGGGCTTTGCCTCATCGTCTTAAAATAATGGTATTATTGCCCATTACATGCGGGATAAACCTCCCTAGCTATCTGTTGAAATATCTTTAGACTTCTTTTCTCTTAGTTCTTTGAAAAACTCTTTTAAAATTGTACTACATTGTTGCTCTAAAATACCAGAAGTCACTTCAACTTGATGATTAAACTGAGGTTCATTTAACAAGTTCATTAGCGACCCTGCACAACCTGCTTTCGGATCTGGTGCTCCGTACACCACTCGTTTCATTCTGGATTGAACAATCGCTCCTGCGCACATTGGACACGGTTCTAATGTGACATACAACGTACAATCTTCTAGTCGCCAACTGCCGATTTCATTATTCGCTTCTTGCATGGCTAATAATTCAGCATGTGTAAGGGTAGCTTGCATCGACTCACGGAGATTAAATCCTTTTCCAATAATTTCTCCTTCATGAACAATCACCGCTCCAATCGGGACTTCATTCAGGATCCATGCTCGTCTTGCTTCTCTTATTGCAGCTGCCATAAATAACTCATCTTGGCTCACTGATATTTCCTCTTTCACTGTATCACATCGCTTTATTTAGAGTTTTAATCTAGAGTTGAACGGTAATAATAACATTAGAATATCAAAGGAGGGACATTATGGATTTTTCATCTACAAATACTGCAGTAGTCTTTGTCGATTTAATCAATGATTTTCAATTTGATGGTGGAGATGATTTACTTCACTATACCAAACAAGTCTTACCTAATATCGTTAAACTTCGCTCCTTTGCCAAGGAAAACAATTTACCTATTATCTATGTTAATGATCATTATGGTTTGTGGCAAGCTGATTTTAACAGGATAATTGATTATTGTACCAATGATAAGAGTAGAGAAATAATCGATCAGATAAAACCAGATAAGCATGATTACTTTTTGATCAAACCACAACATTCTGCATTTTTTCAAACTCCACTTCATTCCTTACTTATAGAATTGGAGAGAAATCATGTAATTCTTTCTGGAATAGCAGGTGATATTTGCATTTTATTTAGTGCAAAAGATGCTTATATGTACAAAATCGGTATGTCCATTCCAAAGAACTGTATGGCTTCTGAACAACAAGAAAATAATGACTATGCTCTATATTTAATGGAATCGGTAATGAAAGCAGATATATCTCCAGTTTAGCATAATAAATCTACCCTCCTCATATAGATAGTTAGAGACTCTATGTAAGGAGGTAGTTCCTTTGCAAATTCACGTTGTGCAACAAGGAGATAGTGTATATCAACTTGCTAATACATATGAATCCTCCGTCGCTGATATTATAGAAGCAAATGATTTAACTTCTCCTGATGCACTTGCTATTGGGCAAGCACTTGTTATTCCAATTGTTGGCCAGTTTTATTTTGTTCAACCTGGTGACACATTAACTTCCATTGCGAATCAATTTGGTTTTACGGTTCAAGAAATCGCACGGATAAATGGATTGTCTATAGATCAGACATTGTCACCTGGTATGCGGATTTATATACCGCCTATCGAAAAACGACCAATCACTTCCTATGCTTATGTAGAACCAATCGGAGATACTGTATCCCAATCTCTAGAAACCGCAGCAGAAAATAGATCTCCATATTTAACCTACCTTGCGCTATTTAGCTACCAAGTGAACCGAGACGGTACATTAAAGGCACCTCCCGCTGGTAATTTATTTCAAACAGCAGATGCAAATAACACAGCAATGGCCATGGTTGTAACCAATTTGGAAGAGGGCGCGTTCAGCGATGAACTCGGTCATATTATCCTTACAGTAAGCGCTGTACAAAATACATTGCTAACAGAAATTATCAATACGGCACTTCAACAAGGATTTAGAGATGTGCATTTTGACTTAGAATTTCTGCCAGGAGATGATCGCGAAGCTTATAATCAATTCCTTCGTACTGCAAAAGAACGTTTATCGCAGGAAGGTTTACTCGTCTCCACTGCTCTTGCTCCCAAAACAAGCGGTACTCAAACAGGACAATGGTATGAAGCGCATGATTATGCCGCACATGGAGAAATAGTAGATTTTGTTGTTCTAATGACGTATGAATGGGGATACAGCTACGGTCCTCCAATGGCAGTTTCACCATTAAATTCGGTACGTGATGTAATCGAATATGCTGTTTCCGTTATCCCTCCTGAAAAAATCTTAATGGGACAAAATTTATATGGGTATGATTGGACACTTCCTTTTGTAGAGGGTGGTGGACCGGCTCAAGCAGTCAGTCCACAACAAGCAATACAAATTGCTATCGAAAATAATGCTGCTATACAATTTGATCCTGTAGCTCAAGCACCTTTTTTCACATACACAGACAGTTCTGGTGCTAATCATGAAGTTTGGTTTGAGGATGCTCGTTCGATTCAAGGTAAATTCGATTTGATTCGTGAATTCAACTTGCTTGGGATTGCTTATTGGAAACTTGGGTTAGCCTTCCCGCAAAATTGGTTACTATTAAACGATCAATTTACCATTACCAAACTAGAATAAAAGATATAAAAAAAGCCGCAAGGAGTTTTGCGGCTTTCCTATACAATGATTATTTATCCTTCGAGAACTTTTAATGATTCTCGATTAAATGCAGGGATATCATCTGGTTGACGACTAGTTACCAATTGATTTTGGCAAACAACTACTTCCTCATCCTTCACTTTTGCACCTGCATTTTCCATATCTACAAGAATAGATTTATAGCCAGTTGCTCCTCTTCCTTCTAGAGTTTTAGCAGTAATTAATAGCTGTGGTCCGTGACAAATCGCCAATACCGGTTTCTTCTCGTCCATAAAATGCTTCGCAAATGTTACGAATCGGTCATCTCCACGAAGAATATCAGGAGAAAAACCACCAGGTATGAATAATGCATCAAAGTTTTCTGGATTTACATCATCGATACTTTCATCGATGGTTACGGTTGTATCATTAGATTTCCCTTTTACGGTTTTCCCTTTTTCTTTTTCAATTGTAATAACTTCATGTCCTGCCTCTTTAAAGGATTGGACAGGGTCTGTATATTCCACATCTTCGAACATATCTGTTATTACAGTTGCTATACGTTTTTTCATTATTTATCCACTCCTTTAAAATGACTTACATAATAGTTGATACCCAACTCATATTTTTATTAAACATCATTAACTTTTTTAATACCATATCGCTTAATTGCATAGTAAAGGCTGGGATATTATGTCCCAGCCTTTACTAATACCTATTATTAATCTTCTAAAGTAGATGTATCTCCTGTTGGCAAGCCAAGTTCCCAAGATTTTAGAAGTCTACGCATAATTTTTCCACTTCTCGTTTTCGGTATACTATCTTTCACTTCAATTTCTCTTGGAGCTGCATGAGCACTTAAGCCTGTTTTGACAAATTGACGAATATCCTCTAATAATTCTTCACTATCTTCATACCCCGTATTTAAGGTAATAAATGCTTTAATTATTTCTCCACGTTCTGGATGCGGCTTACCGATAACTCCAGCTTCAGAAACGGCAGGGTGTTCAATTAATTTACTTTCTACTTCAAATGGGCCTACTCTTTCTCCTGATGTATTGATAACATCATCCAGACGACCTTGGAACCAGAAATACCCATCTTCATCACGGTAAGCACTATCACCAGACACATACCAGCCATTTACAAAATAACTATCGTATTTACTTTTATTTTTCCATACTTCCCGCATCATTGAAGGCCAACCTTCTTTAATAGCAAGGTTACCCATTTGATTTGGAGGAATTTCATTACCTTCATTATCAACAATGGAAGCTTCTACGCCAGGGATTGGTTTTCCCATAGATCCTGGGCGAATTTCAAGGGATGGAATGTTTACAATTAATTGTGCACCTGTTTCTGTCATCCACCATGTATCATGAATTCGGAGATCAAAAGCTTTTAGACCCCATGTAATTACTTCCGGATTCAATGGTTCGCCGACACTAAGGATATGTCGTACAGAAGAAAGATCATATTTTTTCACCGTGTCCTCGCCGTGACTTACCAACATTCGTAGTGCAGTTGGTGCCGTATACCAGACTGAAACCTTATAATCTTGTAATGTTTGATACCAATCTTCTGGTGTAAATCGACCACCGCGAATAACGTTGGTTACTCCGTGGAGCCATGGAGCAAAGATTCCATAACTTGTACCAGTTACCCAACCCGGATCTGCTGTACACCAGTAAATATCATCTTCTTTTAAATCGAGCACCCATTCAGCTGTAGCATAATGCTGAATCATGGCATTATGCACATGAAGAATCCCTTTTGGTTTACCTGTTGAACCAGATGTGTAATGTAATAACATTCCATCCTCTAAATCAACCCAGACAATATCAAATTCTTCCGAAGCTATTTTCATCTCTTCATCATAATGAATAAATTTATCATCTGCTTCTGAACTATCACCCACAAGTACAATTTTTTCTAAATGCGGGAGTTTATCTTGTGGTACACGATATAATAACTCTGGTGTTGTAATTAATACTCGAGCTTCACTATCTTCCAATCGATCTCCTACTGCCTGTTCCATAAACGCTTCAAATAATGGACCAGCGATGGCTCCAATCTTTAGAATTCCAAAGAATGCTTCATAGAATTCTGGACTTCTCGGCATAAATAAAAAGACACGGTCGCCTTTTTCGATGTCATATTTCTTTAGTACATTTGCAAATTGATTACTCTTTAGTCGAAGTTGTTCAAAAGTTACTTTCTCTTCACGGTCAGGAGCAGAGTATAATAATGCTGCTTGATCTTTTTTCTCTGAATCAGCTGCAAACTTATCTACGGCTTCATAAGCCATATTCACCTTTCCTGTTTCATACCAAGAGAAGTTTTTCTTGACCTCTTCCCATGAAAAATCCTTTCTAAAAGCTTCATAATTCTTTAAATTATGGTTACCTTCACGTGCAGGTACTACTTGCATATCCATTTAATCACCTCACTATTATTTTGCAAACGATTACAATTCTAATTACACAAAATTATTTAAACATTTAAGTAACTGTTTTCTATTTTAGAACATTTTGTGAATTTTTTAAAGTCCCTTGTCCGCATTTTGCAAAAAAATAGGAAGAAAGCCATTCTAAAAGCGAATGGTTTGCTCCCTACCAATTTGTTTTACTATTTCGCGTTAGCTGCTTCTTTACGTTTTTCTCTCTCAGAAAGTACGTATGCAATTGTTGCATCACCAGTAATGTTAAGAGATGTACGTAGCATATCTAAAATACGATCAATACCAATGATTAATGCAATACCTTCGGCCGGTAAACCAACTTGATTTAATACCATTGCTAACATGATTAATCCTACACCTGGTACTCCTGCTGTTCCAACACTTGCTAATGTTGCAACTAATACAACCATTAATAATTCTTGAAAACCTAATGGTATACCATATACTTGCGAGATAAAGACAGTCGCAACGGCTTGCATGATGGCAGTACCATCCATATTAATCGTTGCACCTAGAGGTTGAACAAAACTACTGATCTCTTTCTTCACCCCTAGATTTTCCTGTGCGGTCTTCATGGAAAGTGGTAATGTTGCATTGGAACTTGATGTACTAAATGCAACGGACATCGCTGGGAAAAATCCTTTATAAAAAGTAAATGGATTCTGTCTTCCTAAGAACCAAATAACTAAACCATATACTAATAGACCATGAACGATTAATCCAAGTATAACTGTTAACATATAGCTAAGCATAGACCCTACTGCGTCTAGACCAGCACCACCAATGGCAGAAGCAATTAAAGCAAAAGCGCCATAAGGAGCAAATTTCATTACTACCATAACTAACCAATTTAATATCTCATTTGCTTGTTCAAATAGATTATAAATTCCCTGTGTTTTCTCTCCTAGGTAAGCTAAAGCGACACCGATAAATATTGCAAAAGCAATTATTTGCAACATCTCGCCCGATGACATTGCTGCAATTGGGTTTTCTGGGATGATGTTGATTAATGTATCCATTATTGGAGGAGCTTCACTTGGCTCATAGTTCGCATTTTCCGTATCGAACATTCCTGCTTCTCCTGGTTGTATGAGATACCCCAACCCTAAACCAATTACAATTGCAATAGCAGTGGTACATAAGAAAAATCCAACTGTAGTTACACCAATTTTCCCTAGTTTAGCTGGTTCACCTAATCCAGCTGTTCCTAGAGTAATCGACACAAATACAAGCGGTACAACAAGCATCATAATTAGATTTAAGAATATTTGACCAATTGGATTTAGAAAATATTTATCTACAGGTCCAAAAAATGAATCAGGTGTAAAAGTTAAAATACCTCCAACAACAGCACCTGCAATGAGCGCAATTAGTATCTTTTTAGTTAAACTCATGGTGTAATTCCATCCTTTCTTTTCTGAAAATTCTTACTTATATGTGTGATATCCTCTCTATACATTAGTTATTCAGCTTGGGCATTGGGATAATAAACCATATGATGTTAATTTGTGGAAGGAGTTATTTGAATTGGTGTCTTACTTATGAATAGGTGAGAAAATAAATTACATCCTGTGCCCGGCAGGGTTTACAATCCCTGCTACACACGGTTTTTATAACCGGTAAACAATATTCTATCATAAAACAATATATTTTGGACAGACTAATCTTTTCCTACGGTTCTAAAACACCTCCTCCATATTCTCCATTCACCTCATTAAAAATTCCGACAAGGTCCTTTAATACTAAGATTTACATACCTTATTTTATCTATTACTATTCATTCATCTGTACAAGTATGTTAAGTTTTATTTACAATAAACGTCTACATCAAGATTATTATTTAGATGTAACCAGTTATTTATAAGGCATAGATACACTTTGTAAAGAAATTTACAATCTTTCAAGTCGACAGTATCCCTCTAATAAACTACTTTTTTAGACTGATTTTCATGTTACATTGAATGTATGTCTATAAAAGGAGAACATAAATGGAATCATCTTGGATTACAGATATAATGGAGAAATTTGGATATTTCGGTATATCTTTTCTTATATTTATTGAAAATATATTTCCCCCTATCCCCTCAGAAATTATTTTAACCTTTGGTGGATTCATGACAACTTACTCTTCTCTTTCAATACTTGGAGTTACTGTCGCCTCAACTATTGGTTCGGTACTCGGAGCAATAGTTCTTTATGGAATTGGCAGACTTGTAGACATAAAAAAATTAGAGCGTATCATTTCCAAATGGGGACATATTCTAAGACTACAAATGGATGACATTCAAAGAGCCGACTTGTGGTTCTCCAAATATGGAAGTTGGGCAGTATTTTTCTGCCGTTTTGTGCCACTTATAAGGAGCCTGATTTCATTACCAGCCGGCATGACACATATGAATTTCGGATTGTTTTTACTTCTAACTACACTTGGTAGTGCTATTTGGAATATTGTGCTCGTGTATATCGGAGCAATATTAGGCGAATCCTGGCAATCTATATTAACTTTTCTCGATATCTACTCCAATATAGTTTACGTTTTAATAATTTTAATGATTATTGTAATTATCATTTGGTTTATACGTAAAAGAATAATGAAAAACAATTAACATCAGGTAATAAAAACATCAGGAGGTGAATTCTTGTACAAGCAGTTCTGCTCGTACAAGAAAATTATTGGACATATCAATTATCATTAATCTATTCGGGGTTGCTGTTTTAATCGCATTAACTGCATTCTTTGTAATGTCAGAGTTTGCGATTGTAAAAATAAGAAGTACACAATTACAGCCACTTATTGATGAAGGAAAAAAGTCTGCTATTTATGCAAAAAAAGTCACATCGAATTTGGATGAATACTTATCTGCCTGTCAGTTAGGAATTACAATAACTGCATTAGGTATCGGTAGATTGGCTGAACCTACATTTGAAAGAATGTTGCATCCAATCATCGGTGAACTAAACATTAGTGAAGGTCTTGTAACAACAATTTCTATTGTTATATCCTTTACAATTGCTACATTTCTACACGTGGTAATTGGGGAATTAGCTCCAAAAACACTTGCGATCCAAAAAGCTGAAAAAGTAACTTTAGCGATATCCAGACCTCTCATATGGTTCTATCGTTTACTATTCCCATTTATTTGGTTACTCAATGGTTCTGCTCGACTTTTGACCAAAGCAGCAGGATTAAAATCTATGAGTGAAGGTAGTGAAACACATACCGAAGAAGAACTTCGACTTATTCTTACTGATAGCTATAAAAGCGGAGAAATTAATCAATCGGAGTTACATTATGTAAACAATATATTTGAATTTGATGAACGAGTTGCAAAAGAAATTATGGTTCCTCGTACAGAGATGACTTATTTCTCTGTAGATAATTCTCTTGAACAAAATTTAAGTATTATCCGAGAAGGACAATTCACACGTTATCCCGTTGCAGAAGATAATAAAGATAATATTATAGGGCTAATCAATTTAAAAGAAGTATTTACAGATCAATTAGATGGAAACGAACCATCTTCAATTAAACGCTATATTCGCCCAATTCTTCATGTATCTGAATCTACTCCAATTAATAAAATACTATTAAAAATGCAGAAAGAACGAATTCATATGGCAATAGTTAACGATGAATTTGGAGGAACTTCTGGTTTGATCACAGTAGAAGATATTCTATCAGAAATAGTTGGAGAAATTCATGATGAGTTTGATCAAGATGAAATAGCAGAAATAGATGAAGTTAATCATCACACTTTTCTTGTAACTGGAAAAGTAACTTTAAAAGACATTGAGCGAAGATTAGGTATCGTGATTGAAAGTGAAGATATTGATACAATTGGTGGTTGGTTTTTTGCTCATAATTTAGGCGCAGAACTTGGAACAGTAATGAATTATCATGATCATGAAATAATTCTTGTAGAAAAAGACGGTCAACGAATCAAGCGACTCAAAATAATTAAACCTAAAAACTAAGTTATAAGTTTAAAAAGACTTCTAAAAAATTATAAGGAAGTCTTTTTAATTTTTTTACTGCCAATCAAACAAATTAAAATAGGAGTTTCAACCTATATAAAGTGGGAAAACACTAAAAGTAAACGTATTTCAAGGAGCGATATTATGAAATTGAACTCCACTGAAATAACATTGCTACTTAGAGACTTGTTTTACCTTATAAAGTTAAAATCATCGTTAAATTATCTAACTGTTGAGCAGATTACACAACTTAACGATCAAATTGCTGAACTAAAAACAGCTCTCAAGCATTCAAAGTAGCAATTGTTGCATGAAATGTACTCCTTACATTTCGGCTTATAAATCCAATCTATAACTATAATAATCGGTTGTAGATTGGATTTTAAGCTTTTTTATCCCTTGTAATTCATTACACCTAAATCTTTATAAGAAAGCACCCGATAATATTTGTTTTTCCAGAAATATTATATTAGTTTTAGTATAAAACTTAATCATCTTCTTTTACTTTTTATATAATTCTTCTATTATTCCGATCGTCTTTGAAGAAGCAATCCCTCTTCTTACCGCTGTTTCAATAACAACATAAAGAATAAAGAAAAAAAACTAGGCTAAGTATTATAATTAAACCTAAAGACATTTCCATATGTTTCAGTCCCCATACGAAGTTACTTTCAAATTTCATATTTTCGTTAACGATTTCATGTTTATTACTTCATTATTTCATAGAAAATATTCAACTAATTCAAATTTTTATAAATAAACAGAGTTCTTATATGTTAAAATGTTTCTAATGCACGTTACTATAATGGAGGTAGAAGATTGAAAAAATCAAATATTAAATTACTTATAACAGGTGTTTTAATTGCAATGATTTGGGGTTATTTTGCTGATTTGAAAAATGGAGAAATAGGTTGGTTTATTGGGAGAATTATATTTATCCCTTCATTTGTACTACTGATTAACAACCTTCATATATTTAAAAAGGCAAATACTAACACGAACAATTAATTCTATTATAGATAATCAAGAAGTTCTTATTACTACGAAGTAAAAACTTACTTTAATTTTATTATCCAAAAGTAAGTGATGGTACTAACCTCCAATTTATTTCGTTTCTATTTGCTTATAAAGAAACAGTATAAGAGCACATCTAAAATTAAAACCAACGCCCCCGGCAGGATTCGAACCTGCGACACACGGTTTAGGAAACCGATGCTCTATCCCCTGAGCTACGAGGGCAAAAAAAGGTAATAACAGAAGCTATTATACTAAATACTCTTCTATTTGAAAAGCTGACAAATCACTGAATGTGGAGCTTTCTTGCTAACCTTTTTCAGTTTTCTCTTCATTTTCATCCTTTTTAACCAATGTAAAGAAAGCAATAAAACCGATAAGAGACGTTGTAAACAATATCGTACCCATTGGAACAGCAGATGCTTCATTAATACCAGCAAGTGGAGAAAATAGCGCTCCAAGTAACATTGGAAGCATACCTAATACGGCACTCGCACTTCCTGCACGATGCCCCTGCTTGGCCATTCCTAAAGTAAACGTGCTTGTAATCGTCATCCCCATCGTAATCATGTAGATAAAGATTAAAATTACTAATGACGCTAACGGACCTTTAATTATTGTCATTACTAAAAGAAGTGATGTCGCAGTTAGTGCAACTGTGACCGCTGTTTGTAGCAGTTTTTTCTCTGAGATAATGTCACTAAAACGCCCAATGATAAAGCTGCCGGTAATAATAGCAAGTCCATTGATCCCAAATAAGACACTGAATACCTGTGGCGAAACACCATAAATATCTTGGTACACAAATGGCGTACCGGATACATAAGCGAAACTTCCCCCATGTACAAATCCAACCACTAGTGCATAGCCGATAAACGAGCGATCCTTGAGTAAACTCCCCATCGTCTTCACAGAAGAGCCAATCGAGCTCGGAATACGTTTTTCTGGAGGCAAGGTTTCCTTTAACCTTATAGCTACAATCACCACAATTAAAATTCCAATAAAAGCGAGAAAATAAAAGATAGTTTGCCAATTTGTGGATGGAAAAGCCAATATTCCTCCACCGAGCATAGGTGCAATCATTGGTGCAATCGCATTAATTACCATTAATAGTGCAAAAAACTTCGTCAGCTGCTTACCTGTAAATACATCACGTACTACCGCACGAGATAAGACAACTCCTGCAGAAGCAGTTAATCCTTGCAAGAAACGTGCAACAATTAGTGTTGTAATATTTGGTGCAAATGCACAAAGTAAAGAAGATAAAGCAAATAGGAAAGTTGCAATTAACAATGGCTTCTTCCGGCCTTGTGCATCACTAATTGGTCCAACTACCAATTGACCAATAGCAAGTCCAATCAAACATGCCGTCAAACTAAACTGTACAAGTGTAGCGTTCACTCCGAAATCTGCTGAAATTCCCGTGAAGCTTGGCAAATACATATCGATATTAAGCGGTCCTAAAAAAGCCAGTAATCCTAGTAACAACGCTAATCCAATCCGCGTTTTTCCAGTAGGATTATGTAATATAGAGTTTGGTTTTTCTTGTTGTTCGTGAGAAATAAGCAATCACTCCTTAATGGAAGAATTTTAATCGTCCATTCCCTTTCTGTCAAGAAATGAATACTATTTGTTGGACTGTAGTAGATAATGTCGATTTATGATAAAATAAGTAGCGTGTTTTATGTCTGTGGGAAATAGGAGGAAAACCAATGACAGATGTGCCTTTTATCGCCATCGAAGGACCGATTGGTATTGGAAAAACATCCCTAGCAAAAAAACTATCGGACCACTTTGAATTTCATTTATTAAGAGAAATTGTAGAAGAGAATCCATTTCTCGGAAAGTTTTATGACAATATCGATGAGTGGAGTTTCCAAACGGAAATGTTCTTTCTATGCAATCGATTTAAACAGCTCGAAGACATTAATCGAGATTATTTAAACCAAAAGCAACCAGTAATTGCAGATTACCATATAACGAAAAATATGATCTTTGCGAAACGTACGTTACAACAAGATAAATTAGAGAAATATGAAAAGATATATCAAATATTAACAGAAGACATGCCAACACCAAATATACTTATCTACATTACTGCAAATTTAGATACCATTCTTAAACGCATTCGTATGCGTGGACGTGAGGTAGAACAGCAAATTGACCCAGAATACTTACGACAACTATCTGCTGATTATGAGGCATTTATGCTGGAATTTGAACGTACTCATCCTCATATCCCTGTATTGCGTATTGATGGAGATCAAATGGATTTCGTTCAATTTCAAGATCATTTAGAAAAAATTATCGGTGATGTCGAAAGCCTTATTCACGAACATTGTAATGCATTACCATCTAACTAACCAAAAAAGGGAGAAACAAAATGAACTTACGTGAAAAATACCAAATTCCAAATGACAGCATTATTACCATTGCAGGTACAGTTGGAGTTGGAAAATCGACAATGACCAATGCATTAGCAGAGGCATTACAATTTAAGACTTCATTTGAAAAAGTGGATTCCAATCCCTATTTAAGTGATTTCTACAATGACTTTGAACGTTGGAGCTTCCATTTGCAAATCTATTTCTTAGCAGAGCGCTTTAAAGAACAGAAAAAGATATTTGAATACGGTGGTGGATTTATTCAAGACCGTTCCATTTATGAAGATACAGGTATCTTTGCAAAAATGCATTATGATAATGGAACAATGAATCCTACTGATTACGAGACATACAAAAGCTTATTTGACGCGATGGTAATGACGCCATATTTTCCTCATCCTGATCTGCTTATCTATTTAGAGGGATCTTTTGATGAAGTTATATCGCGAATTAAAAGTCGTGGACGTGATATGGAAAAAAATACGCCGATTGAATACTGGGAAGAAATGTATCGCCGTTATAGTGACTGGATAGATAATTTCAATGCTTGTCCGGTATTACGCATCAATATCTCTGATTATGATTTAATGAAAGAAGATGATTCCCTAGCGTTAATCTTAGAAAAGATAGGACGTTCCATTCAACTTTCTAGAAAATATAAAAAAGGTGAAATTATCACCAACTAATGAAAAAACGTGTAGAACATTCTATTTCTACACGTTTTTTGTTAGTTTTTATCTTTTTTCTTTAATTTTGTACGATACGGGAAAAGAACAATGTGTACAAGCACCAATATTACGGAAATAAATATAATTAAACTTGTCGATAAATCTAATAATAGAGCAACAATTAAAACAATCGGTATTCCAAATAATGTAATCCAACTATTTTTACTATCGGATTGGTAATAATTTTCTTCCCCACAATGTGAACATATCATACGTGGTTTAAAGATATTTTTAAATGTTTCAGCATAACTCCACTGTTTATCACAATATTTACAGGATGGTGTTTGCATGACGTTTCTCCCTTCATGATTTCGCAGCAAGTTCCATGGAACGTTCTCGTGCTCGCTGGACACAAGACTGGACAATGGTTGCAAAATCTTCACTCATTAACTGCTGGACACCTGCTTCAGTTGTTCCGCCTGGACTTGTAATATTTTTACGTAATGTTTTTGGGTCCCCGGATAATTCTAACATTTTTCCTGCACCGATGACGGTTTGAGCTAATAGTTGGGATGCCACTTCTGAATCTAATCCTGCTTCCGTAGCAGCTTCTTCCATTGCTTCTACCATATAGTAAAAGAACGCTGGTCCACTGCCAGCAATCGCAGTTACGGTATGCATATCTTTTTCTTCTATAATGGTTGTCATTCCGACTGTTTGAAAAAGCTTCTCAGCAATCGTTAATTGCTCATCAGATACATATGTCCCTTTAGCAATTGCAGTGGCTGAATGGCTAATTAATGCGGAAGTATTTGGCATAGTTCTGATTACCGGTATTTCCTTACCTAAAATTGCTTCCATTCTTTCGGTTGTTAATCCTGCAATTACAGATATGATCATTTGATTCGATTGTATATAATCTTTAATAAAAGATAGTGATGCAGCAGCATCTTTCGGTTTCATGGCTAAAATGATGATATCTGCTTGTTTGATTACTTCTTCTTGATTGGTATTTATTTGTATGTCATATCCTTTTTCGATACGATTTAATCGGTTTATATCACTTTTATTGGTTACGAGTATATTTTCATTTGGTACAATCTGAGCTTTCGTAATTCCAGATATAATCGCTTCTGCAAGCGAACCTGCTCCCATAAATGCAATAGTTTGCTCCATATTCTATATCCTCCTTAATATGTTTCATTTATCTATGACTTAGTACTAACGAATACACGTAGACTCCTGTTGGAAGATAGCGCTAGACGAGATCCTATAGAGCAAATCCCGAGAAGGCTCGACATTCGTCTGAGGAAAGCTAAGTGTATTCGGTTTAAAGATAGCTAATAAAAAAAACTGATTACACATCCTTTGTAAAAGGACGGAATCAGTTATCCGCGGTACCACCTTTATTGGTATTTCATTACCCAGCTCCATTGATATCGCAGTTCACTGCGGTTAGCATTACACTAACATACTCCCGGTTAGGTTCATACAGGTAATTGTAGGAATCTTCCAGCCTATGGATTCCATTCTCTACATACAATTTTTAACTGTATTACTGGTCCGTTCCACGTACTTATTTGCTTAGATTGATTTGTACTATAAGGCTTTCCTATCGTTTTGTCAAGATACGCTCAGATGAAAAATAATACATAATAAAAACCCGATGCCAATCGCAACGGGTTTTTTTATCTCCAATATTTATGCGCTAATTTAAAATGGAGGAGGTAGAGGGATTCGAACCCCCGCGCGGTTTGACCCGCCTCTCGGTTTTCAAGACCGATCCCTTCAGCCGGACTTGGGTATACCTCCCTGAACACAAGAAATAATATAACATGCTTTTTCGAGCATTGTCAACAAATTATAGAAAAAAAATGATAAAACCTGTAAAAAATCTTAAATTCATATATCTTCACCTGATCTAAGGTATTAACCAAAGACCAGGAAAGATAGATAGTGTTAGTTTACCCAATAATTTCTTTTCCACCCATGTATGGGCGTAAAACTTCAGGTACGACGACAGTGCCATCTTCTTGCTGATAATTTTCTAAGATTGCTGCTACTGTACGTCCAATAGCTAAACCAGAACCATTTAACGTATGCACAAATTCCGGTTTGCCATTTGCTTCACGACGGAAACGAATACCTGCACGACGGGCTTGGAAATCCTCAAAATTAGAGCAAGAAGAAATTTCTCGGTATGTTTCCTGACTTGGAATCCATACTTCAATATCGTATTTCTTCGCTGCAGTAAACCCTAAATCTCCAGTACACATACTCATAACACGGTAAGGAAGCTTTAAAAGTTGTAATACTTTTTCGGCTTCTCCTGTTAATCTTTCTAATACTTCATAAGAATCCTCTGGTTTCACGAAATTAACTAGTTCTACTTTATTAAACTGATGCTGGCGAATTAATCCGCGTGTATCACGTCCAGCAGATCCCGCCTCAGAACGGAAGCTGGCACTAAATGCTACGTATTTTTTAGGAAGATCATCGATGCCAAGAATTTCTTCTCGATGATAGTTTGTCACTGGTACTTCCGCTGTCGGAACCATAAAATAATCCCATTCTTCTAATTTAAACGCATCCTCTTCAAATTTAGGTAGCTGTCCTGTGCCAGTCATACTTGTTCGATTTACAATGTATGGTGGAAGCATCTCTTGATAGCCATGTTCATCTGCATGTAAGTCCATCATAAAGTTCCATAATGCTCGCTCTAATCTTGCACCTAAGCCTTTGTAAAAAACAAAACGGCTTCCTGTTACTTTTCCAGCACGCTCAAAATCTAAAACGTCTAGATTGGTCGCAATATCCCAATGAGGTTGTGCTTCAAAAGCAAAATTAGGCACCTCTCCCCATTTTCTTGCTTCAATATTATCTTCCTCATCTTCGCCAACTGGAACGCTCTCATGAGGGAGATTTGGAATAGACAGCATTATTTGTTCTAGCTTTTCTTCTATCTCCTTCAGTTGTTTATCTAATGCAGCGATCTCTTGGCCAACTTCTCGCATCTCTTTAATTGCAGGTTCTGCATCTTTTTTCTCTCTTTTTAGTTCAGATATTTTTTTGGTAGCTTCATTTCGTTGTGCCTTTAACTTCTCTGTTTCTGCAATTAATTGACGACGTTTCGTGTCTAGTTCACCAAATTTATCTAAATCCGCTAAATCTTCTCCACGATGCTGTAGTCGTCGCTGTACTTCTTCAAAATTTTGTCTTAGATATTTCATATCTAACATGTTTTAATTCCTCCTTTTATATATAGAAATAAGTATTGATAGTAAAACAGGTTTAACTGACCAAATTAAAAAACTCCCGTCCCTGTGAAAAAGGGACGAGAGTGTTATTTCCCGCGTTGCCACCCTGATTGAAGGCATATGTATACCTTCCGGCTCTAATAACTTTTAACGGTGTCTACCGTGCTTACTTACAGAATAGATTCTTTCATAAGCATGTTCAAGGATGGATTCATTATAGTTGAACGTCAATTTCCACCAACCATTGACTCTCTATAGATCAAACTATCACTACTATTTCCTATCATTACATCTCTACGTTTATTAAGGTATATCATAATCAATTTTTACCAACATTGCAAGACCTTATACAAAAGTTAATAAGATTGCCTAGTTCGTATCGTTCCAAACAGAAAGGATTAGCTAAATAAACCTTTAATCCAATCCACGGCACTTGTAAATATATTTACAAAGAAGTCTCCAATTGCTTGTAGTGTTAGCATAAACCAATTTGATTTTTCAACTGCCTCATCTGTTACAAGTGTAAATTCTCCTGTATTCGAACCAGCATCACTTATATAACCATAGTCTTCTGTTTCCCCATCATAGACAAGCTTAGCTGTTCCGATTGCTTCATTCGCCTCTAGAGGAGCAATTAATTCACCATCTTCATTCAATTTATCTTGATCTATGTTATATTCTAAACGATATAAATCTTTTTCGTCTGCTTTAATAGGGACATTCACGCTATCTTGAATTGATATTGACACCTGGTCTTCTTTACCTTTTGCTACTGGTACCGTTTCATATCCTTCTTCTTGATAGCCTGCTGAAAATAGCTCTGTATTTTCAAAATTAGAGAAACCATAGTCTAATAACTTCGCAGTCTCTTCAAATCGTTCGGTTTCACTTCCAGTTTTCATTACAACGGTAATTAATCGTTGTCCATTACGTTCCGCTGTTCCTGTAAAACTATAACCAGCTAACTCCGTAAAGCCTGTCTTTAACCCATCTACACCTTCATAATAAAACGATGCTAGGTTATCTCCTTCATGTGAAAGCATATAGTTCCAGTTATTGATAGTTTGTCCACCAAACGTCGTTTGCGGAATGCTAGAAATTTCTAATGCTTCTTCATAGTCATTAACTAAATGATAGGCTAATAAAGCTGCTGAACGGGCCGATAATAGATTCGTATCATTTGGGTTCGTTCCCTCCGGATAATTATCTCCTAAATCTTCGTTATCCAGTCCAGTCGAGTTTACAAACTTAAATTCCTGAAGACCCATTTCTTCGCCTTTTTCATTCATCATCTTTACAAATTCAGATTCTGAACCAGCAATTAGTTCTGCTAATGCAATCGTTGTTGCATTATCGGAATTAATCGCCATCGCTTCATATAATTCTTTTACTGTATATTCCTGCTGTTGTTTTAATCCAACACCAGAAAAGGAATTATTTGCTGATATGCTATATGGATAATCACTTATTTCTGTAGTTGTATCCCATGTGATATCGCCATTTTCTACTGCTTCCCAAACAAGATATTCTGTCATCATTTTTGTCATGCTAGCAGGAGGTAATGCAACATCAGGATTTTTTGCATACAGGACCTTTCCTGTTTCTCCATCCACGAGTATTGCAGATTCAGATACTAGGTCTAATTCGTTTGCTTGGACAGATTTTGTAGCTGTCAACATGGATGTAAATACGAGGATGCTTGCTACCGCTAACAGTAAAACTTTCTTTAAATTCTTTCTCAATTTCTTGTACCTCCATAATAAGTATCGCTATATTACATTATACTATGTATTCTGCTTAGCACCTTTAATATTTTAACATAGCAGACATAAAAAAAATAGATGAGGATTGTCCCCCCATCTATTTTAATATAGGAATATGGCAATTGTATGGCAAAGGAAAATTTAATGTTTTATCTAATGAAACTCGGCAATTATGAAATTGACGCACAGCTCATTTGAAAAGTGATGATATTTACTTTACCTTCCTATATTTCATCCGTACAATTTCATTTTATAACGAATAGTTTGGTGCTTCTTTCGTGATTTGTACATCATGTGGATGACTTTCACGTAATCCAGCATTTGTGATACGAATAAATTGACCATCATTACGAAGATCCTCTATTGTTTTTGTACCACAATATCCCATACCAGAGCGTAAGCCACCAACAAGTTGATGGAATGTGTCACTTAATGGCCCTTTATAAGCTACACGACCTTCAATTCCTTCTGGTACAAGTTTTTTGTTTTCTGATTCACTTTGGAAGTAGCGATCTTTTGAGCCAGCTTCCATGGCACCAACCGATCCCATTCCACGATATACTTTGTATTGACGTCCTTGGAAGATTTCTGTTTCTCCTGGACTCTCCGATACTCCTGCGAACATGCTTCCGATCATAACTGCATGTGCACCAGCTGCTAGTGCTTTTACAATATCGCCAGAATACTTAATGCCTCCATCTGCAATAACAGGCACGCCATACTCAGCAGCTGCTAAAGCACAATCATGAACTGCAGTAATTTGTGGTACCCCTACTCCAGCTACAACACGAGTTGTACAAATAGATCCTGGCCCAATTCCAACTTTAACTACCGATACACCTGCTTCGATTAATGCTTTTGTTCCTTCTGCTGTAGCTACATTACCAGCAATGATTTGAAGATCTGGGTATGCTTGACGAATATTTTTTAATTGGTCAAGTACTCCTTGTGAATGTCCATGAGCTGTATCGATGACAACTGCATCAACACCAACACTAACAAGCTTTTCGATACGTTTCATCGCATCGCCGGTTACTCCAACAGCCGCTCCTACAATTAATCTACCTTGAGCATCTTTTGCTGAATTTGGGAATTCAATGACTTTCTCAATATCTTTAATTGTTATAAGTCCTTTTAATATATCTTGATCATCTACCAGTGGAAGTTTTTCAATTTTATACTTCTGAAGTAATTTTTCTGCTTCCTCTAATGTTGTTCCGACAGGTGCAGTTACAAGATTTTCACTTGTCATTACTTCTGAAATAGAGATCGAATAATCTTGTATAAAACGAAGATCACGATTCGTTAAAATACCGACAAGTTTTTGTTCTTCGATATTGTTTACAATTGGAACACCAGAAATACGAAACTTACCCATTAAATGCTCTGCATCATATACTTGATGCTCTGGAGTTAGAAAGAATGGATTCGTAATAACGCCACTTTCAGAGCGTTTTACTTTATCTACCTGTTCCGCTTGATCTTCAATAGACATATTTTTATGAATAACTCCAAATCCACCTTGACGTGCCATTGCAATTGCCATTTCAGCTTCCGTAACTGTATCCATTCCTGCACTAATGAATGGGGATTTTAATTTTAGCGTAGAAGTCAATTCAACACTTAAATCTACTTGATTTGGCAATATTTCTGATTTTGCAGGCATCAACAATACATCATCAAAGGTTAATCCTTCTTTTGCAAACTTGTCTTCTCTCATTTTTACTTCCTCCTTTTATATTTGAATTCCCATATTTTAACCGCTTTTGCAGTTATTGCTACATGCGGATAATATCATTTTCTAGGCATGAATAATGCCAGTAATCTCGTTCAAACTAAAAGTATTAACAAAGCTATTTTTATTTACATTACTCTATATTTTTTGCTTTTTCAAGAAGATAAATTTGTAAAAAAAGAAGAACTGTAATTCTAAATATTATGATAGTTATGGGGTTGGATAATGACGGAAGCAAATCAGTTATTTATACATTTAAGTGCGCAAGAAAATGCACAATCCTTTTTACATAAATGTTACCAAAATATCGATGAACAAACGAAAAAAAGCTATCAGAATGGCACGGCGTTTATGCACTATATTCAACATGGATTACAGTTTTACAAGAGTGGTGAAGAAAGCAGCCCGATTGTGAGACCGGTTCTCTATTTTTATGGCATGGTCCATCTATTAAAGGGATGGATTCTTACCAAACGACCGAATTACCCGGAGAGTACTGCATTACTTGCTCATGGAGTAACGTCTAGAAAGCGAAAGAGAAAGGATTATCAGTTTTTCGATGACGAAGTAAAAATTCAACAACAAGGACTTTTCCCTTATTTTACAAAACATATGTATCATTTCAATTCTTTTCCTTTGGAGAAGGCTTCGATGCGATTATTATTAGCTAACATACCTGAATTACAATTGTTATGGGGATATCAACAAAAGAAAACATTAATTAATATAGGAGAAATAAATAGCGACCACTTGTTATTTCCTATGTCGATATTAGATCATTTTCATTTAACACGAAACGCATTTGTGCAGCGAATTCGTCCGTTTCTTCCATCGATTAAAGAGATTAGTGAACAATCTTCCTCGTTTAAAATTGATTTAGCAGAAAAGATAGTGCATGCCAATGGTCCTTTTTTTGTTCATATGGATAATCAGCAATTGTATTTTCCTACTTCTCGGGATATTTACTTACCGTACTCGGAAATAATCACACATTATTTAATTTTGTATAATTTGAGTATGCTTTGTCGTTATGAGACAGAGTGGTGGGGAGAGTTAATGGTATCAAAAGCAGATAGTGCTTATCCAATGATTGAACATTTTTTAGAAATAACAAGAAGGAAAATTCCTTATTTAATAGAAAAAGAGCTCCACTCTATTTATTCCGCATCTAACGGAAAGTAAGTACTCTCTAAATAGAGGTACCATATAAATAGAATAAGCTCCTCATCCTAGCCAATTATCTTATCAATATATAATTCAGGAAGTTGCTCTAATGAGAATATATCATCACTTTCATTACTTTTTACAATCGGGCGTGTTGGTTCATTCTTGTTTACAAACACGACCTCGCCAGGAATTCCATTATTCAGTATCACCTGTGAATGTTCCAACCAATTCGAGAATATATTCATGAATGTGTTCACCACGTCTGAATCATATAATCGAATGGTACTAACATGTAATTCTTCTATTACATTAACGATATTTCTTGCCTTGCGGTAACAAGTCGTTGTCGCCATTGCATGATAAGAATCTGCGACTGCTATAATTCGAGCATAAGGATGAACTTTGTTTAATGTCATGCCTAAAGGATATCCTTCACCATTGCCTCGTTCATGATGTTGCAAGACAGCGAGCTGAACACCACTTGTTAAAGATGGAAGGTCTTTGATCATGACATAACTTGTTTGTGGGTGTTTTTTGATATTTTTGAATTCTTCTGATGTTAAAGGACCTTGTTTTTCAATTACATCCGTATCCAATTTAGCCATTCCACAATCACATAGAGCTCCAGCCAAACCAACTTGAATCCATTCGCCTCGTCGATACCCCATTTCCTTCGCAATAAATGCAGATATCAATGATGTTGCCACACTATGATGAAAAATGTATTCTTCAGAACGTGCATATTTATGCAGGGAAAAAATCACGTGGGCATCTAGATTATCTAATTGCTCCAGCAAAGGAATAATAGCATCTCTTAAATCCGGTATAGAAATGGGCATCGATTGTTGCCATTGTTGAAATTGTCCTTTAAAAGCATTTACAGCTTTTTTATATTCTTTCAAAAAGTGTTCATTTCCCTTATCTTGTAAAGAGGTAGAACGGATATTAACCACCGCTTCTTTTTCTTCTTCTGTTTCTTTTTTTACTTTCTTACTTGGTTTATTTCCAGATAACGGTTCATCAATTTCGACAGTATCAACAAGAAATTTACGAATCATTTGGATTTGATGTTCCGTAAGCTCTGTCCCCTTTAACGCAATCGGCCGATTGGATTTACCGATGATATCTTTTTGTAATACGTAGCCAGGCATGAGATGTGAAGTCTTCATTTTCATATATCATTTCCCCCTAAGATAGATAATATGGAAGTGCTGCCTCCATTTAAAATAAGAGACAGCACTTCATTAACTATTCATTATCTTCATTTGACTCTGTTGATGAATCCGTTGTTTCTGTTTCTCCTTCTACTACTTCAATATCCTCAACATCTTCTTCGTCATCTTTTTCTATACGAGTAACCGTAGCTACTTCTTCATCATCCTGCAGTCGAATTAAGTGAACCCCTTTTGTATTTCTACCTGTTTGTGAAATATCTTGAACTTGTATTCGAATTAATACACCGGCAATGGTAATTAACATTAAGTCTTCGTCACCATTTACTGCTTTTACAGCAACAACATGTCCCGTCTTTTCATCTAGTTTACAAGTAAATACCCCTTTACCTCCACGATTAATCCGACGATATTCAGCTTCATCGGTTTGTTTACCGAATCCTTTGTTGGTAACATGAAGAATTTTAGATCCTGGTTCAATAATTTCCATGGAAACGACGACATCATCACCGCGTAAAGATATTCCTTTTACACCGGCAGCAGTTCGTCCCATAGAACGGATCTGTGTCTCTTCAAAACGAATAAGATAACCATTCTTCGTTGCAATCATCATTTCTTTTTGGCCATCTGTCAGACGAACGGAAATTAATTCATCGTCTTCTCGAAGGTTAACGGCAATTAATCCACCTTTACGGATATTACGGAATTTCTCAAGTGATGTGCGCTTTGCAATTCCATGTTTTGTCGTAAAGAATAGGTATGCTTCTTCATCAAATTGATCAACAGAAATTACGGCATTTACCCACTCGCCTTTTTCAACTTGAAGGAGGTTGATAATCGGAATACCTTTCGCAGTTCGACTGAACTCTGGAATTTCATATCCTTTCGCCTTATATACCTTCCCTTTGTTAGTAAAGAAGAGTATGGTATCATGCGTGGATGTAGATACTAAATGTTCGACAAAATCATCCTCATTCGTACCCATTCCTTGTATTCCGCGTCCACCACGTTTTTGTGTGCGGTACGTAGATGCAGGTAATCGTTTGATATAACCTTGATGTGTTAACGTTATTACGATATTTTCTTCTGGGATAAGATCCTCATCTTCAAAGAATCCTGCTCCACCTGCAACTATTTCTGTTCTTCGATCCTCTTTATATTTTTCTTTGATCTCCGTTAATTCTTCGCGAATAATCTCTAAAACTTTTTCTTCATCCGCTAAAATTGCTTTTAATTCGTCAATCAAAGCCTGAAGCTCTTTATATTCATCTTCAATTTTTTCTCTTTCTAAACCAGTTAAACGTTGAAGACGCATATCTAAGATAGCTTGTGCTTGTTTTTCACTTAATTTAAACCGTTCCATTAAACCTTCACGTGCAATGTCTGCAGTTTTCGAACTACGGATTAACTCAATTACTTCATCCAAGTGATCAAGTGCTATACGCAGACCTTCTAAAATATGCGCACGTGCTTCTGCTTTATTTAATTCAAATTGCGTCCGACGTTTAATAATAACTTTTTGATGCTCTAAGTAGTAACTAAGACATTGCTTTATATTAAGAACTCTTGGTTGTCCATCTACTAGTGCCAACGTATTAATGCCAAAGGTAGTTTGTAACGAAGTATGCTTATATAAATTATTAAGTACGACATTCGCATTCGCATCACGACGTAATTCAATCACAATCCGCATACCATTACGATCAGATTCATCACGCAGATCGGTGATACCTTCCACTTTCTTATCACGTACTAATTCTGCTATTTTTTCAATCAGTTTTGCTTTATTTACTTGATAAGGTAATTCAGTAACGATAATCGTTTCTTTATCATTTTTACCTTGTTCGATATTCAATTTCGCACGAATAGTAATTGATCCTTTACCAGTTTCATATGCTTTTCGTATACCGCTTCGTCCTAAGATAATACCAGCAGTTGGAAAATCAGGACCTGGAAGATGATTTTCCATGATTTCTTCAATCGTAATATCAGGATTTTGACTGACTGCCAATACAGCATCAATTGTTTCACCTAAATGATGAGGTGGGATATTCGTCGCCATACCAACCGCAATCCCAGATGTACCATTTACAAGTAAATTGGGAAAACGTGCTGGAAATACTATAGGCTCTCTTTCTGTTCCATCATAGTTATCCTGATAATCAACCGTATTTTTATTAATATCACGAAGTAATTCCATTGATATTTTTGACATACGAGCTTCAGTATAACGCATTGCTGCTGCTGAATCTCCATCTACGGACCCAAAGTTTCCGTGCCCATCAACTAACATATATCGATAACTGAAATCCTGAGCCATACGTACCATCGTTTCATATACAGCAGAATCACCATGCGGGTGATACTTACCAATAACTTCACCAACAATACGCGCTGACTTTTTATATGCTTTATCTGAATGCATACCTAAATCGTTCATCGCGTATAGAATACGACGATGAACTGGTTTCATTCCGTCACGTACATCTGGTAATGCACGAGATACAATTACACTCATCGCATAATCGAGGAATGACGTACGCATCTCATTACTAATATTTATTTCCGATACTCTCGGACGATTTATATCTGCCATTCTTTCATTACCTCCCAATCACTAATTGCACCTTAGTGATTTCCTTCAATCGATCTTCCGTTATCTAATCCTTTATATGAAACATGCAAATGTTAAAGTTAAATATCTAAGTTCTTCACATATTGTGCATTTTCTTCGATAAAGATTCGACGGGGTTCTACTTTGTCTCCCATTAACATATCGAATACTTGGTCAGCATCAATCGCATCGCTTAATTCTACTTGTAAGAGTGTACGAGAATCAGGATCCATCGTAGTATCCCATAATTGATCTGCGTTCATTTCTCCTAAACCTTTATAACGCTGGATATTAGGTTTTGGTGCTTTTGGAATTTCATCTAGTATCCGATCCAATTCTTTGTCGTTATACGCATAATTTACCGTTTTCCCTTGCTTTACTTGATAAAGCGGTGGTTGTGCGATATAAATATAGCCATGTTCAATAAGTGGACGCATATACCGGTAGAAGAAAGTTAATAATAATGTTCGAATATGTGCGCCATCTACATCCGCATCCGTCATAATTACGATTTTATGGTAACGTGCTTTAGTAATATCGAATTCTTCACCAACACCACTTCCTAAAGCTGTTATCATCGCACGTACTTCATTATTAGATAAGATACGATCTAATCGTGCTTTTTCAACGTTTAAAATCTTACCTCTCAGTGGGAGGATTGCTTGGAAATGGCGATCCCTTCCTGATTTTGCGGAACCACCAGCTGAGTCACCCTCTACAATATATAGTTCACTTATAGAGGCATCTCGAGACGAGCAGTCAGCTAATTTACCAGGTAAATTAGATATCTCTAAGTTACTTTTACGACGTGTAAGTTCTCTTGCTTTTTTGGCTGCAAGACGTGCCCGTGACGCCATCAACCCTTTTTCAACAATAATTTTTGCTATAGAAGGATTTTCATATAAAAATTTCGAAAATGCTTCAGAAAAGACTCCATCTGTAATCGCACGTACTTCACTATTACCAAGCTTCGTCTTTGTTTGTCCTTCAAATTGTGGATCTGGATGCTTGATAGAGACAATAGTTGTCATTCCTTCACGAACATCATCTCCAGAAAGATTAGATTCACCATCTTTGATTAAACCGTTTTTCTTCGCATAATCATTGATTACACGAGTCAAACCACTACGGAAACCGACTTCATGTGTCCCGCCTTCATACGTATGAATATTATTCGCAAACGAGTATAAATTGCTTACAAATCCATCATTGTATTGAATTGCTACTTCTACAGAAATCCCTTGGTCTTCTCCTTCGGCAAAGAAAGGTTCATGAAGAACTTCTTTATTTTTATTGATAAATTCAACATAAGAACTTATTCCGCCCTCATAATGGTACGTTACTTGTTCCTTGTCTGTACGTTTATCTTCAATAGATATTTGTAATCCTTTATTTAAAAACGCAAGCTCACGAAGACGTTGCTCCAGTGTATCAAAGTTATATTCTGTTGTTTCTGTGAAGATTTCAGAATCTGGTCTAAAGTGAGTGACGGTACCAGTAATATCTGTTTCTCCGATCACTTCAATTTCTCCATCAGGAACACCTTTTTTGAAAGATAGGAAATGAATTTTCCCATCACGATGTACGTACACTTCTAGTTCACTAGAAAGTGCATTTACAACCGATGCCCCTACACCGTGCAAACCACCAGAAACCTTATAACCGCCTCCACCGAATTTTCCACCAGCATGGAGTACAGTCATAATTACTTCAAGTGCAGGTCTTCCAGTTTTTTGTTGGATATCAACTGGAATACCACGTCCATTATCCTTTACTGTAATACTGTTATCTTCTTCAACCACTATTTGAATATGGTCACAATAACCTGCCAATGCTTCGTCTATACTGTTATCAACAATTTCCCAAACTAGATGGTGAAGCCCTTTTTCACTAGTAGATCCAATATACATACCAGGTCTTTTTCTTACTGCTTCTAATCCTTCCAGAACTTGTATCTGATCTGCACCATATTCTTGGTTTTCCGTAATTTTATCTTCCATAGACATCTTCTCACACTCATTTCTGTTGAAATACACTAAAATAGGAAACCGAACTTTGTCGGCGTCCTTCTATTGGGAAGCTTTTGCTAAAAATAAACATGCTTGTTGATTCCCCTATATCTTTTGGGAACGGTGCTTCCTCTATTATGAAAATAAAGGAAGCGGTTGGGACTAATAATAAGCTTTGCTTAAAATGATAGATAGAATAAGCGTAAGAAATATACGAGACTCCTGTGGGAGGAAGAACTAGGGGAGACCCCGGAATGCTTGGCATCCGGAGGCCCACCAGCCGCCTTAGGATAAGCAGAGTATATTTCTGAAGCGGTTTTTCAAATCTATTCATTCCGATTTATCTTTTTCTATCTATATTTAAAACGATTAAATGGATAGTTCATCAGAATAATCATCCAGTTTATTAATCGTGGAAATCATACTTGATCGTTTTTTTAACGTTGCAACGGACAATGAACTAAAATATATATGGTCTTCCGTTAGCATAATCGATTTAGCATTTTTTCTAGGGCCAGAAACTTTTTTATTTTTTTCCCAAGCCTCAATCATTTCATCAACAATGGAAGATGACGAAAGTAGATTGCAATCAATAATGGATACGATCTCCTTTGTTCGAATGACATTTCCGTTTCCAATATGGATAAACATAAATCGTCACTTCCTTTAATTTATTTCTGCAATTTTAAGTTACTACTCCATTCTTAACTCGAAAAATTTCTGCTTGTTGTAAAGTTTCATGATGAATACCTTCGACACTTGTCGTTGATACAAATGTTTGAACTTTACCTTGAATGGTATTAAGTAAATGCGATTGGCGATAATCATCTAATTCACTTAAAACATCATCTAACAGCAGAATAGGATATTCACCAACCTCTTGATAAATAAGCTCTATTTCTGCCAACTTAATGGATAACGCAGTTGTGCGCTGCTGACCCTGTGATCCGAAAGTTTGAACATCTTTTCCATTCACATAAAAAATTAGATCATCTCGATGTGGGCCAACTAAAGTGGTACCACGTTCTATCTCTTTTTGTTTTACTTCTGAAAACTTACTTTCATAGATATTACCTATTTTTTCCTTATTTGCTTCTTCTGATACTTCAATTGTTGGACTATATTGTATTTCGAGTTGCTCTAAATCTCGACTGATTCCTCTATGAATTGGCTGTGCCCATTTTCTTAACAATTCTAAGTAAATAAAACGCCGCTCCAATAAAATAGAAGCATGTTCAATCAATTGATCGGTTAATACTTCTAACATCGTTGTATCTGGATTTGGTCTTCGTTGTAATTGTTTTAATAAATGGTTACGTTGCTTCAACACTTTTTGATATTGCGCTAAATGATAAATATAGGTTGGCTGTATTTGACCAAGTTCCATGTCCATAAAGCGTCGTCGAATTTGGGGAGCACCTTTGACAATTGTCAGATCTTCTGGAGCAAACATCACGACATTTACCGATCCAATATAGTCGCTTAAACGATGTTGCTCAAGGTGATTGACCTTTGCTTTTTTTCCTTTGGAAGTTATGGAGATTTGCAAGGGTACAGACTGATTTCTTTTTGTGATTCTACCTTCTATTTTAGCATAATCTTTATCCCATTGAATTAATTCTTTTTCTCTAGGAGTACGATGACTGCGTGCAAATGATAGTACATAAATAGCTTCCATTAAATTAGTTTTACCTTGAGCATTTTCACCGATAATCACGTTAATTTGATCATCAAATGCTATCTCCAGCTGGTCATAATTTCGATAATTCATTAGCTCTAATTTTTCAATATGCATGCTCAGTCCTCTTTAATCACGATATATGAACCAATGCCAGTAATCTCAACGACATCCTTCGGGTATAACTTTCGTCCTCGCCTTTGTTCGAGATGTCCATTTACTAAGGCACCTTCTTCTTGAAGGAAAGTCTTAACCATCCCTCCAGATTCCAAGAAATTTAAAAGCTTAATCAATTGTCCTAAAGTAATATACTCCGTGTCTATTTGTATTTGTTCATGCATAATTATCACCAAATTCTGTTAGTATTTTAAAACCGTATATACTTTAAAAGTCTTATATATCTATTCTACTAAAGATTTGCTCGAAAAGGAAGTTTACCTCTCAAAATATACAAAAACGCCTTAAAATGGCTTAATTTTTGATTTTAATATTTTTACTTACTTCAAAAAGACAAGAAAACAGAAAAGATTGCGTACATGATTGAATTTTGATTGACTATTTTCTGAGTACTCTACCTAAATGAAAAGAAGCCCTTTTGTTGAAAGAGCTTCTTTCCATATTATTTGATTGATTAATAAGTTCTCACAGGTAAGATTAGTTGTAGAATAGAGTCATCTCCAACTGGTCGAATTATGAATGGTCGCATTGCTCCAGTGAATTCAATTTGTACTTCATCATATTCGATTGCTTTTAATGCATCGATCATATATTTAGAACTAAATGAAATTTTAACCTCTTCACCTTCCATTTGATCAGCTGTTATTTCTTCAACAACATTTCCTACCTCTGGTGAATTACTAGAGATCTCAATCATTGCATTTCCTGGTGCGTTAAATTTTACTACATTATTTCTTTCTTCTTTTGCCAAAAGTGAAGCACGATCAATTGTCCCTAATAATTCTTTTGTTTTTACTTGAATTTTTGTCTTACTCTGTTCTGGAATCAGTCTAGAAGTCTCAGGGTAATTTCCATCAAGAAGTCTAGAAAGGAAGTTTAAGTGCTTTGTACGGAATAAAATCTGATTATTTGTCACACTAATTTCTACAGTTTCTTCAGAATCTGAGAGAATTTTATTTAATTCATTTAGACTTTTCCCTGGTACTACAATTTGTGAAATTTCTATAGGAGCATTAGAAACTGGAATCTCTCTTCTTGCTAATCGGTGACTATCTGTTGCTGTGAAAGAAAGTAAGTTATCCACAAGTTTCAAATTTACACCCGTTAATATTGGACGAGTTTCCATTGTGGATACCGCAAAAACGGTTTGTTTAATCATACTTTTTAAAAGATCAATGGATAATTCAAAGCTATTTTCTGTTTGAACTTTTGGCAGCTGTGGATATTCTTCCGCACTTTGTCCATTCAAATTAAATTCTGCTTTCCCAGATGTAATTCTTACATTTAATTGGTCATCTACTACAATATCAACCGTACTTTCTGGTAGTTTTCTAACTATTTCAGGAAAGTATTTTGCTTGGAGTATGATGGTACCTTCTTCAATATTTTCTACATGTACTATGCCATCTTCTTCCGTTGGAATATAATACTCAATTGAAATATCAGAATCACTTCCTGTTAATGTAACTCCATGATTTTTCACTTCTATTTTCATTCCGGTCAATATAGGAATTACCGTTCTTGAAGAAATGGCCTTCATTACATTTGATACACCATTAATTAACTTATCTCGTTGGATTGTAAATCTCATTTCATTTCCCTCCTAATTTGGAAGTTATATTTATTATTTTTATTTATAAAATACAGTAATAATAATAATAGGGCTTGTGATTATGTGGATAACTATTATTTATACATTTCACTAAAGGTTTTCCACATGTGGATAAACTGTGCATGAGTGTGACAGGTTTTGCACAGTGTACACATGGGGATATCTCTATATTGATTTTAGCTTTTCTTTTAATTCTTCGATATCTCTATCTAATTCCGTGTCTTGTTCTAGCATTTTAGATATTTTTTCATGAGCATGAATGACAGTTGTGTGATCACGACCACCAAATTCTTCTCCGATTTTTGGCAACGAAGAATCTGTTAATTCTCTTGATAAATACATTGCTATCTGTCTAGGGAATGCGATAGACTTTGTCCGTTTTTTTGCTGCAAAATCTTCTAAACGAATGTGATAGCGTTCTGCAACAATTTCTTGAATTGCTGGTATGGTTATTTCTTTTGGTTTACTACTCGGAATAATATCTTTTAAAGCTTCTGCTGCTAACGAAGCATCGATATCTTGGTTAACCAATGATGAATAAGCTACAACTCGAATTAAAGCACCTTCTAATTCGCGGATATTAGTGTTAATTTGATTTGCAATATAGAGCATCACTTCATTTGGTATATCAAGACCTTCTGCTTTTGCTTTTTTATTGAGAATAGCAATCCGTGTCTCTAAGTCTGGAGGAGTAATATCGGTAATTAATCCCCACTCAAAACGTGAACGCAATCGATCTTCTAAAGTTGGAATTTCCTTTGGTGGCCGATCACTCGAGATAATAATTTGTTTACTCTCACCGTGCAATGCATTGAAAGTATGGAAAAATTCCTCTTGTGTAGATTCTTTTCCAGCAATAAATTGAATATCGTCAATTAATAAAACATCAATATTTCGGTATTTATTTCGAAAATGATTGGATTTATTATCCATAATTGCGTTAATAAACTCATTTGTAAATTTTTCTGATGTTAAATAAACGACCTTGGCATTTGGGTTATGATCTCGAACATAATGACCGATCGCGTGCATTAAATGTGTTTTTCCTAAGCCAACTCCTCCATATATAAATAAAGGATTATAAGCTTTTGCAGGAGCTTCTGCTACAGCTAATGAAGCGGCATGGGCAAAACGATTTCCGGCGCCAATAACAAATGTATCAAATGTATATTTTGAATTAAGCATTGATTTTGGAGAGTCTCCAGAATCTGCGGACTGTTTTGGTTTTGGCATTGGTTTTTGTTCTTCAATTTCCTCTAATGAATCTGGAATAATAAATTTTGTATTTAGTTCAGAGCCAGTAACTTCGAGTAACATTTGTGAAATTAGGTTAGTATATTGATTTTCTAACCAATCTCTTGCGAATTCATTAGGTGCAGAAATAATAAGAGTATCTCTTTCTAATGCTTCTGCTTTGGTATTTTTAAGCCACGTATCGAAACTAGGTTTACTCAATTTTTCTTCGATTTTTTTTAATGTTGCACTCCATAGTTCTTCAATATTTTCCAAAGTAATGCTCACTCCTTTCCTAATTTAATCATGACAGAAAAAGCCTCTCTCAACCTAAATAGATGGAAAGGCATTATTATCTTTATCTATGTATAAAAGCATAGATGAAAAACTTAATTTAATTGAATTTACTGTGGATAGTAAAATAAGAGCATAATTAGCTTTGGAAGAATTATAAACGTTATCCACATTCCTGTTGAAAACATTATTAACGAAGGTTGAATAAGTATCCACAGATTATCCACATTATGTGCATAAGTCAGATGATGGATTTTTATTTCCACAGGTTAAAACATAAATATAATACCAAATAAAGAGCAGAAAATCAATGGGTTTTACATAGTTATCCACATATTCAAGCGCTTGTGGTGAAAAGTTATAAACATCACTATATTTTGTGATTATCTTGTAAATTTCTTGTGTGGATAATCAATTTTTGGTAAAAATTAATAAACAAGACTTGTGGATAAAAGAGGATTTAAATAGTGGTTGACAAGTAGTTTGTTTTTTTCGTATAATATCAAGGACTGTCTAATGGATTAGTTATAAGATGAAAGAGTTTAAATATGAATTGAATTCTCCTAGGAGGTGCATAGACATGAAAAGAACATTTCAACCAAATAATCGTAAACGCAAAAAAGTTCACGGCTTTCGCGCACGTATGAGCACTAAAAATGGACGTAATGTACTAGCTCGTCGTCGTCGCAAAGGACGTAAAGTATTATCTGCATAAGCCACTGAAAAATCAGTGGTTTTTTTTCTGTTATAGATAGATTTAAGGGGTTACAAAGCATATAAATGGATACATACTAATAAATAAGTACAAGCTTAGGCGGTTGAATGTGGGTTAAAGGTGATGACGTTGAAAAAACAATATCGTATAAAACAAAATGAAGAATTTCAATATACATTTAAAAAAGGTCATTCATTCGCGAATCGGCAATTGGTTATATATTATCGAAAAAAAGTAGATCAAAGTCATTTTCGGGTCGGCCTTTCTGTAGGGAAAAAAATCGGTAACGCCGTAATGAGAAATAGAATAAAACGTTGTTTACGTCAATCATTTCATGAACTAGAGCCGGATATAAAATCAGCCTATGACATCGTTATTATTGCTAGAAATCCAACAAGAACCATGAATTGCGGAGAAATCAAAAGAAGCTTATCTCATCTTTTATATAAAGAAGGATTACTTAAAAATACAAAAAGGTAAAACAAGTTTAAGATAGAATAATGTATACAATTAAGCTAGAATAACAAGTAAGCAAGGAAAGCGTTAAGGAGGAAAAACGTTGCGTAAAAAATTTGGAATTATAGTCGCTTTAATAGCACTAATGATGTTACTTTCCGGTTGTACTGAAATTAATGAACCGATAACATCTGATAGTGATGGTATTTGGAATACAATTTTTGTATATCCAGTTTCTTGGTTAATCACAGCAGTAGCAGGAGTATTTAATGAAGGTTATGGACTTGCGATTATAATTGTAACTATATTTGTTCGTTTATTACTTATGCCATTAAATGTTAAACAAATTAAGAGTTCAAAAGCGATGCAAGAAATACAACCGAAACTTCAAGAAATTCAAAAGAAGTATACGTCTAAGGACGCAAATACTCAGCAGAAGTTACAACAAGAAACAATGGAATTATTCCAGAAAAATGGAGTTAACCCATTAGCAGGGTGTTTACCAATTCTGGTACAGATGCCTATATTTGTTGCCATGTACCATGCGATTATGCGTACGCCAGAAATTAGTACACACAGTTTCTTATGGTTCCAATTAGGATCACCAGATTATATTTTACCGATATTAACTGCATTCTTTACGTTCCTGCAACAGAAAATTATGATGTCAACCAATTCATCCATGAATAGTAATCCGCAAATGAAATTACAAATGCAGATTATGTTATACGTCATGCCAATTATGATTGGTGTAATGGCATTCTTCTTCCCAGCAGCGTTGGCATTATACTGGGTAACAGGTAACGTATTTATGGTATTCCAAACGCTTCTTATTAATAAGCCAATGATGGCTAAGAAATAATGGAGGGGAAAGATAGTGAGAGAAGTAACTGCTAGCGGTCAATCAGTTGAAGAAGCAATTCAATCTGCATTAGCTCAATTGAATGCAACGAGAGATCAAGTAGAAATTGATGTCATTGATGAAGGAAAAAAAGGTGTACTAGGCATCTTTGGATCTAAACGCGCAGTTGTCAAAGTTTGTATAGCGAAAGATCCCGTGCAAGAGACGGAAAAATTTATAAAAGAAGTAACTAGCAACATGAATCTCTCTATCGATTTAGATACCACCGTTGATGGCAATCACGTCACTTATACGATGAATGGCGATCAAATCGCAGTATTAATCGGTAAACGAGGACAAACATTGAACGCACTTCAATATTTAGTCCACTTAGCGATTAACAGACATAGTGATGAGTATTATACGGTAACACTAGATGCAGAAGGTTATCGAGGTAGACGACAAGAAACATTGGAAACATTAGCTGCTCGCATGGCAGATAAAGCTTTAAGAACAAAGAAAACAGTTGTTCTAGAGCCTATGCCAGCATTTGAACGAAAAATTATTCATAGTATATTACAAGATCAAGAAGATGTTTCAACGTATTCTGATGGTGTAGAACCACATCGACATATTGTTATTAAACCATCATAAGATAGCTATCAAATAAGGTAAAAATTGTTATTAAACCAGGCAGTAATCTAGAAATTATTTAGGATTACGGTCTGGTTTTTTAGTTTACATGGGATTTTGGACTAAATTGTTTTTTGAAATGAATAATTTAGGGTAATACGCTAGCTTCTCACACATAATAAACTTATCTCGTATAAAAGAGAGGGTGAAGAATGGTGTCAAATAAAAAAACAGAACGATCTAAAAGCGTGGCTGATAAAACATATCAGTTTTCCGATTATTATAAAGAGGATCAATTATCTCAAGGAATGGCAATGTCACATGAACAAGTGTCAGACACGTATATGGAAGGCACAATTGATGATCAACAACAAAAACAAGAAAAATTGCCGAGAAAGAAATAGAAATTTTTAAGACATCCTTATATAATTAAGGGTGTTTTTTTATTGGTAAATGTGAATCGCTTTAAAAGTTAATTATCCACATGTGTATAACTTAGACATGAAAAGGCAACAAATTATTTATGTGGATAAGTTTATTTTTTTATGTAATTGTGTTATTCTAGTTTGTTAGTGACAACAAATTTAATGATGTAATTTTAATAGATATAGTGAGACCTTTATCAATGGTTTTTTTAATCGCTTATTAAAGGTTTAGCGAGAATGATGAGGTGTGTATGTCTACGTTCAATCTAAGACTTTAAGGTGTTTTTTCTCCAAGTCTTGAGGATGTGTTGTAGAGAAGATTCACCCTAATATATATGAGAAAAAGTGTGGAGGTGACAAAAATGTTGGATACAGATACAATAACGGCGATATCGACTCCTGTTGGAGAGGGCGCTATTGCAATCGTTCGTTTAAGTGGGCCAGAAGCAATTGCGATTACTTCAGGAATATTTGAAGGTAAGAATTTACAAGAGGTCCCTTCACATACGATCCAATATGGGAAAATAATTGACCCTAGTACGAATGAGGTTGCAGAAGAAGTCATGGTTTCTATTATGCGTGCACCAAAGACATTTACACGTGAAGATGTGGTAGAAATCAATTGTCACGGTGGTCTGGTTTCTGTTAATCGTGTGTTGGAAATTGTCTTAGCAAAAGGTGTGCGTTTAGCGGAACCAGGTGAATTTACGAAACGTGCGTTTTTACACGGAAGAATTGATTTATCTCAAGCAGAAGCGGTGATGGATTTAATTCGTGCAAAGACAGATAAGGCAATGTCTGTTGCATTAAAACAGATGGATGGAAGATTATCGAAATTAATTCAGCAGTTGCGCCAAGAATTGTTAGAAACGGTTGCTCATGTAGAAGTAAATATTGATTATCCTGAATATGATGATGTAGAAGAAATGTCACATGCAATGATGAAGGAGAAATCAAAAGAAGTGCGGGATGAGTTAGATAAACTACTGCAAATAGCACAACAAGGTAAAATTTTACGTGAGGGTTTGTCTACTGCGATTATTGGTCGTCCAAACGTGGGGAAATCTTCTTTAATGAATACGCTTGTGCAGGAAAATAAAGCAATCGTAACAGAAATACCAGGAACGACACGTGATATAATTGAAGAATATGTTAATGTACGTGGAGTTCCATTGCGTTTAGTAGACACTGCAGGAATTAGAGAGACCGAGGATATCGTAGAAAGAATCGGTGTTGATCGTTCGAGACAAGTGTTGAAAGAATCGGATTTAATTTTATTTGTGCTTAATTATAATGAACCATTATTCGACGAGGATAAGAAATTATTTGAAGCGGTAGATGGATTAGAATATATTGTGATTATCAATAAGACAGATTTGGAGCAACAATTGGATTTAGATGAAGTACGTAAATTTGCAAAAGATCGACCAATGGTTACTACTGCCTTACTAGAAGAACAAGGAGTAGATGAGCTTGAAAAAGCCATAGCTGATACGTTCTTTACCGGGGATATAGATACTGGTGATATGACGTATGTATCGAATGTTCGGCATATACAGCTACTAAAACAAGCAAAACAAGCATTAGAAGATGCAATGGAAGGCATTGAATTAGGAATGCCAATGGATATCGTTCAAATTGATGTGACAAGATCATGGGAATTTATGGGTGAAATTATCGGTGATACTGCTAGTGATAGCCTAATTGATCAGTTATTCTCACAATTTTGTTTAGGAAAATAAGATCGGATTATTTTTAAAGAAAGGAAGAGAAAACATGACCTATAATGCAGGTAATTATGATGTCATCGTTGTTGGTGCTGGACATGCGGGAGTAGAATCAGCGTATGCTGCTGCTCGTATGGGCGCAAAGACGTTAATGCTGACACTTAATTTAGATATGATTGCTTTTATGCCATGTAATCCATCCATCGGTGGACCAGCCAAAGGAATCGTTGTTCGTGAAATTGATGCGCTTGGTGGAATTATGGGGAAAGTAATTGATAAAAGTTACATTCAGATGCGTATGTTGAATACAGGTAAAGGTCCAGCAGTGCAAGCATTGCGTGCACAAGCGGATAAGCCGATATATATGAAAGAAATGAAGCATTTAATGGAAAATGAGGAAAACCTTACAATACGTCAAGGTATGGTAAATGAATTAATTGTTGAGGATGGAATTTGTAAGGGTGTTATTACAGAAACACATGCAGCCTATTATGCTGATTCTGTTATTGTAACGACTGGTACATTTATGCGAGGAAAAGTATTAATGGGGGATCTCGAATATGAGAGTGGCCCAAATAACCAACGCGTTTCAATTAAATTGTCTGAGGATCTCGAGAAGCATGGATTTGATTTAACTCGTTTTAAAACTGGTACGCCACCAAGAGTTAATAGTCATACCATCGATTATTCAAAAACAGAGATACAGCCAGGAGACGACAATCCGAAATCATTTTCTTATGAGACTACAGAGCAAATAACAGATCAAATCCCTTGTTGGTTAACGTATACGAATGAATTTACCCACCAAGTGATTAATGATAATTTAGGGTTATCTTCGATGTACTCTGGAATGAAGCGTGGAACAGGCCCTCGTTATTGTCCTTCAATTGAAGATAAAATCGTGCGTTTTAATGATAAACCACGTCACCAAATCTTCTTAGAACCAGAAGGACGAGATACCGAAGAAGTGTATGTTCAAGGACTTTCTACTTCATTGCCAGAAAGTATTCAGCATAAAATGATTAAATCCATTCCTGGTTTGGAAAATGCAGAAATTATGCGTGCTGGTTATGCTATTGAGTATGATGCAGTTGTGCCAACTCAACTATGGCCTACCTTAGAAACGAAACGTTTGCCAGGATTATTTACAGCTGGTCAGATCAATGGTACTTCAGGTTATGAAGAAGCAGCGGGACAAGGATTAATGGCAGGAATGAACGCTGCAGCGAAGTCATTAAATAAAGAACCTATTATTTTGGATCGTTCACAGGCATATATCGGTGTTATGATTGATGATTTAGTTACAAAAGGTACCAATGAGCCTTATCGTCTGCTAACTTCTCGAGCAGAATATCGTTTATTATTACGACATGATAATGCTGATTTGCGCCTAACAGAAATCGGATATGATTACGGACTGATTACCGAGGAACGTTATCAACGATTTACCGATAAAAAACAGCAAATTGAAGCAGAAAAGAAACGATTAAACAAAATTATCATTAAGCCAACGGAAGATATTCAAGAAATCATGGAAAATGCTGGAGCATCCCGCTTAAAAGAAGCCATAAAAGCGTATGATTTAATGAAGCGTCCAGAACTATCGTATGATATCGTCGATCAAATGATCGAAAGTAATGTGGAACTCCGAGAAGAAGTGAAAGAACAGGTTGCTATTCAAATCAAATATGAAGGGTATATTAAAAAAGCAAAAGAACAAGTAGAACGAATGCTTAAAATGGAAGATAAGAAGATACCTGAACATATTGATTATGATGCAATTAATGGAATAGCTACAGAAGCAGTGGAAAAACTGAAAAAAGTACGTCCACTCTCTGTTGGGCAAGCATCACGTATATCTGGAGTAAATCCTGCTGATATTTCCATATTACTTGTATATATTGAACAAGGAAGTATTGCAAAAGTAGCGAATGATTAATGATTAATGATTATATAGCGGCGCGTCACAAGTATGCGTCGCTTTTTCCTTATAAAAGTAGTGTTAAGGGAGGATCTCATGAAACAAGAACAATTTGTACAAGCATTAAAAGAAAAGGGAATTGAGTTATCTGAAAAACAAACAGAACAATTTTCCATTTATTTCCAGGAATTGGTAGAGTGGAATCAAAAAGTAAATTTGACTGCAATTACAGATAAAGAAGAAGTGTATGTTAAGCATTTTTATGATTGCATAACGGCTGCGTTTTATCATGATTTTAACCAAGAAACTTCTATTTGTGATATTGGAGCAGGAGCGGGATTTCCTAGTATTCCATTAAAAATCGTCTTTCCTCAATTAAAAGTAACCATTGTGGATTCCTTGAAAAAAAGAATTACATTTCTAAACCACTTAGCAACCCAATTAGAATTATCAAATGTTGCATTTTATCATGATAGAGCTGAAAATTTCGGAAAAAATAAAACGTTTCGTGAAAGCTTTGATATAGTAACAGCTCGTGCGGTTGCGCGTATGTCAGTACTAAGTGAGCTTTGTTTACCACTTGTTAAAAAGAATGGTGTATTCATAGCCATGAAGGGTGCGCAAGCAAAAGATGAATTAGAAGTTGGAAAACCTGCTATTGAATTATTGGGTGGGGAAGTAGAAGATGTTCATACGTTCTCTTTACCAATAGAAAAAAGTGAAAGATCGATTATAATAATTTCAAAAAAACGTCAAACACCGAAAAAATATCCACGAAAAGCTGGCCTACCAAATAAAGAGCCAATAGAATAAGACAAAAAACTAATTTTTATTTATCATTTGTTGTATTCTATTATATACTTTTTCATCGATAGATATGGTAAAATAGGTTTAGCTAAGATAAGTGAAAAACGTACTGTAATCTAAAAAATTCATTAATGTTTCACGTGAAACATTTTTACATAGATAATCAATTGAAGATTTATAGTTTGTTAAATTTTGAAGGTGGTGTCAAGAATTGGTGCATCCTTTTAATCGTATATTTGGAAAAAGTGAAAAGGAGAATATCGATACGGATGAAGTAGAAAATGAAGTAGAATATACTGCTGACGAGGTCATTCAAATAAATGTAGATAACATTCATCCCAATCGTTATCAACCACGTACAATCTTTCAGGAAGAAAAAATTAAAGAACTTGCACAAACCATTCATACACATGGAATGATTCAACCTATTGTTGTTCGAAAGTTAGAGGAAGAAGGTTCGTATGAATTAATTGCAGGGGAGAGAAGATGGCGTGCAGTTCAACATCTAGGTTGGGAGCAAGTATCTGCGATTATTCGAGATATGACAGATACGGAAACCGCTTCTGTAGCACTCATAGAGAATCTACAACGAGAAGAATTAACTGTAATTGAAGAGGCAGTAGCTTATGCCAAATTACTAGAATTGCATTCATTAACACAAGAAGCACTTGCACAGAGACTTGGGAAGAATCAATCGACGGTTGCAAATAAACTAAGGTTATTAAAACTTCCTGAAGAAGTCCAAACAGCCTTATTGGATAAAGCAATATCAGAAAGACATGCCCGAGCGCTGATAAAATTAAAAAAAGAAGAGCAACAACTTGCTATTTTACATGAAATTTTAGAAAAAGGGTTAAACGTTAAACAAACGGAAGATCGAATTGCCCAAATGAATGAACCAAAAGAAAAGAAAAAACCAAAACCAAAATTTAAAGGTGTAAATAAAGATATACGAATCGCAATGAATACGATTCGTCAATCACTTAATATGGTATCTGATACAGGTGTGGAAGTAGAATCAGATGAAAAAGAGTTAGATGATTATTATCAAATAACTATAAAAATACCAAAAAAGAATCAGTAGAATTTATCATTTTTATAGCATCTTTGCAGCCCATCTAAATTAATAAGATGGGTATTTCTTTGCTATTGATATTACAATTTCACTAAATTCGTAGATTTATTAGTCGCAGTTCTTTAATTAGTGGTAATATAGTTTATATAGTTAGGTAGGTGTCAACATGGGTAAAATAATTTCCATCGCAAATCAAAAAGGTGGCGTAGGGAAAACAACTTCATCCGTGAATTTGAGTGCTTGTCTGGCATCTTTAGGAAATAGAGTGTTACTAGTTGATACAGACCCACAAGGAAATGCTACAAGTGGGGTCGGTGTAAACAAAGCAGATGTTAGTCAATGTATTTATAATATTCTCGTGGAAGATGCTACAGCGGAAGATGTAATTGTTCATTCAGAGATGGAGCAATTAGATATTATTCCTGCGACAATTCAGCTTGCAGGGGCTGAAATAGAGTTAGTACCAATAATCTCTAGGGAGATACGCTTAAAAACAGCTCTAGAAGCAGTGAAGGATCAGTATGATTTCATCATAATTGATTGTCCTCCTTCGTTAGGTCTATTAACGATTAATGCGTTAACTGCTTCGGATACAGTGATAATTCCTGTTCAGTGTGAGTATTATGCACTAGAAGGTTTAAGCCAGTTATTAAATACAATAAGACTTGTTCAAAAGCATCTAAATCAACAATTAATGATTGAAGGTGTGTTATTAACGATGCTTGATGCTCGTACTAACCTGGGAATTCAAGTTATTGAAGAAGTGAAGAAATATTTTCAGGATAAAGTTTATCAAACAATTATTCCTAGAAATGTTCGTTTAGGAGAAGCACCGAGTCACGGATTACCTATTATCTCTTATGATCCTAAATCCAGAGGAGCAGAGGTTTATATTGATCTAGCGAAGGAAGTGATGGCCAATGGCGAGAGGGTTAGGTAAAGGGTTAGATGCATTAATACAGCATAGCGGGGATGAAGTACAAGATATTGATATTCAATCCTGTCGACCAAATCCATATCAACCAAGAAAAACATTTCATACGGATTCAATCGATGAATTAAAAAATTCTATAAAAGAGTATGGAATTATTCAACCAATTACAGTACGAAAAAGTATAAAAGGTTATGAAATTGTTGTTGGCGAAAGACGTTTCCGAGCTGCAAAAGAAGCTGGGTTAAAAACGATACCAGCGGTCGTTAAACAGCTAGATGATGAAAAAATGATGGAATTTGCACTGTTAGAGAATTTACAGCGTGAAGATCTTACTCCAATCGAAGAAGCACAAGCATATGCTAATTTAATTGAAGAATTAAAGTTAACCCAAGATGAGTTATCTAAACGATTAGGTAAAAGTCGCTCTCATATAGCAAACATGGTTCGATTATTATCTTTACCTGATCAGGTAGTTGCCTATATCAATAATGGTGAACTATCGATGGGACACGGACGAGCTTTATTAGGATTAAAAAAGAAAGAATATTTACTTCCACTAGTACAACGGATTCGTAAAGAAAAGTGGAATGTACGTCAAGTAGAAAAAGCAATCGTCGAAATGAATGAAAAACCAACCAAACCAAAACAAAAACCTAAAAAAGATATTTTCATTCAAGAACGTGAATCTGCACTAAGAGATGTACTTGGTACTGCCGTACATATTCATAAAGGGAAACGAAAAGGGAAAATAGAAATCGAATTCTACAATGATGATGATTTAAATCGTATTATAGAGTATCTTGATAAATAAAAGTTTCTGTAACACGGTAGCTTAAAAAAATAGGCGCTTTCCATGGCATTTCCTCTGGCTAACTTGGAAAAGAAAGTAGACGTATCCAAGTCGATCTTCAGCAAGGACTGTTCCCACAGGAAACGTCTATTTTTCTATCCTCGATACATTACTTATAATGTATCGATTTGTTATTTTTCATTTCATTTTATTTTACAATACTTGGGCGAACTTGTTTCACGTGAAACAATATTAAAACATCAATGATAAAGCAGTAATATTCAGAGTAATGTTATGGAGCAATCTAAGGAGAGTATCCACTCGGAATAATTAAGAACCTTATTCCGGGTTAGCAAAAATCGTTATCATTGAAGTTGAATGTATTTTTCATTTCACTTAACAATTTTAGCAATTGTATTTTAAAAAGCCTTACGTTACAAAATCAGACAAATTGTTTCACGTGAAACAATATTAAAAACATCAATGATTAATAGGAGAAGTACATATGGTCTTACTAGGTACAGTAGTAAATGGGATATTAATAGTAATTGGGAGTATACTTGGCTTGTTTTTCACGAAAATCCCTGAAAAGTATAAAGAAACAGTGATGAATGGAATAGGGCTGGTCGTTTTTCTTATAGGTTTACAGATGGCATTTGAAACAGATCAAATTATCATCGTATTGCTTAGTTTGCTAACGGGGGCATTAATAGGTGAAGCAATTGGATTAGAAGAGCGTTTGAATCAACTTGGTGAATGGGTAGGGCAGAGAGTATCGACAAAGAGTGAGGAAACAAGCATTGCTCAAGGGTTTGTTACTGCATCTTTAATATTCTGTATTGGAGCGATGGCGATTATAGGTGCATTAGATAGTGGAATTCGTGGGGATCACGAAGTATTGATAACAAAAGGTGTTATTGATGGATTCACATCCCTTGTCCTAACGACTACTCTAGGCTTTGGAGTTATCTTATCGGTTATTCCGGTTGTTCTATATCAAGGTTTAATCGCTTTATTTGCAACTCAAATTGAGAATTGGGTATCACCTGTATTTCTGGATGGACTAATTGTTGAGTTGACAGCAGTAGGTGGATTGTTAATCGTAGCAATTGGATTAAATCTATTAAATATAACGAAGATTAGAATTGGAAATCTATTACCTTCTATCGGAACAGTTATTATTATTTATAGTATCGTGCAATTAATATAGGAAAAGGTCGAGTCAGCAAAAGTGTAATTTTAAAAAGAAGATGGATCTCATAAGGAAATATACATAGACTTCTTGGGAGGAAACCTATCTGAGTCCATGAATTGCGACCAGTAACCATAGGCTCACAGCCACCCAAACCCAAGGAAAGCAGAGTATATTTCCATAGCGATGATTACAAAATAATTCTTTCTTAGTTCTTCTGTTCAGTATTATTTCCTCAAGCTATTTGTTTTTAATAAAAGACCACTATCGATGCAAAATGAAACCAATAAAAAACACATCAAATTATTTCTGGGTTGGTATTGTCTTTTCGAGCTTGTATTACGGTTGGTACGCGTGCGTAAGTTAACTGATCATCAATATCTTCTAAGATGGCAGATACTTGCTTTGCCATATCCATCACTACAGACAATCTTGTATTTTGCAAAATAGAATGTTCCATAAATCCACTTACATTAACTACTCCAGTAATACATATATCTCCAACAGCTGGTAATGTCTTATTTAAGGCTGTCCCTGGCTGCAATGACTTCTTTTCAGTGATAATATGTCCAATCGATGTACTGCGTCCCAGACAGGCATCTATGGCGATAATAAACGGGTTGTTGTGAAGCTTATTAATTCGATCCAACGATTCTTGTAAATTTACTGCATGTACTGGCTCATGAATCGTACCATAAACTCGAATATGCCTTGGTTTATACGATTGAAAATACATTCCAGCTAGTGGACCTAATGCATCTCCAGTAGAACGATCCGTTCCAATAAAAACGGCTACATACTCTCGAGGCTGATAGGGAAACCAATTCATAATATGTTGACACATCAAAGAAGGTAAATTATTTTCTTTATAATGTAATCGTAATAATGAAGATTCTTGGCCAAATCGTTGTTTTAGATTCATAGCTTATCCTCCAAAATCATATTGGTATAGTATACGGCTTTTTTGTTCGAACTATACGTGTAAATATGAATTGGAGGAAAGTATATGTGGAGATCTTGCCTAAAGTGGATGACACTCATTTTAGGAACAACAATAGGAGCAGGCTATGCATCAGGGAGAGAGCTTTGGCAGTTTTTTGGCCATGAAAGTGGACTAGCTATTTTACTGTTTGCTATACTCTTTTCATTTTGTTGTATGGTAATTATGCAAATTAGTTATCGCTTGCAATCAACTAACTATTTACCGGTACTCAAAGAGATTGTAGGAGTGAAGTTAACAAAAACATTCGATATATTAATTATGCTGTACTTATTTACAACTACGATGATTATGATTGCTGGAAGCGGTGCTACAGGTCAAGCGTTTAACTTACATTATAGTTGGGGTATAGTGTTAATTGTAACCATCCTTGTACTGTTATTTAGAAAAGGAATTAATGGCTTATTAACGATCAATCAATTTATTTTACCGATATTAATAGGAGGGTTGCTATTAGTATTATTAAAATTTACAGTTGATCAAGATCTTCACTTACTTTCCCATTGGGAGGAACAACGGAATTGGATGGCTGCATTTCCATTTACAGCTTTAAATATTTTACCGCTTATTGCTGTATTAGGAGCTATAGGTAATAAAGTGACGAGTCAAAAAGAAATTATAATATCTTGTATTGGAAGTGGACTTGCTTTAGGGACGGTATCTTATATCTATAACAATAGCTTAATTCAAATTGCAGATGAGATTATTTTATATGAAATTCCTTTGTTTGCCATTCTAAAACATTACCCATTAAGTATGGTAATCATTATGTCTATTCTGTTATGGTTTGCAATATTTACAACAGCTGCATCCGGTGTTTTAGGAATAGCTACAAGGGTACAGTACTATATCCAAAAGCCGATGTACTTGATTGTTTTGGTGACATTAATTATTATGATACCACTTACTACTTTTGGATTTTCAAACCTTATTAGTGTTTTATATCCTATTTATGCCATATTAAACCTTTATGTACTTGCAAGACTATTACTTTACCCATTGTGGGGGATAGTAAATAGACAAAAAAGAACATAGACAACGAGAAAAGGAGTTAGGTAACAATGGATTTGTTGAATCAACAATTGACAAGACTTTGGAATTATTTAAGTAATCCAGATTTATGGATGGAAATTTTTAAAGGTGCATTACAAATTGTAGTTATTATTTTACTAGCTTTATTGATTGTAAAAGTTACGAGGAAATTTGTAGATAAATTCTTTGTACAACGACAAACCGGTCCTATTCGAATTACGGAGCGAAGAGAAAATACATTAAAAAAACTAATTAAAAACGTCGTTGCTTATGTCGTTTATTTCTTAGCAATTGTGATGATTTTAGGTGTGTTCAACTTCGAAATCGGCCCATTACTCGCTGGTGCTGGTGTAGCCGGTTTAGCTATTGGTTTTGGTGCACAAAACCTTGTTCGAGATATCATCTCTGGATTCTTCATTATTTTTGAAGACCAATTCTCTGTCGGAGATTATGTAGCGGTATCAGGAATTGAAGGAACTGTAGAGGAAATTGGATTACGTACGACTAAAATTCTTAGCTGGACTGGGGAATTAAATGTAGTTCCGAATGGGAACGTGACTCAAGTAACCAATTATTCCATTCATAATGGACTAGCTATTGTTGATGTAAATATACCGTATGAAAGTGATGTATATGAAGCAGAAAAAGTAATTGAAGAAGTTGCTGCAGAACTACCAAATAGATATGAATTTCTATTAGAAGTTCCGCAAATTATTGGAGTTCAAAGTTTAGATGTTTCGCATTATGTTATTCGTATTATTGCAGATACATCTCCAGGATTCCAGTGGGCAGCAGAACGAAATATCCGTAAAGAACTACAAGATAAATTATTTAAGTCTGGTATAGAGTTACCAGCATCTAGAATCATTATGTACTCAAAAGAAGAAAAAGAGCGTTTGACCATCGATCGAGATGAAATTCGTGGTGTACAAGGACGTGAAGTATCTAAAGGTGAAGTACGAAGTGAATTAGAACGATCTAGAGCACATGATGATGAATAATGCGTAACGAATTGCTATAATGATAAGAAAAAAGGAGATACGCATGATGGAGAAAGAATTCGGCCTAAATGATGTTGTTCAAATGAAAAAAGCACATCCATGTGGAGAAAATCGCTGGAAAATTATTCGAATGGGGATGGATATTCGAATTAAATGTTTAGGATGCCAACATAGTGTGATGATTCCAAGAAGAGATTTCACTAAAAAAATGAAAAAAGTACTAGAAAAAGCAAATAACCAGGAATAAATAATTAGATAAAATTGACTAAAACTGTAGATAAATAGTATAATAGGTGTATATAGAGAAATGTTTTTTAAAATTGTATGAGGGTAAAGCAAAAACGGGCATGGATTCATGCCTGTTTTTGTTTTTTACTTGCTTGTTTTTTTTATGTCTAATATCTATAATTGGATTAATGAAAGCCTTCATATGAATGGAATCCTTAAGGAGTGGAAAAAGAAATATGGCATTAACAGCAGGAATCGTAGGTCTTCCGAACGTTGGGAAATCAACACTTTTTAATGCGATTACACAAGCAGGAGCAGAAGCTGCAAATTATCCATTTGCAACGATTGATCCAAATGTAGGAATCGTGGAAGTACCTGACGAACGATTAAATAAATTAACCGAACTTGTAAATCCAAAGAAAACAGTACCTACTGCATTTGAATTTACAGATATTGCAGGAATTGTTAAAGGCGCTAGTAAAGGAGAAGGGCTTGGAAACCAGTTCTTATCTCATATTCGTCAAGTAGATGCAATCTGTCAGGTTGTCCGTTGCTTTGAAGATGAGAATATTACGCATGTTTCTGGTAAGGTCGATCCGATTGATGATATTGAAATTATTAATTTAGAGTTAATTCTAGCCGATTTAGAGACCGTTAATAAGCGATATCAGCGTGTAGAGAAGCTAGCTCGACAAAAAGATAAAGATGCTGTAGCAGAACAAGCAGTATTAGCTATCGTGAAAGAAGGCTTAGAAAATGATAAGCCTGTTCGTGCATTAGAGTTTTCAGAGGAGCAATGGAAAATTGTGAAAGGCTTGCACCTACTTACAAGTAAACCAACATTATATGTTGCAAATGTGAGTGAGGATGAAGTCGCAGATCCTGATGCAAATGAATATGTACAAAAAGTAAAAGCGCATGCTGCAGATGAAAATGCAGAAGTGATTATTGTTTGTGCTCGTATCGAAGAAGAAATCTCGGAATTAGAGCCTGAGGAAAAAGAAGAGTTCTTAGAGGATTTAGGAATCAATGAATCTGGCCTAGATCAGCTTATCAAAGCATCGTATAACTTACTTGGACTAGCTACGTATTTTACTGCTGGAGAACAAGAAGTGCGTGCTTGGACATTCCGTAAAGGTATTAAGGCACCACAAGCAGCAGGAATTATTCATACGGACTTTGAAAGAGGATTTATTCGTGCAGAAACCGTCTCCTATACAGATCTTGTTGATGCAGAAAATATGGCAACAGCACGGGAACGAGGAAAAGTAAGACTAGAAGGAAAAGAATACATCGTACAAGATGGAGATGTTATTCATTTCCGATTCAATGTGTAATACTATGAGTAACTAGAAATTCCCATTTTATATAGCGTGGATTAGTTTTCCGAGCACTTGTCAAGGAATAAAATATTTGATATAATACTACATTGTGAGTAATTAGAATTTGATTATTCCTTGCTCTTATGAGGATAGTAATCGTACTTCCAATAATAAGGGCCGCTAAGACCAAAAGGAGGTGTAACGGATGAGAAAATACGAAATCATGTATATCATCCGCCCAGACATAGAAGAGGAAGCGCAAACTGCTTTAATCGAGCGTTTCAACACAATTCTAACTGATAATGGCGCGGAAATTGATAAAGTTGACGAAAAAGGCAAGCGTCGTCTTGCATACGAAATCAACGATTACCGTGATGGATACTATGTAATTCTTAACTTCAGAAGTGGTGAAGAAGCAATTAATGAATTTGACCGCCTTGCGAAGTTCAACGAAGACATTATCCGTCATATGGCAATTAAAGATGAACAATAATAAGGAGTGGTTCTGATGTTAAATCGTGTCGTACTGGTAGGCAGGTTAACGAGGGATCCTGATTTACGCTATACACCAAATGGGGTTGCAGTTGCCAATTTCAACATTGCTGTAAACAGACCTTTCTCGAATCAGCAAGGAAATCGCGAAGCAGACTTTATTAATTGTGTGATTTGGCGACGTCCAGCTGAAAACCTAGCCAATTATATGAAAAAAGGTAGTATGGTTGGTGTCGACGGCCGTATTCAAACGCGAAATTTTGATGGCCAAGATGGAAAAACCGTCTACGTTACTGAAGTAGTAGCAGATAGTGTTCAATTCCTAGAAACAAAGGGTTCTCAAGGTGGACAGGATTCATCTGGAGGTTACCAGCAAAACAGAAATCAGAACCAATATCAAAATCAAAACCAATATGCATCTAATCAGAACCAAGATCAAGAGGATCCATTTAAAAATAATGGAGAACCAATTGATATCTCTGATGATGATTTACCGTTTTAATATAATGTTTGTTCATAACGGATAAACTTTTTGAAATTAAATCTTTAAGTGAAGGAGTGTATTAATATGGCAGCTCGTCGCGGACGTGCAAAACGTCGTAAGGTGTGTTACTTCACAGCGAACGGAATTACGCACATCGATTACAAAGATGTTGATCTATTAAGACGTTTCATCTCTGAGCGTGGAAAAATTCTTCCTCGTCGTGTGACTGGAACTTCTGCAAAATATCAACGTAAATTAACAATCGCAATCAAACGTGCTCGTACAATGGCTTTATTGCCGTACGTTGCAGAGTGATTCTATAAAGGACAGCACTATTTAGGTATTTACCTTGTAGTGCTGTTTTTTTGTTATGAAATAGATATGTCTAATAGGTAATTTGGTCAACTTTTATCCCATGTAACGGACAGTAATACTTGGCCTTTTGAGAAGATAACTAATGGCTTAGAGGATAAGAAGAGGATAAAACTGCCCGTAATGTTTGATTCCGTTCAATGGACTTTAGGTCATGCCTTTGTGGTACTAACATTCCATGGCTGGAACGAAAACCCGCTTAATGAAGTTCCTCTTTATTGCAAAAAATAGTTGACTTTGAAATTAATATTTCATATTATGTATTATAATGAAATTTAAATTTCTAAAAAGGGAGACATCTGTGATGACATCACCATTGTCCGAATCAACGAGAAAATCAGCTGAACTATTTTCAAAAGCTTCAGAAGTAATTCCAGGAGGGGTTACTGCCAATATTAAATATTTTGATCCACATCCACTTATAATGGAAAAGGGAAAAGGCAGTAAATTATATGATGTAGATGGTAATGAATATATTGATTATTTATTGTGTTATGGCGCCCTCATTTTAGGGCATGGTCACAAGCAGGTCTTTGATGCTGTGACAGCACAAATGCTAGAATCTGGTACTACTATTTTTGGTACACCTCATAAAATGGAAACCACGATGGCGGAGAAATTAATAGAATTGTATCCGAGTATCGAAATGGTGCGTTATACAAATTCCGGGTTGGAAGCAACCTTACTTGCAATTCGTACAGCAGTTGCATATACAGGAAAACAAAAAATTGCTAAGTTTGAAGGGCATTATCATGGCGGGTATGATCAAGTATTAGTAAGTGTAAATCCTGATATGGAAGTAGCCGGCGATCAAACTGAACCAAAAGCAATAGGCGAATCAAGAGGATTACCAGATTACTATTTAGAAAACACGATCGTTTTACCGTTTAATGATTTAGAATCTACGGAGAAGATTTTACGAGCACATGCAGACGAATTAGCAAGTATTATTCTAGAGCCGATCCAAAGTGGATTTATTCCTGCTGAACAGGAATTTATGAACGGACTCCGTAAAATAACAGCAGAACTTGGTATATTACTTATTTTTGATGAAGTGAAAACTGGATTTCGATTATCAACTGGAGGAGCCCAACAAATTTATGGGATTACTCCTGATATTACAGCGCTCGGTAAAGTTCTTGGTGGAGGATTTCCTATTGGAGCTATTGGTGGTAAAAAAGAGATTATGATGATTACTTCAGCTAAAGACGGCCGTGACATATTGACAGCCGGTTTAGACAATTCGAATAAGCAAGAGCCTCTTTATCATAGTGGAACGTATAATGGTCATCCAACGATATTAGCGGCTGGATTAGCGACGATAAACGAATTGGAAAAAGAAGGAACCATGGACGAATTGTTTGCGATGACCTATGCTTTACGAGAACAGCTTGAAAAAGTGTATAAGAAGCATGGTATAATCATGCAGACAATTGGTGAAGGTAGTATTTTTAATATTGTTTTAGCAGAAGGTCCAATAAAAAATTATCGTGATTTAGAAAAGGCTAATATGAAGTTAAGAAAAGAAATTGATTATGAGTTATTGAATTTAGGAGTTTATACGAAACCATTAAATCGTTATTCCATGTCTATTGTGCATACGGAGGAAGATATTGAACGTACAGTGAAAGCACATGAAGAAGCTATTCAGCGAGTATTAAACAAATAGACAGATAAATAGCCAGGAGCCCCAGATCAAATGATATTTTGTTCGGGGCTTTTATTACGTTAAAATAAAAAATAAAAACAAAGAAAAAGGAGTATGCTTATGAATGTGTATCAACGAATTGCAGGAAAAATAGATGAAATGAGTAAATCCCAAGTAAAAATAGCTACCTATATACTAGAAAATCAAACTACTGTACCCTTTCTAACTGTTGGTAAGCTGGCTAAAAAAGCCGGGGTAAGTGATGCGACGGTTGTTCGGTTTGCGACTTGGCTTGGTTATTCAGGGTATCCGGAGATGCATAAGTTATTGCAGAACTCAGTAAAAGAACAACTTACAACATCGGAAAGACTTAAAATCTCGCAAGAAGTATATAACCAAGAACCATTGGGCGTATACGAAGTCTTCCAAGATGACATTGCAAACATACATACAACGATGGAGACTTTGGACGAACAAGCTTTTCATAAAGCGGTAGAAAACTTAAATAGCGCAAGGAGAATATACATTGTCGCAAATCGCAGTGCTACAGCTCTTGGTGTGTTTTTGCAGTATTATCTTGAAATGATATTAGAACATGTAGAGTTACTACAATCATTAGAGATATCATCTGATAAGCTACATCAGTTAAATAAACAGGATGTCGTTATTGGGATTAGTTTCTCTCGGTATACGAAGAGCACGGTTCAAATGTTCTCCTTTGCAAAAGAAAAACATGCTACTACCATAGCTATTACAGATAATTTGCTTTCACCATTAGTTCCGTATGCTGATATTCCGCTGACGGCTTCCAGCCAAATGCCTTCTCTGATTGATTCCTTCGTCGCACCATTAAGCTTAATTAATGCTCTTGTTATGTTTGTAGGTAAAGAAAAAGAAGCGGATATACATTCTCACCTTGATGTATTAGAAGATATATGGGATCACTTTGACATTTTCCAAAACGGGAAGATGCAGGAATAGTTAGTTAAGACAGAGTAAATATACTTGATAGCTGTTCAGGCTAATAATTAATTAAGGCTGACTTGAGCATTAAATTTAAGTCAGCTTTTTAAAATTAATCTATTTATAGTTACAAGAACCATTTGTAACTCGTTTTAAAATATAATTGACAAAAATTTGTGAAAAAAGTAAAATTTTTGTAATCGATTACATTATAAGGGGGGATTCTTTGGCAACGATTCTAGAAGTAGCAAAAAAAGCTGGTGTTTCTGTAGCGACGGTTTCTCGTGTGCTTAATAATCGTCATAAAGTAAGAGAAGTGACACGATCTAAAGTTGAGCAAGCAATTATAGCGTTGAATTATGAACCAAGTGTTTTAGGTAGAAATTTACGAAATTCAGAAAGTCGCTTATTATTAGTTCTTATTCCTAGCATCTCCAACCCATTTTATACCGAAATTATTAATGGAATTGAAGATACAGCGATTAAAGAAGGATATAATATTATGCTATGTGAAACTGATTCTAATCCGCAACGAGAAGCAATTTATTTTAATCTTGTTCGAAACCGAATGGCAGATGGAATTATTTTAATGGATCCTACGATTAATCGAGATAATGTTCTGCAGTTAGCAGATCAACATCCGATTGTACAGTGTAGTGAGTTTGATAAGGACGGGTTAATTTCCTACGTGTCTATTAACAATGAATTAGCTGCTTATCAGGCAGTCAAGCATTTAATAAAGATTGGTAGACAACGAATTGCCCTCATTAATTCAGAAGAAAAGTTTTTATATGCTAGAGAAAGACGGGCTGGATATGAAAGGGCTTTTAGGGAATATAATCGCTCTGTTAATCCTTGTTATATGTACAATATAAAAGGATTAAGCTTTGAAAATGGACAACAGGCGATGCGAATGCTTTTGGAACAAAAAGAAAAGCCAGATGCTGTTTTTGCAGTATCCGATGTTTTTGCGATAGGGGCATTGAAGGAGATTCATGAGGCGGGTCTCTCTGTACCAGATGAAATTGCTATTATTGGTTTTGATAAGATTAGTTTTTCCAACATGACATATCCCGCATTAACGACAGTAGCACAACCGATGTACCGAATGGGAAGTATATCTGCAGAAATGATAATTGCAAAAATAAAAGGAGAGAAAGTAGAAAGTCATTTATTAGAGCATGAATTAATTATTCGAGAATCTACATAAGGAGGAGATAACGATTACTAAACAAATAGCAGCTGTTACAGGGGTAAGTCATGAAAATGGTATTGGGGCAGCAACATGTAAAAAGTTGGCGGAACAAGGTTGTTCCATCTTTTTTACTCATTATCAATCTGAAGAGGATTGGGCTCATGCGTTTCAAGAAGAAATTAGAAATAAAGGTGTGTCGTGTGAATCGATGGAGGTTGACCTGTCTGAAGTATATGCTTATAAGAATATATTAAACACAGTAACCAGTAGTATTGGAATTCCGTCGATTCTAGTCAACAATGCGGCCCATTCTACTCGAGATGGCTATAGAAAACTTACACCAGAGATTATTGACAAACATTATCAAGTAAATATGCGCCAAACGATGATGTTAAGTGTAGAGTTTGCACGTCAATTGGAAGAAGCGGAGAAAAAAGATGGTAGGATTATTCATTTAACCTCTGGTCAGGCACAAGGTCCGATGATAGAAGAACTTGCTTATGGAGCAACAAAAGGCGCAATATCTGCATTTACCCTAACCTTATCTGCAGAAGTAGCTCCAATTGGAATTACGGTTAATGCAGTAAATCCAGGTCCAACGGATACAGGTTGGATGAATGAAAAATTAAAAAAGAAACTGGAATCAAAATTTCTTTCTGGAAGGATTGGTCAACCGATGGATGCAGCGAAGTTAATCGCATTTCTAGCTAGTGAAGAAGCTGCATGGATCACGGGTCAAGTGATTAACTCAGAAGGTGGTTTCTTGAGAGAATAATCTAAAAATTTTAAAAACATATTGACAACGATTTATGAAGAGTTATAATAAACTCAAATGTAAACGATTTCATTTTCGCAGACTTTTTTGTGTGATGAAATCGACAAAACAAAGGGGGATTTAAGTTGAAATCAACGAAACGTATGCTTGGAATCTTGTTATTACTTGGTTTGACGTTAGTTTTAGTCGCATGCAATAATTCATCCTCAGATGAACCAACAGGTGAAAACGATTCAAATAACAGCGAAGAAGCAAATGGTGAAGAAGAGCAAGTAACGATTGTTTATGCAAGAGGTGTCGATACAACTCCTGCTAGTGACGCTGTTATCAAAGCATTTGAAGAGAAATTCCCGAATATAAAAGTAGAACAACGTGAGATGCCATCCGATACAGGTCAATCCCACGATCAATATGTAACCGCATTCAGTTCGCAAAGTACGGAAATAGATGTATTTAATGCCGATGTTATCTGGCCAGCGGAATTTGCACAAGCAAATTATGCGTTAGAGTTAGATCGCTTTATTGAAAAAGATGGAATTAACTTGGAAGAATATTTTCCAGGAACGGTACAGGCAGGGAAATTTGATGGAAAGCAATGGGCAATGCCACAGTATACAGATGCTGGGGTGCTTTACTACCGTACAGACATTGTAGATACTCCCCCAGAAACATGGGATGACTTAATTGCTCAAGCAGAGGAACTGAAAGGGGAAGAAGGTACTGAATTTGGATACTTAATGCAATCTGCCCAATATGAAGGACTAATTACAAATGCAATAGAATTTATCGCTTCATATGGTGGAGAAGTGGTTAATGAGAATAATGAAGTAGTCGTTGACAGCCCAGAGACAGTGAAGGCTTTAGAAAAAATGAAAGAGGTTGTTGGCTCTGATTTTGTACCGTCTAATATACTTAATTTTATGGAAATTGAAACAGAAAATGCATGGATTGAAGGAAAGTCTGTGTTTGCTCGAAACTGGCCATATTTGATGTCATCTTCCAATGATGAAGAACGTTCATCTATTGTAGGTAATGTAGAAATGACAACTATGCCAGCAGGAGATGCAGGTAGTGCTTCTGCACTTGGAGGCTGGATGACGATGATTAACCGATACTCTGAGCATCCAGAAGAAGCATGGGAGTTTGTTAAATTTATTTCTGGACCTGAAGGACAAAAGATATCTGCAGTAGAAGGCGGTCGTGCACCAACGATTGAATCACTTTATGATGATGAAGAGGTGCAAGCAGTAAGTTCCTTATTTGCTAATCCTGAGTTTAGAGAAGTATTACAGACTGCTGTTCCGCGTCCAGTGTCTCCAATCTATCCGGAAATTTCTGATATTATGCAAATTGAAATTTCAAAAGTGTTAACAGGAGATCAATCAGCACAAGATGCTGCAACGAATATGCAAACCAAAATGGAAGCTGCAATGAATGAATAAAACGAAAGTTAATAAGGCAAGATGGGGATTCTCTCATCTTGCCTTTCTAGATAGTAAGTAAAGGAGGTAAAATATGAAGAAAAATAAACGTGGCTTCCACTTAAGTGAGAAACAATTAGGATACGCAATGGTATTGCCATCATTGATTCTCGTATGTATTGTTGTTCTTTGGCCAGTTGCGCAATCATTTTGGAATAGTTTGTTTGATTATCGATTAAATGATCCCAATCGTTCCGAATTAATGCTTAGTGCCAATATAGACTTAGAAAGATATGTAGATAACCATTATTACTTAGATAATCAATTAGATGATTTGGCAACGAAGGTAGATAGTGATGCAGTAGCTAAGATTGAGGAAATGAAAGAAAGGATTAGCTATCAACATGAGCAACTATTAGCAGATGAAGAAACCAAACAAAAAGTAGAAAAAGTCGATGAATTATTGATGAGTTATCAGCCTGTGACGGACTCAGAATTAAAATATCAGAAGATTGAAAATGATTTTGCAGATCGTTATCGAGAAGAATTGTTAGATTACCAAGCATCATTGATGGAAATCGCAGAAACAACAGCAGATGAAACCTTAAGTCAAAGTATAGAACAAACTGCAGATTTAACAGGAGCCACTGGCGAAACAATTTTACAGTCCAACTTTATTGGATTTAAAAATTATGGGAAGTATCTCCAGGATGGCAGAATGTGGGGAGCTTTATGGAATACAACGTTCTTTACCATAATTACAGTAGCGTTAGAGCTAGTGATTGGTGTCTGTATTGCTTTACTAATTAATCGGGCATTTAAAGGACGAGGTATTATACGAGCTTCCGTATTGATTCCATGGGCAATTCCAACAGCAGTAGCAGCAATGATGTGGGGCTTCCTTTTTGACGGCCAATCTGGAATTGTGGCCCATTATTTAGAAGCACTACATATCATTCCGGATGCATCATGGCTATTGTCCACATCAGATGGTGGTATGTTCTCGATTATTCTCGCAGATGTATGGAAAACAACGCCGTATATGGCTTTGCTTATCTTAGCGGGACTACAGACGATACCAGAGTCGTTGTACGAAGCATCGGATGTAGATGGTGCAAATAAATTTCAACAGTTTTGGAAGATTACATTACCATTATTAAAATCTTCTATTCTTGTAGCTTTGTTATTTAGAACGTTAGATGCTTTTCGAGTGTTTGATTTAATTTATGTATTAACTGGCGGTGGACCGGCAAATGCTACCGAATCTATATCGGTGTATGCGTATAAAACCTTGTTCGCACAGCAAAATTTCGGAGAAGGATCTGTCTTATCTGTCATCGTTTTCCTATGTGTAGGGATTATTAGTTTTATTTACGTCAAATTAATTGGATCCGACTTGTTTGCAGGTAGAACGAAGTGAGGAGGAGAGTAGCATGAAAAAAAGAGGCACAGTCGGTTTTTACATTTTCTTAGTATTTTTCGTATTTTTAGTGATGTTTCCATTTATTTGGGTCTTTTTAACTTCGATAAAACCAGTTAATGAAATTTTTTCTTCATTTAAATGGTTTACGAGTAATCCAACATTATCATCCTATGAAGCTGCATTAACGAATCGACCCCTACTAAGGTACATGTTAAATAGTTTTGTGGTCTCCTTGTTAACGACGGTATTATCGCTAACCTTCGCAGCATTTACGGCATATGCCGTTACAAGACTCCCAATCAAGGGGAAAGGATTAATTCTAGGCCTTGTTTTAGCAGCATCGATGTTTCCACAGATTGCGATTATATCACCGATGTTTAATCTGGTGACAAATCTCGGTTTGAGAAATAGTTATCTAGGGTTAATTATTCCATATATCACGATCAGTTTGCCATTGGCAATTTGGATTCTTTCTACTTTCTTTAAGAAGATCCCCTATGAATTGGAGGAATCCGCGAAGTTAGACGGGGCTAGTCCGTTTCAAACCTTTCGAAAAATAATTTTGCCCCTTGCAACACCTGGTATATTTACGACGGGAATTCTCGTATTTATTGCTGCGTGGAATGAATATCTATTTGCCTTAACGATTAATAGTGATGACCAGTGGCGAACAGTACCGGTCGGAATTTCCATGTACCAAAGTGAATTCTCGATTCCATGGGGAGATATTTCTGCTGCGACGGTGATTGTAACGATTCCTATAGTAGTACTTGTATTAATCTTCCAGCGTCGAATTGTATCGGGATTAACGTCAGGGTCTGTAAAAGAATAAAAACAGAAGGAGAGGAATGTAACATGACAAGAACCATTCAAGTAGGGATTATTGGTTGTGGTGGAATAGCTTTTGGCAAGCATTTACCGAGCTTATCAAAGTTAGATCATGTACAGATTGTAGCTTTTTGTGATATTGATCGGGAAAAAGCAGAGCGTGCAGCAAAAGAATATGGAACGGAAGATGCTGTAATTTATGAAGACTACGTTCAGTTAATTGAGCAATCCTCTGTAGAGGTAGTTCACGTGTGTACGCCGAATAACTCACATGCTGTGATTAGCATCGCTGCTCTACGTGGTGGCAAGCATGTGATGTGTGAGAAACCGATGGCAAAAACAGCAGAAGAAGCACAGGCAATGGTAGAAGCTGCAAAAAAATATAATAAGAAGCTAACGATAGGTTACAACAATCGTTTTCGTCCGGATAGTCAATATTTGAAAAAAGTTTGCCAGCGTGGGGATCTTGGTCACATTTACTTTGCAAAAGCACATGCCATTCGTAGGCGCGCTGTACCAACATGGGGTGTGTTTTTAGATGAAGAAAAGCAAGGCGGTGGACCATTAATTGATATTGGCACACATGCACTCGATCTTACGCTTTGGATGATGGATAATTATGAACCAAAGTCAGTTATGGGAGCAACACATCACCAATTGGGAAAGAAAAAAGATGCTGCTAATCCTTGGGGGCCATGGAATCCAAATGAATTTACAGTAGAAGATGCAGCATTTGGCTTTATTACAATGAAAAATGGTGCGACGATTATCTTAGAATCAAGCTGGGCACTGAATTCGTTAGATGTCGATGAGGCAAAGTGTTCGTTAAGCGGTACAGAAGGTGGAGCGGATATGAAAGATGGTTTACGTCTCCACGGGGAGGATTTAGGTGAATTATACACGAAAAACGTAAACCTTGGACCAGGTGGCGTAGCTTTTTATGATGGGGATACGGAAAGCGACGCAGAACTAGAAGCAAGACGGTGGATTGAATCGATTATCAATGAAAAAGAGGTCACAGTGCAGCCGAAAGAGGCACTAGTAGTGACCCAGATTCTAGAAGCAATCTATCAATCTGCGAAAACAGGAAAAGCAGTATATTTTAATTAGAGGAGTTGAAGGATTATTATACGAGTGGCGTTATTAAGTCGATGGCATGTACATGCGGATGACTATGCAAAAGAAGCTATGGAAAACACTGACATGCAAATTAAAAAGGTATGGGATGATAGTATAGAACGTGGTAAACAATGGGCAAATGAGTTAGGTGTCTCGTTTGAAGAAAATATCGATAATGTAATGAAAGACGATGATATTGATGCGATTATTGTTACTACCTCTACCAACTTGCACCCAGAAATTATACGGAAAGCATGTCAGTATAAGAAGCATATATATACAGAGAAAGTGCTTGCGTTAACTGTAGAAGAAAGTGAAGAAATATGGAAGGCAAAATTGGAATCCAATGTTCAGTTGATGGTTTCGTTACCTCGACTAACAGAAAAAGAGTTTTTATGTGCGGAAGACGTAGTAGAAAAAGGATTGCTTGGAAAAATAACGATGATTCGGTGCCGATTAGCGCATGATGGTGCAGTAACCCGAGGAGGAGAAAAAATAGGGTGGTTGCCTGATCGGTTTTATGATAAACAACTAGCTGGTGGCGGTGCATTAGTAGATTTAGGTGCGCACCCTATCTATCTCACCAACCGTCTTATGGGAAATCCTACATCAGTATATGCCCATTTGCAATCCCTAAGTGATCAATATGAAGTGGATGATTCTGCAGTTGTGACTGTAGAATACGAGTCAGGAGCGATCGGAATAATCGAGACTAGTTTTTTATCTCATGGCAGTCCATTTCAGTTAGAATTATATGGTACAGAAGGAACATTCTTAGCAGAAGAAGGAAAAGTAAAAATCAAACGTAAGCAACACCAGGACGATGGATGGTTGGAACTAGAAGCACCAAAACAAGTAGCATCGCCAATGAAACAGTGGGTTGATGCTATCCAAACCAATAGTACGCCAACCATTACTAAGGAGGATTTTTTACAATTAACCGTAATCAACCAGGCTGCTGCCTTATCGCATAAACAAAAGAAACGGGTAGAAATTCGTTGATAGTAATACTGAAAAATGAGCATTTTGTTAAACGATGTGTTCATTTTTCTTTTGTATAAGGTACTGAAATAACAAGCCAACTAGAATATAATAATTGTAACGAACTTGAAGTTTGGGGTGTTAATGATGGGACTAATCTTCAATCAAGAGAACTATTCTATTCATTATCAAGATATACATATCCAATTACTTAGGAAAGAGTATGAGCTGTTATTCTTTTTATATCATAGAATGAATAGAGCTTTTACTCGTGTAGAAATTCTTAATAATGTCTGGGAAAATGAATATCCTGTCGATCGAACAGTCGATGATCATATCTTTCGGTTAAGAAAGAAATTAACGCCTCTCAAAGATCTAGTAACGATAAAAACGGTTAGAGGATATGGATATGCATTAAATGTAGAAGAACAGAGTAATGCACAAGCTTTATTAAACAATAAAGAGTTTAATGAACTATCTTTACAACTCATGAAAACATATCAATTGTATGGAAATGGTCCAGCTTTAAAAATATTACAACATAATAATAAGGATTTAGGTATAGAAGAGTCAAAGGAATTTCAACAGCTTTCGTGGTTAACAAGTCGAGACTTACTTATAATTACTAAAGATAAGACCATTCCTTTTAAAGAGAAAAGCTTACTATATTTACATATATATCTTCTATCGTGTGAAAATGTAAAAAAGACGCTAAGTTATTTTTATCGGATAAAACAAAAAGGACTTTTTTCAAGAATAAATAAAGATGAACTATATTATCTAACCCCTATATTACTTTACATACTTGATGGACAAAATAAAAAGGCAATGAATAAAGCAATGAGTCTCAATATATCTTCAAAGCATGGTTTTTATCCTTTTTTACAGCTTTATAAACTTATTCTTTTAATAATAAGTGCTGACAATCAAGGTATTCAAAAATTAATGAACCAACTAGATATATTTTTTTTGAAGTTTCCATTTCAACGGGAGATTTCTCTTTTTCAGGTTTTGCAAGGAGTTATACATATCAATAATGACAACACATTAAAAGGAAGAGAACGTATATATGAAGGTGTGAAAACAGCAAAATATGCCGGATTCCTTCAACATTACTTACTTGTGTTTTACATTGCACTATTCTTTTAAAAGACAAACAAGAACTCTCCGTTACTTCGCAGTTATTAAGTGATTGGGAGAATTTAAGAAAGCAATTTAAACTAGATACAATAAGAAAAGAATTGGAAAAACAGTTTAAGGAAGAGCTCTGATACTCCTCTGATATTTCCCCTCTATAATAGGTACTGACTTACTATAAGGGGGAGAAAATGGGACAGCAAAAATTTTATTTATTAATTCATAACAAAGCGTTCTTAAGATTATTTACATCATACTCGGTATCCATGTTCGGTCGATGGTTGGATATGGTGGCAGTGATGATACTGTTTGGGTATATATGGAACTCCAGTCCACTTGTAATTGCCTTTATACCAATAGCTTATGCGTTACCACATGCACTTTTTAGTCAATTTGCAGGTGTATTAGCGGATCGCTTCAATAAAGTAAAGCTGATGATTTTTTCTGATGTAAGCGTAAGTATACTATCTGTTATTTTATTATTTGTATCTTCTCCAACTTTTGGGTTAATTTTGTTGTTTTTACGTTCAACTTTTACGATTGTTCATTTTCCATCTCAACAATCGCTTGTCAAAGAGATCGTTGAAGAAAAGTATATTGTAAAAGCAATAACATTAAATGGAATGATAAATGAGGTTACTAAATTAATTGGGCCAATTCTAGGAGGTGCACTAGCATCATTTTTCTCTCCTAAAATATGTATTTTAATAAATGCAATAGCTTATTTTATTTCAGCAATTATAGTTTGGAAGCTGCGAGAAAAGGTAGGACAAGAAAAAACGGAATCTGCTAATCAAGAGAAACGGCAAGGACTATGGTTAAATCTTAAAGAAGGGTGGAAATATGTATTTTTAAGTAGAGTTTTATTAATAAGTATTTCTTATTCGATAATAGGATATTTAGCGATCCAAATGACGGATGTACAATTAACTGTTCTATTACGAGAATTCTCTATCGGAAAACCAGAATTACTTGGCTGGGTAATGGCTTCTTCTGGATTCGGTGCGTTAGTTTCCATGATGCTTGTTAACTATACTTTGAAAAGAATTGATTATAGATTTTTACTTGGAGGAAGTTACCTATGTATAGGTATTGGCTATGGAGGAATGGGTTATTTATCAGTTGGAATATCTTCTTTTGTACCAATATTATTAGGATTCATTATAGGACTTGGAGTAGGATTCTATTCTATTGGAATTAACTATATTCTGCAAAAGGAAACGACGAGAGCCAATATTAGTCGAGTATCCGGTATATATAATTCATTAACGAACGCAATTATACTTATTGCACCAATTTTAGGAGGAATTCTAATTGAAGTTTGGAATATACAAATAGTTTTTAAGGTAACAGGTCTTCTTCTTTTAGTCTGCTCTAGTACATTTATAATGATAACTAGAGAACAATGGCATAATAAGAAACGAAAAACTGGTTGATTTAAAAAGAAACATGGTAAAAAATTCTTATTTTATATTGAAATAGAATATTATTATGGTAATATATACTTATTAATTTGAAATAAATGGATGTGGGGTGAGAAAATGGTATTATCAGGAGTGTTAAAAATCGTTGGTTCTGGTTTTGAATTTATTTTAGGGATTCCTGCTTTAGGGGGATCTATAATATTAGCTTTTTATTGGACACCGCTATTATTTATGTTAGTTTATCATATTATTACATTAATTTTTTCAAAGAATGCTAATAAACCGATTTGGGGACCTGTCGTTGGGATAATTGCCAGCACTGTTGGGTTTATTCCAGGACTTGGAATGATGCTACACTGGGCTGCATTTATTTGTCTACTAATCGATGGAATTCTTACATTTGTTAAGTCAAAAAGTAACGTGACCCAAACTGCTGCATAAAAAGCTATTACAATATCATGTTCGAAAAAAATTCCAGACTATGATCGGATTCTAACTGAATTGGATTTGGTCTGGCTTTTTAAATTATAATTACTCCCCTTGAATAATTGAATATTAGATCTGTACTTTAAACCAAATTTCCCCTTAAAATCATTCCGATATTAATAAATTCATGATATTTATAACTAGAATTCAAATTAATTAATTGTATAATTTAGTGAAATTTAAAGATATTATGTAGAATTTTTTGAAATCTTATATCCATAAAGAAGTGTACATGATAATATGAAAGACAATAAATCTGTTTTGGATGTGAATATATGCTACATACAGATCGATTAACGTTTCGCCTTTATCGAGACGAAGATTTTCCTTTTCTGCAATCTTTATTACAGGATCCAGTAGTAGTTCGTTTTATTGGAGACGGCGGCGTAAAAGACGATAAAGCTTCTAACGCTTTTCTCCAACGGATCTATGATACATATAAAAAAGGGAATGGTTTTGGCCTACAAGTTCTTATAAACAAACAAAATGAACGGATTGGACATGCGGGGCTCGTTCCACAAACTGTAGAGGGGAAGAGTGAGGTCGAGATAGGATATTGGATTGCTAAAAAGCATTGGGGAAAAGGATATGCTACGGAAGCAGCACAAGCATTGTTCGCATTTGCACGGCAAAACATAGAAGCTGATCGTGTCATTTCATTAATACAACGTGAGAATATTGCATCTCGAAAAGTCGCAAAGAAACTAATGATGAATGTAGAAAAAGAAATTATCCTAAAAGATAAGCAAGTATGCGTGTATTCGGTTCAATTATAATCCTTTTTACTAAGATTAGACGATAAAAGGACGGTGCAATGAAGATGAATATCAATTATCATTTTTGGAATTTAGTAGTTATCGTTGATTCGCATAATAATATTTTATTATTGGAGAGGAATAAGGGAGATTTCGATGGATATGTTCCACCAAGTTTCCAGAGACATTCGAAGAATCTGCAAAGCGGGAAGTTTATGAGGAGACGGGATTAAAGCTAGACCAATTGGAGCTAGTAAGTATATCTGGGTATATAAACGAACAAAAACGTGAGCAGTTTGTTTACTTGGATTATTTTTCGAATGACTTTACTGGTGTGAGTTAATGGAAGCTGGGACGGAAGGTAGATGTCTATGGCATCCCATTAATCGCTTGGATGAAATATTGATTCACCCAGATATAAGAGTTCGTCTTCAACATATACTGGCGAAGGATTCTTTTGAATATCAGATCTATTGGGATGAAAGAAAAAATAAACCTTCCGAACGTAGGCTAACTGTTTATCAACGTCAATAAGAAACGAAGGAATGAAAATCTAAAAGGATTCATTCCTTTTTTAGTGTGGAAAAAGATGTGCGATTTTGACATTGTTATTATGTAATTTTGGTAAAAAGAGTGACCTACTATGGCTTTCTTCTTTTAGGATAATGCTGAATCATAATAAATAATAATCCTAGACTAAATAAAAATGTAAAAAAGAGAAAAGAATCATTGACCTGCCAAACAAATGAGATTATCGTGAATAATAAAAACGGGACTGTAACAGTACAAGCACTCATTTTCCAGAGTAATCCATAAGTTAATTTGCGTTTCATAAGATGAGTGATACCTTTTCCTATATATGCAATGATCGAAATAGCAATAAATACAAATACGGTCATAATTAAATAATAAAACATAAAGAAATAGATAAACTGAAATATGATATTCATATCTGTGCCAATTCCAGTAGAATGATTCAATCGATTTATCCATTCTGGTATCGATACAATCGCTAACATGATAATTAAATATATTACGATCATATCCATTGCAATTCGGTTTAATTGAAACATGGCTTTTTTTTGCGGTAATTTTATACTGTGTTTTAATATTTCGAGGAAAATCATACGAGCCATCCTTATAACAAAAGTCTATTTATTCTATTATAATCGATGAATGCTCAAAAAAGGCAATAAAAAATAGAAATTATTAGCAGGTTTGTGACAAATCTTGTCAATAATTGTAGAGAATATTGGATGAGACATTTATTTCCTGGGAAATACTTTGATAACAAGATTCGACAAGCCTTCAAGAGAAAATCATGTTATCATTATATAATATGCCATTTAAACATAACACTATAGTTAGAACGAGGTGCATGAAATGAATCAAACCAAACAAATAAAAGATGGAGCATTGATGCTATTTATATTTACAATCATATTAGCCTCTTTCTTATTCTTACCTATTATATCAATATTTTTATTACCAATACCTTTTGTTCTATTTACAAGAAAATATGGACTGAAGTCAGGATTTATGATGTTGGCATTGGCGTTATTGATATCCTTGCTTATCATGACAGTTATCGCAATACCATTGGTTGTGATGATGGGTCTTGGCGGAATAATGATTGGAAATGCAATGTATAAAGGTGTTACTCCTTATGATACGTTAGCTAGAGGAATTTTTGGTTTTATCATGGGAATTTTGTTTACATTCGGATTCACACAAATGTTCTTAGATGTAAATTTAGTGAATCAATTTGAAACGGTCGTAGAAGATTCTGTTGAAACAAGTACTGCATTTATCGAAGAAATGGGTCTTGCAGAACAATCGGAACAAATTCAGGAAGTTGCAGAAACACAAATACAAATGATGACAGAGTTACTTCCATCCTTCTTAGTAGCTGCTGCAGCCATTCTTGCATTGATTGTCCAATGGATAAGCTATAAATTTATCAACCGGAAAACGAAACAGAAGCTTCGTTTTCCACCAATACGTGATATAAGGTTTCCTAGTTCGATTATTTGGATATACTTTTTAGCGTTTATTGTATCTTTCTTTAACCAGGATCCAGGTACCACATTGTACGTCGGTTTACAAAACCTATTTTTTATTGTTGGAATGCTATTAGCAATACAAGGGATTTCTTTTATCTTCTTCTATGCACATGCAAAAAAGATGTCAAAAGCTATTCCAGTTTTAATTGTTATTCTTACGTTTGTATTCCCACAATTTCTTCTTTATTTCATCCGAATCTTAGGTATAATTGATGTAGGATTTAACTTAAGAGATCGTTTGGAGAAGAAGTAAACCAACAGACACTTGGTGGTTTTGAAGGAGCTGAAAGCTATGCCAGATTTACACAATAAGCCAGCACTAAGCAAACATGTATGGGTTGTATATGGAGTATCCGTTATTTTGCTTGTGGCACTCTGGTATTTCCAATGGATAATCGGTCTTATAATGACCATCGTTTTGGCTGCTTCTTTTTATTATAGTATTCGAACCGAACAAATTCTTCTGGATGAAGCAGAAGAATATATATCAACGATTTCTCATCGAGTAAAAAAAGTAGGTGAGGAAGCGTTATTGGAAATGCCTTTTGGAATTGTACTATTCAATGATGAATTTCAAGTTGAATGGTCCAATCCTTATATGAATCAATTTAGTGAAGACAGAGAAACGCTTGTAGGAGAATCCTTGCATCTGTTATCAGAGGATCTCATTCCGATGATTAAGGAAAATAAAGAAGAAGTATGGATTGAACTAGCAGGATATATGTTTTTAACCGTAATTAAAAAAGAGGAAAAGCTCCTTTATTTTATGGATCGTACGGATCAGGAAGCATTGAAACAACGATATCATAATGAACAGACAGTACTTGCAATTATTTTCTTAGATAATTATGAAGAAATCACACAAAACATGGATGATACAGCAAAAAGTCAATTAAACTCGCAAGTAACAACCATTTTAAATAACTGGTCCAGTCATTATGGCCTATACTTAAAACGAACTTCTCAAGAACGTTTTCTAGCGGTAGGCACAAAGAAAATATTACAACAGTTGGAAAAAGTTAAGTTTGATATATTGGATGAAGTCCGAGAAATGGAAGGTGTCGAAAATAACCCTGTCACATTAAGTGTGGGAATAGGCGTTGGTAACATGACATTACCTGAACTTGGAGAAGTTGCTCAATCGAGTTTAGATTTAGCATTGGGTCGAGGCGGAGATCAAGTAGCCATAAAAGATGAACAAGGGAAAGTACGTTTTTATGGTGGTAAAACGAACCCAATGGAAAAAAGAACCCGAGTTCGTGCGCGAGTCATCTCCCATGCTTTAAAAGAACTTGTGAAAGCAAGTGATAATGTAATGATTATGGGACATAAATCTCCTGATATGGATTCGATTGGAGCGGCAATCGGTGTCATGAACATTGCCAAGACGAATGGAATTCCTGGATATATTGTTTTTGATGAAGATGATATGGAAACAAGTGTCAATCGGATGATAGAAACCATTCGCTCTGATGAAAGTCTATGGGAAAACTTTATTGACCTTGAAGAAGCAGAAGAAAGAATGACACAACGAAGTCTGCTTGTGATTGTAGATACGCATAAACCAAGTATGGTCGGTTTCGAAAGTTTATTAAATAAAACCGAGTATAAAATTGTGATAGATCATCATCGTAGAGCAGAAGAATTTATTGATAATCCGACATTAGTATATATGGAACCATATGCATCATCGACAGCGGAGTTAGTAACAGAACTTCTTGAATATCAGCCAAAAGGAACAAAACTGAAGATGCTAGAAGCAACAGCGTTACTTGCTGGTATTATTGTTGATACGAAGAGCTTCACGTTACGGACAGGGTCGAGAACATTTGATGCGGCATCCTATTTACGAGCACAGGGTGCGGACACAGTCTTAGTACAACGGTTCTTAAAAGAAGACTTAGAATTATATATTGAGAGAAGCCAAATTATCGAGCGTTCTGAAATAATTCACGGACATATTGCAATTGCGAAGGCTCCAAAGGGAAAATCATATAGTCCTGTATTAATTGCACAAACGGCAGATACATTACTAACCATGACGGGAATAAGCGCATCATTTGTTATTTCTGAACGGTTTGATGGTAAAATAGGAATAAGTGCAAGGTCACTTGGTGATGTCAATGTACAGGTAATTATGGAAAAAATGAATGGTGGCGGTCATTTAACGAATGCTGCTACGCAAATAAAAGATTCAACAATTGAAGCAACAGCAGCAGATTTAATCGAGATTATAGATGAATATGAAGAGGGGAGAGCATCAGAATGAAAGTAATCTTCTTAAAAGATGTTAAAGGAAAAGCAAAAAAAGGCGACGTGAAAAATGTGCCAGATGGTTATGCACGTAACTACTTGTTAAAAAATAACTTAGCGGAAGAAGCAACATCTGGAAACATGAAAGCTTTAGAAGCAAAAAAACAAAAAGCGGACCAACTAGAGCAGCAGGAAAAAGAAGATGCAATCAATTTAAAAGATAAGCTCGCTGAGATTGCAGTGGAATTAGAAGCGAAATCAGGGGATAATGGACGTCTGTTTGGGTCTATTACTAGTAAACAAATATCAGAAGCATTGAAAAAACAATTTGGTCATAAAATTGATAAACGAAAAATTGAATTGGATGAACCGATTCGTTCATTAGGATATACAACCATACCAGTTAAACTTCACCCAGAGGTTTCAGGATCCATTAAAGTTCATGTATCAGAGAAATAAATAAGATGAAGAGAAAAAAGAAATCGGCATGCTAGGCGCCGATTTCTTCGCTATCTTTAGAAAAATAATCATGGTGAAGTGTGTGTATTTGTCCGAAATAATCTTTGTTTATATACTAGACGTAATGGACATGAGCACTATATAAATCTCATTATTTAGGTTTTGTTAATTGTTAATAGGAGGAGAATGCGATGAGTGCATCGTGGAATGACCGTACGCCACCACATAATATCGAAGCAGAGCAATCGGTGCTAGGTGCGATTTTTTTAGAGCCACAAGCCTACGTAACTGCATCGGAGACATTGATTGCCGAGGACTTTTACCGAGCTAGTCATCAACGAATATTTGCTGCAATGATGAGCTTATCCGATAAAGGTGAACCTATCGATGTTGTGACAGTGACAACATTTTTGAATGATCGGAAGCAATTGGAAGAGGCAGGCGGTGTTACGTATTTAACACAGGTAGCAGAAAGTGTTCCTACAGCTGCAAATATAGAATACTATAGTAAAATAGTTGAAGAGAAGTCTACGTTACGCAGTTTAATCCGTAAAGCAACGGATATTGTCACCTCTTCATTTGAAAAAGAAGATGAAATTGAAGATGTGTTAAATGATGCAGAAAAAAGTATTTTGGAAGTGTCTGGGAGAAAGAATTCTGGTGCTTTTAAAAATATCAAAGATGTTTTGATTGATGTATACGATAATATTGAACAATTGCACCAACAACATGGAGATGTTACAGGAGTGCCGACGGGATTCATGGATTTAGATCGAATTACTTCAGGATTCCAACGCAATGACCTTATTATTATCGCTGCCCGACCTTCTGTTGGTAAGACAGCATTTGCATTGAACGTTGCACAAAATGTAGCGGTAAAAACAGATCAAAATGTAGCCATCTTTAGTTTAGAGATGGGAGCAGACCAACTCGTTCAACGTATGCTATGTGCTGAAGGAAATATCGATGCACAGCGGTTGCGTAATGGTCAGTTACAAGCAGATGATTGGGGTAAGCTAACTATGGCAATGGGTTCATTATCCAATGCCGGAATTTATATTGATGATACGCCAGGAGTACGCGTTAACGAGATTCGCTCTAAATGTCGTCGTCTTAAACAAGAGCATGGACTTGGCATGATCTTAATCGATTATTTGCAATTGATTCAAGGAAGTGGAAGTTCAAAAGAGAATCGACAACAAGAAGTATCTGAAATTTCACGTGCATTAAAATCATTAGCAAGAGAATTAGAAGTTCCGTTAATTGCTTTATCTCAGTTATCTCGTGGTGTAGAATCACGACAAGATAAACGACCAATGATGTCCGATATTCGTGAGTCTGGAAGTATTGAGCAGGATGCTGATATTGTTGGATTCCTTTATCGTGATGATTATTATGATAAAGAAACAGAAAAACAAAATATAATAGAAATTATTATTGCAAAACAACGTAATGGTCCTACGGGAACGGTAGAACTAGCCTTTGTAAAAGAATATAATAAATTCGTTGATTTGGACCATCGTTATCAGGAAGGAGACATCCCTCCGGCGATGTAAGTATCAATGCAATTTGAACTATGATCCGAGTGAGATTTGTTAGTTTCGGAGCATAGTTCTTTTTTGTATTTACTGTATAATTTTATGTTTGAAAAGAAGTTATGTGTGAATTATAGCAAACGAAAATGGAAAAAATAGGAGGAAAATTAATTTCGTCAGGGAATAAGATAGAAAAGGGACTACCACTTATCTTAGAGGGAGGAATATAGTGATGAACAAATTAAAAGAAAATCTAAACAAAATAAAAGAAAATCTGAAAAATAGTAAACTTATTTGGAGCAATCCATTTGTATTTGCAGAGGAGCGAAATGTAGAGAAGTTGGAGAATCTAGCAAAAGAAGGTTGGCTAGTTAAGAAAATATGGTTAGGGGGTCTTGTTTACATATTAGAAGAGGTGGAGCCGAAATCCATTCGATATTATTTCGATTCCCACCCAAATCCAACGGAAAGATATTATCAAGTATTCTACAAGGATGGATGGAAGTTAGTCGATACCACAAATAGTTTGCATTTGTTTTTTGCTCCTGCCGGTGTAGTACAGCTAGAAAGAAATCCAAGAGAATTACAAATACGATTTCGTAATGAAAGTTTTTATTTTAGAAAATATAGTGTGAGTATCTTTATTGCATTATTTTTGGTATTCCTCGGATGGGTATTTATTGAATGGAATATAGTAAGAAATCTACTTATGGGTGTACTTTGTATTCTAATTATCGGATTTTCGGTGACTTTTACCCCGTACGCCATCTATAAATGGCGAATTCAAAAATTACGAAATAGTGAAAGAAATTAATAGAATATAACAAAATTACAATTAGATAACAAAATCAGGTTTCGTATTTCAAATGAAGGGAAGTATATAAGAGGATATGGACGATATAATATGGATGTCTTCATTAAGTTAAATACAGATTTAATTTTAATACAATAGTGTGAAAGACGAGCTTTTATTGTATTTGTTAGAGAATTATATTTTGTATATAATAGCGAAAGTGCGTTCATAAAGGGGCGGTTTAACGATACCGAAACGAATAATAAATGAGTCCAAAAGATTCATTTATTTTTATTTATTACACATCTGATCGTTTAGTAATATGCAAATCTACCCATAAAAAATAAAGAAATAGAGGTGAAATAATGCCAGTAGTTGAAACAAAAAACCTATCTAAAATTTTTGGAAAAAACGCAAAGCAGTCTATAAAAATGCTTGATCAAGGTTTAACGAAAGAAGAGATTCTTAAGAAAACTGGCAATACGGTTGGTGTAAACCGTGCGAGCTTCTCTGTAGAAGAGGGAGAAATATTTGTGATTATGGGACTTTCCGGGAGTGGTAAGTCCACATTGGTTCGCTTATTGAATCGTTTAATCGAACCAAGTGAAGGTTCTATCCTTATCGAAGGGCAAGACCTAGCAAAAATGGATAAGAAAGAACTTCGTCAAGTTCGTCGTGAAAAATTAGGAATGGTTTTCCAGCAGTTTGCATTGTTCCCGCATCGAACAATCTTGCAAAATGCAGAATTTGGCTTAGAAGTACAAAAAATAGATAAAGAGGAACGACATAAACGTGCGGAAGAGGCATTGAGATTAGTAGGATTAGGGGACTATATTCATCAAAAGCCAGGTCAATTATCTGGTGGTATGCAGCAACGTGTTGGCTTGGCGCGTGCACTTGCTAACGACCCGAAAGTACTTCTTATGGACGAAGCGTTCTCTGCGCTTGACCCTTTAATTCGTAAAGAAATGCAAGACGAATTAATTGATTTACAATCATCTATGAAGAAGACGATAATCTTTATCACGCATGATTTGGATGAAGCATTACGCTTAGGAGATCGAATTGCATTAATGAAAGATGGTGCAATTGTTCAAATTGGTTCTCCAGAAGAAATTTTGATGAATCCTGCGAATGATTATGTAGAAAAATTCGTTGAAGATGTAGACCGTTCTAAGATTTTAACTGCACATCATATTATGAAACGCCCAGAAACGATAAATTTAGAGAAGCATGGTCCGCGTGCGGCCCTTGAAAGAATGCGAAAAGAAGGTATTTCAAGCATTCTTGTTGTAGACGGAAAACGCCGTCTACAAGGATATGTAACTGCAGATGATGCATCAGCAGCAAGAAAACAGGAAAGCAATACTATCGAAGACATTCTAAAAACAGATATCTTAAAAGTAAGTCCAGATACTGCTATGCAGGAAATTTTCTCAATGATCTATGATTCACCTGTTCCATTAGCAGTGGTAAGTGAGGATAATCGTTTAGAAGGTATTATCGTTCGTGGCGCTGTGCTTGCCGCTCTTGCTGGAGATGGAGAGGTGAATACAGATGAGTAATGAAAGCATGCTTGATGTTGTACCACAAATTCCATTAGCACAATGGACAGAGAGTGCAACAGAATGGATTCAGGAGACATTTGCATTTGTCTTTGAACCATTGAAGACATATTTTGGTGATTTTATGGATTATGTATCTGGAGAATTACTTGTAGAAATTCCACCAGTACTATTTATCCTAATTGTTGCTGTAATAGCATTTTTTGTATCAGGTAAGAAATTTGGTTTAGCAGCATTTTCGATTGTTGGGCTTTGGTTCGTATACAATCAAGGTTTATGGGATGCGCTAATGTCCACTGTTACACTTGTATTATTAGCAAGCTTACTATCGGTTATTATAGGTGTTCCGATTGGAATACTCATGTCGAAAAGTAAGATTGCCAATACCATATTTACACCAATTCTAGACTTTATGCAGACGATGCCGGCATTCGTATATTTAATTCCTGCTGTTGCATTCTTCGGTATTGGAATGGTGCCAGGTGTGTTTGCGTCACTTATTTTTGCAACACCACCTACCGTTCGTTTTACGAATCTAGGTATTCGTCAAGTATCGAAGGATCTTGTAGAAGCATCTGAATCATTTGGTAGTACGGGAGCCCAGAAATTATTTAAGGTCGAGTTACCGATGGCGAAATCGACAATTATGGCGGGAATTAATCAGACAGTAATGTTAGCACTATCCATGGTTGTAATTGCATCTATGATCGGTGCACCCGGTTTAGGAAGTCAGGTACTTTCTTCTCTACAACGTGCATCTGTAGGACCTGGTTTCGTAGCAGGTATTGGAATTGTTATTCTAGCGATTATTATTGATCGTATTACACAAAATATGAACAAAGATAAAGAATAACCTTGTGGGTCATCTCTCTTTATGTATTTCATGAGGAGAGTTTATATAACTAATCTATACTAAAAAAGGAGCGATTTTATGGCTACATGGAACTTAAAACGTGCGGGTCTAATTTCAGGACTAGCATTATCGTTATTTGCTGCAGGTTGCGGAAGTGACGATAGTGGAAATGGTGAAGGAGATTCAGCTGGAGAAGATAAGGAAATTGAATTAGCATATGTAGAGTGGGATACGGAAGTAGCATCTACACATGTGATAGGTAAAGTATTAGAAGACTTAGGTTATGATGTAAAATTAACTCCACTTGATAATGCAATTATGTGGGAAGCTGTAGCAAATGGAGAAGCTGACGGCATGGTAGCAGCATGGTTGCCAAATACGCATGCTGAGCAATATGAAGCTTATGGCGAACAAGTTGAGAGTCTTGGTGTAAACTTAGAAGGAGCAAAAATTGGTTTAGTTGTTCCGGAATATATGGATGTTAATTCCATTGAAGACCTTTCTGATGAAGCTGGGCAAACGATTACTGGTATTGAGCCAGGTGCAGGTGTTGTTGCCGCATCGGAAGAAGCTGTAGAAACTTACGATAATCTAGATGGTTGGACTGTTCAAACGTCTTCTAGTGGTGCCATGGCTACTGAGCTAGGTAGTGCAATTAACAATGAAGAAGACATTGTTGTAACAGGGTGGTCTCCACATTGGAAATTCCAAGCATACGACTTAAAATATCTTGAAGATCCAGAAGGTGTATTTGGTGACGCTGAAACGATTGAAACGATGGTTCGTGAAGGTCTAGAAGAAGATATGCCAGAAGCATACACAGTACTCGATAACTTCCAGTGGGATACTGCTGCTATGGAAGAAGTAATGCTTGAAATCAGTGAGGGTGCTGATCCGAAGCAAGCAGCTGCTGATTGGGTAGAAGCTAACCAAGATAAAGTTGACGAATGGACAAAAGATGTAGAGCAATAAAATAAATTTTGGTCTTGAACCAGTTAAAAGGTTTCTATTATCAATATGGTAATAGAAACCTTTTTTATTGTGAAATATATAGCATGTTCCGTACATTAATTAAATAAAACGTGTAAATGTTCGTATTTTGCATTGACGATTTAGATTTGTATTGATAAAATGACTAGTGGTTAGAATAAAAGACAAATAATTTACCATAGTGAAGTTACCTTCGTAAAGACCGCCTCAAGACATAAAATAAGAATGAAGCGTGGATCAATTACGGAAGTTATGTAGCTGTGAAAAGTAAGTATATTATAATAAATTCATTATGGAGGTGCACTATGTCCTCAGTAGTTGTTGTAGGTACCCAATGGGGAGATGAAGGGAAAGGTAAGATTACAGATTTTCTTTCACAGAATGCAGAAGTAGTTGCAAGATATCAAGGTGGTAATAATGCTGGACATACAATTAAATTTGATGACGTGACGTACAAATTACATTTGATTCCATCGGGTATTTTCTTTGATGATAAGATTTGTGTATTAGGTAATGGAATGGTAATTGATCCGAGAGCGTTTGTTGAAGAGGTTGCGTATCTTCATGAACGTAATGTATCTACCGATAATCTTCGTATAAGCAATCGTGCACATGTTATTCTTCCATATCATTTGAAACTAGATATTCTTCAAGAAGAAGAAAAAGGTGCAAATAAAATCGGAACAACGAAAAAAGGAATCGGCCCTGCGTATATGGATAAAGCGGCACGTGTTGGTATTCGTGTAGCAGATTTAATGGATAAAGATGCTTTCCGTGAAAAGTTGGAACAGAATTTAAGAGAAAAGAATCGTCTATTTGAAAAAGTATATGAAGCAGACCCTATTCAAGTAGAAGATATTTTAGAAGAATATTATGAGTATGGACAGAAGATGGCACCTTACGTAACCGATACTTCTGTTGTATTAAATGATGCAATTGATGAAGGTAAACGAGTGTTATTTGAAGGTGCACAAGGCGTTATGCTAGATATAGACCAGGGAACGTATCCGTTTGTTACTTCCTCCAATCCAATTGCAGGTGGAGTAACAATTGGATCTGGGGTAGGACCTACGAAAATAAATCATGTAGTTGGTGTATCAAAAGCATATACTACCCGTGTAGGTGATGGACCTTTCCCAACAGAACTTCACGATGAAATCGGCAATCAAATTCGTGAAGTAGGACGTGAATATGGTACTACTACAGGTCGTGCTCGTCGCGTTGGTTGGTTTGATAGTGTTGTTGTTCGACATGCTCGTCGAGTGAGTGGGATAACTGACTTATCTTTAAACTCTATTGACGTATTAACAGGTATTGAAACATTGAAAATTTGTGTTGCCTATCGTTATAAAGGGGAAATCATGAAAGAATTCCCAGCAAGTTTAAAAGTACTTGCAGAATGTGAACCAGTTTATGAAGAAATGCCAGGTTGGGAAGAAGATATTACCGGAGCGAAAAGTTTAGATGATTTACCAGAGAATGCACGTCACTATTTAGAGAGAGTATCGCAATTAACAGAGATTCCTTTATCTATATTCTCTGTTGGACCTGATCGTTCTCAAACAAATGTTGTACGTAGTGTGTATCGCCCATAATTTAATAAACAAAAATTGTATATATTAAATAAAAAAGAAGCAATTGCCAATCCAGTAGTATTGGTTATTGCTTCTTTTTGATTTGTTAAAATCACTATAAGTTCTTCATGCTGTTGATAATCTAAATAGTTATAGTACTATTATATTTTTACTAAAAGTTTCTTTTTTCGGATGAACATCAATGATACACCAGTGATAATGAAAAGAGAACCAATCAATAGTAGTGTATATATATTGGTAGCTGTGTCTGGTAAAGTACCACTTTTACCGTTATCATCGGAAGAACCAGCACCACTATTTGTTCCATCAGAACCTTGATTATTATTATCATTGGTATTATCTGTACCCGATCCATTATCTATATTATCTATATTATCATCTGATCCATTATCTGAACCATTATTTGTTCCATCGTTATCGCTTCCATTATCATTGTTGTTACCTGGATTTGCGCCGTCATCGCCAGGATCTTGGTCACCAGGATCTGTAGTACCGTCATCATCTGTACCTGGCTCAATTGGATCTTCTGGATCAATCGGATCATCATCGTATTGGCCTAATTCAAAAGGCACTCGTAATGTTTCGACAATAGTATCTCCGTCACGGAATAGTGTGACCGTTATTTCAATCTCTCTTAATTGATCGATGGATAGGTTTGTTACCCCGATTGCGGTGAAGTATCCTTTATAACCGCTGGTACCTGAAAGGTCATTTATATTAACTATTGCCGTGTTACCGTTCCAGTTAACATCTACACCAATTCCTCCGACGTATTCAGGTTCAAGAATTTCGATTCCATCAGGTACTTCGAATTTAATCTCAACCCCTTCAACGTCATCTAAATTAAGATTTCTTATATCATAATTAAAGCGGAAACCAACTTCATTTCCTGTAGTGCCTGGATAATCAGAAATGATTTCACCTACAGCATTGAAATGCCACTCCAGATCCATATTTGAAAAATCAACATTGATTTGACCTTCAAATGCACCTATTACATCATAAGAACTATCGTAAACACGGAAAGCTGTAATTGTATCGGATACCACTACCGCATCTGATACACCAATAACTGGTATCTTGTAGGTAATATTTTCTTGTGCACCTTTACTTAGGTTAGGTAGTTTTAGAATAACCTCTCTTTTTTCATCTCGGTCTATTATTGTCATGTTGTCAGGTGTATTTTCATCATCGATTATCATCACGTCTTCTGGTAATTTAAACCCAACATAAATATCGTTTAGTTCTTCATATCCTGCATTTTCCACATCAACAGTCACATTAAGAAAATGATACGTATTCTCTCTATCATATTCCGTATCACCATGAATGGAGCCTTTTAAATCAATGGAAGGTGTCTCTTCCATTACAGAGAAGTCGATGTCTCTTTGGCCATTTAGTTGTCCAATTTCAGTATAATTATTCGCTTCTACATCAATATCTAGTAGATACGTGTTATAATGTGGATCATTATCATTATCAACTCCGGTTAGAGGAATATCTAAATAAACGCGTTCGCTACTGGAGGGTCCGATGTCCGGCATTTTAACAGCTAGTCCAGTTTTACCGGCTATAAATATACCCACGACTCCATTTGGAAGTTCTCCGTTAGGGACACTAACACCATCTGGCAAGGTGAAGGCTAACCACTTATTATTAATTTCTTGATTTGTATGATAGTTAGTTATACTGGCCTGCAAATCTAGAACGTAACGTCCTTTATTAATATCATACGTAATATCGCCATTTGCTGAACCAAATACATCATTTAAATTTAATTCTTCTTCTTGCGTTTCAACGATTTCTTCTGTTTCTTCTGAATCATCTTGAGCTAATACAGAAGATGTTTCTTCTTCAATTTCTGATTCTGTTTCTGGCTCAGATTCATCCGTTTCTGATCTCTCAACGTTTGCTGAGTCAGTTTCTACTTCCTCCGTATTTACTTCTTGCTCAGATTTTTCGGAAGTAGATTCTACTACTTCTTTTGGAGTAGAAGTAGAATCTTCCTCTAGGTCTGATGATTCTGTGCTTTCTGGATTATCAGATCCAGTATTATCGGAAATACCTTCTGTTTTGGTAGTTTCTTCTTTAGATGTACTATTTCCAGTTGTTGTTGCCTCAATGTTATCTTCATCGGTAGTGGTCTTGTTATCTTGACCTAAATCCACATTTGTTTCTGCAAAAGCAGCGACAGGATAAAATGTGAGTAATAGAACAAGACCAAATGTTGATAACTTTTTCAGCATAAAAACACTCCTTTCTACTAAATATAATATTTGTCCGCAAACTACTTTAAATTTAAAATAATGTATAAATTCAAACTATTTTGTCGAACTATATTTAGTTTAGTAAACTAAATTAACTAAGTCAATAGATATGGAGTAGTTGTATTTTCCTATTTCTCAAGTATTAAAAACGTAGTCATTTTAGTAGAGAAGATTGCTTTACTTAATCACTATTTTATCTTGGTATAGTAAATACTGACCGATACGTTGCGATATGATATGTTATACTACCCTATGTATTGTTACACGTGAAACATTTTTGATAATCAGCATAGGTGAGTAAATAATGTAAAATATGAATGAAATTTGTAATGCCTTACAGGTTATCATTGTGTTTTAAGAACTTATGAAATGTATTTTCGTGTTAATTGCAAATAGTTATTCAGTGTACAAGACATTAATGTCATTTTGCGTTAAAATAGAAGAAAAGTTTGTGTAACTTTTGGATGAAAAGGATGTGGCTAAAATGAGTCAAAAAATACTAGTAGTAGATGATGAGCAGCCAATTGCAGATATATTACAATTTAACTTAGAAAAAGAAGGCTACCAAGTTGTCGTAGCAAATGATGGAGATACAGCGATAGAATTAGCAGAGAGTGAAAAACCGAACCTAATTCTTTTAGATATTATGCTTCCGGGGAAAGACGGAAATGAAGTATTAAGAGAAGTAAGGAAAACACAAAATATACCTGTAATCATGCTTACAGCAAAAGATGCCGAAATCGATAAAGTCTTAGGACTGGAGCTTGGTGCAGATGACTATGTAACAAAGCCATTTAGTAATCGAGAGCTTATTGCGCGTGTCAAGGCGAATTTACGTCGTGAACAAGTACCAGATGAAACGGTGAAAACAACGAAAGATATCGTTATTGGTGATCTTATCGTACACCCTGATGCGTATGTTGTATCGCGAAAAGGAGAGGAAATTGAACTTACACATCGTGAGTTTGAGCTTCTACACTATCTGGCGCGTCATATAGGACAAGTGATGACAAGAGAGCATTTATTAGAAACCGTATGGGGATATGATTATTTCGGTGATGTACGTACAGTAGATGTTACCGTTCGTCGTCTTCGTGAAAAAATTGAAGAGAACCCAAGTAATCCTTTATGGATTGTAACCCGAAGAGGTGTGGGCTATTATTTACGTAATCCTGAGCAGGAGTAGTTGTATATGAATAAAGTAGGATTCTTTCGATCGATACAGTTAAAATTTATAATTATTTATATTTTACTCTTGATTATAGCTGTGCAAGTGATAGGATCCTTCTTTACGGATCGCTTAAATGATGAATTAACAAGAAATTTCAAGACATCTGTTAGCGAACGTGTAGAAATGCTTAGTCATAATTTAGAGCAAGCTTTTGCACGAGATCGATCTGAGGAAAGTGGGACAGTAGAGTCATTAGAAGAAGAGATTCGACGGATTATTAATGATATTAATAGAGGAAATGCTTCAACCACCATCAATGTTGTTGATAATCAGAGTAGAGTTAGAGGTACCAATGTATTGGATGACCAAAATCAAATCGGTCAAAAATTAAACAATTCAATGGTTCGAGATGCTCTACTTTTTAACTCTACGGATGATGATATATTCCATGAAAAAGAAACCGATAGCAGGGTCTATGTATATGTAAAGCCAATAATGGGCGAGGACGGAATGGCTGTCGGGGCAATCTTTTATAAGTCTTCCTTAGAAGAAGTGTATGGCCAAATCGAGGAGATAAATAATATATTCCTTCAAGGTTCCATTCTTGCTATTACAATTTCGGCTATTATTGGGATATTGGTAGCACGTACAATCACAAGACCAATTATGGAGATGCGTGAACAAGCTTTAATCATGGCAAACGGAGATTTTACACAGAAGGTAAATGTATATGGAAAAGATGAAATCGGGCAACTAGCAGAGACGTTTAATGATCTCAATAGTAGGCTGAAGCATTCTTATGCGACCATTGAAGAAGAACGGCGAAAGCTCAGCTCGATACTTGCCAATATGTCGGATGGTGTCATAGCAACAGATAACGATGGCTCGGTCACATTAATGAATGATGCGGCGGCTAAATTAATAGGAGAAAATCCAGAAGATTTAATAGGAGATTCCATTATTGATGTCTTACACTTAGAAGGAAGTGAAATTGATCTAAGTGAATTACATAGTAATGGTTCCATGATTATTGACTTTAGTAATGAGGACACACCATTCCTTATTCGTGCCAATTTCACAACCGTGGTCGATGAAGAAGAAGAGGTTACAGGATTTATTACCGTTATTAGTGATGTTACCGAACAACAGAAAATGGAACAAGAACGTCGTGATTTTGTTTCCAACGTATCACATGAGCTTAGAACACCTTTAACCACAATGAAGAGTTACTTAGAAGCATTGTCGGATGGTGCTTGGGAAAACAAAGAAATTGCACCGCGCTTTTTAGATGTGACCCAAAAAGAAACTAATCGTATGATCCGTATGGTTAATGATTTACTACAACTGTCTAAGATGGATTCAGATGAACTTCCAATGCATAAACAACGTGAAGAGTTTACAAGTTATCTATACCAAGTATTAGATCGCTATGATATGAATATGCCAGAATCCATTCATATGGAAAAAATAATTCCAAATACGAAAGCGTATGTTTGGATGGATCGGGATAAAATTACACAGGTCTTGGATAATGTCATCACCAATGCAATGAAGTATTCTCCAGATGGAGGAAAAATTAGAGTTAAGTTAGATATTAGACGCCATTATTTATTAATAAGTGTACAAGACCAAGGAATGGGGATTGCTTACGATAAATTAGATAAAATATTTGAAAGGTTTTATCGCGTGGATAAAGCAAGAAACCGAAAACTTGGAGGTACTGGTTTAGGGCTAGCAATTACCAAAGAATTGGTTGAAGCACATCATGGTCAAATATGGGCTCAAAGTAGTGAAGGTAAAGGAACTACAATTTTATTCACATTACCACTGATGAGCTCGAAGCGGGGGGATGTCAGATGAAACTAGAGACAGCTAAATCATTACTTTTAGTCGTGTTGATTGGGACAAGTATGATTCTGACATTTGGTATGTGGAATTATCAAGCTGACTATGATCCTTTGAATGAACGATCTGTAGAAGCAGCCTTGCGTGGTGTAGAAAAGTCAGTAGATGAAATCATCATGCCATCTGATATCATTTTTAAACAAGAGGGAAATTATTATACGCATGCGAACCCTAATTTAAAGGAACAATTCTATGACCGTTTGCAGGAATTTCGCATTACTGAAATGGAAAGATTACCAGTAGAAGAAGAAAGAACATCATCTAACTATGAGATTGAAGTTATCTTTCCACAAGAAGTACCATTCTTATTATTTGATCGTATTTTACAATTTGAAGATGAAACAGCACCATTTCCTACATTTTCAATTGATCGATTTTATATTACCTTCGATCCAAATTCGAAGTCTTTAAATTTGGAGTTTATTTCCGTTGATGGACGTGAAAAGGTGGAGGCAGAGGTAACGAGTACTTCGAGATATCAAGAGGTTTGGGATGAGATGAACAGGTTACAATCGGAAGACTATCAAGCAATGACGTTAATAGAAAGTACAGAAACGAATATTTATATTCCAAGAGAAGTACCAGCGATGCATCCATTATCGATCTTCTTTGAGCAGATGGACAAATCCGTACTTCAAGAAATGTTATTTGAAAACACTTCTGGAATAAGAGGATCTGCGACGCCGGGGAATGGCTACTTATATGCGACGGATGTGCGACAATTGACGATTGAACGCAATGTAATGGAATATATATATTTAGAACAAACGGAATCAATGCCAGACTTGAATTTAATTGAAAATAGTATACAGAATATAAATGGCCATTCTGGTTTCACCGAGGACTTCCGATTAATGAATATTGATAATGATGATACCATAACGTATCAAATGTATTATGAGGGATACCCAGTATTTCAAGGTTCCTCATCAGATATCTCAACGATAAAACAAACGCATAGTAATCAACACTTATTAGAGTACAAACGTCCGGCTATTTATCTCGACACGACAGATATAATTACAAAAACAAAAAAAGAAATGCGTAGCGGCGAAGAGCTATTAGAAGATTTGGCGATTATTCCAAAAATTGATATGGATGCCATTAACGATCTGAAAGTTGGCTACAAAATTCAAGTGGAAACAGATGATAATGGGGACTATGTATCAATGGAACCAGAATGGTTTATGAAAGTTAATAATAGTTGGTCGGCCGTACCGTATAATCAGCCTGGTGATGCGGCTAGAGGAGGGGATTGAGGATGCAATGGTCTCATATAAAAACACTTTTTATTCTCAGTTTCCTTGTCCTAAATATTTATTTGCTTTTTCAATTTGTTCAACGTCAAGACCAATATGATTTACCATCTTTAAGTAGCGATGATCCGACGTTAGATGAAGAATTGGAATCAGAAAACATTCAAATTGATGATGCTATTCTTAATAGAGAAGTTCCTGATTTAAGCTATTTATCCGTGGCTCAGCGTTTATTTAAATCAAGTGAAGTAGAAGAACTAAATAGTATAGATGGAGTAGAAGCGACTATGAGCTTAGATAAGACACTTCTCTTTGCACAATTTGAAGAGCCTATTGAGATGCCAGAAGAAGGTGCGGAAAGAGAAATGCTTCAAAGTATTGTTGCACCTTATGTCATACAGGCTGGTCAGTATACCTATGGTACATGGAATAAAGATTTAAATATTATTGCTTTCTTTCAAACAAAAGAAGGTGCACCATTATTTCTTAATCAGCAAGCAATATTACTCTTATATTTAAATGATGACAACGAAATCACACATTATACGCAAACCATGCTTGGAGATCATGAGAAACAAGGGGATAGATCGATTGTGTCTCCCAAAACGGCTATTGGCTATTTGTTACGGAGCAATAATAGTAGTTACCTGAGGCAAGATCAGGAAGTGAGTGAAATTGATATAGGATATTACTCTCGTATTGATCCTGAAGATGGTGGAGAAATTGTCTTTGCCCCCACTTGGAAAGTGACCATTGAGGACACGGTTGATTATTTTGTTAATGGTTTTGAAGGAATTATTTATCCAGGGGACTATACGAAATTTTTTACGGATACCATTAATGAAAATATTTTAGTGCAAGCAAGACGATTAGATGAGGAAAACGAAATTAGAGAAAACATCATACAACTGATGGAAGGAAAGCTGGAAGAAATCGGGAGTGAAGATGAATGACCCTACGTTTTAGTGTACTAGCCTCAGGCAGTACTGGGAACGCATTTTATATAGAAACAGAACAACAAAAGATGCTGGTGGATGCAGGATTAAGTGGCAAAAAAATAGATGAGTTGTTTCAAAGCATTCAGGTAGATCCGAAACAATTAGATGGTATTCTTGTGACGCACGAGCATAGTGATCATATTAAGGGATTAGGAATTGTAGCACGTAAATACCAACTACCAATCTATGCAAATGAAAAAACGTGGCATGCGATGGATCAATCGATAGGTAAAATTCCACTTGATCAGAAATTTACCTTTGATATGGAATCTGTTCGCAGTTTCGGAGATTTGGAGGTGGAGTCGTTCGGTGTATCCCATGATGCTTCGGAGCCGATGTTTTATACATTCCGTCATGATGGGAAAAAAGTAGCGCTCGTTACGGATTTAGGTTATGTATCGGAGCGAATTAAGAAAACGGTGGAAGATGCCGATGCATATATATTTGAAGCAAACCATGATGTAGGTATGCTTCGTATGGGACCGTATCCGTGGAGTGTCAAAAGACGAATTCTCGGAGATTCGGGTCACGTATCGAATGAGGATTGTGGTCTTGCACTTACCGATATCATATCAAATCGTACGAAGCGGATTTATTTAGCTCATTTAAGTTTGGATAATAATATGAAAGATCTTGCTCATATGTCGGTTAAACAAGTGCTGGATGAACGAGGAATTCAGGTGGAATTGCATCATACAGACCCAAGACTGGCAACGCCTTTATACGAAGTTGGTTAAGGTAGTGAATTCGGATTTAAAAGGTTTATGTTTTACGATCTTTAGGGAATACTTAGGTATAGAAACCGATAAGGAGATCGATATATGGGATATTATGACCAATCTTATAAAAAAAAGAAACGAAAAAGTACCTGGTTTATTCCATTATTAACAGGTATTGTACTCGGTGGGATAGTGATATTAGTTATTGTCCCTGACCTCTTTTTGAATCACGAAGATGGTCGAGATACTAATCAAGCGACCTCTACAGAAGAAAATAATCCAGATTTAGAGCCTTCACCGAATGTTCAACCTTTACAAGTAGATGTATCCACACAATTGACCGATGTAGTTAGCGAAGTCACTCCCGCAGTGGTTGGTATTACAAATTTTCAACAAGGAAATGATTTTTGGTCACAAGAAGATGGTGTCGAAGCTGGTACCGGTTCAGGTGTTATCTACAAACTGGAGGGGGATACTGCTTACGTCGTTACTAATCATCATGTTATTGAGGGAGCGGACACTGTTGAAGTGGTTATGCATGATGAAACACATATTGAAGCAGAGATTATCGGAAGCGACATATTTACAGATTTAGCGGTGTTAAGAATGGATGGATTGGAAGTAGATGCAGTGATTGAAATGGGAACCTCATCAACGATAAAAGTTGGTGAGCCAGCAATTGCTATTGGAAATCCTCTCGGGTTATATCTTTCTAGTACAGTAACACAAGGTGTAATAAGTGGGAAGGAACGTACTATTCCAATGGATTTTGATATGGATGGGCGTGCAGATTGGCAAGCAGAAGTCATCCAAACTGATGCTGCAATTAACCCTGGTAATAGTGGCGGAGCACTTATAAATATTAATGGGCAATTAATCGGGATTAACTCGATGAAGATTAATGAAGATGCTGTGGAAGGTATTGGTTTTGCCATTCCTATTGATAGCGCACTTCCTGTAATTGAAGAGCTTGAAACAACAGGTGAAGTAACCCGTCCATATTTAGGAGTAGAAATTTATTCCTTAGAGGAACTCCCGCAATATGAATGGAGAAACTCATTAAATCTACCACGCGAAGTTACTGGTGGAGTATATGTATGGACAGTGGAACGATTATCTCCTGCAGATAAAGCAGGCTTACAAGAATTAGATGTCATCGTTGAAATGGATGGAGAGCCAATTCATAATATGATTGATTTGAGAAAGATATTATATCAAGAAAAAGAAATTGGCGATGAAGTCGAACTGACATTTTATCGAGATGGTCGTCAAATGAATGCGACTATAACATTGGGAAGTCAATAAGGGATAGCGTGAAACTTAATTAAAGTAAAATAGGCGCTTTCTGTGAGCACTGACTAAAGCTATGGAAAAATCATTTTTCCAAGTAATTCTTTAACTAGTGTATCTCGCAGTAGCGCCTTTTTCTGTGGATAATTATTATTTCTTTGCTAATTGTGTTAAAAATAGGTCGGGATTTAGTGGAGAACTTTCAATTACAATAGCGGTTAAGCCAGTTGATGTTTTTGTTTCATGCCATTCTCCTTTTTTCCAGAAAACCGCTTGTCCAGAATGAATAGCTGTTTGATCTGTATCTGAGGTACGAATCCACCCATCTCCGTTGACGATAAGAAGTAGTTGATCTACGGATGCTTGATGATATCCAATGATGCCGTTGTTCTCTAGATGCATGCATCCAATTCTCGTCTCATAATTGGTCTGAAGTATTCTAGTCATAATAAAATTTGAATCGAAATGGGTAATATGCTGACCGTATTGTTTATTAAAACAATAAATCTTCAAACAGATAACTTCCTTTCAAATAGGATACATTTATTTTTCGACATAGTAATGGAAAAACCCTTGTGGTGTTCTGGAATCGTTAACAGCCTTGATGTACGTGAATTCAAATTATTTATCCACAGAAATTGAAACTTATTCACAATACGGGGATAACTTTCATAAGAAAATCTATATTTGGTGTAGAAGATATGTTCGGACACAAAATAACTACGAACATTTGTGCATATGTGTATAAAATTGTGGATAACTTACAATGATTTGGAGGATATAAACAGATTTTTACACTTACGCAGATGTTTTCCACAAATGCATGTGCGTAAAATCTATATTTTTTTCCAATTGCCTACGTGTTGCCAAAGCAATACTAGTAAAACCAGTAAAACTATGTCTAAACGCGAAGCAAATAAGAAAGATAATAGACCTTCTGTCCAAAGGATCGGGATTTTTGCAAAAAATAGTGCGCCAATCATGATGAATATAAGTGGTGGAATGGCTAGATGAAGATAGATCCGGCCGATGAGTAACATACCTGCTAGAAATTCAATCATAGCGACAAGAAAGAATAGGGTTTCCGGAAAAGGCAGTGCTAATTCATGGAACATTCCTCTTCTGGTTGGGTCGATGAGTTTTATTAGACCAGATATAATAAATACATACCCCAATACATAACAAATAAACTTATTCGGTAACAAAAGTATAACCTCCCTTCTTATTTCACTGTATGCAAGGTTGTGGACAAACTTGCCAAGCAATCATAAAGAAAGTAAACATTTCGAATAAGTATATTGTTATGACGCTATAATTTATGGCGAATGGCTATTAATTCTATATAATTGTTTTTTATTGCTTCATTAATCAAACACCTCAACCTCTGTTAATTTCTTGGCAGTTTCAAATAAAATCTCAACGGCTTTGGCAATATCTAGTGAGTCGGACCATTCTTCTGGGGTATGACTAACTCCATCTCTACTAGGGATGAAAAGCATGCCGACATCTGCAACTTCAGCTAAAACCATTGCGTCATGACCAGCTCCACTATTAATAGAACAATAAGGTATATCTAAATTACTGCTAGCTTTCTTTAGCTGGGAGATAATATTTGGATTCATTGCTCTCGGCTCCATATATAATTGCTGACTAACCGTGATTTGTATCTCATCTTTATTGAAGGAATCTACCAATTCGTTCAAATTACGAATTACATTCTTGATATGTTCTTCTTTGCCAGAACGGATATCTACTGTGAAGACAGTCTTACTGGGAATGACATTGGAACCATTCGGAAAAACATTTAGTTTTCCTGTAGTAGCAACGGTACCTTCACCTTCCTCCTTAGCCAGGGAAGGAATTTGAGCGATAATATGTGCTGCACTCACTAAAGCATCTGAACGACGATCCATTGGTGTTGTACCGGCATGTCCTGCTCGACCTTCCACCGTAATTTCAAATTGAGTTAGACCGACAATTGCTTCTACTACACCAATTGGAATTTTTTTATCTTCTAAAATAGGTCCTTGTTCAATATGCAATTCTAGATACGCCTTGATTGTTTCCGGGGCTCTCTTTTTGGGGAGTGATGGGTCTAGTCCGATTTCCTTCATTGCCTCTAAGGTGGAGACACCGTTTTGATCCGTGAGTTCTTGAAAATCTTCTTCACGAAGTAAACCAGTCATTCCTCTTGACCCCATCAATCCTCCGCCAAACCTTGATCCTTCTTCTTCAATAAGAGCAATGACTTCTAGCGGATATTTTGGTCTAAGGTTATTTTCTTTAAATAATGCAGAAACTTCTAGACCTGCTACTACTCCTGCTGGACCATCATAAGAACCACCATTTGGAACAGAATCAAAATGAGAACCAATCAGAATACTTGGAGCATCCTGTATAGTCCCATCTAATTTTCCAAAAATATTTCCAAAGCCATCTTCACGAACTTGTAAACCATATTCCATCATTTTATTTTTGATATATTCCCGTGCCTGTTTGTCTTCCTGGCTATAAGTGAGCCTTGTTGTTCCTTGACCTGGAGTAGCTGTAAATTTACTTATGTTATCAATTTGTTCTTCAATTCGAGTTTGAAGATTGGTCATGTTAATTCTCCTCCATTTTATAAGATACACGAAAAAAAGTGATGGTATTAATGGTAATACTATTTGATTAATATGACAATTAAAAATACATAATGGTGGACAATCTCGTCAAGCAATTTCGAACAAAGTAAATAATTGTCGAATAAGTATATTGTCACGGATTGAAATAAACTATATAATTTCATTTAGGTGTCTAAAAGAGGGGGTTCACAGGAATGTTAAAATGGTTTTTTTCTTATTATAAGCCACATAAGCGCTTATTTATTATAGATTTTTCAGCTGCGGTATTTGTCGCATTATTAGAACTTGCTTTTCCAGTTGCTGTACAATGGTTTATTGATCGGCTACTGCCTGGAGAAGACTGGAATGCGGTTGTAACGGTAGCTATCCTGCTATTATTGGTTTATATCATAAGTACGTATTTACAATATGTCGTCGCTTATTTAGGACATAAGCTTGGTATTAATATAGAAACAGATATGAGAAGAGACTTGTTTTATCAAGTGCAGCGACAATCATTCCGATTTTTTGATAATACAAAAACCGGACATATTATGAGTCGAATTACAAATGACTTATTTGATCTAGGAGAGCTTGCCCACCATGGACCAGAGGACTTTTTCATATCGATTATGACCTTTATCGGTGCTTTCATTATTATGTTTACGATAAATCCATTATTGGCGATGATTATCTTAATTTTAGTGCCAATTTTAATCTTCTTGATTACATATGGAAATATTCGCATGAATAAAGCTTGGAAGAAAATGTACGGAAATATTGCCGATGTGAATGCACGTGTGGAAGATGCGGTATCAGGTGTCCGTGTCGTACAATCGTTTACGAATGAAACATTTGAAAAAGAACGTTTCCAAAAAGATAATGAAAAGTTCCGTTTAGCAAAAGTTGGGGCCTATAAGGTAATGGGAATTGTCCATTCCAACATTTATTTATTAATGCGTTTAATGACGTTAGCCGTATTAGTAATTGGCGCGTGGTTAACGTATCAAGGGCAACTCACAGCTGGGGAATTAGTTAGTTTTATTTTATTTGTCAATGTCTTAACAACACCAATCAACAAAATTACTGCTTTATTAGAATTATATCCAAAAGGAATGGCTGGATTTAAACGATTTACAGATTTAATGAAAGTGAATCCAGATGTACAAGATAAAGAAGACGCTGTGGAAGTTGATGAATTAAAAGGTAATATACAATTTCAAGAAGTAACGTTTGGTTATGAAGAATCTCATCGTGCGGTATTGAACAATATGAGCTTCACCGTAAACCCGGGAGAAACCGTTGCATTTGTAGGACCATCTGGTGCTGGTAAAACAACCATATCAGCATTAATTCCACGTTTTTATGATGTAACCAAGGGTTCCATAACAATTGACGGTATCGATATTCGTGATATGACGAAAGAATCGTTACGTAGTCAAATCGGTGTCGTACAGCAAGACGTATTTCTATTTACTGGAACATTACGAGAAAATATTGCGTACGGGAAATTAGATGCGACCAATGAGGAAATCGAGCTTTCTGCAAAACGTGCCCATATGGAAGATTTTATTAATGAACTTCCGAATGGATATGAAACGCAAGTTGGAGAGCGTGGTTTAAAACTATCAGGTGGACAGAAACAGCGGATTGCGATTGCGCGTATGTTCTTGAAGAACCCGCCAATTTTAATCTTAGATGAAGCGACTTCCGCATTGGATACAGAAACAGAAATGATTATCCAAACAGCATTGAATGAGCTTGCTGAAAGCCGAACAACGATTGTAATTGCCCATCGACTTGCAACGATTAAGGAAGCAGATCGAATCATGGTCGTTACTAAAAATGGAATTGAAGAAGAAGGGTCACATGAAGACTTGTTGCAAAAACGCGGATTATTCGCGCATTTACATGATGTACAAATGAAGAAATAAAATAGAAAATGTCGACGCTATGTCGGCATTTTTTAATGTGTGAATCCTGGCAGCTCTATTTGGAAGCTTTTTTACTTGTCGATATTTCCCGGGGAATAAAAATTGATGCATCATCCTTCTTCAAACATAATTTTCTGATGATGAGAAATGCTATAGGTGATGCTTATCAAACAGGAGGTTTTTATAAAATGAAGGATAAAAAGCAGTTATTTTTAAGTTTTTTGATGATAGTGGTATTAGCTTTGATGCTTCCGATGAGTGCGCTTGGAGCACCGGGAAATGATGCTCCACCAGATCCTGCTTATGCGAAATGGGGCAGAATTGCCGTACAAGAAGTAAAAGCCAAATATCCTGAAGATAAAGTAGTGGATTACTTACATGTTGGCAGAAAAACAAACAATCAAGAGACGATAGAAACTTTCAAACTATGGCTTGAAGGAGAGACGAAAGAGTTCGGTGTCATTATTGATATTCATTTTGATACCGATACGGAAAAAATAACAAATATCCAATTTAAAGAGACATCAAGATAATGATTTAGGCTTATCTGAATCGATACCATTCACTTGCTAACTTTCCGTACATGATTAGATCGACATAATGATCATATAGCCATTCTCCTTGGCGAATGAGTCCTTCTTCCTTGAAGTCAAGTCGTTCTGGTATAGAGCGGCTTTTTTGATTTTGAACAGCTGCTCGAATTTCGATCCGGTTTAAACCAATTTCATGAAAACCGATATCAATCAATGAACGGACAGACGCTGTCATAATACCGTTTCCTTGATATTGAGGTGCTAACCAATAACCAATTGGAGCAATTTTATTATGCCAATCAAAATAATTAAATCCCACTAACCCTGCAAACTTTTTGTCAACAAAAATACCCAACGTTAAAGCTCGTTGATTCTCTGCATTTCGAATTGTTTGATCAATAAATGAAAGGCTGTCCTCCGCTTTCTTGGTAGTATCCACCCAAGGAAGCCATTCTCGCAAATAATCACGTGATTGATCTATAACATTGAACATATCTTTTGCGTCTTTTAGTTTTAGTTGACGAAGCTTGGTTTGATTATCAATTACATAGCTGAACATACGTATCATGCCCCCTAGCTTAGGTATCATTATTTTAACATAAAAAGATTTTATGTGATCTACATTATAAGTAAGATAAACAGCATTGAAGTTCACGAACTAGACAGAAATGTATTACAATAGATATGATAGGCTATGTAAACACGTAGCGAATTGGAACAAAAAGATTAATTATAGTGTATGTGAAATTTATAGCTCCTCACCAAAAAATGAGAATCGCAGCTGTAATCAGTTACTAATTGTTTGTAAAATCCACGGATAGACTCTATTTCATATTAGATAAGGAAGGTCCTACCATGTCGGAAGAAACTATTACACGGATACATAGAGGAAATAAGGAATATATTTTAATTGGAACAGCGCATGTTTCAAAAAACAGTGCTGAACAAGTAAAAACAGTCATTGATCAAGAACAACCAGATGCGGTGTGTATTGAGCTTGATGCACAACGATATCAATCAGTGATGGAAGGAAATAAGTGGAAGGATACAGACATTTTTCAAGTCATTAAAGATAAAAAAGCGGTTATGCTATTGATGAACTTGGCGATCTCCTCCTTTCAAAAAAGAATGGCAAAACAATTTGGTATTCGCCCGGGCGAGGAAATGATTCAAGGAATTGAATCGGCGAAAGAACATAATGCAGAATTAGTATTAGCCGATCGTGATATTCAAATTACATTTGCACGTATTTGGGGAAATATTAACCTAAAAGGAAAAGCAATGTTAATGATGCAAGTAGTAGGTAGTATTTTTAGTAATGAGGAAATTACAGAGCAAGAAATGGAGAAAATGAAGCAACAAGATACGATTAATGCAATGCTCAAAGAATTTACCGAATACTTCCCAGATTTGAAAAAACCATTAATTGATGAGCGTGACCAATACCTTTCACAAAAAATAAAAGAAGCCCCTGGAGAAAAAATTGTTGCTGTACTTGGAGCAGCGCATGTTCCGGGAATTACAAAAGAAATTGAAAAGGAACATGACCTGAATAAATTAACGGAGCGACCAAAGAAATCCAACGTTCCAAAAATCATAGGATGGTCGATTCCAATTGTAATTATTGCAATTATCGCCTATACCTTTATGATGAACCCGCAAGCTGGTTGGCAACAAACGCTAAGCTGGATATTATGGAATGGATCATTATCTGCGATTGGCGCTGCAGCAGCATTTGCACATCCGTTAGCAATCTTAACTGCATTTGTCGCTGCTCCAATTACATCATTGAATCCATTGCTTGCTGCCGGGTGGTTTGCAGGGTTTGTTCAAGCCTATTTTAAACGACCAAATGTTGGGGATTTTGATCAACTGGCGGATGATGTCCACTCCGTAAAAGGGTTTTGGCAAAACAAAGTAACACGAATCTTGCTCGTCGTTGTTTTAGCCAATTTAGGTAGCTCACTTGGTACATTTATAGGTGGAGTTGACGTTGTTCGAGTATTTATTAATAACTTATTTGGTTGATAAAATTCATAATCAGTTCTGCGTCCTAAATCGACTTGTTTAATTCAGAAAAGAAATAAGTTCCTTCATATTTTTTAGTGGAGGAACTTTTTTTATAGTGTTTATATGAAAAAAGAACGCGTTAATACGATACGCGTCCTTCTAATTCTGCCTGTTTTAGTTGTGCTAATTCGTTCATGAGTGTATCTTTTTCTTTCGATAATTTCATGAACTGATTATGATTCAACTTGCTCTCAGAAGCATGATCCATACGTCTTTCAAGTTGATCAATTTTTTCTTGTAGGTCTTGCTTTTTTCTCAATTTAATACACCTGCTTTTTAACATTCTTACTAAGTATATTTACGCTATTTCTACGTATCAAACATGAAATAGGGTTAAATTTGACAGTTTATGAAAATAATATAAAAAAAGATGCTACATCAATACATTATAATAGCGTAGATGACTATAAATCCGTTATGATAGTATTAATATTCAATATATGGAATTGGGAGGAATTAACTCGTGATCATTGCGATCATATTTTTATTATTTGTTTCATTTTTCTTCTCTGGAAGTGAAACCGCATTAACGGCTACAAATAAAATGAAATTACAATCAAAAGCGAATAATGGTGACAAAAAAGCGGAAAAATTGCTGAATTTAGTATCGAAGCCGAGTGAATTTATCACGGCTATTTTAATAGGGAACAACATTGCTAACATCGTGTTGCCAACCTTGGTAACGATGATGGCTGTGCAGTATGGTTTTAATGTAGGACTAGCTTCTGCAATTTTAACGATCACTATTATTATATTCTCAGAAGTAATTCCAAAATCAATTGCGGCAAGTTTTCCGAATCAAATAGCTAACCTTGTGTATCCAATTATTCGACTGGTAGTGACCGTCTTAAAACCAATTACAATTTTATTAAATGGACTGACCGGTTTCATCACGAACTTTCTTTCTAAAGGACAAGCACAAACAGAGTCTGTTTCAAAAGAAGAACTTCGAGCAATTGTGGATATCGCTGACTCTGAAGGAACATTCCGTAAAGAGGAGAGCTCTCGTATCCGTGGAGCGCTTGATTTTTATAACTTAAATGTAAAAGACGTATTAAAAACACCAAGGGTAGAAATTGTTGCTTTAGAAAATACGGCTACATACGACGAGGTAAAAGAACTTGTACTTGCGAATCCATTTACAAGATATCCTGTCTATGATGAAGATATTGATGATATCATTGGTGTGTTTCATTCCAAATATTTAATTGCGTGGACGGATGATAAGGGGCAACCTTTTTCAAACTTTAGCGATACAGATCCACTTTATATTTATGAATTTAATAATATTGAGTGGGTATTCCGTAAAATGACTCAAGAAAAGAAACATATGGCCATTGTGCTAGATGAGTATGGTGGTACGGAAGGTATTGTTACGCATGAAGATATTATTGAAGCGATGATTGGTTTAGAAATTGAAGATGAAATGGATGCAAAAGAAGATGCATTAATTGAGAAATTAACTGATACGCAAATTATATGTGATGGAAAAATTACACTGCATCAATTAAATAATGCGTTTGATACAGATATTCCTGAGGATGAAGATGTACTAGCTGCTTATTTATTAACGCACTTTACAGAGTTTCCAAAAGAAGGAGATGTGTTAGAGAGAGAGAACTTAACCTTCCACATCTTAGAAGTAGATTCTCGATATATCAGTCGCGTACAGATTATAAAATAAATAGATATAAAAGAAAAGCAACTAGTACAGTTGCTTTTCTTTTTTTACATAATGAAAGATACAACGACAGCAATCAGGAGAAGAATAAGGAGTAGGATTAACGTTCCTTTCCACCCCATACCACCAACAAGATCAGCGAGGTTACTTCCTTGTGAACTGCTAGCAGGATGCTTTAACTCTTCTTGTCTTAATTTTTCTCTTTGTTGTTCCGGTCGCTCTTGGCCATTATTCATTTGTTTCACTCCCCTAATTTTATGAAGATGTGATGAATCGATAGAATAATTGATAAACCTTCGTAACAACGAGGACGATGACATATATCACGAGGAGATTAAGTAAAAAACCTGCCCATTGAAACCCAAAGCTTCCACTTGTATAGATAACTAACCAAAATGCAGGAATGCCTAGGTATTGATCACCATTTGTAGTAACTGTTTGAAGTGCAGGAATAAATGAGATACCGATCATGATGGCGATACTAATGATAAACAGAATAAGATGCGTGATTTTTTTCATGACGAGTACTCCTCAATTTCTTGTTGTATACAGTATATATTGGCATAAAAAAAGATGAACGTAAATCCTCCCATTATAATCGTTTCTAAAAATATGTGGTTATTTTCTTGTAAAAAGAATCATACAATGATATAGTGTTCTTTAAATCGTAATGATTACGTTTTGTGTTAAGGAGTGTTAGCGTGTATGAACATCTAGAAGAAGAGCTGATTTCTAACATAGTAAATGAATTACCAAAAAAGGAGAGACAAATTTACCAAGCATTTATAGAAATAGAAGATATTCTGATTCACGAGGCGGATACCTATGAACAACTGAGGAATTTAGTTTCGATTTACTCTCCTCATAAAAGGATTGCGGAGAAGCTGGGTGTATCATTAGAAGAATTATTAGAACAGTTAAGTGATATCGATGAAAAAGTGACAAGAAAACTAGAAAAAAGAAAAACATTTCTTTACTGGAAAAGTAAATTATAAGAAATTTATCCACTGTACTTGATATTACATTGAACTTGCCTATGGGTTCATATTTTTTTGGTTTTTTATTCGTAATGATTACGATTTGTTAAGAATTCATTTTAGAGGAGCTTTAAAAATATGGAAAAGAATGCAAGGACGCCGGTTACTATAGTGACAGGATATTTAGGTGCAGGTAAGACAAGTTTTTTAAACCACCTCCTCCATCAAACAAATGAAAAAATTGCTATTATCGTAAACGAATATGGTGATATTGGTATTGATGATCAATTAATAGAAAAGACAAAAGAAGAGATTATTGAAATCAATCAAGGATGTATATGCTGTAATGTACGCAAAGATTTAATTGACACATTATCGATGCTTTTATTTACAAGAGAACAAGAAATGATTGAATTCGATAGAGTAGTAATAGAAACAACTGGCTTAGCAGATCCGGCACCGATTGTTCAAACATTTTTAATGGATCCGAAAATGATGGAAGCATTCGACATTGATAGTGTCTGTACGATAGTGGATAGTAAGCATATTTCCATGCATTTAGATCAGAAAGATGAATCACTCAGCCAAGTAGCATTTGCAGATAATATTTTGTTGAATAAGATGGATTTAATTTCTAGTGATCAGTTAGAAATGTTGAAAGAGAGAATAACAAAGATAAATCCGTTTGCTACTATATATGAAACAACAAACAGTAATATTGATATAAATAAAGTTACTAATCTTTATTCATTCGATTTAAAGGATAAATTACAAATGCGTCCTACATTTTTACATGAGACCCATCACCATCATGATAACGTGACTTCTTTATCGTTAATAGAAACAAAACCTCTAGATTTAGGAAAACTAAATCTGTGGTTCTCTTATCTAGTTCAAATACTTGGAGAAAGTCTATACCGTTACAAAGGTATTTTATATATCAATGGAAAAAAGAAAAAGTATATTTTCCAAGGTGTTCATATGTTGTTTGCAGCAGAGGAACAAACCGAATGGGGAGATGCTTCACCAAGAAGCGAGATGGTATTTATCGGAAAAGACTTAAACAAGCAAAAATTGAAGGAACAATTTCAAAAGTGTATCTCAAGGTAAAAAAATTTTAAAAGTTTAATCGTAATCGTTACGATGTAGAAAGAAGGAATAAGATGGTTAAACACTATGATGTTCTAATCGTTGGAGCTGGAGCATCAGGAATAGGTATAGGAATATTGCTGAAACAGATGGGGTGTGAGAGTTTTTGTATAGTTGATAAAGGAACCATAGGAGAGACCTTCAATCGTTGGCCAAAAGAAATGAGGTTTATCACTCCTTCTTTTCCAGCGCAAGGATTCGGGCAGACGGATTTAAATGCGATTGCTCCAAAAACCTCGCCAGCTTATACATTAGATGAAGAACACCCCACCGGAGAAGATTATGCGGAATACTTAGACTTACTAGTGGAGCATTATGATCTACCAGTAGAAGAGGAAGTAGAAGTATATAATCTGAATAAAAGAAAGGATCAACTTTTTGAAGTAGAGACATCAAAAGGAGAGGTATTAAGTAAGTTTGTTATTTGGGCAGCTGGTGAGTATCAGTATCCGGATGTAGAAGCTATTTCTGGAGCAGAGCACTGTCTTCATAGTAGCCAAATTCAATCATGGGAAGAAATGGATTCAGAACAATATATCGTAATAGGTGGGTATGAAAGTGGAGTTGACGCCGTTTGTCAATTAGATAAAGGACAGAAAAGTTCCACACTTATTGCAAAAACCCCGACATGGGAGATTGATAGTAGTGATCCTAGTACGGCTTTAACGCCATATACCTATAAGCGATTAAGCGAATCAATGATGAATGGAAGAATAGATTTAGTACAGAACCAAACCGTTGTTTCTGTGGAAAAGAAAGATGATAAATATCGTGTATATACACAGGGAGGCAGGAGATTCACAACTTCACAACGACCAATTTTAGCAACTGGATTTAAAGGAAGTACGTCACGTATCTCCAACCTTTTTCAATATGGAAATTATGGTGAGCCATTAGTTAATGATAAGGATGAATCTACAAAATGCAATAATCTTTTTCTTGCTGGTCCCGAATTAAGGCATGGGAGTCATGTGTTTTGTTATATTTATAAATTTCGACAAAGATTTGCTGTGGTAGCTGAAGAAATTGCAATGAGATTAGCTTTAAATACAGATGTTCTAGAAATGTACAAAAATGAAAATTTCTACCTATATGATCTTTCCAATTGTGGAGAACGTTGTGAGTGCTAACTCAAAACAAACATTTGCTTTAGTGGGTCTAGAATCTGTAGGTAAGTCTGCTATATTTAGGCAATTAACAGGAAATCAAGCAGGCGTGGAAACGAATATAAAAGGTTCTACAGTCGTACTTACTGCTGGTTTTATAAAAGAAGCACCTACGATTCAAATTGTGGATACTCCGGGAATTCGTTATGAAGATGACAGCTATACAACGAAAATGACGTTAGAGCAGACGGAGGATTTAGACCAACTGATTCTTGTGGTGAAAGGTTCTCGTTTAAAAGAGGAACTTCAATTATTGGAAGATCAGTTGAACTTGAGAGGGAAAAATATCACAGTTATCGCGACGCATAAAGATAAATATCATCCGACGGAAAAAGAGAAACAGTTCATTAGAGGTCTATTAAACGTACCAGTCAACTGGTGTAATAGTCGGCTGCTGGATTCCGTTGATTTAAAGGACATTCTAGAGTCATTTTCTCTTTCTTCAGAATGGAAGCTAAACAGACATATATTGGAATTTCTTCCATCAGAGAAAGAAAGTAAAAGAGATAATTGGTTTGAAGCTTTGATGGTGCATCGATGCTTTGGTCCCTTGATATCTATAGTATTAATGATTTGTATGTTTGCTTTTCCGGTCTTCCTGGCTTATCTATTTTCCAGTTACTTCGAGCCAATCACCGAAAATATTATTATTGCGCCGCTGGAAAATATTTTTATGAATTATTCTGATTGGACACAAGAATTATTTATCGGTCAATATGGTGTGCTGACACTTGGATGGTTCTCGTTCCTGTGGGCTTTTCCAGTCGTTATTCTTATGGGTATAAGTACATCGATAACAGAAGAGACAGGCATACAAGAACATATTACTCATGCATTGGATCCATACTTGAGAAAAATAGGATTAACTGGTAGAGATTTAATTCCAGTATTAACCGGATTTGGTTGTAATGTAGTGGCAGTAATGCAAAGTAGAAGTTGTAGTAGCTGTACTAGAGGCGCATGTATTTCCATGATTTCATTTGGTTCTGCGTGTAGTTATCAGATTGGGGCATCTTTATCATTATTTGGAGCAGCTGGATACCCTTTATTATTTGTTCCTTATATTCTCGTTCTGTTTTTTGTTGGGGCACTCCATACGAGATTATGGCAAAAAAATGATGCGCCATCTGCAATGGTGAGTTCTCTTCCATATTTACAACGAATGACATGGAGAGGGACTGTATTTCGTGTTAAAACGATTGTGAAGCAATTTCTTCTCCAAGCAATGCCTATCTTTATATTGATATGTCTGATTGCTTCTGCTCTTAACTATTTTGATGTAATCGATATTTTATCGGTAGGCATAGCGCCATTATTAGGAATATTTTCGTTACCAGCAGAAGTTGCTCCAGGTGTCGTATTTTCTATCTTTCGAAAAGATGGAATGATGATTTTAAACGAAGGACAAGGCTCTCTATTACAATCAATTGAAGTTTGGCAATTATTTATTGTCGTTTACTTAGCATCTACCATTTCATCTTGCTTGGTCACACTGTATTCGATAACAAAGGAATTAGGCTATAAATATGCATTAAGTACTTTTTCCAAACAATTTATTACATCGATTGTAAGCACGTTTATTTTATCGATGATCTTATATGCAATCTATAACTAACTGTAAGGTGGTGATAAGGATTGATTCTATCTAGTGAAACAATCAGAGAAAAACTAGATAAAAAAGAGGTATTAATTGAACCATTAGATTATGAAAATATTCAACCTGCATCTATTGATTTAAGACTTGGACAGCATTTTCAAGTATTAAATGAATATATAACAAGTAAAATTTCTATGAAAGAAGAAGGAACTTACCAAGATATATTCATTGGTGAAAGTGATTCGATTATGATTCCTCCTCATTCATTTATGTTAGCAACAACAAAGGAATGGGTGAGATTATCCAATGAATTTACTGCATTTGTGGAAGGAAGAAGCTCTATAGGGAGATTGGGTTTATTCGTACAGAATGCAGGGTGGGTTGATCCTGGATTTGAAGGCAGAATTACATTAGAACTATATAATTCAAATCGATTTCCTATTGAATTAGTAGAAGGAAGGAGAATATGCCAATTAGTTATTGCGGAAGTTGATAAGCCGACAACTGCTTATCAAGGAAAGTATAGTAAACAACAAAGTACAACTACAAGTGCTATCCATATGGATAGAGAAAATCTAAATTAAAAATAAGAAAGGTGATATTAGTATGGCTAAAAAATCAAAAATAGCAAAAGAGAGAAAGAGACAACAGATGGTGGAAAAGTATGCGGAACTTCGTAGGGAGTTAAAGGCAAAAGGTGACTATGAGGCAATAAGAAAATTACCTCGTGATTCTTCACCGACTCGGTTAACCGGGAGATGCGAAGTAACAGGACGACCAAGAGGATATATGAGACAGTTTAAAATGTCTAGAATTGCTTTTAGAGAGTATGCGCATAAAGGACAAATTCCAGGCGTGAAGAAATCAAGTTGGTAATTTAAAAAAGGAGAGGCTACTGTCTTATGTATAAATGGATTATTGTTGGCGGAGGTGTACAGGGATGCTCTGTAGCCTCTCGATTACTTATACAGAAAAAAGTAACCACAGAAGAGTTGCTTATTATTGACCCACACGCTGAGCCATTAGAAATGTGGCAACGAACTACGAGTAAAATCGGTATGCAGTATTTAAGGTCACCGGTAGTACATCATCTAGACGCAGACCCATATAGTTTGAAGAAGTTTGCGAAGCTACATGATTTTGCACAACCTTTTAAAGGAAAATATGGTTGACCTCGTCTAGATCTTTTTAATGATCATAGTTTAAATTTGGTGAATAAAACAGGTGTAAGAGATTGCTGGAAACAAGGTAATGTGAATAAGCTTGCAAAACGTAATGATGGTTGGGAAGTTAGTGTACAAGAAGAAGGTCAGATATTCTATGGTGAACGTGTTATCTTAGCCATAGGTGTGAATAATGCGCCGCATTACCCTAGTTGGGCACAAAAATTAAAAGACAATGAGCGTATGAATCATATATTTGAATGGAAAGAAGAAGACTTCCCTAACAGAGGGAATATTATCGTTGTTGGTGGTGGCATGACAGCTACTCAACTCGCTTCCAATTTGTCAAAACAAAAAGATGTTCATTCGGTTATTTTAATAAAACGTCATCCGTTTCGCATCCACCGTTTTGACAGTGATCCGGGGTGGCTTGGTCCCAAGTTTTTAGCTAGCTTTCATAAATTAACGAGTTATAGGAAAAGGCGTGAAGTGATCCAAGAGGCTAGGTATCGCGGCTCCATTACAAAGGATGTCTATTTAAATGTAAAAAAACAAATAAATGCCGGGAAATTGCATGTTTATAATGGAGAGATTGTCTCTGCAAAATTAGAAGATCAAGGGATCCAACTTATAACGAGTCAAGATGAAGTGCTAAGTGGTGATGAAGTTCTATTATCAACTGGTTCTGAGTCTATTTTGCCGGGACGAGAATGGTTGAAAGATGCCATCGATCATATAGGTTTACCTTGCGCTCCTTGTGGGTTTCCAATCGTCTCCGACTCATTAGAGTGGAAAAATGGTCTATTTGTTGCAGGTGCGTTAGCAGAACTGGAGATAGGGCCAGTTTCACGTAATATTGCTGGGGCGAGAAAGGCTACCGAACGAATTGTACAAACCGCATAGGAGGAAAATCAATTGTCTAAGAAAGTACCAGTCACGGTGTTGAGCGGATATCTAGGATCCGGCAAAACAACACTGCTGAACCATTTATTAAATAACAAACAAAATCTAAAAATAGCTGTCATCGTGAATGATATGAGTGAAGTAAATATAGATGCAAGTATGGTAAAGATGGGAGGATTTAGCAGAACGGAAGAAAAGCTAGTAGAGTTACAGAATGGTTGTATCTGCTGTACTTTAAGAGAAGATTTGATACAGGAAGTAGATAATCTTACTAAACTGGATATCGATTATATCGTTATCGAATCTTCGGGTATTTCAGAACCAATTCCAGTTGCTCAAAGTTTTATGTATGAGGACGAGGAGTTGAAAATTAATCTTAGTGATCATTGTAGATTGGATACGATGGCAACGGTTGTGGACGCAAATCGCTTTTGGGATGATTATGGATCTGGAGACAGTTTGCTAGATCGTAATCAAGAAGTAAATGAAAGCGATGAAAGAGAAGTAATTGATTTACTCATCGATCAAATCGAATTTGCAAATATAATCATATTAAATAAAGTAGATTTAGTCGATAAAGAACACATGGAAGAATTAATGGCAGTTCTTAAGCAATTAAATCCTGAAGCACAAATTATTAAAACGAAGTATGGTGTCGTACCATTAGAAGCTATACTCCATACGGGTTTGTTTGATTTTGAAAAAGCTAGCCAAGGGGCTGGTTGGATAAAAGAGCTAAATGAAGAGCATATTCCAGAAACGGAGGAATATGGGATAAGTTCTTTTGTGTATCGCCGTAATAGACCTTTCCATCCAGAAAGATGGAATGAATGGTTGAACAATTGGCCGAATACGATTATCCGGGCAAAGGGATTCTTCTGGTTAGCTTCAAGAAACGATGTTACCGGATTACTCTCACAAGCTGGCACCTCACTCTCTATTCAAGGAGCGGGTAAATGGATTGCAACGTATCCAAAAGAAGAGCAAGAGTCATTGATTAATGAAGACCCTAATCTATTAGATAACTGGGATAGTAAGTATGGGGACAGGATGAATGAGTTAGTTTTTATCGGGATAAAGATGGATAAGCAAGCAATCATGAAAGATCTAGATAAATGTTTATTGACGAATTTGGAAATGGAATCCGATTGGAACAAATTGATAGATCCATTGCCGGCTTTTAGTTAGGAAAATTTCCTAAGAAGAGTATTTTTTAATATTTAAATCGTAATGATTACGTTTGTAGGCTGGTGCCTCTACTTCATGGAAGTCAATCTATCGACTATTAAAATTTGAAAAAGTAAAGGAGAACAATATGAAAAGAAAAATCCCAGTTACTGTGTTAAGCGGATATTTAGGTGCAGGAAAAACTACATTATTAAATCATATTTTAAATAATAGGGATAATCTTAAAGTAGCTGTCATTGTAAATGATATGAGTGAAGTCAATATTGATGCAGATCTGGTGGAAACAGGAGGTGATTTTTCCCGAACGGAAGAGAATCTAGTTGAGATGTCTAATGGTTGCATTTGCTGTACGCTAAGAGAAGATTTGCTAATTGAAGTGGAGAAAATCGCACAAAATGGAGATATTGACTATATCGTTATTGAATCATCAGGAATTAGTGAACCAATCCCTGTTGCTCAAACGTTTTCTTACATTGACAAAGAAATGGGTATCGATCTTACGAATTTCTGTCGATTAGATACGATGGTGACAGTGGTAGATGCGTATCGATTTTGGCATGATTATGAATCAGTAGATAAATTAATCGACCGTAAACAGGCAGTAGGAGAATTAGATGAACGTAATCTAGCAGACTTACTTATCGATCAAATTGAGTTTTGTGACGTTTTAATTATTAATAAATCTGACATGGTGAGTGAAGAACAGCTAGAATCATTGACTAGAGTAATACAAACATTACAGCCAGATGCCAAAATTATTCAGACAAACTATAGTGAAATTAACCCAGAAGAAATACTAAATACAAATCGTTTTAGTTTTGAGAAGGCAAGTCAATCTGCAGGGTGGTTAAAAGAATTAATGGCTGGTCCAGAAGAGCATACTCCGGAAACAGAAGAGTATGGTATTCATTCTTTTGTTTATAGCAGGAGAGTTCCTTTTCATTCGGAACGTTTTTATAAGTGGATTAGTCAAATGCCTATGGCAGTCGTGCGTGCAAAGGGAATTTCTTGGTGTGCAACTAGAAATGATTTAGCACTTCTACTCTCTCAAGCAGGGCCATCAGTATCCATAGAGCCAATATCATACTGGGTGGACTCTTTATCCAAGCGAGAAAAAAACCGTATCTTAAAAAACAATCCTAATTTACGGGAGGATTGGGATGAGTCATATGGTGATCGAAAAACCAATCTTGTATTCATCGGAGTAGATCTGCCTAAAGAAGCAATAATTAAAGAGCTTGATGATTGCTTATTGACACAGGAAGAAATGAGAAAGGATTGGTCAACGATGAACGATCCTTTTGTATGGGAAGTAAACACTCAGTAGGGTGAACCGAACGATGAGCTTATTTCATGGCTCCTTTTCTGTATCTTTCCCCCTGGATTCGTTATAATGAAAGGAGAGCATTAGGAACGCAGAGGAGTGCAACGGAGTGAAATCCATTCAGGTACAACAACTAGTAGAAGAATTTAATTTAGAAGTGTTAGCGGGAGATGAGCATTTAGAGCGGACCATTGCTAAGTCTCGTACACACCGCCCAGGCCTTGAGTTTATCGGTTATTTTGATTTCTTTCCAATGGAGCGGGTGCAGATATTAGGGAAAAAAGAAATTAACTACCTCCATCAGCTTAATGAGCAGGAACGTGATATGCGGATAGGAAATGTTGTAAATTATCATCCACCTTGCTTTATTGTAACGTCAGATCAAGATGGACTAACATACTTGAAAAAATATTGTCATGCAGAACAAATACCATTGTTGCGAACGAAAGAAACAACGGTAGATTTTATGGCGAAGGTGGATCATTATCTTACAAGAAAACTAGCAGCAGAAATTGCAGTTCACGGAGTTTGTATGAATGTACTTGGAATTGGTATTTTGATTCGCGGTGAATCTGGTGTCGGAAAAAGTGAACTAGCCCATACTCTACTTGGTCGTGGACATCGTTTGGTAGCCGATGATATCGTCGTGCTGAAGCGGCTAAGCCACAAAACAATACTTGGCACGCATAATGATAAGAACAAGGAGTTTCTGGCATTACGAAGTGTTGGCCTATTAAATGTCGTACGAGCGTATGGAAGTAGAGCTTTCCAAGATGAGACACGTATATCACTGGATATAAAACTATCGAAGTGGGAAAAGGATTCGCTACATAATGAGCTGGAGTTTGAGACGCAGTACCGGGATTACATGGGTGTTCCTGTGCCAAGCATTGAAATTCAGTTGCAACCAGGGCGTGACGTTGCTGGATTAATAGAAGCGGCAGCGAATAATTGGTATCTGCAACAACAAGGTTATAATGCAGCAGAAGACTTTATGAATAGAATCGAATGGCAGGATGGGGATGATTGACCCCATCTTGTTTTTATATTGAAGCAGTTCTAAAGTAGAGCATTTTTAAAAACGAAAATACAGAGTAAGAGAGGAATTTATGGTGAATAGAACAGTTCTAAAAACGAAAAATTCAAGGAATTAAAGGACGTTTTGGTAAATAGAACTGCTCTATGTATTGATTTTCCTCCCCATCTTCAGATGTCACATGTTTTTAAGGGTTTAATACATCGTTCCGAATTGTATTGCAATTGCAGCGATAAATAGTAGAATCAGTACTACTGTAGGCCAAGGAGCGTATCCTTTTTCTGATGACGGTGTTGTCGTTGTAGCAGCTACTTCTTGATCACCGTCTAAGGAAGTTGAAATGGATTCTTTAGGTGCTGTGTCTATAGCAATAACATCTAAATTAATTACGTTGGTATCACTGTCGGAATTCCATAAATGAACGAGGACTTTTTCCAAATCGGTACTTGGTAATTTCGGTTGTAGTTTTGCTTCATTGTCAGCGAAAATATTACTTTGTGTTCGAGCACGTCCCCATAATAATGTAAGCTCTCCCCCGGTAAAACCTGCTTTCTGTAACTTTGCTCTGGTAATTTGTTGACTGATATAACCCCAGATAAGGTAGATCACAACAAGCGCTAATCCATATCTTCCTGTTAAAAGCCCCAGTAAGACAAATTCTGTAACAAAGACCAAAAAAGTGACTAACATGGCAGATACGTTTTCTCTAAATACATTTCTCCATATCCAAACACCTGGAGCGGCAAATGCATTTTGAATCGCATTATTAATTTCTCGTTTTCCACGAACAACGCCATTTTCTGTCGGGTGTATCTTTTTGAATGAGGTCCGTATTACTTCGTTTTTAGGATCAAGTTGTCTCGCTTTTGTAATAAGTATCTGTGCTTTTTTATATTTTCTTTGATCATAAGCAGTTAGCGCAAAACGATTTAAGATTGCTGGGTTGTTTGGTTCCTTTTGTAATGCGGCTTTCTCATATTTTTTCGCTTCTTTTTTTTCTTTCAAAAAGTAAAGCATATATGCGTAATGAGCAAGGTAATTAGCATTATTTGGATTTAAACGGATTGCTTCTTGGTATGATTTCTTAGATTGCTCAAAATCAACATTTAAGTGAATCAGTGCATGCATAAAATGGAAATAATCATTATTAGGATAAAGCTGTACAGCGGTTTTAGTGAGGTTTTTCCACTTCTCTGGTTGTAATTCAGTCTCATGGTAAAAAGCAAGAACAACTGTAAGTACATCTTCACTCTCTGGAGCTAATTCATATGCTTGATTAGCCCAGGATAGCGCTTCTTTTTGTTCATTTATGTAATAGTGATGCAATGCTTTTAATACGTACCCAATAGAGTTATCGGGTTGGGAATTGATTTCTCGCTCTGCAAATGCAATGGATTTTTCTAATTCCTCGTTTAGGACGAGCGTCTTTAGTTGTGCGATTTTCACAACGTTCGTATCTGTATTTGCCATCGAATCATCCTTCATATAAGTATCATTTTTAATAACCTGTCCTCTTTAGCAAAGGAACTAATTGTCCGTAAATCTCATCATCCATGTCTGGAAAAGAAGCTAATGGAGCGAATGGGCGCTAACAAACGGATAAGTTTCGCTAACCAAAGGGTGCCACCACTAGGGTCTTCCTTTATTGTAGCTAATATTCGAAAAGTTGGCTACGAAATCAGTGAACAGGATATTATAATCAGAATATTGTGAATTAATCACGGATTTGTTTTCCCCTTACATACATTAGTTAGTATGATTAAGCAATTATTTATAAAGGGGTAGAATAAATGACGAAGACAGAAAACGCAAAGCAACCGTTTTATAAAAATATTTGGATATGGTTCGTGGTAACGGTTGTGGCAGCTTTTGGGATTACTTTTTTTGTAATGGACGACTCTGATGAATTGGAAGCGCTGGAAGAAGCGAACACTACGTTGCAAGAAAAAAATGAAGCGTTAGAAGAAAAAAACAAACTTATTGAGGAAGAAAACAGTAGTCTGGAAGAATCAATGGTTTCATTGGAAGAAGAAATGGAGTATCTAATAAGTGATAATGAATTATTATATTCAGATATTACTTATTTAGTCGAATACGTTAGCGAATTAGAAGCTGCTTTAAATGAAGCGTATGAGATTATTGATTCCTATGAGGGAGAGAACTAAATAAGCTGATTACGTATTAAAACTAATCCGTAATAACTCGACAGGTAGCTTTAAGAGAGGCCTGTCTTTTTGTATGAAAAAATATAGGTGAAAATTAGAATATAATACTATACTTAATAAAGTCACTGGAAAAAGTTAATTTTGGTTTATTTTAGAGGGAATCACTAAATAACGATCCTCTTTTCTAAGTAGGAGTGAATTGCGAATGCGAAAAATTATTCTGTTCATGTTTATTCTAATGATATTGCTGGTTGGTTGTAGGCAAGAAGAAGTTTCACGTGAAACAGCGACGGTCCAGTTTACATTAATAGATCGTTATTCTGAGCCGATAAGAGGTGTTACCACAGTGGTAACGGAAAGATTTGATGATGAACCGGTATCAGATATTGGGATGATAATAGAAGAAAGTACGCATAGTAATGTCATTGAAGCAGACTTAACTGTCGGAAAAACGTATCACTTTGCGTTCCAGAAAAATGAAGAATGGATTCATGAAGAGGAAATAAGCGTATCTGATAATGGTGAAGAAAATAAGTATACGATTGTTATAGAAGAATAAATTAAAGCCTTTTAAGTATTGCAAGGCTTTTTTGTATGGGAATTAATATGTGAAAACAGGATTTGCCTCGTCTGTTTTTTAAATTCTGAGTGTCACCTTACTTCTAGCGCGTAGAAGGTGATGTCATTTTACTGAATAGAGTGGCTGAAAAGCCTTATGCAACAAAATAAGAGGAGTTTTGCGTAGGTACACAATTGAACTAATATGTATGGTTATTTAGAATGGTAGGTAACATTATATTCAGGTTTGGAGGGATATGGTATGAAACCTCAATTAGAATCGAGAAAAATGGCTTGTCGTTTAGGCATCGGGATATTTGCAGGAGTGTTTGTAGTAGGTGTTGCAAATAAAGTTATATCGTTATGGTTATAAATGTTTGTAAGGAGGGATTATTCATTATTGTGAAGAAAAGAAAGTCAGCTATCGACTAATCGATTCAGAAGGGTTGTCCGAAGAGGTAACAAGCAATTCGATAAGAAAATTTCTCGCGAATAATACACTTCAAAAGGAATTATATGTGGTAGTTACGATATAACAATGGGTTTATTACATCATATAGATAGACAAGCGGAAAAACCGATGATTGTGTCCTATGATAATATTAAAAAGTTTGATGCTGTTGATACACCGGTACATACAGTTGGAGTTCTTTCTGAAAAAATCGCAGAGAGTTTAGTCCAGTTGCTTATTAAACATATAGAAGCGGAGGAAATAGAAGAATACCAAGTTAAGCAATTATATCCGGAGGTTTCCTATCCAGAGGATTAGTGGTATTGAGTTGCTTTTGTGAAAAAAAGAAGATGTTCTAGCGGAATCGAGTAGATCTATTGACCAATTTAGTAAAATCAAGGCTGTTTTGGTTAATAGAGCGGTTCTAAAACCCAAAACAGGTTGAGAAAACCGAAAAAAGTAGTTAATAGAGTGGTTCTAAAACCCAAAACAGGTAGAGAAATCCGAAAAAGTAGTTAATAGAGCGGTTCTAAAACCCAAAACAGGTTGAGAAAACCGAAAAAAGTAGTTAATAGACTGGTTCTAAAACCCAAAACAGGTAGAGAAATCCGAAAAAGTAGTTAATAGAGCGGTTCTAAAACCCAAAAAAGGATGAGAAACCCGAAAAAGTGGTTAAAAGAGCGGTTCTAAAAGCCAATATAATAGAGGATCGGTGACGTGTGGGGAGATAGACGAGTTTTAATCACCATTAATCCAGATAAAGGAGACCGTTTTGGTTAATAGAATAACAACAAAAAGAAGCAAACGAGTAGTCGCTTGCTTCTTTAGAGTAATTACATCCGTTTCAATCCTTTTCGAATTGGCGGAACTTCCAGTTTTCCTTTTTCAAATAGCTTTTTAATCGTTTGTTTGGAGTAACTGGTCACTTGTTCGTACGAAAGCTTTCCTGGGATTGGCGGTTTATCTTCAATGCAGACATCAACAATAACGGGCTTATTGAAGGATGCTGCTGCTCGTATAGAAGGACCAAGATCTTCAAATTTCTCTACGCGATACCCTTTTCCGCCGCAGTTTTCTGCGAATTGGGCGAAGTTAAAGCTCTCGAGGTTGGTTTTATAATCAAGGTTTCCTTTTGCCTCTTGTTCGTATTTAATCATGCCGATGCGTTCATTATTGAATACAACGACAACCATTGGTAAGTTATACTTCACAGCCGTTAGGAAGTCTTGCATATTCATGGAGAATCCACCATCACCGCATAACGCAATTGCCTGACGGTCGGGATATGCGATTTTACTGGCGATAGCACCTGGTAATCCACATCCCATAGTTGCAAGCCAACTGGATGTGAGGAATTTCTGTGTTGTTTTCATACGAAAGTGTCTGGCAGCCCATACTGTCACATTTCCTACGTCTACAGAGAGCACAGCATCATCTTCTGCAACTTTTTGTACTTCAGCAATGATTTGCTGAGGCTTGATTGGAGTCGACGTTTGTTGTTCGTCGTCGTCCATTTCTTTCCACCATTTCGCCATTTTATCCTGACTATTTTCTAAGAAATCACGATTATCCGTCCGTGTAATTCGTTCGTTTAACCAAGTTAATGCTTTTTTTGCGTCACCAGCAATCCCGACGGTTACCGGATATCTCTTTCCTATTTTCAGCGGGTTATTATCAATCTGGATGCAAGCGACATCTTCTGGTAAAAATTCTACATATGGGAAAGACGTTCCGATTAAGATAAGCAAGTCGGTATCGTCCATCGCTTCATAGGCTGGTTTAGTTCCAATCATTCCGAGATTGCCTAAGCAGTTCGGATGATCATCGTCTATAACGCCTTTTGCTGGTAAGGAAACGACGACCGGAGCAGCAATCTTATCAGAAAACTGTTCGAGTTCTTGCTTTGCCCCTTTCGTACCGGTTCCTGCTAAAATAATTGGCTTCTTTGCTTTTTCGGTCAGTTCTAGTGCTTTTTCCAATTCCGTGGAGCTTGGTACTTGTTCGGGTTCTTCGTATATCGCTGCGTTCCTTTGTACTTGTTTCTTGATTTTTGCAGCTGGGATATCATCGGGTATGGTTAGAACGGCAGGTCCTTTTTCTGCATAGGCATTGCGAATCGCTTGATTGACGAGCGCTGGTAATTGTTCTTCTGACACCACTTGTTCGTTAAATACAGCGACATCCTCAAACATACGTTGCATGTTAATCTCTTGGAATGCATCGGTTCCAATCTGGTCTGTTGGTACTTGTCCAGCTAGCACGAGTACTGGTGCGCTGTCTTTTTTGGCATCATATAAGCCGTTTAGTAAATGAATCGCTCCTGGACCGGCGATTGATAGACATACGCCAAGTTTTCCAGTGAGTTTAGCGTAAGAAGCGGCTGCAAGTGCTCCTGCTTCTTCATGACGGACTTGTATAAACTTCATTTTATCTTTTTCTTTGCGTAATTCTTCCATCAATTGGTTAATCGAGTCTCCGGGCATCCCGTAAATATGGTCAACGCCCCATTCGGATAATAAATCTACTAATACTTTTCCTGCGCGGTCTTCAAACATATACATGGCTCCTTTGTAGGTTGCTTGTTTGATTCGTATTAACAACTATTCCACAAAATGCTCGATATCAAACTAACGTGATGTTGAATACGTTCCCTGTGAATAATATTCGGCTAAGCTTTTCACTTGATGATGTTCATCCATATAAGAAATATGTTCATGATTAAATCCCGTTGGACTGGTTAATCCTGCTGCTGCTGAAATACGGAACAGGCTCTCGCGAAGGGTCACAAGATAATTTAGTGCACGATATTGTTTTTCATCAATGACGAGTGCCTCCTGTAATTTCGGGTCAGTCGTTGCGACGCCTACAGGACAACGATTCGTATGACAAATCTGTGCCATAATGCATCCGACTGAAATCATAAATGCGCGTGCAATATTGACGAGGTCAGCGCCCATTGCTAAAACCACTGCGATGCGATCTGCGGTAAATAGTTTTCCGGAAGCAATAATCTTCGTACGGTCACGAACCCCATATTTTTTCAAAGTTTGATCCACAATCATCACTGCCGATTTCACTGGTAATCCAACACGGTCCGCCAGTTCTTGAAAGGAAGCACCGGTGCCGCCTTCTGAGCCGTCAACGGTAATAAAATCAGGCCCCATACCTGATTCTTTCATGTAAGATGCAATCTCTTCAAAGGAATTGGAACTGCCGACAACAATCTTCATTCCAACCGGTAAACCGGTTTGATGCCGTATTTTTTCCATAAATGAAAACATAGTCGGTACATCATCAAATTCATGGAATCGGTTCGGACTATTAATCTCTTTGTAGGGCTCGACGTTGCGAATACTAGCAATTTCTTCTGTGACTTTTTCTGCATCCACATGTCCACCACGTGTTTTCGCTCCTTGCGCAAGTTTGAGTTCAAAAGCCTTCACTTGCGGTATTGCTGCTTTCTTTTTAAAAAGATCCCAACTAAACTCTCCATTTTTGGAACGCACGCCAAATAGCCCTGGTCCAATTTGCGCGATAATATCGGTATCCCCTTTTAGATGATAATCGGATAGGCCACCTTCCCCAGTGTTCATCCACGCACCGCCAGCCATGCCAATTCCTTTTGAAAGTGCTGTAATCGCATGTTCTCCGAGGGAACCATAGCTCATTGCGGACATGCCGACCAAACTTTTTACACGGAAGGGTGCACGGGAAGAAGGGCCAATCACCACTGCATTGTCATCAGTAAGTAACCATGGTTTTATAGATTCATCTTGAAGCTTTTCCTTCCGGTTGAGAAGGTTATCCTCCTGAATCTCGTAAACTTTTGAATCAATCTCTTTCTCGTTATCTACTTCAAGTTCACTCTGTTGTTTTGGAAACATCGCATTTTTTACATAGAAGTCGGCCTTTTCAAAGTCACGTATCGAACCGAATCCGAGCATGTTCTTTTGATATTTTGCGGGCATGACAATATCTTGATAGTCCTTACGTGAAAAAGGTTTTCCAGATCGATCCGCATCAAATAAATACTGTCGGAGTTCTGGACCGGTTTTTTCCAAAATATAACGGACCTTCCCGAGTAAAGGGAAGTTACGCAATATCGCATGCTGATTCTGTTTTCGGTCTTTCAAATATATGTAGGCAAACATGATTAAAGGAATAATAATAATGGTAAGCACAAGCAAACACGTCGCTAACAAAATGATATTTGTAGCGGTAAACTCCATGGAATACATCTCCTTTGAGGTGACTTTCCCGCACGTATGTAGCGAGCAGTAATACTTCAATGAATGAAGTTTTATTCTCTCTGTTATGTAATTACCCGTTTAGAAAAGGAATACACATGGATAACCTGCTTACCTATAACGAAAAGAATTCCACTAATCGTCTCCATTTGTTAATGCATTAATTAATAATTGCGTATTTCGGTTTAATTGGAATCCCTTCGTTAAGACATAGGAAAAATCTCGTTTTTCATATAGAGATTCAATCGGAACTATTTTCAGCGTACCATGCGCTAACTCTTCTTTGATGGTTGCTTCAGATAATAAAGCTAAACCTAATCCATTGGTAACACTATTCTTTATCCCCTGTGTCGAACTAATAACCAATGTTGATTTTACTTTAATTCCATTCGATTGAATGAGGTGATCAAAGTATTGTCGTGTACCAGAACCTTCTTCTCTTATAACCCATTTATGATGGTGTAAATCTGCTAATGTTTTAAAATTAGTCTCATATTCGGGGGAACAAACTATGACAAGGCGATCTTCTTTAAACGCTGTTTGTAACACGTCCTTCGTGTAGTTAGATCCTTCCACCAGCCCGATGTCCACCTCAAGTCTGCGAACAGAGTCAATGATCTTCTCGGTGTTGCCAATCGTTACATGAAAGTCTAACTGCTCGTATTGATTTTGTAATGACGCCATCACTTCTGGAAGCAAGTATTCACCAATGGTAAAACTAGCTCCTACTCGAATAAGACCAGAAGCGGTTTGTTTCTTTTGGTAAAGCTGCTCTTTTAGCTGTTGATATTGATTCCATATTTTCAATGCATGTTCATAAAATAACTCCCCTTCATGTGTAAGATGAACACGCTTCGTCGTACGTTGGATAAGTGAAGTTGCAAATTCATTCTCTAAGTTTTTAATATGCACACTAACTGTCGGTTGAGACAATGCGCGTTTTGTTGCTGTTCGTGTAAAATTTTTCTCGCGCGATAGTACAATAAAGGTCTCCAGTTCTTCCATATGCATGGTTATATCCCTCATTTATTAAGTTTATTAATAAATACTATTATATATATTTATTTCAAAAATAAAAGAAGCCGACCTATACTGTTTATAGACAGTGAAGGAGGTACAAGATGCAGCAATTACATCCAGATGATAAGACGCGTTCCTTTTATGTAGGTATAAGTATTACGCTTGTAATTGCCCTGATGGCAGCGTTGCTGGGCAAGATTCCTTATCTCGATATCGTCGGACAACTTGTTCTAGCGATTATGATAGGAATGATATGGGGACATACCATTGGTATAAAAAATTCTCATCGATCTGGCGTGCAATTTTCCAGTAAAAAGTTGTTGAGAGTAGGGATTATATTATTAGGATTACGTCTGAATCTATCAGATATGCATGATGCGGGTCTACACGCTTTCCTATATGCTGGATTGCTATTAACGATTGCATTGGTGACCGTCTATAGCTTAGCGAGGTTGTTTCGTGTTGATAAGACTTTAAGTATATTGACAGCTTGTGGAACGGCAATATGTGGAGCTGCTGCGATTGTTGCCATTGCCCCTTTAGTAAAAGCGAAAGAAAGCACGACAGCAGTCAGTGTCGCTGTTATTGCTGTGCTCGGAACGATGTTCACATTTATTTATACATTGATGTATCCTTTGCTACCATTTACCGATTATCAGTACGGGATTTTTGCAGGTGGGACATTGCATGAAATCGCTCATGCAGTAGCTGCTTCCACTGCTGGGGGAGAAAAAGCGGAGAATATTGCTATTGTGGTAAAACTAACGAGAGTAGCCTTACTTGTACCAGTAGCTATATTAATCGGTATCTATGTTAAGAGAAGAGAATCTCAAAACGATAAGCAACGTTTTTCCTTAAAAACGCTCCCTATACCATGGTTTATATTCGGTTTTCTTGCCATGAGCGCAATTAATACAATCGGATTCTTACCTGGAAGTGTCGTGAATTTGCTTATTGCGGCAGCTTATCTGCTGTTAAGTATGGCAATGGCTGGATTAGGTTTAAATGTAGAGTTCTCTGTATTTAAGAAGTCTGGCTTACATGTCTTTTTGGCTGCATTACTTGGAACGTTGGTTTTAATCGGATGCGGATATAGTTTGATATACGTGATGGGGTTAGGATAGACTTTAAGGAAAGTTTGTTTTAGTAGAAACGAGTTAGGTAGAGATATGTATTAATAACCGAGCTACGAATCTAAACGTGGCTCGGTTAATTTATCCTGCAATATCTTTATTAATGAAATATCACCTAATCTAATAAACCAAATAACCGTGGTAAGAACAAGCTGATTTCCGGAATAAACGCAACGAGTAATAACGCTACAATTAATGGGATGTAGAAGATCAGCAGCTTCGGTATGATTTTCTCAATAGGTACACCGCTGACACTACTTCCGATAAATAACACGGTCCCAATTGGCGGAGTAGTTACTCCAATCGCAAGAGCTACTGCCATAATCATTCCAAAATGGACGGGATCGATGCCCATTTGCGTTGCCACCGGGAAGAAGATCGGTGTGAAAATTAATAGCGCGGGTGCAATATCCATAAATGTTCCAACCACAAGTAAAATGACTAACATGATTAATAATAGAATAACTGTATTATCGGTAATGCTTAATAGACTGCTTGTAATTGCCTGTGGTATACCTGCATACGCAAGCACCCAGGACATCGCGGTGGATGCTCCTATTAATAACATGATAATACCAGAATAAATCGTCGTTTCTCTAAGTATTTTAGGGATATCGGCTAGTTTTAACTGACGGTAAAAAACGCTAAGGATAGCGGCATATAGTACAGCCACTGCTGCTCCTTCTGTTGCAGTGAAAATCCCTCCGGCAATTCCACCTATAACAATAATAATTAATAATAAGCTAGGGATCGCTTGAATAATTACCTTGAATGATTCGCCACCACTGATTGGTTTGGAAACAGGATATTTAGCTCTTTTAGCTATTAAATAGGCTACAATCATGAGTAACGCAATCATCAACAGACCTGGCAAATATCCTGCGATAAATAAAGCGCCAATCGATGTTCCGCCGGTTAATAGAGAGTAAATTATTGGCATCCCGCTTGGAGGGATAATTAATCCAGTCGGTGCGGAAGCGATATTTACAGCTGCTGCATACGAAGGATCATATCCTGCTTTTTTCTCTTGAGGGTGCATAATCCGTCCCATCGTTGCCGCTGCGGCAATTGCTGAGCCTGATATCGCACCAAACAATGTATTTCCAATAATATTCGTATGAGCGAGGGACCCAGACATTCTTCCACCAATTAACTTAGCTAAATTAATCAGCCGATCGGCAATCCCGCCATTGTTCATAATACTTCCAGCCAACATAAAGAAAACTAGCGCTAATAACACGGTACTATCTAGACCGGTAATAATTTGTTGAGACACCGCTAATAAAGATGGTGTGATAGGCATTAGAATTAAAATGGAAACAAAAGAAGAAATAGTGATACTTACAGCGATCGGTACACCAATAAATAAGAGTAAGAAAAATGACCCAAATAATATAATGGCTGTCCAGACGGTTACATCCATGTATTCTCACCCTTTTCAAACGAATTGGAGCGTTCAATGCCCTGGCGCTCTGAAATATGAATGATTTGATAGAAAATGATGATGACCCCACAGATTGGAAGAACACCATATACTAATCCCATTGGCATATTTAATATTGGTGAGAGTTCTGCCATCGTTGCTTGTGCGATATTAAACCCTCCAATTATCATCACAAATAATGCAAATACAATGACGAGTAGATCAATGAACCAACGTAAGGTTTTATGCGCTTGCCCAGTTATCTTATCCCGTAAAAACGTAAGGGATAAATGTTCGTCTTGGCCAAATGCATAAGCAGCGCCGATTACTGCTACCCAGATTAAAGAAAATCGTAATACTTCCTGCGTGACAATACTAGGATCTTGCAATACGAATCGAGTGAACACTTGCCATATTGCTGCGACAACTAGAAATAATATTAAGATGCTGGCAATGGTTAACAGTCCTAAATCAATCCAGCGTTTTATCTTTTTCACATGAACCCCTCCAAATTTCGTTACTCTATCGCTTCTATTTCGTTAAGCAATGCGTCAATCACATCATTCGCTTCTCTTTCTTCTTCTATCAGTGGTTCTACTAATTCGCGAAACGGTGCTTGATCAGGATTGGAAAATTCTACACCCATTTCTTCTTCAGCTTGAGCCATGCTGTCTTCAATCATCTGATCCCATCTTTCATTGTGAGATTCCGTACTTTCCTGGCCGGCTTCAATTAAAGCCTGTTGTTCCGTTGCATCTAATTTATTCCATGCTGCATCACTCATAATCAAGAAGTCTGGTATTCTCGTATGCTCATCAAATGAAAATTGTTTCGCAACTTCACCATGGTTGGCGTCGGTTAATGCAATTGGACTACTTTCTGCACCATCGATAATTCCTTGTTGCAAGCTCGTATATACTTCGGTTGCGCCCATTGGTGTTGGTGAAGCACCGAGTAATTCGACCATTTCGATGGCGGTCACATTGTTCATTACTCTAATTTTAAGTCCTCTCAAGTCCTCAGGCGTTTCAATTTTTGTCTCTGCAGTATAGAAACTTCGCGCGCCAGCATCATAAAAGGTGACTCCACGTAATTGCACTTCTTCTAGATCTTCATACATCTGGCTCACTGTATCCGTTTCCATAAATTTGCGAAAATGTGCATCATCTAAGAAGACATAAGGGAGGCTAAAAACAGAAAATGTCTCATCAAATTGAGATATTACACCGCCATTTACTTTGGTCATATCGATAACGCCATTTTGTACAAGTTCCATGACTTTAGTCTCTTCTCCTAGAACTCCATCTGTATAGATTTTGATATTTACTGAACCATTTGTTTTCTTCTCTACTTTTTCTGCAAACTCTTCTAAACTTTGATACACAGGACTCGCTTCATTATGAATATGAGCTAGTGTCAATGTTGTTGTTTGTTCTTGACCAGAAGCTACATTCTCTGAAGAAGAACAAGCATGTAGAAAGAAAACTGCTAACAGCAACATACTAACCAGTAGACTTCTTTTTATTGAGCATAGTTTCATGTACAAACTCCTTCCATCATTGTTTTAATCACGATGAGTAAACGTCTCGAAGAAGAACTTATAGAAGAGAGGGCTTTTCGGGCATTAACACCCTGGATAAATTTCGCTATCCATTTTTGAGATCATTGGAATGAAAGTCACTTCATCGCGAATAAATAGAGTAATATTTTCAGATAATTATATATTAAGCGCTTTCAAAAATGATGTCTTATTAATATAAGAATTACTATCTCAATTTCAGAAATAAAGAAAATGGAGACAAGCGGGACTAGGACGCAAAAATGTCCGAACTGCTTGTTATGTATAGTCCGGACATTTAAATCATTTCTTGCTAATCGAATGGGTAGCTATTTTCCGGAATTGGAATCGTTGTTGGTGGTTGCGCCCAAGAAACGTTCATCTCACTTGGGAGCTTATACGCTTTATAACAAGATAAAAAGTTCTCTTCTAATTGGAGTACGTATGTTTGTTGTGTATGAGCATCTTGTTTTATCATTGATGCAGGAAAATACGGGACTGTCGAGATCGAGCGATGTATGTATTCAATACTAAGTAATTGTGAATAGGCAGCTTCTATACTACAAGGGATGGAAGTTTCTTCGTTTAACACAGCTTGAATACACACATCTAACTTCTGAGAATGCGCGGCCTCTGGATCTCCGTAGTTTTTCGTTGTTCCATCTTTAAATGCAGCTTGCATATCGCCTCCTACTTCATAGGTAATCGTAGCGTTCTCACATTCTAAAGTAACATTGGGGCCAATCGTAGATTCGACTGCATGAGAAACAAGGTATACCAACTCTACAGACTGTTCCGTGTTCGCTCGCAACGCACAAGTATCAAAAGTTTCGATGGGATTCGCTTTGTATAGCTCTACTTCTAGATTCTTTATTTTCGCGCTTTGTTCGGTAGTATTTCCTAATATATAAAGGAGATGATGAAGAAAGTGGGATGCGGCGTTATTAGCGATGCTATCGTATATCGCTTCTCCGTTTGGTCCGAGGCGTTTGCCTGCCCAATTGGAACGCTCGAAGTATTGTTTATTACGTGGCCAAAGCGCGATGCTTTTTCCACGTAATGGCTTCCCGAAGCGTCCTTCTTGTATATCCTTTTTTATTTGTTGCACGGGTGTACTGAACGACCAATTAAACCCAACCGCTAAAAAGCGTCCGGTTTTATCTCTTGATTCGCGCATTTGATTTGCTTCTTTCAATGACCCAGCAATTGGCTTCTCACAAAGAACGTGACTGCCGTTTTCCATTGCAATTATCGATTGCTGTGCATGTAAATGAATGGGACTAGAAATAATTGCTAAGTCGGCAGAGGTATGTTGGTAAAATTCTTCAAGAGACGGATAACAAGGAATACGTAATGCTTTTAGTTTGGAATAATAAGTACTACGTTTAGGCTGTATATCGACAACACCCTGAACCCAATTCAAGTATCCTTTTTCTTCTAAAGCTTGTAAGTATACTTCGCCATATCCGGCGATACCAACTAAGACGATATCACATGTTTGTCTCAATGATTGTCACCTTCTTTCTTCTGTGTATCTGCATGGTGTTGTGCTAACAGGCAAAGTTCGGCTGCCTTAAATGCATGTTCCTGCGTCATTGCCGTAGAAGTGTTCTCTAGAATGTCTTGTGCTAATCGATAAAAGTAAGGATAACCAACTTTCCCTTTGACGTCGTACAACCTTTCACCACCATGATTGACTAAATATAAACGCTCACCATTCGAGTTATTCGCAATGTCGACATATTTTCGTAATTCAATATAACCGTCTGTCCCCAAGATGGTCGTACGTCCATCTCCCCAATTACTTAATCCGTCTGGTGTGAACCAATCGACACGGAAATAATTTATGGCACCATTATCTCCAATTAAATGAACATCCCCATAATCTTCAAATTCTGGATGCTCTGGGTGGGCGAAGTTTCGAGCTGTGCTACTTTGAATGGTTGCGTCTTTAGCCTGGGAGAAGCAGAGAAATTGTTCAATTTGGTGACTGCCGATATCACTTATAATTCCTCCATAATAAGCTTTTTGAAAGAACCAGTCTGGTCTGTTTGCGATGTTCAAACGATGGGGTCCTAATCCAATTACTTGGATGACATCACCAATCGCTCCCTGTTCCAATAATTGTTCAGCAAAACCACTGCATTCTACTTGCAGTCGTTCACTATAAAACACAGCCCATATTAGATCTGTTTCCTTCACTTTTTCCTTTGCTGCTTGCAGTTGCTCAAGGGTTGTAAATGGGGTTTTCGCTGAAAAGAAATGCTTGCCTGCATCTAGTACACGTAATCCAATGTCACCGCGCTCAGATGGAATGGCAGCGCAGGCAACCATTTGAATCACTTGATCTTGTAAGATTTCGTTTAGAGATGAAGCTGTCTTTGCTTCGGGAAACTCTTTTTGAAAAGCAGCTATTTTATTAGGATCTTCATCATACACCCAACTAATCACAGCTCCTGCTTTTTTCATTCCTTTACACATATTATAAATGTGGCCATGTTCTAATCCACAAGCAGCGATAAACAACGTATTTGGTTTAACGGGATTTTCCAGATGATGAATCGGTTCAAATTCAGTGTGATGTGTTGACTCCATCGTATGAACCCCTCCTTTAAAAATATTGGGATAAACGTTTACGTTGAATGGGAATCAAAAATCCGCTGCAGGTATATACTCCGCTTATCCAGAGGCAGCTGGTGAGCCTCTGGATGCAAGTAACGGGTAGTGACCCCCCTGTTAAACAGTAGTTAAGAAGCGTTCTTTGATCAGCTCTAAACTTTCATCTCCGGGCATATCCCAGATGGCTTGGTTTATGATCTCCACTTCGATGGGTCCGTTGTAACCGTTGTTTTCTACTGCACTTCGGATTCGTGGTAAATCAATGACCCCATCCCCCATCATCGAGCGACCTTTAAATAGATCTGGAAGCGGAACTTTCCAATCGGACACATGATAGCCGAGAATGGTCCCTTTGGCTTTTTCAATCTCTTCATATAGGAAAGGATCCCACCACACATGAAAGGCATCGATAACAACCCCGACTTGAGAAGAACTAAGGGATCGTTGAAGTGCGTTTGCCTCCCCTAAAGTAGTGATGACGGAACGATCAGCAGCAAACATAGGATGAAGCGGCTCAATTCCTAATTTCACATTATGCTGCTCTGCAAATGGAATAATTTTCTCGATGCCTTCTTGCACCCATTTGCGGCCTTCTTCGATATCTTTATGTGGTGCTGGGCCACAGACAAGTACGAGTACATCTGTCCCTAATTCGGCTGCTTCTTCAATTGCTACTTTATTATCTTCGATCCGTTCCCTCCGTTCTGAGGTAGTAACTGCAGGAAACATGCCACCCCGACAAACGCTGGAAACATGCAGTCCGGATGAAGTAATCATTTTTTTCGCTTCTTTCAATCCTACTTCTGCAATTTTATGACGCCAAACGGAAATCACAGGGATTTCATGATCAACGCAGCCATTGATAGCCTCTTCTAATGACCAGTTTTCCGTTGTGATTTGATTCAGGCTTAGTCGCTGTAAATCTAATTTAGTTTCACTCATTTTCTAGCCTCCAATTGCTTGATCCCAGCTAGTTCTAATATTGGTTGCATGCGTGTAATAGCAAGCTCTGGGTCAGTTAGCACATTCGCTTGATCTGCAAGTTCAAAGAGCTTTGTGAAGTGTAGAATAGATCGTGCACTTTCTGCTCCAGCAATCATTCGAAAATGAGGCTGATGACCGTTCAAATAAGCAAGAAAGACAATTCCTGTTTTGTATGCAAATGTTGGCTTCTGGAAGATATGACGAGCGAGTGGCGTCGTTTTATCTAATCGTTCGCGATAGGTTTCTAGATCTCCTTGGTCTAACGCTTGAAAAGCAGAGGAAGCTGCCGGAGCAATCGCATCAAAAATTCCCAGTAAAGCATCGCTGTATCCTTGGTTATCTCCCTCAATGAGTCGCGTATAATTAAAGTCATCTCCCGTATACATCCGCACACTTTCTGGTAACTTTCTGCGCATTGTAATTTCTTTTTGCTCATCTAATAAGGAAAGTTTAATGCCTTCAATCTTATCTGCATGTGCATGAATAATCCGAAGGCAGACGTCCATGGCGTCGTCCAAGTTATCATGTCCCCAGTATCCAGCTAGACTCGGGTCGAACATATCTCCTAACCAATGCAAAATCACTGGTTGAGATACCTGACTTAGAATACGATTATATACATATTCGTAATCCGAAGCAGAAGTGGCACAAGCAGCGAGCGCACGACTAGCCATCAGAATTACTTTACTGCCTGCTCCTTCTACAAAGGCTACCTGTTCTTCATACGCATGAATGACATCTTCTAAACGTACCTCTGGACTAGGAGCCAGATGGTCTGTTCCAGCGCCGCTTGCGATATTTCCACCGACGCTTTTTGCTTCTTTCACCGAGCGGGTAATCAGTTCTTTGGCATGTTCCCAGTGAAGTCCCATGCCGCGTTGTGCCGTGTCCATCGCTTCAGCAACAGACATGCCGAGGGACCAGAGGTAATGACGATAGTGCATCGTAAGCTCCCAATCTATCGCAGGTTCCTGTAAAGGATCATTGCTGCCAAACGGATCCGCTACGACATGCGCAGCTGAATAGGCAACTCGTGAATGGAAGGAATTTTTATCTGGTTTTGGTAAAGGTTCTCGATTAACTAATTCATATAGATACGTCGATCCATCAGAATGAGGTAAATAAATATTCATTATGACATCCTCCTTTAGACTTCCAAGCTTGGTACTTCAAGCCAACGACGTTCTTGTGAAGATTGTAAGCCTAAGTCTGCAAGTTGTGTACCTTTTGCACCTTCTAATAAATCCCATGGGAAAGTGTCATCCTGAGATACATGTTTTAAGAACATTTCCCACTGGATTTTAAATGCATTCTCAAATACTTGGTTATCCGGTACTTCCTCCCATTGTCCTTGGAAATCAATTGTGTTTTGAAGGTCTGGATTCCAAACTGGCTTTGGTGTATTTACACGATGCTGTGTTTTACAATCACGTAAACCAGCTACTGCGCTTGCTTCGGTTCCATCAATCTGTATGGTTAATAGGTCATCACGATCTACGCGGACTGCCCAAGAAGAGTTGACACTGGCAATTACTCCATTTTCCAATTCGAAGGTCGCGTAAGCAGCGTCATCTGCAGTAGCCTCGTAGGTATTTCCTTCTTCATCTACACGTTTGGTAATATGTGTAGTAGCAACAGCGGATAGTGCTTGCACCGAACCGAATAAGTGGTCTAATACATAGCGCCAGTGTGGGAACATATCTACGATAATGCCACCACCCTCTTCTTTTTTATAATTCCAGGATGGACGTTGACATTCCTGCCAATCGCCTTCAAAAACCCAATAACCAAATTCCATACGAACAGACAGAATATCTCCAAAGAACCCAGCATCGATAAGTCTTTTTAGCTTCATCACGCCTGGAAGAAATAATTTATCTTGAACAACGCCATTTTTGACGCCGGCATCTTTTGCTAGTTTCGCTAATCTTAATGATCCTTCCAGTGATGTCGAGGTTGGTTTTTCACAATAAATATGTTTATTTGCTTCAATTGCTTGTTTAATTGCTTTTTCACGACGGGAGGTAGTTTGTGAATCAAAGTAAATAATATTATGTTCATCTGCCAATGCTTCTTCCAAATTAGTTGTCCATCGGTCAATAGAATGTTCATCGGCAAGCGCTTTCAATTTATTCTCATTACGGCCAACAAGAACCGGATCAGGCACAAGGTAATCTCCATTAGCCAGCTGTACGCCACCTTGGTCTCTTATTGCAATAATGGAACGTATTAAGTGTTGTCGAGTTCCCATACGTCCAGTAACACCGTTCATAATGATTCCAATCTTTTTTGTAGTCATGTAATTCCCTCCTAAACTGATTACGTTAAGTGTAAACATAACCATATAAGGTGTCTTATTAGAAGGGGAAACAAATTCTCATTTTCGGAACTCATTTAAAAACAGGTGATATACTATGTTGAATAAGCGTCCGGAATTCCTATAGATAATAGTCTCTGTGTATTGTGAATTCTAACGTTCTCTTTGCGTTATCCGATACATATTTGGCGGAACTCCAACATTGTTTTTAAATAATCGGTAAAAGGTGGATAGCGATTCGAACCCAACTTCAAAACAAATCGAAACAATATCTTTATCAGTTTCGACTAACATCTGTTTCACTAAGCCGAGCCGGACTTCCGTCAAGTATTGCATGGGAGTGCTATTATAATATTCTTTGAAAATACTTTGTATATAACGTTTGCTGATACCCATTCGATCTGCAATATCTTCTGCATTTTTAATGTCAAAATAACGTGTATCAATATAATGTTTTAGCTGTTCGACACGCAAAGTGTTGATATCGGTCTGGGAAGGTTCGTGAAATGAACGGGCAATGATAAAAAATAGCTCTGCCATATAAATCTTTAGACCAGTCTCCCATAACTTGTCACCATACGATTGTTCATACAGCATTTTTCGTAGTAGCTGACGAATCTCACTACTATCAAATGTACTGAGTTTTTGCACACGCGCTAATCGAAATACTTCTGGAATTAGTTCTGTTTGTACATTCGAGTCAAATATATCTGTCTCAAATTCAAGCACCAAGACGGTCATTTTTGATGACGCAGCAATTGAGTGTTCCGTTGCAGGAGGGATGATAATAAAATTATCTTGTTCAATCACATGCTCTTGATGATGTAAGGTACATACTCCCGTGCCTTTCAGTGTATATAATAATTGATACGTATCATGTTCATGCGATTTGACTTTTTCTTTTTCATTGTGCTTACTTTCATATAAAGAGATTAATGCTTGTCGGTCTTTATCTGCCTTCAAGAAACTTCCCCCCTCGAATAACATATCTTTATTTATGTTTGTTTAAGTATATCATTTATTCTGTTTGTTTTTAATTTTTGTTGTTTTTGTTTGTTATTATAATGTGGGTGCTGAAGTATGTGAAAACCGGTTATGGAGATTAAAAAACAGCGAGAAGTTTAGTATAATAAATAAAAGCGTTGAAGTTGAAAGGGTTGTAGAAAATAAGGTAGAGATAAGAATTGGAGCGGTTCAAATGGATAAATTCAAAATTGGAGATATGGTAACAGTTGATGATAAACACATGCCAGTGGTCGGCACAGTGGTATACATCGATGAAAAGCGCGAAAGATATTTAGTACGTTTCGGCGGTTCTCAGCAAATGTACTATGCGGAAGAACAAATCACGCTTTGGAAGAAGTAGAGTTTTTCTTTGACAATAAAGTCCTTCTATCGAATATGCTTTATGTATAAAAAGGAGGTTATAACATGTCCAAAGGGGTAAAAATAATGTTGTTTGCCGCCCTGTTGCTCCCGGCTTCTATAACGATCGTACGTATTATGATAGATTATTTTTGGGGTAGGGAAATTGAAATGTTGTCCTATTTAGCTGTATTCTTAGGGTCAGCTGTAGGGGGATTATTTTTTGCTGGGCCATTTATGTATACAGTATTAAAAAATAAAGAAGAAAATTAAAATTGTCTATAATAGAATAGGATCCAAAATGGACCAACGATCATAACATATGTAAAAAAGTAGGTGTATATAATGATTGCAAAGACGGAAGCAGATTTTAATGGATTACAAGAAATAGGTAAAATTTGTGGAGCGATTCGGGATGAATTAGTTCGTTCTGCAAAGCCGGGAATTGCAACAAAAGAACTTGATGAGATGGCGGGAACGATGTTTGAACAGGCAGGAGCTCAATCAGCACCAAAAGGAGAATACGATTTCCCGGGATATACATGTATCAGCATCAATGAAGAAGTAGCGCACGGGATTCCAGGCGAGCGGGTGATTCAAGAAGGCGATATTGTGAACATTGATGTTTCCGGTTCGAAAAACGGTTACTTTGCAGATACGGGAATCTCCTTTGTAGCTGGGAAAGGGGAGGACATGTCATATAAAGTATGTGACGTTGTGAAAGAAGCATTCGAGGCTGGTCTGGAGAAGGCAAAACCGGGTGCGAGCACAAGTGCACTTGGAAAAGCTGCACACAGTGTGGCAAAAAAACATGGCTTAACCGTGATTAAGAATCTTACTGGACATGGAGTTGGTCGTTCTATACATGAAGCGCCAGATCATATTTTCAGTTACTTTTCTCGCTGGGATAATGAAATTTTAAAAGATGGCATGGTGATTGCCTTTGAGCCATTTATCTCTACATTTGAAGAACAAGTCTATCAAGCGGAAGATGGCTGGACCTTCCTAACGGTTGAAAGTGCGGTAGCGCAATACGAACATACCATTATTGTTACAAAAGAAGGTCCAATTATTACGACACTTTAAGAGCACTAAACCGCAATAAGGAGCGATTGTTGCGTAACATAGGTAAAACATTATTTCTTTTTACGGTTACTCAAAAATTATCTCCTTAGCGGGTGAATCATCTTTCAACTCAAAATTATAGTCGTCTTCATTTTCATAATCTGGATCGATATAACTGGATTGGATATCACTGTTGGAAGCATCTACAAAATCGGAGAAAACAGTAAGTTCCTCGTCTTTCCATACCCAAATGCCATCCTTTCCTTCTTCTTTATGGAAAACGTTCCTACGAAGAGAATTAGACGCGTTCGTTGTAAAATAATTTGCGATAAATAGGTGAGACGGTCCAGCTGTTAGTATGTTTTTTTCAATGAAATTATTTTTCGTATCATGTTGTAATAGGAGCTGACCACCGCCTAACCCTTTTGTGTCGTTACGATACATGATATTCCTGGCAATGGTTGAATTGATAGTCCCGCCACGATCTTCATCATATCCGCCGATGGATATACCAGTTAGATTGTTGTTATAAACAATATTATCGATAATATTAATATTCTCTGCATACTTTCCGGCATGCTCTGAGGTGGCTTCAATACCGATATCAGCGTTATGTATGGTGTTTTTCTCAATGGAAATATCTTTTCCGCCATCGACATAGATCCCTCCAGCAGAGTAATCTTCTCCATATGCAGGATTTCCGTAAGAGGATACGTCATAGATATGGTTATTTCGAACCGTTCCCTCTCGGACATAGTCAGCATTCTTTTCAGTTGCCACTCCCTCATAGCCAATCAGATCAATTCCAATATTATCGCTCCTGCGAATGGTATTATCTTCTACATAAAAACCTTCAATATTGCCATTAAGTACAAGGGACTCACTTGCGCCAAGCTTTAAATCTTCCAAGAGATTATTTTTGATATAGATGTCAGTCATTTTTTGGGTTCCATAAGCGGCAATCCCATGAGCATTTCCATCCTCTGCATGCGTTTCGATATTCCGAACGTGGTTATTTTCAATGGTAATATGACTGCTTGATCCCGTGATAAAAATCCCCATTACGGTTTCATCTGCCAGATTTGTAGATAGATTCTCCAAGGTTAACCCATTGATGGTAATATAATTCTTGCTATCGATCATAATTAAGGCAGTATCTCCTTCTACATTTACGTCATCTTCACGAGTAAGCGTCACGTCCTCATTATTGTAAGCAGTGAAAACAATAGGTTTTGATTTTGTCCCACTATGTTTGATATAAAGTTGCTCTTGATACGTTCCTTCTCTAATGTAGACGGTAGTTCCGCTTGTTGCTTGTGATGCAGCTTTGTTTAGTGTTCGAAATGGACTGGATTTCGTACCGTCGTTTTGATCGTTTCCGTTTGTAGCTACATAGATCGCATTCTCCGCCTTGGCAGAAGGGTTGTTTAATAGAAAAATAGTGATAATCGTTGTTATGGATAAAATAATGATGATAAATTTTCTCAATAGAATCATTCTTCTTTCTTGGAGTAATAATAGTTAATTATACACTTTATTATAAACTAATTGCACCGCAGGAAAGGTATTTTTAACCATAATTAATGAGATCATAAACGGAATAAAGATTGCGAAAAACAGCTGTTTAACAATACCTATGGATAGCAAATTAGAGGTCATTTTGATGTAAGCAGTCGTTGCGGAAAAACACCTCGCTTTCCGTGGGCTTGCTCTCAGCCTCCTCGAAAAAGGAAATCGCTTATTCTGCGGGGTCTTCACACCTCGCTTTCGCACAGGAGTCTTCGTTTTTTCTCTGCTAGGCAGTTTCATACTATTCATTTCTACCGAAAAGCAAATAAAAAAGTACAGTGCTCTTTATTTATTAGCACTGTACTGTTGTATGGTTTTGTGATAAGTATTAGTATCTGTCTGTACTTAGTAAACGTATAGATTATGCAAATTTCCAACATATTTACTGGATTTTATGTGCAAATTAATCCTCCATCTACAATGAATTCGGATCCAGATGAGTAGCTAGATTCATCAGATGCAAGATATAAACAGAGATTACTAACTTCTTGAGGTTCAGCAGTTCTTCCAATTGGAATCATTGCAGACATTTGTGCTAAAAGCTCTTGAAGTTCTGCTTTTTCCGTCATTGGAGTTTTGATTATTCCTGGATGAATGGAATTGGCTCTAATTCCATCTTTTCCAAATTCCGCTGCAACTGTTTTAGTCATTCCCCTTACAGCAAACTTTGTAGCGTTATATGCTATGGATTCAGCTTGACCAACCATTCCTGAAATGGAAGAAATATTAACAATAGACCCTTTCTTGGCTTTTTGCATAGAAGGTATTACGTTCTGCATCCCCAAAAATACTCCAAGTTGGTTGATTTTATACGTTTTTTCGTAATTGTCTAATGATACTCCAAGGGTTGGTTCATTTATAACTATTCCAGCATTATTAACTAAAACAGTTATATTTCCAAAATGTTCTTCCGTCTTCTCTACTACTTTTTTCCAGTCGTCAGGATCTGTAACATCATGCTTTATAAATAAGGCTGAATCTCCAATCTCTTTTGCTGTTTTTTCTCCTTCTTCTTCCAAAATATCAGTGATAACAACTTTTGCTCCTTCTTTTGCAAATGTTTTTGCGTGGGAAGCACCCATCCCTCTGGCAGCTCCTGTTATTAGTGCTACTTTTCCATCTAAACGTCCCATAAAAAAATCCCTCCTCAAATATCGTTAAGCGCTTACATTTAAAACTGTGTTACTTTTGTCATTTATAGTATAATTATATATAACTACAAAAACAACTGAAAATTCAATATATTCAACACTATAGTCCTGTTTGTAGATTATTAAGGAGGAGAATTATGTCTCATACAACTTATCCAGATAGACGAGTCGAAAGGACACGTAGACGTTTGCGAAATGCATTTATATCTAACTTGAAAAGGTATGCATATGAAGACATTAAGGTATCCAATCTTACAAGAGAAGCCAAGGTAGATCGAACAAGTTTTTATAATCACTATAAGTCTATGGATCATTTACGTGAAGACGTTATGGATTATGTCATTAAAGATCTCATTACAGCTTATCGTGAACCTTACCAGCAAAAAAAATCCTTTATTATGGATGAATTTGAACCTGACAGTATAACCATTTTTAATGCAGTCTATGAACATAAAAATACTTATGAAATATTAATAAAATCACAACAACTCCCTCTTTTTCAGTATAAATTAACTCAAGAGATTACAAGAGTCGCATTAAATGATTATACTTGTGATTCATCAAAAATAAATTTAACGTTACACTCCATTTTTTACGCTCATGCAATAACTGGTCTAATCGTTCATTGGGTACAAGAAGGTTTCTATTATACACCTCAAAATCTTGCAAAGCAGTTAATTCAAATTATCAAATATACTCCAAGAAATAATATGATTCTTAAATCTACCTAAATACTATATAAGGTAAAATATCGTTCTCGAAGTAGCCTAATGGTCTTGATGATTCATCTTTTATACTGCTTGTAAAAACCGTTACCAATTTGTATTCAGGTGCTACAATAATGTACTGTCCCTCGTACCCAGATGCACAGAAGATATTATCTGTATGATTGCCGAAAGTCATATTCCACCAATGATATGCGTATGCGGAAGTATCATCAATTCTCACTTTAGGAAAGGTAGATTCTTCCACCCATCTAGTAGATACGATTTGTTTAGATTTCCATCTCCCCTTATTTAAATAGAGGGAGCCAATTTTTAGCATGTCACTCGTTTTCATTGATAGACCGAACCCACCAATGCTTATCCCTTGTGCATCTTGGTTCCACCTATAATTTGTGATTCCCAGAGAAGTAAATAAGTGTTTTTTTGCAAATTCTTCTGTAGAGATTCCAGTAGTAGATTGTAGAATGGCACTAAGTAGGTGGGAAGAGCCACAACTGTACACCATTTCATTTCCTGGAGGATGGATCATTTCCTGTTGCAGTACGAAGTTGACCCAGTTTTTACTCGGTATCATACGGTTATTACCTGGCGAGTGTAGCCCTGAAGTCATCGTGAGTAGATGTTTGATGGTGATGTCCTTTTTTGCATCATCTTTATTTTCTGGAAAGTAATCAACTATTGATGTATTAATATCTTTAATAAAACCTTTGTCTACCGCTATCCCAACCAATATCGATAAAACACTTTTGGTTATAGAATAAATTTTGTGTTGCTTTTCTTTCATTTTTCTATTTCGATAGTATTCAAATATAATACGATTATTGCTTTGAACAAGAACGCTATCAATATGGTCTTTTTTTATTTTCTTTTCGAATTCGATTAAGTATTCCATACAAATTCTTAGCTCCTTTTACTTAATTCTCCCCATTAATAAAGTATTATAGTAATTACGTGAATAGAGCCCGTCTATTAACCAAAACACGAGCGAAATGTAAGATTTCTAGTAAATAAAACCCGCCTCAAAATCAAATTACAAGCAAAACACTTTTTACTTTCGTAAATAGAGCACTGATTATTACATTATAGAGTTTAGATTCCTCCATGTCTGCTAGCTGTTAAAATCGTCCGTCGGCAAAGCAAACAGAGTAATATTCGGGTTTTTACATATGAAATAAATCATTTATCTATACTTTTATGCTATAACATCCACATTCGTATTCCTTGAATGTATATTCTTGATATAAAGTTACTTCTTTAAAGTCACTAGTAATAGATTGATATACTTTAATAAGGGGAGCTACATCTTTTTTAGCTAAATTCATTAGTTGTTGTTTGATCTCAACACGTGGTTCTAAACGATATTCATTCATCTCTTCAACGAAATGATTGTGTTCACATATATCATATGTTATCGCTAAATAATGCATTTACATCGAATACCTCCTATATATATCATCTATAAAACAAACCTACTGGAGTGAAGTGCATGTTTAAAAAATACCTCGGCATACTTATTTTTGGTTTTATATTTCTGCTGCTTAAACAAATCATCTTTGATGATCGCATCGATTGGCTGTATACTACTGTTTTTCCAATTTTTCTATACGTAGGTTACATAACTTGGGAGTGGATAAATATTCCGTACAAGTGGAAAGATAGTCAAAAACAATAAAGCAATTAATCTGATTGTAATGCTATATTTACAGCATCGAACGCATGAATTTTTGTTGTATCAAAAATCTATTAGAAAGACGTTCATCATTAAATTATCTAAAGAAATTTTTGATTGCTTCCATACGTATCTTATGACTACAATCTTCACAGCAAAAAATCCTATTGCTTCTTTCCTTAAATTGCTTATATGTTAGTGAACCCTCGTATACTCTGAAAATTTTTTTACAATTATAGCAAAGTGCCTCATAGTAATTCATTGTTACCCCCTATTGATACGTAACCTTTAAGGTTTTATCAAAGAATCTAAATCTCATTATACATCTAACATATGTAAGTCCATCCTCTTTGCAGTTACATGTAGCCACAAAAACTATCAAAAGTTCTCAAAAATATAGATTGTAATTTGATTTTCCTTGGGTAGTAACATCCCCGCTGACTGAAGCTTCACTTTATTTTTTCACAATAATCAAATCCTTTCAAGATATCACAGGCTTTTAAATTAAAAATAGTTTGACAAGTTTATAGTTATAAAGTAATGTTAGTGATAATGATTATCATTATCAAAAAAGTGGGAGGAAAATATAACAGATGAAACCGAGACATTTTATGCTTTACATATTATTAGTAGTTGCAATTTTTGGTTTACTTATGGGGTGTTCGTCTAATGATGACGCCAACTCAGCAAATGCGGATACAGAAGATAACAGTACAGAAGAGACTACAGAAAGTTCAGAGCCAATCGTTATTGAGCATGCATTTGGTGAAACGGTAATTGAAGAAACACCCGAGCGTGTTACTACTATCCAATGGGGGAATCAGGATGTTGCTTTAGCACTTGGTGTTGTTCCAGTTGGTTTTTCTGCAGCCAATTTTGGTGTGGAAGATGATAGTGGTTTATTGCCGTGGACTGCGGAAAAACTGGAAGAATTAAATGCAGAAGATCCGAATGTATTCCAAGATACGGATGGGTTAGATTTTGAAGCGATTGCAGATAGTAATCCAGATGTTATTCTGGCAGCTTATTCAGGAATTACACAAGAGGATTACGATTTATTGACGGAAATAGCTCCTGTAGTAGCATACCCTGTTTCACCATGGACGACTTCTTGGCGTGAGCAAGTTATGATGAGTGCAGAAGGCATGGGTATGAGGGAAAAAGGTGAAGAATTAATTGAGGAAACAGATAATCTAATCGATGAAAAACTAGAAGAGTATCCTGAAATTAGCGGGAAGAAAGTAGCTTGGGTTAACTTCTCTGCAACAGATACGTCGAGCATGCACTTGTATACGCCAACGGATACACGTGTTAAGTTCTTAACGGAAGAATTAGAAATGGAATTTCCTGAAGAGATTTTAAATGAGCTAGAAAATGAAACGGATTATTCATTGAACCTTAGTGCAGAAAATGCAGATATTTTAAATGATGTCGATGTTTTCCTTGGTTATGGTGATGAAGAACTAGTGGAAACCATTCAAAATGATCCTATTCTTGGACAAATCCCAGCGATTAAGCAAGGATCGGTTGCTTTTATTAATGGTACTTCTGAGTTGGGCGCAGCAGGCACGCCGAATCCACTTGCTATATCTTATACAATCGATGAGTACTTAGCATTAATTAGTGATGCGCTGAATAACGCTGAGGAGTAAAAAGTATAATGATGAAGGTAAAATAATTTGTTTTTTCTTAAATGGTATATTGAACGAAAAAGGGGCGTTTGTGGCATAAAAAGCCACGATAGCCCCTTTTAATAATTTTGTGAAGTAGAGTAGAGACATGTAATCTTTATAAACATCAATACGTTATAAAAAAAGGTGTACATCGTGTGATGTTTTTTGCATTGTAGCAGGTAATATTGAGGAATTATACGTGATGAAGAAACATAGCAACAAACTGTGCTATACTTATCATTAATAATAGATGGAAAATTTAGATATTTACTCTAAAAGGATGTGGTTTAATGAAATTACAAACTGACCGATTATTGATGAAACCTTTTGAAACACATCATTTGAATGATGTGTTTGAGATTTATAATGATGATACGACGTGTCAATTTCTTTTGCATGACAAATGGACAGATGAAAATAAAGAAAGGAGATTTGAAAGGAAATTAAACCATAATCAATTAACTAATGAAAATACCTTGAACTTAGCTGTTTTAGTAGGCACTAAAGTTATTGGCGATGTATCGGTATGGTACACAGATATGAAAGATACTGTTGAAATTGGTTATACGTTTTCAAAATCTGTGTCTGGAAAAGGATATGCAACTGAGGCGGTGAATGCTCTAATCGATTATTTATTTGAAGATGTACAAGTTCATCGTATTCAAGCAAATTTAGATGCACGAAATATAGCATCCCGAAATCTTTGTGAAAGAGTTGGGATGAGGAAAGAAGCCCACTTTGTACAGGATTTTTGGAATAAAGGGGAGTGGACGGACAGTATAGTGTTCGGCATGCTAAAATCGGATTTAAAAAAACGCGAAAAAAATTAAGAATATAGATTTCTGATTTTTTGATGGAAATAAACAATAAAACAACTTCATTTTAAAGAAAGAGAAATTGATTCTTACTTTCTCTCCTTTCTCTTAAAAACTTGTCCTTTTTCATGTTTCCGCCACTTTACAATATTATATAAGAAGTCTAGCAGGCAAAGTAATATAAACATCACTCCAAGAACGGTATATTCGGTTGGGGTTAAATCTGTGACCCAATATACACCAATATACACTAAGATAAAAATGGGAATATTCCATAAGGATCGAAACATTTTTCTGCGGTACGTTAATTTATGGTAGATGAGAACAAAACCTTTATCTACTTTTTCTGTATGCTTATACTTCTCATGCATAATGAAATGTATGATTGTAGCAATTATAAAAGGTGTAATAAAATACAATAATATACTCATCTATGCCTCCTCCTACTAAAATGTGATTTCTAACTGCTTCTTTATCGAACAATTCCCTAAATAGGATTACCTAATCATTTTTTCCTTTTTCATCCTAAGTTTCTAAAAGTCTATAGAGATAGAAGAAGTTGCTAGGGACATAGGACTAGTAACTTCTATTTGACAATATGTTAACAATAAGATAACAATTTGAAAAATATTTTTTACAATAGTATTTCAAATTCCAAGTAATAGTGGTAATATAAATTTTGTATTTCGGATTCTTTTAGCAATGTTTCTAATTGTTTATTTTAAGGGGACAATTTATTGCTATATACTCATAGATAAATAGAATAATTGAGTATAAAGATCGAAGTAAAAAGGAATGGTCTAGTTATTATCGGGCGTTTATTCCTACATAAAAACTCAAAACAGGAGGGAAAAAGATGAAGAATCATAAGTTTTTGTTGTTTGTTTTGGTTTTAACTTTAGGTCTGTTTTTAGCTGCTTGCGGTAGTTCGGATGAAGGCGAAGAAAGTGGTGCAGAAGGAACAGAAGAAGATACAAGCGGTGAAGGTGAAGCAACTGCTAGTGGCGATTATAGTATTGCCATGGTAACAGATATCGGTGGAGTAGATGATAAATCATTTAACCAATCTGCATGGGAAGGTATTTCTGCATGGGGAGAAGTAAACGGTTTATCTAAAGGTGATGGATTTGATTATGCGCAGTCTTCGGACAAGGCAGATTACATGCCAAACTTAACTCGTTTTGTACGTGATGAATATGATTTAGTTTATGGAATTGGATTTGAGTTGAAAGAAGATATTCAAAAAGCTGCAGAGCAATTTCCAGATACTCATTTTGCTTTAGTAGATGATGTAGTAGAAGCGGATAATGCAGTAGGTATTACATTCAGTGAGCACCAAGGTTCTTTCTTGGTTGGCGTAGCTGCAGCAATGAAAACAACTACAGATAAAGTAGGTTTCGTTGGTGGAGTAGATTCTCCGTTAATTAAAAAATTTGAATCCGGATTTATTGCAGGTGTTAAATCTGTAAATCCTGATATCGAAGTTGATGTACAGTATGCAGAATCATTTGCTGATGCAGCAAAAGGTAAATTGATTGCAACAAACATGTATGACAGCGGCGTAGATGTTATCTATCATGCTTCTGGTGCAACTGGTAACGGTGTATTCAACCAAGCAAAAGATATTAAACAGAATGACGCAGACCGCGATGTATGGGTAATCGGTGTTGACCGTGACCAGCACGAAGAAGGTGTGATCGGCGATCATAATGTAACGTTAACTTCTATGGTAAAACGTGTAGACGTTGCTGTACAAGACCTTGCTAATCGTGGTATGAATGGAGACTTCCCTGGTGGAGAAATTCTAGAGTATGGAATTGAAGATGATGCGATTACGGTTGCTACTACAAATGAAGAAGCAATGACGGAGGATATCATTTCTGCAGTGGAAGAATATCAAGAGAAAATCTTAAACGGTGACATTGAAGTTCCACATACAGAAGAAGAATTAACTACATTTTTAGATTCATTATAAGAAATAAGTAGTGTGTTAGAGAGATATAAAAATATTATTTAAAATACAATGAAAAAGGTTTTTCCTGCTTTTAGCTTAGAGTATGTGAAACGAGCGATCTTGAACCATCTCTTGCTTCCGACAAAGAAGCATAGATGGTTTGATTTTTAGCAGAGACTTCGTATCCCTTTTACCATAGAGTGAAAGTCATCATAGGTTACATTTCATCATGATGTTGATGCCGTCCAGTCACTACGTTTCTATGTGCGCTATGTTATTAGTTAGTAAAAGCCTTTTTCTTATAATTAATTTGTATATTCCTTGCTGTTCGAGGTTGTGAATCAAACGTTTTATTATAGGAGTGAAAACGAGTGGATTATGCAATTGAAATGTTGAATATCAGAAAGGAATTTCCAGGTATTGTTGCTAATGACAATATTACTGTGCAATTGAAAAAAGGGGAAATTCATGCTCTCTTAGGTGAGAATGGAGCGGGTAAATCGACATTAATGAATGTATTATTTGGATTGTATCAACCGGAAAAGGGCGAAATTCGAGTAAATGGGAAAAAGGTTAGCATAACCAATCCCAATATTGCGAATAATCTCGGGATTGGCATGGTGCATCAGCATTTTATGTTAGTCGAACCTTTTACAGTTACACAGAATATTGTGCTCGGTAGTGAGCCAACCAATAAGTTTGGCAAGATTGATTTATCAAAAGCAAGACAGGAAATACAAGCGTTATCTGATCAATATGGGCTTCGTGTTGATCCAGATGCGAAAATTAGCGATATTTCTGTTGGGATGCAACAACGTGTGGAAATCTTGAAAACACTTTATCGTGGAGCAGAGGTGCTCATATTTGATGAGCCAACGGCTGTATTAACACCACAGGAGATCAGTGAATTGATGGTAATTATGCGATCCCTAATTAAAGAAGGTAAATCGATTATTTTAATTACCCATAAATTGAAAGAAATTATGGAAGTGTGCGATCGTTGTACCGTCATTCGTAAAGGGAGAGGCATTGGGACTGTTACCGTAGCAGATACCAACACTACTGAATTAGCATCGTTAATGGTAGGACGTGAAGTGAGTTTTAAAACCGAAAAAACTCCATCAGAACCGAAAGAAAATGTTCTCGAAATTAACAATCTCTTTGTACGAGATGCGAGAAAAGTAGATTTGGTAAAAGGGCTGGATTTAACGATTCGTGCCGGGGAAATTGTTGGGATTGCCGGTGTAGACGGCAATGGACAATCAGAATTAATTGAGGCGATTACTGGGCTGAGAAAAACAAAGTCAGGATCGATTCAATTACATAATAAACCGATTGCAAATCTTTCGCCAAGAAAAATTACGGAAAGTGGTATCGGACATATTCCACAGGATCGCCATAAATATGGACTTGTATTGGATTATTCGATTGGAGAAAATATTGTTCTGCAAACGTATTATCAAAAGCCGTTCTCGAAAGCGAAAGTACTGGATTATAAATCGATATTTGAAAAAGCGAAAAGCATTATTGAAGATTATGATGTACGTACGCCGAGTGTCTATACAAAAGCACGAGCATTATCTGGTGGAAACCAGCAAAAAGCGATTATCGGCCGTGAAGTCGATCGTTCGCCGGCATTGTTAATTGCTGCACAACCAACGAGGGGGTTGGATGTTGGTGCAATTGAGTTTATTCATAAGAAATTGATTGAGGAACGGGATAAAGGACGTGCGATCCTTCTCGTTTCGTTTGAATTAGATGAAATTATGAATGTCAGTGATCGTATTGCCGTGATGTTTGATGGCAAGATTGTTGCCGATGTAAAACCAGAAGAAACGAATGAACAAGAGCTTGGTCTGTTAATGGCAGGAAGCAAAGTGGACAAGGCAGGTGAGACAAGCGATGACATCGAATAATAAATTATTTGGATTATTAGTTCCGGTTATTTCGGTTATTATTGGTTTACTGGCAGGAGCTCTCATCATGCTGTTTTCTGGCCATGATCCGATTCAAGGATATGCTGCATTATGGAATGGTGCATTTGGCGATGCCTATACGATTGGCGAAACCATCCGTAGAACAACACCATTAATATTAACTGGTCTTGCCGTTGCTTTTGCATTTAAAACAGGGTTATTTAATATTGGTGCAGAGGGACAAGTAATTGTTGGTTGGCTAGCTGCTGTCTGGGTTGGACTAGCGATCGATGCACCGATGATTGTCCATCTACCACTTGCGATTATTGCTGGTGCATTGGCTGGTAGTTTGTGGGGATTTTTGCCTGGTTTGTTAAAAGCGAAATTAGGTGTACATGAAGTTATCATCACGATTATGATGAACTATATTGCATTGTTTATCACAAATGACATTATACGAAATGTATTAACCGATCAAAATACAACCACAGATTCCATTGCAGGAACGGCTTCTTTAGCATCCGAGTGGTTACAGAGCATTACATTTTACTCTCGCGTTCACTATGGTATTCTGATTGCACTAATTGCTGCATTCATCATGTGGTTTATCATTGAGCGTACAACCTATGGGTATGAATTGAAGTCTGTTGGCCACAACCTTCATGCATCGAATTATGCTGGGATGAATGTGAGTAAAAATATCATCCTATCCATGGTAATTGGTGGAGCATTTGCAGGTCTTGCTGGTGCAATGGAAGGGCTAGGTACTTACGGGAACATTTCTGTGATGGCTGGATTTACCAATCTCGGATTTGATGGAATAGCAGTAGCGCTACTTGGATCCAATAATGCGATAGGGGTTGTGTTAGCGGCAATTCTTTTCGGAGCGTTAAAAGAAGGTGCCGGAGAAATGCCGACAGCTGCAGGTGTACCGACAGAATTGGTAGACATCATTATTGCATTAATTATTTTCTTTGTAGCATCAAGTTATCTTATTCGCTGGGTAGCACTGCGCTTTAAAAAGGAGGAAAAATAGATGCTAGATATTTTACAATCCATTGTTCCAACGGTTCTATTTTATTCAGCACCTCTTATTTTAACAGCGTTAGGCGGGGTATTCAGTGAGCGATCTGGTGTCGTGAACATTGGATTAGAAGGTTTAATGGTTATGGGGGCGTTCGTTGGTATCGTATTTAACCTGACGTTTGCCGATGTATTTGGAACGTGGACCCCATGGGTATCAATTGTTGTAGCAATGGTAATTGGTGGATTATTCTCTATCATTCATGCGGTAGCATCTGTTACGTTTTACGCGAATCAAGTGGTTAGTGGTGTGGCTATTAACATGCTTGCGCTCGGTGTTGGAGTTTACTTGACGAAGGTTTGGTATGATAAAGGGCAAACCGACATGGTAAGCCAACCATTTTACACAACGAATATTCCACTACTTGAAAAGATTCCGGTTCTTGGACCAATCTTTTTCCAAGGTGTCTATGTTACATCTTACTTAGCAATTATTCTCGCGTTCGTCGCATGGTATGTCTTATATAAGACGCCATTTGGCCTACGTCTTCGTGCAGTCGGAGAACATCCAATGGCTGCCGATACAAATGGAATAAAAGTAGAAAGAATGCGTTATGTTGCGGTTATTCTCTCTGGTGTGTTGGGGGGATTAGGTGGTTCAGTATTTGCACTAACGATTGCGTCTAATTTCTCAAGCTCAACCATTGTTGGACAAGGATTCATGGCACTCGCGGCCGTTATCTTTGGAAAATGGCATCCACTTGGAGCAATGGGCGCAGCGCTATTCTTTGGATTAGCACAAAGTCTGAGTGTGGTAAGTTCTGGTGTGCCATTCTTAGCAGATGTCCCGCAAGTGCTACTTCTTATCGCACCATATGTATTAACGATATTAGCATTAGCAGGATTTATCGGAAGAGCGGATGCACCTCGAGCAAATGGTGTGCCGTATATTAAAGGCAGTAGATAATATTATTTAGAAGACAGACCTGCGTGGGGGCAGGTCTGTTTTTTACTTTGCTATTCTATTGATACATGCTTAATTAATGAAATTATCGAGAAACTTACTTGCCTCACTATTAAATTTCCACACGACACCAAATTTATCAACAATCATTCCAAAATTTGCTGACCATGGTGTAGAAGATAACGGCATGATTATTTTACCATCTACAGAGAGAGCCTCAAATATTTGTTTATTTATTTCCGGATCAGCATCAATGATACTAATTAAGAGATTATTACCTATTGATGTTTTGCCAGTTACTGCTTGCATAGAAGGTAAAACATCAGACATCATTAGAACATTTCCTAAAAACTCAATACGAGACTCCATTATCATATCTTGCTCTTCTTCTGTTAATGGAGCACTTGGATCTTGACCGAAAGCACCAAACTTTACCTTTTTCACGCTTGTTGCTTGTAATGCTTTTTCATAAAACATTAATGCTTCTTCTGCCTTCCCATCAAATTGTAGATAAGCTATTGTGTTCATCTTATTATTCCTCCTTTTTTCTTTACAATTGAAGTATAATGAGATATAGATGACATATGTATGTCGTATATCGGAGGAGTATATGAAAAAAATTGAGCGACTTATCTCAATAGTTATGATCTTGCTACAAAAAGATGTAGTTTCTGCATCCCAATTTAGCAGTCTGTTCAATGTGACCAAGCGAACAATTCAGCGTGATATGGAAACATTAGGATATGCAAGTATTCCCATTTATGCAGTATATGGTGCTGATGGAGGGTATGCGCTAATGGAAGAGTATAAATTCGACAAACGATTATTGAATAACATTGATATTGAAAATATACTCGTCGCATTGGGTGGTTTTGAGCAACTGATTACGAATCAAGACATTCAAACAACGATTCAAAAAATTAAAGGAATGACCATCAGAGAATTCTCTCCGAAACTTGATTTAACGTTCTATGAATGGCCAGGAAGGAGTCAAATCAAGGAAGATGTAGATTTTATTAGGCATGCAATTGAAAATGATTGGTTATTATCGTTTGCGTATGTGGACCCAAAAGGAAATAAATCGAATAGAGTAATCGAACCATATAAAATACATTTGAGCGAGATGCATTGGTATCTGGTTGGTTATAGTTTAGAAAGAAAAGATTATCGAACATTTAAATTGACGAGGATATTAGATATACAAAGAAACGGATTTTTTGTCCCGAGGTCAGGGTCAGATGAGGAAGTTAAGAAGACCATACAACACTACGAACAACTACATCTAGTGAGTGTACAGATTTTGATAGATGTTTCTGTAAGAGATCGGTTTATAGAGAGGTATGGGAAAAACACCATTAAACAACAGACTTCAGAAAGTTACCTTGCGACAATTGAATTACCTCAAAATTCATATGCCTATCAGTTTTTAGCTGGATTTGGAAGCAAAATTAAAATTATAAAGCCAAGAAACTTTATCACTAGCTATGTGAAATTTTTGGAAGAAACAGTGAATCTTTACAAATAAAATGAGGTTAGGTCAATTTGGTTAATCTAGATATTGGCGTTAAAACGGTGCTTGAACATTTGGTATTTGGTACTCAGACGAATGGAGCAAGGCATAGGTGAGATCCCGAAATGTGGGGCTCACCAGCAGCCCTTGGATAAGCGGAGTTTATTTCTTGAGACGAATTTTCAAAACCTGTTTGTACGGACTTATCTTTGGTTAATACTTTTGCTCCACTATTATGATTGGTTTTTTATCCACTCTACATAAGAAGTTTTACTTTAAGCTGGTTTTCGTAATATTTTTTCCATCGCTTTGCCTTTTGCTAATTCATCGATTAGCTTGTCTAAATAGCGAATTTCCTGCATGGTTGGCTCTTCAATATCCTCCACTCGCACACCGCAGATGACACCTTTAATCAAAGCTCGTGAATCGTTCATTTCCGGAGCTTCGGCAAAGAAGGTCTCAAAGTCTGTCTGTTTTTCTAGTTGCGCATCTAATTGCTCTTGGCTATATCCAGTCAACCAGCGGATGATCTCATCGACCTCTGCTTTCGTGCGATCTTTTCGCTCCGCCTTCTTGACATAATGGGGATAGACACTTGCAAAACTCATGGTATAGATTTTATGTTTAATCATCATACACATCCTCTCATTGGTTGTTTTTGTTTATTTTATCATGAAATGGGTGGAGGAGGTGGGAATGAATCGATTGATGTGATTCCAAGAAATGTTATAGTGACTGGATTGGATCAATTTGAGTTTTAGGAAGCTTGATTTCCCCTGCGGACGGTTGGTTTTATCGGTGTTAAGGATGTATCTTTACAGGAGAAGTGTAACTCTGCGTTGGGAAATGAGTGCTCTATTCACTAAAAAAGTAGAGAAAAGCTTAAGTTTGGTTAATAAACGTCTTCTATTCACTAATATTCTTCGATTTCTGCTCTACTTCAAATTCTGTTATTTTTGAGCAGAAGTCGCTGTCTTCCATTTCAATCAAAACCCATAACTTGAATAGAAATATATAATGGAGCATATCTATGATGAAATCTTTGCAACCTGAAAATAAATAATGTAGAAGTTCAGCATTTATTTATCAAGCTGTTCTGAACGTTTTTTACGTAAGTAATGGGCATAAGTAAAGGGAACGAGAAAACATATAAATATTACACTACCTACAATAATAGCGTCTGAAATTTTACCGCTGTAAAATAGTTGGATTAGCCCTATAGCAATTCCGATAAAAGCGATAATCATAACAGTTAGATAATAGGGGAATGGCTTTTTGGGCATTTTCGTATCATCATAGACATCCATCGATACTCCAATATTCAAGAAACTTAATACTACGACTGTTATGATAAATAAAAACCACAGTGGGTTTCTGGTGGCTTCTGTAAATCCGACTGTTATCACATCATAAAGTAAAATAGCTAATATCCCAATCGTTTGTACAAGAAAAGCAACTCGAATATTTTTCAAGTTTTTGATAATTAAGCGTTCATCTTTCATTTTCTTCATTGTTTCCTCCTCAATTCGCCGTGTTTTTTCTAAACAGAAAGTACATAAGTGCCAGTAAGAAAATAATAACGAGTATAGACTTCATCGGAGTAGGCTCTCCTAATAATGAAAATATGTTTGGAATGGGTACACCGATCCATTTTATAAAAGCGATAATAATTAATCCTGTAATGATTCCAATCGTTGCGTATTTTATTTTCATACAATCCCCCTTTTAGATCCAGCGAGGTACAGTCGGAAAGATAGTAATCATAAGTAGAATATACACCATATAAACCTAATATATTAATTTCTACATCTTCGTTATTCATTCCTTTTTATTATTTTATGTTCCTAAAAAAACATTAGATATAAAGTCGTATAAATAGGAAGGGATATTCGGAAAAAATATGCTTGAACCCCTGCTACCTGAAAGCAATTCATTCCATTTTTGTATAAAGATACTCACAAAGAAACAAAAAAAACCCTTTAAGTTCTTTAATGTAAAAGAGACTTAGAAGGGTTATCTTAATCAGAACTACTCTAAACTATGAATATTTTGATACCTAAGATATTTCTCTCGTATTTGATCTGTAATAATCGTTACATCATTCATTTCTGCAAATTTGAACGGAGAAACTTGATCGAATTTGGAGGAATCGGCTAGTATAAATGCTTCTTGTGCATGTTTGATGCTTCAATTATATGATTCTTTTATCTAAGACACTACTAGTCATTGCCCAACCTGCGTAGATGCATATAGCGAACAATGAGTATGAATAAAACAAGGAACAGTTGAGAGCCAACCCATAACCAACTAAAGAAATTAGCTATTAAGTTTATTACTAGAGTAATAATAAGAAGAATAACTGAAAAACTGACTAAGATATTCATGAGTGTACGTTCTGCTTTCCTGTTAGGCTTTACATTTTTAATATCTATCCCTTTGCGTTGTCTCCATTTCTTTCCGATTATTTTAAGCAACGAAAAGCTGATAATGAAAAAGATGACGAAGATAAATAACATTTGCCATAATGAAAAGTAATCTCGCAGAAATGGGGTAGCAAATGCCCCGATAAATGCATATCCAAATACGATATATCGGTCAATAGTTGGTGTGAAGATAGGACTGTTAATATAGCGCAGGGTACTTTTCCCGAGGAAGCTCATAGAAGGGTATCCATCCTTTCTTTAAAAAGGTTTTAATGTCAGAAGTGAATATTCATGAAGCAACTTATCTACAGTATCCATTCCCTAAAATGAGAAGTGTAACCTTTTATTTATAACCATCGTTTTTGTGCAATGCTTATTGTAAATTTCTATACGATAATTCGAACAGGAATTTGGTTTGGGAACGTAAGAACAAAGAAGAATTAGAATAACATATATAATTAAAAATGCATCATACTGTAATTCAATGCACATAATTACCACAATTATTCCGTATTTATTCATTTTTGTAATCTATACATAATTTGAATGTTAAATAAACAGTAGTAGAATTAATACTCTAGTACTTTTACATTAGTTTTTCTCAAAAAGGAGTTTCTGTAATGAAGAGGAAAGAATATAGAACTAGGGTTGAAAAAAATCCAAAGAAAACGAAAAAGATCATAGCCATTGTGTTGATTCCGATGCTATTACTTATCGTCGGAGGGTTATCATATGCAGGATATATCTACGGTACAACAAAGAATGTAATGGATGATTCTTATGAAGATAATGGAAGAAATAAATCTAACCTACGCGATTCGGAAGTTGAAATTGACATGGACAACATAACCATATTAATTATGGGTGTGGATACTGGAATAAAAAGAGGCAATGAAGACAGATCAAGAACGGATTCGTTATTACTTGCATCACTAAATAAAAAAGATAAAAGTGTTGATTTACTTAGTATACCACGTGATTCTTATGTCTACATACCTAGCGAAGGGAAAAATGATAAAATTGCCCACGCTCACGCCTTTGGAGGTACGATAGGAACAATTGACACGGTAGAAAATATGCTTGATATCCCGGTAGATTACTATGTAAAGCTTAATTTTGATTCTTTTGTTGACGTCGTGGAATCTCTCGGTGGAATTGAAGTCGATGTACCTTATGAATTCACGGAATCAGACTCTAATGATAAAAAGGATGCCATTCATTTAATGCCAGGAGAGCAAACACTCAATGGCGAAGAAGCGTTAGCATTCGCTCGAACAAGAAAACAAGATAACGATATCGAGCGTGGTAAAAGACAACAAGAAGTAATTAAGTCTATTGCAGATAAAACTCTATCGGTAGACTCTCTATTTAATATAGATAAAGTAATTAAATCAGTTGGTGAGAATATGGCTACAAATATGTCATTTTCAGAAATGAAGAGCTTGTTTTCCTATGTTGCAAAAGGAGACGGTTTGAAGATTAACACACTTAACTTGAGCGGGAGTGATAATATGTCTAATGGGGTATATTATTGGATGTTAGATGAGCAAAATTTGAGTAATATTGAAATAAGGATGAAAGAACATCTTGAAATTGATAGACCGAGAGATAATAAAATGGATAATCAAGAAGAAGAAGTATTAAATAATCTATAAAACACAACAACGAAAAACAGTATTACCTAGGTTCTGGTAGTGCTGTTTTTTTATTGAAAGAGTAATTTTCCTTTAACTTATTTTAGGTATTTAGAGTGGTTATTTATACAAACTGTATAGTAAATTTTTCCTGTTTAACGTATAATAAATCGAACTTAAAAACAGAATAGAGGAAAAAGTATGAAGGAAATACAATGCTATACATTTGAGTCGGAGATACATGCTCATATCGATCTAGTAACAGAATGTCTAAACAAAGATAAACATGTACTTAAGTGGAACACTCAAATTATTGAAAATCTATATGATTATAGTGAAGAGGATATAAAAGAAGGTTCTACATACATTAGTAGACAAAAAATAGGGAAAAAAGTATATGAAATGCAAGCAAAGTATACGAAGTTTGATCCGCCGAACCATTTGATTGTAGAAGCAGAAACGAAAGAAGGAATCAGTAAAACAGAGTATATTCTTGAGGAAACTACAGAAGGAACCATGTTCATTGTAAACGTGTCGTTAATCCCTTCTAATTTCATTTATAAATTAGCAACGAATATGTTTAAGTGGTCTTTCAAATATGTGTACGATGAACCATTTGAAAAATTTATAGAATATGTTTATCAAATAGAATATGAAAGAGAAGAAAAAATAAATAATTAACTTGATAGAGTCATTATTGTAAGCACACTTTGAAATAATTAGTAGTACTACCCATGATTATGGGTGGTACTGCTTTTTTATTCTTTATGGCAGATTTTGTTTCGTACTAGTCAGTTGGCTCATTTAACAAATAAATAGATAGATATGTTAGAGTAAAAAAAAGTAAAGTTCGCATACATAGGAGGAGATTCCATTGCACCCAAAGCAACAGCGAGAGTCATTTCGTTCTAATCAGTACACAGGCACAACGTCTGGTATGTGTGATAATTTTTTACAAGCCAACATGATTATTTTGCCGAAAGAGTACGCGTTTGAATTTTTATTGTTCTGTCAGCGTAACCCAAAGTCATGCCCGATTGTTGATGTGCTTGAAGAAGGTGTACCAACCCCGAAGATAGCTGATGCGGACGTTCGTACGGATTTGCCTAAATACCGAATCTATCGTAACGGTCAATTGGATAAAGAAGTTACGGATATAAATGAGGAATGGCAAGCGGATTTTGTTACGTTTCTTATCGGCTGCAGCTTTACGTTTGAAAAGGCGTTGCTTGAGAATGGCATTCGACTTCTTCACCAAGAACAGGATCGGGTGGTGCCGATGTACAAGACGAACATTCCTTGTGAAAAAGCTGGACGCTTTGAAGGGAACATCGTCGTGAGCATGCGGGCGTTGAAGTCAGAAGAGATTGATAAAGCAGTTAAGATTACGGAAATGTTTAAGACTTCTCACGGGGCTCCGGTTCATATTGGTAATCCTGAAGAAATTGGTATCACAGATATAGACAATCCAGATTATGGAGAAAGTATTTCTTTTAATGAAGAGGAAAGGACTCCGGTGTTTTGGGCATGTGGTGTGACCCCGCAGAATGTTGGATTGAATGTTAAGCCGCCAATCATGATTGCCCATGCTCCGGGTCATATGCTGATAACCGATCAGCTAGAAGAACAGTAATGGGTTCTAAGGTTAATTTTCTATTTATAAGTTGGGAGTTTTTGTCTGAACCTCATTAGTAGTGTATAAGAATAGTTGCTCGGGAACTTTTCTAGCTACGTAATTACAAAATCAAAGAAAGACACAACATGAAAGATTGCTTATGTTGTGTCTTTCTTCATAAGACCGCCAAGCTTCATTCGTTTTATTGCCTAAAACGCAGATGTTATCTATTTTTCTTTGGCCATTAATACACGTAATGTTTCTTTAAGACCTTCTTTAAAAGGCGTTTTTGGAATGATACCGATTCGTTTTTCATATTTTTCTCCACTTAGGATAAACCCTTCTTTAGTAAGGTACATTATCTCAACAATTTCTCTCATAAATTCATCAAATAAACCAATAAAACGAATTGTACTTTTAGTTAGTGGGATAACCATTTTTTGATTGTCAGTTATTTGACGAGAAATATTGATTATCTCTTTCCCGGAGATCAACCCTGCCCCGGGTATGTTCCAGTTCTCTCCGTACGAATCGTCCTTTTCAGCTATATTTACAATCATTCTAGCTGCATCGGGCAAATAGACGTATTCACGAGGAGTTTTCAAATTGCCTATAAAAATCGATGTCTTATTGGCTGCAATTCCTTCCAGTGTCGGTTGCAGGTAAGAATTTTGTGATGTAGGGCCATAATAATCAGGCAACCTAACAATTAATGCTTTGGCGTTTTTCCATTTGCTGTTGAATATTAATTGTTCGAATTCGACTCTAAGTTTCCCTTTTTTTGTATGTGGGTGATGTGGGTGATTTTCATCCCCTTTAGCGACTTGATGTCCATACACATAAATACCATCTACCATAACAATATGTTTCCCTAAAGCATCTGCTGCTTTCATTACACTTTCCCCGAGCGGCAAGAGTTTGGTTTTCATCTCTTGATATTTAACATTTGCACATTGGAAAATAACATCCACATCTTTTGCAGCCTCTATAATTGTTTGATAATCAAATATATCTCCCAGTGCATAAGTTAATTTTGGATTATTATCATGTTCTTCTATTAATGCTTTCAGTTTACTTTGAGAACGTCCAAAAGCAATAACTTCGACCCCTCTATTCAATAATTCTGAAACCATAACTTGTCCTGAACCACCAGTTGCTCCTAGTACAATCGCTGTTTTCATTTATAACACTCCTATAGTTAGTGATTAATCAATAACAAATAATACAAAAAAATAATTAGAATTAATTTAAACCCTTTATTGTACAATTTCGCTAAATAATCACATTGTAAGTATGCAATTCGTTGTTTAATCCCAAAAAGTGAACAATACAATGATAATAGTTACTATACTTAATCCAATGGATAAAGAGGAAATAGAATTTTCTTTATTATTCTTCATCATCTGTATCACCTCCTTTTTAAAATGTTGAAAATAAGCATTAAATTAATCCCACCAACTAATGATACAAACGACAATTATTCCAATAAAAACAAAGTCGATTTTGTTTAATTTCATATCTTCAGCTCCTCACATTTCGTTAGTGATTAATCAATAACTAAAGTTGTAAAAAATAAATAATCTAGACTCGATTATTTACTTTTTGCTATAAGTTCTGGGAGGTCTAAGAAATAAGAAATATTGCATAATATTCCTCTTGCTAAGAACGTCGTAACTTCACTCTCCACATTCTCAATTCCAGCGTCTTTAAATCGTTCTAAAGTGTAGTTTTGAATGTTGGATAATCCTTTTTTTGTTGCACTTTGTATAGCTTCTTCTGTTACCGAAATTCCTATCACCTGTAGTGCGATTTCATTAGGGTGCAATTCAGAAAGTTCTTCATATGCTTCAATCATTTTATCAACGAGCTGTTCCGGACTTGAATCGACATTTTTAAAAGCCAGAAGAATCCTTTCAAACGCTCGATCTAAAGCTGCAATAAACAATTCTTCCTTTGTTTTAAAAAATCTAAATACATATGGTTGGGATATGCCCGCTTTTTCTGCAACATGTGCGGTAGTTGTGTTATGATAACCTCTTTTTGCAAATACTTTTAATCCTGCTTCAAGGATTTCTTCCTTCCGATTTTCTTTGCTTGACCTGACCATACCAGACACCCACTTTTAGTTATTTATTGATCAATTACATTGTAATTAACAATTCGATTAAATGCAAATACAAATTTTTTCCTAGGTAGGGAATCATAGTATTATCTTAAAAGGTGAATAGAATTATTATTTGATTGTCATATGGTAAACTAAAGGAAACATGAGTCGAAAAGGAAGATATTGATGAATATAACGATTGTATCGGTTGGGAAATTAAAGGAAAAGTACTTAAAACAAGGTATTGATGAATATAAAAAACGCTTAAACGCTTATGCAAAAGCGTCGATAATAGAAGTAGCAGATGAAAAAGCACCAGAAACCATGAGCGAAGCGGAAATGAAGGAAGTCAAACGCAAAGAAGGCGAACGAATTCTATCTCATATCGCCCCGGACGCGTTTGTGATTACCTTGGAGATCGAAGGAAAAATGCTAGGATCTGAACAGCTAGCCAAGAAGCTGGACGAGCTTGCGACGTATGGGAAAAGCAAAGTCGTATTTGTAATTGGTGGATCACTCGGGATTAGTCTGGACGTGCAAAAGAGAAGTGATTTAGCATTGTCGTTTTCCAAGATGACATTTCCTCACCAGTTAATGCGACTGGTGTTGTTGGAGCAGGTTTACCGTAGTTTTCGGATTAATCGGGGGGAACCGTATCACAAATAGTGGTAAAACAAAGGGTGGAAATTGTTATAAAAAAGAATGGATAGAAAAAATCTAGTAATTTGTTATGGCAAAAGAGCGCACTCCTTTTTATAGAATGTGCTCTTTGCAATTCTAAATACTTAATATGTACTTTCTTCAAGTCTTTTAAGTGCCTTCTCATATGCGGCGTTTCTTTCTTTTTCCTCCCAATCTAGCCTTTGTAAAATTCGTTGCCAATATATATTTCCCTCTTCAGCATACGATTTTGCAGTTTCTCTCCATAAATATGCTTCGGCCTCTTCAAGAACAATAAAATGGCGAGAATGGATTTTAAAGTGCGGCATTCCGTCATCTTTAATTAAATTATAAATAGTAGCCGGACTCGTTCGAAAATGATGTGCTGCTTCTTTTATAGTTAGAACAGTTCTGCCATAATAACTTTCTTTGTCTTTTTTTGTAAAGTTTTTTATTTCATTTGAAAAAATTGTTAATTCTTCTCTTATTATTTTCCTAATTATTTCATCGATCATTGTAGGCTCCCCCTTTGTTTTGTGGAAGTTATCAATTTCAGACTGAACGGAATTCACATCCCATTTATTATCTGGATCAGTCCAACCAAACTTATAGTAATTATCAATTGTTTCTTTTATTTCGTTTTCATCTAGAATAATTCGAGATTTAACTTTTCGGTGAGGCATTGCTCTCGAAAATGTCAACTGACGTATTACGGAAGAGCCAATGCCGGTTAATGAGGATACTTCTTTGATAGTTAAATATTTTTTGGTGGAAAAATCATTATCCTTATACAGATTGTTTAATGAAACAGATATCTCATTTTTAATGATTGTCTCCAAAAGGTATTCAAATGAATTACTACTTAACAGGCTGTCCATTAACTCACCTCCATTATTTAAGTTGCCATCTTAAAATACCAATTTTAAGAATGTCTTTTTTATTGTCATCTAAGATTACCTCAAAATTGTGCTTCTTATAAAAGTGAACCAATCTTTCTATATGATCAATATCAACATTGGATATCCAGCCAGAGATACTATTTATTTTTCTGTTCTTCGCAATTTCAATAAGAGTGCTTAATAATATGCTTCCAAAACCGTAATTAGAAAGGTACTCTTCGATATCGATATCTGCTAAAGATATTTCAGTAAAGTCATCATTGAAAAAGGCTTTTAAAACGGGATCAGGATATAGAATGCCTTTCATAGTAATGACTCGTAGGCCAAGGATGATTGTTTTTTCTTTATCTTTCGGAGTATCGTCGTAAAAGTGTCTATACAAAATTAGTTTAAATTCCTCATTTTGAATATTAGATATTATTTCAAAGCCTTTATTAGTTATCAAATTAGTATGATATTTTATCTCGTATTCAATATCGTAATTACGTTGTAATGGAGAAGTTTTACTTCTTGTAAACATTTGATTAAATATATCCATATCGCAACCTTCCAATTCTTTTTACGAAAATACGTTCGTATTGTTTGTACTCTATTATACAATTTATGGTACAATATAACTATACAATTTTACTTTTTTTCAAAGGAGTTTATAAATTCTTAATCAGCTTATTGATTACCAGATTTTGTCTTATAATAATAGAAAATAAACTATTTTGGGGGTTAAAAAATGGCAGAAATTCAAAAACAATTTGAAGAGTTCCATGATGCAATTAAACTAAAACGTCTTAAGGAAAATAAAGGATTACGTGAAAAAAGAGATATCATTACAGATAAAATAAAGAACGGTGTTAAGACCAAGTTTGAAGAAATGGAAAAAGATGCTCCTAGTCTAGAGTTCATTGACCAAGGTAGTTATGCTGTAGATCTAGGGATTGTACCGGAAGATAAAGATTATGATATAGACGAGGGTGTAATCTTTGACCTTTATAAAGAAGATTATACAGACAGTGTCGAACTTAAAACGATGATTAAAGATATACTTGAAAACCACACAAATACTCCACCTAAGATAAAAAACCCCTGTGTAACCATAACCTATTCATTAGAAGATGAACCATTATATCATGTCGATTTACCAGTGTATTTAAAATCGAAGTATAATAATAATTTGTATCTTGCTTGGGGCAAAGAGTTTGCTAACAAAGACAATAAATATTGGGATCTTGCTGATCCAGAAGGTCTAAACGATCATATCAAAAATTCATTTACAGATGATGCAAAAAAGCAATTTAAGAGAGTTGTAAGATACATGAAGAAGTGGAAGGATGTTTGCTTCAACTCTACAGGGAATTCGCGTCCTCCAAGTATAGGAATAACTATTGCAGCAGTCGATTTATTTTCTTTTAAGCAATCATATAACTCTTTATCAGGAAAACTAAAAGATGATGATCTGGGTGCTCTAAAAGATTTTGTAAGCAAATTAAAGAGTAAATTTATATTAAAGTGGGATTACGACTTGGAGAAAAGTTTAAATACTATTGAATACAATTTACCTGTACAACCATATAGTAATGTCTTCTCTAAGATGTCAAATAACCAAATGGATTCTTTTTACATGAAGTTATGTGAATTAGAAGATGCATTGATTGAAGCAGAAGGTAAGAGTGACCCGCACGAAGCATGTAATATTCTTAGCCCAAAGTATTTTGGTGATAAATTTCCAATACCTGAATCAAAAGAGGCAAGATATGAACAAGTTGCATTATCTAGTGCGCCTTCTTCCAATTCTGCTAAAGGGTATTAATTCATGAGTATGAATTTTCGAAAGTTACTACAAAACAAAGAGTATTTGGACAAAGTTATTTCGGTTGAACCATATCATTATGAACTCTCTTTTGAATTGAGAAATGGGTATCCAATACCTTTAACGATAACATTTAGTCCTTTGTTTCCAATGCAATTACCAATAGTTCATATTAATGAAAAGTATCACCATATTCCGGACATACCACACGTTATGAGCAGTGGACTAGTGTGTTTTTTAGAAAAAGAGGGTGTGATTTGGAGCGATATTCCAGAAAGAACACTTGACTTTGTTTTTGATAGAGTTGAAATGGTATTAAATTCTAATTCTCCGCAAATAGAATACCATAGAGAATTTAGTTATTATTTTGGAACATTAGAAAATACAAACCATGTTTTTTCAGTATATACACCAGAAGATGAACCAACTGAAATTTCTGTTTTGGCAATGGGAGGTAAACCATTTGCTTTTTTAACAAACGATATGAAATCTAGGTCTTTGTTAGGTAAGTTATTAAATACGAACATTAAATCTCGTAATCTGGAAAAAGCATATTATATTCCATTAGATTATACTTACAAGGGGAAGGTTCCTCAATTTGACCGTTTTTGGAGTAATGAAGAAATAACAAATTTAATCAGAAATCATATTTCTAAGGATACACTGTTGAAGATTACAAAGTTTTCAATGAATAAAAAAAGATACTTTTATATGCTAAGAATTCCATTATTGACAGGTGACCAAGCAATTATCGGATTATGGTACGAAAAGGTAAATCATTCTCTCTCAAAAAAAGTAATTCCGCTTATAGATGACAGTGTTGTTGATGATTTTATAGTGACACCTCTGTTTATTTTTAGAAATGATGACACCACATTAATAGAAAGAGGAGGTGGGATAAAGAAACCTCTTAACACTTTATTAGTAGGCTGCGGGTCTGTTGGTAGTGATTTATTATTTATGTTAGCGCGTTCTGGAATGAAGCATTTTACCTTGGTAGACGATGATAGAATGAAAATCGAAAATTCATATCGACATTTTCTTGGGATGAATAAATCTATTGAAAGTAAACCAAAAGTGGAATTACTAAGAGAAGAATTTGAAAATAGATACCCTAATGTACACATAAAAACAATTGAGAATGAAGTACTAGATACAATTGAAAATGGAGAAATAGAACTAAACGATTTTGATTTGATATTAGTAGCAATTGGCGATCACAATATAGAAAGAAGACTAAATAAACTTATTTTAGAATCATCAACTCCTGCAATTTTTACATGGGTCGAAGCATATGGAATAGGTGGACATGCACTTGTAGTTAATAACGGAGGAAATGGCTGTTATGAATGCTTGATAGATAATGAATTAAGGTTGTATTCATCTCTTGCTGGTAAGAGTGAGGTGCCATTTATTAAAAATATGAATGGTTGTGCAGGTGCTTTTACACCTTATGGAAGTATTGATTCTATGGAAACTGCATTGCTTGCTTCAAGGTTAGTTTTTAGATTTCTAGAGGATGATATTAAAGGAAATCCACTCGTGTCATGGAAGGGATCCTCAAAAACATTTGAAGAGAGCGGTTTTCAGACTTCTAATAGGTATAATCAGTCAAAGGATATTTTAGGTCAGGATGACTATGAATATATTAATAGAAGTTGCAAGGCCTGTTCTAATCTAAAGGACGTGGCTTATTATGAGCAGTATTAAATGGGAAAAGGTTGTAATCCAAATTGAAGAGCAAGTTATTAAAGTAATTAAAAATATGCGACAAGAAAGTCCTGTTGATAAAGAGTCAGGAGGAATGTTAATAGGTTCAGTATTAACTGATAGTAGAGATACTGTCATTAGGGACTACACCTTTCCACAAAAAGAGGACTTCCAATCAAGGTATAGGTTTATACGAAAGGAAGATAGTCATAACGCTTTATTACAAAAGAAGTGGAAAGAAAGCAATAGAACTGTAATGTATCTCGGGGAATGGCATACTCATCCTGAAATGGACCCTCACTATTCACAGCAGGATCTTAGAAACTGGAAAAGATTATTAAGGGAGTCTAAAACATTTTCTGATTATTTAGTGTTTATTATTGGTGGTATAAACATTTATGGGGTTTGGGTTGGCAACCGTGAAAATGAAAAAATAGAATTAGTATTTAAAGGAGCATATAATAAATGAAAGTAATCAATTCGATTACAGAATTATTTAAACTTATACAAAATGACCCTATCACTTCAATAATAACGCTACTTATATTGATCTTTTCTAGTATTATTCTGTACAAAAAGTGGGGGTGGCTACAAATCGCATATAACTGGGTAATTAATTATGTTCTGTGCTTTATGAAAAGAGATTTTATTATGTTGGCTACGTTTACAAAGAAAGAGGCCAACTTTACTAGTGTAAAGAGAGAATATCAAGAACAGGGATGTTTATATATAACACATAACTTTCTAAAAAAGTTTAAAGTAGATGGAAGCATTAATTATTCAGAGCTCCAGATAGTACTAAAAAAGAAAAAATCCAAAATGAAAACAGCAATAAAACGTAGTAAAAACTCTAACTCATTAATATACCTAGGATTTCCTCATGTACCACTTGCTTTTTTAGACGGACATCACTTTAAGAGTACGGATGAAGCAATTCTCTACGAATATCAAGGAGAGGACTCTGAGTGCCTTGGGAAGGGATTTTACGAATTAAAAAGAAAGTATAACACTGACCTGAAAATAGTTAGTAATTATAATTCGGAAATTAAGTATAACAATGAGGTTGTACTAAAAATAGAACAGTCATTTTCAATAGGGGATGAGGAGATAAAGAATGTATCTGGTTCCTCTCAAGTTGTATCATTAGGTGTAGAAAGTCCTAACCGATGGAATATAACTAATTACGCACAGATTGATTTATATCAAAAAAGGTTTTTAGAATTACTATCAAAATTAAAGGAAAACGGCGTTAATAAAGTACATTTATTTGCTACTACACCTGTTTCATTAAGTTTTAGTTTAGGTAGAGTAGTTGAGCATTATCACCCTGAAATAATAGTTTATAACTACAATAACAATGCTTATGATTGGGCAATTAATTTAAGAACAGAAGAGATTATAACTTTTAATTAGAATATATTGAGTATAAGGAGAATAATAGGATTCCATTCCTATCGTTCTTCTTTTTTTACATAAATTGTACACCAAATCGTTGTTGAGACATATTTAAAATTAAGTTTAGTTAGTATTTTTTATCATAGGGTTATCACCTAAAAAACAGTGGTAAATAGGTCCTCAAATCAACATTAGGAAGGGGGAGATACTTAGACATTACGTATTTTTGTTACTATATTTTCACCTATAGAAATCGAGGTTTTTACTCTATTATCTTGAAGAGTCGCATGTAAATAAATTCAAAAGATAATGGAGGAGATACACATGCATCACAAAAACTACTCAAGAAAGACAAAGGAAAATGAAATTGTTGAATATCGACATAATAATTTTCTTTTTATGTTTACACGCTTTAAAAGAATTAACTGGAAGGAATACAAGGGGTTCAGATGGGGGAAATTTAAAAATTGGAGTGAAAAAAGTAGAGGAGGTAAGCAAAGTAACATTGAATTAGTGAAAGGGGAACACCCTGCTATTATAGATGAAGAATTATGGGAAAGAGTTCAATTGCTAACAAGGGAGCATAAAGAAAAATTTCCTAAGACAAGTAATTTTGAGGGGGAATTTGTCTTATCAGGAATACTTAAGTGCCCCCAGTGTGGAAAAGGAATGGTTATGTCAAAAATAAAAAAAGAAATAGTGATGATTATTACTTATATTATCAATGCCAAAACTTCCACCAAAAAGGTCTAGCAGCCTGTAATTCGAATTTAATCGTTAAAGAGGATATTGAAAAGAAGGTTCTTCAAAGAATTAAAGGATTACTTACACATCCACAGATAATATCTGGGATTCTAGAAAATATAGATAGAGAGCGAACGGAAGGTGTTCAGGAATCTGTTGGTGAGTTGGAATTTTTGAAATCAGAGTATAAAGAAAAAGAATCGGAAGAGGCAAGTCTTATTGCAAGGGTGAGAAGGGCCATTAAAAATAATGATGAAGATGGGGAAAGAAGTTATAATTCAATTATTTCCAAAGTGGTTGAGGAGAAAATTGAAAAACAGATAGAGGAATATAATATCTACATAAAGAACCACTCTACATCTTTAAATATTTATGAAGGCTTAATTTTGCAGGCTTTAGAAGACTTTAACGGACTACGAAATTGCAGATAATAAGACTCGTAAATTCTTGTTACGTTCTCTAATTAAAAAAATAGAAGTACAAAATGATAGGGAGACCATTGAATCCATGACTTTATGGTTTGAGGAAGGAAACAATCTTTTTTCTTCCCCTTCTTTATTTTTTGGTGATGTTTTACTAGTGAATGACGTACGGAGAACCGTATCACAAGTAAATGAGGTTTTTTGGTAGTTTTATGTTAATTTTTCTTGTGATGCTTGTATACAGCGTTTTTGCAAATATTACATAAATATCAATGAGTTTAGTGATAAAATAACAATTGGTTGTAACTATTAGTTATGATCTTTTCGATTAAATATTTTAGGGGGTGAAGAAAATGAGGTTTTTTGTTAATAAATTATTATTAATTGGATTGTTAGGGTTAATGCTAGTTGGTTGTTCTGCAGCAACCGATACGGAAGAAAGCTCAGAGGATACAATAGAAGAGACCGTAGTAGAAACTGTAGAAGCAATTGAAGAAACTGAAGAAAGAAGTATTGTAGCCGACGAAATTACAACAACCTTCTATCCAGAAGTAACTAGATTAAGACACCTTACTGAAGAAGACCTTGAGTGGTACGATATAATTATGACAAGATTAAATGCTATAGATGATTTCTCAGGTGATTGGGAGACTGTATACGAGATAGCTGAAGAATACGGAGAAGATCCTGAAGAGCTGTGGTTTAATTGGTTAGAGATTGTTGACGCAAAATGGTACGGTGATAATGGGAATTATGCTATTTTGCCAGAGGCTAATCATAAATTAACTAATGAAATTCTTGAAAAAAACATCGTAGGAGAAAATATAGAACATATTAGCGGTGGGTCTGAATTAAACGAGGAAAATTTAACTACTTCTGTATCTCAAAAGCTACATGTAGATGGAGAACCTTACGAAATTGCTTACATAATTGAACACAGAGATGATTTTAATATTGCTGAAATAATTGAGTTCAGTATTAACGGAGAAAAAATAGATTTTTAAATATAATATGTTTAGTTACGTCCCTTTTGAAACTGAAAATTATTCATCTACAAAGAAAATTGTTCATGATTGGCTTTGGGTTTGAGCGAATCTAAATATCAGGCTTATATCCGTGAACCGGAAATGTTCAAGCTTTATACCACCTACACCGATCGAAATCCAGTTGTTTGGACCCGACAAATTGAGGATTTAGTGAGAAGCTTAAAAGAAGCAAGTGGAATTGAAGATGAAGAACAATTACATGCTATTCTATTGGCATTCCCTTGGCTTTCCTCGCCAGCGTATGCAGAAAGATGGTTTCTCATTGATATGAAACGTGAACTTGAAGGAGTCTGGAAACTGATCGAATCAGGGTTAGAGTAAAAATGAAAAGGGGGAGAATCATGTATGATAGAAACTACTGATATGCCATGGGAAGAAGTTCTGAACGACGATAAGATGCATTCCATAACTGGCAATGTTCGGATAATTAATGCCTTCCCAATTCCACAGCTCAACACAGAACGGAGAGTATGGATTTACTTGCCAAGAAGCTATAACGAAGGCACTCGCAGGTACCCTGTTTTATATATGCATGATGGGCAAAATGTATTTAATCAAGCGACATCTTGGGGGACGGAATGGGGCGTTGATGAGACGTTGGAGCATATGACGATGGACGAACCTGTGCTTGAGACTATCGTAATTGCTATTGATCATGGAGGAGACCAGCGCAACAATGAATATAATTTTACGATTAATCCGGAATATGGTTTTGGGGGCAAGGGAGAGGCTTATGCTGCGTTTCTTGCGGAGACGCTCAAGCCTTATATCGATCGGCACTATCGGACCCTTTCTGCTCCGGAACATACAATGATTGGTGGCAGCTCATTCGGTGCATACATATCGCTTTACACTGCCATCTGCTATCCTGAGCAGTTCAACCGAGTGGGTGGCTTTTCTTTCGTGATGTGGCAGGACAGCGGTGCGATTCTCCACTTAATCGAACAGTCGGATATTTCTCCTTCACTGCGTATATATTTGAGCATCGGGGAACAGGAGACGGATAATCCAGACTTTAACCGAATTGCTTGTGAGCACGTCACCCTTGCTCGTCAGACGCTGATTACAGCAGGTGTAGCGGAAAGCAGAATTCGATTTGACGTCATTCCAGATGGAACACACCATGAATCGACGTGGGGGCCGTTGTTTGCTGAAGCGTATCGTTGGCTGATGCAACCTTGATAGAGTGTTTTTAATTATGACTGTCAACAAGGAACCGTCTCGTCCACTTTCATGTAAAAACTGCATCAAATTCCCCAAAGTATTTTTGCTTAAAATGGTACAATGTGTATAATAATGAGTAAGTGAAGCGTGAAAGAAATGGGGTATATTAAATGGTTCAATCCATTAATACAAAGGTCGATTTAGTTATAGATGCGACCTCACATATAAATTTGACAGACTATGGCAAGATCATGATTGGAGACAAAGGATTTGAGTTCTACAACAAACGTGATGCGCGTAAATTTATTCAAATTCCTTGGGAAGAAGTAGATTATGTGATTGCTTCGGTTCTATTTAAAGGAAAATGGATCCCGCGTTATGCTATCCAAACGAAGCGAAATGGAACTTATACATTTTCTTCAAAAGATCCAAAAAAAGTATTACGGGCGACTCGTGAGTATGTTGAGCCGAATCGTATGGTTCAGTCCTTAGGATTCTTTGATGTGATTAAACGCAATTTTAAGCGTAAAAAGAAATAGAATTGAATATCTATAAGCACTCGATTTGCTTAAAAAGTAGATTGGTAAAGTGTGATAGAATCCTTATAAAGGCGCTTTTGTTTGAGAAAATAGAATTAGATCCTTGTAATGTATAGGTCGATTCTCGTAAAATATTTTCTTGTGATGGGAAAATCGCTGTGATATAATTCACCTAAGGAAATCTTTAAAGTTTTTTAAATGATTATTTTTAGCGGTAAAATTAAAACGGTTTCAAATTAAAATTTAAATAGCTATCTTTATTATTTTACGTGTTACTGATTCGATCAGGCATGAGTGAAAAGTTTAGATTAACACGAGGGTCAGGGTCCTTTATTTCCCTACCTTTATTTAATCATCTTTTTACTCATGCCTTTTTTATTCTAATCAGAAGTGTAACCGCTCTAGATAAGCGAATAAAACATACTTTAGGGATGCCATAGTTATGTAAGCTTTCACAATAAGAATAGGAGGTAAAAAGGATGGTAGGAATTATCATTGCTACTCATGGTGAATTTGCTGAGGGTATCTTGCAATCTGGAGAGATGATCTTTGGAAAACAAGAAAATGTAAAAGCAGTTACATTGATGCCGAGCGAAGGACCTGATGATGTAAGGGCAAAAATGGAAAAAGCAATCGCCTCTTTCGATAATCAAGACGAAGTATTATTCTTAGTCGATCTTTGGGGTGGAACTCCTTTCAACCAAGCAAGCGGCTTGATGGAAGCACACCAAGATAAATGGGCAATTGTTGCTGGATTAAATTTAGCAATGTTGATTGAAGCTTTTGCAACACGCTTTTCCAAGGAATCAGCCCAAGAAATTGCTGTACATATTTTAGGAACAGCAAAAGAAGCAGTTAAGGTAAAACCAGAAGAATTAGAACCAGCGGAAGCTGCTGCAGATACTGCGCAGCAAGTGAATACAGGTGCTCCTGGTACATTTGATTATGTATTAGCACGTATCGATTCTCGCTTGTTACATGGGCAAGTGGCAACTGCTTGGACAAAGAATACGTTGCCTACACGTATCATCGTTGTATCAGATGAAGTTGCGAAAGATGAGCTACGTAAGAAATTAATCCAACAAGCTGCTCCATCTGGGGTGAAGGCACACGTTGTTCCGATTAATAAAATGATTGAACTTGCCAAAGATGATCAACATTTTGGCGGTCAGCGAGCGTTACTTCTTTTTGAAAACCCGCATGATGTACTCAGAGCGGTAGAAGGCGGCGTACCATTAGAAACGATCAATGTTGGTTCGATGGCACACTCCCCTGGTAAAGTGCAACCGAATAAAGTATTGGCCTTTAGCCAAGCCGATCTCGATGCATTTAAAAAGCTAAAAGAAGCTGGCTTGAAGTTCGACGTGCGTAAAGTACCGAACGATTCTAGAGGTAACATGGATGAAATCATGAGAAGAGCTCAGTCAGAGCTGAACAAACAGAAATAATCCTAATCATCAGTAAAAAAAGGAGGATTAATGATTATGGAATTGACTATTATTCAAATAATATTAATTATTATAGTAGCATTTTTAGCTGGTGTAGAAGGAATCTTGGATGAATTCCACTTCCATCAGCCTATCATTGCCTGTACGTTAATCGGTTTAGTTACAGGAGAAGTAGTAGCATGTCTTATCTTAGGTGGTACCCTGCAATTAATCGCGTTAGGTTGGGCAAATATTGGAGCTGCTGTAGCACCAGATGCTGCACTGGCATCCGTAGCATCGGCAATTATTCTCGTGTTAGGTGGCCAGGGTGAAGCAGGTGTATCTTCAGCAATCGCGATTGCAGTACCACTTGCAGTTGCAGGTCTATTATTAACAATCATCGTACGAACGATTGCGACTGGTTTGGTGCACTTAATGGATGCGGCGGCCAGAGAAGGAAATCTTAGAAGAATTGATTTTTGGCATATTGTCGCTATTTGCTTGCAGGGGTTACGTATCGCAATCCCAGCTGCATTAATTTTGGCGATTGGTGCAGGTCCGGTTAGAGATTTACTTCAATCAATGCCTTCTTGGTTAACAGACGGTCTAGCAGTCGGCGGTGGAATGGTAGTAGCTGTTGGTTATGCAATGGTTATTAACATGATGGCGACAAAAGAAGTATGGCCGTTCTTTGCAATCGGTTTTGTATTAGCAACTATTCCATCCATCACTCTAATGGGGCTTGGTGGTATCGGTGTAGCTCTAGCATTAATTTACTTAGCACTTTCAAAACAAGGCGGTTCAGGTAACGGTGGCAACGGAAACACTGGTGATCCGCTAGGTGAAATTATAGATAACTATTAAAAAGGAGGGACATAAAATGGCTCAAGAAGAATTGAAATTATCAAGAAGAGATCGGATTGCAATTTGGTGGCGATCCACTTTCATTCAAGGTTCTTGGAACTATGAACGTATGCAAAACGGTGGTTGGGCATTTTCCATGATTCCTGCCATCAAGAGATTGTATAAAACAAAAGAAGATCGTGCTGCAGCACTACAACGTCATTTAGAATTCTTTAATACACATCCATATGTAGCTTCTCCAATTATTGGTGTAACATTAGCACTCGAAGAAGAACGGGCAAACGGCGCTCCCGTGGATGACAAGGCGATTCAAGGGGTAAAAGTTGGTATGATGGGACCTCTAGCAGGTATCGGGGATCCTATGTTCTGGTTCACAGTGAAACCAATCCTTGGTGCATTAGCTGCATCGCTTGCACTTAGTGGTAACATACTCGGACCAATTCTTTACTTTGTATTATGGAATCTTATTCGTATGGGATTCAAGTGGTATTCACAAGAACTTGGTTACAAAGCTGGTTCCAAAATTACCGACGACTTATCTGGCGGATTACTTCAGGATATTACCAAAGGCGCCTCTATACTCGGTATGTTTATCCTCGGTGCATTGGTAAATAGGTGGGTAGCTGTCTCATTTGCCCCAACGGTATCCGAGGTTCAATTGGACGATGGTGCTTATATTGATTGGGATAGCTTGCCTGCAGGATCGGAAGGAATTCAAACCGCACTGATTCAGCAAGAACAGGGTAGATCACTGACCCAGACGAATGTCACGACCTTACAGGATAACTTAGATAGCTTAATTCCTGGTTTAGCAGGGTTGCTATTAACGCTTCTCTGTATGTGGCTACTAAGGAAGAAAGTCTCTCCAATCATTATGATTCTTGGATTGTTTGTGGTTGGTATCGTCTTCCATGTTATTGGGTTAATGTAAGAATTAACAGTGATTTAGTCTTTCTTCATATAAAAGAAAACGTGAAATTAAAATATTCGCTGTTTTGATTTCCATTACAGACGGACGCTTTCCGCAGGCACGGCATCAGCTAACATGAAAAGAAGAACACTTTTCATGTGGATCTTCAGCTCGTGCTATTCCTGCCGGAGTCGCCGTCTTTCATTTCAATCAAAGCCAAGTTTTGGCTATAATCATAGAACTATCACCAAACGTTCTTAAAGGAACTAACGATTATGAGATTGACTAATAGATAAGTACCTCCTTGTATGATAGAACTATTATCAAGGAGGTATTTTTTCTTACAAACTTCACACAAAATTTTAGGAGGCTGGCTATGCTTACTATTGGTTATATTGGCAATGGCAAAAGTACGAATCGATATCATCTGCCGTTCGTATTGCAAAGAGATAATATCAAGGTGAAAACCATTTATCGCAGAAACCCTGATCGTGATAGCTGGGGCAAGATTCCGGGTGTACATTATACTTCGGATATAGATGAATTATTACAGGATGAGGACATTCAACTGATTGTCGTCTGCACAAAACATGACAGTCATTATGAATACGCAAAAAATGTACTTGAACATAACAAGCATTGTTTAGTAGAAAAGCCATTTATGGAGACTTCTGAACAGGCAAAAGAAATATTTGCACTGGCGAAAGAGAAAGGATTAGTGGTCCAAGCCTATCAAAATCGACGATTTGACAGTGATTTCTTAACCGTGCAAAAAGTGATTGAAGAAGGAAAACTTGGGGATCTTTTAGAAGTGGAGATGCATTACGACTACTATCGCCCAGAAGTGCCTGAATCTATGGATACATTTGATCCGGCTGCGTCCTTTTTATATGGACATGGGTGCCATACACTCGACCAGGTCTTTAGCTATTTTGGCAAGCCCGATCATATTCACTATGATGTCAGGCAGTTATTAGGACAAGGAAGAATGAATGATTACTTTGATCTCGATTTGTATTACGACGGATTAAAAGTATCGGTGAAATCCAGTTACTTTAGATTGAAAGAAAGACCAAGCTTCGTTATTCACGGTAAGAACGGCAGCTTTGTGAAACAAACCAAAGATCGTCAGGAAGAGCATTTGAAGTTATTTTACATGCCGAATAACGACGATTTTGGTATCGATACGCTCGATCATTACGGCGTACTGACCTATGTCGATGCAGAAGGTACCATCCATGAGGAAAAAGTGAAGTCCGTCAATGGAGATTATGGACGTGTGTATGATGATTTATATCAAGCGGTCATCCATGGAAAAGAAAAAACAATCACAGACGAACAGACACTGCTTCAAATGGAAGTATTGGAAACAGGTGTGAAGGATTTGACGTGATAGGATGAGAGTACAATGCAGTAAGTACAGATACTAGATTCTTAAGATTCGTATTCATCCTTGAAGGAATGCTCTCAAAACGAAAGACAACCGAGATAATCTCAATTATCTCGGTTGTTGTTAAGTTTATGCATTTTTATACATCATTCGCCTCATTACAATTTCCAATGGACCATTCATATTGTTTTTTTCTAATAAAGTCGCCATCAAAATGGAAAACATCCAAATGCCCACAGCAATAAGAGCGGCTATCCCGTTATTGACTGTTCCTGCTAAATCAAGTGCTACCGGTGATAAAAATAGAACAAGCATAGCCTCATTCCATATATAAAATGTTAATGAACGTTTTCCTAAAGCTTTTAAAGAATTACTAATAGGACCGGGTTCTTTTAATTTAGCCCCAATTAATCCGAAAATTGCTGCATAGGCTAACCCACCTGCAATTCCAGTTAATATATGGAGCCCAAATAGTAAACCTGATACAAAGAAACTTGGATGCCACACGCTCCCTATTAAGGATAGTGGTAATGCGCCTAATATCGAAATCGTTAAGCCTATAACACTTATAAGTTTAAGTGATCTTAAATGTAATTCTGGCTTTGTCAATAACTGTTTTTTAGCTAACCATATCCCTATCAAAACGGATGGGAGTATAGGAATCATTAGATGAATGATAATTGGAATGATTGGAAAAGTAGCTAAAAGAGATAATGTACGATTTACATAGGTGTCCGTTGCTGATAGATCTAGTGGGAAACCGTAACTCTTGAATTCTAGCATACCGAGTCCCCACAATATTGGAGTAGCTAGACAGTAAATTAGAGTAATAATGATAAATAATCGTACTATAGATTTAAGATTACGACTTAATAGTGTGCTAACAATAAGCCCAGCAAAACCATAAGCCATAAGGATATCTTGCCCGCCTATGATGACTGCTAATATGAAACCAAATAAGATCAAATACCAGGAACGTCTTCGTATTAATTTTGCAGCATCCTTCTTACTTTTTCCTTTAGAAAGTTGGCTATTAAATAACAAGACTAAACCATACCCTAACAATAAGGCAAACATTGCCCTCGCCCGATGATCAATAAAAAATATACCAAAAAGGTTTACAATTTCATCAAAGAAGTTCGTACTCGCAACTCTTTGCATAAGCCCTGGATCAGCGTTGTATAAATAAAGTGGCGCGTGGGCAAGTACAATTAGTAATAAGATAGCACCTCTTGCTAAATCTAATGAAATGGCGCGCTTTTTTATCTCAGGTTTTCTATTTTGTGGTGTAACGAACATGTGCTGATTAATCCTCTCTTTTATTCCTCTTACTTCCTTTTTATAAATTACTTATTTCAGATTGTTATTAAAAATAAACTTGTTCAATTCTAGCAAACGATTAGGATGGTATGGAACGATGTAGTTGGATTATAACCATTTTTTTACTTTTATTCAATTATTTGGTAGTTTCAGTTTTCTTTTTATTTGAGTATGATTAGAACAATAGCTTCATTAGAAAAAAGGAATCAACTGGATACACAGTTGATGAGCCGAGAAAGAAGCTTCTGACCGTTACCATTCTTAATAACTAGTTCGAAAGTCTGTTTTATATACGTAATCCTTAAAAAATAGTCAAAATTTCCCCTTCGAATCATGAGTAAGGATGTTTATACTAGAAAGAGATAAAAGATAAGTTAAATTTTACCATGAAATAAGATGCGTATTTTGAAGTGGCGAGGGAGTGAAGACATGGCTGAAATAAAATTGAATCGAAGTCCGGTAGAACAAAAGCTTCAAGACTATGAAACTTCAGTCAACCAAGTGAAGTTAGAAGGAATCTCGGATATTCGCGGCAACAACAACGTAGAAGTAGTCGAGAAAATTAACAAGCTAAATCGACGTTTGGGAGAACTAACCGAACGATATCGAGAAATCTCAACAAAGCATATTTCTTCTGCTTATCGTGCGTTAGACAGCTTAGAAGAAGAAGAGAGAATGGCTGCAAAAGGGATTGAAATGATTGAATCCTAGTGGGGGAGTAGGAGGGAAGGATTAAGGGGAATGAAGACAGTAGAAGCTTCAACGATTCATGAAGGTATTGAACAGACGACAAAACTATTATCCGAATTAGCGGAACAAGTGGCAGAAGTACACGGAAAAATTACTAGTATACTGAATACTGAGTCCGATTTTAGTGGTCAAGCAGCATCTTCCATCAGGGCTTTTTATAAAGATATCCATGCACCACTAGCAGTTTATTTAGAAGGAATTGTTCGAGAGTATCATGATATTCTAAGGCAAATTCAACAGTTATTGTATGAGCTAGACAGATCCGAACAAGCATTTATTGACGAGGATTTTCTAAAAACAGAAATGAAGCGTCAATTAAATAAAGCGAAAGAACAAACGGCACAACTAACCGATGAAACGAATGATATCTTACGGTCGGTGCGTGATATTATTCATCTGTCAGATCTATCCGATGATCAATTCATACACAGTGTCGAAAAGACAGAAAGCAAAGTAAATAAAACCATTGAAAAGCTTCATCAATTTGATCAAGAAGCAACCCATAAATTAACAACTACGGAAAACGATGTGGACCTCCTAGAAAATTACCTCACTGACATTCAATCGTTAACAAAAGATCGCCAATTGATTATGACGAGTTACCAAACAAACTCGATTACACAACTTGATGTCCACCAGCAAATGATTGCTGGAATTGTACAAAAAACCATACCGAAAGATGTTGTCTTAGACATATTTAGATCGATAACCAACTCTAGTTATCTTGCAATGGGAAATACAGCTGCTTCAATTGTACGAGCACAATTAAATGATACAATGAGTATGACGATGAGTTATCGCATGCGCGCCTTAGCAACTATCGTAGATACGACATCTCCAATCATGCTAGAAGACGAGTACAAGAGCTTAGATGCGAAGGTAGTTAGTAGCGAGTCCGTACGTGATTATAAAGGCGAATACTATGGAAACTACCTTACGTTGCAAGACGGAAGAATCGTTCGTTCCTTCATGGATCATGATGGTGTCATGAAGTATCATTTTGTGGGGGATATTCCAGAAGAACGATTGAAGCCGGTGGAAGAGGATAAGGGCTTTCTAAGTAGATTTGGATCTAGCTTTATGAGAACGTTAGATTCAACTTACGAACTAGGGAAAGACGCCGTTCAAGGGTTTGGTAATCATCTAGAGGAATTGAATGATAATAAGATGAATTCTTTTTATGACTTTGCCAACTATTTAACCGTTGGTGCTTTAGATGGCGGAAAGAATACTTACAATTCGATGGTAGGCTATAGTGAAAACATGTTGAATTCGCCTGCGGATTTTGCCAACTGGGTAACAATGGGTGGAGTGGATCTTGCTGAGGGTGCCTTTAATCCTGATGATCCAAATTCAAAAGAACATGTTGCGCATGTGATTTCAATGGGTATGCTTATGTTTATACGGACACCAAGCCCTAAAGCAGGTATTTCCACTCCAAATAGTAAAACGACAGGTGCACAAGCAGCACCGAAGAAAGACAAGGATTCGACAAGTACTAACTCTACTGTATCAAGTAATAATACGTATGTACCTGGCAAATTACCAACACTAACCAACATTCGCGAGTGGTTCCGTGTGAGAATGCCAGAAGTCGGGCTTGTACAGGATGCAACAGGAGCTTATCATTTAGTTAAGACGGATACTCCTCGAAGTGGGGGGAGTAGTGGGAGTTCGAATGAGAGTAAGGGTACAGGTGATGTTAAACAAGTAATTTCTGAAACGGATAAGGCTAAAATATCTAGTTGGAAATACTCTCCAAATGATGAGGTGTATTTAAAACATAAGGATGTATTTGATAATCCTAAATACTATGATCAAGAAACTGGTGCAATAAATTGGCCTAAAAACGATGGGTTTTTAAATACACCGATTGAAGAAACTTTACAACCAGGATTTAGGATAGATAGATATGGTTATGACACAGGTACATTTGTTTCGCCAGTAGATATTCCTTATGAAATGAGAGCTGTTGCCCCAGGTACAGATTTGAAACCTTATACCGTATTTGAAGTCATTGCTCCTATTAAAGTTAAGGGAGGAGAGATTGCACCCTGGTTTGATGAAGTTGGAGGCGGAGTTCAATATGTATTGACAGATACAGTTGAAAATTTATTAGAAGAAGGAATACTAAGGAGGGTTACACCATAATGAAAATAATAGAACTAGAACAAAAGTTGCAAGAAATTAATGTACCTAAGGATATTTATTCGATATTAAAAGGAGGACTTCCAAATGAACAGTATTGTATAACTAAAGATGGGGATAATTGGGAAGTGTATTATAGTGAAAGAGGAAAAAAATCAGGTTTAAAAATATTTGATGATGAAGATAAGGCCTGTGAATATTTTTATAAAAAAGTAGAAAAATACGCAAAAAAATAATTAGTTTAAGGTGGCGTTGGGATTAAATTAGTGCAGTTGGAACGGGTCTTTACCAATATCATAGACACACAGATGTCTTAAAAAGGGACTTTATTAGGCTTAATTGGTAGAATAAGTGAAAATTAATTGGTCTAAATTGGCTATGATTTTGATACTAATTTACCTGAAAGTACGAAGAACCTTTCTTATAGAGTTAGGGGAGGTAGAAATGGAGTTTAAAAAATAGAATTAACCAATCTTTAAGTGAAGTAAAAAATGGTAAGTACTTGGAATTATTATTAGATTATGAAAACAAAAGCGCTAGACAAGATATATATTCTTGTTTAGCCTTTTTAAATTTTTGTAGGAGATATTCCTGAAGAACGGTTGGAGCCGGTGGAAGAGGAAAAGAATTTATGGGATTATACCGTAGCTCTATCGAAAAAAGTGGCGGATGGAACGGTTGAGATAGGTGGAAAACTGTTAAATGAAACGGTGAATTCCAGTAAGAAGATGTGGGATGGCGCCTTTAAAGCAGGAGATGCAATAGTTGATGGAGCAGCATGGGCAGGAGAGAAGACCCTCCAAGGTGGAAAAGCAGTAGTAGCCTTTTTATTCCTTGATGACGTAAAAACTCTAGTAGATGATGAAGCAACTGTTGGCGAAAAGGCCATGGCTGGATTTTTCCTACTGCCAATCGGGAAATTTGGAAAAGCTGGCAAGCTAGTGAAAGAATATGATGGCTTTAAAGTGACTAGCAAGGGTGAGATTCCTGCGAAGAAGAGTGGTAGTAGTGGGGATGTGAAAACCGCAACAAAAAAGGTAGACTATGGAGATCAATATACCAAAGTTAATGGAAAGAAATCTTTAAAACCAAATGTAGAGTATTCTACAAAAGAGGGTTACCTTTATAAAACTGATAGTAAGGGAAGAATATCTAATGTAGAGGCTAATCTAGAACTTGGAAAAGCTAAACGTAATCAATATGCACAAAGGACAGTAGGACAAAAAGATAGGTTACCTAATGATGACGGAGGGCATTTAATAGCTAATATATTTAAGGGATCAGGAGACTTAGATAATTTAGTACCTATGAATGCTACACTTAATAGACGAGAGTATAAAAATTTAGAAAGTACTTGAAAAAAAGCATTAGAAGAAGGTAAAAAAGTATCAGTTAAGATTGAACCTATTTATAAAGAATCGTCTCGTCCATTAAAATTTGAGGTAGAGTATAGAATAAATGGTAAAAAATATGAGGCTAATCTAACTAACTATCAAGGAGGAAAATAAAATTGGAAACAAGAAAAATGGAAATACAATATCAAAAAGCTGCAAATTTACTAGTTGACATGATTCCAGAACCTTGGGAAAAAGTTTTTTTATATGCTGAGATAAGAGAGGGGTATTCACAAGTTTATTTTTATTACTACCCCGAAAACCAGGGTGCACCTGTATACAACATAGATATACCTGATATTTTTGATGTGAATATTAAAGAATATAAAGGCTTAAAACACGACTTATATTATTGCTTTGAAGAACTTTTAAATGAATTTAGCAACCAGGGTCATGAACTATGGACAAGTCTTACATTTATTTTAGATAATTCGGGTAAGATGAATATTGATTATGGATATGAAGATATTTCTGAGATAAGCCCTGTTGAAAAACAAGATAAATGGGAAGAAAAGTATTTAAAATAATGTTATTTCAACTCATTTATTTCTAGAAAAATAAGAGAGTATTAGAAAAAAGAAATGGGAGTGTAAACTAAACTGCGTAGTAAGAGCCGTACGCTCTCACTTATACAGTCAATTCTACATTCCCAGAAAAGAAGCATCTGCTTTTTTTAACCAATTTATTACTCACTATCTGCACAGAATCTCAATATACCTACATTATTTATGACTTTAACTGGTTGTTGCGGTTAGAGTCTTTTTTTATCCCAAATTACAGGTTGGGCAAGGTTTTACACACAAGGTGGAATTTCAGAAGCAGTTATAGACCAGATAAAATCTAGTAATTATACGGTTTCTGACATATATTAAACCAATGGAGGTAGAAAGAATGGAAAAAATACATCGTGGAGATGGTTTTGCAATTATAGAGAAAGATGGAGAATATCAAATTTCTTGGGCGCAAGGACCATATAATGAGCCTGTTTATTATCCTATTTCTAAAAGAAATATGGACAAAGCATTTAAATCATATCAAGACGCTCGTGAAGTAATGATTTACGCAGAAACAGGTCAATGGCCTTCAGGTGTCGAGGAAGAGGTGGAAATAAATAAGGTTTTTGTACAAAAATCTCCAGAACTACTCTTAAAAGTACCAGAAAACCAGGAATTATTTACGAAGTCTGAACTGGATAAACTATTGTCTTTAGCTAAGCAAGCACTTCAGAAATCAGATGACTATAACTAACTTATTGGTTAGTAACCTAAATTGACTAAGTCAACACAAGAAACGCTGAAGTTAATGTTCAGCGTTTCTACGTCACGTCGGATAGAAGTGGTAAAAAATAAAATCTGCCTGTTTCGATGTGTGCATTAAACCGATTAGCTAATAGGATAACAGATAACTTGTATGAAAAATCTTTGAGATTTATAAGCAAGGAGATTGGCCATATGGGTGGCGAAAGTTAGAACCAGAGCCATTCATTTTCTTTGGGGAAAGCAAAAGACGCTGTATATATGAAAAGTAGTGTGTGTGAAGTTGGTAAGGGTACGGGTAATGTAAACTTTACAAAATATTGATGAGTTTATTGATGGTTGAAACTATAACACTGTTAAAACGTATAATTAGTTAACCTAATAGGGAGGGATCTAACCTTGGATAAAATAAAGTACGAAGAGTTTTCGGAATCGCTTGTAAAAGCACATCAAACTCCAGGAGCAATAGTCGCATTAAACCATCAACGTTATGAAAAAGGATTCGGTTACCGAGATCGAGAAAATGAATTACCTGTTACAGCGGACACTATTTTTGGGATTGGAAGTATTACGAAGTCTATGACCTGCATCGCCATACTTCAGCTGCAAGAAGCGGGCAAACTATCTGTCCACGATACGATTAAAACATATCTTCCCGAGATGACGTTTAGAGGGAGTGATGATATAACACTTCATCATCTGATGACCCATACATCCGGAATTCCACCGTTAAACACACTTTTTTACGCAAACAAGCAATCAATGGAAGAAGATGGTTCCTTCGATTTTCAGATTAAGCTAGGTGTCCCTCTCGATCCTGAGCAAGATAGCATTGATACTTATGAAGATCTTATAAACTATTTAAATACGATTCAATTTGACCCGCTTGACCGTCCGGGTCGTTCATTCAGCTATTCAAATGATGGCTACGCTCTCCTTGGCATCATTATTGAACGAGTTAGTGGACAGTCGTATGCACACTATATAGAGACGAATATCTTTCTGCCACTCGGTATGAAAAGTAGTTTTTTTGATCCGGAGCGATTGGATAATCGTGCGACAAGTTTGTACAGTGTTAACCCACTTGCCGAGACACCAGCAGTGGAACACTCGCCTGGATGGTGGAATGCGCCTGCAATGTGGGCAGCCGGTTATGTAAAATCAACTGCGGATGATATGCTTCGCTTCGGAGATGTCTTTTTAAATGATGGCAATGGTATTTTAAGTCCGGAAAGCCTTGATGAACTAACATCCCAGCATATTGAAGTCGAGCCAGGCCTACATTATGGTTACGGGGTCATCATTATCCCTGACTTTTTTGGCACAACGTTAATTGAACATGGTGGAGGAATTAAAGGCGTGTCAGCGCAGTTTTCCGTATTGCCTGAGAAGGATATTGCGGGTGTTTGTTTGACGAATATTGCCGGTGCTCCTGCTGAAGCGCTGTTAAAAGGGGCGATACAAAGTGAGATAGGTATTGAGCCTGATAAAAAAGCTATCGAGTATGATGATTATGTGCTCTCTGAAGCAGATCGCCAAGCAATCACCGGTACGTATCATTCTAATGAGGGGCAAACGATCAAAGTCTATGAAAAGGATGAAGCTATTTTTATAGATTATTTAGGAACGGAAATTCCAACCCGCCCTGTGGGGAAAAGCGATATTACCATAGCGATGCATGGGACTGAGCACTTATTGCAGTTTAAAGACGACCGTCTTCATTTTGGGTTTAGACAACTTTTACGAATGGATAGTGAATAGGGTTATTCGTTAAACCTTCGTCGTGTTCGATGAAACATATGTAATGGGGATACATAGGGTGCCAGTCCAATATGTATCCCGATTTTTGTCCGTAATAACGAGAAAGATTTAGACAAAAAGAAAAGAAGCAACGCGCTTCTTTTCTTTTTACCTATCACTCCACTTCCATCACAGCCTCCACGAACGCCTTCAAAGCTCTCATATCCGTAGCTTCTCTCCAATGTTCTATTTCTTCGTATTCCTCGTGGAAAAATAAATCAAGGACGTGCTCAATCTCATCACGATAATTATCAAATTCAACGCTTTCTTTTTCCATTGCTTGAATCATCCTTGCCCAATCCACTTTTGCCTCCGCAAAAGGACGTTCTGGATATGTTTTTGCGATATCTAAGATGTCTGCGAAGTCTGTTCCTTCGTACAACTCAATTGCGAGCCAGTATCCAACCAAATCATTATTATCGCTTTGTTCTGTAACTGCTGCAAATGTATCCTTGGCTTCATCTAATTTTCCTTGTTTCAATAAGGCGGTAGCGTATATCCCATTTACATGGTCGTCGTTCTCATCGACGTAGGTTGTGTACGGCGCATACCAACGCTCAAACGCATCCCACTTACCCAGCCCATAATAGTACTCCATCAGTCTAAATATGGCATCGGAGCTGTTTGTTTGGTCGGCTAATTCAATCAAATATGGAATTGCTTTTTCACTCTCGATTTCATAAGTATCTTCATCGAATCGTTCCAATCCAATAAGTCGAGTAATCATCCGTAAGCTATGCATATCATCAGGGTTGTCTTTGTAATCTGCTTTATATGTTTCTAGAGCTTCTTCCAGTTTCTTATCTAGCAATAATTGATCTGCCTCGGTCATACTTCTTTCTTTAATGTAAAAGAATGGAAGGTTTCCAATTGTGTCTTCTCCTAACCGATATCCATTGCTCTGTGTAATTAAGTCACCGTCTGCATCATAGGCTTCTACCGTCCAAGAAAAGCGATTCTCTGTATTGGAAAAAGCCAATAAAGATCGTGGATCTACCGAATCCGCATCATCCCCAGAAAACGATATACCGACCGTTTGACTATATAGTTCTTCGACAGGGACTTCCAGTTGCGAATCGGTAATTTGTGACCGAAAGATATTACCAATCGCCCCTTCGCCATCAAGGTCCAAGGCTAGATTAAGTTGGTAATAGGCAGCGCCCTTGACCGGATCCCAGGAAAAAAGAATATGCTCATCCTTTATCGTTTCTTGGTTGACCGGAGAGTGTATATCCATTAAAGGTTGCAGTTCAATATTGTAGGCAATTTCATCGCCAACTTCGACATCAATCCAGTCTGTCATTTCTGCCGGGTAGGTCCAACCATTAATCTGCTCAAAAGAAAACCCAAGTACCAATTGATAGCTCCCGGCAGCTACATTATCTAATGTATAGTATCCTTGGATATCCGTCTGTTCCCGGTAAGGTTCATCGATCAGTCCGCTATAATGAATGTCGGATTCATGTTTTAAAATTACTCCGACATTCACAGCTGGAGTACCATCACTATAGACTACTCTGCCTGTCACCGTATTTCGTTCCTCACCAGATTTGTTTTCGAGTCTTTCTTTCATATTTAACAGCGATTCATAGACAACGGCGGTATGCCCTCCCGTGTCCATTGTTACTTCTCTTTCTTCCTTTTCCTTCTCTTTGAATTCGGTGAGCGTATGCGTGACGATATCAAGTGCTAATTCTGTGTTTCCTTCGTCAATGGCTATTTCGGCTTGTTTTTTTCGGATTCTCGCTTGTAAATCGTAATTCTCTCTGCTCATTGGCTTGCTGATATCTATTAATAGTTGCGTAGCTTCTTCATAATCCGCCTGTCGTATTAAGAAATCAATCTGTGCAATGTATGCTTCTTCCTCTAAATACGCGTAACTTGTTTTAATAGAAGATATTCGTGCTAATGTACGTTCAAAGACACTATTGGCCTGTTCTAGCTCTCCTTGCTTCTCATAATACGAAGCAAGCTGTACTGCTGCGGAAACCAGATGATCATCAATTGGTCCTTCGTCTACATATGCCTTTACATAAGGAAGCACCTCTTCCAATGTAAATGTGAAATAACCACTATTGATCTGCGTGAACGAAGGCGCAATAACCACTTCATAGGTGCCTTGCTCAGGATCTTGTAATAGATATTCTCCGATAATACGCCACTTCTGGTTTTCAAAAATACGGTCATCTTCAAGAATCTGAAGGATCGCCGCCTTACTTTTAGGCGTATCTGCATTGGCTTGTTTTTCGGCACTATATAATTGAAATTGCGGAAGAATAACGAAAAACGTTAATAAAGTGAGTAATACCACGCTCGTAATGATTAGTGTCAGATGCTTCACTTTCATTTTAATCTTCATACTGCATCACCAGCTCCTCGAAATCTTCCTTCCAGTACACATTGCCACCAACCTTAATCGTTTCATCGGAATAAGAGTGTGCAGGAGTGGAATCTGGTTCGTTCGAAAAAGCAATTCCAACGGACAATATTACGATAAGACTTACCGTTGTAACCGGAACAAGAGGAACCTCGATTTCCTTATTCCACATGGCGGCGCATTTTTGTCGCCATGTATGTTGTTGGACATGGTTGATGACAACCCTTTGTTTGGTAAATGTAAGATGCTCTAATTCGTTATCGAGCTGTTGTTTTATGGTTTGCTGTTGACGCTTCATCGGATTCCTCTCCTTTCAGTAAGATATCTTTTAATAGCAAACGTGCACGCTTTAACTTCGACTTCACCGTATTTTCATTGGCATTGGTATGTAGTGCGATCTCATTAATTTTCATTTCGTTATAGTAATAGAGCGTAATGATTTCACGGTATTTATAATCCAATTGTTGAATCGCCGCGCTCAGTTGTTGGTTACCTTCCCACTGAAGGAGAAAGTCTTCTGGATTACCCGCAGACGTATCTTCTTTAAAGACTTGGAACAGGTCAAAATCAATAGTTGGTAGGAGGTTTTTCCAGCTGCTTTTTCGCATGTGGGAGCGACAGCGATTGATAATGATCGTCGTAAGCCAACTATTCAGTTTTGCGGCATCCTCCAGCTGATGAATCTTCTCAAAAGCAGTGATAAATGTATCTTGCACAGCTTCTTCTGCCATTTGATGGTCTTTTACGAGCAGGAAGGCGGTTCGTAATAAGTAATTGCCATAGGTATTCATCACTTCGGTTAATGCGTCTTCTTCTCTCTGTTTTAAACGCGTGATAAGATGCAATCGAGCCACTCCCCCTTTCTTTTTATATGTAGCGGCAAGTTGGGCTTGGTCTATGATTGGTGGGCTTATTTAATTTGAGTATAATATATAGATGCTGTTGGGGACGGGAAAGTTGCAAAATAGTTTGGGATATTTTTGTGATTGGTGGTTAAAAGAGGAAACATAGATTGATTAGACAACTATATTCTGATAGTTGCCTAACTTTTCCTTGAAAACAAATGAACAGTTTGCCATATAGACATGTAAAACATGCTTTAATCCAGTAATCTACTCTCTATTAAATACTTTCTCAATCTCAGCTCTGTCGTAATCTAAAATCCAATCGTTGTAACCTTTATATACATGTTCTATCGTTTTAGGCTTGGCCGCTATAACATCACAACCTCTATCATCATAAATATGAAAAATAGTGTTGGTGCGGGTATTAATAAAATAGACGCGATGAAAAATCCTAGGCTTCATTCCCATATCTTGATTACAAATTGCCTTTATCATTTGAATGTATTTAATGTCAGCTGTCTTACACTTTAGATAAAATCGATGCGTTTTATGGTCTCCGTCTTCATAAGGAAGTGTAATTTGTTGTAATGTAAGTAATTTAGACTTCTGTTTTACAAATTTCGAAAAGACGTTCAATTTCTTTTCAAAGGCTACGTTGTCTGCAAAGTCATCCACATCGACTACAACATAAAGATCATCATTGAGTAAATGTAGCGCATTAAATAAAGTAATTGCCCTATGATAGACGCCGATAAGGTACGGACAATTGTAATAGACATTATCGGAATCATAGTTCACTCCTAATTCAAAACGTATACCAATATCCCAACTGTAAAATAGAGCCGGTCTGAGTTCGAGATTGGGAAATGTTTTAGCCATATATTCATTTAGCTTCAATTCAACACCTCATTCTTTGATGTAATACTAACTTGAGTATAATACATAGAAGCGATTAGAGAGGAAGAAGTTGTGAAAAATATTTTCAACGTCATCTCAAGCGAGTTGCAAATTATTTAATTGTGATATGGTAAATTAAAAATGAGACGTAAAGGAAGATCTATACGAATATAACGATCGTGCCGGTTGAAAAGTTAAAGGAAAAGTACTTAAAACAAGGTATTGATGAATAAAAAAAGTATTAAATGCATACGCCAAGGTGTCGATAATATAAGTAGCAGATGAAAAAGCACCAGATACGATGAGTGAAGCGGAAATGGAAGTAATTAAACGTAAAGAAGGCGAGCGAATTCTATCTCATATTTGACCGTATGCGTTAGTGATTACATGAGAGATTGAAGGAAAGATGTTAGGGTCCGAGCAAAGAAATTGGACGAGCTTGCGACATATGGCAAAAGCAAAGTTGTATTTGTGATTGGCGCATCGTTAGGAATTAGTAAGAACGTTAAACACAGTGACCTAGCATTGTCTTTTTCCAAGATGACATATCCTCACCAGTTAATGCGGTTGTTATTGTTGGAGCAGGTTTATCGGAGTTTTCGGATAAACTGAGGAGAACATTATCATAAGTAAATACGTTCTTACATAAATGTATTTTATTGGGGGGAGAAGATGAACAAAAAACAAGATATTTTAAATGCTTGGGTTACAATAGAGCAACTATCCGAAGGTTCTATTAATAAGAAAGAAAAATCACTAAAGCCATTACGTAAAAAGGAAGAGGACTGGAAAAAGTTTTTTGCAGAATTTTTAACCAAACAAAAAGAAAAACAAAATGTCTCGGATGAGCTCTTTAAGAAATCGGGCTTAGTATTATATTTTGGTATTTTTAATTTTCAAGAAGTTGTTGATATATTAAGGAAGAAATACAAAATTGATAAATCCGACGAGGAGGTTAGTAACTCTGACAAATTCACTTTCTCTCTATATTTTGATAATCAATTAAATTTTATAGCTGACAAATTGTTCTTTACGATGAGTGGTTATATCAGACAATATGTTGAGCTGCCAGCAGAATTTTTAAAATTCGAAAACTCATTTAGAGAAGATCTGAACAGAAGATTTGCAGAGGATTTCAATACTACATTTGCTGAACTTTTAGAAGAGTATCATTTTTCCGAAGAAAGCTCTCGCTATGCATTTGTGAAAAACTTGGAAAAAGGCGATATAAACCTACATTCTTTTTTTATTAAAGATTTGAACAAAGCAAAGACAATCATTAATAAAAATTTAAATCGATATTTTAAAGGTTTTTCGGGAGATAGACGAAATCTAGATGGTAATAGAGAGTCATCTAATTTTAACTCACATATTTTTGAAACGGTTTTACAACCAAAATCTTATCCTTTAGGTCGTTTTCCAAGTAATCCTAAATTTGCACTTTCATTCATGCAACAGGTTGCGGTAAATTTAGCTTTAAATGATAAAAATGATATTCGTAGTGTTAATGGTCCACCAGGAACTGGGAAAACAACGCTATTGAAAGATATTTTTGCTGATTTAGTAGTACAACAGGCAGTACAAATTTCAAAGCTCTCTAATAGAAATATTCAAGGTAGTCTAGTTTATTGGCAAAGTGCTAAGCTTGGAGTTTTACCTAATCCTATCTCAGATAAGAATATAATTGTTGCAAGTTCAAACAATGGCGCAGTTCAAAACATTGTTAAGGAGTTGCCAAAGATTGAGAAGGTTGCTGACGATTTACAAAAGCAACTATCCGAAGCGAATTATTTCAAAGATGTTTCTAATTCTAAATTAACTGGAGAAGGTTTTGGAAAGAATCGTGAAATAAGAGGTGAACTTTTAAATGAGGAAAATTGGGGTATATTCTCGTTAGAAGGTGGAGCGTCAACAAACATTAACAAGTTACTCTTAAACATTGAGGCAATAGAAAAAGATTTAGAAGAAAATTATCAAGCAAATACAGATGTATATCAAGAATTCGCACGTCTTTATGATGAATTAAAAATTGAAAGAGAAAAAATTCAAAAATTTAGTGAGAAAATGTATTTACTTCAGAATTTAAAAATCAAGCATAAAGAGTTAACCATTGCTTTTGGACAAGAAGAAAAAAAGAAACGGACAAATATGATTTCACAGAAAAAAAAGATGAAGGGTGAACTTCAAAGACTGAGGCAAGAAAGTGTAAATTTGCAAGAAGATTTATCAAAGGCCTCTATTGAACTTGAAGATTTAACTAATGTACAAGCTCAAGCTTTAAGGAATTTTGATGTAGTTACTTCACAAAAACCAAGTTTTTTATGGTTTCAGAAATTATTTAATAAATCAAAGGTTGAAGAGCATTTTAAAAAACTAAATAAAGTAAATAATCATTTAAACCATCTTTCTCAACAGAAAACTAAATTATTGAATGACTGCATGCAAATCGAAAATAAGTTAAAGGAAAATGCTACAAAAAGTGGGTATTTTCAAAAACAAATTAAGAACGCAAAAGTTGATTTCGATCGATGGATCACTACTCAACATAATGATTTAAAAAAAGTGCATCACGAAATAACGGTATTGGAAAAACTTAAATCTCATAAAAGTATAAAGGAATTGGATTTTTCATTATCCTATGATGAACTTCAAAAGTCTAATCCATGGTTTACTAAACAGTTCCGTATTTTACAATCAGAGTTATTTATTTCTGCATTAAAAGTTAGAAAGCAATTTCTCTATGAAAACAGGAAGAATTTGAAAGCTGCAAGGATTATTTGGAATAAACAGTCTGAATATGTAGGAAAGAAGAATGGACATCAGTTAATTTCAGAATCATGGCAATGGTTAAATTTCACTATTCCTGTTGTCAGCACTACTTTTGCTAGTTTTGGACGAATGTTTAAAAATGTTAGTGAAGATTCAATAGGTAATCTATTCATAGATGAGGCTGGTCAAGCACTACCACAAGCTAGTGTTGGTGCAATATTTAGAAGCAAAAAGGTTATGGTTGTTGGGGATCCCTCACAAATAAAACCAGTGTTGACGTTAGATTCAAATGTTCTGACTTTGATTGGAAGATATCACAATGTTGATGAAAAATTTGTTTCTGCTGATGCGTCTACTCAAACAATAGTGGATGCCACAAGTCAGTATGGTTACCAAAGAAATGATGATGAATGGATTGGTATACCGCTTTGGGTGCATAGACGTTCGAACTATCCGATGTTTACCATTTCCAATGAAATATCATATGATGGGTTGATGGTTCAAGGTAAAAGGAAAGAGGAGTCACAAGGGAAATCACATTGGTATGATTCAATAGGACAAGCAAATGATAAATTTGTTAAAGAACAAGCTGACTTACTGAAGGAACTGATTGATAAACGTTTACAGGAAGATCCGGATTTAGCGGATGAAATCTATGTTATATCCCCGTTTAGAAATGTTGCTTACAAACTTGCTAGAGTTTTAGATCAAATTCACTTCACAAAACGAGATAATGGGAAAACAACAAACATTGGAACTGTGCATACTTTTCAAGGAAAAGAAGCAAAAATTGTCTATTTTGTTCTTGGGGCTGACTATAATAGCAGAGGAGCAGCAAGCTGGGCTGTTTCCGATCCAAATATGATGAATGTTGCAGCTACACGTGCTAAAGAAGAATTCTATGTGATAGGCGATAATAAATTGTATGCTTCACTTGGTAGTGAAGTGGCAAATAAAACGATTTCGATTATTGATGAATATAATAGGTGCCGGTACTTCACTAATGTCTATTAAACTATTTTAGGCGAGAGCTGAGGATCGAATTAGATCGTTAACTTTATTTTTGTTATTTATCGGGACAAGTAAACTAAATAAGATTACTGAAACTTTTTACGTGTTTTAAACCTAAAACATCATATACTAATTAACTTAAATTAATAATGTAAAGCTAAATCAACTTTCTACTATGATAGATCCATCGACTTTAAGTCTAACAATGTGACAATTTTCAGGAGCTTCAAAGTTAGTTGCTGGTATCTTTAATATTCATAAAATAGGAGCGATTTTTTGAACAAACAGTTATTATCCTACGGTGATATTGTTATTCGTACTTTTGAAGTGGATGAAGATAATATTGATGAATTAACGTATGTATTAAATTCTGCGTATAAACAGCTCGATGAAATGGGCTTTCGTTACCTTGCAACGCACCAAGATTCTAGTATTACTCGTAAAAGAATCTTAGGAGCATAATGCTTAGTTGGTCTTAAAAATGATGAAATCATATCTACGATTACATATTCTAAACCAGGAATTAAAAAAGGAAGTACATGGTATGAAACGAAAGGTGTTGGGGCTGTAGAGCAGTTTGGTGTGCTACCTTCTTATCAATCTATTGGATTAGGTGCAAAAATGTTAAGTATAATTGAGTCGAAGGCCAAAGATGAGGGCGTTGATGAATTAGCATTAGATACTGCTGAAGGTGCAAGCCACTTAAGAAATTTTTATACCAAAAGAGGATATCGTATGATTGAATACGTTGATTGGGGAGTAACGAATTATAGAAGTGTAATCATGAGTAAGAAGCTTAATTAAGAATTAGCATCAGGAAGAGCGCATATTGATAAAGAATGCGCTCTTTTAATAATGGGTATATGATTCAAAATAGAAGGAGCAGAATATGATATTTGGTGGATTGGAATACTTACAAACAAGCCCCACCACTGTTCCTCTAGACGTTACTGAAACCAAATCATAGCTGTCTGTTGAACTATCTCCTTGGCCCTCTTTCCCCCTACCGCCAAAACGAAATTTGATCAGCCCCTAACCTTACTGACTCATATCCCTCAACTTTGGCTTTTCCAATTGAAATCATCATTACTGGAGCATATCGTTCTTCGTCTAAATCAAATGCTTTTGCTAACTGATCTGCTTCAAATCCTGCCATAGGGTTCGTATCGTAACCGTGGGCACGGGCTACTAACATTAACTGCATTGCGAACAGACTGCTATCGATTTTTGCAATTTCCACTTTCATTTCTTTTGGGAGAGTTGGAAACAAGGACAGAATAGTTTCGAGTTGACTATCTCGCACTTCGGCTGGCATTTTTCCTTGTTGGACAGCTGTATTATATATTTCTTCTGCATATAAATAGCTTTCAGTATCACCAAAAATTAATAACATGGCTGAAGAAGTATCGTTTTGTAATGTATTGAAACGTACAAGCGGTTTTAGTTTTTCCTTTCCTTCGGGAGTATCCACCACAACTACACGCCAAGATTGCATATTTGCAGAGGACGGAGCTAAGCTGGCTTCTGAAATAATCTCGTTTAATTCTTCTCTCGATATTTTAACGTTCTCATCATAATGACGAACAGAACGTCGCCCTTTGACTATATCGACGAAATCGTTGTTAAGAATATTAGTAAACATAAAATCTCTCCTTTTGATAACGTTAGATTATTTTGACATTTTGTATGTCTTTGGTTATCATAATCACATTATGAACTATGAACTTAGGTTCATAGCAATAGTAAAAGAGGTCATGTGATGAAAATAAATGAGGTTTCGAAATTAACTGATTTGCCAATATCGACATTAAGATTTTATGAACGTAAAAACATCATTCCTGAGAGATATATAAAACGAGATGTAAATAATTATCGTGTTTATTCGGAGAAAATCATTGAGTATCTAGAAGATGTAAAGGCAATTTTGTCTGCGGATTTTTCCATAGAGGAGTTAAGTTTAATGGTAAATCAACAGATTAACTTATCGTACGATGAAAAGATGGTAATGCTTGAACAAAAAATCAGAGAAATTGATGCTATTCGAGAACAACTAACAAGGTCAAAAAAGTTTTTGAATGAAATTTTGGAAGGAAAAGCAGAGTTCCAAACAGAGTGTTAAGATACTTTCTACTCACTAGCACCCAAAACAACAATCCCAAAGGAAGGTCCAATATGACACTACTGCAATTGAGATATGTAATTGAAGTGGCAAGAAGTCGTTCCATTAGTAAGGCAGCACAGAATTTGTTTATTAGTCAGCCGAGTCTTTCGAACGCGCTAAAGGAGCTGGAGAAGGAAGTCGGGATAACCATTTTTTCACGAACGAATAAGGGAATTGCGATTACACAAGAAGGCTCCGAGTTTTTACGGTATGCCAGGCAAGTTGTGGAGCAGGCGGAGTTGTTGGAGAATCGTTATGCTAACAAACAATTGCCTAAGCAGCATTTCTCTGTATCCGCGCAGCATTATTCATTTGCGGTGAGCGCGTTTGTACGACTGCTGGAAGACTATGATCCAGAGGAATATGAATTCATGTTACGGGAAACGAAGACATATGAAATCATTGATGATGTACAAAAGCTGCGTAGTGAAATTGGTATTTTATATGTGAATGAGTTTAATGAGAAGGTGATTTATAAGTTTTTAAGAGAAGGAAATTTACTATTTCATAAGTTGTTTGAGGCAAAACCACATGTGTTTGTGAGCAATAGAAATCCGCTTGTTGAGCAAGAATATGTGACATTAGAAGATTTAGTTCCCTATCCTTATTTGTCGTTTGAACAGGGTGATTATAATTCGTTTTATTTTTCGGAAGAGATTTTGAGTACGCTCACTAGGCCGAAAAATATTAAGGTAAGCGATCGTGCGACGTTGTTTAATTTACTTATCGGGTTGAATGGTTATACGATTTCGACAGGGGTTATTAGTCATGAATTGAATAATGATATTGTCGCGATTCCGTTGATGCTGGATGAACGCATTAATGTCGGCTATATTACGCATAAGAATGTACCGATTGGACAATTGGCCAACACGTATATTCAGCATTTAAAAGAAACTATTGCGGAAGATCAGTCTTAGGTATAGTTTAAAGCTATAGCGGACGATAGTTTTTGAGTGTTACATTATATGTGTGTTTCTATGATACACTACCTCCTAATCAAACATACGGGAGAGGGATACGCGATGACTCAAACACTGGTAAAAGCTCCATTTAAAGCGGATCATGTAGGTAGTTTTTTACGAACGGAACCGATTAAAGAGGCAAGACAAGCCTATTTGGACGGAAAACTGGAAAAAGATGCTTTAAAAGCGATAGAAGATCAAGAAATTGAAAAACTCGTTAAAAAGCAAATTGACGTAGGACTTCATTCCATCACCGATGGCGAGTTCAGACGTGCATGGTGGCATTTAGATTTCTTAGCTGGGTTAGATGGTGTGGAACTTTTTGAAACGGAATATATTAGTAACTTTAAAGGTGCCCAAACCAAGAATAATGCGATTAAAGTAGCGGGCAAAGTCGCGTTTGGTCAGCATCCGATGGTCGAGCATTTTACATTTTTGAAAGAAGCGGTAGATAAATATGGGGATGGCAGTCAAGTTGCCAAATTTTCTATCCCTAGTCCGAATATGTTATTCACGAGAATGCAAGGTGATGAGTATTACAATGGAAACACCGAGCGATTATATGCGGACACGGTAGAAGCATATAAGCAAGCAATCCAAGCTTTCTATGATGCAGGATGTCGCTACTTGCAGTTAGATGATACGTCGTGGATTGATTTTGTTTCGGAAGAGCGTATTCAGGCAGTTGTTGAAAAAACTGGGCAGGAATTGCAGGATATTATCGATGAAAGAGTACGTTGTATCAATGATGTGATTTCGGAAAAACCAGTGGATATGATAATTACCATGCATATTTGCCGTGGAAACTTTAAATCCACTTATATTACTAGCGGCGGGTATGATCAAATTTCCGATGCGATATTTGCGAATTTACATGTAGATGGACTTTTCTTAGAGTACGATGATAATCGTTCGGGTGATTTTGAGCCGTTGAAGAGCTTTACGCAGCGGGAACAAACGGTTGTTTTAGGGTTAGTCACTTCTAAATTCCCAGAATTAGAAGATCCGGATAAGATTAAAGCAAAAATCGCCGAAGCGAGCAAGTCGATTCCGTTAGAAAACTTATCTTTAAGTCCGCAGTGTGGATTCTCCAGTACGGAAGAAGGCAACATTATTACAGAAGAGCAACAATGGAATAAAATCAAACACATCATCAAGATTGCGGAAGATGTGTGGAATAATTAAATCGTAAAATATAAAAAACATGAGTGATATCAACTACCACTCATGTTTTTTCCTGTACATTTATTTATCGTTTAAAATACGTAATACCTGCTCGGCTACAGCTTTAACAGATTGCGGGTTTTGTCCGGTTACTAAGCGATCGTCCACGACGGCAAATGAAGACCAGTCCGTTTCTCCTTTGAAATTGGCGCCTCGTTCTTTCAACGCATCTTCCGTTAGATAAGGTACATGGTCAGCTAAACCTACTGCTTCCTCTTCACTATTGGTAAACCCAGTGACATTTTTACCGTCAATCAAGTATTGGTTATCGCTACCAGGAATATTTAGTAAGCCAATAGCGCCATGACATACAGAGGATACGATACCATTGGAATTGTAAATTTCACTTGAGATGGTTTGAAGCTCTTGATTGTCTTTGAAGTCCCAAATAACACCGTGACCACCTGCATAATAAATCACTTCGTAATCCGCAGCATTAATTTCGGATGGTTTAAAGGTATTGCCTAATTTGTTCATAAAGGATTTATCCTGATAATATTTCCAATCTAACTCACTCATGAAATCAGGTTTTAAGCTTTCTGGATCAATTGGAGTATAGCCGCCTTCAGGGCTGACGTAGTCAATTTCGTATCCTTTGTTGTACATTTCATCAGCAAAATGTACAGCTTCTCCTAGCCATAATCCGGTAGGGCGTTCAAGATTTGGATATTTTGCGACACTCGTCACTGCAATGAGTACTTTTTTCATTATATAAACCTCCTTAACTTTTGTATATTTGCATTGTAACGCTTAAACTATGGTTTAAAGGAAGTGAAATGCTTATGAAGCAATATGATATTGAATTTGTATCACAGGAAGTTAATATATCCAAAGTAAACTAAGATATTATGAAAAACATGGTCTGATAAAAAATATCGAACGAGATGAACAAAATAATCGCGTATATAACGAGCAAAATATCGAATTAATTAAGCTGATTGCCTGTTTGCGAAGGCTGAATGTACCGATTAGTAAAATCAAACAGAATATCGATGTGAATCACTTTAATGATGAGAGCCTAGAGAATATTTTACTGGAACATAAACGGGTGCTTAGAGAAAAGGTCGAGGAGTATACGGAATATATTAATGAGATTGATGATAAATTGGAGAGGCAATTAACGTCGAATTAAATAAAACGTTGAGGGCTTGCTTAAATACATTGGAGACCATTTTAATAACGTAAATCAAACTTTCTTATACGCAGCAATATCTGTTATGATAGTCATTGAAAATGATTATGGTGAAGGAGATTGGAGATAATGCCTCGTTTTAGTGATACCAAGTTAGAGACGATTCGTGAAGAACGTAAAATACAAATTATGAAAGCTGCGATAAAGGTGTTTGCCGAGAACGGGGTCAAGCTGACGAAGATTAGTATGATTGCCAAAGAGGCCGGTATTAGTCACGGGCTTGTTTATCATTATTTTCAATCGAAGGAAGATGTATTGTACGAAAGCCTTGAGTGGGCTGTTGCTTTAGGAGAGACACAAGATTTCCTAGAGAAACTTAAAGATGATAATAGTCTTTCTCCTATAGAAAAAATACATACGTTTACCAAATTTGCTCTAACATCGGGTAGTAATCAGGTGTTTCGTGTCATTCAACATCTAGAAAATAGTAAAGGTGTTCCAAGTCATATCCATGAACTATATACAAATGTGGGAGAAGTTTATATAGAATTTTTTATCCCGATTTTTAAAGAGGGGCAACAAGTAGGAGAAATTATTGAAGGCAATACAGAGGAATTAGTCGAGCTTTTTTTAAGTGTTATTTCCGGCATTATGGCGGACGATCCGGACTGGTGGAACGATAATATTGAACAAAAGGTGACTCTCTTATCTCGAATGATTACTTTACGATAAAAAACTTATATGAAAGAAACGAAAATCCTGAGCTTCAGGATTTTTTAATTTATTTGGAAGTAGGGACGAATGATTTGATCCTGATCGCGACCACGGAGTTGGAAACTTTACGAGACCTCCTATGGAGCAAAAGGAAAAAACGGACGAGCAGGTTATTGACAAAGAGGTAGATAGTGGTTATTATATTGACTGATAAAGTCAATCAATATAATTAATTACTTGTTTTATTTTTTTAACGTTTATATTGACTGAATAAATCAATCATAAGGAGGTTAAGTGATGAAAGATAATGTTATTTCGGTTCGAAATTTAAAGAAAATGTACGGTAAACAAATGGTGCTAGATGATTTGAGTTTTGATGTACAACGTGGGTCAATATTTGCGTTACTTGGTGAAAACGGGGCTGGAAAAACGACAACCGTTCGGATCTTATCAACATTAATTCATGGGGATGGAGGTACAGCGACAATAGCTGGTTATGATACAAAACGTGATGCAAATTCTGTTAAAAAATTGATTAGTCTAACGGGACAATACGTGGCTGTGGATGATTTGTTAACGGGGGAGGAAAACCTACTGATGATGGGAAGGCTGAATCATCTAGATAAAAAACTCGTACAAAAACGAACAGCAGAGCTTCTTGACTATTTTGATTTACAGGATGCATCGAAAAGGAAAGTAAAGACGTATTCTGGTGGGATGCGTCGTCGATTAGATATTGCGATTGGTTTACTTGCATCGCCTGAAGTAATTTTTTTAGATGAGCCAACAACCGGTTTAGATCCTCGTAGTCGTAACAATATGTGGAGCTTTATAAAATCTCTGGCACACCAAGGTGTGACCATCTTTTTAACGACACAATATTTGGAAGAAGCGGATCAGCTTGCCGATAAAGTCGCTATTATTGATAATGGAAAAATCGTCAAAGAAGGAACTGCTGAAGAATTAAAGAGTGTGATTGGAGAAGAAAAAATAGAATTAACGTTTTTGGATCTCGATACTCTTTATCATGCTGAGAAATATATTTCTGGTCAAATGAATCAGGAAGAACTACTTATATCCGTACCGATGCGTTCATCTCACGAGTTGCGCGAACTTTTAAATACATTATTTGAAAATGGAATAGAACCGGATACGATTCATATTCGTCAACCAACATTGGAGGATGTTTTTATGACAATGACAAATCAAAATAAGAGCGGAGTTGTTAGTACATGAGTGAGGCAAAATGGATATGGGCGATACGAGATGGGTGGACGATGTCAAAGCGCAGTTTAAAACATATTTTCCGAGAAGGGGAATCGTTGTTAATGGCAATAGCTCTACCCGTTGCGATTATGCTTTTATTTGTTTATATATTTGGTGGAGCTATTCAAACAGGTACGGACTATGTGAACTATGTTGTTCCAGGTGTCATTATCACTTGTGCTGGATTTGGGAGTTCACTAATCACTGTTAGTGTGACAAAAGATATGAGTGGAGGATTATTTGAACGATTCCGAAGCATGCCTTTACACCCCTCCTCTTTATTGGTTGGTCATGTGATCGGGGGGTATCTCCGGAATGTTATTGCCACCGCAGTTGTTTTTGGTGTTGCTATGTTAATTGGTTTTCGTCCCGAGGCCGGATGGCTAGACTGGCTTGGTGTGATTGGTGTTTTAACGCTTTATATGGTTTCGATTAACTGGTTATTTGTTGTCTTTGGATTGATGACCAAGAATGTTGAAGTAGCTAATTCCTTCGCATTTCCAATGTTATTTTTACCCTATCTTAGTAGTGCCTTTGTGCCCACAGAGACGATGCCCGCTTGGCTCCATGCCTTTGCCGAACATCAACCAATGACGCCACTGATTGAAACATTGCGTGGCCTTTTAATCGCTACTCCAATTGATAATAATCACTGGTTGACGATTGCTTGGTTTGGTGGGTTGCTTATTGTTTCGTTTATAGCAGCGTCGATTTTATTTCAAAGGCAGAAAAGTGAGTAGCAAAATACAGATTTGTTAGTTAACCTTAGAAATTGTTTCAACGCAACGTTAAACAGCACCTTTCAGTTATTTGAAAGGTGCTGAATTTGTGTAATTAACGTTTTAAAGAATTTTGCTGACTTTAGAGTGTTATAAGATATTTCATTACTAAACTAAAAAGTATTATTTTGTTTTTTACTTCCCCCATTATTTTTCCTTTAGGGCAGAAAATAGATTTCTCCACTACTTGCATATAACGTTACGTAATAGATTATGATAGGAGGAAAATATATGATGGAGTTGAGTTTATGAAAAGGAAGTGGATAAAATCACTAATCATAATTGTTGGAATATCTTTTGTTGTGCTAACGATAATTGGATTATTATTTCGAGATGATGATAAGTTGGGAGGTTTTATAACTGATGAAGGGGAAAGAGAGTTTGCTCAAGCATACGATACTGCCATGAAAGATTTGCCCAACCCGACGAAAGAATTTTGGGTAGAAACTGAATTTGGAAAGGTGAAGGTTTATAAATTTTCAGAAGAAGGTACAGAATCAAAAATTCCATTATTACTGTTACCAGGGAAATCAGCACCTACTCCCATGTGGGAACCAAATTTGAAAGATCTCATGGAAGATAGGACCATATACACAATCGATCTTTTAGGAGAACCAGGATTAAGTGTTCAAACAAAAAGTATAGTAACTGCTAATGATCAAGCTGTTTGGTTAAACAACGTTATTGAACATTTGCCTGAAGAAACGATTCATCTTGCAGGATTATCATTTGGTGGTTGGAATGCAGTAAATGTCACATTATATGAGTCTACAAAAATTGCATCTTTATCATTAATTGATCCAGTATACGTTTTTGGACCCATCCCTTTAAAGATGATCTTAGCCTCTATTCCGGCTTCCATTCCAGCAGTTCCACAATCAATCCGAGAAAAAATGTTAAGTTATATCGCAGGTGGAGCAGAAACAGATGGAAGTGAACCAATAAGTAAGCTTATAGAAACAAGTATGCGAACTTATAAAAGTAAACTTCCTTTACCGGAGAAAATAACAGAAGAACAATTGAAGGAATTAAAAATGCCTGTACTGGGTATTTTAGCTGAAGACTCAACGATGCATCATTCACAAGAATCGATGGATGTAGGATTAGAAAACTTGCAACATCCATTAAGTCATATGGTAATGTTCTCAAATGCCTCTCATGCAATTAATGGTGAATACCCAGAAAAGTTAGCTAAAAACATAGTAGATTTTTTACATGAAGTAGATATAAATATGAATAAATAAAGGAGCTAAAGTTGTGAAAAAGGAACGCTATTACGTAAATGATATTTCAAACATATCAGGGTTAACAAGGCGAACTATTCAATACTATGATAATGAAGGGGTATTAAAACCTGCAGGTCGGGATGAAAACAATCGACGTTTTTATACTGTTAAGGAATTACGTATTTTAGAACAAATTACTTTTTACCGTAATTTAGGATTTTCTCTTAAACAGATAAAAGAAGAAATCAATTATAATGACCAAGAAGAATCATTACTAGATGTATTATCTAAACAAGAAATTTATTTATATTCACAGTTAGAAGAGACTCAAGGGAAAATAGATGCAGTAACCACTTCAAAACGATTGATTGAAATGGGATATTCCCCTCCTTGGGATTTATTATCTAAAATTATGATGGGTATAAATAAAGTGGATATTTCCATTTGGAGTAACTACCCTTTTTCAGAGGATCAGTTAACCATATTTAATGATGTATTTGATTCTCAACAACTTGTTTTCAGTTTTTATAATACTTTTCGAAAATTATCCATAAAGGCGGTTTCATATAAAGGTGCTGGTGTACCTGTAGACTCTAGTCTTGCATTTGAATTAGCTGAAGAGTGGATTGATATGGTTGAAAAAGTGACTAAAGGAAAATCAGAGGTTACGAATGCTTTTCTCCAAGTAGATAAGCATCGGGAAAGATGGAATAAAGGTGAAAAAGACTTACTTGATGAAGCAGAACCTTATTTAGAAGATATTCTTAAATCATATTATGAGGGAAGAAAGGATTGACACTACGTTATATGGATGGAGAAATTGAAAAATTAGTAAAAAATTAAAGTAGAGTTTCATTCCGTCTAGGCGTGGTTGGTGGCACTTGATACCTTTGAACTCCCAATGTGACAGGTACCATTTTTCTTAACATTATTAATTTATTTGTTATAATGGAAAAAATTAGTAATTAACAAGGAGATTACGATGAAAAAATATAAGAGATTTATGTATATCGTTTTCGTACCTGCCATCTTATTTTTATTTCTGTACGGAGGAACATCTTATTTGAGTTCGAGGTATTCTTCCTATGAGGAATTGAAGGAACATGAAGAACTACATGAAGACTATGAAATCAATTATTCGCAGCGGGATAGCGACATTACTGTAATAGCCATCCATGGTGGAGGGATTGAACCGGGAACTTCAGAGGTAGCAAAAGGATTGGCAGACAGGATGGATCTTTCTTATTATCTCTTTGAAGGAATAAAGCCAAAAGGCAACATGATTTTGCATATCGAATCCACACTTTTTGATGAACCGATCGGACGAAATATGGTTCAAGAATCTGTAAGTGCCTTATCTATTCATGGATACCAAGGGGAAGAATCGATGATATTCTTAGGCGGTAGAAATGAAGCGTATAGGGACGCAATACGTGATGCCCTTCAGCACCGTGGTTTCGCCGTTGAAGATGCACCTAGTCACATATCAGGGATGAGTGAAGATAATATTGTCAATGATACACAATTAGGAGAAGGTGTACAGCTAGAGCTGACGGCAGGATTACGTGACTCTCTCTTTGTAAATGGTGATCGGTCAGAAGATACAACGGATGTATATGATGAATTGGTGGAAAGTCTAGAGGAAGGAACCAATCATTATTTGGAGATGCTATGAACGTTCTATTTACTTAGCTATTCGGAAAAAACAACCACCGAATGTAAAAGTGGTTGTTCATGTTGTACTGCCATATATTCTATAACCGTTACCGCCTAAATAAAGTTTTATTCATCTTCTTTCTTGATTACTTCCCTTACAATTTCTATAAAAGAGGCCATCATTGGAGAAACCCACTTATTTTTATGCCATAACATCTGTGTGTACACGTGTAAGTCAGGGATGTTCCATGGAAGAGCTACGAGTTCGCCTCGTTCTACTTCCGCTCTTGTTGTTATTTCAGGTAGAAATGCAATACCGATGCCTGAAATGGCGCACTGCTTAATAGCTTCAGCGTTTTGAAACTCTAAATATGTAATACTATCAATACCCTCTTGTTCAAATCCTCGATCAAACATGGTTCGGTAGGTACAGCCTTTTTCGTTCGTCAAAAACACTTCTCCATGAAAATCTTCCAAATTCAGCTTAGTTTGTTTCGTGAGTGGATGATCTGGAGCTGCAAAAAGACGGAAATTTTCCTCCAGCAATGGTTCGATTTTCAGTCCAGTTGAACGTGTGGATTCATCTAATATAAAGACGATATCCGCATCTCCATCGTAAAGGGATTGCTTGAGTTGTTGATTTGGAACAGAGCGAAAGATAAGGCGTACGTCTGGATTACGCGATCGAAATAATTGAAATACGTCGGGAAGTCGGTAGGCGCAGAGAACTTCATTGGCGCTGATGGTTAACGTACCCGTTAGATTTTCCGTATCGAGAACATCGCTACGTGCTTCTTCTAACTTGTTTAGCACATCTTGGACATGAATGAGAAATCGTTTACCAGCAGGTGTGAGAACGAGCTGTTTTCCCAAGCGATCAAAAAGCCGTACACCAAGATCCTCCTCCAATGCTTTTATCTGCATCGTGACGTTGGAAGGAACATAATTCAATGCTTCCGCTGCTCGACTGAAATTTAACGTGGATGCAACCATCTGAAACGTGTTCAATTGCCTCAATTCCATCGCACTCTTCTCCTTTAGCTTTCAATAATTTTGAAAGTTGCTTTGATTTTTATTCACTTTTTTTGAGCGTAGCACAGGAATATACTAAATACAAGAAGTAAATGATGCTTAATTTTGAAGGGGATGACAATTCAATGGATTATGAAATTTTTAAATTGGGTGACGTCAGATTGTTATCAGGAGTGACATTGCCGAATGCAATTCTAGCTTATAAAACGTATGGAAGCTTAAATGAAAAAAAGGACAATGTGATCGTCTATCCAACCGCTTTTGGTGATCAACATGTTCAGAATGAATGGTTAATTGGAAAGGGTATGGCATTAGATCCAGAAAAATATTTTATTATAGTTCCTAATTTACTTGGAAACGGTTTGTCGTCGTCTCCGAGTAATACGCCATCCCCGTTTGACAAAGCCAACTTTCCACAGATTACTATCTATGAAAATGTGACATTTCAGCATCGATTGTTGACCGAGAAATTTGGTATTCAAAAAGTCGCGCTCGTCGTCGGATGGTCCATGGGCGGCATTCAATCATTTCAATGGGGAGCGAGCTATCCAAATATGGTAGAACGAATTGCTCCGTTTGCAGGCAGTGCCAAGACCTGGCCTCATACATTTGTAGTGCTGGACGGGATGAAAGCGACACTCTTAGCCACCAAAGGACTCGATGCAAATAAACTGGACCAGCTAACTTCGGCGGATATGCGGGCGGTTGGCTATGTGTATGCAGGATGGGGCGTATCACAGTCATTTTATCGAGAAGAACTTTATCGTGATATGGGTTATAACTCATTAGTAGATTTTGTCGCTGGCGTCTGGGAAGCTAGCTTTATGAAAATGAACCCGCATGACGTCCTCGCTATGTTGTGGACAGGACAACATGCAGATATTAGCTCAGACCCAACCTATAACGGCGATTTCGATCAGGCACTTCAAGGCATTAAAGCCCATGCCTACATTATGCCGGGGAGCACGGATCTCTTTTGTACGGTAGAGGATAATCGTTATGAAGCAGAACGGATGCCCCATGCAGCCCTTCGCCCCATTCAGTCAATTTGGGGACATTTTGCTGGGCGAGGTATTAATCATGCGGATAATAGATTTATTGATGATAGCCTTAGAAACTTGTTGGCACTTGATGTGGATGGATAGATTCCAACGATTGTTATCCCTCTTTCGAAAATGAAAATAAATAAAAAGTATCCTGTAGACATTATATACAGTCTGCAGGATACTTTTGTTTGGAGATTCAGTCCGTATGTGCCACAGCACTTATTTCAACTAGTTGCTCTGCAGACGCCAAGAAGGTGACACCGAGGAGACTTCCTGCTGGGCGATGATTCCCCATATATTCTTTGAACATAGGAATGACTTGCGCGCCATGTTCTTCTGCATTGGTTAAATAGATTTCTACATAAGCGAGATTGGACTTAGTGACCCCAAATTCTGCTAAGACACGATCGAGATTTTCAAGCGTTTGCTTCGTTTGTTCTTCAATATTTCCAGCTCCAATAAATTCCCCGTTGCTATCATGTGAAAATTGCCCAGAAATGTAGATGGTGCCATTTACACTGTATCCTTGAGATATTCCGTGATCCCATAAATCGTGGTTGTACGTTTTAATCATGGTGATTCTCTCCTTTACTTGAGATTAAGCTAAGTATAAAATGAATACAATCGAATAAACAGTACGCACTTTAAGGATAGGTACTATCAGAAAGGATAGTGATCACACATGAGCATGGCGGATTATGAAGGACGGGGAGATGTAAAAGAAACGCCTTTTGGCTACACATTATCGGTAATTGGCGGCAAGTGGAAAATGCTAATCCTTTACTTGCTGGCAGAAGGAAAACCCGCTCGTTTCAATGAAATAAAAAGAAGAATAGGTACGATTACATTCAAGGTATTAAGCGCCCAGTTGAAAGAATTGGAAGCAGACGGAATGATCATAAGAAAAGAGTACCCACAAGTTCCACCAAAGGTAGAATACAGTCTTACAGAAAAAGCGGAATCTTTATTACCTGCGTTGGAGCAGTTATGTGATTGGGGCGAAAAGCATCAGACTAGTTAGTTTGATAGGAAACGATAAAATTTACATCAAATGTAGCAATAGTTTGTTAGTTTTGATTGCGAAGATAATAGGAATATAGAAATACAAATAAGAGTGTATAAGAATCTAATCAATCTAGGGGGAGATTAGTTGAATACAACAGATAAAAACGTCCATGTAACGAAAGAGTATATAGATACAGCCGGGCATAAGAGCGGGATGTTTATCGAGTCTACGGATTTTAATAATCCGGTTCTATTGTTTGTGCATGGTGGTCCTGGATTTCCGCAATATGCAAATGTGAAACAAGAAGGGCTAGCGTGGGCGAATCATTTTACCGTGTGTTACTGGGAACAAAGAGGTACGGGCATGTCGTATAATGCGTCTACCCAAGGGGAGATCACATTAGAGAGAATCGTAGCTGATGGTCTAGTAATAGTAAATCATTTAAAACGGAAATTTAATCAAGACAAAATTTACTTGTGCGGACACTCTTGGGGGTCATTGGTTGCCAGTATCATGGCAAGTCGACGACCGGAACAATTCAAAGCGTATATTGGTATCGGACAGCTGGGAAGACATTATGAATCGAATAGGGATACGTATGATTTCTTACTGGAGACAGCGATTGAACGAACCGATGAAAAAGCAGAAAAACATATTCGTTCGGTCAAATTCAATAAAGAGTACTATAAGAGTCAGGAGTATCGCAAATTACTAGGAAGATATCTTAATAAATATGGCGGCGGCACAAAACGAGAGGGATATTCCAGCTGGCAAGGGGTGAAAGACATCATTGCTTGCAAGCAGTATTCGTGGAATGATCGTCTGAATATACTAAAGGGAATGTTCGCGAGTTACAATGCGTTAGGCGAAACATTGGCTAATGCAGATGCGGCAGAAATGGCACCTTCTTTTGACGTTCCTGTATATATTGTGCATGGCGTGTATGATTATCAAACCTCCTATAAGGAAGCGAAGCGATTTTACGAAAGGATTGAAGCTCCATCGAAACAGATGTATACATTTGAGCATTCGGCGCATTCTCCGTTTGTAGAAGAGCAGGAGCGGTTTATGGAAGTGTTGGTGGAAGTACTTAATTAAAAAAACTTTAATGTGTAGATTTAAATGACGATGATATAAGTAGAAACAAGATTAGGAGGTAAAAAGTCATACTTAAATAAAAGGAGGAGGTTAAGAATGGTTTTTAGAATACCTAAACAAGCCTTTGGAAAAGTTCGAAGTGTAGATGGAAGTAGCATACTTGCAAAAGCTGAAATACTACAAACTTCAAATCCTGACTTAAATGTGGAAGTGGGGGCTTTTGTGAATTGTGGAGGAATGCATGGTGATACAATTTGTTCAATAAACAGGGTAACAATTGATGAAAATAAAGCAAACGAAGAAATAAAACTAGTAGAACTTTCTGTAGTTGGGAGTATAGATGTGTATGGGGAATTTTCTAGGGGGGTAGAACAATTACCTACTATTGCATGTGATGTTTATTTACTTAACGGAGAACAAGTTAATAGAATTATGGGCATAGATAGCCATAATAAAAAATTTTTTAAAGTTGGTAAACGTTCTATAAGTGGAGCTGGTGATGTATATATTGACCTAGATAAAATGCTTGGACGTCATACAGCAATTCTTGGGACTACAGGTAGTGGTAAAAGTAGTACAGTTTCAACTATTTTACAGTCAATTTTGAGAGATTACCCTTATCCCCGGGTTTTAGTTTTTGATATACATAATGAATATACACATGCATTTGAAGGAGAACCATGGATAGAAAAAGTCAACTCAATTAAGTGGGAAGATTTTTCATTACCATATTGGTTTTTTGATTTGGAGGAATTTATATCTATATATTATCCAAGTGCAGGATCGACACAAAAAATGGTTATAAAGACTTTTATCGAAGATTTAAAAAGAGCACAGGTCCCTGAAGAAGAGAAGGGAAAAATCTCTGTAGATAGTCCAGTTTTCTTTAATATAAATGATTTAATTTTAAAAGTGAAAAAGAGAGAAGAAGCAGAGACAACACAAAGTAAAAAGGATCCATGGAATAAATTATTGTTGAAGATAAATAGTATAAATGAAGATACCCGATATTCTTTCTTGAGAAGAGATATCGATATAGAGATAAGTCTAGCTGCATATTTTGATAAAATGCTAGGATTAATGGAAACGAATCCAACCTATATAACATTGTTAGATTTAAGCGGTCTCCCTGCTGAAGTAAGGTCGGTATGTGTAGGAATTTTAAGTAGACTTTGTTTTGACTTTAGATATTGGGATATGGACCCGGAGAATCTCCCTCTAGCATTAGTTTTAGAAGAAGCACATTCTTATATACCAGAAGAATCTTCATCAGATTATACTTTATGTTTACAGAGAATAGAAAAGGTTGCAAAAGAAGGAAGGAAATATGGATTGAGTTTAGTAGTGGTAACACAAAGGCCTTCTAATGTTTCTCCTACTGTATTGTCTCAATGCGGTACATTTATAGTTTTACGCTTAACAAGTGATATAGATCAAAATAAAGTGAAAAGAATATTACCTGATACTATAGGGAGTCAATCTAACATTTTCCCTAGCTTAAGAGATAGAGAAGCGTTAGTAACAGGTGATGCAGTATTATTACCAGGTAAAGTATTATTTGACCAGCCGTCTCCATGGCCAAGAAGTAATGATGTACAGTTTCATAAAGCATGGAGTGGAGGTATTCCTAAAGGGTATGATACTAGTGAAATAATTAAAGGTTGGATACAAAGAAGAAAGGTCAATGGATATGAAACTAAGTGATATTTACTTAAAGGGATGGCGTTCTTTTGATGCAGAACAAGGCATAAAGATTGTTAATCTAAAAAGAATAAATCTATTTATTGGTCCAAATAATTCAGGTAAATCCAACCTTTTCAAATATTTGTTTTATTTAAAAGAAAAGGTTCTTTCTAATGTTACAAGTGATATGGTCGATTATACAAATTATGATTTAATAAATAACTTGGATTACAATATTCCAAAAAGAGATACTTGGGCTGACAATAATGAAGATATAGTATGTGATTTGTTTTTTAGTATAGACCAAGAAGACACTTGGTTCTCTGAAAAACCTCTCTTAACTCAAGAAAGGGAAAACATACATCTAAAATCTCAACATAAAGTCAAGAGCAGTAAAGCTTCTTTATCAGTCATGTATAACGATCAAATACCATTACTTGAGAGTTATACTGATAAACCAAAGATATACAGTTCAACAGATGATCAATATATTGATATTCGTTCTAGTATGCCATACTTATCTGACACACTTAAATTATGGTATAAAACTTTAAGTAGTATGGTTTTTATTGATCCAATAAGACACTATAGTCGAGAAGCTTCTGCTATGAAAGAATCAGATTTCGATGGTAGCAATATCATAAATAATATCATTAATTTGCATAATGATAAAGATAGAGCGACCGAGTTTAGACAATACAGAGAACTAATTGAAGAGTGTTTAATAGATATTTTGGGAGAAAATGAGTTAGAACTTGATGTCACTAAGGATGAAGTAAGGTTTTTTATTGAGAGAGGTTCAAAAAAAATTTGTGCTTATTTAGAACAACTCGGTACTGGAGTTTCACAGTTTTTTATGATTCTCTCTTATTTATATATTAATAAAGATAGAGACTTAAATATCTTTATGGAAGAACCAGAAAGCAATTTACATCCTGATGGGTTAGTAAAATTATTAGATATTATAAAGGTAAAGTTCCCTAATCATACATTTTTTATATCTACTCATTCTTCTATATTAATAGATCAAATAGATGACGATTGGAGTCTACATCAAGTCCATCGAAAGAACAGTTCACCTTCCGTTATATCATCGTGTAATACTGTAATTCAGAAGCATTCTCTTCTGGATGATTTAGGCATTAGAGCCTCCCAGTTGTTACAAAGTAATATGATTATATGGGTTGAAGGACCAAGTGATAGAGTATATTTGAAAAAATGGATACAGGATTTATGTTCAGGACCACATAAATTAAGGGAAGGTAAGCATTATAGTTTTGTAATATATGGGGGTTCGAACTTATCAAATTATGATATTTTTAACCCTGCTGAGCGTATAGATATGATTCATTTAGGTAGGAATGCAGTAATAATATGTGATTCAGATAAAACCCAAGAAAATGATGAATTAAAAACACGAGTTAAAAATATTGGTGACAGAATTGACCAAGTAAATGAACTAAGAGAAAGAAATCCAACACAGAACCATCATAGTTTAAAACTATGGGTTACACAAGGAAGAGAGATAGAAAACTATATCCCTCAGGAACTTCTACTTTCGATTTTATCGAGTAAGGATTTTGTTAAAAGGTATATTATGGTAGAAGATGATAAAGGAAAAAAGAAAAGGGAAAATATTATTATGGATGTTGAACCGACTGATTCTTTTGGGGAATTTGATTCCTTTGATGAATTTGTTGCTAGTTTGTATAGAAGAGAAGATGGTACTTTGTTAAATGATCAAGAATACACTAAACTGGCTAGCAGTATAGCTAAAGATAAAAATATAATAGCTATTAAAATGTGTGAAGAGTGGAGTGTTCTACATTATAATCAACTTGATATTAAAGAAAAGGTTGAAGAAATAATTAAATTAATTTATTTATCAAATGGTTTGAATTTTTAACGATTTTAAGATACAAAAAAATCTATTAGTAAAGAACATATAATGGAAAGTTAATCAAGGATACGATATCGTTTTTATAAAACTCATAAACAATGTTATTCTCCTTAAAGATAGAAATAACTCTCTCTAACTTTAAGGAGAATTTGTATCGGACGGTTATGTTTACGATGTACAAAAATGTATAGACCACTTTATATCAATTACTTATAACCACAACCGCCTCATCTTCACCCTTTTTCTTCCGAGTTAAAGAAAAGACAGCAAACAACAACGATACAATTACTAGCGCGCAACCGAAGTAAGCCGCATTAGTAACGGTTCCTGTCTGGTTTAATACGAGTCCGCCAGTTGCTGATCCGATTGAAATACCGATTTGCAATGCCGAGTTGTTGAAGCTTTGCTGAATGTCGGATGTTTCTGGATCGGTATCAATTAAATAGCTTTGTTGTGGTGGAGATAGGCTCCAGCTTAGTGCTCCCCAAACCATCATCACTGGGATGAATAGAACAAGAGAGAAGGTCGTGAATGGCAATAAGAATAACATCGCAGCAAACGTCGTGATGACGAATAGGATACTTTTCTTCGGTCCGATCGAATCTGATAAGAATCCTCCGAATGCTCCTCCGCTTACGGCTGCAATTCCAAATAATAGATAACAAATACTTACCCAATACGCATTCATATTGAGTTCTGTTTCTAAAAATGGTGTAAAGTACGCATATAGCGTATAGTGTCCCGCCAGCATAAATACGGTTGCTAGATGGGCACTGCCAATTTTTAAGCTAGCTACCGCTTTTAACTGTTGTTTAAGCGGGACTGTCTTCCCTCCTGGGATTTTCTCCAAAAAGATGGAAATAAGCACAAAAGAAATCACAGATAAAATCGCGATGCCAAGGAAAATCACGCGCCAACCGAAGTTATCGGAAATGAGAATTCCAAGTGGCACACCCATAACAAGCGATGAACTAATTCCCATATAGATAAGGCCAAGCGCCTTTGCTCGGTGTTCCGGTGCAACAATCTTCGCAGCAATCGTTAACGATAGTACAACAATCAGAGCCGTACTCATTGCACTTATGACCCTTGCAATCATCATAAATGTAAAATCAGGGCTGAAATACGTCATGATATTACTGACGAAGAAGACACTTAAGGAGATTAGATATACTTTTTTACGTTCGAATTTGCTCGTAAGAACAAGTAATACTGGACCGGAGATGGCATAAATAAGTGCGAACACGGTAATAAGTTGTCCGGCAGAACTAATAGAGGTATTTAAATCCTCTGCAATCGTAGGGAGTATTCCTCCAACAATCAGTTCCACCAGTCCAACGGCAACCGTGGATAATGCTAATATAAATACTTTTATATTCATATTCTGTTTATCGTCCTTTCTGATAAAAATAATAATTTCTACTAGAAAACAAAAAAATCCTGATTACAAAAAATGATCGACTCATTTTCTGTAATCAGGATTTTATGGTTCCTGGTAGAGACCCCCAAGCCATATTCTTGAGGTTATACAGTGTGCTATTAGATTTTAATGAACACTTGAATAGTTTACTAGGTTTTTGGGGAGTTTTCAAGTGGGAGATATTTCTAATAATTTAGGAAGATACTCCATTTAATTGAACATTCTCCATGACGCATGCAGGAGTATTCACAGGATGGTTTCGAGATACATGGTTCCGTCATTCCTATCCTCGGTTGTAAAGTTAGGATTGTCCGCTAGATAATTCCCTGTATTTCATGCTCCAAAGCGTTTATAACAGAACTTGTCGAGCGGCCCCCGATTGTTTAAGATGTGCTATTTAGTAAAAGCTTAACTTTATATTAAACTATGATACAATAAAAAATAATAGATTGGCTTCGCATGAGGGGTTTGGTAGCACTGTCGATCTGCCGTTAGTCTTAATTAGACTTCCAGGGAGGGAGGTGTTTGCCTATGGACATTGTTAGTGCGCTAACGCTCATGATATCCTTCGGGATGTTAATAGCGTTCATCGTTTCTGATAATAACCATAAAAAATAATCCCTCATGCACTTTAGCCGGTATGTGAGGGATTATTTTCCTAAGCTACCTACCCCTCTTGTCGGGGTTCAGTCTATTGTGACCGTTCCATGTATCAGCATGGGCGGTCTTTATTATATTATGCACTTTTAATCTTTCTATGTTAATTATAGCACGAAATCAATGCTTATACACATCTTTTTACTTCTTTACTTCTCCAACATCATTTTTAAACCAGTATCAGACACAATTTCCTATAAATTCTTACATCATTACCTATAAAAAAGGCTTTCTTATTCATTTATCGCTCCCGGTTGCCGAAGACTGGCTTTTAAATAAAGATTGATCATTTTAAATAAAGTTCGATCATTTGGGATGAGTGAGGATATTTGTAAAATACTGACACTGACTTAATGTGAAAAAGGAAGGCAATAGCTACAGGGAGGTTATCCGAAAAATAGCAATCGATAAGACCAAATTATCTGTAATGAGGTAAAATAAAAGTGGATTTGAAATTCTTCAAATGAAGGAGAATGAGATATGGCGAATATTGAGCATCTACAAAGTGTGAATGTTCCAGCGGAGCTAGTGTACGAAACATTGACTACTGAGAAAGGCCTTTCGGAAATATGGACAAGTGAATTAAAAGTTAATAATCATATAGGTTTTATAAATGAGTTCCGATTTGGTGAAAATGACTTAACAAAGATGAGAATTGATGAGCTTGTTACCGATAAAAAAATTGTGTGGCAATGTGTTGATTCTGGAGATGCAGAATGGATAGGTACGACTATTTCTTTTGATATCGAGGAAAATAATGGGAAGACATCAATCACATTTCGGCAGATGAATTGGAAGGATGTTACCACATGTTATCGCATTTGTAATTATAATTGGGCTATTTTTCTGTATAGCCTTAAACAGTATTGCGAAGAAGAAGTAGGTATGCCTTATCAAAAACGAAAGTTCTAGTTATCATTGAAAGGCAGAGGATAGTAATTCTAAGGTTCAGGCATTCTCCCAAAGAGTACAAAAGTAAGGATAATAACTTGCAAGAAAAGGTCTCCTCCATTAAGGACACTAATGATTAACCTGACACGGATTGAGGGTCAGCAATTAACAGATTTGATGTTTAAATACGATGTTGGAACGACAAATGAAGAATTATTTGTTACCAAAAGACTTAATATTGATTTTTGAAGAATAACTCTTAAAACTATTTTATCCAGAGACGAGACTTTCAAAGCAAAAGCCGGTGAATTTTACACGTAGTAAAATATTACCGGCTTTACAATTTTATTTGAGAAGTATGAGATTTATCTATTTAACTATAAAGTTACATCAAAAACGAAAACGGCTCCCTAGGTGGTGCACTCGGATTCATGAGGAGTATCATATCTAAGGCACTGATATTTGGTAGATTATCGATAAATTGATACATCTGTGACTCTGTTTGAAATTGAAATGCCTCTAATTGCTGAATTGGCTCAAACTTACCTTTTGAATCGTTATAGAACAAGCGATACAGGTGTAATATATAAGCATCGGTCTGTTCAGATAAACCAAGGATTCCTAGATTCTTTTTTATCTCTGAGAAAAAGGTAATCTCTACTTTTCTATCCTGTAATAGTTCTGCTGGAATGGCGATATTATTTTCATTTTTCATCTTCTCACTCCTCTTTTCTAGTACTATTGTCTCTCTTTATATGAAATTGCGCAATAAATAATAAGAAATTTCTGACTAAATTATTATTTGTGTAAACTGTAGTAACAAGCTAAACTCCTTGTCATTTGCTGTTTTAAAAACGAGGCAGGTATGCTAATAGGGAGTTGGATTCCATTACGGAATGTGATAATCGATTTTCTTTGGTCATGAGTAGTTTGCGGTTGAATGGATTGAACATGATGATAGAAGATCCAGCTACACTCATTATTCGTAGTAGCACGGGTGGGGAAAGCAATAATTTGTTGGGCGACGCTGATGACAATAGGTACTTTTTGTTTGAAACCAGTATGATAATAAGTGGCAGCTTTTCTGCCTTCATAAGTGGAATAATGATATAAACAACCTTCTTTAATGAGTTGAAGAGGGGTTTTCTTATGCTCTATTGATTTTCGTTGCTCGAGAATAATAGAAGAAACATCAGGTCTATATGCAGGGTAAATAGCCATAGTCATAGAAGAAATACCATTAAAAGTAGATGAAGTTATTCTAAATCCTCTTCTTCTAGTGATTGTTGTTTCTCTAATTGGTTCTCGAGTTCTTGTAATTCATGAAAGAGCTGGTTCATATCTATATCAGTTGCTTTCCAAAATCCATACATGGTTGATATTAAAGGTGTTTTCTCTCCTCTTTCTACTTTTCCGATGTGTTTGTCATCAGAATCACTAATTTCCGCTACTTGTTCCTGTGTTAATCCTTTTTCTTCTCTAGCGTTTCGCATTCGTATTCCCATTGTTTTACGTAATTCTTCATTAAATCGCAAGTATAATCTTCCTTTTTTAAGAAAAATTATCCTGTTCAGCAAAGGGAAAGAACACGTCCCGCAAGACCCTATTTAAGAATGAAAGAATAAAAAGGAATATTGAACTTTAAAAGATAAGTAGTTATTAAATTATTTATAAATTATGATTTTACAGATTATTTATATTTGTTATAATTTTACTATAATATATTTTTTATAGGAAAAAAGGAGGGGTTATATGGATAGTTTTATTCAACAAATTAAGACACTCTCAAGTAGAATTGAAAGGATTAAAGATAACATTCAAACAGAGGAAGCAACGAAAACTTCATTAATTATGCCTTTAATACAAGCGCTAGGTTATGATGTTTTTAATCCTGAAGAATTTGTACCTGAATTTATAGCGGATGTTGGCATTAAAAAAGGGGAAAAAATTGATTATGCAATAATGGAACATGGAAATCCGGTAATTTTAATTGAAGCTAAAAGTGTCCACGAAAAATTACATAAGCATGATTCACAGTTATTTCGATATTTCGGGACCACTAAAGCAAAGTTTGCTATATTAACGAATGGAATTGAATATAAGTTCTATACTGACTTAGAGGAATCGAATAAGATGGATGAAAAGCCATTTTTTATATTTAATTTACTAGAAATAAGAGAGAATCATTTTTTAGAATTAGCTAAATTCAGGAAGAATTTTTTTGATGTAGAAAATGTATTAACGACTGCATCTGATTTAAAGTATTCTAATGAAATCAAGAATTTCTTGACGCAACAATGGGAAGAACCTAGCGAAGAATTTATAAAGTTTGTCTTAAATGATGTATACCAAGGGGTAAAGACAAAAAAAGTGATTGATAATTTTAGAGATATTGTAAAAAAGTCACTTAATCAATTTGTTAATGAAAAAGTTAATGATAAGCTACAAAAGGCATTAAGTTCAACGGATGGAAATGATGCTAGCTTGGCCGAAAAAGTAGATGTGGAGGTTGCTTCATCGACTGAAGCAGAGGTAATTGAGGAACTTGAAAAAGTAGCAGATGAACCCATTGTTGTTACGACAGAAGAAGAGATTGAAGGTTATGTTTTAATTAAATTAATGCTTCAAGAGAATATAGAGGCCAATAGAGTCTACTACCGAGATAATAAGAGTTACTTTAATGTGCTTTTAGATGATAATATACGTAAATGGATATGTAGATTAGGTTTTAATACAAATAATAAATATATTCAATTGAATGATGAATTAAAAACCACACATAAATTAAAAAGTGTAAATGATATACTTTTATACAAGGAAGAGATTGTGAGTGTTGCTAAGCAATATCAATAATCCTTGATCAATAAAGGTAGTAGCTCAATCGGCCACTACCTCTTTGTTCTTCATAAACACATGCCTAATTTATCCACTTTTCGATTAACACATCAGCTAGTTCCGTTAATTGGGCTGCTGCTTGTTGATCGATTTTTCCTTCTTCTAGGAATGTGTCTACTAATCTTTTAAAGGATTCCATGTGTTTTATCGCTTTGTTGTAGGATTCTTCTTTTACATAATGTTCGATGGAAGTCAGGTGGGTTTGCAATAAACGTACGTCTTCTCCTTGTTCAATTTTCCCTATTTCAGCATATTGATCGACGAATGCTTTCATCACCCCTACATCCATCAATTCTTTTGCTTTTTGGATAACATAGTCTTCTATATCATCTGTAAATGGTTGTAGCTTTTTACCGGCAGGTTTAGCGTAGACGGTATCTTCTTCACCCAACATTGGGCGTTCATGACTCAAGCTCTGATCTCGTAAAACCGTACCAGATATATAGTGTTCCTTCGCGCTTTCTATATCCTCATTCTCTAAGTCTTGATAAAATTGGATATACTCGATGTTTGCTAGAACCATATCTTGAAGTGAGTGGACAAATGGCTCGAGTTCCTCTTTCAATGCTTCGTTTTTGGATTCTCCTAAAAATTCGTCTCCTGCCGCTGCAATGAGACTCAGTTCATCTAGTAGTTCAGGTGCAACATCTCCAAGCGGTTGATCGTTATCGATGCGAGACAATGTTTCTTCTAGTAAGTGTTTGATATGTTCGCTTTCATTTGCTTCCAGTCCATTCTGCGGCTCTGCATGCGCCATATGTTGGGTTAGCGTATGGAACGCATCTGTTGCGTCTGGTTCAATATACTTCATGCTGTCTTCCCAGCTAGTTGGAGCATCAAAGGATTCTGTGTTCCATGCATAGTCCGCAACGGCAAAAATCGCAACCTTTGAGGCCTGAGCTTCTTGCATTGGGTTGGTTACTACTCCTGCAAGATTTTCTATACCGGGTTCCAGCATGTCTCCTTTTCCAAGGAACACACGAGTCATATCAATGTCATTCACCGGCCAATTTAGCCAAAAAAGTGGATCGCGACGTACCACACCATTATTATCACGATGTTTAAAGCGGTCGATGGTATATTGCTCGACCGGAGCGACGGTATTTTCCCCCGTCCAAAGAATGTGGATGTTCTCGTCAAAGGCTTCTTCGAGTCTATTTAATTCTTCTCCGCCATCCCAAGCCCAAGCAGAATTATAGGCTGCAGGCGTATACAGTGTATCCCTCACATCACCTTTTTGCTCAGCCCATTCTGAAACAGAATTCATCAGTTCAGCGACATAATCTAATGGCAGCGAACCAACATCGTCACCTAAAACGCCAAACTGTCGCACACCTACGTCGTATAATTGATCGAATTTCGTAAGCATTTTTTCTGTGTTTTCATCGAGTAATGCCATGGCAGCTTCTTCGCCTTCTTCACGGGCAATTTCAGCAACTTCGCCAAGCGGGGAGATGGTCCAAACAAATTGCGTTTTACTCTCACGCCCAACTTCTGCCAATTCGCCAATCTCTTCTAACATATCTTCAGGATAGGGTTCTTCCCATTGTTCCCTATGATATGGATCGTCTTTCGGAGCGAAGACATAGGAATTCGCCTTGAATTGTCCACCGAATTCCATCAAAGATTTACGATCATCATTACTCCAGGGTATGCCGTAATAACCTTCGATAAATCCTCTCACTTTCGTATTCGCATAATCGTTAATTTCTAAGTGTTTAATTTGATTATCAGAACGCTGGTTGAGAATTTTTTCGAGCGAGGCAATCCCATAAAATGCAGCATCGGTATCTTTTCCAATCACTGTGATCGTATTATGGTCAATTCTCAATTGATAAGCATCGATTTGCTCAAAGTCCATATTATTCGAATTAAGTGTATCCTCCGCATTCTTTGCTGCTGGCCCACCAGATTCTACGGTTCCGACAAAAAGAGTAATGGTATCTTCGGAAGGTTCATCTGTGATTTCCGGTATGGGCAGGTTATTGGTGGCGAATATTTCGGTTACTTTTTTCTTTGTGGCATCATCAATCGTGTCATCATAAACAACTTGAATATCCTTGTTGAGGGTTAGCTCACCTTCCATGTATTCGACACTCTGGGGCGTTGGGTAAAATTCGTATTCTACTTCCGTGTTTTTACTTTCCGCGTTTATGTGTGAGGAGAACGGTTCTATTGTAAAACTAAACAGTAACATAGCGATAATAGGTGAATACCATAACAGTTGTTTTTTCATTTTCTTTATTCCCTTCTTTTTTGTATTAGTCGTACAAGTTCAAAAAGGCGTAAAGGATCGAAAAATTAGATTTGAATGGCTTTCCTGCTTCTCCTGGTTTATTTCTTAGAATTGTTGCGGAGAATACACCTCCCGAGGTTTAGAAGCGATGATCCTATTTGTTAAAATGTAATAGGATTATCTGTGACTTCACTAGTTTTTGTAGAACACGTCCCCCAATGGCTGAATCCGATTCCCGCTATAATAAAGCGCTCTCATTTATATATGAGTCTATCTTAAAAGTTATAATTTCCTATGTCAATATATTTACTGAATTTTAAGAAAATATACTCAGTATAAGAATAGTAGTTTTTTGCTGCCCGTTTACTCAAAAAACCCAAATCCCTTATTGACAATTAATAAAAACCGTAATAGTATGATAATTAAAATTAAATACGCTAATATCTCTTATTGAGAGTGGCTGAGGGACTGGCCCTGTGACGCCCGGCAACCGTTCATTTTATTTCCAATGTTGAAAAGGTGCTAAATCCTGCAAAATACGGATGGTATTTTGAGAAATAAGAGAGGTGATGAATGACTTATATATTGTTATGTTATGCCTCTCGAATTCAAATCGGGAGGCATTTTTAGTTTCCCAAAAAATTCACAACATGAGAAAAGAGGAAGGGTTTATGTCTACATCGATTGTAAAAGGAGCTCCTGGTCATTATCGGATTGGTTCTGATGTCTTAGAGGAAATTCCTGTACTCCTTGAAGAACTGTCCGTTGAGCATATACAAGTTATCGCAGGGAAGAAATCATGGCAGGCGGCAAAGCCGTATTTACCTTTATCGATAGTGAATCAAGTAGAAGCGCATATCATCTTTATTGACGGTCATACCACGGTTGAAAAAGCAGAGGAAATAGCAGAACAGCTTCATCAAGATTCTATTGAAGCGGTGATTGGTATTGGTGGCGGGACTGCGCTGGATATTACGAAGGCTGCAGCTGTGAAAGCAGATGTTAAATCAATTTTAATCCCGACAATTGCTGCTACTTGTGCTGCATGGACGCCACTCAGTGTCTTTTATGACAATGAAGGAGCATTTACACATTACACGGATTTACCGTTAGCAACGACGCTTGTTTTAGTAGAACCGGCGATTATTGCCCAGGCTCCTATCGAATACTTAAGAGCGGGGATAGGCGACACGCTGGCAAAGTTTTATGAAGCGGATGCTTTGATCGAGAGTTTTTATCCGAATGAAGAAGCGCCTGTGCCGGTGAAAGTTTCGCAATTCTCCGCAGGTATTTGTCGAGATGTATTACTGAAGGACGGAAAAGCTGCACTGGATGCTGTCAGCGATAAACAAGTAACACCTGCATTCATCCGCGTTATAGAAGCAATTATCATCACGGGCGGAATGGTAGGCGGATTTGGTGATAAAGCAGGGAGAATTGCAGGAGCGCATTCACTGCATAATGGATTAACGGAAGCAAGCGAGGCAAAAGACTTCTTGCACGGAGAGCTTGTGGCATACGGAATCCTTGGCCAGCTAGCATTCGAAAACAAAGTGGATGAGCTTTTGCGTTTACTTGATTTTTACGATCAATGGAAATTGCCGTCTAGTTTACAGGGTATCGGAATTGATATAACCAATGAGGAGCTCATGGAGAAAATCATTCAGAAAGTAATTCTGCCGCAAGAGTCGATTCATTTTATGAATAAAGAAGTTACAGCGGAATCATTAGCAGATGCGTTACAGCAAGTAGAGAAATATAATCAAGCCTATTACACGGAAAAAAGAGGAGAGAAAACATCATGAAAAAAGGATTATTAACAGCGATCGTATGTTTAGCAATAGCATTTTTGGTTGCGTGTGGCAGTGAAGATTCTAGCGGGGCAAGTGAAGGATTGTATGATGATGAAAAATTAGTTATCGGGGTTACGGCAGGACCACATGAAGAGATTCTTGGAAAAGTAACGGAACTAGCCGAAGAGGAAGGCATCGAAATCGAGTCAAAGGTGTTCACGGATTATGTAATGCCAAACGTTGCTTTGGATGAAGGGGAGATTGATTTAAATATCTTCCAAACGGAACCTTATTTTAATGCTATTAAAGAAGATAGAAACCTAGATTTAGTGAAATCTTTTGATACGGTTACTTTCCCGATGGGGATTTATTCATTAGACGTTGGTGATGTGTCTGAATTGCCAGAGGGAGCAACGATTGGACTGCCTAGTGACCCTACCAATAGCGGTCGTGCACTTTTACTATTTGAACAAGCTGGTTTAATTGAGTTGGATCCGGAGACAGGAATTAATTCTACTGTTCGTGATATTGAAAAGAATAACGGCAACTATGAATTTGTGGAACTAGATCCTGCACAGATTGCACGTCAGTTAGAGGAATTGGATGCAGCTGCGATTAATACAAATTTTGCTATCGAAGCTGGATTTACCCCTACGGAAGACTCTATTTTTATTGAGCCGAAAGATTCTCCTTACATTAATCATGCTGCGGTGAGGGCAGAAAATGAAGACGATGAAATCATCCAGAAACTAGCAGATATTTATCGCAGTGAAGAAGTCAAAACATTCATCGAAGAGGAATTTGGTGGATCGCTCATTCCTTCTTGGTAAGAGAGTAAGGAAATGAGCGCAACGGAAGGAGCATAAACAAATGATTGAATTAACGAACATCACAAAGACTTTTTCAGGAAAACAAGGAGATATTCAGGCATTGAAAAATGTTTCTGTATCCGTTGAAAAAGGGGAAATCTATGGGGTTATCGGCTATAGTGGTGCAGGGAAGAGTACATTGATTCGTTGTGTAAATTTACTGGAACAGCCTGACAAAGGATCGGTCAAAGTGAATGATGTAGAATTAACCACGTTGAAATCAGGAAAACTCCGGGAAACCAGAAGTCATATCGGAATGATTTTTCAGGGGTTCAATCTATTAAAAACAGCAACGGTCTACGAGAATATCGCGATTCCGCTGAAACTAACTGGCCTCGATAAACAGGCAGTAAAGGACCGCGTACAGAAATACTTGGATATCGTTGGCTTAGCCGACAAGCATGATGCATACCCGTCAGAGCTCTCCGGTGGGCAAAAGCAACGAGTGGCTATTGCGCGGGCATTGTCTCATGAGCCAGAAGTTCTGTTAAGTGATGAAGCGACAAGTGCACTCGATCCAGATACAACGGAAGCGATTTTAGATCTATTGTTACGAATCAATAAGGAACTCGGGATTACGATCTTGCTCATTACGCATGAGATGAATGTCATCCAGCGAATTTGCGATCGGGTCGCAGTCATGGAAAATGGCGAAGTGATTGAGGAAGGCAATACCAAAGATATTTTTATCTCACCACAGCAACGGACAACGAAGCGTTTTGTGAATAGTTTATTCTCGCATGATATTCCGGATGATTTAATCGATCGCTTGAGTGAGAATGGGCAAGTAGCCAAATTATCGTTCTTCGGCGAATCATCAGGAGATCCGGCACTTGCGCTCGTAACGAAAAAGTATGATATCTATCCAAACATCTTGTCCGGCAGTATTACACGAATTAAGGAAGAAGCATTCGGTCAGCTGCTTGTTCACTTCAAAGGAGAACAAGCGGAGATAAATGATGCATTCCAGTTTTTACAAGATCAACAAGTACATGTGGAAGGAGTGACGTTCGATGGAGAAAATCAACGCGTTTCTTGATGCATGGGGTTCAGATTTATGGACGTCGACGATTCAAACATTTCAGATGGTCGGTATTTCTCTTGCTATTTCCGTCTTGATTGGGTTACCGCTGGGAATTCTGCTTGTTTTAACGAGACCGGGGAAAGCGCTCAGTAATAAGTTCGTCTATAATGTGCTGAATATCGTGATCAATATTATTCGTTCGGTGCCGTTTATTATTCTATTATTCTTCATTCTCCCTTTTACAAAATTCATTGTCGGAACGTCAATTGGAGTCAAAGGGGTTATCGTACCATTAGTCGTTTATACGGCTCCTTATATCGCTCGGTTAATGGAGTCTGCCTTACTGGAAGTAAACCGCGGTGTCATTGAAGCATATGAAGCGATGGGGATTAAGACGAGACATATCGTCTGGCATGTACTTGTACGGGAATCTCGCTCTGCTATTGTACTTGGATTAACAATTGCGATTATTGGACTAATCGGAGCATCTGCCATGGCGGGCTTAGTTGGCGGTGGAGGCCTCGGTGACCTCGCATATCGATATGGTCACTTACGATATGAAGTAGATGTGATGTACGTAACCGTTATTCTGCTGATTATTTTAGTACAAGGATTACAATCACTCGGCAATTACTTTGCTGCACGATTGAAAAAAGATTAATATAATTTGACTCAACATACCTCTTTTTGGACGCTCATTTCGATTAAGAATGAGAGAACCAAAAGGAGGTGTTTTTTGGTATGGGTCAGAAAGAAAGTATAAATATGTTAATCGTATATTTTCGTATCTCGGTGTTCACCTCGGTAGAATTGGAGGTGTAGGGTGAAGTTGGTAGGAGAAATGGTATACTATGACTAAAGGAGAGGTGATGAGCAATGGGATATATTGAAGCGCTAGATAAATATATTGAAGCCACTAACTCACATGATTTTAATAATGTAAAAGCAGTACTACACCCTCAAGCATTATACTGGTTTACTGATCAAAATTGTATTTCCAATGAACAAATCGGTAGCTACTTTATGAATTCCTGGAATACTATTAAAGAAGAAGTTTACTCTGCTACAGACGTCCAATGGATTGCTGCTAGTGATCAAGTCGCTACTTGTATTTATACATATCATTACGAAGGATATTACCTTGGAGAGTTTGTATCTGGTAGTGGGAGGGCGACTAATGTTTTTACATTGCATGATGGTGAGTGGAGATTAATACATGAACATTTAAGTAGGTTATAAGGAAAACATTATCAAGTGCAATGGTAGAACAATAGATAAAGGAAACATGGATTCATCTATTGAATATGAGTTTACATTTTTATTAGCAATTGTATTGTTGAAACTATTTAAGAAATAAGAAAGGACAAGGTGATTAATTGAGGACCGATCAAATTTTAATGTTTATTATTTTGCTAATGTTTATATCAACTTCCATAAATATAAATTTATTTAACGGTAGTTGGAATGGTATCTTACTATTCTTTTTAAGTTTACTAGTTGTTGTGGCTTTATTTTTCTTTTCAATTGAACAACAAAGGAGAAAGAAAAGAAAAAAAGAATAGCAGCCAACGTTTTTGTAGGCCGCTATTCTTTTCTTTGTGTTACTAATTAATAACCCCAAAATACTTTTCTAAAAACTCGCGAGAAGCTGAAACATCAGTCATTGTCAGATTTAAATGATTTAGTTTCATCATTCTCACACCTTTTCTTGTAGTTACCTATCTCTTTTTCACAGGAATCCAGATTTCATTTGCCGATAAATCTTTTGGATCATTCAAATCGCGGATAAATTCGATTGATTCAGCTAGTTCATAACCTGACGAAGGTAACCACTCCGCATAAATTCGCTCCCAGGTCTTCAACATAGTTTCAGGCTGTGGACCTGAAGTTTTGAAAATAACCCAAGTCACTGCCGGAATCTCTAACGTCGTAAACTCTTGTGGAGCATCCTTTGTTGTTGCAACCGAAATATAATAATCCCGGCTGTTGGCTGTAATATTTGCACTCACATGCAGAATCTCTGGGAAATCCGTATTTGATAAGGATTTCAGCTTGTTTAGAAGGTCATCATTCTCAAGTTCATTCCAAATCTCAGGATAAAATTCGCCGTCCGTTGTGTCTACTGTCTCCTTGATTCCAACAATTTTGAAAGCTTTCTTTATCACAAAGTGAAAATTCATCTCGCCACCGCCTTTGATTGTTAATTGGAAGGTCATTGGCGGATACGCTTTTAGAAGATTGCCGTTTTCCTTTGCCATTGAGGGAGTTATTCCGTGTAAACTTTGAAAGGATCTCGAAAAAGAATCTGGTGAACTATATCTGTATTTCACAGCCAGATCAATTACTTTAACATCATTGGACTGCAGTTCCATCGCGGCCAAAGTAAGACGTCTATTCCGAATATACTCCGCTAAGCCAATTCCAGCTAAGAAAGAAAACAATCGATTGAATTGATGTTCCGAACAACACGCAATTCTCGCCACTAACTGAAAGTCTATTTCATCGTCAAGATTGGCCTCAATATAGGCTAACGCTTTGTTCATGTTTTGAATCGAATCCACCTCAATGACCTCCCATCTATCTCATTTTAGCAAGTAGAGAAATCCGATCCCGACAAAATTTGAACCATTTTTGCAGGGGTATTATTTTGTGGATGTTTGCCCCCAGTCCTTGACCTCTCATAATAGGTACTACGCCAAAATAAAATAATCTTCCTTCATCTTCTGTCCGATTCCGATGATCGCTTTAATTTCCTCTGGATAATTATTAGCAAAATACATTGTATAAATGCCAGAAATTGAATGAGGCATTAATATGTATGGTCCATCTATGTTAGCGGTTTTTAGAGCCATTCTTATTTCCTCTACTATGTTTTCCACTGTTTGTTCCTTGTCGGTTATTTCACTCCATCCGTATCCAAACGGTTCTATCACTACTACCTTATTATTCTTTGATAGTTCATTTACCAAAGGTTCAAAATCCAATGTGGGTGCTGCAGTTCCAAGACCACTTAATAAAACTATCGTATGCTCGCCATCACCCCTTAAATAAATGTGCATGTTTTCATCACTAACCTCCACTAATTCACCAACTGGTGGGTACTGTTTTTGTTCATATGCCATCATTATGTTGCTAAAAAGTATCCAAATAAGAAATGCCACTACTATAGCTAAAAAAATATTCCGTAGAACTATCATAGGTCTAAATTTCTTATTTTTATTTATCTTCATATTTTAAGTTCCTACTTTTTTATTAAAATTTGATTGTGAATATGGTGTTCCATATGCACAATATAATCTTGAATAAGCCAATCAAGTGTCTTATGTTGATTATTCCCTATATCACAAAGGTTGGATAGTTTTTCGTCGGGAATATTTTGAACGATAGTAACAATTTGTTTATTTAATGTCTGGAAAAGGGTTACTATTTCATCTACTGGTCTATCTTGATAATTCTGAAGCATTACCCATTGGTCTTGATTATACGATTGAATAACATATACTTGTTCTTCATATTGAATTTTTATAAACCTCTCAATATTATTTATGGCAGAATCACATAAATGCCCTAGAATTTCTTTTTTAGACCATTTATGAGGTAATGGTCGATTAGAAATATCTTTTTCAAACATAGAATCGTACTCTTCTGGTAATTTTTCTATCCAATAATTTATTCTTTCAACTACTTTTTGCATAAGTTAGTCCTCCTAAATTTCGTATGAATACCAATAGATTAAAACCTAAAAACATTAACCGACTTTCCTTTATTTAGGTGTTTATATATTCGGGGAAACACATAGTCAATACATAAACACTAGAATGAATGCACTAATCTACTATTTGGTCACAAGGACACAATATTAATTTGCAGGTGTTTTATTAACTGGCATTTTTTTGTCTATTAATCGCCCTCTCTTTCTTTCTCTTATCCCTCCAATCAAATAATTTCAATAGGTAAAATCCAATAAGTATGATGATGATAATAGTCATCGAGTAGCCCTTTACAGCTGATGGAAAGTCGGGGTGGGTTACAGGTGCAATTATGGTACCTAGCCATATTCCAGCCCCGAGAATTAACATATCTATAATTGGCTCATACCACTTAACTTTTGTCTTATAAATGTAGATGGCGAATGTAGCCATGACAGTAAAACACCCTGCCATAAATACACCTGAATCATCACTAAATATACCTGCTTCCATGTCCCATGTAGGGAACCAGAAATAAATCATGATTATTTGCAGGAAAGTAAGAAGTAAAATTAAGTAAAAGCCTTTTTTTCGATTGGTGATTGTTTTTTGTTCCAAAACCTTTTTTTGAGAATCTGTAAACAAAATATTGTCGATACCTTCAGCTTCAGTCCCAGGCCTGAATAAAAGGGAACCCTCATATGGATGTTTGGGCACTGATTCTATTCCAGCAGTAGTGTGAGGTGTTGCGCTTAAAGCCATGTCGGTGTGATATATCGTCACATTATTGGACTGAAGTATGTCAATCCAAGCATTAGTTGTCGCAAGATCGAGATGAGTAAAAGAAAGAACTTTATCCTGATCGTTCGAATTCTTGCCAAAGAACATAAATTTTGCTGCCCTATGGGGAATAAGCCGAGCGGTCCACTCGCCTAGTCGATACTTATGTCTTGGGATAAGTTTGTAATCCATCCCTATTAATACATATTCCATCTGATCATAAGTCAAAAATACTTCACTTTCTTCATTTTTCTTTTTATCTTTAAAATACGCATAATATCCTTTCTGTCTTAATTCTATTTTGAAAACATAATCGAGGTATTTTCGAAGGTTTTTATAGCAAAACCAGCCTAGACAAATAAACAAAATACCTGCGATAAAAAACACGCTTGTGTACTGATTCGCCATTGATAATACCGCTAAGGTGATAAATCCAAGTCCAATGATAGAAAAAACGGATATAAGACCGATGTGAAAACCAATTGCCCACTTTGAAAGTTGATTTGTGAGCTTTCTATCATTCTTTGTTTGCATTTCTATCATATTATTAGTACCTCTTTTCTATTCGCATACCATTCTTTATTATATTCGTGCTGAGAAAATTGAATTTCTTCTGTTTATCTCATATTAATTGTGTTAATGAATCTGTATATCGTGCGGCGCTCTATTAAATTTTAAATGTTTGAATGAAACATGGATCACCATCAATTATGTCTTGTCTTTCTTCATAATGAATATTGCATTCACCATATACTTTTTTCCAGAATGAAACGGCGCTCTTATTTTCAATAAGTTCAATTACAAAATACTTTCCCTGTCTTTCTTTAAATATTTTTTTAATGACTTGCTTTCCAATTCCTTTCCCTCTGTATTTATTAAGTATAAAAATATCATTTACTCCCAAGTCGTATTCTTTTTTTAGAAAAGGTCGCTCTAAGAGTAATATAAAACCTATAATACTATCATCTAATTGTATAAAATATGGAGAAAGCCCATCTACTTCCCAAAACTTTTCCAAATCTTCGAATTCAAAAAAACCATTTGCTCCAATTTCTATCATGGGAGTGAAGTTTGAGAGGTCATGAAGATACAAGGAGTAAAGATTCTTTAAAATAGTTTTTTCCGTTTGTAATACCTCTTTAAGTGTCACAGCAGACATATACAAATGCCCCTTTTAATTATTTTCTTGCATTCCAGTTCGATGATTTGAAGTTAGCTTATTATGACTCTAGTGTAGATAGCCCTTATGTAATACTTGATTGTTGCTCTCCTGTTGTAACGTTGAATTTGCAACCCTTACTCAGTCCACCAACACTTTATCTTGAAAGACTTGCATTGCCTCCTCCAAAAAATCCAATACTTCGTCCTTTACCGGATAGAGGTTCATTGATTGTGATTTTTCAGGTGACTTCCGTATTTCAAAAAATTTTTCACTCAGTTCTTCATTTCCTGCAAATAGTTCATCCGATAATATCAACGTATCTTCCGCAATAATCTGACCTTCCTCAGACGCTGGGATATCTCCCCGTTTCAAACACAGTTCAATTCTTCTAATCAGATTAATCCATTGTTTTACTTGTGGACTATCTTGTTCTAACTTTGGAAGTTTCTCCTTCAAGGTTTCCTGTTCTTGATCATCAATAAATTGATTCCAATCCTCATCGGTACGGTTCTTAGCTTGTTTTTCTTGTATCAAAGGGATTAATTGCTCCCACTTTAAATCCCCTTCTAACTTTATAATATTGAGAAGGGAGTTCGTATGATGAACGGATGCGTTAAGCTCCTCAATCTTTTGCTGTAAGTAATCTTTATGGACATAAAGTAACTGCTCAATCGTAATATCGGAAAGTATTTTTTTAATATTGTCTAGTGATAAATTCGACATTTTCAATATTGTTATTTTCTTTAGTGTTAATAAATCCTCATCACTATAAAATCGTTTGCCATAATCATCTTTCTTGTTTGGACTTATTAATCCGATTTGGTCATAATAGCGCAATGACCGCACCGAAACTCCTAACATTTTCGCAACTTCCCCTGTTGAATAAAAATTCACCCTAATCCCTCCAAAAATAATTGTTGCAGGTTACGCAACGTCACCAATTACACTTAATATAGCATAAAAAAGGAAGTGGTAATTCATGAAAATTGAAAAATCTTATTTTAATCAAAGTGCATGGTCTTGGAAGGAATTAATATTGCTGTTGACGCTGGTTTTAGTACTCATCCCATTTTTTATTGAATATCTGTTGATGCAATATTTAACTGAAATTTTTCAAAATGAGTTGTATTCGGGAACGTTAATCGGCTTGATTATGTCGATTATCTTCACGCTTGGCGTTTATTTTATTGCGATTAGACCAAAAAACCTTTCTTGGAAGGAAGTAGGTTTTCAGCGATTTAAAAAATCTTATTGGGGTCCGATAATCGGATGGACATTAGTACTAATTATCGGTAGCATTTTGCTAATTTATATCATGGAGTTGATATTCAATTCTGGAACGGACAATAGTAAGACAGACAGTTTACAAACCAGATTAACTACGATGAATATCGTGATTGCTTTTGTATCAGCTGCCATTATTTCGCCCATTTATGAGGAAATTTTTTATCGTGGATTTCTATATCGATGGATTAGAACCAAGTATGGCCTGTTAGCGGGGATGTTGATTAGCTCATTCATTTTCATGCTCGTACATATTCCAACATTCAATTCCTTGCCATACACGTTTTTGTCGGGGCTGATTTTTGCATGGACATATGAAAAAACAAAGTCTATTTATCCTGCAATGATTATTCATGCCCTTTTTAACGGATTGGCAATTCTTTTGACAGCGACTGCATAATAATAATTTTAGAAAATAGGAGAGGCGCACACCAAAATTTGGGTTTGCGCCTGGTTTGCATGTGGATTGCAATTATTGGAGGTAGAAACTCTCCAGTTCGATTATGCTATTAATAATCTAGAAGTATGGAGATGATATGCGGTAATATCGTACTTAAGAGTGTAATCACTATAGGAAAGGAAGGATTTTATACCATTTAAGGTTACGATAAACTACGCATACAAAATTAAGAAGATAATACACAATTGCACATTATCAGGATAATTTACATACTAATCTTCTTTCATGGCTTCGTTAACTTTTTGGTTAACAGATTCCTGGTAGATATCAGCGTAAGTCTTTGAATCTTTGATTAGTTCGTCGCAGAAAGCTGCTACATCTTCTCCTGTCACTTCGAGCACATTTTTTCCTAAGCTAGCGCCTTCTTCAAAAAGATCGATAATTCCAGAGAGTAAACCAATTCCATTGGTTAGCTCAACAGGGCCGACTTTATAGAGGTATTTTTGAATCTCTTTATAGACAATTTGATAATCTTTCGGTAGTGCTTTTACACGTGCCATGTGTGCTCGCCACTCTTTTTTGCCTTCGATGATATCTTGTATTCTCATCTTCATTCACCCTCCTATTTGCCTAATTTTTTGGCGATATTATTGTTGAGTTGATTGCGCCACTTGTCGCGATAAGATTTTGCCCCTTCTTCACCGATTAGCGCTGAACAGAAAGCGTTGATATCGTCACCCAAAGCCTCCTGTACACTCTGCCCTTCCGAAGCTGTTTCTTCGAGCAGGCCAAGCACGCCGTCAAGTATTGGCATGAGGTTACGTCCGGTGAAATCTGTGTGCGGCCAAAGATTGGCTTTAATTTCTTCCCATGCAGCTTGATAGTCAGATGGCAAATTTTTAGCTCGAGATTCAAAGTTTTTCATTTCTTTCGTCATGTCGCTACCCGTAATTTTCTCCCAAAAGTTCATTGTTTTCCCTCCTTTAATGCGTTAATTTTTGTTGATACAAACTCCCATTTATCCCAAAACTTCCGTAGTTCCTCACGACCTGCGTCGTTAAGCATAAAAAACTTTCTAGGTGGTCCCATGTCGGATGGTTTTTTTTCGGTGTCGACAAGTTTATTCTTCTCAAGCCGAACCAGAATCGTGTACACCGTTCCGTCTACAACATCTGTAAAGCCAAGTGCATTCAATTGCCGGGTAATTTCGTAACCATAGGTTTGTTTGTGGCTGATAATTTCAAGAACGCAGCCTTCAAGCACGCCTTTTAGCATAGCTGTTAGATTTTCCAATATAGCCACTCCTCTCTATTCTGTATGACTGATAATAAGTATTACTTATTACTGGTATATAGTATAACATAGTAGTGGGGTTGGCAAGAATTATTTCTTGTGCCAGGGTCAATAAAATAATTATCGGGAGAATGTAGGTTATAACAACGAATAATTGTATCATTAAATAAATAATTTATATTTTAGTGGAAAAGAATTCTTTTTAGAACATTTGAGGTGGTAAAGTTGACGCTTACTCAATATCTGCCAATCATCTTAAGTTATTTGGTATATGGTTCTGTATTTGTGATTGTTATATATTAATTGTCTATTTGTATCGCAAATCTAAAAAAGATAGTTGAAAAACTTTCAGTGAGAAATTATATCATGCAAGACAAATGTAGAAACAAGAAGACTCCTATACAAAATAAGTCTTATAGGAGTCTTTTGAGAAAGAGTTTGGTTTTTAGCTAAGTATTTTCTATAGTATTGTCAAAAAGATTTTAAACGTTCCTGTATAAGTGAGAGTATTGCATAATCAATACGATTATTTTGAGTCAGAACTATTTCGTATAACCAATATGATTTTTCTGATTACTAATATTTAGTTCAGGATTATATTCTTCAACTAACATTATAACCTCTGCAATCAAAACTTCTAATTCGTCTATAGCATTTTTCGGGTTACCAATCAAAATTTTTGTCATTCTTTCATAAAGATTTTCTGGTTTAATCTGCATAGATTTTATATTGTATTGCATCCACTTATAATCAGGATGATGAACATACATATGATTAAGACCAAATAAAACACCAAACAGTTTCTTTTGTACTCCACAAATTACATTATAGAGCATCAGCCAATCTTTCCGGCTTAAAAGTGCTTTTCGGTTATTCCATCCATTGCTTAACCAGAGATTTTTCGAAATCATTTGCTTGGAAAGCCCTGACGGGTATTTTACCACTTTATTTTTAAGCTGATTAATCTTTTCTTTACCGAAGAGGCTAATGCCATCATGAATTGATGCTACAAGACATTGCTTTTCTAAATCAGTTCTATAATTATCCATCACATCGGAAATAAAACGTTCAACTGTTGTGGACAAAAAGCTACTTATCTCAAACTTAATACCATCTTGATTCAAATAAGCTTCAGACCATTCTTCCTCTTCATAGGGATGATACGATAAAATTGTACCCTTAACTTTTTTGATGGGATACTGGCGGTCCTCATCTGTTGGAGAGGAGGACCAGAAAATATGCAGTTCTATATCTGAATAATCATCTTGCAAGTTTCTTGATACTGATCCAGCCAAAATAATGGCTTCCACTTTTGTATTTTCTGTATATATCTTAGACATATCAATTGCTTTCTTAAATAAGTCCATTCGTGATAACTCCCTATCAAATTATTTATTTGTCCTTATTCAGTCATGATAAAGCAAGAAAGGTCCCATTTACTTTTCAAAATTCATATTCAAATGTTGAACTGTAACCTATTCTATTTTTCAAATCTATTTCCAGTATTAATGTAAATAAGCATAAATACAACGATAACTATAAATAAAGCAATACCGATATAGAACAACCAGTTAACTTCATATGCATCACTAAGTGCCCATAACAACATACAAAATGATAATGCGAACATCATTTTCCCCATAAACTTGCAAAGGGCGACTGTATCATAATTTTCCTTTTCTTCTGGAGGCATTGTGTTATAGCCTGCAATTAAGAAAGAGCCTTTGCCATTGATTAGAAAAATTCCAAACACTATAAATAACCCAATGACCAACATCATTACCATCATTTTTATCCTCCTAATATAAAATGTTCCAATAGATTGTTCTACATTCGTACCCTATGTATGGTAGGCCCGGTAGGCCCATTAATGGAAAGTAGCTAATTATGGTGCAAATCCATAAAAAACCAATATAAATATAAAGGATGATACATATCCGACACCTAATAACAAAGCAATCCAAAATATATACATGGCAATTTTTATCCATATTTTATTAAATGTATTATTAGTAAATTTAAATAATTTGTATCCGATTAAAATAAATAGTGGAATGAAGAAAAGGTGCAAGAAATAATACACCCAGTTAAACTGTTTATTAAATCCGCCTTCAACAGGATTATCATTTAAATTATAGGCTGACAGAATATAAAAAAGTCCACTCATAAAAACAATAGATAGAAGCAAGAAATACATAAAAACAGAGATTTTCACCCATTTTGTTTCTTGTTTCAGCAAAATATATATAAATGTCAAAATGAAAATTAAAGTAATAACCATGAACAATTGCTTCATCCTCCTTTCATCACAACACAGTTGTTTCATATACACTTTGATAAGATAATATTGTTGATGTATCAACCTATACATACGAATTCAAAGCAAATAGTCGCAAGCTTTTTCTTTACACTAATATACTGCGAACCAGCATATTGTAGCTTGGAATTGTGGATGAGTACTATTTAGTTTAGTAATCACAGTGTTTTTTCTCGCAATTCTCTTTAATGGGAGCGACTCCGCAACGGATAGAAAAAATAACCATCACTAACTGCTGGTCAGGCTATAGGGTGGTTATTTTTTTGATTAAAAGACAGCACTACGACAATCAAACTGGCAAACGCCACAGAAAACATAAGAGTTTCAAACACTGTCATCCTCTCACTCCCTTTCTATTACATTAAAAGGGAGTGAGCCACCATCCACGAAAACCTTATACACTAACAATAGTATAACATCTCATTTGTTTTTCACTGGCAGCTACATTTTCAGTTTTCTTATAGCAATATTACATATGCGCTTGTTTCTTCTCCTAAACTAAAAAAGCCATTCCCTACAACATTGTAGGGAACGGACTTTGTTCTTTTATTATATTCCAGGAAACCATCCAGGTGTATGGATAATCACTTTCCAAAGTGAATCTGGGACTACTAATTCTTCTTGTTTTTCTTTATTAATTTCGGTAATAATTTCATTATCTCTTCCATCAGCGACCTTCTGGACCCAATCAGGATCGATGATAATCTCTCTTCCTAATGCGAGAAGCGGGATACCTGTATCAAAGGCTTTCTTGGCATCATCTGCTGTATAGATCGAACCAACACCGATTAATGGTACACGATTATCGATCGTTTCTAGTAGATAGCTAATTCGCATCTTATTTACATCTTCTACACCCCTTCTAGCATTGGAAAAGAAGTCCATTAAGGAGACATGTAGATAGTCTAAATTCTTATCTGCTATAACATCGACGAGTTGAAGTGTTTCATCCATCGTAATTCCTGGTGTTTCTGGCTCCTCTGGTGAAAAGCGGTAACCTACAATAAAGGATTCATCCGCATACTCGGCCACAACGCTTTGTACTTTATCAATTACAGCAAGTGGGAAAGTCATCCGCTTTTCCAAATTTCCTCCAAACCGATCTTCACGACGGTTGGAATATGGGGAAAAGAATTGTTGGATTAAGTAGCCATTAGCCCCGTGAATCTCAACGCCATCATAGCCTGCTTCAATAGCTCTACGTGTCGTTTCACCAAAAGCTTCAATTATTTCCTCCACTTCTGATTCTCTCAAAGGACGTGGCTCTGCAGCTTCGTTATTTGCGGGAATGTCACTAGCACTTACGATGTCTCCATCTGGAACAAGAGAGGGTGGGCACATTTTTCCACCATGAAATATTTGTAAAATAGCCTTAGCGCCCTCGGCTTGAATTCCTTTTGCCAATTTGCTTAAGCTCGGAATCATGTCATCTTCGACGGCCGAAAATTGATTAGGGAATCCTTTTCCGTTCGGTGTGACATAGGTTGTTGCGGTAATGACCATGCCTACGCCTTTAGAACGGCGGGCATAATAACTTATTTCTTCGTCACTTACCGTTCCATCTGGATTGGATGAGTAGTGTGTCATCGGGGCCATTACCAAACGGTTCTTTAATTCAACGCCATTTTTAAATGTTAATGGGGAAAACATATCGTGATTATTTGTGTTCATGCTGTACGCCTCCTTGTTAAGATATAGTAGTAAATGGAAGGGGATTTGTATAGGATTTTGCTTGAACTTAAAGAATAGCTGCTAAATCTAAAGAATGTACAATGAAAATGTTTTATGGTATTAATGTTTAAATTACAAATGTTTTGTAAGGATAAGATAAGGAGTGTTCAAATGCCAAATCTAAACAACCAAGTCATTCTTGTAACTGGAGCTAATCGAGGTCAGGGAAAGGCAATCGCTCAGCACCTTGCTTCGTTGGAGGCGATAGTCGGGGTTGCTGCTCGAAACTATGAGGATGCTCAAGAAGTAGCTAGTATGATTGGGGAAGAACATGCTTTTCCAGTTCAGTTAGATGTTACAAAAGAGACAGAGTGGAAATCTGCAGTAGATAAGATAATAAATAAATTCGGTAGGATTGATGTGTTAGTCAATAATGCTGGGGCTCTTAAACGCAAACCATTTAAAGAGACAACGCTGGATGATTATCAGCAGTTGATTAATGTCAACCAGCTCGGTGTCTTCATGGGAATGCAAGCCGTTATTCCACAAATGGAAAAGCAACAAAGAGGTTCTATTATCAACAATGTATCGATTTCTGCATTTGCACCAATCAGTAATTCTTCTGCTTATGCTGCAACAAAATCATCTGTGGTGGCAATGTCAAAAGCTGCAGCAATAGAATTAGGTCCAGCAGGGATTCGAGTAAATATGGTCCATCCAGGTGGAGTCAAAACCGATATGGTCACCGAAAGTGAAACTGTTCCCGCTTATTATGATTCAATACCGCTCAAGCGTATTGGACAACCAGTTGAAATTGCTAAGGTTATAGCATTTCTGGCGTCTGATGAAAGCTCTTATTGTACGGGTACAGAGATTGTTGTTGATGGTGGAATGACACTTGGGACTGCGGATGAGTAAATAAAATTTTCTAGTAGTTAGATTAGTGTTATGACTTTGTTCATTAAACGGATGTAATTACGATTCAGGTCTTGTCTATGACAGTATTTGAGTCACTCGTACTGATGATTTTACTCCTTGGTGGCTGTCAACTATAAAAAATAACCACCTTTTGCCTTACAAGCAATTGTGGTGGTTATTTTCACAATACTATTGAACCCGCTCTAAGGCTGTTGAACTAACCTTTGGTTTTACAGCAATTTCATCATACAAAAATATAACTTACTCTACATACTCAAGGACTCCATTTGTGATACCTTCAGCAATACTTTCTTGATACGCTTCTGTTTGGACAATAGATAAATCAGTGAAATTTGTTATAAAACCTAACTCTAGCAATACAGAAGGTGCTTCTGTTTCTCTTAGAACTTTAAAATCGGCCTGTCTAACTCCTCGGTCATGAAGCGTGACATTCGAAATCATTGCTTCTTGAATGGATTGCCCTAAATCTCTATCCGAATTGTCTCGAATATACGTAGTAACTCCGTTTGCAGAATGATTTATTGCTGCATTATAATGAATACTGATAAAGAAATGAGTATTATAGCTGTTACTTATTCTTACGCGATCCTCTAATGATATAAAGTCATCATTTGCTCTCGTAGTGATTACAGTAGCACCATGATTTTGGAGCTGCTCTACCACTTTTAAAGAAGTGGAAAAAACAAGTTCTTTTTCTTGTATATTATTGATACCAATCGCACCAGGGTCTTTTCCTCCATGACCTGGATCAATGATAATATTATACCCTTCTAGATTAGTAGATTGGTTTAGTGTAGGATTTGTTGATGTAGGGGAATTTGAACTTTTCGCTATTAACAGGTATTTAGCAACCCAAACTTCTTTACCTGCATAATAAGTTTGTACCCAACCATACTGTTCATCAAAAGCTACCAGCTGGTCTCCTTTTTCTAACTGTCCTACAATTTCACCTTCAATAGAAGGCATAGAGCGAACATTAATTACTGTATTATTTACTTCAAAGGTTTCTAAACTACTAGCTTCTGCACTTGATAACTGCAAAGATGGTAAAACAAAAGAAAATAGCGTGACGGCTAACCCAACAACAAAAATAATAGAACACTTCTTCATAACACCATTCCTTTAAAAGTATTTTGTAATAACAAAGATTACCATAAAAATAATGTAAATATATGTATTTTTTTGAAAATAATAACATGTCATTAAGATATTTACAGAAAAAGGAATTTTTCTAGTCATAATGTAACTTTAGTATTTAAGTTGTTAGTAGATAAATTACTGTTTAAAAATGAAACATAAAAACTAGAAAAAAAGCGGATTATGTAAACTTATATCAAAAAACATTTTTTTGTTAATAATTTCCAGTCAAATTTGTTGCATACATACACAATTGTTAGTAATATTCGATTTATGGAAGGTAAAGAATTAGACCGAGTGTTTTATGCATTATCAGACTCAAAACGCAGAACCATTGTAGAAATGCTTTCAGAAAAGGAGATGACGGTCTCGCAAATAGCCAATTCATTCAGCATATCGTTAGTAGGTGTATCCAAACATATAAAAGTATTAGAGCATGCTGGATTAATAGAAGTTCTAAGAATAGGGAGGGTGAAACAATGTCGTTTAAATGGAGCAAGGTTTAAACGCTCTCTTCAGTGGATGAATACATATGGAACTGTATGGAGAGCAAGCGAGAAACGACTCGAATTGGAATTACAAAAGTCAAAGAAAAAGGAGTGATATAGATGTTTTTATCTATTAAAGAGGCTGCAGAAGAAGTATCCATTCCTCCATCCACCATTCGGTATTATGACTCGCAAGGTTTACTACCTTCTATTAAAAGAGATAAAAATGGTAGTCGACAATTTGAAGAAAGTGATCTATTTTGGTTAGAAATGATAGGCTGTATGCGTGATACAGGTATGTCTATAAACAAATTACGGAAAGTAGCACAATTACGGACGAGGGGAACATCTACGATAGAAGAAAGAAAAAAGCTATTTAAAGAACATCAAGAAAAATTACTAAAAGAAAGAGAAAATATAGATTATGCTCTTCATAAATTATCGAGAAAAATGGAACTTTTAGAGCAAATGTAATTATAATAGTAAGTCTATTTAATTATAATATCCAAGATAAACCAATACTTAACCAAATGGTTAAGTATTGGTTTTTTATCTTGGTATAAAATTTATCTCTAAAAGATAACGCGAAGAAAAAGACTTTTGATTATTTTTTTTATATTCAGATAAAAGTAGAAAGAAAAACCTTAAAATTTTCGTTAGGTCGATACAAACATAAAATTTCCATTATAATCCAATTCTATATATAGAGAGAACCAGTTCAAAAATCGTATTGACTTAAAGTTAAGTTGAACCTCTAGAATATGCCTTGTAACGCAAAAAAAGTCGAAGGGAGGAGCATTTTGTAAGTGGGGCATTGGTTTATTGTCCCTTCTCAACCTTGATTCATAAAGAAGAATAATAGTGATAGAAAGCAGGTTTGACATGTACAGAAAGATAGATTCTTTAGGAAGAATTGTACTTCCAAGAGAAATGCTTAAAATTCTTCATATTAATTCTACCGAGAAAGTGAATTTGTCTTTAGAAGAGGATCATATTGTTTTAAGTAAAAATAATGAAAATCTTCAGTGTATGGTTACTGGTGAAATATCAGACGATAATATCGTTCTTGGTGATGGAGACGTGATATTATCCAAAAAAGCAGCTCTGAGTTTAGTTTCCGAGCTAGAAAACATTGTTAAAAAATAAAAAAGAAAGAATTACTTATATTCAAGGTTGGGGCAAGTAGGTTAGTTCATTGTTTAGTTCTGTATTCCGTTTTTGTAGCAATAATTCTCTTTTTACAACATGAATAATCAGATGATTTTTTATCTTCTACTAAATTTGAAAGAAGGATCATAAAGCAGTTTGATTTAATAATTAATTATTATTTAGGAGGATTCATATTGAGTAAAAAAATAGATTACAAGAAGAAACTAAATAGAAAGAATAAACAGTCAAGAAACCAAAAAAAGATGATATTTGCAACAACATCTGCTCTGGTACTATCTGGAACTTTACCAGCTTATAGTGTTAATGCAAATCCTTTAGTCGATCCAGATGCTCCAGTGTCGGATGAGGTATCTCTGTTTGCATTAGCTGATATAAGTATCTTACAAAATGCTTCCCTAGTTTCCAATAATGGAGAACAACAAATCAAAAATGAGGCAGGAAATTATGACATAGATTTAACTTTTACTGGTACTGGTGTTGCAGATTTAAGCCTTGCTGATGATAAGGTAGTTGTATTTACATTACCAGAAGAATTAGAAGGTACAGTAGTTGGTAATAGCACTGTGACAATTAATGCTCAGTTAACCGCAATTACTCCAGGTGATGTACCAGGTGTGAGTCCATTAATTAGTGCTTTAGGTACTGCAGTAGAAGCACTCTCAAATATTCCGGTACCTGGTTTGGATTTAGATCCACTAAATACAGCATTTGAAGCAATTAATAGTACGCAAGATTTAGGTTCTTATGAAACAACGGTGGATGGAATTGTATCTGAAGATGGAAAATCCATCACAGTAGATTTCTCTGAGGGATTAGGCGAATTTACTAGATCAGCATTTTCTGGCCTCTTTGATCCACTAAGAGATGCAGTGAATGAAGTTGAATATACTGGCTCTATACCAGGGGTAGGTGCGGCAATTGAAGCTGTACAAAATGCAGCCAACCCTTTATTTGACCTAGTTAATGAAATTGCAAATGGATCTAGTGATGTACTTACAAATGCTTTAGATGCAGGGTTATTAGGAGAAACCAGCTTTCAATTAGAAACGGAAATTTCCGACCCAGGTGTTAGTGAAGCTACTGTTAGCGCAGGTGCAGTCAATGACCCAGTAATTGGTGCAGATATACTTAGTCAAATAAGAGACGAAGGAACGGAAACAACATTATTATTTGAGGATGATAGTGACGCCGATGCGGATGCTGACGCCGATGCGGATGCTGACGCTGATGCTGATGCCGACGCTGATGCCGACGCCGATGCCGATGCGGATGCTGACGCTGATGCTGACGCCGATGCGGATGCTGACGCTGATGCTGACGCCGATGCGGATGCTGACGCCGATGCGGATGCAGATGCTGACGCCGATGCCGATGCGGATGCTGATGCTGACGCGGATGCCGATGCGGATGCCGATGCGGATGCCGATGCCGATGCTGATGCAGATGCTGACGCCGATGCTGATGCCGATGCCGATGCGGATGCTGATGCTGATGCGGATGCCGACGCTGATGCCGATGCAGATGCCGACGCCGATGCAGATGCTGACGCCGATGCGGATGCAGATGCTGACGCCGATGCAGATGCTGACGCCGATGCGGATGCGGATGCCGATGCCGATGCTGATGCGGATGCCGACGCGGATGCTGATGCGGATGCTGATGCTGATGCCGACGCCGATGCGGATGCGGATGCCGACGCGGATGCTGATGCGGATGCGGATGCTGACGCTGATGCTGATGCGGATGCCGACGCCGATGCGGATGCTGACGCTGATGCTGACGCCGATGCGGATGCTGACGCCGATGCCGATGCGGATGCGGATGCAGATGCGGATGCAGATGCTGACGCCGATGCGGATGCTGACGCCGATGCGGATGCCGACGCCGATGCAGATGCCGACGCGGATGCGGATGCGGATGCTGATGCGGATGCCGACGCCGATGCGGATGCTGACGCCGATGCTGATGCGGATGCAGATGCGGATGCAGATGCCGACGCGGATGCAGATGCAGATGCTGACGCCGATGCGGATGCCGATTTAGATCACTTAATTATTGATCGTATTGATACAATTTATAATGGAGCAACAAGCATCACCGGTGAAGGGGAACCAGGATCTATTGTTAATGCAGTAGTGAATGGTGAAGTGATTGGTTATGCTTTTGTATCGAATAATGGTGAATTTACGATTGATCTAGATGAAGCAGTAAGTTCAGGAGATGTTGTCGAACTGTATCAAGTGGATGAGAATGGAAATAAAGGAGAACCAACGTTTAAACAAGTGGTAAGTACAAATAATGCACCTAATCCAAATACGGGTTCCAATAACACAGACTCCAATAATACGGGCTCTAATAACAATTCAAACACAAACAATGACCAGACGTTGCCAGACACAGCAGCTGGGGTTGGTACATTAGGAGCAATTGGATTGGGATCGATTCTTGCTGGAGCAATAGCAAAATTAGTAGGATTTTTCCGCAGAAAATAAGAAGAAACTATACAAGGAGAAGCAAACATTGTGTTTGCTTCTTCTTTAAAAAATTCTTTAGTGAAGGAGATTTATAAATTGACATCCTTTAACACAACTATAGATTTAACAAATAGTTACATGGAAAAAATGTATGAAAAAGTAAGTCAAAGTAGTATTTTTCAAGACCGTCAAAAGGACACAAAAACAACACTTTTTCTATCTGTTGGTTCGAAAGATAGTCGTGCAATTGTATTTGTTTCCACTCAAAGAAACTTCGATCAAGCATGGGCGGATTTATCCCAACAATTTAGTCGTTCTTCTTTTACATCTGAAAAAAAGATTGAAAGTTTGAAGATAGATTGGGTGGAAGAAGAAACAACATATTCGGTTGCGCAATTTATAAATCTAATCACCAAGACAAAGAAGAATTACTATAGAAGAGGTATTATTCTCGGTAATGACTATAATTATGCTTTCCTAGAACAAGAAGTAAATGGTAATGCTTTTATTCAGAAAGGTGAAAAAAACAATCGCGGGTATTTAAACGCAAAAAACATTAACCATTATATTAAGAACCACCGTCCGAATCAGTCCATGGTGGATTTTACGAAAGTCCATGCAATTAAAACATTTTCAACAAGCGGGTTTTATTATAGCGCGGGAAACTTTTACACGTTAAAAAATAACGAACTAGATAACGGCCGCAGAGATACGCCATTGAATAATGATGAATTGAAGTACTTAATTACTTCAGGAGCTAATTTCTTAATCGACAATAATAGAAGTGACGGCAAATTTAATTATGGATATTTTTCTTGCTTTGATAAGCCTATTAAATTTTATAATATGCTAAGACATGCAAGTACACTGTATTCTATGATTGAAGTTTATGAACTTTTTCCGAGTAATGATTTACAAAAAGCTATTGAGAAAGGAATTCATTTTCTTTTAACTCAAGGTATCCAGACGTATAACCATAATGAGAAGTCTTATGTAATAGATCAGACTAGTAAAGGATCCCCTGAATATAAATTAGGTGCGAATGCTACAGCCCTCCTAGCATTAACGAAGTACATGAGTGTGTTTAATAATTCGGTCCATTTAGAAAATGCTCGACGTTTAGCTAGGGGTATTTTAGCTATGCAGATGGAAAATGGTGCGTTTACGCATGTTTTGTTCCCTTCTTTGGAAACAAAAGAAGATTTTCGTATCGTATATTACGACGGCGAAGCAGCATTTGCGCTTATGAGACTGTATCAATTAGACAACCAAGATATATGGATTCATGCAGTAGAGAAAGCAATGGATTATTTTATTAAGAATAAATACTGGAAACATCATGATCATTGGTTAGGCTACTGTGTCAATGAACTAACAACATATCGTCCTCTACGTAAGTATTATGAGTTTGGAATTCTGAACATCAAAAACAAGCTCGATTTTATTTATCATCGTCAAACAACTTATCCAACATTTTTAGAGTTATTACTTTCTGTATATAGTCTTGTAGAAAAAATGAAAATCGAAGGTTATGAAGAATTACTGGATGGTCTCGATCAATATTTTCTCCATGAAACAATACAAAAGCGTGCCGAATATCAGCGAAATGGGTTTTTCTATCCAGAGCTATCTATGTATTTTAAGAACCCTGCCCGAATAAATGGGAGTTTCTTTATCCGACATCATTCTTTTCGTTCTAGAATTGACGATGTAGAACATTATTTATCCGGATATTGTCGATATTATAAATTATTAAATCAACAATGATAAACAATGCACAAAGATAAACTATAACGCAGAAAAGGTGATTAGATGCGACGTATAGGGAATTGGTTGTTGTTAGTAGGAATAATTTGTATTTTTATATATGGTTATCAAATAAGTTCTTTAGAACAAAAACAGGATACTGCTCTAGTTGAAGCTACTCAGAAAATTGAACACGAAGATAAACCAAAGAAAGTGATGGAAGCTGACAGTTCTTCCCCTCATGATAACTTCTTCGTGAACGCAGGGGAGGCATTTGCGACATTAGAAATCCCTAAATTAGATAAGGAACTTCCGGTAGTGGGTGGTACTGATCCGGATTCACTTGATAGAGGTGTTGGGCATTTATCGAATTCTGTTTTTCCTGGGCAAGGGGAGCAAATTTTATTGTCCGGACATCGAGATACTATTTTCCGTGACTTTGGTGAATTGGAATTAGGAGATCAATTTGTTGTAAATATGCCCTACGGAACCTTTAACTATGAAATAAGAGAAACAGAGATTGTGCCTGAAGATGATACTTCGGTTATTAGGGATATGGGAGAAGAGGTATTGGTTGTAACTACGTGTTATCCTTTTCACTATATTGGTGGTGCACCTGAAAGATTTGTTGCGTATGCATATCCTATAACAGATTAAAATTATGTGTTAAAAAGAGATAAAAATTGGAATTTGAATCATCTTTTTTCTGACTCATCAGAAAACCTAATCTTAAGAGGACAGGATTTATTTGATCGTTAAGATTATTATTAGGGAATAGAGAGTTTGACAGAACGAGCCTGTTGTTAACATTATGGTGAAATTTTACAACAATAATTCTGGCTAAAAAGGATACTGGGGGTAACAAAGATCTATTTAATTTAGAAAGCAAAATAACCAATTCAAAGGCAATTTTATTTGGAAAAGATATGGATCTTCTTATATTTCCTCTAGGGGTCCTGAATATTTAATTCTATCTAGTTCACTTTCATATGAGATTTATGGTAACCGAGAAGCAGTTCTGTTATTACGAGCACTTTTAATATAAAACATTATGAAATTGATTCAGCTGCATCTGTATAAATAGAAACCTTTTCTAAATAAGAATTTTGAACGAGGAGTTAACAATGATGAGTGCTATATGGTATGAGATTTATCTTAGTTGAAGAGTTGTAAAATCTAATTTTGTCCCAAGTGTACTTGCTGGTGCATGTTTTAGTATTGCAGCTTGGAGTGTGTCAAGCGAGCCGGTGCTGACCTTGCCTCTCATAATATTAGTAGGGACAATCCATGGGTTGATCACAGCATATTCTTTTGATCTCATGAATCAATTAACTGGTGTAGAAGAAGATAAAATAAACAAACCCCATCGTCCAATTCCGAGTGGATTATGTACCCCAAAACAAATAGAAAGACGAATACCTTATGTATGGTTAATCCATCTTTTTCTTATCTATATTATAGGAGGAATGCTATGGTTAACCATTTGGATTATTTATTCAGTAGTATGTAATTTCTGGGTCGGGGATCAAAAATGGTATATAAAAACTCTATGTGCAAATGTTAGCACTTTAGTAGTTACTATCCCTTTATGGATTTTTATAAATGGGGATATAGGGCCAATGGCAATCACATGGTTTACTGTTTTTTTTAATATATTAGTTTACCTGTAGTATTCTTCAAGATCTTCGTGATATAGAAGGAGATTTACTAAATGGAAGACGCACATTACCGATGATACTTGGTGATACTTAAGCCGAAAATACTCTGCTATTGCTCTAACATTTCAGCCTCTCTTATTTATTGTACCTATTTATATTTGGGGGGGAACTTTCAGTCAAAAGTAATATTGGAATAATGATATTTACGATTAGCTCTTGGTATCTTGTGTGGCGTGTTCTCTATCTTCGTACTAAGGATGCAGACGATAGGACGTATAAGTTATACACCGCACTTTCTGTTTTACTAATGATGGGTCCCCTTTTTCTTTAGGCTTTTAGTTATAACATCAACTAGAATTATCGTGTGCTCTCAGCAGGTATATCAAGATAATTGTGGTTTTAGGACATAGCATTGGGATTCAGCTAAATGAATTGTTAACTATAAATAATTTGTAAAGAGAAACTATGGTTTTTATTGAATGGGATTAGGGTTTTATCAAAGGAGGATTGCTATGGTAAATAAATTAATGGCAGTTGGTTCCACATATTATGAAGGGTTACTAGAAAAAGCTGAGGCTATGATACCAAAACTACGGACGAGAATTAATGAAACAGAGAATTTAAGAAGTATTCCCCAATCCACTATGAACGAATTAACAGATGCTGGGCTCCTAAAATTGCTAACACCTAAAAAGTATGGAGGTTATCAACTGAATTTTCGACAGTATCTTGATATTGTATCACAGATTGGTAAGGGTTGCGGTTCTACTGCCTGGGTAGTGGCTTCAATAAACTTTGCAAAATGGATTGTTTCTGTAAGTTTTACTGAGGAAGTTCATGATGTAGTTTTTAAAGAAGATGCAATTGCTAATGTTTGTGGTGTATTTGAAGCGAGAAAAAGTAAGGTAGAGAAAGTTGAAGGGGGTTATCTTATTAAAGAAGGCATGTGGGGATTTGCATCTGGTTCAAATCATTCAGATTACTTCTTTTTAGGTTTCCCCCTAGTCGATGATAATGGAGAAGTTCTAGGTTCTGTTGCTGCACTTATTCCTTGTAAGGATGTTAATGTCTTAGACGATTGGCATACAATGAGCATGCGAGGAACGGGAAGTAATAGCCTTACAGTAGAAAATGTATTTGTACCGGAAAAATGGACAGTATCTTTATCGAAAGCTATTGTTGGGGATTATCCGTCAGTACATTTACAGGATCAAGACCTATATAAATCAGCCTTAATTCCAGTAGCTGCACTTGCTATAATAGCTCCAGGAATAGGCCTTAGTGCAACAGCAAAGGAAATCTTCTTAGAAAAATTACCAAACAGAAGAATCCAATATACATTCCATACCAAACAGGCAGAAGCAGGAGTGACACATTTACAATTAGCAGAGTCTGTTATGAAAATGGAAACAGCTAGTTTATTAGCATATCGTGTAGCAGATGAAATTGATAACTGGGCAGCATCTGGAGAATATATGCCATTTGATAGTCGTGTACAAGCACGTGTAGACTGTAGTTACGCTAATAGATTGAACAGTGAAGCAGTCGATCTTCTTTTTTCAATTGCTGGAGGGAGTGCAATTTCAGATTCAAACTTACTATCCAAAATCTTGAAAGATGCAAAAACTTCTCTACAACATGGATTGATTACACCAACAACAGGCCTTGAATTGTATGGAAGAAACTTAGCAGAGCAAGAACCGAACACATTTTTAATATGAAATTTTATTGCAAAATAAACAGTGCAAACTTATTTAGAGAGTACACAGTAAGGAAAAATATATTTATGGATGCAATAGAATTTCATAATGCGGTGGGACATTTTACATTAATAGTGACGGTGATTACCATTCTAATGTGTAAAAAGAGATCACGCGTTTAAAGAAGGAATTACAAGAGTCACAGGATGCGTTAGACATTTATACAAGCCATGGGCATACTGAGCAATTAATTGAATCCATTTATAAAACTACTCATCAAGTAACCAAGAAACGCGGGGTTTCTGTTAACTTTATGCTGAAAACTTAAGTCCACTGATGACTTTTAATGTGAATTCGGAAATGAGGCATAAAGGAATATGAAAAGAATTGGTATTGGAAAAAGTTACGGCAAAGTGATATTAATGGGGGAATATGCAGCAGTATTTGGATACCCTTCTATTGCTGTCCCAACCCCGAATCAACATTTGCAGGTGCTTACCTCGGTGGAGCTTCAGAAAAGCAAATAAATAACTTGGATGATTTTTCATATTATTTAGGATTAATCTTTCAAATACAGGACGACATTTTAGATATTACTGGGGATGCTTCGAAAATCGGGAAGCCTGTCGGAAGTGATGAACAAAATGAGAAAAGTACCTATCCAAAACTTCTCGGTTGGAAGGAGCTAAAAAACAAAAGGATCTTTATGTAGATAAAGCCCTAAACAGCTTACGTTTAGCTGATGCAGAAACCTCAATATTAATTGACTTTACGAAGTATGTCAGTGAGCGCGACCGTTAAGGCGAGTTACTAGATCTATTAAATTTGAAGGCGGGGAAATATTCAGCTTGCTATTACAGTAATATTTACATTGGATATTGATATAACACCAGTAATAGATGCGTTTACTTCAAGAGAGGCAAAAGTTACTGGGTTAACGTTAGGAGCACTTATTCTTTTCGATCTAGAATTGACGATGTAGAACACTATTCATCCGGATATTGTCGATATTATAAATTATTAAATCAACAATGATAAACAATGCACAAAGATAAACTATAACGCAGAAGGATTAGATGCGACGTATAGGGAATTGGTTGTTTTGTTTGTATTGTATTACACAAACGCTATTGAACGGTACCTAAATTATAAATATAAAACTTTTCTAAATAGAATTACGAACGAGGTGTTTACAATGATGAGTGCTATATGGTTTGAAACATATCTTAGTTGGAGAGTTGTTAGATCTAATTTTGTCCCAAGTGTAATGGCTGGTGCATGTTTCAGTATAGCTGCTTGGAGTGTGTCAAGCGAACCAGTGTCGGCCTTACCTCTCCTAATATTAGTAGGAATAATCCATGGTTTGCTCACAGCATATTCTTTTGACCTTATAAATCAATTAGTTGGTGTAGAGGAAGATAAGGTAAATAAACCACATCGTCCAATTCCAAGTGGGTTATGTACCCCAAAACAAATAAAAAGACGAATACCTTATGTATGGTTAATCCATCTTTTCCTTATCTATATTATAGGAGGAATGGTATGGCTTACCATTTGGATTATTTATTCATTAGTATATCATTTTTGGGGTGGAGATCAAAAATGGTATATAAAAACACTACTTGCAAATGTTAGCACTTTAGTAGTTACTGTCCCTTTATGGATTTTTATAAACGGTGATATAGGTCCAATGGCATTAACGTGGTTTACTGTTTTTTTTATATATTGGTTTACCTGTAGTATTCTTCAAGATCTTCGGGATATAGAAGGGGATAAATTAAATGCAAGACGTACATTACCAATGATACTTGGGGATACTTTAAGCCGGAAATTATCTGCTATTGCTTTAACATTTCAGCCTCTCTTATTTATTGTACCTCTTTATATTTGGGGGGAGCTTTCAGTCAAAAGTAGTATTGGAATAATGCTATTTACGATTAGCTCTTGGTATCTTGTATGGCGTATTCTTCATCTCCGTACTAAGGATGAAGACGATATGACGTATAAGTTATACACCGCACTTTCTGTTTTACTAATGATGGGTCCTATTTTTCTTTAATCCAAGGGATTGATCTGGTTTACGGTAAGAAATTAACTTCTCTTACTGAAGGGGAACATAGTGTTACTGCACACTTTGATGATGGAACAGAGTAAAGTGGAAGCTTACTCATTGGGGCTGTTGGAACAAATTCAAAAACGAGAAAAACAACCTTTCCGCACTATCATTTAAAATATGATAACACATGGGATTTATATGGAGTTGCTTCACTTAATAAGCTAAATGAAGCAAGAGAATTCTTTAGTCAAGATGCAATTTTATTCTTTCTAAAAGAAAATTTCGGAATGGGGTTGGCACGCAGTCAGGAAGCGGCTGTTCGTGGACAGTATGAATGGGGATTAAGGACAGGTCGATATTAATAAAAAATCGTCCATATACTTAATAGATTTTTTATTTTAATTAGCACTTATATTTTTCATCAACAAGAAGACTGGGAGGTTTACAATGGGAATATCAGGAGTAGGAACTTCTACAGGAAAAATTATTTTAATGGGGGAACACTCAGCAGTGTATGGAGAACCTTCATTAGTTATGCCATTTCCACTTGTGAATTGTACGGTGGAGATTAAAAAGAATAATAGAGATACAAACTGGATAGAATGTGCTAATTTCAAAGGAGCTATTGCAGATCTACCAACTCAATTCGTCAGTACTGCATATTTGATTCATTTATTAATTAATAAATTTGGATTGTTTCATTGTATAGATATAATTATACGTAGTGATATACCCTTAGAAAGAGGTATGGGATCAAGTGCGGGCGTGGGAACTGCAATAACAAGGGCTTTTTATGATTATATGAATATACCGCTTAATCAAGAAACGTTATTAAACTATGTGAATCAATCAGAAAAAATAGCACATGGAAATCCAAGCGGTATGGATGCATTTGCGACGAGTAGCAATCAATTAGTATGTTTTGAAAATAGGAAGTTTTCCACTTACCTTCCATTGAAGATGGACAGCATTCTAATTGTTGCTGAAAGTGGAATTAAAGGAAATACGCATACTGCAATTAAGAAAGTGAAATACTTGGTTGACCATGATAAGCGCTCAACGGAAGAAAAGATTAAACAATTAGGTAATTTTACTAGATATGCAAAAGATTCTTTAATAAATAAAGATCCTATAAATCTTGGCCATTATTTTAATAGAGCGCATTCCCTCTTAAAAGAATTAACCATAAGCCTTCCTTTTATCGATGATATAATTGACACGGCGTTAAGCTCTGGGGCGTTGGGAGCTAAATTGACTGGTGGTGGCTTGGGAGGAAGTATCATTGCCCTAGCTAAATCTAAGAGCGATGCGGAGAAAATAGGTAATCAGTTACTAGAAAAAGGTGTGCGGAAGGTATGGCAGCAACCACTGGATTTGTAAAACGCATTTGAGAAAGAGCTAAAATCTAAAACTATTAGTGACATTTTATTCCTTACACTCTTAAATCTTGCTTAACCGCCTTATAACTGGTTTGAGGCGGTTAAGTTTATATTAAATAATCCTTTATAGTGTCGTCTATTCTTCCTCTTCAACTTTGTTAAATATGATTTCCGGAATCATTTCAAAGCCTTCGATCATCGTGTTTTCTTCCACTTCGATCATCAGGCAAAGTTTGCCGTCAAGATGCATTTGACGAACATAGCGCAGGTCCTGAGGACACACAGAAATATCCGCTACTTTTGTTTTGATTTTTATCGATTTAGAAGTATACTTCGGAACGATACTGGTTGCTTTCAGTTCATATTTTTCATCGTCAATCACCTTTTTAAAAGCTGATTCCACTTTTTCCGGGTCGACATCCTGGACACCGCTACTTGTTAGAACCTTTTCCACATCTCGATAGTCTAGTTTCGGCGCATCGGGCTCTTCATTCTCTTCCACAACTCGGTGGATTTCATCGTATACATTGGCAAGTGTCGATGTATTTATCTGGTCTCCGGCCACATCTTTCACAATTTCCTCAAATACAATCTTGTCGTCTTCGGCTGTCATGGCTTCATCTGCATTCAATACTTCCTCAATGAAATGATAATCGAGCTCATATGGCTTGCTTGCAGAGTATAGGACACGATTTACGTTTGCAGCACTATCCGTAAAGCTTGGGAATAGAAATCCGCCGACGGGTGCTTTCAAATTGATGACAGGGTCTACGACAAAGTGATATTTGAATTCCTTCTCCACATAGTCAAACAATAACTCTTTCTTAGGGTCGAGCGTCTTGTTGATACTGCATAAAATAAATGGATTGGAATAGACCATATCCCGGCTGCTTTCTTCGGTTTCCGCATTGCTTCGCTTGGAAGGCTTTAAATATTCGCCATGTATAAATGTAACGACAATGTCCATTTCATATTGTTTATCTTTCAGCATTTTTTCTACGAGCTGGAGCATCTGCGCTTTCCATTCTTCCGTATCATTGGTTAGCAATCCTTGATGAAGGATTAGCTGGCTGCTGTCTTCTACATCCTGCTGAAATTTTAGTTCGAATAACTTCTGATCTAGCTGGCCAGTCAGTACTTTTTTGAAATTCGTTAAGAAAAGTTCTTGCTGTTCCTGTTCAAGCATTTCAAACGGCGTGCTTTGATGGTGATAAATTTCACTAGATTCTTTCATTATATAAACATTAAAAATATCTTTAATCTTTAATAGATCATTATTAATCTTAAATTGCTTCTTGATGTCTGCTATATCTTTTTTATTCAAAATGGATTCTCCCTTAATTCATTATCTAAGCCATGAATAAATTAACTCCCATCCACTTATTTTAACATAAAAAGAGGGGGTGATGGATAATTCAACCTTAATAGAAAGCTCTGTTAAACGTCTTAATTTTGGGAGATATTTTATAGTTAAGGCGATTTCTATAACTTAAAAGGAATATTTGAAAAGCGTTCCAATAAAAATTAAGATCCATGAGAGTATGTTTATACTTCCACGGACCTTGCGTGAATACTAATGAAAAAATATTATTGAGGAGGCTCTAATTCAAGAATACTTGGCAATCTATTATCATGCTGTTTCAGCATGGAGTATCCAATTCCAGCTATCCCAATCATAAAACCAACAGCTTCAACTCCACGAGATACACCTTTCTCAAAAGGATTTTGATGAAAGTATGCCTCTTGAACTTTTAATTGTTCTACTAAGAAATCCTGAACATTTTTCTCTTTAAAGGTTTGAAGTATATTTATATTTCCTGCATCTCCATGGCATTGACATCTTGTGTGACCAAATCCATTTTCAAGAGTCGATTCAATACCAAATTTTATACTGTTTGTTATATGTTCATTATCAATTCCATACTGTCTTAACCTATTTCTCGCCATAATTATACCAGGAGCACCATGACACCAATTAAAAGGTATATTATCTTTCTCAAATGATGCAAACCAATTTTTAGATGTTGGTTCATACAGGCTATCTTCAAATTCCAAAATTTTGTAAATGGTGTCTTCAATGGATGTATTATTAATATAGTAATTATATTTTGCTAGGGCTGTAGCTACACCACTGGAACCGTGCGCAAACCCTGTATAAAAACGGTTTGTTTGCGAATCTTTCCACCCTATACCATTTTTTAAGGTGATTTTAGAATCCATAATGAATTGAATGGATACTTCAGCTTCTTTTAAAAACAAATCGTCCTTTAAATTTTCGTACAAAGAGAGAAGTACCATTGCTATTCCAGCGTGACCATCTAGTATATCTACACTTTTTATATTTTTTCTACCACTTCTTAATAAAGGTAACATTCTATAGATTTCATTTATCCATTCTTTCTTATTTTGGTTCTTAGCTGCGTGCTGTAGAAAATACATGTATCCAGCTAATCCTGTGAAAGCACCGCACTCAAATCCTGTTGTTAACTTAATTTTTTCCATATGTGTAATACTTTTTTTTATAGTATTTACAATCTCCATGGTAACTTTGGAAAATATATCTCTGTTGTCGTATTTATCTAAATAACTGGTGAAAATACCTATACCTGATAATCCGTTATAAAAGTCAAGATTAACAGGGGAAACACTCCAAGATACCTGGTTAGTTCCTTGAATAAGCGTACTTATCCATGTGACATCATTCTCGTCCCCTTTAATTCTTTTATCATATAAATGTTCTCCCGCTTTTTTAGCTAAAGCTAAAGGATTAGGTGTTTTTCTATTTATATTATTTATGTTCATCTCCGATATTAGTCTTTCTTCTTTATGATGCTCTGCATTGTGACTTGCAAGTAATGACATTCTAATTATATTATTTTGTTGCTTTAAGTCCTCTTCTGAAAATAAATTTAAAGTTTTTATAGCTCTTTCATATGCGGATTCATTATAATAATTTTTAATGTGCAGCCCTTGGCTTGACTTTAGATCTTTAAGAGCAGGAACAGAAAAGAAATAAGGAATATCTGTATTAATTAACTGCTTTATTTCAGATGTTATTACTTCTTTATTTAAATTGGTTGCATTACTACTGATTAATCTTGTTAGAAGCAATTCTCTATCAACGGAGTCTCGTAAAAAATCTGGGTGAAAGCTTTTATGAAGAGCAGATGCATAATACGTTGTCGGTTTTAATATAGAACGAGTTTCAACGTGTTTAAATTCATTTAACAAATTAATGAACGAATTTTTATTTTGTTGAATGATTTTATAAGTCATATTAAATCCTTGTAAAATTGTATCTAGATAATCAAGTTGAGTAGTTTCAAATTCATTTAAGTTAGGCGCATTATTATCCTTTGGTAGCTCCATTAATTCTCTTTTAATTAACGCATCATCTCTTAATGGGTTTTTTATTACACGCACATTAACTTTTGCATTCGAGTTTTCACCTCTCATACCTGAAAGGTCCATAACTTCTTGCTTGTCATTTCCAAAATATATGTCAAAAGGTAGCAACCCTGTAGACTGTACCGAACGACTAATGAAATACATTGCTTTACTATGTGCAGTTTTACTTTCTTCAACTGACAAGTTTTTATTATGCATAAGCGTTTCTAAATCAACTAACATTGGATAAATACCATGTGCAATTATATTCTCACTATGAAAATCGACTGCTCCTAGACTATACAATAAGCAAAGCACGCCACCTAGATTATAATAATAATTATTAACATCTTCTGCGTTACTACATGGTAGGTATTCAATATATTCCGACCAACCGTAACTTTTCATATTCATAATTTCTTGTGTCCTCAAGCTTAATGACGGGCAGGAAGCGTTTATCCATTCTATGAGATTTTGATATTTTTCATCAATGCTATGGGACCTGGGCTTGTACATTAATTTTTTTCCGTCTTTGAATGTAACTGAAGCATTAAAATTACCGTTATTGTGAGGGTCTCCTAGTCCGATGTTAATTTCTTGAATCTGATCATAATCATTTGAATATATAAATTGATCTTTTTTTAATCTAGTATTAAACAATGTCACTGAATTTATCCAATCAATAGTTCTTTGACAAAGCATTCGCAATAATACAGGATATTCCTCAAATAATTGTTCTAAGTATAATGGAGATGTTAAAAGTTCGTTGTTATAGTATGTATATCTTTCTTCAGATGTATTACCAATAAGTTGCCCTTGTTCTTTAGAGACATTTAATTCAAGTACTAAAGTCTGGTAAGCTACTTCTAATAGAATTTTCTTTAGATAATTTATGGATGTGTTACGTACTATATCGTTAAATGGTTGATCTTTATTCTCTAAGTATTCTAATGCTATACTGACAAATTTACATAATAAAGAATCGAATTGAACAGATTCATTTCTATATGAAAATGTATTGTAATCGTATGTATGACAAGCTAGCTTTTTATAAATGGTCAACCAATTGTTGTCAAAGAAGGATTGCTTTGTTTGAACAGTAGGTGCTAGTGAAGAATTAATTAAAGTAGACAAATTATCTGAAGTAAGAAAGCTTTTTGTTCTTTCAAGAAATTGTTGTTCCCCCTCGTGTAATTCTACTAAATAGTTTAATTTCTTTTTATATAATTTATGATTTTCTTTATTTTCTTCTAGTATACGCTCATCATAATAGGCAGATTTATTCATCCTGTTCCCCTCCTTTAATTAAATCCACTGATAAAAGCCAAAGTGACTTTTATCAGTGGTCAAAAATTTAGCCAACATTACAATTAACTTGACATTCTTTGGTAATGGTACAGAACCACCCTTGATTCCCACCTAATCTACTTAACCAACATAAGTCTATTGGTAAAGTAATATCTTGTGTTTCTGCGGAGCCCCCTGAAAGCTTGTACATTTCCTCATCACTAATCTCGCTAAAGATATCCCCTGAAGGATGAGAAGTATGCACATCTCTAGCTAACGGATCTTTCCACGCCTTTACTTTTTCTTTCATTTGAACCACTCCCTGTTATATTATTTAGAAAATTACAATTAGTATAGTACATATAATTTACAATTTTGTCAATAATTTCATTATATTAAAAAATTTGACAATTATAGAATATTATGACATATTGTATTTGAATAATTTAGAAGGGAGGTTTATCGATGGACATAATTAAGAACTCATCAAAAAGAATTGAGATTAATACATCATTTGAAAATCATCCAGCAGGGGAAATTTCGGAAGAGGAATTATTAGCAATCTCTGGTGGACAAGTTGAGCAAAACTCTCTGTCTCCGCTTACTCCTTCAAGTGGATCTTGTGTTGCAATTTCTTTAGCATTCTGCCCAACATCAGCATGTACAAGTGATTGTACGGAGTGGTAAAAACAAATTGCCTTAACTTAAAAGCCTATCAATTTAAAATTGATGGGCTTTCCAGGAGGTTTTAAAATGTCTATTACAATAAATGACTTTGAAAAAGCATTTTATAGTTTTGAGGATAAACAATCTCAACCTGAATGGTTAGAAGTTCTCAAAGATATTACAAAATTAAAATATCATGGTGAATATAATATTAAAATACCCAATCAAGACAGTTTTATATGTACTAATTTCTATAAACCTTTTATAAAATATGCAGTTATTCAAATAGATAAATATTTAGAACAACAAATATACATAGAACGTTTTATTAATACTCATAAATTTAAAGCTAATTTTATTAATGAATTAATGATTGGATTAAGTATCCTTGGAAACAAAACTTTAATTACTGAACTACATGTAGCGGTGGAAGAAGGTTTAATTAAAGGGGAAGATTCAAGAGAAAGGTTTTTTTACTTCAACAAGCATTATATAGACGACTATAATATATTCTTATCGATATTAGAATTATATCCAGTATTAGCGAGGGTGTTGACAGAGAAAGTTATAACCGTTGTCAAAGATACGTTACAGGTCATAAGTAGGTACATGGAAGATTATGATGAAATAAATGAAAAATTTAACTTAAACCGAGCTCAATTACTATATATAGAAGGCGGACAAGGAGATTCACATAATAAGGGACAAAGTGTAAAAACTTTTACATTTGAAACCTCTAAATTAGTATACAAACCAAAGTCTCTTGAGATAGATTATCAGTTTGACAAGTTCATCAATTGGCTAAATTCTCAAGAAATTAAATGCGAGCTTAAAACAGCTACTACAGTGAGTAAAAATGAGTATGGATGGCAAGAATTTGTTACATATGAAGAGTGTACAGAAAAACCTCAAGTTCAAAATTTTTATTATAGACAAGGTGTTTTATTAGCTGTTTTGTATATATTTAAAGGTGTAGATTTCCATTCTGAGAACATAATGGCTTCTGGAGAGTATCCTATACTTATTGATACAGAAACACTATTTAGCAATATTGAGGTATTCAAGGAGAATCTAGACCTTGATCCTATTTCTCTTGAGGTTCAAGATAGTGTTTTATTAAGCTCGATGTTACCTTCATTCAGTGACTGGGATCAAATTTACGATTTTGACTTAAGTGCTTTAGGTGCAAGAGGTGGACAACCTTCTAATAAAATGATTTCTTATGATATTAAAAATAGAGCCCAAGAAAATATGAAGTTAGTAAAACGAAATGCAGTTACTACAGAGAAACAGAATAATCCCAAACTCAATGGTAAATTTTGTTATAGTGAAAATTATAGTAACTTCATTTTGGATGGTTTCGAAGATACGTATAAAGTTTTTCTTTCTAAGAAGCAAGAATTATTAAGACAAGGAGGCGTACTTAATTACTTTAAAGATGTTGTTATAAGACATATTATTCGACCTACTGGTGTTTACTCTAGGTTTTTAGATGCCTCTTCTCATCCCAAGTATTTAAGTGATACTAAGCAGCGTGAACGTTTGTTTGAATTTTTAAGTACTGCTGGAGAAACAATGGAAGGAGCAAATGTCTATATCCCTTCTGAAATAAACGATTTACTTCAAAATGATGTACCTTTTTTTTACTTCAAAGCAGATGACACAAAGTTAATAGATTCTAACTATAAATTAATTAATGGAGCTTTTAAAATATCTGCGCTTGAACGGTCAAAGAATGTAATTATGAGAATTTCTTTAATAGATTTGAAGAGACAGTTGAGATACATTAAGTTATCCTTGAACACTCTAAATTCCATTAAGACAAAACAAGCCATAAATCTAGGATATATCTCAAAACAAAATGTAAGTGATTTAAAAAGCGAGATAAAGAATATTGCGGATTCCATCCTCAATAGAGCAATCCTGCATAATGAGCGCCCGTTTTGGATAACGAATAAGCTTAATGAATCGTCTATTACCTTTTCTACCTTGCAATTAGAATTGTATGACGGATTAACAGGTCTAAGTATCTTTTACGCTGAAGCTGGCAGAGTCTTAAATAATAAGAAATATACAGATATCTCCCAAAAGATATTATCTCTTATTCAGGATAGTGAACAAACATATATGGCAAATACTACTTCAATTTCAGCTTACAATGGAGTAGGAATATTTGTTTATTTATATACTTATCTCGGAAAGTTATGGGGAGATAAAGAACTTCTAAAGAGAGCAGAAGCTGTAACAATAGAAATTTGTAAGCAATTCATACAAGAAAAACAACCACTTAAAAGTGATTTTATTAGTGGATTAGCAGGTTTATTAAAAGTAGTTATTAATTTATATGATAATTACCCTACTAATGGGGTGAAAATATGTTTAGAACATATATATCAAAGGTTGAAAACAAATTGCATACTCCTACTTAAAAATAAATTGGAATCAGATGAAATATACACTGGATTTGCGCACGGGTACTCCGGGATTGCTTACGCTCTTTCAACATATGTTAAATATAGTGATGAAAAGAGTGAGGTTATTGATATAATATTACAATTAATCAGAAAAGAAGATGAATATTTTGTACCTTCAGCAAATAATTGGAAAGATATTAGAAACAACAACAAAGAATTATCTCCTACATTTTGGTGTTATGGACCTCCTGGAATTCTTATAGGAAGGACTAAGCTGCAGATTGAATTACCTTACCTAAGTAATCAAGACTTAAAGATAGAAGAGGCTTTACATGGGACACTGCATGTGCCGGAATATAATAATCATAGTATATGTCATGGTTTATTTGGTAACTTATTGATATTAAAAGAGTTTCATTCTTTAAGAGAAAACCATATAGTTGCTCATAAAATAGGAGAGTTAAGAAAAGGTATGGAATCCTCATTTATCAATGCTTCTTATGATGAAGCAGAATTGCTTGGTCTATTTCTAGGAGAAGCAGGATTTGGATATGGGATGTTGAAACTATATGATAATAGAGTACCCTCTATTCTTACTCTAGATATATAGAAAGAAAGAGGTGGGAATGTGTTTAAAAAAAGAACACCATTTATTGAACAAATGCAACAAACGGAATGTGGATTATGTTGCTTAGCAATGGTATCTGGATATTATAATGGTAATTACACTTTAAATGAACTGCGCGAATTTAATGAGGCGGGTCGTGATGGCTTAGACCTTCTGAATTTACGGAACTTAGGTAGAGATTTGGGCTTCGATACAAAAGTACTTAAAACCAATACATGTAATCAATCTGAATTAAATCATATTCAGCTACCTGCCATAGTCTTTTTTGACAATAATCACTTTGTTGTCTTAGAGAAAGTTAAAAAAGGTATGTATCATATTATTGATCCAGGGTTTGGAAGAAAAAAATTAGAATATAGTGAGTTTAAATCTAAATACAAAAATATAATTATGGAATTAAAACCTAATTCTTCATTTAAGGAAAGAAAAAAGACAGCTGTCTGGATGGATTATCTTAAACAACTAAAAGAGAAACCATATTTAGTAATGTGGATATTGTTGGCCGCATTAGTATTACAACTAAGCATGTTAATTGTGCCCATACTAATACAATATTTAATTGATAATATTTTAATTCAGGGTGACCAAAATCTTCTCTTTTGGTTTATGACTGGGATTATATCTTTATTAGTTATTCAAGGTGGTTTCCAATATCTTCGTGGGCATTTAGTTATAAAACTTAATACATTCCTTGATAAGAGTCTTATGAGCAAGTTTTTTTCACATATTTTAAAATTACCATTTAAATATTTTCAGACAAGATCTTTTGGGGATATTTTATATAGAGCTTCTAGTTTAAGAATAATTAGAGATATGATGTCCTCTCAACTAGTATTAGGTACACTAAATATAGGTTCTATTATATTTATTTTAATATATATGACTATTAAATCGCCCATTTTGGCTGTAGCGGTATTTGGTTTAGCTATGATCAGCGTTATTTTCACTATAATGCACAGTTTAAAGTTAAAAGAAAAAAATGCAGAAGAAATATCTATGAATGCACAATTACAAGGATATCAAACGGAAATACTTTATGGAATTTCAAGTGTGAAAGTATCTGGTATAGAGAAGGAAGTATATTCTAACTGGGATGAATTTCTTAATAAACAAATACGAGCTTATCGACTAAAGGAAATCTTCTTAAACTATATAACTTCTGTTACGAGCATGATGCAGACGGTGTTTCCTCTTATCATTCTTTGGCTAGGATCGTATCAAGTTTTTAGCGGTGCATTAACAATTGGAGAATTGGTAGCATTTCATTCATTATGTGGAACTTTTTTCTCAAGCAGCAACTCTTTAATTCAAACATACAATTCAATTAATGTAACAACAGGTTACTTAATTAGGGTAAATGATGTTTTGAAATCCAAAAAAGAACAAGAGGGTGACCGTCAAATACAGTTAAATGGAGGAGTAGAATTACAAAATGTTTCTTTTAAGTATGAACAACATGGCGAAGATATATTAAGAAATATTAATCTAAAAATAAATCCAGGTGATAAAATCGCTATAATAGGTAAGTCTGGTGCTGGTAAAAGCACACTTGCATCTATAATTCTAGGGTTATACCAACCTAGTGAAGGCGATGTATATTTTGATAATATACACTTAAATCAATTAAAGCTAAATGAATTACGTAAACAAATTGGTGTAGTTCCTCAAAATGTTTCTTTATTTAATCAAACGATTAAAGAAAATATAACATTTGGAAATCAGAATGTAACTGATGAAGGGTTGATTAATTCAATTAAAATGGCAAACATTGAAGAGGATATTAGTAATATGCCTATGGGTGTAAATACTATGGTGTCCGAAATGGGTATGAATTTATCTGGCGGGCAGAGACAAAGAGTAGCTTTAGCGAGAGCATTAGTAAATAAACCTTCAATAATGTTATTAGATGAGGCAACCAGTTCCTTAGATCATCATAATGAAAAGAAGATAGACGATTATTTAAAAGGCTTAAATTGTACAAGAGTAATTATCACACATAATTTTTCTTCGATAGTGGATGCGAATAATATTATTGAAGTCAAAGACGGGAAAATAATAAATCAAGGTAACCATGAGGAAATGTTATTATTATCTGATTTCTACAATAGTTTTCATTCTCGAAGTAAAAAAGATTATCATATGGCAGCAACTTAAAAACAAAACACACTTTATGTCAAAAATACTTTACATAAAGTGTGTTTTGTTTTACAATAAGTATAATTTAATATACTATTTGTTCAATTTATTTTACATTAGGGGAGGATGTTAATGTCGAATAATTCACCACACATCCGTAATAAAATACATGTATTGAGAGCTGAAAAGAGAATGACTCAACAAGCGTTAGCTAAAGAAGTAGGGGCAAGTAGGCAAACAATCATTGCAATTGAAAAAGAACGATATACGCCATCATTATTATTAGCCTTTCAAATTGCACATGTCTTTGATGTTAGTATTACAGAAGTATTTGAATTTCAACTTGGGGAGGATTGAGTACATGGAAATACTTCAAGCATTGTTTAATGGTCTGGTAGCTATTTCATTGATTGGATTTCTATTGTTTATCTTAAGTATGAAAAACCAAGGGAATGATGAAAGAACAATTTTTCTTTCACAAAAAGTATTCAAAAGTATGTATACAGTTTTATTGTTAGGAATAGTAATAATATTCCTTTTTAATACTTGGTCTGAAATATCTTATCAAGTATTTAAAATGAGTATAAGCATAGTAATATCCTTAAACCTGTTATTAGGTGTCGGATATTGGTTTTATTTAATTAAAAGATATTAAGTCTGGTGGTTATATTGTATTGGAGGTGTTTATAATCCTTAACCATTCGAGAAGAAAACATCTAAGCATCGAGGAACTCATAAAGATTAATTTAGTCGAAGTCACTACTGATAAAGAAACACTTCAAAAAATTGAAGATAGAATTGATAGAAGGCATAAAGTGAATATAGAAAATAAATCTAAAAATACGCAAAGGTAGTAGACGCCATAATGGAGAAATGGTAGTAGTTTTACCTATTGGTGTTTAGAATTAATAATCAAAACCGATTTTCTATCTAATTAGAAAATCGGTTTTTGTGTTTAAATCTCAAACTTTACGGGACTTTAGAAAGAAACTCTTTTATTTCTTCTAAGTTTGACGCCGCGGAATGGTTTGTATACTTTTTTCTCGTTTTCACGTTTTTTTTCCTGCCTTTGTAAGGAGTTATTTCAATATATATATCTAACATCTGTGTAATTGTATTTTACATTCTTTTATAAAAAAATAGGGTTGCAATATGAAACCGCTACCTTTATACTTATTGTACAATAAAACGTTTTACTATTACTTTCAAAATATAACTTAAATTATAGTTAAAACAAACTCTTTATATGTATATATTAAGGATTTATTTAGATACCAAAATAATAAAACGTTTTACTAAAAAGAGGAGGGTTTACATGAAACGATTATATGGAGTAACAACAGCTATGGTTACCCCTTTTAAAGCATCTGGAGAGGTAGATCATAACCAGCTCCAACAATTAACTAACTTCTTGATTGAGAAGGGTGTTAACTGCCTATACCCGCTTGGTACGACTGGGGAAATGTTTAAATTATCTATAGATGAACGTAAAGCGGTTGCAGAAACAGTAGTAAAAGAAGCAAACGGTCGCGTGACGGTATTTGTACATGTCGGTGCTATGAATTCTGAAGAAACAATTGAACTAGCAAAGCATGCTGTTTCCATTAAAGCAGATGGAATTGGTGTGGTTACCCCAGCGTTTTTTAGCACAAATGAACGTGAGTTATACCACTACTTTAAAGCGGTATCTGAAAGCATTCCTGCTGATTTTCCAATGTATGTATATAATATACCGCAATGCTCAGCGAATGATTTACCAGTATCTGTCGTGGAAGAACTTGCATCTGATTTTGTCAATATCATTGGTGTGAAGTATAGCTTTCCAGATTTCCACCGTGTTGCAGAGTATACTGCAATAAATGATGCTGATTTTTCTGTTGTCCCAGGTGCGGATAAGCTATTCCTGCCAGCACTTGCCCTTGGTTGTGATGGCGTCGTTTCAGGTGTATCTAGTGTCTATCCAGAGCCATTTGTTGCTATCTATAACGCTTATTTGGAAAAAGATTTGGAGAAAGCGCAACGTCTTCAGCGTTTTGCTGCGAAATATTGCGAAGTACTACGTGGCGGTGCCAACCTGTCTGTTTTCAAGGAAGCGTTAAATTATCGTGGATTGGATGTTGGAGATGTAAGAGGTCCACAGCTTAAAATAACGGATGCTGAGATTACCAATTTATATAAGCAATTAGACGTACTTACAGAAGAAGGCAAAGAATTACTTGCATAGTAGGCATAACTATCCAACTCTGGTAAACTAGAGAGCGATAATAAATCGCTTTAAGGCGTTATAGATAAACGTTTTACGAAAGGGTTGGGTACATGAAACGAACTACTATAAAGGATGTTGCAAAATATGCTGGTGTTTCCATTGCGACGGTTTCTAAAGTAATTAATAAGAAAGGATATGTCAGTCAAGCAACACGTGAGAAAGTGCAGCATTCTATATCTATCCTAAAATACCAGGTAAATGCTAATGCTCAGAGTTTAAAAGCGTTAAAGACAAAGAAGGTTGCGGTCCTTGTCTCTGATATTTCTAATATGTATCTGATGTCTATTGCTAAAAGAGTGGAGGAAACCATTCGTGCAATTGATTATCATATGATTTTAATGAGTCATAATGATAATCCAGAGACAGAGGCTGAATTATTTCAAATTGTATTACAACAACAAGTTGATGCGATGGTATTAATTCCAACGGGTGCTAACAAGGACATAGTAGAGCGCATGATGGCAAGTGGGATCCACGTAATCGCAGTCGATCGTCGTGTAAATAATGTGGAGACCGACTATGTTGCTGATGATAATTTCACTGGATCTTATGAGTCTATTAAGTATTTACAACGTAATGGCCATTCGAGAATAGGAGTACTGTATGGGCATACGTCTAACACTATTGGAGCTGAGCGTTACCATGGTGCGGTGGAAGCGTTAAAGGAGGAAGGGAATTATGATGAACGGCTTGTGCTACAGGCAAACTTCCGAGAAGAAGAGGCTTATTTAAAAACAATGGATCTCTTGTCACTACCCACCCCTCCAACCGCCATATACAGTTGTAATAACACCATGACACTTGGATTACTACAGGCTGTAAAGGAACGAAACATGAAGCTGCCAGAGGATTTATCCATTATTGCATTTGGAGATCAGGCGCAATGGAAATTATTTACACCAACTATAACGTTAATGACACAGCAGGCACGCCAAATTGGTCTTGAAGCCTCCATGATGTTAAAAAACCGTTTATTAATTGAAGAATCATATCCAATTCGAGAGCGTATCATTAACCCTGTTCTCCATGTAGGGGAAACCGTAACTATGATAAACAAAACGTAAGGAGAGGTAACTATGAAAGTGGTTGTAACCGATATCACGTTTAAGGATTATGAAATAGAGCGTAAGATTTTTGAAGAAATGGGAGTTGAGTTTGTAGTAGCAGACTGTAAATCGACCGCGGATCTTGTCGAAGTTGCGCACGATGCTGATGCATTATTAAATGCTGCTTTCCAATTAACAGAAGAGCGTATAAAACTATTACCGAATGTAAAAGTGATTTGTCGTTATGGGATTGGTGTGGACACAATTGATGTAAAAGCCGCAACGGAGAGAGGTATCTATGTGGCAAATGTACAAGACTACTGCCATGATGAAGTAGCGGACCATGCTTTATCTCTCATCTTAACAATGGGTCGAAAAATCATACCTTTGCATGAAGGGTTGAAGAAGAATGTTCGCTCAACTGTATTTGACCAAACCCCAATTCGTCGTATTAAAACACAAACAGTCGGACTTATTAGCTTTGGAAATATTGCTCGAAATTTAGCTCGGAAATTAAAAGCAATTGGGTATAACGTGATTGCGTTTGATCCATATTGCACGGAGGAAATTGCTAAGGAGTATGGTGTGGAATTGTTACCGCTAGAGGCATTAATGAAGCGCTCTGATGTTATAAGTGTGCATGCACCACTGACCAAGTCTACTCGTCATCTCATTAATGCTGAGATGCTTTCATTAGTAAGAAAAGACGCTTTTATTGTGAATACTGGTAGAGGTCCAGTGATTGATCAAACAGCATTAATTGAAGCGCTTCAGAATAAGACCATTGCGGGGGCAGCGTTAGATGTATTTGAAGTAGAGCCACTTAGTGCAGACAGTCCCCTTTTGGATATGGAACAAGTTATTGTTACGCCACATGCAGCTTTTTATTCTGATGAATCATCGGCAGAAATGAAGCAAAAAGCAGCAGAAAATATAAAATTGGTGCTTGATGGTGATGTACCGCGTTACTTAATCAATAAAGAAATTCTATAAGAGGGTGATCTTTCTATGAGAAAAGTAATTATGTTATTTTCACTTGTTATCCTTTCTTTGGTAGCAGCATGTTCTACCCAGCAATCACAGGGTGAAGAGTCATATGTTATTCGTGTTGGCGGTGGAACAAGTAGTCCAGAGCATTCTCTTTCCAGAACTTGGGCGTTCTTTGAAGAGCGCCTAGAGGAGGAGTCGGACGGCAGGTTTGAGGTTGAATTGTTTATTAATGGGGAGCTTGGTGGGGATCGTGCTTTAACTGAGGCTGTACAGTTTGGAGCAATCGAATTGACTGCACCTTCCACTGGAGCCGTAACCGGTTTTAATAAAACCTTTAATATATTTGACTTGCCATTTTTATTCTCAACTCGAGAACAGACCTATGATATTTTAGATGGAGAGAATGGTCAACAAGTATTGGCTACATTAGATGATAATAATTTGAAAGGATTAACCTTTTTTGAAAACGGTTTCCGTAATCTGACAAATAGTACAAGACCAATTGAGGCATTAGAAGATGTGGAAGATCTGTCTATACGTACCATGGAAAATAGTATGCATATTGATGCATGGAGAAGTGTTGGCGCAAATCCTACGCCAATGTCCTTTGAAGAATTATATACCGCGCTACAACAAGGTACTATAAACGGACAAGAAAATCCGATGGGCTTGATGAATATTAGTCGGTTTTATGAAGTACAGGATTATTTAACGTTAACAAACCACATTTACAGTCCATATGTTGTCATTATGAACAAACCATTTTATGATGAGTTGCCAAGTGACCTACAAAATGTCTTAAACGAAGTGATACAAGAAGCAAAAACTTACAATCGTGAACTTGCAACACAAGAGGATGTCGATGCACTTGAAAGCCTTAAGGAAAACGGAATGGAAGTTACTGAGCTTGATCAAGAAGAATTGAATCGATTCCAAGAGCAAATGAGACCAATTTATGAGCAATACCGTGATGTAATTGGAGAAGATGTCTATGAATCCTTTCTTGAAGCGGTCAATTCCTATTCTGAAAATGAAGCCAATGAGAAAGGCGATGATAAATAGTGAAACGTTTTACTAAATTAATAGACGAGCATTTGGAAGAATGGATCCTTTTTATACTATTTGTTACAGCAGTATTTTCTATAGGATTGCAAGTGTTTATGCGCTTTGTTCTAGATAGTTCTTTATCTTGGTCTGAAGAGCTTGCTCGTTATACTTTCATCTGGCTGATTTATATTGCGGTGCCATATGGGATTAAAAAGCAACGGCATATTACTCTGGATGTTATTTATGAAGTTGTACCAAATCGTATAAAGAGATACATGGATATTGTAGCTGAAATTCTGGTCGCATGTTTTGCGATATTACTATTGTACTACGGTTCTATTGTAGTATCGATGATTTCGCAGTTTGGTCAGCTTAGTCCTGCACTTGGTTTAAATATGGTCATTGTGTATGCTGCCGCGCCTGTAGGTATGTTTTTAACTGTTATTCGTGCGGTTCAAAATGTTATCCATCACGTACGCGGTTGGCAAGGTACAGAGGGACAAAACGGACTATTTTAATTAAGGAGGAGAAAAACAATGGTTGCATTAGTGCTCTTTGCCGCCTTTATTATATTTATGTTAATGCGCGTGCCGATCGGTATTTCAATTGGACTGGCATGTTTGGTAGCAATTTTTACAAGTGGGACAATCTCTCCACTATTCTTAGCACAAAACTTAATCACCTCCACGGATTCTTTCCCGCTTATGGCAGTTCCTTTCTTTATTTTAGCGGGAGAAATTATGGCCCAAGGTGGTATATCAAGAAGGTTGTTTAATTTTGCTCGGATATTTGTAGGAAATATTACAGGTGGGCTAGGAATTGCAGTTGTACTAACAAGTATGTTCTTTGCTGCCATTTCTGGCTCGGGTCCCGCAACGGTTGCTGCTATTGGCGGGATGGCTATCCCGATGTTAGTAGCTGAAGGATATGATAAAAAATTTGTTACTGCTCTCGTTGCATGTGCGGGTACACTTGGTGTTATTATTCCGCCAAGTATTCCAATGGTGATCTATGGTGTATCATCTGGAGCGTCTATTGGAGATTTGTTTTTAGCCGGTATAGTGCCTGGAATTGTAATGGGGTTAGCTTTAGCTGTTTATGCATATTTCTATGCGAAGGTAAAAGGTTATGAACGTGACCAAACAAAGTTTACTGGGAAGCTACTTTTTAGTAGAGTGAGAGAAGCATTCTGGAGCTTACTTATTCCTGTCATTATATTGGGCGGTATTTATGGTGGTATTTTTACGCCGACGGAGGCAGCTGTAGTAGCCGTAGTATACGGGTTAATAGTTGCCACATGTATATATCGAGAATTGCCACTTTCCAAGATTTATAGCGTATTTATTAAATCCGCACTTACCACAGGTGTCATTCTAATTATTACTGGTACAGCCACTACATTTGGTCGTATTCTTGCACTAGAAAGAATTCCAGAAATGATTGCCAATGGAATTACGGGTATTTCGGAAAATCCTATTATTTTATTGTTAATTATTAATCTATTTTTATTATTTATCGGAATGTTTATGGACACATTGGCAGCTATTATTATTCTAACGCCAATTCTTTTCCCGATCGCTGTAGAAATTGGAGTAGATCCAATACATTTCGGTATTATACTTGTCGTTAACTTAGCAATTGGTTTTATTACGCCGCCTCTCGGAGGGATTTTGTTTGTGGCCACAGGTATTTCAGGTCTATCTATATCAAAAATCTCGAAAGCTGTGATTCCTATGTTTTTAATACTAGTTGCAGTCTTACTCGTAATCACATTTGTGCCAGAAATATTAGTGTTCGGATGATGTTATTAATCCCTTTTTGAAATTTATAAGACCAGCTTTTTATAAATAAATGTAAAGAGCTGGTTTTATATTTTTAAACTACGTATCTAAAGGAATTATTATGAGGAGTACAAAAATTTGCTCAATAATTCACATTTATTATTGTGAAATAGTGAACAAGTTGTTATACTAAGAATATGAATCCTTAAAAAAGGAATTCACCTTATTTTGTGAAATACTGAACATAACATAAATTGGAGGGTGTTTCGTAATGAAAGTAGCAGTAATTGGATGTACTCACGCTGGAACAACAGCGATTAAAAATATAGTAGACCTTTACCCTGAAGCAGAGGTTGATGTATTCGAAAGAAATGATAATGTTTCCTTTCTATCTTGTGGAATCGCGCTTTCTGTAGGCGGTGTGGTAGACAATCCAGAGGATCTCTTTTATGCTTCTGTCCCACAATTTGAAAGTCTAGGCGTACGCATGCATATGAATCATGATGTGATTGCTTGTGACGTCACTAATAAGCAACTCCAAGCAAAAGATCTCAAAACAGATACACTTAAAAACTATTCCTACGATAAATTGATTATCGCATCGGGTTCATGGCCAATAACGCCACCAATCCCTGGCGCAGATTTAGACAATGTGTTGTTATGTAAGAATTATGACCATGCAAAAGAGATTATTAAACGTTCTGCATCTGCACGAAATGTTGTTGTCGTCGGCGCGGGTTACATTGGTGTGGAACTGGTCGAAGCTTTTGAAGAAAACGGTAAAAATGTAACATTAATCGATAGTGAAGATCGAATTTTGAATCGTTATTTGGATGATATCTTTACCGAACCTGTGGAAGCGAGCTTTGAACAGCGCGGTGTACAATTGGCACTCGGCCAGACGGTATCCAAATTTGAAGGAGAAGGAACGGTTGAAAAATTGATTACAGACAAGGGTGAATATGACGTAGACTTAGTGGTGATGTGTATTGGATTTAGACCAAATATAGCCCTGTTTAACGATCAATTAGACATGTTAGGTAATGGTGCAATCGTGGTGGATGCATATATGCAAACCAGTGCAAAGGATGTCTATGCGGCGGGCGATTGCTGTGCTATTTATAACAATGCGACCAAACAGTCTGCCTATATCCCATTATCAACCAATGCAGTAAGAATGGGGACGGTAGTTGCGCATAACCTGGTGCGACCGGTGATGGCCCATCCTGGAACGCAAGGCACGTCCGGATTGAAACTCTATCATCATAACATTGCGTCAACTGGATTAACAGAAAATGCTGCGAACCTTGGAGGATTAACGGTGTCTAGTGTTGTCTATAAAGATGATTATCGACCAGCGTTTATGCCAGAAAACGCCGAGATTCAATTAAAACTTGTCTATGAGGTGAAGACACATCGCATCGTTGGTGCGCAAGTGATTTCCGATGCTGACTTCACGCAGGCAATCAACACAATTAGTGTCGGTATAGCCAATAACATGACGATTGAGCAATTAGCATTGACCGATTTCTTTTTCCAGCCACATTACAATAAACCAGTAAATTACCTGAATGAAGTGGCACTAAAAGCAATGGCGAATGAAGCTGGCAAAACGCAAAAACAATCCGTTCTTTCCTAAAGGATCGTAACTAGCCACAAGAAGTGTGCATTAAAATAACCGCGTTTTCTGCACGCTTCTAATGCTTTCCTATATATTTCACCGAGGCCATATGGGTTTGAGCTAACATGATGACTTCTTTAATTAATTCTTCTTGCGGTGTCTGGAAGCCGGTATGAATCCAATGGGCTAATAGACCAAAAAAGCCATACGCTGTGTAACGTTTAAAGTAATCCATATTAACTGGCAGATCATTAATCGTTTTAAATTCAAACTTCTCCTGATACATTTTAAGTATGATCTGCGGGAACCGGGTATGCAGTTTTGGAATGGTATCTACATAATTGATTAAATCATAGAACTCCCGATTATTATAAATCGATGAGATGATATGAAACGAACCTTGTTTTAATAGATCAGTATTAAATTCTCGCTTTAATTTGTATGGTTTCTCAAAAGATTCCTCTAATAACGTGAAATTGGTGCACAGCAGATCCTCGGCTAATTCAAATTTATCTCTATAATGGATATAGAACGTACTTCGATTATACTTCGCATACTGCACAATATCTTTTACAGAAACAGAGTGAAAACCCTTTTCCTTCGTTAAGGTAATCAGAGCCTGTTGAAAGTGCATTTTTGTCCGATCTTTTCTTGGGGTAGATTTATTGGTTTGCATTCACTCCATCTCCTTATATACCAAAAAATTTAAGTTTACTAGACAATTATACCTAATATGTCTATTAAATACACAATAAGTGTTTTATTGGTGGTTGAACCCACTTTTCATCGTATTATAATAAATTTGTAAACACTTTCAAATTCAATGGATTGTCACATTTATTATAATAGGGGGAAGAAAACATGAGTAATTTTCAAGATAAAGTAATTATTGTTACAGGTGCAGCAGGTGGTATCGGGAAGGAAGTCGTACGAAAAGTAGCTAAAGCTCAAGCGAAAGTTGTCTTAGTTGATTTAAATGAAGACGCAATCAAATCCGTACAATCAGAGCTTGGTTTAACAGAAGAGAATAGCCTAGTTGTAAAAGCGGATGTTTCTAATGAAGAAAATGTTAAAAATTATGTGGATCAAACCATTGCTAAATTTGGTCGCATTGATGGTTTTGTCAATAATGCTGGCGTGGAAGGTCCAGCTAAATCAATTGAAGAAATTACAGAAAAAGAATTCGATTTCGTTTATGGCATTAACGTGAAAGGCGTACTTTTCGGTCTGAAATACGTATTACCAGTAATGAAAGAACAAAAAGCTGGATCAATCGTCAACACTTCATCCGTAGCTGGTTTAATTGGTTCACCAAGCATGGCACTATACAACTCATCGAAACACGCTGTTATGGGTATGAATAAAGTTGCGGCTTTAGAATCAGCAGCATTTAACGTGCGTGTAAACACGGTAAACCCAGGTGTGATTAATACACAAATGATGCGTAATATTGAATCAAATGTAGCACCAGGATCTGCGGATCAAGCACAAACAGCCTATAACGATGCGGTTCCAATGAAGCGTTACGGAGAACCTGAAGAAGTAGCTAACGTCATTGCATTTTTACTTTCTGATGAAGCGGCTTACGTAAGCTCATCGTCATATACAGTAGATGGTGCTTTATTCAACGTGTGATGAACAAATAACAAACATAGAAGCGGTTCATTAAGGAGTTCGAGGTGAATATTTACTCACTGAAAACGCAGGAATATTGAGTCGTTGGTGCATTATGATGAATGAAATAAAAAAAATACGGAGAACCTAAAAATAAAAAATCGGAGGAATTTATGATGAAATTACAAGATAAAGTGGCCGTTATTACTGGTGGGGTATCTGGAATTGGTGCTGCAACAGCAAAATTATTCGCTTCAGAAGGTGCGAAATTAGTACTTGTAGATATGAATGAAGAAAAAGGCGCTAGCATAGAAGCAGAATTAAAATCACAGGGATCAGAAGCTATTTTTATCAAAGCAGATGTGACAAGTGAAGAAGAAGTGAAAAGCATCTTTACGACAGCATTAGATACTTATGGAAAAGTAGATATTCTATTCAATAACGCTGGAATTGGTGCAGTAAAACCAACCGAAGAACTAAGCTATGCAGAATGGAGAAAAACGGTAGAAGTGGACTTAGATGGCGTATTCTTAGTTGCACAAGGCGCAATTAAAGAATTCTTGAAAGCAGGAAGTGGAGTTATTGTAAATACAGCTTCTATGTATGGTTGGGTTGGATCACCAGGAAGTGCGGCATATAACGCAGCAAAAGCAGGTGTGGTTAACTTAACACGTTCACTTGGTTTGGAATATGCAACACGTAATATCCGTGTAAACGCACTTTGCCCAGGATTTATTGATACAGCAATCCTCGGTGATTCGGATAGAGAAGCTCTAACAACTGCTACTCCGATGAATCGTTTAGGTAAACCAGAAGAAATGGCAAAAGCAGTACTGTTCATGGCTAGTGATGATTCTTCCTTCATGACTGGAAATAGTCTAGTTATTGATGGTGGATATACAGCGCAATAATAGTGAATAAGGAACCCATTTTGACATATGTGCAGAATGGGTTTTTTTACTGTATGGGATACTTTCTAGGTAAAAAAAGGCTCAAAAACCTAATCATCACTAGTGTCCTTATCCATATATTCTTTAATTTTTCTCTCTTCCCAGTTTGGGCCAAATATTCCAAACGAGGATATGGTAATACCATGGGCAACTAAACCAATCCCCCAACCAATAAGTGGATATACAAACCACCAATGGCCAGCTTGTTCATAGTTCAATACATTGATGACGATAAACATGGAATTAATAAGGATAAAAACAATTAAATGAATATAAAATGCTTTAAGCTCTTCCACTTTCTTTTTCGCTCTTACATACTTGTTATCTTCCACTTTTTTCACCTCCATTCTTTATAAACATATGCCTCTGATGGAAAGTAAATAATTTAACAAGTGTAATTTTTCAATTGTCCAACTTTTGAAAATATGATTTTTTTCTTCATTATAACATGTAATTCGTTGTTATAAATCACATGTTATATCAATAATTATAAAAAGGGTATATTTACATGATGAAAAATCAGAAGAGAGGGATGTTTATATTTTATGATATATTCGTTGGAGAGCTACTATCGTGGAATGTTCTATTATTGATTGTCATTATTCTGATTGCTTTCCTTTATGCCCTATCCATCACTTATCTAACCGACATAAAAGTGTATCATCGACAACCTATTTTTTTCTTGCTTAGTTTAAGCTTGTTCTACGTAACCGTGGGCAGTCCATTTACAACGATTAGTCACCTTTCCTTTAGCTTACATATGATTCAAATGAGCATTTTATATTTTATAGTTCCTCCATTACTTATATCAGGGATTCCAACGGCTTTATGGCAAAGGGTATGGAAGTTGTCAAAGTCAGTTAAAGGAAGCAAATGGTTGTCCACTTCCAAGGCCTCATTAATTCTGTTTTCTGTGTTATTTTTTATGTATCACTTGCCGGTTGTGTTAACGTTTCTTTCAAACAATCCCGTTGCTCATCAAGCAATGATATATTTACTTTTACTATTGGCTGTTTTAATGTGGTGGCCATTGGTTTCACCTGATTCGAGACATTTGCTTTATGGGGATCAAAAGAGGACATATGTATCTTTAAGCGGAATCCTCTTAATGCCGGCTTGTCTATTATTTATATTCAGCGCGATCATAGATGGAATAAATAACCCCTTCCTAACACAATTAACTGCTCATCTCTGTATACCTTCTCAATCGTTATCCGTACACATACTCCCCCCACCGTTTCATACAAGGTATGATCAAGGGATGGCGGGTGTTTTTATGTTGGGGATTCATAAGATAGTGTTAATGGTTTTAAAGAGACAATAGGCTGAGTACTATGACATAGAACGGATTGATTGGTATGAAAGTTTTTACTGATTCGTATATAATTGTACTAGTTATATTTCAACTATTTTAACGATTAAAAAATTGTACTTTTGAAGGTATGTAAGGAGACAGTTGTATGGGAAAGTTTCCATCAGATATTCAATTTAAATATCCATGGAGATCGTATCAACAAAAAGTGATCGATGATATGGACAACTTTTTGGATAAACGACATTTGCATTTAGTAGCACCACCCGGTTCAGGGAAAACAGTAATTGGTCTTGAGATGATGCTGCGATTTAATCAAGCAACGCTTATACTAGCGCCAACGATTGCTATACGTAATCAGTGGATACATAGATTTATAGAATTATTTTATCAAAAAAAAGAGAAGCTGGATTGGCTTACAACAGATTTAGAGAATCCGAGGCTTGTGACGGTATCCACATATCAAGGATTTCATCAATGGATGACAAAGGAAAAGGATGTATCAAAGGCATTATTGGCTAAACAAATAAAAACGCTTGTGCTCGACGAAGCCCATCACCTACGTACGGCCTGGTGGAAATCTACCATGCGTTTTAAAAATCAATTGTCCGATCCGGCCATTGTAGCACTTACCGCTACACCGCCTTACGATGTAACGATGCAAGAATGGGGTAGGTATATAGAGCTTTGCGGTGAAATTGATGCGGAGATTAGTATTGCAGAGCTTGTTCGAGAATCAGAGTTAGCGCCTTTTCAAGATTATGTTTGGATGTCTAATCCGATGAATACAGAAAAGGAAAAGATCAATCGATTTCGCCGACAAGTTAATGAATATCAGGAACAAATACGGTTGAATAGTTCATTTATTGAAATCATCGAGTCACATCCATATATCACTGAATCCTCTATACATACGGAAGAGATTTTATCTGAACCGACCTATTTTGTAAGTATGCTTATTTTTTTAAAGGAAGCAGGAAGTGGTGCGTGGGTAGAGCCAGTTAAATTAACTGGAGCAAAGACAAAAAAATTACCGGAATTAAATCTAGAGTGGCTAGAGATACTACTTAGCAAACTGTTATATAAAGAAACAATCGTTGACATTAAACAACCTGTGCTGGAAGAACAGCGGAAGCAGTTGAAGCGGTTAGGGGCGATTGAACGACAGAAAGTTTTCCTTACTTCCAATAAGCGATTAAATCGAATGCTTGTTCAAAGTCCGTCTAAATTAAATAGTATTGAAGAAATTGTTCGGGTGGAAGCTACTGCGTTGAAGGAACAATTACGGATGGTTATTTTAACGGATTATATTAGAAAAGAAGATTTACCCACACAGGTCGGAGATGAAAAGGAATTGAGCAGGTTAGGAGCGGTTCCTATTTTTGAGAGGCTGCGTAGGGAAGGGTTAGAAATTCCCGTAGGAGTAGTAACTGGCTCACTTTCAATTATTCCAAAAGAAGCACTTATCGAGGTAAATAAACTAGAAGATAAATGGAATATAGATGTAAATAGAAAGGAACTTCCTCATGATCCACGGTTTGTGGAAATCAGCCTGAATTCTACATCGAAACATCGAATGGTCCAATTGATGACCATATTGTTTGAACAAGGACATATCAAAGTGCTGATTGGTACAACGGCATTATTAGGTGAAGGGTGGGATGCTCCTTTTATCAATTCGTTGATACTAGCGTCATATGTAGGATCGTTTATGCTATCCAATCAAATGCGAGGAAGAGCAATTCGTGTGGAAAAAGGAAACCCAACAAAGACTGCAAATATTTGGCATCTCGTTTGCCTCGATTCTACACGTTTTGATGGAGGAGAAGATTACTTATCATTAACAAGAAGATTCGAAGCATTGATTGGTTTAGGCCATACTAAAGGTGTTATCCAATCAGGAACAAATCGGCTAGACTTAGCTGAACCACCTTTCGGAAAGCTGGATATCGATACGGAAAATAAGAAAATGATAAATCGTTCAAGTGAGCGGAATAGGTTATTTCAGAGGTGGAAGGAAGCGGTAGAAGTAGACGGCAAGTTGAAAGAAAAGCTACGTACAGATAAAAGTGTAGTAAAGGTGCCAACTATGTTTGTATTTGGAAATACCATGAAGGGTTTAATGGTCTCTATTGTAGCTACAATTTCTTTTTATGTATTATTCATGCTGATACTATCAGATGGTAATGAAGTAGTTACGGGTAGTACCAAATCAATATTCATATTTGTGACCAGTTTTATTATAATTGGTATTATGCTTGCTTCACGTAATATTTGGAAATTATTAAAGATTACTTATAAAAATATAAGTGTAGAGAAAAGCTTGGGACAGATAGGAGAAGTAATTTATCACTCCTTATATGAAGCTGGTTTGGCTGAAACTAATCCAAAAGGTGTTACGATAAAGACAGATGAATTTAGTGCAAACCTATTTTGTTGGGTAGAGGATTGTACAATATATGACCAGAATATATATCTACATTCATTGTTAGAAGTGTGTGATCCTATTCAGAATCCACGATACATCATTCGAAGAGAAGCAAAAGCGCTATTTCGTACGAAGATAGATTATCACGCTGTTCCTTCTGAATTAGCAAAGAAAAAAGAAACTGCCGAGATATTCTTAAAGCATTGGGTAAAACGTCTAGGAAAAGCAGAGCTGATTTATACGAGAACAACAGAAGGCAGAAGAGTACTCCTAGAAGCAAGAACAGATGCGATGTCATCCGAATTTGTTTCGAAGTCACAACAATTATCCGTGTGGGAGTAGTCATGACTAGATGTTATTGCTAAATTATAGGATATGAAAGTACGTAGAAGCTGATTTGATTATAGGTACATATCATCCGTGCTATAATGTGAAATAATAAAGAGCACACATGTGGTTATTGAGTAGTCGCATCAAACTATATTCTGGCAAGACGGTTAGGAATCCTAGGAAATTAATCACTCGCATACCACTATAGTGCATGAGGGATTATTTATATGGTTATTATAACGTATAGTCAAGAAATGGAGAGGTAATTTTGCAAAAGTACAAGACATTATTATTCGACGTAGATGATACATTATTGGATTTTGGAGCAGCAGAAAGGGAAGCGTTACGCTTGCTTTTCGAAGAGCAAAACATACCTTTAACCGCTGAAATCAAAACACAATATAAAGAAATAAATCAAGGCCTCTGGAGCTCTTTTGAAGAAGGGAAATTAACTCGTGATGAAGTTGTAAATACGCGTTTTTCACTTTTGTTTAAAGAGTATGATCGAGAAGTGGATGGGGTGTTACTGGAAAAGAAATATCGCAGCTACTTAGAGGAAGGAAAACAGCTTGTTGATGGAGCCCTTGAACTGATAACAGACTTACAGCCTCAATATGAGTTATATATCGTGACGAACGGTGTTTCAAAGACGCAATATAAACGCTTGGGCGCTTCGGGACTGCATCCATTATTTAGAGATATTTTTGTTTCAGAGGACACGGGCTTTCAAAAGCCAATGAAAGAGTATTTTGATTACGTATTTACGCGAATTCCTAATTTTGATGTGAACCAAGCATTGATTATCGGAGATTCTTTAACTGCGGATATTAAAGGTGGACAACTAGCCGGACTTGATACATGTTGGTTAAACCCGGATAAGAAAGCCAATAACACAGACATCGTTCCAACCTATGAAATTCAAACACTCAAGGAACTTTATGGTATTTTGAAATAAATAGGTTACGAATTTAAGATAGTATTGCAAGGATCCTGATAGAGGAGGTATGAATATGAATGATTCATTCAATCAAGAAGTCCAAAATCTTTATCAAACACTAATAGACGCGTGGAATAAACGCGATGCTGAAGGAATGGCTAGTCTCTTTACAGCACAAGGAGTACAAATTGGATTTGATGGAAGTAAGCTAGTAGGGAAGAAAGATATATTATCGCACCTTGTACCAATTTTTGAAAACCATCCTACCCCTCCTTTTGTTACTAAAGTAAAAAATATACGGATTCTAGGGAACGATACTGCAATTTTACACGCTATTGCAGGGATGATCCCTCCTGGCAAAAAAGAGATTGATCCATCGGTAAATGCGCACCAAACGCTAGTTGCGGTGAAGAAGGATGATGAATGGCAGATTGAGCTCTTTCAAAATACGCCAGCTCAGTTTCATGGTAGACCAGAGTTAGTAGAGGAAATGACCAAAGAGTTAATGGAAATAGTTTAGTAATTTAATTTAAAAGACACAGGTAACCAAGACTGGAATACCGAACATAGATAAAAAAGAATCCCTCACACACGGCTAATTTTTATGACGGATTCTTTTATTATCAGAAACGATTCTAAATCTAATCGTTCTATTTATATCGCCGTATACCCGCCATCTACGTAAACGGTTGTACCGGTAACGAAGTCATTTTCTGCCAAAAAGACAACTGCATGTGCAATCTCTTCAGGATTGCCAAGACGACCAATCGGATGCTTGGCTATAAGACCATCATAGAAGTCGCCTAATTTTTCTTTATTGACTAGGCCTGATTTAATAAATCCGGGCGCGACGGCATTTACACGGATATTGCGATCTGCATATTCCAATGCAACGGATTTGGTAATTTGATTGACTGCGCCTTTACTTGCTGTGTAAGGAATCGATGTTGGCTCACCGACTGTACCTAAAATAGAGGAAGTATTAATAATCACACCGCCATTTGTCTTTATCATTTCGCGAAGTGCATATTTAATGCCATAAAATACACCATCTTGGTTTACCGCAATAACCTTTTTGTAATCTTCATCGGTTAGTTCGTGTGTCGGCTTTTGAATGCCAATTCCAGCATTGTTGAAGATGATATCTAATTGGCCAAATGAATCCACGGTTGTTTTCACAAGGTTTTCTACAGATTGTTCATCTCCTACATCAGTGCGAACGAATAACACGTTTTCATATGTTTCTTTAAATTGCTCTTCGACACCTTTACCAGACTCTTCATTGTAATCGGCGATGACGACTTTCGCCCCTTTTTTTAAGAATGCCTTTACGGTTGCTAGGCCAATCCCTGAAGCACCGCCTGTAATGATGGCCACTTTATTTTGTAAATTTGTCATAACTACATCCCTCCAGATGTTCAAAATGTGAATCACTTCTAAAAATATAAGAATCCAAGTGCCACTCGAAATAGCTGGTCAACTAACTATCCAATTCTTGCCACGTCTTTCCGTCGGTGTTGTTTCGAACTACTTCTTTAAAGGATTTAGCGAACTGTTTTTTGGTTGTGCCTGTTGTGCCCCATATTGTGGAGATGGTTCCATTCCACTTTCAATAATATCTTCCAAGATTGCTGGATTCTCCGTTTCATTTTGCACATTTTTCATGTGTTTTTTATACGATTCATCATCTCGCATTATTTATTCACCTCTACGTTTCCAATTTGTTGCGCTTAGCATTTCCTAAGGAAATTGGTACTATGCAAAAATGATTTGGTTTTAGAATTCATATTATAAAGTGTAAAATAAAAGAAAAATAGGAAAAGGAAGCGATGCTATGAAAATGAACGATAAAGTTGTATATCGGGAAGTTCAGCGTCAGCGGCAATTTTGGGTTTGGGCAATTGTTTTATTATGCACTGCCATCATGTGGTACGGGTTCATTCAACAAATTATTTTTGGTGTTCCGTTTGGAAATAATCCTGCTTCCGATGGAACAATGATCGTAATTTGGGTAATTTTCGGGGTAATCTTTCCTGTTGTTATGTTGGGTTTTTCAAAGCTGACTACTGAAGTGCGTCATGATGGTATATATATTCGATTATCACCTTTTCATATTCGTTATAAGCAATTCCTTTTTAAAGATATATATGATTATAAAAGCATTACGTACAGTCCAATCAAACAGTTTGGTGGAATTGGAATCCGGATAAATATGAAAGGTGAAACAGCTTATAACATGTATGGGAAGAAGGGTATAGAATTAAAATTTAAATATGAAACAGTGGTGATTGGGACGCAAAAGCCAGATGAATTCAAAGAAGCCTTGGATGTAGTGTGTAATAAACAGAAATGAGAGGGTTAATAAGAAGTGAAGGTTATCGGAATTACTGAGAAGTGGACATCCATTTTCCATAGAGTTAATAGAGCAGTCCTATTGGCCAATTCGTGGTGATTCAATTTGTTCTCACTGAATGACTTACAGGTTATACGCTGTGTATTCATTTCCTAGAATTGTACAGATATTCGTCCTCTATCCCCCTTGCCCATCTACCCTAAAAAGTGCTATGATTCTCTTAAACTGAAATATTTCAAAAAATTATGTAAATAAGAGAGGTCTTGCTAATGGGGGAAAGACAGGAAGCGCAAGTGTCGCAACCAAAGAAAAAGCGACGCATCAGTAAAAAGAAGATTATATTGGGTGGATTAAGTTCAGTATTTTTATTCGTACTTATTGCAGTTTTATTTGTAAACGGATACATAAACAAATCACTACCACAGACAGAAGGTACGATCAAACTGCCATTGCTGGAAAACGAAGTAACCGTGATTACCGATCAAGATGGTGTTCCGCATATTAAAGCGGAAACTGCCAGAGATATGTATATTGCACAGGGCTACATTCAGGCAGACCGGCGTATGTTTCAAATGGAAATGTCGCGAAGACAAGCGTCTGGTACATTAAGTGAAGTAGTCGGAGAAGATGCGCTGAATCAAGATAAGTATTTTCGTACACTCGGGCTGCGACGGGCGGCAGAAGAATCGTATGAGGTGTACTCGAGTGATTCTGTGGAAGTGCTGGAGTGGTTTGCCTCCGGGGTGAATACCTACATAGAAGAAGCCAAAGCGAACAATACCTTGCCGGTGGAATTTACACTGATGGGATTTGAACCGAAAGAATGGACACCGGTGGACTCATTGACAATAGGAAAATATATGGCATTTGACCTTGGTGGGCATTGGCAGCAACAAGCGTTCAACTATTACCTGTTGGACAACTATGAAGAAGAAAAGGCATATGAGTTGTTCCCGGCCTATCCGGAAAACAAGCCAACGATTATTCAAGAGGATGAAATCGATATCGCAGCGAGTTTTGAGCATGCAGTGATCCCGCATCCGTTCAACGGCAGCAACAACTGGGTGGTGAGCGGTGATAAGACGGCGTCTGGTCTGCCGCTGTTGGCAGATGATCCGCATCTCGGGTTGGCAACTCCATCTATATGGCTACAGATGCATTTGGAATCAACAGATGGACTGAATGTGAGCGGGGTTATTTTTGCGGGTGTTCCAGGAATTATCCTCGGGCATAATGATCAGATTGCTTGGGGCGTAACCAATACCGGTCCAGATGTGCAGCAGTTATACATCGAGCAGCGTAATCCAGACAATCCAGATGAATTTCTTTTTGAGGACGAATGGGAAGAAGCAACGATTATCGAAGAACCGATTAAAGTGAAAGATGGAGACACGGTCGACTATGAAGTAGTCGAGACGAGACATGGGCCAATTGTATCCGAATTTGCCTCCGAGACTGGGAAGGATACGGTACTTTCTTTAAGATGGACGGCACTCGATGCCACTACAGAGCTCGAAGCGATTATGGAGATGAACAGAGCGACGAACTGGGAGGAATTTGAACAAGGGTTAGAAAAGTTCCTCGTACCAGCTCAGAACTTTGTATTTGCCTCGAATGATGGAACGATTGCTTATAAAGCAAATGGAAAAATTCCAATTTATGAAGATGGCCACGATGCGTTATTGCCACTGAATGGCTGGGAAGCAGACAATGAGTGGCAAGGCTATATTCCTTATGATGAACTGCCAATTATCGTTAATCCGGAGAAGGGTTTTATCGCAACTGCTAATAATCAGATTGCACCAGACAGCTATCCGTACCATATCAGTAATGTGTGGGCACAGCCGTATCGCTATGAACGGATTGCAGAAGTGTTAGAAGCGGGTGATAATTTTACAGCAGAAGATATGCAAGATTTACAAATGGATCAAACTGACTTACGAGCACGAGAATTTGTACCGATTTTCCAAGAAGTGTTGGCAGATACCGATCTTACCAAGCAGGAACAAGAAGCATTGGAATCCTTATCGGGATGGGATTTTGTAGCAGATAAGGAGGCACCGCAGCCACTTATCTTTGAACATTGGATGCAAGCAATTCAAAGTACCATTTATCAACAGGAAATACCACAAGTGATGCGAACATTATTTTCTACACAATCCCAATCCACCGAAAACGTATTACGAAAAGCAGCAAGCGGTGAAAAGTCACAGTGGATAGAAGAAAAAGGCGGTATCGAAGTAGTATTGCACGATGCGCTAGAGAACACGATGGAAAAACTAACAGAAACGTATGGAGAAGATATAGCTGCTTGGGAATGGGGCGATTACCACCAAGTGCAATTCCACCATCCTTTATCGGGCGTGAGTCCTTTGGTGGCATTTTTCTTCAATAATGAAGATGCGATCCCCGTTGGTGGGAGTGGTGTAACACCAATGGCGACAAGCTATGATACCGAAACCGGCGAGGTCGACCACGGCGCTTCCTGGAGGTTTGTGATTGATACAAGCGACATGCAGTCTGGCTACCATATTGTAGGCCCAGGCCAGGACGGTCATTTTCGCAGCGACTGGTACCATGACCAAATGAGCGACTGGGTCGAAGGAAATTATCACGAGACCCGGATAGATGGTGTAGAAGGGAAAGAATTGATGTTGGAGCCGGGGAAATAGGTCTTTCTCTGAAAGGAACGAATAGATTTAATCAATTTATTGAATTGCATTATAAATTTAAAAAATAAATTTTCTACCTTAGAAAGAACAGCTCTAGTAAATAGGGCTGTTTTTGAATTCCTCCATATTAAGCCGGTATCCCTAAATAGTAAGTATTACATCTTGTTTATTCTAAATTATACCAACGTTCTCAACTATATCTTTTACTTACAATAAAATTAATCCATTTACTACAGTGTCTACTAACAGACCTCCCTAGTAGACCTATTGTACTGGACGTAATAGGTATAATAGATTGAATTTTTTAAATTTATTGACGCTGTATATAACGGTTGCTATAATCAAATTGAAAATACTGGAAATTTGTTGGGAATACTAGCAATTTAAAGCCAATTTTTCCGGTTATGTACGTTTGAATAGGTGTGGAATTGTACACCGATGAAATTTTGATTTTATCGAGAAAGGAGTTCAAAAGATTAATAAAACGTGCTGAAAAAAGATAGACACAAGAAAGGTGAAAAAGAAAATACAGAACAGGGGATGCGTAGGGATCATATTTTATGAGGAGTGAGTCCATGAAGAAAATATTTGTATTTGCGCTTATTTGTATGCTTTTAATGACACCTTTTTTATCTAGTTTTACTAGCACGACGAGTAATGCCACTTCAAGTGTTATGACGACCATCCATGAACTGGAGGGACTGGAAAAACCGGCAGAAATACTCGTCGACAACTGGGGAATCCCGCATATTTATGCGTCTTCTCAAACAGATGTTTACTTTGCTCAAGGATTCAATGTGGCACGTGACCGTTTATGGCAAATCGATTTATGGCGAAAAAATGGATTAGGGGAACTATCGGAGGTACTTGGTCCAGAGTATGTCGAACAGGATAAGGCGAAGCGATTATTCCTTTATCGAGGAGATATGGAGGAAGAATGGGAAGCATATGGACCAGAAACCGAGGAAATTGTAACTGCTTTTACTGAAGGGATTAACGCATATGTTGAAATGACGGAAGCGAATCCTGAGTTGCTGCCGGATGAGTTTGATATTCTCGATTACGAACCATCGAAATGGGAACCGGAAGATGTCGTTCGTATTCGTAGTCATGGATTAACGAGAAATATTACTAATGAAGTAGCGCGGGCGATTACTTTACGTGATCATGGGCAAGATGTTGAAAGCGTTCGAAAAAAACTCCAACCTGATTGGGAGACAGAAATACCAGTGGGGTTGGATCTTGAGGATATTTCCGAAGACGTATTGGATACGTATCAATTAGCAACGAGTGGAGTGAATTTTGATAACGTTGGAAATGGAGCTGAAGGGCTGGAGAATGTGGAGACACAACTGACGGCGGAAACTGGAAACTTAAATGAACAGATTGAACTTGAATCTTCACTTGGAAGTAACAACTGGGTAATTAGCCCGGAAAAGTCGGAAACAGGGCGTCCAATTATGGCTGATGATCCGCATCGAGCTGTTGATGTGCCATCATTGCGTTATATTACCCATTTATCTGCGCCGGGATTAGATGTGATTGGAGGCGGAGAGCCAGTCTTGCCAGGGATATCGATTGGGCATAATGGGACGAGCGCGTGGGGACTAACGATTTTTTCCATTGATCAGGAAGACCACTATGTATATGAAACCAATCCAGATAACCCATCGGAGTATCGCTATGAAGATGGGTGGGAATCGATGACTTCGGTTTCCGAAGATATTGCGGTAAAAGATGGAGAACATCAAGTAGCCGATTTAGAGTTTACACGCCACGGTCCGGTTATTTATAAGGACGAGGAGAATAACCGTGCATATGCAGTGAGAGCAGGGTGGTTAGAACCAGGAATGGCTCCATATTTGGGAAGCTTATCGTATATGGGAGCCAAGAGCTGGGACGAATTTTATGAAGCAATGAATCGATGGGGATCGCCATCCGAGAATCAGGTCTATGCGGATGTAGAAGGAAACATCGGATGGAAACCAGGCGGTCTAACCCCAGTTCGAGACAATTGGGATGGTCTTTTACCAGTACCGGGTGACGGGACGTATGAATGGGATGGTTTTCTCGATCAAGAGAACTTACCCCATGAGATTAATCCCGACAGAGGTTGGATAGGAACAGCCAATGAGATGAATTTACCGAATGATTACGATTATGAAAAATATAAACTGGGATTCGAGTGGACAGCTCCATTTCGCTTTCAGCGGATAGAAGAAGTCATGGAAAACAATGAAAAAATGGGAATTGAAGACTCGCTTCAATTACAAACTGACTATACATCCATTCCAGCAAAACGTGTCGTCCATTTACTTAATGATATCGAACTGGATTCATCGGATGAAAAGGTAAATGAAGCATTGGAATTGTTGCGGTCGTGGGATGGTGAATTGTCTGTAGAAACGACAGCAGGCACCTTGTTTGAAGTATGGTACCAATATCATTTAGGTGACGCGGTATTGGCAGAGATTATGTCGGAAGAAGCTGCGGAATATATTGGTTCTGGTGATCCGCTTGTCATCTTGGACTTATTAGAAAATCCAGATGAACGTTTCGGCGATAATCCCGTAGAAATACGTGATGAAATTTTGCTTTCTTCATTAGATAGTGCGATTGATCAAGTAGAGGAGTTACTAGGGCCGAACATGAATGAGTGGCAATGGGGAGAGTTAAAGCATGCATATTTAGATCATCCTTTAGCCGAATTAGTTGGTGAGGAACAAGCTGCCGATATGAATATTGGTCCTCTGCCACGTGGTGGAAGTGGAGATACGGTCGGCGCATCAAGATATAATTCGAATTTCCAGCAAGTACATGGTGCTACATTCAGGGTGGTTGTCGACGTTGGAGAATGGGATAATTCGATTGCGATGAACAGCCCTGGACAATCAGGCGATCCTAACAGTAAGCACTATGACGACTTATTTGATAAGTGGGCTAATGACGAAGCAATTCCATTATTATATAGCCGAGATAAGATAAAAGAAGCCACCGATCAGCGGATTATATTACTGCCTGACTTAGAAAATAATGTATCAAGTATAGAGATGCTAGTAGAGCACTTTGAAACAGAAGAAGAATTCGCAAATGAGGACACTGCCCACTCATTAGAGGTTCACTTGAAGGCTGTCAGGCAGTTTGAGAAACAAGAAGATGCAGAAAAAATTCTTAAGCACATGAATGGATTCGTGGACTTACTCGAACACCACTATGATGACGATGCGATCTCTGATTTTGCTTATCACACGCTACTGCATCAAGCAGAAAACTTTATACAGGAGTGGGAGTAGAATAGTTGAAGAATATAATTAGCAGTTAGTTAAAGTGCAATAAGAGATTCGATAAATTAAATGAGAAATCGAAATAACCACCTTTATTAGCCATCAGGCTGGGGGTGGTTATTTCTTTTAACCAAAAACAGCTTGAGAATGTGAAAAAGTAGTGAATAGAGCAGCTCTAAAAAAGAAACATATGTAACCCATTAATATAAAAATGAATAAGTAGAATGATCTTGGGGAGAAATAAAGTGTAATTAAATATATAAGTGAGGTGAATAAAATGAACAAGAAAAGATTCTACGCAACTGTTTTCGCAGCGATTTTTTCAACCAGTCTATTGTTTGGATGTGCAAACGGGCAAGATGAACAGGAACCAGATCCAACAGAAGAACCAACTGAACAACAAGATCAACAAAATTAGCAGTGAAATATAATTAATTTTCTCTTCCAGATCTTTTGTTTCTAAATATTCGGTGATGAATTATATCAAGCCTAGTTTGTTATTGTTTCACTAAACAATTATGAATTAGGCTTTAATCGTTATTATAGAGTTGGCAGTGATAGCGAATGATGATTATTACTGTTAGGGATAAGTAAAGTTAAGATTATAGCAACATCTATTCCTAATTTGGGAAACCATTTAAATTTTTACTCTACTTCATGTCGGTTGATTTTTAGACATATCCCCGTCACCATCATTCTCCATACAAGGTGTACGTTATTTTCATAAATTGTAATAATTCATCAAAATATCCCCTCAATATAAATGTTATATTAATACTAGATATAACAAGGAGGGCTATCGATGAAAATTAAATTAGTATTATTTATTTCCATTGCTTTTTTGTTTGTTTTAGTCGGCTGTACCAATAATACGGAATCATCTACAGAAGACATTAAATCGATGATACAAGATTACAGCACGCATCAATTAACTGCCACATCTGCTTCTGTTAATGCTACGCAACTTATGGTCGAGAATGATGACACACAGGAGAATTATGAATTGCCAGAGGACGAGTTCTTTGTTTCCATTGCTCCATATATTAATGAGACGCATCCATGTACATTTCATAGTTTGACAGGTTGCCAAGGTGAATTAGTAAACAAGCCATTTGATATTTATATTGAAGATATGGAAGGCAATCTGGTTTTTGATGATACGGTTGAATCCTTTGATAATGGATTTGTGGATTTATGGTTACCACGAGATCAAGAATTCAAAGCAACGATTACATATGAAGATAAACAAGCCAAATCGACAATTTCGACATTTGAAGATGCCCCAACATGTATCACGACGATGCAGCTGATGTAGTAGACAAGTATTTCTCAGAACCCGAGAATTTTTATTCTTAATACTTATAAATTATTCGTTGTTTAATAAAACTTATTAACTCACCTGCTAATTAGTACACAAAGCCAATGGAATACGTTCCAACGTGATATGTATGAAATAGCTGTCAAGGAGTGATCACACATGGAAGAAATAATCCATTCTTTTCTAGAAGTAGAGGTTTCTGATCAAGAATACTATGATGACATCATTCGTTTTATTTATTCATACAACATTAGATGTGGAGAGTATGAAGGGAATCAATTTGTAGTAAAGAAAATAGACATATTAAACTTTATTGTCTTTGAAGAATATGAAATAGATAACAAAAGAGAAATTCATCATTCATTCTCTATATCTAAGAAAAAGCTAATTAAAATGATTAATGACTATGCTAAAAAACAAGGGTTTATATTTAGAGAGTTTAATTGGATTAAAGAATAGAGGTTATTACATAAATAATGTGGAAGATGAATCAAATCTCAACACAGGATGAACCTATATAATTGAACTGTAGCAACTAAATTATGACCAAAATCTAACAGAGGACCTAGCATATGGTCAGTCAATATGTTAGGTCCTTTGCGTATATTTAGAAGAATCTCCCCAACCGATTCATTAAACCCGGTCGTCGTAAATCTGTCCTCCACCATTCAAGTCAATGATTTTCAAGTGGTTTGTATGTTTGATGAAAATGGTTTTATAATGCTTTTTACCATCTTCATCAACGAGGAACATGATACGGTTCCCTTGATTGTCCGTTTCCAGATGGAAAGTCAGATCGTCTGTGTTCACCTGGCCGGTAATTGCGTTGTACTCTTCAAAAGAAATAAGATTCGCTGGTTCATTTGGATATTGGTTGTTATTAGAATTATTCTGATCATCTTCTATTTGGTTGTCATTTTGTACATCATCAGGCTTCCCTTGCTCTAAAACTTCTCCAGTAACTGCATCAATATGAAATCCATAGTCTTTACCATTACTTTCGATTTCAATTTCATAGTAATTTTCATCATCTTCATAGGATAGATCTACTTCTTGCACAAACCCTTCTGTTTTCTCTAAGGCTGTTTGGAGGGCTTGTTGCGCAGAAATTTCCACATTCTTATTTTCATCCGATGCCCCTACGATTGCGGCTCCTCCAAAAATAACAGTTCCCGCTACTGCTCCAATTAAAATTTTTTTGTTCATAAGTAATTCCTCCTCATTAGGCTGTCCCTCTAATCATAACGTTTATAAATGAGATGGGAATTATAGGGAAATGAGAATTTGATTAGAAAAGTTAACGTGACAAGAGATCTATATAATAAAAAATTCTACCCTGAAAAATGCCTGTAGCAAATTTTTTAGGGTATCTTTATTATCTTATCCTTAAATGTGGGTAGCAGTATCGCAATTTGAAGACTAGAATCTTTGGCCAAAAAGGAAAGAGGAGAAAACCGCCCTCAAAAAATATTATCAGCTTCAACCTCATCTATGATTATTTCTAAAGAGATCTATTTCTTGACGAGCATCATGCAATTGTTCTTCGGTTTGCTGGAATTGTGGGTTTTCTATAGCTTCACTTCCAAAGTGAGCCTGTGTAGCCTTTAAATACTCTTCTGCTTGAAGTAATTGCTGCTCAGCTTGTTCTAACTGTTCCATATTTCCGTTTGTTTTTGCCTGTACAATCATTTGATAAGCTTGTTTTACTTGATTTGTACATCTTTCAATTTCATGATGTTGATCTTGTCCTGACATCGAAATTCCTCCTAGTATAAATACAGTTTGACTATATATTTCCTCTATTTTTCTAAAACTATGTATGGAATATTATTCAGGGCAATAATTTGTCATATTAGGTGTAGTACCTAACTTGTGAGACTGTTATCAAGGTGCTGATGTATTGTGTAGCTGAACGGGGGAAGTTGCCTAGATCTATAAAAAAGCATAAAAAAGCATAAAAAAGCATAAAAAAACATATTAAGATTAGTGAAAAGACTCATGCAATGAGTTTAATCTTAATATGTTCCATTTTTTACATATTGCTTTTTAAACGTTTTAAAATACGATAGTAGTCATCACGATCAATGCCTGGTGCAAATTGCTCTGGAAGCTCTGGGAAATCCGGAACATCTGCGCCCTCAGGCATTCCATCAATTACTCTCAACCTTTCACCGGTTTCAGGGTTTTCCCCTTTCCAAATTTGATTAATATCCCGATACTCAGGTTCTCCCCATGTATACAAGACATTAAACAGACCCTGATCCATGTACTTTCTAGCGTAATCAAACTGATTATTATCCAAGCTTGGTACTGGGAGCATCTTACCGACCTCAACCCCCGTAGCTACTTCAATCGCTTTCGCATACGCAATAATGTGCGTTCCGCCTCTAACAAGTAAGTAGCCAATCATTTCTAATGCAGTTGGATGCGTCGTCATTTGATACACACGCATCTTGTGGTTTCTCGCTCCAATTTCCAATAAATAATTAGCGAGTAGATCTTCGACGAGCGTTCCACTGTTATTAACGTAAGATCCATTCCATGGTCTTCCCATCCCGTCTCCTGGATAAGCTGTTTGAGCCGTAGTTGTGAAATGCGTGGAATAGCGAGCATCTTTTCCATTTTGCAAAGGAGCAGTATCGGGATCACCAGGAATGGTATTGCCAATAGATAGTAGGTTAATAGCATTTGCCACTAATTCAACATGACCAAATTCTTCAGCTGTAATACTCGCAATTAAATCGTAAAACGGTTTAAACTTTTTTTTACTACGAAAATTAAAAGATTGGAACATGTAATTATTTAGTGTGGACATTTCACCGAATTTACCACCCATTAATTCCTGTACAGCCGCAGCAGCATTCATATCGCCATGTTCCGGTGCAGTTAGTTCAATAGCGATTTTATTCACACGTTTCATCATGTGCTTTGTGCCTCCATCCGTTAAATAATATCCATTGATATCTTATGTTAGATGGAGCTTGGCTTATTCACCTTTCATCTCGTGGAACCAAATTATTTGAGCAGTACGCACATAAAATGGGGAACCGCCCATACGGATGACGATATGATCCGGCATAACCTCTCTTAATACTCCTCTGACAGAGCCGTGTGTGGTTTGGACGGCAATCGATTTATTCTCAAATTCTCTTAAGGCTTGATACACAAACGGGTCACTAACATTCCATTTTTCTGTCATTATTTAAACACTCCTTTTCTTAAATCCTTTAGCATTATATGCATGGAAGTGAAAATGGGTATTTGTCTAATAACAAGTTTTATATTAATTAAATGTAGGCACACATTGAATTCTCAGTTTTTAGTGATAAGGATACCACAAAGCTAGATTTTTTCTGTTTTTTTACCTTTATTCGATTAAAAAAATAGAAGGAAAAAACCTTCTATTTTGCGTAGGGTATATTCAATAATTCTGGGACGGTGACAAATTCATATCCTTGTTGTTGAAGCGCCGGGATGATCTGATGGAGGGATTCAATGGTATTCGTGCGATCTCCATCCCAATCTGCACCGTCGTGCATGAGAATGATTGCTCCCGGATGCATAATGTCTAATACATTAGAAGCGATCACTTCTGGCGGTTCTTCTTCCCAATCCAGCGAATCCACTGACCAACCAATGACGGAGTATTGCATCTCGTCCAGCTTCTCTACAAGTTCATCATATAAGAATCCATAAGGAGGTCGGAATAGACTTGTTCGGTAACCAGTAATTTCATTGATCGCGTCCTCTGTTCGTGAGACTTCTCGTTCAAGCGTTGCAATATCAGATTCGTCGACAAGGTTAGGGTGGAAGTACGTGTGATTCCCAATCACATGGCCCTCATTTTGAATCTGAGTAACTAATTCAGGGTATGCTGCAGCTCTAGAACCGAGTAAGAAAAATGTCGCTGGTACGTTATACTGGTTTAAAACTTCTAACACATCGCTTGTAAAACGCGGGTCTGGACCATCATCGAATGTTAATGCAACGCGCTGTTGATCTTCTGGACCACTTGTGAAAAAAATGCCTGGATACTGTTGCTGTAAAATATTTAAATCAACAGGCTGCTGGCGTTGACGTTCGTCATCTTCCGGTCCACCTCTAAGCTCAGGGAAATCTTCTTCAGTAACATCGTGTTGCGTCACATCTAAAGAAGACCCAACATTCGCAAAAGTTAGCTTCTCGGAATTGAATGAAAGAACAAACAAAAGCCCAGCGAACAGCAGAAATGTTATACGCTTTTTCATATCTTCATCTCCTTTTCTAAACACATTGTTATTTTGGATAAAAAAGGCAAGTTTATGCAATGTTTTCATGCTAACTTTAATGTTCGTAGTAGACATCTAACTGCTATGAAACTTTTTTAAGAATAATACGTATAGTAAAAAAAGTCATCTTCATCATGCTTTAATAGAATCAAGGAGGGTCTATGCTTCATGTTTCGATCGCTTAAACGTTATAAAACACTTAGGAAAACAAAAAAAGTGAAAGGAGGAGACGGTCATCCATTAAAATCTTATCGGTTATGGGATATATTTACACGCTCTCTATTCTATACAGAGCTGGTGGATGAAAATAATCATACAATTACATATGCCGTGGATTTTAAATTTTGGGTCGAAGAACATAAGGCTGAATTATATCGGAATGGAAGGCACGCCGGGTCGTCTAAACTCCCTGCAGCATTTCCCGTACCTGGTGGAGTAATTGAAGTGGGGACTGGATCGTATGGGATCAATCGGATGCATGTTGTTACAGACGAAGGAAATGTATATCCGCTATATCCAGATAAACGTTCTTTGCGAGGTCTGCGGCTATGGTTAGATAGACGATTCCCACGCGTAAGTTCATTTATTGGAAAACTTGCGGTGTTTATCTTGATCCTTTCATTATTAATTAGTCTTCCGCAGTTACTAGAAATGATTTTCCAGATTCCATGGCTTATCGAAAATATCGGGGAATTTCATTCGCCAATCACGCTACCAGCTGCTGTGAATTTTGCCATTGTCGGTGCAGGAATACTTGCTGGATATGAAAGATCCTTAACACTTCGTAATCATTGGCTAATTGATATAGAAACAAATTATTGGGATAATTGATGACCTTGATTCATTTCCATCGTCAATACAATTTAAGTGGATTGATAGCCCATAATTGTTGCGTTTTTTGCTTCTGGAACAACTGCAGAGAATTATAGTAATCAAACGTTTGTATCTCCAGAATTTTTCCTTATCTCGATTATATGGACGACATAGGGGTTTTGATTGGTGCAATCATTTATTTTAAATTTTTACCAGATGTATTTTTAGTTTTTCTCTATACTTATAACAAGGGATTCGATTCCCTTTGGTATCGATTTTGTGATGGGTTTGCTTACATGATTTAGCGATTTATAAATAAAGAATAATAGATTAAGAGAGGAGTTGTTAGATTGAAGATAGAAGTTGGAGAGTCTTTGATGTTATCTTGGTTGAGGCATGTAAAGAAATGTCAGTCAGTTCAATTAAATTGGAAGCCTTCTATGAATCACTGGCATTTATACAATAAACAATCTTTAGAGACAATGATGACAGAAATTGGTCAATTTTATGTGGAAAAGCATGGTTTCCATATTTTTAAGAAAACTTCTTCTATGAAGCAACTAATTCAACAAGGAGAGATAGATGCCTTAGGATTATGTATACAAGGGAGAAATGTCCAAGAGAGTTTTGCCGTCGATGTTGCGTTTCATGAAGGAGGTCTGAATTATGGAGGAAAAGTGTCAACAGTTGAAAAAATTGTAAAGAAAATTGTTCGTTCTGCGATGATTCTTCACGGTTTTTACGATATGAAATCGGGAAATATTGTTTTTGCCACCCCGAAAATAAATCGATCTATTTTAGAGCCTTTAGAATTTCATTTAGAGGAATTACAAAACTTGTTTAATCAGTTAGGATTTGATTACAGAATAGAACTATATACGAATCATACTTTTCAATCTGAGATACTGAATCCTGTAATGAATTTGTCTTCAACTATTGCGGATACGTCAGAACTTTTCTTGAGAAGTATGCAACTTCATTCCATGTTTATAAAACAATAAAGAATTTTATGGAGTGGCTGAGGAACAAGTGAGATTAATATTGTTTGATTAAGTGAGAATAGCTTAAGGAGTGGTAAGTTGTATTGGTTTAGAAAAGATGATTATTCAAAAAATGTACTTATTAGTCTATTGATTATTAGTATTCTATTAATTGTACAGGGATGCGATATAAATAATGAGCAAGACATTAAAACTGCATCTGACCAAGTGTTTGATTTGTTTGAAGAAGAAGACGGTAAGCCGATGAAAATAAAAGATTCAACAGACCAAGCGGAAATTAATTTAGCACAAGAAGCCATTGATAACATTGAAGTTGATTCAAGTAATGATGGGTATGACGAGAACGAGGCGATTATTTTTAATCTTCAATCGGCAATCACGAATGCACAAGTTCAACTAAAGGAACGTGAGGGTATAAATACCTTGGACCAACCGGAAAATAAAAAACAGAATAAGGGTGAACATGTTAAAGAAGTCTTCGGAGATTATGAGACTAGAAACAATGATGTAGTATTCAGCAATAATCAATTAAGAAATAAAGATATATTAGATGAATTTATGAAATCTGCAGGTGAGAAAGGCGAAAAAAATGAAAGTGAAATAAAAGAAATCAGAGTAGTGAAAGAGGACGGCTCAAATGGTATCCTCGTCTATGATTTAGTATCCAGATATGATGAAATTGCAGATCAAAGATGGATTGATGTTATGCCGGATCTAAGCAATTTTATTGCACCAGAAAATGAACCACGTGATGTATTTAATATACGTCAACAATGTGGCTATATGACACGGAATGAAGAGACCGGGTATTATGTCCTGCGGGAATGTACCACACATTGGGAATATCCGTTGTTTCCAGTCACCAATAATGAAGGATAGAACACTATAGCTTACTACCTTAAAGAGGGAGAGAATCACCATGATCAACTGGCTAGAAGAAAAGTTATGTGCATTAAATGTAACATCATCAATGAATCAATCGGAAGGATTCACACGACTAGGCTATTCCGTTGAAGAAAAACAAGCACACGCGCAGTTTATAAAAATTGCGAATGAACTCGGTATGCAAACGTCTGGAGACGAAGCGGGGAATCAATGGGCAGTGTGGAAAGTGGATGAGCAAGCTCCAACGATCGGACTCGGTTCCCATTTAGATACAGTATATAACGGAGGAGGTTATGATGGAGTCGCTGGTGTGCTGTGTGCATTAGCAGCAGTGAAGACATTACAAGAAAAGCAAATTACTCCGAAAAAGAATATCGCGATTATCTGTTTTGCATCTGAGGAATCGGCACGTTTTAGTGTTTCTACTCTAGGTAGTAAAGCAGTGTCGGGAGAGTTAAACAAACAGGCGATTGAAACTATTTCTGATCAGGACGGCAAGACTATCAAACAAGCAATGGAACAGTCGGGCCTGAACTGGGAGACGGTGCAACAAGCAGAGCGCACGGAGACAGATTTGGAGCAGTTCCTCGAATTACATATTGAACAAGGTAAAATACTCGAAGATCAGGGACTAGACATCGGTATCGTTCACGGTATTGCTCGCCCAATTCGTCTAATAGTACGCTCAGAGGGAATGGCAAATCATACAGGGACAACCCCGATGAATAATCGTCAGGATGCGCTTGTCGCGATTGCTCCACTTATCACTTTTGTCGAAGAAGAAGCTTCTAAAATGAATGAACGAGGAGGAGCAAATATTGTAGCGACAATCAGTGTGGCGAATGTGAAGCCCAATGCGATGAATATGATTCCTGGAGAAGTCGAGTTAGGAATTGATATTCGCAGTACGGACAATGAGTTGAAACAAGAGCTTTTTGACTCCATAAACGAGTTTTGTAAAGACGTAGAGAGAAAGAGAGACGTAGCAATAACGATTACAACGCTTGTGAAGGATGCATCTGTCCAATTAGATAAAGACATGCAAGACAAGCTATCTGCAGTAAGTAAGTCATTAGGGTTTAAAACAATTTCAATGGATAGCGGTGCCGGTCATGATGTGATGAATATGGCATTGAAATGGCCGAGCGGATTAATTTTTATCCCTTCTTATAAAGGAATAAGCCACCATCCAGATGAATTTACAGAAACAAAGGATTTAGCCAATGGAACAAAAGTGATTGCAGCTTATTTGGAATCAGAAGTGGTTGGTTAACATAAAAAAGATAGATGTAGCAGAAAAATGGCTCATCTATCTTTTTTATGCAGAATTTAAATCTCTTGAATATGTGTATGCTTAAATTCATCTGGGTACTTCAACCCGTAGCCAAAACAACGATCCATAAAGATATGTGCAACCCAAATGATAGATAATGAAAGTAATAAATCTATCGCAAAGAAGATGGAACAAAAGATAAGTAGTAACGGCAGTATCAGGCTATGTCCGATGTTATAAATCATTGCACCTATCTTATTGTTCACTGTATATCCAATCATAGAAATATCAGGAATGAGTAAAAATACAAAAAACATCCAAATCGGAAAATCGAGCTGGCTATACATATAAAATGAAAATACAAAAGCAATTCCATACTCAATATGAACAATCTGTTTATTCGTCATCTTATTCTCCTTGCTTGAGTGTCTGTGAAAAATCCTAGCATTAATTCCTCGATGACACCTTGATTTCTTACATATTTATCTTCGTCAATTAGATCTTTGATTTTATGCACTACTTGCAATGCTTTTTGATAAAACTGAATGTTTTCTTCAAGACTAATTATTTTTTCGCCTAATAACGATACGGTGGAAACATTACATTCCGTTGATATAGGTTGGTCTCTTAACTGGAGTAATTGTTGAATCTCTTTTATGGTAAAACCTAATTGCTTTAATACAATAATAAACTGTAGCTGTTTCTCGCATTCTTCATTATATTCTCTGTAACCATTCTCTCGTCTTTTTGGTGTTAAGATGTTTTCTTTTTCGTAATAACGAATTGTATCAGCTTGAATTTGATATTTTGTAGCAAAGTCTTTAATTTGCACGCTCACAGCCCCCTATATCAACATAACATTGGATTAAACTCCAAGGTCAATAGTGAAAATATAAAATGTTCTTTCAAATATTATTACCATTATAATAGAAAACGAGGCGAAAAAGGATACCACAGACCAGGTAGTAGCAATCTAAAAGAAATTAATTCATCTTTTTTGTAGTAAAATATAGTCTATTATTATCGAGAAAGGAGAATGAATACATGATTACCCAAGCAGCCCAAGTTTCTATCTTAGTGAACAACATTGAAGAAGCAAAGCACTTTTATACTAAAAAATTAGGATTCATTGTTCGAGAAGAATTAGAATTTTCACCTGGATGGAAGTACGTGACCGTTTCACCAGATTTTACAAATGAAACAAGGCTAGAATTAGTCAAAGCCGAGACACCAGAGCAAGAAGAGATGATTGGTAAACAAGCCGCCAACCAAGTCTTGATTATGTTTTTAAGTGATGATATAGAGAAGGATTATTGTGAACTGAAAGCACGTGGTGTGATATTTCATGGTGAACCAAAACCAGTTCCTGGTGGAAAGGGCGTAGGTTTCGAAGATTTATATGGTAATGCCTTTGACCTATATCAACCAGATACCAATGAATGATAGGATACAACTGTATTACAAAGGCGTTCTTCTTTAAAACATTATTAAAAGTGATATCTCGTTATCCGTTAGCATTATAAATAACAGCTCTACATGGTCATCCATCATCCGGAATACCATAAAAAAGTACACCACTGTAAAAAGTGATGTACTTCATCCGTTTGATGGGATATTAGTCAACAAATATTTAGTTCGCACGCATTCCTCCAGTTGCACTAAATACATGTCCAGTAGCATAGCTTGCATGTTCTGAAGCAATGAACACATATAGTCCACCTAGCTCCGCTGGTTGTCCTGCACGACCTAAAGGTGTCGCCGGGGTTTCTTTACCGAACTTCGGAATATTCTCTTGCAGCTGACCACCGGATATTTGCAGAGCAGACCAGTAAGGGCCGGGCGCGACGGAATTAACACGGATTCCTTTGGAACTTAATTGTTTGGCTAAACCTTTGGTGAATCCAATAATGGCACTCTTCGTTGGCGCATAATCCATTAGAATTGGTGAGGGATCATAGCCTTCCACCGAAGAAGTGGTGATAATTGAGCTTCCTGCTGGCAGGTGCGGAATCGCTTCTTGAACCATCCAATACATGGAGAATACATTCGTTTGGAATGTGGATACTAATTGTTCTGTTGAAAGTTCCGTGATATCCTCTACAGCTTGCTGTTCTCCGGCAACCATCACTAACGTGTCCAATCCGTCTAATTCTTTAATAGCACTGTGTATTAACGAGCGGGCGAAATCTTCATCTCGTAAGTCACCAGGAAGTAATACTGCTTTTTGACCAGCATCTTCAATCAGCTCTTTTACTTCTAATGCGTCTGGTTCTTCTACAGGGAGGTAGTTAATCGCAACATCTGCTCCTTCCCGAGCATAAGCGATAGCGGCAGCTCTTCCAATACCAGAGTCACCGCCTGTAATTAATGCTTTTCTCCCCTTTAGTTGTCCCGATCCTTTATAAGTTTTTTCCCCGCAATCAGGAATAGGTGTCATTTCTCTTTGAATACCTGGTTGTTCTTGAAATTGTTTTGGAAAGTCTTCATTTGTATATTTCGTTCTTGGATTTTGTGGCATATGGATTGCATCCTTTCTTGAATTTGTACGTATAGGTTATTTTCCCATGTATACCAGAAAATTAAACATCTATCACAAAAAAGGCCTATCCAATACCTTATGATTACATCCGTACTATTTTTAAACATGTATGGCTTGCATTGCTGGTTCGTAAATTCCCTGAAGTGTCTGAACGCTATGGTTAAATTTCTTCTGTTCTTCTTCATTCATTGGAACTTCTATTATTTCACAAACACCGTTTCTGTTAATAATCGTTGGAACCCCAATACATACATTGTTTACATGATACTCGCCTTGAAGAAAAGTGCTAGTGGTTAAAATGCTATGTTCATCTTTTAAGATTGCTTCCGTTACACGGACGAGACTCATCGCAATGCCATAAAAGGTAGCTCCTTTTTTCTGAATGATGCGGTATGCAGCATCTCGAACATTAATAAAGATGTCATCTAAGTCTTCTTTTTTATATGATTCACTTCGTTTAAGATACGTAAGAAGCGGTACCGTTCCTATAGTCGCTGTGCTCCACAATGGGAGTTCCGTATCTCCGTGCTCACCGATAATGTAAGCATGAATATTTTTTGGTGATAGATGGAAGTATTCTCCTAATTCATAGCGCAGCCTTGCTGTGTCAAGTGTAGTCCCACTTCCAATCACACGATGAGGAGGTAGCCCACTAAATGTTATGACTGCCTGGGTTAAGACATCGACGGGATTTGTAGCAATTAGAAAAATACCATTGAATCCGCTATTCATCACATCAGCAACAATTTCTTTAAAGATGTTCATGTTTTTTTCTACAAGGTCTAGGCGAGTTTCCCTAGGCTTTTGGTTCGCTCCAGCGCAGATACAAACGATATCGGCTTCCCTACAATCTTCGTACTCTCCTAACCATACATTGGTTAATGATGGGGCAAAGGCTTTTCCGTGATTTAAATCCATTACATCACCTAATGCTTTATCTGCATCTAAATCAATAATTGCTAATTCTTCCGTCACGCCTTGATTCATCAATGCAAATGCATAACTAATACCAACCGATCCACCACCTATGAGTACCACACGATTCACTGCTTGTTGATTTGTTTTCATCCACATCACACCCTTATCGTTTAGAATATGAAATATCTTCCATATTTATATTGTGAATCATTTCACAAATACTGTCAATATAAATTCTGAAATTTAAAAAATCATTTTGGTGTTCTACAATTGAAGCGCAGATATTTCTGTTATTATGCAATGACAGTACAGTTATTCGAGATAACTATTATTATAAGGAGCTAAGTTGATGCGAATTAATAATTTCACATAGTTAATAGAGAACATTTTTAAAAACCAAAACGAAGCCTGAATATCGGAAAAAGTAGTAAATAGCCCATCACGGAACAGCCATTATCCCGAGCCCCGACCCGTCCCAGCAAACATTTGCCGTAACATGTGCGGTAAACTCTTTATAAAATTCTACCTGGTCTTTTTCGGAGCGGAAAACGAGATAAGCTTTCATTACAATTTAGATTTATATATATTATAATTTAAACTAATTCATATTTATTTTACGCTTATAACTTATATACGATTCTTTTGTTAAGTTTTTGTAAACTAACTTTTTTGTAAGAAGTATATATGTTACTATCATTATTGAGTTTCGATAACGAATTTCGATATCGAAACTCACACACTATTGGAGGTATCATTTTGGAGGATAGAGTATTACGAAAGCTGTTTCTGGGGTTTATACACATTCATATATTACACCATGCGAATGAACACCCGGTTTTTGGGTTATGGATGTTAGAAGAATTAAGAGAGCATGGATATAGTATAAGTGCGGGAACACTTTATCCTATTCTACATTCGATGGAAAAAGACGGACTACTTTTAAAAGAGGATCGGAACGTCGAAGGAAAGATTAGAAAATATTACACAGCAACAGATAAGGGAGTAGTAATTTTACAAGAGGCAAGAGAAAAAGCATATGAACTCTTTAAAGAAATCAAAGACTAACGAAAAGGAGTATATCATATATGGGTTATAAGCAGAGTGAAAAATCCTCATTCAAAGCGTTGTTGGAAATACTATTCATTTCCACTCGTTTAGGACTAACCTCTTTTGGTGGGCCAATAGCACACCTCGGTTATTTTCATGAAGAGTATGTGAGAAGAAGGAAGTGGATGGATGAAAAAAGTTACGCCGATCTTGTTGCGTTAGCGCAGTTTTTACCAGGTCCAGCTAGTAGTCAGGTGGGGATTGGAATAGGTGTAATGCGCGCAGGTACCTTAGGCGGGATAGTATCTTTCATCGGATTCACGTTACCATCGGTGATTGCGTTAGTCATTTTTGCTTTGTTGATGCAAAGTTTTAATGTAGGTGAACTCGGATGGATACACGGATTAAAATTAGTTGCGGTTGCGATTGTAGCGCATGCAATAATTGGAATGGCTTCAAAGTTAACACCGGATCTGCAACGAAAGACAATTGCATTAGTTGCTTTGGTCATCACGCTTTTATGGCAAACGGTCTACTCACAAGTCGTTGTTATTCTGATTGCAGCAATGGTTGGTTATGTTATATATAAAACTTATAGCAATGATGTAAAAGAATCAAATACTCAGGTAAAAATATTAACGAATAAGTTTGGATTTATTTGCTTGTCATTGTTTTTTGGTTTGTTATTACTCCTTCCAATTCTAAGAGAGATCACGACATCTCATTGGGTGGCTATGTTTGATAGTTTTTATCGATCAGGTTCGCTTGTTTTTGGTGGTGGACATGTTGTACTTCCGCTATTGGAAAGGGAATTCGTACCTACCGGATGGGTGAGTGAAGAAGCGTTCTTAGCGGGTTATGGTGCTGCTCAGGCTGTGCCTGGACCGTTATTTACATTTGCTGCGTATCTTGGCGCCGTCATGAATGGATGGATCGGCGGCTTAGTAGCTACGATAGCTATATTCTTACCAGCATTTTTATTAATATTAGGTACGTTACCTTTCTGGAATAGTTTACGGAATAATCGCAAGATAAAAGGAGCGTTAATGGGAGTAAATGCTGCAGTAGTAGGTATATTAATCGCAGCCTTCTATCAGCCAATATGGACGAGTGCGGTTTTATCTCCTATTGACTTTGCTTTTGCAGCGGTATTATTTAGTATGCTTGTATATTGGAAACTTCCACCATGGGTAATTGTTCTAACAGGTGCTATTGGCGGGACATTGATCTCTTATATTTAGGAGTAAAAATAGTGGGTGGTTCATCCGGCGATGAGTCCCCACTATTTTTGTGTATGGCCACTAATACAATTTCAGTTTTCCTCCACAATAATATTATCGATCAATCGTGCTTTGGAAAATTTCACAGCCAACGATATAAAAATTCGGCCGCTGATTTGTGTTTGTTCTTTAAGCTCTGGATAGCTGTAAACAGCAACCTCTTCAATGTTTCCAGAGGTATGTTTGGTTAAATGGGTGTGAATTTCATCGATAATCACATCGCTATTTCGTTCACCCGCAGCATGTAATTCTTTAGCTTTTAATAGACTTTGATATAAATGAACGGCTTCTTGTCGCTCGTTGTCTGTTAAGTAGATGTTGCGTGAACTTTTGGCTAAACCATCTGATTCACGTATCGTATCTATGCCTTTAATGGTAATTGGATGATTAAATTCTTCCACCATCTTTTCAATAATCGCCAGTTGCTGCGCGTCTTTTTTTCCAAAATAGGCGATATCAGGACGGATAATATTAAATAACTTATTGACGACGGTTACGACACCATCAAAATGACCGGGGCGCTTGGCTCCTTCGAGTACTTCTGCCATTCGATGAACGTTTATCGACAGTTCAAGTGACTTTGGATACATTTCTTCCACACTCGGATAGAAAACATAATCGGCACCTAAAGCCTCTAATTGTGCTTGGTCATCTTCAATGGTTCTTGGATAAGCATCAAAATCCTCATTTGGTCCAAATTGCAGCGGGTTTACAAAGACGCTGACTACCGTATAATCATTATCTGCTATTGATTGCTTAACCATTTGTAAATGTCCGTCATGCAATGCCCCCATGGTTGGTACAAATCCAATCTGTTTATGATTTGCCTTCCATGTTTGACTAAGATTTTGCATTTCTTTTATGGTCGTAATTCTTCTTGTCATTCGTCTACCTCGTTCATAATTTGTTTCTTGTATGTGTATTCTTCAGAAGGAAACGCTTGTCGCTTCACCTCATCATGATAGTTTTTTAATGCCTCGACTCCAGTAGAAAAGTCACCGTATCGTTTTACAAACTTTGGCTTATGCTCGACGCCATAATTAAGCACATCATGATACACAAGGACTTGTCCATCAGTTCCAACACCAGCACCAATCCCAATTACAGGAATTGTTAGCGTCTCGGTTATTGCATGGGCGAGGTCGCTAGGAATCGCTTCCAAGACAAGCATGATCGCACCGCTTTTTTCAACCAGTTTAGCATCCTCGATTAGTTGTTTAGCTGCCTCTTTGGAGGTTGCTTGTAGTTGGTAGCCGGTGATACCGAAACTTTGCGGTGTCAATCCCAGATGGGCAACAACAGGAATCCCAATATCATGGCATTTTTTAATGACAGGAGCGGCATGCGCACCTTCGATTTTTATGGCGTTTGCATTGGTATCTCGGTATAATTCGATGGCAAGTGCTGTATCACGGCTTTCATCTATGCCGATTGTACCAAAAGGCATATCGACGACAATGTAAGTATCTTTTGCGCCGCGACGTACAGCACGTGCGTGATGCTTCATATCCTCGAGAGTTACATCAACCGTACTCTCATAGCCAAGTACCGTCATTCCTAACGAATCACCGACGAGAATCATATCTATTTCAGCAGCTTCCGCTTGCTTTGCACTCGGATAATCATAGGCAGTCAACATCGAAATTTTTTCTCTTTCATGCTTCATTCGCATGAAATCTTTCAAGGTTTTCATTTTTCGTCACCTACTATTTTTATTCTTGTACTTATTATAGAATTATCTGTATAGATAAACAATGGAGAGATATGGATTTTGTAGATAAAAAGGAGCATAGCTATGAAAACATTAGGAGTTATTGGACCAGGGGCAGTGGGTTCCGTGATCGCAGAGACACTGTTGCAAAAGGGTCATGATGTCCATCTATTAGGAAGAAATGCTGGTGAAGTACGTATCAAACGGGAAGGGCAGTTGTCGGAAGCAACACTGTTCGTAGAAGAACTGTCCAGCTTCCAATCTGTTTTGGATTATGTTTTTATCGCAGTCAAAGGAACACAATTATCGGCCATACTTCCTTTTGTAGAGAAGATCTCTCATGAAAATACGGTGACAATTATTTGCCAAAATGGCTATGGTCAACTTGAACGGATAAACATGCCACATACCTATCAAGCAGTCGTGTATATCAGTGGGCAAAAGAAGGACCAAACAATAACGCATTTTCGTGATCGAAAATTAATTTTACCTGAAAATGAAGACACAATCGCTTTACATCAATTGGTTAAGGAAAGTGATCTTGATATTCAAATTAGCCTCAATTATCTTGACGATATGTGGTTTAAGCTGATCGTGAATCTCGGTATTAATTCTGTTACTGCGTTGAGTCGAAATACTGCACGGATTTTAACGGATAAAAAGGTCAGAAACCTTTGTGAAGCATTGATTGAAGAGGGTATTACGATTGCTCGTGCGGAAGGTATTCATTTTGAGAAGTCTACCAAACAAGCCATTATGGATATTTATGATGGCTATCCACTAGATATGGGCACGAGTATGTATTACGATCTGCTAAATGGAAACCCGATCGAAATCGATTATATTCAAGGATTTTTATATCGGAAAAGTCAGCAGCACGGCTTAGATACTCCGCATGTAGATACGGTGTATAGCTTGTTGGTGGCAAGTGAAGTAGGGTGAAGAAGGTTATATACTTATTAAGTACTTAAAATAAGAATACCTGTTATTTAATTCGTGCATAAGGATTTCGTGGGTGGTGGTTCACTTCCTTTTTAAAGAAGAAAGGGGTGTGTTGCCAATGGCAGCATATGAAGCAATGGTTCTGATGATTTCTTTAAGAGCATTCATTGTAGCTATTCTGTCATTTCACAATAAGAAATAACCACCCAACGCCTGAGCTGATAGGTGGTTATTTCATCAATAAATTAGCGAGTCGCCGAACGCTTTTTTATATTGTGTGGGTATTCACTCTATACATCTTTCTCAACCGCAAAGTATTTCGGAATAATACTCTCATAAATTTCACCGTTGTCCTGATGACGAATGCGTTTTACAGGAATTTGGAAGTAATGTTCAATATTCTCTTCTGTCATAACGTCGGATACATTGCCTGTTAAAATAGGTTGTTCTTTTGCCATTAACAATACTTTATCCCCAAAATAAAATGCATGATTCGCATAATGGGTATTGATTAAACAAGCGAGGCCATGTTCCTTCACGAGTTTTTTAACCGTTTGTAAAATGACTTTTTGTTTTTGAATATCGAGATGTGATTCTGGTTCATCCAAAATCAGTATTTTTGGTTCAGAAACGAGCGTTCTTGCGATTAAGGCAAGCTGTAGTTCACCGCCACTCACACTAGTACATGGCTTGTCAGCTAAATGAAGAATACCGACCATATCGAGTGCCTGGCGCGCTGCTTGACGATCTGCTTCCGATGGTTGGGCATAGGTACGAATAAAAATCGCACGTCCCATTGTGACAAGATCCAAAATCGAGTAGCTAAACGTCATATTCGAAGCTTGGGGCACATATCCGATTATTTTCCAAATTTCTTTTCTATTAAAATCTTTAAAAGCTTTATTATCAATATATGTTTGTCCTTTTTTCCAATCTAGCAGACCCATCACACATTTTAATAATGTTGTTTTTCCAGCTCCGTTTGGACCGAGAATGGACATAATTTCTCCAGATTGTAACGTAAAGTTAATATCATTTTGATAGAGATACGCATTTGGCTGTCGCTTTTGATAGGAATAGTTTCCGTCTTTGACTTGTAAGATCATCCCCAGCCACCTCCAGTTCTCCGTAATAGATATGCAAAGAAGGGCGCACCAACAATTGCAGTTAATATAGATAATGGAATTTCTGCTGAAGTTAAGCTTCGCGCTAAGTTATCTATAATTAGTAAGTAAGTTGCCCCGATGGAAAGAGATGCAGGCAATACATATTGATTATTGCTTCCAACGATCATTCGAGCAATATGTGGAATAATTAATCCTACCCAACCGATAATCCCTGCAATCGCAACGGATGCAGATGTAATTAAGGTTGCGCCTAAAATAACCAGCCACTTCATTTTTGTAACGGAAATTCCGAGTGACTTCGCTTCCTCATCGGAAAGCGATAAGATATTAAGTCGCCAGCGTAGAACATATAGGATGACTACACCAATCAGGATTAATGGACCACCAATCAACAAATCGGAATAACTAGCGGTACCGAGACTTCCCATTAACCAATACGTGATGGAAGGGAGTTTTTCTTCGGGATCTGCTAGAAATTTCACTAGCGAGATAAGTGCTTGGAATAAAGCACTGGTGACAACACCTGCAAGTACAAGCATATATATCGGCATATCCCGTTTGACGCCACCTATTAGGAAGGTAAATCCGATTGCCGCCATTCCTACTACGAGGGAAAACAACCGTGGGAATGGCTTCCGAATCAACACTGGGAAGAGAGAGAAACAAACTTTTGGTGGTGGTTAGAGAAAGAGCCAAAAAGCGGATTGCAATTGGCTGCTCCAGAACATGATTTATTCAACTACATTACATTAAGAGATGCAACATGGCATCAGCATGGAGTGTATTGGCCGGTAGAAGGAACAGAGCGTCTAATTACAACAGAAGATAATGGAGCGGTAATGTATATCGATAAAGTAAGTACCAATGGAACATGGATTATCACTACACTGGATCCGGATTATCATTTTGGATCTTATTTCATGCCAGCTACAGAGCGATTTTTAGACGGATTTCTCCCGTTTTTAGTGAAGGGTAATATTTAATCTAGGAAATATGTTTATGTATAACCCAATAGAATATAAACAGTAGTCATCTCTATAAATAATGAGGTGCCTTTTATTATTAATTCAATAGATGCCTAATAAAAAGCCTCCAGGAAAAATAAAAAGCCTCCAGGAAAATCCTGAAGGCTTAATTAACATTGCCATTCATTTGTTAGTGTGGTTTATTGTGACTGAACAATTTGGTCATTAACAAATGCTTGTATAAAAAATAATTCATTATCATTAGGGTCCCTTTTATTTTCTAACTTAAAGGACGCTATTGCAGTTTCTAGTGAGGTCGATTTTACAACATGACTTGCTGCTGTTAGCTCTTCCCAATATATATTCATTTCATTTAAATCACATATAGATTCATGACCTAGCAGGAACATTTCGGCATCATATTTTTGAATGTCCTTGATCATAGGCAATAACAGTGATTGCTTGAAATGAAATAAAGAGTTTGTCGTTGTCCCATATGCACAATCACCTAAAAAAATCACTTTCTCATCAGGAATATAAATGATGGTAGCGTCATCTGTGTGCGTACTTTTGATTTTTTCAAGAATGCAAATTTTATTACCTAAATCAATAGTTAATGTATTATCAAAGATTACATCTGGAGATTTTAACTTAAAACGATCCCTGTTTGGCATATCGGTTTGTATAATCTTCATACACATAGCATTCATCTGATTAGTAGTCACATACTTTTGTAGTGAACGATCATCAAAGGATAGGGTTTGCCATTGTTTTATAATAAGGTCAGAAAGTATAAATATTCGGACCTTATATTTTCGTAGACAGAAATAGCCACGTCCAGCTCCAGCGCCCAGAAACTAGGCGACTTCACGAAATCGCCCTACGATAAGTCATCATCGGTTCGTCGCCTCACCGTGATTCCTTTATCTCAGTTAATTCGCTCCACTCGCTACCTTTCTAAACGGGTGCTTGCGCTTTTGTTCTTTCGTTTGTTTTACGATTAACAATAACAGCTGCATCAAATTCATTCATTCCGAGGAAATGATCCCAATGTGCATGGGTAATAACAACATATTTCACTGGTGGAACGTTTAGCGTCTCGATTTCTGTTAAAAAGTCCTGAGCATGCTGAGGAGAATTACCAGAATCTATGATTAAACTAATTTTTCACCACATACCAGTCCCAATGTTGGTCGTTCTTTATCTTCTTGATTCGATAAATAATAAATCGTATCACTTAATCTATTTAACATGTTATTTTTCCTCTTTTCTAATATATTCATTCTAAGAGAGAAAATCTACATGTTTATTCTCAATTCATGAAATAGATTTCCTCTTACTATTTTTTTACCATTGGACTAGTCCCCCTTATGATTTCCAATTAGTCAAAGCTGGTTGAGCAACTCGTTTAAATGAGCCCATCAGCCTATATCCAAACCCTCTACAACTTAAACCCGGTCCGACTTTTAAAACGCTTTAATATAATCGAACTCTCGACACGCGTAATTCCTTCAACAGAATACAATTCTTCATTAATAAACACTTCTAATTTCTGAAAATCCTCTACTAGTACATGTGTATGTAACGTACTTGGTCCCGTCATTTGATAGATGCTAGCTACTTTCGGATGATTGGCTAAATTCTGCGCAACCTCTTGCAATTGCATTGGTTCAACATCGATATCAAAAAATGCGGATACTTGTTTTCCGTATTTCTCTGAGTTGATTACCACCGTAAATTTTTCAATAACACCTTTTTCTTTTAAGTTTTTAATGCGATCTTTTACAGCAACACGAGACAAGCCAACCTTTTCTGCTAGCTCTACATACGATAAGCGGCCATCTTCTGAAAGTTCTTCCAATAGCTTTTTATCAATGTTATCAAGTTTCATAGTTTTCGGCTCCTATAATTATATTTCACGCTAAATTTAGTTTACCAGAATATTACAAGAAGAAAAACAACATGTTGCCAATATTATAACTAACAACATAAAGTAAGTAAAATTTACTAAATTCATTATATTAGTAAGTAAAATTTTATCAAAACTTTACAATTGTGCAAAAAATATATTGACAGCCATATAGTTGTTTATTATTATATTAACTAATTTACAAAAAGTATGAAATTACTGACAAATAAAAGGAGGAAATGTCATGGAACGTCGTTTATGGTGTGTTTTAGTTCTATTTTGTCTATTTTTATTAGCAGCGTGTAGTCCACCAAGTACGAGTAGTGGGGAACAGGCGGAGAATTATCCTTCCAAAGATATTCAGTTAATCGTGCCGTGGGATGCTGGTGGAGACACCGATGCGATTAATCGAATTGTTGCCGAGGAGTTGGAAAAAGAATTAGATACTACGGTCGTCGTGAAGAATGTTGCTGGCGGAAGTGGAGTAGTAGGGGCACAACAAGCGCTTCAAGCAAATAATGATGGGTATACGCTGCTTGCTGTCCATGACTCCGTAGCGATGTCCCAACTAACTGGACAAGCAGACTTTGGCTACTTTGATTTTGAACCAGTATCTTTAATGACTTCTACATATCAACTTATAGCAACAAGTCCTCAGAACCCGTGGGATTTGATGGAAGATGTGGTAGCTGATGCACAAGAAAATCCCGGAGGAATAACGTATGGCGCATCGATTGGATCTACATCCCAATTAGAACCTGCTTTAATCCAAACCGCGTCAGATATCGAATTTAATATCGTTGGTTATGACGGGACGGCGAACAGAATGAAAGCAGTTGTGGCAAATGACGTACAACTAGGAAGTGTGTCCATCGCTGCAGGTAAGGATTATATGGAAGATGACCGCATGAAATTATTAGGTTATACAGGGGAAGAGAGGCATCCCGACTTACCAGATGTACCGACATTACAAGAACAAGGAATCGATGTTGTTAATGCAGCAAACCGTGGAATCGTTGTTCCAAAAGACACACCGGAAGAAATTGTCTCTAAACTAAATGAAGCATTAGAGAATGTGGCTAATAGCGATTCATTTAAAGAAAGAATAGATGCAATTGGAACAGATGTGAACTTTAAAGGAACAGAAGAATACGTTGAATTCCTGCAAAACAATGAAAAAGAAATGGAAGAATCACTAGAAAAAAGTGGCTTACTAGATAAGTAGGAGGTTTGTAGGCATTGACCAGTGCAAAACGTGATCTATTAAATGCAATTCTCTTGTTAGCATTCAGTGGGTTAGCTTATATCGGTTCAACCCAAATACCGATTCAAGGATTCGGAAAAACAGAAGCCAATTTCTTTCCAAATATAATTATTGCAATATTAGTGTTTTTAAGTGTTTGTTTGCTTGCACAAAGTATATATCGTTTCACGAAAGAACCGAGAGCGGAAAAAATAACGATACGTAACGCCATCCGTCACAATAAAAAGGTCATCATTACGTTTGGTTTGTTCGCAGTATACGTGTTTATCCTGCCATGGGCTGGGTATTTTATTGCTTCGATCCTATTTTTAATTAGCTTATATACGGTCTTAACACCCAATAAAAATAAAATCGTGTTTGTTATTTTATTCATGATTGGATTAGTTTTCATATTGTATGTTGTATTTCGACAGGTACTATCCGTATTTCTACCTCCTGGCATACTCTTTTAAAAGGAGAATCATCTAAATGGAATCAATTTTATTAAGTTTTGAAGCGATTTTAAATGTACAAACCATCCTTATCTTACTTACGGGAGTAGTTGCAGGTATCATTATAGGAAGTATCCCCGGCTTCACGATTACTATGGGAGTAGCTTTAACGTTGCCATTTAGTTTTGGGATGGAACCTATCAATGGAATTGCCCTGATGATGGGTGTTCAAGTTGGTGGTAGTTCAGGAGGCTTAATCACGGCTTGTTTATTAGGAATTCCAGGGACACCTTCTGCGATGGCGACTACATTTGATGGTTACCCTATGGCAAAAAATGGTCAACCGGGAAAGGCTTTAGCGATTGGGTTATGGTCTTCCTTTGTTGGTACGATTATTTCCGGTATTATTTTAATTTTCACTGCCCCGATTTTAGCTGAATGGGCGCTAGCGTTTGGACCGTGGGAGATGTTTGCTCTTATGCTATTTGGGATTAGTGCCATTGCTAGTCTCAGTGAAGGTTCGTTATTAAAAGGTTTAATCGCTGGTAGTTTAGGTTTGATGTTTTCGATGGTAGGATCCGATCCGCTTACTGCTGTGTCGCGGTTTACTTTCGGATTCACCGAGCTGATGGCTGGATTTAACTTTCTCCCTGTTCTAATTGGGATATTTGCTTTTTCTCAATTAATGGATGATATTCGTAAACCACCGGGCCAATTATCACTCGACAGCAGCGCTTCGGTTTCTTACCCGATACTGAAGACAATTCGAGACTTATGGAAGTCTAAGGTGAATGTAATTCGATCGAGCCTAGTCGGTACATTGGTCGGTATCTTACCAGCAGCGGGTGGCAGTATTGCGAATATCTTAAGCTATGATGTGGCGAAAAAGTTTTCCAAGAAATCTCAAGAATTTGGAAAAGGCAGTCAGGATGGATTAATTGCCGCAGAATCAGCCAATAATTCATCCATTGGCGGTTCACTTGTTCCGATGCTTTCTTTCGGGATTCCAGGTGATGCCGTTACGGCGATGATGCTTGGAGCATTATTAATTCACGGCATCCAGCCAGGACCATTATTAATGCAAAACCAGCCTGTACTCGTGAATGGTATATTTATTTCATTATTCATCGCGGCCATTTTAATGCTGATTGTCCAAAGCTTTGGTATCAAAGTATTTATGAAGATTAATCAAATCCCGCATCATGTCTTAGTTCCTATCGTTCTATTACTATGCGTACTAGGAAGTTTTGCCGTAAATAATCGAATCTTTGATGTGTGGGTACTACTGATCTTCGGGCTAATTGGATTTTGGATGAAGGCGAATAAGTTCCCATTAGCACCATTTATTTTAGGGATTATTTTAGGGCCAATGATTGAAGAAAACTTACGCCAGGCCGTTTCGGTGAGTTCTGACCTGTCTATGTTTTTCACACGTCCGATTTCAGCAGGCTTAATTGTCCTATCTATCTTATCGATGGGTTATGGAATCTATAGTAATATGAAGATGAAAAAGAAAGTGGAAGAATAATAGAAGAAGTTGTTCAAAAAGTCCGGTGAAAATGACACATAGCAGGGGTGACCTTCTGCTAATACCGCCTACGTCCTGTGGGCAAAGCAGAAATCACCACATCCTGTGGAAGCTTGTTGGCTCAGCTTTTAGTTCCGTTCCGGATTAAAGCAACGCCACCTCGAACTTCTCGGTCCTTTCCATCCTCTTTTTTGAACACCACTAGAAAGGAAGATTTGATGAATTTTTTTCATACAGAAACGTATCCTTATGCGAACCCGAGGCATGCAACCTATGCAAAAAATGGGATGGTGGCAACATCGCAGCCACTCGCATCAGAAGCAGGACTGTCGATTTTAAAACAAGGTGGTAATGCCATTGATGCTGCTATTGCTACAGCGGCATGCCTCACGGTCGTTGAGCCAACCTCGAATGGGATCGGCGGTGACGCTTTTGCATTAGTATGGACAAAAGGAAAACTGCATGGACTAAATGCCAGTGGCCGTTCACCTCAATCGATTTCTATTGAAAAGGTAAAAGAAACAGGAAATGAACAAATTCCTAAGTATGGATGGATTCCAGTTACGGTACCTGGAGTACCGAGCGCTTGGGCAGAACTATCAAAAAGGTTTGGTAAGCTTTCGTTACAAGAAGTATTACAACCGGCGATTGACTATGCACGAGACGGGTATCCTTTGTCACCAACGTTAAGTAAGTTTTGGAAAAAGGCGTATACCGTCTTTAAAAAGGAATTATCCGATGATATGTTTCACGAATGGTTTGAGACCTTTGCTCCTAACGGTCGTGCTCCAGAAACAGGAGAGATATGGAGTTCGCCTAACCATGCCAAAACATTACAAGAAATTGCGGATACAGACGGAGAATCCTTTTACCGTGGAGAATTGGCGGCGAAAATTGGTGCATTCTCTGAAGCGAATGACGGATTTTTATCAGCGGAGGACTTAGCAGCCCATCAACCAGAGTGGGTCGATCCGATAAAAGTAAATTATCGTGGCTATGACGTGTGGGAAATACCGCCAAACGGGCAAGGAATCATCGCATTACAGGCATTAAATATTTTAAAAGGATATGCATTTGAAACAAAAGAGGCAACCGATACATACCATAAGCAAATTGAAGCGATTAAGCTCGCTTTCGCGGATGGACAAGAACATGTGACAGAAGAAAGTCATATGAAACATTCGGTAGAGGATTTATTAAGCGACTCCTATGGAGACTATCGAAGAGGGCTAATTGGCGATGAAGCAATTCAGCCGGAAGCAGGCGAACCAGCGCTAAGCGGTACCGTATATCTGGCAACGGCAGACAATGAGGGAAATATGGTTTCCTTTATTCAAAGTAATTATATGGGATTTGGTTCTGGGCTTGTCGTTCCTGGTACGGGAATTGCCTTGCAAAATCGCGGGCATAATTTTTCGATGGAGCCGAATCATGTGAATGCATTAGCTGGAAATAAGCGAACCTATCACACGATTATTCCGGGATTTTTAACAAAAAATGCTGAGCCGATCGGTCCTTTTGGTGTGATGGGAGGATTTATGCAACCTCAAGGTCACGTACAAGTAATCATGAATACTGTTGATTTTCAGTTGAATCCGCAAGCAGCCTTAGATGCACCGAGATGGCAATGGATGAAAGACAAACAAGTAGAAGTGGAAAACACCTTCCCGCACCACATCGCAATGGATTTAGCGAACAAAGGTCATAACATACGTATCCAATTAGAACCAAACAGTTTTGGCCGAGGACAGATCATTTGGAGAAATCCCGAAACAGGAGTACTAGTTGGCGGAACGGAATCCCGTACGGATGGTACGGTTGCCGCTTGGTAAGTAACAACAACAGCTTAGTAAAGGAATTTGCTATATGAGAACACATTGGAATATCTTTATTGCTTTTTTTCGAGTCGGTATGTTGGGGTTTGGTGGAGGACCAAGTTCCATACCGCTCATTTATAAAGAAGTTGTGGAAAAATATAAATGGATGAACGAGGAGGATTTTGGAGATGTATTAGCACTTGCGAATACACTGCCAGGGCCAATCGCAACCAAGCTTGCAGGGTATATCGGTTATCAAGTTACAGGTTTTTGGGGAATGCTGAATGCAGTACTAGCCGGAATTGTACCAACGATTTTTCTAATGATAGGTTTGTTAGTATCGCTGTCATCTTTTAAGGATTATGACTGGGTGCAAGGAATGACGGCAGCAGTGATCCCTGTAGTTGCCGTGATGCTCGCGACTCTGACGTGGCAGTTTATTGAAAAAGCAGGAAGTGGAATGGGCTGGCTGCAAACAGGTGTTATGGTAATCATTGTTTTCGTTCTGCTCGAAATGCTACACATCCATCCAGGAATTCTTATCGCAACATTACTTGCCGTAGCACTATTGAAAAAGGATAAGATCCCTGAACAAGAAGAAGAGAGAACAGCAAGGGAAGGTGGTTCATAATGGTTTTTTGGGAACTATTTATCGCCTTTTTTATACCAGGTATACTCGGTTATGGAGGAGGTCCAGCTTCAATTCCATTAGTCGAAAACGAAGTGGTTAGTCGATTCGGCTGGATGACTGTTCAAGAATTCAGTGAAGTGCTTGCGCTTGCGAATTCCTTACCAGGGCCAATTGCTACGAAGATGGCTGGCTATATTGGTTATGATGTTGCAGGTGTTTTGGGTGCTTCGGTGTCTGTATTTGCAACAGTTGCACCATCGTTAGTATTAATTCTTGCACTATTAGGCATACTTTATCGGTATAAAAATTCCCCGAAAGTAAAGAGAATGACGTTATACATAAGACCGGTAATTGGAATCCTACTTGGGGTAATGGCATGGAATTTCTTTAGCGAATCTTATATTGGTATTGGATTTTGGCAAACCGCCATTCTAGCAGTCGCTAGTTATTTTCTTATGGAGCGTATGAAAGTACATCCTGCATTTGTAATTGCAGGTGCATTAATCTATGGAGGGTTTTTGTTATAATGAAGCAGTCAGCTTTGCGTTACAAAATGGTTCAGGCAAAAACGATTTTAGGATTTAGTTACTAAAATAAGCTCGCCGGATGATCCCCCGGAATTTTTCAAAAAACCGGGGCCATCTTGGCGTTAAAACCGCACTACTTGCCATCGTAGTTTCGTGACATCTACGCAATAATTCCGCCATTAGCGCTTGTTTTTTTTCGGATTTTGTACTATGATTTAGTTAGAATTGAATATAATCATTCGTAAATACTTTCTAGGGTTCCGCCTTTTTGGGTCTGGTCCGAGAGAAAGTGCAAAGAATTTTTTCTTTGTCCACGGAGGGATAAAAGCCCGGGAGATATCACTAAGTATAGTGGTATGTCCCGGGTTTTTTGGTTTCTTATAAAGAAGGGTTGTTGTTTACAATCTTGGTGATAATAATCCTAAATCATTAAAAGGAGAGATTTAATCATGTGGTGGTTTCTTGTTGTAATTGCTGCGATTTTTGAAGTAGGTTGGGCATCTGGATTGAAGTATGCTAACGATGGTTTAACTTGGACACTCACTATTATAGCAATCATAGTAAGCTTTGGAACATTGATTGTTTCATCTACTCGACTGCCAACTGCTACCGTTTATGCTGTCTTTGTAGGGTTGGGTACTTTAGGGACAGTAACTGTTGATATTATCTTTTTCGGCGCTGCAGTTAACGTAGGTGTTATTTTATTTGTTGTATTACTATTAGTCGGAGTATTAGGGTTAAAATCCGTTACAGGTAAAAAAAAGCAACAGAAAGAGGTTGGTAAAGCATGAATTGGATCATCCTGATTCTTGCAGGTCTATCCGAAGTAGTAGGTGTTAACGGAATTCAGAAAGTATCTGCAGGGAAAAAGAAATCTGGATTTGCTTTTTTGATTATTGGATTTGCTGTTAGCTTATCCTTATTATCCATTGCAATGTCTACTATTCCATTAGGTGTTGCTTATGCAGTATGGACGGGTATGGGAACAGTTGGAAGTGTAGTGATTGGAATGATTTTTTATAATGATTCAGCAGATCGCAAACGTATATTCTTCTTAAGTTTAATAGTTGTTGCAGTAATAGGATTACGAATCGTTTCAAATTAACGGTTGCATAGGAAAAATACGCTCATACAAGGGATATCTATACCCTTTTGGGTTTGTAAATTTTATAGTGAACAATAAAGAGGCTGAGACAATTGCGCGAATTCTTTTGTCCCAGCCGCTCCTATTATTTATTTCCCGTCACGATTCCAGAATCTCGCTTCGGCAACTGCTTCTACAAATTGACTCGCATTATTGGTAACTACACCTTTTTCATCTGTTAGTCCTAAATCATGAAGCACAGAAGCGCCATCTTGAATCGCACCAATTGGTTTATAGTGCATGTAAGCTTCTTTCACGAAGTTAGGAGCTTCCTTTGTGAATAGGGGTTTAGTCCCTTCTTTACTAGCGATTAGTATAGAATCAAAGAGTACAGAATCTGCCGTCTTAAAGGTATGGTGTACCGGAATTTTATTCCCTTCTTTACTTGAAATAGATCCTTGATGATCACTAATGATCTCTGGATTAATATTTGCTTCATTTAACGCTTTTATATGAGAGAATAATTCTTCATCGAATCCATCAGCGACAATAATGCCCACTTTACGTGTGTCCGCTTTTTTCTTCGTGTTAGCTTGGCTTAAGGCTGGAGACGATTTCGTATATTCGATTTCTTTTTTCTTTGGTATCGCTAAGCCTAAGTTCTCCGCAATTCCTGTAACAAGGTCATGGCTAACGTTGGAGAACATATCGAGAACTTGTTCGCGAATCGCTACTTCCTGACATTTTCCAAGTTCAAAGCTAAACGCATCAATGATATGGTGTTTCTCTACATCGCTCATACTATTCCAGAATAATGCTGCTTGTGTGAAGTGGTCTTCAAAACTAATACTGCGAGCTCGTACTTTCTTTCCTTCCACCTTCTCTTGATAGTGTTTATATCCGCCTTCTTCTTCACTTACAGGTGTCGGTGTATTATCTGCCAAGGAGTTTTTATGGTAGCTTACTTGTCCAGAATTAATCGTTTGTCTTCCGTGGCCATCACGTTGATTATTATGGAATGGGCAGACAGGTCGGTTAATTGGGATTTCATGAAAGTTAGGTCCACCTAAACGAATGAGTTGCGTATCTGTATAAGAAAATAGACGTGCTTGTAACAACGGATCATTCGTAAAATCTATTCCTGGTACGACATGACCTGGATGAAATGCAACTTGTTCGGTTTCCGCAAAGTAATTATCTACATTTTGGTTCAATGTCATTTTACCAACAATTTTCACAGGTACATCTTCTTCTGGCCATATCTTGGTTGGGTCTAGAACATCAAAATCAAAGTTAAATTCATCTTCTTCTTTTATAATTTGCAATCCTAACTCGTACTCAGGATATTGACCATTTTCAATCGCATCATAAAGGTCACGACGTTGAAAATCAGGGTCGTTACCGTTTAATTTTAATGCTTCATCCCAAATAACGGAATGAACGCCTAGGACAGGTTTCCAGTGGAATTTAACAAAGAAAGCTTGTCCTTCTTCATTAACAAATCGGAATGTGTGCACGCCAAAACCTTCCATCATTCGAAAGCTTCGTGGGATTGCCCGGTCGGACAGATGCCACATAATCATATGTGCAGTTTCTTGGTTATTAGCAACAAAATCCCAAAATGTATCATGAGCAGATTGTGCTTGTGGTATTTCATTATGTGGTTCAGGCTTTACCGCGTGAATTAAGTCGGGAAATTTGATGCCGTCTTGTATAAAGAAGACCGGAATGTTATTTCCAACTAAGTCATAGTTTCCTTCTTCTGTGTAAAATTTTGTTGCAAATCCTCTGACGTCACGTGCCATATCACCTGATCCTCGTGAACCAGCTACCGTCGAAAACCGAACGAAGACAGGTGTCTTCTTTCCTGCTTCACTAAGGAAATTTGCTTTTGTGTATGGGGCAAGCGATTCATAAGTTTCAAATTCCCCGTGGGCAGCAAAACCTCTTGCATGGACGACACGTTCCGGAATACGTTCATGGTCAAAGTGGGTGATTTTCTCTCGCAGATGAAAATCTTCTAGTAATGTAGGTCCGCGATCACCTGCTTTAAGTGAAAACTCATCTTCATTCATTTTTAATCCTTGATTTGTTGTTAGTGCTTTTCCTTTATCGTCCACTCGGAACTTATCTAGTTGTTGATTCTTTTTATTTTGCTCTTGATTACTCATCATTAGTTCCTCCTTTAAATAGTAAGAAGTGTTAATTTTTTCATTCCCTTTAAAAACAAGATTAAACAAATAAAAATAGAAAAGTCATCATATTAGGACATTATACCTAGTGATTTTATAAGGTAGTAAATTTCATATCGAAATTAGAAATTTAGTGGTACACTACAATCAATAAATTGAAAATTCATTTAAAAATGAAGGGAGAAATCCAATGAAATTTGAGAAGGTACGTTGGGGGATTATTGGATGTGGGGATGTAACTGAAGTGAAAAGTGGACCGGCTTTTCAAAAAGTGAGCGATTCAGAACTGGTTGCGGTTATGCGAAGAACCGGGGAGTTAGCGAAAGACTATGCAGAACGTCATGGTGTGCCAAAATGGTATGATGATGCGGATACTTTAATCAATGATCCAGAAGTGGACGCGGTATACATTGCAACTCCGCCAGGTTCCCACAAAGAATATACATTAAAGGTAGCTCAAGCAGGAAAACCGGTGTATGTAGAAAAACCAATGGCATTAAACAGTGATGAGTGCGATGTGATGATCCAAGCGTGTAAAGATGCTGGCGTTCCTTTATACGTTGCCTATTATCGAAGAGCACAATCTAGATTTAAAAAGGTGAAGGAATTACTGAACGCAGGTGCCATCGGTGACGTACGTTTTGTGTCTACGACGCAATATCAAAAGGTTGCAGAAGATATAAAGACATCATCTCTTCCATGGAGGTTGCAACCAGAAATATCAGGTGGTGGACTGTTTTTTGATCTTGCTAGCCATACATTAGATATTCTTGATTTTTTACTCGGACCTATCGAGGAAATACATGGAATAAAGTCCAATCAAGCGGGACATTACGAATCAGAAGATATCGTAACTGGTACGTATCGATTTCAATCTGGCGTACATGGAGTAGGGAATTGGTGTTTTACAGCTTTTGAGAATGTAGATAAAAATGAAATTGTCGGGAGCAGGGGGAAAATATCTTTTTCCACCTATGGGGATGATCCAGTTGTTTTGACAACTGTTGATGGGCAAGAGCAATGGTCTTTTGAGCGTCCGAAACATGTCCATCAACCACTGATTGAAACAATCATAAGAGATTTAACCACAGAATCTAAACAAAGTCCTAGCACTGGTGAAAGTGGCGCTAGAGCAAATTGGGTAATGGATGAGTTAACGAAGTAAATAGAACATGCAAAAACAAGGAATCTATTCAAGAAGAATGGTTCCTTGTTTTTTTGTGAAGATTACTTATATTTTTTGAGGGTCATTACAGTATAGAGGAAATTCAATATTAATATTTTGATTAAACAGAGGCTAGGAAGGGTTTCGTAAAAAATTTGATTAACTCGTTGAGTGCTGTTATGACGTTTTTAGGTTGCTAAAAAAAATGTTGAAAACAATTTTCACATTATTGACAGTTTTTTATTAACCTGCTAATATCTTTTTTAGATACAACATAGATCTAAGTTAGATATTTTGGTGGTGATAGTTTTGAAAAGGCTTTTATTAGGGTTTTATGGTGATGATTTCACCGGATCAACGGATGCAATGGAAGCGTTGGATCAATATGGTTTGAAAACGATACTTTTTCTCAAGATTCCTGATCAGGAAATGATTGATCGTTTTCAACATGTAGATTGTGTTGGAGTTGCAGGAACTGCTCGAGCAAAAGGTATCGAAGGTATGGAGGAAGAATTGTCTCCAGTTTATGATTTCTTGCGTCAACTAAATCCGACGTTTGTTCATTATAAGGTTTGTTCTACATTCGACTCTTCCCCAGAGGTTGGAAGCATCGGTTTTGCTATTGATTTAGCGAGAAAATACTTTGAAGAAGGAAGTTATCCGCTTCTTGTAGCAGCCCCGAATTTGGGAAGGTATACCGTCTTTGGTGAACATTTTGCAAGATTCAAAGAAGAAATATATCGATTGGATAAACATCCAGTTATGTCCAAACATCCAGTTACTCCGATGGATGAAGCAGATTTAGCAAAACATTTGCAAGCGCAGACAAAACAAGAAATTACAAAAGTAAATGTATTAGACTTGGAAGCTAAGACTGCTCAACAACTGATAGATCAAGAAAATAAAGATGCTGATATTATACTGTATGATGCATCGAATGCTTCTCATATGACTAAAGTTTCAGAAGTTTTGTGGGAGAAGCGAAGCGAAAAGCCTCAGTTTATAGTTGGATCATCTGGTGTAGAATATGCAATTGGTGATGCAATAGAACGGGAAGGCGTAATAGTTAAAGAAAATAAGACCACTAGTCCCAGTAATGTTAATCAACTATTCGTAGTTTCTGGTAGTGTCTCTGATGTAACAAAGCAACAGTTAGAGAATGCAGAAAAAGCTGGGTTTGAATTAGTTCAAATACCGTTTGAAATGTACACCGATTCTTCTATCGTTGGAGATTTCTTAGATAACATCATTCAGCAATTAAAAGAAAAGAAAAAAGTAATAATGTATACGGCAAAAGGAACCGATGACCCAATTATTGCTCGTACAAAAGAGCATTTATTAAATAACGGTGTAAAGAAACAAAATATAGGCATTTACATTGGTGAGAAATTAGGCGAGTGGACAAAGTCAGTTATTGATCAAACGGATTTGCGAAGGGTAATCATATCTGGTGGTGATACTTCTGGGTTTGTTACTTCGAATCTTGATATTTATGGGCTAGAAGTGCTCGATTCTATTGCGCCAGGGGCACCTTTATGTATAGCATATTCAGAGAGAGCAAAATATGATGGACTAGAAATTGCATTAAAGAGCGGTCAACTTGGTGGACCAGCGTTTTTTGAGAAAGTCTATCAGTCAGGCTCTAAATAATTTGTTAAAGGATGTATTTGAATATGTTATTAAAAGATGTTGCTTATCAGGAAATTAAAGCCAAAATTTTAGAAGAGCACTATGAAGCGGGACAATTTTTATCAGAGCGTACATTAATAGATGAATTAGGAATGAGCAAAACACCAATAAAAAATGCGCTCGTAAGATTAGAGTCTGAAGGGTTTGTTACCGTTTCTTCAAAGCAAGGAATCATTGTCAATGATATCTCTATTGAACGAATTAACGATATTTATAATTTGCGAATAGCATTAGAAACGTTTAATTGCCAAGAACTGTATCATCGCATTACAGAGGAGCAATTAAAGGAACTTGAAGATAACGTACAGGTAACAAAAGAAGCTGCTGAAAATAAAGATGTGAAATTATTCGCTACATTAGATCACGAGTTTCACTTAGCCATAAGTGAGTTTGTAGGAAATAAAGAGATTACTAGAGTTTTATTAAACTACCAAGATCACTTACGAAGAATTACGCTTCGTCATCTAAAGAAAGATCCTGGTAGAGTAGAGAAGTTTTATTCCGAACATGTAGAAGTTTTAGATGCTTTAAAAACAGGTGATATAAAGTGCGTAGAGTTAATGAAAAAGCATCTATTGGAATCCAAGATGATGTACTTTCAATAACTCCTGCTGATATAAAGGAGAGATAGTTTATGAAAGCGGTATTTGTAGAAGATGCTGAAAAAATTAGTGTGAAAGATATAGAGGTCCCAGAATTAAAACCGAATGAGGTTCAAATCAAAGTAAAGGTAGCTGGTATTTGCGGTTCTGATATTCATACCTACAAAGGCTTACATCCATTTCGTAAACCACCGGTTGTTATTGGACATGAAGTAGCTGGAGAAGTAGTAGAAGTTGGAGCATCTGTTACAAAGTTCAAGATTGGTGACCGAGTTACAGTGGAGCCGCAAATTGGTACAGGTGAGAGTGAGGGAGTAATGACGGGGAATGTCAATTACTCTGATACACGACTAGCTCCAGGAATGGGTGACTGGTTAGGAACGATGGCGGAATATTTCGCATCACCTGAAGAACAAGTAATTAAATTGCCTGATTCCGTTAGTTATGATCAAGGTGTATTAGTCGAACCTCTTGCTGTTGGTGTACATGCAGCATTTAAAGCAGACGTTCAACCAACCGATCGGGTAGCAATTTTGGGAGCTGGACCAATTGGTCTTCTTACACTTATCGCTGTAAAAGCTAAAGGGGTAAAAGATATTGTTGTTACGGATGTACTCGACTATTCTTTACAAGTGGCAAAAGAAATGGGCGCTTCAGAAGTAATTAACATTAAGGATAATACAAATTGGATTCATGATGCGAAGCAGAGCCTAGATAAGGGTTCTTTTGATAAAGTATTTATCACTGCGGGTGTTCCAGGTATTGTAAATGACTCTCTTAATCTACTAAGAAAAGGTGGACGAGTTGTTACCGTAGCCATGTTCCATGGACAACAGTCTGTAGATATTGAGCAGTTACAGCAAAATGAAAAAGAAATTATTGGGTGCATGACATATAACCGTCCTGATACAGAAGAAGCTCTAGAAATAATCGCAAGTGGGAAACTTGATGTAGAGAAGGTTATTTCCCATAAATTGCATTATGAAGAAGCAGGAAGAGGTTTTACAATAGTAGATAAAAAGAAGGATAAATCCGTCAAAGTACTTGTTTCATTTGAATAGGGGGATAAAAATGAAAACAAAAATAATAGTATTGCTTTTATCGGCTGTAGCATTAATATTAGCTGCGTGTAGTCAAGGAACATCAAGTGCTGAGGAACCAAAAGTGTTGAGGTTAGGACATATTCAAAGTGAGTCCAATGCCTGGCATAAGGGATCTGTCAGATTTGCAGAACTAGTGTCTGAAAAAACAAATGGTACCGTCAAAGTAGAGGTTTATCCAAGCTCTACTTTGGGATCGGACCGTGATTTAGTAGAGGGCATGCAGATAGGGTCAGTAGATTTTGCATTAGTTGCCGGTGTGATGTCTAACTTTTATGAGCCGTACTCCATCTTAGAACTTCCTTATTTATTTGAAGATTTGGAACACTTAGAGGAGTTTGTTTACGGTGAAAACGGTAAGCGATTGCAGGAAGAAATGTTGGAAGAAACAGGTGTGCGAGGATTGGAGTTCTGGCTTAGAGGTCCGAGGGAATTAACAACAAATAAATTAGTTGAATCGCCTTCTGATTTAAGAGGTGTAAAAATTAGAGTACCAAATATCGAAGCATCTGTAGAAGGATGGACGGCAATGGGGGCTAGTCCAACTCCAATGAACTTTGGAGAAGTTTATTCCTCATTACAAACAGGTGTTATTGATGCACAAGAAAACCCAATTGCTTTTACAGCAAGCGCACGTATCCATGAAGTGCAAGATTATCTCGTGAAAACCGACCACGTATTTGGGTACGTGCAACTATTAATGAGTGATAAAGCTTTTGAAGAGCTAACAGAAGAAGAAAAAGAGGCCGTTTTAGAGGCTGCTGAAGAAGCTCGTAATTACCAAAATGAAATCGTTTTCCAAGAAGAGGAAGAAGCACTTCAAGATATGCTTGACCAAGGTGTAGAAGTAATAGAAGTAGATCAAGAACCGTTTAGAGAAGCCGTTCAACAAGTTAATGAAGAATTAGCTGATAAATATGGTAGAGAACTATACGATACAATACAGGAAATGAGGGAGTAGAGCCAATGAAAACGTATATTAATATCATGGATAGCATTAATAATTGGGTGAAGTATTTGGTATCTTTCTTCCTTGTTGCACTTGCTGTTTTAGTCGTCCTGCAAGTAACAACTCGTTTTGTTATTAACGTACCATTAAGTTGGACAGAAGAGCTAGCGAAATACCTGATGATTTATATTGTGTTTTTAGGATCAGGTTTAGCGATGAGACATAATCAACATATAGCGATTGACTTTCTATTAGAAATTATAAAAGCTGAGAACAAAGCCCGTTTACAAAAGGTTGTATTATGTATTTGTGGAGTTTTTAGTCTAATGTTAGTAATTTTTGGAACACAGTTAACCTATATTGTAATTGGTCAATCGACGCCAACACTACAGTATTCTATGGCGTGGGCATATGCAGCAATACCACTTGGTTCGCTTCTTATGTTGTGTAATGTTATCGCATTATTCATGAGTCCACCTGAAGATGATGCGAAGGAAACGGTAGGTGACATTCTATGATTCTTGTATTAGTTCTATCGTTAATTGTTCTATTTATAATAGGTGTACCAGTGGCAATTTCATTAGGGTTATCTTCTAGTCTAGCTATTTTAGTTGCTGGAGACATACCGTTGTTAACATTGGCACAACGTGCATTTGTTTCATTAGATTCTTTCCCTCTACTAGCTATTCCGTTATTTATACTTGCGGGGGCTCTAATGGAATACGGTGGGATATCGCAACGATTAATAAATTTGGCTAATGCGATTACTGGTCATGTGCCAGGAGGATTAGCGATTGTAACTGTAGTTACCACTATGTTTTTTGCAGCTATATCCGGTTCAAGTGTAGCGGCAACTGCAGCACTTGGGGCAATTTTGATTCCGGCTATGATTAATCGAGGTTATGATAAAGAATTTGCAGGTGGAGTACAAGCTGTTTCTGGAACGTTAGGAATTATAATACCACCAAGTATACCATTGATATTGTATGGTACCGCTGTTGGGGCTTCTATTGGCGACTTATTTATCGCTGGAATGGTACCAGGAATCATCATTGGTATTGGACTAGTTATAACTGTGTATATCTTGGCCAAAAAGCGTAACTATTTAAAAGAACCAAAGAAATCCGGCAAAGAGATTTGGAAAGCATTTTTAGAAGCAATTCCAGCATTAATTATGCCAATTATCATACTAGGTGGAATTTATAGTGGGATATTTACTGCTACCGAAGCTGCTGGTGTAGCGGTTGCTTATGCATTTGTCGTAAGTGTCTTCGTTTACAAAGCGATCAATAGACAGAATATAAAAGAAATATTAACGCAAGCATCCTTAACGACATCTACCATTATGTTTATTCTTGCTACAGCGGGATTATTTAGCTGGATACTAACTATTGAAAATATACCACAACAAGTTGCGAGTCTTATAACATCTATTTCAGATAGTCCGATGGTGTTTTTAACTATAGTTGTTCTGCTTCTTTTACTTGTAGGTATGTTTATGGAAACCAATGCTTCTATTATCATTTTGGCTCCTATCCTTGTACCGGTTGCTGTAGAACTCGGACTAGACCCAGTTCATTTTGGAATTGTTATGATCGTTACATTAGCAATTGGTATGGTGACTCCACCATTAGGGTTGAATCTATTTGTTGTATCCAAAATAGGAAAAGTACGTATTGATCACCTAACAAAAGGGCTAATCCCTTTCTATATTGCTGTTCTTATTAGTTTAATTGTCATAACATATATTCCTTCCATAACAATGAGCTTAGTGGAATGGATGAAATAAATAGAAAAGGAAGTGAATAAATGGATAATCAACTATTAAATCAATTGAGTTTAACTGGAAAATTTATGATGGATAAAGACCTTGCCTGGGGCACTGCGGGGAATATAAGTGTAAGGTCTGGCGACGGATATATTATTTCTGCCACAGGTACTTATTTAGGAGGACTTGAGGTAGAAGACTTCTCTTTCTGTAAAGATGGAGAGCATGTAGTGGGTAAAAAACCATCGAAAGAATTTTTAATGCATGAATGGATTTATGAAGAACGGCCAGAAATCAATGCTGTGTTACATGCATCTCCTTTCTACAGTACGTTAATCGCTAATTCCGATATTGAACTTCCGTCAAATTATTTCGTAGAATCCATGTATTATTTGGAACGAATATCGAGGGTTCCTTTTTATCACCCAGGAAGTAAAGAATTGGCACAAGCTGTAAAGGAAAGAGCGAGAGATGCAAATGTCTTTTTATTAGAAAATCACGGAATCATTGTCTGTGATGTCAATTTAAAAGAGGCTCGTACAGCCCTACAAACATTAGAATATACAGCTCGTATGCATATTACTGCCTTAGAAAAGAATATTCATATAAATAGTTTAAATGATGAAACGGTCCATGATTTTCTTCACCATTCTGGATATAAACCTCTTCGCGACTGGAATAAATAAAATAGTAGAGTCACACTTTTTATAGTGTGGCTCTATATATTTTTGGGTATGTTACATACTAGAGGTGATAAGATGAGACACGTAAAAGTAAATGTAAAAGGACAAGTGCAAGGCGTGGGGTTTCGTTATTTTACCCAAAGCTTAGCCAATGAAAATGCTATCGTCGGATGGGTGAGAAATGAAGATGATGGTAGTGTTCTTATCGAAGCTCAAGGCGAGCAAGAAAACATGAAGAATTTCTTGGCTGAAGTAGAGAATGGTCCTACTAAATTTTCCAGGGTTCAAGATATGGATGTGTCGGAATTAGAAGAAGATTCCAGGCTTACAAAGTTTGAAGTGAAGTATTAAAATAGAGAGAGATTAACTAGCTAATTTAGTTTTCTAAGTTAGCTTTTTTCTTGAGTTATTTGAAATAAGAGGCTAGCTGTGGGAAGGAGATATTATACGTGGTATTTGTATCAAGAAAAGATAAATGGATGAGTATTATGATCTGGGGTTTCGTTTTATTATTTACATGGAATTTATATCAATCTATCTATGTTGAACTTGATATAATAGCTATTATCGTCATGGTTATCTTGATCTTATTGCTAGGGTCAATCTGGTTCAACACGCGATACAAATTCGATAGCGATACACTCCGAATATTTTACGGTCCGATGAAATGGTCACCATTCATCGACTTGAGATTACTTACAGTAACTATAAAGTAATTCAAATTTCTCCAAAGAATATGCAGCGGTTTATAAAGGAATTACAAAAAATAAACCGTGAAATAAAGGTAATTACATAGGCTTTGGAAGAAATGCTCTCCTCTAATTCAATCCAGCCCCTTACCTTTTTAAGTTATAGTCGCTATACTGTTTGTATGGGAGGACAGGTCCGATGAAATGGTCGTTAGAGAGAAAGTTTCTTGTTCTTGGTTGTATTCTTGTAACCGTAATCATGTTGTTGGTGATGGTTCTATACATTTCCTATGAACGAGATCAGACAAGACAACTGATTGGTCAGCAGGCGTTGACTACCTCTATAGCAGTATCGGAGATTCCTGAAGTACAACATGTCATCGATCAAGAACTGGATGCAGAAGTGCTCCAACCCTTTATTGAGCGAATACGTGAACAATCTGGTGCGGAATTTATTGTAATAGGTGATCATAATTCAGTTCGATATACCCATCCTGATCCCGATAAAGTGGGTATGAATATGGTGGGGGGAGATAACGAACAAGCCTTGGTGGACGGAGAAAACTATGTATCTATTGCGAATGGAAGTTTAGGTGCATCTGTACGCGGAAAGTCACCTATTTTTAATAGTGATGGGGATATTATTGGGCTCGTATCAGTAGGTTATATGATTTCCTATGTAGATTCTTTATTTCAGCAAGGTCTTATCGGATTTTTAATTTGGTTATCGTTAATATTTATTATTGGGGTGGCAGGAAGCTTTTTATTAGCAAAAAGTATTCGTAAAGATACGTTTGGTTTAGAGCCTTATCAAATCGCTCGTATATATAAAGAACGTGGAGCAATCTTGGAATCCATAAAAGAAGGCTTAATTGCCACTGATCAACGTGGGCATATAACGTTGGTCAATTATTCTGCGAAAGAAATGTTACATATACACCATGATGTCATTGGTAAACCAATACAAGAGGTACTACCTAATACAGAGCTAGCGTACGTCTTAACTGAAGAACATCGAGAGGGTTCTTTTGAGACAGCGATTAACCAAACTGTACTATTAGTACGCTATAAACTTATAGATGATGACGGAAAATACGGCGGTAAGGTTGCTAGTTTTCAAGTAAGGTCGGATTTGCAAGAACTTATTCATACTTTATCTGAAGTCCAGCAGTATTCTCAAGATTTACGAGCCCAGACACATGAATATACCAATAAACTCTATGCGATTTCTGGGTGGTTACAGCTGGGACATACGGATAAAGCGAAGCAATTTATCCATGAAGAGATAGGAAAACAGCAGAGTCATGAAAAGGTACTATTTGAACAAATAATGGATTCTACCATCCAAGCAATATTAATCGGCAAGTTATCCAAAGCTTCGGAGAAAAAGATAGAATTCACTATTAATGAAGATAGTTATATAAACTATCAATGGCCAGAACAGATGACAGCGCAGCTGGTGACAATTATTGGAAATATTATAGATAATGCTTTTGATGCCGTTGTAAATACAGTAAATCCAGAGATAGATATTTTTCTTACGGATATGGGCAATGACTTAGTTATTGAAGTTGCAGATAATGGGACCGGAATTGAACCGGATGCTTACGATAAAATTATGAAACAAGGTTATTCCACAAAAGATGGGCAGAATCGTGGGTTTGGGTTATCCCTTGTACAAGCAGCTTTAAAAGAATTACAAGGCTTCTTGGAAATTACAGAGAACGAACCAAAGGGAACCGTCTTTATCGTGTATATTCCGAAAAAAGGGGGAGCGGAATCATGAATGTACTTGTGGCAGAAGATGATTACCGGGTTGCAGATATCCATTGTCAGTATTTAGAGAGGTTCCAAGGGATCCATTATATTGACAGAGCTGCAACTGCTTATGAAACATTATCTAAGTTGAAAGAACACAGCTTTGATTTATTGTTATTGGATGTGTATTTGCCTGATGAACTCGGTATTAATATGATTGAATCATACAAAAAAGAAAATGTATCGCTACAAATTATATTGATTACAGCAGCAACGGATATGAAAATGTTGAAGCAAGCTTACTTTACTGGTGTCATCGATTATTTAATAAAACCTATTGCGCTAGATCGGCTAGCAGATGCAATAAAAAAAGCGATGAACAATGATAAAATTATCCATACAGATGGTCAGGTTAATCAGCAGCTTGCGGATCAACTATTTCGAGGAAAGCAACTGTATGGAGAGAAGCAACATCTTTATCCAAAAGGAATTGACAAACTAACCTTAAGGAAGATAAAAGAAGTTCTCAACAATCAATCGGAAGGAATGACAGCAGATTCTGTTGGGAAAAATATTGGAGTATCTCGTACAACTGCACGAAGATATTTGGAATATTTAATATCTGTAGAACAAGCGAAGGCGGAACTCGAATATGGAATTGTAGGGCGACCAGAACGTAAATATGTACTGGTATAAAACGTATAAAGCAGGTGAAATTATTCTCTTAAGATGATTTCATCTGTTTTTTTCGTGTATTTGCCATACAAAGAGGCGGAGAGTGAGATCTCTATCAAATTATCTTTTTCTATGAACAAAATGAACAAAAAGAATAAAAGGTTTTTAAAGAACATTATTTTGAAAACGGTTACAAAGTTAAAAGTTGTAAGTAAAATGAGAAAATAACAAAAAATAAGGAGGCGCTTACATTGTTAAGAAGGTCAGTGGCATTTTTTATTTTACCTCTTATCTTACTTGTTGGGTGCTCGTTACCTGTACAAAGTGGATCTGTAAACGACCAGGGAGAGTGGGTGCCTGATCGTTCAATTGAAATAATTGCTCCAGCAGCTGCTGGTGGAGGATGGGATACAACTGCGCGAATGTTAGCGCGAACGGTTGAAGAAGAAGGTATTGTCGATCAAAATTTTGGTGTTGTAAATAAACCGGGTGGTGGTGGAGCTGTAGCTTGGTCGTACATACATAAGCGGAATGACCCACATAATATCTTTGTCAGTTCCCCGCCATTACATTTTGTTTACCTAAATGGTCAATCTCCCTTTGGTTACGAGGATTTTACACCTATCGCAAACTTAATTGCAGACTACGGAGCATTTGCAGTCCGTGAAGACGCGAAGTGGGATACATTGGATGAATTGTTTGCAGATATGAAAGAAGATCCAGAAAGTGTAACCGTCGTTGGTGTATCTTCACCAGGGAGTATGGATCATATCCAATTTATGATGTTCGCGGATAAGGCAGGAGTAGATATTACGAAAATCCGTTATATATCCGACCAAGATGGTGGAGGGATGACTTCTGTTCTAAATGGTAGTGTGGATGTGATTTCGACCGGTGTGATGGATGCTGTAGACCAAGCCCGTGCCGGGAAAATGAAGATTTTAGGTATTACAGCACCAGAAAGAATTGAAGGAGATGAATTCTTGGAAACGCTACCAACGGCAAAAGAACAAGGAATTGATGCAGAATTTATCGTTTGGAGAGGAATGTTTGGTCCACCAGATATGACAGAAGAGCAACTTGCTTATTATGAACAAGCATTTCGAGAAGTATCTGAATCGGATGCATTTGCAGAGGTTCGAGAAATGTATGGATGGGATGAGCAATTTATGGACAGTGAAGAATTCCAAGTCTTTTTAGATGAACAATACGTGGAATTAGAGAAGATATTAAAAGATCTTGGTTTTATCGATGAATAGAGGAGGATGAAAATGAAGTTATCGATAAATAGAGGATTGTCTCTGGTGTTAATGATTATTGCTGTTGGTTATTTGATTATGGCTTATCAGCTGCCAGCATATATTTTTGTACCTGTGGATGCGGATTTAGTACCGAAGTTATTAGGATTTGCGTTATTAATCCTATCCGTTTTCTTTTTCTTTAGTAAAGATACAGATACCGAAGAGCAAAAAAAGATGCGCGTGATACCGAAAAAGGAAGTTCTCATGCTCCTTGGAGTACTCGCAATGATTCTTCTTTATATTACAGTGTTAGAAGTGTTTGGATTTGTAATCATGACATTTTTATTTATTGTAGCGAGTTCACGATTTTTAGGATATAAAAATTGGACGGTATTGATTCTAACAGGTTTATTATTTTCAGTTGGAGCTTATAGCTTGTTTAACTATGGATTAGCAATTCGTTTGCCAGCTGGATTTCTTCCATTTTAGAACTTGATTATGAAGGGAGTGAAAAGGTATGTTTGATGGTATTTTACAAGGTTTTCAAGTAGCTTTCAGTTTAGAAGCAATTCTATTTGTATTTCTTGGTGTCTTAATCGGAACAATTATTGGGATGATACCGGGACTAGGACCGATTAGTGCAATTGCAATCATGATACCAGTTACATATGGAATGGATGCGACAGTCGCATTAGTTATGATGGCTGGTGTGTATTACGGTTCGATGTATGGCGGATCAACTTCTTCTATATTATTAAATGCTCCAGGAGTTGCTGGTACTGTGGCCGCATCCTTTGATGGATATCCAATGGCGCAGCAGGGGAAAGCAGGAAAAGCATTAGCGATTTCTGCAATTGCATCGTTTGTCGGTGGAACAGTGAGTGTAATCTTACTCATGCTTTTTGCGCCAATGCTTGCAAGCGTAGCAATTATATTTGGACCACCGGAATACTTTGCACTAATGTTACTCGGGTTAACTGCAATTGCCAGTTTATCGGATGGTTCAACGATGAAAGCATTAATATCAGCCGTATTAGGCTTTATGGTCGTGACGATTGGAATCGATTCACAGACAGGCACAAGTCGGTTTACATTTGGTAGCGTTAATCTATTAGATGGAATTGATTTTCTTATTATTGCATTAGGGGTATTTGCCCTTGCAGAGGTGTGTTTCTTAATTTTAAATCGTAAGAAAAAAATGAACGGATTAGCTAATATCGGGAGTTTAAAACTTTCTAAAAAAGATGTAAAAGAAATGAAAGGACCCTTAACACGACAATCATTTTTAGGCTTTTTACTTGGAGTATTACCAGGAGCAGGGGCGACAATATCATCTTTTGTTGCATACATAAGTGAAAAGAAGATAGCGAAGAATCCCAAAGAGTTTGGAAAAGGCTCGGTCAAAGGGCTCACAGCTCCAGAAACGGCAAATAATGCTGCAACGAGTGGTGCGTTTGTGCCACTATTAAGTTTAGGTATACCGGGTTCAGGAACGACGGCAGTCATGTTGGGTGCATTCCTTGTATTAGGTGTTCAGCCTGGTCCTTTGTTAATGACCGAAAACCCTACTATCTTCTGGGGTGTCATAGCTAGTATGTACATTGGGAACATCTTTTTATTGGTATTGAATCTTCCATTGATCCCATATTTCGTGAAAATCTTAAAAGTACCAAGGCCTCTACTAATCTCATTGGTTATTGTTTCCAGTTTAATAGGGGTGTATGCAGTAAGCTTTAGCACCTTTGATTTATACTTACTCGTCTTATTTGGAATCTTAGGTTATTTTATGCGAATCTTTGCGTTTCCTGCAGCGCCATTTATTCTAGCATTTATACTTGGTGGGATGATGGAACAAGCCTTACGTCAATCCCTTACAATTTCAGGTGGGTCATGGAGTATATTTTATACAAGTCCACTTGCGATGTCTTTATTTGTCATTATGATTCTTGCTTTAGTCGTACCAGCATGGCGTGATCGTAGAAAACGTAAGAAGCAAGAAGAGGAACAAATGGAAAATATAATTTAGGCGGCACAACCTTATTTATTCATTGTGCCATTGAGCAAGGAATTCTTATGGTCAAGAATTGCCTTTTGAAAAAGTATATTTACTAGATTATCAAAAATCATGGGGATAGTTTAAGAAATAAGGGAGTAGAGACTACATGCCTCTACTCCTTTTAATGATGATCTGGCCTAATTCTTCATTCTTTTTAGCTGTTTAAGCTTAAAATATAGTATAAGGAATTTTATAAACTTAATAATCTCAAAGGTGTTTCACTTAAATAGTCATTCAATTATTCTAATTATTATAGTATGATTATAAGAAATAAATAAAAAATCTGTATTATTACAATAATTATGTATTTAGAAGGGGGATTTGTATTGTTAGAACTTTCAATAAAAGAACCAGAAACATTAAAGAGAGTCGCACATGCGTTAGGATCTGACGTGCGCTTGCAAATAATAAAGTTATTAAATGAAGGGAATATGAATATTCACCAAATGGCAGACACATTAGGGATACCGGTATTTACGACTGCTTCACATGTGAAAGTGTTGGAAGAAGCCTCACTTATACATACTGAATTACGTCCTGCGACAAGAGGAGCAATGAAAGTCTGTTCCAGAAATTTTGATGATATTCATATTGAACTTAATAAAAGGGATTACACATCACAACAGAAAAATTATACGTTAGAAATGCCGATTGGACAGTATACGGATTTTGAGGTAGCGCCAACTTGTGGAATGGTTAGTGATGAGAGATTCCTTATACCTGAAGATGAGCCAGTTCATTTTTATAGTCCGGAGCGTTCAAAGGCGCAATTAATTTGGACGAGAAAAGGTTATTTTGAGTATAAGTTTCCAATCGTTATACCTCGTGATGCGGAGATAACAAGTGTAAAGCTATCTATGGAAATTTGTTCAGAAGCACCAAACCATGATCATAATTGGCCCTCAGATATAACAATTTGGATGAATGATGTTGATATCGGGACATGGACGAGTCCGGGTGATTATGGTGATCGACCAGGTAAACTAAATCCTACCTTTTGGACCGAAACAACAAGTACACAATATGGGAGCTTAAAAACTTGGAAAGTTACTAACGAAGCGACGTTTATCGATGATGTTCGCTTGTCGGGTTGTACGATAGATCAGCTAGATATCGCTAACCAAAGCTACATCACCATTAAAGTTGGTATTAAAGAAGGGGCACTTCATAAAGGTGGTATTAACTTATTTGGAAAAGGCTTTGGAGATTATGATCAAGATATAAATTTATCAATAGATTTTGTATGATTTTCGAGATTCATTCATAGGAATGGATCTTTTTTTCTGTAGCAAATTATAAAATTTTTGTGCTGTGTATACCTAAATAAATGAAAGATTAGGTTGCAAATCAACCAAAATGTTTATTGACTTTTCAGAAATGCAAGCGTATTATTTTATTTAATATACAGGAAATCAGAATATATACATATTTTTTGTAATAAAAGGAGGAGTGCAGAATGCGTAAAAAGACGCTCATTGTTATTAGTTTGACCATGATTTTCGTTTTGTTAACTTCAGTAGCATGTTCTGGTGTTGATCGACTTGTCCGTGGAAAAAGTGCAGACGTCCCAGAAGGAGTGGTTGAAATAAAGATGTGGAACTTATTTGCTGGTGGAGATGCAGAATTTATGCAGACGATAGTGGATGAATTTAATAAGAGCCAGGATAAGTATTATGTGAATAATATCCAGCAAGATTATGACGAATACTACACAAAATTAATTACCAGTCTAGGTGCTGGTAAAGGACCTGATATTGCGATATCTCACTCTCATACTCTGCCTGAACTTGTAAATTTAGGTATATTACAACCATTAGATGAGTATGCGTCAGAAGTTGGTGTTGACTGGAATGAATTTAATACAAATATTCTGCAACAAACGGTTTTTGATGAAAACCATTATGCTATTCCGATAGATACGCATCCACATATAATGTATGTCAATAATGAAACAGTCGATGATGCGGGGTTAATGAATGAAGATGGAACAATAGAAATGGAAGAAACGCCAGATGGGTATAGGGATTTCTTTCTGACATTAAAAGAAGAGCTGCCAGAAGATCAATTTGCATTAGCTTTCCCAACAGTAGGAATGGACAGCTATAGGCATTGGTGGACATTCTATACTCAACTTGGTGGAGAAAATATCGTTTCAGATGATTTAGAGAATCCTTCTTATGTATTAGATACGGAAAAAGCAATAGAAGCTGCGGAGTATATGCATAAATTCTGGTATGAGGATGAGGTTATTCCATTGAACCTTGCAGACTTTTATACAGATTTCCAGTCTGAGAAAGCAGCTACAATAGCCACAGGAGTTTGGTCGACGGGAATTTGGGAAGGGACTGAAGGCTTGGAATTTACGGCGATGCCTATCCCAACTATTTTTGGTGAAAAAGGAGCATGGGGTGGATCGCATACGTTTGTATTACCTTTCTATGAAGAACTTAATCCCGAAGTTCAAGCAGGTGCAGTAGCGTTTATGGATTATGCTACAGATAAAGGAGCTATCTGGGCACAGGCGGGACATATTCCGGCGAAAGATACAGTGGTTTCCTCGAAAGAATTTAAAGATATGCCATATCGCGAAGATTATGCAGAGGTTGCAAACTACGTGAATTTCGCTGATCGAAATATTTATTATCGAGGGATAAATGACATTATGATTCGAAATCTAGATCGTATTTGGAGTAATGAAGTAACACCTGAAGATGCTTTTCAACAAATTGAAAAAGAAGTAAAGGAATTAATAGAAGATTAAATTAAAAAAGGGGGGAGATATAAATGAATAAGAGAACATGGATGAATGATATGAAAGCGATTCCATTTTTATTACCTTTTTTTATTGCGTATATGTTATTTACGATAGTACCTATTTTTAAAGGTTTGGAAATGAGCTTATATGATTGGAATTTGGTCCGAAAGATGGAGTTCGTTGGCTTACAAAACTATGTGGAAATGTTTAATGATCCATTCTTCTGGCAGACATTATGGAACACGACTTTATTCGTACTTTTAACAACCCCTACGATGGTTATTTTAGCTTTGGGATTAGCACTTTTGGCAAATTTAAATACTAAATGGAAAACATTTTTCCGGAGTTCATTTTTTCTACCGAGTATCTTATCTGTAGCGGTTATTTCGTTCTTAGCTATATTTATGCTGCAACCATATAACGGATTGGTGAATACCGTTATTCAAATGTTCGGTATTAATGCAGAGCCGTTTTGGATGGCAGATAAGACGTTAGCTTGGGTAAGCATAGTTGTAGTAACACTATGGTGGTCAGTAGGTTTTAATATGATCTTGTTTCTTACGAGTTTGCAAGAGATACCAGATTCTTATTATGAAGCTAGTGAAATCGATGGTGCATCTAGATGGGAACAATTTCGTTATATTACACTTCCGCAATTAGTTCCAATCGGACGTGTCATTATCCTATTGCAGATTCTGGCGTCCTATAAAGTATTCGCGCAAATTCTCTTAATTACTGGCGGTGGTCCTGGTGGTTCCACTCGACCATTGATCCAATATATTTACGAAGTGGGATTCACGCAGAATAACTTAGGTTATGCTGCCACGATGTCGTATGCTTTATTCTTTATCTTACTTATTTTATCTATCTTGCAATTGAAAAACCAACGATCGGAGGGAAACTAAGATGGGTACTAAGACTTCTAAAAATAAAGCGTTAGAGCGTAATCGGGATCCTTTAATAAAAGGAAAGGTTTTGCTAGGGGTAGTTGTGTCTTTGATATTTATTACACCTATTATATGGATGTTATTTGTTTCGATTAAGCCAGATGGTTTTTCAACAACGAATCCCCTGGAGTGGTTCCTTCCGCCATATACGATTACAAATTATATCGATATTATAATGGATAGCTTGATTCTGCGGTGGTTGTTTAATAGTTTCTTCGTAGCTTTTATAACAACAATTCTTACATTAATTATTACTTCATTTGCGGCTTTTGCGATTTCACAAATGAAGTTCCGCTTTAAAAATTTCATATTTGTATTTTTCTTATTAGGTTTGATGATTCCAGGAGAGGCAACTATTATTCCATTATATGAAATAGTGAAAAGTATGGGGCTAATTGATAGTTATACAGGACTAATATTGCCAATGATTGCATCTCCTCTTGGCGTTATCATTTTAAAGAGTTTCTTTGATGGCATCCCGAAGGAAGTGATCGAGAGTGCAACGATTGATGGTTGCTCCTACTTTAAATTGTATTACAAAATTGTTTTACCTTTAGCAAAACCTGCTCTTGCGGCAATTGGTATATTCACATTTATTGGTTCATGGAATAACTTCTTATGGCCATACTTATCCATTCTTTCAGAAACATTGTATACCTTGCCAGTTGGACTGCCAGTATTTAATTCTACTTACTCACAAGCATATGTATTACCGATGACAGCAAATGCAATCGCTTCTATTCCGGTGATTATTGCATTTCTACTATTTGAAAAACAAATTGTTAAGGGAATTAGTTTTACAGGAATAAAAGGATAACAAAGGATAACAGAGGAGTGAAGAATGATGAAAGAAACTATCACAACGAAAGCAAAGACGTATCAACGGACAGAGTATCCACGACCGCAATATCAACGCCATGATTGGCAGAACTTGAATGGCACATGGAAGTTCTCATTCGATGATAATAATATGGGGGAGAAGAGCCAGTGGCATTCTAAACCGCCATTTGCCAATGAAATACAGGTTCCTTTTACGTATGAGACAAAAGCAAGCGGAATTGGAGATGAAACATTTCATCCGTATGTGTGGTATCAAAGACAATTACAAATTCCGAATGAGCATGCAGATAAACGCGTAATATTACGTTTTCAAGCATCGGATTACCTGACGAAAGTATGGATAAATGGAGTGTTTGTCGGTTCACATGCTGGCGGGTATGCGGCATTTTCATTTGATATATCGGATGTTATTGATACAAGTAAAGATAATGAACTTGTTGTTAAAGTAGAGGATAGCCAGAGTTGCTATCAGCCAAGGGGAAAACAGCGCTGGATTGATAACAATTTTGGTTGCTGGTACGTACAGCAAACAGGAATATGGCAAACAGTATGGTTAGAATTTCTTCCGGAGACAACGTTAGATAATGTGAAAATCACTCCGAAGTTAGATACGAACTCAGTGGATTTTGAGTATCAGTTAAATTACCTTCCAAAGGAGCCTTGTCGTATTGAAACGACGATTCAATTTAATGGAGAAATGGTAAAACAATTCTCCATTACACCAAATCGAATCAATGAGCAAATGGAAGTATCTATTGTTTCAGATTTTCATGAATGGAAGGTAAAGCACTGGACACCCGAACATCCAAATCTATATGATGTAACATTTAAAGTCTATGTAGAGGAAGCTTTGACAGATGAAGTCAATTCCTATTTTGGTATGAGAAAGATTTCTATAAAAGATGGAAAAGTACTGCTAAATAACACGCCGATCTATCAAAAATTACTATTAGATCAGGGGTATTGGGCGGATACAATGCTAACCCCACCATCAGATGATGCGATGATTGAAGATATTGAAAAGACAATAGCGATGGGGTATAACGGCGTGAGAAAGCACCAAAAGGTAGAAGATGAACGTTTTCTATATTGGTGTGATAAGAAAGGCTTGCTCGTCTGGTCTGAGATGGCAGCAACGTATGAGTTCTCAGATGTTGCTATTGAGAACTTTACACGGGAGTGGCAAGAAATTGTTAAGCAACATTATAATCATCCCTCGATTATTACATGGGTTCCATTTAATGAGTCATGGGGCGTGCCACAAATATTTACAGACCGGAAGCAACAAACATTTACAGAAGCTATTTATTATTTAACTAAATCTATAGATGCAGATAGACCAGTTATAGTAAACGATGGTTGGGAACATACCATATCCGATATTATCGCCTTGCATGATTACGAAGAATTAGGTGACGTATTTTACGACAGATACAAAGATAAAGAACCTATCTTGGAAAATAAAATACCGCATAATAATGGTAAATATGCATTCGCACAAGGTTACTCTTATAAAGGCCAGCCAGTAATTATTACTGAATATGGAGGAATTGCTTTTCGAGATGAAAAGGGTTGGGGATATGGGAACCAAGTATCAACAACAGAAGCTTTTTTGAATCGGTTTCAACAAATTACAGATGCCATTAAAAAATTACCTTACGTAAGTGGTTACTGTTATACACAAACAACTGATGTGCAGCAAGAAGTGAACGGTCTTTTGAAAGAAAACAGAGAACCAAAGGTAGCCTTAGAGAAAATAAAAGAAGTGAATGATCGAAGACTGTAATATGGTTGGAGGTAATAAAATGGCAAAACGTCCTAATATCATTTTGATTCTAGCAGATGACTTAGGTTTTTCCGATTTAGGTTCTTTCGGCAGTGAAATAAATACGCCAAACTTAGATAGATTAGCAAACAATGGTTTACGATTCACGCAATTTTATAATTCTGCGCGTTGCTGCCCTAGCCGAGCATCTATTTTGAGTGGGTTATATCCGCATCAAGCAGGTGTCGGAGAGATGACGGAAGATCAGGAAACTCCCGGATATCGAGGATTTTTAAAGAATCAATGTGTCACCTTGGCAGAAGTAGTAAAACAAGTAGGATATCGTACGTATCTGTCTGGAAAATGGCATGTAGGAGAAATCAGGCCAACAGAACGTGGGTTTGATGAGTTTTATGGATTACTAGGAGGGTTTACGAGTTTCTGGGATCAATCCGATTATTCTCGCCTACCCATTGGAAGGTCAGAACGGCATTATAAAGACGGAGAGTTTTATGCAACAGATGCAATTACGGATTATGCCTTAGATTTTATTACCGAGGCTAGGGAGGAAGAAAACCCATATTTTCTATATTTATCGTATAATGCACCGCATTTTCCATTACAAGCGCCGAAAGAAGAAATAAAGAAATATGAGAAGGTATATCAAGTCGGTTGGGACGATATTCGAAAAGATCGATTAGAACGAATGAAAGGTCTAGGCATTGTATCAGAAGATACGGAACTGCCACCGCGTGCGAAGTATTGGGATCGTGATCGGGACATTCAAGGAGTGAATCCGGCATGGGATTCTATTGATCTTGACAGACAACGAGATTTAACAAAGAGAATGGCGATTTATGCTGGTATGATTGATCGCATGGATCAGAATATTGGCAGAGTCATGGAAGATTTAGAAAAAAATAATGAATTGGAAAACACGTTAATCTTATTTTGTTCAGATAATGGTGCCTGTGGAGAATGGGATCCATGGGGATTTGATAATTGGATCACGACTTCAAACTTTCTGCATCGAAAAGAAGATCTGGAAAAAATGGGTGGACCAGAGTCGTATCATAGCTATGGATCTGGCTGGGCGAATGCAAGCAGTACTCCCCTTCAGTTATATAAACATTACAGCCACGAGGGTGGAATTAGTACGCCGTTAATTGCACATTGGCCTTCTAAGGTATTGAAGCACGGTGAAGTTGACCATCGACCAGGTCACTTTATTGATATTATGGCAACACTTGTAGACATCACAGGTGCACCGTATCCGAGCCAGTATAATGACCATCATATTTTACCGATGGAAGGAGATAGCTTAGTTCCTGCCTTTGAAGGAGAAGATGCAACAGAACGTACTTTTTGTTTTGAACATGAACATCATTGTGGTGTGAGGAAAGGGAAATGGAAATTATCAAAAGTAAGAGAAATGGACTGGGAGCTATATGACATTAATAATGATCGTACTGAATTAAATAATTTAAAGGATCAGCATCCTGAATTAGTCAAAGAAATGATTGGGATTTGGGAGGAATGGGCAGCGCGAACAGATGTATTTCCTAAGAAAAAATAAATAAGGCTTAAGGAGATAACGAACAATACTTTGGATGTATATCTAGAATATTGTTCGTTTTCATTTTGAGTTGAAAGATGGTAGCTCAAAAGAAGAGCAATGAAATATTATTTTAAACGTAACCCCTACCTGTATTCCACTTTTTGAAGATAAAAGTTTCTTCTTTTTTGGCATAAATTACTTATGAAGGAATACATTTATACAGTGTGTTTAGAAGGGATAAATGGAAACAAATTAGGGAATAGATCATCCATTACATAGACCAACTATTCTGTTCTCATCCTCATATCATGTCGGAATTTAACTTATTTAACCTCCAACTATCTTTATGCAGACACCCTTTGATTATTCAGAAAATGATAGGAGAGGAATGCATGGAAAAGCGTTTTTTAGTTCGAATGGCAGGATTACTGTTCATCGTTGTTACGATGTTCACTCTAGTTGCTTGTAATAGCGAAGAAACGGTGACGTATCAGACTGAAGAACAAGGAATCTCGATCACACTAACTTATACGGCAGAAGATGACAAAGTTGTAAAGCAAGTATCGGAAAGTGAGATAGAATATAGGGCCTTAGGGGTAACAACAAAAGAAGAAGCGGAAGAGCTATTAGCACCATTAGTCGAAGATTATCAAAATATTGATGGCTTAACCCATGAAATTGAATATCAGGACGATAAAGTAATCGAGAAGGTAACGGTAGACTACAATGAAGCCGACGCACAAGAAATAGCGGAATTGGAAGGGTCCATGTTTGAAGGAGATCCATCGGAAGGAATTAGCTTAGAGAAATCCATAGAATTAATTGAGTCGCAGGGATTTGAGGAAGTAGAATAGTGTGTCTTGAATGTTATTCAGGCAAAAGAGTGCATGCCGAATTCGTGGCAAATCAAAGAAGATTTAATAATAATAAGAGCCTGTCTATAAACTAAAACATAAGCGAAACACAAGAATTATAGTGAATAGAACCGCTTTATAAACCAAATCAAAAGCAAAACACGAGAATTATAGTGAATAGAACCGCTTTATAAACCAAATCAAAAGCAAAACACGAGAATTATAGTGAATAGAACCGCTCTATAAACCAAATCAAAAGCAAAAGACAAGATTTCTAGTAAATAGAGCGAGACTCCATCCAGTTCAACGCATTTTGTCTTTTATAGATTAGAGTTAAACATATATAAAGTGGTTGGGACAAAAGTATTTGTGCAAAAGATAAATCGGAATGAATAGATTTGGTAACAAGCTTCAGAAATATGCTCCACCTATCCTAAGGCGGCTGGTGAGCCTTAGGATGGTTATGCATCGAGGTCTGCTCTTTAGCCTCCCTTCCCATAGGACAAGGAAGACCTCAACAGCATTGCCACGCACGCGAAAAATCGATTTTTGATTTTCAAGTACTCTCCGTATATTTCTTACACTCATTCTATCTTTCATCCGTCTTTTGATCAAAACATTTTATTTGTTCCCAACCTCATTTCACTTCGCTACAATCCCAGTCCACTTTACTCTAAATGTACTTACACAGAAGCTTCATAAATGGATTTGACTGCTTTTTCTAAAGTTGTATTGAATTCATTATCAGATTGATTTGCATTTAAGTCTTGGCTTAGCGCCCGAGAAAAGCTAGCGATCAAACCGTCATTTTCTTTTAGCTTTTGATTCGCTATATCTGTAGTGTAACCGCCAGATAGTGCAACGACACGAACTACCCATGGGTGCTCGATAAGCTCTTTGTAAAGGTTGCGCTTTGTTGGGATTGTTAATTTTAACATGACATTCTCATCATCATTTAATTGATTGAGATGGTCTAGTATTTCTGCTTTTAATAAGTCTTCGCATTTTTCTTTTTCAGCACTATGGATATCCACTTCTGGCTCAATAATCGGTACGAGGCCGGCTTCAATAATTTTCTTGCCGATATCGAATTGCTGATTGACGACTTTTTTAATTGCTTCCGGGTTTGCCTCTTTTATTACGGAACGCATCTTTGTGCCAAATATATGTCGTTCATTTGCACGTTTCAACGTATTATCCAGATTATCAATTGGCTTCATTAATTGTACGCCATTCGTTTCTTCAGCAAGACCTTTATCCACTTTTAGAAATGGAACGATCCCTTTTTTCTCAACAAGATAATCTCCCGTATACATGCCTTCGATTTTACGGTCCATTGTCTGTTCAAATAGAATAGCTCCGATAATAGATTTGGAATCGAATGATGGGGAAGTAATAATTCTTGTTCGCATTTCATGAACTAAATCAAACATCTCATCTTCATTCTGATAGGAATCTTTCGGTATGCCATATTCAGCAAGTGCTTTTGGTGTACTTCCTCCACTTTGGTCCAGTGCTGCGATGAATCCTTTACCATTTTTTATTTGATCGAATTGTTTTTGTTGCATCACTTTCACTCCTTTATATTAGGTATACCCTATTATGGGTACAAATAATTGAGGTTGAAGTAACCTTCTATATTCATCGTAACATTCCATGATGTTTATAGTAATTGAAACCTTCTTCATTATTATGCGTATATAAGCTATACCACTACATAGGAGGAATATTAGATGAAACCTATTACGAAAAAAAGAACAAAAGCGTATTTCATTGATTTAGCTATTTCTACTGCAGTAACGATTGGTGTAGAACAACTATTACGAAAAAAAATAAAAAATGAAGCAGTTCATACTTTGGTGACACCTACTGTTGTGATGTGGGGATTGGAATATGCTCAATTACGCAAAAACGGGCAAACGGTGGGATATAAGCAAGCAGGTTTAAAGCTCGAAGGAACAAATAGTTCAGAGCTAACTTCATCACAAATTATAAAGCGTATGGCTTACCGTGATTGTATCAGTACGTTACAGTATATTGGCAATCGTAAAGCTTTTGAAGGCAACGACGGAAGCGTATTACCTCAAGATAGATATGCAGATACCGTAGTGAAAGAGGTATAAAAATTCCCTTACAAACAACAACAAAATAAAATGTATGCAGTGGAGTCGATAATTACTTTAAAATTGTCGGCTTTTTACTTTGGATCTTCAAGATGATGAAATCATTCAAACTGATTTACCAGTCATCTTTTCCGTCAATGGTTATGAGTTAGGCTAAAGTAACCCTATTTTTGATAATGATGAATAACACCTCAAATTGACTTGAGGTGTTTTACACTTAACCCTGTATCCAAATGTTAATGACGGTTCCTTCTCCAATTTCACTAGTTAACCGAATTTCTCCACCATGAGCCTCAATAATATCTCTTGATATCGCTAATCCAAGCCCAGTTCCAAGCGTGTCTTTTGTATTCGTACCGCGATAATAACGTTCAAATATTTGTTCCTGATCTTCTTTTGCAATACCTTTTCCGTTATCTTGGATAGCAATTCCATCATTAGTAACCTGTATCGTGATTTCCACATTTTCATCATTATGAAGTAGTGCGTTATAAATGAAATTAAGGAGAGCTCGTTTCATTAAATGTTGGTCAATTTCCCAGTTCAGATTATCTATAGTACTATGAAAATCGACTTGATTATTCCGGAATTGCGGATCATTCAATACATCAATCACCATTTCTCTTACAAACCTCACCATATTTGTCTCTTGTCGATGGAGCGGCATCTCTTGATTACGTAGCCGCATGGTCAAATTAAAATCTTCAAGCAGCCCCTTCATATACAGCGACTGTCGCTCAATAACCTCCGCATATTCTAGGCGCTCATCTGATGAAACATTGTCATCTCGTAAGAGTTCTGCGTACCCCTGGATTGATGAGAGTGGCGTCTTTATATCATGCGAAACATTACTGATCCATTCATTTCGCATTTTTTCGAGTTTTTGCCGTTCATCTTCATATGCTTGAAGATTTTTGGATACATCGTTTAGATTGGAAAAGACATGCTTGAATACGCCTGGACGTTTTGGCTTTTTCGAATAGAATTTTCGTTCTTTTAAATCACTAATCCTTTCAATCATACGATTTACAGGTTTTGTTAGAATCGTACTAAATAGAAAGCCAACAATTGCCGCAATAATTAAATCTACAATAATAATTACTAAAAGGAATTGAGATGTGTATGTTAAAAACGTCGATGGATTATACATAAATACAGCTCGTTCCTCGTTAGAATTGGGAACCCCGACTAAGTAACTGTATTCTTCAAATTCTCCGATGTAATACGTATTGAAGTCATCATCCATATACTTATACTTATGCACCAGTTCAAGAGGTGTATAATGACTGGCTGCATTTTCAGGTGCGCGGTAGGATGAGACAACACTGCCATTTGCATCTAGAATCTGCAGCCAAGCGCCAAATTCTTCCAATGCATTTTTACCCGTATCTGTTATTGTAGGTTGGTTATCTTCTAATCGAAGGTGGTTACTAAAAGAACGTGTGAAATTTTCACCAGAGCTATATTCATATTCATCTACACCTTGCGTAGATTGATAAATCATTAGCCCTACTAAAATAATCGTGTTCGCCACTAAGACGATAAAAACAATACTCAATATAGATATTAAATAACGAGCGGTTAGCTTCCATTTCATCTTAATCACCTGTTCTTTAAGGAAGTCTCATTCATTTTACTTCAACAAATCGATAACCCAATCCTTTTACAGTTTGAATATAAGTAGGATTGGATGGAGTATCTTCAATTTTTTCACGAAGTCTGCGAATATGCACCATCAATGTATTATCTGCACCAAAGAAATCCTCGCCCCACACATTCCGAAATAACGTTTCCTTACTTAAAATCTGATTAGGATTTCGCATAAAAGATGCCATTAAGCCAACTTCTTTTGCAGTTAACTCTAGTTCGCGTCCGTCTTTTTTTACTTCGGTTTCATTTACATTAATTTCAAACGGGCCAACGGAGCGTATTTTTGGAGATGTTTTCTCTGGATTCGACTCGATCGTATAAACTCCGGCACGTCTAAGTTGTGCTTTGACACGGTATGCCATTTCCTTTGGGCTAAACGGCTTTGTAATATAATCGTCTCCACCAATCGCTAGACCTAAAATTTTATCGACTTCATCAGATTTAGCAGATAGGAAGAGAATCGGTATGCGTGACACTTCTCTTATTTGTCTGCACAAATCATACCCTTCGCCATCAGGTAGCATGACATCTAATATGGCAATGTTTGGCTCAAAATCCTGAAATTTAATCCAGCCTTCTTCTAATGTTCCTGCGGTTACAATTTCAGAAAATCCTTCTTTGGTTAAGGTGGTTTTCATCAATTGGCAAAGATCTTGCTCATCATCAACGATAAGAATGCGAGGTTTTTCCATATCTATCACCCTTTTCATGCTTTTATTATCCGCTGATTATCAGGAAGTGTATTCACCTGACTTCATCAGTAATTAGTAACGAATGAATGTCTCACTTTAGTCTATCTTAACAGGAAATTTATTGGAGGGAACGTTTTTAAGGATTTTGTAAGGTACACGTGAAGATGGTTTAAGAGTGCAGAGATATAGTAAAGACATACGAAAGAGGTGGATCGATAATGGAATCATTATTACAAGTAAACAATGTAGAAAAAGTATATGGAAAAGGTGCAAATACATTTAAAGCACTTGAAAATATCTCCTTTACGATAGATCATGGAGAATTTGTTGGAGTGATGGGACCATCTGGTGCTGGAAAATCAACATTATTGAATGTATTAGCGACAATAGATTCTCCGACTCGCGGTGATATCTTACTAGAGAATGACAATATTGCAAAAATGAAAGAGGATCAACTAGCTGACTTTCGAAGGGATCATCTCGGTTTTATTTTTCAAGATTACAACTTACTAGACTCTTTAACCGTCCGTGAAAATATCTTGTTACCACTTGCGATAGCGAAGGTTTCTGCAAAAAAGATTGAAAACAAAGTAGTTAAGGTGGCAAAAGCATTTGGGATTGAAGCTATTTTGGATAAATATCCATATCAGATTTCAGGTGGTCAAAAACAGCGTACGGCATCATGCCGAGCATTAGTTGGGAATCCGAAGTTGATTTTTGCAGACGAACCAACAGGAGCTCTCGATTCGAAGTCTGCAACGGATTTATTAGAAAGCTTAAGTCTATTAAATGAGTCCCAGGAAGCTACGATAATGATGGTGACGCATGATGCATATGCAGCAAGTTTCTGTAGAAGAATTTTATTTATCAATGATGGATGTTTGTCTAAAGAATTAATTCGAGGTACACATACGAGGAAAGAATTTTTCCAAATGATTTTAGATGAACTCGCACAATTAGGCGGTGACGAGCATGACGTTGTTTGATTTGGCACTGAAGAATATACGTAGAAACATCAAGAGCTATGGTCTTTATATTGGAACAACCATTTTTTCTATCATTATCTTTTTTACGTTTGCAACGTTGAAGCATAGTAATGACATTAGTGGATTGGCAGAAACATCAAAGCAAATTAGCAGCATAATGAGTGCTTCGGCATTTGTACTAATGATTTTTGTTGCTATTTTTATACTATATTCCAATTCGTTTTTTATGCGAAAACGGAAGAAGGAAGTAGCATTATATTCTTTAATGGGTTTGCGAAAAAGAACAATTGGTTTTCTCTTGTTCTTTGAAAATATGGTAATTGGGATAATTTCTTTAATTGTTGGTGTAGTATTAGGTTTCTTTTTATCTCAAGTTCTTTTATCGCTGCTATTAAAGCTAATGGGTTTGAATATTTCCATCGGCCTTGCATTCTCTAAAAGTGCAGTTGTTGAAACGTTAATCGTATTTTTAATTATATTTTTATTTACTTCTCTACAGGGCTATAGAGTAATCTACCAATTTAAACTGATTGATCTATTTCATGCTTCTAAAAAAGGAGAGGCATTACCAAAAGCAAGGTTAGTTTCAGCAATTCTCGGATTGATAACTTTAGGACTGGCTTATTGGTTAGCTTTAGAAGATATAATAACCTCAGATGCATGGCGTATGTTAGGAATTTCAACGCCGATTGTGATTATCGGTTTAACAATATTAGGATCTTATCTATTGTTTAATAGTGTGCTTGTATACATGCTAAACGTTTTGAAGAAAAGGAAGCATTGGGCGTGGAAAGGTCTGCATTTGATGACTGCTTCACAACTTTTATATCGAATTCGAGGGAATGCAAAAACATTAACGATGATTGCCGCGCTAAGTGCGACGACAATTACAGCGGGTGGTGCGGTATTTGGAATGTATTACAATACCGATCAACAAATAGAAGAATCCACTCCGTTTACCTTTATGTGGCAAGGGCAAGAAGAAGATATCGATGACGCTATAGTACAAGAATCGTTAAACATAGATACGAAAAACATTCGAGTAAATACTGACCAAATGGACAAAGAATACATCGTTATTGATCAGACTGCATTTGAAAAACTAGCAGAAGCGTTAAATTGGGATATCGAATCATTGGGTTTGGGAGATGGCGAGGTTTTTATGATTAAACCTTTCTACGATGAACGATGGTCAGAGGAAGTGGAAGAAGTAGCATTTAACAATGTAGAACACCAAGTTACAGCATTCTATGGTAAATCTATTTTTAATATATATACATTGCCAGGTACGGTGCTTGTAGTTAACGATGAGAAATTTAATGAATTAAATGTAGAAGAAACGACGTATCAAGCAGTACAAGTGGAAAATTATAAAAATCATTTAGAGCTATCCAAGAAGCTAGAGTCTAAATCATCGACAGTAGATTTTTCTAGTGCAGTACAAAATTATCAGGATACGTTAGAAGGATCAGGAGTAATGTTATTTGTAGGTAGTTTCTTAGGGCTAGTTTTCCTAGTTGCTACGGGAAGTATTATTTTCTTCAAGATGATGACTGAAGCAGAAGATGACAAGGATAAGTATGCGATTTTATATAAAATTGGTGTTTCGAAAAAAGAAATGAAACGGACTATTCGTTCTCAAGTAGGGTTGATATTTATAGCGCCACTATTACTTGGCTTGTTGCATGGTACAGTTGCTTTGATTGCATTCTCCAATTTATTACAAATGAATTTATGGGAACCAATTGCAATTTGGATGATGGTGTATGTGTTCATTTATATTGTTTATTATTTCATCACGGTCAGAGGATTTCATAAAACTGTACTTGATACAAATCTAGGAGGTTAGAAAATGAAAAAAATCATAGGCATCATGTCGATACTGCTGGTAGCGTCTGTTGTAGTATTAGCAACGGTGGACTTTAACCGCTTTGGAAAAGATAATGTGTATGTGCAAGTTGGAAATCCTTCTTATACGGATGAGCAAAAGCTTGATTCAGGTGAAATTATGACAACATACTGGTATGAACTGCCCGCCTATAAAGAGAGTGGTAGAGTGATGAAAGTAGAATTTTCCGCACAAAAAGAATTACGTCAAGGAGCATACTTGAAATTGTATATAAAACAAGGAAATGAAGTTACATCTTATGACGAGGTTCAAGCTAGTGAAATTCCAAGTAAGGCAAGGGAAGAATTGTAAAGGATGTAAAGCGGCTGGGGCAAATGATTGTTTATAATAAGAAAATCCGAAACACGTAGTTGAGGCAGTTCCAACGGGAATCAAGTCCTTTCAAACTGCCATACTATTGTTCGGATTTTCAATCAAATTTTGCCGTCTTGTCCCAGTACTTTATTATCACGTATACATAGCTTGCACATTTTCTTTTAATAATTCTTGCTGTTGAGACGTTAATCCTCTTCCTTGATAAGTTACCATTTCTTCTTTCCAGGCTTCCTCAACTTCTTTATCGAATTTCACACTAATAATCTCGGAAATATCAGTGATTCGTAGAGCGGCCATAATCGATACTAGGTGTATAAAGTTAACAGAACCTTTTTTACCATTAACAAATTCGCTTATTGTAGCCATGCGAATTCCAGTTAATTTATGTAATTGTCCCTGTGTCATATTTCGATCTACTAGAATGCCATCAAGTTTGATTTCTATTTTATGAGGATATTTCTCTAATACTTTCATAATCGTTTCTGTTGTTCTCGCTTGTTGTAGATTTATTTCCATTTGATTATCCCCCACCGTATTTTTAAAGTTATAATTTATTATTACAAACAAGCGAAAAAAGTGTCAAGAAAAGGGTATAAGTGATTTGTAGCAGTTAGAATAATCAATTGTTAATCACATTCTTTAAAACATGATCTCTACCTATATAAATATGTTCCTGCATTGCAGACTTTGCACGATTGATATCTTTTTCTTTAATAGAGTTTAAGATAGTATTATGTACTTCGAATGATTGGTAAAGGTGTTCTTCTTTATACCAATAGAAAGATCTATAGATTAATGGGACAACTACAACCTTATCAATAAGTTCTAAGATTTGGTTATTGTGTGAAGCAACAAAAATCTCATGATGAAACCCTTGATTAGCCTCTTGGATTTTTTTAGTGACATCTAAATCTGAAGCATTGTAATTGTAAATTGCCTCTTTATAAGCTACATTTTTTTCTTCTATTCTAGCGATTTGTTCTTCAGTTCTATTCAATGCAGCTTCTCCCGTACCATATCCCTCTAATAACGCCCTTATATTATAAATTTGTTTGATATCTTCGGCAGAAAAACTTCTTACGATTATACCTCTTTTTTTATAAGGATGTACTAATCCTTCAGAGACTAATTGTTTTAAAGCTTCTCTAATTGGTGTACGACTAACATTAAGGTACTCTGCTAAATAAGTCTCCGTCAACCTTTGACCTTGCTTCAACTCTCCGCTAAAAATGGCATTTTTAATCGCGTCATAAACATTCATAATGATCCCCTTTTCGAATATATTGTATACATTAATTTATTTTATCACAATTGCGAACGTAATTATCTGTTGTTTTGTAAGCGTTTTTAAAAATAGAACTAAAGTACCGTTGACTAATTGTATACATTGATGTAGTTTTATTTTAAATCAAAATTATTAAAATATTATAACGATTGGAGGAATGTTGGTAATGGCTGACCATCTACCACTAAAGGGTATACGTGTTTTAGAATTAGGTACGCTTTTAGCAGGACCTTTTTCCGGGAGATTATTAGGTGATTTTGGAGCTGAAGTAATCAAGATTGAAGCTCCAGATAAAGTAGACCCATTGAGAGAATGGGGAGGAAAAAAAGACGATGTAGGACTTTGGTGGCCAATCCAATCTAGAAATAAGAAGTCTATAACTTTAAATCTACGACTAAAAGAAGGGCAAGAAATCTTTAAAGAACTTGTCAGAGAGTCAGATATAATTATTGAAAATTTCAGGCCAGGAACGATGGAGAAATGGAATTTATCATATGAAGAACTTTCCCAAATTAATCCTAGAATAATAATGGCAAGAACTTCTGGGTACGGTCAATCTGGGCCATATAAAGATAGAGCTGGTTTTGGTAGTGTTGGAGAAGCTATGGGAGGAATCCGTTATGTAACAGGATTTCCAGATAGGCCCCCATCCAGAATAGGTATATCCATTGGTGATACTTTGGCAGCACTATTTGCAACCATTGGAATACTTACTGCATTAAATGAAAGGCATGTTTCCGGTAGAGGACAGATTGTAGACACTGCAATTTACGAATCTGTTTTTGCGGTAATGGAAAGCTTAGTACCGGATTATCTTTTGGCAAACTATGTAAGGGAGCGTATGGGCAATATATTACCAAATGTAGCACCCTCTAATATATATTATACAAAAGATAAAACCTATATTGTGATTGGTGCAAATTCGGATTCAGTATTTAAGCGTCTTTGTAATGCGATGGGTAATTCATCTTTATGTGATCATCCAAAGTTTAGTTCACATATAGCTAGAGGTGAAAATCAGCATGAATTAGACGACATCATTGAAAAGTGGACAAAAGAGAACGAAGCAAAGGTTATTTTGGAATTATTACATGAGAACGGAGTACCATCTGGATTAATTTATTCTATAGAAGATATTGTAAAGGATCCTCATTATAAAGAAAGGGAGATGATCATTGAGAAAAGTCATCCAAAATTGGGTAAGTTTCCTATGCCAGGAGTAGTTCCGAAATTAAGTAGAACACCGGGAGAAGTTAGAGAGGTAGGTTCAGAGATAATAGGTAAGGATAACGAATACGTATATCGAGGGTTGTTAAAGTATGATGATTACCAAATGAGTCTTTTTAAAAGTAAAAAAGTAATTTAATTAATTGATTTGTAATCGCTTACAAAAAGGGGTGGTGAAGTTGAGTAATAAGAATGTAAAAGAACCGATAAGAAAAAAATGGATCTGGATTGTAATGATAATAATTCTATTAGGGAATGTTCCATGGTATTTTTCTGTTGGTTCATATAAGCCTTTGATTTTAGGAATACCATATTGGGGATTCATCATTATCATTTTTTCTCTAATATTAAGCGCTTACTTAAGTTGGTTATGTATCCATCAATGGAACATCGTTGAAGATGAAGAGGAGAGTGACAAAGGGGGAGAAGAATGAATGATTTAGTTTTTGCTGGGATAGACGGAGTAATTATATTAGCTTTGTATGCTTTAGTAATGTTGCTTATTGGTTATTATTCCGGAAAAGGGGACAAAAATCTTCATGATAGTTTAAGTAATTATTATTTAGCCGGCAAGAACCTAGGTTTTATAGCTCTTTTCTTTACTCTTTACGCAACACAGTATAGCGGGAATACAATTGTAGGTTATGCTCCATCTGCATATAGATCAGGATTTGTTTGGCTACAATCCATTTCTTTCATGACGATTATTATCGGAGTATATTTATTGTTTGCGCCACGATTATATGTAATTTCCAAAAAAAGAAATTTTGTAACCCCGACGGATTGGATTAGGTATCGTTTTAAATCAAATAAAGTAACCTTACTTGCGATATTTTTGATGCTATGGGGATTAGGGAATTATCTACTTGAACAATTAGTAGCTATTGGTCAAGCAGTTTCTGGTATTACTGGCGGTACGATTCCTTATCAGATTGCTGTGGTGGCATTTGTAATTGTAATGCTCATTTACGAATGGTTAGGCGGTATGAAAGCAGTAGCTTTTACGGATGTTATGCAAGGGATTGTATTAATGATTGGAATTTTTGTATTTGTTGGAGGGGCACTTTACTTAGCGGGAGGAGATATGGCGAGTATCACTCAACGTATTGCTGAGGTAGATCCGGTTAAGGTTGGAGTGCCCGAACTTATGACCTCAATCAATTGGTTGAGTATGCTTTTATTAGTAGGTTTTGGTGCAGCAATATATCCCCATGCAGTTCAACGGATATACTCCGCTGAAAGTGAAAGGACATTAAAACGGTCTTTTGCAAGAATGGCGTGGATGCCTCCAATTACAACAGGGCTGGTCTTTATTATTGGGATTGTGGGTATTACTTTAATTCCTGATTTATCTGATGGTCAATCCGAACAACTTGTAGGAATGCTAGCAAACCAAATTGCCTCCATTAATAGTCTGTTTTACTGGGTAATGATTATCTTTTTTGGAGCAATCGTTGCGGCGATTATTTCTACAGCTGACTCTGTATTACTAAGTTTTTCATCCGTTATATCAAATGATGTATATGGTAGATTTATACGTCCAGATGCTCCTGAAAAAAGGAAAGTTCTTGTTGGTAAAGTCGTCGGGATAATCGTAGTATTCCTTTTATTAATGATTGCCTGGAATCCACCGGGAACGCTCTATCAAATATTTGTCTTGAAATTTGAATTATTAGTTCAAGTATTCCCTGCCTTTGTCTTAGGTCTTTATTGGAAAAGAATGGCATCAACACCTGTGTTTTGGGGAATGTTGTTCGGAGCTGTCATTGCAGGTACCCTTACACTAACTGGTAACAGTACGGTATTTGGAGTACATGGTGGCGTTATTGGATTAGCAGTTAACTTCCTAATAGCTGTTATTGGGTCACTATTGATTTCAAAATCAAATGAAAATCAGGAAGAACTAGAAGAAATAAACTTAGCATAGGGAGGAAAAGATATATGGAAATAGATTTACAACAGATTACTAGTAATGAAGCATATAAGCTTATGACAGGTTCTGTTATTCCGCGTCCTATTGCTTGGGTTTCAACAGTAAACGCTGAAGGAGATCATAATTTAGCTCCATTTAGTTTTTTTACCGTTGCTTCTAGAAATCCACCAATGTTACTACTCTCAATTGGACCAGGCGTAGGTAATCGTGAAGGTACAGTGAAGGATACATTATTTAATATTAACGACACCAAGGAATTTGTAATCAATATTGTTCCCTATTCATTAGGTAGTTCCATGCAAAGAACATCAGAAAATGTCCTTTCTAATGTAGATGAATTTGTACTTGCAGATTTAACTCCTATACCAAGTAAAAAAATTAACGTACCGAGGGTAAAAGAATCACCTATTTCATTTGAGTTGAGGTTAGATAGAATTATTGAGCTTGGAACAGATTCGTTAATTATTGGTAAAATCGTTAATTATTTTATAGATGATAGATTATATCTAGGTAACTATAAGGTGGATCAAAAGAAGTTAGATGCTCTAGGAAGACTTGCTGGAATATATACTAGAATTGATAAATTTTTCACTTTCTAGTTAATTTTAGAAAGGAGTATATATGGTGAATTCAGAAGTATATCTTACAGATGTTACCGGACGAGACGGGTTTCAAATGGAGAAGAGTTGGATAGAAACAGATGATAAACTATTAATATTGAAAGGTATAATTGATGCTGGAATAAAACGTATAGAAGCGACTTCATTTGTATCACCAAAAGCAATACCTCAATTAAAAGATGCTAAAGATATTATAAAAGATTTGAAGAATGAAGAACTTACATTAGTAGCTTTAGTACCGAACATGAAGGGTGCTGAGTATGCTTTGGAATCAGGTGTTGATGAGATAAATGTTGTGCTATCTATTAGTGAAACCCATAATAAAAAGAATGTAAATCATACAGTCAGTGAGTCTTTAGAGCAGGTATATTCCATTCGAAAATTAATAAATTCTACTAAAACGACATTGAATATCAGTTTAGGAACTACATTCGGTTGTCCATTTGAAGGTAAATATAATGTAAGCAAGGTTTCATCAGTAATAGAACAATTGTTGGAGAATGGTATTGATAAAATAACCCTAGCAGATACGACTGGAATGGCAAATCCAAATAAGGTTAGTTATTATATGAAGACGCTAAGGCAAAAGTATCCCCGTGCGCAGTTTAGTTTACATCTTCATAATACAAGAGGGATGGGGTTAGTCAACCTATTGGCGGGATATAATGCAGGCGTAAGACATTTTGATGCTTCTCTTGGAGGAATTGGTGGATGTCCATTTGCACCAGGAGCTACAGGTAATGTATGTCTGGAGGATATTGTTCATATGTTTATGGAAATGGGGGTACCACTAGAGCACCCCATAAATCTCTTGAAATTAATCAATACTTCGAACGATATGGAGAAAATTTTAGGTTATAAACTACCAGGTCAAGTAATGAAGGCCGGTAGCGCAGGAGAAGTAATTAAAAATTGATATATTTATTCTCCCTGTTTTGCAGCTGTTGTTTGAGCATTTGCGAAAAGAGGCGTATTAAAGATGATGCGTCTTTTTTGTTTGAATAAAAATTGAAGACTTCTAATATTAAAGGCGAATAAATGTGGTAGGCTAAACTTTCATAATGTAATTTAAGCGTCATTCTGTAGTGAAGGAGTGACTTGATAATCTTTTACGAGAAGAATTGGTCTTAGGTGTGATTGGCATGTGTTCTAACGCTTTTCCAAGCCCATATTGCGGCATATTTCTGTAGATTGCTTCGTACTCGCCTTTCTTTAATTGATATGTTTCATGATAAACACCAACAGCATCATTATTGGCTACTTTTTTATTAAAATTTCTCCAAGCAGTAAAGTGTTTGTCTTTTCTAGCATAAGCATGTAACTCTTCTGTTGAATTCCAATATTGGATCATTGCTGTCGTCCGCATGCCAAAGTAGCTTTCCATTGAAATGAATCCCAAAGAATCCTTTTGTGTGTATAATTCTTTTATCATTCTAGGCATCGCTAGAAAAACGGGTAGCCATTTGTGGATGGCAAGGCGTTTATTTATACGCATGCCGATAATAAAAACAACGATATTTTCCGAATTATCGGTTGTGTGTCCTCCTGTATAAATAGTTTTACTCATTCGATTCTACTCCTTCTAATATACTTTCAATGGTTGCTGCACACCAATCTATGGCAGCTTTTGTTGTTTTTTTTCCATAATCCAATGTGTACAACCAATACTTTGCGTCTTTGGAAGCTGAGTCATGTTCTTTAATGGATGTTTCAATCGCTACGTAGGTTTGATAACGTGTTTCTAACTTTGTCCTGTAATCTTCTATGAGACGAATGGTCGCTTGATTCGATTGATGGTTACCAAAGAATAATTTAAGTAAAATTTCGTTCTTCTCCGCTGGTAACTGTTGAACAGGCTCTTCTAACCATGTTTTTAGCGTGTTTACTCCTTTTTCAGTTAGTGAATACTCGTTTCTGTCTTTTCTTCCGCCTTCTGAAGACGGAGCAACTTCAGCTAGTTCTTCCTTCACTAGTAACTTTAACGTTGGATAAATCTGTCCATAGCTAATCTTCCAAAAATGGTTCAAACTTTGATCAATTAGCTTTTTAATGTCATATCCCGATGTACAATCTGTTGTTAAGATGCCTAGTATTGCATAGGTAGTATCGTTATATGATTTCATAAGTATCTCCTTTTTATATCAATTAGATATATCTTTTTGATATATTAACTTTACCATATTTTTCTCTTTAGTCAACAATAATTTAGAAAATTTGCGAAAAACTTTTATTGCCTTAATAAAGATGAAGCAATACTTGATTGATTTTCTAAATTTACGGGTACAGTTCAATAAAGGAGAGATAAATATGGCAAACTTAAAAGCGTTATTCTTAAATACATCATTGAAGAAAACAAATGACGAACCTTCCAATACAGATGCTTTGTATAACGAAGTAGAACGCATTTATGAACGTGAAGGGATAGTAAGCGAAACAGTACGAATAGCCGATTACAATATTCCGGTTGGGATTAGTGATGACCTAGGTGACGGCGATGAATGGCCAATAATCTTAGAAAAAGTAAAAGAAGCTGATATTGTTATTATCGGTACACCGATCTGGCTTGGAGAGAAAAGCAGTCTTGCCACAGTTACCATGGAGCGTCTGTATGGTGGAAGTGGACTTACTAATGAAAAAGGACAATCGATTTATTATAATAAAGTCGGTGGAGTAGTCGTTACTGGGAATGAAGACGGTGCAAAAAATGCAGCAACTTCGCTTTTATTTGGCTTGTCCCATATTGGCTTTCTCATTCCGCCAAATGTGGATGCGTATTGGGTAGGAGAAGCAGGTCCAGGTCCATCATTCATGGAGGCAAATGGTAAAGAAAATGAGTTTACACAAAATCATGTGAAGATGCTTGCCTATAATACGATGCATATTGCAAAAATGCTAAAAGAAACCCCAATCCCTGCTGAAGGGAATGTAATGGAATAGATGGAAAATAATATATAGTATCTATAATTGCAGGTAAAATACAGATGAAACGTATGGAGGAATACTGTATTCTTACCTGCGATTTTAATAATTTGATAAAACAAACGTATTATTTTCATTAACACTAGCACATCCAATATTTTTTCATTATACTGAAAACTAAAGAGGGGAGAGTATGTGTATGACAATAGCTTCAAAAATTATAGAGACAGAACGATTAACATTGCGACCATTTACATTAGAGGATGCAGAAGATGTCGCGAAACTCTGCGATAACTACAACTTATACAAAACAACCTTAAATATTCCTCATCCATACACATTAGAAAGTGCAAAAGGATGGATCTCTAGCCATGAACAAAATAGAAGAGAAGATACGCTTTATCAATTTGCGATCACAGATAAAGATAGTGGAGAACTGTACGGTTCCATATCTCTTTCGAATCGTAAGAGCCATCAAAATGGAGAAATTGCCTATTGGTTAGGAGAAGAATTTTGGGGCAGGGGCTTTGTTACAGAGGCAAGTAAAGCAATGATTCAATTTGCTTTCGAGGAAATGAACTTCCATCGTGTATTTGCATATCATCTCAAAATCAACCCGGCATCAGGTAGGGTGATGGAGAAGTGTGGAATGACTTACGAAGGAACACAAAAAGACCATATTTATAAAGATGAGGCTTTCCATGACTATACTGTTACGGTATTGTGAATCACGGTTAATTAATATGAATGCTTCTTTATTATGCTGTGGTTGAAAACTAACTAGCAGATCTTAAATTGTAATAAAAAGCGGAGACTCCTGTGCGAATAGCACGAGCTAAATGCTGATTCTTGAGGAAGTGTCCGCCTGTCATGAATCAATGTTTTTCCCATCTTGTTAACCTAGGACGTAACAGCTTCATTCTCTACTAGTCCTCTATAATTGACCACATCATTGTTTCTTATATATACACGTGGAACACGCTTTCCAATGAGACAAGCCGTTTCATAATGAATGGTTCCCATTAGTTTGGCGACTTCTTCCATCGGAACATAGCCTTCTGATGATTCCCCGAAAATCGTAATCACATCATCTAGCCCAACATTCTCCATGTCAGTAACATCAACCATGGATTGATCCATACAAATTCTACCCACGATTGGTGCTCGCTGTCCGTGTACAACTACTTCTCCCTGATTGGATAACAGGCGGGAGAAACCATCTGCGTATCCAATTGGCATCGTTGCAATGATGCTTTTTCGCTCTGTCGTAAATGTAAGACCATAACTAATCGCAGTATCTTTATCTACCGTTTTAACATAAACGGGTTTTGTTTTTAAACTCATTGCTTGTTTTAAATCAATTAAATCTTTCAAGTGTGTTTCTGGATATAATCCATAGAGACCGATACCAACACGAACCATATCTAAATGCATATCTGGATAAGCAATGGTCGCAGCTGTATTACAGCAATGAACGATAGGGATATGGCGATACGTTCTTAAATGAGAAATAATCTGATTAAAACGGTGAAATTGCATTTCCGTATACGTCGGATCTGTATTATCCGCGTCTGCAAAGTGTGTAAACGCACCTTCTAACAAAACAAAATCAGAATTAAGTGCTTTGGCTACATCAACTGTTTCTTCTTTCGTAGCGATGCCAATTCGATTCATGCCAGATTCTATTTTCAGATGCACGCGAGCTGTTATCTGTAGTGACTCAGCAGCTATTTTCACTTGTTCTGCATCTTCTTTAGTGAAAACAGTGAGTGAAATCTGTTGCCGGATGGCTGTTCTTAATCCATTAGGATGTGTGTAGCCTAGTACAAGTAGTGGCGTATCCATTCCGGCATCTCGTAGTTGAATAGCTTCGTCTAAGATGGCAACAGCTAGATAATCAGCACCAGATTTTAAAGCTTCTCTTGCCACTTCTACAGCACCGTGTCCGTATCCATCCGCTTTAACTACAGCCATTAACTTCGTATGATGATCGATATGATTTTTAAATGCCGTTACATTGTGATGGATGGCATCTAAAGATACTTCCGTCCATGTATCACGATAACTTCCTTGGATCATTGTGATTCCTCCCTAGGTGACTGAGTAATATAGTTGGTTGAAGGTAGTTACACCATAATTTCTTCATTTAGAATAAAAGTACCCTTCCTGCTGTGCGCTTAGAAGGGTACTTGAAAAGAGGTTGGTTAAAAGTCAGGTAAAGATGAAATGTTGAATAGGCTAGTTGACTTACTTTTTCATTTTCATCCCTCTTTTTAACAGTTTAAATTAAACTAATTCAGTGTCTTTGATTGCATCTTCAGGTGAAACGAAGTCGTATCCAAGATCAGCAGCAACTGCTTCGTAGGTTACTTTTCCATTCATTACGTTTACACCGGAAAGGATTGCTGGGCTATCTTGAATTGCTTTTACAGCACCTTTTGTAGCGATTTGTACCGCATATGGTACCGTTACGTTTGTTAATCCAACAGTAGCTGTACGTGGTACCGCACCAGGAATGTTTGCAACTGCATAATGAAGTACATCATGTTTTACATAGATTGGTTCATCATGTGTAGTTGGGTGATCTACTGTTTCGAAATTACCACCTTGATCGATTGCAACGTCTACAAGAACAGATCCTGGTTGCATCGATTGAATCATTTCGTCTGTAACTAATTTAGGAGCTTTACGTCCTGGTATTAATACAGAACCAATAACTAGATCAGAATCTTTTACAGCTTCAGCAATGTTATATGGGTTAGACATTAATGTCTGAATGCTTGAACCAAAGATATCGTCTAATTGACGAAGACGTACAGGGTTTAAATCAATGATCGTTACTTCTGCTCCAAGACCTAGAGCAATTTTAGCAGCGTGTGTACCAACAACTCCACCACCGATTACCGTTACTTTACCGCGGCTAACTCCTGGAATTCCTCCAAGAAGGATACCTTTTCCGCCTTCTGATTTTTCTAGATACTGTGCACCGATTTGTGTAGCCATACGTCCTGCTACTTCACTCATTGGAGTTAATAGTGGCAATGTGCCGTTTACTGTAATTGTTTCATAAGCAATTGCAGTTACTTCACTGTCAACTAATGCTTTTGTTAATTCTGGAGCAGCAGCAAGGTGAAGATAAGTGAATAAAATAAGACCTTTACGGAAGTACTTGTATTCAGAAGAAAGAGGCTCTTTTACCTTCATAATCATATCTGCATTTTCCCAAACACTAGCTGCGCTATCGATAAGTTCAGCACCAGCTTCTTTGTATTCTGCATCTGTAAAGTTACTCCCTAGTCCTGCACCTTTCTCGATCTGTACAGTATGACCAGCATTTATTAAATGAACGACCCCAGCAGGTGTCATTGCAACACGATTCTCGTTGTTTTTAATTTCCTTAGGAACACCAATAATCACTTATAAACAACTCCTTTATCAATTTCTATCCTTATCGTACAGCTTTCGTGAAGCGGTTTCATCATTTAAAAATATAAAAGAAAAAAACATGGTTTGTGCAAATACACAAATCATGTTTTCTGAATGCTGTCGATGAGTAGGTCGATATATATATTTGTTTTTTGGTTCGCGTTTTTTAAGTCAATTCCACTGACTTCTTTAATCCGTTTCAGTCGATAATTCATGGTATTTGGGTGGACAAATAATTTCTTTGCAGCTCGATATACATTGCTATCGCATTGCAAATAAATATCTAGGGTTTCTAATAAAGAAGTTTGATGGTTTTTATCATAGGAACGAAGCTTTTCCATAAATGGATTATAATAGTGAGCGTCTTTGCGCGCTTCAGAAAGCACATCAATAAATTGAAAAACACCTAAATCTTCATATAATAAGATATCGTTTAACTTCTCTGGAATCTGGTCTTGCAGCTTTAATACTTCTTTTGCTTGCTGATAAGATTGTTCTATTAATTGAGGCTGTTCATAGCGTAATCCGCAGGCTCCTAGTACAGTGTGAAGATGTAATTGCTCGCCAATACGGTTGATGAATTGGTGGATAAATTCATATAATGATTGTTTTGAATCAGAATCTTTCGGTAATCCTACTAACATAATGAAATCATTATCATCAAATAGGCGCGTAATAACATTTACTTTTACTTGGGATTCGGATAAATAATATGCATGTTTCTCCATTTGTTCATTAACTTCATCCGAGAAACGAATAACAACAATCGTTTTATCCCCGGTAAGTTGGATATTATATTGCTTTGCCTGCCGATAGATTTCATCCGTGTTGTGTAGATCCCCGCGCAGAAGTTGCCAGAAGAAGTCACGATAACCAACTTCGGATTTTCGATTGTGTTGACGATTTTTAAGAAAGTATTTTTTAACATAAGTAGCTGCTTCTTTAAAGAGCGATATCTCTTCTTCTGTAAAAGTTTTATCGGAGGTATGCGCCCAGATAAATCCTAGTATTTCATTTTGTTTTCTAACAGAAATAGCAATTCTATTTCCAAGTCCTACTTCTTGTATCTCTGGAATAATAACAGGGTTATCACTATCAATTAATTTAGGCATGTATCCTTTTTTCCAAAAAGCATTAATGACCTTATCTGGTACTTTCCTATTTATAATTGTAGAAATACGTACTTGGTCGATGTCATCTTTATGCTGACTATATGAAATAACATGGTGATTAGAATCTTCTATTGTAATCGGACACTCGAATAAGTCAGCAATATTATCGGCTAACTGATTTGGTGAAGTAACGATGTCATTTAAGCGTTTGTGAAGTATATCTATATTTAAATTCATTATTTTCCTCCGTCATTTTTAAACAAATAAACAACTATGTATCTGTCTATTTTAGTATATACACAAATATATTTCATATTTAAGGTGATATAGTATATAATGACACAAGTTGGGAGGATATACATCATGAAAAAAATTCTACTGATTGGAAGCGCTTTTATCGGCGTAATCGTAGGTGCAGGATTTGCTTCAGGCCAAGAAGTGTTACAGTACTTTACTAGTTTTGGTCTCATGGGAACTATTGGGGCCGTAATTGCAACCGCTTTATTTGCGTATATCGGATTTGCGCTTGTGTGGTTAGGAAGTGTGATGAAAACAAATTCACATAAAGATGTGATATATCGAATTAGTGGAAAATGGATTGGTCTTATTATCGACTACATTCTCATTTTTACACTCTTTGGTGTTGGTGTCGTTATGCTTGCAGGTGCAGGGTCAAACTTAAATCAACAGTTTGGAGTACCTGCGATTGTAGGAACTATTTTAATGACAGTTTTAGTTATTATATGTGGTATGGTAAATGTTGATAGAGTCGTATCTATTATAGGTGGCATTACACCATTTTTAATCTTATTTGTAATACTGATCTCTATTTATAGTTTCTTTACATTCGATGGGTCTATATCTGCATTAGATAACGTTGCACAACAACACACATCATCGTTACCAAATTGGTTTATTGCTGGTATTAACTATGCATCCTTTAATACTGCAGTTGGAGCTTCAATGGCGCTAGTAATGGGTGGTGCTGAAAAAGACTCAAGAACTGCAGCACTTGGCGGTTTAGTAGGTGGACTTGGATTAGGTATTCTAATCGTACTTAGCCACTTAGCTATCTTCGCTAAAATTGAAGAGGTAGGAAGCATGGACATGCCTATGCTTGGTATCGTTAATGATATCTCACCTGTATTAGGAGTAATAATGGCAATTGTAATATTTGCGATGATATTCAATACAGCATTAAGTATGTTCTATTCATTTGGAGCTCGATTTGCTGATGTCGGTACTAAGAAATTTAAGAATTTTTATATCATTGTTATACTAACGGGATTCGCATGTAGTTTTGTAGGGTTTACAGAACTTGTAGCTTTCTTCTATCCATTAATAGGTTATTTAGGACTTGTTTTAATTGGAGTTCTCATTTATGCACCATTTAGAGTGAAGAAAATGAAAGAGTTACAACAACATTCATCTTAATATAGAATATCGAAAAGCTTGTAGAGGTTTGTTCTCTACAAGCTTTTTTAATAAATACAAGAGCGTAAATGGTAATAGTTAATTTTAACTGAAAATTTAAACTTTCATTTATTTTTATAGGAAAATATCCCAAATATTAACAAATGGGAGTTAAATGGTATTAATTTTCAGAAAAATTCTCAAATCAGATGTAGAGCGGATTACAAGTTTAAATTTAAGACTTTAAAAGTAAATATTTGTAAAATTTAGGTATGGAATTGTGGGACAATTACAAAATTGTAGAACATTGGTTCGCATTTACAATTAAAACAATAGTTGTATAATTGGAAAAGTACTAAAACAAAAGGTGGGGGTCAACATGAAAAAGTCACAACATTTTTACATTGCTGTCATTTTACTAGTAACAGCACTTGTACTAGCTGCCTGCGGTGGTAGTGATTCAGAAGGTTCAAGTGGTAGTGGTGACAGTGGCAGTACCGATTCTTCAGATAAACAAGTTTTTAATATGATAGAAACTGCTGAGATTCCAACAGGTGATCCAGCGTTAGCAACTGATGCTGCTAGTTTTATTGTTTTTGGACAAACGATGGAAGGTTTATATGTTTTGGATGAAAACGATACACCAATTCCTGCAATTGCAGATGGTGAACCAGAAATAAGTGAAGATGGAAAAATATATACATTCAAATTACGCGAGGATGCAAAATGGTCAAATGGTGACCCAGTAACTGCACATGATTTCGTATATGCATGGAAAAGAGCAATTGATCCAGATACAGGATCTGAATATGCATACATGTTTTCTGGAATTGTTGAAAATGCAACAGAAATTATGAATGGTGAAATGGATCCAGAAGAGTTAAGTGTTGAAGCTCTAGAAGATTATACATTAGAAGTAACATTAGAACAGCCTGTTGAGTACTTAAATTCACTTCTAGCATTTGGTACGTATCTACCTTTAAATCAAGAGTTTGTGGAAGAAAAAGGTAGTGACTTCGGTACAAATAGTGAGAATATGCTAGCAAATGGTCCATTTGAGTTAACAGAATGGAATGGTTCAGGCTTAACATGGAAGTATGTAAAGAATGAGCAATATTGGGATAATGAAAATGTAAGTTTAGATGAAGTGAATGTACAAGTTTCAAAAGAACCAAGCACAGCTGTAAACTTATTTAATACAGATGAAGCTGACCGTACAGCTGCTTTAAGTTCCGAGTATGCTAGACAATATACAAATGATGAAAATGCATCTACTTTCAAAGAGGGTAGTTCTTGGTATCTTAAATTTAACCAAGTACGTGGTGGAGAAGAAACTCCATTAGCTAATGAAAATATCCGTAAGGCCTTAGCGATGGCATTTGATAAACAGTCATTTACAGAAACAGTATTGGCAAATGGTTCCGTACCATCTGATGGTTATGTTCCAGAAGGATTAGCTAAGAATCCTGAGACTGATGAAGATTTTAGACAAGAAAGTGGAGATTTAATTTCCTATGACCCAGAACAAGCAAAAGAATATTGGGAAAAAGGATTAGAAGAACTAGGAGTTCAAGAACTTCAACTTGATTTCCTAAGTGATGACACTGAAAATGCAAAAACAACATCTGAGTATTTCCAAAATCAATTAGAAAGTAACCTAGAAGGTTTATCTATTAAACTAACAAACGTTCCTTTCAAAGTTCGATTACAGACTACTACTGATCAAGACTATGACATCGTTATGCATGGTTGGGGTCCAGATTATCTTGATCCGATGACTTTCCTTGATTTATATGTAACTGATGGTACAAACAATAACACTGGTTACTCTAGTGAAGAGTACGATCAATTAATTGATGATGCGAAAGTAAAATATGCGAACGATCCTGAGAAACGTTGGGAAGCAATGTTAGAAGCGGAGAAATTATTAGTTCAAGAAGATACAGTAGTTGCTCCTGTTTACCAACGTGGTAGAGTAGTTCTAATTAAACCTTATGTTAAAGGATTAGAAGAGCATTTATTTGGACCAGATTACACATTGAAAAATGTAACAATCGAAAAATAATATAAATTAACAAATAATTCTTAAATAGTGAGAAAGAGAGTATTTGAAAAAATACTCTCTTTCCCATTTTGGGTATTTATTAGAATTTTTTTATTTATGAGTTATTAGGAGGAAACAAGATGTTGAAGTACATCGGTAAACGTATTATTTATCTAATTATTACGTTGTTTATCATCGCTTCTGTGACATTTTTTATGATGAAGTTTTTACCAGGTACGCCTTTTCAGAATGAAGAGAAATTATCTATCGAACAGCGTGAAATATTAAATGAAAAATATGGATTGGACGAGCCCATTCCAGTGCAATACTTTAACTATATGACCAATTTAGCTAAAGGGGACTTAGGTGTTTCTTTTCAGTTTGATAACCAACCCGTAACAGATTTGTTAGCGAATCGTATCGGTCCTTCGCTACAACTAGGTTTTCAAGCAATGTTGATTGGGACCGTCGTCGGTATATTTCTTGGAGTACTCGCTGCTATGTTCCAAAATACATGGATAGATTACGGAAGTACCTTTTTGTCTGTACTTGGTAAGTCCGTCCCTTCATTTGTACTAGCAGCACTATTGCAATATGTAATTGGAGTACAACTAGAGTTATTACCGGTAGCTTCATGGAATGGTTTTGCCTCATCTATTATGCCTACGATTGCTTTGGCAATATTCCCAATTGCAACTGCCGCAAGATTTATGCGGACAGAACTAATCGAAGTGTTTGGTTCGGATTATATTACTTTAGCAAAAGCTAAAGGAAACTCTAGAATGGAAGTTTCCATGAAACATGCTGTTCGAAACGCATTAATTCCTTTAGTAACTGTATTAGGCCCTATGGCTGTCAGCTTGATGACAGGTTCTATGGTTGTAGAGCAAATATTTGCTATCCCTGGAATCGGTGAACAGTTTGTAAAATCGATTCAAACAAATGATTTTCCGATTATTATGGGAACAACGTTATTTTTTGCTTTCTTATTAACGGTAATTATTCTTATTATCGATATATTATATGGAATAATTGATCCGAGAATTCGATTGACTGGAGGGGATAAATCGTGAGTAATATGACAGACATACCAAAAAGTCAATTTGAGCCCGCTCCAAGAGACAATGAAAATCATGAAAAAATAGAGAAGCCTCAGCTTTCCTTTATGAAAGACGCATGGCTTCGTGTTCGAAAAAATAAAGGTGCGGTAATCAGTGCTTTTCTATTAGGCTTCATCGTGTTGATGGCGATTATCGGTCCATATTTATCCCCTTATGATGGCACTTCACAAGATGTGTCGAAGGCTAATTTACCTCCAAGAGTACCTGTTTTAGAAAATATAGGAATCTTTGATGGAAGTCAGGTTGTTGGAGGAGTGGAGACAAATAAATATCAGGATTTAAATATTGAGGAATATTATTGGTTCGGTACGGATAGTCTTGGTAGAGACTTATTTACACGTACTTGGTTAGGAACGAGAGTATCACTTTATATTGCATTATTAGCAGCTGCTATTGATATGGCGTTCGGAGTAATTTATGGACTCGTGTCAGGATTTAAAGGTGGTAGAGTAGATAACTATATGCAACGTATTTTGGAAGTAATGTCAGGGATTCCTAATCTTATCGTTGTAATACTAATGCTGTTAATTTTAGAACCTGGTATTCTATCGATTACATTAGCAATGGTAATCACCGGCTGGATTGGTATGGCCCGGGTTGTCAGGGGACAGGTGCTGAAACTAAAAGACCAGGAATTTATACTTGCTTCCCGTACATTAGGAGCAAAGAACGGAAGGTTATTATTTAAACATCTATTACCGAATCTATCAGGTGTAATCATTATCAATACCATGTTTACTATACCTAGTGCTATTTTCTTTGAAGCGTTTTTAAGCTTTATTGGAATTGGTCTACAAGCACCACAGGCATCACTAGGTACATTAATTGAAGATGGATATAAAACATTCCAATTCTTACCGCATTTAATGGTTATTCCGTGTATTGTAATTTGTATTATTTTAATCACGTGTAATTTAATAGGTGACGGACTACGTGACGCATTTGATCCAAAAATGCGCGATTAATAACTGAGGTGACGGAACTTGAAAAAAATATTAGAAGTGAAAGATTTGAACATTTCGTTTCATACATTTGCTGGTGAAGTACAAGCAATAAGAGGTGTTGATTTTGAATTAAATGAAGGAGAAACACTCGCAATTGTTGGTGAATCTGGTTCTGGTAAATCAGTCACAACAAAATCAATCATGAAATTACTTACCAGTAATGCCGAAATCAAGTCTGGTGAAATTAACTTTAATAACCAAAATCTTATTCATGCATCAGAAAAAGAAATGCAGAAAATACGTGGAAAAGACATTTCGATGATTTTCCAAGATCCAATGACATCTTTGAATCCAACGATGACCATTGGGAAACAGATTATGGAGCCGCTCATCAAGCATCGTAAGTTAAGTAAATCGGCTGCGAGAGAGAAAGCAATCGAACTTTTAGAGTTAGTAGGAATTCCTAAACCGGATATTCGTATTAAACAATATCCCCATCAGTTCTCTGGTGGAATGCGACAACGTGTTGTTATCGCTATTGCACTTGCTTGTGCACCGAAGGTTCTAATTGCGGATGAACCGACTACAGCTTTAGATGTTACCATCCAAGGACAAATTCTGGATTTAATGAAAGATTTACAAAAGCAAATTGAAACTTCTATTATCTTTATTACACATGATTTAGGCGTTGTAGCAAATGTTGCTGATCGTGTAGCTGTCATGTATGGAGGGAAAATTGTAGAAGTCGGTACCGTGGATGAGATTTTTTACAATCCACAACATCCATATACATGGGGATTAATCAGTTCTATGCCAAATCTAGATACGAAAGATGAAGAGCTATTTGTTATACCTGGTACCCCTCCAGATTTACTTCATCCACCAAAAGGAGATGCGTTTGCTCCTCGGAATAAATATGCTATGAAAATTGATTTAGAAGAACAACCACCAATGTTTAAAGTATCAGATACGCATTTTGCTGCAACCTGGTTGTTACATTCTAACGCTCCAAAAGTGGAGCCCCCACTCGCTGTGAAAGAAAGATGGGATAAGTTTCACGATAACCAATCCAGTTCGTCAGATGGGGGGAAATAATGTGGCGGAAAAGTTAATTGAAGTAAAAAATTTAAAGCAATATTTTAATAAGGGAAAAGCAAAAGAAGTACGAGCAGTAGATGATATTTCTTTTGATATATATAAAGGAGAAACACTAGGGTTAGTAGGAGAATCTGGTTGTGGTAAATCTACTACTGGTAGAACGATGATTCGCTTATATAATGCAACAGATGGAGAAGTATTATATAAAGGTACGAATGTTCATGGTAAAAAATCGAAGGAAGATCTAAAGCAATTTAATAGGAAGATGCAAATGATTTTCCAAGATCCCTATGCTTCACTTAATCCAAGAATGAAAGTATCTGATATTATTGCCGAAGGTATTGATATTCATGGGCTTGCCAAAACTTCCAAAGAACGTATGGAGAAAGTGTATGAACTTTTAGAAACAGTAGGTTTGAATCGGGAACATGCTACTCGATTCCCACATGAATTCTCCGGCGGACAAAGACAGCGAATTGGTATAGCTAGAGCATTAGCAGTGGAGCCTGAATTTATTATTGCAGACGAACCGATTTCTGCATTAGACGTATCTATTCAAGCGCAAGTCGTTAACTTACTCAAAAAACTACAACAAGAAAAACAATTGACTTACTTATTTATTGCACATGATTTATCGATGGTAAAATATATAAGTGATCGAATTGGTGTAATGTATTTTGGGAAATTAGTAGAGTTGGCCCCAGCGGAAGAGTTATATCGTAATCCATTGCATCCATATACGAAATCCTTACTTTCTGCGATTCCGCTTCCGGATCCTGAGTATGAGCGTTCTCGTACTAGAGAATCGTATGACCCAAGTATACATCAGTATAAGGAAAGTGACGAAGTATCAATGCGGGAGGTTTCACCTGGGCACTACGTATTTTGCTCAGAAGAAGAATTTAAAACCTACAAAACTGAATATAATAAATAAATAAAAAGGCAGTCATTTTGAATGGCTGCCTTGTTTAGTATATTAGCCACTCTGTAATAGTAGAGCAGCTAGCATGATAACAATGGTGACGATACTTGCTATAAATAGTGCTGAATAGTTTTGTGGAACTAATTTAGATAAGGGGCTTCTATCCTTGTCTTCCATACGACTAAAAATATTTTGGAAGCTAAAAAATACGATATCGAAAAACCGCCCTTTTATAACAAAGAGAGTGAGTGAAATCAGCAAAAGAATAGAGCCTATCACAAAAGCAACATTAATATAAGATAGAAGATCCAATCTTTTATACATAAGTAGTGTGATTAAAATAATAAGTAGTTGTGAAATTCCTACCCAGAGGAATACTTTTTTTAGCATTTCTATCTACTTCCTTTAATAATTAAATGAATAACAATCTGGTTCAAGTGGATTCCTTTATTTCCCTACCTCTATCTTCTTTATCTTTTTTAATCCATCTGGAAGTGGTGATAATGTGAGATAAATCCCAATGTTTAAGTCGAGTAATGAATCTGGAGTTTTCATTCCACTTCTTTTACTAGAGTAGATGCTAGAGATTTTATTTTTGATTTGAGCTTACACTTTTCAACAATATATAAAGCTATAAAGAAAATTAGACCTGCGACACTATAGATCAATATGTTGGCCCAAGGAGTAAACAAATCTTCTTGTCCAAATATAAAAAAGGAAACACTTGGTATGAGCGCTGCAGATATTGGATAAGTAATCCATCTGAAACGAGTAATGATATAATCGATGCTTAGTGATATTGGAACTCCAATACTTAAAAATAAAGGTGTAGTGATCATAAAAACAACAAAAACATTAGAGGAAATATTAATATCCGCAGTACTTCCCACAGAAGATATAGCCACATTGTCAATCAATTCAAAGGTAGAAAAAACACAAAAAAATATAAACGGCGCAAGTAAGGCCGCCGCTAAACATTTGCTAGTGAGATTGGATATAAATGTATTCATAAGCCCTCCTAAGTAGTAGTGATGATTTTATTCTCTTTAGGGCGACGAGCGAATAATGATTATCTTAGACTACTAGCGGTCTATAATTTAAGTGAACTTCATTTATTGGTGGCTTTACCATCCGTTACATGTAGGATAAATTAATGATAGAATCAATTATATTCATTATACAATAAATCAACCAACTTATATATGCTCGATGCGATTAGCGATATGAATTTTGATGGAGTAAATAAGATAAAAACAGCGGAGGAAAATATGCAACAAGTAAAGACACATACAACAGGAATGTTTTATACATATCTCAAAGAGAGAAATACGTATTCCAATGAAACAATGCATTGTATAGAAAAAACGTTAGAAAATCTATTACACTATGGGACAACATGGAACCGGCCAGGAATGTTACTAGGGAAAATCCAAAGCGGGAAGACGCGCGCATTTATTGGTTTGTCAGGCCTTGCCATGGATAATGACTATGATGTAATTATTGTTTTGACGAAAGGAACCAGAGCTTTAGCTAGACAAACAATACAACGTTTATATCAAGAGTTTGCTGGTCTAGAAGATGAGGATGTCTTGCAAATCCATGATATTATGTCGATGCCAGAAAATCTAATTGAATATGAATTACAGCAAAAACAAATAATCGTAGTGAAGAAAGAAACCAATAATTTGAAGCGTTTAGAAGAAGTTTTATCAGTAAGATATCCTACCTTAGCAATGAAAAAAACATTAATGATTGATGATGAAGCTGACTTTGCGAGTATCGGATTTTCTAAAACAAAGCGAGAGATTACAGAAATCAATGTAATTGCTGGACAAATTGATAGCCTTCGCAGGAATTTAGCAGATGTTAGTTTCTTACAGGTAACTGCAACACCATATTCTCTTTATTTACAGCCGGAAACACTAAAAATAGATGGATCCTCAAAGGTTTTTGAACCTGTAAAACCTGCATTTACAGAACTTGTGCCTGTGCCAAATGAATATATTGGTGGGGAGTATTACTTTGAGGAGAGTGAGTTAGGTGATTCTATTTCTTCCTGTATTTACGAACCGATTGGAGAAGGTGAATTAATTGCTTTAAAAAAGCCAGATCGAAGAAGATTTAAATTAGAAGAAGTGTTACAAAGTAATAAGATTGCTTCACTCCGAAATTCAATCATTCATTTTGTTGTTGGGGGCGCCATGCGTCGGATTCAACAAAGGCAGCAAGGAACACGAATGAATAAGTATAGCTTCATTATCCATACGGAGCAATCTAAGTTATCTCATGAATGGCAAGAAACGATTATTTTAGAGGTGAAAAAGTATCTACAACAAGCTGCAAATAATCAACCAGAATTACTCGGGAATCTTATAAAAACTTCATATGAAAATATGAAAAAGTCATTAACGATTTTAGGAGGCGAGATGCCTTCTTTTGCCGAAGTGCAATTTGAAACCTTGTGGGCGCTACAGAAAGATCATCTTTTGATTTCAAAAGTTAATTCAGAAACGGATATAAATCAGCTTCTAGATAACTCAGGACAGCTGAAATTAAGGGCACCTTTAAATATATTTATTGGTGGCCAAATCTTAGACAGAGGGATAACCATTGCCAATTTAATTGGCTTTTATTATGGCAGAAACCCTCGTCGCTATCAGCAAGATACGGTCTTACAGCATTCCCGTATGTATGGTTTTCGGCCCAAGGAAGATTTAGCCGTAACAAGATTTTATACGACGAAAGAAATTTATCATGTCATGAGGAAGATACATGAATTTGATGCAGGGTTACGAACGGCTTTTGAACAAGGTGGGCAAGATCAAGGGGTCGTCTTTATCCAACAAGATCTGCGCAATGAAATCATTCCATGCAACCCAAATAAATTATTGCTGTCAAAAACAACAACATTGCGCCCGTATAAGCGGATGCTTCCGGTTGGATTTCAGACTGGATATAAGACGTACATCAGCCAAACCGTAGAAAAAATTGATCGAGCGATTGGCGCAAGTGGTAAAAAAGATGGCGTTGCTTTCTTAATACGACTGGATAATGCGAAGAAAATTATACGAACCATTGCAAAAACATTTGATGACAACACTGGTACAGCTTGGGATGTAAAAGCCTTTCTAGCAAGTATGGAATATTTGTCTCAGCATACTGATTCTGACTATCAAGGGCATGTGTGGTGTATTGTGAAGCGAGGCAGAAATATGAGTAGGATTCGTGCAGGTTCTGATCGTTTTGAAGATGCTCCAGATACCCCTGCTGGAGAAAAAGGAGAGCTAAGAATAGCGAAACAAGCAGCTACAGATATACCAGCTTTACTTTTATTACGTCAAAATGAGAGGAAGAAAAGGGCTGGCGAGGAACACCGTTTTGGTGGCCAGTGTTAGTAGCGCCAAAAAATACAAAAACAGTAGTGTTTACGAGCGAATCGTTAAGTGAACAAGGTTGAACCGAGTTTTAAAACGACTACTGCATTTTCTTATCCTAAAGGAGAACTTACAATCAACTTTACAAAGAGTACAACAAATGGTAAAAGTAGAATAATATTATTCGGTTAGGGAGGCCATTCATGTCTTTTTTATTTGATCATTTTGTACATGTAGTAAACGATCCACAGAAAGCGATTGAACGTTGTAAGGAACTCGGTATTCATGCTGTCCAAGGAGGAAGGCATGAGGATTTAGGGACCTATAACGCGTTAAGTTACTTTGGACTTAGTTATATTGAGTTTATTGATGTATTTAGCGAACAACTCGCAAGTGAAGCGGCCAAGGTCAATCATGGACTTATCAAAAGTGTTCTAGATGAAAAAGAAGAAGGAGCTGTGCGAGTGGCATTACGTTCAAATGATTTACAAGCTGATGCGGAACGTTTTGCTTCGCTTGGTCTCGAAGTGAGTGGGCCTACTGACTTCAGCCGTACTCGGCCAGATGGAAGTATAATTAAATGGAAGTTATTATTTGTAGGCCGTGAGGGAATATCGCCTGAATTGCCATTCTTCATTGAATGGGACGAATCAGATGAACGAAGAAAACAAGATTTGGAGAAAAGCAACGCTATTGCAGATCACCTAATAGGAGATTTAACTTTGGAGAGTATTGGATTTGCAGTAGAAAATGGAGCAGAAACTGCTGCATCATGGAGTAAACTGCTTGGTGTTGAACTTGGTGCCACTTTTATTGATAGTGAGTTACACGCAACAGGATATCCTTTACTTCTTCAAAGGGTAAATCTCATCTTTTATGAACCAACTGATAACGGAAAAGTAGAATCTTTTCTACAAACAAAAGGTGAGAAACCATTTATGGTTCAGTTCAGTGGTGGCATGAAAAAAACAATTGATTTTTCAGGAGCTTTATACCGATTCCGGTAAATTTCTTTGGAAGGTAAGTAGTTGTAAAACCCAGAACAACTGGGGAAATTCATAAAGCGCTTCTAAAAACGAAAATAGCATAAGAAAGTCAAAAAAGTAGTTCATAGAGCGCCTCTAAAACCCAAAATAGCTAAATAAAGCCAAAAAAGTAGTTCATAGAGTGGTTCTAAAACCCAAAATAGCTAAATAAAGCCAAAAAAGTAGTTCATAGAGTGGTTCTAAAAACGAAAATTGCTTAAGAAAAGCCAAAAGTAGTTCATAGAGCGCTTCTAAAAACGAAAATAGCATAAGAAAGTCAAAAAAGTAGTTCATAGAGCGCTTCTAAAAACGAAAATTGCTTAAGAAAAGCCAAAAGTAGTGAATAGACCAGTTCTAAAACCCTCAAACAACTAAGTCAATTCTATGAGAGCAGGGTGGGCGACCCCTGGATTGCGCTAGAGAAATCGTCAAACTTCAGCTACCATACCAAAAATATCGGGAGCGACTTTACAAAGTCTACATCCCGATTATCTTGTAATTATAGTCTCAATTCTAGTCTGAAAAATTTACATTTTTGCCACGAGTCTTCCAGATACTTCATGTCTTTCTAGTCGTTTTAGTCCTTCTGGAATTTCATCGAATGTAATCTCAGAAAGTTTAGGGCTTATATCTCCGGATGCCATTAGTTTGTACACTTCCGCGATATCATGCTTATCTCCACCCATGCTTCCTTGAAGCGTAGCGGTTTTTAGAATAAGTGGGTCTGTATTAATTGTCGCTTCTAGTTTACCCATGCCAACAAGTACCACTTTCCCGCCAGGTGAGGGATATTTTTTATAGGGATAAGCGAACAACTTCTTGCCAGCTTCACTTCAATTGGTTGATGAAAAAGGATTGTCACTTCTGGCTATTCTGTACTTCTCTGATTAAAGATAACGCTTCTACCGTATCATCGATTGCCTGGAGTAATGATTGTACAAATTGGTCTGTCACAGAGACAATATCCTCATCATCAGATGGTGTATTAAGTAATGCGATAACATTTGGTTCCGGTTGCTCTATATTCTGCATTAGTCGCATGATAGCATTAATCGAGTAGTGGGCACGACGTAAACTGCGAATAACAATTAGTTGTTCGATTTCTTTTTCTCTAAACACTGGTGAACCATTTGGTAGTCTAGGTACTTCTAAAAGATGATTCCTTTCCCAATTACGGATAGATTCGACCGTAATATCTAACTTTTGTGCTACTTCTTTTCTTGAGAAAGTTGATTTGTTTTCTATCGGATCTTTCTTTAACCATTTTTCAACAATGGTAATTGCATGTAATGCATGTTTATGTTCCTGTCTCAGATGTGCAAGATACGCTTTGGTCAGTTGTTCTGCTAGAATAAAATCTTCACTACCACTAGCATAAACAATTTGTCTGGCTTGATGGCGAAGGTTTTCTTGAATGATTTCATTTTTGAATAAGGTTCGTGCAATTTTTAATTGAAAAAGATGGATATCAGAAAAAATCCGATATCCATTTTCCAATCGTGGTGCAGGGGAAATAAATCCCCATTCTTCATAAATGCGAACGGTATTAGGGTGAATACCTAAACGATCAGCTATTTCTTTTGTTTGATACATCTCATTATCCTACTTCCATTTGAATAATTTAAACGAACCATATAATCCAATAATGATGCACACCAATAACACGCTAATATGGAGAAAACTATCTCCTATAGGTTGTCCTATACTAGTTTGTTTTAATAAATGAATCCCGTGAGATAACGGAAGAACATCCATCATCCATTGAATTGCTGTGGGCATAATCTCATAAGGAATGGTCGCACCAGAAAAAAGTAGCATCGTAAAGTAGGCTAAGGAGCTCCATACATTCGCTGCTTTTTGGTCTTTCACGATACTGCCAATAAAGATACCGATACTATACATGGCTACGATAACTAAGGCAAAGGACAATAGAAATAGTATCCATGATCCAGTTAATGTGTAATCAAATAATAACGCGTAAACCATCGTTACGCCAATGAATGAAAGAATCGCTGCGGATAGTTGGATCGTACCTTGAGAAAAGAGGATTAATAATGGTGATACGGGTGTTACTTTAAACCGTTTTAGTATCCCTCTATGACGGTAATCCGCAATAGTCAGTGGCACTCCCATTACCCCGGTAGCTAAAATTCCAATAGTAATCAATGCTGGGTATGATTGTTGAAATGCTATAGAGTCTCCATTTGTCATTAAATAGCCAAATAAAAGTGAAAGTATAATTGGAAAGCAGAGTCCAAAAATAAATATATCCATCCCTTTCCAGACAAGCTTCCCCTCAATTTTTAAAAACGTTAGAAATGTGTTCATAGACGTACGTCCTCCTCACCTGAATAATATAGATAGGCATCTTCCAGTGAATCTTTATTACTTGTTTGAATTGCTTCTGTAATGGTTCCATCAAACATGACGGTTCCTTTTTTTAAGATAATGATACGATCACATAGTGTCTCTACTTCATCCATGTAATGGGAAGTCAAAACGATAGCCAGACCGTTCGATTTTAGTTGTATTAATTGCTTCCAAAGAAGGTGTCGGGCTCTTGTATCTAGTCCAGTTGTAAGCTCATCTAGAAAAACGAGTTCAGGATTTGGAAGAAGTGCTAATACTACGGCGAGACGTTGTCGCTCTCCACCTGACAGTGAGCTAACAAGTTGATATTCCTTGTCTTGGAGCTCAAATACGTGTAGTAATGTGGATATATTCATGGTCTGCTTATAAAGCGAGTTGAATTGTTCGATTGCCTCTTTGACTGTGATTTTATCTTGAAAGTTCGTTTGTTGAAATTGTACACCTACTTTCTGAAATACTTCTTTTCTCTGAAGAACGGGTGACTTACCCAATATAGTTAATGTTTCAGCGTTACTTGGATTAATTCCAAGAATAGCCTCGATTAATGATGACTTGCCGGCTCCATTTGCTCCAAGAATTCCGATGACCTCACCGGATCGAAGATGAAAGCTAACGTTATTGACTACTTTTTTAGATCCGTATGTGACAGATAAATTTTCTACGTGTAGAACCATCTCATTTCCCTCCTGTTGTTTAGTAGATTCATATAGTAACAAAGGAGTAGATGGGTGGTGTATTATTGGAGGGTTTTCAGCAAAGAAAAATTTTTCGGATACGCTACCTTTATAAAGTGAGTTACCGTTCTGAATAATATCAGGGGATGTAACGGACGCTAATACCCTAATAAATCTCGCTAAATCACAAGGGAAAACTCAAAAATAAGTCTCGCTGTATTCATTTTCTATGGTAGGATAAAGTGATAATAAACTTGGAGGATCTATCGATGGGTAAGAAAAAAATACGTCTTAGTGTATTGATAACAATGCTTATTTGTTTCGTTGTTATTATCGTTCTCACTACCAATGATCTATTAATAAATTATGCAACCGGTGAACGGCTTAAAGAAAATATTGAAGAAAAAGCAGTGATTATTTCTCGAACAATGGCCAAGTCCGAATGGGTAATTAATGGGCTACAGAATAAAGATGAGGAAAAATATATACAAGAATTTACGAATGAAATAAGTCGCTCTACGGACTTAACATTTATCGTAGTTATGGATATGAATGGCATACGTAAGTCACATCCGAACCCGGAGTTAATTGGAAAACCCTTTGTAGGAGCAGATGAAGATACAGTATTAGAACAAGGTATCGAACATATTTCCATATCGGAAGGGACTCTTGGAGATTCATTACGCGCTTTCTCTCCGATATTTAATGATGATGGTGAACAAATTGGCGCAGTATCTGTGGGGATATCATTACAAGAAATAAATGATGTCATCTATAACAATCATATCAGCAATCTAATCAGTTCGATTGTTGGGTTAATAATTGGAATCTTAGGAGCTTGGTTTATTGCCCGTTATATTAAGCGGATATTATTTGGACTAGAGCCGTTTCAGATTGCTAAAATGTTAAAAGAAAGAAGTGCCACGTTAGAATCTGCAAGAGAAGGTATTATTACCATTGATAAAGACCATAAAATAACGATTGTAAATAAAGCTGCAATGAAAATTTTTGAAAAAGCAGGAATTACCGAATCCCCTGTTGGAAGAAGCGTAGAAGAAGTTCTTCCTCACTCTCATTTAAAAGAGATTTTAGAAAGTAAACAACCAGAGATGGATGTCGAACAGAAAATAAATGGAGTGACGATTTTAGCAAATCGTATGCCAATTGTAGTAAATGATGAGGTGGTAGGTGCAATTTCTACTTTTAGAGATTTAACTGAACTAAAACAATTAGCCAAGCAGTTATCAGGTGTTAAGTTGTATGCAGAAGCATTACGTGCACAGTCTCATGAATTTATGAACAAATTACATGTGATAAATGGAATGGTAAAGACAAAAAGCTATGATGAGTTAGATGATTATATTAAACAAATTGTCAATCAGCGGAATGAAGAACTTAATCATGTCGTTAAGAATGTAAAAGACTCCATTTTGGCAGGGTTTCTCCTAGGAAAACTAAGCGATGCAAGGGAGAGGGATGTTAATCTGCAAATAGATGTTGGAGAAGAAATACCTGTATCTGCCGATAATCGAGTTATTCATAAATTAATTACCATTATCGGGAATTTAACCGATAATGCAATCGATGCAATAAAATCCAAAGAAAACCGAACAATTGATATGTATGTAAGCTATAAAAATGATTGGCTCTATATTGGAATTCAAGATTATGGTGTTGGTATAGATGAAGATACACAACAACAGATGTTTAAAAAAGGATATTCCACAAAAGGCAATAACCGAGGGTATGGTTTGTATTTAGTAAAACAGAGCGTCGAAGCTTTGGGTGGATCCCTTCGTTTTGAAACACTTGAAGCTGGAACTATTTTTGAAGTTGAAGTTCCTTATAAGATAAGGAGAGATATACAATGATTCGGGTACTAATTGTGGAAGATGATCCAATGGTAGCGGAGTTTAATAAAAGATATATTCAGCTTATCAATGGATTCGAAGTAACAGCAATAGCAACGAATACAACAGAAGCGAAGATGATCATGGAACGACAAAAGGTAGAATTATTATTGCTGGATGTGTATATGCCAGATGAAAATGGATTAGCGCTCCTTTCTGACATTCGGAGTGAGGGTGTGGAAGTGGATGTGATATTAATAACTGCCGCATCTGACAAAGAACGTATACAGCAAGCTTTACGTTTTGGTGCTGTAGATTATTTAATCAAACCATTTGAATTTGAACGATTAGAACAATCACTTCTTGCTTATAAAGAAAAACAAGAATTATTAATGGACAAAGAAGTAATGACTCAAAAGGAACTGGACAAGTTTATGCATGCGGAAGAAGAAGCAAGTGAACCTGAGAAAATGTTGCCCAAAGGCCTGACAGAGTCAACTTTACAAGTAATCGTATCCGAAATCAGACGTCAGCATGGCGTATTTTTCTCTACAGATGAATTAGCAGAACAAACCAATATTTCACGTGTTTCTATACGTAAATATTTAAAGTTCTTAGTAGATATTGATTGGATCGAAGAGAAGATGACATATGGGATAGGACGACCAGTTTATTCATACCAATACAAAAGAGAAAATGACCATTACTTACATCCGTATGTAAGCAGCTAATGTACAATTGGCTGCTTTTTTTAATTTCAAAACCCTTTTAATAGTTTCAAAACCGTTCAATTTTTTGTCAAATATTTATAATAAATATGAAATCGAATTGAAAGCGATTACGGTGGGGGTAATTATTTTGGTAAATAAAAATTTAAAAGATGAAGCGATTGAACTTCATTATAAGCATAAAGGAAAAATAGAAATCACTGGAAAAATGGATATTAACAGTGAAGATGATTTAAGCCTAGTATATACACCAGGTGTCGCGGATGTTTGTAAGCAAATTGCAGATGACCCGAACAAAATAAATAGCCTAACATCCCGAGGTAATATGGTAGGGATTGTAACAGACGGTACAGCAGTACTAGGTCTAGGAAATATTGGTCCAAAAGCAGCAATGCCTGTGATGGAAGGAAAAGCATTATTGTTTAAGAAATTTGCTAACATTGATGGCTTTCCAATTTGCTTAGATACAACGGATGTAGATGAAATCGTAAATATAGTAAAAGCAATGGGACCAACTTTTGCTGGGATTAATCTTGAGGATATTGCAGCTCCGCGTTGTTTTGAAATTGAGAAACGTCTAAAAGAAGAATTAGATATTCCGGTTTTCCATGATGATCAGCATGGTACGGCTATTGTTGTATTAGCAGCATTAACTAATGCATTAAAAGTAGTTAATAAACAGAACCGTCCAATTAAAATTGTCATCAATGGTGCTGGTGCAGCAGGAATTGCAATAGCGAAGCTACTTTATCATGCGGGATTGACAAATATCACGTTAGTAAGTTTAGAAGGCGTAGTTGCAAAAGGGGAAGAATGGTTGAATCCCATGCAAGCTGAAATGGCAGAAGTAACAAATAAAGATAACGTCCACGGCACGTTAAAGGATGCAATTACCGAAGCGGATGTGTTTATTGGCGTATCCGGTCCAGGAGCATTGAAGAAAGAACATATTCAAACAATGGCGAAGGATCCGATTATCTTTGCACTTGCGAATCCAATTCCAGAAATCTATCCAGAAGAAGCAATGGAGGCTGGAGCAGCAGTAGTGGCAACGGGACGTTCAGATTATCCGAATCAAGTAAATAATTTACTTGCATTTCCAGGAATATTCCGGGGCGCAATTGATGCAGGAGCAAAAGATATTACAACAGAAATGAAAGTGGCCGCAGCCTATGGAATTGCGAACGTACTAACAGAACAAGAAATTTCAAAAGACAAGGTTATCCCAAATGCATTGGATGAGCGAGCAGCAGAACGTGTTGCGCAAGCAGTTATGTCGAGTGCTATGCAACAGAAAAAGAAACAAGCTCTGTAAGTTGATGTAAGAGGGGGAAAAGCCTTCCTTATCTTTTATAGGGAGGCTCTTCAAAATAAAAGCAAAAAAGAAAGGTGAATAGAATGAAAGATTCTAAAGAAATGAAAACGAATACAACACAAAATAATACAGTTTCTCTTCCACAAACCGGAGTGAAAATATTTGGAATGCCGGTTTTATGGTTTTTGTTATTTTCAGTGATAACGATAGTTGCAATCTATTCTGGTAGTCTTCCAGCTGGTATGATCGGTAGTTTACTTGTCATGATCGTAATTGGTGAACTATTAGGATTTGTAGGTGATAGAACACCTATTGTACGTACTTTCCTTGGTGGAGGTGCAATTGTAGCGATATTTGGCTCTGCTTTTATGGTATATAGCGGAATATTGCCAGAGTATGTGGTTACAGGCGTTACTGATTTTATGACAACAGGCGGTTTTCTTGATTTTTATATTGCAGCACTCATTACCGGTAGTATTCTAGGAATGAGCTCCAAATTATTAGTCAAAGTTGGTATCCGTTTCTTTGTTCCCATCTTCGGGGCAATCATTGGTGCGATTATTTTAGCAGCTATCATAGGTAGCATTGTAGGATTCACGATTCAAGACGCAATTCTTGTTTTAACGTTACCTATTATGGGTGGAGGCATGGGAGCAGGCGCGGTTCCGATGAGTCAGATCTATTCAGAACTATTAGGCAATAGTCCAAGTTACTATATTTCCATGTTAGTACCTGCACTAGCTTTAGGAAATGTATTTGCAATAGTTTTAGCAAGTGTACTAAATTTAATTGGGAAGAAATATCCTTCTTTAACAGGGAACGGCCAAATTATTGAAGGAGTAACAGAAGAGAAAAAAGAACAAAAATATGATATTAAATTAATGGGCGCAGGGTTACTTGCGGCAATAGCTTTCTTCACGATTGGCTCTGTATTAGGTGATTTCTTACCAATTCATGCGTATGCTATTATGATTATCTTAGTAGCCTTAACTAAAATTGCTAATATCTTACCACAATCTGTTTTAGATGGTGCAAGTCAGTGGTATCAGTTCGTAGCAAGCAACTGGACACTAGCACTGTTATTTGGAATCGGGGTTGCGTACACTGATTTAAATACAGTAATCGAAGCATTAACGCTTCAATATATTCTAACTGTCTTTGCAGTTGTATTAGGGGCAATCCTTGGTGCCGGTTTACTCGGTAAACTCGTAGGATTCTATCCAATTGAGGCGGCTATTACAGGAGGATTATGTATGGCCAATATGGGAGGTACTGGAGATGTAGCGGTATTATCCGCATCCAAGCGCATGCAATTAATGCCATTCGCTCAAATCTCTTCTCGTTTAGGTGGAGCAATTATACTACTCATTACAGGATTAATCATACAAATGTTCATATAGAGAAAAATATACTAAGATTGGTGAGGAAGATCATGATAGGTGATTTTCCTCACTATTTTTCTATCTAGAATAATAGTGAGAAGTGAAGGGAAATAGGAGATAACGATTAAAAAAAATTGATCGGAATGAAAGGCGGAAAGCAGGACCTGATATGACAATCAAAATCATGTAGATCTCCCTTCATTATACTTATAGGGATAGTTACTTTATTCCTATGTTAAAAAAAATACAGACTAAAATTCACTATATCAGAATATTATTATTAGTGTATAATTACCTATATAAATAAATTTTAGGAGGAATACACATGGGACTTTTTGATGGTATTATGGGAAATGCTTCTGAGGTGGATAACGGGAAAATTGAGGAAGAATTTCAGAAAGTTTTAGCGGACTCGGAGAATATTGAGAGAACATATAAACTTATTCGAGATTTGTTTATCTTTACGAACAAGCGTTTAATTCTAGTAGATAAACAAGGTGTGACAGGGAAAAAGATGGAACTTCATTCCATACCTTATAAGAGTATTGTTCACTTTAGTATTGAAACCGCTGGAAGTTTTGATTTAGATGCTGAGTTGAAAATTTGGATATCTGGTAATTCTGAGCCTTTCCAAAAGCAGTTTAACAAAAGCTTAAATATTTATGAAGTTCAATCCGTATTGGCAAGCTACGTACTTAATTAATATAGTTTAAGAGCTGTAATAAGACAGCTCTTTTTTAGTATCCGGAGGGATGAAGATGAATTCAATTGAACTTTTAAAAAAGTTTGGCTTTAAGGTAGAACATGAAATGAAAAGCATTTATCCATTTGCTCCGGTATATAAAGTGGATAATTATATTGTCAAAAAAACGCAATCACCTTATGAACTAGCTATCAATCTAGTAAATTATGTTGAGTACCTAGGTAAGCAACAAGTCTCTATTGTAACTCCGGTTAAGTTAAATGAAGATAATCCCAAACGTGTTGGTGAAGAATATTATGTATGTTATCCATTTATAGAAGGGATAACATACAGCGCTAGAGAAGCGGAAATATATCAAGCTGGTAAGTTACTTGGAAGCATTCATGCGTTAAGCACGGACAATAATGACTTTGATTTGGAAGCGTATAATGTTTTTGATTTTTATCATCATGAAGTAGACGAATATATGGAAAGAATCGATCGTTTTGTAACATTGTATCGTGTGGATATAGATACGGATAAATTACGTTCCATATTACATGAATCAATAGATCACCAATCATCCCTTCAACAAGCAAATTTAGCGTGGGTTGAGACACCGCATGATTACAAAGCGAATAATCTCATCTACCAACAACATCCAGTACTTATCGACCCAGATAATGCGAAATGGATTCCGCGTATATTCGATATTTCATTGGCTTTGTTATTGTTTCATAATGAATTAGATAGTGCTCCTGATCGTATTTTTACACCAGAAGAATGGCAAATTTTCTTGAACGGATATAAGAAGTATCAGCAATTTACACTAGAGGAAATAAACTACTGGAAAATAGCTGTAAAGCATGTTTTTCTCGATGAGGTCATGTGGTTGATGGCAGAAGTGGAAGAAGATTGGGGAAGACAATCTCAACGAGACTTGTTTGTAAGTATAACAAAATTGCTTGATAAGATGGATCAATATAGTATTTATTAAAATATATCTTGGCAAGCAATTTTAGATGTGTATTGACATTAACTCTCTGAACTTATACACTTTTACTTAGAATTGAATAGTGTATTCTTCGGGGCAGGGTGTAATTCCCGACCGGCGGTGACAAGTCATCAGAACTTGAAGTCCGTGACCCGCTTTATGCGGTGGATCTAGTGAGAATCTAGAACCGACAGTAATAGTCTGGATGGGAGAAGAATAGCTGTATGGATACGTATATCTATTTGACGTGGAGAAAACCAGGTTTTTTCTAGTAGTCTTAAATTTACGTATTTTTACACATATCGTTTATTAGAGTTAGCTTAAGCCCCGCAATCTACATATTGCGGGGCTTTTTATATGGAGTGAATGTTATGAAGTTCACTTATCCTCTCACATTGGTTCTAGGGTACGACTAATTCTTTAGTTGTTGCTATTAATTCCCCTTTTTAAGAACACATTCATTTCTTGATTTAAATTAAATAAAAGGAGCTGATGGTTTGTTTACAGGAGTTGTTCAAACAATTGGGCAAGTTACAAACGTGGAGAAGAAACGAGAAACAATTCAACTTGATATTCAGACAACGGAAGCGCAATTGCTGCATTACAACGTTGGCGATAGCATGGCTGTCAATGGTGTGTGTCTGACTGCCACAAAAATAGCTGGAGATACATTTACAGCTGATGTCATGCCAGAAACATTTCGATCTACTAATCTTCAATATGTGAAGAGTGGATCCGCCGTTAATCTAGAAAGGGCGATGCTTGCGACAGATCGGTTCGAGGGGCATATCGTTGCGGGTCACGTAGATTCTACCATTACCGTTAAACGTACATGGAAAGACCAAAATGCATATTACATGAGTTTTACTTTACCGAAACAATATGCGCAAGAAGTAATTGCGAAAGGTTCAGTCACATTGGATGGAACGAGTTTAACGGTTGCAGAAAAATCTAGTCATGCATTTACAATTAGTTTGATTCCCCATTCACAACATGCATCGATTTTGTCCCAACGTCGAGTGGGTGATTACGTAAATTTGGAAACTGACATGCTTGCTAAATATATTCTTCAAGCAAACAAGCAAACCTTATCACAGTCCTTTTTACAAGAAAATGGATTCTAAGGAGGGTAAAAATGAACGAGCAAAGCAAGATAGAGCAAGCGATAGAAGATTTACGAAATGGAAAACTTATTATTGTTGCGGATGATGCGGACCGAGAAGCAGAAGGAGATCTTGTTGGGCTCAGTGAATTTGTAACACATGAAAATGTTAATTTTATGACTAAGTATGGACGAGGATTGATCTGTGTTCCTATCACAGAAAAACGAGCGTTGGAATTAGATTTACATGCAATGTCTGAGAATAACACTGATACGTATGGGACTCAGTTTACGGTTAGTGTTGATCATTATACCAATTCCACAGGGATTTCTACGGCTGATCGTGCAGATACGATAAGGGCTTTAGCGGATCCATTATCAAAAGCGACTGATTTTAAACGTCCGGGCCATATGTTTCCGCTTATAGCGAAAAATGCAGGTGTATTGGAACGTAGAGGTCACACAGAAGCAGCTGTTGATTTGGCTAGACTATCCAATTCGATTCCATCGGCATATATTTGTGAGATTTTAAATGATGATGGGACAATGGCAAGATATCCAAATCTAAAGAAATTGGCGGCACAATGGAAGTTGACCGTAATTACAGTAGAAGATCTCGTTCAATATCGAAAAAAAGGAATAGCGATAGAAAATTAATTTTAAAGGAGTTTGATCATATGACAATTTATGAAGGCAACTATAATGGACAGGGCAAGAAGATAGCGATTGTAACAAGTAGATTTAATGAATTTATTACTTCGAAACTATTATCGGGTGCAGAAGATATACTTATTCGTCACGGCGTAGCTAAGGAAAATATTGATGTGATTTGGGTTCCAGGTGCTTTTGAGATTCCTTATATCACCAAGCGCGCAGTTCATTCTCAAAAATATAACGGTGTATTAACGTTAGGAACAGTTATTCGCGGAGCAACTACACATTATGATTATGTTTGTAATGAAGTCTCTAAAGGTGTAGCTCAAGTAGGGATGAATAGTAACATACCAGTATTATTTGGCGTGCTAACAACAGAGTCAATTGAGCAAGCTGTAGAAAGAGCTGGGACAAAAGCTGGAAATAAAGGTGCGGAAACAGCGCTCGGACTACTTGAAATGATATCATTAAACGAACAATTTCACGTTTGAGAGTGTTGGAATGAACTAGGTTAAACAAACTGTCCAGAAGTCTTTATCGTGATTTACGAAGGCTATGGACAGTTTTTTTAATGGCCAGGGTATGCATCCAGAAACTAGAGGTCAAAAAATCTATTGTGAAAATGTTGAAAATTTGAAATAATGAATTTTGATTGATAAAAATCTAGTTAGGAGGTTTTAGGTAGAAATAATTTAACAGAAAGGATGGAATAGAATATGAAGTTTGCGATAACAGGTGATAGTGCTGATATCATGAAAGGATTAAATGAGTTGCAGGCAAGCTATGATTTCTCGCTGGATGAACAATCTGATATTAATATTACATGTGTGCAGGAAGTAACATTTCATGGTTTATCAATCTCTTATAAACAAAGAAATGGGGTCATCACATACGCACAACCGAACCAATTCTTTCGAGCTTTTAGTATTTTACTTCAACATCTACAACAAGAAGATACTCCTCTAGAAACAAACGAAAAAATGCACTTTTCTACTATTGGACCGATGTTCGACCTTTCACGAAATATGACCATGAAATTAACAACACTAAAAGACTTCATCCGAAAGTTAGCTATGATGGGGCATAATAGCGTTATGCTTTACATGGAAGATACCTATGAAGTGAGCGGTGAACCTTATTTCGGCTACATGCGCGGACGTTACTCAGAAGCGGAACTTCGTGAATTGGATGAATACGCTGCTTTATTTGGAATAGAGCTCATACCGTGTATTCAGACATTGGCCCATTTAGAAGAATTCCTAAAATGGGATGCCGCTTATAAATACAAGGATACAAGAGGTGCGTTGTTGCTGGAAAGTGAAGATACGTATGATTTGCTAGATAGAATGATACAGTCAGTTACAAAACCATTCCGCAGTAAACGTATCCACATAGGTATGGACGAAGCGGAAGAAGTAGGGAGGGGAAGGTACTTAAATATACATGGTTATCAATCTCGATTTGAGATGATGTCGAAGCATTTAACAAGAGTATTAGAAATCACGGATAAGTATGATTTAGATGCGATGATGTGGAGTGATATGTTTTTAAAATTAGCATCGGAAACAGGAGATCAATATGACAAATCTACGAATCTGCCAGAATATATAATTCAACAATTACCAGAAAATGTTCAATTTATGTATTGGCAATATAACCAGACGGATTATGATCACTATGCCAATATGATTGGACAATTAAAACGGTTTGGCAGGACGCCGGCATTCGCAGGAGGCATGTGGGTATGGAATACGTTCGCACCAAACTACCATCTTTCACTAAGTGCGAGTGAAAAAGCACTTCAAGCATGTAAAGATAACGGAATTCGTGATGTGTTTGTGACACTATGGGGTGATGATGGATATGAAAACAATGTGTATACCTCTCTTTATGGATTACAATATTACGCAGACCATGCATTTAACGAGCAAGTAGATGAAGTAGAAGTCAAACAAAGAGCGACATTTATAACCGGTTTGGATGCAGATGCCTTATTATTATTGAACAAGTTGGATCAACCACCTGGTGTAGCGGATGGAAATATTCAGCAGACGAATCCATCTAAGTTCCTTTTATGGCAAGATCCATTATTAGGTGTTTTTGATAAACATATAGAAGGATTGGATTTAGATGAGTATTATGAGGACCTTTCTAAACAAATAGAACTGAAGCAGGAGGAAGCGCAAGAATATGCTAAGTTTCATTATGAAGTACCTAAAAAGTTGTGCGCGGTATTAGCAAACAAAGCATCTCTTGGAGTGAAATTAAAACAGGCGTATGATAAAAAACAGTTGTCAGAGTTAACCTATTTAGTAGATACAAAGATAGTACCATTATTAGGTGATATTCGTGAACTTCAAACTGCACATCGCAAACAATGGCTAACATTAAATAAACCGTTTGGTTGGGAAGTAATTGATTTACGTTATGGAGGTTTGTTTAATCGTCTAGAAACTGCAAAGGATCGTATTGAACGTTTTGTACAGGGGGAACTGGAACAAATTGAGGAGCTAGAACAAGAGCGACTTTTTTATTCACCAAGATTTGAACAATCAACTGGCCTTGGGTGGGGTAGTTATTATTATCGTATGGCATCCCCTAATGTATTTTTTCATGTTTTACCAATTTACTAGAAAAGGATGGGGGAGTGAATGAACTCATTAAAGGATATATTTGTAGGAAGTTATGGGGAAAGGAATGAAGAAACCATTCACTGGCTTTCTTTTGACCCATATAGTGGTAAGCTTGGGAAGATAGCAGCTTTTGATGGGATTGATCATCCTTCTTTTTTAGAAATCAACAGAAGTAAATCTTGTCTATATGCTATTAGTGAGGTAGAACAAGGCGAAGTCATCTGTTATGGGATTGATCCAATTTACAAACAGTTAACAGAATGGAGTCGTTTTCCTACTCATGGTGGACCTTGTTATGTTGAGGTAAATGGTGACTACGTGTTTGTAAGTAATTATACTGGTGGCAATCTAGTTATTTATCGAACAAATGAAAATGGAAATATTGAAGAAGAGACCGACTGTATTCACATTTCAACTGAATCTAGATTGCATACCATACGGAGAATGCCGAAAAGTGATTATTATGTTGCTACAGATTTAGGAAAGCATAAATTATATTTCTTTTATTTTAACAAAGAGATAGGCAAACTTCAGCTGCGATTTGAAGTGGAAACGCCTTATCCTTCTGGACCTAGGCATGTTGATTTTCACCCGGAAATAGCAACATTATACGTTGTGAATGAATTTGATTCGACGATACTTGTATATGCATATGATTTAGAAAAAGAGCTTGTTCAGTTGAAGCAAAGAATAACTACGTTACCAAGTGAATGTAATCAAGAAAATTATGGCGCAGAAGTTCAATGTAGCGGAAAATTTCTATATGCATCAAATCGAGGATACGATTCTATTACCACTTATCAAATAATAAACAAGGGACTTCTAAGAAACTATTCGAATTTAAGATTAGGCAGCAAATGGCCAAGGCATTTTCAATCAAATTTCCTTGGTGAAAAATATATAATTGTCGCCAACGAACATAGTAACGAGTTAACGGTTCTTAGAAAAACACAGATGAATGAATTCGTATCTTCTGAAGAGAGGTATGCAGTGCCAAGACCAGTTTGTGTAAAAGTGGTATAGATGGAAAAATAAGTGTGGTTTATTATGTAGGAAGTAGCAGCTTCCTAAAAAATTGATTATAAACATTATAATGTTATATTGACGTAACATTATAATAGTGATACTATTTCGAATAAGAAGAAATTTTACAAAAATTTTAAAGTCTCTTGATTTTTATTTTAATGGAGGGGTGATAGATAAAAGAATAATGTAGTTTGACATGACGCTTAGGGGGATCAATAGTTTTATAGAAATGTATATCTAGGGAGGGAAAGCCAAGTGAAGGTAAAAAGATTATTGCTCATTCTTTTACTAATAGGTTTTGTAATCGCTTTATCAGCTTGTAATAATGATGAAGGTGACGGAGATGAAAGTGACGGTGGCGATGCAACTGCTGCAAATGAAGATATAAATGAATCAGGAATGCCTATTGTGGATGAAGAGCTGGAACTAACTTTTTTTGCAAACAAGCCTGCTCAAAATGAAGACAATGATTGGAATGATATCCTAATTTGGAATGCGTATAGAGACCAAACAAACATCAACGTAAATTGGGATCTTGTGAGTCCAGATGCTTTAGAAGAAAATCGAAACTTAGCTTTAGGAAGTGGAGATTTGCCAGACGCATTCTTCCTATCGCAGCTTACGAGTAGTGATTTATTAAGATATGGAGCGCAAGAAGTATTCCTACCTTTAAATGATTTGATTGAACAATACGCTCCAAACCTCACAGCGTTAATGGAGCAAGATCCGAGTATCCGAAAAGCGATTACGTTTCCAGATGGAAACATTTACTCTTTGCCAGCACTTATTGAGGAAGATTTCTTATCCTTACGCCTGAGTGCTCGCCCATGGGTGAATGAAGATTGGTTGGATGAATTAGGAATGGAAATACCCGAAACTACAGATGAATTCTATGAATATTTGAAAGCAGTGAAGGAGCTTGATCCAGTAGGCGGAGGAAAAACAATTCCTTATGGCGGAACGCAAATCCAAGAGTTAGTTCAATGGTTAGCTGGTTCTTTTGGGGTGATGAATCAAGGTCCGTCGAATATGAATTATGATTTAGATTCTTCTGGTGATGTTCGTAACTTTGCCATAACAGAGGAATATAAGCAAATGCTGGAGTATATTAACAAATTGTACGCAGAAGGATTGATTGATCAAAGTATCTTTACCATCGAATGGGGACAATTCCTAGCGAATGCATCTGATAATTTATATGGAAGTATGATTTTTTATGATCCAATTGAACTGTTTGGTGAAGATATTGGAGCTCAATATAACAGTGTTGCAGCGTTAGAAGGACCAAATGGGCATCAAACCTATAATAAGCTCTCCTCTTCTGTATGGGATCCAGCAAACTTAGTACTAACAAGTGAGAATGAGAATCCAGCTGCAACCGTACGTTGGATGGACCATTTCTACAGTGATGAGGGGGCGGAACTATACTATATGGGTGTAGAAGGCGAAACGTTTGAAATGGAAGACGGTGAAGCAGTTTATAAGGATCACATCTTAAATCCAGAAGGAGATATTACTTTCGAACAAGCGTTAGCGAAACAGTTAACATGGTTAGGATCGATTAACGGAATTATCAAAGCGGATTATTTCCAAGGTGGAGAAACTGCTCCTCAATCCATGGAAGCTGCTGAGAAGATTGAACCTTTTGTTCCAGAGGAAATTTGGCCACGTTTTACGTTTACAGATGAAGAGAACATCATATTGCAATCTACTGGTCAGGACATTAATAACTACATCGAAGAAATGCGTGACAAATTTATTACTGGTGATGAAGATTTAGCTAATTGGGATAATTACGTAGACACACTAAACCAAATGGGATTAGAAGAGGTTGTAGAAGTACATCAAAATGCGTACAACCGTTATACAGCGAATTAATAATTTTGATTACAGATGGATGTGAAGAGAGAGGTTCCCCCCTTTTCCTCTCTCTTCTACCTTTTGATAACATAGGTTGTTCAAAAAGTCCGGTGAAAATGACAATTATCCGGAGGACGTTCTGCTAAAATCGCCTGAGTCCTGTGTATAACGCAGAAATCACCACATCCTAGAAGCTTGTGGCTTAGCTTTTAGTTCCTCACCTATTAACTGCAGACGTTCCGGTACTCAAAGCTACGCTGCCTGCAATTCTCGGTCCTTTCCATCCTCTTTTGAACATGCGCTAAAAAGGAAAAGAAAGTAGATTCTATTGAACAGCAATACTTCCTAGTAACCAGCATGTCAATACAACTGGAGACTTGTAAGTGAAGCAATGTTCAAGAGTATACATAATTGCCAATCAAGGTTGTTTGATTCAATAAAACACAGTCAATGTATCTAGGTTGTAAAATTGTTAACTGTTTAAGGAGGTAGACAATGTTATGGCAAACCAAGCGCCCGCTCATAGGGGTAGAGGCTACAAAATAAAAAAGAATTTACTTGCGAATTGGCAATTATATATATTTCTTTTACCTGTAGTTTCCTACTTTTTAATTTTTCATTATATACCAATGTATGGCGTTCAAATTGCTTTTAAAGATTACTTTGCGAACCTAGGAATATGGGGAAGTCCTTGGGTTGGTTTTGAACATTTTGAGCGTTTTTTTAGTTCATATTACTTCTGGAGGTTATTAAAAAATACGCTTGTCTTAAATCTATATATGCTCGTCCTATTCCCATTACCGATTATTTTAGCACTAGCATTTAATGAATTACGTAATGGGGCATTTAAGAAATGGACCCAAACCTTAACGTATGCACCACATTTTATTTCTGTCGTTGTTGTCGTTGGAATGCTTGTTGCGTTTTTAGATCCGAACACAGGGTTAATCAATCACCTTATACGCGCATTAGGAATGGAACCAATTCCATTTCTAACAAGCCCAGATTGGTTCCGACATATTTTTGTATGGTCTGGTCAATGGCAAACACTGGGGTGGAGTACAATTATCTATCTAGCCGCTCTTGCAGGAGTAAATCCTGAGCTTCATGAAGCAGCAAAGGTGGATGGTGCGACGAGAATGCAACGTATTTTTCGGATAAATATTCCGAGTATTATGCCAACCATCGTTGTATTATTTATTTTAAATATCGGAAACTTTATGCAAATTGGCTTTGAGAAAGTGTTACTCATGCAAAATACACTGAATTCGGAGACGTCGGATATTATCCAAACGTTTGTATATGAAACGGGTATCCTGCAAGGCCAATATAGTTTCGCTGCTGCTGTTGGTTTGTTTGAATCGGCGATTAATATCGTTCTTTTAATTACCGTTAACCAAATCGCACGAAAAGTTAGTGAGAACAGCTTATGGTAGGAAGGAGGATGCAACATGTCTAGGTTTAGTTTATCGGATAAGGCCTTTGACCGGTTAAATATACTCTTTGTATCGATTATTACAATAATTATAATTTATCCACTAATTTTTGTACTTAGCGCATCCATCAGCGATCCTCAAGCTGTGAACACAGGCAAAATGTGGCTTTGGCCAGTGGATATTACCTTTGATGGATTCCAACGGGTATTTCAAAATGAAGCGATTTGGACGGGATATAAAAATACGATTGTATATACGATCGTTGGTGTACTTGTCCACTTGTTTGTTTTATTGCCCGCAGCATATGCCTTATCCCGTAAAGAATTAATGGGAAAGAAATTTTGGTTATGGTTTATTTTATTCACGATGCTATTCAATGGAGGACTTATACCGACATATTTAGTTGTTCGTAATTTGCAAATGCTCGATACAATGTGGGCAATTGTTATTCCAGGCGTTGTAGGAGCTTGGTCGATTCTAGTTGCTCGAACATTTTTTCAACAAACGATACCTGATCAACTCGTCGAAGCATCCAAAATTGATGGGGCGAGTGACTTTTACTTATTTATTAAAGTAGTTTTACCGTTATCTTTACCAATCATTGCCGTAATGGCACTCTTTCATGGAGTTGCTTTATGGAATCAGTACTTTAATGCGTTGATTTATTTACGAACAGAAGATAAATTTCCATTACAGTTGATACTTCGGCAAATTTTAATTTTGAATGAGGTAAATGCGAGTAGCATTTCCAATGCTGCTGGTTCTGCTCAATCGTTCGCAGAGCAAGTAAAAACAGCTTCATTAGTAAAGTATGCAGTAATCATTGTTTCTGCATTACCATTATTAATTGTATATCCATTTTTACAACGTTTCTTTGTAAAGGGAGTCCTGATTGGTTCGGTGAAGGAATAAACAGACAGAGGCAAAGGTGGGACAGGACAGGTGAAACTATCCATTGTAAAGATGAACAGCCATGTTTGTCTCTGTTTATCAATGATTTGAGTAAGAGGTGATTTAGATGACAAGTATTGCACAAGGTTACTATACAATAGCTGTTTGGATAACTCGTTTTGCATATGTAAATATTCTTTGGGTTGCTTTTACTATATTAGGGTTAGGGATATTTGGCTTTATGCCTGCAACCGTAGCAATGTTTGCAATAGTTCGGAAATGGAATATTGGTGATCCAGATATTGCTATTTTCCCATTGTTTTGGAAGACATATCGTCAAGAATTTTTAAAAACAAATGGATTAGGACTTTTACTGGCGGCAATAGGGTATTTACTAACGATAGAGTTCCAAATATTAGGGACACAAACAAGTCTTATATATCAGATGGTTCAGTTTAGTGTGGTCGTTATGTTAATTTTATTTGTTATGGTAGTTGCTTATTTCTTCCCAATCTATGTTCACTTTAATTTGAAAACCATGGACTATATTAAATGGCCGTTTATTATCGGAATCATTCATCCTATTCTTACGGTTGTTTTATTAGTAGGAGTTGGCCTACTGTTATCCATTACTTTCTATTTATTACCGGCTTTACTATTTTTGTTTGGAGGAAGTGTATCAGCTTATATTTTAATGTGGGGAGTTTCGAAAACTTTTGCAAAATATGAAGCGAGAAACATATAAATACAGAAATGAGGTGCAACTAGGATGATTGAAAAGGAGATAGGAGAGTTATTTGTAATTGGATTTGACGGTAAAGTTGTTCCCGATTCTATTAAGAAGCTCATTCATAACTATCATATCGGCGGAATTATTTTATTTACCCGTAATATTGGAAGCCCTGATGAAGTGCTTGCGCTAACCGCTACTTTGCAGAAAGAAGCACATGATGCGGGGTATGAACGTCCACTACTCATTTGTGTCGATCAAGAGAATGGCACTGTACGCCGATTAGGGGAAGGAACAACAATATTTCCTGGAGGAATGACAATTGGCGCAAGTGACAGCGAAGAGAATGCATATCAGATAGGCTATGCTAGCGGAAAAGAGCTAAGAGCATTAGGAATTAATTGGAACCTGGCTCCAGTAGTTGATGTGAATGTAAATCCAGATAATCCAGTTATTGGTGTTCGTTCTTACGGAGAGTCACCAGAACGTGTCACCCGTTTAGCGAAAGCAGCGGTGAAAGGTATGCAAGATGCTGGAGTGTTGACGACACTTAAACATTTTCCTGGCCATGGTGATACAAAAGTGGATTCGCATTTAGCCTTACCCGTTATCCCTCATAGCTTAGAGAGGTTAGAGGATATCGAGTTACACCCTTTTCGAGAGTGTTTGGAATCTGATGTGATTATGTCCGCACATATACATTTTCCCGCATTGGAACCAGAAGTAGATAAACCAGCTACATTATCCAAAGCAGTAATGACGGGATTGTTACGAGAAAAATTAGGATATACCGGGCTAATTACGTCGGATTGTATGGAGATGAATGCGATTTCAGAAACAATTGGTACGGAGAAGGGAGTCGTAGCCGCGTTACAAGCAGGTGTGGACATAGCCATGGTATCACATACGTTACAACGGCAAGTTGGTGCTCTGAAGGAAGTGAAACTAGCAGTAGAGTCAGGGGAATTAAGTAAGGGGTCTATTTTAACATCGGCAAAAAGAATCCGACGTATTAAAGATACATATATCAATTGGAATAATACCATTATAGATTCAAGTGCAAGTGTACCTTCTTTTGTCGGTGGGAATGATCATGGTGAATTAGCTAAGGAAGCATATCGTCAAGGTGTGACCATGGTGTACAATCATGGATTGATACCGGTTGATAGTAGTAGCAATATATTGGTAGTCACACCATTAGCAGGTGTACAGTCAGCAGCAGAGGATCCGTCTCATACAACAGTCCGTCTTTATGATGCAGTTCGTACATATCAGCCGCATGCTAAAAATATAACATTAACAGAGGATTGGACGGAAGAGGATATACATGAACAAATGGAGCATTGGAAGCAGTATGATGCAGTTGTTTTCGGTGTAAGTTATTTAGCTCAACAGCCGGTACAACAGTTGTTTTTAGAAAAACTTGCCGCAAAAGAAATTCCAGTAATCGCAATCGTAATGAAAAGTCCTTATGATGTAGCGTTATTACCAGATCTTCAAGCATGTATATGTACATATGAAGTATCTTATCCGGCACTAGAAGTAGCTATGGATGCTGTATTTGGAAAAGAGGAAATTCTAGGAGGTCTACCAGTAACAGTAAAGTGAAGCTTCATGCTATGACGGTATTACAGTCCGTTGTTACCGAGGATAAAAATATATTGGGGGAAGTATCAATTAGCTGCAGCGCTATACAAGAAGGAGTAAATACCATGGTACAAATAGTAAAGAATGCAACGTTAGTCAATGGAACAACTGTTGATATTGTCATTGAGAATCAGCGAATTGTAGAAGTAGTAAAAAAAACTACAGTACAAGGTGAAGTAATTGTTGATGCAGCTGGTATGTATGTTTCCCCAGGTTGGATTGATCTTCATACACATGCGTTTCCAAAATATAAGCCGTATTGTGCGATACCAGATCAAATTGGCTATACAACGGGTGTAACTACGATTGTCGATGCTGGTAGCAGTGGTGCCAATAACGTGGATGAATTTTACCAAATTGCAAAAGCAGCAACGACGAGAGTATTGGCTTTTTTAAATATATCTCGTATTGGATTGATGCGTCAGGATGAACTTTCAGATTTAAGTAATCTATCTTTTGATGCGATTCAGCAAGCAGTGGAGAAATATCCGCAATTTATTGTTGGACTAAAAGCACGAATGAGTGCAAGCGTTGTTTGTGGGAATGGCATACAACCGCTGATTATAGCTGAGACGTTTCGTAATAAATTGGCACTCCCATTAATGGTGCATGTAGGTACGGCACCACCTGAACTCAATGAAGTATTAAGTTACATGAAAAAAGGAGATATTTTAACGCACTGTTATCATGAGAAAGAAAATAACCATATTTTTAGAGAAGATGGCTCCGTAAAACCTTCATTATTAGAAGCAATTGATAGAGGGGTCTATTTAGATGTTGGTCATGGAAGCTCGAGCTTTTCGTTTGAGATTGCACAAAAAGCGAAACAACAAGGTGTTTACTTTGATAGTTTGGGGACGGATATTTATCAAAACAATCAAAAGAACGGCCCTGTTTATAATATGGAGACAACATTAAGTAAGTTTTTAGCGTTAGGATATAGTTTAAAACAAGTTATCGAAGCGGTTACGACAAAACCAGCAGAAATATTAAGTAAACCGGAGTTAGGAAGCTTACAACCTGGTTCGATTGCGGACTTAACATTTTTTACAGTAAAAGAATCATCAAAAAAATTAACGGATTCATTCGGTACGAGTATTCATGGAGAGTCACTTATTAAAGCAGAAGCAGTCATCATAGGAGGGAATTATATTGAACTTGAAAAAAGTGATTAATGCGAGTGGGAGAATGAGTATATTAGGTGTATCTACGATGTCAGAATATGTGCTCGAAGGCCTTGCTGAAGGAGGGAGATACTACTTCGAAATGGAAAAACTAGTGCAGGAATCCGGACAGCAAGTAGCGAAGTATGTACATACAGAACACGCATTAATTACAAATTCCGCATCCGCAGCGATATCCCTTGCGGTAGCGGGAGTTATATCAAAGGATAATCGCTACCTTGTTGAGCACTTATATGAAGATGCTTCTCTTCAACGAGAAATACTAATAATGAAGGGGCATCAAGTAGATTATGGAGCTCCAGTGGATGTAATGATACAAGTAGGCGGCGGAAAACCTAAAGGAGTAGGATATGCGAACGGTTGTAGCATCGATCAAATTGATCTAGCGGTATCGGAGAATACGGCAGCAATTCTCTTTGTACAATCCCATCATTGCGTGCAAAAGAATATGCCGTCATTAAAAGAGGTAAGTGAATGGGCACGTCAAAAAAACCTTCCACTCATTGTTGATGCAGCTGCAGAAGAAGATATTGCAGGATTCGGAGAAATCGCAGACTTGGTAATCTTTAGTGGCTCCAAAGCGATTCAAGGTCCTACATCTGGCATATTAGCTGGAAAAGCTGAACTTATAAAATATGCTACTCTCCACATGAAAGGAGTCGGGAGAGCGATGAAAGTAGGGAAGGAAGCAATTTTTGGGTTGTTGCATGCATTAGAACAATTTGTCACTGAACAATCGGATGTGTCGCTCCAATTAGCAGATTTAGAAAAACTAAAGCAACTGAACAAATGGAGCGGAGTCAAGATAACTATTGAGGTGGATGAATCGGGAAGAGAAATTTACCGCGGAAGAGTACATGTTGGTGCAGAAGCTCCGCTTGATGCTTCAACATTAGTAGATCAATTAAAAGACGGAAATCCTGCTATTTATACAAGGGATTATCATGCAAATGAAGGGCATTTTGATATTGATCCTCGACCATTATTTCCAGGAGAAATGGATATAATTGTACAAGAAATTTCTCACCTAATAGGAGGTGGACAAGATGGCTAATAACTTTTATAACAATCGAATTTGTTTAAATGTATTAGCTTCTGATATAACAAATGCAAAAGAAATCTATGAAGCAACCGATGGTTATGTACTCATAGGCTTATTATCTAGCAATTATAATAGTGTTCATGAAGCATTAGAAGATATACATGTATATGATAAGGAACTAGATGGAGCCATTTCACTCGGTTTAGGTGGAGGGAACCCAGAGCAATGGAAGATGGTTGCAGACATTAGTCGTGAATATCAACCGAGGCACATCAATCAAGTCTTCCCAAAAGTAGGATATACGAGAGCAGCTGTAAACCATTCTCAAACGCTGATTAATAGTCTAGTAAAACCTACGGGACGACCTGGTTTTGTCGATATTGCTACAGGACCAACGAATAAAGCTCCAATCATTGTAGAGGTGGAAGCTGCGATTCAGTTAACCAAAGAAATGGGCGGAAATTCACTAAAGTTCTTCCCGATGGATGGAACAAGTCGATTAGAAGAATATGAAGCAGTAGCTAAGGCTTGTGCAGGTGAAGACTTTTATTTAGAACCAACAGGGGGTATAGATGTACAAAATAGTGGTCAGATTATTGAAATCGCTCTCCAATCCGGTGTGAAGAAAGTTATTCCACATGTCTATTCTTCTATTATTGATGCTTCTACAGGTCGTACGAAGTTAGAGGATGTACAGTCTATCTATCATTTTATGAAACAATTAGGAGACCAGTATGACGAATAAAGTAAAGGCATTTGGAGAGGTAATGATGCGACTCCATGTTCCGGGTAAAAAGAAGTTAGAGCAAACTCGCGTATTAGATATGTCTTTTTCAGGTACAGGAGTGAATGTGCTCACTGCTTTAGGAAAATATGGAAACCAAACGAGCCTCATAACAACATTGCCAGATAATAATATTGGAGAAGCAGCTTTATCGTATTTGCAATCATTAGGAGTAGGAACGCAAGACATTCATCGAGATGGCGAACATATCGGGATGTTCTTTTTAGAAGATGGTTTCGACTTGCGTCCATCCGTAGTCACGTACACCAGTAGGGAAATCAGTGCCTTTCACCAAGCGGTAGCATCGGATTATCATATGGAACGAATATTGATAGATACAGATATGATTCACTTTTGTGGCATCGGTTTAGCAGTTTCGGAGAATTCTAGGAAAACCATGCTTTCTCTTGCAAAGAAAGCAAAAAAACAAGGTGTTTTAGTAGTATTTGATTGTAACTTCAGACCGAAACTGTGGGGAAATAATACCCGACAAGCGAGAAATGCGTATCAACAGATGTTACAGTTAAGTGATGTTTGTTTTATGACGGAAAAAGATGCAATACACGTTTTAGGTTACGCTACAAATGAAGTTGATCGAAAATCACAAATTAAACAACTTATACCGAAAGTAGCAGAAGAATATGGAATTCAATTAATTGCTGGTACAATTAGGGAGCGATTACAAGATAATAAGCATGAGATAGAAGGCTTTTTATATACAAATGCGTATTTTTATTACTCTAAACGGTATGAATTTCGAATTTTCGATCGTATTGGTGGAGGTGATGGTTTTGCGAGTGGTATAATGCATGGATTACGACAACAATACTCGAAAGAAGATACCGTTCAATTTGCTATGGCTGCTGGAATTTTAGCGCATTCAACATATGGAGATTCACCAATTTCATCTGATAAAGAAGTATGGTCTTTAGTAAATAATCATGATCCCGATATAGAAAGGTAGATCAATCATGAAACTAAATTTGAGGGAAGGTTCTTTATATATTCAAGTGAAAGATATCTTGAAAGAAAGAATTATTAATGGACAATATAAAGTCCATGCTCTGATTCCGTCTGAACCAGAATTGGAGAAGGAGTTTGAAGTAAGTAAGATAACCATTCGTAAAGCGGTAGAACAGCTTGCTCAAGAAGGCTATGTAGAAAAAAGAAGTGGTATCGGGACAACGGTTTTAGCAAATCAGGTGGTTTCCAAATTATCAAAAGGCCAACGTTTTACGGAGTATTTAATTGGGGAAGGTCATCATTTGAGTAAGAAGTTTATTGATTTAACGGTTGTTGAAGAACTTTCGGATCCACTACATCAATTAGGTGGTAATGAAGCCTACTGTATTGAACGCCTATATATATTAAATGGAAAACCTTATATTCACTTTCGACATTATATTTCTACGCATATTGCACTTCCAAAAGACCCGGAAGTGTTTGTTAATTCCCTTTACGATATGTTGTATCAGCAAGGAATTCGTTTTTATCGATTTAAAGATGAATTCGGTGTTTCTGTTCCTGAACAAAATGTTGCCGAACTGCTGGAAGTAGAGAAACAACCACTATTACAACGTGAACGTTATTCATATGATAGTAGAGATCGGCTCGTGGAGTATTCGTTTGCTTATTATAATACCGAGCTTCATAAATATATCGTTAATTTTAATATGTGAAATAATATCTTAAGTGCTAGATCCACTTGAAAAGTGTTCTTCTTTTCAAGTTAGCTAAAAACGATGCCTGCTAAAAAGAGTCCATCTGCAATGAAAATCAAAACAGATCAGATCAGGTAATACATTTAGAGATCAATGACCTAGGTGATCCTCTGTTTGCTTATTGCATCAAGAGTGTCACTTAGGCCATTTCTTTTCTTCAAGTATTTAATTTGGTTTGGAAGCCTATTATTGTTTATACCAATAGTAGGCTTCTTTTGCCATTGGTGCAGGAATGTCAGCAAGGGTCTTCACATACACAGGTTTACCACGATTGCTTGTTTTAATGGTAATGACACCAAGACGTCGTTGAATAATATTTTCTTCTATGGAGAATTCAATAGCTTTATTTCGCTGGGTAACTAATGTCGTGATTTCCCAACCCCCAGTTTGTAATTGGATAAACGACCCATTGATCGTAAATTTAGCAAATCGATAATCAAGATAACGAACCACGATGGTTAAAATGAGTAAAATAATAGATGTCCACCACCATTGTGGGAAGAAGTAAAGAATAACTCCTGTGGCGATTATCCATATCCATGGAACATGGAGCATTCTTGCAACAAGTGATGAAGTTGGCATTCGTTTCATTTCTGTTGTAATTTCAAACCCTGGCAGTAATTCTTCTACTAAAGAGAGTGCTCTTTTGGTAGGTAGAAATGGATATAGAGAATTGACTGGGTCTCCAGACAATTCCATTTCACCAGCGCTAATTAATTTTACGCTGGTTAGTCCTAGTAACCGTTTTAATATGGATTGACGCATTTCAATGGCTTGAACGTTCTTTTTTCGAATAGAGAAATGTTTCTCACTAAGCACACCTTGAGAAATATAAATACGCTCTTCATCAGAAGCAATCTCATACTTCCCATACTTTAAAAATGTTTGTATAACGCCAAAAGCTATAGACGCTAAAATAAGTAGTGTGATTGCAATGGCAAGTACCATCCATGAGTTGGATAGGAACTGATAACCTTCTTCAAGATAAGTACTGATATCATAAACGCTATCAATCTGTTGGAAAATCGATAATAGAATGGGAACTAATACAATATAGCTTGCTGATAGTATGGATGCTTTTAATACATCTTTACGTGTTGGTGTAAAGTGAATTTTTCGTTCGGGATGTTTCTGCTCCAATTTATTGTTACGAAGCTCATTTTCGGTTTGTGAGGTTTCCGTAATTGCTTGATCTTCTTTAACTCCACCTTGTTCTATCTTAAGATCATTTTTTCGATAGCGGTCGATAATACTTTCTAGTTTCTTTGCTTCTGTTAAATAGAGAGCAGGAAAGGTGAAGGAAGCATCATCACCTCCTGAACCAGTCTCTAGCACTAAAGAAGTTGCATTAAAAAACCGGAAGTAAAAGGGTGTATTTGTCTTTACATTTTGAACTCGATCAAAAGGTAAATAACGCTGTTTTATTACAAATGCGCCTTGTCTGATAACAATCGATTTTTCTTTTACTTCATATGAAGTTCGGAACCACTCTACAATAGCTGTGATAATAAGTAGAATAAAGATTGCAATTAGAATGTATCTGCCGATTACTACCCAGGTCGATGTTGATGCTATATTAATCACAAAGAAGATAAGTATTAGAAAAAACAGATCTTTAATCGAACTTAGAATGGATGAAGCAATCATTAATGGATGCATGCGTTTTGATTGCATCATTCCGCTCCTTCCTCATCATTAATATTGGCTAAGTCAGCGATTTGGTCTCGTATCGCTCGAGCTGTATCTTCTGGAATTGCTGGTATTTCATGTGTCGAAGCCATCGTTCCAATAGATAGGGTATGTAGATTATATTTACGCAGTAGTGGTCCTTGTTTCAAACCCACATACTGTATTTTTGCCATGGGAATAACGACATGAATAAGCTTCCAACGACCGTGTTTTAATTGTACAAAGTCTTCATCTACTTGATAGCGCCAATATTTCTGTAATAAATAAGGTTCTAAATAAATGGACCAGATAATATCTAGTAGACTAAGCGCTATTAACCCCCATAAGACGTAAGCTATCCAGTCATACCAAGAAAAGTATGTATGTGCAATTAATAGTGCAATTAAGATAATAAATGCTCCTGTTAGAATAAAACTATTCATCGTACGCCATACAAGGATTGCTTTTTCGGAAATCCTCTCTGTTGGCTCTTCTATTTGATTGTGCATTTTCACTTCTCCTCTCTTAATTACTCATACGATATACAAAAGAAATAAGTTTCAAATTCTATCGTCTATTATATCCGAATAAACCAAAATAGAAAGTAGATACTAAACGTAATTAAATAATTATCGAGGTGTATGGATAAAATGAGAGCTGTAACGTATCAAGGACCGAAAAAGATAGAAATTAAGCAAGTACCTGCACCAAAAATTGAAAAAGCTGATGACATTATTGTAAGGATTACAACGACTTCAATATGTGGATCGGACCTTCACCTGTACCAAGGTAACATACCTTTACCAGAAGGATATATTATTGGACATGAGCCAATGGGAATTGTGGAAGAAGTTGGTCCAGAAGTGACGAAAGTGAAAAAAGGAGACCGAGTCGTTATTCCATTTAATATCTCTTGCGGTCAATGCCATTATTGTCAGCATGAAATGGAGAGCCAATGTGATAACTCCAACCCATATCATGATTCAGGTGGTTACTTTGGCTATTCGGAAAAGTTTGGTAATTATCCAGGTGGACAGGCAGAGTATTTACGTGTTCCTTTTGGTAATTTCACCCCTTTTTTAGTGCCAGAATCTTGTGAGTTAGAAGATGAATCGCTCTTGCTTTTGTCAGATGTATTACCTACGGCTTATTGGAGTGTGAAACATGCAGGCGTCAAGCTGGGGGATACTGTCATTGTTCTTGGGTGTGGCCCAGTCGGTTTAATGGCTCAGAAATTTGCTTGGTTAGAAGGGGCGAAGCGGGTAATTGCTATCGACCATTTAGATTATCGTATGAAACATGCCAAGAAGAAGAATATGGTAGAGACATTTGCATTTACAAAGTTCCCTGATATGGGAGAGCATTTAAAAGAAATAACGCAAGGTGGAGCAGATGTTGTAATTGATTGTGTAGGAATGGATGGGAAGAAGTCAGCTTTAGAATACTTGGAACAAAAGCTGAAACTCCAAGGTGGCACACTTGGACCAATCCAAATTGCTACAAAAGCTGTTCGTAAATTCGGAACCGTCCAATTAACTGGTGTGTATGGTGGGAATTATAATGCATTTCCACTTGGTGCATTTTGGGTGCGTAATATTAATCTGAAAATGGGTCAAGCTCCTGTTATTCACCTCATGCCCGAACTATACAAGAAAATTATGAATCAAGAAATTGACCCTACGGAGATTATTACTCAGCGACTGCCATTAAAAGAAGCAGCACAAGCGTATCAAGTTTTCAATGATCATGAAGATGATTGCATTAAAATCTTATTAAGACCATAAAAGACAAAGTACCCTCTAATGACTCTATGCGGTTGTCGTAAAAAAGACCGTCTACTAAAGCCATATGAAGGTACTTGTTTATTTAGTGTAACGGAGCATTCGGTGGCTGTTGTACCGTAGTATAGCTATTTAACATATTGATCATATCTTGTTCTGCTAATTGGGGAACCTGATAATATGCGTGTTTATTTTGATATAAGAAAATCTCATAGCTAAGTTCAATGAAGTTTGGTACTGTATCAGCGATCACTCTGCGTAATACTGGATTGGTCATCTCTACTGCTGTCATCGCAAGCAAAGATGTTAGGGATTTAGCATTTCCTAGCATATAGGCAGAGATTCCTTGATCGGATAATTCATTGGTGGAAGCATTCGGTTTTTTCGGTTTTCCAGCTTGAATGCCGTAAACGATATTGTTCGATTGCTGCATCTTGTATTCTTGAGTGGGTACTTTAGGGTCATGTCCGGTTTGAAAAGATTCAACAATGGTATTATAGGTTTTCGTTACAAATGTCGTTTGACGATGCAAAATATCCTTAAGTGCAGGGTCTTGGATATGTTGCTCATACATTTGATATTGATCAAGCATGCTAATGATACCAGCAATCACTTCATGGGCATCAAATAGTTCATGACCGCCGTGGTTTAAACTTTGCCCAGGTTGTGTCATCCCAGCTTGATTGGTTGGCTGTTTCATCTGATTTGGTTGATGATTTTCTTTACCTTGATTCATTGAATGCATTTACTTTCCTCCTAAATATGAATGTTATATCTTGTTTACTTTCCCCAACATCTTATTTTTCATGAATGGTTCAGCGTACATATTCTTTTTTAGGATGGTTAGGCTAAAGTCATCTTAGTTATTAAAGGAAGATTATAAATGAAGCCTATACGTCCACAAAGTTACTCAGAGCATGAGGAATTAAAAGCTGTTATCCTTTGCCGTCCAGCAGAAGTATCCATTACTGACCCCAAAGTATTGGATGAAGTACGTTGGAGCGGTGCTGTACATGTAGAAAAAGCAACCGAAGAATTTTCGATGATGAAGCAGGCTCTGGAAGAAGCTCAAGTTGAAGTTATTGAGTATAGCTCGTATTTATCGGAGAACGACCAAGCACTAAGTCAGCAATTAATTCATCGTGTCTTTGTGCGTGATCTAGCTTGTGTATTTGGAACGACCATGATTCCCGGTAAAGCAGGTATATTTATGCGTAAACCGGAGTATATGCACTCACATGTACTATTTCAAGATTGGTTTCCAGATTCGTTTCAAATACGAGAAAACAACGATTTAAAAGCATTGGAATTTGGCGATGTTATGGTCTTAAATAAAGATGCTGTACTCATCAATGCAGGGATGCGAACAAGCATTGATAGTGTGGAACAAATAAAACAAACCATCTTTGCAAGTGGTTTTTCTGAAATTGCCGTGATTAATTTACCAAGAAACTCCGATACGATGCACTTAGATATGAATGGGAACGTCGCTGGAGGAGATGTATTTATTGCTAAGGCATTTATGCGACATTTTCCCGTATATGTATCGATGGAAGCAGGCGCGAGATATGAGATGTTGGAGACCTTCCTGCGGCGTCATGGTTTTGATATACATTGGCTACAACAGTATGAATCGTTGCCGGACTTTAATTATCTTAATCTCAATCCTGAAACACTGTTAATTAGTAAAGCGGCACATAAACAGCGGTTAAAACAACACCAACAAATAGCCAAGTTACAATTTATCGAAGTAGAAGTATCTGAGTTAGAAAAAGCAGGAGGTGGAATTCGTTGTATGACACTTCCTCTTGTGCGTAAAGGATAGGTTAGAATGGTTCGAAAAAAAGGAAATATGAAATGGTGGCAATTATCGCTTGTTGGTATAGGCTGTACTATTGGAACAGGTTTTTTCCTAGGGTCAAGTATTGCTATTGAACAAGCAGGAGCAAGGGTACTATGGTTATTTCTGTTTTCTGCTATCGGCACATACTTTGTATATGAGACGTTAGCCAAGTTATCGATAGAGTATCCAGATAAGGGTTCGTTTCGCTCTTATGCCAAGAAAGCATTTGGCGATTGGGCAGGTTTTAGTAATGGGTGGGTGTATTGTTTGAGCGAGATGCTGATTATGGGAAGCCAGTTAATTGCTCTAGGTATCTTTACACGCTTTTGGTTTCCAGATTTACCTTTGTGGATATGTATGGTTATCTTCGCTGGGCTTGGATTAACCATCATCCTTACGGGACTTGCTGGGTTCGAGAAGATTGAAAATATCTTTGGAATAATGAAGGCTTCTGCAGTTATCATGTTTATTTTGGTTGCTGTATTTTTGTTAGTAAAGGAAACAGAAAGTTCCGGTAATCCAATCCACAGTGCGTTGAGTGGTAACTTTCCTTCAACGTGGTGGGTGGGCTTTATCTATGCGTTTTATGCTTTTGGTGGTATTGAAGTAATGGGACTTGTTGCGACCGATCTGAAAAAAAAGCAAGAAGCGTTAAAAGCGGGAAGGTGGATGCTGCTAGGGCTTGTATCTATTTATATCATTGCATTAGGGTTAGCTTTAGCGTTTATCAATGAGAAGAAAATAAGTATAGATGAAAGTCCGTTTATTACAGCATTACAACCATTTCAAATACCGTTTATTGCTGATGTATTTAATGGTGTTTTTATTATTGCCGGATTCTCCACGATGATTGCTTCTTTGTATGCGATTATCACCATATTGGTTACGTTATCTGAAGATCATCATGCACCAGCTTTTTTATCTAAAAAGGGAAGGTTGAAAATTCCCTTCCCAGCATTTATTAGTTTATTGATCGGCTTAATTGTCTCTATTGTCATTGGTTTACTTTTACCAGATCGCATATTTGAGTATATTACTACCGCAGCCGGTCTCATGCTTTTATATAATTGGTTGTTTATTTTAGCGAGTTTTATGAAATTACAGCGCCCGACACGCTGGAGCTTTATGAAGCCTATGATTGCAGGTGTTTTGATTATTATAGCAGTGACGACAACCTTATTTACGGAAGTTAGCAGGATGGGTTTCTTTGTCAGTATAGGATTTATTTTCATGATTACCATTGCGGTGTTTATCATGAAAAAGAAATGGCATACTACTTCATCTTCGTAAGGTCGGATATCCTTTGTTTAAAACGGGTAAATGGGCATTTACTTAAGGTCTGGTCATCATCACCAATGAAGTATTGTTTCCATTCGTGATTATCAATGTTTCCATACCATTTTAATTCTGGATGAACCGATATAGAATCAAATGCTTGTAAACGCTGGCGTATGACATTCTTTATTTTCCGGCCATAGGCAGTAGAAGCATTTAGTTCCTCAAATACAAAACGCGGTTGAAAAGCAATCATCATATAGGGAAAATATCTACTTTTTCGTAACTGGTGAACAGGAGTTGCACAAAATGCGAAATAGGGTTCACCGTTAAAACAAAACTCCCACTCATGGTGTTCTGGATTATCCGGTATATTTATTGGCCAATGTGATGTATCATAGTTCGTTACATCAGACAACATTCTCCAGAATAAATCTTGGTAATCATCCATCACTGCCTCGGTTTCATTCATATGGATAAACATAACAAGAGAAGTATATTGCCCAATATCTTTGGAAATATCTCCATACTCCTTTAGTGATGATGCCAACATCTTCATATCGTCGACGTTATCCAAAAAGCCAAATCGTAACATATTTTTTTTAAATCCTTGACGTGCAGGTACACAAGGATAGTCTTTTTTTTCACCAATCATGAATTGAAAATATTGATAAGCATCTTGTTTCCAAGGAGAAAGTAACTCCCAATTTTGCTTGATTTTTACATTGTCAAAAAGTATACCCATGCATAATCCTCCTCCTAGAGTTAGCTTATTAGGGGAAGGTCATTTAGGTGCATGCCTAAAACAGTATATATTGAATGGCTTTAAATGCTTCGTATCCGAAAAATATTCCAAATCCAATAAGGACGATGCCTGCAATGATAGAGATCCAATAGAGAGCTTTACTGTGAAAGAATTTTCGGAAGCTTGTCGCTACGCTTGCCATAAAAATATCCCACAAAATAATACCGAGGAAAATACCGCAACTGTAGATTAGTAACTGACTATTTGTAGAGGTTTCAGTGGTCTTCGCTAATATGGAACCATAAATACCAAGCCAAAAAATAATACTGATTGGATTGGAAATGGCTATGATAAACCCGTTCCGAATGCGTTGAGCTTTGATGTTGATTTGACATTAGATGTATTACTCAGTGTAGATTTGGCTTTTGTTATTGATTCCATCCCAATATAAATTAAAATAAAACATCCAAATATCCAAAGAAATGTTTTTACAAACGGTGTTGTTAAAAAGGGAGCTACACCAAAATAGATTAATAACATAAAAATCACATCTGCAAACATTCCACCAACACCAACAAGCCAGGAATGGAAAAATCCCTGATGAATACCTTTATTTAACTGTGCAGCATTTATAGGGCCAATCGGAATAGATAGAGAAAGACCTAAAATTACATAGCTAAAGAACGTCTGCATAAATGATCCCTCCAATGCCTTATTTTCTTGCTCTATATTTATTCTATTCTATCTAACAGCTTGTACAACTAAAATTACCAATAAAAAACGTGTAGAAGTTATAATTGCTTCTACACGTGTGTATAATAATCTTATTTTTTTAAAGGAAGGTCTTTATCATTTGCCCATTCTGTCATGGAACCGTCATACATGGCAACATTGTCTTGTCCTAATTGATTGAGAATCAATGCGTTCCATGTAGCTGCAATTCCGCTACCGCAATATGTGATTACTTTCTTATCGGAATCAAGTGCTCCGGCTTCCTCAAAAGTTTTACGTAATTGTTCTTCAGGATGTAGTTGTAATGTTTTTTGGTCACTGTGTTGTCCGAAGAAAACATTCACACTGCTTGGAATATGCCCTGATCGTTCATACGTATCGGTTTCGCCAGCAAAATCAGCTGGGGATAAACTGTTGATAAGTACAACATTATCATCTTCCATTGCGTTTTTAACATCTTCTTTTGTTGCTAATAAATCAGCGTTGCGTGTTCTAGTGAAATGCCCTTCAGGATAAGACCCTGGTTCTGTAGTGGAAGGTCGTCCTTCTTCTTTCCATTTTAATAAACCACCATCAAGTACAGCTACATTTTCAAATCCTTCATAACGTAATTGCCATGCGAGTCTTGAAGCCCAGTCAGATCCAATAACTGGAGCTCCTACAACTGCTTGCGCTTGATCATATACCACCACATACGTGTCATCGCTAACTCCAAGTTTCGTGATCTTATCAATAAATTGATCTCTTGGTGGAACAGTGAATTTAAAAGGAGAGTTAGAGTCAGATAATTCTCCAAGTAAGTCTGCATATACAGCTCCAGGTATATGACCTTTATCGTATACATCCTTACCTGACCAGACATCATAGTACCCGCCCTCTGCAGGTTGTTTTAAGAAAGTAGTTGCATCCAATATGCGAAGTTTCGGATCATCTAGTCTTTCTGCTAACCAATCTGTTGTTACAATTAAAGGTACTTTTCGATTACTCACATGCTCATCTCCTTTATTATATATAATTATTCTTATTAATTTACTAAGGATAATTATATCTTTTCTGTTGCATCATTGCTATTCATTAGCTTGGTATTTAATTAGAAAAATATGCTAAATATAGCAAATGAAAATTATGATATTTTGAATACTGAAATAGTGGTTTGTGCGAACGAAATAAAACGAGCAATAAATTAGATAATTTTAATCTAACTTATTGCTCGTTTCTCACTTTCAAATTTTTATTTATTCAGATAAAATTCAATTAATTAAATAGGCTTCTAAAATATATCTTTCTGGAGCAGATCCGATAAAATCAAACGGATAACAAGTGCTAACGGTTAAGGTTGCACGTGGTTTCGGAACAATAACTGTACGGTCATCCTCGTCGACGATTCTTATTTTCCGCACTTTATACGTAAAGGAATCTGTAGAGGTGGTAACGACCAGCTCATCGCCTATTTCTACTTCACCTAACCTGCGAAATACGGTATCTCTATGGCCAGAGAGTACGGAATTATCCTTTTCACCTGGCAGTACGCTATCTGCGAAATGCCCAATTCCTTTTGCCAATTCATCTTCATCGGTGCCGTGAAAAATAGGAATGGTTGCATCAATTCGTTCAATCGTTAATGACCCAATTTCCTCTCCGATTGGTGGTTTCTGATTTGTCTGTTCGATGGTTTTATTTTCAATATCACGTCTATCTGTAGGTTTGTGTTCTTTTGTTGAACCAAGCTCATACCCCTTCACAAACAGGGTGCTATTGTTTAGAAAAAACCATGCTCCTAAAGTAATTAAGAACAATCCAATAATAGTTAATATATGCTTATTTTTCACTCGTTACTTTCCTTGATCGGATGAAAATTAGTGTTCCAATGAGTAATATAGCAATTCCAAACAGACTGTTTGATACATAATTAGCAGCTGTCTTAGGTAACTTCGCTCCTTTAACAGTGGAGGTAGCTGCTTCGGATGCAACTTCTTTTTGCACAGGTTCAAGCGTTTGTTTTAATTCTGTTGGTTTTGGTTTAATAGCGTTACCAGTTCCAATAATGGTTTCAGAGCTAACCATTTCCCCAGTGATGATTATATCTGCTAGAAAATCTCCTTGCAGGTTATAAATACTAATCTTTAAATCGGCATTTACTAGTTCTGTCATCGACATTAATGCGTTTAATGATAGTGGTTCTTCTACACCATCTTTTATTAAGCTAAATTGAATATCAAACGCAAATACAGAAACAAATTCATGATAGATCGAAACAAGTTCAGCTATTTGAGATGCAGTAAGTTCGGTTGCAGTGTCGAACTCTTCAAATGCCATCATTCTCTCACCTAAATTTATGATGCGTTCTATCGTTTCATCACTAGCGTTTTCAAGGATATTCCAAATATGCACATCTAATTGCTGTAATTCTTCCTCCGTTAAGTCATATGTTTTCATTAAATAATCGAAATCAATACTATATTCCTCATCCCATTCAATAAAATCATATAAATCGATTCCCAGATCATCTAAATATACATAATCATTGATATCTAAATCATTATCCTTCATTAATTGCAGAACCTCGTCTTTACTCATATCGAAATAGGTACCTAAGTTACTCAAATCTTTTTTAATTACTTCTGCTAGGAAATCAGATAGACGTTCTATTGTTTTAAACTCTTCAAGTGTAGTTTCATATAGAGAGAGTGAATGCACAATGTGCTCTCTAGTAACCGTAAACCCGCGTATGGCACTCACTTCTTTTAAATATACTTCTAAGTTATCATCAAAGTATGGATCTCTTTCTATCTTTTCTTCGATATAGAAGTCGACAGCCAAATATAATTCTTCTACAAAAACATAATCATTAATTGTTTCACCATATTCATGAAGTAATTTTTCAAGAGAATCTATGTCTAAATCATAACTATCATAGATCCACTCTAGATTACTTCCATTCTTTTCTATTACCTCTCCAAGATATAGCTCAAGTTCATCAATAGATTCCACATCTGTAAACGCTAATCCCGTTGTGGAAATTAGAATGTACTCCAAGTCCTCAATGGTTACCGTAAATCCTCTTTGTTGACTAACTTCAGATGCAAATCTCTCTAGCTCTTTTTCTGAAATACTTGTCTGAGCACTAATCGTACTCGGTAGAACGGCAAAAAATAAAATAATAATACAAAAAATAAATGCCGATTTTTTCATCTTTTCTCCTCTTTTCAGTAAAATGACAAGCTCAATGAGAAAATTATATCCCGGGCTTAAGAAACTAGCAATCTATTTTTTGGTAATATTTTCATATTTCGTCCGACATAGTCTGACAAAAGCACCAAATTTTGTGCTTGATTTAGAGAATCCCATAAGAAAACCGTGGAAGACTAGAATAAATAGAGAAAATTTCATCTTATCCCTGATAAAAGTTTGAATTTTCCTATTTTAAAGTCATCAAATTCAAGCGTTTACAAACAAATATTCAGATGTTAGTATACTTGTATACAAGTATTCATCATGTCGAGGACGGTGAATTTATGAAAGCCTTTTATCCAAGAAAACAGTTGATTAATAATTCCAAAGGTGAGCAGGTTGTTGCTGAGTTAAGAATGCGTATTATATCTCGAGCGATCGAGCCTGAAACCGTTTTATCTGAAAATCAATTAGCGAAAGAATTTCAAGTAAGTCGGTCTCCGATTAGAGAGGCACTTAAAGTACTTAGTAATGAAAATATTGTTCGTCCAGAACGTATGGGAGCAGTAGTAATTGGTATATCAGATAAAGATATTGAAGAGATTTATGATGTTAGGCTGATGATGGAATCGTTTACTTTTCAACGATTGTTACAAACGGACAATGAATTGTTGATTAATGATCTGGAGAAAGTAGTCGAAATGATGAAGATTGCAATCAAATACAAAGATGTCGATCAATTTTCGTTCTTAGATATTGAATTTCATGAAACGATTATACGATCGATTAAGCATCATTATATTGCCATGCTTTGGACAAATTTGAAGCCAGTAATGGAGTGTTTGATTCTATTATCGATGCGTTATCGAATGCAAGAGAATGAACAAGATTTTGAACGAATTATCAATAACCACCGATTAATTGTAGAATCTATAAAGAATAAAGATGCGGATTTAGTTAACAGTGCATTTTATAAAAACTTCGATGACGTCCAAAATCGCGTAGAACGTCTATGGAGTGACGATGAACGAATGAAGATTGTGAGGGAGAGCATTGAATCAAAATAAATATATGCTTGGTGTCGATATCGGTACTACAAGTACAAAAGCAGTATTATACCGTGAAACAGGAGAGATCATTGCTCAAGGGAATCATGGGTATGATTTACATACTCCTGACGTATCGACTGCAGAGCAAGATCCAGAAGAGATTTATTTAGCTGTTCGGCTAACAATTAAACATGTAATGGAAGAATCCAATATTAATAAAGAAGATTTATCATTTATCTCTTTCAGTAGTGCGATGCATAGCTTAATAGCTATAGATGAGCAGAATCAGGCAATCACACCATGTATAACATGGGCTGACAATCGCAGTGCTGGTTGGTCGAAGAAAATTAAGAATGAAATGAATGGGCATGAAAATTACTTGCGAACAGGAACTCCTATTCATCCAATGTCTCCTTTAAGTAAAATCACTTGGATTAACCATGATCGACCAGAGATTGCAGAAAAGGTGAAGAAATACATTGGTATTAAGGAATATGTATTTTATCAATTATTTGGTGAATATGTAGTTGACCATTCTATTGCTTCTGCAACAGGAATGATGAATCTAGAAAAACGCACGTGGGATGAACAAGCACTCCAAATTGCTGGGATTAAGAAAGAGCAATTATCCTTATTAGTTCCAACGACGAAAATTTTCACTGGTTGTGACGAAGCGGTTGCAAAAGAGATGGGGATCACAAGCAATACGAAATTCGTCATTGGCGCGAGTGATGGGGTACTATCAAACATCGGTGTGAACGCTATTAAAGATGGGGAAGTTGCAATAACCATTGGTACTAGCGGTGCTATTCGCACGGTGATTCCAAAACCAAAAACGGATCAAAAAGGTCGTATTTTTTGCTATGCATTAACGGAAGATCATTGGGTGATTGGTGGTCCGGTTAATAATGGTGGAATGGTTCTACGCTGGATAAGAGATGAGTTGGCTGCAAGTGAAGTAGAAACAGCGAAACGATTAAATGTCGATCCGTATGAAGTGTTAACGACGATTGCTAGTAAAGTAGAGCCGGGTTCCAATGGACTCTTATTCCACCCATTCTTAGCTGGAGAACGTGCTCCACTTTGGAATTCAGATGTACGCGGTTCGTTTATTGGACTTACATTGAATCATAAAAAAGAACATATGGTACGTGCAGCATTAGAAGGGGTTATCTTTAACCTATATTCTGTATTCCTTGCTTTAGTAGAAGTGATGGATGTTCCAGTGAAGTCAATAAAAGCAACGGGAGGATTCTCTAGATCAGAGTTATGGCGTCAGATGATGGCTGACATATTTGATCAAGATGTAATTGTGCCAAAAAGCTATGAATCTTCATGTTTAGGTGCATGTATGCTTGGTTTATATGCCGAAGAGAAAATTGATTCGTTTGATGTAGTAGAAGATTTAATTGGGCATACACATGCGCATGAACCGAATGAATCACATGTAGAAGCTTATCGAGAACTAATGCCAATATTTATTCGGATTGCACGTGCATTAGAAAGTGAATATGAACAGATAGCGGCTTATCAACAAAAGTCCATAGATAATAAATAATACAACGAGACGGGAGCGAGAATTCATGGAGAATATAATGCCATTAATTATCGTAGCATTAGCTGTAGTTTTACTATTGCTACTCATAATGAAATGGAATCTAAATACATTTATTTCATTGATCATTGTATCATTCCTAACTGCATTAGCTTTAGGGATGCCATTAGGAGATATTGTTGCATCAATTGAAGGTGGGCTTGGAGGCACTTTAGGTGATATTGCCCTCATCTTTGGTTTTGGTGCAATCCTAGGAAAACTAGTGGCAGATGCTGGTGGGGCACAGCGAATTGCTCTTACATTGATTCACAAATTTGGGGTAAAACGAATCCAATGGGCTGTAGTAATTGCATCATTCATTATTGGTGTAGCGTTATTCTTCGAAGTAGGGTTAGTTCTACTAATACCGATTATCTATCAAATTGCAAAAGAAATTAAAATACCTTTACTATATTTAGGTTTACCAATGACGGCAGCGTTATCCGTAACGCATGGTTTTTTACCACCACATCCGGGTCCAACAGTAATTGCTCAGCAATACGGAGCAAATATTGGAATGGTACTTATTTATGGAATTATTATTGCGATTCCAACGGTTATTTTAGCTGGACCACTATTTACTAAAGTTGCCAAGAAAATTGTTCCAGATGCATTTTCAAAAGTTGGTAATCTTGGATCACTTGGTGGAACAAAATCATTTCCAGAAGAGGAAACACCGAGCTTTGCAGTTAGTGCATTAACCGCACTATTCCCGGTCATATTAATGGCGATTACAACAGTCGTTGATTTATTGCAAGATATCGGTAATGTATCCGATAACATTTTCTTTGAAATTATGCGCATGATTGGGCAACCAACAACGGCATTATTAATTTCCTTATTATTAGCTATCTATACAATGGGAATTGCTCGTAAAATACCGATGAAACAATTGATGGCATCTGCAGAAGAATCAGTTCGCGCTATAGGTATGATGTTACTCATCATTGGTGGTGGCGGAGCCTTAAAACAAGTCTTAATAGATGGCGGAGTTGGTGATTCTGTTGCGGCTTTATTTGATGGAACAAGTATGTCACCAATCTTTCTTGCTTGGCTCATTGCTGCAATCTTAAGAATTGCGTTAGGTTCAGCGACAGTTGCTGCATTAACAACTGCAGGTATGGTAATTCCGTTGATGGAAGGAACGGATGTAAATCTTGCCTTAATGGTATTAGCGACTGGTGCGGGTAGTTTAATTGCCTCGCATGTAAACGATACTGGGTTCTGGATCTTTAAAGAATACTTTAATCTATCCATGAAAGAAACGTTCGCAACATGGACGTTACTTGAAACAGTCATTTCAGTTGCTGGTCTTGTCTTTACACTAGCGTTAAGTTTAATTGTATAAATATGTGTTCAAATAACAGGATGAAAAGGACGACGAAGTTCGAGTGGTGAACTTAAAGTACCAAAACGAATGCAATAAATTCGTGAGGAACACAAAGCTAGCCAACGAGCTTCCAAAGGATGTGGTGATTTCTGCGTTGCCCACAAGACGTAGGCAACTTTAGTAGAAGGTCCCCCTGATATGTGTCATTTTTATTGGACGGTTTGAACAACCTCTATAAAGGAAGTGTCTAAAAGAATGAATGCTATTGGAGTATTTGGATTAGGTGTTATGGGTGCAAACCTTGCTATGAACATGGCAAATAAAGGAGAAAAAGTTGCTGTTTATAACTATACATCTGACCTAACAGAAAAGTTTGAGGCTAATTTTACAAGTGATAATGCAGAGGCACATTATGACTTAGAGCGTTTTGTAAATTCATTAGAAAAACCAAGAAAAGTATTTTTAATGGTAACAGCAGGCCCTGTCATTGATTCGGTCATTGATTCCTTAGTACCTCTACTAGATAAAGAGGACATTATAATGGACGGAGGAAATTCGAATTTTAATGATTCGAACCGTCGTTATCATCGCTTAACAGATGTTGGGATTCATTTTGTTAGTGTCGGTGTTTCTGGTGGAGAAGAGGGAGCGCTTCATGGACCCGCATTAATGCCTAGTGGTGATGAAAATGTATATCAAGAAGTTGCACCTATCTTAGAAAAAATAGCAGCACAAGTTGATGGTAAAGCATGTTGTGGTTATTTAGGTAAAGAAGGTTCTGGTCATTACGTGAAAATGGTGCATAACGGCATTGAATATGCCGATATGCAGCTTATCACAGAGGCTTATCAGTTCTTACGTGAAAGACTTGGGTTATCTGTGGATGAAATCGCAGCTACATTTCGTGAGTGGAATGAAGGAGAACTGGAAAGCTATTTGATGGAAATAACGAGTGATATTTTAACGCGTGTGGATGATGAAACAAATCTGCCAATGGTTGATGTCATTCTTGATAAATCTGGTCAAAAAGGTACCGGAAAATGGACAAGCCAAAATGCATTGGATGTTGGCGTCCCGCTATCAATCATTACAGAATCTGTATTTGCACGATTCTTATCGGGTTTAAAGGAAGAACGCGTACTCGCAGAACAAAAACTTTCTGGACCAACAAAACTAGATAAGGAGCTTGATAAGCAAGCGTGGTTAGAACTTGTGAGACAAGCACTATTTATGGGTAAAATATGTGCGTATGCACAAGGGTTTCACCAATATAAGCAAGCTTCCGAAGCATATGGTTGGGATTTAAAGCTAGATGAGATTGCATTAATTTTTAGAGGTGGCTGCATTATCCGAGCAGGCATTTTGAATGAAATCAGTGATGCATTTAAAACGAATAGTCATTTACCAAACTTATTGTTATCAACATTCTTCCAGGAGAAGATAAGTGACTATCAAGCGTCGTTACGAAAAGTTGTGATAACAGGGATGGAAAGTGGGCTGTCCTTACCAAGTCTAGGGGCATCATTAACTTACTATGATGGGTATCGCTCCGCTCAAAGCGGTGCCAATATGATTCAAGCGCAGCGAGATTATTTTGGGGCACATACCTATGAAAGAGTGGATAAAGAAGGTACTTTCCATACAGTATGGTAAGTGTTTAGAACAAAAGGGGTAAAATAATAAAGGTCGTATCTTTTTTAAGGATACGACCTTTTGTTATTCATTTCTCTTGTATGCCATATCAATATAGTAATGAATGCCACTAAACGTTGTATGTTTCTGTTTCGTTCGTTTAATTTCTTTAAACCCAAGATTTTTATAGAGTTGCAGCGCACCTATATTGGTATCGGCAATTGTTTCTAATAAAAATGTCTCGTACTGTGGTAAAGAAAGAATATAGTCTATTAATGTAGAAGCGATGCCTTTGCGTCGATATTTTTCAGCTGTAGCAACAAACCCAACGTTTGCAATCTTCTCTCCTTTTTTTACCGGGGGTTTCTGAAATTCTTTTTTAAAAACAACGTTAGCAATTGTTCCTTTAAGCCATCCAAGATGTTTTCGTAATTCTTTTTGATTATGCTGAATGGCAAGTTTATCCCCGTCTGAGCAAAAGGTGATTGCCGCAATATCCTCATCGACAACTGCTATATAAAAATTCTCAAGAACAAACATGTGCTTGAGCGCTTTCGCTAGTTTTTCTTTATCCTCTGCGAAATAACGAAGATCTTCGCCAAAACCGTCTACGAATGTTTTGCTGAACTTTTCCCGTACATGTTGATCATTGTATTCATTTGCTCTCATAATTTGCATGACTACAATCTCCAGTCTTATTTATTCCGCCTTTAGAATCAGATTAGATTCTATGATTGATAAAGTCAATGGATATGTAAGTAATGCAAGTAAGTGATGAATTATGTTAAAATTGGTAATAATTGTGAAATAAGTTGATTGGGGTGTTTTTATGCCAGAATGCCAAAAGTGCGGAGAAAATTGGACGTGGAAGCAAACGATAAAAAAGTCCTTTACTCTGGATACGCGTATGATATGTCCATATTGTCACGAGACACAATTTATAAGCAAACGATCAAGAAAGCGATCATCTGCTTTTACATTCTTGATTCCTCTTGTACTATTACTCAATATTTTTTGGCACCCAACGTTATGGACCATTGTCATCATGTTATTGGTTTTAATTATTTTAATGGTTTCGTACCCTTATTGGCTAGAACTATCCAATGAAGAAAATTTACCTTTTAGTGAATGAGATTACCTATTTTTTTGATGAAATATTTCGGTAGAGGATACCATTAACTCGACAATTTGTTTTGCCATATAGGATGGAGAATGAGGGAAATCTTCTTCAATCCAGCGAATGATAAAACCTGCTATCCCATGAGCTCGATAAATATAGAACCAATCTATATCTATTTTTTCTTCGCTCTCAGAATGAATTTCATAGTCATACTCTTCTATTAATAAATCCTCAATTGCTTTTGCCAATTGATGTCGAAAATCAACATGGATATGTTCACTTAATAATATTTTATATAAGGAAGCATTTTCCTGAAAATAATGAAATAGTGTAATATTTTCTATAGGTATTTCCTTAATAACCACGTTTTTATTATTTCTATATGGTTTTCTAATTTCATCAACCATATCATGTAGTGTGTCTTGAATAACTTCCTCTAGTAGATTTTCCTTCGAGTCATAGTGTGAATAAAATGTTCCTCGATTATAGTTAGCTAGCCGACAAATTTCAGATATGCTAATCTCTTCAAATTGTTTTCTTTCTAAAATGGAAAGAAAGCATTCTCTTATGGCAGTCTTTGAACGTTGGATTCGTTTGTCTACATAATTTGTATTCATCTTCTATTACAACCTTTCAACATGTAACTCACTCTTCTTATCGCGGTGATGTAAAAACGAACAAACACCATCTTACTTTATTATACAGCACTTTTAATATACAAAAAATGTATCTTTGTTCAATAACAAGCAAAAACTATAAAAATGTATATGGTAAGGGTCTCAATGAAAGAGTAAAGTAAAAGTTGTAAGACTACAAAGGAGGGCTATAGAATGACATTTCCTATTTTAGAAGATAAGGTAGCAATTATTACTGGTGCAGCAATGGGCATGGGGAAAGCAACAGCTTTATTGTTTGCGGAGGCAAAAGCGAAGGTAGTTATTGCCGATTTTAATGAAGAAAAAGGGCAAGAAGTAGTGCAAGAAATTAAACAAGCAGGTGGCGAAGCTGCTTTTGTAAAAGTAGATATATCTGACTCTGCACAAGTGAAGCAGATGGTGCAATTTGCGGTAGAACAATACGGAAAATTAGATGTTGCGGTGAACAATGCAGCACTTACACCGGATGATAAACCAGCAGCTGAATTTGACGAAGATTATTGGAATAAACTTATTTCTGTTGATTTAACTGGAACCGCATTGTGTATGAAATATGAACTTCAACAACTGTTAGAACAAGGTAATGGAGGATCTATTATTAATATTTCATCTGTGAGCGGTTTCCGTCCACAACCAAATAATATTGCTTATGTTGCAGCAAAACATGGAGTAGTGGGTATGACAAAAGTAGCCGCTCTAGAAAATGGACCACATAACATTCGTGTGAATACTGTAGCTCCGGGTGCGATTGATACACCAATGCTAAGAGGAGCTTTGGAACAATTTAATCTTTCAGAAGAAGAATATGCTCCACAATTAAGTTTGTTGAATCGTTTTGGACAAGCGAGTGAAATAGCTCAAGCTAGTCTTTGGTTAGCTTCTGATGCAGCTTCTTACGTAACGGGTACAACAATTCATGCAGATGCTGGATATACATCAAGATAAATAAACACCAAGCGCCGATGAGACTTATGTCTTTTCGGCGCTTGATTTTATTTTCCATAGTTCCGTCCTAATTCGTATGCTTGCATTAACCATTCATCGAGTTGTTGAGCATTTACACTATTGGTTTCGGTGAGTAAGTGGAATGTAGAGCTTGGAATACCACAGTAATCAGCAAGGCCAACATTAAAATAATGTTCCATCATCGAATCATACTTTCGCTTTTCGAGTTTTTTCTCATCAGCTGCCGCTAAACCTAGCCAGAGTACATGTTCATGATGTAATTTGCTATTCCCGTATGCGAATCCAAAATTCCAGACACGATCGATATAACCTTTCATAATTCCAGGCATACTCCACCACCATATTGGAAAAATAAACGCTAAAGCATCCACGCTCTTCATTCGCTCCATCTCTCTCGTTACTTCCGGTGAAAAGTGTTGCACTTTTGCATCCCATTCAGGCTCATCAGCTACTGGCAATGCTGCTTCAAATTTATGACGATATAGATCAATAAGTTCAACATTATGACCAGCATCTTGTAGTCCATCTATAAATCGATTGGCGACTTTCATCGTTAAAGATTCTTCTCTAGGATGTGCAACAATTGTTAATACTTTCATGTATTATCAGTCCCTCATTGAAAATGTGTTATATCTAGTTTAAAGTATATGTCATATACAGTAAAATTGAATTATCAGATATTAACGTTCGGTAATTTTGATAACAAGGAGGGTGAAATGGAGTTACGGCATCTAGTAACATTTAAAACAATAGTAGATAAAGGTGGATTTAAAAAAGCTGCAGATGAACTAGGTTATGCTCAATCCTCTATTACAGCACATATTCATGATCTGGAATCAGAGTTAGAAATCCCTTTGTTTAATCGTATGGGGAAAAGTATCAGCCTTACACAGGCAGGAGAAACGTTTCTTCCCTATGCTACTGAAATTATTGACCTGTATTCCGAATCTAAAGATCGATTAAGGAATACGGAGGAACCTTCTGGAATAGTAATAATTGGTGCGAGTGAAACGTTAATGATCCATTGGCTACCTAACATTTTAAGAGGATTTATGGAGGAATATCCTAAAGTAGAAATAGTGTTGAAAACATTACGGTTTGAAGATGTTCATAGTCAATTAAAAAGTGGAGAGGTTGATATTGCTTTCCTTGTCGAACTTGAAAATTGGACACAGAAAGATGTCTGGGCAAAAAAAATTAGAAAAGAAGAGCTCGTCCATATACTTCCTGGAAAGATCGAGAGAAGACCTTTTGCCCCAAGGATGCTTACAACAGAGTATAAATGTAGTTGGCGTCCAATAATGGAAGCATATATGAATTCGACTACGGATATCAATATGAAGGCAATTGAATTGCCCAGTGTAGAAGCCATTAAAAAGAGTGTAATGTGTAACCTTGGCCAATCGATTGTACCCCGATTTGTTGTTGAAAAAGAACTCAAAGAAGGAGTATTAGTAGAATACCCTAGTTCTAAGATAAAACAGGAACTAGCTATCTTTCAGGCTATGCACAAGGATAAATGGGTATCTAAAAGCATCTCGGTGTTTATCGACTATTTGGCTAACTGAGAATAATTATAAAATTTTAGAGAGAGGTTCTAAGATGGATAAAAATGAAGTAGTTCATTTAGCAAGTAAACATGGTATACATGTCAACAAAGACACAATAAAATTAAATGAATCTGGCTTGGACTTTAAAGTCGCCCATGTGAAAGATACGGAAGGCTCACAATGGATTTTACGAATTCCCCGAAGAGCCGATTCTACTCGAAGTACGGACCAAGAAAAGCGTGTATTGGATATTATTCATGAATATGTATCTTTTCAAGTACCTAAATGGGAAGTCTATACGGATGAATTGATAGCTTATAAGCAATTAGATGGTCGACCCGCAGGTACAATAGACCCAGAAATTCAAAATTACGTATGGAGTTTTGATGTAGAAAATACTCCTGAAATTTTTCATCAAACGTTAGGAAAAGCACTTGCTGAGCTTCATCAATTGCCAAAGAATTTCTTTATCGATACTGGCATTGAGATCAATGATGCGAACGATTTAAGAGATAACATGAAACAACGAATGGAAAAAGTAAAGGAACGATTTGGAGTAAGTGAAGTGCTGTGGGAAAGATGGCAAAAATGGTTGTCAGACGATTCTCTATGGCCAAAACATACCGGGCTGAGTCATGGAGATGTTCATCCAGGACATACGCTGATTAATGATGCGATAGAGGTAACAGGCTTTATTGATTGGACAGAGGTTTCTGTTACGGATATTTCGAGAGACTTCGTGACGCATTATATCCTTTATCAAGAAGCAGGATTAGAAAAGCTAATTGAAGCATACAGTAATGCAGGTGGTAAAACATGGGCTAAAATGAAAGAGCATATTATCGAGCTGCAAGCGGCATATGCTATTGATGTCGCAGAATTTGCGATTGTTTCCGAGGCGAGCGAAATGGAAACAATGGCTAAACAAATGCTAGGTGTAGAAGAATAGTTTCAGATAAACGATCTCTTTTGGGGTCGTTTTATCATTTTTTAGTATAATAGAAAAAAACATACTAGGGGGCGTGAGGCTTATGCAAGCGATAGAAATAAAGAAACCAGTTCGTTTATGTGTTGATGGCAGGTTAAATGACCATAGTATAGGATGGGCGAGGCAGCCGCTTGTGCAATGTAATGTGACTGGGAGTTACCCTCGTAAGAAAAAATGGAACTATTGGTGTGTGACCAATCCAGAGGTGTTATTTTCTGCAACTATATCTCATATTGATTATGCGGCTGTGATGTTTGTATATATTCTAGATTTGAATACAAAGGAATTTCACGAAAAGACTTCTTTGATTCCATTTGGAAAAGGAGTACGCATGCCTGAAGGGGTTAGGGAGTCACTCCATTATGATGGGAAAGATATGCTTATTCATTTTGATGAATCCGATGAGAGAACTACATTAACCATATCGATACCTGATTTTAGTAATGGAAAAGGGCTGACAGCAGATATAAAATTATCAAGACCAGATAAATATGAATCATTAAATGTTGTTGTTCCATGGTCTGAGAAACGATTTCAATTTACTTCCAAGCAACCTGCAATCCCTGCTTCTGGAAAAATAATGTGGGGAGAAAAAATATATTCTATAAACCCTGATTCCGCATTTGGTTGTTTAGACTTTGGACGAGGTGTTTGGAAATATGCTTCTAAATGGAACTGGGGTTCTGCTTCTGGTGTGATTGATGGTCAACGAATTGGTTTGAATTTTGGAGGACAATGGACAGATAAGACTGGTCAAAATGAAAATGGTTTAGTGATTAATGATCGATTGCATAAGATCCACGAAGATATTAAATGGCAGTATGACAAAGATGACTATAAACAACCATGGAAACTAACGACAATCAGTTCTGATCGAGTTGATCTTCAATTCACACCCATGTTTGAACGTATCGCAGAAACAAAAGCAGTTATTATTGAATCGAGTGTCCACCAATTGATTGGCCATTATCAAGGAACAATCAAAACAGATCAAGGGAAAATAATTAACATTGACTCGATGCTCGGGTGGGCAGAAGATCATAAAGCGAAGTGGTAATGAAAAGAGAAGGTAAAGCCAACAAACTTTTGCTTTACCTTCTCTTTTCATATAAATTTTTGTGTACACGCTGATTCTTATAGACATACGCTCTTTAATAGGTTCGGCTTTAAACTTTATAGGCAAAGAAAAACTTTTTCTAATATTAAGTAGAAGTCGTAGCCTCACGAATAAAATTGACACAAGCCCAATTACCTTCCCTCTTAAACAATTCTTGAACAGTTTCACGATCTGTGGGTGGCTGATCTATCCAATTCAGAAGCGTATGCACAATCGATTCTTTGTGTGGGAAATAATGTATAAATATTTCAGATTGCTCATGAAGCCTTGTTGACCAAATTTGTGAGCGTACCATCACCATCGAATAGTAGGTTCGAATTAGTTTACGAGCAAAACCTTGTGTGTATGGGCAGAAGGCTTCATCTGAAGAAGTCTCTAACCTATTTAAAGTCCGATGTAGTGACTTGCAAATATCACCATTAAATTTAATCGGTATTTCTGATGTGAGTTTATATGGTCCAAATCGTTCACCCAAATCTTCTCCATAAACACAAACACTAATTTCCCTAAGAAATGCATTTTCGTAATAATTGCTAGGGTCCATCGTATAGTCGTAATCAGCTATAGCAATTCCAACATCTCTAACGAGAGAAAGATATTTATTTGATAATTCGCTAGCAAGTGTCCTTAATTGATTAACCTCATCAGAGCTTAAATTTTTCGTAAATAAAGCAATAAGATCTAAGTCAGAATGGACAGGTTTTGCGTCTCCTCGTGCAATGCTCCCATACACATATACACTATGCAGTTGAAGCGGGAATAATTTTTTAAGAGAATGAACAGATTCTTGAATGCATGGCAGGTATATAGAATCAATTTTATCGATACTAACATCGCTTACAATAAAACCATTATCATCAAGACCATAACCAGGTTTTAGCATCTTTTCAAAGCTCCTCTCGTTTATTTTTTTGTTGTTGAAATTGTATGAGGTAGGTGAGTTCAAACAATAAATACGCTGTTACCAGTGCACCTAAAATCGGATAAGGGGAAGCAATAAAATGAAAAAGTGTTAGTGATACAATGAATATCAAAAGACCTACAGATATAGGTAGTAAAGATAATCTTCTCAAGGTAAAGCACCTCCAATTTGAAGTTCAGTTAAATATTAACAAAGATAGGAATCTCTTCCGTAAAAAAGAGTATTCTACAACTGTTAGGAAACCGGAGAGTTACGCAAAAATGATCTGGTTCCCCAATTGACGAGAAGTATTGATAACAATGGAAATAAAAGAAGTCCTACCACTTGAAACTGTAGATAACCGAAAATCATATTTAAAAAGATAAGTATCGGCGTGGCCAGGTATAACACGCATTTTTCTAGAGAATCACGCAGCATCGTTTCATCCCAACGAAACAAACGGATAAAGGGATCTTGACGGAAAGCCATCCACCCAGTCTTAGCGATATCAATAATAATATAAATAGAAATTCCCCAGACAATATAAGTAACCCACCGACCTGATGTAAGTATAATGAAAGCTATCAATAGCCCGCTGAGTTGGAAAATAGGGAAGAGAAGGCGTTGATTTCGAATGATTGATTTAAAGAATGCATCCGTGAAAATCATCGATGCAGTTTGTTGTTTAAACATTACTTGTGACTGTTTCCATAGTCTTGGTTTTGTTTGTGATGGTGGACGGTATCCTTGATTATTTACATCCATCAGTAATAATTTTCCCATCTGATTACGTGACGCATCATCGAGTAAGGCAATTTTTAGAAAGTTATTGCCATTGTATAAAATTTTCCGGGAAAGAACAAAGCACCCAAAAATGCTAAGACCCATCCAAATAAAAGTGAATGTAGGGCTATCGATTATAAAGGAAGATCCTAATATGAATGCGACGATGGGGAGAACTTGGTTAACTATTCGATAAATAGATGACGATATATACAGTTTCAGATATTTCTTCCAGGCATTAAAAAGACAAGAAACGGTAATGTAACAAATATATAATAAAATAATTTTTTGGGTATCTAAGCTGAATAATTCCATTAGTAGTGGAACAGGTAAAATGAATATAATTGTACCTAGTATAATCGTATGACCAAAAGAATATATAATCCCATACTGTGTAATTTTTCGCAGGAATGGAATGTTTCTACTTAGGAATAGTTGATCAGCAACATAAGTAAATAACTTAATCTCAAAGATGAACATAGTTAAAAATAAAAGTGTTGTCCATCCATACCACCCAATAAAAGTAAAAATAAATGGAATTTCCTGCAGCCATTCCATATAAAAGAAAATTGCAATTGCGACTCCAGGAATAAGGAAATATACGAAAACGGTCCAATCTAGAACCATATTCCAAGCTTTACGTTGTTGTTTGAAATCTGAACGAAAACGTTGCATAAACACATTAAAGGCGGGATGCATTCACTAACTCCTCCTCTAGCAAATAGTAGAAGCAATCTAAAAGAGAAGTGTTCAAAGGTTGATTTGTTCTTTGTTGTAGTTCATTTAGCGTTCCCTGAAACAACATCTTTCCTTCATGTAGAAGTACAAAATTATCACAGAGTTTTTCAGCAGAGTCTAATACGTGGGTGGTCATCAATATCGCAGCACCACGTTGCTTCTCTTCTTCCAACAAAGTAATCAGGTTTTTCGTGGCAATCGGATCCAACCCAATAAATGGTTCATCAATAATATAAATATCTGCTTGTACCATAAAGCTTAAAACAATTAGTGTTTTCTGCTTCATTCCTTTTGAAAAATGTATGGGAAAATGATGTTCTTTACCGTTTAATAAAAATAGTTTTAGGAGTTTCTCAGCTTTTGGAATCCATTCATTATTGGGTAAGTCATAAGAAGTGGCTGCTAGACGTAGGTGTTCCCAAAGTGTAAGGTGATCGTATAGGATAGGTTCCTCTGGTATATATGCAAGTTGATGTTCATCTTTAATATGTATTTCTCCATCAAAAGCTTCCATCGTCCCAATAATCGACTTAATGGTCGTGCTTTTCCCTGCTCCGTTAGCTCCAAGTAAGCCAACAGTTTCACCAGAGAGAATAGAAAAATGGATATCTGATAAATATAATTGCTCTGTATGATATCCAGCATGGTTGATTTTTACTTCAATCATAGGCATCCTCCAATATAATCAGCTATATTCTTCATTTTATGAAATTATACTTAGATGTCAATGATGATTTAATAGAAAAGTTTGAAATAAACCTTAGGATAGTTGATTCCAACTCTTGCCAATTATATCATAGTAGTAATAATTAAAGATTAATTGGGAGGAAGGATAACATGGCGACAATTGATGATTTTATGAAGGTAGACATGCGGGTTGGAACAGTAATACATGCAGAATCTTTCCCAGAAGCTCGTAGACCAGCCATTAAGCTAACCGTTGATTTCGGTGATGAAGTAGGAATAAAAAAATCTTCGGCGCAAATTACCAAAAGGTATGAGCCAGAAGAAATAGTAGGTCGCCAGGTGGTAGGAGTAGTTAATTTTCCTCCGATGCGTGTGGCAGGATTTAAATCAGAAGTGTTAATTATTGGTGGAGTTCCTGAGGATGGAGATGTTATTTTGTTGCGCCCCGACGAAGAAGTTCCAGATGGTACAAAAATATCGTAACTAAAATGGCCGAGCTTAGAATCCATAGCTTGGCCATTTTGATATTATCGTTTGCTTACTTTTATTACCCACCAGATTAATAGAAATTGTAATGGCAGACGAATCCAAAGAGCAGCTTCTGGAGTGTTATAGTTTTCTGCATGGAAAGCCATATAAATATTTACAGGAAATACGAGTACAAGAAATATAGCAATGGTGATTCCTGCTTTTCTGCGAGTAGTAGGATAAATTAGTAAGGCACCTAGCACAATCTCAACTACTCCCGATACATACACAATCAACGGGCGCTGTGGAACCCAGTCTGGCATCGATGAAATAAAGAAATCATCGAGTAAAAAGTGTCCAATTCCAGCTAGCATAAATAATATAGCAAAAATATATAAAAATACTTTTTTTATCAATATGATTTCCCCTCTATTAGAAATTACTTCCATTCTACTCTTTTTTAGTTTGGTTGGCTATGAGTAGAATTTGAGAGTTAATCAATAGAAGTAGGTTCATGAATCATACCCATAAATAATATGGTGTCCGTCTCGTTATCAGAAATGGTGAGGAGAAATGGACGATTGACTTCCATTTGAAAAGGAGCTGGACTAACAATGGCAGATTCTTCTTTCATTTCTACAGAAGTTGCCCCAGCTGCTTCTGTTCCTTTTTCATCAACCTGTAAAAACGTCTTATGCATGATTTTACTAATGTATAAATTTCCACGTAACTGTGCTGGATCGATCATGTTGGTGAAATCAGCTTCGTGCTTGTCAAATGCTTTCTCCATACCTAAAGCTTGGAAGAAATTCTTTAACTCTGATTTATATTCTAAGGAGAATTTCGGCATTTTTAAACTTCCTACCGTTTCTTGCATAGATTCACGCCAATTCTGCCAGTCTTCTAGCGTTAACTTGTTAACAAATTCTTGTAATTCAATACTTTCATTCGGGAGAAATATCTCCATCTGAATGTTTCCCTCTTCACCGTATGGAAGTGCAACAGCCTGAAATTCGTCAGTTTCCCAGTAAGGAAGTTCTTCATCAAGTGACATGTAAGGGACTTCTGTGGAAGATGATTCATCTATATTGAATGAATCATCTTCAGTATTATTTTCATCAAAAGGATACTTCCAGTCACCATTGAAATACGTGGCATTTAATAAGAAGGCGACATGGTCTTCATCGACTTTTTCAATAAGATCAGTAATTTTTCCATTTGTTTTTTCACGAACCCATTCGTTCATTGGTTCCTTCGTAGTTAAAGGACCTAGTTCTGGATTATAAGATTCAGTAACTTGTTGTTCAAAGTTTTCAAGAAAAGTGAATTTAGGACGTAACCAAATAGAATTAAGAATATTTAACTCGACATCATCGTGATTATTTAGTTGCTCCATCATAGAGGCATTATGTTTGTTTAATATTTGAAGGTCAATATTTCTAAGTTGAAGTGCTTTGGTCATTTCATCTTTCGTTTCTCTGCCAGCTCCATTATATGCCATCGAAACAGATAACCAAATACTGATCGGGGAGACAAAAATATTGTCTTCTTCATTACCCTCTAATCGTTGTAATGCTTGAAAACCGAGATGATTACTTGCTTGATTAGCTTCATTTACCAAAACGGAGGTGTCTATTTTCGTGGAGGGAGGGGCATCTGAAGGAATATTTCCACCTGTGGCACTATTATCATCTGTGCCACAAGCAGAAAATAATAAGGACAAACATAGTATAAGAAAGATAACAAAGCGTTTGTTCATTTTACACAAATCCTCTCTATTTATTTTATTGAAAGGGTATTGTGATGTTATTCATCAGTAGAAGTAGGTTCATGAATCATACCCATAAATAATATGGTGTCCGTCTCGTTATCAGAAATGGTGAGGAGAAATGGACGATTGACTTCCATATCAAAGCTTTCTCCAATTTCAATCGATGTCGTTTTCATTTCAACGGATGTTGCTCCAGCTGCTTCTGTTCCTTCTTCATCAACATCTAAAAATGTTTTATGAACAATTTTATCGATGTAAAGGTCGCCAAGTTGTTCTTGATCAATCATGTTGGAAAAATCAGCTTCCTGTGTATCAAACGGTTGTTGCATACCGAGTGATTGGAAAAAGTTCTGCAGTTCCGTTTCATATTCTAATGAGAATTTCGGCATGCGCAAATTTCCTTTTGTAGTTTCCATACTATCGCGCCATTCTTGCCAATTTTCAAGAGTGAATTCTTCCAAGAAATCATCCATAGCTATATCTTCTTTTGGGAGGAATAACTCCATCTGCATGTCTTCATTTTCTCCATATGGTAATGAGACTGCTTGCATTTGGTCTGTTTCTAAATATGGCACATTTTCATTTAAAGCCATAAATGGTACATCTACAGAAGAGTCATCTTCCTTATGAAAGGTTCGTTCTTGTGTATTGTTTTCATCAAATGGATATGTCCATGCACCATTAAAGTAAGTTGCGTTTACGAGTATAGCTACATGTTCGTGATCAATTTGTTTAATAATATCTTTAATTTTTCCATTTGTTTGGTTGCTGACCCATTCATTAATTGGTTCAGGGGTGGTAAGGTGTGCTAATTCAGCTTCATACGTATCGGTAACGGATTGGTGAAAGGTATCAAGAAATTCATACTCTTGATTAAGCCAGATGGAGTTAGCGATGTTGAGTTCTAATTTTTCATCATTTACGTTTGTAAAATGATCCATCAGTGCAGCATTTTGACGATTGAAATCTTCTACATTCATTCCTTGTAGTTGCAGTGCTTGGTCCATTTCAGACCTCGTGTCACCATTGGCGCCATTATACACCATTGCCATAGCTAGCCAATAACTTGTCGGTGAGACAAATACATTACCATCATCATTAGGGTCTAGTGATTGAATAGATTGAAATGCTAAAAGATTACTTGCTTCGGACACTTCTTTCATGGAAGAACCTCCTTCATCTTCAGTATCTTGGCTATTCTCATTAGGGTCATTATCTTCTGGTGATTCAGAATTACAAGCAGCAATAAACAAGACGATGAAACTTAGAGTGACAAACAGGAATGATCTTTTATGCACGTTACATCTGCCCTTTCTGTTTGAATATAATATTCATATCATTTTGTACTCTAATAGATGGGACTAACGATTCTAAGTTTCTCTAAAGATATCATAAAGAGAAAAAAGCAACAACATGAAATATGAATCATGCTGTTGCTCATACTCTAATCAGATTCATTCATTTTTCCAAAATATCGTGTACCTAATACCCAAAATGCGATGGTTAGCAGAGTTACCCCAATTAATACAGGGACTGCACCAAATTGAATAATAAAAGGTACAGAAGCTGCAGTTACTAATCCGCCGCCAACCATTGGTTCAAATAGAATTTGCTTATAACCGAATGCATTAAGTGCTGGGGATTGATTCTCTGAGTCAACGATTCGCATAAGCATAATACCTGTTGCTGCTACACCAGTACTTTGCCCAAAATCACCGATACCTCTTTCGAACCAATAGCTCGGGATCATCTTTGGTCCTAAATAGAGGAAAAGGAAGGTGTTAAGAACTATACCTACCACTGCTAGTAATATAAAGGCAATAATATTATCTCCAATAACTTGCAAGCTCAGGCTTGCCATTGCACTTATAATAAGAAAGTCTAATGCGACTCCTTGTATCGTGTTAATTGTATCTCGGTCAACTAATTCATGACGGTCAAATCGAGAAAGAAAGAGTTGAACGAGAAGACCTCCAATCATTGCGAATGGGAATAGTGGTACATATTCAAATAGATAAATATCGAATGCTGCACCATATGTTACAGCTTCTAACCAAATTAATATTTCTAATAGGACAAAACCGATAAATATAGAAATTCCAATTAAACCTAGATGAAGCGAAAATGATTCGATCGATAATGATGATGTCGTTTTTGTACCTGCGGATTTACGATGTTCTTTATTTAAAATTCCTGTTTGTTGCTCTAAGGATATTTCATCTGGATGATGTAACGTTTTTGATTTTCCTTTACGCGCAGCCCAGTTAATCATAATCATACCAACAACTACACCAGATAATATTCCAACTGTTGCCAGGCCAATAGCGAGGTCATAACCTTCTGCGAATCCAAGTTCTTCAAAAGTGCTCTGTAGACCAGCTGCGGTACCGTGACCGCCAACAAAACTTATCTCGATAAGTGCACCTGCCGCGGGACTTAGTCCAAGTAGGGGTGTCAAAACTGTTATTGCCAATAAAATACCTACAGCATACTGAGCCCAGGACATCGTATAGCCTAAAGCAATCTGTGGTCCACCAATTTTCCACATCTTTTTCGGTTTTGGTAGAACAAACCCAATGAATAAACAGGCAAAAACAACATTGATTAATAATTCAGGTAGACCGGCCCAAACTTCTACCATTTGTTCGGTAAAAATCCCAGCATTAAGAAATCCATTATTAGTTAGCCTTCCTAATACTTCTGGTCCTAGTATGAGTGCTAAGAAACCACCGATTAATGAGGTAGGTAAGAAGAGTTTTTGAAGGATGGGTATTTTAAGACGAATTAGTTTTCCGATAACAAGCAGTGCGGCTAATATAATAATGGAGAAGCCGACGATTTGTAAAGACATAAAGAAACTCCTTTTCATCAAAGTTATTTTAAAGGATAAAAAAATAAAAATATTGAATAAAACAATACCCGATTTAAATTTATGACAAACGTAAGCTTTACAAAATAGTCGACTTTAACCCGCGTGTAACGAGCGGTAATAGCTCTGTAGAGTAGAGTTGTGTTTTACTTACAAATTTTTTGTTTTTAAGCTTTTACTCCTCTCCAGAACACTTTCCACATCTGCTGTCCATGTTTTTCAATGATATCGAACATATAATAACTCGTTTCATAGGATAATCCATCTAACAAACCGTAAAATACATTAGCTGCCTCTTTTGCAGTAACTTCTTTGGTGATTTCTCCACCGTCTTGTCCTTTTTTTATGGTTGCTTCAAATAATGCACGAGCGGTTTCTTCGCTGTTGACCATTATTGTTAACAATCTTTCTTTTACCTCTTCAGGAGGATAGGAAATAAATCGGTTATAAAATTCAATACTGCTATCGTTATTAGCCAAATCATGTACATTTGCAAGAAAGGAGAGGTAAAGAATTTCTTGAATATTTTTCCCTTCGTTCTTTAAAGAGCTTTTTACAAAATCAATATAATCACTAGAAATTTTTTGAGAAACATCTAAAAATAGTCCAGCTTTGCTTTTGTAATGGGCGTATAAAGACGACTTTTTAATTCCAACAGCGTTGGCTATACTCGTCATTGAGGTTCCTTCATATCCTAGTCGAGCAAATAACTCCATTCCCTCAATTAATATTTTATCTTTCGTGTGCATACAAAATTTCTCCTTTGACAAAATGTAATAGATAGGATATAGTCATCTAGAAACGACCGTTCGGTAGGAGGGGTCGTTCAGTAATCTATTTATTAACAGTATATCTTGTTCAATTTTATATGCAAAGGCGGAGGATGGATATGACAACAAAGTCATTATTACGAAATCGAATATTTGTCTTGCTCTTTGTTGCTGGTATATTTGCGGTCGTTAGCTTCAGTATGTTTCTTACAACCACTACATGGTATGTAATAAGTGAAAGTGGTTCTGCTGGATCACTTGGATTAGTGCTTATCGCTTCTACTGTTCCACGTATTGCCATGATGGTTTTTGGTGGAATCTTAGCAGATCGTTATAAAAAAACATCTATTATGTTTGTTACGAATTTCATGCAAGGGGTATTATTGTTTTTGTTATTTATCCTTGTATGGAATGATACAGCATCGATTATGATGCTATTAATCATAGCGGCAGGATTTGGAATGTTGGATGCTTTTTTTGGTCCGGCAAGCTCGTCGTTAATTCCTAAGATTGTAGAGAGAAGACAACTACAACAAGCGAATGCTATTTTCCAAGGCGCGGACCAGATCGCATTTATTGCTGGTCCTATACTTGCAGGGATTTTAATGGAGACTGTTAGCGTAGCAGGAAGTTATTTCGTTGCAACGATTCTGGCGTTTTTATCTGCAGTTATCATTTATCCAAGATTTATAAAGGAAGCTCCAGTAGAACATGAAGTGCAACAACATCCAATGAAGGAAATGAAGGAAGGCTTTCAGTACATTCGGAGGTCGAACTTCTTATTAACAGGTTTAATAGTTTTAATTACACTTAATTTCTTCGTTTTTGGTACATTGCATATTGCAATTCCATTTCTAGTGGAAAGTTATGGGGGATCTCCGTTAAATCTAAGTTATATGGAATCAAGTTTAGGTATTGGTCTGTTAATTGGTACAGGAATATTGAGTTCCGTATTAATTAAAAATAAAGGGAAGACCTCTTTAGTTGGATTAGCTGGAGCAATGATCGCATTCCTAATTTTTGCAGTAGTGCCTAACCTGACATTTCTAACTCTTATGGTTTTCTTTATCGGATTTTCAATGTCATTCGTATTTGTTCCGTTTTTTACTGCAGCGCAAGAACTTACGGAGGACCATATTATGGGAAGGGTAATGAGTATTATATTTTTAGCGATGAACGGGTTTGATCCGTTGGCATATGCGATAGTATCTGGATTAACAGCGATGGATATTTCGATACAAATAATCCTATTTAGTTTTGGAACAATTGGAACGATTATCACCATTCTTTTATTTATAAAAGCAAAAACCTACCAAAGCAAGTAACCGAATAAAAGAAAGATTGTCGTTTTGAAAATAAAGCAACAAAAAGAAGAGATAGACAAGATAATTCCAATTGAATAAGCACCTTGCTTGAATAAATTATTCTTAGCAAGGTGCTTATTTTATTTTCTCACATGTATTTGTTTCCTTCTCCAACCACCAACCATTAAAACTATTAATGTCAGTCCGATTAGCGAGATAAATTCCTGGTTACCAACAGGTGAGAAAAATTGTTGAATCCACGGTTCTTTCAATAACATCTTTCCTGCAGTCCATGCGAGTAATCCTGCGCCAAAATAAATAATAACAGGGAATTTATGAATTAATTTTAAAATAAATTCACTTGCCGTTAGGATGATGGGGATACTTAGAATAATCCCAGCGATAACAAGAAGTAAATCGCTATTTGCGACAGCGGCAATAGCAAGTACATTATCAAGGCTCATTACAACATCAGCGAAGATAATGATGGATACAGCTTCTTGTAATGATTCACCACTTTTCATATTATCGTAGTCTTGCTTGTCCACTAATAACTTATAGGAAACAAATAACAAAAGAATTCCACCAATTAATTGGATAAAAGGCATTTGGAACAAGTGAATCATTAAGAATACGAATAGAATTCGCATGGCAATAGCACCAAAAGTTCCCCACCAAATTGCTTTACTTTGTAAATGTGTAGGAAGATTTCTACTCGCCATAGCAATAACGATTGCATTGTCCGCGCTGAGTAAGATATTAATAAGGAGTATTTGTATTACTACTTCAATTAATTCCAACTTACTCCCCCTTTCAAAAGTCCAAGCTATTTTTCAATATATGATGAAAGGGAGGAGGGTTAGAACGTAAGGATTAAATTTTTGTATTTCACTAACCAATATAATAGAAATGATGACCGATATTGTTAATATTCCCTCTAATTTCATGAAGTTAGAGGGTGGTAAATGAAATAAGTGAGTTGGGGTATAACAAACAGTTTTGTAAAAGAGTCATAAAAGGATATTTTATGTAAAATCCGAATGTTAGCTGTTCTGATTTTCATTACTGACGAACGTTGACCATAGGGACGGCTTCATCTAACTTGAAAAGTGGAACACTTTTCAAATGGTTCTTCAAGCTCTGTTATTCTTAGCAGGAGTCGCTTTCTTCCATTACAATCAAAGCGAAGTTATTACTATAATCCGAACAAGGTAGTTTTTAAATGAAACTTAACAATTATGAAATTGAGACAAAAAGATGTATGATATTCAGAATAAGCGTAAGAAATATACGAAGACTCCTTGAAAATACAAATCGATTTTCTGCGTGCGATGTAATGTTGTCGAAGTCTTCTTTGTCCTGTAGGAAGCAGGCCTAGTTGAGACCCCCGAATGCGTAGCATCCGGAGGCTCAGCAGCCGCCTTAGGATAAGCGCTGTATATTTCTGAAGCGGGTTATTAAAATTAATTCATTCGGATTTGTCTTTTGAATATATACTTTGCCACATATTTTTTTATTGTTTTTCAGCCAGTCCTTGTTCATGTGACTGACGTACTCTGTGAAGGAGTTCGCTGTCTGTTAATAAACGGTATCCCGTAGAAGCTAGGGCTTTAGCTCCTGTTATAATAGCTTCGTTACCAGCGTCCGATTTTGCGGCTTCTCTAAACTCGACTGTGTGCCCAATTAAATTATCTTCACCAATTTTAATATGGCCATGGGCGGTCGGTACTTCGTAGCTAATGTTACCTGCATCTGTCGAGCCTTTTCCTTTCTTTTGCTCTGTAACAACGGTTTCACCTTGTTTTTCTAACTCTTTCTTTAAAACATTGTCTAGTGTATTTGTAAGCACAAAATCTTTTACTTCATTTTGGAATCGTTCCACTTTAACAGTTGAACCAGTAGCAAGTGCCGCACCTTTTGCGATAGCACGGACTTTTTCAGCAGTTTCCTCCGTTTTGACCCAAGATTCAGCTCTAATATAAAAACGAGCTGCTGCATATTCTGGTATAATATTTGGAGCATCTCCGCCATGTGTTATAATGCCATGAATTCGAACATCACTTGAAAGTTGTTGGCGTAGAGCGTTAATTCCATTAAATAGTTGAATAACAGCGTCTAATGCATTGATCCCTTTTTCTGGAGCTCCAGATGCATGAGCAGGCTTCCCATAGAAATGGAATTCTAAAGGATCTACTGCTAATGTTTCACTTGTTAAACTTGTTTTTCCGGATGGATGGAGCATAAGTGCCACATCAATATCTTTTAAAAGACCATGTTTTACAAAACTACCTTTAGCGCTTCCGTTTGGGCCACCTTCTTCAGCAGGTGTACCTAATACCACGACACGGCCTGCAGTTTCTGAAAGGGATTCAGCTAAGCCGATAGCAGCTGCAACGCTGGTTGTACCAATAATATTGTGTCCACAAGCATGCCCGATTCCAGGGAGCGCATCATACTCTGCGAGAAAAGCAATCGTTGGACCTTCTTTGCCACTATCTTTGGATGCGAAAAAGGACGTCTTATGTCCTGCAACTGCTGATTCAACAGTGAAACCTGCATTTTCTAGTGTTTGGATTAACTTCGAACTTGCATAAAATTCTTCATTTCCAATCTCTGGCTGTGCATGAATGTCCTGACTAATTTGAATATATTTGTCTTTATTTTCCTCGATATTTTGAAAGATAGCTTCTTGACGTGATTGAACAATACTCATTTTGTTTCCTCCTCATGTATTATTGTTGTTTTTTTAATTGTTCAAAGGCTTTATCTAACTGTTCTTGCGTTAATTTCACTAAGAAAGACCCACCGTTGGTATCATCTTTAATGGCTTGCTCAATATCCTCTTCTTGATATAGTTCTACGATACGCTGGTAAACTTCATTATCTTTGTCTTCTGCACGTGTTGCGATAATATTGACGTAAGGGTGTGTTGCTTCTCCATCTGCATCTTCAATATAAATTGGATCTTCACCTGGTTCAAAGCCTGCTTGACCAGCTACACCATTGTTGATCACAGATGCAGCGACATCTGGCAGTACATGGGCAGTTTGTTGTGCTGTCATTGGAATGATTTCTAAATTCAACGGGTTTTCTTCTATTTGCGAAGGGTCACCGAACATTCCAAAATTATCATTTAATGTAAGTAATCCGGCACTCTCTAATACGCGTAAGGAGCGAGCTTGGTTAGATGGATCATCTGGAATGGCAATTTTGTCTCCTTCTTGCAATTCAGAAACATCACTGATCTTTTCGGAATATAATCCAATTGGTGCAAGAACAGTAGATCCAATGGGAACAATGTCTTCACCACTTTCCTTCACATATTGCCCTAAGAAAGCAATGTGTTGGAAAGCATTGATATCAATATCTCCCTGAGCTAAGGCGTTGTTCGGCAATGTATAATCAGCAAACTCGATAAGTTCGATGTTGATTCCTTCTTCTGCTGCTTTTTCTTTAAGAAGGGGCCATTGAACTCCATCGGCACCATTTACTCCAATTTTTACAGTAACTTCATCATCTCCAGCTTTTGCCTCATCACTTCCACAAGCTGCTAAAAATAATATAAAACTGAATAATGCTAGTAAAATAAATGATTTTCTCATATGATACTCCTCCTAATATAGTTTGATTTAACGACGCATAATTTTTTTGGAAATAGTATTACCGAGCCATTGAGCTACTTGAACCATAATGATAAGTATGATTACGGTGACGAGCATAACGCTGCCGTCGAATCGCTGATAGCCATATGTCATCGCGATATGTCCAAGACCACCGCCACCAACTGTACCTGCTACAGCAGAGAAGTCGATTAACGAAATAGATACAAATGTAAGTCCTAGAATTAATGGTCCTAGCGCTTCGGGAATTAATACAGTGGAAATAATTTTTACTGGACTGGCACCCATTGCTTTAGCAGCTTCGATAACTCCAGGGTCGATGCTAACGAGATTATTTTCTACTACTCTAGCAATTGTAAAACTAGCAACAATTGTCATCGGGAAGATTGCGGCAGCAGTTCCTATTGTCGTGCCAATGACGAGTCTGGTAACTTGTGAGATTGCTACTAGAAAAATGATAAATGGGATAGGACGAATGATATTAATAATAAAGTTCAATACGTTAAAGATAATCTTGTTTTCTAATATGTTGTTTTCACGTGTCACAAATAGTAATAAACCCATGCATATACCTAGAATGGAACCAAAAAATAAAGTTGCGGTGACCATGAGCAATGTTTCTCCGGTTGCCTCTACAATTCGTGGCCAAAATGTACTCCAATCAACTCCCATGTGTATACACCTCCTCCATATCAACAATCGTTTCTAATTCATGAATAACTTGTTGAACTTGCTGTTCGTCTCCTCCAAAAGAGACAATGAGATTTCCAAATAATTTTTCCTGTAGTTCCCGGACAGATCCATATACGATATTAAAGTCGATGTTATGTTTCCGCGTTATACTCGATAAGATAGGGTCAGTGGCTCTTTCGCCTTTAAATAAAACACGATAAAGATTACCTCCACCAGCTTCCGTCCATTCTTTTAGCACCTTCTCAGATGGAAGTTCTTGTTGTACTGAACGAATAAATCGTTTAGTTGTTTCGTGAGAAGGGTTTGTAAAGGTATCAAACACGTTCCCATGCTCAATGACTTTGCCTTCTTCCATAACAGCCACTTTGTCACATATCGATTGAATAACTCCCATTTCATGGGTGATAAGTAGAATGGTTATACTTAAATCTCGATTTACTCTTTTTAATAATTTCAAGATATCCGATGTTGTATTTGGATCTAAAGCAGAGGTTGCTTCATCACATATTAAAATATCGGGGGATGTGGCGAGAGCTCTTGCAATACCAACGCGTTGCTTTTGGCCACCTGATAACTGATCTGGGTAATCTTTTGCTTTATCGGATAAACCGACGAATTGTAGTAGTTCAGAAACCCTTTTGTTTACTTCACTTTTTGATGTACCCGCAAGTTTAAGCGGGTATGCAATATTTCCAGCGACTGTCCGTGATTGGAATAAATTGAAGTTTTGAAAGATCATTCCTATATTTCTTCTGCGCTCCCGTAATTGCTTGGCGGATAATTTACCAACATCTGTTCCTTGGATATGTACCGATCCCTCGGTGGGCCGTTCGAGCATATTTACTAATCGAAGCAAAGTGCTTTTTCCGGCGCCGCTGAATCCGATGATTCCATAAATATCTCCTTTCTCAATCGTTAGAGAGACTTCTTTTACAGCCTCCACTTTTCTTTTTCCAAGTGTGAATGTTTTAGTTACATTCTGAAATTCAATCATGTCTTAACCCCTCACCAAATGATAAAATAAAAAATCCCTCTTTTCTTGAAAGACAAGAAAAGAGGGATTCTAAACCATATGTATAGATGTAGAAGCCATCATTTCTCATCTTCCAAATGCTAATTGCATTTGCAGGAATTGGCACAGTATTCTTTAACAAAAGAATCCGCTGCCGAGATGTCATAGGGCCTGATCCCTCAATCTCTCTAGATAAGAAAAAACGTAAAATATTTAGTTGTTATATTGAAAGTAATTCTAGAGGATAAATTAAATTAAGTCAATATGGTTTTAAAAATAAAATTATTCTGATAAATATTCCGAGTATAGCAAATGTGAACTTATACTAATCATCTTCACTCCGGAGTCTTGCATAAATACCATTTGTCCGATTTAAATCAAGCTTTAGTCCAGCATATGGATTTGCATGTAAATTTTCTTTAATCCATTCTCGTAGAGCGGAAATAATATGTTTTGTTACAATTTCTTGTTTGCCGAATACAGTGGTTATTTCTGCAGAGAAACCGGAATAATCATCATAAAAAAGTTCAACTTTAACTTCACCTGGCTCGATTTCTCGTTGTCGAGCAATATATATACATACAGCAAGAATGATATCTTCTTCGGGAATGATTAGCTTCGTCACTTCCAAAGCTCCTCTTCTTTTTGATGTTGATTTTGTAGTAATAACTTCTCTGCAAACTTCCTCATCATCTAAGCTCCCTTTTCTATGAAGTCGGTCACCTTATTTTACTATAATTATGTCAAATTTATGAAGTGAAACGATTTATTAGTAATAGAAAATATTTTCTGATTAGTATATACGATTCACCGATTTATTCCTGCACAGCGCTTTCCATAATAGAGAAAGTAGCTTGATTACAGTTAATTCCTGCCATACGACCAAATGGAAGTGTTGCTTTTGGTTCACTATGCCCGAAACTTACATTATAAAGAACAGGTAGTGTGGATAGACCATTTTCTTTTAATACATTTGTAATAACTTGTTTATATTCTTCGTAATAGGTTTCTCCATGCGGTTTTGCAAAGATAATTCCATTCGCACTTTGAAGTATGCCCTGTGTAGCATAATTTTGTAACCAACGAGCGAGAAGATCCGGTTTCGGTTCTTCCTCAGAAGTTTCAATAAATAATATGGTATCTTTCCAGTGTTCGATTTCTGGCCAAAGCTTCGTCCCTTTTATACTTTCCAAGGAGTCAATACATCCACCAATTAAACGTCCTTGTATAATACCTTCTCCTTGTAGAATCTCATACGGTTTATTAGGGTAGGTCGTTCGCTTCGTGTCTTTATTTTTAATATCCCATTCTAGGAAATCACTTGTCCAACGCTCAGGTGGTTCGATATCTCCAATTACTTCGTTCGAGAATAATGTTTTATGGATATGTTTGATAGTGAACGGATCCATTTCTACATTCTCAGCGAAATCAACCATGATAGATGGTCCATAAAAGGAGGATATTCCTGCTTTATAACAGAAGAAATGAGATATAGTTGTATCCGAATACCCTAAGAATATTTTAGGATTTTTGTGAATCACATCGAAATCAATATATGGTAATAGACGAATACTATCGTCACCGCCTATGTTAGAAATAATTGCTTTTATTTCTGGATCCTCAAAAGCATCCATTAGATCTTTTGCACGAGCCTCTGGATGTGCATGAAGATATGTTTCTCCTTTTAAACTATTGGGAGTGGGAATCACTTGTAAACCAAATACCTCTTCTAAACGTTTAACTCCTTGATCATAACGCCATTGTAAGTTCTCTTCACCAGCACCTCCCCATGAAAGGGAAATGGTTGCAACTTTATCTCCTGCTTTTAATCTTGGTGGTTTGATTAGCATTTGGATACAACTCCTTTTTTATTTGGGATAGCTAGTATCTCTAAGTTTACCTAATAGAATCAATTTCATAATTAATATCTTTGGTGTAAAATCCTAATATTGCATTGTTTGATTTCCATTTCAGACGGACGCTTTTTAGCAGGTATGGCCTCAGCTAACTTGAAAAGAAGATCACTTTTCAAGTGGATCTTCAGATCGTACTGTTCCTGCAGGAGTCGCCATCTTCCATTACAATCAAAGCCAAGAATTTCTTGTAATCGGAACATTATTATATAAAACATCAAAAAACGTTCGTTTTCCAATAAAACTTAGCAATGATGTAATTGATTCAATAACATATCGTACTCATTTTTGTTTTACAAAAAAAGACAACAATTTTCTTTAGGTTTTGGTAGCAACCAATTAATCACTCAACGTGGTGTTTTACAGCGAATAACGCAGCTTGTGTGCGATCGGAAAGGTTTAATTTCGATAAGATTTTATTGATATGCGTTTTTACTGTCTTTTCTGTAATAAATAATGAAATAGCAATTTCCTTATTACTTTTCCCTTTAGCGATTTCTTTTAATACTTCTATTTCACGATTGGTTAATGTATTTAAACGATACGATGGGTGATGGATAGAATTGACGGGCATTAAATGATTGGTAACTTTTGGATGCAGTTGAGTTTGTCCGTCCATAAGAGAAATAATACTTCTAATTAGATCGTCTGGTTGAATATCCTTTAATTGATACCCTGAAGCGCCGGCTTCTAATGCAGGTATGACATGGTTTTGTTCTGAAAAGCTTGTGAGCATAAGTATTTTTACTTCGGGGTATAATGAACGGATTTTTCTTGTTGCCTCAATACCGTTCATGACGGGCATCATTATATCCATTAGTATCACATCGGGTTTTTGGGATTGTGTAAGTTCAACTGCCTCTTGTCCATTAGAAGCTTCACCGACAATTTTAATGGGAGGTTGTGTTTTTAAAAACATAACTAGACCACGTCGAACAACATGATGATCATCCGCTATTAATACTTTAATCAAGTTTGTTATTCCTCCTTTACAAATGGGATAGTAACTTGAATAAAAGTTCCCATGCCGACTTTAGTTGTAACCTGAAATTTGCCCCCAATTTCTTCTGCGCGGGATTGCATACTACGTAATCCCATGGTAGGCATATCAAATTTTTTATCATAAAAGAAACCTGTACCTTTATCTGAAATAGTAAGAATAATGTTTGGTTCAACTGTATTTATCTCGATAAAGATATCCTGTTGTCCAGAATGTTTTTTGCAGTTGGCCATCGCTTCTTGTCCAATCCTCCATAAAGCCTCTTCAATTTGCGGATCGATTGGCTTGATCCCGCTCACTTTAGTGTGAATATGTAAATCAAGAACTTTTGCATAATTAATGAATGAAGAGATTAAGCCGTTTTCTAGAGAAGGGGGATGAAGTTGTTTTATGAATGTACGCATCTCGCGTAAAGCTTCTTGAGATAAGTCTTGTATATATTGAAAGGTATCTTTTACTTCTGGCTCAGTGGTAATCTCTTGACCTGCTCTGGCAGTTAAGCTTAATGAGAACAATAACTGATTTACAGAATCATGTAGGTCACGTGCAAGGCGAGTTCGCTCTGTAAGTAACGCAATATCTTGTTCTTTTTGGGTCAAATAAATTCGTTTTAATGCAGTGCCAATTTGATAGGCTATCGACTCTAGTAATGCTAATTCTTGTTTATGAAAGTGTGTTTTATTAGGAGACCCGACATTTAATATACCGAATCGTTCATTACCTGCTTGTAAAGGAACGGTGGCATGATGGGTGAGCCCCTCATTTTCATGGTGGTTTTCTCGTAAGGCGGATTCAATGCGCTGACATTCAATAATATTACTAGCTTTTGTTAATTCTCCCTTTCGATAACGATTGACGCACCAACAGCTTTTTTTTTCATTCGATAACAGTTGTTTGCAGTTAGTGCGTGTGGAAGGGCATGACTAGCAATTAATTTTGGATTTTGATCTTCATCTATAAGGAATATCCAGCCAATTTTGAAACCAGTGACTTGTAGTAGTTTTTCAAGCACTTCATGTAATGTTTGAGTTATCTCCGTTCCTTCATTTAATAACTCTGCTATTTCTTTAAGAATAACTTCTTCAATAAATTCTTTGCCAGACATGATATCTCCCTTCCTGATGTTTTTACTTTATAGTATAACATTTTTTACGTGTTTTTTATTTGTAATAGTTCGATAATTTCCTGGTCTGGACCATGAAAGAAGATAGATTTCCAACCATTTGAGATTTCATAAGGGCCCTCTATCGGTTCAATTTTATTTGATTTTAAATTGATGATTGTTTCATCTAGATTATTAATCTGAAAACAGAAGTGAACATAAGGGGAGTGGGAAGGTGGAGAAGAGGATTGAATTAGTTCTAATCTCCACTCTTTCCTTTTTAGAAAGACGATTTGTTCATCGCCAAATATGAGATATTGTTCTACATCCAAATCAAACATCAATTGATAGAATTTCTTGGATCTATCTAAATCAGTAACTTCAATAGCCATATGATGAAATTGCATTATTAATCACCTCTAGAGGGGAGCTTGTAAACTATAAGGATGTTTTTCTGGTAGGATAAGATTCATATCTCCAAACTCATGCCATAGATACCCTTCTTTAATTGCTTGTTCATAAGCATTTAATAGCAATGACTCATCAATAAATGAGGTGAGCATTTCTAAGTGACTTGATTTTGGTTCATGTAATCCGGTAATTAATCCATTTGTAATTTGACGATTAAAGTCACGTTGGATATATAAATTCGTCCATCCGGATGACTCTGCGGTTAGTGCCATTGTTTCAAGTGCACGTACAACCGTTGTACCAACTGCAATGACTTGTTTATAGTTATTTTGGGTCTGCTTTACTAGTGCTACAGTTTCCTTTGGTATTGAATAGAACTCTTCGTTATTCTCTGGAGAATGGTCCCACGCATCGTCTAATAAATAACTAAGACCTGTATGCAACTGCAAAAAGGCAATGTTAATCCCTTTTTTCTGTAAACGAAACAACAGCTCCCAACTAAAAGCACGTCCTGCTGAAGGCATTTCTACAGAACCAGGATGAATTGCATACGCAGTCTGATAGTCATCTAATGTCCAAGGGTGATGAATATATTCGTAGCGAACAGGTTCCCCGTACTTATAGAAATAGTTGTATAAATCGATGTCACTTCGATTAAATTCTATTTGTTTTAATGGAGAATGTAATTTGGATGCTATGACTTTTCCAACTAACCCCTCGCGAAAATATAACTGCTCATCAATCTCTATTGTTACAGGGATAAGCACTTCCCACATAGTATTAGATAAACGTTTTGCTAACCGAATCTCGATAGTTTTACCGTTAGCTAATGTAGCATCTAATACAGGTGGAATGGTCCGACTATTATTTAGAACAAGTAAATCACCAGGAGAGAGATAGTTTTCTAGGTGATAAAAATAACTGTGTTCATAAGAACCAGTGTTAGAATCAAGCGCAAGCAAACGTACTTGATCACGTCGAATTCCTCTTTTTTCTGGAGGTGTTGTAGCATTTGCTTCATCAGGTAAATGGAATTGTGGCGCATGGGGAATCATGTTATTCGCCTCCTTTTACAAAATCGAATGCTTGTGCTTCTAGTCGTTCCCCGTGTATGTTACTGGCATTATCTGAAGCAAGATATATAAATACATCCGTACAATCTTCTGGTTGGGTAAGTTCATAATTACAATTAGGTACTGCAAGATCATGCATTTCTGTATCCATTTCTCCCGGATCGACCATGTTTACTCGAATTGGTGTTTCTTTAAGTTCATCAGCCCACGTCTGAGTGATTCCTTCCACTGCGAATTTAGATATTCCATAAGCTCCCCACCCACTATAACCGGTATTTCCAGCTTCGGAAGTTATATTGATTACCGATCCTTGCTTTCTTTGCAACATTCCTGGAATGACCCGTTTTGATAAAAGAAAAATACTAGCCGTGTTTACTTGTAATACATGAAAGAAATCATCTTCCGTAGTATCTAGTAATTGAGGGATTGGGCTGGGACCTACTGTCGATGCATTATTGATTAAAACATCTATTCTCCCAAATTTTTCTTCCGTAAGTGCTACGAATCTCTCAACATCTCTTCTGTTACTAATATCTGCTGTAACAGCAAGAACTTCTACCCCTAAGTGTTGGATTTCGTTTTTAACTTCTGTTAATGCTCGTTCCCCACGAGCACATATGGCAAGTGATCCACCGTGTCGTGCAAAGGCTAAAGCGACGGCTCTACCCAATCCTTTCGATGCCCCTGAAATCATAACTACTTTTGTCTGTTCCATTATCTTCACGCCCCTTTGTTTGTTGGTATAGATTAAGTGTAAAAAGATTAGGTAGAAAATACGTCAGTACTTTGGTTGGTCTTTCTCTACAACTTTAGTTGTATGGGTAAATATTATGGAGAATTTTTAAAAAAGTAAGAAAGTAGGATAGACAAGTATTTATAAAGTGATAAAATATTTATATAAAGACGGAATGAGATAATGTAGGTGAATAGATGAAGATATGGTGGAGAAAAATAGCAGTAGTACTTATCACAATATTAACACTAGGTATGTATTCTCCAACAACCTTGTTGGAAGTAGATGCTCAAAAGAATAATGGCAATATACCATCCTCTTCAAGCTCTGATCAAGAGACTACAGCAAGGACGATAGAAATACAAGATGCCATCCCTACAACAGTCGAGGAAGATCTTGATACAGCCTTAAATCGGTTAATGAGTCATGCTCAAGAACAATCGATGATTAAGTTCGGAACGAAGATTGCTACCAAAGTAGAAGATGAATTTAATCAAGAAATTCTTCCAAAAATAGAAGAAGTATTACATACATTACTCCAAGAAACAGAAACAGCGTATGCATTCTTGTCTATTACCGAAGATCCTGCGGTTGGTTATGGTGAACGGATATTTAATGTTTATGATGAAAAAACAAAGAAACATATAGCTAAATTCCATGTCCGTCGAGATAATCGACCATTAGAAGGACATTATTTTAATTTTCATTACCACTTAAGCACAGATAAATTCAAAGTCCATCATGATATTGGAGATATTTATTGGGACAAAAATACCCCTCCAAAATGGATGATATAATAATTGACTGCATATTAGATAAGTTATAAAAGAAAATTTATATGAAACTATATTTTGTATAAATGATGTAAACCGAACTAAACACTAGATAGCAATTTGAACCTTTTCAACTTGGGAGAGGGTTGCTTTCTCAGTAAATAGTTCGGTTTTATTTTGATTAGGGATCAAGAACTGAGAGCTGTAGATGAGTCAAAATGGGTATTTCAAAAAATGAGGAATAAAGCTACTTCTTATCCCTCATCGGTAACAGTTTTTAAAAATGCTCCTATTTTTTGATCATGAATGGTGATATCAGCATATTGATCATATGGTGTTGGCTCTTGATTAACGATAACGAGTCTAGCTCCATTTTCTTTTGCAATTAATGGGATTTGATTAGCGGGTGAAACCGTCAATGATGAACCGAGTACGATTAACAGATCTGCTTTCTCTGCATCTTGAAAGGCAGTTTGAAACGCATCTTGAGGTAGCGTTTCTCCAAATAAGACGATAGAAGGACGTAATACTCCACCGCAGTCACAATGATATTCGTTCTCTACATATTCTCCGCTGCTATATTCTTTTTCGCAATCTTGGCAATGTAGCTTTTGTAAGGTGCCATGTAATTCATGAACAGATTTGCTACCCGCTTCTTGATGAAAACCATCGACATTCTGCGTAACAACTGAATGAACAAGTCCTTCTTTTTCCCATTCCGCTAAAATATAATGACCAGTATGTGGACCATATTCTTTTACTTTCAATACCCGTTCTCTATAAAAGTCGATAAACGTATCAACGTTATTATTTAGTGCATCTACACTAGCAATTTTACTAGGATCGTGCTGTTTCCACAGACCTTTGTTTGCAGATCGGAAATCTGGGAGACCGCTTTCTGTTGACATGCCAGCACCAGTGAAGATAACGGTATAGTTAGACTCTTGTAGCCAATCCTTTATCACTTTTATCCCTCCTAAGTTAGTGGCATCTATTATACAGGTTAACCTATTTCAAACGCCAATGATATTGACAGAAAAATAGGGATGTGTTATTAAAAATATAGGGGTTAGCACTCGTTAGGACAGAGTGCTAAATGCAGAAATAAAGGAGATGTTATTATGGGAAAACGCAAATTTAAAGCCGAGTCACAAAAACTATTAGATATGGTGATTAACTCTATTTATTCACAGCGCGAAGTGTTCTTGCGTGAATTGATTTCTAATGCTAGTGATGCAATAGATAAGATTTACTATAAAGCATTAACGGATGAATCCTTGTCATTTGATGTGGACAACTACTATATAAAAATTACTCCAAATAAAGAGAAACGTACATTAACGATTGTCGACACAGGAATCGGTATGACACAAGAAGAGTTAGAAAATAATCTTGGTGTGATTGCAAAAAGTGGTTCTCATACATTTAAATCAGAGAATGAAATTAAAGATGGACATGATATCATAGGACAATTCGGTGTTGGTTTTTATGCCGCGTTTATGGTAGCGGATAAAGTAGAAGTAGTAACGAAATCCATTGACAGTGATGCAGCATTTAAATGGGAGTCCAAAGGGTCTGATGGATATTCCATTACAGAAGCGGACAAGCAAGATATTGGAACAACGATTACATTGTATATCAAAGAGAACCAAGAAGAAGAAAACTATGATGAATTTTTAGAGACATTTACCTTACAACAAATCATTAAAAAGTACTCTGATTTCATCCGTTACCCAATCAAAATGGACGTAACAGAAAGTAAGTTGAAAGAAGGATCAGAAGATGAATATGAAGATGTAATAGAAGAACAAACAATCAATACGATGGTTCCAATCTGGAAGAAGAATAAGAGCGAATTAAGTGACGATGACTATACGAATTTCTATCAAGAAAAACGTTATGGATTTGATAAACCGCTCAAACATGTACACATCAATGTGGATGGTTCCATTCGTTATAATGCTATTTTATTTATTCCAGAAAATGCGCCATTTAATTACTATACACGTGATTATGAAAAAGGACTTGAGCTTTATTCAAACGGTGTATTAATTATGGATAAATGTGCGGACTTACTTCCGGATTACTTTAGTTTTGTTAAAGGGATGGTAGATTCAGAAGACCTTTCACTTAATATCTCCCGTGAAATGCTACAACATGATCGTCAACTGAAACTTATTGCTAAAAATATTAAGAAAAAAGTAAAACAGCAGTTAGTAAGCCTTTTACGTGACGAACGTGAAAACTATGAAAAATTCTTTGATGCATTCGGTCAACAAATTAAATTTGGTGTCTACAGTGATTACGGTCAAAACAAAGATGAGCTGAAAGATTTACTTCTGTTCTATTCATCAACAGAGAAAAAACTAGTAACGCTTGAAGAATATGTTTCTCGTATGCCGGAAGACCAAAAGTATATTTATTATGCTACAGGTGACTCAAGAGATCGAATTGAAAAGCTTCCACAAACAGAACTAGTAGCAGATAAAGGTTATGAAATTCTGTACTTTACAGATGAAATTGATGAATTCGCCATAAAAATGCTTCTGAATTATGATGAGAAAGAATTCCGTTCCGTATCAAGTGGAGATCTTGGTATCGAAGAAGAAGATAAAGAAGAAAACGAACAAGAAAACAATGATAATGTTGAATTATTTGCAGCGATGAAAGAAGTATTATCTAACAAAGTAAAAGATGTACGTGCTTCGAAACGTTTGAAATCACATCCAGTTGTGTTGACTGCAGATGGAGAAATCTCCCTTGAAATGGAGAAAATCATTAATGCAATGCCAGATGACCAGCAAATCCAAGCTGATAAAGTATTGGAGATTAATGTAAATCATGACATTTTCCAATCCTTAAAAGCGGCGCAAGGTAATGATGATGAGAAGTTCAAATTATATACTAACCTGTTATATAATCAAGCACTTCTTATTGAAGGATTACCAATTAATGATCCAGTAGAGTTTACAAATGATATTTGTAAGGTAATGGTATAAAGGGAAGAATTCATTTGAGACCAGTGCACATTGGCAGTTAAAGAATCCCCCTGTGGAAAATGTTGATTTTTCCACAGGGGGATTTTTGCTTTAGAGCAGTTCTAAAAACTAAAAGGAGGGATAATCTCACTATTTTTAGTGAATAGAGCGGCTTTAAAAACGAAAAGGAGAGAAAATCTCAGCCTTATTAGTGAATAGAAGATGCTTAATCATAATTATCGATGAATCCTGGTATTTTATACAATTCTAGAATTCAAAACACTAGAGAATATTTGGTTATCCATATGAGGAGATTTTTTGCTTGGAATATTAAAAAAGCCAGTAACACACTAATTCAAGAGCGTGGTACTGGCTTGCATATATCCGGTGATAACTTATTTCCGATACATCTTAAATTGTAAGAATAATTCATTGTAAAAAGCTAAGTTGCGTTGTCCCAAGTTTTCGTACACCTCTAAACGATCCGTTAGTTCTGGATCAGGATAGAATCGTTCGTCTTCTACCATTTCTTCAGGCATAAACTGCAGTGCTTCTTTATTTGGGGTAGAGTAACTAACATATTCTGTATTTTGGGCAGCTACTTCTGCATCTAACATAAAGTTAATAAATTCATGTGCTCCATCTATATTTTGTGCAGTTTTTGGAATGACAAAGTTATCGAACCAGAGGTTGGATCCTTCTTCGGGTACTACGTAGTCAATCGCTTCATTTTCTCCCATGATATCTGCAGCATCACCAGACCAACCAACCGCAATTGTGGCTTCGTTATTAGCCATTAACATTTTATTTTCATCACCAACGATTGCTCGAACATTCGGCGTAAGTCCCTCTAATTTATCTAATGCTTGATAGAGATGCTCAGGATTTGTGTCGTTCAAGGAATAACCTAGTGAGTTCAATCCCATACCGATAATTTCACGAGCACCATCGATGAGTAATATTTGATTTTCTAATGCAGGGTCCCATAAGTTATGCCACCCGGTTAGTTCCATACCTTCTGGTAAAAGAGTTGTGTTAAATACAATCCCAACTGTTCCCCAAAAATACGGAACTGAATATTGGTTGTTTGGATCGAAAGGTAAATCCATAAAACGTTCATCTAAATTACTTAAGTTTGGAAGCTTTGCTTGATCTAATTCAATTAGCAAATCTTCCTCCACCATTTTTTGCACCATATATTCAGATGGTACTGCAACATCATATGTCGTACCGCCCTGTTGTATTTTCGTCATCATCGCTTCATTGGAATCGAATGTTTCATACACAATCGTAATGCCAGTTTCTTCTTCAAATTGGGCAATCAATTCTTCATCGATGTAATCTCCCCAATTGTAGACGGTTAACGTATTATCGCCAGAAAATCCCTGTGCGGCATTGAGGCGATTAATCATTATAAGTAAAACAATCGAAACAACGAGTATTGCAATAAACGATCGCATGATAGATTTCATCGTCTCAAGCCAACTCCTTTCGTTCCACTACGCTGTGTAAGATAGTAATAAACAATTACGAGAAGTATCGTTACGATAAACATAATGGTAGATAAGGCGTTAATATTAAGTGATATTCCTCGTCTAGCTAAGGAATAAATTTCAACAGAAAGAGTGGAAAAACCGTTACCAGTTACAAAGAAAGTTACTGCAAAATCATCAAGCGAATATGTTAACGCCATGAAAAATCCAGCAAATATTCCTGGTGAAATATAAGGTAGTGTAACTTTTGTTAGGACGTTCCAATTACTCGCCCCTAAATCACGAGCAGCATCTTCTAGTGAATTACTCATCTCAAGAAGTTTAGGAAGCACCATCAATACAACGATAGGGATACTAAAAGCGATATGAGATAAAAGAACGGAATAAAATCCTAACTGAATTCCAGCCAATGTAAATAAAATTAAAAAGCTAGCACCAATAATCACATCAGGACTTACGATAAGAACATTATTTAACGAGAGGAGTGAATTACGAGTACGTCTTTTTTTATAGGATCTTATGCTAATCGCACCAAACACACCAATAATTGTTGCAATAAGTGCAGACAAAAGTGCAATTACCAAAGTATTGAGTACAATAATCAATAAACGAGTGTCTTGGAATAATTCTCGGTACCAATCAAAAGTAAAACCTTCAAAGCCGCTCATTGTTCCGCCACTATTAAATGAATAAAAGATTAAATAAAATATCGGTGCATATAAAATGAAAAATACAATGATTAAAAAGATATTAGCGAATGAAGAGGATTTATTCTCCATACTACGCACCTCTCCTTCGTATCGATGTTAATGCCATAAATCCTACCATAATAATGATTAGGAAAACTGCAATAGTAGCTCCCATACCCCAGTTTTGTGTGACAAGGAATTGTTGTTCAATTGCTGTACCTAAAGTGATGACACGATTCCCAGCGATTAGTCGGGTAAGCATAAATAAAGATAAAGCAGGAATAAAGACTACTTGGCATCCAGATTTCACACCATCTATCGTTAACGGAAAAATAACTCTTCGGAATGTGGTCCATTTGGAAGCTCCTAAATCTTTGGATGCATACAGCAGGCTAGGATTTAGATTATCTAATGCATTAAAAATCGGTAAGATCATAAACGGTATAAAAATGTAAACAGCGACAAATACAAAACTAAAATCAGTGAAGAGTAACTGCCTCGATCCTATTCCAATCCAATCCAAAAACTGATTTGCCGCACCATGCGTGCCAAAGATACCTATAAATGCATAAGCTTTTAATAATAAATTAATCCATGAAGGTACAATAATCAGCAGAAGCCATAGTTGTTTATGTTTCGTACGTGTTAATAAATATGCTGTCGGGTAAGCAACTAAAAGAGAAATTAATGTTATAAGAAATGCATACCAAAATGAATTTAAGGTCATTTGCAAATAGGTCGCTGTAAAGAAATTCTTGTAATTCTCTAAAGAGAAATTCCCCTCAATATCAAAGAACGAGAAATAAACAACGAGTAAAATAGGTGCAATGACAAAGAGGATAATCCATAATGCATAAGGTAGCATGTATAAATTACGAAGCGACTTATTCTCCATTTGTTTCTCCCTCCGAATAAGAATCCAAACGGCGGTCAAAGTCTACTTCGGACTCATTAAATCGCATAACATGAATATCTTCTGGGTTAAAGCTTAATCCAATTTGTTCGCCAACAATAGCCTTTTTCGTCGATTGAACAAGCCATTCGTTCCCTTCGTTATCCAAACAGGTAATTTCATAATGCACACCACGGAATAATTGCGTGTGTACGGTAACGGAAAGCATCCCTTGTTCTACAGAAGTGATTTCCATGTCTTCTGGACGAATAACTACTTCGACAGGTTCATTTGCATTCATTCCCATATCCACACATGTGAATTGTTTTCCTGCAAATTCAACAAGGTAGTCTTTAACCATGATAGCTTTGGCAATATTCGATTCACCAATAAAGTCAGCAACAAATCGGTTAATCGGCTCATCGTAAATATCATTTGGTGTGCCACTTTGTTGAATCTTTCCTTTATCTAAAACAAATATCTCATCGGACATCGCGAGAGCTTCTTCTTGGTCGTGTGTAACAAAAATAAAAGTAATTCCAAGCCTTTGTTGAAGTTCACGAAGCTCGTACTGCATTTGATATCTTAATTTAAGATCTAATGCGGATAATGGTTCATCAAGTAAAATTACTGCAGGCTCATTAACAATTGCACGTGCAATTGCTACACGTTGTCGTTGACCACCTGACATATCTTTAATTTCACGATTTTCGTATCCGACTAGATTGACAAAAGAAAGTGCTTCTTTGACTTTTTCATCTATCTTGGATTTTTTAAATTTCTTAATACGTAATCCAAAAGCAACATTCTCATAGACATTAAGGTGTGGAAATAAAGCATAGTCCTGGAAGACCGTATTAATTGGGCGCTTATTGGCAGGTATATGGTTTATTTTTTTTCCTTCAAAAATGATGTCTCCTGCTGTTGCTTCTGTAAATCCGGCAATCAATCGTAAAATGGTTGTTTTTCCACATCCCGATGGTCCAAGTAAGGTGTAGAACTTCCCTTTCTCTATTTCAAAGCTGACATGATCCAAGACGAGCGGATCATTATCGAACTGTTTGGAGACATTTTTAAATTGAATAATTGGTTGATTATTTTCCATTTCTAACTCCTTCTCTTGTTAGATGTTCAAAAGTACTATTTAACATTTTTTGAATACTGATTTGCCTGACCAATTATTATTATTATGCAAACTACATATAGTTATAAACAGTGCAAGATTTAGTCAGATTCGAAATAATTATACATGAAAAGTGTACAGTTGAAATTACTTTTTCATCTGTAGGTTAAATATTTTTTTAGAGCGGGTATAGAGTAAGGAAGATGCATGATTATTTTTAGAGTAGGAGAAACTATACATAAACTCGGAGAGGGTTAGTTACGTCATATTTTGGACACAATTATATGAAAAAAATGACACGATGTCATGTTTGTTATTGACTTATGACACGGTGTCATATACTATTGAATTATACAACATGACATGGTGTCACATATGAAAGCTGGAGGAAGTAACATGCCAAAAGTAACCTTTTTCAATTTACCGGATGAAAAACGAAATAAATTAATGGAAGCAGCAGAGAAAGAATTTTCTAGAGTTCCGCTATCTCAAGCCTCCATTTCCAATATTGTGAAGAGTGCTTGTGTTGCTAGAGGAAGCTTCTACCAGTACTTTGAGAATAAAGAAGATGCTTTTTATTATCTTTTAAAATTGCAGACGGAGAAACGCCGTGGATACTTTTTTTCTACATTAGAAGAAAATGACGGAGATATTTTTATAGCAATAGAGCGTTTGTTCCAGATGCTGTTAGCAGATTTAAGTAATGAAGATAATCTAAAATTTTTGCAAAATGCATTAATGAATGTGACCCATGAAATTGAAGATTCATTTACGGGATTATTTATCGGTCAAAAACCAGTAGGAGGTACCATCGAAGGTTCAATTGACCGGATTAGCGGATTGATTGATTCAAGTAAGCTAAATATAACAGGCGATCAGGAATTTTTTCATGTCATGCAAATACTAACGTCTGTTACTTTTCGAAACCTCGTAGATAAATTTTCACGCAATCTCTCCAATGAGGAAGCCAAGGAAAACTTCCGTATTGAGATGGAATTGCTCCGAAAAGGGTTGTATAAATCATAAATTGTAAGAAAATTTACTATAGAGAATGGGGTATGATTAATGTCAGTTATAATTTATGGCGCTGCATGTTCATCAACAAGGAAAGCTAAACAATGGTTCCTGAAAAATGGTATTGATTATGAAGAACGTAATGTTATCCGTGAACCATTAACAGTAAATGAATTACAAAATATTTTAAGAATGACGGTAGAAGGAACGGATGAGATTATTTCTACTCGTTCCAAAATATATAAAGATTTAAATCTAGATATTGAGGCACTTCCATTACAAGAACTTCTCGAAATAATTCAAAAGCATCCGAGATTACTGCGTAGCCCTATAATGGTCGATAATAAACGTCTTCAGGTAGGCTATCATGAAGAAGATATTCGTCAGTTTTTACCAAGAAAAACTAGGGAATATCAATGGTTGCAATGGAGAACGAATAATTTGCGAGTAGCTGAGAATTAATCCCTCACGAAAAGCAAGATTTTACGGAGGTACTTATGGAATTAATCGCATCACAACCGTATGTTAAGGTCGTACGCCAAGTGAGCAGCCTACAACAAACAGACACCGAAGAGAAACGCTACATGCATCTCTATAATGACAAGGTTGTGACGAAACATCGTGAATTTCCAATTGATGATGTCTTAGATATGTCATATCGTTTTGTAGGGGAAGATTCTGGAATGTTGTATTTACACACATTAAAAGGTGTATATCCGTATATTGTCAAAACCTCTCCAGAAGATTTTGTAGAAAGCTTCAAGGAGTTTCAATATAAACGCCGATATCACACTTAACCTCAAATTTACTACATTTAATTCACCACTATAAATAATGTCCCATAATATAACGAGCAGTGACTGTAACTTGTCACTGTTTTTTTCGCTTTTACTATAGGCATTCACCTATTCTTTTATAGGATAGTAGTCCATTTTCTCTACTCATGCATAGGATAGTTTTAAGTATATTTGAAAGGGTGCCTAACATTGAGTTTATATATGAATGAAAACAAGAATGTTTATAAAAGTGAAGAGCAGTTAAAAGCACCAAATCAACAAGTGTTTATTCGAAGCCATATGTCAGAAGTTCTAAAGGAACAGAAAGAAATCCAACATTCTATTGTGAAATCCATCCGAAGGTTAAATCGTCAAGTAGCTGGTCAAGGATACGATCAACAAAAAAACTGGTCTTCAATTACCGAGCAATTAGAGGCATTGGAAAAGGGAAGTTTGAAACATCAGGACATGGAACGAGATGTTTTACACCAACTTAAAGCTTTAGAAGAGATGCAACAATCGATTACTATTCAGCTACAAAAAGAATCGTTATCCCAAAAACAACTAACGAACAAATTACAAGAAATTAAGGGAAGTCAAGAAAGTTTACAACTAATCGTTGAGTCTATTCAAACAACGAATGGAGAATTCACGGAAAAATTTGAAGAGCAAAATCAAATGCAACATGAAATCGTACGCCTTTTTAATGAAAAAGAAGAAGAGTCAGAAAAGGTACATGAACGTTTGGAAAGTCAAGGAGCATTGTTAGAAAAAGTAATTCGTCAAATGGATCACTTTCGTGGGGTTATATATGAACGGACCAATTATTTGTCTAAAAAACTAGAATCTACTGTAGCGTATATGTTGACTAAATTGACGGGGGACAATGATGATAAGCAGGAAGAAATGCAAGAAAAGAAAGAAAAACAAAACGTGTAATAGTAGGAGAACCGCATCAATTCTAAATGGTTGAAGGATTATGCGGTTCTTGTTGTATTGTACAATAGATATTTGTAGTTGAAACGATATTAATAATTCTCCTATAATTGGTTTAATAATATCTGAAGCTATATAGTTGTTTCACATTAAGGAATGGATGTAGTAGGAGGTAAGGATAATGAAAGTAACAAGTTATCGCGATGCGTGGGTGGAAGTTTCTCTCGATGCATTAACTTATAATGTACGTCAATTTAAGAATCATTTACGTGGACAGTCGAGATTGATGGCAGTTGTAAAAGCAGATGGTTACGGACATGGGGCTGTTCCCATAGCACGAAGATCCTTAGAAGCAGGAGCGGAATTTCTTGGGGTAGCTTTTATAGATGAGGCACTTCAAATTCGGGAAGCTGGAATATTAGCTCCGATTCTATTACTCGGTTATACACCGAGTCACGCTGTAAGAGAAGCGGTTAAACATGATCTCACTCTCACCGTATACTCTGCGGAAACATTGGAGGCGATAAAGGATGCAGCTCATTCTTTGCAAAAAAAGGCAAAAGTTCATATAAAAATTGATAGTGGTATGAGTCGGATAGGGTTAAGATCTTCCGATGAGGTCCTTTCTCTAATGACATCGCTACAATCCCAATCCGAACATATAGAAGTAGAAGGGATTTTCACCCATTTTGCGGATGCGGATAATGGTGAAAGTGATGCGTATACATATAAACAATTTGAAGCTTTTCAAGGTATTATTGAGGCTTTAGAAAATGAAGGATATACGATACCAATCAAACATTGCTGTAATAGTGCTGCCACGATAGCCTTTCCTGAGATGCATATGGACATGGTTCGAGTCGGAATATGTTTATATGGGTTATATCCAGGACAACATTTAAAAGAAATAATGTCCTTACAGCAAGTGATGAGTTTTAAAGCAAAGCCTGTGCTCGTAAAAGAAGTTCCCCCTCATCAGCCTATTAGCTATGGCTTAACGTATGAGACAAAGGAAACAACAAAAATAGCTACACTTCCTATTGGTTATGCAGATGGTTTTTCCCGTTTGTTATCGAACAAAGGCCATGTGACTGTACACGAAATAGAGTGTCCTATTGTAGGGCGAATTTGTATGGATCAGTCTATGATAGATGTAACTGCTGTTCAGACCGACGTAACAAAAGATGATATTGTAACCATTTTTGGTGATGAAAGTGCAGGGTTTATTCCGTTAGATCTTGTTGCTGACCAAATGCAAACAATTCATTATGAAACAGTGTGTCTTATTGGTAAACGGGTACCAAGACATTATGTGTAAGGTTGCAGTTTTACTCGAGTAAACCATCAATATCAACAAATTGTAAATCTTCCATGTTATCTAGAGGAAATACTTTCGCAATGTTATTTGAGTCAAGTGACTGGATATATACAGGTATTCCGTGATACGTAACTTGAATCAACTCTGATGAATCAATTATTTGCTGTGCTCGATTATAATCCAAGACAAGCTCCTCCTTTACATAAAAATGATTTAAAAGCTATTGGGATTAGTGAATTAAGGTCCGTCTTATGAAGAATTATATAGTATATTCTTGTTACATATATCGAATATATTCGTTGTAAAAACTGGTACTGGAGGTGTGTAATGACCCCTTTTACAGAACGTGTTATTCAAATTATCAAAGATATTCCTTATGGAAAAGTGATGACTTATGGACAAATAGCAGCAAATGCAGGAAGTAAGCGGGCAGCAAGACAGGTGGTAAGAATTTTACATTCGATGAGTGAAAAGTATCATTTGCCATGGCATCGTGTCATTAATGCAAAAGGGAAGATTGGAATTCAGTCGGAAGAAGGATTTTGGGAACAAAGAACAAGACTAGAATCAGAAGGTGTGAAAGTAGACAATCAGGGGAAAATATCTTTAGAATATTATCAATGGTTTCCTGAAAAAGAAACAGAGGAGGATATAAATGAAATTTAGTTTAAATAATCAAGCATTCGAAACAGAATTATCCTATGGAAATTTAACAATTTCTGGAGAAGAGGAACATGGTTTTCGTCCATTTGCTTTATTAGTTTCTTCAGTCGCAGGATGTAGTGGTGGAGTCCTTCGTAAAGTAATGGATAAACAAAGAATCGATTTTAAAGACATCCAAATTGTAGCAGAAGTAGAACGTAATGAAGCTGAGGCGAACCGAATTGAAAAAATCACCATGCATTTTACAGTATATGCAGAAAATCTCTCACAAAAAAAAGCAGAGAAGGCCCTAGCTATTTCATCTAAAAATTGCTCGATGGTGCAATCCGTAAAAGGAAGTATTGAGATCGTAGAAACAATTGAAGTAATACCAGCTAAAGGATAAATAAGTATCGTTTGGTAAGAAGTGTTTATAAGCAACAAATTGTATTTTAGCAATATATCTCGGTATAATAAATATTGTATTTATAGCGTATTTTACACTAGATGTATTGCATACAAGGAGGTTGCTCCGTGAAAATAGTTGGAATTTCAGGCTCTATTGTAGGTTCGAAAACGAGAATTGCAGTAGAACATGTTTTGAAATATATAAGTAATCATTATGATTCAGTTGAAGTAGAGTTAATTGATATAAAGGATTATGAGTTGGTTTTTAGTGACGGTCGTCCGGTCGATTCTTACACAGGGGACACAAAAATTGTTTTAGAAAAAATTCTAGACTCAGATGGGATATTAATTGGAACACCCACATTTCAAGCCTCCATACCAGGCACGTTAAAGAATATGTTTGACCTATTGCCAATGGATGCGTTTCATGATAAAGCGATTGGAATTTTAGCTACTGCAGGTTCAGCTAAACATTACCTCGTTCCAGAACAGCATTTAAAACCTATCTTAACGTACATGCTTGGTTGGGTATTGCCAAAGTATGTTTTTATCGAAGAAAAAGATTTTACAAATTATGTACTAACTAACCAAAATGTGTTAGATCGATTAACTATTCTTGCTGATCAATTGATACAATCTACAAAACAAATGAAAAAAAATAAAATACAACCTTCATCATTCTCGTTTAAACCGTAAGAGTAAGTTAGCTTGCGGTTTTTGACATACTTTAAACTTACAAAAAATAAGTTTATTATTTTTTATTAGAAAAAGGTTGAAATAAATAAAAAAACTTGCTATATTATAATTAATTAATAAATGTTTAATTAAATATAAATTGATAGGGGGAAGTATAGAAGAGATTAGGAATTATTTTAGGAAGTGTACGACAAGGTCGTAATGGGGAAGCAGTGGCCAAATGGATGTATGATTTTGCAACTAATCGTAATGATGAAGTAACTTATGAAATAGTCGATCTAGCTGATTATCCACTTCCGATGTTAGGAGCAGCAATAAAAGAATCGGATCAAGAGGAGGCAGCTCAGGCAATTCAAAGTTGGTCAGAAAAAATGGCATCATTTGATGGATATATTTTTGTAACACCAGAATATAATCATGCAATTGGTGGAGCACTAAAAAATGCAACAGACTATCTAAAAGCGGAAGTACACAATAAGGCTGCTGGCTTTGTAGGTTACGGTAGCTTGGGAGGTACGCGTGCACATGAGAACTTACGTTTAATTCTTGGTGAATTACAAGTGGCAGACGTACGTACAGCAGTTACTTTCTCACTTATGACAGACTTTGAAAATATGAGTGTGTTTAAACCAGCTGATTTTCATCATGTAAATGCAAACGAAATGTTGGATCAAGTAATTGCTTGGTCAGGGGCTTTAAAACCATTACGTGGATAACATATAAATTGAACAGAAAAGAGGCTGGGACATAATAAAAAGTTTTGGTCAAAAGACACGGATGAAATCTAGAAAAGCGTAAGAAATATACGGAGACTCCTATGGGAGCAAGGCCTAGGCGAGACCCCGGAATGCGGAGCATCCGGAGGCTCACCAGCCGCCTTAGGATAAGCGAAGTATATTTCTGAAGCGGTTTTCAATACCTATTCATTCGGATTTCTCTTTTGATTAGATACTTTTGTCTCACCCTCTTTTTGTTTTGATTGATTTTAATATAGACGTAGTTTACGTCTAGAAAAAAAGGTTTACATTATCGGAGAGCTTTCGTATGGTAAAAAGAAAGGCATATGTAAATTAAGGGAGCGGTAAAGATGGACATGAAGCAATTGCATTGCTTTATTACAGTAGTTGAACAGAAAAGTATTACAAAAGCAGCTGATAAGCTGTATATTACACAACCAGCAATGAGTAGAATAATCAAATCATTAGAAGAAGAGCTAGGAACGGGATTGTTTATTCGCTCACGAAAGCAACTGCAAATCACATCTTCTGGAAAAGTAATCTATCCGTATATAAAGAATATAATTGATGAGTATGAATCGATGCAAACCGATTTAGATGAGCTAACGGGCAGGAAGAAAGCTCATCTACGTATAGGCTTACCAACGGTTAGTAATATTGCATTCTTCTCAACTATTATGGCAGAATTTCACCAAAGTTACCCCGATGTAACCTTCGAATTAATGGAAGATGGTTCAAAAAGAATTGAAGAAAAAGTAATGGAAGGGAAACTTGATTTTGGAGTTGTCTATCTTCCTACAAAACATCAATCATTTGATTATCTTTCTTTAGGTCAGGAACAGCTTCGCTTAGTTGTTTCGAGAAATCACTTATTAGCCAATCAAGATAAAGTCAAACTATCCTCCCTTAAAGACGAAAATTTTATTATGTTTAGTAATGATTTTGCCTTAAGAGATACAGTATATGAAGCATGTAGGGAAGTGGGATTTGAACCTAATGTTTCTTCAGAGACAACACAGTTAGATTTTGTTGAAGAAATGGTAGCTTCGCAATTAGGAATTACCCTATTACCAGAAAGTACTTTGACTAAGTTAAAAGGACATGTTGTCAGTATCGAGCTTGATCAATTGAAAATAGAATGGTCACTTGCGCTTATTTGGCGAAAAGGCATGGATACATTATATATGCACCGAGAATTTATTCGTTTTGTAAAAGCTAATCTTTAGAAAAGGTATATAAATGAGACCACTCCACAAATATTTACTGCACTTTGGACATTTGGCGAGCCTTTGATTACTAAATATTGTAATCAAGGTCTTCGCTGTACTATCTTGATACCTTCATAGTGTTTTCATATATGGTGTATCTGAAGTATCCCGCTATTATTGACCAAGTGTATTTTTCAACGAATATAAAAAATAACGCTTACATGCAATTTTGTAATGTTATAATTCGCAATCAGCATTGTACATATAGTGATACAGGCACCTACAATGGAGTAGTAAGCTTAATAGAAAAGCTATAGAAAGGTGTATCTACCATGACGTCTAGAAAGATGAGTGAAACACGAATTATTCAAAACGATCAAGTGTTGATTAATGATTTAAATAACTATTACACATTATTTGGCGGCGTACTGATGAAAAAACTAGATGCCTGTGCTACATTGTCCGCTTGTAGTCATTCACGCGTAAAAGAATGTGTTACGGCTTCAACAGATGCAGTAAACTTTATTCAGCCAATCATGCAAAGCGATAAGATATGTATCGAATCATTTGTGGCATATACAGGACACAGTTCAATGGAAATTTTTTGTAAAGTGATTGCAGAAGATATGTTGACTGGAAAACGACGTATCGCAACAACAGCATTCTTGACGTTCGTAGCATTGGATGAGCATAAACATCCAATACCTGTACCAGATGTTATTCCGGAAACAGCGGAAGAAAAATATCTATATGAAACAGGAGAAGAAAGGGCAAAGATACGTAAGTTAAAGCGTGATCAAAATAAACAACTGGTCAACCATCTTTCTATGGAAAAACCGTGGAGTTTAGATAAAGAGGGGATTAAATAATGGTCATTTCCATATCTATTTCAGATGTTATACAAGTGCAAAGTGAATTAATGCAAATACAGAATGAACAGCCAAAACTATATCAGCGTTTAGTTGAACTAGTACAACTAACGCGGCAGTTGAGCGTTGATTATCAATATTTTGGCAAACAATTAATCGGAAAATCTTCTCATGAGAATGCGGAAGTTCCTTACCATATTATCGAATTATATAAACGGGAAATTGATGCGTTTAAAGAGAACCAAGAATCTGCTAGTGTTTTAGAATTCTTTTCTGCAAATGAAGGAATTGGATTCAGAGCTATATGCAAATTAATCCTTGGAGTAAAACCAGAAAAACTTGTGGGGCCAGAAGTATTATAATTGACCGAAGCAGCTATACTTACATGTGTAAGGTAGCTGTTTTTTTGGTTTATAGATAAATTGGCTTACGACGATAGAGTGTTTGTTAATAAGAAATAGTCCTGTTCAAATTCTTTTTCTAGTTCAAAAGGACATATTTACTTAGAATAACTATTTGTGAATTGGAAAATGTTATATAATTATTAGAATATTAAAAAAGAAGGGTGTGTGTCCATGAATCGTAAAGCCTTTGTTAGTAAATTAGTCGTTCTCGCTGGATTAATTACAATAATTAGTGGGTTATTGCTATTTTATCCACAACTTGAAACAAAGATTGATGCAACAAACGAAACGGACATTACACAACTAGAAGATGCATCGTTAGAAGAGAAATTAGCCGTCATTTTAGATAATCCTAATCTAGAAGGTGGCGTTACAGGGATTAGTGTGTTGGATGCAGCGAATGGTGATCAGTTATTTTCTAGAAATGGTGATATTCGTTTACATCCGGCATCCAATATGAAAATCTTAACTGCTGCATCGGCATTGGAAACGTTAGGTCCTGATTATCGCTTTACAACGGAAGTGCTTACGGAGGGGAAGATCCGTGGGAAGGTCCTTCATGGGGATGTTTATGTGAAGGGAAAAGGAGATCCTACCTTACTACTATCTGATCTTGAAGCATTCGCCAAAGAGTTAAAGAAACAAGGCATTCAAAAAATTAAAGGTGATTTAGTTGGAGATGACACATGGTATGATGATGTTCGTCTTTCTCAAGACTTAAATTGGTCAGATGAACCGTTTTACACGGGAGCGCAGGTATCTGCATTAACGATGTCACCTGATGATGATTATGATGCAGGAACGGTTATTGTTGAGGTCAGTCCTAGTAAAAAAGGAAAGAAAGCAGAAGTAACAGTAACTCCAGAAAATAATTATATTACCATTGAGAATAAAACCAAGATGGTCGCTAATGGAGAAGAGAAAGATATTTCAATTGAACGACAACACGGAAACAATACAATTGTTATTGAAGGAGAGATGCCAAAAGACGGATCGCTATCCCGATCTTGGGCATCTGTTTGGGAACCAACAAATTATGTTATTAGTGTGTTTAGGCAAACCTTAGAAGATGAAGGAATAACGTTCATTGGTAAATCTAAAGATCGGCTTGAAGAAACTCCTGCTTCTGCTAAAGTTCTTGTCGCTAAAGAATCCATGCCGTTAAAAGAACTGCTAGTTCCCTTTATGAAGTTAAGTAATAATGGACATGGGGAAACACTTGTAAAAGAAATGGGAAAAATGATTGGGGACGAAGGCAGTTGGGATGAAGGGTTAGCAGTAATGGAGGATGTTCTTGTTGAACTGGGGTTGAACATGGATACTATTCTTTTACGAGATGGTTCAGGAATGTCGCATAAGAATTTGATTCCTGCAGTAGAACTATCGGAACTTCTGTATGTTATTCAAGATAAAGATTGGTTTACTTCTTTTCAAACAGCATTACCGGTAGCTGGACATCCAGAAAGAATGATTGGTGGCACACTCCGAAATCGAATGACAGATAGCCATGCAACAGAAAATGCAATTGCAAAAACGGGATCGATTACAGGAGTATCTACATTATCGGGATATGTAACAACGGCTGATGGGGAGGAAGTTATTTTCTCTATACTTATTAATAACTTTCTTGGTTCAAGCGCTACAATAAGGAGTATTGAAGATAGTATTGTAAATACGATAGCAGGTCATGAATTTTAAAATATATAAAAGATGTTACTGAGCAAGTGAAATAATAGCCCTCTAGAGGTGTATATTTCATTTGCTTTTTGTATGTGAGTCAATTTCATAATTGCTAAGTTTCATTCAAACACCAGATATATTAATTATGAAATTGATTGATTTAAAAATTTTTTAATCTAAACGTGATGAAATTAGGCCAAGCAAAGCTATTTACATTTCAAAATAAATCGTGTATCCTTAATCCTTAGTAAATTAATTGGAAAAGAGGGTTTTCGATGGAGCAATCCGTAACACAAAAAAGTTTTACGCAAAAACAGACAACAGTTTTAGCGGACCTAAATCCTATGCAAAAGCCCCTTCTTATATTAGGGATTATCGTATCTATTATTCTATTATCAGCAATAGTAATAACTGCTGACTGGGTACAAGGCGTATTATTTATTTTAGGGTTAGCGTTAGGTGCAACATTACTTTATGCTCGTTTTGGCTTTACTTCAGCATTTAGAAGACTGGCATCTGTTGGTAATGTTCAAGGTATTCAAGCGCATCTTCTGATGTTTGTAGTTTCAACAACATTATTTGCAATTATTTTAAGTAATGGTTTTAGTTTTACAGGTGTAGAGCCACAAGGGTATGTTTCACCAGTAGGGGTGAGTGTACTTGTCGGAGCATTTTTATTTGGAATTGGTATGCAATTAGGTAACGGTTGTGCATCAGGCACATTGTATAACCTTGGTGGTGGAGCATCTTCAATGATTCTTACACTAACTGCTTTCATTATCGGTTCTACCCTCGGTGCATACCATTTACCTTTTTGGACAGAAACTCCATCCTTACCACCGATTTCACTTGCTGAATCGACAGGATTAGGATTTTTTGGAGGTTGGGTAGTCCAACTTCTATTGTTTGGTTTGATTTATTGGATTACGCTAATCGTAGCGAAACGTAAAAATCCACCAGCAATGAAGCCTTTAGCAAAAGGTAAAGGTTGGAAGCTTGTCTTCCGTGGAGCATGGCCACTATTTATCGCTGGTGTAATTTTAGCGGCATTAAACGCACTTGTCCTACTTGTGCGCGGAACACCTTGGGGAATTACTTCTGCATTTGCTTTATGGGGAGGTAAAACCTTACAAGCGGTTGGTATTGATGTGTCATCTTGGGGTTATTTTTCAGGGGATGCAGCAAACGCACTTTCTCAATCCGTATTGATGGATTCTACAAGTGTAATGAACTTTGGAATTATTTTAGGAGCATTTATTGCAGTAACTGCGCAAGGTAATTTTAAGCCTCGTAAAATTAAACCAGGGGTAGCAGGAGCTGCTATCTTTGGTGGATTACTAATGGGCTATGGAGCTCGTCTAGCATTTGGTTGTAACATTGGAGCTTATTTCGGTGGAATCTCCTCATTCAGTCTTCATGGCTGGGTATGGGCAATCATGGCATTGTTAGGAACCGGTGTGGCATTATTCCTGCGGCCATTATTTGGTATGATGAATCCGAATAAGAATGATCAGTTTTGTTAGGGAATGGAATTATAGACCCCGGGCATGAATGCTCGGGGTTTTCTAGTGGATTGGAAATATAAATTTGTGTGCTACAGATACTTAAATACCTGAATCAGCCACTTTCCTCGCAAGCGCCTCCTAGGCAACTTTACGAAATCGTCCTTAGATAAATAAGACTTTCCCACTTGCTACGTTTTATATAGGCGTTAGAACCTTTGTCTTCAGTAATACTTACCAAATGATTGGTTTAGTATTGCCCGTTCCCGGTACGATTGTGAATAAACTGTGGGCAATTAAAAATTGCGCACTATAGTATGTAAGCATTACTAAATCCCCTGCAATTGAAAAAGAAGAGATAAACATATTCCAAGAAAGAATAGAGTCTGATATCAGAAATAGTATACTGCCTATAATTGCCCAACGATTTCCTGTCAAAATCGCTGTAAATGCCATGGTACTTATTATAGTGATATAGGCAATAACTGGGATAATAAGATGCTGTTGCCCGCTTTCTTGAAGCGAAGTTAGGAGTTGTATACCCATCCAAATTGCAAATGCGGTAATCGGGATAATAGCTATACCTTTTTTCAAAGAATAATTCCTTTGTTTAATAAAACCTAACGTATAACTTACATGACCAAGTAAAAATGCTGTTAAACCAATGATAAACCAATGTAGAGTAGCATCACCAATAATACAAAAGCATAAGCCAATAAGAATAAACCAATGCGTCGCGTTTTTTTCGGGCGGCATTTGCTCTGTAGCATAAATAATGATTAGAATCATTGGTATTACTTTAAAAAATAAGCTGAAGACAAATGGTTCTGATGGAGAAATAAATATATAAACAATACTTGTTGTGAGAATTAATATGGGAAGACGATACAATACCATAATGAACACTCCTCTATACAAAAACTACTTACCTTTATCTTTTCTAGAGAAGAAGAGAATATCCTTTTTTATAAACAAATATTTATAGTTAGAAACGAAAATAATTCATGAAAATTTGTTTTTGTAGGCATACTATTACATATAATTGGTATAAGGAGTGTTTATGTTGAGTCAAGAATCAATAAGGAAAAAAGTAGATCAAATCTTAAGTGAAAGTCCGATCGGTACAATGGCTACGGTGAAGAATGATAAACCACATTCTCGTTATATGCTATACTTCCATCGTGAATTAACTCTATATACAGCGACAGATAAAGAAACAGATAAGGTAGATGAAATTGAATCAAACCCTTGGACACATATATTGATTGGTTATGAAGGGGAAGGGTTTGGGGATGAGTATGTGGAATATCAGGGAAAAGTTTCTTTTGAAACCAGCCCAGAATTAAAAAAGCAATTATGGAATGAAGATATGAAGACTTATTTCTCCGGTCCAGATGATCCTTCTTATATTTTATTAAAAGTGGAACCAACTGCGATTCGAGTTATGAATAAAAAAGGAGAGTCACCAAAAGAACTCCATCTATAAAATAAAAAAACAACTGGAAAGCGACTAATAGAATATCTACTAATACTATCTACATTTGGAGGTAAGATAGTGAAGTATGAAGTAGTTATTCAATAGTGCTCCAGTTGTTTTTTTACTCGTTGATGATGAATGCCTCAATTCCTAGTTCTTGTAATTGATTTATTCTAGTATTAGCATTGTCGCGATCACGAAATGCACCGGATTGAACACGATACCACTGTTGTCCAGATATAGTTACTGGTACAATAATTGCTTCCATATCTTCGGCCGATAGAAGATCTACACGTTCTTCTGCGTTATCTCGTTGTCTGAATGATCCGGCAATTACTTTATAAAAGTTAGGAGAAGGATCAGGCGTATTATTCTTAGGTTGAAGTTGGAAAGCTAGAGCCAATCCATTGACATGACCTTGTGCGACACGTTGTCGCCATGAAGAATCACGTAATTTTGCTGCATCGCCGCTATGGTCAATAAAACCGTTCTCTGTGAGAAGCGCAGGCATATAGGATTCGCGTAGTACATGGAAATTTGCTTTCTTTTTACCGCGGTTTCGCAGTTGATTAACTTTACTTACCTCTTCATGAATAATGGTTTGATATCTAGCAGTGATCGATTGATCCGATAGACTATTGTGGATAAAGTCCTCGTAGCCATCAGCTGAACCATTAAAGGAGTTACAATGAATAGAAAGAAAATAGTCTGCATTCCAATTGTTCGCCTCGGTTGTTCGTTGAGCTAAGCTTTTTGTACTATCTGTTGTCCTGCTCATTTTTACAGATACATTGTTGTAATTAGAGAGTAATAAATTTCGTATTCGTATAGCGATATCTAGATTGATCGTTTTTTCTTGTAGTCCATTACCTGTAGCTCCAGGATCACTACCACCATGTCCGGGATCAAGGTATAGTTTCATTAGTTCTTTTCCTCCTCTCGATTATAGTATATGGATGATAAATAGAAGAGCGTGGACAAACAACATGAGTGTCGTATAAATCCACTCCAGTGTATCCACATTTATCATTCCTATAATCGACGGACATACTAAAAAAGAAGGAAAGATATAAAATATTATCAATTTACATTTGTACCTTTATAGAATAAGAAAGAAATTACTGAAGACCATGAGACAAAATCATTCCCTTGCAATTATTAATTGCATAAAGAATCTGCTTCTTATGTATATAGATTAGTCGATAAGGTCTTTATTCTTTCGATAAGATCGTTTAAGTGAAGTTAATTCAAATATGTACATAAAAAATCCTGCTAATATTCCGACTCCGAGGGGGTCGTACCAATCTCCATTTTGTAATCCAATAAGATGAGTTATGTAGAGGCCTATAATCATAAAAGTTCCAAAAAATATGCTTTTTTTACGAAGTCCTCTTTTGGATTTGTTAAGCTGAGAAGCTGTCATAATATCCGTGTATTCAATACCCGATAAAGTATATCTTGCAAATACATAAAAAAAGAAGATGATTAAACCAATCCATAAAATTAATAAAGAATTCCACTCTATTATTGTAACGAACTCCATAAAAATCAGCATAAGTATTAAATACAAAGCTAATACACTACCACCTTCAGCTAAGAAATATAGTACTCTTTGTTTTTTGTATTCATCTGTAGGCAGAAATACATTTAACCACGAATTCATGAGTTATTCTCCTCCCAAAATAGATCATTTAACGTTACATCTAGATTTTTTGCTATTTTAATACATAGTTGTAGAGTCGGGTTGTATTGCCCTTTTTCTATTAATCCAATTGTTTGCCTTGTTATACCTGTTCGGGCTGCTAATTGTTGTTGCGTTATACCTTTTTCTATTCGAGTTAATTTCACACGATTGACCATATCATTCTCCTTATAATGCAATACATATATTCCTTATGTAAATTATATATTGCATTTATTGGCAAGTCAATAAATGCATAAATACTGTTCGCTAGAAGAAAATAGATTTGAGGATATAAAGGAGGAAGATTAAAATGTCTGAAAAACATAACAATAATAATCAATTCAAGGAGAATTCTAGTTCTGGAGAAAAGCGTAACGGAAGAAAAAGCCCTTTTAAAAATCATAGTGAAGATCAAAGGGGCACTCCAAATGAGTATAAAAGTAGAAAACAATAACATGTAAATTTTTACAGTTAAAAGAGGCAGTGTGATTTTTAAGTCACCTGTCTTTTTATTGAATGAAAACGAACACAACCTTATTAGATGGGATTTTATTCTATTTTAACTAAATAGAAAATGGATAAAGAGTAAAATATTTTTGTTATTTTAGTAAATTTTGCATACTTCTAAAGCGGTTGACGACTTAATTTGATAGGTGTACTATTTTTCTATTGTAAAAAAGTTAATTGTCAGTCAATTCAGAAGTATGTAAAAGGAGATTAGGAAAATGTCACAGTACAGCAAAGAAGAAATAGTAAAAAGTGTTCCCCAGAAAGGATTCTTTGGACATCCAAAAGGACTCTTTACACTATTTTTCACTGAATTTTGGGAACGTTTTTCTTATTATGGAATGCGTGCACTATTACTTTATTATATGTATACCGAGGTTTCTAGTGGCGGCTTAGGAATGGATGATGCCACAGCGAAATCGATAATGGCTATTTATGGTTCATTAGTATATATGTCAGGAATTATTGGTGGTTGGATCGCTGACCGATTACTAGGTAATCAACAAACCGTATTTTATGGCGGTGTACTTATTATGGCTGGTCATATTGTTTTAGCACTACCAGCTGGAGTTACAGGATTATTTATTTCTATGTTCTTAATAATTGTGGGTACTGGATTATTAAAACCAGTTGTATCAAGTGTTGTTGGAGAACTATATAGCCCCACAGACGTGAGACGCGATTCTGGTTTCAGTATTTTCTATATGGGTATCAATATGGGAGCTTTAATTGCGCCGTTAGTCGTTGGTACTTTAGGTCAAGAATATAATTATCATTTAGGTTTTAGTATAGCTGCAATTGGTATGTTAATTGGCTTAATTGTGTTTATAGTTACGAAAAGAAAATATTTAGGACTTGCTGGAACGTATGTACCGAATCCACTTAAAAGAGATGAGAAGAAAAAAGTATTCTCACGAATTGGGTTAGGTGCATTGGTAATTGCTATTTTAGGATTAATAACTATACCAACAGGAATTTTAACGATTAATGGATTCACGTATGTAGTTAGTATTCTAGGTGTATTAATTCCTACAATTTACTTTATTGTTATGTATCGTAGTCCAAAAACGGATGCAGATGAAAAATCACGTTTAATTGCATATATCCCGTTGTTTATTGCGGCAATAATGTTTTGGGCAATACAAGAACAAGGTTCGATTATTTTAGCAGAATACGCTGATAAGAGAACTGACTTGAACTTTTTAGGAATTCAATTACAATCTTCTTGGTTCCAATCGCTAAATCCATTATTTATTGTTGTTCTGGCACCAATGTTTGCGGGACTTTGGGTGAAGCTAGGTGAAAGACAACCTTCAACACCGAAGAAATTCTCAGTTGGACTACTATTTGCAGGTTTATCTTTCTTAGTGTTGCTTTTCCCAGCGACAATGAATGGAACTGATAGTTTAGTTAATCCGATGTGGTTAGTTTTAAGTTTCTTCTTAGTAGTTATTGGTGAGCTATGCTTATCACCAGTTGGATTATCAGCGACAACAAAACTTGCGCCGAATGCTTTCTCAGCTCAGACAATGAGTTTATGGTTCTTATCCAATGCATCTGCACAAGCAATTAATGCGCAAATTGTAAAACTGTATACTCCAGAAACAGAAGTTGTGTATTTTGGTGTAATTGGAGGTATTGCTATACTTCTAGGAGTATTATTATATCTAATGTCTAAGAAAATCCATGTGTTTATGAAAGGTGTAAATTAAATTTAAAGGTACAGATAAAATATAAATAACAAAAAGGGATGAGCCGGACTACAATCATATCATTTGAAAATTGTAGTTCGGTTTTTTTTGGTTTGCAGTACAATTGAGGGATGGTACTATCGTTAACATGACGAATAAGTATACTAAGAAATGTTTAATTAGCATAAATAAAAGGAAAGGATTAAACTATATTATGTTACTAAAAAGAATAGGAATGAGGTACGTAGATGTTTTTAGCATGGAACGAAATTAAAAATAATAAACTTCGATTTACTCTTGTTATCGGAGTATTAATGCTTGTTTCTTATCTTGTGTTCTTTTTATCTGGTCTGGCCAATGGATTAGAGGATTTAAATAAAGAAGCAGTCGATAAATGGGAAGCAGACGGTATTATTCTTACGGAAGAATCTGATTTGCGATTACAACAATCCGTCATGCAAGCGGATGATTACCAAGGAGATGGTTCAGAGGAATATGCTGAATTAGGACAACAAAGTGCGATTGCAAGCAATGGAGATAATAAAGCCAATACATTCATATTTGGAATACATAAAGACGAGTTTATTATGCCAAATGTGACAGAGGGAGAAGAGTTTGCTGATGAAGGTGAAGTGATTGCAGATGAATCCCTTAAACAAGAAGGGTTTGCGGTAGGAGATGAATTATCGCTTTCTTCAATTGATGAAACGTTAACCATTGTGGGCTTTACTGACAGTGCTCGATTTAATGCAGCTCCTGTTTTGTATACAGATTTTGAGACATTACAAACGTTGCAATATGGAGAAGCAGTCGAGCAGGGAAGCGAACAAGTAAATGCATTTGTGGTCCGTTCGAATAACTTGAATGAAGTAGCTGTAGATGAAGAACTACAGGTAGTTGATACCCAAACATTTATCGAAAATCTTCCTGGTTATACGGAGCAAAACTTAACCCTATCTTTCATGATTTATTTCTTATTTGTTATATCTGCTGTTATTCTAGCTATATTCTTATATGTATTGACCATTCAAAAAGTAAGCATCTTTGGCGTGATGAAAGCACAGGGTATTTCTTCTCGTTATTTAGCAAAATCTGTGATTGCACAAACATTTCTCCTGTCGTTAGCGGGGGTAATCATTGGTCTAGTATTTACCATTCTTACAGGTTATTTCTTGCCACCAGAAGTACCAGTTTCGTTTAATTATCTTGATATGTTTGTCTATGCCGTTGTTCTCATTCTAGTTTCAGTTATTGGAGCATTTATATCGGTGCAAACAATAGTGAAAATTGATCCACTGAAAGCGATTGGAGGGTAAGTAACGATGACAATTTTACAACTAAAAAATGTAGAAAAAGTCTTTGGATCCGGACATACAAAAGTGGAAGCCATGAAGCAAACGAATTTTGAAGCAAAAGCAGGAGAACTCATTGCAGTAATTGGTCCATCTGGATCTGGGAAGAGTACTTTTTTAACTATAGCAGGTGGTTTACAAACTCCATCTAATGGTGATGTATATATTAATGGAACACCAATAACTGAACTTAATGAGAAAAAACGTTCAAAAGTTCGCTTGAAAGAAGTAGGATTCGTACTACAGGCTTCGAATCTTGTTCCATTTTTAAATATAAAACAACAAATGCAATTGTTAGATAAAGTGAAAAAGAATAATTTAAAGGGAGAAGAGCTAGAGCAATTATATACGTCTTTAGGAATTGAACATTTACTAAAAAACTTTCCAAGAGATCTATCTGGAGGGGAACGTCAAAGAGTTGCAATCGCAAAAGCACTATACACAAATCCTAGTATTATTCTTGCTGATGAACCAACTGCCTCGTTAGATTCAGATCGGGCATTTGAAGTAATGCGTATGCTAAAAGAGGTTACGAAAGAAAAACATACTACTACTATTGTTGTTACACATGACACCAGATTAATAGATGACTGTGACAAGGTGTATCAGATAACTGATGGACAAATGGAATTACAATCAAAATTACAATCTGAATAAGAATAAATGGAAAAAACTGTCTCATACAAGTCTCACATGACTTGAGGGGCAGTTTTTTAACGTTATTAACTAATTCATGAGTTCATTGTACTATAAATTTACAAATACTTAACACTTAACACAAACTAACTTAATATTAGCCTCCTATACTTACAAGTGAGGGCAGGAAATGAGCCTATAAATATACAAACATAAATTAGGGGGAGGACCTAAAAATGAATTTCAAGAAGTTTGCTTTTGTATTATTTATACCAATGTTGTTTGTACTATTAGCAGCATGTGGATCTGACGATGCAAGTGGTGAATCAGATAATGAATCAGAATCCACTGGTAATTCCGAAGAATTAGAAGGTAGCGTTGCAATTGATGGATCAGGCACGGTTTATCCACTAATGGCTCGTCTCGCAGAAGAGTATATGATTAATGAACAACCAGGAGTATCAGTAGAAGTTAGTCGTGCTGGAACAAGTGCTGGCTTTGAGAAATTCTTAGCCGAAAATGGGACAGACTTTAATGATGCTTCTCGTGAAATAAAAGAAGAAGAACAAGCAAAAGCTGATGAACTAGGCATTGATGTGAAAGAATTAAAGGTTGCACTTGATGGATTAACCATTGTTACCCATCCAGATAATGATTGGGCAACCGAATTAACACCAGAACAAGTAGCAGGAATCTTTACCGGTGAATATACAAATTGGTCGGATATCGATTCCTCATGGCCGGACGAAGCAATTCAACCTTATGGGCCAAATGAGAATCACGGAACGTATGAGTTCTTTTATGAAAATATTCTAGAAGAACAAGATTTAGTAGATGGAATTGATCTACAACAAGATTATTCCACACTTGTAACTTTAATTTCCCAAGATGAAAATGCAATTGGATTCTTTGGATTTGGTTATTACAATAGTAACCAAGATACGATTCAAGCAGTGAATATTGACTTTGGGGATGGCCCAGTTGAACCGTCATTAGACACTATAGCTGAAGATGGAGCTTATGCAGACTACACACGTCCAGTATTTACGTATCTTAATGTAGGTAACGCAGAAGAAAAACCTCAAGTCCTCGACTACGCGATTTATATTATGAATAACGTGAATACATTTGCAGGAGAAACAGGTTTTGCACCGATTCCTGAAGAAGAGGCCCAAGGTCTTGTAGAAGAACTAGAAGCATTAAAATAAATTAGTCGAATATTCTTGTCGAGGTGAGGACCGATAATATTGTTGGTTCTCATCTTGTTGTAAGTGTAAGCGCGAAGAAGGAGTGCTTTAAGAATGGCAGCAAGCAGCGAAAATAAAAACACTGTTTCTGTTAGAGAGATGATTGAGGCAAATAAGCAAAAAAAGAGTGTTTCTCAAATCACAGAGAAACTAGTACCGATATTTCTGGTATTAATTGCATCCATATCTATTCTAACAACAGCAGGTATTATATATACGTTATTAGCTGAATCAATAGAGTTTTTTCAACGAGTACCAATTATTGAATTTTTCACAGGTACAGTATTAAAACCACTAAGTCAAAATCCGGAATTTGGCGTCCTCCCATTATTAACCGGTACTATAATATCTTCGATTATTGCAATGTTCGTTGCAGGGCCAGTAGGTTTAATGTCAGCTGTTTACCTAAGTGAATTTGCATCAGATAAAGTACGTCGTACAGTAAAACCTTTATTAGAAATATTAGCAGGAATTCCAACGATTGTTTATGGTTTCTTTGCATTTACATTCGTAACACCTTTGATCCGGATGATTTTTCCTTCCGTAGAAGCTACCAATATATTAAGTCCTGGTATCGTGATGGGAGTAATGATTATTCCGATGATTGCTTCTTTATCAGAAGATGCAATGTCTTCTGTACCGAATTCAATGCGTGAAGGGGCATTAGCGTTAGGTGCAACAAGATTAGAAACAACTTTTAAAGTCGTTATTCCAGCTGCATTATCGGGTATTATATCTTCATTTGTATTAGGTATATCCCGTGCAATTGGAGAAACAATGATTGTAACAATTGCAAGCGGAAGTTCGAAAAACTTTACCTTCGATATTACGCAATCGATGCAAACGATGACTGCGTATATCGTTGAAGTCTCTGGTGGGGAAGCTCCAGCAGGGTCTACAATCTATTACAGTTTATATGCAGTAGCACTAACACTATTTGTTTTCACTTTAATCATGAACTTACTAGCAAGATATATTTCCCGTAAGTTTAGGGAGGAATACTAGATGAGCACAAAGTATGTGGATATAGAGCAAGTACAGAAACGGATGTCATCTCGTATCCGAAAAAATAATCTGTCAAAATATCTGTTTTTAGCAGCAACGATGTTCGGATTAGTAGTATTGGCAGTTTTAATTATTCGAGTACTGACACAAGGAGTCACCTATATTAACTGGGATTTCTTAACAGGTCACCTTTCTACTGCACCTGAGAGAGCAGGTATTATGGGAGCAATATTAGGAACAGCTTGGTTAATGCTGATTGTAATCCCGGTAACGATGCTAATTGGCGTAGGAACAGCAATATATTTGGAGTTATATGCCAAAAAAGGTAAGTTCCAATCGTTTATAGCAACAAATATTTCTAACCTTGCAGGTGTACCATCGATAGTCTATGGTTTACTCGGTTTAACCTTATTTGTTCGAGCTTTAGAATTTGGGAATGTCATCTTAGCTGGAGGATTAACTCTATCACTATTAGTATTACCAATTGTTATTGTGGCGTCACAAGAAGCAATTCGAGCGGTCCCTGGTCACCTTAGTGAAGCATCGTATGGTATGGGAGCAACCAAATGGCAAACGGTGAAAAAAATAGTGTTACCAGCTGCACTACCTGGGATATTAACCGGATCGATTCTAGCCTTATCTAGAGCAATCGGGGAAACAGCACCACTTACAGTGCTAGGAATACCGGCATTGCTTATTCCATTCCCTGGTGGACTATTTGATACGTTTACTGCCTTGCCAATGCAAATTTATTATTGGACGTTAGATTCTTCATTGATCGCGGAGTATGCCTATCTAGCAGCAGCAACTATTATTGTATTGCTAGTTTTACTGTTCCTATTAAACTCGATTGCTATTATTATCCGAAATAAATTTCAACAGCGATATTAAAAGTTAGTGAAAGGAAGGAAAAGATATGAGTTTATTAACAGCGGACAAGAAGGTACAAGTAGAAATTAATAATGAGAAAACAAAACCTGTAAGTAATAAAAATAAAGTATATGATACAAAAGATCTTAACTTATGGTATGGTGAAACACATGCGTTAAAAGATATTAACTTAGCTATAAATGAAAAAGAAGTAACAGCGATTATTGGTCCATCTGGTTGTGGAAAATCAACGTATATAAAGACGTTGAATCGAATGGTGGAATTAGTGCCAACGGTAAAAACAACCGGAACCATCACCTATAAAGGGAAGAATATTTTAGATCGTTCATTTAAAGTAGAGGACCTACGTACACATGTAGGTATGGTCTTCCAGAAGCCGAACCCTTTTCCAAAGTCTATATATGAAAATGTAGCATATGGTCCAAAGATTCATGGTATTAAAAATAAAAAAGTACTTGATGAGATAGTAGAGAAGAGTTTACGTGGAGCATCCATTTGGGATGAAGTAAAAGATCGTCTGAATGAGAATGCGTATGGGCTGTCAGGTGGACAACAGCAACGTTTGTGTATCGCTCGCTGTTTAGCAATTGAACCAAATGTGATTTTAATGGATGAGCCAACATCCGCACTAGATCCAAAGTCTACACTTCGTATTGAAGAACTTGTGCAGGAATTGAAAAAAGATTATTCCATTATAATTGTAACCCATAATATGCAGCAAGCTGCACGAATATCTGATAAAACAGCGTTCTTTTTAAACGGAGAAGTTGTAGAATTTGATGATACAGATCGTATCTTTACGAAACCTTCAGATCAAAGAACCGAGGATTATATCTCCGGTCGATTTGGTTAAAATATAATCTCCCTATTATTTAGTTGTTGAGAAATCATCTCAGCAACTTTTTTGTTTGGTTAATTTCATGATTGCCAAGTTTCATACAAAATATCGCATTTATGAAAAGTAATTCATCTTGGAAGAAGTAAATAAAAAAGCAGACCTTAAAATAGGTATGCCTCTATCTACATGATATAAAAAATTAAAATATAAGTCTACAATTAATTTTTAATTATGGGAAAATAATAGATGTGCACAAGTAAATGGAGTAACGTTACTCCTCTTTATCAATAAGGAGGAGAAGGAATGAAGATGTCTACAGAGGAAGCAATAAAGAGGTGGAATAAAGCAGCGGATAGTTTTATCTCTAATTATGACGAGGATGGCGGAGTGAACAGAAAAGTACTGCTTAACCCTGCTATATTTGAATTATTAGGTGAGGTTAGTGGAAAAGTAGTATTAGATGCTGGGTGCGGAGAAGGTTACTTAAGTAGAATGTTAGCTCGACAAGGAGCTATCGTAACGGCAGTAGATTATTCTAAACGTATGTTAGAACTAGCAAAAGAAAGGACAGCAGATGATTCAATTAAATATGAATATGGAAATATAGAAAATATGCATTTCCTTCCGTCCCAATCTTTTGATAAGATTGTATCTAATATGGTCATTCAAGATTTAGAGTGTTACGACTTGGCGATAAAAGAAATGTATCGATTACTGAAAAGGGACGGGACCTTTGTGTTCTCCATTTTACATCCATGCTTTATTACACCGAATAGTGGGTGGGTAAAGGATTCGAAAGGAAACAAGTTATATTGGAAAGTAGATCGTTATTTCTATGAAGGAGTGTATGATCAAAACTTTCCAGCTAATTCGGATGAGAAAGTAGTTTATTATCACCGTACCTTGATGAGTTATATAAAAACATTACGAAATGCGGGATTTACTTTGAATGATATTATTGAACCGAAAGCTTCTCCTGAAGACTTGTTGTTACATCCAGAGTTTAGAGACGATTTAAATTGTCCGAACTTCATTGTATTTCAACTAAGTAAAAAAGGGTAAGCTAGTTCAAGGAATAAGTTTCAACTTAAAAACAACAAGGTGAGACCTCATACATTAACTATAGAGGCTCACCATTTGTTTTAAGTCATGATTGTAATGGTTAAGGAAAGGAAAAGTGATGGAACGGTGATTCACGTTGGAAAAGTAATTATACATACGTTATTACTTATTATTTTATATCAAATTGGAACATGGATTCATGATTTTTTGAACTTAACCCTACCAGGTAGTGTTATTGGAATGATTTTATTATTTGTTTTATTAAGTACAGGGTTAGTAAAACCGTCATGGGTAGACGAAGGAGCATTACTCTTAGTAAAATACTTACCGTTTTTTTTCATACCTGCAACAGTAGGCATTATTTCTTTTCTCCATCTTTTTGCAGGTAGTGGCTTACTGTTAATTGTTATTATCATTGTTAGTACTGCGTTAGTAATCGTAATATCTGGACATGTTAGCCAGTGGCTAGTTAGGAAGAAGGAATGAAACCATGATTAACTTACTATTGACGATTACGTTTATCATTGGCACATTGTCAATTTATATTTTGTCACGAAAATTAAATCAGAAATGGAATCATCCACTGACTTTACCCGTATTAGTAAGTTCGGTTGCCATCATTCTTTTCTTACTTATAAGTAAAATCCCGTATGAGACATATATGCTTGGTGGAGAGTGGGTTCACTATCTGTTAGGACCAGCGGTAGTCGCATTGGCTTACCCGCTCTATATACGACGACTACTGCTGTTAAAATGGTTATATCCAATATTCATGGGCACAATCGCAGGGGCATTTATTGGAATTCTCTCTGGAATTATGTTAGCGAAGTTGTTACAAGTAGATGAAACAATCATTTACTCGCTTGTTCCAAAATCGGTCACAACACCCATTGCTATCGAGGTAACAAATATTATTGGTGGAGAAGTGTCCTTAACAGCTGTTTTTGTGATTATGGCTGGAATAAGTGGTGTATTCATGAGGAGTTTCCTTTTTAAAACAATGCATATAGAACATGTTGTAGGAAGGGGAGTGGGTATAGGCAGTGCATCTCATGCAATTGGTTCAGCGCATTCATTAGAAATGGACGAGTTAGAAGGTACATTAGGGACAGTGGCCATGGTGGTTAGCGCGGTAATTGTATCGATGCTTGCTCCGTTATTGGTGTCTTTAATTTTTTAAACTGTTTTGTTTGAAATAAATTAATAATGGGAACAACATAGATTAGAAGATGAATTTAGTTTAACAAGAAGGAGTTGTTATAAATGAATGTACTAGTAATTGGAGCAAACGGACAAATTGGAACACATCTTGTGAATCAATTACAAGAAAATAAGGATCATGAAGTTACTGCAATGGTTCGTAAGGAAGAACAACTAGAAGAGTTAAAACAACGGGGTATTAATGCAGTTTTAGCAAACTTAGAGGATAGTGTAGATGATATTGCTAATGCAATGAAAGGAGCCGATGCAGTCGTATTTACGGCTGGTTCAGGTGGTAGCACAGGCGCGGATAAAACACTACTCATTGATTTAGATGGTGCTGTCAAATCTGTAGAAGCGGCTGAAAAAACAGGTGTAAAACGTTTTGTTATGATTAGTGCTTTCCAAGCTCATAACCGTGATAGCTGGGCAGACAATCCAATTAAGCATTATATGGTGGCGAAGCATTTTGCAGATGAAAAATTAACGGAAAGCAGCCTTGATTATACAATCATTCGACCAGGTGGATTGTTAAACGATCCTGCTATTGGCAAGATTGAAGCTAGTGAAAATCTTGAAAGAGGCTCTATCCCTCGTGAAGATGTAGCGTCGACAGTTGTAGAAGTACTAGATGCGAAAAATACGTTCCATAAAGGTTTTGATCTAATAACAGGCGAAACTTCCATTAAAGATGCTGTAGGAAAGATATAATATAAATCATATGCTAATAAAGATGGCTGTCCAATAAGGGCAGCCATTTTTTATGTCAGATGATGCATTCCGGCATGTGCTTAATCAAAGTGATAATTCTTGATTATATTAATTAAAAAGAGATTGTCTCCATTCCATTTGTAAATAACAAGGCATTTTACAAGGTTAATAATTGATGAGCCTTTTTAAAGATAATAATCAGAAAAAATAAACTTTTTATGAACCTCTTGAATTATTATGCATATTAATGCATAATAATTCATTAACAGGACATTTCGGAGAGGGGAATACAAAATGGCAAAAGAAAAGATTGTATTAGCATATTCTGGGGGATTAGATACCTCTGTTGCAGTTAAATGGTTACAGGATAAATATAATTATGATGTGATTGCAGTTGCATTAGATGTAGGAGAAGGTAAAGATTTAGATTTTGTGAAGAAGAAAGCATTGGACGTAGGAGCTATTAAATCCTATGTAATTGATGCGAAAAACTTGTTTGCGGAAGAATATGTTTTACCAGCATTACAAGCAAATCTATTATATGAAGGAAAGTATCCTTTAATTTCAGCTTTATCTAGACCGCTTATTTCTAAGATTTTAGTAGATATTGCAGAAGAAGAAGGAGCGGTAGCCGTTGCACATGGTTGCACTGGAAAAGGAAATGACCAAGTACGTTTTGATGTATCGTTTACTGCATTAAACCCTGACCTTAAAATTGTTGCACCGGTACGTGAATGGGCAATGTCTAGAGAAGAAGAGATTGAGTATGCGAAGTCACATGGGATTCCAATTCCAATTAATTTGGATAGCCCTTATAGTATTGATCAGAATCTATGGGGGAGAAGTAATGAATGTGGCATCTTAGAAGATCCATGGGCGGAAGCACCTAAAGATGCTTTTGATCTAACTACGGATCCAATAGATGCACCGGAAGATCCAGAAGTTATCCAAATTACATTTGAAAAAGGCAAGCCAGTCTCTATTGATGGAAAAGAAATGCCATTAGATGAACTAATTCTAGAATTAAATTCGATTGCTGGTAAACATGGTGTTGGCAGAATAGACCATGTGGAGAACCGTTTAGTAGGAATTAAATCAAGAGAGATTTATGAAGCACCTGCAGCATCGACGTTAATTGCTGCACATCAAGAATTAGAAGCATTAACATTACCAAGAGAAGTAGCGGAATTTAAACCGACAATCGAGCAGAAATTAGCACAAACCGTTTATTATGGTTTATGGTATTCACCATTAACAGAGGCTCTTCAATCGTTTATTGAGAAGACACAGGAGCATGTATCCGGTACGGTAAAGGTGAAATTATATAAAGGCCATGCACAAGTAATTGGAAGAGAGTCTAAAAACTCTCTTTATGACTTTGATCTAGCGACCTACAACAAAGCTGATGCTTTTGATCATGATGCTGCTTTAGGATTTATCAAATTATGGGGATTACCTACACAGGTTCACTCCTCTGTAAATGGACCTCAAGGTCAAAAATCGATTGAAAAAGTAGACTTGGAAGTAAAGGAAGCTGTGAAACCATGAAACTATGGGGTGGAAGATTTACAAAACCTACCAACGAATTGGTAGATGAATATGCGTCATCCATTCAATTTGATAAAAAGCTTGCTGCATACGATGTACAGGGAAGTCTTGCTCATGTGGCTATGTTGAAAAAATGTGAGATTATCCCTGCTACTGATGCAGATACGATTACAGAAGGTTTGAAAAAAGTTTTATCTAAAATTGAAGCAGGAGAAGCGGAACTTTCCAACGAACATGAAGATATTCATATGAATGTTGAAAAACTACTAATCGATGAAGTGGGGCCAGTAGGCGGGAGACTTCATACTGGCCGTAGCAGGAACGATCAAGTAGCTTTAGATATGCGTCTGTATTTAAGAGATGCGATTGCCGAGCTATCCGAACTACTTAAGGCAGTTCAGCAATCATTAATTACTCAGGCGAAAGCAAATATAGATACTGTTATGCCAGGTTATACGCATCTGCAACGGGCGCAACCAGTTCTTTTTGCGCATCACATGATGGCTTATGTATTTATGTTTCAGCGTGACGTTGAACGTTTTCATGATAGTCTAAAACGAGTCAATAAATCACCTTTAGGTGCTGGAGCACTCGCAGGAACTACTTTTCCAATTGATCGTCACTTTGTTGCTGATGAGCTAGGGTTCGATGGGATTTGTGAAAATAGTCTAGATGCCGTTAGCGATCGTGATTTTGTTGTAGAGTTTTTATCCAATTCTGCACTTGTTTCCACTCATTTATCGAGACTTTGCGAGGAACTTGTTCAGTGGTCTAGTGCTGAGTTTAACTTTGTTGAATTAGATGATTCTTTTACAACAGGAAGCAGTATGATGCCACAGAAGAAGAACCCCGATGTCGCTGAATTAGTTAGAGGGAAAACAGGACGAGTGTATGGGCATTTAATGGGAATGTTAACCACATTGAAGGGTCTTCCGCTTGCCTACAATAAAGATATGCAAGAAGACAAAGAAGGAATGTTCGATGCACATGAAACATTAAAAGGCGCCTTACAATTATTCGCACCAATGATAGAATCGATGAAAGTAAATAAAGAAAGCATGTATAAAGCTGTGTCCAATGATTATTCCAATGCAACTGACCTTGCGGATTATCTTGTTAATAAAGGAATGACATTCCGTGAGTCACATGCAGTCGTTGGGGAAGTTGTTTTAAAATGTATAGAACAAAACAAGTATTTACTTGATTTAACACTAGAGGAGTTTAAGCAGTATACAGAAGTCATTGATGCAGACATTTTTGAGGTACTAAAGCCAGAAGCAGTTGTAAATGCTCGTTCGGTTGAAGGTGGTACCGCAAAAGATAGCGTACTTCATCAAATTGCAAAGGCAGAGAAATTATTGGAATCCACTGAGTAGAATGGGGTATAGTAGAGAATAGTTACTCTGTTTGAAAAGGTGGTATAACATATGAAATTAATTGCATCTGATCTAGATGGTACACTTCTGCAAGAAGATGGAACAATTAGTGAAGCAAATCAAAAGGCAATACAAGCAGCTATAAATAATGGAATAGAATTTATCGTTGCGACTGGAAGATCTTATGATGCTGCAAGTATTCCTCTTAAAGCAGCTGGAATTAAGTGTCCAGTGATTAGTTTAAATGGTGCTGTAACCTATACAAAAGATAAAGAAATTATCCAAAGTATTCCGCTAGATAAAACTGTTGCGAAACAGATTACGGATGTTTGTGATCATGAAGGAATGTATATCGAACTCTTCACAAATAAAGGGATTTTTTCAGGTAGTAGAGAATATTTTCTTAAAGTGATGGTTGATATTATGACTTCTGCCAATCCAGACATATCGGAAGCGGATGTGAGGGAGCAAGCAGAACGTCGTTTTCAATTTGAACCGGTAGAATTTATAGATAATTATTATGAAGTACTGGATTCAACTGAAATTAAAGTTTATAAGATATTAGTATTTGCTACAGAACCAGAGCAATTATCTAATGCAAGTGAAAAATTAAGAGTTGAAGAAGGTGTTGTGATTACTTCTTCCGGAGATATTAACTTAGAATTCAACCATCCTGAAGCGCAAAAAGGGTTAGCTGTAGAGCAATATGTTCAACAAAAACAATGGACGATGGAAGATGTTATGTCAATTGGAGACAATTGGAATGATGCAAGTATGCTTCAGATGGCAGGTCGTGGTGTTGCAATGGGTAATGCAGCAGATGAAATAAAAGCGTTATGTAGTTATACAACCTCAACTAACCGTGAAGATGGTGTAGCAGTTGCGATTGAAGAAATGCTTAAAGAAAAACAAACCATAAAAGACACATCGTTGTAAGATCAATGAAAGAACTAAACTATAACCAATGTATATGAAAATACAAATGGGTTATAGTTTTTTTATCATTGGCTATTGTGGAAAGCATGTTTCTGTATAGAGCATCAATATAACAGCATTCGTGATTTTTAAAGAGGATTCTAACATTATGACGTACTAGTATTTGTTCAAAACTATGAGTAAAGGAGTATTCTATGACTGATAAGACTAAAAAGAGACAAGAAATTCTAAATGCTTTCCAATTCAGACATGCTACAAAAGAATATGATGAGAGCAAAAAGATTACGGATGAAGATTTTAATTTTATATTAGAAACAGGAAGATTATCACCAAGTTCATTCGGTTTCGAGCCTTGGAAATTTTTAATCGTACAAAGTTCTGATTTTAGAGAGAAATTAATGAAATTTGCTTCAGGAGCGGAGCATAAACTCAAAGGAGCGAGTCATTTTGTGATTATACTTGCTCGAGTAGATGTTCGATATGATTCACAATATGTGACTAATCATCTCAAGACAGTTCAGAAAATGCCTGATGAAGTTGTAGATATGCTCTTACATGGGTTAAAAAAATTTCAAGAGAACTTTTGGCAGCTAACGAATGAACGTGCATTATTTGATTGGTCATCGAAACAAACATATATTGCATTAGCGAATATGATGACAGCCGCAGCTCAAATTGGCATTGATTCTACACCAATAGAAGGGTTCGTTTATAAGGATGTGTATAACTTTCTCGAAAGTGAAGGTTTATTAGAAAATGGACGATATAAGCCTTCCGTAATGGCGGCTTTTGGATATCGTAAGGAAGAACCGAACAGACCTAAGACAAGAAAAAGTTTAAATGAAATTGTCGAATGGTTGTAACTCAAGTTGAGTCAATTTCCTGCCATATATCTATTTCTGAAATTAATCAACCGATAAACAAAAAAGCAAAACAGACGTGAATGTTTTGCTTTTTTATGGTTGTCAAAATATACTTCTAATAACTATTTCGAACTCCATCCACCATCAATAACTAATTCTTCTCCAGTAACAAATTTTGATTCATCTGAAGCTAGATAGAGATATCCGTTAGCTATATCTGTTGCAGTTCCTGCATATGGTGGTAATGGAATTGTTCCTTCAAAGGCTTTACCTAATACTTCATGAGAAGTTACTCCATGACGTTTAGCAGCTCCTGTTAAAATAGCTCCTGGGTAGATGGAGTTAACACGAATTTTATCTTCGGCAAAATTAATAGAGGCATGTTTGGATAAGGCTCGTACCCCACCTTTTGCTGCAGCATAAGCAGCAGCTCCATTATCAGCACTACCAATAATTGCTGCTAAGGATACACAGTTGACAATTGATCCGCCACCATTTTCTTTCATATAAGGGATAACGGATTGCATTCCTAAGAACACCGAAGTTAAATTTAGATTAATTGATCGATTCCAACCTTCTAAAGTTTCTTCTAGTAAAGTATTATGAAAAGAAACACCAGCATTATTAATTAAGATGTCTATTTTACCGAATTTATTCTTTGTGTCTTCCATTACTTTTTTCCATTGGTCTTCTGAGGTCACATCTAATTCGTAACATACAATCTCACCATCTATTTCTTTTGTCACTTCATTTAATTGATCTGTAGCAATGTCAGTGGCAACGACTTTTGCTCCTTCTTTTACAAATAGATGTGCAGCTTCTAATCCCATACCCGATGCAGCCCCAGTTATGATGGCAACCTTATCTTCTAAACGATTCATTGTACCACGCTCCTAGTTATTATTGTAATAAATACTAATTAACATTGAATAAAAGCTTAATAGAGTCAATTACTTAAGCGTTTACAATTTTGTTTATTAATTTGCTTAGAATGTAAATTATCGATGCGTTCTATGCATGATATTTCCTTATCAATTTGTTATGTTTTAGGCAGATAGGAGAAGTAATCAAAATCGGCATGGATTCCTTCGCCACTTGTATCTTGGCATTGCATACCTACAAATGCTCCAGTAAAGAACCCTCCACCTTGTACGTAATCATCTGATAGTTTATAAGATTGTAAAACTACAGGTATGGAAGTCCATTCTTTACCATTTAATGAATAGAAATATTGATATTCATTATAGTTAACTTCTACTTTTAAATAAACATATGCTTGCTTGTTTGAGATTTCAATTTCGTGATGAAGCAACGGTTGGTCGAACTTAAAATTATCGCATGTTGTTAAGGATAATACTTTTCCTTTAGTTTCATCCCATGTGATTTGAAGTGCAGACCAATTTTCAGTGTTATAGTAATTAACCAATCCTGCACCTTGATGGAAGGAAGTTGGCTGGAAATCGACTTTTGTTTCTGCAGTAAAGGTAAAATGTTGCCATCTTCTAGCAACAAAAGCTTGGGTAAATTTGGATGTCAATGACTCTCTTCCATAGAGTCGTAAATGACCTGGACGCTTTTGTAGTGTTTTTATGTTTTCATTTAATGGAATCCGTAATGTCTGATAATTAAGGCTTAATTCATCCTCATCAAAATGATCAGTGATTGGATAGTCTGCTTCGACAGGGTATTCTGGTATGGATGGACCTTCTATTTCCCATGAAGGCTGATTTCCACCAACTACATATGGCCAGTCATTTTTCCATTCTAGCCGTTGTATTGCAGTTTCTCTTCCTAAAGGACAGTATCCTCTAGGGTCTAGAATTGGTTGCTTTTCTCTTGGGAGTGGTCTGCCGGTAAGGTGCACCATAAACCATTCATCGGTATGTGTGTGTACAATGGATGCATGACCAGCCTTTTGTAAGGGGTTTCTAGGATGTGCATGCGAACTTATAAATGGACTTACTGGATGTATTTCATAAGGTCCTCGTAAATTTTTGGATCGTGCAATCGTAGCTTGATGATCAAATCTAGTTCCACCTTCAGCAGTAAGAAGGTAATAATAGTCGTTTATTTTATAAAGATGAGGTGCTTCTGTAAGCATCACATCAGTACCTTTAAAAATAATTTCTTTTTCTCCAACTAATTTTTGCTTAATCGAATCATATTCTTGTAAAACAATCCCGTAGAAAGGATGATTTTCTAGTCGTGAATCCCAAACCATATTAACTAAGTATTTTTTCCCGTCTTCATCATGGAATAACGATGGATCAAATCCTGAACTATTTAAAAAGATTGGATCAGACCATTCCCCATCAATAGAATTGCAAGTCACTAGATAATTATGACAATCTTTCCATTGTCCTTCGGTTACTTTCACATCTGTATAAATAAGCCAAAACTTGCCGTCGTTGTAAGATAAGGCTGGAGCCCAAACACCACCTGAATTTGGGTTACCCATCATATTTAATTGAGATAGACGATTTAATGGTCTTGAAACTAACTTCCAGTTTTTTAAGTCTTTCGAATGATAGATCCCTACACCTGGAAACCATTCAAAGGTAGATACAGCGATATAATAGTCTTCTCCAACTCGACAAATGCTCGGATCAGGGTTAAACCCGGTTAATATTGGATTTTGAATCGTTGACATATCTTCACCTCATTTTATTTTTTCATAAGGGAGTAATCGTCCGAAGAAATTGTATGATTACGGACGTTACACCCTGATAAGTATCGTTAACCAACTGCTGGTATGAATAACTTCCACTGATGAAGTTTTACTTTATAATCATCACTTCGTTACCAGAAAAATTTACTTCTAAAAATTTCTCAGCAGAGAATGCTGCCATTCCAAGTGCATTCGAATGTGTGTGAAGGTTTGAAAAATCCACTTTTAAATCCTTTTGACTAAACCAAAGCGATTTATTATTAATGGAATCAAGCAAGGGTTTTTCTAGCCACTGTTTTGCAGCTGACATTCGATTGCCAATAATGACTTGTTCTGGATTAAATGAATTAACAATATTATTGATTCCTATAGCTAAATATTTGCTGATTTCATTAAATGCTTCAAGTGCAACGGGATCATTGTTCTTTGCTAATTGGATCATATGGCTTAATAAATCATAAGGATCGGATGTATGGATATTATTTTTTTTAGCCAATTGTATTAATGCTTTTTCAGAAGCGTATAGTTCCCAACAGCCTTCACTTCCACAACTGCATTTGGCACCATGCGCATCAATTGTCATATGCCCCATTTCTCCTGAAAATCCATTATTACCTTTATACAATTGGTTATTTAATACAAGACCAACTCCGATTCCTACTCCAACACTGACATAAACTATCTCTTTATTTTCTTTGCCGATTCCAAATTGTACTTCCCCATAAGCGCCCGCGTTCGCTTCGTTTTCAATGATGACCGGAATATTAAATTGATTTTGTAACTCTTCTTTTAAAGAAATATTCCGCCAATTTAAGTTAGGAGCAAGCAATATTTTTTCTTCTTTATTAACGATTCCAGGTACTGCAACGCCGATACCAATAACACCATACGGACTTTGTGCAGCTGATGTAATAAGTTTTTGGATAATCTCGTTTAAATGGGCTAAAATTTCTTCATACGTTAAGTTATCAAACATAATTTGTTTTTGCTTTAAAATATTTCCTTGTAAATCAGTTAACACCCCCAGTATATAATTTACCCCGAGATCGATACCAATAGAGTAACCTGCTTTCTTATTGAAGAACAGCATAACAGGTCGTCTTCCTCCGCTTGATTCACCTGGTCCAACCTCACCAATCAGTTCTTCGTTAATAAGTTCACTTACTAATGAAGAAACAGTACCTTTGTTAAGTCCTACTTGTTGTGCTATTTCTGCTCTTGAAATGGGAGTATCTTGTCTAATAGTATTAAATACTAAAGACTTATTCTCTTGCTTAACCACATATTGATTCCATGTTCGATTTGTTTTCATGTATTCGCTCCTTCTCCCATATGCGTGACTATTATTATAAGTATAGCATGTTATGATTCGATTACAAAACTTAGTTTACTCAGTAGACAAACAAAGTTTTCTCTGCTAATATAATGACAACTCATAAATTATGAGAATATTGCTAATAGGGGGTTCGTAATGAAAAATAGGAAAGCGTTTACAATTATTGTGTTTGTATTGCTTAGCAGTTTGTTACTGGTCGCTTGTTCTGGAGGAGAAGATGAAGGTAATGCTTCAGGAAATTCTAAAACGGTTAAATTCATGCATTTATGGCCGGAAGGAAGTTCTGCGCAACATTATAAAGTAGTAAATCAGATAATAGAAGATTTTGAAACTGAAAATGAAGGAATCGACATAGAAGTAGAGGTTTTAAGTAATGAACAGTATAAAGAGAAAATTAAAGTTCAATCTACTTCGAACGAATTACCGGATGTAGGTATGACTTGGGCTGCAGGATATATGGAGCCGTTTGTGGATGGGGATATGTTCGCATCACTAGATGATATTTTAGAAGATGATAATTTATCAGAGGATTTCGTTGCAGGTACAACAGAAGCTTTTTCTATCGATGATACAGCGTATGGGTTACCTTTAGAGTTAAATATTTCTTCCATTTACTATAATAAAGCAATATTTGATGAGTATGGATTGGAAGAGCCCACAACACTAGATGAATTTAACCAAGTGATCGATACATTAAAAGAAAACGGCGTAAATCCTGTAGCATTAGGAAATCGTGATGCTTGGACAGGGTCTATGTGGTATATGTATTTAGCGAATCGTTTAGGTGGAGAAGAAGATGTATTAACAAATGCAATTGACCGAACCGGTTCATTTGAAGATCCGGCATTATTACAAGCAGCAGAAGAACTTCAAGGTTTAGTAAATAATGACACTTTTGTTAGCGGTTTCAATGGTTTGGCTGACCAAGAAGCAAAAAGTATGTTTATGGAAAGCCAAGCTGCGATGTACTTAATTGCAACATGGGATTTGCCGAACTATACGACAAATGAAGATGTTCCGCAAGAATTCCGTGATTCTGTCGGGTACTTCCCATTTCCACAAGTTGATGGAAGTGGCGACTTCAATAGCTATGTCGGAGGACCAGGTGTTGGGTTATTCGTTTCGGAAAATTCGGAGGTGAAAGAAGAAGCAAAAGCGTTTGTGTCTTATTTTGTGAAAGAATGGGGAGAGCGAGCAGTTACTGAAGTAGGGATCATTCCTGCCACTAAGATTGACGGAGAAGCATTGGATTTACCTGGACTGTATGTCGAAGTATTAGATGATTTAAATAATGCATCAAATATCACTTTATATGCAGATGTTCAAATGAGTGCCAGTGCTGCACAAGTTCATTTGGATATGATTCAGGCGTTATTTGGTGGTGAAATTACCCCAGAAGAGTTTGTCCAAACACATGAAGAAACACTCGCAAATGAGTAAGTGATATAGAAGGCTGTCTATATTAACTATATGTGTTTAAGACAGCCTTATTTATTAAATTTAAATTGGGGTTGAACGAATATGGATAAAGTTATGTCCAATAAATGGGTCATTACACTTTATATCCTTCCTGCATTGTTATTTATTGCGGTTCTCATTGTCATTCCATTGTTATTGTCTGGGTATTTTGGGTTAATGGATTGGGATGGAATCGGAACAATGGAATTTATTGGTCTTGATAATTATATTACAGCTATGCAGGATTCAAAGTTTTGGGAAAGTACATTACATTCATTTTTATTAGCAGTATTCTCTGCTTTAAGTTTATTAATTTACTTAGTTGTAGCGTTAATTCTTGCATCAAAAATTAAAGGTGCAAACTTTCTAAAGAAGATATACCTCATACCAATGTTGTTATCTTCCGTAGCTATTGCACAATTATGGATTAAAGTCTATAACCCTAGTAATGGGATGCTAAACAGCATTTTAACGAGTTTAGGTGTGGCGAATCCACCAGCGTGGTTGGCAGATCCAAATATTGTACTTTATGCAATATTTATACCTATTATTTGGCAATATGCGGGTTTTTACATTTTGATTTACTATGCTGCTTTAAAAAATATTCCTGAATCTATTATTGAAGCTTCAAAAATTGACGGTGCGAGCCCAATTCAAATTGCACTGAGAATTAAGTTTCCGCTTATTATGACCGTGTTCAAAGTTACCATTGTACTTGCTATTGTTGGGTCATTGAAATATTTTGATTTAATTTATGTAATGACAGGTGGAGGTCCGAATGGAGCTAGTGAAGTAATGGCTTCCTATATGTATAAGTTGGCTTTCTCTAGTTATGACTTTGGTTATGGAAGTGCAATAGGTTTCTTACTTTTAATTATTACATTAATTGTTACTTTCTTTATCCGTAAGGCGACAGAAACAAAAGATACCATTCAATATTGATCGGAGGAAATTATGATGCATCGTATCGGATATATTTTGCTTTATATTTGTTTAGGAATCGTTGGCGTATTTCAGATTTTCCCAATCATCTGGCTGGTTTCTTTTTCTTTAAAGTCAAACCAAGAAATTTTTGCGGGGAACCCATTTGCATTACCGACAGATCCTAAATGGGAGAATTATTTAAAAGTTTTTGAAGGTGGAATTGGTACTTACTTTTGGAATAGTATTTGGATTACGGCTGTTGCTACGATCCTAACTGTTTTAATCGCAAGTATGGCGACCTTTGCAATAACGAGGATGAAATGGAAATTATCTAGTCTAGTGTTAGGCATTATGATGTTAGGATTAATGATTCCAATCCATTCAGCATTAATACCGCTATATAACATGTTTCTCAATGTGAATTTAATTGATAACCCAATATCGATTGTCGTTACGTATATGACGTATAACCTCCCAATTACGGTAATGATTCTTTTAGGATTTTACACTACGTTGCCGAGAGAAATCGAGGAAGCAGCTATCATTGATGGTAGCTCGATTCACCGGTTGTTTTTCAAAATCATCTTACCGTTATCAGCACCTATCATGTCAACTACTGTAATTATTAATATGATTTATAACTGGAATGAATTTGTATTTGTAAATACATTCATTAGTTCCGATAAATTTAAAACGTTGACTGTCGGTATTCAAAACTTTATAGGACAATATATGACGGATTGGGGAGCAATTGGGGCTACGTTAGTTATTAGTGTACTTCCGATCATTGTTGCGTTCATTTTCTTTAGCGATAAAATCATGGAAGGCTTATCTGCCAGTGCAGTCAAAGGATAAACTCTTTATGATTTTTTAAAAGATTGAATCGTGTCAAAGCGATGTTGAATAATCCATGTTGATATAGATGCAATAATACTAATCCCAAAGATAAAGAAAAGTGCTGGGATTTGTGTACAGATAAGGTAGATTGAAACAAAGCTAACCATGATCAGCAAGGTATGGATTGGACTAATCAGCATAATCAAAAAAGATTGCTTAATTATTTTAGTAACTGGTAAGTCGAAATGAACTGCAACAGGAAATAAGTAAATGAAAAATAAACAAACGAGTAGTAAAAAAGCCATTAATGGAACTTGAACCATGGAAAAAGCGCCTTGGTAGGATTGAATAAAGATAATATTTATTACTGCTAATGCAATGAATAAGTTAGTACCAATACCTAATATATTCCCTTTCTTAAAATAATCTTTGTATGTAGTCCAAAAAGTAGAAAGTATTGGGATATCCGGATTTGAGGTTAGCCATTTTCTTACGATTGAGTATGTAGAAAGAGTGGCAGGATAAAATCCAACTATCACTAATCCTAACAAGGTGAAAATAACCCATAGTAGATGTAAGTAAGCGAATTTCATCACCCATTCCATTATGGTATAAAGACGACTTGCAAATAGATTCATTGGATATATCTCCTTCTATGTAAGGGGTATCATTTATATAAATAGTATAGGGACAATCTTTTTATCTATCAACTTTGTTCGCCGTTTACAAACAATTTAAGGAGGAACTAACAATGAGTTATTTTAATGAAATTCGTAACATCCAGTATGAAGGAGCAAAATCAGAAAATCCATATGCTTTTAAATTTTATAATCCAAGTGAAACTATTAACGGAAAAACAATGGAAGAACATTTGCGCTTTGGCGTGGCCTATTGGCACACATTTACAGAAGACTTATCAGATCCATTCGGAGTTGGTACCGCGATACGTCCATGGGATAAATTCAGTGGAATGGATCTAGCAAAAGCAAGAGTAGAAGCAGCATTTGAGTTTTTCGAGAAATTACAAATACCTTATTTCTGTTTTCATGATGTGGATATTGCTCCAGAGGGAAATAGTTTAAAAGAATCGAATGAAAATCTAGATGTTATCGTAGCGATGATAAAAGATTATATGAAAGATAGTAAAACAAAACTGCTTTGGAATACGGTAAATAACTTTACACACCCTCGATTTGTCCATGGAGCAGCATCTTCCAATTCTGCAGACGTATTTGCTTATGCAGCGGCGAAAGTGAAGAAGGGTCTAGAAGTTGGAAAAGAACTTGGAGCGGAAAATTATGTTTTCTGGGGCGGAAGAGAAGGGTATGAAACGCTATTAAATACCAATATGAAACTAGAATTGGATAACTTAGCACGATTCTTCCATATGGCGAAAGATTATGCAAATGAGATAGGATTTGAAGCACAATTCTTAATCGAACCAAAGCCAAAAGAGCCGACCAGTCATCAATATGATTTTGATGTGGCAAGTGGATATGCATTCTTACAAAACTATGATTTACAAGATACATTTAAATTTAATATCGAAGCAAATCATGCGACTTTAGCTGGTCATACATTTGAGCATGAGTTACATTATGCACGTATTCATAATATGCTTGGTTCAGTAGACGCAAATCAAGGGCATCCTTTATTAGGATGGGATACGGATGAATTTCCATCTGATCTCTATGCAACAACATTAGCGATGTATGAAATTCTAAAGAATGGCGGATTAGGAAAAGGTGGATTGAACTTTGATGCGAAGGTTCGTCGTGGATCATTTACACCGGAAGACCTTTTCCATGCACATATTACTGGAATGGATAGTTTTGCAGTAGGGTTAAAAGTGGCACAACGTTTACTGAATGATAGGGTAATAGAAAACATTATCGATGAACGCTATGATTCATTTAACTCTGGAATAGGAAAAGATATTGTTTCTGGAAAAGCAGATTTTCATCAATTAGAGAAACATGCCTTAACGCTATCTGATACTACACAACCATCTGGTCAATTGGAAGTAATCAAAAATAAGATTAATCAATATATGTTAACAACATTTGCTTGAGTGTAATGCAAACATCACATAGGGTAGCAGAAGATTTGCTACTCTGTGTGATTCTATTTAGATACGAAAGGAGATATGGGGGATGTCATATGTATTAGGTGTTGACTTAGGAACGAGCGGTGTCAAAGTACTCTTAGTCAATAGAGAAGGAAACGTTGAATATGAACATACAGAGCCATTAAAGCTAATCCAAGAGAAAACAGGGTATGCCGAACAAAATCCAAATGAGTGGGTAAAACATACGTATGCGGCAATCAAGACTTTGTTATTAGAAACAAATATAAATCCTCATCTTGTTGAAGGTATCAGCTTTGCTGGACAAATGCATGGACTAGTTTTATTAGATAGCAATAATCAGGTTATTCGTAACGCTATTTTATGGAATGATACGAGAACAACTGAGGAATGCCAAGATATTTATAGTAAAGTTGGAAAAGATCGATTACTAAATATCACAAAAAATTTAGCGTTAGAAGGGTTTACGCTTCCTAAAATATTGTGGGTGAAAAAACATGAACCAAATAATTTTAATAAAATACAAACCTTTTTACTACCAAAAGATTACGTACGCTACCAACTAACAGGAAAATTACACATGGATTATTCTGATGCGGCAGGAACCTTACTATTGGATATAGCAAAAAATAAGTGGAGTGAGGAAATCTGTGAATTATTGGATATCCCAACAAAAATCTGCCCGGAATTAATCAATTCAATTACTGAAGTAGGTATGTTAACAGAGGAAGCGTCAAGGAACTCGGGATTAAATATGGATACGAAAGTATTTGCCGGAGGAGCGGATAACGCTTGTGCAGCTATTGGTTCGGGTGTACTTAGTGAAGATAAAACATTAGCTAGTATCGGTACATCCGGTGTTGTGCTTAGTTATGAAGAATCAAGTGATAAAGACGTTGAAGGAAAAGTTCATTACTTTAATCATGGAGTGCCAGATGCGTTTTACTCAATGGGTGTAACACTAGCTGCTGGCCACAGTCTTTCTTGGTTTAAGGAAACATTTGCAAATGATATAAGTTTTGATGAATTAGTACAAGAAGCATCTTCCGTGGAACCTGGAGCTGAAGGGTTACTATTCACACCGTATATTAATGGAGAGAGGACCCCGCATGTGGACGCAAATATTCGAGGGAGTTTTATCGGTATAGATGCATCCCATAAGCGTCATCACTTCACTAGAGCAGTTTTAGAAGGGATTACCTTCTCCTTGCAAGAAAGTGTAAATATTTTACGAGAAAGTGGAAAGCAAATAGAAACGATAACATCTGTAGGTGGAGGAGCAAAAAGTGATCTATGGCTACAGATGCAAGCTGATATTTTTCAGGCGAAGGTTATTCGTTTAACGAGTGAGCAAGGGCCGGGAATGGGAGCGGCAATGATTGCTAGTGTCGGAGTTGGCTGGTTCGAGAATTTAAAAGAATGTGCGGATACATTTATTAAAGAAGATAGAGTTTATGAACCGAATATAGTAAATGTAAAACAATATCAAAACTTATTTAGATTATATAAAGATGTGTATCAATGCACTTCGGAAATAAATAATCAGCTACATGCATTTCGAAATTGAAATATAGATGTAAAGCTAAGGAAGTTATGTTTCGAAATTTGGCAACAAGTATTTGCAAAGTAGCAAAGAATACACAAGAACATCCTAATCTATTAAATAAGGTATAAATAAAAAACTCAACTTAGATTACCATACATGATGGTAATCTAAGTTGAATTCATGGGTGATGATATAATTAATGTCGTTTGCTAAGCCATAAGACACCTGTTTTAGCAAGCCGAGGTAAGAATCCGGTTAATGGTGTTTTCACCATATTGCCAAATCCGTCTGATTTTCCAAGTGAACCAAGCGTACCTTTTAATTTTAAAGGTTTCGGTTGTTTTGGTTCCTTGTCTGCGAGAACGGATAATAGCACTTCTGCTATTTGTTCCCCTTGTAATCCAGCTAATTGTCCACTGGGAGAGTATTCACTTGATGCGCAGTCTCCTAAGACGTATATACTTTGATCCTCAGGTACTTGATAGAAATCATTTACGATGATTTTATCTTGTATGTCTTTTTCAAAAGGTAGTTGGCGAACTAGATAATTTGGCTGGACTCCAGCAGTCCATATAGTTACGTCGTTTAAATAACAAATTCCATTATTACAAACGCCATCTTTCTCCACATATTCAACAGTAGAATGGTGAATAACATCTACATCATTTTTAATAAACCATTGTTCAACATGGTCTTGTATTTTAGAATCAAAAGCTTTTAATACATTCGCACCACGATCTAGTAATCGAATATTTAAATCAGGTCGGCTTTCTCTAATTTCTGAAGCAACTTCTATCCCGCTTAAACCTGCACCGATCACGGACACCTTTCCATAAGCCTTCAAGTTTCCAATTGCTACTCCAGAATGTCTAGCTTTAGAAAAGGTTTGAACACTTTCTGCGTATTCTTTTGCCCCGGGAATTCCGTGGAAATTATCTTCACAGCCTATTCCAATAACTAAATAATCATATTCTACAATGATGTCTGGGTCGCTAAATAAAATTCGCTTTTGTTTGACATCTATTTTATTAATTTCTTGAAACAGGTAGTTTACTCTAGAATCGTCTGGAAAATCTACGCGAACATCATGATCTGCTGATGTTCCTGCTGCGATAGAGTAAAATTCTGTTTTTAACGAACGAAATGGGTTCCGATCTACAACTGTTATATGTATATCTTCAGATAATGACTGATTAAGTAATCCAGTTAATACTTTAATTCCGCCATATCCTCCCCCGAGTATTACGACCTTCTTCATGCAAGCACACCCCTTATATGTATGAAACCTTCTTCCTAGGTTCTAGCGTATCAAATTATGACTGACCTGTCATCTGGATTATAACGATTATTAATTAAATCGTGTTTTACATATTTGTGTGAAAATATATGGACTTGTCTTGGGTGTTTCTTAATTCATGATATAATCTAATGAGAGTAATGATAAGGGGAATGTTCTATGAAACAACTAAGTTTAAGTTCATTATTAGATGTAATGGTAGAATTGTTTTCAGAAGAAGTGTCAATTGCAATTACTAATAAGCATGAATATGTGTATTATCGACGAAGTAAGCGAATTGATTTGAAGATACATGAAGGTGACCCGATTAAAAAAGGAACATTAGCGCATAAAGCAATTACAATGAACAAGAAAGTATCCGAATTTATTGATCGAAATATATATGGTGTTCCTTATCATGGTATGGCGGTACCTTATTATAATGACGATGAAATGGAGGGATGTGTGTTGGCAATATATCCTGCTTATACAGAGGGAAAGTCAGTGGTCACCGTACGTAGTCAAGACGGTTGGAAACCGATTCCTTTTTGTGAGCTCATTTACTTAGAAGCAAAGGAACGTAAAACTTATGCTGTAGCACAGGGCTATGCTGGATTTCACACAAACACATTACAAGAGTTTGAGTTTATGTTGCCTACAGATGTTTTTATACGTTGTCATCGTTCTTATATTGTCAATGTAAATAATATAGACGAGATTTATCCGGATACCCATTCTACTTTTATGCTGGGTATGAAGAATGGTGAACAAGTTCCTGTAAGTCAATCGTATTCTAGTTATTTCCGGAAATTATTAGGTTTTTAACGTTTTTTTCTGTTTAAATCATCTTTTGCCGTATGTGAAGCGTATTATTCTTGTTTCCCTCTAAAATCTCCCGATTAATTAGAAAAGTCAGTTAAGATAAAAGAACAATTGCAAAGGGAGGGAGGAGTAGCATGGGAGAAAAATTAAAGCGCATACAAAACAAAGAATTAGGGCAAAAAGTGGTAACTGCAGAAGAAGCAGCGTCATGGATTCAAGATGGTATGACATTAGGTCTTAGTGGATTTACACGTGCAGGAGATGCGAAGGCGGTTCCGACTGCATTAGTGAAAAGAGTAGAGGCGGGAGAATCCATCAAAGTCAATGTTTACACAGGGGCGTCTTTAGGGTCTAATATCGATAAGCTGTTTGCTGAAGCGGGAATTGTGAATAAACGAATTCCCTTTCAGGCTGAACCATCTATGCGAAAGGCAATAAATGCTGGGGAACATTTATTTGTCGATCAACATCTATCTCATACATCAGAAATGCTTCGTGGTGATGCGATGGAGGCAGTCGATTATGCCATTTTAGAAGCGATTTCTGTAACAGAAAATGGATATATTATTCCAAGTACATCTGTAGGTAACTCAGTAGCATTTGCTGAGACTGCAGAGAACATTATTATTGAACTCAATACTGCTCAACCGATGGAATTAGAAGGGATGCATGATATTTATAGCCCAGGTAAACAAGGGGATCGTGATCCAATTCCTTTAAAAGAAGTCGATCAGCGTATTGGAAAGGTCGGTATTCAGGTTGATCTGGATAAAATTAAGGGGATAGTTTTTACACATCAGCCTGATTCACCTTCAACAATTGTTCCACCAGATAAAGAAACACAACAAATTACGAATCATCTACTGAATTTCTTTAGGGAAGAGATTCAGGCAGGACGATTAACAGAGAGACTTATGCCTTTGCAATCCGGAATAGGTTCCGTTGCTAATGCTGTATTACATGGAATGTTAGATTCTGAGTTTAAAGATTTGACCGTCTATTCAGAAGTACTTCAAGATGCAGTCTTCGATTTGATTGATGCAGGCAAGGTAAGCTTTGCTTCTGCATGTTCCATCACATTATCAGAAGATAAGATGAAACAAGTATTTAATAATCTATCGGAGTATCAGAGTAAACTTGTCTTACGTCCACAAGAAATCTCTAATCATCCAGAAATCATTCGCCGACTGGGACTAATTGCAATTAACACAGCATTAGAATTTGATATTTACGGTAATGTGAATTCCACACACGTTGGTGGAACAAAAATGATGAATGGTATTGGTGGATCAGGAGACTTTGCCAGAAATGCTAGATTAGGAATTTTTGTAACAAAGTCAATTGCTAAAAATGGAGACATATCTAGTATTGTTCCATATGTATCTCATACCGATCATACCGAACACGATGTAGATGTAATTGTTACAGAACAAGGCTACGCAGATCTCCGTGGCTTGGCACCTCGAGAACGAGTGCCGCAAATTATTGAAAATTGTGCGCACCCTTTATATAAGGAAGCGCTATGGGAGTATTACCAAGAAGCACTAGAACGGGGTGGGCAGACTCCGCATTTACTAGAAAAAGCTTTTTCTTGGCATTCTAAATTCCGAGAGCATGGTACCATGCGTCCAGCAGTACCACAAGTGTAAGACAAAAGGGGATATTATATTACAAAACACATGAGCAGCGGGCAGGCTACTCATGTGTTTTTTTATGTATAATAGATAAAGTATGATAACTTGCTAGAAAATTGACTATAATGGTACGATGAGGGTTGCTTAATGATGAAGTTCAAAAAGTCCGGCACGATCATCCTTTTTGAATTCGCATTTAAATACGTTAGTTGAGGGAGTCTATAATGACTGGGAAAAAATCATTACCATTCACTGTTTCAAAAAACGAAACATTTTTTGATCGATTAGGAGACTACGTTGGAGATGTCTTCTATGATATATTACCTGAAAAAGGGTTTGAACTCCGTGATGAGCAAATATTTATGGCTTTTCAACTGGAGCAAGCATTTAAACATAAAAGAACCATGTTTGCAGAAGCTGGAGTAGGTACTGGTAAAACAATCGTCTATTTACTATATGCGATTTGTTATGCCCGTTATATGGGAAAGCCAGTAATTATTTCATGCGCTGATGAAACGCTGATCGAGCAGCTTGTAAAAGAAGGCGGAGATATTGAAAAATTGGAGAAAGCTCTAGACTTAGAAGTAGATGTAAGGCTTGCAAAAGCTAGAGAAAACTATGTCTGTATGAAAAAGTTGGATCCATTGGTTGAGAAAACTAATGATGAAGATATATTAGCAGTACATGATCAAATTCCTGATTTTGTCTTTGATCAAGGGGTTTCTATGCAGACTTTCTACCGGTATGGGGACCGGAAAGAATATCCATGGGTATCCAATGAACAATGGGAACAAATTGGCTGGGATCCATTAAAACAATGTGCGACATGTGACTGGAGACATCGTAGTGCGCAAACGTTGAACCGTGAATATTACCGCCATGCTCAAGATCTTATTATTTGTTCACATGATTTTTACATGGAGCATGTCTGGACCAAAGAATCACGTAAGCGTGAAGGGCAATTACCACTGCTTCCCGAGGCGAGCTCTGTCATTTTTGATGAAGGACATTTATTAGAATTTGCAGCACAAAAAGGGCTTACCTATCGTTTTAACTTCAATAATATTACAAGTGTCTTGACTGGATATACTGGACAAGATGTTCGAGAGGAATCGTTACAGCTAGCAGAGGATATTTTAGCCTTGCATGATGAATGGTTTGACGTTATTACAAATAGTGCCGTACGTATTGAAGGGTCCGATCGATTAGAAATTCCTCGTACTGAAACGATGTTAGAAATGGCGAAACGATTAGATGGAATGGTGGAGGAATTATTAGAACAGCTTGTATTTGATGCAGAGCTATTTACAATTGATGCTTACCATACCAAGATTATTGAAGAATATCTAGAGTTCTTTTCTTATGGATTATCCATCTTATTAAATGATGATGAAGGGATTTATTGGTTAGAACAAGATGAAACGAATAGCAGTCTTGTTATAATGCCGAGGTTGGTTGAGAACGTATTACGAGAAGAAGTATTCTCTCAAAATATTCCATTTATATTTTCTTCCGCTACTTTATCACAGGACAATGACTTTACCTATCTGCAAAAGAGCTTAGGTATTGGACAGTACGATTCTTTTTCAGTGGAATCTCCATTTGATTATGAAACAAATCGAGAAATAACTCTGCATTCTTATCAGGAATCAGATGAGCGATTCAAAGGAATCCAAGAACAGTTAAATCACAACTTGGGGCATAGTCTTATCCTGTTCCGTTCAGAAGGCGATATGAATGATTTTCGTCAATGGGCTAAGAAGCAGAACTGGGAATATGAAATGCTTTATGAAGGAGATCAAGAAATTAGTGAGATTGTCCGCAAATTTCAGTATGATGTCTCATCTGTGTTATGTGCCTACCATTTATGGGAAGGGTTAGATATCCCAGGTAAAGCACTTAGCCAAGTGATTATTGCATCCTTACCTTATCCGCCGAATGATCCAGTATTTAAGGCGAAGCGAAAACACGTTAAAGATTCATTACATGAAATTGACATACCGTACATGATGTTACGGATGAAACAAGGAATAGGTCGACTTATTCGTACAGAAAGTGATTCAGGAGTCGTCCATATATGGCAACATGCTGCTGATACTACAGTACTGGATTCATTATTAAATAGTTGATAGAGTGAGACTCGAGTGATGTGTAACGCATTGCTCGAGTTTTTTTGAAACTTTATTCAACGGATAAACGTATTACTTATATAAAGGTGGAATGATACGATGAAAAAGTATTTTACAATAATGATATTATCCATGGTGGTTTTTATTATTAGCGGTTGTTCCGAAGACCGTTCGTTTACAATCGATGAAGTACAAATTGATGCTCAAATACAAGATGACGGTACGATTACTGTACAAGAACTATATACATATACCTTTGAAGGTGCATATGAAGGTACAACCAGGTCTATTCATTCAGATGCCAAAGATTTTCAAGCATTTTTAACGTCAAGTGATGATCCCACTATATCAACGGAAGGTCTAGAGAAGTTAACAACCGAAGAAGAGGATGATGTGTGGAAAATCTATACTGAATCAAATAATGAGACAAAAAGAGTATTGTACAGCTATGAAGTGCATGGTTCTATCACGAAGTATGAAGATGTTGCTGATTTAACGTATGCATTTTTTAATAGTGATAATGAAACAGATCTAGATAATGTAACGATCTCTATCCATACTCCACATCAAACAGATGAGAATATACATTTCTTTTTACATGACGATGAAAGTGGACAGCTAAGTATTATTGATAGTAGTATTCAGTACACCAATTCGACTTTACTGGCAGGGAAGGATTCAGAAATGCGGTTGTTGTTTCCTTCTGAACAACTCTCCGGTATGGAAATTGATGAACATAAAGAAATGGAATTAGCTATTTTACAAACGGAAGAAGAACTCGAAAATCGTATTCAGCAATTAGAGACGGCAACAAGCGGAATTACCTCAATCATCTGGGGAGGTATTGTAGTAGTACTGTTAGCAGGGATTTATTTATTTTATGTGCACCCGAATCGATATCGTGGAGATAAAGGTTCTGATTTTTTGATACGGGTTTTTGAAGAGACGGACCCTTTAATGAATAGCTTCTTGAAAAAAGGTTCCCTAATGCCGGAAAGTTTTATTGCTGCGCTTTTCTCATTAAAACAAAGAGGTATCGTTACCATGTCTCAAGTACCTTCAGAGAGAACAGAAGGAGAATATACGTATCGATTTTCGTGGACAAAGTCACAGGCTCATATAAATGAAGCGGACCAATTTTTTAAGAAATGGTTGTTTACAGAAAGTGATGAGAAGGGTGTATACTTTCTCCTTGAATCCATACAAGAAGATCAGCATCTTTCAGATGAAGAAAAAGAAAAGCAAGCAGAAACATTCCATAATAAATTCCAACAATGGGAAGAAATCGTAATGGAACAAGATAGATTTCAAGATTTACGTCGCCCTTTTTCTGGATATACGTTACTATCAATCATCTCTACAATTGCTGTAAGTGCTTTGTGTTATTATCTTCTAACGATTCAACCTATTTCTCAAACGGAACAATGGATATTAACCGTAATCCTAGGTGTTCTTGCGATTCTGAGTATTTGGTTCCGACGACAGAAATGGATATTAGGGTTACTATATTTCTATCTTTTAGTTTTTCCTACTTTATTCTTTACAGTTAATGCAGGTACTATTTTATCTCTAGTTTTTTATGGAATTACAGGTTTAGTCGTACTGATTACTCCTGCAAGCTATTGGATAAAGGATATTCGCAAGCGGAAATATGCAGTACGACATGCATATCATTTATTTGCGACCAATCAATACCCTGTATCTTCGGAACCGGATAGGATGGAACAACGATTAGAGTATGCAATTGTAATTGGAGCAGAAGATAAATTTGCTAAAGTATGTAAAGAATTAAATCTCACTCAGGATCTTAAGAGTGCTTTTCCATTAATTTATTATCCTGATGCAACAGCTAGTACATTTAATACAAGTAATATGATGATAAATCCAGCGGTATATGGTAGTAACTCTAGTAGTAATACAACTAGCAGTACAGGTGGTGGAGGCGCAGGAGCGTTTTAATGTATAAAAAAGGAGCTAGTTATAATGCTAGCTCCTTTTGTTTGTTTTAATAAGTCCAATAAAATGAGTTAATATCTTAGCTGTCAATCCCCAGATTGTTTGATCATTATATTGATAAAACAATTCCTCGACATGACGCATACGCCAATCATAATTTTCTCCCCCAACAATTAAATGATAAGGAAAGTTATCTTCCGGTTTTACATGTAAATGTACTTTATATCTTTGTGGTTCTGTTTCCAAGAAGAAAGATAAGGGTACGGTAAATGTATGATCAACTTCAGTTGGGTTGGGTTCTACTTTGTCAGGATGTATGATCCTACCAACAAACGGATAGATTATCCTTCCGAGGTCATTCACGATGTAGTCCAGTGGTATTGGGTCAGTAATATCTTGTTCCGAAAGCCCAAGTTCTTCTGTTGTTTCTCTAATCGCGCAGTGAGAGGGATCCTTATCCGTAGAATCAACTCGACCACCTGGAAAACATATATCTCCTGGCTGACTACGCATTTGCATAGAACGCACTTCAAATAATATGTGGGTTTCACCATCGATTTCGATTAGTGGAATAATAACAGAGGATTCTTTAAAGTGTTCATGCCCCATAAGGGATGGAGTTCGATCGTGAAGTTGGTTAAATATTTCTTGAATATTCATTGCATTACCTCCTGTAAGAACATGGATTTAATGATATCCATACTTTCATTCTATAATTGTTTCTGTTGACTGTCACTTAAGAGGAATTATTTTAGCTAATTCCTGTATACATCTGAGGAACTCGACTGAAATGGAAATCAAAAAGCAACATTCGAACTTACTAATGACATATCTGATTTTGAAATTAATTCAACTTTGATACAATAAAATAAATGAAGATGGGGAGATGGGTAGGAATGCGACATGCAATATATCAAATGGATATTGTTCCGGGGAATGCAGAAGCAAATCGAACAAAGGTGAAAACATGGTTAGAACGAACTGTTTCCATGAACGATATTGACATAATCGTACTTCCTGAAATGTGGACAACTGGATATACACTTGCAGAGCTAAGTGAAATTGCTGATGAAGAAGAAGAACCGACTTGTACATTTTTACAACAGTTAGCTTTGGAAAACCAGGTACATATTATAGGTGGATCGATAGCAAATAAACGGAATGGAAAAATATATAACACAGCAATTGTTGTAAATTGCAATGGTGAAAAAGTATATAAGTACGATAAAATTCATCTCGTTCCTATGTTAGATGAACCAACCTATTTGGATGGCGGGGAAGAGAAAGTACGTACATTTGAATTAGATGGTATAAAGATGGGAGTAATTATTTGTTATGACCTTCGATTTCCAGAACTTACTCGTGCATTAGCTGTATCTGGTGCCGAAGTAATTTATCTTGTGGCAGAATGGCCATCAGCGAGAAAAGAACATTGGAAAGCATTACAACTTGCAAGGGCGATTGAAAACCAGTGTTATATTATTTCAGCGAATAGAGTTGGCATATATGATAATGTGGAGTTTTGTGGCTTATCCTCGGTGATTAATCCGTGGGGAGAGACACAAACATTAGGTTCGGAGCATAACGAGGAAACAATTGTCGACAGTATTGATCGAAAGAAAGTAAGTGAAGCGAGAAAGAATGTACCTATTTTTGAAAGTAGGGTTCCGAAGCTTTATTAAAATAATAAGTAAAGCATTTTTTACAAAACAAAAATAAAGATCCAAACTACTAATCAGAGCTTGGATCTTTTAATCATTAATTATTATTTTTGACGTTTGGCGGATCGGTTAGCTTCCCTGTACAAATATCTTCTGTAACATGAACCTGACAGGTTTTACCTTTACTATTCACGAATTTAAAAATACCGTTATTAAAGTCTGTGCCGATCTCTTTATAAAAAATACCTTCATATAAATTATGCTTCGAACGTGCAAAACTTAAGCGATAAGCCTCTTTTTCTTCATCTTTTTGCAAGAATCCACGCACACCTTTTTCATAAATCGTATCATCTGTACTTTTCAATGTGCGATCTACAGAAACGATATGAAGATCGATAAAGGTAATCTCACGTAGCAATACATTAACAAAGGATCCTTTTGTGATTTCTTCCCAGCGATTTTGTGCACTTTGACCTATAATAATTTGTGTAATATTATGTTGATGTGCTACTTCTTTAATCGCTTTTACGGATGAGCGCCTTTCATTATCTCGGATAATGAAGTCTTCAACATCAAGTTCATCACAAAGTTCTTTCCAGCGTTCTACATAACCGGATTTATCTGCATCGAATTCATCGTAAGGTAAAGCATCTACAGTTAATACATATAAAGGACAATCCATGATTCGCGCAAGCTTATGTCCACGTCGTATTAAACGCTCTCCATTTGGACCATAGTATACGCAGACAAGGATGCTTTCGTCCATGCGGCCTCTAATTTTTTTCATAACGGCAACTCACCTCTTTAATATATTCATTTAACGATTTTTCCGGTTCGTAGATACATGTGAGAATCTAATCCTTTTCATTATGTTTGGATAACCGGATGATAACGTTTATTTTGTTTATAATAAATATGAAATTTATTTTGTTTTTCCATGAAACTGTATTATTCTAACACGTATTTATCTATTCGTATATACCTTATTTCTAATTTTTTTAAAAGATTCATACATGGAGTCATTCTTTTACTAGCATACTTGAAAAGAATAAGAAATTCTAGTCTATACCGTGGTAAAGTGTTCAAGCATGCACTGGTTAATGAATTCCTGTATAATTACTAATGTAAATTGCGGGATAAACTTCAAAGCAGAGCAGTCATCTTTAGAGTAGATAAAAAAACACTTTTTTATACCACGAAATATTCAATAAATGGATGCACATCCACTTTTATTATGCCTTTCCATTTGTTACTAACACATCCACCTATTTTGCAACAAATGGGTGTCATAGATATTCAATAAATAGTATATCCTGTTATCTTTATTGTGTGATAGCAGTAACGTTAACCTATATTGATTGGAGGTTACAGTTTGACAACATTGATTATTGCAATAATGTTTCCTTTTATTGCAGCAGCAATTTTACCTTTCCTTTATAAATATGTACGGCGAATCCATGTCGGTTGGTTCGCATTACTCGTATCTACTGCTTTATTTATCTATTTTGCTCAATTTATCCCTACGATAGCTAGTGGAGAAGTCATCACCTTTACCTTAAATTGGATGCCATCTTACGGAATAAATATTACTTCGTATTTAGATGGATTAAGTTTGACTTTTTCTCTACTAATATCTGGTGTAGGTGCACTCGTTATTTTATATTCAATTTACTATCTTTCTTCTAAAGAGTCGCTCGGACACTTCTATACATACCTTATGTTATTTATGGGGGCAATGTTAGGAGTAGTAACATCCGATAATATGCTTGTTTTATATGTGTTTTGGGAGCTAACAAGTATTTCTTCGTTCCTTTTAATCGCCTTTTGGTACCAAAGGAAACGTTCAAGAGATGGTGCGAAAAAATCATTACTAATAACCGTTACTGGTGGTATAGCCATGTTAGTCGGTTTTATTATGGTCGGTCAAATGGCAGGCACATGGTCCATACGTGAAGTAATTGGTAATGTTAGCTCTTTTAATGATCATTATCTGTTTGTTGTAGCGATGATTTTAGTATTGCTCGGAGCATTTACAAAATCTGCTCAATTCCCTTTCCATATATGGTTACCTGATGCGATGGAGGCACCTACTCCGGTTAGTGCTTATTTGCATTCAGCTACCATGGTAAAAGCAGGTATCTACCTTGTTGCTAGATTTACACCTGTTTTTGGTGGAGAAGCTACCTGGTTCTGGGCTGTTACAGGTGTAGGACTATTTACACTGTTTTGGGGTTCTTTTAATGCCGTTCGACAAACCGATTTGAAGGCATTACTCGCATATTCAACAATTAGCCAACTCGGTATGATTATGAGTATGTTTGGTATTGGTTCTGCCGCATTAAATTTAGGATACTCTACAGAATCAGTCGCATTTACCAGTGCTTCATTTGCTGCTTTATTCCATCTCGTTAATCACTCTACCTTTAAAGGTGCGCTATTTATGGTGGTAGGTATCGTAGACCATAGTGTAGGGACTCGAGATATACGGCGACTTGGTGGATTGATTACTTTGATGCCTGTGACTTTCTCTATTGCGTTAATTGGAAGCTTGTCTATGGCAGGGTTACCACCATTTAATGGGTTCTTAAGTAAAGAAATGTTCTTTATGGCAGTTGTTAGTATAAGTGAAGCAGGATTCTTTGCTCTAGAAACTTGGGGAATTCTTCTACCGATAATTGCCTGGGTTGCAAGTGTATTTACCTTCGTCTATTCCGCAATACTAGTTGTAAAGACTTTCCTAGGTCCGTATCAAGAAGAAAAATTAGAACATCCTGCCCATGAACCAAAACTGGGGATGCTTATTTCTCCAATTATTTTAGCTATATTAGTTGTGGGTATTTTCTTCTTCCCGAATCTTATCGGAAAGAATTTAATTACACCCGCAATGGCTGGTATATTTCCAACGCTTGCTGCTGAAGGTGTAAAACTTGGCGAGTCTATCTATGCGTGGCATGGATTTGAAATTGAATTATTTATGACCATAGGAGTGGTACTTGTTGGTTTAGCATTATTCTTTACAAGAAAGTACTGGACAGGAGTATATAGGCTATTTCCAGAAAAGTGGTCGATTAATGTATTCTATGGCTTTATGTTAGATCAAGTGGAAGAGAGATCGACTGGTTTTACTAATGCATATATGACACAAAGCTTAAGAGACTATTTAGTATATATATATTTATTCTTTATTGTTGCTATAGGTGGAATACTTCTCTATACAGGGGCATATCAGTTTGAATTGCCTACAAATGCTTCTATTTCCAATTTTGAACTGATTACAGCTTTGGCAATGATGTCAGCAGCAATTGCTATACTATTTGCGAAATCAAGACTTACTGCAATCCTTTTAAATAGTATTTTAGGGTTTGGGGTAGCGATATTCTTTGTCTTATTTAGAGCACCAGATTTAGCTTTAACGCAGACGATCATAGAGACTGTTACAACTGTTTTATTTTTAGCAGCTTACTACTTCCTTCCTGAATGGAAGAAGGAAGATGCTCCAAAGAAAACACGAAATACAAATTTAGTAATTTCCATTTGTGTTGGAGTGGTATTTACGGTTGTTGCATTGATGGTCCAAAGTGGAAAAACATTTGAATCCATCTCGAAATTCTTCGAGGACTCATATGAGCTTGCTGGTGGAAATAATATGGTTAATGCTATCCTTGGGGATTTCCGTGCACTAGATACCATGCTAGAGGTAGTCGTTTTGCTAATTGCAGGTATTGGTGTATATATATTTATTAAATTAAAGAATGACCATAAGGAGGGTGAGCAGTATGAAGATAAATAATGTTATTCTTCGTACAGTCGCAAAGCTTGTTTCATTTATCATACTCACCCTTGCAGTTTATTTATTTCTTTCTGGACACCATAGTCCAGGAGGAGGTTTCATCGGAGGACTTGTATTAGCTTCTGCACTCGTATTGTTGTTTATCGTTTATGATATAGAGACAATACGAATCGCTCTACCATTTGATTTTAAAAAGGTGGCTGCGTTTGGAGCATTTCTTTCGGTCGGAACAGGTTTTGGAGCGCTGTTATTTGGAGAGGAATTTTTAAGTCAAACTTTTGATTATTTTAATTTGCCTTTCTTTGGCGAGACAGAACTTGCAACAGTGATGTTATTTGAAGCAGGAGTTGCATTGGCTGTTGTAGGCGTCGTAGTTACGATTATTTTAAGTATTAGTGAGGATGTATAACTATGGAAACATTAATAACCATCCTAGCAGGTATATTAGTAACGGTAGCTACGTATCTAATTTTATCTAAAAGTTTAATTAGAGTAATCTTAGGGACTGCTATTTTATCTCATGCTGCTCACTTATTGATCATCACAATGGCTGGATTGAAAAATGGAAGTGTACCAATTATTGGTGAAGGAGATGCAAATCCAGTTGATCCATTGCCTCAAGCGCTAATATTAACTTCTATTGTTATTAGCTTTGCTGTAACAGCAGTGTCCCTAGTGCTAGCTTACCGTACGTATCAGGAAACTGGAACAGATAAACTAGATGAGTTACGGGGGGATCGAAATGAATAATATTATTGCTATGCCTATGATGATCCCTATACTTGCAGGAATTCTTTTAATATTTTTCCGTCATCATATAAAACTACAACGTTGGGGTAGTTTTTCTGTGATGATTGCTAATATCGGAATCAGTGCATATATTTTGCATCAAATTCAACAAAATGGAATTCTCCGTCTCGATTTCGGTGGTTGGGAACCACCATTTGGAATATTATTTGTGGCTGATTCTTTTGCAATGCTACTTGTGTTAACTACAAGTATTGTTGCTGCACTATGTCTTGTTTACGCTTTTTCTTCCACTGAAAAGTCTTATGAGCATATGTTTTTCTACCCTTTTATTAATTTTCTTGTGGCAGGAGTAAATGGTTCTTTCTTAACAGGAGATTTATTTAACCTTTTTGTTTGTTTTGAAATCATGCTCTTAGCTTCGTATGTGTTAATTGCGTTTGGTGGACGTAAAGGTCAATTAAGAGAATCGATTAAATATGTCATTATAAATGTTGTTTCATCATGGATATTCTTAATTGCTATTGCCTACACTTATGGGGCATTAGGAACATTAAATTTCGCTCATCTTTCTGAGCGAATAGCTGAACAAGGACAGACGCCGATGTTGACGGTTGTGAGTATTGTATTTCTCACTGTATTTGCCTTGAAAGCAGGATTATTATTATTTTTCTGGTTGCCAGGTTCATATAGTGTTCCTTCAACAGCAATTGCTGCTCTATTTGGTGCACTACTTACAAAAGTTGGTATATATGCGATGTTCCGTGTGTTTACACTAATGTTTTATCATGAGCCGAATATTACCCATACGCTTATTGGAATACTTGCAGGAGCTACATTGATACTGGGAAGCATTGGAGCAGTAGCGTATAAAGATGTACGGTTAATCGTTTCTTATAATGTGGTTATAGCGGTTGGATTTATCTTAGTAGGGTTAGCTGTTGCAACCCCTGCTGCGTTGGAAGGGTCTATATTTTATTTAATCCATGACATGATTGTAAAAGCACTCTTATTCTTACTTGCTGGAACGATGATTGCTGTTACAAGGGAAACAAGAATTGATTATATGAGTGGACTTATACGAAATTATCCGCTACTTGGTTGGGTTTTCTTCATTGTTACACTTGCGTTAGCAGGGATTCCACCGTTAAGCGGATTTATTGGTAAAGTCTTAGTAGGTCAAGGAGCTGTTGAAGGCGGGTCTTATATTTTACTCGCTTTAGCGTTTATTTCCAGTATTTTTGTTCTTTATTCTTTACTGCGAGTGTTCCTTACTAGTTTTTGGGGAGAAACAATTATCAGTAAAGAAGATAAGATTCCAATGAAAAAAGGCTGGATTATTCCATGTGTGATATTAGCAGCAGGATCATTTATTCTTGGAATTGGAGTGGAACCTTTAACTGTTTATGTAAAAGATGCAGCTGAAGTGTTAGCTAACCCACAAATTTACATTGATGCGGTATTATATGATAACTAAGGATTGTCTTAGAGGAGGTGGATATGAATGCCCGCCCAGTTTTTATTAAATGTGTTTATAGCAGTATTATGGACATTAATAAGCGATGAAGATGAGTTAAGATTTACAACGTTTGTTGGCGGATATCTAGTAGGTATCGTAATCGTATTTTTAATGCATCGATTCTTTGGTGAACGTTTCTACTTAGGTAGATTCTTTGCTTTGATTAAATTAATATTCATCTATATCCGAGAATTAGTATTATCAACAAAACTAGTGCTGGGGCATATTTTAAGCCCGAAAATTAAAATTAAACCGGGCTTGTTTAAATATGAAACAGTACTCCGTGGTGACTGGGAAATAACCGCTCTAGCACTGTTATTAATGCTGACGCCCGGTTCTGTAGTTATAGAAGTAACGCAAGAGGGCGATGCTTTTTATATCCATGCGATGGATGTAGAAGAATCAAAAGATATGTTACTACGCTCGTTAAATAAATTCGAGAAAGCGATTATGGGGGTGACTAGATAATGATTCAAGGCATGTTAATTGCAGCACTAACTCTTTATGGTATTGGAATAGCGATAAGTGCATACCGCATTATTATAGGACCCAGCCTGCCAGATCGTGTAGTAGCATTAGATATGATAGGTGTTATGCTTGTATCGTCTATAGCTATTATCTCTGTGCTTCAGGGAACAAAAGCGTATCTAGAGGTTATTTTAATACTTGCGATCCTTGCTTTTATAAGTACGATTGCCTTCTCAAAATATATTGAGAGGGGGGTTATCATTGAGCGGAAACGAAATGATTGAATTTATTGCAGCACTATTTATGTTAGGCGGAGCAATTATGGCGGTAATAAGTGCGATCGGAATAATTCGCTTCCCCGATGTATATACTCGTTCTCATGCTGGTACAAAAAGTTCTACTTTAGCAGTCTTGATGACTTTATTAGGTGCTTTTATTTACTTTGCTTCTGAACAAGGGTTTTATAGTGTGCGTCTTTTATTAGGTATTGCTTTTGTATTCTTAACTGCTCCGGTAGCTGGACATTTAATAACAAGAGCGGCTTACCGTGCAAGTGTGAAAATGGCTGATACAACGATTGAAGACGAATTAAAGGATGTTATTAAGGAAGTTCAAGAAGAGACAAAAGAAGAAAAGAAAAATATAGAGGAACTTAAAGAAAATACAGTTGAAGAAGATGTTGAAACAGTAGATATGAACGATTCAAATACAGAAAGAGAACGTGAATAGTAGAAGCTCCATCCATCCTGGGTGGAGTTTTTTTAGATAAGAAAGTTATCTTATTAGCGTTCAACGTTGATGAGCTCTTTTTTTCGTTTTATTATGTTGGATAAGGGAATGCTACAAATAGAAGTAGTAGGAGGATGTCGCTATGGTAAAACCAATTCCAAAAGAAGAAGGTCTTGATCATACAGTTGCTTGGATGAATGAAGGGTATTTATTTCTCTCCAATCGTATGAATCAATTTAACTCAGATATTGTTGAAACGAAAATATTGGGTAAAAAATTTATTGCAATGCGTGGACCAAAAGCGGCTGAGTTATTCTATGATTCATCACGGTTTATTCGTGATGGTGCAATTCCTAAAAATGTAGCAGATATTATAATCGGAAAGAAAAGTGTATTTCTGTTGGATGATGGGCAACATCATAAACGAAAACAAATGCTTTTAAATGTATTTGATGAAGAACAGCTACTAAAACTGGAGCAAATAAGTAGGAATCAGTGGGGAATCGCTATTGAACGGTGGGAACAAATTGGTAAGATAGTATTGCTAGATGAATTGGAACGATTGTTCACCATTATTGTTTGTAATTGGATAGGTATTCCTTTGTATGCCAAAAATGTCTCTTTACGCACAAAAGATATTCGTTCCATGCTGACGGCTTTTACAAATAAAGGAAAGAATTATTTCCAGGGAAATCAAGCGAAAAAGCGGGCGCTTAAATGGATATCTTATATTATTAGACAAGTAAGAACAGGCAGAATCCACCCACATGAGCAATCTCCACTGTATCAAATCGCTTGGTATGAACGTTCAAACGGTAAATTACTACCTATTGTAAATGCTGCCGAAGAAGTATTAAATATAATACGGCCGTTTGTTGCCATTACTAGATACGCTTGTTTTAGTCAATTAGCTTTGCTAGAAAATCCACAAATAATGCAAAGACTTCGTGAAGATGCACTATATGTCAATTGGTTTATTCAGGAAGTAAAGCGATTTTATCCTGCGGTTCCTTTTGTTGTTGCAAAGGCACGAGAGAGCTTTATATGGGAAGACAGATATTTTCCAAAAAACAGACTTGTCTTGTTAGATTTATATGGTTCGAATCATCATCCAAATACATGGGATGAACCAGAAAAATTCATACCTGAGCGGTTTCAATTTTTAAATGAAAAAGAGCATTACAGACTTATTCCACAGGGAGCGGGTGACTTAGAGTTTGGTCACCGATGTGTGGGTGAGGAAATAACAACACAAATGATGCGAATAAGTTTAGAATATTTGTTGCAATTAGATTATGATTTGCCTGATCAAGACTTGGATTATAAGCTAAACCGAATCCCAGCTCAACCAAGTAGCAAAATTGTCTTGCAAAATATACGGACTAGAGAATAATTATAGAGTCGCATCCGAATTTCATACCAAATGTTTGCTGTTTTGATTACCATTACAAACAGACACTTTTTAGCAGGCACGGCTTCAACTAACTAGGAAAAGTTAGACCCTTTTCCTAGTGGATTTTCAAGCTCCCTGTACTGAGCAGGAGTCGCCGTCTTCCATTACAATCAAATTCAAGGTATTGCTATAATTCGAGTATTATTATATGACTATAAAAAAATATCCGAACCGCAGTTTCACATATATGTGAAACTGTTAAGTTCGGATATTTTTTGTTAATCCATAATTTCTCCAATAATCTCATAAGAACGAAGGCGTGCCTTCATATCATATATTTGTGAGGTAATAATCATCTCGTCTGCTTCTGTTTCTTTACGAAACGCTTCGATTCCTTTTTTGATCGTCTCTTTACTGCCAATTATCGTTGTACGAGGATCTAAAGATTCTTCAACCGCAGCTTTCTCCATTGGAGACCATATAGTGTCCATATTTTCTACAGGTGGTTGGAGTTTCGATTCTTTGCCTCTACGTAAATTAAGAAATTGGATACGGTGGGAATTTGCTAAGTACTCAGCTTCTTCATCCGTATCAGCAGCAATAACATTAATACCAACCATTGCATAAGGTTTATCCAATATGTTAGAAGGCTGGAAATTTCTTCGGTATAGCTGTAATGCTGGTACTGTATACTGTGGTGCGAAATGAGAAGCAAATGAGAAAGGAAGTCCTTTTTCAGCTGCTAATCGTGCGCTAAAATCACTAGAACCTAACAGCCATATGGGAATATCTAAACCCTTACCAGGAACTGCTTTTACTTGTGATACGGGATCATTAGAAAAATAATCCTGTAGTTCGTTTACTTGCATAGGAAACTCATCTGGACCTGCATGTAATGTTCTTCTTAAAGCGTAGGCAGTAGCTTGGTCGCTTCCGGGAGCTCTACCTAAACCAAGATCAATTCTGCCTGGATATAGAGATTCCAATGTTCCAAATTGCTCAGCAATCACAAGTGTAGCGTGATTCGGTAACATTACTCCACCAGAGCCTATTCGCATATGATTGGTATGACCTGCAATATGACCTATTAGAACTGAAGTCGCAGAACTACCAATACCCTGCATATTATGATGCTCTGCTAGCCAATAACGATTGAAACCTAGCTTTTCTACATGTTGTGCTAATCGTACACTATCTTGAAAAGCCTGTTTTGCATCGGAACCTTGAACAATAGGAGCTAAATCTAATACAGAAAGCGGTATATCTTGGAATGTTTTGTGTTCGTTGTTTGTTAACATTAAGTAACCTCCTTGCTTTCTAGGTTATGAGAACTATGATAAGTGTTTCTTCTTTTAGAGTCCACTTATTTGTTTGGGAATATGAGAGTAATGAGTATAACGAAATAATTAAAAAATTTAACTAATTTACGGTAAATAGAATGTCTTTAATAGAACATCATATCTTCGGCTAATAATTAGTTGACAGCCTGCGTACTGCACCGTAATTACCATAGTAATATTGAAATTTACTTACAGCATATCAGATGTTGAGATCAATTTTTTAATAAAAATTTTAAAAAAATCAAATAGTTAGCATGTTAACGATGGTAGCGATTACATTTTAAGAAGCAAGAATAAATCAATAAAAACATGTAATCAGAATTTTATGTCTAAATTGAATTTATGATATAATAACAAAACACGATGCGTTGTCCTTCAAAAAAACAGAATGATTCAAAACGGAAACTATACGAGAGAGGAGCTGTTGTGATGAGTAAATATGGATATCCTGATCAACAGGGACTATATCATCCAGACTTTGAACATGAAGCATGTGGAATAGGGATGATTGCCAATATAAATGGTAAGAAAACACACAATATAGTACAAAATGCGATTAATATATTGTGTAACCTAGAACACCGAGGTGGACAATCAGCAGATACAAGCACCGGTGATGGAGCTGGTATTATGACACAAATACCAGATCGTTTCTTTCAACTACAATGTGTGAAAGAGAATATTCATTTACCTCGTGAAGGTGACTATGGTGTAGGGATGATTTTCTTACCTAGAGATCGTCAATTAAGAATGACATGCAGAAAAATGATAGAACAAATTGTTGAAGATGAAGGACAGACATTTCTAGGCTGGAGGCCTGTACCAACGAATGAATCTTTTATAGGGAAAGTTGCATCTAAGAGTGCTCCATCGGTTCGACAATTTTTTATTCAGTGCTCAGATAGCATTAAGGATCAGATGGAATTTGAACGTAGATTATTTGTGATACGTAAATGCATCGAGAATATTGTTGCAGGTCAACCAGAATATGAGGATGTATACATTTGTAGTTTATCTACAAGAACAATTGTTTATAAAGGTATGTTAGTACCGGAACAATTAGATGCCTACTATATTGACCTCAACCATCCGGATTTTAAATCTGCGTTAGCACTCGTTCACTCACGCTTTAGTACCAACACATTCCCAAGTTGGAAAAGATCTCACCCTAATCGATATACCATCCATAATGGAGAATTTAATACGTTACGCGGTAATGTAAATTGGATGCAAGCCAGAGAACAACTCTGTGTATCTGATCATTTTAGTGAAGAAGATTTAGAGAAAATATTACCGGTTATGGATACAGACGGAAGTGATTCCTCTATATTTGACAATACATTTGAATTTTTACATCTTTCAGGAAGATCTTTAGCTCATACCGCAATGATGATGGTTCCAGAACCTTGGTCGAATGATGAAAATATTAAAGACGAGAAGCGTGATTTTTATGAATATCATAGTACATTAATGGAACCTTGGGACGGTCCTGCTGCATTAGTATTTACGAATGGAAACCAAATTGGAGCATGTCTGGATAGAAACGGACTAAGACCAGCAAGGTATTATGTTACAAAGGATGGAATGGTTGTTTTAGGATCTGAAGTAGGGGCATTAGATATTTTTGCAGATGATATTTTGTACAAAGATCGTTTAGCACCAGGAAAAATGTTACTGATCGACTTGGAAAAAGGAGTTATCGTTCCTGATGAAACGATAAAAATGCAAATATCCTCAGAGAAACCTTATAAAGAATGGTTGAAAAATAAGGTTGATTTACAAGACCTTCCGAAAGTGACTAGTGATTATCCTGTTAATCACGGAGATAAATTGTTAGAACAGCAGTTAGCTTTTGGTTATACACAAGAAGAGTTAAATAAAATCATGAAACCATTAGTTTCAGATGGAAAAGATCCAGTAGGTTCGATGGGATATGATTCACCTCTAGCAGTCTTATCGAAACGTCCCCAATTGCTATATAATTACTTTAAACAACTGTTTGCTCAAGTAACGAATCCACCGTTGGATGCAATTCGAGAGAAGATAATTACAATGGTAGAGACGACAATAGGAGCGGAAGGCAACTTAACGAAACCTACAGCGGATAATTGCAGACATATCCGTCTAGAAACACCAGTTTTACGAAACGAAGAGTTAGAGGCTATACGACACCAGCGTTTAGATCAACTATCTGTCGAAACTCTATCTACCTTGTTTGATACTGAAAAAGAAGGAAGTATGAAAGAAGCGCTTGATTCACTATTTGTACAGGCGGATAGAGCAATGGAAGAAGGCGTTAGTTTACTTATCCTGTCAGACAGGGGAGTAAATGATAAACAAGCAGCAATTCCAGCCTTGTTAGCAGTTTCTGGTTTGCATCATCATTTAATTCGTAAGGGAGTTCGTACGAAAGTTAGTTTACTAGTTGAGTCAGGAGAACCTAGAGAAGTACATCATTTTGCAGCCTTATTAGGGTACGGAGCAGAAGCGATTAACCCTTATCTTGCCTTTGATACGTATTTTAATTTATTCCAAGCGGATGAAATAAAGGTAGCTTCTGTAGATGAGGCTTACACAAGGTATATTACCGCTGTTACAGACGGAATTATTAAAATATTATCGAAAATGGGAATTTCTACAATTCAAAGTTATCGAGGTGCTCAAATTTTTGAAGCGGTAGGAATACATCAGGATGTTATTGATTATTACTTCACTGGAACGGCTTCTCGATTAGGTGGCATTAAGCTCAATATTATCGAAAAAGAAGCGATGATGAGACATCAGTTAGCATTTGTAGAAGCTCGAAGTGGAAAACGTCATTTAACGCCTGGTGATGAGTTCCAATACAGAGTAAATGGTGAAGATCATCAATATAATCCACATACGATTCAAACATTACAACATTCTGTAAGATCTAATAACTACGAGCTCTTTAAAAAGTACTCTAATATGCTTACCGATGATGCATTAAACTTACAATCTTTACGTGGATTAGTAGATTTTAAAGATAGAGCCCCAGTACCTATAGAAGAAGTGGAGCCTATAGAGAATATCGTAAAACGATTTAAAACAGGAGCAATGTCTTTTGGGTCGATTAGTAAAGAAGCGCATGAAGCTTTAGCGATTGCAATGAATCGATTAGGTGGACGCAGTAACACTGGAGAAGGTGGAGAGTCCATCGATCGTTTTACACCGGATGAAAATGGTGACTTAAGGCGAAGTGCAGTGAAACAAGTTGCATCTGGACGTTTTGGCGTAACCAGTAATTATTTAGTAAATGCAGATGAGATACAAATTAAAGTAGCACAAGGAGCTAAACCAGGCGAAGGTGGTCAGCTTCCTGGAAAAAAAGTATATCCATGGGTAGCAGAAGTTCGTGGATCAACTCCTGGAGTTGAATTAATCTCTCCACCACCTCACCATGATATTTATTCTATTGAAGATCTTGCGGAATTAATCTATAACTTGAAAAATGCGAATCCTAATGCGCGTATTAGTGTAAAACTAGTAGCAGCTGTAGGAGTTGGAACAATTGCTGCAGGTGTAGCAAAAGGAAGAGCAGACCATGTTGTAATTAGTGGTTATGATGGTGGTACAGGTGCAGCACCTCGTACTAGCTTGAAGCATACCGGACTTCCTTGGGAAATCGGTTTGGCTGAAACACATCAAACATTATTATTAAACGGATTACGTGACCGTATTACTGTGGAAACAGACGGTAAGATGATGACTGGTAGAGATGTAGTTGTTGCTGCTTTATTAGGTGCAGAAGAGTATGGCTTCTCAACAGCACCTTTAGTAGCACTAGGTTGTGTCATGATGCGTGTTTGTCACTTAGATACTTGTCCAGTTGGAATTGCAACACAAAATCCTGCTTTAAGAGAAAAGTTTGCTGGAGATCCAGATCATGTTGTTAATTTCATGCAGTTTATTGCTCAAGAAGCAAGAGAGCTTATGGCGAAACTTGGCTTCCGTACGATAAATGAAATGATTGGACGTTCCGATGTGTTAGAAGCGAAACAACTTGATCATTGGAAAGCGAAAGATATTGATTTATCTGCATTATTATATAGACCGGAACTACCTTTTAAGATGGATCAATATGCAACGCAACAACAAGATCATGGGATTGATAAAACATTGGACTATCAAGAACTACTACCAATATGTGAATCAACAATAGAAGATGGTACACCTATAGAATTTTCAGTTGCCATTCGAAATATTAACCGTGTAACAGGAACTTTATTAGGTCATGCGATTACAGAAAAATATGGTGAACATGGTTTACCTGAAGATACGATTAAACTAAACTTTAACGGTTCCGCAGGTCAAAGTTTTGGTGCATTTATTCCAAAAGGAATGTCTCTTAAATTAATCGGGGATGCCAATGACTTTGTTGGTAAAGGTTTATCCGGTGGAAAAATTATCGTTAGACCATCTTCAACGGTTACGTTTGAACCTGAAAAAAATATTATTATCGGAAACGTCGCATTTTATGGAGCATCTGCAGGTGAGGCCTATATTCGAGGCATAGCAGGAGAGCGCTTTGCAGTAAGAAATAGTGGAGCGTCAATTGTTGTAGAGGGTATTGGTGATCATGGTTGTGAATATATGACTGGGGGCAAAGTCATCGTGCTTGGAAAAACCGGTCGAAACTTTGCTGCTGGTATGTCAGGTGGAGTTGCTTACGTATTTGATGAGGAAGGCGAATTTAAAAATATGGTCAATAACTCTCTCGTTCAAGTTGAACGTGTTACGGATGAAAAAGAGTTGGAAGACTTGTACATTTCAATTGAAAAACACGCTGAATATACAGATAGTGGGCATGCTGCACGAATCCTTGCGTACTGGGAAAAATATTCTGCATCATTTATTCGTGTGATTCCGAAAGCATATTTAGCAATGAGAGAACGCATTTCCATGTTAATGAATACTGGATTAACTAAATATCAAGCAGAGTTACAAGCTTTTGAAGAAACCAATCAAATTAAAGTTCAAAAAGATAAGGTGAACGTATAAGATTCATGTCAGCAGAAAGGGAGGCTTTTGATGGGAAAACAAACAGGTTTTATGGAGTATGAAAGACAAGCACGTCCTGGTAGAAATCCACAAGAGCGTGTTAAAGACTGGAACGATTATACGGCGCCGATGTCAGATGAGGAAGTGCAAAAACAGGGTGCTCGTTGTATGGATTGTGGCGTTCCTACATGTCATCAAGGGATTGAGATAGCAGGGGTAACATCAGGTTGCCCTGTCTATCATTTAATTCCAGAATGGAATAACCTTGTATACGAGGGGAAATGGCGAGAAGCACTGGATAAGGAACATCAAATGAATAATTTCCCTGAATTCACAGGAATTGCTTGCCCAGCTCCTTGTGAAGGCGCATGTGTGTTAGGGATTAATGAGCCTGCAGTAGCTATTCGTACGGTGGAACGTTCCATAATTGAGAAAGGATTTGAGGAAGGATGGGTTGTGCCGAATCCACCGAAAATCCGAACAGGTAAACGTGTAGCGGTAGTTGGCTCTGGTCCAGCGGGGTTAGCTGCAGCAGATCAGTTAAACAAAGCAGGACATTCTGTTACCGTTTATGAGCGAGACAAGCGCGTTGGAGGGCTTTTAACGTATGGAATTCCAGAAATGAAACTATCTTATGATATTGTAATCAGACGGGTGTCCATCTTAGAACAGGAGGGCATTGAATTTATTACGAATACCGAAGTTGGTAAGGACATTTCAAATGAAGAGTTACAAGAAACTTATGATTCCGTTGTACTATGTGGCGGAGCAAGTTTACATCGTGATATGCCGGTAGAAGGTAGTCAACTTAAAGGAATTCATCCTGCTATGGACTTTTTACATGCAAATGTGGAAAGCTTATTGGATTCGAATCTAGAAGATGGTAATTATATATCTGCAAAGGATAAGGACGTTATCGTTATTGGCGGTGGTGATACAGGTACGGATTGTCTCGCTACTTCTGTTCGCCATAATTGCAGAAGCTTAACGCAATTTGATATTTATGAAAAACGTAATCTGCTTCGTGATGAAGAAGCTAATCCATGGCCACAATATCCAAAAATTCATCGAGTGGAATATGGACAAAAGGAAGCAGAAGCACAATTTGGAGAAGATCCACGTGCTTATGCTGTTCAGACTACAAAGTTTGTAGGCGATGAAAACGGGCATGTTAAAGAGGTACACACGATTAACGTGAAAACACGTTATGAAGGTGGAAAGAAAATCCGCGAAGAAGTACCAGGTACAGAAAAAGTGTGGCCAGCAGATTTAGTATTAGTTGCAATTGGATTCCAAGGCCCAGATCAGGGTTTAATAGAAGCGTTAGATGTAGAAACTACGACTCGTACTACAGTAAAAGCAAAATACGGCGAATTTCAAACGAATGTAGATGGTGTTTTTGCAGCTGGAGATATGCGAAGAGGACAAAGTCTAATCGTTTGGGCAATCAATGAAGGTCGAGGAGCGGCACGTGAGTGTGATCGTTTCTTAATGGGAGATACGATGCTTCCATAATTATTTATTATAAAATGTCTAAAAGCACTCCTGTTCGTTAAAATTAACAGTGAGTGCTTTTATATTAGCTAATTTTTTAAATAACTATTTGATATACAATCCTATATCAAGTAATATAGGGGAGGAGTAAAAATGGAAATGAGGGTTATCGATGAGTAAATCATCTATATATGGCTTAACATATGAAAAGCTAAAAGACTGGTTAATGGAACATGGTGAAAAGCGTTTCCGTGCCGAACAAGTATGGGACTGGCTTTATAAAAAGAGAATTAATAAATTTGATGAAATGAATAATGTGAATCAATCAGCAATTCAACTGCTAAATGATAACTTTGTGTTACATACAATGGGTGAAGAGATACGTCAAGAATCTAAAGATGGAACTATTAAATTTTTATTTAAGCTCGAGGATGGGAACTTGATTGAGACGGTATTGATGCGTTTCCATTATGGCTTATCGGTTTGTGTAACTACCCAGGTCGGTTGTAATATTGGTTGTACCTTCTGTGCAAGTGGTCTATTAAGAAAAAGTAGAGACCTCTCTAGTGGAGAAGTTGTAGAGCAAATTATGAATGTACAAAAACATCTGGATGAACGTGGGGAAAATGATCGAGTAAGCCACATTGTTGTAATGGGTATTGGTGAACCTTTTGATAATTATAATAATCTTATGGACTTCCTGTACACTGTAAATGATGATCGTGGCTTGAATATTGGGGCAAGGCATATAACCGTATCCACAAGTGGACTTGCACATAAGATTTATGAGTTTGCAGATGATCCAATCCAAGTCAACTTGGCTATTTCATTACATGCACCTAATGATGAGCTACGTACGAAAATCATGAAGATCAATCGGGCTTTTCCAATAGAGAAGTTGATGAAATCTGTTGATTACTACTTAGAGAAGAAAAATCGTCGAATAACGTATGAGTACATTATGTTAGATGAAGTGAATGATCATAAGAAAGAAGCGATAGAACTAGCGAATTTAATTAAAAATCATCGCCACCTTGCCTATGTTAACTTAATTCCATACAATACAGTAGATGAGCATATAGACTATCGACGCAGTAAATCAGAAAATATCCAAGCTTTTTATGAGACATTAAAGGAACATGGTATTAATTGCGGAGTTCGATGGGAAAATGGTGCAGATATTGATGCAGCATGTGGACAACTACGAAGTAAACAAATTAAGAAGACAAAAGCGGTTTAAGTTTATACAAAGAGCTTCCTTTTCAATAAGGAAGCTCTTTGTATATGGAGGAGGATGGTTTATGTTGATTAGAGAACTAGAGGAAAAAGATAATTATCAAATTGAGAAATTAGTGAAAGAGTCTTTAGAATCATTTGGTCTTGACCGAGAAGGAACAGCTTATTACGATCCGGAATTACCTCGGCTATCTAAGTACTATAGTTCAATTCAAGATGCTTCGTATTGGGTAGCATGTGAGGGTGAAGAAGTAATTGGAGGAATTGGTATTGCACCGTTTGTAAACGAAAAAGGTATATGTGAATTACAAAAGTTTTATGTTCGACATGATCAGCAAGGGAAAGGAGTAGGTAGGGACTTACTAGATACTGCTTTGAAATTTGCTAAACGGAAATATAATCAATGTTACTTAGAAACAAGACATGAGCTAGTACAAGCGAATAAATTATATGAAAGAAATGGCTTTTCTTTATTATCGAGTCCAATAGAAGGATCAGAGCATTCATTTATGGATCGGTGGTACATAATTGACTTATAGTATTAAATCCTTCTCAGAGAGTATTATATTGTCCAATTAATGGTATTGCCATATATTAAATAGTCAAAATTACGTTTTATATGTAATTTTGACTATTTATCTGCTAAATTGGTTTTTCATTCTTAACGTCAATAGCTAGTATTTCTTCTTGATCTGCTGAGTTCGTACTATTAAATAAATAAACTCTATTTTTTCCACTATTTTTCGCTTTAATTAATAGTTCATCTGCTTGGATATAAGCTTTCCGAATATCACTGTTCTCTTCGCAGTAATGATAATTTAAACCGAATGTAGCGGTGTAGTCTACTTCAATAATACTTCCTCTATATTCAGCTGTTGCACTTGTTCGTTCTACTTCTTCTTTTAGAAGGAAAACTAGCTCTTGACATTCATCATATGTACGATTCGTCAATATAATTGTAAATTCTTCTCCACCACTCCGAAATACATAATCATGGTCCTCTAGTTTACTTTTAATATGATTGGCAAAGTGCTTGATTACCTTATCACCGACAGTATGGTTATAGGTATCATTTATTCGTTTAAAGGTATCAATATCAGTTACGACAATGCCTACAAATTGTTTAGTACCATTGAGTTCGTTCATTATCTTATTCATATAGGTGCGATTATGTATTTTTGTAAGGAAATCAGTATACGCCATTTGTTCAAATCGATCTCTTTCTATTTTATGTTGTAAAGTTCGAGATTGAAGTACAGCTGATCTGCTTACTAAGTAGTTTAAAATAAACAATCCAATAAGTGCTTCCCAATGTTGTTGTGTTAAAAATAAAAATAGTAAACCATTTGAAATAGCTCCTTTTAATGTGTCTAGAATGCTTTTACCTTTTATAAACGCCCATGCATCCTTGCGAGTATTTATGTTGCCTGTGAAATGGAATATAGTAAGTAATAAAATAGAAGATAAGAAATCTATGGCTATAACAATAGGTATTAATAGAAACCAGAATCCAAATGTTAGATGTTCTATATAAGGATAGACGGTAAAGAAACAAAAGTACCCAAACACGTTAAGAAGGGTAGGTCCACCTATATTGTAAAAAGTATGAAGAAATTCATCCTCATCTGCTGTACCATTTTTTTTACGAATAAAATACACATAAAATCTACTAAAGACTTCAAATATAAATAACCCAAGCGGTCCAGTGTACAAAACTAAAGATAAATTATAAGAAATACTGTAGTCTACATTTACATTTCCAGTTCTTACAATTGTTTTTAGATTAGAATATAAAGCTGTAAAGAAAAAATATACAACAAAGACGAGCAAGTAAGTAGAAATATTTACATTAATTGGTCCAGATAAAAATGCAACAGTTATTGCGGATGCGAAAATAAATAGTATAAATAAGCGTAACCGATACATAGAATTAATCCTTTCCAAAACCAATATTAGTAGATAGATAATAGGCTATTTTACCCATTTTTAATATAATAGCATATAAAGTGTTAAATTGTAAGAAATTATTGTAAAATTTTACAATTTAATTTTAAGTGAAACAGCTTCGGGGTTTTAACGTAGTAATTTATATCATTCGTTTGTTTACATGTACACGTAATATGTAAACAAATGTAAACTTATACTGTGCACATGTAAACAAAAATGAATACATATTGATATAACAATGTTTTCAAAAAGATTACAAGTATACAACAATATAAACTTTACTTGGATTATACTTGAGGTTTTTATTTAAAAACGCTATAGTAGATTCATAGGTTAATAGATGAGAGGAGTAATAGAATGACAAAATCAAGAATTGCTGCAGTAGATGTAGGTAATGATGCTTTAAAAGGAAATTACGGAAAGTTGGAAAATGAATTATACATCCCAAATGTTATTGCTCCAGATTTAGAAGAAAGACCAGTTATTGGAATTGAAGAGTTGGATGATAAGGAGATACTAGAGAATATACATATTCGTATACACTCCCCTGCCCTATCAGAGAATAACCTTATATATAGAGTGGGGAGTTTAGCAACAAAGACAACGAATTCTCAAGAACTAGACCAAGGAAGTAGTAAATCGGAGGAAGATCAAACATTAATCATGTTGTTAACTTCATTGGCATTAGATGCAGTGAGTACAAATGATTTTGAAGAGAAAAATGGAGTAATTGATGCAAACTATACATTAGGAACCGGTTTACCGCTGCGTGAAGTAAAAGAAGGAAAAGACGTAGCTTACCGCTCTCACTTATTAAGTTCAGTACATCAAATTGAGTTCCTTGTAACACCAAAATATCAAGGGAAAAAAGTAAATATAAAGTTTGATGAAGTAAAAGTTTACCCAGAAGGTTTCGCAGCTTATGTGAATTTAATAATGGATAATGATTTGAAAGTTATCAACAAAGATTTAATAGATAAACAAATTCTAATCCAGGATATCGGAGGTTTATCCACAGATATCGCTGTTATTCGAAATAGAAATGTGGATGATGATAAAGCACAAGGATTTAATTTAGGTGTTTCCGAATCATTGGAGCAAATACGGGAAGAAATACGTACTAAACATGGGGTAGAATTAGATAGTCGTCGAGATGTAGTGGATATTATAACCAGAAAAAATGATCGAAATCATATTATGGTAAAAGGAAGTCGTACCAATGTTCATGATATTACAGACCATATTTTATTAGAATTAGCGAAGAAAGAATATCGTTATTTAAGAAATGTATGGGCAAAAAATTCTCAATCTGAAATATGCTATTTTGTGGGCGGCGGATCGGCTGTATTAAAAGATTATCTTAAAGCATTGAATAATAAATTAGATGGCTACAATATCGAGTTCTTTGAAGATGAAAATGAGAGCATTTGGATGATGGCGAATGCATACTATAAGCTAATCACCGACTTTGTACGAAAGTCTACTCCACAAGTAGAAAAAGAAAAAAAGACTACGAAATCAAAATAAGGTGATTAAATGGTAAAGAAAATTGAAAGAGGTCAAACGATAACATTTCGAGTACCCTCTGATACACCAGATTATCTATTAAAACAATTACAGCAGTTAAAAGATATTGAAAGAAGAAACTTTTCAAGTAAAATAGCACATTTTGTTTTAAAGGGTGTCCATGAGACGGTAGTTCGAGAAAGAGAGACTGTAACAGTTCCTTTGCCTAAACCATTAACAAGAGAGCAGAAAAGCTGGTTAAAGCATGAGCATTCAGAAGCGATGATTGGCTCTATCTTATATCAGCTTCTAACAGATCCAAAACGAGTTACATCTATTATGACAACGTTAAACAAAGAAATTGAAGAAGCTGATCAATATCTAGGGCAAGTAGAAGAACGCCCTGTAGATAATTATGAATCTGCAGCTACGACTGAATTTCATATGGATGACTTGGATATTGGAGAGTTAGATGTTCATAACAACGAAGAAAATACAGAGGAAGAAGCAGAGGAAGAGGATCCGCTTGGAGATTTCTTCTCTAGTATGAATAAATAGTAAGAAGCTGCCAAAAATCATTATTTCTGGCAGCTTTTTTTATATAAAATTTAATGGGAATCCAGAAATATAAAGGATGTATAAAGCCAGGTAACAAATGATCCTGGTTTTATTTGTCGACTTACCAGATATATGCATAAAAACAAGATACAGAGTCAAGCTAATTACCGAAAGGAATGATATTGATGGAATGGCATTGGATATGGAAAGCAGTATTAATTGTAGTTGCAGGAACATTACTTTTACGTATAGCCGGTCGAAAATCAATCTCGCAAATGACGCTTGCTCAAACAGTTATTATGATTGGTATCGGATCATTATTAATACAACCTATTGCAGGAGAAAGTGTTTGGGTAACTATTGGTGTTGGATTAGTTTTAATATTAACCTTGATTGTTATGGAATTTATACAAATGAAAAGTGATAAGTTAGAGAAATTTTTAACAGGAAAATCTATCGTTGTGATTGAAGATGGCATTCTAAATGAAACAAACCTTCGCAAACTCCGGTTAACCGTAGATCAACTAGAAATGAACTTACGGCAACAAAATGTTTCTAGCTTAAAGGATATTCGGTGGGCAACGCTAGAATCTAACGGGAGAATTGGTTTTGTATTAAAAGAAGAAGCAAAACCAGCTACAAAGAAAGATATTGAAGAATTGAAGCAAATGATTTTTCACTATATACCGAAAGAAAAACAAGCTGATTTTTCTGATGAACTATTTGTTGAGGTACGTCAAAAAGAACATAAAACCAATCCTCCAAAACATCTACGCTAAAATTACTTCTATACCAATAAAATAAACTTTTATAAGTGAGAATTTATAGAAAAAGATCCTCCTACCAATCATTACTATACACTTAGTTTATAATTGACTAAAATAATAAAAATTTAACAAATACAACCCAGTAATGTTGATTCTATTAGGATATAGTAAGAAAATAAAATATCAGAAAAGTTTCATTATCATCAGATTAGTTTCCTTCTTGCGCGTGATTTGTCATAATAGATAAGTGGTAAAAAGAATAGAATTTGTTATAAGAAAATGATTGAATATAATTATTAATATCTATTGATATTAAATTTGTTATGTGCTAGAGTTTAATACAAGATATAGAAATCATGTACTTATAGCAATACTATATATTGTGTTCTTGGTGAGGTGATGCCACAATGGTATCTCATAGGGTTTCTAAGGAATTGGAATGAATGTACCCGTAACTTTTGGCTGGAAGAACAAGATTTTAGATGGTCGAACGGTAAGTAAAAGGATCTAGTAAAAGCTGCAAAAGTTAAGAGACCTACCAAACAAGAAGAAGTTTGATATCTCCTCGTGAAGAGATGGTGAAGATAGAGTATATTATCTGTCATTAACGAACCGATCTCTAGATAAGGAGATTGGTTTTTTTATTTATACATATTTTTTGATATTTTAGGGAGGCGTAAATATGACAATGGACATTGGAACAACGTTAGAAGCATCAGCTTGGCAAAAGGTAGAAAAAGCAAGTCAAAACCTAAATATAAACAAAGATGAGTGGTACGAGAAAGCTGAGAAAATCATTCATACAAATAGTTCAGAAGCTAAGTTAGAGGATGCACTTATTAACGTTGCTTTAGAAAACATGGATGAAGCTAGTCCAAATTGGGGCTTTGCTGCAGCACGTATCTATGTAGAAAAATTATATCGTGAAGCTAGCAAAAATAGAGGATATACAGAAGGATCTTACGGCTCTTTCTACACATTGTTAGAACAATTAACTGAAAAAGGTATTTATACGCCAAGCCTTTTACAAAAATATACTAAAGATGATATAGAAGTATTTGGAAAAGCTATTCAACCTGAACGGGACCAACTATTTAATTATCTAGGTATATATACAGTAGCCACTCGTTATTTAGCTACGGATCATGAAAAAAATGTGTATGAATTACCTCAAGAAAGATGGATGGTCATTGCTATGCATATTATGCAGGATGAACCAGCTGATAAACGCCAAGAGTATGTTCTAGAAGCATATTGGGCGTTAAGTAATTTATATATGACAGTTGCAACACCAACGCTCACAAATGCTGGAAAAACACACGGTCAATTATCTAGTTGTTTTATAGATACTGTCGATGATAGCTTGCAATCTATCTATGATAGCAATACCGATATTGCAAAACTTTCTAAAAACGGAGGCGGTATTGGTGTTTATATGGGGAAAATTCGTGCAAGAGGTAGTTCCATTAAAGGATTCAAAGGAATGTCTAGTGGCGTTGTACCATGGATTAAACAACTGAATAATACTGCGGTAAGTGTCGATCAACTTGGTACTCGAAAAGGTGCAATTGCAATTTATCTAGACGTATGGCACCAAGATATTGAGTCATTTCTTGACTTGAAATTAAATAACGGTGACGATCGTATGCGAGCTCATGACATCTTTACCGGTGTATGTTTACCTGATTACTTCATGGAACAAGTTGAAAATCGTGGTGATTGGTATTTATTTGACCCTCATGAAGTAAGACAAGTAATGGGATATTCTCTAGAAGATTTCTATGATGAGCAAAGAGGCAGCGGTAGCTTTAGAACAAAATATGAAGAATGTATTGCAAATGAAGAATTAACAAAACGTAAAGTGCCTGCTATTGAGATTATGAAACGCTTAATGAAATCACAATTGGAATCAGGAACACCGTTTATGTTTTATCGTGATGAAGTGAACCGTCAAAATGCAAATGCTCATGAAGGTTTAATCTATTGTTCTAATCTATGTACAGAGATTACACAAAACCAGTCTCCTACCGAGTTTGTAGAAGAGTTCCTAGAGAACGAAAATACAATTGTAAAGAAATTTAAATCTGGAGACTATGTTGTATGTAACTTAAGCTCTGTTAATTTAGGTAGAGCAGTGAAAAACGATGTACTAGAAAGACTCATTCCAATTCAAGTTCGTATGTTGGATAATGTAATAGATATAAATACACTACCAATTAAACAAGCGGAAATTACAAATAGAAAATATCGTGCAATTGGATTAGGAACGTTTGGCTGGCATCATTTATTAGCACTTAAAGGTATTGCTTGGGAATCAGATGAAGCTGTTGCGTATGCAGATGAATTATATGAACAAATTGCATATCTAACCATTCAAAGTAGTATGCAATTAAGTAAGGAAAAAGGTCATTATCCAGTTTATGAAGGAAGCAAATGGCAAACTGGGGAGTACTTTGACCAAAAAGGCTATACCGGAAATAAATGGGATGAACTAAAAGCGGATGTCAAACAACATGGTATGCGTAATGGATATCTTATGGCTGTAGCTCCAAATTCTACTACAGCAATGATTGCTGGTTCAACAGCTAGTATCGATCCAATCTTCCAAGTCTTCTATTACGAAGAGAAGAAAGACTTCAAGATTCCTGTTACTGCACCTGAGTTAGATCATCATACGTATAATGTTTATCGTCGATCTGCCTATATTGTAGATCAGCGTTATTCTGTAAAACAAAATGCGCAGCGTCAGAAGCATATTGATCAAAGTATTTCTTTCAACTTTTATGTTCCTAATACAATAAAAGCATCTGTATTGCTTAATCTTCATTTACAAGCATGGAATGAAGGGTTAAAAACAACGTACTATGTACGTTCCACGTCCAACGATATTGAAGAATGTGAGTGGTGTTCAAGTTGAGGATGATAATAGCTTATCTAACCTATAGTGGTAATACAGAAGAAGTTGCTTATATGATCCAAGATTATTTACAAAAGGATGGAATTAACGTGGATTTGCATCGAATCGGTATCGATGCTCCATTCCATCCAGAAAGCTATGATTTGGTGTTCCTAGGTACGTTTACTTGGGAGAAGGGAGCAACTCCAGATGAAGTAAAGGACTTTGTCTGGGAGATTGGTTATAAACCATCGAATATGGTCATCTTCGGAACGGGAGATACGCAATTTGGCGGTGACGATTTATTCTGTAAAGCTGCAGATAAGTTATCTAATTTTTATGGAAGCTCTCATCCTGTATTAAAAATTGAGCAGTCGCCAAGAGGATATCAGCAACAAACTGTATATGATTGGCTAGAAGGAGTGTTACATCATGCAAAAAGTTATGCTTGAGAAAGCAAAAACATTAGAGCCTAGAAATCCAAATAAGTCTACAAAGCTGTTCGGTGGAGAATCAAGCGGAATCTTAAATTGGAATGATATTGCTTATCCACATTGGTATAAAATGTACAAACGATTAGTAGGAAACTACTGGCAAGCAGATGAAGTAAATATGTCTAGCGATGTTAAGCAGTTTTCCACTTTAAGTAAAGAAGAACAAGATGCATACCTAAAAATAATTGGTTTATTATCCACATTGGATGCTCCACAAACAAGAACTGCATTATTAATCTCTTTATATGCAACAGATCCTTCTGTTCAATCTATTATGGCAGTAATAGCACAGCAAGAGGCTGTTCATAATGAAAGTTATTCTTATGTATTATCCTCTGTAGTATCTTGGAATGAACAAAATGAAGCATTTCAATTAGGAAGAACAGATGATTTATTATTAAAAAGAAATGAACAGTTAACAGATCAATACAATGCGTTTGTGGATAACCCTAGTATGGAAAATATGCTAAAAACACTTGTGTATACTTCTTTATTAGAAGGAATGTTTTTCTACTCAGGTTTTGCTTTCTTCTATCACCTAGCAAGACAAAACAAAATGGTAGGAACTTCTACAATGATTAGTTATATTAATCGCGATGAATTAGAACATGGCCGATTTATCACTGAATTATTCCGAGCAACTTTAGCAGAAAACCCATCTTATAATAATACTGAATTTATTGATTGGATCTATGATCGTTTCCAACAATCTGTTGAATTAGAAATAGAATGGTCTCATTACGTGTTAGATAGCTTAGAAGGTATTGATATGGATGATATGGATGGTTATATCAAATATCGTGCTAATAAAATGTTGAGAATGATGGGATTAGAGGAATTATATCCACAACATGTGGAAAACCCTATGAAGTGGATCCGTGCATATGTGGATAACTTTGATGGTACGAAGACAGATTTCTTCGAACAAAAATCTCGTCAATATACAAAAACAAGTGATTTAAATGGATTCGATGATTTATAAAAAAGCGGAATAGTAATTTCTGCTTTTTTATTTTGATATATTATTTGTGGATATCTATGTTTTTATAATGGAGTGAAATGGATAGATATTTCTAGTATAATTAAAGTAGACTAGGATTTATCGCAATTATAAATGTTTTCCACAAAATTATCCACAGCAATACACAAATTTGAACGAATTACAAAACCGAACTATATGGATGAGATTATGTTAGATTCAATCCATTATATAGTTCGGTTTTTTAACAAACATATTTTAGTAGCATTTTTTAAACCTTATAATTTATCAAGCGAGATTAACTCCCCTGTAACAGCATGTACACCGAAATTAGAATCTAGTTTTCCACATAGTCGATAACGTGATGTAGCGTTATCATATACATAAATCGGTGAAATATCCACATTTGGTAATAATTTTTCTGAAGCTTTTGCTTCTGTTAATACTGGAGTGTCTGCTGAATTTAGAAAATCATACATTTTTAATAATTCTTCGGTATCTACATAATTAAGGACATGAAAGGTTTCAGAATCAATAACAACAGTAATCTTATGTTCAATTACTTTACTGTCCTTTTCAACTGGTACTAATCGAGCGAAAATATAACCAGCATCACGCCATAATCCGGTTAATCTCCACTTTCCACTGTCTTGTGGATAATCCATCTGTAAGAAATGAATAATCTTCTCGGTGATGGTAAGTTGATGGTCTTCGGAAATAGGTAGATCATTGTTAATTAGGTCTACTTGGCTAAATACTTCTGCTTCTGAAAATTCCAATTTTGGTTCAAGGTTAACGGTTGGTAACTTACCTTCTTTAGGTTCTGTCCAACGTAAAACCGTATCTTTCCATATATAGGATTGAGGCTGTTCCACCTTATTATAGGATAATGTTTTTTTGCCATCATTTGTTATAAACACGGATGACATTACAAAGATAGGTATCCAGGCTTCTTTTTCTTCAGAAGGAATCTCTATTAATTGAATCTGGTTCTGTGCAATTGGGTTGGTGATGTCGCTTGTTAAAGCGAATGGTTCCCAATCAAGTTGTGATTCGTCTGGAAATACGCCATCTACCGAAAATTGAACTAGTTTTCCTTCTTGGTTAAATTTAATTTGTATGGATCCAGACGGGAAAACAGAAATATTATCCACAGATGCTTGGAATGTTAATTCTATTTCACTTTTATCGGTTAATGTAAATTGTCTTCCGAATTCTAATCCAGATTGAGTTTCAACCCATTCAATAATCGCTTCTGTATCTTCCTGATTTGGAAAGAGACTCTCGTCTAAATCGTTATTATAACTTGTAAATAACATACGACGAACATGGCCGGAATCTAGATTTAAATCAATGTTAATCATACTCAATTCGTTATCTTCTTCTGTATTATCATGACTTGCAGAACTGTTCGGTTTCCAAGTCATCGACAATACGAATCCTGGTTTGTTGGTGTCCATTTTTTCTTGGAAAAATGAATGTGATTCTAAAGTATAGTTTGATAGATGCCACTTATTCTTCGTATCTTCAATAAGTTGTTTCACTTGTTGATTCATATTTACCCTCAATTCATATTATAGCTTATCCACAGTATAGCATTGTTTGTGGGTACTACAAAAGTAAAGCCAGAGATTGCGCAATACAAAATAAAACTGAACTACCTTCTCTAGATGATAGTTCAGTTGATTATATTATAACGTTACTCAAAGTAGTCAATGAGTCCATTAGTAATTGCTGTTGCCACTCTCTGTTGATAATCATTCGTTTGGACGACTGATACATCATGTTGATTACTAATAAAGCCAAGTTCAACCAACACAGAAGGAGCAGTTGTATCTCTTAATACCTTATAGTTTGCTTGCATAGAACCACGATTAGTAAGTTCTACCGAAGAAGCAATGGAAGACTGGATGTCAGCTGCTAAAGGCTGATCATCTTGATGAGCATAATAAGTTGTAGTGCCGCTTACAGATAACAAAGGAAATGAATCAAAATGTATACTTATAAATGCATCTGTTTGATAATCATTACTAATCCGTGCACGCTCATCTAACGAAACAAAATAATCGCCACTTCTAGTCGTAATTACATTCGCTCCAGCTTCTTTTAATTGATTTACTACATGGTTGGAAGTGCTATATACGATATCTTTCTCCTGAACATCTCCAAGTCCAATTGCTCCAGGATCTTTTCCACCATGTCCAGGGTCGATAACAATGGTATAACCAGCTAGAGAACCTGAACTTGCAGGTTGTTGTTGCGGTGGATTACTCGTACTCTCTGGACTAATACTCTCGTTAGACGTCTCTTCGCTAACAACTTCTCCATTTTCTGTCGTTAACCAAGAAGCAATCCAACCTGTTTCGCCATTATGTAACTGAATTTGATACCAATCACCTTCCGAAGAAATCAAATCAAATTCATCACCTTGGTAAACAGAGTGTGTATTTTTATAATTCGTACCAGCTCCAGCTCGAATCATAACACTTTCTGCTGCAACAGTTACAGATAAGTTCTCTTTCATTTCAGACGTAGAAGAAGGTGAGCTAGAAGTTGAAACTGGCATTAAATGATGCTTCGCTACCCAAACTTCTTTTCCGCCATAATAAGTTTGAACCCACCCGTATTGCTCTTTGAAGGCAGTAAGTTGATTGCCTTTGACAAATTGACCTACAATACTAGATTCATTAGAAGGAGCACTTCGAATATTCAAAGTAGAAGAACTAACTTCATATGTATCTGTATCATTAGCATGGGTGATAGTAGGTGATACCAAGTAGCTAAAAACGACAATCATCAATGCCATGTTTAATAAAGTTGCAATATATGTTTTCCTCTTCATCGTTTCCTCCCCTTTTTGAGATTGCTAGATATTATGATAGTCTAAGGTTAACCTAAAAATAGTGAGAATAAACATAATTATAAAAAAACGAATAAATAATCCTATATAATTCAATGCGAAAAAGGGAAAATTATCTTATATATACTCCCTTTATAGGAAATTAGATTCTCATTTAGGTTCTAGTATTTCCAGACTCATCTCTTATTATCGACTTAGAGGGGAGTGTTCTTTAGAAGAATCAATAAAATTATTTAATTGATGGTAAAAGATGGGAGGCAGCTTGTAATGCCTGATGATCATTTATAATCTCTCCTGGTTTACTTGCTTTTCCAATAACGTATCCTTTAAAATTCATCTGATAAAACTGACAAATATACTGAAATTGTTGTAATAAAGGTAATCCTTTAATATGTGGACTATCTCCACCAACAATAATCGCATATACTTCTTTTTTAGATAAAGCTTCTCTGAAATGCGTATAATTAGGATGTCTTAATATTTGCGACCAACGATCAATAAAAATCTTCATGGGCGTTGACATGCTATACCAATAGATTGGAGTAGCAAAGACTATCGTATCGTGTTGCAATAATTGATCAATAAGTAATTGATGATCGTCGTCTATTTTATCGAATCCTTCCTCATCATGACGTTGATCAACAATTGGTTCGATCTGGTATTCTCGTAAATAGATATGCGTCCCCATTTCTTTTGGGATAGCCCGGTAGGTTAATATTTCTGTATTTCCATGCTCCCTTGTTGAACCGTGAAAAACAATTACACTCATGTATATCCTCCTTATTAAAGGTAATGTCTTTTGATATAAAGTGTGTGAATACACTGCTGCTTTAGAGTAATATCTTTGTCCAGTTTTGAACACTTCGTAACTAAGCGAACATCGCACAATTCACTTTTTTAGGAAATTGAAAGTGATTGGCAAGGACAAAAGGCAAAGACTAGATTTGTGGTGACTGTCGTTATTGTTCTTAATGAACTTGTATTCCCTTGTTTCTTTTGTTACAGACTACAGCCTTTGCTCTAAATTTTCTTATATGCATTATATGTATCGAGACCATATAAAATGAAAGAAAGGTGAATGGAAATGATATATCGTAAGAAAATGTACAAAATCAAATCAGAAAAATTAACTGTTTTTAATAATTTTTTTCTCAACCCAATTATAGAAGTATAGTACCCTGAGTAGTAGGAATATACGAGATTTTCATGTTCGTACTTTTAGAATCATTTACTATGAAAATCTAAAGTGAGTGAATCCAACAGGGGATGGGTGAAACTGTCCCCGTGGAAATCACTCACATTATTTATTTTACGCTCGAATCCATTTCCAAATTTCTTTAGGCGTTGCATTTTTTCCATACATAAGAATACCAACTTGAAAGATCTTACCTGCTAGCTTCATAAAGATAACAATGCTCACAATTAAAATGGCTAATGCAATTATAATTTCTATCCATGGCCATTCTTCTAGGAAGGTTAGCCGTAACAGTAGTACCCCAGGAGAAGTAAAAGGTATATACGTACTTACGGTTGCAACAATTCCGTTAGGGTCACTGATGACTGGACCTGCTAAAATAAATGGTATAAAAGGAAGCATCATTACCATGCCCTGGAAGTTTCCAGCGGTAGTCACGTCAGCCATTGTTGCACCAATCCCTACAAAGATAGCGGCAAACATTAAATAGCTTAATAGAGCAATAAATACTAATAAGATGGTTTCAGGTACGAATATATATTCCAAGAGTGGAATATCGAGTTGCCATACAGCAACTGGAAGAATAATACCAATAAATACGACAACTTGAATTAATCCAAGTACAAAGTAACCAATAATTTTTCCTTGCATGAGTTCGGATGGTGTTAATGAAGAAAGAATGATTTCCGCAATTTTATCCTTCTTCTCTTGCGAAGCGCTTTGGAAAATTGCCATTCCAGTAAACACGATTGAAAGCATAATTACTCCTGCGAAGATACCTGGTACGATTTGCTGAAGCGTATCTGCCATTGCTTCTGAATCTTCATTTGCATCAGCCGTTGTCTCGTCTATAAATACAACTGGTTGCAATAACTGCTCAGCTTCTTGATTAGAGAGCCCGGAATCTGTAGCTCGCATTGCTTGAAGTGGGGCACTTAACGATTGGACTTGGCCAATAAAAGCAGGATCAATATCTTCGCTTAAATGCATTGGGACAAAACCTGACTGTATTGCCTCTTCAAAGATAAACAGATATGCAGTATTATCCTCTTCAATTTCATCTAGTTCTGCCTGACTAACATCGGTTGCTTCTATTTGCCAATCCAATCCTTGCTGATCTACTATATTTTCAAACTCTGAAAATACTTCCATTTGATCATTTACATACACTGTCATTTGTTCTGATTCATTTGAGTCTGAAAAAAGACTACCGATGAAATAAAATAACAGAAGTAAAAGAGGAGAGATAAATAGACCAATGACAAATGTTTTATTCTTTAGATTACGTTTTATTTCCCATTTGGCAACTTTCCAAGCGTTATGCATATATCTCATCCTCTCCATTTTTTATTAAATGTTGGTCAGTAGCAATATCGATAAATATTTCATGGAGTGAGACACGATTAAGCTTTAGTTCTGAAATATGTAAATCCGCAGGAAGTTGACGTAGCCAAAGAGGTGGATTTACATCTTGTTCAAGATGAAGGATAGTGGTATCTCCATTTTGTTCAATTCGGTCAACGTTAGGAAGCGCCTGCAGTTGTTCTATACTATTTTTTCCGGATATTGTACATTTAAAGTTGGCATATTGATTTTTTACATCATCTAATGTACCGTAAATTACTTTTTGCCCGTTTTGAATCATAAATAATCGATCACACATTTCTTCTACCAAATTCATTTGGTGTGAGGAAAGTAAGATAGCTGTACCATTAGCGGCAAGTTGTGAGATCTCATCTTTAAAAATGTCCTGACTGACCGGATCCAATCCTGAAAATGGCTCATCTAGAATTAATAAATCAGGTTCATGGATAATAGATCCAATGAATTGTACTTTCTGACCCATCCCCTTGGACAATTCTTCGATAGATACATTCTCTTTTCCTTCTAAATCAAATTTTTTCAAGTAATAAAGAATTCGTTCTTTTGCTTGTTGCAATGGATAATTCTTTAAATCTGCTAAATATAATAGGATGTCCATGACTTTTACATTTTTGTATAAGCCTCTTTCTTCAGGTAAATATCCGATTTTATTTTTAGGGATACCTTTCCCATTATAATTAAACTGAACGGTTCCGCTATCAGGATACATTATTCCCATAATATTGCGGATGGTCGTGGATTTACCAGCACCATTGGGACCAAGAATAGCCATGATTTCACCACGATGAACTTCGAATGAAATTCCTTTTAAAGCTTGTTTTTCTTTAAAAGATTTTTTTAAATTATGAACATGTAATAAAGGCTCCACTCAAAAACCTCCTTGATTTTAATTTTAGTCGATAGCATAAGTACGTCTTACTTAAGTAAAAAGTTTCATTTTTATTTTAATTGTTCAAAGATTATTCACTACTTTGTTACCAAAATGTGAAAACATTCACAAACTGGTAGTTACTATAGTATAAAGGTGCTATTATAAAAGTGTGATAAGGATATCCTATAAAACAATATGTGAAATGTTGAGCAACAATTATTAAATAATTTAATTCCAAATAGGGAGTGAAAAGGCAATGATGAATTTAATTAGAAATCATAAGGTAGCTGCAGGATTATGGACAATTATTCGAGTGTATATAGGTTATGTTTGGTTAACGAGTGGTCTAGGTAAAATAATGGGTGGAGAGTTTGATGCAAGTGGTTTCTTGCAAGGAGCTGTTGCTCAAACTGGTGGTGAGCAACCAACAGTCCAAGCTTGGTGGGGTACCTTTTTAGAAACTGTTGCCCTTCCCAATGCCGATTTATTTACAGTTTTAGTAATGTGGGGAGAAGTATTAGTAGGTATAGCATTAATTCTTGGTTTATTCACAAACTTCGCTGCTTTAATGGGTATTACCATGAACTTTGCATTCTTATTTAGTGGAACTGTCAGCACAAATGCACAGATGGTGTTACTAACAATCTTCATCATCGTTGCTGGAGCTAATGCTGGTAAATACGGTTTAGATCGCTGGGTAATGCCATATATGAAAAAAACTTGGGAAAGTAGAAAACAGAAACAAAATAAGACAACAGTAGCTGCTTAAAATAGGCATAAAAACTCCCAAACCATTGGTTTGGGAGTTTTTTTAAAAATAATGATGGATTTCATTTATTACATATTATGCCAAATTTCGTGTTTAAATTTAAGTCAAGTTGTGAATTATAGAAGTAAGTAATAATTATATATTCATTTCTTCAGCGAAAGGAGAAAACATAGTGAAAAAACAATGGGTATATGTATTGTCGTTTATGGTAATAACCCTGTTCTTGATGGCGTGTAACGATAATCAAACAGGGGAAGAAAATCAGGATAAGGGCGAGGAAGCAGTAGAATCGAATGCAACTGCAGAAGATGAAGTTTTAGTTTCACTAGAAAATAACGAAGGACAAGTTGTTGGAACAGCTACATTAACAGAAGGTGAAGAAGGAGTTCATATTTCATTAGAAGGTGAAAATTTACCAGCTGGAGAACATGGTTTTCATATTCATGAGGTAGGTAAATGTGAATTGCCAGATTTCGAATCAGCCGGATCACATTATAACCCAACAAATGCAAAGCACGGATTTAATCACCCAGAAGGGCCTCATGCTGGTGATTTAGAAAACATCACTGTTAATGAAGATGGAACAGTACAGGCAGAAGTTGATGCACCAATGGTGACTTTACAGGCTGATACGGAGAATACATTATATACAGAACAAGGAACATCATTAATGATTCATTCCGGTCCTGATGATTATGAGTCTCAACCATCAGGTGACTCGGGAGATCGGATTGCATGTGGTGTAATCGGAGAATAGAGATCTTTAAATCTTATTAAATTAAAAGGATTCTGGCTATCAAATTAATAGCCAGAATCCTTTTCTAGACTATTGGATGTTAATTTTTTCGTGATTTCGTTTTGCTGGATGGAGGTTGCCTAAGTGGCTACCATGAGAAAATAAATTATCTCTAAGCGTTGTTCCTTCATAATGATCGGGGACAAGCCCTCGCTTTCGTAATTCTGGTACAACTAAGTCAACAAAATCAATAAATGTAGCTGGAGTAACTGCGTAGGCAATGTTAAATCCATCAACACCAGCTTCATTTACCCACCTTTCCATTTCATCTACGATTTGTTCAGGTGTGCCAACTGCAGAAGCACCTAAACCACCAATCCCAATTACATCAATAATATCCTTAACCGTAGACGGGCGATCTGGATGAAGGTTAGAGAAGTTTTCAAGTGCTGAACGGATAGAGTCATTTTCAATATAATGTATTTCTTGATCAACATCAAAGTCAGAAACATCTAACCCGGTCCAACCCCCGAATAAGGATAAGGCACCTACTGGGCTAATGTACTTTTTGTAATCAAGATATTTTTCTTGGGCTTCTTTTTCAGTTCTACCAACAATGGGAGTGAACAACGTTAATATTTTTACTTCTTCTGTAGATCTACCCGTATCACGTATATCTTGATGTAATTTATCTACTGTTTGTTTTGTTGTTTCAATTGTTGAAGATCCAATAAATACAAGTTCGGCATGTTTACTTGCAAAATCTCTCCCTCTTGTAGAAGCTCCAGCTTGATACAGCACGGGTGTTCGTTGTGGAGAAGGCTCACATAAATGTGCACCTGGCACTTTATAATATTTTCCTTCATGTTGAATATCATGTACTTTTGAAGGATCTGTGTATATTCCTCTTTCCTTATCGACTAAAACAGCGTCATCCTCCCAACTTTGTTCCCATAATTTGTAACAAACATCTAGATATTCTTCTGCAATGTCATAACGTTCATCATGTTTAATTTGATCCTCTAATCCCATGTTTACTGCTGCACTCTTCAAGTAAGAGGTAACAATATTCCAGCCTATACGTCCTTTTGTTAAATGGTCAAGTGTGCTTATTTTTCTGGCAAAGGTGTAGGGATGTTCATGGGTCACAGAAGCGGTAATACCGAATCCAAGATGCTTTGTAACAGCTGCCATATATGGAACAATTAAGAAAGGATCATTGACAGGCGATTGTGCGCCGGTACGTACCGCATCGTCTCGAGATCCATTGTAAACATCATAAGTTCCTAGAACATCAGCGATAAAAATGGCATCAAATCTTCCCTTTTCTAATACTTTTGCTAGTTCGATCCAATATTCACTGTCTTTGTACATATGGGATTGGTCTTCTGGGTGTTGCCACAAGCCAGGAGACTGATGACCGGGAGTATTCATATCAAAAGCATTTAAAAAGATTCGTTTACTCATGTAAAACCTCCTTAATAAGTTGTTAAAGTTTGTGTTGATGTTCCTTCAACCATCTGAGCAAAATAGTCCACCTGTTTTTTTGTTCGTTGTAAAATATCATCATCAACAATAGGGATGTCGCGTTTTTTATCTATCTGATCATCTAAAAAGTATAACCCTTTTAGGTTATGTGCTTTTAAGGTTGCGAGTACAGGTTTTAACGTGTATTCAACCGCTAATAAGTGTGCAGGGCTGCCTCCAGTCATAATAGGTAAGACTGGGGTGTGTTTAAGTGCATCTTGTGGCAATATATCAATTAAAGCTTTCAATACACCTGAATATGCACCTTTATAAACAGGAGAGCCAACGATGACACCGTCTGCAGCTTGAATTTGTTGAGTTATATTCCTAATTGCTGCACTTTGGAAATTTCCTGTAAATAAATCTTCATAGGGTACATCCTTTACAGAAATATGGGATACAGAAAATTTCTGTTGACTTAATTGATCACCTAAATAATGTAATACCTTTTCTGACCTGGATAGTTCGGAGGGGCTGCCAGACAATGTCACAATGTTGTTCATTTTACCAATCTCCTTTGAAAATAAATTAGAATAAGAAAATCCGCGACGCTCTTATTAAATAAGAGCGTCGCGGATTTTTTCCGAATTTGAGCTCTTATCTTTCAAGAAAAACATCTTGCTGGAGGTAGCACCTTTCTAATGAAATTAGAGGTTGCTGAAGCTTCAACGGGCCAGATCCCTCGGCTTCTCTCGATAAGAAGTATTAATTTTTAATATATTCTAATATATTAATTCCGATAAGTCAACTATGTTTTAAAAGAAAATTTAATTGACAATTCTATCAGCTTGTATTATTATCGTGGCAATAAACTAAATTATAAAATATCTTATCCAGAGAGGTGGAGGGACATGGCCCGCAGAAGCCTCGGCAACAGGTTCTAACTTGAATACTGTGCCAAATCCATCAAGCATATTTGTGCTTGGTAGATAAGAGAAGTCGGTGACAGAGCTCTTTTCTTATCTTAGGGAAGAGTTTTTTAATACTTTTACAACTATAGACAATGGGGGATGAAAATGAAGTATGGATTTTGGTTACCGATTTTTGGTGGTTGGTTGCGTAATGTAGAAGATGAGCAGATGCCTCCTACGTTTGAGTATGCGAAAGAGGTGATTCAGCATGCTGAAGAATGGGGATATGATACGACATTAATTGCTGAGTTATATTTAAATGATATTAAAGGGATAGAAGCAAATTCCTTGGAAGCTTGGACAACAGCAGCCGGGTTAGCTGCAGTAACAAATAAAATTGAAATTATGACAGCGGTTAGGCCGATATATCACAATCCAGCAGTAATTGCGAAAATGGCTGCTAATATTGACCAATTAAGTGGAGGAAGGTTCACATTAAATGTTGTTTCCGGATGGTGGTCAGAAGAAGCAAAACAATATGGTGGAGACTTCACAGAACATGATGAGCGATACGATAGAACAATTGAATTTCTAGAGGTTTTAAAAGGGCTTTGGAAGGAAGAGACGTTCTCTTACCACGGGAAGTTTTATCAAATAGAGAATACGAAATTAGCACCAAAACCAATCCAACAACCGAATCCAATTCTATATGCTGGTGGAGAAAGTGAAAAAGGGAAACAGGTAATTTCTACTCTATGCGATGCGTATGTAATGCACGGAGGAACAGTAGATGAAATTCAAGATAAAATAGCTAATATGAAAAATCGGAGAAATATTCTCGACAAAGAAGCACTGCAATCATTTAGTATGGCTGCCTACGTGATATGTAGAGATTCGGAGGAAGAAGCCTTACAAGAGTTGGAAAGAATTACATCAATAAAAGATGAAAAGGGATATGTGGGAATGAAAGATTTCACTTCAAAATCCCAACTAGAACAACAAGTACAAATAAAAGATTATTCTGTTTCGAACAGAGGATTACGTCCGAATCTTGTAGGTACACCTGAACAAATTGCAAAAAGAATAATAGAATATGAGAAAGTTGGCTTGGATCAGCTACTACTACAATGCTCTCCTCAATTGGAAGAGTTAGAACGATTTGCTAAGCAAGTGATGCCGAAAGTAGAAGAATTAAGAAAGAAGACATCTACGTTACACTAAAGGAGACATGATGATGAGTAAAATTTATGTTTTGCATGAAAATATGGAATGGACGGAACACCTTATAAAACGATTTAATGAATTGGAACTTCCTTATGAAGATTGGTTACTTCAAGAAGGCCATATAGATCTACTTAATGAACCGCCAGAGGGAATATTTTATAATCGCATGAGCGCATCCTCTCATACAAGAGGAAATCGTTTTGCTCCAGAGTTTACAAATGCTGTATTAGCATGGCTAGAGTTTCATGGAAGAACGGTTATTAATGGTAGCCGTGCCTTACAATTGGAAGTCAGTAAAGTTCAACAATACTTGGAACTTGAGAGGTTTGGTATAAAAACTCCAAAGACAGCTGCAGCAGTTGGAAAAGAAAATATCTTAAAAGCAGCAGAACAGTTTGAAGGAAAAAGTTTTATTACTAAGCATAACCGAGCAGGAAAAGGCTTAGGTGTACAATTATTCCGATCAACTCAAGCTCTTCAGTCGTATGTGAATAGTAGTGATTTTGAAGAACCGATAGATGGTGTAACGTTATTGCAAGAGTATATTGTATCTCCAGAGTCTTATATCACTCGTTGTGAGTTTGTAGATGGGAGATTTGTATATGCTGTAAGGGTGGATACTTCAGAAGGATTTGAACTATGTCCCGCAGATGCCTGTTCTGTTGAGGATTTATTTTGTCCAGCTGGAGAAGAACCTGAAAAACCTGCTAAATTCCAAGTGAGGGAAGGATTTAATCACCCAATAATAGAGCAATATGAGAAAGTTTTAGCAGCAAATGATATTCAAATTGCCGGAATCGAATTTATAGAAGATGCGGATGGAAATATTTATACGTATGATATTAATACAAACACAAATTATAATTCAGAAGCAGAAGAAAACTATGGTACGTACGGAATGTTGGAAGTTGCAAAGTTTTTAGAAAAAGAATTAGAACAGCTTAAAGTTAGATAGTTTAGAGATAACGAGCAATGATTTGGAACTTGGGAACAAGCCAAAAATAATTGCTCGTTTTATTTTGTATATAGATACTTCATATATCGAAAAATTAGTAACTCTAAAATTAGGAGAGTCGATTGATTTTATTTGTTGGTAAACTCTTGTATAATAGCAGCGTAATCTAACTAAACATAGAAGGAAGTTTTGTTATGGTGCAAGAAGCAAATACCAAAGGAGAATTAGGCAAGGGGAAAATTTGGTCTAGGGACTTTCTATTTATTTGGGTAGCGAACTTTTTTGTTTTTTTAGGATTTCAGATGACCTTACCAACTATACCGTTATTTGTGAAAGAGTTAGGTGGTAGCGATCAGATGGTCGGTATCATTGTTGGTATTTTTACGTTTTCGGCATTACTTATTCGTCCGTATGCGGGGCATGCATTAGAATCAAAAGGAAGAGGATTTGTTTATTTGTTAGGCTTAGGGATTTTTGTCATATCTGTTGGAGCTTATGCATTTACAGCAAGTCTTGTATTACTTGTCATTATTCGAATTGTGCAAGGAGTTGGCTGGGGGTTCTCTACAACTGCCGGAGGAACTGTTGCTACTGATCTTATACCGCCAAAGCGTCGAGGCGAAGGAATGGGCTATTTTGGATTATCAGGAAATATTGCTTTAGCGTTTGGTCCATCTTTAGGACTAACATTAGCTGGTATTATTTCGTTTAGTCAGTTGTTTTTATTTTGTGCAGTATTTGGCCTAATTGCATTATTATTTGCCTTGAAAATCCACTATAAAAAAGTGAACTTATCACCGCATAAGACACAAGCAGCTCGATTTGATGTATTTGAAAAATCGGCTTTACAACCTTCTATTCTCTTATTTTTTATCACCTTCGCTTTTGGAGGGATAGCTACATTCTTACCTCTTCATGCATTGGAAAGAGGAGTAGAAGGCATTCAATTGTATTTCTTGATTTTTGCTATTTTTATTATGATATCTCGTACATTTTCAGGTCAAATTTATGATCGAAAAGGACATAAATATATTTTTTTACCAGCAGCAATAATAATTTTTGTATCCATGTTGCTATTATCTTGGTTACCTAGTACAACTATTTTATTAACGGCAGCCGCATGTTTTGGGTTGGGTTTTGGAGCAATTCAACCAGCACTACAGGCTTGGGCTGTTAATAAAGCCCCAAACAATCGAAAAGGGATGGCTAATGCAACGTTTTTCTCTTCATTTGATTTAGGGGTAGGAATCGGTGCAATCTTGTTTGGACAAATTGCTTCGTTTTTTAATTATGCTTCGATTTACTTAACCGCAGCAGGATCAATTGTAATTTCAATTCTTATTTATATTTTCGTAGTGCTTAAATCGAAAGAGAAACTAGCTTAAATCGTATAAAAATGGGTAATATTGCTATATAATAGAAGAAATCGGTCAAAAAAGGTGGGTTAATAAGCTTTGAAAAGTATTAAAGATATTGACATTCAAAAACTATTTCCTTCTGCATTTTATAAGCGGGGATTAACCTATTATAAAAATGACCAAGTAAAAGACGTTGTATTTGATCGTAATCATAACGTTTGGACAGCGACAGTACAAGGTTCGGAGGATTATTTTGTTGAAATTGGTTTAACGGATATGAAGAAGGGCTCCATTGATACATTTTGTGATTGTCCTGCTTTTGAGACATTTGGTTCTTGTAAACATATTGTAGCAACTTTAATTGCTATAACAGCTATAGAAAAAAATGGTGATTCATCCATAAGACAACCAAATTTTTATCGTTCGAGCAGGTTTATTGAAGCGATGAGTAATATTTTAACCCCGTTAGATGCTGTAGAAGAAGAAAATTATTCTAAATCAGAAATGTCGGTTGAATATATAGGAAGCTGGACGTATGATCGGCGGTTACAGTTAGAGATAAAGACGGGTGAACAACATCGTTATGTCGTTCGAAATGTAGCTTCTTTTTTAGATGCGGTACAGGATCAAGAACCGTATTCATTTACGAAGAAGTTTAACTACGAACCATCCATCCATTCTTTTGATGAGGCGGATATGGAAATCCTTCGTATATTGCATGATCTTTGTAAAAACGAAGAGCTATATGATAGTTACACATATGGAGGGAGAAGTACAGATAGAAGGTATGTCACCATTCCACCTTATGTAGTGAAAGATCTATTATTTAAACTTGTTGATCGCAATTTTTATATAGTTGATAACGTGAAGCAGTATAAGGATATAAAATTGCAAGAGGCTGAACTACCTTTTCAATTTTATATAACAAAACAAGATGAACATGTTGTTTTGTCTATGTCTGAGCTAAAAGAGACTATCTTTTTTCCTTTATATAATATTTTGTTTCAGCAAGGAGTTTTTTATTTTCCAACTTATGAACAGATTCCAGTCTTACAACAGATGGAAAAGTTTCGATTTGAAGATATGAATTTTGATGTACCAAAAGAACAAACAGATATTTTCTTATCTGAAGTTATGCCTTCACTTCAACGTGTTGGAGATATCGATATGGATGAGCAACTTTCGGATGAACTTATAAAAGCTCCATTACAAGCAAAATGTTATTTGGAGTTAAGGGAAGGTTTGATTATTGGGAAGTTAGAATATCATTATGGTTCCCATAGTATTGATCCGTTCCAAGGGAAAAAAGATCATCAGGTTATGATAATTCGAGACGTACCACAAGAAAAATTAATCATGAAATATATTGAAGATGCAAACTTCCGTTATAACGGAAAAGAACTATATTTGGATGCGGAGGAAGAAGATTTATACTATTTTCTCTATCATGTCCTACCATATTTAGATAATTATGTAGAGCTATTCCTATCTTCCGAATTTAGAGGATTGTTTATGGAAAATGAGCCAGAACCATACACGAGTGTTCGAATGGAAGGACAATCGAATTTATTGGAGATAGGCTTTAATATTGATGGGATAAATGATAATGAGGTAAATAAGATACTACAAGCTGTAATTGAACGGAAGCGGTTCTTTCGACTGCAATCAGGTCAGATGATGAATCTGGAGACGGAAGAATTTAGTTCGATGCAGCGATTATTTGATGATATGAGGATTTCAAAAGACGAACTATTAGATGGTACGATTCATATGCCTTCATATCGTGGGTCACAGTTAGATGATTTAATTGAGACAAAAAAACATTATGATCCGCATTTTCGTGATTTATTAAGTCATCTCCATTCGCCAGAAGAACAGGTATATATGATTCCTGAGAACGTTCAAGCAACGCTACGTAGTTATCAAAAAGTAGGATATCAGTGGTTTAAGTCATTAAGTCAGTATCATTTAGGTGGCATATTAGCAGATGATATGGGGTTAGGTAAAACATTACAGAGTATTACGTATTTGGTATCTGAATCAGAAGATGAAACAATTGGACCACACCTGATTGTTGTTCCATCATCTGTTGTTTATAATTGGAAAAATGAATTAGAGAAGTTTGCTCCTCACTTGCAAGTAGCTGTGTTAACTGGAAATCCTATTGAACGTCATCAAGTTATGTCGGAGTCAACTGAAAAAGATGTATGGATTACTTCTTATGCAACGTTACGCCAGGATATTGAATTTTATCAGGAGATAACGTTTCAAACATTATTACTGGATGAGGCGCAATATATAAAAAATTATCAAACTAAAACTTCTAAAGCTATTCGACAAATTAAAGCAACAAGACGATTTGCATTAAGTGGTACACCTATTGAAAATTCGATTGAGGAGCTTTGGTCAATATTTCAAGTGGTATTGCCAGGGTTAATGCCTGACCAACGATCGTTTAAACAGCTCGAACCTAAAAAAATCGCTGCGATAACTCGACCTTTTATCTTACGAAGATTGAAGCAAGATGTATTAAAAGAGTTGCCTGAGAAAATTGAATCTGTTCATGTATCCGAACTAACAAGGGAGCAGAAAGATCTTTACGTTGGCTATTTACGACAAGTTCAGCAAGATGCAGTCCAGTCATTTAAAGAAAATGGATTCCAACAGAACAGAATGAAAATTCTTGCTGGGCTAACCCGTTTAAGACAAATATGCTGTCATCCTTCCATGTTTATTGAAAACTATGAGGGAGCGTCTGGGAAACTGGAGCAACTAATGGAAACAATACAGACTGCATTAGATAACGGTAAACGATTGTTGATTTTTTCTCAATTTACAAGTATGCATGAAATTATTCAACAGCGGCTGAACAGAGAAGGCTATGGATATTTTTATCTCCATGGTCAGACGTCTTCCAAGGAAAGAGTCGAAATGAGTGAACGATTTAATAATGGCGAGAATGATATCTTTCTAATTTCACTCAAAGCGGGTGGTACAGGTCTAAACCTGACTGGTGCAGATACGGTTATTTTGTTTGACTTATGGTGGAATCCTGCCGTGGAGGATCAAGCAACTGGAAGAGCTCATCGTTTCGGACAAAAAAAGGTTGTACAAGTGATTCGATTAGTAACGGAAGGAACAATTGAAGAAAAAATATATGATCTACAGCAAAGGAAAAGAGAGCTGATAGATCAAGTCATACAACCAGGAGAAACAATGCTTTCTTCATTAAATGAAGATGATATAAAAGAATTACTAAGTTTATAAGGTTTTCTACCAGTATTCTGGTAGAAAGCTTTTTTATATAGGTAAGGAAGTGTAAATAGTTGACCTCATATTTTCGTAGACAAAAATTTCCACATCCAGCTCCAGCGTCCCGAAACTAAACTTCACAAATCTCCCTACGATAAAGAAGACTGCCGAATGTTTTTTATGAGGCTTAGTCGCACTTATACCTGAGGTGAAAAGAAGACTGCCGAATGGTGTTTGTTTTTATGGGAAGGGGGAATGATAGTAGCAAACGATAAAGGAGAGGGAAGTCTATGGATATAAAAACATTAAGAGCATATTTTCAAAGTGAGAATGATGCTGTATCTGCACAATCTTCTTTAGCCTCCGTACGAAGTCAGCAACTATTTATTGATGAGATTCCATCAGGGTTTGATCGTGAAATATTTATTCCGGTAATTCCGTATGGTCCACATTGGGGGTTATTTCAAGGTATCGCCATACAGGAAGAAGAAATCGATGTTAATGAAAAAAATGAACAACCAATGACGCATTTATTGGAAGCGCAAATAGCTGAAGACGACATTGAAAAAGCAGCAACAATTATATCAAACCACAATGGTTACCGATTGAGAAAAAAATAAAGATATAGAGTACAAATAGGATATAGCATAAACTTTATCTATGTCATAGGCAGTTGAAATAGGTGGACTTTAGCGGGATATACATGATTCGGGAATAGACTTGTGTAGTTGAGCTATACCCGTAGAAAGCGAACCTATTTCAATCTGCGATAAAAGTTTTAGTCGCTCCAAATAATTATTGTTTTAGTGAGAATAATTTTCGTGGCCGTCCTTTCAAATAGGGACGCTCTTCTCCAGCCACTCTAATAACATCCCCAGTTAATAATTTATTTACCGTACGCTCTGCACTGCGTTTTGTCACCTTATAAAAATCAGCAATATCATTCGAAGAGAAAGGTTCATTATTCCGTTCTATAATGAAATCGATAAAATTATATGATAATTCATTATTTAATCTAGCTTTGTGGATAAGTGCATGAAATAATTTTGAAGTATCAATATCACGCTTTATTCCAATTGGCCCAATTGTCTCTTGCCGTTCGTTAACAATATAACTAATGCTATGTGTTTCTGCATTGCATTGGGCATGTGCTTGCTGTGCATGTTTTAGAGAAGAACGAGGAGTCAATCCAAATCCAAACCCTATATTCACTGGACTGGCTACTATTCCTTCAATTTCTTGTATTAATGGAAAATCACGATAATGGTTTTTTAAGTTTTGTAATAATTTTTTTGTGCCTACTAAGAGAAAATGATTATTTTTGCAAGGTATTAGCATTGCCTCGGTTTCCTCAGAAAATGTGTTCAGGCAATTAGTTAGTTCGTTTATTTGATCTTGACTGATTGTATCTCCTTCTTTAACAGAAATAATCCCTGTTACTAATTGAGTACTATGATGTTCAGCTAAGTCTATTAGTTCTTGAGTTTTTTCAAGCGCGTCGATAATATTTTTGTTGGGTAGTTGTAATTGGTATACTGGTACATTTTCTGCTTTAAGATATTCAAAAACAGCTGTTTTTGATGTAAGAACACCGTCTATCTTTCCTTCATTGTAAAGTTTTAAATGATGGAAAGCGATCTCGCTCTCGGGAATGATGCGATTCTTTTCATATTCATAAGCATGTATTTGTAATTCGGTCATTTGCATGTCTTGAATTAATTCATTGATGTGTATTTCTTTTGGTACATCGATAGAGATACGGTTTAATGAAAATGATTTTTTTAATCTTATTATAGACGACAAAAATGTGTATTCATCATAATCTACATAAACAAGCGTCTGTTTTTTCTTGATTTTTTCAGAAGCCTGTTGATAGGAACAGTAATCAGTAAACAAGAGCATGTCACACATGAAAGCCCTTTCAATTTTGTCCGCAACCTCAGTTATTGAATCATAGATGAACGGTAATAACTCCATTTGTGAGTAGTGTTCTGCAAGGTTACGCACACGGTGCACAGTTTTCATATCACCAAAAACGCCGATCTTTGTCTTCATATGAAGCACTCCTTATTGTATATATTTTTAAACGTCCTGTTGTAAGAATCTATGAAGTACTTTTCCGAATGAAGCTATAAACGCTTGACCATCTCCATTGTTCTCCCAACCCTCTGTAAGTACTACTACCTTAAGGATCTTATTATCTTTTACAAAGATAGCTGCGTCATGTTCTACACCTTTTAACTCACCAGTTTTGTGATACGAAGTAACGAGTGGGTCATATTCTGTATAAGCCGTTAATTTACTGTTAAACTGTTGATTACTTAACATGTGTAGAATGTGTTGTTGGGAATTTTTCCCTAAAAATTTATTCTTCTCTGTAAATATATCAAATAATCGTAATACATCCAATGCTGAAGTTACATTTTCTTTTCCTAACTTTTGAGCACCTATATCCATAAACTTTCGTTCTAACTTCGTCCGTTGGCAACCCAATTTCTCAATAAATGCTTGAATATTTGAGATCCCTAATCTTTCTATAAGATAATTACTTGCGGTATTATCAGATACTATAATCATTAATTCTAGTAATTGTTGATATGTAAGAGATTGAATGTTTGTTAGATAAGAAAGAACACCAGATCCTTCAACTTGACTATCTGCGGATATTTGTACCTTTTCTGTTAAAGAAAATTTGCCATTTTCTTTGAAATAGTATGCTGAAGCCATAATAAATAGTTTAATTATGCTGGCAGATCGCATTTGCTTCGTTTCTTTTGAACATATTACTCCAGAATTTGTCTTAATTATTAGACTAACTGAAACTGGCGCGGCAGGCTTAATAGCTGAAAATGCTGTCTCAATATATCTTAATGACAAGACGATGCACCTCTTCCAATTAAAATACATTTGCAATTATCATATTGAATTTTCGGAATATTGTCAAGAAAACAGAGGCTATAAATGAGTATATGTATTATGACCTAATTTATATTTAAAAATTAGACTAAAATGATTATATCATTGAAATTTTGCAAAAAATAGATTAATATATAATAGACAGTTTTCCGAAATAAAAAAAGATTTTAAATTAGCAACTTAGGGGGGATTAAACGTGAAATTGTCAAAAAAGTCTTTATTATTACTAGTTTTTGGTTTACTTCTCAGTGTTGTACTAGTAGCATGTGCTAGCGAACCTGATGAAGGTGGTAACACAGATTCTTCTGGTGATTCTGATGCAGACGCAGAAGAAACTACTGAAGGAGCAGAAGGTGGAGAACTTATTATAGCAACTTTATCTGATGCTGTTTCGTTGGATCCAGCTGGTTCTAATGACGTACCTTCTAGTAACGTGCAAGCAAACATCTTTGAATCTTTGACCAAACAAGATGCAAATATGGAAGTGCAACCAAGTCTGGCAACTGAGTGGGAAGCAATTGATGATACTACATGGGAATTCAAACTTCGTGAAGGTGTTAAATTCCATGATGGATCAGACTTTAACGCAGAAGTTGTTAAAGCAAACATTGAGCGTATCTTAGATCCGGATGTAGGGTCTCCACGTTTATTCTTATATGAAATGATTGAAGAAATTGAAGTTGTAGATGACCATACAATTCGTTTTACAACTGAGTTTCCATTTTCACCACTTCCAGCTCACTTAGCGCACAATGGGGGAGCGATGGTATCTTCAGAAGTCATTGATGAAGATTATGCAGCTATGGAAAATGGTGAAGACCCTGGAAGTGTAATTAATAATAATCCAGTTGGAACCGGATTTTTCAAATTTGATAAATGGGATCCAGGTTCACAGATTCGCTTAGTTAAGAATGAAGAATATTGGGATGAGCCAGCAAACCTTGATTCTGTAGTATTTAAGGTAGTTAGTGAAGGTCTTACCAGAGTAGCAGAATTACAAACTGGTGAATCACATATTTCTGATCCGCTTAGTCCAAATGACGTAGAACAAGTGGAAGCAATGGATGGAGTTAGTGTAACACAACAAGGTAGTGTAAGTTTATCTTATGTTGGTTTCAACATGGAAAAAGAGCCTTTTGATGATCCAAATGTTCGTAAGGCAATCAATATGGCAATTGATAAGAGCCAAATTATTGATGGAATCTATAATGGAGTAGGTACTCCAGCAATTGGGCCATTAGCTCCCGATGTATTTGGGTATGACGAAAATGCTCCAGGATTAGAGTATGATCCGGAACAAGCAAAAGAATTACTTGCAGAAGCAGGGTTAGAAGATGGTTTTTCAACTACACTTTGGACAAATGATAGTCAAGAGCGTGTAGATGCCGCAACAAATATTCAAGCTCAATTAAAAGAATTTAATATTGATGTAGAAGTTGAGGTACTTGAGTGGGGTGCTTATTTAGAACAGACTGCACAAGGAGAACATGATATGTTTGTACTTGGATGGTCTACTGTTACTGGTGATGCGGATTATGGATTATATGCATTATTCCATTCTAACAATGTAGGAGATCCTGGAAACCGTACGTTTACCAAAGATGAAGAACTTGATGCACTTCTAGATGAAGCACGTCAAGAGCCAGATCCAGAGACTCGTCTAGAACTTTATAGCCAAGTTCAAGAAAAGCTAACAGAAGTAGCTCCAATGCTTTATATTCACCACCAAGATTTCTTACTTGGAGTAAGTGATAAAGTACAAGGGTTAACACAATTACCAACACAAATTCTTCAGTTGAAAGATGTAACGTTAGAACAATAATAAGTAATGAAAAAGAACTATTGTACGTAAATCGTGCAATAGTTCTTTTAATGTACAAAAGTATCTATCATCGATTAGAATTCGTTGATAATAAACAATTGCTTACAAAATATATCTAATTATGTGAAATTGGATCGCATAATAAAAGACGCCATGAGATAAACGATGGCGTCTTTTAGTTTTAAGCATTTACAGTTTGTTTATGTTCACCTGAACGAATAGCTTCCATATGGTGACAAGCAGATAGGTGACCTTCTTGCATTCCATCTGTATTTCTAAGCTCAGGAACTTCTGTACGACACAACTCTGTTGCAAACGGGCAACGAGTATGGAATCGACATCCTTGTGGAGGATCTATTGGAGAAGGGACATCTCCCTTTAGTAATATACGCTCACGTTTTTTCTCCATATCCGTGCTTGGAATAGCAGACAATAAAGCCTTTGTATATGGATGCATGTTATTATCAAATAATGATTTCTTATCTGCAATTTCTACAATTTTACCAAGATACATAACGATAATACGATCAGAGATGTGACGAACAACGCCTAAATCATGAGAGATAAATAAATAGGTAAGGTTATAATCACGCTGTAATTCTTTTAATAGATTTATAACTTGTGCTTGTATGGATACATCTAATGCAGATACTGCTTCATCAGCAATAATAAGTTTAGGATTGACAGTTAATGCACGGGCGATACCAATACGTTGACGCTGACCTCCGCTGAACTCATGTGGGAAACGATCTGCTTGGTGTGGACCAAGTCCAACGCGCTCCATTAATTCTAATACTTTCTCTCTTCTCTCCGTTTTTGGATAAGAGTTTTGAATTTCCATTGCTTCTGTTAATACTTGTCTAACGGTTTGACGAGGATTAATAGATGCATAAGGATCCTGGAAGATAATTTGCATATCTTTCCGAAATTTATTCATTTCTTTTTTCTTTAATTCGAGTATATTTGTTCCATTAAATTCTACTTCTCCACTAGTTGGCTCATCTAAGCGTAAAATAGCTCTTCCAGTTGTTGATTTACCACAACCAGATTCTCCAACGATACTTAATGTTTCACCTTCATACACATCAAATGAAACACCATCCACTGCTTTAACGTGGTTAATAGTTTTACCGAAAACTCCACCTTTAATAGGAAAGTGTTGTTTCAATTCTCGTACTTTAAGAAGTTGTTTCTGATTTTTCATAAACACTCACCTCCGGATCCCCATTCCATTCATCAGAGTATATCCAACAACGAATTTGATTACCATTTTCATCTGTTTCTAAGTTTGGAAGTTTTTCACGACATAAATCTGTAGCAAACGGACATCTTGGAGCAAATCGACATCCCTTAGGCATGTCTGCTGGACTTGGCACAGAACCTTTAATAACAGATAAATCTCCTTCAATATCTTTATCATGTTGAGGTATGGACTCCATTAATCCAACAGTATATGGATGTTTGGGTGAAGAGAAAAGAGTTTTTGTATCTGTATACTCAACAACTTTCCCGCAATACATTACAGCTACATAATCACATGTCTCTGCTACAACACCTAAATCGTGTGTAATTAATAAAACTCCCATATCCAGTTGTTCCTGTAAATCTTTAATTAAGTCTAATATCTGAGCTTGAATAGTAACATCAAGAGCAGTAGTAGGTTCATCTGCAATGAGTAATTCTGGATTACATGCTAGTGCCATTGCAATCATTACACGTTGTCTCATACCACCAGATAGTTCATGCGGATATTGATCGACACGTTTCTCAGGAGACGGAATACCTACTAATTTCAACATTTCTATAGAACGTTTTTTCGCTTCTTTTTTACTCAAACCTTGGTGGATTTTATAAGATTCTCCAATCTGCTGTCCAACTGTGAACGTTGGATTAAGAGATGTCATTGGCTCTTGGAAAATCATTGAAATTTCATTTCCGCGAATTTTACGCATTTGAGACTCTGATTTATCTAACAGGTTCTCGCCTTTAAACTTAATTTCGCCACCTTTAATCTTCCCAGGCTCTTCAATGAGGCGTAGGATCGATAATGAAGTTATACTTTTTCCTGAACCAGATTCACCAACAACACCAAGTACTTTACCTTTAGGAATACTAAAAGATACACCATCAACAGCTTTTACCTCTAGATCTTTGGTGAAAAAGGAAGTCTGTAATTCATTAATCTCTAATATATTATTATAAACGTTTGGTGCACTAGTCATAATAGTTGCTCCTTTCTCTTATTCATAACTCTTGTAAGGCTTTTAGATTAATCAAGATCAATTCGTTTGTTTAGGAAGTTATAAGTTATATCTACCAATAAGTTAACGAAAACGAATAATAGTGCCACTACAAGAATCGTACCTTGTACAACTGGAAAGTCACGAGCAGTAATAGAATCAATAATTAATTTACCCATACCATTAATAGCGAATACAGATTCAGCAAGTACTGCCCCGCCGAGAAGTCCACCAAACTGTAATCCTACGACAGTTACTACTGGAATTAAGGCATTCTTTAATGCATGTCGATAAATAACAATTGTTTCTTTTACCCCTTTTGCACGGGCGGTACGTATATAATCTTGTCCAATAACGTCTAGCATACTGGATCTTGTCATTCTAGCAATAATAGCTGCACTACCTGTTCCTAAAGTTATAACTGGAAGAACCAGTTGATCAAAATTCCCCCATCCAGAAGGACTAAACCAACTTGTATTGTCAAAGAACGGTACCCATGATGGCAGATCAATACCTATAGAGAACCATTGAATTAACATTAAACCTAGCCAGAAATTTGGCATAGACAACCCAAACAAAGCAATTAACATTAACGAAGTATCTAAAAATGAATACTTACGAGTTGCTGAAACAATCCCTACGATTAATCCAACAAATACACCTAAAATAGTGGCGTATATGGAAAATTCTACGGTAACCCAGAATCTTGCTCCTATTTCATCTGCCACAGGACGTCCACTTCTCATTGAGTTACCTAAGTCACCTTGAACAGCATCCGTAATGTATGAGAAATATTGCATTGGAATAGGTTCGTTTAAACCCAGTCTTTCTCGAATATTTTCAACTTGTTCTTTTGGTGCACTTTCACCTGCTAGAATCTGAGCTGGATCACCTGGGATTAAGTGCATCATACTAAATACTAATATGGATACCCCAATAAGTACGGGGATAGTTTGCAGTAATCTTCGAATAATAAATTTAAACATAGCTGTTCACCTCTTTCTATTCTTTCGTTTTTGGATCAAATGCATCACGTAATCCATCACCTAATAAATTAAATGCTAACACAGCTACCACAATAGCTAAGCCAGGGAAGAGTGCAACATGTCCTGCATTATATAAGTAGTTTCTTCCATCACTAAGCATCGCACCCCATTCAGCCGATGGTGGTTGTGCACCTAAACCGAGGAAAGATAGTCCACTTGCAGATAGAATTGCTGTGGCAATACTCAGAGTTGCCTGAACGATAATAGGAGAGGTAATATTCGGAAAAATATGTTTAAAAATAATTCGGGTATCACTAGCACCAAGAGCGCGCATAGCATCGATATACTCCAATTTCTTAACAGATAAAACGGATCCACGAACGATACGTGCAAATACAGGAATACTTGAGACTGCAACAGCTATGATTAAATTCACAATACTTCCTCCAAGTACTGTTACAATAGCTAAAGCTAGAAGAATACCAGGAAAAGCAAGTAAAATATCCATGACTCGCATAATAATACTATCAGTACGTTTGCCATAATAACCTGCTATTAATCCAAAGAATACACCAATTGTTGCGCCTAAGGCTATGGAGAAAAATCCAATTGTAAGTGTTAAACCTGTCCCTTGAATTACTCGACTAAAAATATCTCTTCCAAAGTTATCCGTCCCAAACCAATGATCAGCTGAAGGTCCCTGCAATTTATTCAGGATATCTTGCTGATAGGGGCCATATGGAGTGAAAAATGGTCCAACAATTGCGATAATTATTAATAGAATAATTAAAATTCCGCCAATCATAGCTGACTTATTTTTCTTAAACTTATTAAAAACAATTTTCCAACTTTTCAGCCTATGGTTAGGTGGCTTATGAGCAGTTTGGGGAGTTTCTATGTGTTCTGTTGGTTGGCTCATAGTTTGCTAATCTTCCTTTCTTTTCAATGAATATACTATCTGTATGATTATATCACGAACTAATTGATTTACAATAAGGTGAATGTTGAGAAAGAGAGAATTTTGTAAAAATATACTAGGAAATATGCATTAGAAACCTTATACGGAAGCAAAAATCAATAATTTCAAAATTATTGTCGAAAAATAAAGTTTTAAAATTAAAATATATCAAAATTTTTGGTTAACAAAACAATTATTATACCAAAGTATTGCGTTAAACACTTTATGTATTCGCTTTCTATTTTGATAATAATTTGACATTTTAGTTTTAAATATTGTAAGATATTTTTACTAGATTAATAATTTAAAAGGGGCGTTTGTATGAAGAAAAAATGGTATGGTCAATTAGCTATTTTAGTAGCACTTATTCTTCTTCTTGCTGCTTGTGGCGGTAATGATGAGGGATCTAATGGAGATGGAGATGCATCAGAAGGTGGAGAAGACCCAGAAATGTTAACACTAGTTACGGGTGGAACAAGTGGTACATATTACCCGTTAGGTGGAGAAATGGCAACGAATATTAACAGTGATACTGATGTACAGGTAGATGCTATTTCCTCTAATGCCTCTGCTGAAAATGTACTGGCGATTGAAAATGGCGAGGCTCAACTTGGATTTATTCAAACAGACGTAATTGCTCACGCAGTGGAAGGTATCAATGCTTTTGACGGTGAACCTGTAGAAAAAGTACAGGCAATCGGGTCGTTATATCCAGAAACAATTCAAATCGTAACAACTGCTGATTCTGGTATTGCTTCTGTGGAAGATTTAGAGGGCAAAAAAGTATCTGTAGGTGCGCCAGGGTCAGGAACATATATTAACGCAGAACAAATCCTTGAAATACATGGTATGACAATGGATGATGTGGAAGCACAAAACCTTGATTTTGGTGAATCGACTGGTGGAATTCAAGACGGTAATATCGATGCAGCATTTATTACTTCTGGTACACCAACAGGTGCTGTAGAAGGACTTGCTGCTACTGTAGATATCTCAATTGTTCCCATTGCAGAAGATAAGGTGGAAGAATTAGTAGAAGCATATCCTTACTATGCTTCTGATGTAATTGCTGGAGGAACATATGGTGGTCTTGATGAAGAAATTCAAACAGTTGCTGTACTTGCAATGTTAGCAGTATCAAGTGACTTATCAGAAGATCTTGTATATGATATGACAAAAGCAATCTATGATAATGCTGATAAGATTTCCCACGCAAAAGGTGAATTTATAACAATTGATACTGCACTTGATGGAATTGGAATTGATTTACATCCAGGTGCGCAGAAATACTTTGATGAACAAGGTATAGAGTAAATAATTTCATGAAATGGCCGGCTCCACCCATTCTGGGATAGGCTGCCGGCTATTTTTTGATTTTTAACTCAATCTGTAAAAGGTGATTTGATGCAAAAAAAATGGCTTTTCATGCTTCTGACTATTGTAATGATGATCATTTTAATTTTCATACCTTTTCGTACTGCTCTGGTCTTTTATGAAGGACAAACAGATAAACAACAGGCATATCTGATTATTGATTCTGGAGATTATTTTGGAATAACTTTCACGCATTCCATTCATTTAACAGATGTTGTAGAAAAGTATCTTATTACAGATGATAATAAAATTATGCAATATGAAATGGTTTATGAGGAATATGGTATAGGGATGCCGAATGATGCAATGGGAGATGAAGAGTTTGAATATATTGATGGGAAATACCATATAAAAAACATGACCAATGAATTTGACTATTTAAATATACGAAACGGTGAAAAAGTCTCTAATCATAGACTTTCTTGGGGGGACAGCGATAATCGTACGGATGTACACACTGTTCCTTTTAATGATTACTTTTCTCCTGGTGATTGGTATAAGTTGAAAGTTAAACAAATTTCTTTATTCGAGCTATTGAAAGGAGTGAATATTCATGAGTGACAAACAACATGAAAATCTATCTGAAACTAAACAACAAGAGCTGCTAGAGAAGTATGATGCAGAAGCGAATACTAGAAAGCTAACTGGAGTTTTAGCAATCGTTATCTTTTCTGCATTAGTTCTATTTTCGATTTTCCAAATATATACCGGTATATTCGGACAATTGACAGCATACCTACAACGGACGATACATTTAGGTTTCGCTTTGGCGCTTATCTTTTTACTGTTTCCTGCTGTCCGTAAGACGAAAAAAGATAGGATTCCTTGGTACGATTATGTTCTAATGGTGTTAGCGATTGTAGTGTGTGCATACTGGCCGATAAATTATGATACGCTTGTACAACAATTCGGGTCGATACCTCTTGACCAAATGTTAATTGGTGGGGTAGCTATCCTGCTAGTATTAGAAGCGGCACGTCGGGCTGTTGGTTTACCTATCACAATAATTGCATTATTATTCTTGGGTTACGCATTGTTAGGTCCTAATATACCAGGTATGTTTGCACACCCTGGTTTATCATTAGAACAATTAATACGATCCATGTTCTTTACCACAGAAGGAATTTTAGGTACTCCATTACAAGTATCCTCGACATATATTTTCTTATTCTTGTTGTTTGGGGCATTTTTAGTACAAACTGGAGTAGGTAATTACTTTAATGATTTGGCTATCTCTATAGCTGGAAAAAGGGTTGGAGGACCGGCTAAAATTGCCATATTCTCAAGTGCTTTGAATGGTACAATTTCAGGAAGTTCAGTAGCAAATACGGTAACCACTGGTTCTTATACGATACCTCTAATGAAACGACTTGGTTATCGTAAGAACTTTGCCGGAGCGGTAGAGGCAGCGGCATCCACTGGTGGACAGATAATGCCACCAATAATGGGTGCGGCAGCATTCTTGATGATTGAGTTTGCTGGAGAAAGCTACTGGAACATAGCTAAAGCAGCTATAATTCCTGCCATTTTGTATTTTGCTGGTATTTGGATTATGACTCACTTAGAAGCAAAGCGATCAGGTTTAAAAGGGTTGCCAAGTGAAGAGATACCGAGTAAAAAAACGGTATTAAAGAAAATACATCTTTTACTACCTATTGTTGCAATCGTATATTTCTTATTTATTGGAGTAAGTGTTGAGCGAGCAGCAATATATGGTATCTTGACTACCATCATTGTAAGCTTGTTCCGTAAAGATACACGTATTACAGTTCCGAAGTTCTTTGTAGCTTTAGAACAAGGTGCAAGAACTGCGCTTGGAGTAGCTGCAGCAACAGCTTGTGCTGGTATAATTGTTGGTGTAGTAACGAAAACCGGTTTAGGATTAAAACTTGGTAATAGTCTTGTATCTATTGCAGGAACAATTGCAAGTACGCCGGAAATTCAATTAATACTTACACTTGTATTTACCATGATAACTTCCATTATTATAGGAATGGGATCACCAACAACGGCGAATTATATTATTACATCAACCATTGCATTACCAGCAATTTTAGCACTCAATGATAATTTAGATGTAGCTATACCTGTATTAGCTGCTCATATGTTTGTGTTCTATTTTGGGATTGTTGCAGATATTACACCTCCAGTAGCTCTGGCTGCTTTTGCTGCTAGTGGGATATCTGGCGGTGAACCTATTCGTACAGGAGCAAATGCCGCTCGGCTGGCAATTGCAGCGTTTATCATTCCTTATATGTTTGTATTAAATCCAACTTTATTAATGATAGACTCCACCTGGATAGAAATATTATTTGCTTTATTTACCGCATTCCTAGGTATGATAGCTATAGGTGCTGGAATGATAGGCTATTGGTACAGGAGAATAAAGTGGTATGAGAGAATTTTAGCTATTGCGACTGGGCTATTACTTATTTATCCTGAAGGTGTGTCAGATACGATAGGATTTATATTATTTGCTGTCCAACTAGTGATCCAATTTGTTACAAGAGAAAAAGATAGTGATAATGAAAATGAAGTAAAGTTAGCTAACGGATAAAGTATATTATTTAATATAATCCGCATGAAATCTAGTGATAGGTTTCATGCGTTTTTTTATCCGAGTAAGTATTATCTCTATGGACTTTGGGTATTTCTCACAAATAGTTCTTCAAAGAAAAACCTTTCTGTTATGATGGAAATAGTGGATTTTTGATGAAGAAGAGGCGAATACATATGAAGAAGAAACAGTATGATTTTACACAAGGCAGTATCGCTAAACAGCTATTTTATTTTTCTGGACCGATATTACTAGCGAATTTATTACAAACCTCTTATCAATTTATCGATAGTTTATGGGTAGGGAATTTATTAGGAGCTACATCTTTAGGAGCAGTAGCTATTTCAGGGAGTATTCTTTTTGTAGTTCTTTCATTTATCATAGGTATAAATAATGCAGCACTGACCATTCTTTCTCAACAAAAAGGAAAACAAAACGAAAGAGGACTAGAGAGATACTTAAATGCCTTTGTCGTATTATTAACATTGATTTCTGTATTATTAGGTGTCTTAGGTTTTGTGTTTGCTGAGCAATTCTTACGTTTACTCGGGACTCCTGAAGTGATGATGAGTGATGCTATTACATACTTAAGAATCAATTTTTTTGGGATATGGTTTCTATTTGGATACAACTTTATTAGTACGGTGCTTCGGTCCTTGGGTGACAGTAAAACACCGTTATATTTTGTTACAGTCGCAGTTGGGTTAAATATTGTCCTTGACCCCTTGTTTATTTCTGTATTGGATTGGGGAATAGAGGGCGCAGCAATAGCTACGGTTCTATCACAAGCAGTCTCATTTATCAGTGGATTTACCTATGTTCTATGGAAAAAGTTAGCTCCGTTCACAATGCCAACGCTACCTGCAAAAGAGGAGATAAAACTAATTCTACATTTAGGTATCCCCTCTGGATTGCAAATGTCAGTGATTTCAGCAGGTTCAGCAGCTATTATAAGTGTCGTTGCAACACATGGTGAATCTGTAGTAGCTGGGTTTGGAGCTGCACAGCGGTTGGATAGTTTACTCATGTTACCTGCTCATGCATTAAGTACATCTGTTGCAAGTATGGCTGGCCAAAATATCGGGACGAAAAACTGGAAGAGAATACGCCAAATTGCCATTTATGGTGTAATCTATAATTTCGCTATTATGTTGGCAATTGGGATTATCGTTGCCATATTTGCTCAATATGGGGTTCGTTTATTTATTCGAGAACCGGAAGCGGTAGAATTTGGTACCCTTTATTTACAAATAGTTGCACTTTGTTATCCATTTTTAGGGATTAACTTTATATTAAATGGAATTGTGCGCGCAGCTGGTGCGATGTATCAAGTGCTTGTACTGAATGTAATTTCTTTTTGGATATTGCGTTATCCATTAACAGCTCTATTCTCCTCGTGGTTTGGGGAAATAGGAATTGCAATTGGTATGGGTGCTAGCTTCATGATAAGTAGTTTGTTCGCTATTTTCTATTATCGATATGGTAAATGGCGGCAGAAGGAATTGTTCAAGAATTAAATAACGGATTAAAGATTGGGAGGAGAACATGCTTCTATTAATTGGAATTATTTCCGGGTGTATCATTGGACTGTTTTTCTATTTGTGCCAATTAGTTACAAATAAACCTTTATATACCTTATTGATGAATATCGATTATTTCCCAATTATAGGTGAATGGCAACATCCACCACTATTTGAATTTAGTTATCATATTGGTGTATCGATTGTTCTCGTGTACACGTTAATCTTCTTTCTTCGTTTATGGAATTTGGAAGGTAAACTTTGGGCATATGTAAGTATAAGTGGATTAATCGGTTTATTCATTTACCCAACTACAGTTTTATCTGATCGTACCCCAGAACTTTATGATGGCTGGGCTGTAGTCATCTGGATAATCGGACACCTTATTTACGGGTTTTCTATAGGGTTATCTCAACAGTACTGTAACAAATCTTGAAGGAGAATGAAGATTGAATCGAAATACCTCTAAAAAGTGGAAATATACGACAAAACAACTATTCGGAATTAGTCTTCTACTTATTTTATCGTTAATTGTATTATCTTTGGTTACAAATTACATTGAAAATGAAGCTTCAGGTCCGATTCAAAAAGATGCTCTCCCAGAAATTAGTGAAAATATATGGGAGTATCACTCGATCGTTAGTAAATACGCCAAACAAAATGGAGTTGAAGAACATACACCAGTCATCCTTGCCATGATGATGCAAGAATCGGGAGGAAGAGGACTGGATCCGATGCAATCGTCTGAGAGTCTTTGTGGAGAGCGGAACTGTATAAAAGATCCTGACCTTTCCATACAGCAAGGTGTATCGTTCTTTGCACTAGCATTAGATAAAGCTGGCGGAGATATTGAATTGGCAGTACAAGCATATAATTTTGGGCATGGATTTATCGAATACGTCCAAGATAATGAAGGGGAGTACACACAAGAAGCGGCAATTACGTTCTCGCAAAAAATGTATGATCAATCCGGAAGAGATAATTCCATCTATACATGTAGAAGAGAAGAAGCGAAGGAACTTGAAGCATGTTATGGAGATATTTATTATGTTTCCTCTGTAATGGATTATAGGCTTGCGATAGAAAGACAGATTGGAAACTGATATGATGGAATAAATCATATGTTTTTAGGAGGAGAAGAAATGAGAAAAGCAATTCAAACAGAGAAAGCACCAGCTGCAATTGGACCTTATTCTCAAGCAATTCAAGCTGGTGATTTTCTTTATATTTCTGGACAAATTCCAATCAATCCAGCTAAAGGTGAGGTTGAAGAAGGAATAGAAAATCAAACAAAACAAGTATTAAGTAATTTAGAAGCTATTTTAGCAAAAGCAGAAGCTACATTTGATCATGTAGTAAAATTTACTATTTATCTATCATCTATGGAAGACTTTGAAGTTGTTAATGGAATATATGGAAAATATTTGCAAGAGCCATATCCAGCAAGAGCAACGGTAGAAGTGAGTCGTTTGCCAAAAGACGTATTAATTGAAATGGATCTTGTTGCATACGTAAAATAGACAATGTAGAGGAGGAATAGTATGGATAATTTTGTGTACCAAAATCCAACCAAACTAATTTTTGGGAAAGGACAAATTGAACAGCTTTCGAAAGAGATTGAGCCTTTTGGGAAGCGAGTTTTGATTGTTTATGGTGGAGGAAGCATAAAGCGTAATGGTATATACGATAATGTTCTTGCTGAACTTGGAAAAATAGAAGCAGCTGTATTTGAATTACCAGGTGTAGAGCCAAATCCACGTATTTCTACGGTTAAAAAGGGTGTAGAAATTTGTCGCCAAGAATCAATTGATTTTATATTAGCTGTCGGTGGCGGTAGTACAATTGATTGTACAAAAGCGATTGCAGTAGGTGCAGTTACTGAGGCTGATATGTGGGATGTTGTTACGAAAAAAGAAAAGGCACAGGGTGCTTTGCCATTTGGTACAATACTTACATTAGCTGCAACTGGTTCTGAAATGAATGCTGGATCTGTGATAACGAATTGGGAAACCAATGAAAAACATGGCTGGGGTTCTCCGTTTTCATTCCCTAAGTTTTCTATTTTAGATCCTGTCCATACATTTTCTGTGCCTCGTGATCAAACGATTTACGGCATTGTTGATATGATGTCTCACGTATTAGAGCATTATTTCCATCATACAACGAATACACCAATACAAGATCGTTGGTGCGAAGGAATATTGTTAACAATGATAGATACTGCTCCTAAACTATTAGACGATCCAGAAAACTATGAGTATCGATCAACAGCTATGTTAGGTGGTACGTTAGCGCTAAATAACATGCTGAATTTAGGTTATCATGGTGACTGGGCAACACATAACTTAGAGCATGCAGTTTCAGCTGTTCATGATATTCCACATGGTGGCGGATTGGCAATCTTATTCCCGCAGTGGATGCGACATGTATTAGATGAAGAAAATGCACCACGTTTTAAACAATTAGCTGTAAGAGTGTTTGATGTAGATGATCAAGGTAAGTCAGATAAAGAAGTTGCACTTGAAGGTATTGATAAGCTTCAAGAATTTTGGACAAATATCGGAGCTCCAACCAAGTTAAGTGATTATGATATTAATGAAGAGTCTGTCGGAGAAATGGCTGATAAAACGGTAATTGCTAGACCGGAATTCGGTAATTATAAAAAACTAACTAGGCAAGATTCTGTCGATATTTATAAGGCAAGTTTGTAATTTCCCGGGAAATAAATTGTCGGATAAAAAAAGAGCTTGTCGTGTATTATTCATACACGGCAAGCTCTTCTTTAATTTGCTTACGTATTTTATCTAGGCACTCTTCGGGAGTCTTACCAAAGATGCGTTTATTATTAACTAATGCATATGGTCTTACAGCACAAAGGCCACAAAAAGACAAGCATTCATTTGTTAGCACAGCTACCTCTGGAAATTCTTCCTCTAAGATAGACTCTATATCAATGGTAGTGATTGCATTTCCGTCACAAATTTCAACGACGATTATTCCCATTGCTATCACTTTCTTTCTATTAATAGTTTCTTGTTATTTTTAGCATATTTAATACAACAAATCAATTATTTAACTTAGAATATAGGATGAAGATCAGTTAGAGACAGAAGAAACCAAGTGAAATTGTATTTGAAAATCGCTTTAGAAGTATACTCAATTGATGAATTGAGTGACTAGATAGCTTTCCTTTTCATAAACTGAACCCCTAACTATTGGACAAAAATCCAACAATAGGGGTTCAGTTTATGAAAGAGTTTATTCGGTGTCTTACTTGAGCCTTCCTAAGTCGCTTACTTAGAAGAAGGATAAGAGTGAGAATGAGACCCACTTGGCTCATATTCATGGCGATACCATACATATAGCATGATAAGTCCACTTAGAATTAATAACATACTTGTTATTAAAAATACGGCAGAGAAACCAAACGAGGCAGCAATTGTTCCACCTAAAGCGGGTCCAATAATATTACCTAAGAAACGTAAACTTGTATTATAACCAAGAACTTCTCCTTGCATGGATAGAGGTGCTTCTTGACGAATATATGCAATTCGTAATGGGACAATCCCTCCAATAGATAGGCCGAGTAAGAAACGTAATATAACGAGTTGCCATATATTTGTTACAAACATTCCAGGTAAATATACAAATCCTGCAGCAAATAATAAAATAATGAGTATTTTTATATAACCATGATTATCTCCAATAATTCCCCAACGCCGTGCCATTAAAAGGTTACCTAATCCTGCGGCTGAAAAAGCAATCCCAGCAAAAAATGCAAGATTTACTGGACCATGTATCTCTGAAACAAACAGAGAAAGAATGGGCTGGATGCTAAAATGGGCAATCTGAACAAGTGCAGATAATAACATTACTACAAATAATACTGGTTTTTGTAGAATATGCTGCAATACTTCTTTTCTAGAATATCTCTTTGTATCTTCCTCGTCATTAGAAAATTTCATTTTTAATTCTTTAACTCCAAATAAAACGAGCAACCCAGAGATGAAAATAGTGACAGCAACCCATTTAAATGTACTCGTATATCCAAACGCATCTGCTAATGCTCCACCGAGCAAAGGACCCATAAGGGAACCAGTAATTGTACCCGTTTGAAGTGTACCTAGTACTTTACCTGCAATTTCTTTTGGTGTTTGTGTTGCAATAAATGCTTGTGACATAGGGATGAATCCTGTTACAATTCCCATGAATAAACGTAAAAGAAATAATTGCCAGACGGTATCGGTAAATCCCATTAAAAATACTGAAACACCAATTCCAAAAGCAGAAGCGATCATGATTTTTTTCCGTCCGTATCGATCGCCGATTCTTCCCCATATAGGAGAAAAGATAAAAGCTGTAATAAATGTAACAGCAAACGTTAACCCTGACCATGTCTGTACGTACCCTTCAGAAAAATCTCCCATTGACTCAATATATAAGGAGATAAAAGGGACAACCATGGTCATGCTTCCACTAATAAAAAAGTTTGCTAACCACATGATGACCAAGTTGCGCTGTACATCTTGATTGTTATGAATGATGTTCGAACCTTCTTTCTTGCCGATTTATTTCGTTAATCTAAATATACATAAACCCGAAATAAAAAGAAAGAATTCTGCTCAAAAAAAAATACGCTTAATTCCTGTCAGTTAAATTCTTTCGAGGTATAATATAAGATAGCTCATCTAATTCTAATAATTTCGAGACAAGCATAATATGGATTAGCTTGTGAGAAAGGGGTAAAAAAATGAAAACTACATTAAATATGATGAAGTATATTGCTTTAGGATTAATCTTGTTTGTAAGTTTTGCAATGCCTGTATCTGCAGATTCAACTACAATCATTATATATGGAGAAAAATTAACCGATAGCCAACGCTCTGAGGTAAAAGAGTTATTAGAAATATCAGATCAAGAGATGGTTGAAGAGCATGATGTAACTGGGCAAGATTATGCGGATTACATTAATGGTAACCCACGGTCAAATATGTATTCTTCAGCAGGTATTATTTTAGAATCACAAGGGACAGGATTAGAGGTTAACATCGTTACACCAGAAAATATCACTGAAGTAACAGAAGAGATGTATGAGAATGCATTACTTACTGCAGGTGCTGAAGATGCGACAGTGAACGTTGTATCACCAGTGCAAGTTTCTGGCCATTCTGCACTTACAGGTATTTATAAAGCCTATGATGTAGAGGGAGAGCAATTAGATAAAGAAAGAATGGAATTAGCTAATGAAGAGCTGAATGTTGCGACCGATCTTGTTGACAATGGTGACGTCAATCAAGAGGAAGTAAGTAATTTATTAACAGAAATAAAAAAAATGATTGCAGAACAAAATCCTGCGACTAGAGAAGATGTAGAACAAATTGTAAGTGAACAACTCGATAAATTAGAGATAAACTTAAGTGAACAAGATCGTCAAATGCTTGTTGATTTATTTGATAAAATGAAAGAGTTAGAAATAGATTTTGGAGCAGTCAAAGAGCAACTCGATAGTATTACAAATTCTATTGTCGAAAAGGCTGAAGATCTTGGGCTTGATCAAGGATTTTGGGATAAGGTAGCGAACTTCTTTAGAGATTTATTCCGATCTATAGGTAATTTATTTAGTTAATGGTGTGCTGACCAAACAATAGAGGGATAGATCGTTGACAACGATCTATCCCTCTATTGTTTGGTCTAAAATCGTAATTAGTAAAAAGTCAGTTCTAAATTAGAGATAAACGCAATTCCTGTTTTTGAACTGGCAATGGTGAAAGTAGAAATTCTTTGTTTAGTGCAATTTTAGATCTTTGGAACGAACGTTTTACAATCTGTCTCTTCACTTGTCGATGCTTGTCTACCCTTATGACTAACCACGTAAATAGCATCTGCCATGCACTTGTTTCCAACAGCCCAATACGTACAATTATTCACTTCACAGAGTACATCTTTTGCCAATTAAAACACCTCCTCCTTTTTATCATTAGCAACTAATGTATGTTTCATACAATACAACCAAAAGATTCACAATAAACTGAACATTCATTCTTTGTATAGATCCATTCCTGATGAAATTGTTCCTAACTATCTGCATGAGTTCTATATAACTTTGTGATTAGTAAAAAATTTTAATTATTACAGATTCCCTTGAATGAAGAAGTTTTGACATAATAGGAATATATAAGTATATAAATTTATCATTTCTATTACAATTGTAATAGTTTAAGAGTATAACGTAATTCTTGTAACTTACACTTAAACCTCCTGTAACTGTATTCCCCTTACCCCTGTGATAGGATAGAGGTTGTCAAAATTGAAGGAGGTTATCAGATGAGAAAACTAGTAGCAGCGTTATCAGCAAGTATCTTATTTACAGGCTTGGCTGCAACCACAGTTTCCGCTGAATCAACAGAACATGAAATCCAACCCGGAGAAAGTCTTTGGGAAATTGCAGACCAATATGATACAACAGTAGAAGAGTTAATGGATATAAATGATTTAAAATCAACCGTAGTTCATCCAAAGGATATGGTTTATCTTAATAATATATATACAGTTGAACGTGGAGATACGTTAACAAGTATTAGTGATGAGTTTGATGTCAAGGTTAATCAACTTAAGGATTGGAACAATCTTTCCACGGATTTAATTGTTATAGATCAAGAGTTATCCATAAAAGGAGAACTTGATACTAAAGAGAATAAAGAAACGCCACAACAAGAACAAAATACATCGGAACAACCAGAGGAACAACCAGAAGCTGAAGAAAGCAATGCTTCTGAATCAACAGAAGAATCTGCACCAGCGGGAGAAACTATCTCCATGTCAGCTACAGCATATACAGCAAAATGTGATGGCTGTTCTGGTGTCACTTACACAGGCATTGATCTAAATAGCAATCCAAATGCTAAAGTTGTTGCAGTTGACCCTAATGTTATACCATTAGGTTCTGAAGTTTATGTCGATGGATATGGCTATGCAACAGCTGCAGATATTGGCGGCGCAATTAACGGTAATAAAATTGATCTTCATGTTCCAACAAAAGAAGAAGCGAACAACTATGGTGTACAACAAGTAGACGTGACTATTGTAGAGTAATAATAGTCAATCCTATACAAAAAGGGAACCTTTATTCATAAAGGTTCCCTTTTTGGGTATTTTAAAACAAGAGATTTATATTAAAGTTGTATTTCGGTTGAATGAGTTGATTTTTCTTCAATTACTTCATTTGGCTCATCACTCAAACCGTTATAACCAATAACTCCGATAGTAACAATAATACAAATAAACAAAGCAAGTAGTATCTTTCTCATGGTGCTATCCCCCAAAGTTAATTTCCTATTTTCAGTATAAGGGAAAATAACTGACTTTTCTACATAGAAATCGTATTTATAAATAGGTAATTATAGACAGTAACAATAGGGCATTATTAAACATTTTAATTGGTTTATGGTAAACTGAGAGAGGTTGATAAATTCTCTCAATCTTAAGGAGGATGATTTAGATGACAAGTAGTAAATTAGATCAATTTTTACAAGAAAATATTTCCGATTTGAAAGAACGTGGACTATATAATGAAATTGATACAGTGCAAGGTGCAAATGGTCCTGAGATAACAATTGAAGGGAAAAAACTCATCAACCTTTCCTCTAATAATTATCTAGGACTTGCGACTAATAATGAAATGAAGGAAGTAGCCAAAAAAGCTATTGATTCTCACGGTGTCGGAGCAGGGGCTGTAAGAACCATTAATGGAACGTTAGATTTACATATTGAGTTAGAAAAGACAATCGCTCAATTCAAAGGAACCGAAGCAGCAATCGCTTATCAATCTGGCTTTAATTGTAATATGGCGGCAATTTCTGGTGTTATGGATAAAAATGATGCCATCTTATCCGATTCACTGAATCATGCGTCTATTATTGATGGATGTCGTTTATCAAAAGCGAAAATCATTCGATTTGAACATTCGGACATGAAAGATTTACGTCAGAAAGCGAAGGAAGCAGTAGAGTCTGGGCAATATAATAAGATTATGGTAATTACAGATGGTGTGTTCTCAATGGATGGAGATATTGCAAAACTTCCTGAAATTGTAGACATCGCTGAAGAATTCGACTTAATTACTTATGTAGATGATGCGCACGGATCTGGTGTTACCGGTGATGGAGCGGGTACAGTTAAACATTTTGGCTTGCAAGATAAAGTAGATATGCAGATGGGGACTTTATCAAAAGCGATTGGAGTTATTGGTGGTTATGTAGCTGGAAAACAATCATTAATTGATTGGTTAAAAGTACGTTCACGTCCATTCTTGTTCTCCACCGCAGTATCTCCAGCTGACGCAGTTGCAAGTAAAAAAGCTATTGAAATGTTAATGGAAAGTACAGAATTAAATGAGAAATTATGGGAAAACGGTGATTACTTAAAACAAGGTCTAAAAGACTTAGGTTTTGATATTGGGGAAAGTGAAACTCCAATTACCCCGTGTATCATTGGAGATGAGAAGAAAGCACAAGAGTTTTGTAAGCGCCTATATGAAGAAGGCGTGTATGCAAAATCGATCGTATTCCCAACAGTTCCAAGGGGAACAGGCCGAGTGAGGAATATGCCTACTGCAGCACATACAAAAGAAATGCTCGATGATGCGATTGCCACCTACAAAAAAATTGGGAAAGAAATGAAGCTTATTTAATGAATGACAGTAAGAGGAGATTTATACTATGAAAAAGATTTTAGTTACAGGAGCCTTAGGACAAATTGGTTCCGAGTTAACAGGAATGCTTCGTCGTATCTATGGAGACGATAAAGTTATTGCCACAGATTTAAGAGAACCAGAAGGCGATTTCCAAGGGCCTTTCGAAGTAGTGGATGTAACAAATGGTGAGCAATTATTTGAAGTTGCAAAAAAACATAAAGTTGACTCCGTGATGCATTTAGCCGCATTGCTCTCTGCTAAAGCAGAGGCTTTCCCTAAAATGGCTTGGGATATAAATATGGGTGGATTATTAAATGCGTTGGAGACCGCGAAAGAATTAGATTTAAAATTTTTCACTCCAAGTTCTATAGGCGCGTTTGGTCCATCAACTCCTCGCGATCAAACACCACAAGATACATTACAACGTCCGACGACAATGTATGGTGTGAATAAAGTATCTGGGGAATTGCTATGCGATTATTATCATTCTCGTTTTGGAGTAGATACACGTGGTGTCCGCTTCCCAGGATTAATTTCATATGTAGCTCCTCCTGGAGGCGGAACAACAGACTATGCAGTGGAGATCTATTACGAAGCCATTCGTAAAGGTTCTTATGAGTCGTATATTTCGAAAGGAACGTATATGGATATGATGTATATGCCCGATGCATTAAATGCGATTGTTAAATTAATGGAAGCTAATCCAAATAAATTGGTACATCGTAATGCATTTAATATCGCAGCAATTTCAGCTGCACCAGAAGATTTTGCTAAAGCGATTAAGAAGCATATGCCTGATTTTAAAATGTCTTATTCCGTAGACCCTATTCGCCAATCGATAGCGGATAGTTGGCCAAATTCCATATCTGCTGATGCAGCAGCGGCAGAATGGGGATTTGAAGCAAAGTATGACATCGATCGTATGACCACTGATATGCTAAATAAAGTCCGTAAAAAAATCAATGCATAATAAAAACGCGTCTTTGCTTGATATCAAAAAATGAAATAAAGATGAATTACCTATTAGGCCGCTTTTGTTCCATCAATAATTGGAATGAAGCGGTCTGTTTTTTTATTCGATACTTATCGGGAGGGCTTAACCCTGTTTGTGAACATGAGTTAAATTGTTACATAGACGATCCTATAAACGAAAACAAAGCGAGGAATCGTAAAAAGTAGTAAATAGACATGCTCAATAAACGAAAACAGAATGAGAAATCGCAAAAGGTAGTGAATAGACGTGCTCTATAAACGAAAACAGAACGAGAAATCGCAAAAAGTAGTAAATAGACGTGCTCAATAAACGAAAACAGAACGAGAAATCGTAAAATGTAGTGAATAGAATTCCTTTAAACCCAAAACAGCTCGACAAAGCTATTAAGAAATCGATACAGTATTATACCGCGGATTATCTTCCTATATATAACTTCCACTTTATTTCACATACATTTCTCGATGCAATGCAAAAACACCTTCGAAAGGGCACTAGTGATAGTTACAATATCGAAGGTGTGTTTAATAATATTAGTGTCTCTCTAAATTAGAGAGGGCTATTTATGATGCGTACATTTTTTGGATGCGGTCTTGTAGTTCTTTATCACGAGCATATTCATCGTAAGAAATTTCTTTGTCGATAATGCCAGATGGTGTAATTTCAATTAATCGATTTGCGATACTATTAATGAATTCATGGTCATGTGATGTGAAAATTAATGAACCTTTAAACCGAATCAAACCATTATTTAGTGATTGAATCGACTCTAAATCTAAGTGGTTTGTTGGCTCATCAAGTAATAGCACGTTCGCATGTGAAAGCATCATTTTTGAGAGCATGCAACGAACTTTTTCTCCACCAGATAATACGTTGGCCTTTTTCTTCGCCTCTTCGCCAGAGAATAGCATACGTCCCAAGAACCCACGTAAGAACGTTTCAGTTTCATCCTCTGGGGAGTACTGACGTAACCAATCTACTAATGGTAAATTGCTTCCTTCGAAGTACTCTGAGTTATCTTTCGGGAAGTAGGACTGAGAAGTTGTAATCCCCCATTTAAAAGAACCTTCATCTGGTTCTAATTCACCAGCAAGAATCTGTAATAACGTAGTATTGGCAATATCATTCTTACCAATTAATGCTACTTTATCATTTGGATTCAACGTAAAGCTAATGTTGTCTAAAACTTTTACACCGTTAATGGACTTAGATAGACCTTGTACTTGTAGCAAGTCATTTCCAATTTCTCTCTCTGGTGTAAATGCAATGTAAGGGTATTTACGTGAAGATGGCTTAATATCCTCTAACGTAATATTATCCAACATTTTTTTACGAGAAGTTGCTTGTTTTGATTTAGAAGCATTCGCACTAAACCTTGCGATAAACTCTTTTAGTTCATTCATTTTTTCTTCTTTTTTCTTATTGGCTTCTTGTGCCATTTTTGATGCAAGCTGGCTAGATTCATACCAAAAATCATAGTTTCCAACATAAATTTGTATCTTTCCATAGTCAACGTCTGCGATATGCGTACATACTTTGTTTAAAAAGTGTCGGTCATGGGATACTACAATAACTGTATTCTCAAAGTTAATAAGGAACTCCTCTAACCATTGGATTGCTTGAATATCCAAACCGTTTGTCGGCTCATCCAGTAATAGAATATCAGGATTACCGAATAATGCTTGGGCAAGAAGAACTTTTACTTTTTGTTCTTCAGGAATATCTGACATCAATTTGTCGTGAATGGATTCATCAATACCAAGACCTTTTAATAATACAGCTGCATCAGATTCTGCTTCCCAACCATTCATTTCAGCAAAATCACCTTCAAGTTCAGCAGCGCGAATTCCGTCTTCTTCAGAGAAATCTTCTTTCATATAAATTGCATCTTTTTCCTGTTTTACTTTATATAGGCGTTCGTGTCCCATAAGCACAGTCTCTAAAACTGGATGTTCTTCATATGCAAAGTGATCCTGTTTTAAAACAGTTAGTCTCTGCCCAGGTGCCATAGATACATTACCAGATTGTGGTTCTACTTCACCGGAAAGTATCTTAAGAAACGTTGATTTCCCTGCTCCATTTGCTCCAATTACTCCATAGCAATTGCCTGGAGTGAATTTTAAATTCACGTCTTCAAAAAGTTTTTTATCTCCATATCGTAAACTAACATTCGTAACGTTAATCATTATTAATTGCCTCCAGAAAAAAAGTATCAAATTCAGCTTACGCCATTTGTAGCTACAATGCAAGATGGGACTTAGGAATTAGTTAAATTGTGTATGCATATTTGGATAAAACTGCATAAATTAAAAGTAATATTAAAAATTTATAAAAAATTAACTTGTACAACTAGGTACTTTTGTATATAGTAATACAAAGAGATGCGTCCTAAGCAAAGGGGGTAAGGGGAATGTGTGAAAGGACGGTATATTTATTATTTACAGATACGGGAAGTTATCTTTCTAGAGCTATAAATTTATATACGAAAAAACCTTTAAATCATGTGTCGATAGGATTTGATGAAGAATTAACCGAATTATATAGTTTTGGAAGAAAACAACCAAATAATCCGTTTATTGGTGGTTTCGTTAAGGAAGATATAAAAAATCCATTTATGCGATACTCGCCCTGTGCGATCTATTGTTTCCAAGTATCTGATGAAGAATATTTTAGTATAAAAAAACATATTAGAGATATAGAAAATCAACAAAGTATATATCGTTATAATTTTATAGGTTTGTTTGGAGTAATGTTCCATATTAGAATTAATCGAAAATCAGCATATTTCTGTTCTCAATTTGTAGCAACAGTACTACAACATATCTCATCTTTTAAGTTCCAAAAGCCTCCTTATTTTACCACACCATCTGATTTACGTGAACTACAAGGGATCGAATTATTATATGAAGGAACATTAGATGATTACTGCGGTTTAAAAAAGAATATAGAGAAGCAATCATTATCGATTTTATAATATTATCTTATTAAAAAAAGAACCTATGTGGATGTTCTTGTTTAGACAAACAGATTAAAAACGCTGTGTTGCCTTAAAAGGAGAATTTAAATTATCCAAATAGGTTCTTTTTATTGATGTCTTATAAACAGCTAAAATTATTCATTCGAATACAATCGTTATTTTTCTGTATAGATTGTTAATCATCCTCATAAAAACCACGTAATGATTCTGAGTTTAGTTGTTGAATGCCAAGTGTTTCATACGGTACATTCAATTTAAGTGCTATATTATTTGCCTCTAAGTCAATGTTTTCTACAGATACTTGAAAGTTTCCTTGTATATCCATATCCGTCACTGCAACATAGATTTCTTGCTCTTCTGGGTTAATCGTAACCCATTCTGGCATTGGTAAGTACCTTCCCATATATTCCATGATTTTTTTGTTCGGAAGCTCTAATAATCCTACAGAAATAGATTTTTGTTTGAGTATCAAATCTCCGTTTGGTTGGACTAGTGGTTCAAGTCTAACTGATAGAGGAACCGTGGAAGAGAATACAGGTAATTCCCCCATTAAATGTACATCTTCTTCAAGCGCTATTCGATAATGATGATTTGTCCCTTCAAGTAATTTTTCGATATATGCATTTACTAAGCTATTTAAATTTTGTTTTGTTGTACGAATAATAAACTCAGAGCTTTCTTGTTCATCGATATTATTTGAAGAAGGGTATTGATTACTTGATACAGGCCAAAAAATGAGGGTAAGAACGATAATTATCACAAGCACATTTAAAGCAAATAACCCTATGAAAAGTTTTTTCCACTTGTTTATCATTTTTAGTCTTTTTAATCGTTCTCTCATTATGTTCATCCTCATCTAATTGACATATAATTTAATACTCGTTCAGCAATTCTATAATACCCTTCGTAGTTCGGATGGAAATTATCGTCGGCATATAGGTTAATATTATTTGTATCAGTAAATAAATCTTCAATAGGTATAAAAGTGCTATTTTCATATTCATCCGTAATACTAGTACCAGTATCGTTCCAAGCACTAACAATCATATCAAGCTCTTGGATGTCCTCAAAATAATTTTTAAAAGGATTATAAAGGCCCACTAAATAGATATAAGTATCGGGATTAATTTCCCGGATCTCAGTGAAAATGTCTTGGAGCCTTTGTTCATAATGAACTTGTTCTACCTGAAAGTCATCAATATCTAAGCTTGTGATATTTTCCTTAACGACCTGCATAATGTCATTTGCACCAATAGTTACTAAAACAATATCTGATTCTTGTATCGCATCAATCAATTCTTGTTCATTCCGTAATCTTTCTAGCAGTTGATCAGTACGGTTACCTCGTTTTCCGAAGTTATCAAAATCAGCACTATATCCAGTACTATTTATGGTTCTATCAAGAATTCCAACATAACCACCTTGTTCAGTTTCATCACCAATACCCTGTGTTAATGAATCACCAACTGCCACAATCTGTGTTTCATCTGAAGATAGAAAATTCATAGTACCATGAACAGCATCATTGATAACTTCGGGAAAGGAATTTCCAGATGCTTCTTCAGCTTCTATATTCTCATTAGATGTTTCGTCATTCGCATTGTTTTGTTGATTTCTTGATTTATTCTGATCTACTTGTTGTTGTAGTGCTGTTTCTTTCTCTCTTTGATCAGAAGAAAGATGTTTAAATGGATCTTGAGATTGATAGATAAATCCAATTGCGATTAGAAGTACTAATGCAACCAATCCGCTGAAGATCATAATCTTTTTCTTGTTTTTCATGTAATCACACCTATGCAGTTCATTTCTTATATAATATGAATTAGTAAATGGATTTGTCTATTAAGAAGGCTGATGTAGATGGATTTTTATAATAACAGTTTAATCCATTTATTGATAACCTAAACCAACAATTTATAGCAAAAAAAAAGCCTTCATTATGGAAGGCTTTTATTTATATATATTTTATTACCCAAATAAAATGAAACATAAACATATTTTATAGTAATTATAACTTGATTGGTTGTTTCGTCTCTATACCGCTACGAAGTTGTAGAGCAATTTTTGCTGGTGATTGATTGGTTATTACAATGTTATCTTTTAGTTGAGAGGACTGGCTATCCGATGCAAATACAATCGTATTTGACGGAACAGTTCCTTCGAGAGAGTGTACTGTCTCATCAATCCAGATAGCATCAACTTCTGTACTTAGTTCACTTAATGATGTTACCGGCAATATTTCATATCCTAGTTTTCTCAGAGGTGCTTGTTGATCTTGGTCTACGTGAATTGTAGCAATTATTTTTTTCCGTACTCCATTACTACGATCAAATGGAGACTGAAGTAACCATTGTACTGCAACTTCCTCTTGAGACGGTTTATTTGTACGTGATTTACCAGTCGCTTTCTCGATTGCTTGATCAAGATCAGCGATGATATCGTCGATAGACTCTAGACCTACAGATAATCGTACTAATTCTTCTGTTACGCCACTTAATGCTAAGTCATCCTCATTTAATTGTTGGTGTGTGGTAGAAGCCGGGTGAATAATGAGAGATTTGGCATCTCCTACATTGGCAACATGCGACCATAATGAAACATTATCTATTAATGTTCGACCTGCTTCTCTTCCACCAGAAATTCCGAAAGTAATAATCGATCCGAAGCTTTGTTTTAAATATTTACCTGCCAGTTCGTGAGATGGATGCTCCTCTAACCCTGGATAATTCACCCATTCGACAGCTGGATGTTCTTGTAAATAATTTGCTAATTGCAATGCATTATCCGTATGTCGTTTAATGCGTAAGTGTAATGTTTCTAATCCTTGCAGTAGCAAAAAGGCATTTTGTGGGCTAAGGGATGCTCCAATATCACGTAATAACTGCACTCGAAGTTTTGTAATATATGCCTCCGCTCCAAGGTCAACGTATTTTAATCCATTGTAACTTTCATCAGGTTTTACAAAGTCTGGAAAACGTTCGTTATTCCAATCAAAGCGACCACTATCGACGACAACACCACCAATGGTTGTTCCATGGCCGCCAATCCATTTTGTTGCGGAATGAACAACAATATCTGCACCCCAAGTTAACGGTTTTGTTACATATGGTGTAGCAAAGGTATTATCAATGATTAACGGTACCCCGTGCTTATGTGCTACTTCGGCAACTTTTTCGACATCAAATACATAGAGGCTAGGGTTCGTTATAATTTCACCAAAAACGGCTTTTGTCTTATCCGTAATAGCATCTTCAATGGCTTGGGGATCTGTACCATCCACAAATTTTACATTGATTCCGTAACGCGGAAGGGTATTAGCAAATAGATTAAATGTACCTCCGTATAAGTTACTATCAGAAACAATTTCATCTCCAGAACCAGCAATATTAAGAATAGCTAACGTAATTGCAGCCATACCGGATGATGTAGCAACAGCACCGATACCATCCTCAAGTTGTGTAATGCGTTGTTCAAAAGCATCTACGGTTGGATTCATAATTCGTGAATAAATATTGCCGGGTTCCGCTAAACCAAATAAATTTTGCGCATGCTCAGTGTCTCGAAACACATAGGATGTAGTTTGATAGATTGGAACTGCGCGTGATCCAGTTGATGGATCTGGTTCTTGACCTCCATGAAGTAAGATAGTTTCTGATTGTAATGATTGAAATTTAGACATCGTATTTCCTCCTTGAAATTATTATTTTTAAAGTAAGAAGAGAAGGATTAAAAAAAGCCCCCTTCATAAGAAGAGGACTTTGTCTGTTTAAAAAACCGAACCTCCTCTTATCTTCCAGACGATAAGTCTGTAGGATTTAGCACCTTTCAATAGCAAAATTGCCACAGGTTGCCGGGTTTCACAGGGCCTATTCCCTCCACCACTCTTGATAAGAGATTTGCTTATTAAATTGTTAAAAGTATATCCTGTTTACTTGTTGATTGTCAACAGTAAATTTATAATTATATAAATATTCATGTAGTTAATGTCTTTTTCCGTTGTTTACGAGGTAATTGTTTATATAAGCTATACATATAGATTGCTAATGCTATCCAAATAAATAAAAATGTAATCATATGGTGTGTAGTAAAAGATTCCTTATATAGAAATACGCCAAGAAAGAACATCACAGTCGGTGCAACATACTGTAAGAATCCAACAGAAGCAAGTGGTATTCTTCTTGCCCCAGCAGAAAATAGTAGTAAAGGGATAGCAGTAACAATGCCACCACCTATTAAAAACAGGTTTTCTAAAGTTAAAATAGGATTTAATGAGAATCCTTGTGCTTGAGGAGCGAACCATATATATAATAGTGCAAATGGTGTCATAACAAGTGTTTCTAATGTAAGCCCAAACATGGCACTGAGATCTAGCGTCTTCTTGATGAAACCATAAATGGCGAAAGAAGCTGCTAAAAATATCGATATCCACGGGAATATTCCATACCCTAATGTAAGATAAACTACAGCCACACCAGCAAGGATAAAAGAGAATATTTGCGATTTGGTTGACGGTTCTTTTAAAATGATTAATCCCAATAATATGCTTAGAATAGGATTAATATAGTATCCCAAACTAGCTTGCAGAACATGCCCACCATTGACAGCGAATATAAACAAAAACCAATTTAATGTAATGACAACCGAAGCTGCGGTAATAGCAATGATTTTTTTTCGTTCCTTCCTAATATGCTTTATCGAATGTAAAAAAGACCGCCATTTGCCAGACAGTACAACAAGCAAAAGCATAAATACACAACTCCAGATAATGCGATGCGCAAGAATAGTTCCTGCTTCAATGGTGTCAAGTTGTTTCCAATAGATTGGCAGGAAGCCCCAAAGTAAATAAGCACTAAATGCAAGAATCATCCCTTGCTGTAATGATTTATTCCCCATAATTATCCTTCTTTCTGTAAGTACATTGAGTTTCATATAATAATAGATGGATTTTTGAAAGGAATCAATTATTTGAATTCGCCATAAAGAAAACGCTTTCATAAATGTGGTAAATACTTTATTATAGAATTGACATGTTTGTCATGGTGAGGAATTGTCTGTAAAACTCTTAAAGCAAGAAATAGAGAATTATCATTATTGAACTGTGAAACTGGGGTTAAACACCCTGCTAAGTCGGATTAATCGTCAGTGGGTGAAAAAATCAGCTGATTTAAGTCTTACTATTAATAAAAGAGGGGGATTGTGATGATGAAAAAGTCATATAAACATATGGAAACGTCAGTTATTCATGAAGGTTATGATTCAACACAGATGCTCGGGAGCTTGACTCCTCCAATATTTCAAACATCAACTTATATTTTTGATTCAGCAGAGCAAGGGGAAGCGCGATTTGCTGCAGAGGAAGAAGGGTATATTTATTCTCGTTTAGGTAATCCGACTGTGCGCATTTTAGAAGAAAAAATTGCAGCATTAGAAGGCGGAGAGCGAGGATTAGCTTTTTCTTCGGGCATGGCAGCGGTATCCGCTATTTTAATTGCACTAACAAAAGCCAATGATCACATTATTTGCTCATCTGGATTATATGGTTGTACATATGGTCTGTTATCCATGATGAAAGAAAAATATAATATTAGAACAGATTACTCTAATATGTCATCCGAGAAGGAATTGGAAGACCAAATAACCAAAGAAACAGCATTAATCTATGTGGAAACTCCGATTAATCCTACCATGGAAGTGATTGATTTAGAATTAGTTGTAAAAGTAGCCAAGAAATATCAACTGCCTGTGGTAGTTGATAATACTTTTTCATCGCCATACGTACAACGACCTTTAGAAATAGGATGTGATTTTGTCATTCATAGTGCTACGAAGTATATTGGCGGGCATGGTGATGTAATAGCAGGTCTTGCAGTTGGGGAAAAACAGATTATGGGTGAGATTGCTCTAACTACACAGAAAGATATTGGTGGAGTTTTGTCTCCTTTTGATGCTTGGTTATTGATTCGAGGACTAAAAACATTACCAATACGAATGGATAGACATAGTAGTAATGCAGAAAAAATAGTTCAACAACTAAAATTACACAAAGCAGTTAAAAGCGTTTATTATCCAGGTGACCCTGATTTTTCTAATGCAACTATCGCGAATAAACAAATGAAGCTAGGGGGAGGCGTCCTTGCATTTGAAGTCAAAGGCGGAAAGAAGCAAGCACAACAAGTATTAAATCAATTACATTTTATTAAAATAGCTGTTAGCTTAGGAGATGCGGAATCATTAATGGAACACCCAGCGTCCATGACACATGCTGTTATTCCTATTGAGGAGCGAAAGAAGATGGGGATAACCGAATCCTTATTAAGGCTTTCGGTTGGAATTGAAGCATGGGAAGATATATGGGAAGATATTCAACAAGCACTTGATACCATTTAAATTGGATATAAGAAATAAGAAGTATTTTACAACTAAAAGGTTGGAAGATACTTCTTTTTTAATGTACATATACTTGGGAACAATATTTAAGATAAGAATTTAGTGGTATTATCTAGAAATGCATTTCTGTGCTATTATTATAAAGTGTAATGTTTTTTAGTTAGGGGGAAATGGCCATGGGAATTACCTCTTTGTTATTAGGACTAACATTTGTTCTTAATATTGCATTAGCTATTTCTATTATTTTTCTTGAACGTAAGGATCCTACCTCCTCTTGGGCATGGGTAATGGTCCTTCTATTTATACCAATACTTGGTTTCTTTCTGTATTTGATATTTGGAAAGCCAATCAGTAATAGGAAGATTTTTTCGTGGGATAAGAAGAGTCGGTTGGGAGTAAAGACAACAGTCCAAGCTCAATTAAGGCTTTTAGAAGAAAATCAATTCGAATTTAATCAACCAGATCTTATCGAACATAAGGACCTCGTATATTTGCATTTGAAAAATGATGAAGCTATTTATACACAAAATAATGGTGTAGATATTTTTACAGATGGACAAGAGAAATTTGATGCTTTGCTAGAGGATATTGAAAATGCGAAAAAGCATGTACATATTCAATACTATATTATGCGAAGTGATGGATTAGGAAATCGACTTGCTGATATGCTAATTAAAAAAGTTAATGAAGGTGTAGAAGTACGAGTTCTGTATGATGATATGGGTTCAAGGTCGTTAAAAAGGAGTTATATAAAACGACTGAAAACTGCTGGAGTGATGGTCGAAGCATTTTTCCCATCTCGATTTATAGTCAATTTCAAAATTAATTATCGAAATCACCGAAAACTAGCTATTATTGATGGTAATATTGGATATTTAGGTGGCTTTAACGTAGGGGATGAATATTTAGGGATTAATAAGAAATTTGGTTATTGGAGAGACACTCATCTGCGTGTAATAGGTGATGCGGTACAGAGTATGCAAACCCGTTTTATTTTGGATTGGAATCAAGCATCGAGAGATAATATCGCATATAATGAAAGTTATTATGAAACCATTTCTTCTGGAAATGTCGGTATGCAAATTGTTACTAGTGGTCCGGATTCGGAATATGAACAAATCAAAAATGGGTATATCAAAATGATCATGGAGGCAAACGAATATATTTATATTCAAACTCCTTATTTTATCCCGGATGAAAGCTTAAGGGATGCATTAAGAATCGCTGTTTTATCTGGAGTACATGTTAAAATTATGATTCCAAACAAACCCGACCATCCATTTGTATATTGGGCAACATTATCGTATTGTGGTGATTTAATCCAAGCTGGAGCAGAAATATTTATTTATCAAAATGGATTTTTGCATGCTAAAACAATTGTAGTGGATGGTAGAATAGCTTCAGTTGGTACAGCTAATATTGATGTGCGTAGTTTCCGACTGAATTTTGAAGTGAATGCATTTCTATACGATTCTGAAGTAGTGAATCGGTTATTAAATAAGTTCGATACAGATTTGGAAAAATCAACACAAATGACAATGAAACTTTATGAACAAAGATCGATAGGAATCCGTTTTAAAGAGTCTATATCTAGGTTGATTTCACCTGTCTTGTAAATAGTAGGGAATGGAATCATCTACACAACATAATGAAAAAGCACAGTAGGAGTGAAATTTTGAATGGAAGCAAAACCTTGTTCAGCATCACTAGCAATTAAGACGACACATGTACTTCCACCTGATACGAATCCTTATAATACATTATTTGGCGGGAAATTAATGGCGCATTTAGATGATATAGCGGGAATTGCTGCTGTGAAGCACGCTAATAATCCTGTTGTAACTGCATCTACAGATTCTGTAGACTTTTTAGCACCGGTACGAGTTGGGCAATACATTTCTATCGAAGCATTTGTAACATGGACACATCAGACTTCGATGGAAGTTTTTATTCGCGCTATTACAGAAGATATTAAAACAGGAAAAAGAAAAGCATGTACAACAGCTTTTATGACATTTGTAGCAATTGATGAAAATGGAAAACCAATCTCAGTTCCTCCAGTATATCCAGAAACTGATGATGAAAAAATGTTACATGAAAGTGCACCTTTACGAGCAAATCGTCGTGAAGAGAGAAGACTTAATTCAAAAAAACTCGCAGAGACTTTTGGGACAACCTACCGTACGGAAAAATAAATTGATCTGTGAGGGTTACAGTGCATTACACTTTAAATAACATATGTATAGAGGAATTAAGAAACGGATGCAGACTTCTAATCGAAGCTTGCATCCGTTTTAGTGTTGTTCTACCTCATCAGCTGATACATACTGGTCAGCCCATTTTTGGATTTCTTGAATAACAGGTTCTAAACTTTTACCTTTTGATGATAGTGAATATTCAATACGAACAGGAAATTCGGAATAAATATTACGTTCAACAATGCCTTCTTTTTCAAGAAGTTTCAAACGATCAGAAAGTAATCGACCACTGATTGGTAAATCGGCTTCCATTTCGGAAAAACGCTTTGCACCTTTTAGTAACTCAAACAAGATTAAGCCGACCCATCTTGTACTTAATAACCCCATCGCTTTTTCAAAACGAGGACAAAGCTGCTGATCCATTGTGTTCACCTCAATCTATATAATTCGTCAGCATTAATTACAAAAAGTAATCGTTGAATCAAGAATAACATAAACGGTTATGATAGTAAATGTGACGCTACCTTATGCACGAATATAAATTTTGGCAATTTTCCGTTGAATGTGAAATAATAGAAAGGATGATAGATTATAGATAACTTTGTGGAGGTTAGACAATGATTAGTACACATACACAAGAAAAATATGCGGAATTGACACTTAAAAAAGGAGTTAATTTACAAAAGGGTCAAGCAGTTATGATTAATGCTCCAATAGAAGGGGCGGATTTTACACGAATTGTTGCTCGTAAGGCTTACGAATTAGGTGCTAAAGACGTACATATTAATTGGATGGATGATGAGTTAACTTTATTAAAGTATCAGTACGCTCCGGACGAGGTAATCGAACATTATCCAGAATGGAAGGTAAAATTACATGATTCGTTTGCAGAAGATGGTGCAGCAGTAGTTAATATTCGTGCAACAGATCCAGATTTGTTAAAAGATATTGATCCATCTAAAGTGGCTAAAGCAAATAAAGCTTCTGCGCAAGCTATGGTGAACTTCCGGAAGTATACGATGAATGATAAAATTCCTTGGACAATTATTTCAATCCCATCAAAAGCTTGGGCACAGAAAATATTTCCAGATAAATCAGAAACGGATGCAGTGGAAAGTTTATGGGAAGCAATATTAAAGATTGTACGAGTGGACCAGGAAGATCCGGTTGCAGCATGGGATCAGCACAATGAAACATTGAAGACTGCTCGTGAAGTTTTAAATGATAAAGAATACAAAAAGTTAATTTTTAAAGCACCAGGAACAGATTTAGAGATGGAACTACCGGATGGTCATATATGGAAAGGTGGATCTGCAGAAGCAGAAACAGGAGTTAGTTTTAATCCCAATATGCCTACTGAGGAAGTATTTTCTCTACCGCATAAATATGGTGTGAATGGAACGGTCTCTAGTACGAAGCCATTAAATTATGGTGGAAGTTTAATTGATAATTTTACATTAACGTTTAAAGATGGAAAAGTAGTTGATTTTAAAGCAGAGCAAGGAGAAGCTGTATTAAAACATTTACTGGATTCAGATGAAGGTGCTCTTCGTTTAGGGGAAATTGCGCTAGTTCCACATGAATCACCAGTATCTCAATCTGGTTTAATTTTCTATAATACATTATTTGATGAAAATGCGTCTTGCCATATTGCTTTAGGTAAAGCTTATCCAACAAACTTAAAAGGCGGTGCATCGATGGATCTAGATGAACTAGATAAACATGGTGTAAATGATAGTCTTATTCATGTTGACTTTATGATTGGTTCTGAACAAATGGATATTGATGGTGTAAAAGCTGATGGATCAACAGAGCCTGTATTTAGAAATGGAACATGGGCACTTAATATTAAAGGATAACCCATTGATTTCCAAAATAATAAGGTTTATCTTACTTAAACATAATATTGTAAGTTAGAAAAATAGGCGATTTCCTTGGGTATGGTTCAGCCATTCAACTGAAGCTTTTCCCAACGGAGTCGCCTATTTTTCTATATTCACATTACAACTTTTAGGGTTCAATTATACTTGAAATATGTCATTTTTAATAAGAGCGGCTTTGATTTTCGTGTAACTCAATTCTTCAGATAGTGCATCTTTGATAGGTTTTAATTTAGACTCTCCTATTTCTTCATACGTTGCAAGTATTACTTGTTCTTCCTTATCCGAAAGGAAGAAGCTCCATGATAAAGGATGACCTTCTTTACCAGCTTTAAATAAATGTGTCTCTACCGTCGTTTCTGATAGTTCACGTATAGAGGCAATTTCAGGTATCGTCTTACCGCTATAAAATAATTGGTGACTTATAATATGGGAAGGACGATCATCTTTTAACGGTTGGATGGTTCTCTTAGAACGGTTAATTGGAATTGGTTGCTTTATAGTAGGGTTATTATCTTTCCAATCTAAAATAATTTCTAAGAAATCCTCACCATATTGATCCCATTTTTTCTCTCCAACCCCTTTTATAGATAACATGTCTTCTTTATTAGTAGGAAAATATCTTGCCATATCTTTTAAAGATGTATCGGAGAATAATACATATGGTGGTAGTTCCAATCGTTGGGCAAGTTCCTTACGTTTATTGCGTAATTCCTCGAATAACGAGGTATTATAATCGACGGATTCACTAGTAGGGATCGGACTAGAAAACATGGTGACATTACGTGTTCCTTTTAGCACCTCAACAGAGTTCTTGTTTAGTTTTAATAAAGGAAATTTGCCTTCTTCTGTCGATAACAGGTTTTCTGCGATTAAAAAATGAATTTGTTCCGTTATTTGTTTTTCGGTGTACTTAGACATAATTCCATAAGTAGTAAGTTTTTGAAGTTGGAATCCCATGATCTTTTTATCTTTAGATCCTTTAAGTACCTTCGAAGTAATACTAACTCCAAATCTTTCTTCCAACCGTTTTACACATGAAAGAATCATTTGTGCTTCTTCTGTTATATCGATTTTTTCTTTGCGTTCCGTACAATTACTACAACGATTGCAGGTATCTGATGCATTATCTTTCTCGGACTGGAAATAATCTAAAATATATCGATTTAAACAGCTATGTGTATGACAGTAATTTGTCATTGATTGAAGTTTTCTATATTCCTTTTGTTGTGCTTCTTCCTCCATATCGGATTGTTCAATTAAAAATTTTTGTAATTGTACATCCTGTGGAGAGTAAAGCAAAATACAGTCACTTGGTTCGCCGTCTCTACCAGCTCTACCAGCTTCTTGATAATAAGATTCAATGTTCATTGGCATCGCATAATGAATGACGTATCGCACATTGGATTTATCAATTCCCATACCAAACGCATTTGTTGCAACCATTATAGTAGTCTTATCATGAATGAATGACATTTGCTCTTCTTGGCGTTCTTGCTCGGATAACCCAGCATGGTATTTCGATACATGATAACCAGCTTTTTGTAATAATTCATAGATACTATCTACTTGTTTGCGGGTAGCAGCATATATAATCCCTGATTCATCTTGATGTTCTTTCAAATAGGAACGGATATAATCCTGCTTGTTTTTGCCTTTAACTAAATGAAAGGAAAGATTTTTGCGTTCAAAGCCTGTATGTACGGTATGTTCATTGGATATATGTAATAGTTGTTGAATATCACGAATAACTTCTTTGGTTGCTGTAGCAGTTAATGCCATTAATACTGGAATATGGGGTAGTCGTGTGATATTAGGAATAATCGAACGATAACTTGGTCTAAAATCATGACCCCATTGCGAAATACAATGTGCTTCATCAAACGCAATTAATGAAAGGTACGTTCGTTTAATCGCTTGGATAAAAAAATCAGATTCAAATCTTTCTGGAGCCACGTAGACAAATTCATATATACCAGATTGCATGTTATAAAGTCGTTTGTTTTGTTCTTGCATAGAAATTGAACTATTGATATATGTCGCTGAGATACCAAGAGCCTCTAAAGCATCCACTTGATCTTTCATTAGAGAAATAAGTGGAGAAATGATAATAGAAGTTCCATTCATTGATAACCCTGGAATTTGATAACAAATTGATTTTCCGCCACCTGTTGGCATAATCGCTAATGTGTTTTGATGCTTGATAACAGAGGAAATAGCTGTTTCTTGACCAGGACGGAATTGTTGATAGCCGAAATATTTTTCTAAAAGTTGGATTTGTTCTTGCATGTTTTCCGACTCCTTCATAAAAAAGAATATCTATCTTCCTATCGTAGAACTTGTAAGGAAGAAAGTAAAGTTTCTATATATAGAGAGAATTTTAATTGATAAAGTTGGTTTTTATCACAAGTCTTGTTTTCTAAATAAATCGTTCGCGCTAAATTTATTTACATATCATCCCGACATATATAAAATGTTTTTATATCAAAAAAGAAAAAGGAGGGTAATGTATGGTTCCTTCTCTATTATTTGAAATAATGTTAATCGGAGTGCTTGGTATAGCATCTCAATGGATTGCTTGGCGCTACCGATTACCTGCCATCGTCGTAATGTCGGTTACAGGGTTAGCGGTTGGTCCAATATTTGGAGTTATTAATCCAGAAGAGGATTTTGGAGCACTTTATAGTCCACTCATCTCAGCCGCAGTAGCAATTATACTATTTGAAGGTAGTTTGAATTTAAGCTTTAAGGAGTTGCGTGGTATAGGAAGACCTGTATTTCGCATATCCACAATTGGAGCTTTTATTGCTTGGATACTAGGGTCGTTAACGGCTCATTATATAGCTGGACTGTCTTGGGCAGTAGCGTTTGTCATTGGTGGTTTATTTGTTGTAACAGGCCCAACTGTTATAATGCCACTACTCCGTCAAGCGAAACTGAAAGCTCGTCCTGCCAAAATATTAAAATGGGAAGGAATTATTGTAGACCCGATTGGCGCACTATTAGCAGTATTCGCCTTTGAAATTATTACCTTTTTTACGGCAACGACTCCAGATGCTATGCAATTGGTGCTGTTTTTCGCAGCTTCTTTATTTGCGGTGTTTATTGGTTATATACTTGGTAAAGGACTTGGCTGGATGTTTGAAATGGGACATATTCCTGAGTTCTTAAAATCACCAGCTATTGTTGTGGTAGTTCTTCTATGCTTTACACTGGCAGATGAAATAATGCATGAAACAGGATTGCTATCAGTAACAGCGATGGGTATTACGCTAGCGAACATGGGAATTAGTTCAATTTCTGATATGCGCCATTTTAAAGAAAATATATCAGTTTTACTTATTTCGACTATATTTATCATGCTAACTGCTTCATTAGACAGGGAAACCATTATGCAAATATTTAGCCCAAATATTATCTTATATGTTCTTCTTATGATGTTTGCAGTTCGTCCATTGTCTATATTTTTATCGACTATTGGAACTGGCTTAAGTTTAAATGAGAAGACACTACTTGGCTGGATTGCACCACGTGGAATCGTTGCGTTAACGGTATCAGGTTATTTTGCAAATGTACTAAGCGATGCAGGATATGAGGATGCTTCTATTCTAACAGCACTTACGTTTGCACTTGTTATATTTACTGTTGTTGCACACGGATTTTCTATTGGTTGGTTATCGAAAAAACTCGGGTTGTCGAATGAGGGAAATCCAGGGGCAATAATTGTTGGTAGTAACCCATTCACCATTGAACTTGCTAAATCCCTAGGAGAGGCAAAGTACCCAGCAATTATTGTGAGTTCTTCTTGGGAAGATCTAGCTCCAGCTCGAAGTGCAGGATTGCATGTTTATCACGGTAGTATGCTATCAGAACAAACAGAGCATCATCTCGATACGATACCTTATGAGTATTTACTAACCGTAACACATGACCATGCATATAACTCTCTTATCTGTACAACGTTTATGCCTGAATATGGAAGGACAAATGTATTTAAAGTAAGTCCTTATACGCATTTTGAAGATGGCTACTCTACTGGAGTGGTTTCGAAAGTAGGCGGGCGCATCTTATTTGATAAAAAGTTTTCATTAGAAGAACTCGTGGAGAAGGTAGAGGATGGATTTACGGTAAGAAGAACAACTTTATCGGAGAAATTTACATTCGACCACTATAAAGAAAAGAAAGATCCAGAAACGGTATTCTTATTTTTAATTAAACCTTCTGGACAACTTAAGTTCTTCTCTGAAGAGATGCAAACTATTCCAGTATCAGGTGACGTGATTGTTAGTCTAACAAAGCAGAATAATGATTAACAATAAACTCCTTAGGAAAACCTAATATTTGGTTTTCCTAAGGAGTTTTAAATTTTAAATATTAATTATCTAAATTTATGAAGAAAAAGACAAAGCTGCTAAGAATAGGTAGCTCGTAGTATGTTAATTCGTCGGAAGTTCATCTAGCTGCCGATTAACTTCGGCAATTTCTTTTTCTAAACGGATTAATTGGCCTTCAGCAGACGATACTCTTCCTTTAACATACTCTAATTTATCGAGATCACTTTGAATCCGTACGTAATCTGATTTAAGTTCATCCAATTTTGCCTCAAGTTCTTGTCGAGTGTTCAAAACGAATTTCCCCTTTCGCTAAATAAGCGCGTCTTGTTTTTCTTTTTTTGATTTGACATACGTCTGATAAAAGTGAATTGCTATCGTTCTAAATACTGCATAAATCGGTACGGCAAATAAAATTCCAATAAATCCTGCAATGCTTCCCGCTGCTAAAATGATTGTAATAACTGTTAATGGATGTAGATTTAATACTTGACCCATTACATTCGGTGAAATCAGTGTACTTTCAATTTGCTGTGCCACTAACATAATAATCGCTACCCAAATAAGGTTCATTGGGTCTTGGAATGCTCCAACGAGTAAAGCTGGTATTACGGCAATGTATGGTCCTAAAAATGGAATTACATTCATCAACATTCCAAATAAAGCAAGAATGACTGAATATTGTAACCCTATAATTAAATATCCAATTAATAGTAATATACCTACAGCTAAACTCACTAATAATTGACCTTGGATAAACGATGTTAACACTTTATCAATCTTACTAAGTAGGCTTTGAATATTTTTCGCTTTCTTTTCACTAAATAATTGAGTGATAAATGGAACCAACTTATGTCCATCTTTTAACATAAAGAATAAGAAAAATGGAATAAGGATTACACCTAGTACAATGCTAACAAGCTGCCCAATAAATGCCCCTAAAAATCCAAAGATATTACTTGTTGCATTTTCTAAATACGCAGGAATATCATCTGCAAAATCATTTATTGCTGAGATCACTTGATCAGGGATACTAGAGTAATTTTGCTGCCAGTAAGAAATAAAATCTTCTACCATTTTAATCATACCAGGAATGCTATCAATTAATCGATTGGCTTGATCACGAGCGATTGGCCAGATGAATAAAACAAACAAAGCAATCACAGATATAATTAACAGGAACACAATTAGGATGGAGAGGATTTTAGGTATTTTTCTTTTCACTAAAAAGTTCATTACAGGTTTGGTTAGATAATATAAAATTCCTGCACCTATAATAGGAAGTGCTACGGCACCAATTAATTGCAGTAATGGAGTAAAAATAAAAGTTGTCTGTGAAATTAATAGAATCAGCAGAAACAAGAGTATAAAGAACATTAACACTTGAAACCATCGCTTGTGCGACATAACATCACTACTTTCTGTATCGTCTATGATTAGTATTATTTTACATCTTTTTACATGGATTAGAAAGGTTATTCTCTTACTAATTAGTAATTACCGATTTTAAATAACACTAAACGAGAGTTATAGTAATAGGGGAAAAAGTATGCTAAAATTTTTGCATATCGTTATTTGGGAGGAGACGTGTGTGCAAAACTGGGAAAAAATGTTTGAGAAGTGGAATATGTTTACAACATTAGATGAATCATTAAGAATAAATTTAGATAAACTAAAGAATGATAAAGATGCGTTGAAAGATGCTTTTTATCAAGAATTATCATTCGGTACAGCTGGTATGCGAGGTGTTCTTGGAGCAGGAACAAACCGCATGAATATCTATACAGTAAGAAAAGCAGTTAATGGACTGGCAGATTATCTGTTATCTAATTATAGTGATGCAAAGAAACGGGGAATTGTCATTGCTTATGATTCTCGGTATATGTCTAAAGAATTTGCAATAGAATCTGCAAAGGTATTAGGATATTATGGCATACATACATATGTATTTGAATCTTTACGTCCAACTCCTTTGTTATCCTTTGCGGTCCGACATTTAAAAACTGCAGCAGGGATAATGATTACTGCTAGTCATAATCCACCAGAATACAATGGATTCAAAGTTTATAATGAACATGGATCGCAAATTGTTCCATCAGAAGCACAGATGATTGTGGAGTCAATACAGAAAACAGAAGATGAATTAGCAGTTCCGATATTAGAACAAGCACAAGTAGAAGAACAAGGAAAATTAACCTGGCTAACCGATAAAGTAGATATCGCTTATTTGGAAAAATTACATGAAATATCTCAATTATCAACGGAAGAGCAGCAAAATGATAAGGATTTACAGATTGTATTTACGCCATTACATGGAACTGCGTTTGAGTTAGTAACAAAAGGACTTCAGCAGCTTCACTTCTCTAAAGTTGCTGTTGTAGAAGAACAAGCTCAACCAGATCCGGAGTTTTCGACGGTGGAATCTCCCAATCCAGAAGAACACCAAGCATTTTCAAAAGCTATTGATTTAGGAAAACAAACAAACGCCGATATTTTATTAGGTACGGATCCAGATGCAGATCGTCTTGGTGTTGCTGTGAAAAATGCAGAAAATGCATATCAAGTGCTAACTGGTAACCAACTTGGTGTATTATTATTTGATTATATTGTCAAGCACATGGATACTTCTAAAACTGTGAAGCCTCGTATGATTAAAACGGTGGTTACAACAGAAATGGGACGTGCAATTGCAGATGCAAATCAAGTAGAGTCAATTGATACGTTAACAGGTTTTAAATATATTGGGGAGAAGATCAACCAATATGATACAACGGGGGAGACTTTCCTATTCGGATTTGAAGAAAGCTACGGTTATTTAATCAGTAGTTTTGCGCGCGATAAAGATGCTGTCCAGGCAGCAATGATGGCCACAGAAATGGCATATTATTGGAAGAAGCAAGGAAAAACATTATTTGATGCATTAGATTTACTATATGATCAATATGGGTACTATCTAGAAGGAATGACATCCTTAACATTGAAAGGACAAGAAGGTTCGCAACAAATCGAGGAAATTTTAACATCAATTAGAGAGAAACCCTTCAATGAAATTGGCGGAATGCAGGTGACTGCTATTGAAGATTATTCGATTTCTATTCGTACCTTAACATTAGAGGGAAAGCAGGAAACCATTGCACTTCCGAAAGAAAATATGATTAAGTATTTGTTACAAGATGATGGTTGGGTGTGTTTCCGTCCATCTGGTACAGAACCGAAAATTAAATATTATTATGGTGTACGCGGTACGAATTCGGAGGATAGTCAACAACGATTGTTGGCGCTTAAGGATTCGTTAGAAAAACGAGTGAATAGCATCATTGATTAACTCAATGTATTATTTCTCTATATTGACATATGCGAGAAAAAAGTATTTAATAAGGATATACTTATAGCAAATTAAAGGGGAGTAGCTGCACATTTAAAGTCGTCATTACGAGATTAATTCTCCGGCTTTATATGGCAACGACCGTTGTTAGCGAGACCTTTACCACTACCATTAGTAGGTAAAGGTCTCGTTTTTTTACGTGCTTTTTTACTAATGAGTTGATTGCGGTGAGTAATTGTCCATCCCCTTTCCATTTTAATCTTAGGGGTTGCAAGAAGAGAAGGAGAATGGACAATAATACCTTTATAAGGTTCGTTAAACCATCAAGTAGGAAAAACCCCCACCGCTTAATGGAAGTCTCACTATAGAAGAGGAGTTAATGTATTATGGGTTCAGAGTTATTGTTAGAATATTTATGGGTCTTGCTGGTACTTATTGGTTTAGAAGGATTATTAGCAGCTGATAATGCTCTAGTATTAGCAATAATGGTCCGACATCTTCCAGAAAAACAACGTAAGAGAGCGTTGTTTTATGGACTGGCAGGAGCATTTGTTTTTAGATTTGCATCGTTATTTGTTATATCGTTCCTTGTTGATTTTTGGCAGGTGCAAGCACTCGGTGCCGCTTACTTGTTATTTATTTCGATAAAGAATTTATATGATCGATTTAAAAAGAAGAAAGAGCCTGAGCCTAAAGAGGAGCTAGAGATAGCTGAAGATGCAAAAGAATCTGTAGCTGCATTAGCAAATAAAGAACCTGAACAAGCATCAAAGAAAGAATTTTGGTTAACTGTAGTAAAGGTAGAATTTGCAGACCTTGCTTTTGCAGTTGATTCTATATTAGCAGCTGTAGCTTTAGCGGTAGCATTACCTGCTACTGGTTTAGGTAATATTGGTAGCTTAGATACTGGTCAATTTATGGTAGTATTTGCAGGAGGTATGATTGGATTAATTATCATGAGATTCGCTGCGAATATATTTGTTGGTATTCTTCATAAACGCCCGGCACTAGAAGTAGCTGCGTTTTTAATTGTTGGATGGGTAGGTGTGAAACTAGCAGTTCTTGTGATGGCAAATCCAGATATTGGCTGGCTTCCAGAACACTTCCCGCATTCCACAGGCTGGAAGATAAGCTTTTATATTATACTTGTAGCAATAGCAATCGTAGGTTGGTTCGCCTCCAGTCCGAAGAAGAATCAAGAAAAAGAGCAGTCTTAATTTAGTCTGGCTAATTGATATTATTAAGATTATACTAGGTGTAAATAATCTTGAGGGGGCTGACTATGGTACAACATCATTTTCATTTGAAGGCGGAGTGGCCAGGTGGCAGGAATAGCCAAGGAACGATTGATGCAGGAAATTTAAAAACAAAAATATCAATACCGCCAGAAATGGATGGTCCAGGAATCGGTACTAATCCAGATGAAATGTTATTAGGAGCGGCTGCTACTTGCTATGTGATTACACTGGCTGCAATGATAGAACGTGCGGAACTGCCTTTAAGTAAAATGTCTCTAGAATCTGAAGGTATTGTGGATGTAAGCAATGGTGTATTTACGTATGAAAAAATCATCCATAAACCTTTTGTTGATTTAACAAAGAAAGCGAATGACAAACAGTGGAAACACGTACGAAAACTCGTAGAAAAAGCAGAGACTTCTTGTATGATCTCTAGAGCAATTCAAGGAAATGTACAAATAGAATTACAGCCAACATTCGGTAATTAGATTTTATGTAAATCCCGAACCAGACTGAGAAGGGTTAAGAGTATGGTTCGGGATTTTTTTGTTATCCACGTACTAGTCGAAGCATTTTCTTCATATGTTGATGCTCATGCATATCGTGATAGTTTGTAAAAGGGCAACCAATCTCACGTATTCGATTTACAACATTACTAATTGTAAAAAACGTAGGATCTAAATCCTCATTTACTTCATTCCAATAAAGGGGTGTAGAAATTGTACCTTCTTTTGTCATTCTTGGAGAATAGGGTGCAATCAATGTTTTATCTTTTCCATGTTGAACATAATCAATATAAAGTCGATTATTTCGCTTCTTTTTCATCCGTTCGGTCGTAAAATCATTTGGATATGACTTTTCTAACGTTTTAGCAATGGCTTCTGTAAATAGAAATGTCTCGTCATAAGTCATGCTTCCTTCTCGAATTGGAATATATACTTGTAGTCCTTTATTTCCGGTTGTCTTAACGAAGGATACAAGTTCTAAGTCATCTAATATTTGTTTTAAGAGTTTTGCAGCATGTACAGCTAAATTAAAGTTCTCACGATCTGGTGGATCTAAATCAAAAGCAATCTCTATAGGTGTTACATGATCAATCCGTTGAAATGGAATATGGTATTCTATGGAGCCGTGATTTGCTAACCAGACAATGCTTTTCAATTGATTACATACAATATATTTCTCTTGGGAAGAAATGGATGATAAATAATCTGGGGCATAATCTGGTAGGTTTTTTTGGAAAAAAGATTCTTCTGATATTCCATCGGGACAACGAATGATGGTCAATGCTTTTTGACGTAGAAAAGGTAACATCCAAGGTGATACCTCACGAATGTACACTAACAGATCTTTTTTTGTATATTTATTTGGCCATAGAAATTTATCTGTATTTGATAAATCAATAGAATTAGGAAGTTGTGCCATGTCTAGTTGTAATTTTTCCAACGTGCATTCTGTATATGGTATAGCTGCTGTAATATTTTTAAATTCAGGTTCACGGAGTTCTTGATCATATAAATCTAAGCTGTGAATTGTACTCGTAATTGCTGGAGGTAGATAGTAAATACCATCAATATAATCGCCTTGTTCTTGAAAAAGTTTCTGAACAGTTTGAGAAGTATCTTTTGCTAAGCCGTGTTTACACTTTCCGATATAATAGGGTGTATTATTTTCAAGTACGCTAACTGTGAAGTAGCCATTACTTGGATTATACGCCGTTAGAATCCCATGTATTAGCCTCCAATTCTTAATCTTAAACCAATCGTGATGGTATTTCCCTTTTTGATATGTGCTTTTTTTCCTTTTGGCCACGATGCCCTCGGCTTTAGCAGAAAATACAATTTCATTAATATTTGAAATAGAAGTAAATGATTCCACACATCTAATAACTCCATCACTTGATATATGTTGCATGAGTTGATGAAGGTATTTTTTTCGTAATGATAAATTGTTTTGGTGTAATTTTTTCCCTTTTAGTTCTGTCAGATCAAACACCATTAATGTTGCAGGTCTATAATTTGCTTTTTTTTCAATTCGGTCAGTACTTTGTAATCTTCCACGGATTTGTATTTGTGCGAAATTAGCTTGATATCGGTGATTTAATATTACGAGTTCGCCATCAAGTTCTAGTGGTAATTTTTTTTTGAAGAACTCGTAGTTATCTTTGCACCATTGAATAACTTCTGGAAATTTCTTTGTGATATCATGATTATTTTTACTTATCAAGGCTATTTTGTTATCGACAGACCATACTAATCTACAGCGAAATCCATCATATTTCACCTCATATAGCCAGTCATCTCCGACTGGAATTTCTGTACTTGCTATTGGCTTCATCCATTCCATGTAACCACCTCTTTAATAGGATGGCTGATTTTATTGTTTTTACTATTCCACTCGTATAAAAAAACATTGAGAACTGCAAACTAACTATAAGGAGGGAACGGAATGCATACAATGTGGAAGGGAACTATTAGTTTTGGTTTAGTCAATATACCAGTTAAAATGCATGCAGCAACGGAAAACAAAGATATACGATTACGTCAACTTCACAAAAAATGTAAAACCCCGATTAAATATGAAAAGGTTTGTCCTAACTGTGAAGAAGATGTATCAAATGACGATATTGTAAAAGCGTATGAATATGCTAAAAATAAATTTGTTGTGTTAGATGATGAAGAACTAGAAGCTTTAAAGAAAGAACAGGAAGATAAAGCAGTAGAGATAATTGACTTTGTTCAATTAAAGGATATTGATCCCATATATTTTGAAAAAAGTTATTTTTTATCCCCAAATGAAGGTGGATCAAAAGCATATGCCCTATTGAGAGAAGCTTTAATAGATTCTGGCAAGATTGGAATTGCTAAAATGATGATACGTTCCAAAGAACAATTAGCCGTCATTCGTGTATATGAAAGTGCAATTGTTGTAGAAACGATTCATTATCCAGATGAAGTTCGAGCTGTATCAGATGTGCCGAATGTCCCTGAGCAAGCAGAAATAGGAAAAAAAGAACTGGATACCGCTAAATTATTGATTGACCAATTGACAACTGAATTTGAACCTGAAAAGTATACAGATGATTATCGAACGGCTCTATTAGAATTAATAGAAGCGAAGAAAAATAATGAAGAAATAGAAATTGGCGGTGAACCAAAAGCAACTCCAGATAATGTAACCAATTTAATGGATGCGTTACAGGAATCGTTGGATCGAGCAAAAAAAGACAAGCCAAAACCAAAACAGCCGAAGAAAAAAACAACTACAAAGAAGAAAAAAGCAACGTCATAAAGTCTCTAGTGTCAACTCTAGGGACTTTTATACTTATGTGGAAAATATACCTAATATCTCTTGGTATTTACCCTATATGTAACGGATAGTAAAGCCCGATTGAATGAAGTTTGAATTTATGGCAAATTAACTGTATTTCTATTACATTTTTGCTTAGCACTTACAAATTGATTACAGAATGATGAAATCTGGGCTTTTGATATGATTTTTTTTTGAAAAACGGGTAAAGTGGATAATGCAACAATAATTCTGGAATACAACAAGAGGGATGAATATGGAACGTAATGCTTTCTTTGATAATGCGAAAGTTTTGTTAATTTTCTTGGTTGTTTTTGGTCATATGATCCAACCTTTTACAAGTGAATACGCAGGAATTAACACTTTGTACTTATGGATTTATACGTTTCATATGCCAGCATTTATACTATTATCTGGATTCTTTGCTAAAGGTTCAGGAAATGCGGGATATGTATGGAAATTAGCAAAGAAATTAATTGTACCTTATTTGATTTTTCAAATTTTATATACAATCTATTATTTCTATATTGGTAAACCAGACTGGCAAACGGATATGTTTCACCCACACTGGTCCTTATGGTTCTTATTTAGCTTATTTAGCTGGCATATTTTATTAATCGTATTTAAGAAAATTCCTCCATTCTATAGTATCTCTTTAGCAGTACTAATCGGAGTAGTAGTAGGATATTTTGGAGAGATTGGCCACACATTTAGTTTGTCGCGTACATTTGTATTCTTCCCATTCTTCTTAATCGGATATTGGGTGACAGAGAAACAAATGATGGGTATAAAGAGAAATACGATAAAAGTAATTTCATTAGTTGTGATGACCGTACTAGCAATTGCCATTTTCTATATGCCGGATTTTAATTCCGGATGGTTGTTAGCTTCCAAATCTTATGGGGATTTAGGAATGGAGCAATATGGTGGTATTGCAAGATTGCTTGTGTATGCTACAGCAGCTGTTATGGTGGTTAGTGTGTTAGCCTGGGTACCAAAGCGGAATTTCGGGTGGTTGACACAATTAGGTACAAGAACATTATATGTATATTTACTTCACGGTTTTATCGTACAGTTTTTACGTCAATATGATATATTATCAGTAAATAATGTATTAGACTTAATCGGTATTGCGGGTATTTCGGCAATGATTGTTCTACTATTGTCTAGTAAGCCTGTATTAACAGTGTCACAACCATTAATTGAAGGGAAGATGTCTATACTTCGAAATATATTTAACAACCAACGAAGCGGAACATCTTCTTAAAGATTAGAAAGATTTACTAACAAAACTTCAGTGGAAATCTAAAAAGAACTCAGAGATTATTAAATCTCTGAGTTCTTTTTCAATGTATTCATATCTTAAAAGATAATATGAGCGATTAACGTAATTACTGGTAGGGTAATGATTGTACGTAATAGGAAGATAAACACTAAGTCTTTGAATGATACAGGAACTTTTGATCCTAATAATAAGCCTCCAACTTCAGATAAATAAATTAATTGAGTTACCGATAATGCTGCAATAATAAATCGAGTAATTTCAGCTTCTACACCAGATATAAAGATAGCTGGTAAGAACATATCTGCAAATCCAATTAATAATGTTTCAGAAGCTTCTTGTGCATGTGGTATTTGCATAAGCTCTAGTAACGGAACGAAAGGTGCGCCAATCCATTGGAAGAATGGAGTGTATTCTGCAATCACTACAGCAACCGTACCAATTGCCATAACAACAGGAGCTACACCTAACCACATGTCAAGGATATTTTGACCGCTTTCCTTTAGTAGCTTCGAAAGACTACTTTCTTTTCTTGCTCTTTCAATTGCATTCTTATATCCATAACTAATTAAAGATTCCCCTTCAGGGAGCGACTCATCTAATTCTTTAGTTGAATCTGTAACATACGTATTAGCTTTTCTAGATAGAGGTGGAATTCTAGGCATGATAAGTGCCGCCACAACCCCAGCAATAATAATCGTTAAGTAAAATGGGAAGAATAATCTTTCCAATCCGACTTCTTGTAGGACAACTAATGTAAAAGTAATAGAAACAACAGAGAATGTGGTTCCAATAATAGCTGCTTCACGTTTCGTATAGTTTCCTTGCTCGTATTGCTTACTGGTTAACAGAACTCCAATTGTTCCATCTCCTACCCAAGAAGCAAGTGCATCAATTGATGAACGCCCAGGCAGACGGAATAAAGGGCGCATGACCTTTGTCATTAATGTTCCAAAGAATTCAAGCAAACCAAAATTCGTAAGCAGTGGTAAAAGTAATCCGGCAAATAAAAATACTGCAAACAAAACATGTAAGAGAGAATGTAATAACATTCCACCTGTATTTTCACTATAGATTGCTTCTGGACCGATTTCGAAAAATACCATGACTGCGATAATGGCAGCAATCACACGTGTGATTGTCCAGAACATACTTGTGTAGAATAATTGCTTTAAGAAAGGCTTTTGATTAAAAGCATCCTCCCCTAAGAATTTAGCAATAACTGTAAAAATAGCAGTTATAATGATAATAACCATCATAATTGCAGAAAGACTATCTGCTAATAAAACCTGTATCCAATTTGCTAACAAAGCAATTGGAATTGTCATATCACCATCAACGGTAATAGGAACCATAAAGAAGAAAATACCAACCAAAGAAGGTATAATGAACTTCAAATGATCGCTAAAAGAATATGATTTCAAATTATTGACCCCCAAATTTATATTTATCTCATTATTATACATGATTTACTGACTGCATAATTATACATTATAGGGAAAATATATTCAATCATTTTTTAGTTTGTAACTAATTTCATAATTAGTATGGTATTTAATTTCATAAGAAGAGGTATAATCCGAACAATATATAACCATCATTCATTATTAATTAATGGATTAAAACTATTCAAATCGGGAATATAATAACTAATATGGATATTAATTTAGTAATAACGTTAAATTAATTTACGATATGGTAGTTCATTCACTATAATAGAAATAATCCATGGGGATATTTTCTCCAGATGCATCTTTTGAAAGTGAATTTCATTGAAGGGGGTGTAATACATGAGTGATTATTTACGAAAAGGTTTCTTGCTTGGACTAGGAGCTGCTGTAAGTGGTAAAGAGAAGTTCGATAAGAAACTGAAAGAACTCGTTGACAAAAACGAACTAACACAAGAGCAAGCGAAGACCGTCATGGATAACTTTATCGAAAAAGGCGGTATGAAAAAAGAAGAGTGGGATGCGAAACAACATCAACAAACTCACAAGCTTGCTAAAGATTATGGAATCGCAACCGTAGAAGATATTCAAGAAATTCATGCAAGACTTACAGAACTAGAGGACAAGTTAAGTGACCAATAGGCACTTTTTAGAGAGCTTGGGACATGACAAAAAAGTTTAGCTCAAAAGACAAATGATTTCTAATTTTTATCGAAGTATACTTTTATAGCGATGATTTAGGAGATCGTTCATTTAGATTTTCTTTTGATTTCATTCTTTTGTCCCAGGCTCTCTTTCTTTAAAACTGGATATTTATCTGAATTGTACAGGCCTTAAAACGATTACTTCAAGACGATGAGACTTACCGAAAGAGGATAAGAGGAGGATAAACTGGACCGCTATATCCGATTGTGTTCAAGTGCTTTAGGTCACGCTTTTGTGGTACTAACATTCTGTAGGAAAAGAACGAGAACCTCCATTAAATGAAGGTTAATCCAAGACTGTAAATTCAGTAAATTATCAATTTACTATTGATTGTGATAGTTTTAACGAGTATAATTGTTTATAGTTAGTAGCACGTATAGGGGGAGTTGCCGATATGCAAAGCTTTTTTCAAATTTGTAATGACACTACGGAGAAGCTTGGAAGAAAATTGCAAGATGAGGAAATAAGATTTTTGCAATGGATGTATGAACGCTATACGGTAGAACAATTGGAAGAACAGCTAAAATCAAAAGAAGGTCATTTATATACAATGAATTCATGATAAGGGGCAATCGGACATTCCGAAACCCTTTTTATTTTGGATAAATGTTATAAATCGTTCATAGTGACTTGTATAAAATCACTAGTTTTCGTGCTATAATTCTCATGAAAGTGTTAATGAAGGAGAGAGTGTTATGTCGGTTTCCAATGAGACCATCATTAATAAGATGATAGCAGAATTAGAAGCAGCGAAACGTGAGGCTAACAACTACTCACAATTGAAAAAGAGAATGGAACATGTCCGTGTTCTAAGTGAGTTATTTGATGAAACACATACTCCAAATAAAGGGTCCAAGGTTTCTTCAATTACAACACCAAAAATAGTACAAGATTCAGACTCCGAATCACATTTTTCGGAAGCAGAAATAAAGGCAATGCTCGGAGATACTTCAAAATCAAACGGCGTAAAAACGAAGAAATCTTTTGATGATGATGCGAATGGAGATTCATTATTTGATTTTTAACATCGGAGGGAAACGATAATGAAGATATTTTTAATAATTGGGGCTGTATTAGGATTCTTAGCAGTAGCTTTAGGCGCATTTGGTGCGCATGGATTAGAAGGCAAACTTTCTGAGAAAGCAATGAATAACTGGGGAAAAGCAGTAGATTATCAAATGTTCCACACTATTGCAATAATTGCGGTTGCTCTTCTATTAGCAAAATTTGAAGGTAGTGGATTATTAACAACAAGCGGCTGGATGTTTCTTGTCGGGATTATTCTGTTTTCAGGAAGTTTATATGTTTATTCCTTTACGAGTATAACTACCTTTGCAATGATTACACCAATTGGAGGTCTTGCTTTCCTTATTGGTTGGGTATTACTTGGTATTGCAGGCATAAGACTTTTATAATTGAAAGAACATAGATGTGATTAATAAAAATAAAATGAATGCACGGATTCCTTGTTTCATAGCTTCCGATTGGCGTCTTGTTTGCATTAATATTATTGCATCACAAACAATACTTAAAACAAGTAAATAGACAGCAAAAAACAGAAGAATTACCCATCCTGTAATTAAAGCTGTAATACCAGAGAGAAAAGAAAGCACTAAGCCAATAACTTCCATTTGAATAAATTTTTGATATGGATGTCTCATTGTTGCACCTCACTAACAAATGGAATAAAAGGATGACCCAGTTTTAGTTAGGGTCATCCTTTTTTATACGGTTTCAACTAATTTATCTTGGAGAATAAGTAGAGAGTTGCTGACCAAATGGGTATGAGTAATTAATTTCTTCATCAAACGTAACGTAATCTAAATAAACCATTAATAGTAGTATTCGCCGTTCTGAATCTTCTTCGCGAATCAGAATATGATCTCTTCCTGCTTCTTCAATATAGCCTCGAAATTCTTCCTGCTCTGAGCTATTTTCAAAGGTCATATAAAATGACCCAAGCATACCTCGATTCAAACGAAGGATATTTTCTATGAACGATTGTTGAGTTGGTAGCATTCCGCCAGTTTGTTGTGGTTGTTGTTGTTGCTGCTGTTGCTGTTGTTGTTGCCCGCCTTGATTGAACTGCCTTGTTGGGTATACTGGATAGAATGCAGGTGATGTGTTTGGATAATAGTAGTAAGGCTGTTGAGCTTGTTGTTGCTGATACGCATAATTTTGAAAGTTGGATTGGTTTTCATTTTCACTCATTTATGTTCCCTCCTAATCCATCAATTAAATTTTTTAACAAACCCTCCTTATTGAAAGAAGTTTGTCTAACGATATACTTCAGGACAATCTGCATAATCGGGGGCATAAAAACAATGTGATTTAAATCTTCCCACATTCCATTGATCGTACCATTGTTCTGGACATTCCCCCTCTGGCATGAAAAACCATAAAGTATTTGTTGCTGGATGTTGCCTTTCTCCTTGAATCACCCTGCGAGCAAGCCGCTTTTCTGATTCTCGTGCACGTTGATAGAAGTAACCTTTTTGTGTTGCTTCAAATCCTCCTGGACTTTGATAAACCATATCCGTAATAGTTCGGATGTTTGGAAAATCTAAACAACTTGCAATAACTCGATTTATGCCAGTGTTTCCAACCATCAACATTCCTAAGTCACCTTCACCTTCAGCTTCAGCGCGCATGAGACGAGCAAGTAACGCTACTTCTGCGTCGGTATGTTTTACAACCGCCATAGAGATACCTCATTTCCATAGAACATTCTAGGATGTTAATCTCAATATTTATCTTTATGCCTTTATTTAAGATAAAATGACAATAAAAAAAGACTTTCCATCAAAAAAGATAGAAAGTCTTTTGTGTAATCTTATATAGATAATTGGTTGGAAAGTTCTTCTTTTTCTAAGAAGTTTCCTACAATAAAATCACCAAATTCAGCGTATTTCGTTGTTACTTCATCAAAACGCATTTCATAAACAATTTTTTTGAATTGAAGTGGATCATGTGCAAATAATGTTACGCCCCATTCCCATTCATCTAATCCAATGGATCCTGTAATAATTTCTTTTACTTTTCCTGCATATTTTCTACCAGTCATTCCATGTTCATATAAAAGCTTCGTACGTTCTTCTTTTTCAATTTCAAACCAGTTTGCACCTGGATCGCGACGGCGAGCCATAGGGTAGAAACAAGCATGCTCCCATTTTGGCATGGTAGGTTTTAGTGCCTCTTTAACGTATGCAGAAAGTTCACGATCCTCACCAGCTTTCATTGGATCATGCATGGTCTTTTCAATAATTGAAACATAAGAATAACCAGGGATTAAGAAATCACCAAGTTGTGTTTTATTGATGTCTGTCTTGATTTGTTCTAATTCTTCGAAGCTCTCACGTAAGAAAATAAACATAAAGTCTGCTTTGTTACCAACTACTTTATATACTCCATGGCTCCCTTGCTTTTCTTCTTCTACAGCTTCCCATTTAGAAATGAGCTGTTGGAATTCATCAATAGCTGCTTGTCTTTCTTCCTTAGAAATTAATTTCCAAGATGTCCAATCAAATTGACGTGTATCATGTAGTGCTGACCAACCGTCAACAGTAACTACTGCCTCTGCCATATTTAACAACTCCTTATATAGAAAAATACATCTTCTGGTTTTACTATAGCATAAGTAGGGCACTCTAATCATATGAAATAGGTTCAAAATCACCTTGTAAGTATCTATTGTCAATTGTTTGTCAAAAATTATGAATTCATACTATGCGCTTCACTTTATTTGTTTACTGTGATAGTTTATCATGAGAAAGTATTCACAAGTTTGTAAAAGCTACAAGGAGGCATACATTATGGGATTATTTGAACAATTAGCTGAAAAAGTAACAGCTGCTGATAAAAAAATTGTCTTTCCAGAAGGATTAGATGAACGTATATTAACTGCAGCAAGTCGCTTAGCAGAAGAAAGAATTATGACACCAATTTTAATTGGCAATACACAAGATGTGGAAGCAAAAGCAAAAAATCTTGATGTATCATTAAAAGGTTGCGAGGTTATCGATCCAGCAAACTACGATGGTTTTTCTGAAATGGTTTCAGCTTTTGTGGAACGAAGAAAAGGAAAAGCAACGGAAGAAGATGCGAAGAAAATTCTTCTTGATGAAAACTATTTTGGAACCATGCTTGTTTATTTAAATAAAGCGGATGGATTAGTTAGTGGTGCCGCACATTCTACTGCAGATACCGTACGTCCTGCATTACAAATCATTAAAACAAAAGAAGGCGTAAAGAAAACTTCTGGTGTATTCATCATGGTTCGTGATGAAGAGAAGTATGTATTTGCTGACTGTGCTATTAACATTACACCAGATAGTAATGACCTAGCAGAAATTGCTGTAGAAAGTGCAAAAACAGGGGCTTTATTCGATGTAGATCCTAAAGTCGCTATGCTAAGTTTCTCTACAAAAGGTTCTGCAAAATCTCCAGAAACTGAAAAAGTGTCTGAGGCATTAGAAATTGCTAAAGAAAAAGATCCATCTCTAGTCATTGATGGAGAATTCCAATTTGATGCTGCATTTGTTCCAAGCGTAGCAGAGAAAAAAGCTCCTGATTCCGTTCTAAAAGGTAATGCAAATGTTTTTGTTTTCCCTAGCTTGGAAGCAGGAAATATTGGATATAAAATTGCGCAACGTTTAGGTGGATTTGAAGCAGTAGGACCGATTCTTCAAGGATTGAACCGTCCAGTAAACGATCTTTCACGTGGATGCAGTGCGCAAGATGTATATAATTTAGCACTAATTACTGCAGCACAAGCAGTAGGAGAATAATAATTTAAAGACGATTCATCATGTGAAACATAATAAATTTTAGAAAGTAGTTTTTGGGTTCTCGGAACTCAATTTAATAGCAATAATAAGAGGTTGGGACATAACAAAAAGTTCTGGTCAAAAGACGTGTGAAAGCCAGAACAAGCGTAAGAAATATACGGAGACTCCTTGAAAATCAAAATCGATTTTCTGCGTGCGATGTAATGCTGTCGCAGTCTTCCTTGTCCTATGGGAACAAGGCCTAGGCGAGACCCCGGAATGCATAAGCATCCGGAGGCTCACCAGCCACCTTAGAATAAGCGCAGTATATTTCTGAAGCGGGTTTTTATAGGCCAATCATTCGGATTTGTCTTTTGATTAAATACTTTTGTCCCAGCCTCTTGTAAATTTTAATTTAAAAGTTTAATTCGATTCATTCCGTTTCACCATTTGCTTATATCTTTTTTCAAAATTCACTTTTTCTTCTTCTTGAATTGGCATTTCTACTATTTCATCAGATAACTGCTTCAATGTATATACAACTCGCTTTTTTACATCATCTACTGTTAACAAGATTCCTAACAATTCGGAAAGAGAACCCATTACTTGCGGTTCAACATCAGGATACGTAAATGAAGTTGTCGTATTCTTCTTTCCCTTTGCATAGAATTCTCGAATAAGCTTTGCTCGTTGGTTACTATTACCCTCGACATCTAAGTATATTTGAACAGAAATTCCATTTTTTACTCGGCGTTGGGATATCCCGGCAAATTTTCTACCGTTAATACTAAGATCGTAATCTCCTGGACAATAAGATCCAACAATTTCGTAAGCTTCAATACTATTAGTAATATCATTAAACATGGCTTGTACAAAGCGAACCATCGCTTCATAACAATCGTAGATAGATAAGTTCTTTCCCCCAGGAATAATTAGTGAAATATTCAGCACTCCTTCATCTAAAGCTACTGCTAGACCTCCGGAATTTCGAACCACAGCTTGATAATTATTCTGCTCTATAAATTGCATTCCTTCATCAATAAAAGGCAATCGTGAATCTGGTATACCAAGTACTATTGTATTTGGATGTACCCATAATCGGATTACTGGAGGAGAAGTTTCTTCACTAACAGAAATAGCTAGCGCATCGTCTACAGCGAAGGAAGCTAATGCTGTATTAGGTTTGCCCTCTATCTCAGTTTGAGTTGAATGGTCTATATATCGAAATATTTGATGATGGATAATATCTTTCCAGTTTTTCATAATTTCCTCCTTGTGCTTTCATCCTCTGTCTAACTATAATATAATATACTAAAATCGTCGAAAAAGATCGGATGGAGACATAGATATGGAGTATAAAGACCAACAGCTAACAGAAGAGAAGGTATTTAAAGACCCTGTTCACCGGTATATTCACGTTCGAGATCGAGTAATATGGGATTTAATTGCTGCTCCCGAATTTCAAAGGCTTCGGAGAGTGAAGCAATTGGGGACGACCAATTTAACTTTTCATGGAGCCGAACACAGTAGGTTTAATCATTCACTAGGTGTATACGAGATTGTCCGACGTATTATGCTGAACTTCCAAGAACGAGTGAACTGGGATAATGAAGATCGATTATTATGCTTATGTGCAGCTTTGCTACATGATTTAGGACATGGGCCTTTTTCGCATTCCTTTGAAAAAGTTTTTAAGCTAGATCATGAAAAGTTTACACAGCGCGTTATTTTAGAGAATACGAAGATTAATGAAATTTTAAATAGGGTTTCTCCGAATTTTGCACAAAAAGTTGCAGACGTAATTGCAAAAACGTATTCGGATAAGCTTGTCGTAAGCTTGATTTCCAGTCAAATTGATGCGGACAGAATGGATTACTTACAAAGAGATGCATATTTTACGGGTGTCAGTTATGGACACTTTGACATGGAGAGAATTCTTCGGGTAATGAGACCAATGGAAGATCAGGTAGTGATTAAATCAACTGGTATGCACGCAGTAGAAGATTATATTATGAGTCGTTATCAGATGTATTGGCAAGTATATTTTCATCCGGTAACAAGAAGTGCAGAAGTGATTCTTTCGAAAATCTTCCAACGTGCAAAATATTTATATGAAGATAATTCATATACTTTTAAATTAAAACCAACACACTTTATCTCATTTTTTAGTGGAACAGTAGACCTGCATGATTATTTAAAAATAGACGAGATGATTGTGTATTATTATTTCCAATTATGGCAAGAAGAAAACGATGAGATTTTAGCAGATTTATGTGAAAGATTTATAAATCGTAGACTATTTAAATATGTGGAATACAATCCAGATCCACAGATAAATGCAGGAATGGAATTATATCAATTATTTAAAGAAGCTGGAATTAATCCTGATTATTATCTTGTCGTCGATTCATCATCGGATTTACCTTATGATTTTTATCGTCCTGGGGAAGAGGAAGAACGATTACCTATTCATTTATTAATGCCAGATGGTGGGCTGAAAGAATTATCTCGTCATTCCGATATTGTAGAATCTATTTCTGGGAAGAAACGAACCGATCATAAGCTTTATTTTCCTAAAGATCGAATTCAAGAAATAAAAGATGAAACTTTAAAACAACGTATTATGGATATTCTGTACGGATAAGGAGTGAATTGGGTTTGTTAGATAACCACGCAAAACTACTACAGTTCTTTTCAGTAGCTAATCAAGTTACTGGTCGTAAAAAATTGCAAAAAATGATTTATATATTACAGCAGTGTAAGGTACCATTTGAAGAAAAATATGAGTTTCATTTTTATGGGCCATACTCGGAAGAACTAACACTTCGGATAGAGGAATTATGTAATTTGGGTTTTGTACAGGAGCAGAAAGAAGAAAAAAGCAGTTATCATCAATACCATTATACCATTACGGATAAAGGGAAATCTTTTCTAACACAATTTCAAATGGATTTGCCCGATATAGGAAAGATGATTCCGTTATTACAAGAAAAAAGTTCGCGTTTTCTGGAGTTGGTATCAACGATGTTTTTCTTTTGTCAGTCTTCCAAAGAAGAGATTATTGAAAAAGTACATACAGTAAAGCCAAAGCAAAAGTATACAGATGAAGAGATAACAGAAGCGTTTCAATTCATGGATGAGTTAACAAACAAATCGTGTTACTAAAAAAGTACAGACGAACGTGCTACAATAGCATCAATAGTAATTAATTAGGAGGTTTCCAATGAGTTCAGATCAATCTTCCAACAAAAAAAAGAATAGTTTTACGATCATAAAAGATGATTCTACAGATGGTCATGGTGGTTATGGTGCCGGAACGGTTAGTTTAGAAAATATGTCATCCATCATTGTCGATCCAAATGAAGATAAAGCCTATGTAGACATGGCTGCGATGCATGCTAGAAGTGATGTTGAGCGTAGAGTGAAATGGATTAATGATAGAGAAGAAGTACAAGGTGGCAAATTATACTGGATCGTATGGGTCACGGTTGAAAAAAACGAAAATGGACCTTATTATGCTGGAGTGGCAGGAAGTGAAATTCGTGTGAACCGGGAAATCAAGCGTGCATATAAATCAATGGCAGAACATGTAAAGCATATGGAGAAATCGCTGAAAGGCCATATTATTGTTGAGCATATGGATGATCATTCGAAGAAGCTTTTAGGAGATTTCCTTCGTGACTACAAACCAGAGTTTTGGGATAATTCTACAGAGGAATTAAAACAACAATTATCCATCGATTAAATGTTACGATTTTGTGAATGAATGATGAACTTAACAAGAAAATCTTGTACTTTTTGTCAAAAATTTGTAAACTAATGAATACATGGGCTCACTCATGTTTACTAGGACAAAAAAACAGCCAGCTATCGAAATTCTCGATACTGGCTGTTTTTTTGTAAAGTTTCAGTTATGCAGTTAGTAATGTTAATTTAGAAAAACTCATCAAAGAACTTTTTCAAGAAGCCTTCATCATTTTTTTGTTCTTCCTCAATATCTTCAGGATGTTCTCTGTCTGTACAATAACCTAAAGGTTCCGTACCTTTTTCAAAAAACATAATACGACTTTGGCTACAGGAGGGGGTAGCTCTCTTACCGCTAACGGGATCAATGGGTAACCCAATCACTCCAGAAGGCATGGCAAATGTATGTTTGCTCGATGGCTCGTGAATAGCCTCCATATAGTTAGCCCAAATTTGTTTAGATAAAGTAGTCTCTTGAACTTGAGTTATTTTTCGATGATCATCATAACCTACCCATATTCCAGTAACTACATCCGGACTATATCCCACCATCCAACTATCGTAATCTGTTGTTCCTGATTTACCGGCATAGATATTGGAAAGTTGGTTATTAATCGTAGACCCAGTCACACTCGTATAATCGTTCAATTCTTCATCAAACATACCAGTGAGTAATTGCGTGAGGATAAATGTTTTCTTCTCATCTAGAACTTGTTTTAATTTATCATCACTATGTTCAAAAATTGTTTTTCCTTTTTTATCGACTATTTTTCGAATCGTATACGGTTCAATTTCTTTTCCACCATTCGCTATCCTGCCATAAGCTTGTGTTAATTCCAATACGCTAATGGATGAAGTACCTAATGCTAGGGAGGGTACAGCATCCAGTTCACTCGTAATACCGAAATCTTTCGCTGCTTTAACTAAGTTTTTTGGTCCGAGATACAAATTTGTTTTCACTGCATAGATATTGTCAGAAAGTGCAATAGCTTGTGCTAACGTAATTGGCCCATTAGCATAATAGCCGTTAAAATTGCCAGGCTGATAAGTTGATCCATCTTCCAAGTTAAATGTCGTCGCTTCGCTCACTAATCGAGTACTTGGTGTATAACCGTTCTCTAGAGCTTCGTAATAAAGGATTGGTTTGAAGGACGAGCCAGCCATTCTTTTTGATTTGGTAGATCGATTATAACTACTTGTTACGTAATCTTTGCCGCCAATCAAGGCAGTAACTTCGCCCGTTGTAGGGTTAATAGATACTCCAGCTACTTCTAATTCTTCCGATCCATTCAAATTATTCGTTACCGCCTGATCCATTTCTGTTTGATGAGAAGGATCTAACGTAGTGTATAACTCATATCCACCAGATTGAATTTCCTCAATACCAATATCTAAAATTTCAGCAGCTTCTACAAGTGCTTCATCAGTGAAGTAAGGTGCTACCTCTGGTTCCGCAGCTGTTTCAGCATAGATTAATTTTTCTTGTCTGGCACGATTATATCCTTCTTTTGTAATCACACCATGTTGGAGCATTTCAGATAATATAAGTTGCTGACGATCATTTGCTAATTCTTCATTATTTAATGGAGAATAATAGGAGGGGCCTTTTGGAATACCTGCTAGCATCGCAGCTTGTGCCAATGTTAATTCTTTTGCAGTCGTATCAAAAAAATAACGACTAGCAGCTTCAATTCCATATGCACCGTGACCGTAATAGATGGTATTTAGATATCCTTCTAGAATCTCTTCTTTCGAGTAAAACATTTCCAAACGTATAGCATAAAAAGCCTCCTGTACTTTTCGAGACCATGCTTTTTCCGGAGATAGATAAAGATTCCGTGCATATTGTTGTGTTATTGTACTTGCTCCTTCTTTTAAGGAGCCGTGCGTTATATTTGTCCAAATTGCTTTTGCGATTCGTTTATAATTAAACCCATGATGTTCAAAAAATTGTTGATCTTCGATAAGTAAGGTAGCCTGAATGATGTTTTCATTCATATCCTCAAGGGAGACCCACTCCATGGAATTTAACAAGCGCTCTTCTCCAATTTTTTCATCATATCGATCATAGACTGTAGTCGGTTGCTTACCAGCTAATTCTGGGGGGCCAAGTAAATAGGAAATGATATAGGTACCCAATATAGCAGTAACAACTAGCCCAACCATTATCCAAATAATGGTTCTTATTCTTTTCCAGTGTTTTGATTGCTTCATGATCTTCGTCTCCAATAGTTTTCATGCATTATATAATCATTATTGGAAAGGAATCGTGAATATAAACGTTTGTTCGAAAATTCTTGCACTAACGAATAGTATTGATTATCACCACCGTTTATCGCTATAATAGGTACATTAATGAAAATGACGGAAACGTGATGAACAAAAGAAGAAGTTCTAACGAAGAAATTACGAATTTGTAAGGATGTAATAACGAAACTGAGGCGATGCTATGACGAATGGACGAAAAGAAGTAACTATCGAATTACAGACGATGATTCATGATATAGAGACTGGGGATAAGGAAACGCAGAAACAATCGTTTTCAGGCGAATTAATGGTTCAAGGAAAGTTTGACGTTCTGCGGTATACAGAATTTTTAGAGGACGGTCAAAAAATACAAAACATGATTACGATTCAACCAGAGCGAGTTGCTATCCGACGGTCCGGTGCAATTAAGATGAATCAACAATTTCAAGAAAATAGTCGAACGGAAAATATTTATCAACATATGCATGGGAGCATGCGTATGGAGACTTTTACAAACAGGATTTCTTTTGAAAAAGAAAAGGATAACAAAGGAAATCTACAAATGGATTATAATATGAAACTTAATGGACAATTGGAAAGAGAACATAGATTAGTACTGACATTTTCTTAGGAGGACATCAACATGAACGTATTAGAAAAAACGGAACAAAAATTAAAAGAACAAATCCATTATGCTGTCATTAATGCGGAATTAGCTACAGAGGATCAAATCCCAGATATTATTTTGGAAAAACCAAAAGACAAGGCCCATGGGGATTTTGCTACAAATATTGCGATGCAACTTGCACGTGTTGCAAAGAAGGCTCCACGACAAATTGCTGACGATATCACCCGCAAGTTAAATAAATCGGCAGCATCTGTTGAAAAAGTTGAAATTGCAGGGCCAGGATTTATTAACTTTTTCATGAAGCAAGACTTCTTAGGTGAAGTTATTGAAACTGTATTATCAGCAGGTGATAATTACGGTAAATCAACGGGCGGAAATGGAGAAAAAGTCCAAGTAGAGTTTGTATCTGTAAACCCAACAGGAGACCTCCATTTAGGGCATGCACGTAATGCTGCTTTTGGGGATGTACTTTGTAATGTATTTGCAGCTGCAGGTTATGAAGTAGAAAGAGAATATTATATTAATGATGCAGGAAATCAAATAAATAATCTCGGTTTATCCGTAGAAGCGCGTTATTTGCAAGAAATCGGTAAAGATGTGGATATGCCAGAAGATGGCTACCGAGGTCAGGCTATTATTGATATTGCCAAAGAGTTAGTAAATGAAGACGGAGAAAGATGGGCGGATAAAGATCACGAAGAACGCTTAGATTTCTTTAAAGAGTATGGATTAAAAGCATCGTTAAGAAATATCGAATCGGATTTAAAGGACTTTCGTGTAGAATTTGATCATTGGTTCTCTGAGCGTTCTCTATTTAAAGATGGACAAATCGATGATACCCTTGCTGTACTTGATGAAGGCGGCTATACATTTGAAAAAGACGGAGCGCTTTGGTTTAAAACAACAGAATTCGGTGATGACAAGGATCGCGTACTAATAAAAGGCGATGGAAATTATACCTATTTGACCCCGGATATCGCTTATCATAAAAACAAACTAGATCGTGGGTTTGATCGCATTATAAATGTATGGGGATCAGACCATCATGGATATATTCCACGTATGCGTGCTGCACTTCAAGCATTGGGATACCCAGTGGAGAAATTTGATGTGAAAATCATTCAAATGGTAAACCTCTTTGAAGCAGGCGAAAAAGTGAAGATGAGTAAGCGGACAGGGAAGGCTGTTTCACTGAGAGAATTGATGGATGAGGTAGGAATTGATGCAGTTAGATATTATTTTGTTGCACGTTCGAACGACTCACAATTAGATTTCGATATGGATTTAGCAAAATCACAATCTAACGACAACCCAGTCTATTATGCACAATATGCACACGCACGTATTTGCACCATGCTTTCTCAGGCACAAAGCAAAGGATTTAATATAGAAGCAGAATTTGATCCATCTTTATTAACTGCAGAAAAAGAATTGGATCTATTGAAGAAAATCGGTGAGCTTCCACAAATGATTGTTGATGCTGCTGATAAACATACACCACATAAAGTGACTCAATATATCTTTGAACTTGCTACATTATTACACAGCTTCTATAATGCAGAAAAAGTATTAGATGCAGATAATGAAGCTAGGACGCATGCACGTATTGCTCTAATGAAAGCTGTTCGTCAAACACTTGCGAATGCAATGACAATTATCGGAATCTCTGCACCAGAGAAAATGTAAAATAAATAATCATGGAAAGCCTATCCCTTTTTTGGAATTCAAAGGGATAGGCTTTCTCTTTTGGCGTTTATGTGCCCGAGAAAAAGAGGGAGAAACCAAAAAGGTAACATAAAAAGTGTAGACAAGTCATTCTTTCATATAATTGGACAACAATAATTACATGAACAATCTTCCTAGGATGAATTTTTAAAATTTTACCTAAAATATATTGACTGAATGATCATTCATGTTTAAAGTAATAGGTAAGGATTTCTTTCACGGAAGGAAATGTAATCGTTATCAATGGAAGAATACTACACAAAGAGGGGGAGCAGACGGTGGATACTTTTCTAATTATTAATTGGATTGCATTTTTGGCTATCACGATTTATGCGTTTTATTTATTTGCCAAAGTAATCGCAACCCGAATCGCTTATATCAAGCTAGGGAAGAAATCAGAGTTTGATGGTGAAATAAAATTGCGCTTAAAGCGAATTGGAAAAATCGTATTTGGTCAATCCAAACTTCTAAAAGATAAGAAGTCTGGAACGATTCACGTCATGATGTTTTACGGGTTTATTTTAGTTCAATTTGGTGCAATTGATATGTTTGTAAAAGGGTTATCTCCAGGTAATCATTTACCATTTGGTATGTTTTATCCTGGTTTTGTATTCTTTCAAGAGTTAGTAACATTGATGATTTTAGTTGCAGTTATTTGGGCATTTTATCGTCGATATATGGAAAAGCTTGTTCGGCTTAAAAGGGGATTTAAAGCAGGACTAGTACTTATTTTTATAGGTACACTAATGGTCTCTGTGTTATTTGGAAATGGTATGGCTATGATCTGGCATGGACATGAGATTACTTGGGCTGAGCCTGTTGCTAGTGTTTTTGCTCTTGCTTTTGGCTGGGCGTCTGCTGAAACTGCCACCGTATTGTTTTATATTGCTTGGTGGGTTCATACCATTACCCTCCTTACGTTTTTAGTTTATGTTCCACAATCGAAGCACGCTCATTTAATTGCTGCTCCGATCAATGTATTTTTGAGTAAAAAAGTTCCAGGTAAATTGAAGAAATTAGATTTTGATATGGAAGATGTGGATGAGGAAAGTGAAGAGGAAATTGCTTTTGGAGTTGGAAAAGTAGAAGATTTTGAACAACATCAAATGATTGATTTTTATGCATGTGTAGAATGTGGTCGTTGTACCGATGTTTGTCCAGCGGCAGGGACAGGTAAAATGTTATCTCCGATGGATATAATGATAAAAGTTCGGGATCATTTAACCGAAAAAGGAGCTGCGATAACCGGAAAATCATCTTGGGTGCCGTCTTATGCATTTGCAGGTAGTGCTGGAAATCAAGCGTCAGCAGATAAAGAAGTTGCTGCAACTATTCAAAGTTCAAGTTTAATTGGAGATGTTATCACAGAAGAAGAGCTAGCAGGATGTACAACTTGCCGTAACTGTGAAGATGCCTGCCCAGTAAATAATGAACATGTTGGTACAATTATTGACATGCGTCGTTATCTTGTCATGACTGAAGGAAAAATGGATTCAGATATTCAACGTGCAGTAACGAATATTGAACGACAAGGTAACCCATGGGGACTTTCTAAAAAAGATCGTGTAAAATGGCGCGATGAGGATGAATCTGTATATATCCCTACGGTGAAAGAATTGAAGAAAGAAGATAAGTCGTTTGAATATCTATTCTGGGTAAGTTCAATGGGTTCTTTTGATAGCCGCAGTCAAAAAATCGCACTTGCATTTGCAAGGTTAATGAATCAAGCTGGTGTAAGTTTTGCGATTTTAGGGAACACAGAAGCGAACTCTGGAGATACGGCTCGTCGTATTGGTAATGAGTTTTTATTCCAAGAAATAGCCGAGAAAAATATCAAGCAATTTAATAAGCATGACGTCAAGAAAATTGTCACGATTGATCCACATGCTTACAATATATTTAAGAACGAATATCCTGACTTTGGATTCGAAGCTGAAGTATACCATCACACACAAATGCTTTATGATTTAGTAATGTCAGGAAGACTTAAACCAGAGAGAGCGATAAACGAAAGATTAACTTATCATGACTCTTGCTATCTAGGAAGATATAATGGCGTATATGACCCGCCTCGAGAAATTCTGAAGTCCATTCCAGGTCTTGAGTTAGTGGAAATGGATCGTAGTCGTGAGAATGGTATGTGTTGTGGTGCTGGCGGTGGCCTTATGTGGACTGAGGAAACTACAGGAGGAAGAATTAATGTAGCTCGTACGGAACAGGCTTTAAAAGTAGAGCCAACCATGATATCTAGTGCATGTCCATATTGTCTCACGATGCTAAGTGATGGAACAAAAGCGAAAGAAGTGGAAGAGAATATAGGTACAATGGATGTAGCCGAAATTCTAGCAATCTCTGTATTGGATAAAGAAGAGGTGAAAACTGCATAAAGCGCATCTTCCAACAGTCGGATTCTTATCCACACGGATGGTTAGATGAACATATCAGTCTTTTAGGCAGTTGTTTTCAAGCTTATCTTCTTTATTTCCATGAGAATCTTGATATAAGAGGTTGGGACATAACAAAGTGTTTTAGTCAAAAGCGGATTTATCTTTTGCGTGAATACTTTTGTCCCAATCCTTATCGTTTTTGATAAATTGGGAAGTAGGGAGGTATATCCTCTCTATTTTCCCATGTCAATATTGAACGAGCGTTCAATCATTACAAGGAGGTAAGAAAATGAGAAAATCAGTAATCGTATCTGGTGCACGTACACCTTTTGGAAAATTTGGTGGTGCCTTAAAACCGTTAAAAGCAACAGAGCTTGGAGGTATTGCAATTAAAGAAGCTATGGAACGAGCAGACATTGCTAATGATGTCGTTGATGAGGTAATCATGGGGACCGTATTACAAGGCGGGCAAGGACAAATTCCATCTCGTCAAGCTGCTAGGAATGCTGGACTTCCATGGGAGACTCGATCAGAAACGATTAATAAAGTATGCGCATCTGGAATGCGTAGTGTTACATTAGCGGATCAGTTGATTCGTTTAGGGGAAGAAGATGTCATTATAGCAGGTGGAATGGAGAGCATGAGTAATGCTCCATACTTTTTACCAGATGCACGTTGGGGGAATCGAATGGGGGATAAGTCTGTTGTAGATATGATGGTTCATGATGGCCTAACTTGTACATTTACAGGGAATCATATGGGCAACTATGGTAATTCTACAGCCGAAGATTTAGAGATTTCTAGAAAACGCCAAGATGCGTGGGCTTTGCGTAGTCATCAAAAAGCGGTTGAAGCAATCGAATCGAATAAGTTTGCAGATGAAATTGTACCAGTGGAAATTCCAACTCGAAAAGGCGATCCAATAACAGTTGATAAAGACGAGGCACCACGTAAAGATACGACGATAGACAAATTATCATCGTTACGTCCTGCGTTTGATAAGGATGGGTCGATAACTGCAGGTAATGCGCCCGGAGTAAATGATGGAGCAGCCGCGTTTGTTGTAATGTCAGATGAAAAGGCCGCTGCATTAAATAAACAACCACTGGCTTATATTCTCGGTCACGCAGAAGTTGCTGTAGAGGCAAAGAATTTCCCGCAAACACCGGGGATTGTCATTAATAAACTGTTAGAAAAAACCGGCACTTCTAAAGAAGAAATTGACCTTTACGAAATCAATGAAGCATTTGCAGTTGTTGCACTTGCGAGTGGACAAATTGCAGGTATTGACGAAGGAAAAATTAATGTAAATGGTGGAGCAGTTGCTCTTGGCCATCCAATAGGAGCAAGTGGAGCGCGCATCATTCTTACGCTTATACATGAGTTAAAACGTCGTGGTGGGGGTAAGGGAATCGCTGCTATTTGTAGCGGAAGTGGGCAAGGAGATGCCATTCTTATTGAAGTACCAACCGAATCAAAATAACAAGGAGGATAACTATGAATATCCAAAATGTTATGGTGATTGGAGCTGGCCAAATGGGCGCAGGAATTGCGCTTGTTTGTGCTCGTTCTGGTTACCATGTATACCTTTTTGATACAAGTAACGAAGCGAAGCAGCGAGGATATGATTACATTGAAAGAATACTAGAAAAAGATGTATCCAAGGATAAAATGTCTGAAACAGATAAAAATGAAGCATTAAATCGAATTACTTTGGCTCACACAATCGAAGAAGTAGCAAATTGTGATTTGGCAATTGAAGCTGTAGTTGAAAATATGGAAGTGAAAACCTCTGTTTTTCAAGAATTAGATAAACATGCGCCAAGTCACGCTATTTTAGCTTCTAATACATCATCTTTACCAATCACTGAAATTGCAGCAGAAACAAAACGACCGGAACAAGTTATCGGCATGCATTTTATGAATCCTGTTCCAATCATGAAACTAGTTGAAATTATTCGTGGCTTAGAAACGAGTGATGAAACGTATCAACTCATTTCTGAAATGTCAGAATCATTAGGAAAATCAACTGTAGAAGTACGAGATTTTCCAGGGTTTGCAGCCAATCGTATCTTAATGCCGATGATAAATGAAGCCGTTTACACAGTGTTTGAAGGTGTTGCTTCTCCGCAGGATGTAGATCAAGTGATGAAACTTGGTATGAATCATCCGATGGGCCCTTTGCAACTTGCTGATTTTATCGGATTAGATACATGTCTATATATTATGGAAGTACTACACGAAGGGTTTGGAGATAGTAAATATCGTCCGTGTCCATTGTTACGACAGTACGTAAAAGCCGGTCGTCTTGGTAAAAAGGTAGGTCGAGGTTTTTACACATATGATTAATCACTAGAGAGAGGTGCCCGTCATGTCGATAAAGCTATCTGATGAACAAAAAATGTTACAAAAAATGGTTCGTGATTTTGCTAAACAAGAGGTTATGCAAGAGATTGGACGTATGGAAGCAGAAGATCGATTTCCTAAAGAGCTAGTACAAAAAATGGGGGAACTTGGCTTCATGGGGATTCCTATTCCAGAAGTATATGGCGGGAGTGGGATGAGTTATACCTCTTATATTCAAGTTATCCATGAGTTATCTAAGTTTAGTGCAACTTTAGGTGTGATTTTATCGGTACATACATCGGTTGGCACGAATCCGATTTTGTACTTTGGTTCAGAAGAACAAAAACAACGTTATATCCCGAAACTTGCCTCAGGAGAATATTTAGGCGCTTTTGCTTTAACTGAATCAGGATCAGGCTCGGATGCAAGCAGTATGAAGACCACTGCTAAACAAATAGATGATATGTATGTATTAAATGGATCGAAGGTTTTTATTACGAATGGCGGGGAGGCAGATACGTATATTACATTTGCCCGTACAGGAGAAGATTCGAAAGATATTAGTGCATTTATCGTTGAAAAAGATGCACCCGGATTCATTATTGGAAAAAAAGAAAAGAAAATGGGTTTGCATGGATCGAATACGGTAGAGATTATCTTTGAAAACTGTCGAATTCCGAAAGAAAACTTATTGGGTGAAAGAGGAAATGGCTTTAAGATTGCGATGGCTAATCTGAATATCGGTCGAATTGGTATCGCTGCTCAAGGTCTTGGGATTGCAGAAGCAGCATTGAATTATGCCGTTGCTTATGCCAAAGAGAGAGAACAATTTGGAAAGTCGATCGCAGCCAACCAAGGGATATCCTTTAAATTAGCTGAGATGGCAACGAATGTAGAGTCTGCGAAGTTATTAACTTATCAAGCTGCCGCTTTAATTGAAGCAGGGAAACCATGTGGCAAAGAAGCATCAATGGCCAAAATGATGGCAACAAAAACAGCGATGAAAAATGCGATTGAAGCAGTTCAAGTATTTGGTGGTTACGGTTATACGAAGGAGTATCCAGTTGAGAGATTATTCCGTGATGCAAAAGTAACGGAAATATACGAAGGCACCAATGAAATTCAGCACATTGTAATTGCAAAACATCTACTAAAAGACGGAGGGGTGCATGGTTGATGAATTTTCAATTAACGGAAGAACAAGAAATGCTGCGTAAAATGGTTCGTGATTTTGCAGAGAAAGAAGTTGCGCCTACAGCATCAGAACGTGATGAAGAAGAACGCTTTGACCGCTCAATTTTTGATCAAATGGCGCAGTTAGGATTAACTGGCATTCCATGGCCAGAAGAATATGGTGGGATTGGTTCGGATTATCTGAGCTACGTCATTGCGGTAGAAGAACTGTCTCGTGTGTGTGCATCGACAGGAGTAACATTGTCAGCACATTTATCTTTAGCAAGTTGGCCAATATTTAAGTATGGTACGGAAAATCAGAAGAAAAATTTCTTGAAACGGTTAGCAATCGGTGAAGCATTAGGTGCATATGCATTATCTGAGCCAGGTGCTGGAAGTGACGTTGTGTCGATGAAAACGACAGCAAGACGAGATGGTGAAGAATTTGTCATTAATGGAAATAAGGTTTGGATTACCAATGGCGGCGTAGCTGATATTTATATTGTATTTGCTAAAACTGACATTGATGCAAATCATAAAGGAATTAGTGCATTTATTGTTGAAAAAGGAACTGAAGGTTTTAGTTTTGGAAAAAAAGAGAAAAAGCTCGGAATTCGATCATCTCCGACCACCGAATTAATATTTGAAAACTGTCGAATTCCTGCAGCAAACTTACTTGGTAATGAAGGAGAGGGCTTTAAAATTGCTATGACCACACTCGATGGTGGAAGAAATGGTATAGCTGCTCAAGCTTTAGGTATTGCTCAAGGAGCGTTGGATGCTGCGGCGGATTACGCCAAAGAACGTCATCAATTTGGAAAGCCGATTGCTGCGAATCAAGGAATTTCTTTTAAACTAGCAGATATGGCAACAGAGATAGAGGCGGCTCGTCTATTAACCTATCAAGCTGCTTGGCTGGAATCAGCTGGCTTACCGTATGGGAAAGCTTCTGCAATGTCGAAGTTATTTGCTGGAGATGTAGCAATGAAAAGTACCGTAGAAGCAGTCCAAGTATTTGGTGGTTATGGATATACGAAAGATTACCCTGTTGAACGGTATATGCGTGATGCTAAAATCACACAAATCTATGAAGGAACAAATGAGGTGCAACGATTAGTCATCGGCAGAATGTTAACCAAATAGTGATATATAAGTAAAGTGTGGAAAGGAGGATATCAAAATGGCAGAAGATCGAATTCTTTCATCAGTTAAGGATCAGCAGCTTGTCAGTAAGCGTCGCAATCAACTTATTAAAGGTGCCATGCGCTTATTCCAAGAAAAAGGCTTTCATCGTACAACTACAAGAGAAATAGCGAAAGAATCGGGTTTTAGTATTGGTACGTTATATGAATATATTCGTACAAAAGAAGATGTCTTATTCCTAGTATGTGAGTCGATTCATGATCAAGTTAGAGATCGAATTGCGGTTTCGGTGGAAGTAGAAAATCCTTCCTTAGAAAGTATGCGTAAGGCCATACGATCTTTCTTTTACCTCATGGATGATATGCAAGATGAAATCTTAATGTTGTATCAGGAAACGAAATCACTAAAAAAGGAAACGAGAGACTTTGTTTTGCAACAAGAAAGAGCTGTGGTCGATATAATGATTAAATTACTATCAACCTGCCTGGAAAGAAACCAAGAGGATAAAGAAATATGTCTTATTGCCAATAATATTGTCGTTGGAGGGCATATGTGGGGATTCCGACGGTGGATCATCCAAAAACAATTTACACTTGAAGAATACATTGATTTGCAAATGAAACATCTGGACCAACTTACCTAAGATTGGATGATAATCCATGAGGTGATCAACATTTTGGTGGAACGTAGAAAAACATGTAGGCGATTGGAGTAAAAGTTGAGAATTAAATTTCTCAACTTTTTATGTCTTATATGTGGAATATTGCATCTAACTTTGTTTATAATGTAAAATATGTTTATCATGTTGTAATCATCTGTAAATGCCTTGCTTTAAAACAGATAGGAAAAATCAGTCTAGGTTAGGCAGGAGTTACTGGATGATACCAACCTGGTTTATTTAACTACCAATCAGGGTTAAAGTAAGAAGACCGCTGAATAAAGTTTTATGTTAGTGTAGATGAGTCAATTTCATAGTTGTTGATACATTTAATGAAAATCAAACAGCAAATTCGGATTTTCATACAACTAATTTGATTATGAAATTGGTTCTGTAGAAATAGTTCAAATAAGAACTGGATATACAAGAAGGTACATAGGCAGTAGAATATGCCTTGATTATATTTACTAAGGGAGTGCATGAACGTGAGTTTGCAACAATTAACCCATGATGAGATTGACCATTTATCCATGATTGAGCTAGCAGCAAAAATTCTTAAAGAAGAGAACAAAGCAATAAATTATAAGGATATCTTCAATAAGATTGCTGAGCTGAAAGAATTTACTGATGAGCAAAAACAAAATATGATGGCACAATTCTACACGGATATGAATGTCGACGGTCGTTTCCTTACATTAGGATCTGGAATGTGGGGATTGAAACGCTGGTACCCAGTGGAACAAGCAGAGGAAGAAATTACCGAAGAACCGAAGAAAAAGACGAAGAAGAAAAAGAAAAAAGCAGCAGTCGTTGATGACGCTGATGATGATCTAGATGTAACAGACGATGAAATTGATGACATTGTTAGTGATTTAGGCGATGATCTCGAAGACGAAGATTTTGAAGATGATTTAGATGAAGATTTAGAGGATCTTGAAGATGAAGTCGATGAGTTAGAAGCAGATGAAGATTTAGAAGATGAAGACGATGATGATAATCCTCGTTAAGAAGTCTTGACTTTTTACAAGACAATGAGTACAATCTTTATTGGGCTCTTTGAATCGAAATACAAAGCGTTTTCCCAGTTAAATGGGGGAACGCTTTTCTTATTTTATTTTCCCCTTTAGCCATACTAGGAATAATAAAATATCATAGATAGAAAGAAGGATGAGGAACGTGACAAAGTATATCTTCGTTACTGGAGGGGTAGTATCTTCTCTAGGTAAAGGAATAACAGCAGCATCATTAGGTCGCTTACTGAAAAACCGTGGATTAAGTGTGACTATCCAAAAATTTGATCCGTATATTAATGTGGATCCTGGAACAATGAGTCCTTATCAACATGGTGAAGTATTTGTAACGCATGATGGAGCGGAAACAGACTTAGACTTAGGTCATTATGAACGCTTTATTGATATTAACTTGAACAAATACAGTAACATTACAACAGGAAAAGTTTATTCTAGCGTTATCCGTAAGGAACGTCGCGGAGATTATCTTGGTGGTACTGTTCAAGTAATTCCTCATATAACGAATGAGATTAAAGATCAAGTGTTTCGAGCAGGTGAAGCAACAGGTGCAGATGTAGTTATTACGGAAATTGGTGGAACAGTTGGGGATATTGAATCTCTACCTTTCCTTGAAGCAATTCGCCAAATAAAAAGTGATGTTGGTCGTGACAGTGTTATGTATGTACATTGTACACTCGTACCTTACATTAAAGCAGCAGGCGAAATGAAAACTAAACCAACGCAACACAGTGTGAAAGAATTACGCTCACTTGGAATTCAACCAGATGCGATTGTTTTGCGTACAGAAATGGCTATAAGCAAAGACATGAAAGAAAAGATTGCTTTATTCTGTGATATTGATGATAAATCTGTTATCGAAATGCGTGATGCGGATACACTTTATCAAGTACCGATTGCGTTACAAGAAGAAAAGCTAGATCAAATTACTTGTAATCATTTTGGTCTTGATTGTCAAGAAGCAGATATGGAAGAATGGAAGGGCCTTGTGAATAAAGTACGTAACCTGAGTAAAACAACTCATATTGGTCTTGTTGGTAAGTATGTAGAGCTTCCAGATGCTTATTTATCTGTTGTTGAGTCATTAAAACATGCTGGATACGACTATGACGCTGATGTGAAAATTCATTGGATTAACTCAGAGTTATTATCCAAAGAGCAAATCAATGAAGAACTATCTAAAGTGGATGGTGTATTAGTTCCTGGTGGATTTGGAGATCGTGGTATTGACGGAAAAATTGAAGCAATTCGTTATGCTCGTGAAAACAACATTCCATTCTTTGGAATTTGCCTAGGGATGCAATTAGCTTCTGTTGAATTCGCTCGTAACGTGGTTGGGCTGTCTCAAGCTCATTCAGCGGAAATTGATCCACATACACCGCATCCAGTGATTGATTTATTACCAGAACAGAAGGATATCGAGGATTTAGGCGGTACACTTCGCTTAGGTGCTTATCCTTGTAAACTTGTAGATGGTACAAAAGCGAAAGAAGCTTACGACGGAGCTGATGTTATTGAAGAAAGACATCGTCATCGTTATGAATTTAATAATGTATATAGAGATCAAATGTCGGAAAAAGGATTTGTATTTTCTGGTACAAGCCCAGATGGCCGCTTAGTTGAAACAATTGAAGTGAAAGATCATCCATGGTTTGTAGCTTGTCAATTCCACCCAGAGTTTACTTCACGTCCAACTCGCGCACAAAGCTTATTTAAAGGCTTTATCGGCGCTTCCGTTGAATATCGTAAAGGTCAATAAGTTTATCAAAAGGCTGTTCAAATTTTATTTGAACAGCTTTTTTTTACAAGATAAGTAAAGTATAAGAATTTGGACTTCAAATCGTTCTTAGGTAGAAACGGCTATGCAACTCCAGTACACAATCCCCCCCCCTGACTTGAAAGTCATTCATTCGAATTTATCTTTTACGTAAATTTTTTTGTTCCAACTTCCACTCTAAAAAACAGGGGCACTCGCTACGTTGCTAAGCGAGCGCTCGCGCCTTTATTCAGTCATTCAAGTGGGGGAAGAACAAAACCCCAACAGAATGAAGTTCCACTTTATAAAGTAAATACGAGCAACAGTAATTATAAGTAACTGAGAATTTTTTGCTACTATTTTCCTGTATAAATTGGTAAAATTAAAATATATTTTTACCAATTTTTAGCAATATGTTTATAAAAACTCTTTTTCGAAATAGCAGGATTATTTTTTGTAGTCATCGAATTTTATAATTACAGGAAATAACACACAGGGGGAGAATGATTATGGGAAATTCAATCTTAGTAGTAGATGATCAACCAGGTATCAGAATGTTATTAAGTGAAGTATTATCAGATAAAGGGTATGCAGTATCCCTTGCAGGAACTGGAAAAGATGCAATCGATAAGCTAAGTGAGAAATTATATGATTTAGTGATTTTAGATTATAAACTTCCTGTGTTGGATGGTAAGGAGGTTATTAAACAGATGAACTCCGATAAAAACCATACAAAGATTGTAGTAATGAGTGGAATGGCTGAAAGTATACAAGAAGAATTAGCGGACTATAAGGTTGAAAAATTAATATCAAAACCTTTTAATTTAAATGAATTGTGCGCCGATGTAGAAGACATATTAGACGATTAATAGAGATAGAATGAATCTAACTTGTTGCACCAGAGACTGGTACTTGGTATTCTTATAATGTAATAAAAATGATGATGTTTTTTATTGCTATGTAAATATAAGGAGGAACTTTTCATGCCTTTAGTATCAATGAAGGAAATGCTAGAAAAAGGTAAAGAGAATGGTTATGCAGTAGGTCAGTTTAATATAAACAACCTAGAGTATGTACAAGCTATTCTTCAAGCTGCGGAAGAAGAGAAGTCACCAGTTATTCTTGGTGTTTCTGAAGGAGCTGGAAAATATATGGGTGGTTTCAACGTAGTCGTTGCTATGGTGAAATCATTGATGGAATCTTATGGTACAACTGTACCTGTAGCAATTCATTTGGATCATGGATCTAGCTTCCAAAAATGTGCAGAAGCAATCCATGCTGGTTTTACTTCTGTTATGATTGACGGATCTCATTCTTCAATCGAAGAGAACATCGCAGTTACAGGAAAAGTTGTGGAATTAGCACAAATCCATGGCGTTTCAGTAGAAGCTGAAGTTGGAACTGTTGGTGGAGAAGAAGATGGAGTCATCGGTGGAATTAAGTATGCTGATCTAGAGGAATGTCAACGTCTTGTAAAAGAGGCAGAAATAGATTGCTTAGCTCCAGCACTAGGTTCTGTGCATGGGGAATATCAAGGTGAACCAAACTTAGGATTTAAAGAAATGGAAGAAATTCTAAATGCAGTTAATGTACCTTTAGTACTTCATGGTGGAACTGGAATCCCAACAAAGGATATTCAGAAAGCTATTTCTTTAGGAACTGCTAAAATTAATGTAAATACGGAAAATCAATTAGCTCAAACAAGAGCAGTACGAAAAACATTAGAAGAAAAACCAAACCTCTATGACCCACGTAAATACTTAGGTCCAGGAACAGAAGCGATTAAAGAAACTGTAAAAGGTAAAATGCGTGAATTTGGTTCTTCTAACCAAGCATAATAACATAATTGAAACGAAGAGCTGTACCAATGGTGCAGCTTTTCCAACAATTTTTACTAAATAAATAGCAGGGAGGATTTGTAATGAAATTTTTTATCGATACAGCTAATATTGATGATATTCGTGCAGCGAATTCATTAGGAATACTAGCAGGTGTGACAACAAACCCGAGTTTAGTTGCTAAAGAAGGAGTTTCTTTCCACGATCGTTTACGCGAGATTACAAAAGAAGTACCTGGTTCTGTAAGTGCAGAAGTTATTGCTGAAGATGCAGAAGGTATGATAGAAGAAGGTAAGGAGTTAGCGGCAATTGCTCCTAACATTACAGTAAAAGTTCCAATGACATTAGAAGGATTAAAAGCTGTTAAAGTCTTTAGTGAATTAAATATCAAAACGAATGTAACACTTATTTTTAATGCGAACCAAGCATTACTAGCGGCGCGTGCCGGTGCAACTTATGTATCTCCATTTTTAGGACGTTTAGATGATATTGGACAAGATGGAATGACTCTAATTTCTACCATCGCAGAAATTTTCGATCGACACAATGTGTCCACAGAAATTATTGCCGCATCTATTCGTCACCCACTTCATGTAACTGATGCTGCACTTAATGGGGCACATATTGCGACTATTCCTTATAAAGTATTGGAACAGCTTGTGAAGCATCCACTTACAGATCAAGGAATTCAAAAATTCCTAGATGATTGGAATAAACAGAAATAATTACATGTATTTGGTAAATTAGGAAACAATACTAAAGGTAAAGACGTTTTTAGTGAAAAATCCTACTAACAACATACAGTGTGTTCAACGAAGAACACCTCTTTAGGAATGAGGTTTTCATATGCAAAAATTATTAATTGAAGGTGGTCATGATTTAAATGGCCAAGTTCGAATAAGCGGAGCAAAGAATAGTGCAGTTGCTTTACTTCCCGCTGCAATACTGGCAGACTCAGCAGTAACGATTGAAGGTCTTCCTGAAATTTCTGATGTAGATACCTTAGGGGATTTACTTGAAGAAATTGGTGGCAGTGTTTCTAGAGACGGACAAGATATAACGATTCATCCTGAAAAGATGATGGCAATGCCTTTACCAAATGGTAAGGTCAAAAAACTTCGTGCCTCTTATTATTTTATGGGTGCAATGCTTGGTAAGTTTAACAAGGCAGTAATTGGTTTACCAGGTGGTTGTTTTTTAGGACCTCGTCCAATTGATCAGCATATCAAAGGTTTTGAAGCACTAGGTGCAGAGGTTACTAATGAACAAGGTGCGATTTATCTGCGAGCAAACGAACTACGTGGAGCGCGTATCTATCTTGACGTTGTTAGTGTTGGTGCAACGATAAATATTATGCTGGCAGCAGTAAAAGCAAAAGGAAGAACTACCATTGAGAACGCCGCGAAAGAGCCAGAAATTATCGATGTAGCAACATTACTGACGAATATGGGAGCAAAAATTAAAGGTGTAGGTACTGACGTGATACGTATCGATGGTGTGCCTTCTTTACATGGTTGTCGTCATACCATTATCCCTGATCGTATTGAGGCAGGAACGTATGCAATTGCTGCAGCAGCTAAAGGTAAAGAAGTGATAATTGATAATGTAATCCCGCAGCATTTGGAATCACTGATTGCAAAGTTACGTGAAATGGATGTAACCGTGGAAGAAAGCGACGAACAACTATATATTGCAAGAAACCGACCACTAAAGAGTGTAGATATTAAAACGCTAGTATATCCTGGCTTTCCAACGGATTTACAACAACCGTTTACTTCTTTACTAACACAAGCAAGCCATTCTGGTGTAATAACAGACACCATTTATTCCGCTAGATTAAAGCACATCGATGAGTTACGTCGAATGAATGCAGTTATTAAGGTGGAAGGTGGATCGGTTATTGTATCAGGACCGGTTCAGTTAGAAGGAGCAAAAGTAAAAGCTAGTGACCTTCGTGCAGGAGCATCACTGATAATTGCTGGTCTGTTAGCTGATGGAGTTACAGAAATAACAGGGCTGGATCATATAGATAGAGGATATGAAAAATTAACAGAAAAGTTATCAACATTAGGCGCGAAAATTTGGCGTGAAGAAATGACAGATGTAGAGATAATGCAAGATCAAAATATGTAATGCCATTTCACATATCCATAAATACTTGATGGGATGAGTATTTGATAAAGGTCTGTCCAAAAAGATAAATTTTGTACAACCTCTATTAAAAGAAAAAGGGAGATGTTTGAAATGGAAAGAAGTTTATCGATGGAGTTAGTACGTGTGACGGAAGCTGCAGCATTACAATCTGCTCGCTGGATGGGTAGAGGTGTTAAAGATGAAGCTGATGATGCAGCAACTACTGCAATGCGTACGGTATTTGATACCATACCAATGGATGGTACAGTAGTAATTGGTGAAGGTGAAATGGACGAAGCACCGATGCTTTATATCGGTGAAAAATTAGGTACTGGATACGGTCCTGGAGTGGATGTAGCAGTAGACCCGTTAGAAGGTACAGAAATTGTAGCTCAAGGAACATGGAATGCCTTAGCTGTTATTGCTATTGCTGATAGAGGAACATTATTACATGCACCAGATATGTATATGGAAAAAATAGCAGTTGGTCCAGATGCTGTTGGAAAAATTGATATTAACGCTCCAGTAGTTGATAATCTCAAGGCAGTAGCGAAAGCAAAAAATAAATCGATTGAAGATGTGGTAGCTACAGTTCTCGATCGTCCACGTCATCAAAAATTGATTGATGAGATTCGTGCTTCTGGTGCGAGAATTAAGTTAATTCCGAATGGTGATGTAGCAGCGGCAATTAATACTGCTTTTGATGATACTGGTGTAGATATTCTGCTAGGTTCTGGTGGTGCTCCAGAAGGTGTTTTAGCATCAGCGGCATTAAAATGTTTAGGTGGAGAACTCCAAGGGAAGTTATTACCATCGAATGATGAAGAAATCCAACGATGCCATGATATGGGGATTACCGATTTAAATAAAGTATTTTATATGAATGACTTTTGTAGTGGAGACGATGCTATTTTTGCTGCCACGGGTGTTACAGACGGAGAATTACTCAAAGGTGTTCAGTTTAAAGGGAAAAAAGCAACGACATCTACATTAGTAATGCGTGCAAAAAGTGGAACTGTACGTTTCATTGATGGCACACACAGTTTACAGAAAAAACCAGATCTTGTAATTAAACCATAATTTAAATACAGAAGGTGTTCTCAAAAATACGATTGTTCGTAGAATTTTAACCTCTGCAAAAACACAATCGACAGATTTTTGGGGACAGCTTTTACATTTTTAATTCCCTTTCCAAAATTTCCTCTAATATTTGACAAAAAAGTCTATTGAATCTTTACTTCTAAAAGAGTATGATAATAGATGTTTAATATAGGCAAGAATAGGTTAGTCTGGTTGAATACAACTAAGAACATAAAAACAACTTCGAATAGCTTCTGTTAAACTCAAATAATCTTCTAGTAACCTTCCAATTTAGATGGACAATCAATAGGAAATATGCGTTTTTAGTAAAAGTAAATATTTTAAAATATGTAATAAAACAAGAATTTAGACAGGCGTGGTGATTTAGTGGAAACATTAACAATCTCTAATTTAGAGACAATGACATTAAAAGAAATTTATGCGTTGGCTAAGGAGTATAAAGTTTCTTATTATGCTAAGCTGACAAAAAAAGAACTAATTTTTGCTATTTTAAAAGCACAAGCGGAAAAAGATGGTTTTTTATTTATGGATGGCATCCTTGAAATTATACCTTCAGAAGGATTTGGTTTTCTTCGTCCAATTAATTATTCTCCAAGTGCAGAAGATATTTATATTTCTGCTTCCCAAATACGTCGATTTGATTTAAGAAATGGTGATAAAGTTTCAGGTAAGGTACGTCCTCCTAAAGAAAATGAAAGATATTATGGATTACTTCATGTTGACGCAGTTAATGATGAAGATCCTGATTCATCAAAAGAACGTGTTCATTTTCCTGCATTAACAGCTTTATATCCAAATCGTACGATGCAACTTGAGACAAAGACGAATCAACTATCTACAAGAATTATGGACTTAATGACTCCAGTTGGATTTGGTCAGCGTGGATTAATTGTAGCTCCACCAAAAGCTGGGAAGACAATGTTAATCAAAGAAATTGCTAACAGTATTTCTAAAAATCATCCTCATGCAAAACTAATTATTCTATTGGTGGATGAACGTCCAGAGGAAGTAACAGATATTGAACGCTCTGTTTCAGCCGACGTAGATGTTGTTAGCTCTACTTTTGACGAAGTTCCAGAAAGTCATATTAAGGTTTCAGAATTAGTATTAGAACGTGCGATGCGTTTAGTTGAACACAAACGTGATGTAATTGTACTTATGGATAGTATTACTCGTCTAGCAAGAGCGTATAACCTAGTTATTCCTCCTAGTGGGCGAACGCTTTCAGGTGGTATTGACCCTGCAGCATTTCACCGTCCAAAACGATTCTTTGGTGCTGCACGTAATATTGAAGAGGGTGGTAGTTTTACAATTCTTGCAACTGCTCTTGTTGATACCGGATCACGAATGGATGACGTCATCTATGAAGAATTCAAAGGTACAGGTAATATGGAATTGCATCTCGATCGTCATCTAGCCGATCGACGTATTTTCCCAGCAATAGATATTATGCGTTCGGGAACACGTAAAGAAGAGTTACTAGTAGATAAAAGCCACCTCGATAAAATGTGGGCAATTCGTAAAACGATGCAGGATTCCCATGATTTCTTAGATCGTTTCTTAAAACGATTGAAACAATCGAAAAGTAATGAAGAATTTCTTCAATTAATGGGAGAAGAAATGAAACGTAAAGGGATGTCCAGATAGTTCTAATTTAATAAAATGAAAAACATCCTCTTGTTGCATTTAGAACCGGAGACTGTTATAATCTTTCTATGTGAGTTTAGAAAAGGTGTACCCAACCGCCTATGACGACTCTTACAATAACTCTGTTTCCAAGGGATTCAGGGCAAAAAGGAGCGGAAATACAATGAAAAAGGATATCCATCCAGAGTACAAAAAAGTAGTATTTCTAGATACTAGTACGAATTTCAAATTCTTGAGTGGTTCTACTAAAGGATCTGATGAAACAATTGAATGGGAAGATGGAAACACATACCCATTAATTAAAGTGGAAATCAGTTCTGATTCTCACCCGTTCTACACTGGTAAGCAAAAAGCTGATAAAGTCGGTGGACGTGTGGATCGCTTTAAGAAAAAATATAATCTTCAATAAGAATGCTACTCAACGTAAGTTTACGTTGAACGCTTCCTAAAAAAGGCAGGCAAAATGTCTAATTTTGCCTGTTTTTTTACTTTCATTATTGTTAAAATAAGCTACATATGATGACGGGATGAAATATATATCATCTACATATACTTGCGAGTGCGTGTTCAAAAGGAGGTCGTTTCAACGGACTTTTTGTGCAACCTCGTGCGAAGGAATATCTTGAGAGGGGATCTTCACATGTATGTAATGAAACAAAATGGCTGGGTAGAATTAATTTGCGGCAGTATGTTTTCTGGGAAATCAGAAGAATTAATTCGTCGAGTACGTCGTGCGACATATGCCCATATTAACGTAAGAGTGTATAAACCAGCAATCGATGATCGCTATGATGATAAAGCAATTGTGTCACATGATGGAACATCCACAATGGCACGTCCAATTCACGATGCGGTTGAAATATTAGAAGATGTTGATGAACATGTAGAAATTGTAGGTATTGACGAAGTTCAATTCTTTGATAATAATGTCGTAGATGTAATAGAAGAACTGGCAAACCGAGGTGTCCGTGTAATAATAGCAGGCCTTGATTTAGATTTTCGTGGAGAACCTTTCGAACCCGTACCAAAAATTATGGCATTAGCAGAATCCGTAACAAAATTAAATGCCATTTGTCCGATATGTGGCTCACCTGCAAGTCGTACACAACGACTTATTGACGGTAAACCAGCTTCGTATAATGACCCTATCATTTTAGTAGGCGCTTCTGAATCTTATGAACCTAGATGCAGACATCATCATGAAGTCCCTTTTCGTCCAGAAAATAATTTTGCAACGAAATCATGGGATGCCTTAAAAAGTTAATAGAAAAAATAAGAATGGATAGGTAAGTAACGAGAAAACTTATACTATCCTTTTTATGTGTTAGCTTAACATTGACGGTCAATTGACCAGGCGACTCCCATATACTATAATGATACTGTTAATCAGAAAGAGGTGTATGTCCGATGTTAGATCGTTTACAATCGTTAGAGGACAGATATAATAAATTAAATGAAATGCTTAGTGACCCGGAAGTTATCAATGATTCCAAAAAACTTCGTGAATATTCCAAAGAGCAATCTGGCTTAGAAGATGTTGTTCAAGCTTATCGTGAATATAAAGAGGTCACCGAACAATTGACGGATGCAAAAGAAATGATGGAAGATAAATTAGATGCTGAAATGTATGAAATGGTGAAATTAGAAATATCCGAGCTTAGCGGACGTAAAGAAGAATTAGAGTCCAGTATGAAGATTCTTCTATTACCAAAAGACCCGAATGATGATAAGAACGTATTTATGGAGATTCGTGGTGCAGCGGGTGGCGATGAGGCTGCTTTATTTGCGGGAGATTTATATCGCATGTATTCTCGTTATGCGGAACACCAGGGGTGGAAAATTGATGTCATGGAAGCAAGTTCTACAGGTGTAGGCGGTTATAAAGAGGTCATCTTTATGATTAATGGATCGGATGTTTATTCGAAGCTAAAATATGAAAATGGAGCTCACCGTGTGCAGCGAGTTCCAGAAACAGAATCTGGTGGGCGTATACATACTTCAACAGCAACCGTAGCTGTGCTTCCGGAAGCGGAAGAGGTAGAAGTAGAAGTGCATGATAAGGATATCCGTGTCGATACGTTTGCTTCTAGTGGACCTGGAGGGCAGAGTGTAAATACGACAATGTCTGCGGTTCGTCTAACCCATGTGCCAACCGGTATTGTTGTATCGATTCAAGATGAGAAATCACAAATAAAAAATAAAGAAAAAGCAATGAAAGTATTACGTGCACGTATCTACGATAAGTTCCAACAAGAAGCACAAGCAGAGTATGATGAAAATCGTAAATCTGCGGTTGGATCAGGAGACCGTTCCGAACGTATCCGCACGTATAATTTCCCGCAAAACCGTGTAACGGATCACCGAATTGGTTTAACCATTCAAAAATTAGACCAAATTATGCAAGGGAAATTAGATGAGTTTATCGATGCTTTAGTAATGGAAGAACAAACGAAAAAATTAGAGCAAATAGGTGAGTAATTAAATGAGCGATAAATGTTATGAAGTCCTTCAACGGGCTTCTCTTTTTTTAGAAAAGGCCGGGCGCGAGCCAAAAGTAGCAGAGATTCTCTTGTTACATCATTTACAAATAACAAAAGAACAATTGTTAATGAGATGGAGAGATCCGATTGACGAGAATACCATTAAAGCATTTGAAAAAGACATCTTTACACACGTTGAGACAGGTGTTCCAGTTCAACACTTAACGAAAGTAGAACATTTCTATGGTCGTGAATTTGAAGTAAATCAACATGTATTAATTCCTCGTCCAGAAACAGAAGAATTAGTCCAACAAGTAATCCAACAGGCGAAGACAATGGATAAACCTCTAACCATTGTCGATGTTGGGACTGGTAGTGGAGTAATTGCAATAACATTAGCGCTTGAGCTTCCTGGATCACGAGTTTATGCGACGGATATTTCGGAAAAAGCATTATCGGTTGCAAAAAGAAATGCAGATGCAATGCAAGCAGATGTAACCTTTTTACAAGGGAACTTCATAGAGCCGTTTGTGGATATGGATCAAACGGCAGATATTATTGTTTCCAATCCGCCGTATATACCTTGGTCACAATCTGATGAATTACAAGATACAGTAAAGAACTTTGACCCTGATTTAGCATTATTTGCAGAGAGTAATGGCTTAGCTGCGTATCATGCTATTTTAAGACAAATGAAAACCATGAAATTATCAGAGCAATCGATGTTAGCTTTTGAAATAGGATTTGATCAAGCTGCAACGATTACAAATATGATTAGGCAGAATCTACCTTTAAGAGAAGTATTCACAATAAAAGATATCAATCAAAAAGACAGAATTCTATTAGCGTATGTTATAAAGAGATAAAAATAGAGTTCCAAGAGTGGTTGTTAGTGGACTCTTGAAACTTTCCTATTATCTAAAGAAAAAAATAATAGGTTCATAGTATAAATAATTATCTCCTTGTCCAGACTGTTGATGAACAGATGGAAGGGAGATTTTTTAATGAAAAAGCTTTTGCTCTTATTTGGATTATTAGTAGGATTATTTTTTCTGATACCGTTAGTTGCTTTTACATCTAGTTCTTTAGAAGATGAAGGATATCAAGTTATACCAGATGAAGCGATTCGTCTTCGTATTTTAGCAAATAGTGATAGTGATAGAGATCAAGAAATAAAACACAAAGTTCGAGATGAGATTAACGAAGTTGTGACAGAATGGGTGAAAGATATTGATGATATAGATGAAGCTAGGAAACTGATTCAAACTAGAATCTCAGAACTAGAAACAGTGGTGGATGAAGTGTTAATCGAAGAAGATGAAGAAGTTGAATACGCTGTGGAATATGGCAAAAACATATCATTCCCTGCAAAATTATATGGGAACTATTTATATCCAGCTGGAGAATATGAAGCAATTCTAGTAACGCTGGGAGAAGGTTCAGGTTCGAATTGGTGGTGTGTGTTATTCCCGCCTCTATGCTTTCTCGATTTTTTCAATGGAACATCTGTGGCAGCTGAAGGCGAGGAGCAAGAAGTAGAAGAAGAGGAGACAGAAGTAAAATTCTTTTTATTTGAATGGTTAGGATGGTCATAGTTCCTCTATTATTTGCATAGACTAACATTAATTAGATGAAAAATTATCTACTAAACTTTTAATAGAGGTGATCATATGCAAATTTTCAAAGTAGAAGAAGCGGAACAGCAGGCAGTGAATGATTTTCTCGAAAGAAATGAAAATGTATCGAAGGATCTCCTATTTTCACATGGATATGTAGTAGAGATGAATGGAAGGATTGATGGGTGTTTTGTTTTAAAACCAATCGAAGATAATGCTTATTGGTTAAAACAATTGTATATAACTCAATCGGAGGCAAGAAAACTTCCAGTATTATTGGAAGGAATATTAGTAATTGCAAGAAAGATAGAAGCAAAGTGTGTATATGTGCATAGTAATCAACCAGTTGTGGATATACTTCTAGAAGCCTTGCAGTTTAAGCGTGAAGAACAAATTGAAGTAAGGAAAATAGAGCAGCATAAAAAAGGAAATTGGTGGACATATAACGTATCATAACTGGATTTACACACAATATACACAGGGGACTGTGTATAAATGCGAATAATCTGTGCATAAAATTATACATGTGGATAAATCTGTGTGGAAAAGTGGATAACCATGACGGGTTATCCACTTTTTTGCGTTTCTAGTCGGCTTCTACTAAAATAGAAACGTAGAAAAGAGGTTACAGAATGACTACGAAACGATGGAATATGAATGATATAAAGAAGAATCCAGATGATATTAGGGAAGCTGCAGCTATGTTGCAATCAGGTCAAACAGTAGCTTTCCCGACAGAGACAGTGTACGGATTAGGTGCAGATGCCACTAATCAACAAGCGGTTTCTAACATATTTAAAGCGAAGGGCAGGCCGGAAGATAATCCACTTATCGCTCATGTAGCTACAAAAGAACAATTACAACGCCTAGTTACCTCAATACCTGCCTATGTGGATAAATTAATTGATGTCTTCTCTCCTGGTCCACTTACGTTTATATTACCAAGCAATGGGACATGTGCATCGAACGTAACAGCAGGACTGGATACAATTGGTGTACGTATACCGAATCATCCGATAGCGTTACAATTATTAAAAGAAGTAGACATCCCGATTGCAGCACCGAGTGCTAATATTTCTGGAAAACCTAGTCCGACAACAGCTGATCATGTTTTTGATGATCTAAAAGGAAGAATTGCAGGACTCGTTGATGGTGGACCAACAGGAGTTGGGTTAGAATCCACTGTTATAGATTGTACACAAGCGATTCCTGTGATACTTCGTCCAGGTGGAGTTACGAAAGAGAATTTGGAGAATGTCGTTGGTCACGTTATGGTAGATCCGGGGATTATAGATGGTGAAGGGAAGCCAAAATCACCAGGAATGAAGTATAAGCATTATGCACCTGAAGTTCCATTATGGGTTTTTGAAGGGGATAGTAATGGGTTCCAAGCGTTGATTGTGAAAGAACAACAACACAATCATAGAGTTGGTGTATTATGTTCCAATCAAGTTGCAGATCAATTATCTCATGACAATATCTATCCACTAGGCGATTCGATGGAGGAGATTGCTTCAAGTCTTTACGATGGCTTACGTCATTTTAAACAACAAGCGGTAGATATTATTTTATGTGAGTCTTTTCCGGAGAATGGAATTGGACAGGCAATTATGAATCGATTACGTAAAGCTTCTGACTCGACAATTAAGTAAAGGTGCTGGAATGAAGGGTAATTTTTTTCAACATGTAATTTTTCCATATATTGATTGAGTTGTTTTACCCATTGGATGCAATGTAACTAAAAATATTATTAGACAGGCATTCATAAGCTTTCTTATTCATGCATATAGTTTTATTAGCATGTCCTGGGGGGAAATTGAATGCCTTTTTCAACGGAAATTATATCAATCTTTTTATTAGCAGTTGGTTTAAGTATGGATGGATTTTCAGTTAGTTTAGGTCTAGGAATGCAACAATTACGGTTAAAAAGGATTGCATATATTGGGTTAACAATTGGATTCTTACATATGTTAATGCCTTTAGCTGGTATGCTGCTTGGACAAGTTATTTCTGAGCAAATTGGTCAATGGACATCACTTGCTAGCGGTGTATTACTATTTTTAATAGGTGCGCATATGTTTTTTTCTGCGTTTCGATTAACGGAAGGATTTCGTTGGCAACCTGTGGGAATTGGGCTATGGGTGATTGCTTTTAGTGTTAGTTTAGATAGTTTTACTGTTGGACTGGGACTAGGAATATCTGGTGTTCAAATCCTTATTACGCTGTTTTCCTTCGGTCTTATCAGCTGTTTTGTCACATGGTTAGGGATGTTAATTGGGCGAAAAGTGTATAGGTTTTTAGGGATGTACAGTGAACTACTTGGAGGAAGCATACTTTGCGGATTCGGTATATTTATTTTATTTAGTTAGTATATGAGTGGATTGGATGAGTAACTTTACCGCTAATTGCTAAGTTACATCCAAAAATCGAATATTTTATTAGAGTCTTATTACTAGCGGGAATACTTATATAATTGTCGTCGAATTATAACTTTGATTGTAATGGAAGACGGCGACTCCTGCTCAGAACAGGGAGCGTTAGCTAAAAACCGGTGCCTGCTTAAAAGCGCCGTCTGCAATGAAAATCAAACAGCGCAACATTTAAGATTTTATTCGAAATATCTTATTTTATGAAATAGACTCACATGATTAAATTGAATAATTAACGACATGCTTAAGATAATAATTAAACGTGGGAAAGAACTAGAACTATAAATGTCATTTATAGTTCTATTTTAGTAGGGTATAATGGCTTTACAACTAAAGTTAAACTGGCACGTTTACATGCATCCTATGATATATTGTTGTTTATAGAATAAGTGGAGGGTTATTTATGAATGTTTTATTTGTATGTACAGGAAATACTTGCAGAAGCCCGATGGCAGAGGCGTTGTTAAAAAGTAAGATGCCTACATTGAATGTGAAGTCAGCAGGAACGACAGCAATGGATCATAACCCTGCGTCAAATCAGACCATTCAAGCATTATCTGAAAAAGGAATTGATATGCATCATTATTCTCAATCAGTAAGTGAGGAGTTACTGGAATGGGCAGATATTGTCCTTACGATGACTACTTCACATAAACAATCGCTAATTATCCAATTTCCAGAACAACAAGATAAGTATTTTACCCTTAAAGAATATGTGTCAGAAGCCGATAAAGAAATATGGGGACAGATACAAAAGGCCTATGCTGATTTAGAAGAAAAGCGCTCTATATTTATTCATAAACATCAGCATACAATGAATAACTTTCAGCTACATCAACTGGTCGCTAAGGAATTTCAGCGAGAAATGAATGATATTCAGCATTTAGAATCCAAACTAATCAATTACGATATTTCTGATCCATTTGGTGGTGGTTTAGACCTATATCGTAATACGATGAAAGAAATTGAAGACTGCATAGACCTTTTTGTTCAAAAACATACGTAATGTAGGAGGAAATTATGAAGAAAAAGTATCGGTTCAGTCTGCGCTTAAAACTTGTTATTTTAATAACTGTATTAGCAATTATTACTTATGGATTTAGTGCTTTATTTATTTATGTAGTGAATGATTATGTACAGCAATTCTGGAGTATTTCTGATGAGTTATATTTGACTATCATCTTATTACTAGGTATTTTTTGGTCTGGATTACTCGCCTTTTTTGCGGCTAAATGGATTACGAAACCAATGGAAAGTCTAGAAAAAGTTGCAACGGAGGCATCTCTAGGAAATTTAGATCAACAAGTGCATATACCTCGCTCGGACGATGAAATCCGCTCGCTCTCATTAGCAGTCAATGGTATGTTACAAAATTTGAATCGAATGGTACATAACATTGATGCGCATTTCGAAAAAACGAATGAGACAGTTGTTCAATTAAAGAATGCATCACATACAGCATCTCAACATTCGACAGCTATAGGACAATCTATCATTGATATTTCAAACGGAGCTGAGAGTTCGTCGGAAGCTACACAACAAACTGCAGCATCGGTAGAATTAGCTACCGACTTGGCTCAAAAAGTGCAAGAAAAAGCAGAACAATCTACCGATAAATCAAAGTCAATGCTTACTACCTTGCAGGAAAGTCAACGAGTGGTTGGACAGTTAGTAACTGGTATTCAGAAATTGACAAATGAACAAGAATTATCATTAAAAGATGTCGATCATTTAAAACAAAATGCAAAACAAGTAGAAACAATCATTACATTAGTTGGAGAAATTGCGGAACAAACAAATCTTCTAGCACTAAATGCATCGATAGAAGCAGCGCGTGCAGGTGAGCATGGAAAAGGCTTTGCTGTTGTTGCAGAGGAAATTCGTAAACTAGCTGATCAAAGTGCTCAAGCAGTGCAGCAAATATCAGAATTAATCGGAGCTATTCAGCATGATGTTACGCAGGTAGTAGAAAAAATCAATGAGAACGTGGAGTATGCAAAGGAAGAAGCAAAACAAGGAGAAGGAACGAACCGTACAATTGAAGAGATGGCTGATTCCATTACGGATGTTGCGAATGAAATTGAAACAATTCATCAATTAGTAGATCAACAGCTTCATTCTATCCAAAATACGGTACAACAATCACAAGAGGTTGCAGCTATTGCAGAAGAAACATCAGCAGGAACTGAAGAAGTCAATGCTGCTATTCAAGAACAAGTAATAACAATGGAGCAAGTCGATCAATTAGCTCATGAAATGGAACAACATGCGGATAATCTAAAATCACAAATTAACCAATTTAAGGTAAGAAAACATGAAGTACAAAGTAATATCAAGCCTTTTGAGACAGAACAGGAAGAATCTTATCTAGAAAAAAGTGAATCTACTTTGGAGAAAAATAGGAATAAAGAAGTTTCGTAAATTAACAAAAATCATGGTATGCTTATAACAAAGGCGCAAGCACCCTACTAGCAATGGAAAAACTTATGTTTCATAGGGCATAGGAGAATGTGTCATATGACATGGTATGGCTATTTTTATTCTAATTTTCGCTAGTGGTAGACGCTGAGCTAGACATCGTTACTGATGAAAAGTTTCTTGACTTTGGAAGAAGTTAGGTGAAAGAATAATGACAAATGATAGACTTGCACAAGATTTACAGTGTATTGTCAAAGAGTGGACAGATGCTAGTATTTTGCGAGAAAATGATATTTTCGTTGTTGGCTGTTCGACAAGTGAGGTTGCTGGTCAACCGATTGGAACAGCTGGAAGTGAGCAAATTGCTCTTACCATTTATCAACAACTTCAATCACTACAAACTGCAACAGGTATCCATTTAGCATTTCAATGTTGTGAACATCTCAACCGAGCAATTGTCATCGAGAAGGAGGTAGCAACTACCTATTCCTTACCAGAAGTTACAGTTGTACCGGTACGGGAGGCTGGAGGAGCAATGGCTGCCTATGCGTATCGACATATGAATGATCCGGTTGTAGTAGAGGAAATTGTAGCTGATGCAGGAATGGATATTGGAGAAACAATGATTGGTATGCATTTAAAACATGTTGCAGTTCCACTTAAATTCAAACAACGATTTGTTAATCATGCTCGTGTAAGAGCTGCTCGTACTCGTCCAAAGCTAATAGGAGGAATTAGAGCCTTCTATGGTAGTAATCATTATTAACTATCATCTACATCAGTAAATCTATAAAATCTCATTACATAGGGGGCTATACCAATGATGGAATTTGTGAAACAAGCAGATGCCGAAGTGTTTGAAGCAATGCAAGCCGAAAAGAATCGTCAGCAAGATAAGATTGAATTAATAGCATCCGAAAATTTTGTTACGAAAGCAGTAATGGATGCAATGGGTTCTATTCTTACCAATAAATATGCAGAAGGTTATCCAGGCAAGCGTTATTATGGTGGTTGTGAGCACGTTGATGTAGTGGAGAATCTTGCCCGTGATCGTGCGAAAGAATTATTTGGTGCTGATCACGCAAATGTGCAACCTCATTCAGGAGCGCAAGCGAATATGGCAGTTTATTCTGCAGTTCTTGAGCCTGGCGATACTGTCCTAGGTATGAACTTAAATCATGGTGGACATTTGACTCACGGTAGCCCAGTTAACTTTAGTGGTCAATTGTATAATTTTGTTGACTATGGTGTGGATAAAGAAACAGAACAATTAGATTATGACGCTGTCCTGGAAAAAGCGAAGGAAGTAAAGCCGAAATTAGTTGTGGCAGGAGCAAGTGCATACTCTCGTTCTATTAATTTTGCTAAATTCCGCGAAATTGCTGATGCAGTCGATGCGTATCTAATGGTAGATATGGCGCATATTGCTGGATTAGTCGCTACGGGTGAACATGAAAACCCAGTTCCACATGCAGATTTCGTAACTACAACAACTCATAAAACATTGCGTGGCCCTCGCGGTGGTATGATTCTATGTAAAGAAGAATTCGCTAAAAAAGTTGATAAAGCGATTTTCCCTGGAATACAAGGTGGACCGCTAATGCATGTTATTGCTGCAAAAGCTGTTTCATTTAAAGAGGCATTATCAGACGACTTCAAAGCATACTCAAAGCAAATTGTTACTAATGCTAAAACGCTAGGGGAAGCTCTTAATAAAGAAGGGATTCGTATTGTATCTGGAGGTACCGATAACCATCTATTATTATTAGATGTTACCCCACTGCAATTAACAGGAAAAGTAGCTGAAAAAGCACTAGATGATATTGGAATTACAACAAATAAAAATACAATTCCATTTGATCAAGAAAGTCCTTTTGTTACAAGTGGTATCCGTATCGGTACTGCTGCAGTAACTACTCGTGGTTTTGGTGAAGAAGAAATGAAAGAAATTGCTTCTATCATTTCATTAACATTAAAACATCATGAAGATGAAGCGAAGTTAAAAGAAGCGGCACAACGTGTACAAAATCTTACAGAAAAATTTCCTCTATATGCTTAGATAATAAAGACGAACAATAATTGGATGATAACTCATTATCCAGTATTGTTCGTTTTTTTCTTTAATAAAGATATTTGATAAAACATGAACAAAAACGAAACACTTGTTTAGTTACGTAGCGGTGTACCCCCATATTTTTAGGGCTGCGGGATGAGAGAAAAATGTTAACTAGAATTAATTTCATAATCGGGTTACAGAAAATTCTTGGCTTTGATTGTAATGGAAGACGGCGACTCCTGCTCAGAATAGGGAGCTTGAAGATCCACTTGAAAAGTGTTCTTCTTTTCAAGTTAGCTGAGGCCGTGCCTGCGGAAAGCGTCCGTCTGCAATGGAAATCAAACAACGCGCCTTTGTTGAAATGATTAATTATTATTAAAATCAAAAATTTGTAAAGACTTACCATTAGAAAAACTATACTTGAAAGCATAGAAGATTTTCAGTACAATTTTAAAGATATATCTTTTAATATAAGGAGTGATCTTAAGATGGGTAATGTATTTGTATTTGATCATCCGTTAATTCAACATAAATTAACGTACATACGTGATAAGAATACGGGGACAAAAGAATTTCGTGAGCTTGTTGATGAAGTTGCAATGTTAATGGCTTTTGAAATTACTCGTGACTTGCCAGTGAAAGAAGTAAATGTAGAAACTCCAGTAACTACTGCACCTTCAAAAGTTCTTGCTGGGAAAAAGTTGGGATTAGTTCCTATTTTGCGTGCGGGTCTAGGAATGGTAGATGGTGTTCGTAAGTTAATTCCGGCTGCTAAAGTTGGACATGTTGGCCTATATCGTGATCCGAAAACATTCAAGCCTGTGGAGTATTATGTCAAACTTCCAAATGATATTGAAGAACGTGAAATCATTGTTATCGATCCAATGCTAGCGACTGGTGGTTCTGCAAATGATGCAATCACTGCAATCAAAAAACGAGGCGCTAAAAATATTCGTCTCATGTGTTTAATTGCTGCTCCAGAAGGTGTTGAAGTGGTGAAAGAAGCACATCCAGATGTAGATATTTATTTAGCGGCAATGGACGATCGTCTTGATGATCATGGTTATATTATCCCTGGTCTTGGAGATGCCGGAGATCGCTTGTTCGGTACTAAATAATTTAACAAATTAATAGTTTTATTTGATATACGGCCGATTCCTGTGGAAATAGCACTATATGAGAATCCACTCAGATATATATTTTTCTGAGTAAGTAGATTTCTTGTCCACAGAAAAGCGGTCGTATTTCAATTTATAATAGGTAAAAGATAGGTTTGAACTTTAGACAACTTCTGAAACAAAGACTCAAATAATTTACATCGGTTTATCCGTATAAATATAATAAAAACTTCAAAAGCTATGGGAATAAGGTGGTGCTCGGATGAATATCGTAAAACTTATCCCCATATTTTTTTATGCAATTTTATTGTTCACATGTAGTTATCCACAGTTAACAACATTTGCAGAATATAAACAAAAGGAATCGATTATTATTGAAGTGGAAGGTGATCCATATGAACAAGTTGAGTATATAAAAGATTACCACCCTTTTATTGAAGTGGTTGCTGTATACGATACGATTTTTAATGGAATAGCCCTACAAGGTTCCCCGGAACATCTCCAGAGAATGGAATCACTAGAATTCATAAAAAACATCCATTCTGTACAAGAATATCAAGCCATACCAACTACAAAATCTTCACTTTTATCTGAATTTCAATCATCAATAAGAGAGGCAGAACCGTATTCGTGGAACGATACATCATACACAGGTAAAGGTGTAAAAGTAGGAGTAATTGATACGGGGATTGATTATGATCATCCAGATTTACAGGCGAATTATATAAACGGATATGATTTAGTAGATCTCGATGATGATCCGATGGAGACACAGCCTGATCAAGGAGTACCCACATCACATGGAACACATGTAGCTGGAATAATTGCTGCAAATGGAGAATTAAAAGGAATGGCTCCTGATGCAGAAATCTATGCATATCGAGCACTAGGTCCAGGTGGAGCGGGGACTTCCGTGCAAGTATTAGCTGCGATGGAAAAAGCGATTGAAGATGAAGTAGATATTATTAATCTTTCCTTAGGTAACAATGTCAATGTTCCCGATTATCCAACAAGTCAAGCGGTAAATCGTGCTGCTGAGCTTGGAATTTTTGTCGTGATTGCTAATGGCAATAGTGGCCCTGATGCATGGACTGTAGGTTCACCAGCCACTGCAAACAAAGCTTTTTCTGTTGGAGCTTCAACAACTCCGTCAACTGTTCCGGTATTAGAAGATTCTTTTGAAGATAAAACTATTCTCCTGTTAGAGATGCTTGGTGCACCTGAATGGAGTTTGGAGAGAGATTACGATATTACTTCAATAGAGGAAGAAGCAACTGGCTCTCTTTCTGGAAAAATAGCTCTTGTACAACGAGGAAAGATTCCTTTTTATCAATTAGCAAAGCAAGCAGAAGAATTAGGGGCGGAAGCAGTACTTATATATAATAATGAAGCTGGTCCTTTTCAAGGTTCTGTAGAATATCGTGATGCTCCCGTACAAATTCCTGTAGCAGCTATTTCAAAAGAAGATGGAGAATGGTTAAAGCAACAATCGGAAGAAAATAATCATTATTTCATTGATTCAAAACGTATAGATCAACCAGTTCAAGTAGCACCATTTAGTTCAAGAGGACCTGTGACAATTAACTGGCAGATAAAGCCTGATATTATTGCTCCGGGTACTCAGATTTGGAGTACGGTACCAGATGGATATCAAGCCATGGATGGAACGAGTATGGCAACCCCTCATGTGGCTGGTGCTGCAGCTGTAATTAAGGAAGCAAAACCAGATTGGACGAATGAACAAATTATTGGAGCAATCCAAACATCTGCAGATCAACTAATGAATGATGATGAGCTAGTAACTTCAACGGAACAAGGCATGGGAGTGATCGATGTAAATAAAGCGATTGAAGCAAATACGATTATTCATAATGGTCAACTCCAATTTGGCAAGGTAGATAATTATCGTCAAGCGTTTCAACATGAGTTAATTATTGAAAATATGACAGCTGAACCACAGTCCTATCAATTTGAAATACCGTATAAAGATAAAGGAATATCGTGGGATTTACCTGGTTCTTTTCAGTTGGGACCTTATGAAAAGAAAAAGGTACCTATCGAAGTATCTGTTACAGGAATGCAATTAGATAAAGGGGTTCATCAAGGGTGGATAGCTTTAGAGCAAGGAGATGCAACATATGAATTGCCGTACATTATCGTAAATGAGGAAGCGGATCAACCAAAAACAGCTGGTTTTGAGTTCTCGCTTAAAACGCTCTCAGATGATTTATATCAATATCAAATCTATATGACAGAGCCTGCTCGTAAACTTGAAGTTGATTTATATGATCCTGATACCTTAGTCTATCAGCGGAGATTGTTGGAAGAAAAGAACTTGGAGCAAGGTCTACACACTGGGGAACTTACGACAAAACAAGCAGGAAAAGGAGGGAATTATCTAGCTATTGTAACGGTTTACTTGGACGATGGAACGTATGAAAGTTCAGAGGCAATGGTCTATATTAGGTAACATTACATTTGTTCACAAAAAAGTCATAAAACGAAAATTGTTAAATAACACGAGAGAATTAATTTGTGATATAGTGCACAATAGGGAAATTCAAGCTGAGAAAGACTAATATGTCAATGTTTATATATGTAATATAATTAATATGATTAATGCCTGTTACTAATTGACAATCCCAGCTTGGCTAATGTAAACTTATTTAGTGTGGAGTGAGGAGAAACAGCTTTTTTAGCCCATTTTTGTTCGCAAAATTATCCCCTGTTATGAAACAGCGAACAATGGTTCCTTCTGACTTCAAATACATAGATGCAATGAACGTAACACCTCCGCATCTAAAACTACAAGTAATATTACCTAGCAAGAGATTTTCCCCGATTTGATTGAAAACGGATGCAAATGTGTGTTGGTAGTCTGTTTAGTATCTATTGTACGGGTTTAGGAGTGTAGCAAATATAATGTCTAATTATGATAAAATGATAACCCGACAGCGTCAATGGATGTTTTATTTACTAGCAGTATTAGTGCTTTGCGCTGGGTTTCTACCATATCCCCGTGTTTTTTTCGGATTAATCCTAGGTAGTATCATTAGTCTTTATAACTTGTGGTTACTACAAAGCAAGACAGCAAAACTTGGGGAAACAGTTGCAGCAGGTGGGAAGGCCAGAGGAGGATTAGGTACGTTTACAAGAATGGCCGCCGCAGTGTTGGGAGTGTTGATTGCGATGCGATTTGAAGAACACTTTCACGTAATGGCTGTAATTATTGGGATTCTTTCTTCTTATTTTGTTATCGCGTTAGATATCATTGTTTATCAATTATCTTTACGCAACCAGGAAGAAGACTAATCCTTTCCAGTATTCCATTTTTACTTACAAATAGTTTTAGTAAAGGGGTGATAATCTTGGATCACGAAAATCCAATAGTGCATGATATCTTTGGGATACCGGGTGCGAATCTTAACCTTTCTAACCTCATGATGACATTTATCGTGTGTGTTATTGTCTTTGTTTTCTGTGTTTGGGGAAGCAGAAAGTTACAGATGAAACCTAAGGGAATACAGAACTTCATGGAATGGGCTGTAGAATTCGTTAGGGGTATCATCCAAGACAACATGGATTGGAAAACAGGAAGAATTTTTCTTCCGCTTGGACTAACTCTAATATTCTATATTCTAGTTAGTAACTTAATAGGTGTTGCAACGGTTGGGGTAGTAGGTCATGACCTGTGGTGGAAATCACCTACAGCAGATGCGGTTATGACATTAACATTATCAACAATGATTATTGCATTAACACACTATTATGGTATTAAGTTAAGAGGTACAAAAGCTTATTTAAAAACATATGTAAGCCCAGTACCACTCATGTTACCGTTTAAAATCGTAGAGGAATTCACCAACACATTAACGTTGGGTCTTCGTTTGTTTGGTAACATTTATGCAGGTGAAATTTTATTAAGTTTATTAGTAGGACTTGGAACAGCTAGTGTGTTTGGATTCTTCGGAGCAGCACTTCCGATGCTGGCATGGCAAGGATTTAGTGTGTTTATTGGAGCTATCCAATCTTACGTATTCGTTATGTTAACAATGGTTTACATGTCTCACAAAGTGAGCAGTGACCATTAATAAAAAATAATTTATTAGGTTTATTATAAAAGGAGGAAATTATCAATGGGAGCTTTAGCAGCAGCAATTGCAATTGGTTTAGCAGCATTAGGAGCAGGTCTTGGTAACGGTATGATCGTAAGTAAAACAGTAGAAGGTATTGCACGTCAACCAGAATTACGTGGTGCACTACAAGGTACAATGTTTATCGGGGTAGCACTTGTAGAGGCGATTCCGATCATCGCAGCAGTTATCGCGTTTATGGTAATGTAAATCGCAATTTTTCCTAGAATTATAATGGCGAAGTTCAGCTACAAAGAATCTTCGCCATTCCTTTATGCAAGAGTAACGATGTAGGATTTATACATCAGACCATAGATGTGATTTATTAGCGAAAGGAGTGGGATCGGTGCATTCATACATTGACTTGTTAAACATTGGAGCTAGTGTCGGTGGTTTACGTTGGCCAGATATGTTAGTTCAATTATTCTTCTTCCTTGTTCTTCTAGCATTACTCAAGAAATTTGCTTGGGGACCATTAATGAACAAAATGGAAGAGCGTGAAAACTACGTAGCGAATGAAATTGAATCAGCAGAGCAAAGTCGCGCAGAAGCAGAAAAAGCTTCTAAAGAAGCAGCTGAGCAATTGAATCAAGTAAAAGCAGAAGCGCAGAAAATGATAGAAGATGCGAAGGCTGCAGGAGCGAAACAAGAGCAAGCCATCATCGATTCAGCGAGAAAAGAAGCAGAGCGCATTAAAGAATCAGCGCAAGCAGATATTCAAAATGAAAAAGAACGAGCTATTCAAGCGTTACAAGATAAAGTTGCATCCTTATCTGTATTAATTGCAAGTAAGGTAATTGAAAAAGAGCTTAGCGAGCAAGATCAAGAGAAACTTATTAACGAATATATCCAAGAGGTAGGAGAAGAGCGATGAGTAATTCCGTAATAGCAAAGCGTTATGCAGATGCTCTTTTTCAGCTCGGTAATGAGAAGAATTCCTTGGGTCAATTAGTGGAAGATTTTCTAGTTGTTCGTCAAGTTTTTACAAACGATCAAAAATTAAATGTATTCCTAAAGCATCCAAAGATTGATAGTGTGAAGAAAAAACAACTTTTAGCTGAAGTGTTTAAAGGGACGGATCAGGTTGTGATTAACACGTTGAAATTACTTGTTGATCGTCATCGTACATCAACCATTCCATCTATTGTTGATCACCTAGTCGCTTTGGTAAACGATGCAAAAGGAATTGCAGATGCAACCGTCTATTCTATTCGAGAATTAAGTACGGATGAAAAGGAACAACTTCAAGCATCCTTTGCCAAACGTCTAGGTAAAACAAGTGTTCAGATTACGAATATTGTAGATCCTAAGGTTCTCGGCGGTATGAAAATAAGAGTCGGAAATACGATTTACGATGGAACGGTAAGTAATAAACTAAACCGCATTTCACGTAGCATCGTGTCTGCTAACAAATGATGATAGGGGTGAAATGGTATGAGCATTAATGCTGAAGAAATTAGCACACTGATTAAACAGCAAATTGAAAACTTTGATTCTGACATCGAAGTAAGTGATGTTGGAACAGTTATTGAAGTCGGTGACGGTATCGCACGTGCTCATGGTCTTGATAATGCTATGGCTGGGGAATTACTTGAATTCTCTAACGGTGTTATGGGATTAGCACAGAACTTAGAAGAAAGTAATGTAGGTATCGTTATCCTTGGACCTTATACAGAAATTAAAGAAGGCGATGAAGTTCGTCGTACTGGCCGAATCATGCAAGTACCTGTAGGTGAGGAACTATTAGGTCGTGTGGTTAACCCTCTTGGTCAACCAATTGATGGTAAAGGCCCAATTGAAACATCAAAAACTCGTCCAATCGAGGCGGCTGCTCCAGGAGTTATGGATCGTAAATCCGTAGATGAGCCACTTCAAACCGGTATTAAAGCGATTGATGCATTAGTTCCAATTGGCCGTGGTCAACGTGAGTTAATCATCGGGGACCGTCAAACTGGTAAAACAACAGTAGCAGTTGATACAATCTTGAATCAAAAAGATCAAGATATGATTTGTATCTACGTAGCTATTGGTCAAAAAGAATCAACAGTACGTTCAACAGTAGAAACATTCCGTAAGCACGGTGCACTTGATAATACAATCGTAGTGACTGCAGGTGCTTCAGATCCTGCACCATTATTATACTTATCTCCATATGCTGGTGTAGCGATGGGTGAAGAGTTCATGTATAACGGAAAACACGTGTTAGTTGTATATGATGATTTATCTAAACAAGCGGTAGCATACCGTGAGCTTTCTTTACTATTACGTCGCCCACCAGGTCGTGAAGCATTCCCTGGGGATGTATTCTACCTACACTCTCGTTTATTAGAGCGTGCGGCTAAATTAAGTGATGCAAAAGGTGGCGGTTCATTAACTGCATTACCATTTGTTGAAACACAAGCTGGTGATATTGCAGCTTATATCCCGACAAACGTAATTTCCATTACTGATGGACAAATTTTCTTACAATCGGATCTATTCTTCTCTGGGGTTCGTCCAGCGATTAACCCTGGTTTATCCGTGTCACGTGTTGGGGGATCTGCACAAATTAAGGCAATGAAGAAAGTAGCAGGTACATTACGTCTTGATCTTGCATCTTTCCGTGAATTAGAAGCATTCTCTCAATTTGGTTCAGACTTAGATAAATCTACACAAGCGAAACTAAATCGTGGTCAACGTACTGTAGAAGTGTTAAAACAAGGTCTTCATAAACCAATGGTAGTTGAAAAACAGGTAGTTATTATCTATGCACTTACTCGTGGGTTCTTGGATGATATCCCTGTAGAAGATATTCAACGTTTTGAAGAAGAATTGAACATTTGGATGGAAAGCAATCGTAATGAATTACTTACTTCTATTCGTGAAACTGGTAATTTACCAGATGAAGGCGAGTTTAATGATGCGATTGAATCATTTAAGAAAACATTCCTACCATCTAATAATTAATAAATGAAGTTTCGGTATAGAGTATAAAGGGTCGAATAATTACTCCTCGACCCTCACTCCTGATAGGAAAGTGTGGTGAAAGAGCTTGGCATCACTAAGAGATTTAAAAGATAGAATTGATTCTACGAAAAAAACAAAACAAATTACAGGAGCGATGGAACTTGTTTCGGCTTCTAAAATGTCAAAAGCTGAACAAAATGCCCGTGGATTTGTCCCGTACGCTGATAAACTTCAAGAAGTTGTAAGCAGTATAGCGAATGCTAATACGGATGCACAGCATCCAATGCTGATCAAACGTGAAGTCAAAAAGACAGGCTATTTAATTATTACTTCAGACCGTGGTCTTGTAGGTGCATACAATAGCCATGTCTTAAGAAATCTAGTTAACACGATTGAAAAGAACCATAAAAGTACCGATGAATATACCATCATTGTACTTGGAAGAAAAGGCTACGATTTTTGTCGGAAACGAGGCTTACCGGTATCAAAAAGTGTACTAGGTGTGCCGGATCATCCAACATTTGCAGATGTAAAAGAACTAGCTTCTGAAACAGTTCAAATGTATGCAGATGGAGATATCGATGAGCTAAATATTGTATATAACCATTATGTTAGTGCGATATCGCAAGTGGTTACAAATAAACAATTACTTCCAATTGAAAATCTAGACGAAAGTGGATCGGCTACATCCGACTACGAATTTGATCCAAACCAAGAGCAAATCTTGGAAGTACTTTTACCACAGTATGCAGAAAGTCTAATCTTTGGTGCATTACTTGATGGGAAAGCAAGTGAACACGCGGCTAGTATGACTGCAATGCGTAGTGCAACGGATAATGCTTCGGATCTAATTGATGATTTATCCCTATCATATAACCGTGCACGTCAAGCAGCTATTACACAAGAAATCACAGAGATTGTTGGTGGCGTAGCAGCACTCGAGTAGTTTTAACCCCGTGTGGACAGTAAGTTAGGAGGGAAATAGATGAGCAAAGGACGCGTTACACAATTAATGGGACCAGTAGTCGATGTACGTTTTGAAGACACTGAACTCCCGGCAGTAAATAATGCTTTAGTTGTCCGTAGTGACAGTGGTGAAGAACTAACACTAGAAGTAGCTCTTCATTTAGGTGACAATAGTGTACGTACCATCGCAATGTCTTCAACAGATGGTTTTAAACGTGGCGCAGAGGTGGAAGACCTTGGTCGTCCAATCTCAGTACCTGTTGGTGACGTAACACTAGGCCGTGTATTTAACGTATTAGGTGAAAAAATCGACTTAGATGAACCTTTAGAAGAAGGAATCCGTCGCGATCCAATTCACCGTGAAGCACCAAACTTTGAAAACTTATCTACAGAAACCGAAATTTTAGAAACAGGTATTAAAGTAGTAGACCTGTTAGCACCTTACATTAAAGGTGGAAAAATCGGCCTGTTCGGTGGAGCAGGAGTAGGTAAAACTGTATTAATCCAGGAATTAATCAATAACATCGCACAAGAGCATGGTGGTATTTCCGTGTTTGCGGGTGTAGGTGAACGTACCCGTGAAGGAAATGACTTATACTATGAAATGAGCGATTCTGGAGTTATTGCTAAAACAGCAATGGTATTCGGACAAATGAACGAGCCACCTGGTGCACGTATGCGTGTAGCATTAACTGGTTTGACAATGGCAGAATACTTCCGTGATGAGCAAGGACAAGATGTATTATTATTCGTTGATAACATCTTTCGTTTTACACAAGCAGGTTCTGAGGTATCCGCACTACTTGGTCGTATGCCGTCAGCGGTAGGTTACCAACCTACACTAGCTACTGAAATGGGACAATTACAAGAACGTATTACATCAACAGATAAAGGTTCTGTAACATCTATTCAAGCAATTTATGTACCAGCCGATGACTATACGGATCCGGCTCCGGCTACAACATTTGCTCACTTAGATGCGACAACAAACCTTGATCGTAAGTTGTCTGAGCAAGGTATCTACCCAGCGGTGGATCCATTAGAGTCTACTTCACGTGCACTTGACCCAGAAGTTGTTGGGAAAGAACATTATGAAGTAGCAACACAAGTACAACAAACACTACAAAAATATCGTGAACTTCAAGATATCATCGCGATCCTTGGTATGGATGAGTTAGGTGATGAAGATAAATTAGTCGTTGCACGTGCACGTCGAATTCAATTCTTCTTATCCCAAAACTTCCACGTAGCGGAGCAGTTTACTGGTCAACCAGGTTCTTATGTACCGGTTCAAGAAACTGTAAAAGGATTTAAAGAGATTCTTGAAGGTAAATATGATGATCTTCCAGAAGATGCTTTCCGTCTAGTTGGACGTATTGAAGAAGTAGTTGAAAAAGCAAAAGGAATGGAATAATATTCGGTCTTGGAAGATAGAAGGATTTTATAGAAATCCTTTAGATGCCTGATTAATTATGAGGCACTTCCAACCCGTCTCTTAGGAGGGGTTACATTGAGAACACTAGAAGTGAGTGTTGTTACTCCTGGTGGCCCGGTTTTAGAGGAAAGCTTTGAAATGGTAGTTTGTAAAGCTGAAACTGGTGAAATCGGTATTTTACCTGGACATATTCCATTAGTTTCTCCACTTCAAATTAGTGCAGTTCGCTTGAAAAAGGGAAATGATACTAAATATTTAGCAATCAGTGGTGGATTTATGGAAGTGCAGCCTGAGAAAGTAACCATTCTTGCACAATCTGCTGAAACTGCAAGTGATATCGATGTTCAACGTGCAAATCAAGCAAAAGAACGTGCGGAAAGACGTCTTCAGGCAAAACAGGATAATATTGATAAAACTCGGGCCGAATTAGCACTCAAAAGAGCAATTAATCGCCTCGACGTAGGCAAATAGCACAAAAACTCCTGCAATGTATTGCGGGAGTTTTTTGTATGCGCAGCTTGCTTAGAAACATGCAAATTGCCGCTATAACTATGAGATAACATTGCAGTACATTTGTCTAAAACAGTCCTCAACCGCATAGTAAGATCATTCTAAAAACGGAAAAATCAAGAGGAATCACAGAAAGTGGTGAATAGACGTGCTCTAAAAACGAAAAAAGCATGAGGAAACCAGAAAAGTAGTGAATAGACGTGCTTTAAAAACGAAAAAATCAAGAGGAATCGCAAAAAATGGTGAATAGACGTGCTCTAAAAACGAAAAAATCAAGAGGAATCGCAGAAAGAAGTGAATATGCGCACTCTATAAACGAAAAAGCATGAGGAAACCAGAAAAGTAGTGAATAGACGTGCTTTAAAAACGAAAAAATCAAGAGGAAGAGCAGAAAGTGGTGAATAGACGCACTCTATAAACGAAAAGATCAAGAGGAAACCAGAAAAGTAGTGAATAGACCACTTCTACAAAACCAACTTGGCTTCAGAACCCTCAGATAACAGTAATAGAGTACATCACCCTATAATTAAGGTGAAACATTCAACTACTCACATCAACTAACTCAGTGTAATTACCAAATACTATACATACTAACTAGTAAATTGTCGATATTTCCCGGGAAATGTAAGCTTAGTCCTGAAAGTATAACTAGAGTTAGGTTTGAATTGACTTTTTATGATTCACCTGTCAAAGTATTCACTAGAAAGAAAGGTGGTACGTATGTTTTCAGTTGGACAAATGGCATTAATTAGTATCTTTTCTCATTTATTTTTCATCTATATGACGTGGCGTCTGGTTATGGCGTTAAACATTGATTATATTTTTAAGAAAGGCAGAGCAGGAGAAGCAAGAGTTTTTCTTTTGTTTCTAACTATTGTTATCGGAGCGGGAGTTAGTCGTTTCTTCTTAGAAGTACTGCAGTGGTCCGGAGATTTAACGTATCTTTTCTAAAATCCTAGCTAGCTCTGCAAATAGCGCTCTCTTTAATATAATGTCGGAATTTGTTTCGTATGTAAAATTATCCTTCTGTCAAAACTAAGATTAATAGATTTGATAGGAGGATTTTTCATGTTTAATAGACTTTTATTATTCTTTATATTTATTTCTTTATTCTTAACAACAACGCATGCATCTGAACTAGATTCAGATGAAATGGTAGCTCTCGGAAATTTTGCTATAGAGCAGCAACTTGAGGTGGAAAACTGGCAAGTTAATATAAAAGAATCTATATCAGTAGATAAAGCAGAAAAGCTAGTAGAGCAACTTAAAGATGACTTTTCTTATGAGAAAAAAATAGATGAAAAAAGTATAAAATATATCTTTAAAAACGATCATAAAATAGATAGTATGGACGTATTGTATAAAGTAATTTTGCCAACTGAATCATCATTACAGGCAGAAATTATCGCTCTTTTAGAAGGGGCTGATTGGAGCGAAGAAATAAAAGAAACTTATATAACAACTAAGAATGAAATTGTTCATAAATTGTTTACAAAATTAGCTCAATCATATACTTGTCTGACCTTAGTAAATGATGATATAATGAACAGTGATGTTTTTATAAATCATGCAATAAATTATTTTAATTTACGACATACAACAACACAATACGACAATATAGCAAAATCCACGATTAAAAAGTCATTTTATGGGTATACAGATTTATGGAATGAATTTTACTCTGTAGATGATGGACCGATAAATGTACAAATAGCTATTATAGAAGACGATGCAGGAAATGAGCAATACACGATAGGAACACCTATCCTAATACATGAATATTAATATAGGGAAATTGGATCTGAAGGGGATTTATAACATGGAAAAAATCATCGTAAGTGGCGGACACCAATTGAATGGCACCGTTCGGCTTGAAGGTGCTAAAAACGCTGTATTACCTGTTCTAGCTGCAAGTTTAATTGCGAGTGAAGGGAAAAGCGTTATTAAAGAAGTACCGGTTTTAGCAGACGTATATACAATAAATGAAGTATTACGTAATCTAAATGCAGATGTTGAATTTAATTCAGCTACAAAGACAGTAAATATTAATGCATCAAAACAATTAGAGACAGAAGCCCCATTTGAATATGTAAGAAAGATGCGTGCATCTGTACTTGTTTTGGGACCATTATTGGCCCGTTATGGACACGCGAAAGTTGCTATGCCAGGAGGATGTGCGATAGGTTCTCGACCAATTGATTTACATCTTAAAGGCTTTGAAGCAATGGGAGCAGATATCCATGTAGGTAATGGCTATGTGGAAGCAAAAGTCGATGGCAGATTACAAGGTGCAAAGATTTATCTTGATATGCCAAGTGTAGGTGCTACAGAAAACATTATGATGGCTGCAGCACTCGCAGAAGGAAAGACAGTAATTGAAAATGCTGCAAAAGAACCGGAAATTGTAGACTTAGCAAATTATCTTAATAAAATGGGTGCGAATATCGTTGGAGCAGGTACGGAAACAATCCGTATTATTGGTGTGGAAAAACTTCACGGTACAGAGCATACAATCATACCTGACCGTATTGAAGCAGGTACCTTTATGGTGGCAGCGGCAATAACTGGAGGTAATGTATTCATTGAGAATGCAATGCGTGAACATTTGCGCTCTGTAATTTCAAAGTTAGAAGAAATGAATGTAAACGTAATTGATGAGAATGGCGGATTACGTATTATTGGACCAGAGAAATTAAAATCAACAGATATTAAAACATTACCACACCCTGGTTTTCCAACAGATATGCAATCACAAATGATGTCACTAATGCTACGTGCAGAAGGTACAGGTGTAATTACAGAAACTGTTTTCGAAAATCGTTTTATGCATGTAGAAGAATTTCGTCGCATGAACGCCAATATTAAAATTGAAGGACGCAGTGTAATTATTGAAGGTATTTCAGAATTACAAGGTGCTGAAGTAGCAGCTACAGATCTTCGCGCAGCTGCAGCACTTATTTTAGCTGGTCTTGTGAGTGATGGGTACACACGTGTGACTGAACTTAAACACCTTGACCGAGGCTATGTGGATATTGTTGATAAGTTAGCAGCGCTTGGTGCGGATATCAAGAGAGTGGATGAGAACGGAGTAATTGTACAACCACTCTATGTAACTACCGCAAAAGAATCAAATGAAATTGCTGCGGATTAATTAACTATTTTCTAAAAAAATTATTTCAAAAGTAGATGTGTAGATGCACATCTACTTTTTTCATATTCCAGGAAAATTTCCCTTATTAAGAAACCAAGAATAATTTAAATCTTTTTATATTATACCCACTTATATTAATAATATTCAGATTAATAACAAATATAAAACTTCTCATAATTGAAAAAACATGATAAAATTAATAGAAAATTAACAAAAGTATAAGTAGGTGAGACAACATGAAAATATACATATCGATAGACATGGAAGGTATTACAGGACTACCAGACTATACCTTTGTTGATGCCAAAAGCCTTAATTATGAGCGTTCTAGGAAAATCATGACAAAAGAAGTGAACTACGTTATTCAAGCTTCTTTTGACTATGGTTGTGAAGAAGTGCTTGTAAATGATAGTCACTCCAAAATGAATAATTTGCTAATTGACGAGATTCACCCAGATTGCAACTTGATTACCGGAGAAGTGAAGCCTTTTTCTATGGTACAAGGTTTGGATCATTCATATACGGGTGTTTTTTTGGTTGGTTATCATTCTCAGGCAGGAAGTCCAGGAGTAATGTCACATTCAATGATTCATGCGGTGAGAAATTTTTTCATTAACGATCATTGTATTGGAGAAATGGGGATGAACGCTTACTTAGCAGGGTATTACGACGTCCCTATTTTATTAGTTACAGGCGATGATTACACAGCGAGAGAAGCAGAAGAACTGATACCAGATGTTACAACAGCTATCGTCAAAGAATCAATATCGAGATCTTCTGTAAGGAGCCTTACTCCATCAAAAGCAGGAGTATTATTACAGAAACAAGTGAAACAAGCATTAACAAATGCAAGTAATGTAAAACCCTTATTTCCACCAGAACACCCTGAATTAACCATTGAATTTTGTAATTATGGTCAAGCAGAATGGGCGAATCTTATGCCAGGAACAGAATTGATCGAAGGTACAACAAAGGTGAAGTTCCGTGCAAAAGATATGAAAGAAGCATATCAAGCTATGTTAGTCATGACAGAGCTGGCAATGCATACTACATTCTCTTAAACAAAAACAGACAACTGTATTAGCAAATTTATTAGGGGGTGCATCCGTTTGCTGAAATACATATTAAAAAGATTAGCCGTTATGGCGGTAACGCTGTGGATTATTATTACACTAACCTTTGTATTAATGACGAGTATACCAGGTTCACCATTTAATAGTGATCAATCTTCAAATGAAACTATTCGAGCAAACTTAGAAGCGCATTACAATCTAGATAAACCACCACATATTCAATATTTACTTTATTTAAAATCTATAATTACATTTGATTTTGGACCTTCGATTAAACAGCCAAATCAATCTGTAAACGATTTATTATCGAGAGGATTTCCAATTTCTTTCGAATTAGGGATTGTCACCATCGTTGTTGCAGTCATTTCAGGTATTTTAGTAGGGATTATCGCTGCACTTAGACATAATGGAATATTAGATTACTTAACTATGGGGATAGCAGTATTAGGAATTTCCATACCAAACTTCATATTAGCTACATTACTGATTCAGCAACTCGCAGTAAATTATGAAATTTTTCCAACCGCAACGTGGAAAAGTCCAGCACATATGGTTCTTCCAGTACTGGCACTGGCAACAAGTCCGATGGCAATTATAGCAAGGCTTACTCGTTCTACGATGCTTGAAGTTCTGACACAGGATTACATAAAAATGGCTAAAGCAAAAGGATTATCTCCTTGGAAAATTGTATTTAAACACGCGCTTCGTAATGCGTTAATGCCTGTCGTCACCATTATGGGAACATTATTAGCCGGAATTCTGACTGGTACATTTGTAATTGAGCAGATCTTTGCGATTCCAGGGATGGGCAAATATTTTGTTGAAAGTATAAATCAACGGGATTATCCAGTAATTATGGGAACGACGGTATTCTATAGTGCTTTTCTAATAATCATGTTATTCCTTGTAGATATTGCATATGGGATCCTAGATCCTCGAATAAAAATGAATAGTAAGGGAGGAGAAGCATCATGAGTTCCAATGAAGAATTACCCGATAAAAATCCTCCCACAGTGCCAGATGAATGGTTCTCTTGGAAAGGTAAGGATACATTAGAAGCAGAGTCTGTTGCCAGACCTTCTCTTTCTTATTGGCAAGATGCATGGAAACGCTTGGTGAAAAACAAAATGGCAATGCTTGGATTAATATTTTTAGTATTGCTTACAGTCATGGCAATTTTTGGACCGATGATTTCACCATATGAAGTTAACAAACAGGACTTGCCAAATCAGTATCAGCCACCTTCCAGTGAGCATTGGTTTGGTACAGACAGTGCTGGAAGAGATGTATTTACGAGAACGTGGTACGGTGCTCGAATCTCCCTTTTTGTTGGATTAATGGCAGCACTCATTGATGTTACCGTAGGAATTATTTGGGGAGGTATTTCCGGTTATAAAGGCGGTCGCACGGATAATGTGATGATGCGTATTATTGAAATCTTATATGGATTACCATATTTGTTAGTTGTTATCTTACTTCTTGTAGTATTAGGACCAAGCCTAGGCACGATTATCCTTGCTCTAACGATAACTGGTTGGGTCGGGATGGCCCGAATTGTGCGGGGACAGGTGTTACAAATAAAAAACTATGAATTTGTCCTCGCTTCACGAGCGTTCGGCACGAAGTCATCGAGGATTATTCGACGGAATTTATTGCCGAACACGATGGGTCCAATTATTGTTCAAATGACATTAACCGTGCCATCTGCCATTTTTGCAGAAGCATTCCTGAGTTTTATTGGACTGGGCATTCAAGCCCCTTTTGCAAGTTGGGGTGTCATGGCCAATGATTCATTAGGCGCGATTCTTTCTGGTAACTGGTGGACATTGTTCTTCCCAGCGTTCTTTATATCATTTACGATGTTTGCATTTAATGTACTTGGAGACGGACTTCAGGATGCACTGGATCCGAAATTAAGGAAGTAGGTGAACCATTTGGAAAAAATACTCGAAGTAAAAGATCTTCATGTGACGTTTACAACTTATGGTGGTTCTGTCCAGGCTGTCCGTGGGGTTAATTTTCATTTAAATAAGGGAGAAACGTTAGCAATTGTAGGAGAATCCGGATGTGGAAAAAGTGTCACGTCGAATGCAATCATGAGACTGATTCCTAACCCACCAGGAAAAATCACCAAAGGGAATATTTATTTTAAAGGGCAAGACTTGATTCAGTTCCGAGAGAAACAGATGCGATCAATCCGTGGTGTGGATATTTCAATGATTTTTCAAGATCCGATGACAGCATTAAATCCAACACTTACCATTGGTACACAACTAATGGAAGGATTGAAAGAACATAAAGGTATTTCAGGAAAGGAAGCGAAAGCAAAAGCGATTGAAATGATGGAATTGGTTGGAATACCGAGTCCAGAAGAGCGTTTGAAGCAATATCCACACCAATTTAGTGGAGGGATGCGGCAACGTATTGTCATCGCAATTGCCTTGATTTGTGAGCCGGACCTGCTTATAGCAGACGAACCAACGACAGCACTTGATGTAACAATCCAAGCTCAGATACTAGAATTGTTTGAAAAAATACAGGAAAAGATGGGTGTTTCCATTATTTTGATCACACATGATTTAGGGGTAGTTGCTAAAATTGCAGATCGAATTGCGGTAATGTATGCAGGAAAAATTATCGAATCAGGTACGAAACGAGAAATTTTCTATCAACCGCAACATCCATATACAAAAGGATTGTTAAATTCTGTACCTCGATTGGATGTAAAGGAAGATATATTAAATCCAATTGACGGAACACCACCTGATTTATTCTCACCTCCACAAGGATGTCCGTTTGCAGCAAGGTGTCCATTTGCGATGGAGGTGTGTGATAAAGTTTACCCAGTTCAGACAGAGTTAACGTTATCACATAGTGTGGATTGTTGGCTTCAGGATGAACGGGCACAACAGCTATTAGCTGAAAGTTCTTTAAAATATTAAAAAGGGGGAAATGGTATGAAGAACAAAAAATTACTGTTGGTTTTGTTGGCTCTATTAACGGCACTTGTATTAGCAGCATGTACTGCAAATGAAGATGCCGGTGAGCCAGAAGGTGCTGATGCAGGAGAAACAGAAGAAGGAGAAGGTCAAGATGAGGAAGCTGCTGGAGAAAAAGTACTCCGTTTAAATAACGGTGTAGAACCGACTTCACTCGACCCATCGATTGGGTTTGATCAAGTTTCTTGGGATCCGTTAAACAATTTAATGGAAGGGCTAACTAGGTTAGATCAAGATCATGTTGCCGGACCAGGTGTAGCAGAAGATTGGGACGTATCTGAAGACGGACTGACTTATACATTCCATTTACGCGAAGATGCAAACTGGTCGAATGGAGATCCAGTAGTTGCTGAAGACTTTGTATATGCATGGAAATATATGTTAGAACCAGCGAATGCATCCTCCGCAGCGTTTTTAGCGTACTTTATTGAAGGAGCAGAAGCATTTAATAATGGAGAAGGCTCAGCAGAGGATGTCAATATTACGGCGGTAGATGAAAAGACATTAGAAGTAGTATTGGAAGCACCAACTGGATTCTTCTTAGATGTTCTAACGAATCCAGCATTCTTCCCAGTAAATCATAAAGTGGCAGAAGAAAATCCCGACTGGCATGCAGAAGCAGACTCGTTTGTTGCAAACGGTCCATTTTTATTAGAATCATGGGATCATGATAGTGAAATGGTATTTGCGAAAAATCCAGAATACTGGGATGCAGGAGCAGTTAATTTAGATAAGATTCATTTTGCAATGGTAAATGATGAAAATACACAGTACCAAATGTTCGAGACTGGAGAATTAGATTCTATTGGAGATGCAACAAGTATTCCTGCTGAAATGTCAGATGAATTAATTGATGGAGATAATGTATTTATTGGTGATTACGGCGGACTAGAATTCTTCCGTTTTAACATTACTGAAGAACCATTCCAAAATAAAAATATTCGTAAGGCGTTTGCTTATGCGATCAATCGTGAAGATATTGCCAACTATGTCGTGAAAAATGGTGTAGAACCTGCATATGGTTTTGTATCTCCCGGATTTACTACTCCGGATGGTGGGGATTTCCGTGATGCAAATGGGAATTTAGTAGAGTTTGATCCAGATACAGCAAAAGAACTTTTAGAACAAGGAATGGAAGAAGAAGGATATAGTGAACTTCCAAGCATTGTTTTATCTTATAACACAAGTGATACGAACAAAGCTGTTGCTGAATCGATTCAAAATATGTTGAGTGAAAATCTTGGTGTGGAAGTATCATTAGAAAACCAAGAGTGGAACGTATTCGCTGAAGCGCAGCAAAATTTAGAATTACAACTATCACGTAGTTCTTTTATTAATGACTATAGTGATCCAGTAAACTTCTTAGAAAGTTTTATTACAGATTCTTATATGAACCGTACTGGTTGGTCGAATGAAGAGTATGATGAGTTAATTGAAAAAGGAAAAACGGAAACAGATGAAGAACAACGCTATGAGTATTTATATGAAGCAGAGAGATTGCTTGCTGAAGAAATGGTTGCAATGCCAATTCGTTACTATAATACAGTAGTTCTAGAAGCGGATCATGTGGAAGGAATTCTACGTCATCCAGTTGGTTATTTTGATTTAAAATATACTGACGTAACAGAGTAATTATAATTGAAAATCCTCAAAGACAATATACAAAGAGATAGCTAGAATAAGCGTAAGATATATACAGAGCCACTTTGAAAATCAAAAATCGATTTTCTGTCTGCGATACAATGCTATCAAGGTTTGTCTGTTGGGAGTGAGGCCTAGGTGAGCCTCTGGATGCTTATGCATCGGAGACTCACCAGCCGATCCCACAGAAAGCGGAGTATATTTCTGAAGCGGATTTTTTAATTTACGTAAATAACCTACATTGTGGGTTACTATACGGAGCTTGCGACGTTATTTAATAAATACATAAGAAAGAGGGATCTTTTCATGATACTTCCTAATCGTCTCAAAGAAGGAAATAAGATTGGAATAGTTGCTCCAGCAGGACCTCCTAACCGAGAAAAGATAAATAAATCTTTATCTTTTTTTGAACAGTTAGGTCTTCGCGTACAATTAGGGAATTATCTTTTTGACGAAAGAGGTTACTTATCAGCTAGTGATGAACAGCGACTGGAAGATTTTCATGAGATGATTGCAGATGATAGTATTAAAGCAATTTTTTTCGCACGGGGTGGATATGGATCTGCTCGTATCGTTGATCAATTAGATATGACGTTAATTGGAAATAACCCTAAAATTATTTGGGGTTATAGTGATATAACTTATTTACATACGGCAATTCGTCAAGCAACGGGATTGGTTACCTTTCATGGTCCAATGGCCGCATCTGACATTGTAAAACCTGATTTTGATCGATTCTCATGTCAATTATTTAGACAATTATTTGAACCAACTGAATTGATATACTCAGAGAAAGTTTCTTCTCTTTCGGTGTATACAAAAGGAACCGCAAAAGGAGAAATTGTTGGTGGAAATCTATCATTATTAGTGAGTTCAATGGGGACAGCTTATGAAATTAATACAAAAAACAAGCTATTATTAATAGAAGATGTAGGAGAAGAACCTTATCGTGTAGATAGTATGCTTAATCAGTTAAGACTAGCTGGAAAGTTAGAAGATGCAGCTGGAATTATCGTGGGAGACTTTGCTGATGCGGAACCATCCCTTCAACCAAGTCTCTCTTTAACAGATGTATTTGAAGATTATTTTCGACCACTCGGAAAACCTGTAATCGGTGGGTTTAAAATTGGACATTGTTTTCCTCATTTTTCACTGCCGTTAGGTGTTGTGGGGGAGTTATCTTCAGAAAGCAAATCTTTAACAATTGATCCAGGTGTCAGATAAAGGAGAGATAATATGAAGATTACAAATCTAGAAACCTTTATTGGATCTGTGCCATTACATACTCCGTTTAAGACAGCTTTACGTACCGTAACGGTAGCTGAATCTATCATCGTCAAATTAACAACTGGAGATGGATATGCAGGGTGGGGGGAGGCTCCTCCGACTCATGTCATAACTGGGGACAGTCTGGCAAGTATCGAATATGCTATTAATCAAGTGATCAAACCACTTTTACTCGGTACATCATTATCTGCTTATGAACGCATTTTTGAGCAACTAGAAGCGTGCATGATTGGAAATACGAGTGCCAAAGCTGCTGTTGATATGGCTATTTATGATTTATTAGCACAATATGCAAAACTACCCCTTCATCAATATTTAGGAGGGTATCAATCAGAAATCGAAACAGATTATACCGTCAGTGTAAATGCTGTAGAAGAAATGGTACGTGATGCTAACCAATATAAACAAAACGGATTCTCGATACTGAAGGTAAAGGTCGGGAAAGATCCAATTGCAACAGACCTAGAGCGTATAAAAGCGATTCGTCAATCAATTGGTAATGAAGTTTGTATTCGACTTGATGCAAATCAAGGTTGGAAGCCAAAAGAAGCTGTTCAAGTAATTCAGCAGATGGAGGACTTGCAACTAAATATAGAGCTTGTAGAGCAACCAGTCCCAGCAAAAGATATAGAAGGATTAAAATATGTAACGGAACGAACAGAAACTCCAATTATGGCGGATGAAGCGGTATTCTCTATTTATGATGCGAGACAAGTACTGGAAAATAACGCAGCAGACCTTATTAATATGAAATTAATGAAGTCAGGTGGAATCCATCAAGCTAGAAAAATAGCAACTTTAGCGCAAAGCTATGGAATTGAATGTATGGTAGGTAGCATGATAGAAACGAAACTAGGAATTAGTGCGGCCGCGCATTTTGCTGCTAGTCATCCGGTTGTTACAAGATTTGATTTTGATGCTCCGTTAATGCTTTCAGGAGATTTGGTTCATGGTGGTGTAAATTATAAAGGTAGTCATCTGTCATTTAGTAAGGGGTATGGATTAGGAATAAGTGGGATACGTTCCGAGTTTTTGAAATAAAACATAGTGAAATAACTTCGAAGGGGAGGAGGTTAAAAATGAATCAAACGTTTGATCAATTAACCGACGAATTTGGGATAGTCAATGTACAAGTGGCAACGGTTTGGACGACTCCGGAATCTGCCAGAGATATAGACAAAGATGGGCTAACGAACCCAACGAATATCAATCAATGGTACCAGCACCTATCCTATAATGAACGATTAGCGCTATGTAACGAAAATAGAGTGCAGACGCAAGCATTATACGGCGAACCGGTGATTATAATTAATGAGTTAGATGAATGGGCAGAAGTCGTATTGCCGTTTCAACCTTCTAAAAAAGATAAAAGAGGATATCCTGGATGGATTCCAAGGCAACAATTATCCATGACAACGAAGTCAGATTGGATAAGAGAATCAATGGCGATAGTTATCAAAGATAAAAGTTGCTTCGTAACCCAAGACAGGGAACAGACGATTGAAACTAGTTTTGCAACTATTCTACCTGTAGTAACGGAAGAACAACATCGTGTACAAATTCAGACTCCACATGGCTTGCAATATATAGCTAAAGAAGACGTACAGATTTTTTCTACAAAGGATGGAGTCTCTCGTGGAAAGGGAGAAGATATCGTCCAAGTCGGAATGCCATTCTTACAATTAGATTATTTCTGGGGAGGAATGAGCTCTTTTGGCTACGATTGTTCCGGATTAGCTTATGTAGCTCATAAAGCGAATGGATACTGGATTGCACGAGATGCCGGTGATCAAGCAGCAAGTGGAAAAGAAATACCGTTTGATGAATTACAATCTGGAGATTTACTGTTTTTTGCGTACGAAGAAGGAAAAGGCAGTATCCATCATGTAGGCATATATAAAGGAAATGGTGAAATGTTACATTCTCCACAAACAGGTAAAGGGATCGAAATCACTCCATTAGTGGGAACCAAATATGAAAAAGAATTATGTGCAGCACGAAGATACTGGTGATTGGGAGGGATAAGAATGCAAGATAATATTTTAGACGTTCGTAACTTAAAGAAATATTTTCAAGTCGGTAAAGGTAGCATCTTAAAAGCAGTTGATGATATCTCTTTTCATGTAAAACGTGGAGAGACTTATGGGCTGGTTGGGGAATCAGGTTGCGGAAAATCAACGATTGGTCGAACCATTCTAGGTTTATATAACAGGACAGATGGAGAAGTAATTTTTGATCATGAAAATGTACATGAATTAAGTGAAAAAGAACGATTTACTTTTTATCGAAAAATGCAAATGATCTTTCAAGATCCATATGCATCATTAAATCCACGTTCTACGATTAAAGAGATTATATCTGAACCAATGGAAGTACATGGCCTATATTCCAATAAAAAAGAGAGATTGAAACGTGTCCATGAACTGTTGGAAGAGGTAGGTTTGAATAAGGATCATGCCAATCGTTATCCTCATGAATTTAGTGGAGGCCAGCGTCAACGGATTGGAATAGCTCGAGCACTTGCTTTAGATCCAGAATTTATTATTGCAGATGAACCGATTTCCGCATTGGATGTTTCGGTACAAGCGCAGGTAGTTAATCTAATGAAGCGATTGCAACAGGAAAAAGGATTAACTTTTCTATTTATCGCTCATGATTTATCGATGGTAAAGCAGTTTTCAGATCGAATCGGGGTTATGTATTTAGGGAATATGGTGGAAGAGACGGAGAGTGAACATTTGTATGATAATCCGTTACATCCATACACGAAGGCATTGTTATCAGCGATTCCTATTCCGGATCCGGATATTGAGGATCAGCGGGAACGAATTATATTAGAAGGTGAACTACCGAGTCCGATTCATCCTCCTAGCGGTTGTGTGTTCCGTACACGTTGTCCGATGGCGATGGAAGTTTGTGCAAAAGATCGTCCTGTATGGCAAGAGGCAGAGAAAGGTCATTATGTTGCATGCCACCTGTACGATAAGTCAAAAGCGAACAGTCCTCATACCGGACCACAGCTGAAAGAAGGAGCAATAAGTTAAATAACTCTAAAAGCTAGTTCTATTCATATTTTGAATGGAGCTAGCTTTTTTAATCCTTGCAATAAAAATCTCTTCAAGGGTCTCTTAAAGTGTGTTTTGCTTTTTGAGAAACAGGAATATAGATATGTAGATAGTTGCAATACGAAACGAAAAAATGTTACAGGAAAATGAAGTTTTTCTTCTTCGCTAAATTTAAGGTCTATTTTTTCAAGTGACTGTATAGATTTATTAGTAGGGATGCTAGATTAGCATCAAACCTTATTGGCAGAGGAGGAAGGCTGTGCAAAAAAAGTATATAAAAAGAAGAAAACCATCTATTCAGAAGAAAATTATGATGCTTAAACAAAAAAAGCAACCATATGCCAGTCATCAAGAGCCGGGGCTGAAAAAAATTGTACCATTCCGTAACCGTAAATCAAGATATTTCCAAAGTAGATCACCAGTACCTTGGAGATTAACGATGATCAGCTTTTTTGGAATTCTCATGATGTTTATACTTGTTGTGCCAGCTATTGTAGTCAATCTCTCCAAGGATAATAGTGGAACATATTCACAGGCTAAAGAGAATCAAACAGCGTCCCAAGATACTGAACAGGAAGTTGTAGAAGTAGGCGGTTCCCCGTTTTCTGTAGCAGTAATGCGAGACAAGAAAGAGACTGTTGAGGATGTCCCTTTGGAAGAATATGTTGCTGGAGTAGTCGCATCTGAGATGTCTGCTGATTTTGAATTAGAAGCGTTAAAAGCTCAAGCTGTAGCCGCAAGAACATTTACAGTGAATCTACTATTACATGGGGAAGACAATACTCCGTATGATTTAACCGATACAGTGAATCACCAAGTATATAAGAGCCAAGATGAATTAAAGGGATTATGGAAAGAAAAGTATAAGGAAAATATGAATAAAATAAATAATGCGGTTAAGGAAACAAAGGGACAAATCATTACGTATAACGATGCTCCAATCACTGCTGCCTTTTTCTCAACAAGTAATGGGTATACCGAGAACTCGGAAGATTATTGGGAAACAGAAGTATCCTACTTAAGAAGTGTGGAAAGTCCGTGGGATAAAGAAGAATCTCCAAAATACACCAGTCAATCTATGTTTACACTTGAGGAAGTCTCCAGTGCTTTAGAAGTGGACTTAGCTGAAAATCAATCAGTACCAATGGAAATAACTCGAACAGATAGTGGGAGAGTAAAAGACTTAGTTATAGCCGGAAAGACAATTTCAGGCAGAGAGGTTCGCGAAACTTTACAACTCTTATCAAGTGATTTTACGGTAGAACAAAAGAATAACCATTTAGTATTTACGACAGAAGGTTTTGGTCATGGTATTGGAATGAGTCAGTACGGTGCCAATGGAATGGCAAAAGAAGGGAAAACATATGAAGATATCATCCATTACTATTATAAGGATGTTGAAATAAATTCTGTAGATGAAACAGCACCGACCCTCGTTTCAAGATAAAACGAGGGTTTTTTCATGTGGAATCCGCAACAACTTGGAAATCATGCTTATTGTATTCAAAACTATAAAACTCTTGAAATACTTGATTAAACGGTGATGTAACCATTTACTTTTCCCAAAAATGACTAACTCATCCACAAAATTATAATTTTTTTTACTCTGTTATGTATATATTTTGATTTTTCTGCTCACAATGGTTGCAGAGGTGATGAAAAATGAATGAGGAATTCAAAGGGCCAAAAAATAAATGGCGCCAAATTTTCCGTAAGAAATGGTTTTTCCCAGCACTGTATTTAACCATTGCAGCAGTTTTATTAACCGCCGTAGTCTGGTATCAAAATATTGATTCTGATACTGCAGATGACAGATCTGCAGAAGATCATTACACACCAGTAATGAACGATGAAGATGCAGAACCAGTATTAGATCAGCAAGAAGTAATTGCAATGCCAGTAGCAAATGAAGATGAAGCAGAAATCGTAACTAAATTTTTTGACTACGACGCAGATCAAGAGGATCGTCAAAACGCACTAGTACTATATAATAATCGATACTATCAAAGTACTGGTGTAGATATTGCAGCAGCAAATGCAGAGACATTTGATGTACTTGCAGCGATCAGTGGTACTGTAGAAGAAGTAAAAGAAGATCCATTGTTAGGTAATGTTGTTGTGCTAGCACATAATGAAGATATCAAAACGTATTATGCTAGTCTTGAAGAAGTTTCTGTATCAGCAGGAGACAAACTTACTCAAGGGGACAAGCTAGGTACAGCTGGAAAGAACATTTTTGGAAAAGATAATGGAACACATGTCCATTTTGAAATCCGTAAATCTGGTGCGGAATTAAATCCAGAAAGTTACTTTAATCAACCAGTTAGTAGTCTTGCAAATGTAGAAGAAGATTCTGCAGTTACCGAAGAAGGCGAAACAGATGAAGCAAGTGAAGAATCGTCGAATGATGTGGAACAAGAAGATAATGCTGGGGAACAACCTGTAGAAGAAGATGTAGAAGAAGATTCTGATTCTGAATCAAATACAGATGAAGAGCCAGAAACAGAAGAAAACATCGAAGAATAATAGATCAGAGCCTGATTTCTATCAGGCTCTTTTTTATGTGGATATAGACTGAAACTTTATTCAGTGGGAATTACTGCCCGGCACATGTAGGGTGACATTTAAAAACAACATACTTTATTCCTATGTATCAATCAATATGCGCAAATTGTCGAACGATATATTATTTTTATTATGATAAATTGTGGTAAGATAGTATTGTTTTAAAAAAAAGAGGGAATTTTCCCTGAAAAGGAAAAGGATGAAGAAAAGTGGTCCTTACGAAATTGATGGAATCTCATACAGAAGACTCGTTAACCGATATTGCATCAAGAGTTTATCATGAATATGATTTAGTTGTTGCTAGGGATTTAATGAAAGCGATTTGTTTAAATAGCCCATCGACCGAAATTCAAAAAACAGGAATGGAATACCTATACATGAATGGATATTTTCGTGAGTTAGATCAGCTAATTGAGAAAAATCGTGAATCAATTAACCCCTCTAATAGGCTTTGGGGCAATATTTATCGACTTATGCTTGATTTATTTAACCAACGCACATCCCCTGATAATACTCTTCACTACCTAGATTATTTCATAGCTAGATACACCATAAAGGAACCTGAAATTACATTATTAATAAAGCTAATAAGAGAAACTTGTTTTTATTATAAACAAGAATATAGAAGACTCGGAGATCTTATTGCTACATATGAAACACACTTGGAGAAGGTGGAAGAACGTATCTTAGTCAACTTTTTTAAAGTGCGTATTTATCGATTTCATATTGTTTTTCATATGGCAAGAAATGAATTGATTATGGCAAGAAAATATGCGTATAAAGCGTTAAATATTAATGACAGTATCCTACTAGAGGCTACCATCCATAGTCATCTTGGCTTGTCCTATACATTCGATGCATATGAAAAAGGTATGTATCATTTAAAAAAAGCACAACAAATCTCCCAGAAACATAATATTTCATTGTACGAGCATCGAATTGAAAATAATTTTATCCCGTTCCTTTCAGGTAAATTCAAGGAAGTGGACAAGGTACAGTCTCTAGATAAAGCGGAACAAGCCCATCTTGAAGTCGCAAGAGGAGACTATGATAAAGCATTAGAACTATTAGAAACCGTCAATATCGAAACCCCTCTTCAACGATACTATCTTGGTTTAGCGAAACAAGATAAGGATATACTAATCCAATCCTATAATGAATTTATCTTAGACAATAATGATTTTTTCTATAGTCGCTTACCATTGGAGGCACTTGACTTATCAAGATGAAGAATAGCGATAAGGTAAATAATAACCGAATTATAATCTGGTGTGTGACCGGTTGTAATTTGGTTTTTTTGGTTATTTGGAAAAAAGTGAACCCATTCACTGGACTGTTATTTTCTCAGTTTCTGAAAATGATTAGGTTAGGTTTTAATAATTACCCTCTGATTTTCTGAAGAGATATGTCAATAGTTAGCAAAAATGAAAAAAACATCCTGTCCATATTCTGAATTGTTTAAAATTAATCATAAACAATTGCCTTAAGTAATAAAATGTTACAAACCATGCAATCGAACTGTCTGAGGTGAGAGCTTGCGTTGTGTACTTCTTGCTCCACAGGAACACTGGTCCACTTTTAATTTTCCAGCAGCTACATATCCGATCTATTTAGCATACTTTTCCAATTAGACAAACATAACAACGTATAACACCCTGTCTCAAATTACACCTCGGAATAACAACTTAGGGAGGCGAACGGTGTGCATGATTACATCAAAGAGAGAACAATCAGAATTGGGAGACATGTTGTAGAAACAAGAAAAACCGTCCGGACAATTGCCAAAGAGTTCGGCGTTTCGAAAAGTACAGTCCATAAAGACCTTACCGAACGATTACCAGAAATCAATCCCGAGCTAGCCATTCAAGTGAAAGAAATACTTGAATATCATAAAGCAATCCGACACCTGCGTGGAGGTGAGGCCACTAGACAAAAATACAAAATTGATGGGAAGCCGTTAGAGACAGAGAAGAAGCCAGCAGGATAGGTTGATTTACTTAAGAAAGGAGTGCGTACAAAAATAATCCATAAGATCCAATTTCATTCATAAACAGTAGGTCAAATGACTGTATCTAGGTCAACCTACTGTTCTTCTTTTGTGCTTTGTCAACCATCTTTCCTACTTTTTAGACAAAAAATTTACGAATGTGCAGTTAAATGTGGATTTTTGTGGTAAAATATTATAATAGTAGCATTATGTCTTCGGACGGTGCAAGATTGTAACGCTAGGAGGATTTTGATTCATGTTTTCCAGAGATATTGGAATCGACCTTGGTACTGCCAATGTATTGATTCATGTGAAAGGTAAAGGAATTGTTCTTAATGAACCATCTGTCGTAGCGATGGACCGCAATACTGGTAAAGTACTTGAGGTTGGTGAAGACGCGAGAAGAATGGTTGGACGTACACCAGGAAATATCGAAGCGCTTCGCCCATTGAAAGATGGAGTAATCGCAGACTTTGATGTAACAGAAGCTATGCTAAAGCATTTTATAAATAAGATTAATGTCAAAGGTGTTCTATCTAAACCTAGAATGCTTATTTGCTGCCCTACGAATATTACCAAAGTTGAGCAAAAGGCCATCAAAGAAGCAGCTGAGAAATCAGGCGGTAAGAAGGTTTACTTAGAAGAAGAGCCAAAAGTAGCTGCAATTGGTGCGGGTATGGAAATTTATCAACCGAGCGGAAATATGGTTGTAGATATTGGTGGAGGTACGACAGATGTGGCTGTCCTTTCCATGGGAGGCATCGTTACTTCAGAATCAATAAAAATGGCCGGTGACAAGTTTGATATAGAGATCATGCAATACATTAAGAAAAAATACAAGCTATTAATCGGAGAACGTACAGCAGAAGAGATTAAAATAAATGTTGCTACAGTCTTTGAAGGTTCACGCAAAGAATCAATGGATATCCGAGGAAGAGATATGGTAACTGGTCTACCAAGAACAATTTCGATTGGGTCTTCAGAAATTCAAACAGCTTTAAACGAATCCGTATCTTTAATCGTTCAAGCTGCAAAATCAGTCTTAGAACGTACACCACCAGAACTGTCTGCTGATATTATCGACAGAGGGGTTATTTTGACTGGTGGCGGAGCATTACTCCATGGAATTGATCAATTGCTAGCAGAAGAATTAAAAGTTCCTGTATTTATCGCTGAAGATCCAATGGATTGTGTAGCCAAAGGAACGGGCATTATGTTAGAAAATATCGATAAAGTAGAAAAACGAAATATTAGCTAAAGGTTTCGACCGTTCATACCGAAATTAGAAGTAGTATTAATGAGGATGTACTTTCTAAATTGACGGGAGAGAATACCATGTTAAGAGGTTTATATACAGCTGCCAGTGGTATGATTACACAACAGCGGCAGCAAGAATCCCTATCCAATAATATAGCAAATGCGAACACTCCAGGATATAAGGCGGATCAAACAACAATTCGAGCATTTCCAGAGCTTTTATTGCAACAGACAGGATCAAATAAACAGATTCCAACAACACAAGGTGGAGTTAACTTCCCTATGAGTCAGACAATAGGTCCGATTAATACAGGGGTTTACGTTCAAGAAACATTACCTAACTTCGCACAGGGTGATGTTCAGGAGACTGGATTACCTACCGATGTAGCGATTATTCAAGGACAGGTTCCCGATGAAAATGGGTTTCTTTTCTTTTCTGTTCAAAATGAAAATGGAGAAGAAATGCTCACTCGTAACGGTAATTTTACTGTAGATGGAGAAGGATTTCTTGTAACCAATCAAGGAAATTATGTTCTTGATGACGCCGGGAATCCAATTCAGACGAACGGTTTAGATTATGTTGTAACACCAGAAGGTTTTGTACAGACAGCAGGTGGTGCATTTCCATTAGGTATTCGCTATGTAGAAAATTCGAATCAACTTGTAAAAGAAGGAAATGATTTATTTGCTGGTGAATCAGTAGATGTACCAGCTGCTGCAACATTTTCTTTGCAACAAGGTGCTTTAGAACAATCAAATGTGAATACTATGCAAACGATGGCAGATATGATGAATGCATACCGATTGTTTGAAACGAATCAACGTGTCTTACGTGCATATGACGAAAGTTTAGGAAAAGCAGTAAATGAGGTTGGTCGTCTTGGATAGAGTTCTGGAGGGATATAAACGATGTCGCAAATGATGATACAGGCTGCTGTAACGATGAATCAATTGCAAAACAAGCTAGATTTAATTGGTAATAATATGGCAAATAGCCAGACTACCGGCTATAAAAGTAGACAAGCTGAATTTTCATCCTTACTTACACAACAGGTGAATAATTTAACTGACCCAGCTAATGCACAAGGTCGTCTTACGCCAGACGGTATTCGTGTTGGTTCAGGAGCGAGATTAGGTTCGACAAATATGAATCTGAATCAAGGAGCTATTCGAGAAACGAATCGAGATCTTGATGTTGCTTTAACAAGTGAGAACCTATTATTCCAGGTTGAAGTAACCGAAAATGGACAGGTCGGAACACGTTATACACGTGATGGTTCTTTTTATCTAAGTCCAATGGGAAATGGTCAAGTGATGTTAACAACATCGGATGGAAATCCAGTTATCGGTAATAACGGCCCGATATTAATTCAAGATGATTTTGATTCAATTGAAATAAATGAATATGGCCAACTACTTGTTGGACGCAATGGGCAACAAACAATAGAAAATCAACTAACTGTTGTTGAGGCTATTCGCCCTCGCTTATTAGAATCAACCGGTCAAAACCTATTTCAATTACCTAATTTAGAAGCACTGGGGTTTAATGCAGAAGAGATCATTCAAGAGACTAATCCGCAAACCGCGATATTACAATCTAAGTCATTGGAACAATCAAATGTGGATATCTCAAAGGAAATGTCAGATTTATTAATGACACAACGATTGTATCAATTTAATTCACGTACAATCACCATGGGCGATCAAATGATGGGTCTAGTTAATCAAATTCGCTCATAATTCCAAATCGCATCTCTTGCAGTTCGGCGTAATTCTGCGTAAACTAAGAAACGTAATTTGGCGAATATGTTGATTTGTATTTGAGTTAGGAGCAACAATCATGTCTACCAATGAAACCGAAAAACTACAAAAAAACCGTGCCAAGAATGAAAAAGCTGCAACTAGCAGTGAGGCGCAAGCGGCAAGGAATAAAGAGAACAATCATGATACACGTAAAAAGCAAAAGAAATTACAAAAAGAAGAGAAACGTAATTCAAAGTTTCCTAGAATTCGTATGTTTCCGATCTGGCTTCGGATTATTGTAATTTCTATTCTATGTGTCTCAGCACTCGTAATTGGACTCATGGTTGGGTATGGAGTTATTGGGGATGGGCCACCAACCGAAGTATTAAAAAAGGAAACATGGCAGCATATCATTGATATTGTATATAAAGCCGAATAAAATAACCATAAATCGTGAGCATGCATTCTTAAATTTATTTGAAATGCATGCTTTTTAAATGGCGCGACATCATATTATATTGGGCTTTGGTTTTGTTGTATAATCCCTAGTTCGCCAATACTCAAGGGTGGCTAGGGGAAATTTAAAATCTTTGATGCGCGTTACATTTTGTGAATAAAGACATTAATGTGATTTGAGACACTTGCATGTGGAAGCTTCCTGGATTTATGTTTCCAGAAATGGATTGGTGAGCGTGAGCAGGGAAGATAAACAGGATTTATGTTCCCGGAATTGGTTCAGGGAGCATGTCAAGGTAAGATAAAGTGCAGTAGCTAAAGCAAACATGGATTAAATAAGTGGTTGATCAATCCTCCTGTAATACATAATTGCTAAGGGAAACGAGAAATCTGGTCACTCATAAAGCCAATGAGCGCCCATAATCAAAGGGAAGCGAGAAATCCGGTCACTCATAAAGCCAATGAGTGCCCATAATCAAAGGGAAGCGAGAAATCTGGTCACTCATAAAGCTGATGAGCGCCCACAATCAAAGGGAAACGAGAAATCTGGTCACTCATAAAGCCAATGAGTGCCCATAATCAAAGGGAAACGAGAAATCTGGTCACTCATAAAGCCAATGAGTGCCCATAATCAAAGGGAAACGAGAAATCTGGTCACTCATAAAGGCGATGGGTGTCCATAATCAAAGGGAAACCAGAAGTCCGGTCACCTATAAAGGCGGTGAGTGCCCATAATCAAAGGGAAGCGAGAAATCCGGTCACTCATAAAGGCGGTGAGTGATCATAATCAGAAGGGAACCGAAAGTCCAGTCACTCATCTCAGTGATAATTAACCAACGTCTTCATCCTATCCCCATATCCCACTAATCCTTTCCCAAGACCACAAATAACTATTTTTATTGGATTAGCTATATAATGAATCTAAATAATCAACTAATTCGTAATAGGATAATTATAACTCATTAGAAAGGAAATTATTTTATGCTACAGTATACATTAACTGAGAAATTCTTTTCGAATAAGGAAATACATCTTGTTGATGAAAATGAAGAAGTTGTTGGTGAGATTACCGGTGTGCGAAAAGAAGGATATGAAACAAAGAATGTGTTTGAATTTAAACCAGTGGAAGGAAATTCTACGATAGTAGGTATTAAAAAAAGAAATTGGAAAAATGTAATACAACCTTCATATGGAGTAATTCATGGTGACCAATCACACACATTAAAGGATAAGCTTGGGGACAATCTTTTTTATTTTTGCGTGATAGGTGTTATCGAGAGGGATGATATTTTTATAGAAGAAGACTGGAAAGAGGATATTATTTTTAAAGTGAATAAACAAAAAATAGCGGTTATTCGTCCTCCTAAATTGACGGGAAAAACGGTCTTTAAAGTAGATGAACAGATTTCACCAGACCATCACTTATTTGGATTAATAATATTGATGGTTTTTATGTATCAAATTTACAATAAGGAAGCTACTTTTATTATGGATTTGTTATTTTAATTGGGCCGACATACAATTCACAACGTAAGATTTCAAACTAATCGGAAAATAACTCCTCAATCTTTCTTTAATCTGTTAAAATATGAAAAAAGCATATTTCGATAGATAGAATCTTTTCTTTTCTAAATGGGGTGGGGAGGAGAGTCAGCTGATGGGGTTAACGGTAGAAGATGTTCTTCGAGAAGATTTGTTAATGGATGCTAAGGTAGTAACTAGTGAATTGCTAACAGATAAAAAAGAAGTTCAATGGATTTCTGTGATTGAATTACCTGTAGAGAATTTTGTTCGAAAAAATGAAATCGTATTAACGACGGCAATTGGCTGTAAGAATGAACCCGATCTGTTTATTGAATTTGTGAAAGACGTCATTGAATCAAAAGCTGCTGCACTTATGATAGCACTTGGGCGATTTATTTATGATATTCCAAAAGAAGTGATGGACATGGCAAAGCAACACGACTTTGTTATTATTGTTCTACCATGGGAAATTCGGTTTGCCAATATTGTGGAAACGGTTATGTTGCAATTAACCGACGCAGGAAGTCAGGAACGGAAGCGGTCCGAACGCATCCAACAAGAGTTGTTAAACCTAATTCTGGCAGAACGGGATTTAAATGATATTCTTACCTTTATTCAAGATGAGATGGAAGCAGCGATCTATTTATCTGATCGATTTGGAAATCTCTTTGATGGAGATCTTTATACTGAAAAAGTTCAACAACAATGGAAGCAGAATGTTGTAAATGGAAAGATTCCACGCCAACAAAGTGTGCTAAATAATAACGACCCTTTTATTCAAAAGTTTGATCTCATTGAAGGAAATCACTCGGAACAGTCGCTTGTGCAAATACCGATTTTACAAGTATCTGGTGAGCCACAAGGCTATCTTTTTGTTTCACTTCCGGAAGATGAAGCAATGGAAACTTTTTTAACATCCAATCGAATTCATATTATTGAGCATGCAGCTACAACAATCGCCCTTTGGTTTTCGAAAAGAAATGCTATCGAAGAAACAAAAATTCGACTCCGAAGTGATTTTGTTGATGAGTTAGCGAAAGGATACTTTCAGTCACATGAAGAAGCTGCATCACGTGCTGGGTTACTTGGATATGAATTGCAACACGAATATGTATGTATTGTTGGGTTTGCCGAAAATATGGAGCGGATATTTGAGAGAAGAATCCAAGAGGCTCACACATTTGATTCTTGGAAGAAAAGCATGCACAGATACATCGAAGAAGAAATTATTTATGCGGCAACAACGCTGGAAAGACAATGGTTGTTAACACGAAACGAAGATGTGTTTCTTATTTACTTGCAAGTGGAGCATCAAACCGAACATGAATATGCGACGGATTTCTTAGATATGATTGACCGTCGCCTACAAAATCTCCTGCCGGATGTTGAAATGATATGGGGCTTAGGGAAAAGAGTCAAGCAATTCTCTGATTACCATTTAAGCTATCAACAGGCACGTACGGCACTAAAAATTGGCTATCGTAAAGACAAGCGACGTACATGGTATGATCAAACAGGTCTCGATCGAATTTTATTAAATCTCTATGAATTTGATGATATGCGAGAAATGATGAGAAATACGATAACACCTTTGATTCAATATGAAGCGGATCGACAAATGGATTTGATTGGAACATTCACAGCATTTCATCAATATCGAGGAAATGTTAGCCAAACAGCTAGATCATTGCATTTGCATCGACAGTCACTTCTATATCGATTACGAAAAATTGAATCTTTAACGGGGCTCTCATTAAATAATTCGGATCATTTATTTTTACTGGAGCTATGCTTGAAAACATGGAGAATTGGAAATGAAAACATTAATGCTTCTTACTCCCAAAAATAAATTATTCACTAACCGTAAAAATGAAGGTCTTATTTCCTAAATCTGTCTATTTCCTCATCAGACAAGACATCTAGGCATACATATTCTGTGAAGTAAAAAACGACTGAGGAGGAAACCATGCAACTGACCACTGAGAAAGTTGTTTTTATTGTTTTCTTTTTCGTCTTCATGCTTGCTTTAGTATATAGTGTTTCAGCTTCAGAAATTTCTCCGCCAACATTAATAGGTGAATCAAATGAAAGTTCCTTATCTGGGAAAATAGGTAATGGAAACGAAGAGACTCCAGGAGAGTGGTACGCTGGATTAGTACCGTCAAATCCAATTCCGAATGCTCCCGTTATTTTATTCGTACCAGGACTTAATAATGTCGCACAGATTTTCTGGGAAGATAATGACATGTACCAAACGGCGCTTGATGCTGGTTATCAAACTGCTTTCGTCCAATTGTATGATGCTGGAGGAGCGTCTGCAACAATGTGGGATAATGGTGAATTACTTGCGGAAAAAATAAGAGAAATATCTACGCACTTTGACCGGCCAGTGACAATTGTTGCTTATAGTAAGGGTGGGGTCGATTCACAGACCGCATTAACGTATTATGGTGCGTGGCAATATGTAGACAATGTTATTACATTATCTAGTCCTCACCATGGTTCGCAACTTGCTGATTTAGCTTACAGTTCACCCGTGGAGTGGCTAGCGGACTTACTTGGTGCGCAAGGCGATGGAACATATGCGTTGCAGATGGGATATATGGAAAATTTCCGTTCCGAAATGGATAATCAACCGTTGGCGTATCACAATAATTATTACACACTAGGTGGTACTGGTTGGGGGTTCATATTTTCCTCTACTTGGTTTGGAGGAATGTATTTATCACAGTTCGGGTCCAATGATGGTGTAGTAACTAGTGGAAGTAGTAGTCTTCCAGGAGGACACCAACTAGCGGTGGAAGATTGGAATCATATTTCGATTCGAACCGGCGAAAGTTTCGCTTCATTTGAAAATTATTTAATGGAAAATGATACAATAAATAATCTCGCTACATCTACAAAAAGTACAGAGTTACCTACCCCTAGCGTTAATCAATGGATTACCGGTGGGCAGTTAGTTAATAAGGGAAGGTTTACTACCACTGTTTCTGTGGAAAACGATGTCAGGGAACTTTCCTTGCATTTGATGACTTCCAATAAATTGTCGGAAATAAATCTCATAGATCCGGACGGGAAAGAAATTAATTTAGATGTCACAACTACGGAAAATGCAGAAGGAATATTCGCAGGCTCCATTAGTCACGTGAGCTTTATAGAAAAACCGAAAGCAGGAGATTGGAAGCTAGAACTTATTACAAATCAAGAGGATGCTTTCGTATTGATGGCGGATTATAAAACAACGCCAAAAATTATTCGTAATAGTAAATTAGAATTCAATGAAAACCAAAAAAACACCTATAATTTGAAAGCGATTCCAGAAACGGTTCAAGAAAATACATTGCAAGCTACTTACCATGTAACCGAGTCTGGGACGGACCACACAAAAACCTATAGGACAACTGGAAAAGCTGATTTATCGGAGAATCTTACGTTTGTAAACAAAGGAAAAGTATATAATATTACAATTGAAATAAACGGATTAACGAAAGAAGGAGAACCATTTACGAGAACCATCGTTGATTCCGTATACGTCGATTAATCTATGGATAGAGACTGCTATAAAGGTATTATCACTACCTTTATAGCGGTTTTTTTGCTTTAGAATATTCGTTCATTTCCAAACTGACTACAAACCTCCAGAAACTTTCATACAAATTGGTGAATATCATTTTAAATATTTAGAAAATATAATGAATTAATAAACAAAAATTATAAAGGTGGTGTTTGACGTGAATGTAGAAGTTGCAGAGTACATGGATAGGATGAAGCGTACGAAAGCTAAAATGGCCGAAAAAGGAATAGAAGTGCTACTGATAACAGACCCAGCAAATATGAATTATTTAACAGGGTTTGATGGCTGGTCATTCTATGTCGATCAAATGTTGGTATTGATAGATGATGAGGAGCAACCGATTTGGATAGGAAGAACAGCAGATGCAAACGCTGCAAAGGTAACGACATGGCTGTTTCATGAAAATATTATTCCTTATCCAGATACCTATGTTCATTCTCAAACGAGGCACCCAATGGACTTTGTAGCAGAAATTTTAACTCAAATTGGTCAAGATAAACGACATATTGGTGTGGAGATGGATAGCTATTATTTTTCAGCAAAATGTTTTCAACAATTGAATAAAGGTCTTCCTAATGCAATATTCTTAGATGGATCGCTAATCGTGAATTGGGTACGTATCATCAAGTCGCCAGCAGAAATTATGAAGATGAAAAAAGCCGGAATTATTGCAGAACATGCCATGCGTGAAGGGATAGATATGGTGAATACTGGCGTTCGAGGTTGTGATGTTGCTGCTAAGATCAGTCATGCACAATTAAGTGGTACGCCTGAATTTGGGGGAGATTACCCGGCAATTGTGCCTTTACTACCAGCAGGAGAGAGGACTTCAACTCCGCACCTTACGTGGACGGATGAACCATATCAGCATGGTGAAACAGTAATTGTAGAGTTGGCCGGTTGTTATCAACGCTATCATGCACCAGTAGCCCGAACCGTTCAAATTGGTCAGCCTTCAACAAATATGAAGAACTTATCAGAAGTGGTCATCGAAGGGTTGAATGCTTGTCTAGACTTTATTCAGCCAGGAGTAGCGTGTGAAGAAATTGAAACAGTTTGGAGAAAAACGGTGGAAAAACATGGCGTTACGAAAGAGTCGAGATTAGGGTATTCAATGGGATTAAATTATCCTCCAGATTGGGGAGAGCATACAGCTAGCATAAGAACCGGAGACAAAACGATCCTTGTACCAAATATGACCTTTCACTTAATACCAGCGATCTGGTCGGAAGGAGATAGCTTTGAGATTAGTGAGTCGTTCCGTGTAACTGAGAGTGGTTGTGAGACTTTTTCGAACCTTCCTAGAGAACTGATGATTAAAGACGGATTTGCAAACCTTGATTTTGTCGGTTAAGGATAAAAGAATATGATTACGTTGATGCATAGCAAAAAATTTGAGAAAAGGAAGTGATGAGATGACAGATAAAAAGAAAGTAGACGTAGGTACAGAAGCAGTTTGGGCAGGAGAAAAGGAATACCTTGTACACGGAGCAACGCAAGTACCTGTTGTCCTAAGTGTTGCGTATAATTATGACGATATGGATGAATGGTATGATGTGGCAATCGGCAAAAAGAAAGGCCATATTTATGGGAGAAATACAAATCCAACAGTGCAGGCATTCGAAGATAAAGTGAAGCAGTTAGAAGAAGCAGAAGCTGCTACTAGTTTTTCGACAGGAATGGCAGCTATAAGTAATACACTCTCTACTTTTTTATTACCGGGGGATCGTATTGTTTCGATAAAAGACACATACGGTGGAACGAATAAAATATTCACAGAATTTCTACCACGTCAGCAGGTAGAAGTAACATTATGTGAGACGGGAGATCATGAACAAATTGAAAAAGAAGTAAATAAAGGTTGTAAGATTCTTTATTTAGAATCCCCAACGAATCCAACTGTGAAAATTACCGATCTAAAGAAAATGGCGGAGGTAGGAAGGCGAGCAGGTGCAATTGTGATCGTCGATAATACATTTGGTACTCCAATAAATCAAAACCCATTAGCACTTGGTGCTGATTTAGTTATTCATAGTGCTACAAAATTTTTAGGCGGTCATGCCGATGCATTAGGTGGCGTAGTTTGTGGTCCTGAACATTACGTAGAGCAAATCTACCATTTCCGTGAAATTAACGGAGCAACGATGGACCCAATGGCTGCGTATTTAACATTACGTGGTATGAAGACACTCCATCTACGTGTGAGAGAACAGTCATTTAACGCGATGCAATTGGCAAAGTTCCTACAACAGCAAGATATTGTAGAGGATGTGTTTTACCCAGGATTACCGACACACCCGAATCATGATATTGCAAAAGAACAAATGAAAGACTTTGGAGGCATGCTGAGTTTTTCAGTAAAAGGCGGAGTCGATACGGTAAGAGAATTGCTACCGAAGCTACAGTATGCGCATCGAGCGGCAAATTTAGGGGCAGTAGAAACAACGGTTGGTCCTGCACGTACAACAAGTCATGTGGAATGTACTCCAGAGGAACGGGCTGCAATGGGAATCCCTGAAGGACTCATCCGAGTCTCCTGTGGTATCGAATATATTGAAGATATATTGGAAGACTTTTCTCAAGCTTTTGTTCAGTTAGAAAAAAGCTTGGAAATTTCTTAACAGAACGAGGTTGAGACAAAAGTATTTACTCAAAAAGTTAGATTCTAATGATGACTTTTGACAACCACTTTAGAAATATACATTGTCGTGGGCGGCTGATGAGACTTCGGGATGCTCGTGCCCGGGGCTCGCTTTGGTTTTTTCGTCCACAGTCATCCAGGTACACAAAAACAGCTATACACACGGAGTCTAAGTATATTTCTTACGCTAAATTATCACTTGTCATTTTAACCAGAAAATTTTTTGTGTTCAGCCTCTTCCTTATCAAACAACGTAAAAGGAAGGGATGCGAATGTGAATATATATCGTAAAGTACTTGAATTTGAAGATCAATTAATTGAATGGAGAAGAGAGTTTCATCAGTTTCCTGAATTAAGTTTCCAAGAATATCGCACTTCTGAGCGGGTAATAGAAATTTTGCAAACGATGAAACATATTCAAATAGAAAGAGGAGTAGGTACACCAACGAGCGTAATTGCTTCTATCTCAACTGGAGAAGGTCCGACTATAGCATTGCGAGCAGATATGGATGCCTTGCCAATTCAGGAACAAACGCATACTCCTTATGAATCGCAGAACCGAGGAGTGATGCATGCATGTGGGCATGATGCGCATACAGCGATACTGTTAGGAGCGGCAAAGGTTTTATCAGATCTTGTTGAAAATAAAAGTTGGAAGGGAACAATTAAACTCATTTTTCAACCTGCAGAAGAGGCGCAAGATGTACATGGGCTATCAGGATCTCCATACCTTTTACGCGCAGGGGTCTACGATCAAGTTGAAGCGGCATTTGCGCTACATATGTGCCCGTGGAAGAAATCAGGTCAGCTTCTAATCAATGATGGATTTAGCATGGCGAATGTTGATGAATTTGAAGCAACTATTTATGGTACAGGAGGACACGGTGGTTATCCAGAAAAATCAACCGATCCAATTTGGATGTTATCGCTTGTACTCCCAGGTTTATATGGAGTGACTTCCCGTCGAATAGCGGCAGCAGAAAAAGGTGTGATTTCGGTAGGTGAAATTCGCGCAGGAAATGCAACCAATATTATTCCTGCCAAAACAAGTATTCGTGGGACAATTCGAAGTTATACTCCAACAATACGAGATCAACTGGAACGAGAATTGCATCAAGTGTTTCAAATGGTCCATGCTTTGGGTGGAGAATATCAATTGAACGTTTCAAGAGGAGAGCCGGCTTTATATAATGACCCATACTTAAATCAGATTGTACGTCATTCAGTTAGAAAAATGCAGACACATGTAGATATATTTGAAGAGGCATTTGGAATGGGAGGAGAAGACTTTGGATATGTGTCACAGAAACTTCCAGCTACAATGTTTTTTCTTGGGTGTGCATTAGACGAAGAATACTCGCGTGATTTGCATACACCTGTCTTCGATATGGATGAGTCTTCATTCGTATTAGGAGTAACTATATTAGTGGAATGCGCAATAGCCCGCATAGAGCAAACCGCTATTTAAAAATATATCAGGGCAAAAATGTCCGAACTAGTTATTTCGTTAGTTCGGACATTTTTAGCATCTTAATTTAAGAGGAAGCTTCGCTTACTTTTACTAGTTGTTTCCCTTTGTTTTTTCCTTCAAATAAGTTTAAAAATGCAGTAGGTGTATTTTCAAATCCATCTATGGTCGTTACTTCATACTGTAATTTATCTTCAGCAATCCAGTTTGCCAAATCTTTGATTGCTTCAGGAAATTGTTCTTGATAATCACTTACGATAAATCCTTTTATGGTTGTGCGCGTTTTAAGGATCTTCGGTAATATACTTGGTCCATGGTCTTCACCTGGCTTCAGATTGTACGTGGATATCGCTCCACATAAAGGAACACGAGCGAAATCGTTTAAAAGGCTTAAAACGTTGTCTGTTACTGTTCCTCCCACATTATCAAAATAGACATCAACGCCGTTTGGGCAAGCTTCTTTTAGTTGTTGTTTAAAGTTTGCTGCTTTATAATTGACTGCTTTATCAAACCCTAATTGACTCTCTAAATAATCTATTTTTTCATCTGTACCTGCAATTCCTACAACCTTAGCACCTTTAATTTTGGCGATTTGACCAACCGCAGAACCCACTGCACCAGCGGCTGCGGATACGACTACAGTCTCTCCTTCTTTAGGCTGTCCAATGTCTAACAAACCAAAATAAGCTGTGAGACCAGTCATTCCTAGCACACTTAAGTATGCAGTTAAGGGTGCGATAGATGGATCAATTTTTTCAACGTGTGACGCTGAAACTACATTATATCGTTGCCAAGGGAACATTCCGCGGACAAAATCTCCTTTAGAAAATGAGTCTGATTTAGAAGTTACTACTTCGCCAACAATCGTACCATTGATAGGTTTATCTACTTCAAATGGTTTTACATATGATTTTCCAGCACTCATTCGACCACGCATATAAGGATCAACAGAAAGATAAACAGTTTTAATAAGAACTTCGCCATCGTTTGGATCATTTATCGGTATATCCACAATATCGAAATGTTCCTTTGTAGGCGTTCCTTCTGGACGTTTTGCTAATTTAATTTGTTGATTTTGTTCTGACATAAGTTTATCCACCCTTTCGATCTAACGATTGTACTAAGTATTTACCCAACTTTACATTAATTCAAAACATATACAAGTATTTCTTTCCCTATTTATATTCGCTATAATAGGGATAAATGTTACATAAAAGGAGTCGAATAATGATGGACGTAGAACAAATCAAAGAAATAATCCCACATCGTTACCCATTTCTATTAGTGGATAAAGTGGTGGAAATACAAGAAGGCGAAAAAGTCACTGCAATAAAAAATGTATCGGTAAATGAACCATTTTTCCAAGGACATTTTCCAGAGTATCCTGTGATGCCAGGTGTGTTAATTTTGGAGGCATTGGCGCAAACCGGAGCGATAGCTGTTTTGAATATAGAAGCAAATAGAGGAAAAATTGGCTTTCTTGCAGGTGTAGATAAATGCCGTTTTAAACGTCAAGTTAAACCAGGTGACCAACTAAATTTACAAGTAGAAATTATACGAATGAAGGGCCCAATTGGTAAAGGGAAAGGAATAGCGACAGTAGACGGTGAAGTTGCATGCGAAGCTGAAATCACTTTCGCAATCAAATAATATTTACTAGATGTTGAAACGTATTAATAAGATTTTTTTGAGATAATGTATTTTTTTCCTATCTTTGGTTAATCTAATCACGAAAGTGATTACTAAAGGAGGAAAAATACCTATGAAGAAATTTCTTATGCAGTTTGGTACAGCAGCGTTAGCATTATCATTAATCACTGCTTGTGGAAATACAGATAATGAACAGCCTACTGATAACCAAGACCCTATTGAAGAAGAAGTACCATCTGATCAAGGCGGTATGGATGAGCCAAATGGTGATGATACCGGTGAAAATGGTGGATTAGAAGATATTCAACCTGAAGATGGCGAAATGCAAGACGAACAAGATCAACAATAAAAGAAGAAGCTTGTAGAGCGCGTATTAGAACTCTACAAGCTTCTTTTCTTATTACACAAAAATTGTAAAATTATGTGGTGGGATATCTAAGAAATCCTAAAGCGCAGTAATTGTTAGCCGTGATATTCATCACTTTCATCCACATCATCGGAAGTTAATCCTGAGAGTACATGAACACGAAGAATATAACCAATAAGTTTATTCTCTTCATTGACTACTGCTAGTGGGAACATGGACTCCAATGCTTTAGGAATTAAATCATTGATATATTCATCTTCTTTTACAATCGTTATATCTGTACGAACAATATCTTCTAATGATTTTTGCTCTTTAATTCCTTTGATTGCATCATCGATGGTGACAATACCTTTAATATGCCTGCCTCGTTCAACAACAAATACACTGGAGATTCCATTTTCTTTCATTTCACGAACGGCAACATTTAAGCCGTCTTTCATAGAAACAAGTGCGTTTGGCTTCGTCATAATATGAGAAGCTTGGAACACCTTGGAGCGGTCGATATCCTTAATAAACTCAGAAATATAATCATTTGCTGGAGTAGCGATGATTTCTTCCGGTGTTCCAACCTGTTCCACATGTCCGTCTTTCATTACAGCTACGCGATCTCCAATTTTGAATGCCTCATTAACATCATGTGTAATGAAAATAATTGTTTTTTGCAAACGTTCTTGGATATCTAGAAGCTCTAATTGCATTTCACGGCGAATAAGTGGATCGAGTGCACTAAATGGTTCGTCCATAAGAAGGATATCAGGATCATTAGTTAATGCCCTAGCTAGTCCGACACGTTGTTGCATACCACCAGATAATTCATCTGGATATTTATCCTCGTATCCTTTTAATCCAACCGTTTCAATATTTTTTAATGCAATTTCTCTGCGTTCTTCTTTTGAGAAATTACGTATTTCCAATCCATATTCGACATTTGCTAAAATGGTACGATGATTAAATAAGCCAAAATGCTGGAATACCATCGCTACTTTTTCTTGGCGGACTTTCTTTAATTGATCTTTGTTATGTTTGGTGATGTCCTCATCATCAATGAAAATCGAGCCATCCGTTGGTTTATTTAGAAGGTTAAAACAGCGGATCAATGTTGATTTTCCACTTCCAGAAAGCCCCATAATAACAAAGACTTCTCCTTTTTTAATTTCAAAAGACGCATTGTACACACCAACGGTATGATTGGTTTTCTTTAGTATTTCTGCTTTTGACATTCCTTCTTTAACCATTGGAATAACAGATTTAGGTTTTTGTCCAAATATTTTCGATACATTTTCTACTTTAATATGGGTTGTCATGCTCTATCACCCTGTCTTTGAAATTTTTGTGCAATGCCGTTCGTAATACGGTCAATGATTACGGCTAAAAATACGATACTAATACCTGCTTCAAATCCTAGAGCGATATCAATACGGTTAATCGATACAAGTACTTGTTCACCTAAACCAGAAGCACCAACCATCGATGCAATAACAACCATCGATAAAGCCATCATTGTGGTTTGGTTCACACCTGCCATAATGGTAGGTGTTGCCTGTGGTAATTGAACTTTTTTCAATGTTTGCCATTTTGATGAACCAAATGAATGTGCAGATTCGATAATCTCTTTGTCTACTCCACGAATGGCAAGTTCCGTTAAACGAATAACCGGAGGTAATGCATAAATCAGCGTCGCAAAAATGGCAGAAACATTACCTAAGCCAAAGAAGAAAATTGCTGGAATAAGGTAGACAAAGCTTGGCATTGTCTGCATTGCATCAAGCACAGGACGGGCAATAGTCGAGAATAGTCTACTAAATGACATTGCTACACCAATTGGAATTCCGATAATTAAACAAATAATTACTGCGGTGAGAATAATCGAGATGGTAATCATCATATCCTCCCATAATCCAAAAGTGCCGATGATAAAAATAAATGCACCATAAAGAATTCCCGAAAATGCCGATTTAAAGTACCATCCTAGTCCAATAATAATAATGATGAATAACCACCAAGGTAAAAACATTAATCCATCTGTCATGAGATTAATCGAACGAGATGCGATAAAGAAAATAAAATCAAAAAAAGCTTCAAATGTAGTATCAATAAAACTAACGGCTTGATCTACATACTTACCAGCTTCAAACTCTATATCAGGAAATATACCCATAAGCGTCGATACTGCTACAAGCAGTTCTACACCTCTCTTTCATCGTTAAAAGATATTTTTAAATAGAAAGAGCAGCCAACCAAGTGGCAAGCTGCTCCAGTTTAATTATTGTAATGATTCTTGTACGGCTGTCGCTACATCTTCAGGAACCCAGCTTGTCCATACATCTTCATGTTCTTTCATCCACCATTCAGCTGCTTCCTCAGGTGAAGCACCGTTTTCTTCCATATAATTTAATGCTTCTTCTGTTAATGCACTGCTTGTTTCATAGTTCTTCAAGAATTCCGTTACCTCCGGAGCTTGTTCAGGAAAATCTTTATGAACAGCTACCACTACATCATTTGGAGGGAATTCTGTACTTTTATCTTCGTTCCATTGCTCTTCATCATACGGATCTTCTTTTAATAGCGTTAAATCATATTTTGCAGTAATTGCAGTCGGAGACCAATAGTAACCAACCCAACCTTCCCCTGCTTCATAAGCACTTGCTAAATCTGCAATGATTGCAGCATCAGAACCAGGTCCAAAGTTATTGAATGTCTCTCCTAAACCATATGTTTCGAATTTTTCATTAATCGCTTGTTCTACTGCCCAACCACTTGGAGCATTAATTAGACGACCTTTGGAGGGATCTTCCGGGTCTTGGAAAACCTCAGGATATTTTTTCAAATCTTCCACTGTTTCAAGTTCAGGAGCAAGTGGTTCAATTCCTCTTTCTGGATCACCTTCGATTACATAAGAAGGTACATAAAGTCCTTGTACATTATCATCAAAGTTTACAGAAAGTTGTTCGATATCACCAGACTCAATGGACTCCTCATACAATTCTTTAATATTATCCGTCCAAACTTCCGTGTATACATGGATATCTCCATCACGTAAACCTTGTACGGTCGCAGCTGTTGAACCAGATGTAACATCTGTATTGTAGTCATATCCTTCTTCGATAATTCTTTGTGCAATACTGTTATGCACTTTAATACTATCCCAACCTGCATCAGCTAACACGATAGTGTCGATTTCACTGTCGCCTGAAGCATTGCCGCACGCAGAAAGTACTAGTACAACAGCAGCCATAAGTAATAAAATCGTTTTTTTCATTATACTATGTCCCCTTCTAATTATTTTTTAGTAAACGTATAAAAATTAGCTAGACTTTATGAATAGCCATCTCTAGACCTAACTGACTCTGATGTAATCTTTCCTTCGTTCATATCACTATAAAGAAGAATTGGTAGTTCTTCATTACTTCGTCAGTTCGTATATATTGCTGAAAATGTTGATCAGCATTTTTATTCGAAAAGAATGAAATGTGTTAATAGTGAAATAATATATCGCAAACGTATCTGAGTTACGTTTGAAATATGTAAGAAGAATCCAATAAGGAAATTATTCAAACTTTGATCTGGAGGGGGTTTATACCACTTGATAAGTCATTGCGTTTACATTCATTTATTGTATCGAATTGTTAAAATTGACTCAAATCGCTTAAAACACGATATCTCGTGATATATATAAGTAATTACTATCTAGAGCATAAAGAACCACAAATACTATATATTCTTAAGCAAATACTCGAGAATACTCAGAAATTGTCGAAAACTATAGACGTATTTGCATGATTAAGGCATTAACTGAAACTTGAAACTAAATTGTCGTTAACCAGCCGTTGAATTTGCGAGGTCTAGTCTTGGTCGGTATACTGAAAGAGTATCCAAACTATCAGAATAGACTTAGAATTGAATGGGATAATTGATTCATTTTTTAGATAAAAAAAGCGGGAATTGAAAGGAGAATAACATGAGGAAAGCAATACTATTTTTAGGAGTTATCTTTTTGGTATTCATACTAGTAGCATGCTCTGAAGAAGAAGAGAGCGATAATCAAGAAGAAGAGGATCGAATTGTATCAGTGGAAACTGCAGAGGTTGAAGAAGGGAATTTAAACATTGATCGAACTATTTCCGGGAGAGTAGAGCCCAATAAAACAACACCGATAACAATAGAACAACCAGGTGAAGTTGAAACGCTGGATGTGGAAAATGGAGCGAATGTAGAGGAAGACGACACGATCGCAACTGTGACAACTCCTGCTGGTACGCAAACAATCTATGCTCCTTCAGATGGGGAATTAATGCAAATCCAAGCTGATGAAGGTGACATGATAAATCCGGAAGAACCATTTGCGATAATCGCAGATACCTCATCTTGGAAGTTGCAATTTACTGCAACTGCGAGATTTTTAGAATTAATAAATAAAGATGATACATTTACATCTACGATCAATGGAAATGAGTTTGAAGCAACTATTAAGCAAATTGATTCCATGCCAGATGATACTGGGCTATATCCAGTGGTAGCTACAATCGATGATGAACAAGAACAAGATATACTGACTGGTACCGTGGCAACTTTAGCCATTCCAGAGACAGTTGTTTCTGATTCATTGCTTGTTCCTACTGCATCAGTAGTAGAAATAAATAATGAATCTTATGTTTATATCGTAGTAGATAATCAAGTAGAAAGAAAAAAAGTAACCGTGAATGAAATGCAATCCGAAAAAACAGCGGTTGAAGGTGAATTAGAACCAGGAGATGAAATCGTTACATCTGGTCAATTAACCATACAGGATGGAGATTCTGTAGAAGTAGTGAAAGGGGAATAGATCTTGAAGCTTGTAAATACATCCGTAAAACGACCAATTGGAGTGATTATGGTTGTTTTGGCAATCATTGCTTTAGGCGTCGTCTCATTGAGAAACTTAAGCGTAGATCTTTTTCCTGAAATTGATTTACCAGTAGCTGTTGTCGCAACGAGTTATCAAGATGCTGCTCCTGAAGATGTCGAGAATTTAATTAGTAGACCCATTGAATCATCTGTAAGTTCCGTAGAGGGAATTGATACTGTACAGTCTCAGTCTCAATCAGGCTCATCGATGGTAATGATGATGTTTCAAAATGGCACCGATTTAGATCAAGCCTTATTAGATGTTCGAGAGCAAGTGGATCAAGTAAAAGGCATGTTACCGGATCAGGCCGGTGAACCGAATATTCTCCGTTTTAGTCCTGAAGCTATGCCAGTGGTTTATTTAGGACTAACTGGTGGAGATACAGCTGAATTAACCGAAATAGCCAACGAACAAATTGTACCTTATTTTGAAAGGCAAGAAGGTGTTGCTTCTGTCTCGGTTGAAGGCGGCCTGGAAAGAGAAATTCAGGTTGAACTAGATGAAGCGCGTATGAAACAGTATGGAATTACTTCCCAATCGGTCATGCAAGCCATCTCAGAGTCCAATAATTCTAGTTCTGTTGGAACAGTAGAACAAGGGGATAAAGACCTACAATTACGAGTAACAGGACAATTCGAATCGTTAAATGATATTGAAGAAACAAGAATTCAAACAGAAGCTGGTAGTGTTATTCAAGTATCGGATGTAGCGACAGTAAATGATGATTTTAAAGATAGAAGCTCCGATACATTAGTGGATGGAGAATCGGCTATCGTATTATCGGTAATGAAACAAACCGATGCAAATACTGTAGAAGTAGCGGAGAATATTGAGTCATCTATGGAAGATCTTATGGGAAATCTTCCAGAAGGAGCAAACTTAAAAACAGTAATTGATACATCTGATTTTATTGAAATGTCGATTGACTCTGTAGTAAATAATATTTTAATCGGTGGAGCAATTGCTTTTCTCATTCTATTATTATTCTTGAAAAGCTTCCGAGCTACAATCGTTATCGGTTTATCGATTCCAATTGCGCTTATATCTACATTCGCATTAATGTATTTCACAGGACAAACATTAAACGTCTTAACTTTAGGTGGATTAGCACTTGGGATTGGGATGATGGTAGATAGTTCGATCATTATCTTAGAAAATATTTATTCATATAAGAGACGGGGATACAATCTATTCGATGCTGCAACAAAAGGTGCATCTGAATTGGCACCAGCAGTTATTGCTTCTACAACAACTACATTGGTTGTCTTTTTACCAATTATATTTGTACAAGGATTATCTGCGGATTTATTCGCTCCATTAGCACTAGCAGTAGCATTCTCGTTAATTGCATCACTTGTTGTTGCCATTACATTAGTACCGATGCTGTCTTCTAAACTGTTATCGAAGACAATGGAGGACAAGGGAAGAAGGTATTGGTTCGATCGTTTTCTCGATTGGCTGCGAAATCTTTATAGTGGTGGCTTAAGTCGAGCATTGAAGTTTAGAAAAACGACAGTACTCTTAGTAATTCTTGCGATAGCAGGAAGTCTTGCATTAATCCCACGTATGGGTGCCGAATTTATGCCGTCTTCCGATCAAGGGCAGGCGCAAATTACGGTTGAGACTGCTCCAGGTAGTAGTCTTGCTTATACACAAACTATTTCTGATCAAGTAAACGAAATTCTAAGTGAGTATGATGAAGTTGTAGAAACAAGCTATGTCACTGTCGGAGCTACAGGTTTTGGATCTGGGAATCAGGCTTCGTATACGATTCAAATGATCCCGGCTTCAGAACGTGATCAAACGACCACACAAATTGTTCAAGAACTTGATGAAGAGTTACAACATATTGCTGGTGCCGATATTGTAGCAAGTGCAATGGATGGCGGTATGCAAATGGGAGACCCGATTACGATCCAACTAAATGGACAAGAACATGAAGTGTTAACAGATCTATCCGAAGAAGTTCTTCAGGAAATCAACCAAATTGATGGTGTATTTAATGCATCTACTGCTGCTTCAGAAGGTATACCACAAATGACAATTACAGTAGATGATGCAGTTGCAAGTAGCTATGGTCTTACCTCAGACCAAGTAAGCAGCCAAATTCAAATGAAGTTCTCTGGACAAGTCGTTACGCAATACCGTGAAGATGGGCAAGAAATGGATGTAACCCTTGTATATCCTGATGAAGAACGAAGCACCATAAATGACTTACAAGATATGACTATTCAATCACCAACTGGTGCGGAAGTTCCATTGGATGAATTGGTTGAATTAGAACAAGTACAAGGTCCAGAATCATTATTAAGAGAAAATCAACAACCACAAATGAATGTCACTTCCGATATTGTAGATCGAGATCTAGGAAGTGTTGTTGCTGATGTAGAAGCAACATTAAGTAATATGCATTTTCCAGAGGGATATAGCTATTCAATTGGAGGCCAAGCTGCAGATATGGAAGAAGCATTTACAGAATTAGCGATTGCGTTAGTATTCTCCATATTCTTAGTGTATGCAGTAATGGCAATCCAATTTGAAAATCTATTACAGCCATTTATCATCATGTTTGCTTTACCTACAACCGTTATTGGAGTTATCGGCGGGCTTTGGGTGACAGGATTGTCATTAAGCATTCCAGCGTTTATTGGTATAATCATGCTCGCTGGTATAGTGGTGAACAATTCAATCGTACTCGTCGATTATATAAATATTTTACGCAGAAGAGGAACAGATCGCTTAGAAGCAATAATCGAAGCTGGGAGATCTCGACTACGACCAATTCTAATGACGACCTTAACAACCATTTTAGCAATGGTTCCATTAGGATTAGGAATTGGAGAAGGAGCCGAGTTACAACGACCACTCGCAGTTACAATTATATTTGGGCTTACTGTATCCAGTTTCTTTACCTTATTCTTCGTTCCTGTTATCTATTTAATATTTGATAATATAACAGTTAAATTTAGAGGAAAAAAGAAAGAAGCATAAAATAAATAAGTAATATGAAACCGTATGGGATGAGGATGTCGTATAAGTAGGTAGGATAAATCTTACTTACAGGGCGATCGCTACCTCACTCATACGGTATTTTTTTGGGGTTTCGTGGGATGATATGCGTTAGAAGTTCGTCTAATGTTAATTAGGTTAATTTATGTTCCCAGAATCAGGGAATGCATCTTAGGATGGTAAGATAAGAGGAATTTATGTTCCCGGAATCGAGAATCGTAGCCTAGCTTGGTAAGATAAATGCAATGTATTAAAGTGTAGATTTACGCTAAATAATTCGCTCTTTCTTAGAATGGAATTCACCAGAATTAGACATGATTTGTCAATAAACCGGGTATGATACTTTTAAAAGAAAATATAACTTTAAAGGGGGGATAAAATATGTCAATCTCTAGAATTATGCAATGGGTAACCGGGGTGGCGGAAGCTTTGTTAGGTATTCCCTTTATCGGTGGAATTTATATTTTTTCTAATGCGTGGACGCCTTTATTCGTCATGCTATTACTTCACATATTAACGCTTATATTAGCAAAACGTGATGGACGTTGGATTGCCGGAAGTGTGATTGGTATTATTACGAGTGTTATCGCTTGGATTCCAATAGTTGGAATGGTCATGCACTGGATTTCAGCTATAGTGTTAATCATTTCAGGTATGCAATCCGATAAAAATGATGATGAAAACATAATTTATCAATAATAATAAAAAGGTATTGTTTTTATAGAAAGTAGGGAGAATCCCTGTAAAGTCTATAAATAACAATACCCTTTTTTAATGTGGTTCGTGAATGGTACGACTTCAAAAATTGTTGTTCTTACATTAAGCCTTTTAAATTGGCCACCAGTGAAAACCATCTTTTTTCAATAACTCATCGGATGCATCTGGCCCCATTGATCCAGAAGAATAGTTTGGAAATTCTGGTTGATTTTCAGACCAGTTTGCCAAAATCTTATCGACAAATTGCCAAGACAAAGCAACTTCATCCCAATGGGTAAAGTTAGTTGCGTCGCCAAGCATGCTATCGTAAATTAATTTTTCATATGCTTCTGGTGTATTAATACCAGATACAGCATTTTGATGATAAGCTAATTGAATCGGCTCTGCTAGTGCACCTTCACCAGATTTACGTGCATTCAAGCAAAGCGTAATACCTTCGTTTGGTTGAATATTAATAACCAATAGATTTGGATTCTTTTGCTCATCTTTTTTATAATAAAGATTCATTGGAATATCTTTAAATTCAATTACGATTTTCGTTGATTTTTCAGTCATACGCTTTCCTGTTCGAATATAAAAAGGAACGCCTGCCCAACGATAATTGTCGATTAAAAGTTTGCCAGCTACAAATGTTTCTGTTTGGGAATTTTCTAGCTGTTCATCCTCATCTTGATAGCGAATAACAGGTTGACCCTTGACTGTACCAGCACCATATTGACCGCGAATGAAATAGTCATCTACTTCATTTGAATCCATTGTTCTTAAGGCGCGCAATACTTTAATCTTTTCGGAGCGAACTTCCTCCGTGGTTAAACTGATTGGAGGTTCCATCGCAAGTAATGCAACCATTTGAAGCATGTGATTTTGAACCATATCTCGTGTAGCGCCAGATGTATCATAATAACGTGCACGTTCCTCTACACCAAGGGTTTCACTACTTGTGATTTGGATGTTTGAAATAAATCGATTATTCCACAAATGTTCAAAAATGCCGTTCGCAAAACGGATAACTTCAATATTTTGCACCATTTCTTTACCAAGATAATGGTCAATACGATAAATTTGATCTTCGCGAAAAGCTGCTTGTAATTCATGATTTAACTTTTTAGCAGAAGGTAAATCATGACCAAATGGCTTCTCAATTACAAGTCTGGTCCAACCATCCGTATCTTTTAATCCATAATCACTAAGTTGATTTGCGATAGCACCAAAGAAATCGGGAGCCATTGCTAAATAAAATAGCCGGTTTCCTTCTGTCTTGTATTGACCTTCTAGGTTTTGGATCATTTCGTCTAGCCCTTGATAAGATTCTTTTTCAGTCACATCAAACGATTTATAATAGAAATGGGAAATAAATTCGGATAAATCCTCATCCGGAGATAGAGCATCTTGAATGGAAGTTTCCACATTTTCTCTAAGTACTTCATCTGTCCAAGGACGACGTGCTAAACCAATAACTGCAAAATGCTCATCTAATTTTCCGCTTCGGTATAAACGATAAATGGAAGGGAATAGTTTACGTTTGGCTAAATCTCCAGTTGCTCCGAAGATTACAATAACTGCTCTTGGCTGTATAGTTTGTTCCATCGTTAATTTCCTCAATTCTTTTTCAAATTTATTTCCATTGTAAGACATTTCACATTATAATCCAAAAGATAAACACATACCAAACATTCGGACTAGCAAATCTTAACTTTAAGAATGTATTTACACGCGTTGTACCTTGATGATTTTCTTCAAAATTTGATTCAACACCTCAGAAAACATTAACCCAATAGCGATTCCTCCCGCTAATAACATAACCTGCGCAGACAATTGTACGGCTGTATTATAATCATTTTCTACAAAATGGCGCATCGCATTATAAGCAATACCTCCAGGAACAAGTGGAATGATTCCTGAAACGGTAAAAACAATAATCGGTTTTTGAAAGAATCGGGCACATAGATGGCTTAATATGGCAACGAGCATTGCTGCAAACGTTGTGGCAGGCACAACGTCCATTCCCTGCTGAACCAAAGAATAATAGAGAATCCATCCGAGCATACCAATGGTTCCACATTGAATCAATGCGCTGCGAGGAGCATTAAATAAAATGCCAAAGCCAGCAGCAGCAATAAAACTCATGACTATTTGTGTTAGCAACTTTTATTCTCCTTTCCATTTCATTTATTTATCTCGCATGTAACAAGATAATGAGGCTAATTGAGGAGAAGTCGAAAATTCCCACTGAAGGAGGTTTTCCCTTTGTTCCTCAATTTCTTCGCAACCATTCTCTATAAAAATGCATACATGATAGCTACACCAGCACCAATTGCAAACGAGGTTAACAGTGCTTCCATCCCTTTTGATACACCGGAAACGAGATGTCCTGCCATTAAATCACGGATTGCATTCGTAATATGTAGTCCAGGCACGAGAGGCATCACTGCACCAATAATCACACTATCAATCGTTTCCCCGAGTCCAAGCCAAAGAAATAAAAATGAAGATAAGCCAATAACAAACCCGCCAAAAAACTCAGCCAGAAACCGAATTTCTACAAGTTTTTCAAAAGCTAACATTCCTGCATACCCTATCCCACCAGCGAAAAGTGCTGGGATAAAGTCTTGCCAGGAACCACCAAACATCATTGTAAATCCACCACTAACCAGCATGGCAGCAATAATTTGAATAGTTGGAGAGAAAGTTAACTTATTCTTTTCTATATGTTGAAGCTTACTGTAAGCCTCTTGTTTGGATATAGTTCCTTCTACAATTTGTCTTGATACATGATTTACTTCTGCAATTTTATGTAAATCAGTTGAACGACTTGTGATACGTAAAAAATTTGTCGTCGTCGCTAAATCAATCGAAAAATTAATTCCTGTTGGAGTTGCATAGCTTTGTGGATTGGTAATACCATATGCACGAGCAATTCGATTCATCGTATCTTCTACACGATGCGTCTCTGCACCACTAATTAGCATTATTTTTCCTGCGATGAGGCATATTTTTTCTACGGAAATTATACTTTCATTCATTCATCATCACTCACTTCGATGTCTAAAGATTATATATGTCATTTGCTAAAACGCTATGATCATACCTATTATATGCAAGCTTTGATTATATGAAAAGCAATACCGGTTATGTTGAGATAAATTGAAAAATGTTCGGATGATTGAGAGGGATATGTATAGATAGCGGAATCGTATGAGGGAATTTCAGTGGGCATTAAGAAGTCCCACTGAAAGTTATGTACACGGTTCTTTATAGTTTAGCTAGTAATCATTAAAGTGAAAACCAAGCTAATAATCGGAACGGCATTGCTAACAGCAATTGCAATGAACGATATACCTCTAGCTGCATTTAAGGTCGGTTCATCAATTTGTTTTGATTGACGCAAGTGTTTAACTTGAGATATTTGAGAAAAGACAATAAAAGCATTAAAAATAAAAAGACCAATAATGATTGCTAACGGAATATAAATATCCTGCATGGTAAAAGTCTGTCCTTCTGCAAACATGAAACCAATTATAACTAAAATAATAGGTAAAGCTTCGATAATAGCCACATGTAAAAAGAATTTACTTTGTATTTTTGCAGTATCATTCTGTCCTTCTAAAATGGCATTATGAGCTTTTTTGTATGCACTGATAATCCCTAATGCAGCGATAGCAGCAGCTGCGACAAATATGTAAGGTATCATATTATATCCTCCTTTCTATTCGAATAATTCAAAATTCCGTTTAATCTTAGCATACTACGGCAAAAGATGCATGAATTATTCAGAGAAAAGTTTGCTAAAAGTATGGCATGTTCGATATAATTTAAGACAATTATAGACAAAATATAGGAAAAATGTAGAAATAGCCAACTTAGATTCCACATCACGATTAAAATAGGAGAATATTATGTTTAACTATGTAGATTTATTTATTGCTTTTACAATCTCATTGGTAGCAACTTTACTCGTCACGTTTCCCGTCCGTAGATTTGCAATTAAAATTGGTGTGATGGATGCACCAAGTAGTCGGAAAATACATAAAGAAATAACTCCACGACTTGGTGGATTAGCTATATTTATAGGTGCTTTTATAGGAATGATTTATCTTCAACCGTATCACATCTATATGAATGAAATTCTGATTGGATCACTAATTATATTGTTAACAGGTGCGTTAGATGATAAGTATACACTCAAACCATATATGAAATTAACCGGGCAAATTGTTGCAGCAGGGCTGTTAATTTACGCTGGACTAATTATTGAAAGAGTGACTATTCCATTTATTGGGATGATAGAGTTAGGATATTTAGGTCCGGTTCTTACATTCTTTTGGATTATTGGAATTACAAATGCGATTAACCTTATTGATGGATTGGATGGACTGGCTACCGGTGTGACAACCATCGCAATGACAAGCATATTCGCAATGGCGATAGTTGATATGCAAGTCATGGTTGCTTATCTTTGTGTTACGTTTATTGGCGCAAATATCGGGTTCCTTTACCATAATTTTTACCCTGCTAAAATCTACATGGGGGACACAGGGTCAAATTTACTCGGTTATATTATGGCTGTGATATCCGTATTGGGTTTATTTAAGAATATTACTTTCTTTAGCTTTATTATTCCAATTGTTATTTTGGCTGTTCCGATCTTTGATACGGTAGTTGCTATTATTCGCAGATTATATAATAAAGAAAGTATCATGGCTGCTGACCGCAGGCATATTCACTACCAATTAATTGATGCAGGATATAGTCATCGGAAAACGGTTATTATCATCTATATATTTAGTATATTATTTGGCTTTATAGGCATTTTGTTTTCAGAAACAAGTGTGATTCTGTCGCTAGTTTGTACAGTTATACTACTCGTATTACTCCACATTTTTGCAGAATTAGCAGGCTTAGTGCTAGGAGGAAAACGTCCAGTTGTAACAGCGTTAAGAAAGTTGAAGCAAAAGGTACTGGGAATATTTCGAAGGCGGTCGCGATAACTAGTGTATCCTCTTTGGAAGTGAATATATGATGGTATAAAAACCAAACTACTCTCGGATTCAATTGATTAGAGCGTAGTTTGGTTTTTATATATAGGAATGAATTTGAATGTTCTAATATCAAGTGGTTCGATATGTATCAGTGACTGCAATAGAGAGTGAAGAGAAAAAGCGGTCAGTCAAAGAGTGGATGAGCGCCCATAATAGAGAGTGAAGAGAAAAAGTGGTCAGTCAAAGAGTGGATGAGCGCCCATAATAGAGTGAAGAGAAAAACCGGTCACTCATTTAATTGTAAATTAGAACTATCATTCGAGCTTGGTAGTCAGAAACGATTACTGCAATACCATTAAACACTTCGTTAGTAGTATTCTAAAAGAATTGTACTAGTAAATATTTCTACACGATAACATACAAATAGAAATTTCGACAAAGAAGTCAATGTTCTTATTTTGGGACCAATAATTAATAGTAAAAGCGGAGTAGACTAGTTATTGTTATAAATAGCTAGTCTATTTTGACCTTTTAGCAATTCTATTATCTGAAAAATTCGATATAAAAGTACTATGACTTTGTCCCCTGTTGCCTGTGAAATAATTGCTATATGATTAATATATCTGAATATTAAGTCTCTTGAAATTAGTGAAATAGAGGCGAATGTATCAGATATACTACATTTTTGGTAGAGGGGGAGAAGCATGCGGAAAAAAGTCGGAATATTATTTTTAGCATTTCTACTTATTTTTTCCAATTTTGCTATGTCGAGCGCAGCGGCAATTCAATCGCTGTCTGGACAAAATTTAACAAAGGGAAACCTTTCGGGTGAACTGACTGGCACGGAAGATCCAGAACAAGAAGTACGTGTGGTTGTGGAAATGGAGGAAGAGGCTCCTATTGAAATCGCCACAAAACGTGGAATGACGTACAAAACACTTGAAGAAACAGAGAAGCAGCAATTAGAAAAGAACGCGAAGGCACAACAACAAGAAGTAAAAAAAGAAATGGAAGCGAAAAAATTAGACACTAAAGTTCTACAAGAATTTACGACTGTAGTTAACGGCTTCAGTGTGGAGGTAAAACAAAAGGACATTGAGCAAATTGAAGAACTCAAAGGCGTAAAAACAGTACATATCGTCAATGAGTATGAACGTCCAGAAGTAGAACCAGATATGAAATATAGTAAAGAATTAGTAGAAGCGCAGCAGGCATGGCGCGACTATGGTTATAAAGGAGAAGGATTTGTAGTCGGGATTATCGATACTGGAATCGATCCTTCTCACCAAGATATGATTCTAAGTGAAGGTAATGAAGCCGCACTATCGGAAGAATTTGTTAACCAACAAATTAATGAAGAGGATTTACCAGGACAATTCTACACGGAAAAAGTTCCGTATGGTTACAACTATATGGATGAAAATGATGAAATTCGTGAAATCCATGCAGGTGCGAACTATCATGGCATGCACGTAGCTGGAACCGTTGGTGCGAATGGCGATGAAGAAAATGGCGGAATAAAAGGGATTGCTCCTGAAGCGCAATTACTCGCACTAAAAGTATTTGGTAATGATCCAGAAATGCAATCGACTTATGGAGATATTTACATTAAAGCAATTGATGATGCAATTAAATTAGGAGCAGATGCATTAAATATGAGTCTTGGATCACCAGCTGGATTTGTAAATGCAGAATCACCGGAACAAATTGCGGTTGCTCGTGCTGTGGATAACGGGATATTGATGTCAATTTCTGCAGGGAACTCTGCATTATTTGCAGATGGATATTTCCATCCGTATACCTCTAATCCAGACTATGGAGTTAGTGGATCTCCGGGTGTATCCTATGAATCTTTGCAAGTAGCATCCTTTGAAAATACGTATATGGAAGTAGATGGAATAGATTACGAGATTGATGGAGAACAAGGTATGTCTGGTTTCCTATCAGCGGGTAATGTCCATCCAAATGATGTCGATGAGAAGACATTTGATTTAGTAGACGCTGGGCTTGGGCTGCCAGAGGATTTTGAAAGTATTGATGTTGAAGGTAAATATGCGCTTATCCAGCGCGGGGGAAATGCATTTACCGAAAAAGCAATAAATGCTCAACAAGCAGGTGCAGTAGGTGTCATTATTTACAATAACACTGACGGAATTGTAAATATGGCAACAGAGCCAGCGATTACTATTCCTCAATTATTTATGTTGAAATCAGATGGAGATCGTTTAGCTCAAGCATTACAAGATGGACAAGCAGTATCAATTACATTTAATGGTGAAACTACTCAAATGGAAAATCCAAGTGCAGGCCAAATGAGTGATTTTACATCTTGGGGATTAACACCTAACCTTGATTTCAAACCAGAAATCACAGCACCAGGTGGACAAATTCTATCAACATTAAACGATAATGAGTATGGATTAATGAGTGGAACTTCTATGGCTGCGCCTCATGTTGCAGGTGGAGGAGCATTAGTATTACAACGTGTGGACGAAGAGTTTGGCTATGAAAATGCTGATCGCGTTCACCAAGCAAAAAATATTATGATGAATACATCTGAAAAGGTAGAATTTGAAGAAGAATATGTTTCTCCACGCCGTCAAGGTGCAGGAATGATGCAGCTTCACGCAGCTCTTTCTACTCCAGTAGTCGTAACAGAATCAGAAACAGACGAAGCTAAAGTAGCTTTAAAAGAAATTACAGAAAATGAAATTAGCTTTGAATTAACTGCAGAGAACGTAACAGATGAAGCAGTAAGCTATGATGTAGATGCAAATGTACAAACAGATACTCCAGTTGATGGTGGAGGAGTATTAGTCAATGCACCTAATCTTTTCTCTGCTACGGATTTAGGTGAACTAGCGACCATCAACGGGGAAGCAACGAGCACAATTGAAATCCCTGCAAATGGAGAAGAAACATTTACAGTTACAATTGATTTAAGCTCAGTGGATGCAGATCTAAATGAAATTTACACAAATGGATATTGGTTAGAAGGGTTTGTAACGTTAACAGACCCAACGGATACAAATCCAGAGTTATCAGTGCCATATGTAGGTTTTAAAGGTGAATGGGATCAAGCTCCAATTTTTGATACACCAGTATGGGAAGAGGATACTTTCTATGAAATGACTGGAGTATTAACAGATCTTGGTGAAGGAAGTTATGGATTCCTAGGAGAAGACTTAGCAACTGGAGAAATTGATCCAGAGAAAATTGCTTTTTCTCCAGATGGTGATGGCACACAAGACAATGCCTTAATGGTATTATCGTTCTTAAGAAATGCGAAAGACGCCAAGTTTACCGTACGTGATGAAGATGGAAAAGTTGTTCGTACTATCCGCATGGAACGAGAGCTTCGTAAAAATTACTACGATGGTGGAAGGGCACCATACTATTCTCTATCATCTGCAAGAGCATGGGATGGTAAGATAAATGGTAAATTAGCAGAAGAAGGGCAATACTATCTATCTGTTGATGCAGCAATTGACTACGAAGATGCAGAACGTCAAACGTTAGATTTACCAGTTATTCTAGACTTAACCGAGCCTGAATTAGCAGCTACGATTAATCCAGAAGACAATGTAATTACGGTAGATGTAACGGATGAATTAAGTGGAGTAGCTTCATGGGATGTACTTGTCGATGGTGAATCTGTTCTAGAAACTCCATATGTAAATGGAGAAACAGAACATACATTAAGTGAAGAACTTGGGGAAGATCAAACTGTAACAATTGTTGCGACAGACTATGCTGGTAATACAGCAGAAGAGGAGCCAGAGGAAATCGTGCCAGATACAACGGTACCTGATCTTCGTCTTCAAACACCAGAGTTTTTAGGAGCAATAGGATCTCGTGACGTCGAATTTACCGGCTATGTAACGGATGAATCTGGTGTTGCTCAAGTGACTATTGACGGAGAAGAAGTTGAATTAGAATATAACGAGGAAGAAGATCGTTATTACTTCTCTAAAGTAATTACAAAAGATAAAGATGGATACTTTACAAGTAAAATTACCGCAGTCGATAATGCAGGGAATGACACAGAAATTGCACGTCGCTACTTTGTTGACTCGGAAGCTGCAGAAATAAGCGTGAAAGCTCCTAAAGAAACGAAAAAAGATACGGTAACCGTTAAAGCACATGTGAAAGACAACTTCGATCAAATTGATTTATTTGTCAATGGAAATCATGTGTATATGAACGAACTGTCCGAACCATACGGGAAGAAGAAATTCAATGAAAAAATTGAAGTAGATCTCGATTTAGAAGAAGGCGAAAATGTCTTTGAATTCAAAGTCGTCGATCTAGCAGGTAAAGAAACCGTAGAAGAAATTGTTATCGAAAAGAAACAAGGAAAAGGTGATGGTGGCGGAGATAACGACGATGATGGCAAAGGAAACGGCTGGATTGGCAAAATTATCGGAGGTATTAAAAATCTCATCAGTATTATCTGGAGCTTATTCGGATAAGTAAACTATAAACATGAGCATCTTACGAATATCGTAGATGCTCATGTTTTTGTGTTCAGGTAAATTAACAGAAAATATTAAATTTACTTAATGAAGATTTACAGAGACTTTATTCTGTTGTAACTGGAAATTTACATATATCGGGTACACTAAAAATGTAAGATAATCCTATAACTGAAAAGGGGAATGTAAACATGCAAATTCGAGGTATTGCACACAGAGGTTATCCAGTGAAGTATCCAGAGAACACATTATCCTCCTTCCAAGCAGCAATAGATTTAGGATTTACACACATGGAATTGGATGTTCATTTAAGTAAAGATGGCATTCCAGTAGTGATGCATGATGATAAAATTGATCGAATGACAAATGGAGTTGGAGAAATTCGTGACTATACTTTACAGGAACTAAAAAAATTTAATGTCCAGGAAGGTGAACAAATTCCGACATTACAAGAAGCACTTGAATTAGCAAAAGATAGAATTATCGTATCTATCGAATTAAAGAAAACACAATTATATAAAGGAATTGAAGAAAAAGTATTCCAAGTAGTGGAAGAATTAGATATGGTAGATCAAGTTTATATTATATCCTTCCATTATGCAGCACTAAAAAAATTAAGAAAGTTATCGAATGAACTAGAACTAGGGCCGGTAGTGAATCGAGTCAAACGATCACACTTTCGTCAACTAAAGCGAATTAATGCGGAGTACTTTGCCGTCCGTTTTGATGGAATAAAAGATAAGCATATTGAATGGTGTCAAAATAATGATGTGCAGTTAGTTGCTTGGAAAGTGAATGAACAAGACGAAATGCATTTTATCAAACAAAATCCATCTATTCTTGCAACAACAGATGAATTAGAAAAGTACAAGGCAGTAATTCTATAAACAATGCATTAAAAAGATAAGATCACAGGAGGAAATACTCATGCAAACATCGATGCTTCTTACACTGACCATTTGTTTTATGATGACATTAATTTTTACACCAATATCTATGAAACTAGCTCATAAAATTGGAGCAGTGGATCAGCCAAATCACCGGAAGATGCATGACCTCCAAATGACAAGACTAGGAGGACTAGCCATTGTTGCTAGCTTTTTCATTGGTCTTTTTTTATTTGTTCCAACTAATGCGATTCCAATTACATTGGTAGCTGGAGCGGTTATGATTATTCTTACCGGAATGATGGACGATTGTTTTCAAATGGCAGCAAAATGGAAGTTATTAGGTCAATTTCTTGCAGCAGTAATAACTGTCGCAGGTGGAATTCGAATCGAATTTATCACATTTCCAGTAGGAGAAAAAATTGAGTTTGGAATATGGGCAATCCCCATCACGATTATTTGGATTATTGCTATTACAAATGCGATTAATTTAATTGACGGGTTGGATGGTTTGTCATCAGGTATTACTTCTATCGCGCTAGTCACGATTATTTATCTGGCAACGACAATGGGAGATATCACAATTGCTTTAATCGCTACCGTTTTACTAGGAAGTACATTAGGATTTCTAGTATTTAATTTCCATCCAGCTAAATTATTTATGGGAGACACCGGGTCGTTATTTCTGGGTTATATGGTAAGTGTACTTGCTGTGATGGGACTATATAAAAATGCGACTGTATTTTCATTAATGGTACCCATTCTAATCTTGATGATACCTATTTTGGATACAACGATTGCAATTATCCGAAGAATTATACACAAGCAGCCTATCTCGGCTCCAGATAAATTTCATGTGCATCATTGTATATTAAGATTGGGATTCACACATTGACAAGCCGTACTCATTTTGTATTTGTTATCTGCTCTGTTTAGTATAGCAGCCGTTCTTTTTACAAAATCTACAGTGTGGGGAGCAGCAATTATTTTAATTGCCGTACTTATCTTGGCAGAAATTCTAATCGAAGTGACCGGATTACTGGGAACACGTTATCGACCAGTGATTCAATGGTTTCAGACTGTTAAATCGAAAAGCAAACGATCATGAAATGAGATAGGATGAGTTTTATGGCTAAGGAACGGCAACGTCTCGATGAGATTCAAATGACTAGAGCATTCGCTATTTTTGCGGTAGTGTTAGTACATACAACTTCAACAGGAGTTTCCCAATTAGCTACGGATTCGGGCTCGTTTGTATTGTATAATGTCCTCAATACGGCCGGTAAGTTGGGTACACCAACATTTATTATGCTAAGTAGTTTTGTTCTTTTTTATAATTACCATGATCGACATGTGGATAAGGCATTACTGAAACGATTCTACACGAAACGATTAAAATATATTTTGCTTCCGTATCTGTTGTTTTCGATTCTCTATTTTACCGTTAATCGTGGCTGGCAGGGAGCAGACGCACTAACAACTTTCTTTATTGAACTTGCAACTGGAAAAGCACATGCACATTTATATTTTGTTTTTATTAGTGTACAGTTTTACTTGGTTTTTCCACTCATATTATTACTTTTCCAAAGAAGTAAAACTTTAGCAAAAAATGCTTTTTGGATTGGAATTGTGTTGCAGTGGATATGGGTGATATTAAACAAGCATTATTTCCAAATTGAATGGAAGGGCTCGATTGCATTCTCCTATTTATCGTATTATTTTATTGGTGCATTCTTAGGTATTTATTATCAACAATTAAAATCATTGGAGTGGGTAAAAAAAGGGAAGGGTGTATTAATTCTCTTCTATGTCGTATCTTTGGTAGCTTATTCTGGTTACATATATTCTACAAGAACTGGTTTTTATCAATCCGACATTCAAGAAAAACTTCCTTCAATCATTCAAGCATATGTCGCAGAGTTCACATGGGCTTTCTACACATTATTTGCAAGTGTGCTTTTATTTGTAGCTACCCATTGGATTATCAAGAGAATGTCTCCGTTGGTAAAAAGTGTTTGGATGGAAATTGGGGCAGTATCATTTGGAATTTATTTAGTGCATCCATTACTATTGAAAATAATTCGACTTGTTCCAGTTAGCGGAGATCCCGTTATATATCATAGCTTTCAAGTTGCGATATTTTTAATTGTGTTTATGGCAAGTTGGGCTATAGTAAGAGCCGTCTACTATTGTACAAAGTTATATTGGATTCCTTTTGGACACATACCAAAGTCTCCCTGGAAAAAATAATCGCCAACTTCCTTAGATTATTAAGTGTGAAAATTCATGGGGGGATCGTTCCTCCCCCAGCTGAATGTACGTACCACAAGGGCATACCTAAAGGATCTTGGCCCTTGAATCGAATCGGGTATATACAGGTAGCAATTCTCTTGGCGGTTTTTATCTTTTATTAGTTGGGTGATCTATTAACTAGATTGCGCGATATTTAAAGTCGTTATTAGAGCATGTCTAATAACGACTTTTCTGGATATCTAAAGCTATTTTGGTTAATAGAATATGTCTATTAACAACTTTTCAGGATATCTAAAGCTATTTTGGTTAATAGAGCATGTCTAACAACGACTTTTCTGAATTTCTAAAGCAGTTTTAGTTAATAGAGCATGTCTATTAACAACTATTCAGGATATCTAAAGCAGTTTTGGTTAATAGAGCCCGTCTATTAACAACTTTTCTTGATATCTAAAGTTATTTTGGTTAATAGAGCCCGTCTATTAACAACTATTCAGGATATCTAAAGCAGTTTTGGTTAATAGAGCATGTCTAATAACGACTTTTCAGGATATCTAAAGCTATTTTGGTTAATAGAATATGTCTATTAACAACTTTTCAGGATATCTAAAGCTATTTTGGTTAATAGAGCATGTCTAACAACGACTTTTCTGAATTTCTAAAGCAGTTTTAGTTAATAGAGCATGTCTATTAACAACTATTCAGGATATCTAAAGCAGTTTTGGTTAATAGAGCCCGTCTATTAACAACTTTTCTTGATATCTAAAGTTATTTTGGTTAATAGAGCCCGTCTATTAACAACTATTCAGGATATCTAAAGCAGTTTTGGTTAATAGAGCATGTCTAATAACGACTTTTCAGGATATCTAAAGCTATTTTGGTTAATAGAGCATGTCTAACAACGACTTTTCTGAATTTCTAAAGCAGTTTTAGTTAATAGAGCCCGTCTATTAACCATATTCCCCGGTTTCCAAGGCTATTTTGGTTATTAGAAACGTTCTACTATTGTATACTACGATATCCTTTGCTACTCCTAACTATTCTTTTCTTGTGCAACACTTATGTCCCATCTCCATGTTTATTTAAAATAATTTTATTTTTTGTAGAATCCCATGAGCAAGCGTGAACGTTTTTTTGAAATAGTTGCAACGAATGAATTGCTGTTTGTTCTGCTTGCTTTCGCAGTTCATTCACTTTCTCTAACATTTGGTTATAATTATTTTGCTCTAGATGCTTCTTCACTGCTTCATATAGACTTTCACCTGTCCAATCATCTCTTTCCACATGCCCTGCAACGGGTTGATTGACCTGCTCGGCAAATGCTTCAATCTTTGGATCATAGGATAGAGCCACAAATGGAGTTTGAGAAATACTCGAAAAAATCATTGCATGCAGTCGCATACCTATTAATAAGTCTGAGTGGTAGAGCACCTCTAATTTAGCTTGTAAGGAATTTGCATCTGAAGCAATCTCACTCGGAGCAATCATATTCATTTGAATATTTTTTGATGCCTCTACGTCTTTCTCTCCGTGCATGGGAAGAAAGACAATTCGATATCCATCATTCGACAGTCGATCAAGACACTCAGAAAGTTTAGTTTGGTACGCTTGATTGTTTTTCCAGTGACGAACAGAAACACAAATTTGTTTATTTGACTGATAACGGATATCAGGAGTAGGTAACCCGAGTACAGGGTCCGGTACAACATGTATTTCTTTTTGGACTCCGATAGATTCAAGAAATACTTTTGATGCTTGATCACGAACAGATATAAATTGAACTCGATTTATTGTATATGCTAGCATCTTTTTACACCAGTTTCTGCGGATTGGTCCCATCCCTTGTGCATAGACACATACTGGTTTGTTATGAAATCTCGCTAAGTGAATAATTCCGCCATAATAAGGAATGGATCGATTACTTGTTACATCCTGGAATAATGACCCTCCACCACTAATTAATCCATCTGAGTTGCGAATGACTCTGTTCACCTCAGACCATTGTTGACGGTGAACACTTTCGACATCGTAAGCAGAAGCGGTGTAATCCGGATTATTCGATAATACAGTAATCTGTACTGATGGGTGATATTTTCTGAGCGCAGTAATAATGGAAAAAAGAATTGCTTCATCTCCAGCATTGTCAAATCCATAATATCCTGACAGAACCAAGTTCATCGTAGCGCCTCCTTAAAATCTTTGTTGTAAATAACTTCGAATTGCTCGGATAATAAGAACCAGCAGATAACCAATTAAAAATCCAAAAAGTAAACTATAACCAGAACGTAAAAATGATAGATGAAGTGGCATATGAAAATGTGTGAATGTATTTACCACTGACAAAAATCCAATTGTACTAAAGGTCAGAAGCACCTTACTGATTAATGGATAATACTTTAAAAGGTATAATCCAACGATAAATAATGGAAACCCAATTAGAAATTCTTTTGTACGAGGTCGAACATATAATATTTCTTCTAGTGTTGTACGAATTGCAATTTCCAATTGACTAACCGAACCTGCATTGCCAGTACGGCTAATATAATAAAATCCAATGACAGCAAGTATAAACATAATTAGGACATGCCAATACTTTACTTCTGCATGCAAGAATTTATGAAGGAGCAATTTACCGTTATCAATGACATCATTCCAAAACAAACCGACAAACGCGATTCCAATTGGTAATAGATGTAGGAGTTTTACTCCACGGAATAATTCCATCCCACTAGTAAAAGCATTTCCATTTAACAATCCGATAACCAATAATATGCCAATCAACAGGATTCCAATTGGGCATAGCAGTAATTTAATCCAATTGATCGTTTTATATTTTGTTTCGAGATACCTTTGCCGTTGCTTCATCGTATTAATTACCGCATAAGCTGGCGTAATCACAGCTATCATCCACGCCAACATTTGTAAAAGGAAAAGTCTATCTGTAAATAAATAGCCTATTGTAAGAGCGAAAGCTACAAGCGGGACGATAAAACGACCCCATCGAATTGAAATCCAAGATGTTGCTAGATACCCCCAAATGACACTTGCGATTATCACCATCCAAATCATCCAATTTGATTGATCTATATTTTCAAATGGCTGTGCTAACCCTAACTCAAATTTATCCGGTAAATTTCGCTGTACATCTTCTAAATAGTCTTTGGTTGCTGCATAGCTTTCTTCTGCATCGACATCCATCGGAACATGTAAATAAATAGAACGAATCTGTCTTTCTTTTATTGCGCGAATCGTTTGCTCGACACTTTCGGATATCGGTTTATCATCAAGAAAAATACTGTGTAACCGGATAAGATCGTAATTAGTGGACCTCGCAACCGTCTGCATACCAGATTGATCTGCAAATTCAATTAAATAAAAGTGATAACCTGCTTGTTGAAGTTCCGTTGCCATTGTTTGAAGGTGATCTACAGTCGGGTAACCAATAGCCTCATCTCTCGTAAACAGAATTCCATGGGATAATGTACGGTTTTGTTTCAATAATTCTTCTACTATCATTTGGTTTTGTTCAACGGTCGGTTGATTACCTGCTCGTAACACATAAGGAACATCATGCTCCTGTAAAGTTTCTAATGTAGAGGCCTCATAACCTAAATCCACATCCATTTCAGCAGTGTTTTCTATAAGGAAAAATGTTGTTCCTAATAAGGTAATGGTTTCTGGCTGTAACTGACGTTCAATGAGATCAGTGTAGTACTGATTTTCAGGGATAGTGACATAGTATCCTTCAGTAAGTGAGTCATTATTGAGTTCTCCTTGAAGGCGAAGTAAATCCGATAAATAGGTATCAGAGTAAATAGATAAATGACCAGCTGTTTCAAGGTCTTGAATCGTTAATGGCTCTACACTCACTGCTGATAAGCCAGACTCATGTAATTCTACTATCATTTCATCAAGTGATTGATCGATAGAAGAAGCTAATTCTTGTAACTCCTCAATTGGCAATACCGTCTCTACTGTATTCTGACCGTTTTCCACCTGTATTCGCTCATATATATTAGGTAAACTAAGGAGTAAAAGGAGAATTACGATGCCAAATAATACGTGATTTAATTTCATGTGAATAACCTCCAAGGAACCTCATTCTTGTAGTTTGTTTATGTAAAGTGATTGGATACGATGAATAAGTCTGCGTATTTCTCCCCGACTCATAATCCGAAATAAGATGACTAATATCAGATAGATAATCAGGCCAATAATAGTGCTAATCACGACATATAGAATAGCCTGCAATCTACCCCATGAATCTATTGCAAATTGGGATATCGGCAACCACAAGGCAATTCCTGTAATGATTGATACGCCAAAGATTCGTAAACTTTTGTGAAGAAAAATAGGAAAACGTATCTTTTTTCGGATCAATGAAAGATTAAGCATAACTATACCTAAATAAACGATTAATGTAGAAACTGCAGCCCCATATAAACCTATAAACGGAATTAGTACAAGGTTTAGGATTACCTTAATCCCTACGCCATAAAAAATATAAATCGCAGCTTTTTTCTCTTCGTTAATAGCTTGTAATATCCCTGTACTCAATATACTTAATGATGTAAATATTGAACTAAACACGAGAAGGCTTAATAATTCACTCCCATATGTATCCGTGAATAAGCTCATATTTAACGGAATGATTAAAGCCGCCATTCCAATAGCCATTGGCCAAGAAATAAGCTGCGAATAGAAAAAAATAGTCGATAGGGAACGGGATACTTCATTTTTTGAATTACGCTTTAATTTATTTGCAATATAAGGAATTAATGGTACGACAATAGAAGAAGCAACAACAGTCGTTATTTGGACAAGAGCGAGCCCGCGACCGTAGATCCCATATTCGTAAGGAATCATTGCTTGATCTACTCCGAATTGACGAAGTCCAGAACTTACCGTTAAGGAATCAACCACATTCATACAGGCCATTGTAATTGAACCAAAAGCAATCGGAATGGATATACGTAATATATACTTGCTATATCTTAGAAAGCTAGAGAAAGAAAAACTTTTACTAAGTGGTTGTAATTTGTTTTGCCTGCGGAAAAGCAACGACAGGTAGATGAGAGAAACTAAAGCACCAATCACAGAACCTATCATCATCCATCCAGCAATCAATTCGGATGATGATTGTTGTAACACGAAAAAATAAGCAATCCCAAGCATACAGACAACACGTATTAACTGCTCCATTACTTGTGATGTAGCTGTTGGTGTCATATTTTCATACCCTTGAAAATAACCACGATATACTGCCATGTAAGGTGCAACAAGTAATGTCACTGACACTGTTAATAAAGCAAGCTTCGTAGACTCTCCACCTAGTAAATAAGCAATCGGATCTAACAAAATGTAAATAAATCCAAAACTAATTAGTCCGAAACAGATCGCTAATATTCGAGCGGTGTACCATATATACCAAATACGGTCCTCGTTATTCTCTGCACGAGCTTCAGAAATCAATTTGGAAATCGCAATAGGTATGCCTGCAACCGAAAGAATCAAAGCAACCATATAAACGGGATAAACAAAGCTAAATATCCCTAACACTTCATCTCCAGCAATATTTTGTAAAGGAATTCGAAAAACACTACCAAGAACTTTGGAAAATATAGCTGCAATTGTTAAAAATAAAGTCCCTTTTACTAATGTGTTCATCTTGGTAGCTCCTTTACACGAAATCCAATCGATTCCATTTAGTTTGTCCGGTTTTCTCATTTTTAGAATGAAGAACTTATTCAATATCGTAGTAGATATGCAAGTAAAATGCAGTAAGATTTACATAAAATTAATTTGATTTACGGAAACTTAAAGTAATGGGTGAATAAAGAATTAGTTATTCCGTACTATTAGATAAGTTTTGAGCAAATAAGTTTGATTTATTTTGCGAGATGGACACTGTTTTGTTTAATCACACCATAATTGGGTATTATCTTAAAGAAATCCTCCAACAGATTGATATAAAAGCTCTTGGTTTCCCTGAAACACTAACATTTACAGTAGATAAATCGAACAACTATATTGTATGTGTACTAGCAAGTTATAGAAAGGTGAGGGATGAATGAAAAGGATTCTGTACTCGATTATTATGGTTGTTGCCATGGCGGTTATTATTCTAAGCATCGTAGCCTCTAATCAAGCGATGGATAGTAAAAATACAAATATAAATACGATTGATAAAAATAATAATAATAGTACTGATGATGACTGGGTAGCTGGGTGGACAGCTAGTCTCCAAGCACCATTTAAAGATGGTGTTTCCTCGGAAGGTTTTGAAGACCAAACATTGCGATTTATTGTCAAACCTCATATAGATGGGGACAAGATACGTGTTCGATTATCCAATGTGTTCGGATCGACTCCTTTAGAAATTGATGAAGTGCATGTTGCAATTTCTAAAGAAGGTGCAGAAAACGAATATGGAACGGAGAAACAACTTATATTTGAGGGCGAAGAGTCAGTTACGATTCCAGAAGGAGAACGATTTTTTAGTGACCCAATTGATTTTGAACTAGATAAGGATGATGAACTAGCGGTTAGTGTATATGTTGAGGAGCCAACCGGTCCTACTTCATGGCATCCGCGATCGATACAAACAAGTTATCTCGCCTCTGGAAATCATTCCAATACAGCGGAATCTTCCGAGTTTGAAGACGGAGAAGAGGCTTGGTTCTGGTTAGATGGAATCGATGTTAAGTCAAAAGAATCAATCGATGGATCTGTAGCAGTGGTTGGGAGTTCGATTGATAATGGAAATTATTCAACAATAGACGCCAATCAACGATGGACAGATTATCTTGCAAAACGATTTCACGACGAAAGCCCAAGTGTTCGATTATCCGTAATAAATGCAGCGATTACTGCTAATCAATTGCTTAATAGTCCTCCTGAAAAAGGTGAGCACATGTTAGGGAGGCTGGATCGTGATGTATTCAGTCAAACAGGAATTCAAGCAATGATTTTGCATGGAGGTTTGAATGATATAAGACATCATCCAGAGTATTCCACAGAGAAAATTATTAGTCGGATGAAGGAAATTAGTCGTGAAGCACATCAGGAGGGTATTCAAATTTATGTAGCAACATTAACGCCTTTCAAAGGTTCTGGTATGTATTCAGAAGAAAAAGAGCGGACGAGGCAGGAGGTTAATGATTGGATTCGCTCTAGTAATGAGTTTGATGGAATTATTGACTTTGATAAAGCATTAAGAGATCCAAATGAGCCAAAACAGATAAAGTCCAAATTAGACTCCGGGGACGGTTTACATCCGAATAATGAAGGATATGAGATAATGGCTGATGAAGTGAATTTGGAGATGTTTGAAGAGAAATAACCAGAAGAATTTAGTTGTGATAAATGTTGTTTGAGATAAAAAAGATAAATGTGACCACACATTTATCTTTTTCCTTTTTTATATAACTTCTTTTACATTAATTTTTGGTGTAATACTTTTCTTTTTTTTACCAACAGGAATGATGTACTTGGAAAGAGGTATGAAAAGTATTAGTTGAGTTATTAAAATTGATAGAGTAAGTACTACCATAAATACAATAATTAATTGATAAGATACTAAAGGATATAAAGCAAATGTTTCTCTTAAAAATATTATTATTAATGGGTGAATTAAATATATCCCCATTGAGTAGTTTCCAATTAAAGTAATAACATTAACAGTCCTATTAAAATTTTTGATGTAATTAAATGTAGTAAGTAAAAATAGTATAACAATAGGAACATAAAACAGATTTTCTTCTCTAGATGATGTTAAAACTACACCATGAGTAATTTCGTTTACCATCATAAACATCATTAATATAAAGGCACTAAAAATTAAATATCTTGCTTTATAAGTGAATGAAATAAGCTCCTTGTAGAAGTATACTAAAACAGCACCAAACATAAAGTAAGCAATCCAATTCAAAATAAAAGATCGATGGTTTAAAATACTGTTGATTATTGTATTATCAAATGTAAAATTGTCTATATTATACCAATAGAAATTCAATGGAATACTTAATAAGAACATTACAAGGATAACTATTCTATTCTTCGGTAACTGTAAAATGGGAAAGATTATATAGAATTGAATTACAGTGATAATAAAATAAAGGTGATAGTGGGAGGTTCCTAGTAAGAAATAATTAATAACTTGTCCCATATTTGAAAATACATCTTTTCCTAAATAACTTTTAACAGCTAGATAAACTATCGTCCAAATAATAAAAGGTAGTACGATTTTTGTTGTTCTCGATTTAAAGAAACGTTTTAAATTTAATTTTTTATCTTTTATTGAGTTGAACAGAAGAAAAGCACTAATCACTGCAAATATTGGTGTACCGACTCTACTAATTTGATTTATATACAAGCTCCAATTATCAGCAAAAAAAGAGTTGCTATGTGATATAGCTGATATATGAACTAAAACTACCATCATGCATGCAATAGCACGAATATACGGAATCTCTTCGAAGTATTTATTCATGAATGTTTTCCTTTCAATCGAGAATCTAAATTGTTTAATAAAAAAACCTCTAAGGCTTGTATTGTACCTTAGAGGTTAAAAAGACTAATCTGCTCTTGCCAGTACTTTGTGTTGTTTTGGTTCTTCTGTATCAGTTAAAAATAAAGCTAACTCTCGACTAGCATTTCCATTAGAGTATTCATTCCAACTGTCACGAAATGCACTTACTTTTTCAATGCTAAAATCTTGTTCTTGAATTATTCGGACTATCTCGAAGGTTGAACCAACTACCGGTCCAGGTACATGATCTTCGTAGTCATGAATTAATCCATTAGTGATCTTATATTCTTGCATATCATAAGCAAAAAATATCATTGGTTTTTCCATGATTGCATATTCAAATGGAATAGAGGAATAATCACTGATAAGAATATCCGTTATAAGCAATAATTCATTGGTATCCTTGTAATCAGACAAATCGAATACAAAGTCCTCAAATAAATCATTGGTAATAAATCCTGTCACTGCAGGATGGAGCTTAATGAACAAAACATATTCATCAGACAATGATTGATACATTTGTTTTATATCCAGCTCTAATTGATAGTTTGATAGATGCTCATCCCGAAATGTCGGTGTATAAAGAATAATTTTACGACCATTAATTTCAGGAAACTGTTGATTGATCGATTGATAAACCTCGTCACGATGATTAACGTCATAGAGTAAATCTGAACGAGGGATACCTGTCCGTAAAATGCGGTTATCAGTTAAACCAAAACTTCGTTTAAACGTATCAGCCATCTTTTCAGAACCAACGACAGTATAATCAAAACGTGAATAAACCCGTTTAAATCGATCTAAAGCCCGTTTGCTTCGATATTGGTTTGATGGATCCTCTAAGCCAAATTGTTTTAATGCTCCTGCTGCATGCCAAAGTTGTATACACGTTGTGCCAGAGCGAAAATTTGTCGAAGCTAAAAATCCTTGGTACGTATCAACTAATACTGTGGAGGCAGTTGCTAAATGATAAATACCTTTCACGTAAGCAACTGGATGTTTCTTCATATCAAACGGGATTATATTGTGTTTGTTTGAGTCAAATTTAAATTTACTATTCAACTCTTGTAAAATAACAATCTCTTCATCTGTTAAATTTTGTAAATAATTGACCGTAAACGCAATATTATCCCCAAAAGAGGAGACAGCAACTGTCTTTTTCTTTTGAGGATAAAGTTTAAAAATCGAAAATAATACACGGAAAACAAAAAGGTAGATGGATATTGCGAATTCTCTAGCCATTGTTAGCTAAGTTCAAATCCTTCTTAATTTTTGTTGTAGAAATACCAACTGTACGTGGAAGATAAACAACATCACAGTGTTCACTAAGGAAGTCGAACTTTCCTTCCCAGTCATCTCCCATTACAAAGACATCTACATCATGTTTCTGTACGTCTTCTACTTTCTGTTCCCATGTATGTTCTGCGATGACTTCGTCGACGTAACGAATTGCTTCTAAGATAGCTTTTCTTTGTTCAAACGTATAATATGCTTTCTTTCCTTTTAATGCATTAAATTCGTCTGCAGAAATTGCGACAATTAAATAGTCTCCAAATTCCTTAGCACGACGCAATATATTTATATGACCGGTATGAAGTAAATCAAACGTTCCATACGTAATTACTTTCTTCATAACAATAATAACCTCCAAAAATCATTTGAATTTTATTATAACATATTTTTTAAAAGTAGTTTAATAAACAATTAACAATTAGTTTACAAATGAAAACAGCTAGAATATAAGTATTATCAATGTTTTAAAAGGATTGAAAACGAGTTATAAAGCTCTTATCTGCAAAAATTGTCATATTTACATTAATTTTGTAATTAAATTGTTAATAAGCTATTTCCATTAAATGGTTAATCTAGTATAATAGAATTAGATTGATATAAGCTAACATGAGAAGTAGGTATATAAAACTATCAATCTATTTTAAAACTAAAAAGGAGGGAAAGCATTATCCAGTGCGGTATGGATATGTAAGTATTTTATGAAAAAAAATTTTTTTGCTTTAATGATTAGTTTTCTAATGGTTGTGAATTTAGTTTCCCCATCGTTAGCCTTAGCAGAGGAAAGTACAGTTGTTGATGAAAGTGAGACAGCTGAACAAACGGGTGCAAACGAATTAGAAGAAAAGAAATCGGAGAGTAATAATGAGGTCAATGTAAATGACGAAACGTCTGTACCTTCTAAAGATAGCATCCAAGAGCAGTTAAATGAAGAGAATGGAATTCCGGAGGAAAATTCTGAAGATTTTCAAGAAAAAGACGATGAGAATAATTTAGAAAAAACAACTGGACATCCAAAGTCTGTGGAGAAGAAAAATATTAAAAAAGAAATTGAAGAGGAAGGCAGTACAGAGCAGATTCAGATAGAGTTGTTTTCTTCTGAAAAGAGCGATGTTAGTAAATTAGCACATATACGAAGTGGAACAACTCTATACAAAGAAGTAGGAAACAATAGTAGTGGAATTAGTTCTGATAAGTATTTAAATGCAGTATATTATGTAAAACAAAAAGCAGAATTAAATGGAGAAACGTACTATGAATTAAATACTTCATGGCAAGGAAATAAATCCGGAGCAATCGGATGGGCAAAAGCAAAAGATTTATGGGTGTATGATCATAAAACCGTTGATCGAAAAGCCAAAACGTTTTATGTGAAAGGTACAGGGAAAGGCTACTCCAAGGCATGGGGAGGATCAAAAGATCTTGTAGAAAGTAACATGTCGAAACATACTGGAAAAGAATTTAAGGTGAACTTAACAGAAACAGTAGGAGTAGACACCTGGTATCGAGGTACGTTAAACGGAAAAAGAGTTTGGTTGCATTCAGGTGATGTTACCTCTATAAGTAAAAGTGAAGTAAGTAAGTTAGGCCATATACGAAGTGGTACAACTCTGTACAAAGAAGTAGGAAACAATAGTAGTGGAATTAGTTCTGATAAGTATTTAAATGCAGTATATTATGTAAAACAAAAAGCAGAATTAAATGGAGAAACGTACTATGAATTAAATACTTCATGGCAAGGAAATAAATCCGGAGCAATCGGATGGGCAAAAGCAAAAGATTTATGGGTGTATGATCATAAAACCGTTGATCGAAAAGCCAAAACGTTTTATGTGAAAGGTACAGGGAAAGGCTACTCCAAGGCATGGGGAGGATCAAAAGATCTTGTAGAAAGTAACATGTCGAAACATACTGGAAAAGAATTTAAGGTGAACTTAACAGAAACAGTAGGAGTAGACACCTGGTATCGAGGCACATTAAATGGAAAAAGAGTTTGGTTGCATTCAGATAATGTATTTCTTACTCAAAATACTAGTAGTTTAGGTCATATACGAAGCGGTACAACTCTATACAAAGAAGTAGGAAACAATAGTAGTGGAATTAGTTCTGATAAGTATTTAAATGCAGTATATTATGTAAAACAAAAAGCAGAATTAAATGGAGAAACGTACTATGAATTAAATACTTCATGGCAAGGAAATAAATCTGGAGCAATCGGATGGGCAAAAGCAAAAGATTTATGGGTGTATGATCATAAAACCGTTGATCGAAAAGCCAAAACGTTTTATGTGAAAGGTACAGGGAAAGGCTACTCCAAGGCATGGGGAGGATCAAAAGATCTTGTAGAAAGTAACATGTCGAAACATACTGGAAAAGAATTTAAGGTGAACTTAACAGAAACAGTAGGAGTAGACACCTGGTATCGAGGTACGTTAAACGGAAAAAGAGTTTGGTTGCATTCAGGTGATGTTACCTCTATAAGTAAAAGTGAAGTAAGTAAGTTAGGCCATATACGAAGTGGTACAACTCTGTACAAAGAAGTAGGAAACAATAGTAGTGGAATTAGTTCTGATAAGTATTTAAATGCAGTATATTATGTAAAACAAAAAGCAGAATTAAATGGAGAAACGTACTATGAATTAAATACTTCATGGCAAGGAAATAAATCTGGAGCAATCGGATGGGCAAAAGCAAAAGATTTATGGGTGTATGATCATAAAACCGTTGATCGAAAAGCCAAAACGTTTTATGTGAAAGGTACAGGGAAAGGCTACTCCAAGGCATGGGGAGGATCAAAAGATCTTGTAGAAAGTAACATGTCGAAACATACTGGAAAAGAATTTAAGGTGAACTTAACAGAAACAGTAGGAGTAGACACCTGGTATCGAGGCACATTAAACGGAAAAAGAGTTTGGTTGCATTCAGGTGATGTATCCGAGGTTGAGAAAAGATATTCAAATTATAATATTTCATTAGATGAAGCAGTGAACATTCAAATGAATGCAAACCCAAAACCACAAACAGACAAAGAATATGATACTTATGTTTCTAAAGAGTATATTAATAGTAAAAATGAAGTAACTGCAAGTTCATTAAATGTAAGAGGTGGACCAGCAACAAGTTACTGGGTAGTTGGACAGTTAAGTAAAGGCAAAAAAGTTGAGATTATTAGGGAAGTAAATGGGTGGTATCAAATTGAATATACTAAATATCACCAGTGGGTAAATGCAAGCCCAGAAGACGTGAAATATTATTTAGATCCTAATAATTTTATAAATGATGAAAAACAAAAATTTCAATTTCTGGATTTGTCAGTAACAAGTGGATCCTCTGCTATTTTTTTGAATAATTATTTAAAAGGAAAAGGAATTCTTGAAGGACACGGCCAGGATTTTATTGATGCAAGTGCAGAAAATGGTGTCAGTGATATTTACTTAATTTCACACGCTTTATTAGAAACCGGCAATGGAACTTCCAAACTTGCTCAAGGAGTAGAATATAGAGGAGTAATTGTTTATAATATGTTTGGTATAGGGGCATATGATGGTTCTGCTGTACAAAGTGGTGCAAAAACTGCTTATGAGAATGGATGGACAACACCAACGAAAGCAATTTTAGGTGGTGCCAAATTTATAGGTAACAGTTATATTAAATCAGGGCAAAATACACTTTATAAAATGCGGTGGAATTATAGTACATCTAATGGTAAAACAGTTGCAAGTCATCAGTATGCTAGTGACATAGGATGGGCGTCTAAACAAATATACTCTATGTATAATCTTTATCAAGATATGGGATTGTATGATGTGAAATTAGATATTCCTAATTATAAATAATCATTTAATTCTAAGTAAAAATAGGAGTGAGCAGATAATAGCTCACTCCTATTTTTACAAATTAAAGGATTTTTGTATGATTTTTAGAACTTCTTAATTATTTACAATTTATAAGGATTTGTTACTATTTTGGTGAAGTAAGTTGGAAGTCAACTGCACGATTGTGTTTTGCAATAGAAAAGTACATAATAATGCAATAAAAAATACATAACCTTGCCAGCCGTATTTTTAATTAATTTTGTCTTGATAATGCATGGCTTACCCAGTAACTGTCTCCTGTAAATGTAAGAATATGAGCATGATGTATAACACGGTCAACTAAAGCAGCTGTAGGCTTCGAGTCCACACAAAATTTTGATATGATTAATTTTAGTCATTGCTAGCAATCCTCTCGACCTCTTCGGTTTCTTAGTGATGAAACAATGACCAAAATAGAGAAAGCATTTTTGGTTGAAATTTCTTCTCTTACTTACAATAATTATTTTAATACAGAAAAACAGAGTTCTACCATTATGTAGTACTCTGTTCTACTTATATAAAAAAATAATAACTCTGAAAAACCATTATTCTATAACTTTGACAAATTTTTTGTTAGCAGTTAAATAATGCCCTTCATTTGTGACTAATCTTGGAGTAAGGTTTTTAGTATATTCAATAGAAGATATTTCTATTTCTTCATTTTTATTTACTTTTTTAATGAAATCCTCTTTAAATTCTTTAGTTTTGTATAATTTACATTTTTTAATGATTTTAACTTTATTAGGTGTAGTAGAGATATAATTGACTAACTTTTGATTTAAGTCTTCAGAAGTAACTTCAGCTACAAAATTTTTATTAGCAGTTATATATTTATTATCTTTTGTTAATAATCTGGGTGTACCTTTAGTGGAATAATCTATACCAATAATATCAATTAACTCTCCTGAATGTATCCCTTTTTTAAAAAGTCTATTAAAATTAGTATCTGAATATTTATTAACAGTTGTTAGTGTTAGAATAGCTTTCGGTGCACTATGGAAATATTTTTGTATTTTCGGCTCGAAGTCAGTTTTGGGTTTTGAAAATATAATTTTGTGATTTTGTCTTTCTAGATAATTTGTGTAGTTAGAACTTGGATATACCATAGATACGACAGATTGATGATAGTTATTATATATTACTCTAATATTAAAACTTTTTCCCTCTAAAGAAATTTCACTAGGATTTAAAAGTATACAGTTGTCAACTACTTGAAAGTTTAAACTTTTTTCATACGATTCGTCATCAGTAGCACTTAATATTACCTTATTAATTCTTACATCTGCCCCTTTGTATACTTTAATTGTTTCATATACTTTTTCATTGAACATACGTGACCCATAATATACAGTATGGCAAGGTTCTAGTAACGGTTCAAAATCTTTTAAAATACTAGGTAAATCGTAATTGATTCGATCATTTTCAATATACCTTTTAGTCAAACTAGGCACAATCATAAATTCAATATAATCATGTAAATCTTTATATCTTTTTTGAATAAGAAGTTCATAAATAACAAGTAATTTTTCATTCATTATTAGTTCACTAACTTTTAAATCTGTTTTATTAACTACTTCCATAAGTTCTTCGAATAATTGATGGTAAACTTCTTTACTTTGACTTGAAAGATAACGTTTTCTATTAAATAATCTTGATAGAAAATCAACTTCAACTATTCGACTAATAACAGGCTTTAATATATTTGTTGGTAAATTTAGCTTAATTACACTTTTAAGAACCTGGATATTGTATTTTGCTTTTTCAAATGCTGTGGTTTGGCCTACTAAAGATTTATTATCTTCGTATCTATTAACATGATAAACAGGTTTATTGTTCATTGATGCAGTCTTGCACTTAGCTATTACTTCTATAAAAAACAGTTTATCTTCACCATATTTCATGTGTTCAAATTTGATGTTGTTATTGATTACAATTGACTTTTTGAAAATTTTGGCAGGCGGACCAACTGATCTAAATACTCTTTCGATTTCAAAAGGAATAAGGTTATTTGCAAATGTGTATGAAGTAAACCTTCCCAATTTTGTTATTTTATCATTTGTATGTTTTATACTTTGACCAAACGCTATATCTGCATTATTATCCGATGCTTGATATAATAATTCAGGAAATCCAGTTGAATCTAGCCAATCATCTGCATCTAAAAGAGTTAAATATTTTCCTGTTGCTTTTTCAATAGCGACATTTCTTGGTTTTGAAGGACTACCAGAATTAGTTTCTAATTTTATCGATTTGATGTATTTATATTGTGAACTAAAGTTAGATATAATTTCTGCTGAGTTATCAGTTGAGCAATCGTCAACAACAATTACTTCGATGGTATCTTTATCAATATTTAATTTTGAAATTGAATATAGGCATTCTTCAATATATTTTTCTTTATTGTAAACCGGTATGATTATAGATAATAGTTTTTGCATTATTCATTCTCCATAGTATTATATTTAACACTTTAAGTTTATAACATTTTTGGACAATAATAAACAGTAAAGGTGAAAAAATAACCATATTTTAGTAAAAACAATCGGAAGGATTATCTGTATTGAAAATTACATAAGATTAACGGATATATATGAATTTACCTTTATGGTATATGTAAGTTTTGTTTAGTTTTATCATATGATATAATTTAAAAATGTTAAAATTAAATTATCATTAAATAAGGAGATAATTATGTTAAGTGAAGGTAAAACAGTATCGATAATAATGCCAGTTTATAATACCGCAGAATTTTTAGAGAACAGTATAAAAACTGTATTAAATCAAACTCACTCCGATTTAGAATTAATAATAGTAAATGATGGGAGTACCGATAATAGTGTTGAGATAATTAAAAAATATAAAAATGATTCCAGAATAACATTGATAACAAATGAAAAAAGATATGGAGTAGGTTATTCAAGGAATATTGGAATGTATCAAGCGAATGGAAGATATATTTACTTCATGGATAGCGATGATTATATTGATTCTAGAACTATAGAGTTGTTAGTAAATAATATTAAAAATTCAAATTTTATTAAAGGGAAAGTAAAGAATACTGATTTTAGTAAAGCAATATCAATTATATTTGATGGATTATTCACTCCAAAACTATACATGGATGATAAATATAGATTAATAAAAAATAGATCATGTTTAAATTGTTTAATCCGAACAGATTTTATTAGAGAAAAAAATTTATTATTTAATGAAGAGGTAGAAGCATATAGTGATCTGAGTTTTATGATTCCACTCTTAAAAAATGTCAATACTGCGTTATATTTAAAAGAAGCAGTGTATTTTAGAAGAAAAAGAAATGACCCAATAAGTAATCCATCAATCTCTCAGTACTCCCCAGAAAATTTAATTATGAATTATTTAAAAATGCAGTTAATGTTACGAAATTTATATAAGGATGATCAATTAATAAACGAATATTTAAATAAAGATTTATTAAATTATTATCGAAAAAAAATAATATCTTATTTTAAATTGGAGGATTCAATAGATAATATATATCATAAACTAGTTGAGGTATTTAGAAAAATTGATTCTAATACTGTCAAAGATCAAGATTGGATTTTAAGAAGAGAAATAAAATACGTACAAAAAGACAATATTCATAAATACAAGAGTGTAAACAAACAACATCGTTTTCTTAGAGATTTAAAACAAGGTGTAAAAAGTAAGAGAAAATTTAATATTTTAATTTATGAAAAGATCTTTTTAAAATTAAAAATGAAAGAAGATCTCGTTTTTTTTGAGAGTTTTTTAGGTAAATCTTATTCTGATAATCCTAAACATATTTATGAGTATATGGTTAATAATGATATGAAATATACTTATGTATGGTCTTTTAGAGAAGATAAAAAAATGCAAAATAATACAACTACTGTAAAAAGATTTAGTCTAAAATATTTCTATTATTTAGCACGAGCTAAATATTGGATAAGTAATGCACGTCTACCGAAATATTTGGTTAAAAGAGATGGAAATGTATATCTACAGACTTGGCATGGAACACCATTAAAAACTTTAGTTTTTGATGTTAATGAAATTCATTCAGCTGATCCAAAACATAAAGAATCATTTTATTATCAATCAAGAAGATGGGATTACCTAAATTCACCTAATCAATATTCTTCTGATATATTCAGAAGTGCATTTAAGTATGATAAGGAAATGTTAGAGTTTGGATATCCAAGAAATGATATTTTGTATACAAAGAACAACGAAAAAGATATTAATATGTTGAAAGATAAGATTGGAATACCTAAAGGTAAAGAAGTCATTTTATATGCTCCAACTTGGAGGGATGATGAGTTCTTTTCAAGAGGAAATTATAAATTTTCTTTACATTTGGACTTAAAAAAGATGCAAGAAAAATTCGGTGACACACATATATTGATGTTAAGAACACATTACCATATTGCAAACTCAATTGATGTTTCAGAATTTGAAGGATTTGTATATGATAGAAGTAAATACGACGATATAGCTGAATTATATCTTGTTTCTGATATGCTAATCACCGATTACTCCTCTGTATTCTTTGATTATGCACACCTTAAAAGACCAATACTCTTCTACACTTATGATTTAGAAAAATATCGAGATGATCTAAGAGGGTTTTATTTTGATATGGAGAAAGAGGTTCCTGGACCATTATTAAGGACAACGGATGAAGTAATAAATTCTGTGGAAAATATAGATGATATTAATACTAAATATAGTCATACCTATCAGAAATTTTACGATAAATTTTGTCAGTGGGATGATGGTAGAGCTAGTGAAAAAACAGTTAAAACCGTATTTAATAAAAATAGCTAATAGTTTGGTGAATAATAGTGAAGGTAAAAATATTTAAGTTGTTTTTTAAATTGTATTCAAGCTCCTTTAACTTCTTAGGTAGTATTCTTCCTAAGAACAATAAAGCTGTTGTATTTGAAAGTTTTCATGGAAAGCAATTTAGTGATAATCCAAGAGCAGTTTATGAATATTTAAAGATTCATTATCCTGAATATAAATTATATTGGAGTGCTGACCGAAGACACACGCATGTATTTGAAGCAAAAAGTATTAAGTATGTCCGACGTTTGTCTTTTAAATGGATTATATTAATGGCTAGATCCAAATATTGGGTAGTTAATTCCAGAATGCCTCTTTGGATAAAAAAACCTGAAGAAACTGTATATGTACAGACTTGGCATGGAACCCCCTTAAAGAAATTAGGGATTGATATAGATGAAGTTCAAATGCCTGGTACAAATACTGAAAAGTATAAACGTAATTTTGTATATGAGGCAAATAAATGGGATTTTTTAGTATCACCTAATAGTTATTCTACGGACATATTTAAACAGGCTTTTCAATTTAATAAAGAAATTATTGAATCGGGTTATCCAAGAAATGATTATCTTTTAAATGAAAATAATCTACAGGAAATTAATAGAATTAAAGCTATCTTAGGCGTACCATTAGAAAAAAAAGTAATCTTGTATGCTCCTACATGGAGAGACAATCAATTTTATAGCAAAGGGAAATATAAATTTGACCTGAAGTTAGATCTTGATTTATTAAAAAAAGAATTGGGACAAGATTATGTAATCATTCTTCGCATGCATTATCTAGTAGCAGAGAATATTGACTTGTCGAGTTATAATGAATTTGTATTTGATTTGTCTAAACATGAAGATATTAGAGAGTTGTATCTAATATCCGATGTGTTAATTACAGATTATTCATCTGTATTCTTTGACTATGCTAACTTAAAAAGACCAATAATCTTCTATGTCTATGACTTAGAAGATTATAGGGATAATCTTCGTGGCTTTTATTTTGATTTTGAGAATGAAGCTCCGGGTCCATTATTAAAAAATACAGAACAAATTATGGCTACAATTAAAGAGATTGAAGAAAATGGTTTTCACCCAAATCACACTACAGAGAATTTTTATGAACAATTCTGCTATTTAGAGGATGGGAACTCAACGAAAAGAGTTATTGAGAAAATGTTTAAATTTTAAAAGGCTTACACTAGGTAAGCCTTTTTCCTAATTGTTTTTTATAAATATAACTTGTATAATTTAGGAGCGTAATAAAAAGAATTCTTGTATTTGAAAGGAATCTATAATGAAATCCGCATTAAATATTATTAAAGAGCAAATAGATCATTTTTATTTAGTACGTAGATTGTCACTTTATGAATTAAAGAGTAAAAATAAAAATAATTATCTAGGAATGGCATGGGAAATAATAAATCCAGCTATTCAAATAATGATATATTGGTTTGTATTTGGTTTATTACTTTCACGTGAAGATGTAACGATGGGAGGAGAACCGGTACCATTTATATCTTGGTTGATAGGTGGATTCTTTGTTTGGACATTTTTTTATCAATCAACTATACAAGGATCAAAATCCATTTATTCACGTTTGAGAATGTTATCAAAAATGAATTTTCCTATGAGTATAATTCCTAGTTATATTATTTTCTCACAATTTTATGTGCATCTAATTACAATATTAATTTCAATTTTTATTTATCAATTAATGGGTTATTTTATAAATATATATTATCTTCAATTAGTATATTTTATTTTTGCTACACTTTGTTTATTGTTTGCGATAGCATTAATTACTTCAACAATTTCAACAATTATACGAGATTTTCATATGCTGCTTAATTCTACATTACGGATGTTTTTATATTTATCTGGTGTGTTATGGCCACTAAGTAAACTGGAAGATTTTCCGTGGCTAATGGAATTAATGAAGTTGAATCCATTATATTATATTATTGAAGGATATCGAGCTGCATTTTTTGGTACAGAATGGTATTTCATAACGAATTGGGAGTACACCCTCTATTTTTGGGGAGTAGTCATCGTATTATTAATAATAGGTTCAAGGATGCATATGAAGTTCAGAAGACATTTTATTGATTTCTTATAAAGGCATGTGTTAATTATGGATAAAGCTATAAAAGCGAAAAATATAACCAAAAAATATAAATTATATAATGGTAATAAAGAGCGGTTACTAGACCTAATTAGTCCAAAAAGTTACGGTAAGGATTTTTATGCATTAAATAATGTTGATTTTGATGCTGAAAAAGGTGATATTATCGGTTTTATTGGTATAAATGGTTCTGGTAAATCAACACTTTCCAATATATTAGCAGGAATTGTTCCAGAAACATCCGGAACGGTTGAATTAAACGGTCAGGTTTCATTAATAGCTGTTGCTTCAGGTTTAAAAGGGGATTTGTCTGGTAGAGACAATATAGAGTTAAAATTGTTAATGCTAGGTTTTAATAAAGATAAAATTAAAGAACTAGAGCCTGCAATTATAGAATTTGCCGAGTTAGAAAATTTTATTGATCAACCAGTAAAATCCTATTCCAGTGGAATGAAATCGCGCTTAGGTTTTGCTATATCCGTTAATGTTGATCCTGATATTTTAATTATTGATGAAGCGTTATCTGTGGGTGACAAAGCTTTCGCTGAGAAAAGTTTAAACAAAATGAGAGAATTTAAAGATTGTGGAAAAACAATGATATTTGTAAGTCATTCTCTAGGACAGATGAAAGAGTTTTGTGAGAAAATACTGTGGCTAGAGTATGGAACAGTGAAAGACTTTGGTTTAACAGAAGAAGTTATACCAAAATATGAAAAATTCTTAAAAAAGTGGAAGAAAATGAGCAACGAGGAAAGAAAAGAGTATAGAAATAGTAAAGTGAATAATTGAAAATAAAAATACCCTCTAGTTAATTGCTAGAGGGTATTTTTATTTGAATTGTTAACTGAAAATAAAAAAACAATTAATTTTTCTTAACATTACATGTATAATAAATACTAAAGTGTTCCCATGTCTTGACAAAAAAGGAGTGGTTCTTTTGTCCAAGTATAGTCTGGTTCTTTTATCAGGTGGCATTGGCAAACGAATGCAAATTAATATCCCAAAACAATTTTTATTACTAGCTGGAAAGCCGATTTTCATCCATGTATTAGAGAAAATTGAGCGCTTACATCAAGTTGAAGAGGTCGTAATGCCTTGTCCAGTAGAATTTATGGAGAAGACCGAATCAATCATTGGAGAGTATGGATTCCACACTCCAATTAAAATAATAGAAGGGGGCTCTTCAAGGCAGGAGTCGGTTTATTTGGGTTTGCTTCAATGTTCAAATGAACAGGTAATTATCCATGAAGCTGTGAGACCTTTTATTACTGTAGAAGGTTTTCAAGAATTAATAAATGAAAGAAGTGAAGATGCCATATTCGGATTAGATATTCCTTTTACTGTATTAAAGGGTAAAGAATTCGTAGAAGAGAATCTAGAGAGAAGTCAACTTGTTAATGTTCAGCTTCCTCATAAGTACAATACATCAAAATTGTTATACGCTCATGAGTGTGCAAGGCAAGATAGAGAAGAATTTACAGAGGATGCTAGCTTATACTTTCATTACTTTCAGTCACCAATTGCGATTCTTAAAGGATTTGAAGAAAATATTAAAATAACGAAACCAATTGATCGGATTATTGCTGAAGCAATTTATAAAAATTCCGTATATATGGAGGGATAAGCATGACAAATACATGTATTATTACAGGTGCAAGTAGAGGAATTGGTCGGGCAATTGCTGTTGAACTTAGTAAACAGCATGAAATAAATAACTTTATATTAATGGCGAGATCTGAAGATGGATTAGTAGAAACAAGGAATCAAATGGTTAACCAACATAATGTTCAAATTGTAGCTATCGATTTAACGGATTATGCTCAAGTAAAAGAACAGGTTCATTTAATTGGAGAAGAACATGGAACGATAGATATGCTGATTAATGTGGCGGGATATGCAAATCCAAAGTCATTACTAGAGACCTCTGTCGAAGATTGGGAAAAAACATATCAGATAAATATACACTCTTTATTTAACATAACGAAAGAAACAGTAAAGTTCATGAAGAATACCGGAGGGAAAATATTGAATGTTGCGTCAACTGCTGGCAGTTCATCTAGACCTGGGTGGTCGGCATATGCTTCATCAAAAGCAGCTTTGATTAGTTTTTCACAGACGATTTCAGATGAGTTATCTGACTATAACATACTGGTTTATTGTGTATCTCCTGGTCGTTGTGCGACCGAACTGAGGAAGGTTCTTGCTCCTGATGAAGATCCAACAACCATAATGCAGCCTGAACATGTTGGCGAAGTTGTTAGTCATTTATTATCAGAGAATGGGGTTTGTTTAGACGGACAGGATATCGTCATACGAAAACAAGTTCAAAAAACAATGAAGAAAGAGACAGTAAATAAACTAGCATAAGAGGGATAGGTATGGATGAAACCGTGTTTCAAGTTATTCAGTTAATACTGTTAGTGCTTATATTTTTATCAGTAAGCAAGCCTCTAACTAAAAAGACTCGCCTAATATTAAAAAGGTCAGTAGTCGTAACCATCCATTTTCTATCAAAGCTTTTTCCAAAATCCAAAAACCTTATCGTTTTTGGAGGAGAAAGTGGAAATGGATTTAGAGGGAATACAAAATATTTGTTTTTAGAAATGAATAAGAATGATAGTCTACAGTGTGTATGGATCAGTAAAAATCAAAGAGTAGTGAATGAAATAAATTCTCTTGGTTATCAAGCATATAAGCATCATTCGATAAAGGGAATCATCAACCAACTTCGAGCGAAAGTAATTGTACATTCACATTCAATTAACGATGATTTTAGTAAAACATTTGTTGGTGGGGCGATTTCCTATAATACATGGCATGGAGTTGGATTAAAGAAAGTATGGGGAGCCAATAAACATACATTTTCTTACAAAGTTATTCATGATCAGAATAGGATACGAAAATTCTTTGCAATGTTCGTAGTAAAAGCAAATTTAACGAAAAAAAGTTATGTTGTTTCAACGAGTGAGTCTGTGAGTTCTTATTATCCGGAGACATTTCTAGTTCCTAGAGAAAATGTACTTGAATTGGGACAAGTGCGTAACGATGTATTCTTTATGGAAACAGAAGAGGATAAATTGATCCCAGAATGGATAAGAGAAGGAAAAATCATTCTTTATATGCCGACTCATCGAAGTGTGGGTAAATTTGAGAAAGATATTAGTCTCGTTTTTAATTTTGAGAAGTTAAATGCGTTTTGTGAAGATAATGGATATACATTTGTTTTTAAGCGTCATATGTATAGTCAAGGAAACGTACCGACTTCCTATAGCAATATTAAAGACATATCGGAACAATCTTATGATCCACAGTTGTTATTGAAATATACCGATATACTTATTACAGATTACTCTAGTTGTTACACAGACTATCTATTATTGGATAGACCAGTTTTATTCTTTTGTTATGACATTGATTTATATCTCACCAAAGCGAATCAAATGTATTTTAATTATTTTGATGTCACACCTGGACCAAAGGCATATCAATTTAATGAATTAATAAATTACATGAAAGAGTCAATTGAAGAGCCAATGAAGTATCAAAAAGATAGAAGCAGAGTACTAGATATTTTTTATTCTCCTGAAAATCAGCAACCGGTACTTCAAAAACAAGTTGAATATATTGAAAAGTACCTATTGTAGAGGAGAGGATGATTTGTCTCGATTAAAATTAGTTCCGACAATCATTGTAAAGTGGGTCCTGAGAGTAATCTATTCATTGTGTTGTATATTTCCTCTAAAACAAAATAAAGCAACTTTTGCTTCCTATCGCTCACATGATATAAAAGGTAATTTAGCTCAAATCGAAGCTTATTTACAAGAACATTATCCGGGGATGGAAAATACTTATTTACTACAAAAGATGGATAGCTCTTTATTAGGGAAGATCGGTTATATTATTCATATGTTTCGAGCTAGCTATCATTTAGCAACATCGCGTTATTTTTTCATTGATGACTATTATTTTCTTGTTTATGCAGTAAAGCCTAGAAAGAGTGTGCAGGTGATTCAACTTTGGCATAGCGCAGGAGCGTTGAAGAAATTCGGTTATAGTACGATTGATAAACCTTATGGACCAAGTCGAAATTATTTAAATTATATACCTATCCATGGTAACTATACAAAAGCATTTGTAAGCTCAGATGAAGTAATTCCATACTTTGCGGAAGCATTTAATATGGATAGTAAAAATATATACCCACTTGGTATTCCAAGAACAGATTATTTTTTTGATGAAAAACAAAAACTTCAAGCTTTATATAAGTTTCAAGCTAAATTTCCTTCTCATGGAAATAAGAAGAAAGTTCTCTATGCACCAACTTATCGTGGTGGTAGTCATAATCAAAAAAACTTTGAAATTCCTATTAATATAGACAAGTTTACAGAGAAATTAGGAGAAGATTATTTACTTATGATACATTTACATCCGTATATGAAATATGAGCGAGAGGATAATTCTTCTGTTATTTTAGTAGATGAAGATTTTACTATTGAAGAATTATTGGTTGTAGCAGATATTCTAGTGACGGATTATTCAAGTATCATATTTGATTTTAGCATTCTAGAGAAGCCAATGATTTTCTTTGCCTATGATTTAGAAGAATATAGGGCTGAGCGAGATTTTTATTATGATTATGAGGAGACGATGCCAGGTCCAATAGTAATGACAAATGAAGCACTCATTGCTTCGATTAGACAATCTATGGAATTAAGGAACATCGAGGACGTGAAGCAGTTTAAGCAACGATATTTTGATTACAATGATGGGCAGGCTACCGAGCGAATTGTAAAGAATATTATGAGTAGTGAATAGTAGAGATTGGGGCAAAGAGTATTGTTCAAAAGCTAAATCATGAAGATTACCTTTTGATTAATTTTCTTTTGCCCCACTCTGCTTTATATTTTAAAAATCTCTGGATTGTTACTAAAGACACCATCTACTCCATAGGAAATTAATTGATCATATCTTTCCATATCATTTACAGTATAAGGAAATACATGATATCCAGCTTGTTTACAATGTTGGACAAACGTTTGATCAACAAAAACATGATTCGGGTGAATACTATATATAGGTAAGTTACTTTGCTCGACATACTTCCACGTATCTAATAGTCGATAATGAAAGATCATTCCTAATGGTATATGACGATTTAAATTATTAATCTTTTGTAGTGCAACGTGATCAAAAGAAGAGATGAGTACACGGTCCAATCGATTGTAATTTGATAAGCAAGACAGAACCCTTTCTTCAATACCATCATATAGTACTGGAATATTTTTAATTTCTATATTTAGATAAATATCTTTAGGGACAAGCTCTAATACATTTTCTAATCTAGGAACATATGCAGGACCATAAGTATCACCAAATGAAGCACTGATATCGACTTGCTTTAATTCTTCCCATGTCATATTTTTAATTAACTCTTTAGATGAATGGTTAAATCGAGTTAACTTATGATCATGACAAACAACAAGTACATTATCCTTCGTTAGTTGAACATCTAATTCAATTGCTTTTGCACCTTGCTTAAGAGCTTTTTCGAATGACAACAGTGAATTTTCGGGTGCTTCTGTTAATGATCCACGATGAGCGAAATTTAATACCATAGCAATTCCTCCTCTAATTGTACTTATCATAGCATATGGTTGGATTGTGAAAAAATGGTATGTGTGAATTTTTAAACTCGACGTAAAATAAACAGAGAAATTCAACGAAATTTGTTCATAAGTGTACACGTTTAATCGTTATTACGGTATACTTATTCAAGAAGTATTCATTCATGAATTGAGGTGTCAATGTGGTAAACATTGTACTACTATCCATGATTAGCTTAGTAGTTGCACTAGTTGTAACTCCATGGGTTATACGATATTCAAAAAAACTTCATTTTACTGATAAACCTAACTTTCGTAAGGTACATAAAGAGCCAATTCCTACTTTAGGCGGCATTGTTATTGTAATTAGCTTCTTAGTAGGTATATTAATTTTGCAACCAGCGAGTGAGTACCATATACCAATTTTATGTGGAGCATTAATCGTCTTCCTATTGGGGCTCTTTGATGATATATATGACTTGTCTGCTAAGTTCAAGTTTTTTGTTCAATTTTTGGCTGCGGCACTGGTCGTATTTTGGGGTGGTTTGCAAGTAGAATTCGTGAATTTACCCTTTGGTGGAGAGTTAGAATTTGGATTCTTTAGCCCGTTATTTACGTTATTGTGGATTGTCGGAATTACTAATGCCATTAACTTTATTGATGGATTAGATGGTTTAGCTGCAGGCGTATCATCGATAGCATTAACCACGATTGCTGGTATGGCAATTTTGATGGGTGATGTATATGTAATAACCATTGCTTTTATCTTATTATTTAGTACACTTGGATTCTTACGATATAATTTCTTTCCCGCAAAGATTTTTATGGGAGATACTGGGGCATTATTTTTAGGTTTTATGATTGCAGTGTTATCTTTATTAGGATTTAAAAATGTAACCGTAGTATCGTTTTTAATTCCAATATTTATTTTGGGAGTTCCTATTTCTGATACGCTTATTGCTATGATACGGAGGAAAATAAACAAACAACCTGTATCAAGTCCAGATAGTGCTCACTTACATCATCGTTTGATTCAATTTGGTTTTTCGCATAAACAAACAGTATTACTGATTTATTCATTAAGTGCATTATTTAGTGTAGCAGCTATTTTATTTTCGATGACAACACTTTGGGGATCGCTGCTCATATTATTTATTGTATCGTCAGTGCTGATTATCTTAATAGAGAATTTAGAGTTAATTAACAGTGAATTTAAACCGATGACAAATATGATTAAAAAAGCAGGTAAGCAACATCATAAATAATGAGATAGAAAAATGCCACTTCATTAAAATGAAGTGGCATTTTTCTTAGTTTTGATAACCTTGATCCGTTTCTGGATCTGAAGTTGCATTACTGTTATTCCAATTATTAGTTGGTTCGATGTCTAGATGTGCTTGTAATGTCTGTTTAGTTTGACTTAATGCTGCTTCATCTATCATCCAGTAGTATGGTCCTTGACTTGTATCATCTGTTCCTTCTAGGCTTAATGTTTCAATCTTTAAATTCGAACCAGCTGTAATATAAGAGAAAAAGCTTTTCATTTCACTAAATTTCATATTTGTTGTCATATTGTCGCCTACGGATTTTACGACATCATCAATTTTAAATATGGATTGTAAGGAAACTGTTTTATCGACAACTCCTTCGATAATTTCTTGCTGTCGTTTCCCGCGTTCAATATCATTATCTTGCTTTCTTGTACGTGCAAGGGCTAATGCTTCTTCACCATTTAACTCCTGTACCCCTGGCATTAAGTGAATAGCTCCAGCAGTATCTTCTGAATCTTGTTCTTTTAATTCATATGGTACTTCAGCTTCGATTCCACCTAGAGAATCTACAACATCAATAAATGCTTCAAAGTTAAGTTTCACATAGTAGTCAACTGGAATATCGAGTAGGCTTTCTACTGTTTCTATAGTTCCAGTCGTTCCTCCAAAAGCATGGGCGTGATTGATTTTATCGAAACGATCTACTGTTGGAATATATACATAAGAATCACGAGGCACACTGAGAAGCTTTACACTTTTATCATCCTTATTTAAGGAAGCTAACATAAGTGCGTCTGTTCTCGCATTTTCTTCGTTCCCTCGTACATCACTTGTATCTACACCCATAATTAAAACCGTGACATTATCAATGTCTGGATTAACCTCTGAATCTCTCAATTCAGATTTGCCACGTTCATCTTTTTCGTACGAATCGTCAAGAACACTGCCTGCAGTGACATATAAATGTCCAATATAAGAAGCCACACCAATAAAGAGTATAAGTGCTGGAAGTAATATAAAATAAATGCGTTTTCTGACTTTACGCTTTTTTCTTCTCACAATTCGAGTTTCTTTCCGTTTTTTTGACATAAGAAAGTCCCCTTAAGAAATAAATAATTTAATGTATTATCGTATTATCATATAGTATATTATATGATAAGAATTATATCAGTACATGTTTAAACTATATTTTTTTTCTGAAAATAGTAAAACACTAACCTTCATTTTACTATGGTTTCATAGAAAGGTAAATAACAATTTCATTACAAGTTACTGAAAATAAGGGAATTTTGTGGAGAAAGGTTGCGAAATAATGAGCGAAAATAGTCGAAAAGTAGAAGTTATGGAGATACCTTTTGTTAACAAAACAAAGAAAAAATTTTTAGAAGAGGATATCTACCCAAGATTAGATAATGAAAAGCAAACATTTATTGTTACTGCAAATCCAGAAATTGTCATGAAGACAAGAGAGGATGCAGAGTTCAAAAAAATTGTTCAATCAGCGGATTATACCGTCCCGGATGGGATAGGCATCATCATGGCCGCCAAAATTCTAAAGACACCTTTAACGGAAAGAATTGCTGGCTATGATGTATCCTTAGATTTATTACAATACGCTAACAAATCTGGATTAAGTTGTTATTTCCTTGGTGCGAGTGAAGCAGTGAACAAGAAGGCAGTGTACAATGTGAAAGAACAATTTCCCAATCTAACTATTGCAGGAAATCACCATGGGTTCTTCGATTTGAAAGATAAGGAATTGGCAGAATCGATTAGTGAGACGAATCCAGATATTATTTTTGTAGCAACAGGTTTCCCTAGACAAGAAAAATGGATATCTACATACAAACATCTATTTGAAAAAGGATTATTTATCGGTGTCGGAGGTACATTTGATGGATTGGCAGGGGAAGTGAAAAGAGCACCTGATATTTGGGTGAAGCTAAATTTAGAATGGTTGTACCGCTTTATAAATCAGCCAACAAGATTTACACGAATCTTGAAGTTGTTTGAATTTATAGTGCGTATTATCTTTCGTAAATAGTGAAAAACATGAACTGCTTACTGGCTATTAGCCTTGGGGCAGTTCATATTTTTTTCTGCATGTAACGAGCAATAATACCATGCTTTAAGACGATAAGGCGTTGCAAAAAGGGTAAGTAGCGGATATATAATTAATAAATGTCCGATTCGGTGCTACTAACAACGAAAGCCCGGACTGAATGAAATTTCAACTTATGGATGAATAGGATTATCTTCCGTTAATTCATTTGTGCTGTATACCGCTGGCAATCCTAAATGTTTACGCAATTGGTCAGTGATTTCCTGCTGGCTTTGCTCTGCTACTTGATAATACCAACCGCCATTATCCAGATAGCCGCCAGCACCTTCAAGATTAATCTTCTCTATATTAATGGATGAGTTTATCATATAAGAAGAGAATGAAGTAATCTCTTGAAAGGTGAAGTTCGTGCGCATATTGTCACCGATAGCAACTAAAACATCTTCTAATTTCAAAACGGAAGAAAGTTGAGTAGCCTTGCTAGCAATAGCTGTTACGATTTCTTGCTGTCTTATACCTCTTTGAACATCACTATCATATTTTCTTGTTCGTGCAAGTGCTAAAGCTTCTTCTCCATTGATTTGTTGATACCCTTCTTCTAATTGAATTGCATCTGCTTGATCATTTGAATCCATCTCACTAATTTGAAAAGGCACATCATAATAGATTCCGTCTAATGCATCTACTACATCAACAAATGCATCAAAGTTTAGCCGTACATAATAATCAATCGGAATTTGAAAGAATTCTTCTATGGTTTCGATGGATGCCAACGGTCCTCCATATGCATGCGCATGATTGACTTTGGTATATCGCTCAACTGCGGGTATATACATATATGAGTCACGAGGAATGCTAAGTAACTTAATGGATTTTTCCGCTTTGTTAAAAGTCGCCAAAATTAACGCATCCGATCGGCTTTGTTCAGAGGGGTCTCTTTCATCTATACCGATAAATAAGATGGAGACATTGTCTTCAATTGGATTTACTTTTTCTGTACGTAATTGCGATGTTTCATTTTCTCTCCCAGTAGATTCATGATTATCTTCTACCAATTTTTCAGCAGTAGAATATAGGTGGTACGCATATGCAGAACCACTAGTTATAATTACTGCAATCACAATAAGTAATGCATAGATTAAATTCATTTTGAACGATTTTTTCGTCGCCATACGTGGTTCTCCTTATTTAGATTTTGTTCAGTAATTTATGTAGGGAATAAGCGAATGATATGCGAGAATTGGGGACAATGTTAAAATAGTTTAAATGTATGTAAATGAATCATTATGTTTGTAATCATTTTATAACTATCATCTTATAGGTTGTAACGATATAATATGAGTGAAAAGAAAATATCATTCCTTTTACATAACTATATAAAAAGTAACATCAAAAAGAAAGAATTATGTCAACGGAGCGTGATCCAAGTGAAACGTATTAAGGTAATGAATATATTTGGAACAAGACCAGAAGCTATAAAAATGGCACCACTTGTATTGGAATTAAAGAAACGTCCAGATGAGTTTGAAACGATTGTTACTGTTACAGCTCAGCATCGAGAAATGTTAGATCAAGTATTGGAAACATTCGCTATTACACCAGATTATGATCTTAATTTAATGAAACAGAATCAGACACTAGCCCAAATTACCAAAAGCGGTCTAGAAGGATTAGAAACAATCATGGATGAAACAAAACCTGATATCGTCCTTGTTCATGGAGATACGACTACAACATTTGTAGCTTCATTAACGGCATACTATAAGCAGATTACTGTAGGTCATGTAGAGGCGGGGCTGCGAACGTGGAATAAATACTCTCCATATCCAGAGGAGATGAATCGACAGTTAACGGGTGTAATTGCAGACTTACACTTTTCTCCCACTGACCAAGCGAAAGAAAATTTACTTCAAGAGAATAAACCAGAAGAAGATATTGTTGTAACGGGAAATACAGGAATCGATGCATTGAAAACAACGATTTCTTCGGAGTACAAGAGCGAAATTTTAGAAGCCGTAACGGATAAAAAAATTGTTCTTGTTACTGCACATCGACGTGAAAATCTTGGGAGTAACATGGAACAAATGTTTCGAGCGATTAAACGGTTAGTTGACGAACATGAAGATATCCATGTGATTTATCCGGTACATTTAAATCCAAAAGTAAGAGAAACAGCCAATCAAATTTTAAATAACCATGATCGTATCCAGTTGATCGATCCACTGCCGGTAATTGATTTCCATAATTTTATGTCGAGATCGCATTTAATTATGACTGATTCTGGTGGTATTCAAGAAGACGCTCCTTCACTGGGTGTTCCTGTATTAGTTTTACGTGATACAACAGAACGTCCAGAAGGAGTAAAGGCAGGAACATTAAAATTAGCGGGTACAGACGAAGATAATATATTCCGCATGGCGCACGAATTATTAACAGATAAAGAAGCATATGAAAAAATGGCACAAGCGTCTAATCCTTATGGGGATGGACAAGCTTCAGGAAGAATTGCTGATGCAATTGTGGCTTATTTTAACGAAAATAAAAAGTAAGGGGGAGGGTATCCAAGTGGATACCTTCTATTTTTACATATTGGTAGGTGTTCTATCATTTCCCGGGAAATATCGACAGCAATCTTTTTTGTTTTCGGTAGAAGGTATATAATAAAAGTACTATATAATTGATGCTTTAGAATGGGAGTGCCTGAAAAATGGGGAACGGAAACGTATGGATAAAGAATATAAAAACGATTTATACTGGCTTTGAAAAAATAGAGAATGCAGGAATCATTGTAAGTAACGGAAAAATTGATCGAATTATTTCCGGGCAGGAGCAGTTTGAACCATCACAAGGTATGGAAGTAATTGATGCCAAACATAAATGGAGTGCGATGCCAGGATTTATTGACGGGCATATTCATGGTGGATATGGCGTCGATGTAATGGATGCAGAGGCTCATTCATTACAACTATTAGCAGAAAAACTTCCAAGTGAAGGAACAACAAGTTTTCTTGCAACGACAATTACCCAATCACCTGAAGAAATTGAAAAAGCGCTTTTGAATGTTGGTTCTTTCAGTAATCAGCCTGGTACCGCAGAAATGGTGGGTGTTCATTTAGAAGGACCATTTGTCGAAGTGTCGAAAGCTGGAGCGCAGCCAAAAGAGTATATTGTAGAGCCAGACATAAACCAATTTCGACATTGGCAGCAAGCCTCTAGGAATCGGATTCGAACGATAACGATGGCACCCGAGCATGATACAAATGGAGAATTTATCAGAGATTTATATGAAGCTGGAATTAATGTATCTGCTGGTCATACAGATGCTTCCTTTTCTCAAATGAAAACAGCTGTAACTCAAGGTGTTCGCCAATTAACTCATTTATGCAATGCAATGAATGGCATCCATCATCGTGACATTGGGGCCGTGGGAGCAGCTTTTCAATTAGATAATTTACGTGCAGAGTTAATCACGGACGGGATTCATGTCGTGCCAGAAATGATGCAACTAATATACGATGCGATGGGTTCAGAACGGATCATTATTATTACTGATGCGATGCGAGCAAAAGGGCTAGCAGACGGTGATTATGAATTAGGCGGACAGCCTGTGACAGTAAAAGAGGGTAGAGCAATACTTGAGAATGGTAGTTTAGCTGGAAGTGTTCTGCAAATGATTGATGGCGTTAAGAATATGCTAAGTTTAAACGGAGTGGATATAGAAGACGTAATCCAGATGGCTTCGGTAAACCCCGCTAAGCAAATTGGTATTTTTGATAAAAAGGGGAGTATTGAAGTAGGGAAGGATGCAGATCTTCTTCTTGTAAATGAAGAGTTGGATATTCAGTATACAATATGTGGTGGGGAAACTGCTTATCGGAAGTGATGCTGACGTGTTGATCAAACGTTTGATCAATTGTTATCCCTAGTTCAACGGGAAGCCTATACGTTATTTAAGAAGTAGAAAAGAGGCGATTCGCAAAGGAATCTCCTCTTTTTCCTAACTATTTTTTCTTTGCACGCTTATCTGCTGCCCGACTTCTTGCTTGAGCCTCTTTGTCATCATAATCTGCTAATTCCTCGGAGAACTCGATATCACGACCATCTGACTTTTGATTTTCAGGAGTTTGCGAAAGAAAATTATTCTTAGACTTCTTATGCTCATCTCTACCCACGATAATCACCTCATTGTTTTAGTTTCGGTCCTTAGTATTTACCAATAAGGTGAAATTATTATCATTCGTGTCTGCTTCGTATGTACAAAGGATAAAAATAAATTAGCCATGAAATACAAGCAGTTATGGGGAGTGGAATGGTATGTTAAGCTATGCTCCCGAATTAAAGTAGTCGCCACAAATACGGTAAGATAAAAGGTGTTTAAGTTCCCGTAATGTAGAGAATCCCTCAAGAACGGTAACATTAAAGACATTTATGTGCCCATAGTGTAGAAGCATAGCCAAGGACGGTAAGATAAAAGGTGTTTATGTACCCATAGTATAGAAGCATAGCCAAGGACGGTAAGATAAAAGGTGTTTATGTGCCCATAGTGTAGAAGCATAGCCAAGATCGGTAAAAAAAAGGTGTTTATGTGCCCATAGTGTAGAAGCATAGCCAAGAACGGTAAGATAAAAATGATTTATGTTCCCTCAATTCAGAAGCCCTGCCAAATTCGGTAAGATAAAAGCTAAGTAATTATTATTGTATAGAATAATCCCTGGTGAGAAGGGTGGCTTTTCCTTTTACACAATAATAGTGACTTAATCTTATGAGTGCAGAGGAAGGTAGAAAAAGCGGTCGCTCATAGAGGAGATGAGTGCCCAGAATTAGAGGAAGGTAGAAAAAGCGGTCGCTCATAGAGGAGATGAGTGCCCAGAATTAAAGGAAGGCAGAAAAAGTGGTCACTCACAGATTAAGTCCATATAATTGTGTAAAAAGAAAAAGAGTCATTTTAATCTCTTTCGGTTACAATGTAATCAACCACGAATACACCGGAAGGAGAATTAAAATGACCCAATTACAGTTTAACCTAAATATGGACTTTCTAAAAGACTCTATCATGAATTCCAATCTAGATCATGTAGTGAAATCAACTATCATCCTAGTTTTGAATGAATACATGGAAAAAGAACGTGATGAATATTTAAAAGCGGAGACCTATGAACGAACGGAAGAACGCCAAGACTATAGAAATGGTTACTATGAGCGAGATTATATGTTGAGTATTGGGAAAATCAAGTTGCGTGTACCTCGAACACGAAGTGGAGAATTTGCCCCAACCGTATTTGAAAAATATAGGCGTTGTGACCAAGCATTTGCTTTATCGATGCTTGAAATGGTGGTGAATGGCGTATCCACTCGAAAAGTAAAAAATGTGGTGGAACAATTGTGTGGAGAATACGTTTCGAAATCTTTCGTATCTAGTCTTACGGAAAAGCTTGATCCGGTTGTAAAAGAATGGGCAAGTCGTTCATTAAGTACCGATTATTATCGATATGTATATGTAGATGCGATGTATATCAAAGTTCGCGAGCATCATAAAGTGGTATCTAAAGCAGTATATATTGCCACGGGGTTAAATGAGGGGAATAAACGTGAAGTAATTGGGTTGAAGGTAAGTCATGAGGAAAGCTATGAAGCTTGGAAAGAATTCTTAAATGAATTAGTAGGACGTGGTTTACAATCACCAAAACTCGTTATTTCCGATGCACATTCAGGATTAAAAAAAGCGATACAGAAAGTGTTTATTGGAACGTCCTGGCAGCGTTGTACGGTTCATTTTAAGAAAAACCTCATCGAACGGCTACCCAAAAAAGGAATGGAAGATATAAAAGAAGAATTAAAACGCATTTTCGCTGTAGTAACACCTGAAAACGCACGAAAGATAAAAGATGAATTCGTCCATCAACGCCAAGATAATCCCAAACTGGAAAAAGTAATAAATAATTTAGAAGTTGGTTTTGATGATGCCATTCAGTATCTTAATGAACCACAAGAATATCAAAAGCATATACGTAGTACAAACTCCCTCGAACGACTAAACCAAGAAGTAAGACGCAGGGAAAGAGTAATTCGTATCTTCCCGAATACGCAATCTGCTTTTCGTTTAATTGGAGCTGTATTAATGGATTACGAGGAAGAAGAACAAAAGAAAAGACCCATTTTCAACAGGGACAAATAGGCCTGATCGTGAGCGAAATTTGTTTTGGAAGGAAGGGTACCCTTCCTTCCAAAACAAATACAACTATATATTTAAAGTGGTTGATAATTTGTATTTTTGATTTTACACAATAATAGGGACTTGACTCACTCACAGAGGAGATGAGTGCCCAGAATTAAAGGAAGGCAGAAAAAGTGGTCACTCACAGAGGAGATGAGTGACCAGAATTAAAGGAAGGTAGAAAAAGCGGTCGCTCATAGAGGAGATGAGTGCCCAGAATTAGAGAAAGGTAGAAAAAGTGGTCGCTCATAGAGCTGATGAGTGCCCAGAATTAAAGGAAGGTAGAAAAAGGAGGCGCTCATAGAGGAGATGAGTGCCCAGAATTAAAGGAAGGTAGAAAAAGGAGTCGCTCATAGAGGAGATGAGTGCCCAGGATTAGAGGAAGGCAGGAAAAGCGGTCACTCATAAAGAAGATGAGTGCCCAGAATTAGATTAAGGAAGAAAAAGCGGTCGCTCATAAAGGAGATGACTATCTGAAGCGTTGGTAAGATAAAAGAAGCAGCTGGATATAATCGTTCTAGCATAAATCGACCTGATAAACACTAAAACAAAAATGCACCTTTGTTAAATTGATGAAAAGGATTCTTCCAATCAGTCAAATCCAAAACACCAATTAACAGGCGCATTCTATTACGGTTTAACATTATAAATTAGGTAGCAACCTATACTTTCTTCACTGCGATTGCTTGTGTGTAACTTGTTGTTTTTAATTCTTCTAATTCATCTTCCCGGAGCAAACCTAATTCAGCAGCTGCATTAATCTTTGTAACATCTGGTTTCTTTTGTACTTGAATTAAATCATGAAGCTGCATTTCTTCTAATTTCTCTACGGTTTCAGCTTCAAGGTATTTCTCAGCTTTTCTAATTTGCCGTACTAACTGATAACTTCCTTCTGAAAATTCCCCTTTTTTGTTCTCTCCTACTCGGTGGTCCATATAGGAATGAAATATCTCTTTAAGTTCTTTCATTTCGGAGTCGATTTCTTTCCGTAGCTTATTTAATTCGTAGTATCGAGATAGCATATCTTCTGTAACTGCATAGTCCCCTGTTTTCATTATTTAATTCCTCCTCAAAAAGCCCATTTGTACAGTCTATGGACAAGGAGTGGTGAATATTACTAGACTTGGGTCCTATTCAGAATCGTTATTTCCTTTTGGATTTGGGTAGTAATATACTGGCCCGCCATTAAAATTATTTGCAGGACGATCATAATTTCTAGGCTGTTGAGGATATTCATTGTATGCTATTGAATTCGGATACATTGGTTGTTGCGGTTGAAAGTTTAAATTTGTACCTACTTGGTTCATTTGCGGGTATAATAGATAAGGTTGCTGCGATGAATGCCAATTTGATTGAACTTCAGGATGCCCCTGATGTTGTTGATTTTCCCATTCGTGCGATTGATTAGCGGAAGTGTTAGGTTGTTGTGCATGATACCCAAGTGGTTGTATATTTGCTGGTGTGTATTGTGGTAAGGTTTGTTGAGAAATTGGTTGATTTAACTGGTCTGGATTACTGATAGTTGTTTCAGGTATGGATTCTTGTTCAGCTGTTACCGCATTTCGATTTTCACGATTTTGTACACAAGCATCTGTTGGTCCAATAACAATTGATTCGTTACCAATTGGTGCGATTGCTTCACTAAACGTATCTGGATCAAGGCAATACGTATGTGCCCACACATCCACCGGTGTTTTTGTTAGGATATCGGAACCAAGAATATATTCTGGGTATGGCGCATCAAAAATGGCTATTAAATGAGTTTGATCTTCGGATGCTTCCTCCCAATGCCACCATCCTTTTGGAATATTAGCTACTTCTCCAGGTGTGATTGTAATATCTTTCCTTTCATTTGTGAATGGATTAATTAGTGAAACAACGGCACTTCCGGAAATACAGTAGACCAGTTCAGCTGCATTCGGATGATAATGCGGTTCTACTACGCGACCGGTACTTAAATATATATCTAATAAAGATACATCTCCAAGTGTATCTAATACATCTCTTCCTAGACGATTAATGTAGTTTTCGTCATTGCGGGTAAATAGACGTTGTTGGTTTAAATCTAAGAAATACTGTCTATTTGGATTTGAATAAAATTCCATTGGGGATACTCCTGCCATAAATACAACTCCAATCATAAAATTTTCAATAACAGCGTATGTAACAAAATGGTTGATTGTGACAAATACCTAGATTTATATATTGACATTTGTGAAATGATTTATTCTATAAGTTACTGTCAATTTGATGGTAAAATAAGAGAGTTATCTTTCATTATATAGACAATATTTGTCATATTACTACATAATGAAAGATAGTAATTGTAAGATATAGAGATAGAGGAATGTGATTTTGAATGATTATCAAGAAAAGAAAGAAGCCAATTATATTGAATTCGTATGAATCAATATTGGCTAGATTGAGAAATGACTTTACGGAGAAAGAAATAATTGAACAACATTACTCCAAAAGTCATCGTCACTTTCTTGGTATGACTTCTGTCGATTTTTCTTTAAAAGCTATTGGAGCATCTTATACGATATTGCATGATGTGTATATTAAAGTAGAAAATCAATACCTTGAAGTAGACAACTTGATTATTACTCCACATACGATCTATATCATTGATGTTAATAATGATATCGTAGAACCTGCATTTGAATTTACCTCGGATCAAATTCAGAATGTGCCGTATAAACCAAAACTTATTATAGAAGAATTATTTCCATTTCAACAATTAGAATTTAAAAAAATTCAATTACAAAAATGGCTAGAGTCACAAGAGGTATACAACTTATCGATGGAGGCTTTTATTGTAATAAGTGATCCGAAAATAATGATAAAGATTATGCAAGATTCGATACCAATGGATAACTCGGTGGTAATGGTAAATAAACTTCAGCAAACAATCATGAATACTGAAGAGGGAAAATCAGCATATCCACCAATTATAGATCATCAGAAACTGGGAGATCTATTGAAATCTGTATGTAAAAAGAAGAAAATAAATATCTTGAAGAAATATAGTATCAGGGAAGGGGATGTCTTAACTGGAGTTGCATGCCCCGAGTGCGGGAAGTTAGGAATGATCCGCCATAATGGAAAATGGCAATGTCAGTCTTGTGAACATACTTCGAAACATGCCCACCGACAAGCATTGATGGATTATTATTATATTTTTCAACGCTCACTAACAAATCGAGAGGCTGCCAGATGGCTTCATGTAAAATCAAGACATATTGTCAAATATTTATTAAAAAGTGCGAATTATGTATTTAATAAGAAACAGCAAAAATGGTTTTTGAAGTGAAAAAGGTTATCCTCATCTCTTTTAGGAGGGGAGGGTGGCCTTTTTAAATTGTGTGGATAGATGAGAATTTTAAAAAGAACTCAATCAAAAAAACCCTCGTTCATCACGAGGGTTCATTTAGAAAATATATTATTAATAAAAACGTTTGTAGCTATCGAAGTGCTTGCTCCAGTAAGAATTATCTAGACTTGTAATTTGTACGCCGCTAGAACCAGCATGGATGAACTGGTTATTACCAATGTAAATTCCTAAATGAGAGATACCAGATTTATAGGTATTCTTAAAGAAGACTAAATCGCCTTTTTGTGGTGAATTTACATAGTAGGAACGATCAAAATATCCTTGGCTAGAAGTACGCGTAATGTCTTTTCCTGCTTTATTATATACATGATAGATAAATCCACTGCAATCAAATCCGCTTGTTGTTGAACCGCCCCAAACATATGGTGTACCATTTAAACTTTTTGCCGTGCTGATTAATTTATCAACATTGTAATCCACATCAACATTACTAGAAGAATTACTTCCACTGTTATTATTGTTGCCGCCACTACTTCCAGATGAAGAAACATTCAATTTCTGACCAACAATAATTAAACTAGAATTTAAGTTATTCCATTTCTTCAAGTTTGATACACTCGTATTATACTTATTAGCAAGTGCAGATAATGTATCGCCTGATTTAACTGTATGTACTTTAGCACTTCCTGATCCAGAGTTACCACTATTTGAACTACCTGAGTTAGAACCTGAGTTACTTGATCCAGAATTACTTGAACCGTTCTTGCTTACGACAAATTTATCTCCAGGATAAATTAAAGTCGTAGATAGGTTGTTCCACTTCATTAGATTGGATAATGAAATACCATGCTTTGAAGCAATACCACTTAACGTATCTCCACGTTTAACAGTGTATGTCGAGCTGCTTGAAGAATTAGAGTTCGAACTAGAATTACTAGAGTTTGAGTTACTAGAACTTCCAGAACTAGACTTACTTGTTTTCAGCACTTGATTCGGAAAAATAATATCCGATGATAGATTATTAATAGACTTCAAACTAGAAACAGATGTGTTATGTTGCTGAGCAATTTTCCATAAAGAGTCTCCAGATTTTACTTTGTACGATGATGCTTCTGCTTCATCCACTGCAAAGAATGCCGATGCTACTACTGCACTTGCGGTAACTGAAAAAAAGATTTTCTTACTTGCCATGTGTAGTCCCCTCCGTTGAGTTTAATAATTGAAATCTGATTGTAATAGACTCCTCTAAATAATTGTAGATATATTGTCTGAGGTAGTCTGGAAATGATAAGATATCGTAGGTCTATAGAAGTAATTCGATGGTTGCAAGATTGGCTTATTTTTAGTTAATATCCAATTATTAACAATAATGTAATCATATTATATCGTTTTTTGACATAATTTTATAGATTGAGAGGTTATTTGTAATATACAGGATAGAACTTCAGTCACGACTAGGTAATTAAACCTAAAAAATAAACCTTATTTTCAAAACTTTATAAAATAAATATAGAATTTACATAGTAATATGATATAATTCGGTTTATAATGTCGTATGGTATAGGATAATTTTGGTAGATTTGTTCGTAATTGGTTTTGATGATCAGGTTCCAGCCAAAATTGGACATCTGTGGTAGAACTTAATCTATACATATGGGATGAATAGTAGAGGTAATAGGTGAGATTCCTTTACTTACCAACTAAAAATTATTACATTATTCATTTTGTCATCTAAATAGAAGGTGACAAAATATTGGAGGTACACAAATGGAAGAGACAATATCCCTTAAGGAAATCTTTGGGGTCATCAAGAAGCGTCTTTTATTAATTTTTACGTTTATTTTACTCGCGGCGCTTGCAGCAGCAATTATAAGTTACTTTGTATTGACACCGAAATATGAAAATAGTTCACAGTTTATTGTGAATCAAAGCAACCAAGAACAAGCAAATCAATTTACGCAAACAGATATTCGTACGAATGTAGAAATCATTAATACATATAACGTTATTATTAAAAGTCCCGCAATTCTGGATACAGTAGCTGATGAATTACAATTAGACCTATCAAGTACTGAGTTATCAGAAAAAATTAGCGTGACTAGTGAAGAAAATTCTCAAGTAGTTACCGTTACTGCTACTGATCCTGACCCTGTACTAGCGACAGAAATTGCTAATACGACTGTACAAGTGTTTCAGGATGAAATTCCAGATATTATGAATGTAGATAATGTTTCGGTTCTCTCTCAGGCAGAACTTGCAGAAGAACCTTCACCAGTTGCCCCGAATCCAATCTTAAATATTGCGATTGCGATTGTACTTGGTGCAATGGTAGGTGTAGGTATCGCATTCTTGTTAGAGTACATAGATAATACGATTAAGACAGAACAAGATATTGAGAAGCAATTGAATATCCCTGTGCTGGGTGTTATCTCTCATTTAGATGACAAGGATGTTCGTCAGGAACAGTTCTCACGTACAACTTCCAAAAATACAGTAAGGGGTGGTCTAGATGGCGCGAAAAAAACTGTCTAACATTAATAATAAGATGCGACACCTCATTACAAAGATAAACCCTCGTTCACCGATTTCAGAGCAGTATCGTACTATCCGTACGAACTTACAATTCGCTTCGGTTGATCATGAATTAAGAAGTATCTTACTTACTTCTGCAGGTCCTTCTGAAGGGAAATCAATGACAACGGCAAACTTAGCAATCGTCTATGCACAGCAAGGAAAGCGGGTACTATTAGTTGACGCGGATTTACGAAAACCAACGATCCATTATACATTTCGATTAGATAATCTACGCGGACTTAGTAATATATTAGTGGGGGAAACCTCTATGCAGGATGCAGTAGAATCAAGTGATGTAGAGAACCTTGATCTAATCTCATGTGGTCCTGTTCCACCAAACCCGTCTGAATTATTAGGTTCGAAACGCATGCAGTTCTTTATCGAAGAAGCAAAGCAGCATTATGATATTGTCATTTTTGATATGCCACCAGTATTAGCGGTAACAGATGCACAAGTGATGTCCAACTTTGTAGACGGAGCGATTCTCGTCGTTCGGAGTAAACGAACAGAGAATGAAGCAGCGAATAAAGCGCTAGAAGCATTGCAATCAGTTAATGCAAATGTGCTAGGAGCTGTGTTAAATGATCGTGATAAGAAAGATGCGAACTACTATTACTACTATGGAAGCTAAATAGAAAAAAGAGCGCAACCGTCCTGTGATGCGCTCTTTCTTTTTCTTTACCGACGTTGTTACGAGTCACCTGTAAGAACTACCGTTTAATTACAGGTTTGAGCCTTCTATCAGTGGTAGTTCAATAGATTAGCTCTAGGTCACTTGAAGTGAACCTATGACTTTTCTATGACAGGAAAACCCTAGAAATTTACTTGGATTTTTGCTATAATTATCAAGTGGTAAATTTTACCTATTTGACAAGTTGATTTCATACCTTAAGACGTGTAAAAGTATATGTTATTAATTGTATTGCTAATAGAACTACCGTATAATAGATTTTAATCGTTTAATAATTCAAATAATTAATATAACAAATATTTTTTAGAAAGGAAGGTTTTTCGACATGATAGATATCCATACACATATTTTACCTGGCGTCGATGATGGTGCGAAAACAGAAGAAGATAGCATTGCAATGGCCAAACAGGCAGTTGCTCAAGGTATCACGACAATCGTCGCTACACCACATCATCGAAATGGCTCTTATTTTAATGACAAATCTTCCATTGTTCATAATGTGAACATATTAAATCAATTATTATCCGATCACCAAATTCCGTTAGAGATTTTGCCAGGGCAGGAAACCCGTATAAATGGGGATATGATTATTGACATAGATTCGGATGATTTATTGCCAATCAATTATTCGAAGTACTTATTTGTTGAATTTCCATCAGCTAGTGTACCTCGTTATGCAAAGCAAATGTTATTTGATATTCAAATGAAAGGGTATACCCCGGTAATCGTACACCCGGAAAGAAATCAAGAATTGCTTGAGCAACAAGATAAGTTATACAATTTTGTGAAAAATGGTGCGCTTACACAAGTGACTGCGGCAAGTCTTATAGGTAAATTCGGTAAAGATATTCAGAAGTATGCCAATCAATTAATCGAATGTAATCAGTCACACTTCATAGCATCAGATGCACATAATATTAAATCTCGAAAATTTGTAATGGCTGAAGCATTTGATTATGTACGAACGAAGTTTGGAAATGATTATGTATATATGCTTCAAGAAAATGCACAATTACTCTTAAATAATAGTAATGTTAACCGAATGGAACCAACACAACCGAAAAGAAAGAAATTTCTAGGACTCTTTTAACACAACACGATAGAATTCTTCTGTGAAATTGAAGCAATCAAGGAGAATTATCATTTACAACAGGATTTACTCATATGCAATTCTGGGGGGAAGCGCATACTGATTAAAGGGGTAATTTAGCATGAGAGTATTATTAGTCGAGAACGGAAAAAACGATCAAGACAACTTAGAAGATTACTTAAAACAAGATGATTCACTAAAACTAATAGACCCAAAATCTATTAATAATCTGGATGAGAATTTTGTTGCAGAGTCTATCCCGGATATTGTTATCTTGCATGAAGAATATATTGATAAAGACACCCTTCAACAAGCAAAAAAGGTAAAACAAGTATTACCAAATAGCAAAGTAATCCTCATCTATCACACACCAAATAAAGAACAGTTACTGCAAGGAATGCTGATTGGATTAGATGCAGTTATTCCGTATGAATTATTTATCCATCAAAGCATTGAGACTTTACGCATTGTTCAAGCTGGAGCTACTGTTTTTCCTTTTGAGGTTAATAGTATCGTTTCAGAACAATTAAGAGATATTGTCATCGATAAAAAAGAATTATTTCAAGAGAAAATCAAACAACATGGTGTCCGTCTAACAAAAAGAGAAGTGGATATCGCTTATCTTTTAATGACAAACCATACAAATCACCAAATATCTTCTAAATTATTTCTTGGTGAAGGGACTGTAAAGAACTATATTAGTGAAATTTATAACAAACTAAACATTCATAATCGTTCTAAAACAATCGAATTTTTAACGGAAATTTTCCAATCGGAGGAATATTTTTCTAAAAGTGACTTTTTATGACAAAAAGTCACTAATTTTATTTTTGGGTCTATAGTATTATGGATATACATCTTTTAAACGGATGATTATTGAGATAAGGCGGAAAAAGAATGATAGAGGTTGTGTATGTAAGTAATGATAATGAACAAATGCAATATATACATAGACTTTTAGATCGTGGGACCGTAGAAATTTTGTCCTGGGATAGGAAAATTTCGGAATTCATCATAAGTCATAGTCCGAATGTTGTCATATTTGATGTGGAATCGATTGAAAATAAAGAATTATTATTGGAGAAAATCACATTTATTAAAGAAGAACAACCAGGCGTCAAGATTATCCTCTTAGTTCCAACAGTCGTTGAAATAGAAATGTACACAATGATTAGTCATGTCGATAGTATTCTCGAAAAATATCAGATGGAAGAGAATGAATTGCACCAAGTAATTGACCAATTACAACATGATTATTTTTATTTGCCAATATCCGCGCATAAAGGATTAATGGAGCGAGTGCAAGAATTAAAAAAAGCAAATTTCGATATCTTCTACCAGAAGTTAACCGATAATGGCATTGAAATTAGCATCAAAGAAGCGCATGTCGCTTATCGTGTGAAAGATGGGTTAAGAAATCTTAGCATTGCAAATGAATTAGGCATTGCGGAAGGGACTGTAAAGATTCACGTCAGTAATCTGTATCGAAAGTTGCATATAAAGGGCCGACGAAATATGATAGAATTTTTAAATAATCTAAAATCTGACTCTTTAATAAACAAGGAAAATAGAGAATATAACGTAATTTCGTAGTTTGATAGAGGAGAGGTCGCATTATGTCGTATAAGCAAAGGTTGATGTTGCTTATTTTATTAGACTCGGCAATTGTTAGTACAGCAATTTTTATTGCTTTTTGGGTTGTTTATCCTGCATATCCAGATGTATTTCTTGCTGAAGAATTATGGATAAGCGCGATTGCATTACTCGTGTTTCATCATATGTTTGCATTTGTGTACAAGTTATATAACAAAGTTTGGGCATATGCGAGCGTGCGTGAGTTATTGGCGATTGTACAGGCAGTAACGCTCACTGTTTTATTGGTGGCAGTAGTTCAAATGATTGCTAATGGAATGATTTATCGTCGTGCCTTAGTAATTACCTGGTTATTACATATCGTATTAATCGGTGGTTCTCGTTTTATGTGGAGAATTGTCAGAGATCGTTATATTAAAAAGAATATCGATCAAAAGCGCACACTTATTATCGGTGCTGGATCAGCAGGGGCAATGATTGCACGCCAACTGCAAAATGAACATCAATCAGAAATTTATCCAGTAGCATTTATTGATGATGATTTAGCGAAGCAAAGAATGGAAGTCTATAATCTTCCAGTTGTCGGTAGCTCAAAAGATATTCCGGATAAGGTAAAGGATCTTGAGATTGAACATATTGTTATTGCCATTCCATCACTCAAAAATGGCGAGTTAAAAAGAATCGTCGAGCTTTGTGGAGAGACAGTAGCAAAAGTACAAATGATACCGAAAATAGAAGACTTGATGACGGGGAAAGTATCTGTAAGTCATTTAAAAAATGTGGAAGTTGAGGATCTCTTAGGGAGAGAGCCTGTGAAACTAGATATTGAAGCAATCTCTGAATACGTCACAGGAAACACAGTGATGGTTACAGGAGCTGGAGGTTCAATCGGCTCAGAAATATGTCGCCAAGTAATGCGGTTTACACCTCAGAAAATCTTATTAGTCGGTCATGGAGAATACAGCATTTATAACATTGATATGGAATTAAACAACCGCTATTCAGATTCTGAGATTGAAATCGTCCCAATTATCGGTGATGTCCAAGACCGAGACCGTATGCACCAAATTATGCAAGAGCATCACCCGTCAGTTGTTTACCACGCTGCAGCACATAAGCACGTTCCATTAATGGAGTACAACCCACATGAAGCAATTAAAAATAATGTTATTGGTACGAAGAATGTCGCAGAAGCAGCCGATGCATTTGGAGTTAGCACATTCGTAATGGTATCAACCGATAAAGCAGTGAATCCAACCAATGTGATGGGGGCAAGTAAACGAATAGCAGAGATGGTCGTTCAGGATTTAGCTGCAAAAAGCAGTACGAAATTTGTCGCAGTTAGATTTGGAAATGTACTCGGAAGCAGAGGCAGTGTAATCCCGCTATTTAAAAAGCAGATGGAACAAGGTGGTCCAATTACCGTTACTCATCCAGAGATGACTCGTTACTTTATGACAATTCCTGAAGCGTCGAGATTAGTTGTACAAGCTGGAACACTGGCTAAGGGTGGAGAAATCTTTGTACTTGATATGGGGAATCCAGTGAAAATTGCTGATCTTGCCAAGAACCTTATTCGTTTATCAGGATATAGTGAAAGCGAAATTGAAATCAAATATACAGGGATTCGTCCTGGAGAAAAAATGTTCGAGGAATTACTTGGTGAGGATGAAGTATTTCCAGAGCAAGTATACGAAAAGATTTATGTCGGGCGTACGGTAGAAGTAGACCAGCAATTAATAACTAATCTATTAATCCATTTTGAAGGATTTAATACAGAAATTTTAAAAGATGAAATGATGAATATTGTTTTTGCAGAACGTCGAATTTTAGAAACGTTGAAGGCTTAACTAATTTTAATTTTAATATAACCAATTGTGAGAAGGTATATAATTAAAGCAAAGTAGATATATAACTACCTAAAGAAATAACCCCTTGAGGAAGGAAGTTTTGAACCATGTCTAAACGTATTTTTCTTTCTTCACCGCATATGAGCGAAGAAGGCTTTGAACAACACTTTGTACAAGAAGCATTTGATACAAACTGGATTGCGCCATTAGGAACTAATGTTAATGAATTTGAAAATGAACTAGCAAAAAAAATTGGAATTAAAACAGCTGCAGCTTTATCTTCTGGAACAGCAGCAATTCACCTTGCTTTAAAAGCTGCAGGTGTTGAAGAAGGTGACATCGTATTTTGCCCTTCTTTAACATTCTCAGCTACAGCTAATCCAATTATTTATCAACATGCTACTCCTGTTTTTATTGATAGTGATAAAAAGACATGGAATATGGATCCAAATGCATTAGAAGAAGCTTTTATAAAATATCCAGCAGTCAAGGCAGTTATTGTTGTTCATCTATATGGTTTATCAGCTGATATGGATAGAATTATGGAAATCTGCAATAAGTATAATGTAGCTGTTATTGAGGATGCTGCGGAATCACTAGGTACTTATTATAAAGGAAAGCATACTGGGACATTCGGTGATTATGGAGTTTTTTCTTTTAATGGTAATAAAATTATTACTACTTCTGGGGGTGGAATGCTTGTTTCTAATAATAAAGAAAAAATTGCAAAAGCCCGTTTTTGGGCGACACAATCCAGAGATCAAGCTCGTCATTATCAGCATAGCGAACTCGGCTACAACTATAGAATGAGTAATATTGCTGCCGGGATTGGTAGAGGTCAGCTAAAGGTACTGAATAAGAGAGTAGAGAAAAAACGTTATATATATGAGTTTTATAAACAAGAATTAGTTGGACTAGAAGGAATAGAGTTTATGCCTTGGAATGAATGGGATGAACCTAATTTTTGGATGAGCTCAATTACATTGACTGGAAATGTTCGCCCAGTAGAACTGATGGATGCGTTAGAAAAGGAAAATATTGAATCACGTCCTGTATGGAAACCAATGCATTTGCAACCTTATTTTATGAAATATGACTTTATAGGTGAAGGCGTGTCTGAGTGTTTGTTTGAAAATGGAGTTTGTTTGCCATCTGATACGAAGATGACACATGAAGAATTATCACATGTTACAAAAATTATTAAGGGTCTATTCTAATTGTAGAAAAAATGATATGCATTAGTTAATTTAAGAGTTAGAGATTGTAGTAAATATAAATGATAAGGTGAAATAAAATGTACGAAAAAACTTTTAAAAGAACATTGGATTTAATCTTGGCTTTAGCTTTAGCCATTCCGTTTGGCATAGTAGGTCTGATAGTAGCAATTTTAATAAAAGTGGATAGTAAAGGACATATCTTTTTTAAGCAAGAGCGACTGGGACAAGATGGAAAAATATTTAAAATTTTTAAGTTTAGAACTATGATAGAGAATGCTATGAGTGTAGGATCTGGATTAAGTACATTTGAAGGGGATCCACGGGTAACCAGGTTAGGGTCAATTCTTCGGAAAACAAGCTTAGATGAAATTCCTCAACTAATTAATGTAATTAAAGGGGAAATGAGTTTTGTAGGTCCAAGACCACCGGTTCCATACCATCCGAAGAAATATAAAGACTATTCTAGTAAAGAGAAGAAAAGATTTAATGTTCGACCTGGGATTACAGGTTATGCACAGGTTAAGGGACGTAATTCGCTAACTTGGGCAGAAAGATTTGTCTTTGACAACGAATACGTTGACAGCCAAAGTTTGTTGTTAGACTTAAAAATTGTGTCTTTAACTTTATATAAAATTGTTAAAAGTGAAAATATACATGGACCAAATAGAAGAAAAAAAAGTAATTAACAGTCTTCTATAGTAGCTTAAAGGAGAGGTTTAATATGCTACACAGAAAAAATACATATATTAGGTTAATGGAAGAATCAGATGTACAACATAAAGTTAATTGGTTTAATGATGAACAAGTAAGAAAAACATTAAATGTAGATTTTCCGATTTCCATAGTTGGAACAAAAAAATGGTTACAAGCAGTATCTACTAACAATACTAGAAGTGATTTTATTATTTGTTCTGCTGAAGATAGTATGCCAATTGGGTATGTTGGGCTAGTGAATATAGATTATAAAAATTCTAAAGCAGAATCTTATCTAGGCATAGGGGATAAAATATATTGGGGAAAAGGTCACGCATCAGACGCACGAAGATTGATATTAGATTATGCATTCGATCATTTAGCTTTAAATAAAGTTTATTCCTATGTATGGACAGAAAATGAAAAAATGAAACATATTAACCAAAAAGTCGGTTTTAAAATTGAAGGTACTATAAGAGAAGACATATATTATAACGGTGTCTATCGTGATAAGCATATTATGGGTGTATTAAGAAGTGAGTATAAAAATAAGCTATAGTTTAATGTTTTTAGTTTGAAAGGATAATAACATGAATATTTTAATTTCAAGTGCAGGAAGAAGAGTTAAGGTTGTACAATATTTTAAAGAGAACTTAAACAAAGTAAATGGAAAAGTAATTACTGTAGATTGCGATACTAAAGCACCAGCACTGTATTTTGCTGATGATAAGGATATTATACCAAGAGTTGATGATAAAAATTACTTGGATAAGCTAATTAATATTTGTGAAAAATATAAAGTTGATGCAATCCTTTCACTAATCGATCCAGAATTAGAAATCTTAGCAGCAAACAGAAAGGTTTTTGATGATCTTAATGTTAAATTAATTTTATCTCCATTAGAAATGTTGGTAATTGGATACGATAAACTAGCAATGTATGATTACCTTCTTAAGAAAGATATACCCTGTGTACCAACTTTTAATAACATTGAAATTGTAGAAGAAAAAATAAAGCAAAATTTATTAGATTTTCCTTTTATAATAAAACCTCAAAAGGGAAGTGCTAGCATTGGAATTGAGCTAGCAAATAATGTGGAAGAATTAAAGACTATTTTTGCAAAAGAGGATAATTTAATCATCCAACCATTCTATAAAGATAAAGAATTTGGTATTGATGTGTATATAGATTTACTAGATGGACATTTAGTGGATATTTTTATTAAAGAGAAAATCAGTATGCGGTCGGGGGAGACTGATAAATCAATTGCAATACATAATAGTAAAATAACTTCATTGATTAAAGATTTTGTTATTAAGACCAATTTTAAAGGTCAGATTGATATCGACTGTTTTGAGTATAAAGGTAATTATTATATCTCTGAAATTAATCCACGCTTTGGTGGTGGTTACCCACATGCGCATGAGGCAGAAGTAAATTTTGTAGAGTACATAATTCGAAATTTGAATGATCGTGTGAATAAGAAATATACTTCTTATAATTATGAAGTAGGTAGTATAATGATGAAATATGATGATGTTAAATTAATATGATTTTTTAGGTTCTCAAAACATAAAGAGGTGTCAACATGTTTTTATTTCCATATTTAAGAGAAAAAAGTATGCAACCCAAGTTAGATTATGAAATAAACTTTTATAGAAATCATTCAATTGAAGATATTTCTAAATATCAATTGATTAAATTTAATGAGCTATGGCAAGGTATTCAAAAAAATGTGCCTTATTTTAAAAAGATCGTAGAAGATGATGAACTTCCTAAACAGATTAAAGGGTGGGCTGATTTCCAAAAAATCCCTATCAATTCTAGGTCATATATAAAGGGAAAAGTAGGTGATTTTACTGATCATTCTAAAAAACCAGATTCGTGGATTAGTACTGGTGGATCAACGGGAAATCCATTAAATTTTCCGAGTTGGAAAGAGGAATCGTCTTACTGTGAGCCGAGTCTATGGTTTGCAAGAACTTTTTATAATATTAAAAGATCTGATCGAATGTTTAGGTTATGGGGACACTCTCATGTATTAGGAACTGGATTAACAAAATATAAAAAAGTAATTCAATTTAAAATAGGGCATCCATTAATTGGATTTAAAAGATTTTCAGCATACGATTTATCGGAAAAACAATTAAAAATTGCTGGAGAAGAAATCTTGAAATTTAAGCCCGAATATATTATTGGTTATAGTAAGGCATTGCAATTGTTGGCAATGGCAAATATAGATAAAAAAGAAGAATTTAATAATTTAAATATTAAAGCGGTTATTGGGGCAGCCGAGGGCTTTGATAAAGAATCAGATCGAAATTATATTGGACAGATTTTCGGATGTCCGGTAGGACTAGAATATGCATCAATGGAGACAAAATTATTAGCACATACTGATCCTGATGAAAGTTATAAAGTTATTTGGAGAAATAACTTGGTTGAATGCGTAGATGACGAGGGAAATCCTGCAAAAGAAGGAAGAATTCTAGTGACTAGTCTTTATCCGAGAGCATTTCCTTTGGTTAGGTATGAGTTAGGGGATCTTATTTCAGGTGCATTAAAAAGTGAGAATAGCGTATATGCTTTTTCGCGAGTTATTGGAAGAGATAATGATTTTTTGATGTTAGATGAAAATACTCCTATCCATTCAGAAGGAATTACACACGCGATAAAATTCTCAGATAAAATAAATGCATATCAAATTAGATATACATTTGAAAAAATATATACTATCTATCTTAAATCTAATTCAAAATTAACAGAGCATGATTTTGCTGAGATTCGTTCTCGATTAAATAAAGTTGATTATCGTTTATCAGATTTAAATATAAAACAAGTGGATAGTTTAAAACAGACAATTGCCGGAAAAACAAAATGGTTAATAGAAGAGTGATGTTGATATGAGTGATAAAATAGATTTTATTCTACCTTGGGTTGATGGGAACGATCAAGAGTGGATAATTGAAAAAAATAAATATAATAATAAAACTTCTAATGATAGTAGAGAAGTTAGATATCGAGATTGGGATAATCTACAATATTGGTTTAGGGGGGTCGATCAATTTGCTCCATGGGTACGTAAAGTGCACTTCATTACTTGGGGCCATGTTCCTGAATGGCTAAATGTTGATCATCCTAAAATTAATATTGTGAATCATACCGATTTTATTCCAGACAAATATCTTCCAACTTTCAGTTCCCATGTAATTGAATTAAATTTACATAGAATTAAAGATCTGACTGAACATTTTGTATACTTTAATGATGATACATTTATAATTCGAAATGTAAATAAAGAGGAATTTTTTAAAAATGGTTTACCTCGTGATATTGCGGTAATTAAACCAATAATTAACACTTTTAGGGAATCGACTGGAGCTATAGTCTCCAATAACATGGAAATTATAAACACTAAATATAGTAAAAATAAAGTAATTATAAATAATTTTTCTAAATGGTTTTCTTTGTCATATAAAAAGCATTTAATAAGCACATTTTTAATGATGCCATTTCATCAATTCGCTGGCTTTTTAAATCCTCATCTACCAAATTCATATTTAAAGAAAACTTTTGTAGAACTTTGGGATGAAGAAATGGAAGTCTTAGATAAGACATGTCAAAATAAATTCCGAAATGGTAGAGATGTAAACCAATGGTTATTCAGATATAGACAACTTGTGGAAGGTCAGTTTATACCAAGAACAGCTAAGATAGGAAGGACATACAATTTATCAAATGATAATAGAGATGTAATAAATGCGATTAATAATCAAAAATATCAAGTTATATGTATTAATGACAATGATAAAGAAGTAGTTAGAGATATAGATAAAGTGAAAAATGAAATAATAGATACATTTCAAAATTTATTACCTAATAAATCTAGTTTTGAAAAATAATTAAAATTAATGTGAGTGGAGAAAAAATGGAAAAAGTTTATGGAATGTATGATATTCAAAATAAGAATAAAAAGATTAATTTCTCACAACTAGCTATACTGGCATTTATTCTTTACATTTTTACACAAGGATGGCTATTTTATCTAGTTATCCAGAATAATTTTATAGAAATATCTGTGTTACTGGTAATTATATCAACTTTATTTTTGAAGTCATTGATTAATAATCTTCCAGATTTAACCTTCACATTACTAGATGCTTTTTGGTCTTTTTCAATCATAGTTATACTTGTATTGATCAGTATTTCTGGATCTGGTATCGAAGAAAATGATGTATTAATCTTCATGTATGTATTTGGTTTGTTATTTTTGTTATTAGCTAAAACAAATATAGATAATATTAGTTTAGCATTTACGGTTATTAAGTATGCAGCAATAGTTTATGCATTAAATTCTATTTTTCATTATTTCTTTACGGATATGTACCATTCATTAATGTTTCCATTTATCTCAATTTCTGCTCAACAGAGAGTAACAGAATTAGTAAATTTAAATTATTATGCAGGATTAGGACTTTCTCAACCATCTATGGCAGCGGGACCTATGATAATGGGAATAGGAATCGTTTTAGCACAACTAATTGTTGGTAAAAATCAAAATAAAATATGGAATGTATTATTAATATTACTTTTAGCAATTTCTTTATTAATTGTAGGAAAAAGATCTGTATTGTTATGGGGAGGAGTATCTGTTGTAATTACACAATTAGTGATATCATCAGATAGGCAAAAAATTAGAAAAATATTTAAATATACATTAGGTATTATATTTATAATAGGATTAACATATGTTCTTTGGGGATTTTTACAAACAATTCCTATTTTAACTAAACTTGTAGAGACTATTCAGGGAATCGGTTCAGGAGAAGATGTAACGAGTGGTAGAACTGTTTTATACCAACGTGCTTGGGAATTATTTTTAGAGAATCCTATATTTGGAATTGGTTGGGGACAATTTGTGGTAATTACATCAGGATTACTATCAAGAGATTTAATAGTGCATAATGTTTATCTACAGTTATTGTCTGAAACAGGTTTAATTGGATTTATGATAATTATAATACCGATTATTTATGCATATATCTTAACTATTAAATGTTATAAAATTATTAAATACAACACTTTAATTAATTTAAAATGGAAATTAGGTATATGTTTTTCAATATATTACCAAACATTTTTCTTACTGTATTGCTTATCAGAAAATCCTTTTTATAATACAGTTTATCTTTTTATGTATTTCTTTTGTTTAGCAATAATGAATAGTTTAATTGTATTAAAAAAATCAGATCATTTATGAGGTGTATTTATGTTAGACAAAGTAGGAATCGTTACTTTAAATGGATATGTAAACTATGGAAATAGGTTACAAAATTATGCTTTACAAGAAGTTATTAAAGCGTATGGTTATAGTGTTGAGACAGTCTGGGTTGAAATCAAAAGAAATAATTCAAAAGATATTCCTACATTGGTTAAAGTTAAAAATATATTTTTATCTTCCCCAAAAACGAATTTTGCAAGAATTCAATCCAAAGTTATTGGTAAATTGTATAAAAATGATCTTGATAAGAAAAGACAAAATATTTTTCGGGATTTTTCGAACAAATATATTTCTGAAACTCCTTATAAAATAAGTGAAAATAACATTCCAGAGAATTTGGATGATGAATTTAATTATTTTGTAGTTGGTAGTGATCAAGTGTGGAATCCTATTTTTAGAAAAGATAATCCATTATATTTTTTACAATTTGCATCTAAACATAAAAGAATATCTTATGCACCTAGTTTTGGAATAAGCTTTATTCCAGATGAATACAAAAATAAATATACTCAGTGGCTTAATGAGATGGAGATACTCTCTGCTAGAGAAGAAGCTGGAGCGCTGATTATAAAAGAACTAACAGATAAAGAGGCACCAGTTCTTGTAGATCCAACATTACTCTTAACTAGAGAAGAATGGTTAAACATTGCGAAAAAACCTGAAGCATTTACAGATCAAAAGTATTTATTAACTTATTTTTTAGGTAATATAGATAAAAATAAAAAGAAGATAGTAAAAGAAATTTCCGAAAATAATAATTTGAAAGTAGTTAATCTAGCTCAAGCTCAAGAACGAGAAATATATCTCTCTGGTCCAAGAGAATTTGTTTACTTAATTGATAATGCAGACTTATTTATTACAGATTCGTTTCATGGAGCTGTGTTCTCTATTTTGCTTGAAACACCATTTGTTATAACAGACAGAAATAGTCGATTTCCATCAATGAATTCAAGAATAGAAACATTACTATCTAAGTTTAATTTAGTAAACCGTCATATTAGCAATATAAATATATCAGATAATAATAACCTATTTACTATGGATTTTTCAAATGTTCCAGGAATTTTGGAAAAAGAAAAAGAAAAATCTAAACAATACTTGTCTAAAGCATTGGTTTGAAGAGATAAAATGAACGAATTTGAAAGAAGTTGTTTAAGTTGAATCAATTAAAAATGGGCGCTATATTATCATATTTATCCATAATTGTATCTATTCTGTTAGCTCTATTATATACCCCCGTTATGATTAGAATTTTGGGACAATCAGAATATGGATTGTATTCTTTAATTGGTTCTATAGCTGCATATTTCAGCATTATGGATTTAGGTTTGGGTAATGCACTTGTTCGTTATAGTGCTAGAAACCGTGAGATTGGTAATGATTATTCTGCTGCTAAGTTAAATGGTTTTTTTCTAACATTATATTCAGTGATAGGATTAATTACTATTATAGTAGGAATCTTTGTTTATAATAGTGTTGATACTATTTTTGGAAGTGAATTATCAAATGAGGATATAATGAAAGCAAAAATAATGATATTTATTTTAATTATTAATTTTGCTTTGTCCTTTCCATTATCAATATTTAACTCAATCTTACGTGCTCATGAAAGATTTATTATTGATAAAATAGTATCAATTACTCGTATTGTTTTAGGTCCGCTTTTAATACTTCCAATTATCTATATGGGGTATGGAGCTGTATCTATGGTAGCCATTACAACTTTTGTAAATTTATTATGTTTATTTTTTACTATGGTTTATTGTTTTAAAAAGTTAGATATTTCGTTCTACTTTGGTAAAATGGATATACAATTAACTCGTGAAATATTAGGTTATTCATTTTTAGTATTTTTAGGAATTGTGGTAGACCAAATATACTGGCAAACGGATCAACTTATATTGGGAGCGGTAAGTGGAACTGTTCCAGTTGCAATATATGCAATTGCCATGCTATTTGTAAAGCTGTACATGCAATTTTCAACTGCAATAAGTGGACTTCTATTACCTAAAATTTCTATGATGGTAGCTAAAAATGTAGCAAATGAGGAACTTTCAAATTTAATGATTAAATATGGTAGAATACAGTATTTTGTTATTACCTTAATATTATGTGGATATATATTGTATGGTAAGGAGTTTATATATTATTGGGCAGGATCGGAATATAGTCAAACATATTATATTGGTTTAATTATATTAATACCATTAACAATACCTTTAATACAAAATATAGGCATTAATATACTGTATGCGAAAAACCTACAAGGTTTTAGGGCAGTAGTTTTAATTAGTATAGCAGTATTAAATATAATTATCTCAATACCAGTTGCTAAGGAATATGGAGGAATTGGGGTTGCTATCATTACAGCACTAACAATACTTTTAGGGAATGTAATAGTAATGAATATCTATTACCAAAAGAAAATAGGAATTAACATGGTAGCTTTCTGGAGAAATATTGTTATAGCCACTATTCCAATAGTGTTGTCTATAACAATCGGATATTTTATTTCAATGATATTTGTACAAGAATCGATACTTCTGTTAGGTGTAAAAATAGTCATTTATACAATTATTCATGTTCTGTTTATTTATTATATTGGATTTAATTCATATGAAAAAAATTTGATCAAATCTATATTAGGCAAGGTTAAAAACAGAATCTTGTAAATATGATTTGCCATAAATTATTAAAGCTAGCAATTAGAAAGGAAAATCTATGAATAATATAGAAAAATTAATGAATACAGTTATTGCGAATGATTACTGCATCGGTTGTGGAGCATGTGCTAGTATAGATAATTCTCCATTTGAAATCAAATTTAATGAGAATGGAGAATATAAAGCTTATTTAAAAAAAGAATTTAAAAATAATAATCAAATCAATAACGTAAACGAAGTGTGCCCTTTTTCAAATGATAGTGATAATGAAACAGAGATTGGTAAAAATTTATTCGAAGATTTTGAAGCCTCCTTTAACCAATATACAGGATATTACTTAAATAATTATGCTGGCTATGTCAAAGAAAGCTCTTATCGTAATAATGGTTCTTCAGGAGGAATGGGTAGTTGGATTGCTGCACAATTAATGGAACAGAATTTAGTTGATTCAGTAATACATGTTCGGGAGAGTACGAGAGAAAGCGAAGCTTTGTTTGAATATCAAGTTTCGACAAATAAAGAAGAATTCTTGACTGGTGCAAAATCTAAATATTATCCAATTGAGTTGTCTCAGGTTATGGACTATGTAAAAGAAAATGATGGTAGATATGCTATTATTGGTATCCCTTGTTTTATTAAATCTGTTAGGCTCTTATCAAATAAAAATAGTTTGATTAAAGAAAGAATTCATTATTGTATTGGATTAGTCTGTGGGCATTTGAAGAGTGATTTCTTTGCTAAAGCACAAGGATGGCAAATTGGTATTCATCCCAATAACCTTACTTCAATAGACTTTCGAGTTAAACTAGACGGAAAAAAAGCTAATGAATATGGAATTGAAGCTAAAGGCGTTGTTGATAATGAAGAAGTATCCTTAACTAAAGCCCGCCATGACCTCTATACAACAAATTGGGGTCAAGGGCATTTTAAATATAATGCATGTGAATTCTGTGATGATGTACTTTCTGAAACAGCAGATGTCACAGTAGGAGATGCATGGCTTCCTGAATATAAACATGATAGTAATGGAACTAACATTGTAGTTGTTAGAAACCCTGATATTGTAGATATAATAGAGCAAGGAATCGTAAATCAAAAACTACAGTTAGACCGTCTAACAGCCGATAAAATATACGAATCTCAAGCTGGAGGTTTCCGTCAACGAAGAGATGGGTTAGCATACAGACTTTATTTAAAAGATCAAAAAAAAGAGTGGCGACCTAATAAAAGGGTTAAAGCTACGAATAACATAATTAAGAACAGGAAGAGAGTTTATGCGAAAAGAATGGAACTTTCTAAAGAAAGTTTTGAAGCATTCAAGTATGCTAAAGAGAAAGGGAGTTTTGACTTTTACGTAAGCCGTATGGAAAAATCGATTAAAGAGTATAATAATATTATTAACCCTTCTTTCATGAGGAAAATTTATAATAGGATTTTTTAATTAGTTTCTAAGTCAAAAACAGGAGTAAGCGAACAGCTCACTCCTGTTTTATTGTTTTATCCAATAATAAAATTTTTGCTTATATTGAAGATGTAATAATACTCTAGCACAATCAATTAAATCGTTTAAAATATATGATTACTTCTGTTAAGTGTCGTTTCGAAAAATTTCTATTAAATTCTTTAATTTATATAATTGTTAATATTATATAACCTTTTAAATTTTATCCACAATGCTAAATTTGTTAATAGTGGAATTGACATTTTGTTTCCATAATCATTAAGTAACTGATTAATATGAGTTTCAAATATCTTAGATTCTTTTTGAGTAATAGGATTTAAGATATATTCATCAAAAGTATAGAATATTAATTTTTTAGTTTCCCATTTGTCTTTAGCTAATTTCCATTTATTCTTAAGTTCAATTTCTGATAAATTAACTTGCATAGAAAAGAACATTTCAGGTTTTCCACCTCTTAATAGCTCTCTAGATAACCCAAGGAACTGAATACTATTTTTTTTAATATCATTACGTTCTATTCCTAATTCTTCAATACCTTCTCTAATTATAGATAAATCTGCTAAAGAGCTATTATTTTTTATATCAGATGATGATACTGCCCCTGATATAGATGCACCAATTTCATTGGGAGCATATGCGACTTTAGAAGATCTTTGTTGTAATATTAATTTTCCCCCAGAAGTAAATGCTAGGATATTTAAACCTAAATGGTTTGCGAAAAAAGAATTATCTAAAAGTCCTAGGCTTCCATTAGAGTGATATTTTTTTCTTAAAGTTAGTTCTTTATTAAATGGATAATCCATTAACATATTAGTTTTTAAATAATTTTTATAATAGACCGGTTGTGTTTCAAATATGTAATTATCACCATTCTTAATAATATTAGCTAGTCTTAAATTTTCATCATTAGTATAGTTGATTTCTTTAGAAAGTTTATTAAATCCCGAATCGGTTTGATCCAATATACTTTGTTTTGGTTCAAAAGTACTCCCAATGAAATTAAATCTAAACTTTTCTAAATCGTATCTTTTCCAAGTGTTATCAATTATCAAACACTGGGGTATTTTCATATTATGAGAACTACTTAATTGTAAATCAATAATACTCTCTGATTCATTATAGTAAAAATCTAATAGTTCCTGGTAATTCAGATTTGTATATTTATGAACTTTATTATTCTTTATTCTCTTAAAAGCGTATTTTATTAATTCCTGGGGCACTGGCACTATTGAATTAAGTACGTTTAAAGAGTCGCTTTTTAAAGCTGAGATTAATTCTTCTTTTGGCATAAAAACCTCCTAGTAATTGTTTATAAATTATATTTACTTATATATATCTATTCTACACATTATTCCTATATCCTGCTAAAGTAATAGTATAAATAAACTATAAGGAGTTGGAATTGTTGACTAAAGAAAACAAATTATATCTAATAACAGGTGCAGCGGGCTTTATCGGATTTTACTTATCCAAAAGACTATTAGAGCAAAGATACAGCGTAATAGGTTTAGATAATGTAAATGATTACTATGATGTGAACCTTAAAGAAACGAGACTTAAATTATTACAACCCAACGATAATTTTACGTTTATTAAAGGCGATATTTCGGACAAAGAATTGGTACTCAGTGTATTTGAAGAGTACAAGCCATCCTTTGTGGTGAATTTAGCAGCTCAAGCAGGGGTTCGATATTCTATAGAGAATCCTGATGTGTACATGCAAAGTAACGTCATTGGTTTTTATAACATATTGGAAGCTTGCCGTCACCATCCAGTTGAGCACTTAATTTATGCATCATCTAGTTCAGTATATGGTGCGAATAAAAAAGTGCCGTTTGAAGAAACGGACTTTGTGGATAATCCGGTATCTCTATACGCATCTACGAAGAAATCAAATGAGTTAATGGCTCATACATACAGTCATTTGTATGGTATCCCAGCTACTGGCCTACGATTTTTTACAGTCTATGGACCATTAGGCCGACCAGATATGGCTTATTTTGGTTTTACGAATAAGTTATTCCATGGAGAACCTATTCAGATCTTTAACAATGGGGATTTTGAAAATGACTTATACCGTGACTTTACCTACGTCGACGATATTGTGGAAGGAATTGAACGCTTGATTCCTCATAGTCCCGATGGTGAAGTACAGCATAAGGTATATAATATTGGAAAAAGTAGCCCAGAAAAATTAATGGTATTTATTGAAACATTAGAGAAATGTCTAAGTAATTCACTTGGGAAAAGAGTAGAATTTGAAAAACATTTTGAACCAATTAAACCAGGTGATGTACCAGCTACTTATGCATCCACCAAACAATTACAAGATGCGGTAGGGTTTAAACCGCAAACTTTTATTGAAGAAGGGTTGCAGCAGTTTACGGACTGGTATGTGGAGTATTATGGAGTTAAAGCGGAAGTTTAACCGAATATAGATAATTATAAAACCAACATCACTGGCACTAGTGTTGTTGGTTTTTGTTATATACTAGCAAGCTTACAATACAAAATATAGATGTTAGCAAAATAAGCCTACTTTAAAAGTACAACTAAGCTAATTAATTCCCTCCACGAGAAACCGAAAAAGACCCACCATTCTCGGATAACTTATTCGCTAACTTGATAATTTCTTCCGTAGCTAATGTTTTTTTGTTTTTCCAACTATGCTCAGTCATCGTAAAACTGACCCCATATTCTATTTCATTACTTTGGTTAAAAACTGGTGCGGCAACACAATAAAATCCTTGTGCTCCTTCTTGTTCCTCTATTACAAATCCATTTTTTTTAGCATGTTCAATTTGCTTCCATAATGCATCAACATTACGTACAGTAAAATCGGTTTTTCTTTCAAATTCGCCTTCTGGATATACTGCTTTCAATTCTTCATAGTTATATTTGGATAATTGAATTTTTCCTATTGCAGATGCATATGCAGGATAACGGGTTCCAGGATCTGTCACTAGTCGTACTGGTGAGCTTCCTTCCTCTCTTCCAATATAAAACACATCACTTCCAATTAATTTTCCCAGCTGAATATGCTCATCTACTTGTTCGATTGATTTTCTTGCTTCATTAGCAAACGTTTCCAAAATATTAAATTGGTTTAAATAAGTTGTTCCGAGGAATCCCAAAACAGATCCCAATGCATATGTTTCACTTTTATCCTTTGTGACCCATCCCAATGTTTCTAATGTATGTAATAAAGAAAACATCGAGCTTTTGTTTATTTCTAAACGATTTGATAAATCGATTAATCTCAACTGATGTGGGGAATTTGCAATTTCTTCAATAACAGTATTTGCTCTCTCAAGAGCTGGTACCCAATACTTTTTTTTAGTCAATTTCTTATTCACCCTCATATTCTTTTAAAATAATAAACTTAGTTTAATAAAGAAAACTTAGCTATATTCTATTATAGAATTTATTTAAGTGTCAATTTTTCCATATTTAGCAATCTATTCTGTAGATGAACTCTACTTTGCTAATTGTAATTAAGTTAAGAATGAATTTATAAATGCGGGAATTGTTTGACAATAAAATATTGTTATCATATAATTAGTTTACTAATAAAAACTTAGTTTACTATAAAAAACTAAAAGAAAGATCAGTGTAAAATTACTGATGTTTTTTGGGAATTTAATGGAAGCGTTGTCAAGTTCGATTCTATTAATTCAAATTTGAGAAAAGAGGTTATGATATGAAGTTACTCACATTTCAACACAATGGACAAACAAAAGTAGGTATTCAAAAAGAAGAAACGGTTTATGATCTGCAAAAATTAACTGAGCAGTTTAACCAAGCCAATGATGAAAGTTTGTTAATGGAATATGATTTAGACTCTATAGTTATTCAAAATGAAGAAATTATGGAATCTATCATATCGGTATGGCAATGGGCAGAGAAGAATATAGATTCGTTATCTGGAGTTACCTACAAATGGGAAGATGTTAAGATTCTGGCTCCTGTTAACCGTCCTGGGAAATTAGTTTGTGTAGGGAACAATTATATGGATCATTGTATTGAACAAGATGTAGAACCACCGAAAAAGCCAATGATTTTTTCCAAATGGGCTTCTTGTATTATTGGTCCTGATGATGTAATTAAATTACCAGAGGAATCTGTGCAAGTTGACTATGAAGCAGAACTAGCAGTTGTAATAGGAAAGAAAGGAAAAAATATTACAGAAGAAGAAGCACTTGATTATGTATTTGGTTACACAATAATCAATGATGTAAGTGCAAGAGACATTCAATTTGAAGATGTACAATGGGTTCGTGGGAAATCCTACGATACATTCGCGCCAATTGGCCCTGTGATTGTTACAAAGGATGACATTGAAAATCCACATCAGCTTGATATTACATTGGAGCTTAATGGTGAGAAATTGCAAGATTCTAATACAACTAATTTAATTTTTGACATTCCTTACATTATTTCTTACTTATCAAAAGGATTTACATTTGAACCAGGAGATATTATCGCAACTGGAACACCTCATGGGGTTGGAGTGTTTCGAGATCCACAAGTATTCTTAAAGTCTGGTGACACATGCAAGATCGAGATCGAAAACATAGGGATATTAGAGAACACGATAGATTAATAACAACTAGGGGGAGATTTAATGAAAGTTTTATCATGGAATGGGCCAAAGGAAATGGATATCGAGGAAAGACCAATACCTGAAGTCAAACAAGATGAAGTACTCGTTAAAGTAGATGTAGTGGGACTTTGCGGATCAGAGATTGAAGGGTTTCTAGGGCATAACAGCTTGCGTATACCTCCGCTAGTAATGGGGCATGAGTTTAGTGGACGTGTAGCGGATATAGGGAAATCTGTTACAGGGATTGTAAAAGGAACAAAAGTAGTCGTTAATCCACTATTAACTTGTGGAACTTGTAAACAGTGTATTCGTGGCAATGAAACACAGTGTGAACATAGAGAAATCATCGGAATTCATCGTTCAGGAGCATTTGCAGAATATGTAGCAGTTCCCGGAAGTTCTATCGTTGAGATTCCAGAAGAGCTTGATTCCTTTGCAGCTTCCTTAGCAGAACCATTAGCATGTACATTCAGGGCAATAAGACGTGCAATCAGTATGCATACGGTGCCAAATATTTTGGTGTATGGAGCCGGAGCAATTGGGTTACTGAGTGCTTTTGTAGCAAAGGAACTGGGGGCAAATAAAGTTATTGTAGCGGATATTAATGAAGACCGACTACAGACGCTTACAAAAGTAGGAATCGAAGACACTTTAAATAATTCTAAAGATGACTTTGAGGATAAATTAAATGAAATTACAGGCTATAAGGGGATAGATGTTGTAATTGATGCAGTAGGATTTCAACCAACACGTACACAATCTGCAAATGTGGTTAATCCAGGCGGTGTAATTATGAATGTTGGTCTCGGAATTGATGAGACGATTGTTCCGATTAATCATTATATACGTAGTGAAATTACAGTTCTTGGTTCGTTCTGTTATTCAAGACAAGATTTCTTAGATGCTGTTCAGTTATTAATAGAGGAAAAGATTACGCCAAAAGGATGGACAGAAGTTAGGAGCTTGGAAGATGGACAACAATCCTTTATGGACTTAGTAGAAGGTAAAGTCAAAAGTAGTAAAATTTTTCTTGATTTAAATAGATAAAAAACTTAGATGGTATTCAAAGAACTTTCACTAAATATAAAACAATTTTGAGGAGGAATATATGATGAGCGTAACAGGACATAAGATTGTTGACATTCGCGCCTATGTTGTTGGCGGTGGCGGAGGTGACTATCATGATCAAGGTGAAGAACATTGGATTGTCAATCAAATTGCTACTCCAATGAGTATTTATCCTGAATATAAAAAGACACGTACAAGTTTTGGGATTAATGCACTAAAGACAATCGTAGTTGAAGTGGAATCGGATAATGGGGAAGTTGGAGTTGGAATCTCTACTGGAGGTTATCCTGCAGCCTGGATTGTAATGAACCATTTAGATCGCTTTATCGTTGAGCAGCCTGTTGAAGCAATAGAGAAAATGTGGGATCAAATGTATCGGGCTACGATGTACTATGGTCGGAAAGGCGTCGTCATGAATGCGATTTCTGCGGTTGATCTAGCGTTATGGGACTTACTAGGGAAAATAAGACAAGAGCCTGTATATGCAATGATCGGTGGTAAGGTTCGAGATGAAATTTCCTGTTATGCAACCGGACCTCGTCCAGATTTAGCAAAAGAAATGGGCTTTATTGGCGGGAAAATGCCACTAGTTTATGGACCAGCTGATGGTGAAGCTGGATTAAAAAAGAATATTAAACGATTAGCTGCTATGCGTGAAAAAGTAGGTGATGAGTTCATGCTTATGTGGGATTGTTGGATGGCACTTGATTTACCGTACGCACAAAAGCTGATGGAAAAATCAAATGAATATGATCTTCGTTGGATTGAAGAATGCTTTAATCCAGATGATTACTGGTCATACCGAGATCTGAAGAAACGTGCTCCTAATAATATGATGGTCACTGGTGGAGAGCATGAAGCTACCCGTTACGGATTTAAGATGTTATTAGAATTTACCGATTTAGATATCTTACAACCGGATGTAGGTTGGTGTGGAGGCCTAACAGAACTTATTAAGATTGGTAATCTTGCAGAAAGCTATGGTAAATATGTCATCCCACATGGTAGCGGGGTATATAGCTATCATTATGTAATTACTAAAACAAATAGTCCGTTTGCGGAATATCTAGTAATGAGTCCAAATGCGGATAAGGTAGTTCCGCAATATTATCCATTGTTAGAAGGAGAGGTTATTCCTGAAAACGGAAAAGTGAAGCTTGATGATCGACCAGGCTTCGGAGTTACTTTATCAAAAGATGCCAATTTAACAGAAGTATTTAAAGACGCATAAGAAAATTTGAAATAAATAGGCGCTATTTCAGCAAAATCTACGGATTACTATTTGGTTGGCTAGGAGGTAAGCGCCTTTTTACAGGGGGGATTTTATGGGGGAAGATATGATGTTGATAGTTTATTTGGTAATAGCCTTAGCCATCATGTTGGGAGTTGTTGTATTTTTTAAATTGAATGTTGCCATGGCCTTAGTAATTGCTAGTTTATTCATGGGTATTGCATCTGGCTTGGGGTTAGTTGGAACGATTGAAGGAATTTCCAATGGTTTTGGCAGTATGATGCGAGACCTCGGTATTCCAATCGGGTTAGGAGTAATCTTAGGTAAGTTGATTTCTGATTCAGGTGGTGCTTATTCAATTGCTCATGCAATTGTAACGAAGACATCTGAAAAACTAGCACTTTATTCTATTGGGCTTGCTGCATTTGTATTAGCTATACCCGTTTTCTTTGATGTAGCTTTCTTGATTTTGGTACCGCTTTCAGTGCAAATTGGAAAACAACTAAATAAGCCACTACCGTATCCAGTAGGTGCTATTGTGATCGGGGCAGCACTTTCCCATACTTTGGTGCCACCTACACCAAATCCTTTGGCAGCTGCGAGTATTTTAGATTTCGATTTAGGTATTATGATTTCTGTAGGTGCAATCGTTGGGTTCATTGCTACCTTGGTAACGATAAAAATTTACTTCGTTATTCTTGATAAAGGTTTTTGGAAAAAGGAAACCGATGAGGATTCTACGATGGATAACCCATATGGTGAAATGGAGATTCCAGATAATCCTCCTTCTGCATGGATAGCGATTATCCCAATCATTTTACCAAGTATCATGATTTTGTTAGGTTCAGTTGGGAATGTTTTCTATGATGAAAATCCAGAGATTATCACTTTCTTAAGTGATAGAATTATAGCTTTACTCATTGGTGCAATTGCTGCATACTTTGTAGCAGCAAAATCGCTTAATAAGAAACAAAGAGATGCATCTTCTTCGGAGGCAATGCAAGCAACTGGTATTGTATTATTAATTACTGGTGCAGGCGGTGCTTTTGGTGCTATTATTCAAAGTACTGGTATTGACCAAGCTATCCTAGATATATTTGTAAGTGATGTACAATCTGTATTAAGTGTAATTTTATTAGCATTTTTCATGGGTGTATTATTCCGGACGATAACTGGTTCGGGTACTGTTGCTGGAATTACGACCATGACTATCATGGCAGGAGTTGTTACAGGGGTAGATGTTCATCCTGTTTGGGTAGCGATGGCTTCTTTATCAGGAGGTTTAATGTTAGGCCATGTGAACGACAGCGGATTCTGGATCACTACCAAGATTGCTGGATTAACAGTGAAAGGCGGACTGAAAACATATACTACTAGTGAGGCCATTGCTGGTATTGTCGTCTTGATTATCACTTTAATCGGTGCACATATTTTCTAAAGAATTTTTAGTCTAGAAAAATTAAGAAACTTGTAGAATTAATGGCAGTATAGATATATAGTAAAACCCGTAGATTGGAATTAACATCTACGGGTTGTTTTTTATAAAAATTAAACAAATCCAATCCGTATCATTTCTTCTATATCCTTCTTTGCTATGGGAGGTATATTGGTTTGGTAATGATATAAGCTATTCATATAACTAATTTTTATACTTATTCATTTTCGATTTCGACCTCAAATCCACTGATTAGTCCCCATTCTTTTTTATAGTGTAAATATATAGTATTATTTGAATATTTTAGATAAGTGATATCATAAAATCAATAGGGAGGTTGATGAAGGGCGCTAGATTCTGAACCAATTTTTACTCGAAGCTGAAGAGATAATGACAGATGTAACAAAAGTTGCTAAACAGATTCTCGAGTGGAAAGTATATTAAAAATGGAGGTGGCGAACTCCCAAATTTTTCATTTGATATTTTTATGATCGATGTGGATGGATGACACTAGACTATAGAGAAAAGTAGTATTTGTTCCAGAAAAGAATAAGGCGAACAAATGTAAATCATGAATAACATGATATCACAGGTTTGTATGAAAAATAATTGAAAAAGAACAAAGCGAGGTGTTGTAAATGAAAAAAATTTATATGATTTTTATCAGTACACTACTGATCATCGGTTTTCTATCTTTTTCAACTGTATCAGCAGAGTCAGAGCCCAAAAACATTCAAGAAAGTCCGGATGAACGAATAAGTGAATTAATCTATTATTATGGTGAAGAAGCACGTACTGACGTTGCAAGAACGCTCGATTTGATGGATGAAGAATTTCCAGAAGATTATACAATATGGAATGCAGTCATTGATCGGTGGGACTGGATTGAGAATGAAATGGAAGAAAATTTAAATGTAGCTCCTGATGGTTTGCCAGAAGATGATACCCATGTGTTTGTTGTTTTAGGGTTTGCTTTAGATAGTAATGGTGAGATGGAAGACGAATTAATTGGTAGATTAGAAGTTGCTCTAAATAGTGCTGAAAAATACCCTAACTCTTATGTGTTAGTAACCGGAGGAGTAGAGAAAAATGGCTGGACTGAAGGAGATCGAATGCATGACTGGTTAGTGGATCATGGTCTTTCTGAAGACAGGATCATTGTAGAAAATGAAAGTTCAAATACCGTTGAAAACGCCTCGAACAGTTTTGAGATTTTGTACAATAATTATGATGATATAGATTCATTTTCTATGATTACCAGCCAATATCATTTGAAGCGAAGTAGTATATTCTATTACACCATGTCTCAATTAAAGGCGAAAGAACTTGAAAAATCTCCCATTGAGTTTTTGGGAGAAGGTAATGCTGGTTGGTATCGAGAAGATAAAACAGAAGAACCACTCTCTCTAAAAGTGAGAGGGATGTATCAAATAGCAGGGGTAGAGGAATCTGAGGATTTGCCAATTTCTCAACTAGAGGAATTGGATATTGAGGGTGATTTAGAATACATCTTACATGAAAAATTAAATGTAAACGTTGATGCAAGATATGATAATGGTTATCAACGGGATGTTACAGAGCTTTCAGAGATTACAGGATTTGATCCAACGGTAATAGGAGATCAGGAAATTGTCGTTCGTTATGAAGAAAACGGCAAAACATTAAATAAAAATATAAATGTTAGTGTGGAAGCACCATCCTTGGATAGCCTGCAACAGAAAGTAAAGAATTTACAGGAGGATGGTGAATTTGCAGATGATAATGTGGCGAGGTCGCTGGAAGTTCATCTTATCGCATTGAAACGTTTTGAAGAAACAGAGCAAGAGGAAAAATTGGTGAAGCATTTAAATGGTTTTCAGAATCTCTTAGAATATCATCGAAGTGAAGAGCTTATTTCTGATTACGCATATGATTTGCTAATTCGAAACACAGAATATTTACTAGAAGAATCATTGTAATGGTAATTTTGTTATAAACAAGGCTAATTGAGGGGGAAAGCTACGGGAGACCAATTGTCTCTCGTAGCAGAGCTCATTGTTTTATCAACAAAGTATAAATTGATGACAAAACTGAATACAAAGAACTAATTCTTTTCGCTTATTTAATAGTGGTTTTAGACCTAAACACAACGTATGACCCCTACCTAATGGCACGGGTTTATTTTATAATGTAAATATATAGCATTATTTGAATATTTTACATAAGTGACAGCATAAAATCCAAAGGGTGGTTGGTTGAAGACGTTAGATGTTGAACATATCTTTACTGAGTTTGAAAAGACAATGACAGATGTATCAAAAGTGGCGGAACAAATTTCATCTGTGGAGAGCGCTATAAATTCTTTTCACAATACCGATGAAAGTTTTAAAGGTAAAATGGCCGATTCCATGCGTGCGTATTATTACGATTGTCATCTACCTTTCTTAGAATTTCTACAAAAATCATTAGAAGATTTGAAAGCAAAATTAAAACAAATGAAAGAAGTCATACAAGAATTTGAACCTCATTCCCAAGGATATATCAATGAGGATTTTTTGAGTGGAGAATTAAAAAGCGGTTTTGATAAAGCCAGAGATGTTACGGTGCAATTAACAGAAGAAACAAATGATATATTAAGAGGAGTTCGAGATATTATTGACTTATCTCCGATTGACGACTCCCTATTTATCGATAGCATTGAAAAAGGAAAAACTAAAGTCGATAAGATTGTTGAAAGACTACATGAGGTCGATAAGCAAGGTCAAAAGATATTAGAAGGTGCACGAGAAGATTTGGATGCCATGATGAAATACCTTAGCGATCTGGTAGGTAAGGTGAAGAATGGAAGTATTGATATTGAGAATTATAGTATGTTAAGTGCTATTAATTTAGATGGATATCAAGCATTGATAGAGAAAGTGCATGGAGAGAATGTGTTTTATGGTGCGGAGATAGAGGCGATAATGGATAAAGTGAATATTGATGAAGATGGAAATGGCAATATAGTAAATATATCGTCCGTGCCTTTATCTGATAGAGAAAAAGATTTATTATATGAGTACATTCAAAACATCTATCTAACTGATGATCAAAAGAAACATTTTGAATCTATTCCAGGCTTGATGAATGAACAAAGTATTGATGAATTAAAAAATTACTTAAATGACAATGTTGTTATATCTCAAGAAAATCTTGCTAATGAATTAATGTTGCTTGAAATGTATTTATATACTGGATCAAACAATCTACGGGAGGCACACCTTGAAGATCCAAATATTAAAAGAAATTTAATAACATATAGTTTATTATTAAATGATTATATTGGGGCAATAGGAAAGAATGAGATTATAAATATTTCTAAGCTTGAATATAAGTCAGATTATGCTGAAAAAACTTCTTATCATGTTTCTTCTAGTATAGAGAAGGCAGTATTTTCACCGAGTCATCAAAAAATAATGAGTGAAGGTGAATTTAGAGATTTTATGTTTGAATCTGAAAATATGATAGCTACTCATTATCATGGTACGGAAATAACATATTATGGTACTGGTAAAGGGTCGGAGTTCTTCAATCAAACTTTGAATGATAAAACTCGAGAAGAAAGAGCAAATTACAGTAAGAATTATTGGCTTAATTGGGCAACTGATACTGTAGGATCAACAGTTGCTACAGCTAAAAAATTATCAATTCCATTAAAGGTAGTGAGTAAAGGGGCTGATTACTATAAAGGTAGAAATAAACTAGATGAAGAATTAACAGTAAAAGAGGCTCTTGAAATTGGAATTGATATTCGTTTGGAAGTGGGTGTGAGCAGTGTTAAAAGTACTGATGGAAAAAATGAACAAGACCTACTCAGTTTTTATCCAAGTGAGGAAACATATAATATATTTGATCGTTGGGAAAAAATTAGTATAGACAACTCTGATATAATATACCCTGAAGAGTCTATTGCTATAAAAGATTGGAATGCAGTAGTTTCTGAAGTTAATAAGATATTGGAAATGGATGAAGGAATATATAAAGAAATATTTTTTGGAGTTGATAAATAAAATGAAAAAAGTAATTTTTTTGATATTTATCCTATTACTACTAGTAGGTTGTGAAGAGTATATAACTATTGATTACTTGCAGGAAGGAAACTGGGTCGCAACTGCTGGATATGAAGGTGGAGAAGTAGATGGAAATCCAGAATGTCCTATTATTAGAGGACTAAATTTTATAGATGAAAATATGGTTTATATCGAGCATATAGCTGAAGAGTTTGAATACACAATATCGGAAGAACGAGATGGTCAAATCTCTTTTTATTCAGATTCTCTAAGTAAAAGGATGTGGTTTGATACTACAATAATAGATGAAAATGGTATCGTCATTGAAGGTCAAGGACAAATGGAAGATCAAGTATGCTATTTAGAACGTCAAACAAAAGAAGAATAACTTAAAACCCACTTATAACATCTTAAATATATTACACTCCCTTACTGTAGGATATTTGTTTGGGCTGGCAAGCCTTTTTATTTGTGATACCTTGTTACTTTTTTGTTGCAAAACTCTGTATTATATTTTGTATTATAAAACATGCCTATCACACAATAAAGTAGGAAAATAGATTTTTTGGGGGGATAATATCAATAGCCTATAACTAGGTACACTTTTAAGTAAGACTAATATTATAGACTTTTATTTTCTTTGAACAATTGTTCTAGAAGAACGTTCCATATTAAGGGTGTTAGTGGTCTTGGAACCACTAACACTTTTTCTGATTTTCTTAGTAAATATTCTGAAACTTGATCGTCTGTAACAAGTACATCGATTATATTGTTTTTTGCTGCTGCATAAATAAGTATTGAATATCCATTCCATTGTGTATGTGTATTATTATAAAGAAAACTTAGACCAATTATTTAAATAGCCCAATTAGTGTTTTGATATCGTTTGCAAAAGTTAGGTTCAATTATTATTGAATCGGATATGTAAGCGTTTTACAATAAAATTAAGATTTGGAGGGTACCCATTGTTTGATCAACGATCTTATAAATTATTAGAAGAATTGATAAAACATGACAAAATAACAAAGCAAGAGATATTAATACAATTAAACTTAACGGAACGAAATTAACGATTGGGGAGTTTTTAAATGAAAAGAATAATGCTCAGTATATTTATTTTGCTATTATTAATTGGTTGTAAAAGTGAAGTACCTAAGGAATATTTAGTAGGCGGTACATGGGTAGCAACAGCAGGATATGAGAATGGTGAAGCTGAAGGAGATCCACAATGTCATACAGTTATTTCGATGACTTTTAAAAATAATAATTTAGTTTATATTGAGTATCCTGATCAAGAATTTGAATATTCATTTGAGGAAGATAAGAAAGATAGAGTTATATTTTACTCAGAATATTTAAGCCTAAATATGCGTTATGATATTAAATTAATTGATGATGATGCAATGGCTATTGCTGGAGTAGGAGGCTTTGAGGATCAGGTCTGTTACATGGAACGGCAGGGAGAGTAATTTTTTTAATACTGCCTAAATGAAGATGGTATTTTCTTTAGAAGCACTGCGGAACAATACTAATCGATTGTGAGTAAACTGTAATGGGACTTAAAATGTTATGGGGAAAACAACTTGAAATAGATTCTGGAAAGTGAATATCAAAGGTCGAACGGATTTGCTCTAATAGGGAGCGTTACTTGAAAAAAGTAAAATTGGTATATTTATATTATGATACTAGCTGGCTGTAATAATATAACAAAGGAATAGGGTTATACGGAATAGAAGGAAGAAATTTTTATTTAGAACGGCAAACAGAAGAATAACTCAGATAAAACACAGACTAATTAAGTGGATAATAAAATAGTATGATAAAAAAGTTAGTAAAGTCGAAAACAACAGTGAGCAGTCTTTGGATTTGTTGTAATTTGAAAATAATAGTGTTTTAATCTACATAATTGATTCATATGTTTTTGTAAAGGAGATTGATTGATTTGAAATGAAGGGGAGCTCTCATTGTAATTATTCTTTTTCTGACAGGATGTGGGAAAGAGATTATTACAGATGAGTATTTAGTAGGTGGAAAATGGGTAGCAACTGCAGGATATGAAGACGGAGAAGTACAAGGCGAGCCACAGTGTCCTATAATAATCTCTGTGGATTTTGATGAAAATGATATAGCAAAAATTGAGCACAATGAAGACGTTGACTTCGAATATACATTGGACGAAGAAGGAATGATTACATTTTGGTCTGAGCCTATTATGTTTAGGATGAGATTTAATACTAATGTAATTGATGAAAACGGAATGGTTATCGAAGGAGTTGGAGATTTTGAAGACCAAGTATGTTACATGGAACGTCAAACAAAATAATCACTCTCAATACCACTTTTTAATAAATAAAAGGTGGTATTTTTTATGTCTAAATTTATCAAACAATACGAAGTAGATAATTGTAAGAAGAAGTATGGAAGATACGAAATGTATGTATATTAGTATAAAGAAAACTTAGACCAATTATCTAACATTGAATAGCCCAATTAGTGTTTGAGTATCGTTGCAAAAGTTGGGTTCAATTATTATTGAATCAGTCCTGTAAGCGTTTTACAATAAAATTAAGATTTGGAGGGTACCCATTGTTTGATCAACGATCTTATAAGTTATTAGAAGAATTGATAAAACATGACAAAATAACAAAGCAAGAGATATTAATACAGTTAAACTTAACGGAACGACAGTTGATGTATGACTTGGAGAAAGTGAACGAGATATTGACGTCCAATGATTTACCAGCAATTACAGTATCGAACCAGGTCATTATTATAAAGAAACAGTTAAAGACTCTATTTAAGACTAACAATTTGGATTTTAATGCTAATCAGTTCATTATTTCTGAACAGGATAGATCGTACTTGATCTATTTGTACACATTTATTAGAAGAGAACCTATATCTAATTACCATATTCAGTTGTTACTCGGGGTTAGTAAGAATACAGCTCTTAACGACGTAAAAAGGTTAAAAGAAATTAGTAAGCGGTGGCATGTTGATTTTATTTATACTCGTCTGGATGGATATCATTTTGTTGGTAATGAATTAGACAAGCGGAGGTTAGCAATCTATTGTGTTAATCATTTACTGTCACAACCGCTTGGGAAAAAAATAATTATCTTAGCACTCAAGTCTTGGGGCATGGAAGAAGTTCTTGTAGAAACACAGCAGATTATTGATCAGTATTTGGATTCTAAAGAGCTATCGTTAGTTAAAAGCAGAAAAACAGAGATGATTATCTACCTTACTCTAATAAAAGTTCGTCTTGTGAAAAAGGAGTTAATTTTTAAGGGCTTAGAAAAACAAATGCTTGAAGGTCAGAGTATGTTTAAGCACGGTAAAGCGTTATCGAGAAAATTATTTCCTGGAGGGGGTGAGGAGGAAAGTTATTTTGTAACGATACAGCTATTAATGACCCTCCACGTGGTTCCAATATCTGAAAATCCTGCATTAGAAGTATTAGCAGGACAGATTATCGACGAATTTGAAAAAAATACGTTACTACCAATTGAAAATAAAGCGTTTCTAAAGCAAAGTCTATATAATCATTTAGTTCCAGCATTTTTTAGAATTTCATTTGAGATTCCATTGTTTAATCCATTAACAGAGAGAATACAGACGGAGTATAAAGAACTTTTTCAGTTTGTAAAGCGATCGTTATCTCCATTGACGCTTTGGACGGGCAAAGAAATTAGCGAAGATGAAATTGGATTTTTCACTATACTTTTTGGTGGATTTTTGGATAAAGGTAAAAAGATAAATTCAGAGAAAATTACTGGATTAATTATCTGTTCGAATGGAGTAAGCTCGTCCATCATGTTAGAGGCGCAATTAAGGGAACTGTTTCCTGATATACGGTTATGGAGAGTAAGTAATCGTGATAGGTTGGAAGATATACCAACGAACACCTATGATGTTGTATTTTCAACGGTTCCTGTTACTTCCGTAAAGCCAGTCTTCATGGTTAAGCCATTACTATCAGATGTGGAAAAGAATTATTTAATTCGATCGGTAATACAACAATTTCCAAGGTTGAATGAACGAAATGTCTCAGTGGAGCAATTAATGGAGCTAATTAAGAAACATTCTGAGGTAAAAGATGAACATAAGCTATATTCCGAAATAGTTCATTTATTTTATGCACAAAACAAAATCAAGGGGATGGACAAACCAATGTTATCAGAGTTATTAACAAAAGAAACAATCCATTTTACAGAGGAAAAATTGGATTGGAGAAATGCAATTACTAAATCATCACAACCATTGGTAGAATCCAATAAAATACAGCTGCAGTATGTGGATGCGATGATAAAAAAAGTAGAAGAAGTCGGTACGTATATTCACATTGGAAAAGGGGTCGCTATTCCACATGCTAGACCGGAAAATGGTGTGAATCAGCTAGGGATGTCCTTCCTTAGAACAAAATCACCAGTTTTACTTTTAGATCAGGAAGAACATAGAATTGATATTTTTATTTGTTTAGCTGCAATAGATAGTGAAGCGCATCTAAAGGCCCTCGCACAGTTAACAAAAATTCTAGGTGATAATGATTTACTAGAATCTTTAAAATCAGCTGAAACAGCAGAGCAGGTCATTGAAATTATTAAAAAAGGAGAGAATCAATAATGAAATTTTTAGCGGTATGTGGTTCAGGTTTAGGAACGAGTTTTATGGTAGAGATGAATATCAATCAAATTTTAAATGAACTAGGAGTAACAGGTGTTGAAGTTTCTCATTCTGATTTAAGTTCGGCAGCGCCGGGAGATGCTGATGTATTTTTCCTTGCAAGAGATATTGCTGAAGGAGGAGCACATTTAGGGGAAGTGGTTGTAATGGATAGCATCATTGATATGGATGAATTGCGAACAAAAGTAAAACAAGTAGTGGAAGAAAAAGGATTGGTTTAACAGTAGAGAATTAAAAAAGGGGGGAAAGCAATGCAAGTCTTAATTGATATTTTGAGTGAACCAGCTATTTTAGTAGCACTTATTGCTTTAATTGGTTTAATTGCACAAAGAAAGAACATGCCTGATACCATCAAAGGAACAACGAAAACTTTTGTAGGTTTTCTTGTAATTTCAGCCGGGGCAGGTATCTTAGAAACTTCACTGGTTCCTTTTGGTGCAATGTTTGAAGAAGCGTTTAATGTTAGTGGGGTTGTACCGAATAATGAAGCAATCGTTGCTTTAGCATTATCTGAATTTGGAAGAAACACTGCTTTAATCATGTTCTTTGGGATGATTGTCAATATTCTAATAGCTCGATTCACGCGTTTCAAATATATTTTCTTGACTGGGCATCATACACTTTATCTTGCGGCGATGCTAGCTGTAATTATGGCTGTAGCAGGGTTCGATACAATTGGATTAATTGCTGCAGGGTCTGTTGCTCTTGGTATTGTGATGACATTGTCACCAGCTATTCTTCAGCCATTTATGCGTCAATTAACAGGAAATGATAATGTAGCGCTTGGTCACTTTAGTGCTGTAGGTTATGCTGCGAGTGGATTAGTAGGTAAACTTTTTAAAGGAAGTAAGGAAAATTCTACTGAGAATATTAACTTTCCTAAAGGCTTAGGGTTTTTACGTGATAGTACAGTTAGTATAGCTTTAACAATGATTCTAATGTATGTAATTGTAGCGCTCTTTGCAGGACCTTCATTCATCGAGAGTGAATTAAGTGGAGGCACGAACTTCCTGGTATTCTCATTAATTCAAGCTGGTAGTTTTGCAGCAGGAGTATTTATCATCCTATCAGGAGTACGATTAGTTCTAGCAGAAATCGTACCTGCTTTTAAAGGGATTTCTACTAAGCTGGTACCGAATGCGAAACCAGCACTTGATGTACCAATTGTTTTTACGTATGCGCCAAATGCAGTGTTAATTGGTTTCTTTGCAAGTTTTGTTGGTGGGATATTTAGTATGTTTATTATGATTTTTACTGGAGGTATTATCATTCTTCCAGGTGTAGTACCTCACTTTTTCACAGGAGCTGCCGCAGGAGTATTTGGTAATGCGACAGGAGGATTTAAAGGTGCTATTACTGGAGCCTTTGTGAATGGGATAATTATTTCATTCCTGCCAGTGTTCCTAATGCCAGTACTTGGTGATCTAGGTTTTGCTAATACGACATTTTCAGATGCTGACTTTGGTGTAACTGGTATATTCTTTGGTTCCTTGGCTAATTATGCTGGACCTATTGCTATTACAGTAAGTTTAATTGTAATTATTGTATTAATGTTAATACCAATTAAAAAGAAAAAAGATGAAGCAAAATAAGATTACCTAATCCATTTTATTTAAAATTTACCAATGAGGTAATGGTCTTGATAATATAGGAGGTTTCTTGTATGACGACAAGGAGTTCGACAATTTCTGATCTATCGATTAACACCATACGTACATTAACCATTGATAGTGTAGAACAAGCACAGCATGGTCATCCAGGAATGCCAATGGGTGCAGCATCTATGGCATATAGTCTCTGGAAAAATGTGTTGAATATTAACCCTGAAAATCCGAATTGGTTTAATCGTGATAGATTTGTTTTATCCGCAGGACATGGATCAAACCTATTGTATAATTTGCTTCATCTTTCTGGGTTTGATGTAACGATTGAAGATTTAAAGAATACAAGACAATGGGGAAGTAAAACACCTGGACATCCGGAGTATGGGATAACTTCAGGAGTGGAAGCAACGACAGGACCACTTGGGCAAGGAATTCCAGTAAGCGTTGGAATGGCATTGGCGGAAAGACATTTGGCTGAAACATATAATAGAAAGGATTTCCCTGTTGTCGACCATTACACTTATACTATTTGTGGAGATGGTGATCTAATGGAAGGTGTATCTTATGAAGCTGCATCATTAGCTGGTCACTTGAATCTCGGGCGGTTAATTGTAATGTATGATTCAAATGATATTAGCTTAGATGGTGGACTCGGGTTGTCTTTTTCTGAGGATATTAAAAAAAGGTTTGAATCTTTTAATTGGCAATATTTATATGTTCAAGATGGAAATGATATTGAAGCGGTTCAAGTCGCTTTAGAACAAGCGAAGGCTGATGAAAGTAGACCCACGATTATCGAAGTGAAAACGGTTATTGGATATGGATCTCCTTCCTTACAGGGTACAAGTGATGCTCATAGCGATCCTTTAGGTAAGGAAGAAATTGAACGCACGAAAGAATTTTATAACTGGAAACACGAAGAATTCCATGTGCCGGAAGAAGTATATGAGGATTTTAGTAGTGTAAAAGCAAATGGTGTTAAGCAAGAACAAGAATGGAATGACTTATTTGTTGAATATCAAAATGAATATCCGAAATTAGCAAAGGAATTGAAAAGAATCATCTTTGGAGAGCTTCCTGAAGCATGGAATAACGGACTTCCAACATATTCAGTAGGTGATACTATTGCCACAAGAGTTGCATCAAGTGAGACATTAAATGCGTTAGCTAGTAAACTTTCTGAATTAGTTGGTGGATCTGCTGATCTCGATTCATCAACAAAAACGAGATTAAAAGATTATGTAGATTTTAATCGTAATAACTATTCTGGTAGAAATGTTCGATTTGGTGTGAGAGAGTTTGCCATGGGAGCGATTGCTAATGGAATGGCATTACATCATTTACGACCTTTTGTTAGTACTTTCTTCGTTTTTTCAGATTACTTGCGCCCAGCAATTAGGCTAGCTTCCTTAATGGAATTACCAGTGATCTATGTGTTTACACATGATTCGATAGCAGTTGGGCAAGATGGGCCTACACATCAACCGGTCGAACATCTTGCAGCATTTCGAGCAATGCCAGGAATTTCTGTTATTCGTCCCGCTGATGCTAACGAAACAAGAGAAGCATGGAAAATAGCTGTGGAATCAAAAGATCATCCAACAATGCTCGTATTAGGAAGACAAGGTCTACCTACATTAAATGAAACAGAGAAATCGGCAATTGAAGGTGTTCGTAAAGGAGCTTATATAGTATCGAAGGCTAAAGGTAAAGCTGAGGGCATTCTTATTGCAGCTGGTTCCGAAGTTTCTTTATCTATTGATGCTCAAGCTCGTTTATCCGCAGAAGGGATTCATGTGAATGTGGTAAGTATGCCATCTTGGGATTTGTTTGAAAAACAATCAGTTGAATATCAAGAAAGTATTTTGCCAAAGAACTTGCATAAACGTTTAACCGTTGAAATGGGCTCTAAAGTGGGCTGGAGAGAATATGCGGGCAGCAAAGGTGATGTAATGAGTATTGATACATTCGGAGCATCTGCTCCTGGAGATGAAGTAATTGAGCAGTATGGATTTACAGTTGAGAATGTGGTAAATAAATTTAAAGAGTTAATGTAGATATTAAGATGTGGAAAGGATAGCCTTTAGGGTTATCCTTTTATATAGAATTTTAAATTATAAAACTCTATATAAGCGTGAATCTCTGGTACTGCATTTATGCATCTAGAAGGTAGAGTAGAGGAAATAGAGAGCATGATTTCCCCACATCCAACCATATCCGAAGCAGTACTCGAAAGTGCGGCAGCATGGATTGTGGAAATGGAATCTATTACAATAAATACAGATAATTGAAAGACTAGCAATTCATTTCTGCTAGTCTTTTTGGTATAGTAGTTGCAATGGACTTTATACATAAAATGATCGTCAAAAGGGGATGGACATGTTGGAGGAGAAATTCTTAGACTTATTGGCACAGAAGTATGATAGTGAAGAAAAAGTAGTTACGGAGATTATTAATCTGGAGGCCATCCTCAATTTACCAAAAGGAACGGAGCATTTTGTAAGTGATCTACATGGTGAGTACCAAGCATTTCAGCATGTGTTAAGAAATGGTTCGGGCAAAGTGAAGGAAAAAATCAGGGATATTTTTAAGCATGAACTATCGGAGAAGGAAATAAATGAATTCGCAACATTAATCTATTATCCAGAAGAAAAACTGCAATTAATTCGGGATCAATTCGACAATAAGCAGGAGTTAAATGAATGCTATACCAAAACAATTGATCAAATGATTCGACTTATCCCTTATGCATCTTCGAAGTACACTCGTACTAAGTTACGTAAAGCATTACCGAAGCAATTTGTATATATCATAGAAGAGTTACTTTACAAAACAGATGAATATACAAACAAAAAACATTACTATTCCAAGATTGTCCAAAAAGTAATTTCACTTGGTCAGGCGGATAAACTTATTATAGATCTTGCCTATACGACTCAACAATTAGTTGTTGACCACCTTCATGTAGTAGGGGATATTTATGACCGGGGACCGGAACCAGATAAAATTATGGAAGCACTCATCAATTATCATTCCTTGGATATTCAGTGGGGAAATCATGATGTGCTTTGGATTGGTGCATTTTCAGGATCAAAGGTTTGCCTAGCTAATATACTCCGAATCTGTGCACGTTATGACAATTTGGATATTATTGAAGATGTGTATGGCATCAATCTTAGACCACTTTTGAATCTTGCAGAGAAGTACTACAAGGACAACCCAGCTTTTAGACCCAAAAGACATTCGAATAAAAAACTATCAGAACAAGAACAATCACAAATTACCAAGATACATCAAGCAATTGCTATGATTCAGTTTAAACTTGAGATGCCAATCATAAAACGACGTCCATACTTTAATATGTCGAAAAGGCTTTTACTAGAAAAGGTCGATTATGAAAACAATAAAATTACGATTGATGGAAAGACATATCCATTGGAAAATACCTGCTTTGCAACCGTTAATCCAGACCAGCCTGATGAATTGCTGGAAGAAGAGAAACAAGTAATGGATAAATTATTATTTTCTGTCCAGCATTCAGAAAAACTAGCAAGGCATATGGAATTTTTAATGAAAAAAGGCACACTTTATTTAAGATACAACGGAAATTTATTAATACATGGCTGCATACCAATAGATGAGAATGGAAATATGGAAAAGATGTTTATTGAAAATAAAACGTATGCAGGTCGGGAGTTACTCGATATTTTCGAAAACTATTTACGACACGCTTTTTCTAGCCGTGAAGAAACCGATGATCTTGCAACGGATATGGTTTGGTATTTATGGGCTGGAGAGTATTCCTCCCTTTTTGGAAAAAGGGAAATGACCACCTTTGAAAGATACTTTATTAAGGATAAGGAGTTGCACAAAGAGAGAAAGAACCCATATTATTATTTGCGAGAAAAAGAGGAAACTTGCCGGATGATTTTAGAAGGATTTGATCTTGATCCAGATCAAGGCCATATTATCAATGGTCATACACCAGTCAAAGAGATTGAGGGAGAAAATCCAATCAAAGCAAATGGCAAGATGATTGTCATTGATGGAGGTTTTTCAAAGGCTTATCAGCCAACAACAGGCATTGCAGGCTATACGTTATTATATAATTCGTTCGGTATGCAATTGGTTGCTCATCAGCATTTTAACTCAAAGGAAGATGTTTTGCGAAATGGTAATGATGTGCTATCAGTAAAGCGATTAGTTGATGAAGAGTTAGAGAGAAAAAAGATTTCAGAAACCAATATGGGAAAGAAACTAATAGAGGACATTAATATGTTGAATAGTTTATTAAAGTATCGGTATTTGAAGTAAAACTAGTTTTTGCGATTAAGTACATTAGAAGTCTGAGAATACACTAGATAAATTTTTAACCGTGAGTAAATTACTTGGCTTAGTTAATAGACCTCAAGTTAAATGATAATGTTTAAAAAATCTCCACAATGAACTAGTGTAGATGTATTCTAAAAAAGGTTTTGGGCCAAAAGAAAGGGTTTTTAGTAAGCTGTTGCAAATATATTGCAACAGCTTTTCTCTTTATTTGTACAAAGCCAACGCAGGCAATTTCACTATTATGCTACGGATATGAGGGAGTTAGAAGGTTTATTCCTAGCGATTATGCAGAGTTAGACGTTTTTATCAAACTGTATCAGTGAGTACCTGTAGGAATGCGTATGAAATCTCAGCAGGATCTTTTTGTTTTTAGGCGTGGTAAGAATAGTAAAAGTGACGCCTATTCTTTCGTGTTCTGCAAAACTAGTTCTTATATATAGGAACAATAAACCTAATTTATGAAGACTTGTTAGGGAGGAGGCCTCAAGTTTTAAAAGTGATAGAGTAGATTAGATTCATTTTTTAATTTGCTTGAAGGAAATAGTAATAGTTAGAAAGAATATTTCTTATAATAAAGTAAAATTTTGGAAGTATGTAAAATAATCATAGAGAGGGGTCATAGATTCATCGTAAAACTACTTTTCTGCAACTATCGAGAACATTGGGAAATTGTAAATGGATATTACGAGGAGGCTGTATATTGTGAAAAATGACATTTGGAAAAGAGTTATGTTCTTTGTAATTGTCTTAGTGGTAATATCGATTCCAGTAAGTGGAGTTTCAGCTGAAACTGAAAGAGATTGGATGACCAATGAAGAATTTCTTGAAAGACTAAGCGAAATTGTAGAAGCTAGTGATGGAAAAGTAGAGACTGATGTATCTGGTTATAGCGAACAAGGAAAGGAAGTAATTTCTGCACGTATTGGTACAGGTGATCAAGTGATATTAATCACTGGTAGTATTCACGGCAATGAAAAAAGTGGTGGAGAGGCACTTGTAGAAATATTAGAATACCTTGGCACTAGCGATAGTTCATTCGCACAATCTATTCGTGATGAGGTTACTATAGTGGCTATTCCACGATATAATGTTGATGGGCTGGAGATACCTCAAAGACAAAATATCTTCTCTTGGGAAGAAGTTATTTCTACTTACCCACATCTAGAAGGGGCTACACCCGCATGGTACTATAATGAGAGAAATGGTGGCTTTGATCTGAACCGTGATTTTAATGCGGATTTGAACTATGAAGTAGTAGCTGAAGATTTACCTGGACACACTAATGATTTTGGTTTCTTCATAACGAAGGAATCTCAATTACTGAGAGATCATTATGTGGACTTGCAAGAGGAGTTTGGTCAAGTAGAAGCTTATGTTGATCTTCATCACATGGGGACCCCAGTAATGAATCAAACAGGGGAAGACGTTACAATTGCAATAGATTACCCACCATTAGGACCAGAAGATAGCACAAAATACAATGAGTATCCATTGTTGGATCAGGATAAATCAAAACGTTATGCATTAGCTGCAGCTCTTGGGGTAAAGGAGTTCTCAGATAAAGAGGAACCTGGTGTAGCCCAATATATCCACTTTCAAGAACGTGATTTTCCTGGACAAGCCAGATCTGCATTTGCTCTTAATGGAACGGCAACTGTACTTTTCGAAATGCCTGGTCAACAACCTCAATTTGGTTATGATCAAGACCTAGTAGATCGTGTGGAAAATGGGTTGTGGGGAATTATTTCTCATATGGCTGATGGTTCTATTGATAATTTGAACGGAGATGATTTCCTTACAGAAATTCCTAGGTATTGGACAGACAATATAACAGACATGAGAGATGTTATGGTCCGCTTTACAGAAGAGGGACAATTTAAAAATGAAAGGGATGCTCGTTTAGTAGATACCCATTTAGCTGCTCTAGAAAACTATGAAAATCAAGATAATAGTGAGAAAATGGTTAAACATTTGAATGGATTTAAAGTTTTACTTGATAGTCAGCGAGAAAACGGATTAATTGAACAAGAAGCTTATAACAGACTCAATAGTGACGCGAATCTTTTACTTGAAAGATGGGGTAATAAACCTCACACCAATACCAACACTTTACTTGAAGGATGGGAAAATAACTTAATAGATTAGTTGGATTGGGATAAACATGTGATTCTAAAACAAAGTGGAATTTAATGAGTTCTAGACAGCTACATGCTTTCATAGACATACATTACTTGAATACAGTCATCAAAAAAACCTCGCCCTGTAGTTGGTGAGGTTTTTTTAACAAAATACTTCTTAGAATTGTTCAACTGCAATTAAAGGTATAATAAATCTTTTAGGTTATTCCCAAATCTTCCCCACCCATTCCGGGCGATCAATAAATGGATTACGATTATGCTGGTAATCGTTATAAATGATGTCGTTTCTTCTTCTTTCAAAATCATCAACGGGATCTTCCTCGTGCCACTCCAGCAATACCGAAAGTTTGCCATGGTATGGTGCAGATCCATTATTGACCCGATCATTTAATTCCAAATCGAGTTCACCGCTATCACCTTCATATCGTACATCCATATAAAAAATCATTCTTGCCACATCACCTTTTACGCTATCCCTTGGTTCCCAGGAATCGGAGTCATAGTAGTTTCCAGGTGCCTCTGTATGCTCATTGCCACCTTCATCAAAATCGAGGTTACTTCTTGAACTGTTTACAGAAGCATCTGTTGGTCTTAAATGATGGAGGTCGGTACCAGGTCCCATTGACGTACCAAAGTCTCCATGAGATTTTGCCCAAACATGTTCGCGATTCCAATCATCCGCATTTCCACCGTTTTCGTTTTTACCTTGTGAACGACCAGTATAAAGAAGAAGTACATTATTGGAGTTATTTGGGTCTTCATCTGTTTCGCGTAGTGCTTCCCAAACATTTGAATAGGAGATTTCAGTATGATCATCAATGATGTCATGTAAAGCAGATTTTAATTGTTCTCCTGTTTTACCATTTGCATCATCATAGTAACCGTCTGGTGATGGAGTTTCAGGATCTGGATCTGTTTCTGGTGGTTGTTCGTCGTCCGTCTGTAGTTCAAAAGCAGTACCATCTTTAATTCCAGAATGTGCAAAGTAGTTGGTCAGTGTCCCAGTGACTTTAACTTTCTCTTCTAATAAGGAAGGATTCGATTGTAAGCCAAATGAAGTTCGAAATGAAGATGGTATTTGAACATAAATCATTTCTTCTATGTTTGTTTCTGAGGGGTTGTCAGCTAAAGCAAAAGCGTAATTATTTGGAAAATTGCTCGTGATGACTGAAGTTGTGGAGACTGGTTGGCCGACAATATAACCTTCCACTGTTTTAGAAGAATTATCTTGATTCTCAATGGCTTGTGAGACTGTGTACGGAGATGAGACGGATCCATCCCCTGAGGATGCATTCACAATCAAATTGGCTACCGGTTGAATAAACAACAATACAGATGCAAGTACTAAGACGACTGTCAGCAAAGTTCTTTTTTGGATGTTTTGCAATTACTTCTCCTCCTTATAGTTGGTTTAATTGTATTATATATCATTGTTATAAAGGTAGGTTTACCGGAGTATAAAATTGCTGTAACAAAAAATATGAGATAGGTCGTAGTTAAAAATACTGGGAGTTAGTTGGTTCATATTAACAATACCTCAATTTATTTTATATGTAATATCTAGTCCTGACAAAAAGGATCAATAATCCTAATTAAAGATAAGTGTTGGGGTAAATGACTTAATTTTTAGAAAAAAATAAAGTATTATAGATTCATTTTTAATTTATTTGAAGGAAATTGGTATATGTAGAAGGAATAATTCTACATATAAACTAAAAATGTGGAGGGATAAGATGAAACGTATAGGACAGATTGCATTGTTGAGTGGTTCTATTTTGTTAGGTGCAGGGATGTTAACACCGTTTGCTGGTTCACCAGTTGTTTCAGAGGCGGCAGAGATTAACATGCCGCCTGTTTCGGGTTTTATTAGTCATGATGAATTAACAAGAGAACTTAATCAAATTGAAAGAACAAGCAATGGTAATGTGGAAGTAGATGTTGTTGGTTATTCTAATCACAATCGTGAAATTTATAAGGCGACAGTTGGTTCAGGTGATAAAGTTGTTTTAATTCAAAGTGAGATTCATGGAAATGAAAAAGTAGGCACAAAAGCATTGTTAAATATGATTAAAAAGATAGGTAAAAATAACTCTCCAGAAATGAGGCAACTTAGAGAAGAGGTGACAATTGTAGCGATGCCTATGGTCAATCCTGATGGTTCTGAATTAAATCGTCGTGGTAATGAATTGGATTGGGATGAGGTAATTAATCAGTTTCCACAATTGGAAGGTGCAGAGCCATCTTGGAATTATTATACTTACACTAACCAATATTGGGATTATGCTTCAAATCCTGGATTTGATGTAAATCGAGACTTTAATCCGAATTTGAACTATGTACCACAATTTGAAGATTTCCCAAACAATTCTTCAGAACCAGGGTGGTTTATTACTCCAGAAGCTCAGATAATTCGAGATGTTTATAAGGATTTGCAAGCACAATGTGGTAAAGTTGATGTATTTATAGACCTACATCATCAAGGGGAATATGTAATTGATGGTACAGATATTCCAGTTACATTATCTCTATCGGGTGTATTTGTACCCCACCCTAGTACACCAGAAGGGGAAAAATATAGCGAGTATGCGGACGTTTATAATGAAGATTTTTCCAAACAATTGAATGTTGCTGCATATAATGCATTACAGCAAATGGGGAATTCCCCATTTGGCAATATTTCGCTTTATTCACAGGGCTTAGATTTACCAGGTACTGCACTTGGTACGTTTGCGCTAAATGGAAGTGGTGCTGTATTATTTGAAGTTACCGGACAGACGCAAAGTTTTGGTCAAAAGAAAATGGGACAATTGACTAAAGCTGTTGAAGAAGGGTTATACGGAATTTTAAATAGTCTTGCAACGGATGAAGTCTATGAATTGGATGTCGAGGATTATGATGAGATTCCTCTAACAGGAAGGTAATAAATTTCCTGAGTATAACACAAGTGTTGAATTAGATTAACTAAGTGATTTGAAACAGATAGTCCAATAAAAGAATTTGCATCTTTCACAGAGGTAAATAACTATGATGAAATTCCTCAATTTGGAAGAGAACGGGATTATTGTCTCACTAGATTTCATAATTAAGTGGATTTTGAACAGAAAACTATAAAATTATACTTTTACTCCTATTTGTTTCATGAATCAGGGTCTGTGGCTTTAAGGAAAATGTGTATCCATATAGGTTTGCGCATTTTTACCACGTTCATCATAATCTCCGTATAATTATTGAGCACACTAATAAGTGTGACAGTAATTATATGGAGGTTTTTAATTTTTCTACGCAAGAAGTGGCTTTAATCATTAAAATAGGATGATCTCTAATTGGTTCACAAGTTTGGTTTTTCCCAAAATGTAAATTCACAACATCTTGTCGTTAATCAATAAGGTTTAGTTTGATCCTGTCATTTCCTAATTAACCTGATAACATTGCATCTTGACCTGGGCAATCCAAACTAGAAAACGATCACCTTTCGCTCACTCAAACCCGAAAAGTAATCTCCGCTCTAAACCCAATATGACAAATGTCATATCATTCCATGACGTTTATGACTTATGAAAACTTTATCCGAAGTATAGAATAGTACTAATATGTAACCTGTTAGAGGAGGAAAAGCATGAGTAAACAAAAACAAGCACAATTAAGAAAAAGTGTTTCTGTCTTTGCTAAGTCAGATACAAGGACGAGCATTATTCAATTAATCAATTCTATATTGCCGTTCTTTTTGTTATGGTTTCTTGCGTACCAGAGTTTATCGGTATCCATTTGGCTATCTTTAGCAGTATCGGTTGTTGCAGCAGGTTTTGTTGTACGTATCTTTATCATTTTCCATGATTGTACGCATATGTCATTTTTTAAAAATGCCAAAGCGAACAGAATCGTTGGTACGATTACTGGAATTATCACGCACTTTGCTTTTGAAAAATGGAAACGGGCTCATGCTATTCACCATGCTACAAGTAGTAATCTAGATAAACGTGGAACAGGTGATGTGTGGGTAATGACTGTGGATGAGTATGCAAATGCTTCCTTTTGGGGCAGACTTGCATACAGACTTTACCGTAATCCAATTATTATGTTTGGATTAGGTCCGGCATATCTATTCTTGATTTCAAACCGATTTAATCGAAAAGGCCCCAAACGTAAAGAGCGCTGGAATACATATCTAATCAATGTTTCCATTTTAGCTATTTATGGTTTATTGATTTGGGCGATTGGCTGGCAAGCGTTTTTGGTCGTCCAATTACCAATTTTATTTGTTGCAGGAGCTGCAGGAATCTGGTTGTTCTATGTGCAACATCAGTTTGAAGACTCTTACTTTGAAAATGAAGATGAATGGGATTATGTAAAAGCAGCAGTTGATGGAAGTTCTTATTATAAGCTTCCTAAGGTGATTGAGTGGATAACAGGAAGTATTGGTTATCATCATGTGCACCATTTAAGCCCAAGGGTTCCAAACTACCACTTGGAGAAAGCACATGAGTCAACACCGCCATTGCACAAAGCAACAACAATCACGTTATTGACGAGTTTACAGTCACTACGCTTCCGTTTGTATGATGAAAAAAGTAAGTCGTTTGTTTCTTTTAAGGAATTTAAGCAGATGGACAATGAGAAGAAATTAATGCAGCAATTAAAGTCAAGCAGAACCAGTTTGCAAAAATAACATTCTCTTTATCTAGATTATTAGGGGCTAGAAAAAATTGAATAGGTTAGAATCGAAACCCTTTATAACACATATGAAGGGTTTTTGTTATACTTAGCAAAACAAGCAATGATAGAGGAGAGATTGGAATGCAACATTGGTATCATCTTTTCCCGAAAAATACGGGGCTTAGTCTTTTTGCGTGGATCGCATTTTGTCTACTTCCATTTTATTTTATTCTTCGCTCCTCTTCGTTAGTTGAGATCGTTGCTGGAGTTATCATGATTGTCTTATTCTTTACCACTTATCGATTGGCGTTTATAAAAAAAGGCTGGACCGTCTATGTATCTGTGGGTATTGAAATCATTATTAGTGTTGGCGTGACTCTATATTTTGGATATGTATATTTTGCATTATTTCTCGCTTTCTTTATAGGGAATATACAGAATAAGGCTGGTTTTATTTCACTGTATGTCGTTCATCTCGTCACTACCTTAGCAGCAGTAACAATTGGTTTTTTCATTCAAGAAGAGATCTTTTATAATCAATGGCCGTTTATTATTATTTGTATTATTGGTGTGATTTTATTGCCATTTACTATGTATAATCGAAATAAACGAGAGAAATTAGAAAATCAGCTAGAGGATGCGAATCAGAAAATTGCTCAACTGATTGTGCTAGAAGAACGTGAGCGCATTGCTCGAGACTTGCATGATACGTTGGGACAAAAGCTTTCGCTAATGGGGTTGAAAAGTGAACTTGCAGGGAAATTAGTAGACGCAAATCCTGAGTCAGCGAAGAATGAATTGGCGGATATTCATCAAACTGCTAGGACAGCACTGAAAGAAGTTCGTGAACTCGTTTCTGGAATGAAAGGAACAAGATTAAAAGATGAGCTTATCCGTGTTCGCCAACTTCTTGAAGTAGCAGAAATAACATGTGAAGTGGAAGATGATCTTAAGCTTTGGGATGCTCCTTTACTCATAGAAAATGTACTAAGTATGAGTTTAAAAGAAGCAGTAACAAATGTGGTGAAACATAGTGAAGCAACAAAGTGTGAAATAGTGATGAAGCAAACACCAGATAAATGGACCATTCGTGTTATAGATAACGGTGTAGGTATTCAGGATAACCATACGTTTAAAGGAAATGGAATTCTTGGAATGAAAGAACGGTTGGGATTCGTTAATGGAAGTTTATCCTTTGATGCTACAAATGAGAGCACAACAATCCTTACCATCCAAGTGCCGCGTGTAATTCAACAAAAGGAACAGGAGGAGTCGAATTGATTCGAATTGTGATTGCAGAAGATCAACAATTGTTGCTTGGAGCATTGGGCACTCTTCTTAGTATGGAAGAGGATATGGAAGTGGTAGGGAAAGCGAAGAATGGGGAAGAGGTATTAAGCTTAGTTGAAAAATGGAAGCCTGATGTGTGTATCATGGACATAGAAATGCCAGTGAAGACTGGACTAGACGCAGCCGAAGTACTAAAAGATGATGATTGTAAAGTGATTGTCTTAACTACTTTCGCTCGTACGGGATATTTTGAACGAGCGCGTAAAGCGAATGTGAGCGGTTATTTGTTAAAAGACAGTCCTAGTGAAGAACTAGCAAATTCTATACGTGCTATTATGACTGGACGCAAGGTGTATGCGCCAGAATTAATTGATATGGCCTATGAAGAAGGAAATCCACTGACAGAGCGTGAGGAGCAAGTGCTTAAACTCATTGCTGATGGGAAGACGACGAAAGAGATTGCAGGACAGCTTTATTTAACAAATGGTACCGTTCGGAATTATGTTTCAACAATCATGGACAAATTGAATGTCAGCAACCGTATTGAAGCTATCTCTAGAATAAAAGAAAAGGGATGGTTCAAATAGTTCTCCGTATTACGCAAACTTCCTAGTATCGATCATGTGAAATTGTTTAGTAATCGAAGGGGAAAAGTGTATACTACTTTCTATTGTGATTTTCATGTTCAGCGTAAGTTCCTATGATTGTTCATACCTCCATTTGAATTTTCATTCGATGAGGCTAGCTAGCTGTTTTTTTATTGAGAACTAAATTCCAACTTCGTATAAACCCAATTAATATCTACCTATAATCAAAACTACTATACTATTTAAATTTTCAAAAAAATAGTCATCTTGTCCGATTGTTTCCATTACTAGTCCTTGGTAATCTATTAGTGTACAAACAAAAAATAATCGAGGAGGAGTAAACATGAGCAACAGGAAAAAAGTATGGTTTGAACAAGCAGAACGTAAACTTGACCCTGGCTTAGTGGAACAATTACGGAATTCTCGAAAAGTAGACAAGAACGAAACTGGCAACAATGAAATCCCCCTTATCGTTTATTTGAAAAAGGGTTGTGAAAGAGACAAAAAAGATGACCTCTTAAAAGTATGTAATGTTGACTCCCATAACAAGCTCCATAGTGAACTACGCAGTATAAATGGGATGAAGGGATATTTAACACCTGATAGAATACAACAGATTATAGACCATGAAGCAGTCGATCGGATTTTTTATGATCGGGTTGTAACTGCCTTCTTAGATATTGCCAGTGAACAAACAGGAGCTGTCAACGTTCAAGAACAGCTTGGATTAACTGGAAAAGACGTTACGATTGCAGTAATCGATACTGGCGTCCATGCACATGCTGACTTGACGGACCCTACTAATAGAATTATAGCTTTTCAAGATTTTATAAACGGAGAAAGCGAACCTTATGATGATAATGGACATGGAACACATTGTGCTGGTGATGCGGCAGGAAATGGGAGTCTCTCTAATGGAAAGTATATTGGCCCAGCACCAGAAGCCTCTATTATTGGAATAAAGGTTTTAGATGAGCAAGGAAGCGGAAGATTATCCACGATTATTGAAGGTTTGGAATGGTGTGTCGATCATAAAGACGAACATAATATACGGATTATTTCGCTTTCACTTGGAGCGCCTGCTTATGAATCTTTCAGGGATGATCCATTATCACTAGCTGCCCAATCTGCGTGGCATCAAGGAATTGTAGTGTGTGCTGCTGCTGGAAACGATGGTCCTGCCGCATCATCGATTAGTACCCCGGCCATTGACCCGTTTATCATTACGGTTGGATCAACGGATGATCAGGATACATTAGATCGGACGGATGATGCAATAGCAGATTATTCGAGTAGAGGACCTACGATTGATACGCTGGTAAAACCGGATGTATACGCTCCAGGTACAAATATTATCTCCTTGTTAGCACCGGGATCAGCGTTGGAATCTCAAATCCCGGAGATGGTTGTTGATGAGAATTATATCCAATTGTCGGGCACATCAATGGCGACACCAATTTGTGCAGGGATTATCGCCCTCATGCTGGAAGCCAATCCGAATCTCAGTCCAAATGATATAAAGAGCATCCTAAAAGCGACATCTCATCCAACACTTGATGATATATGGGGATATATTGAAGCAGAAAGTGCCGTGGATATGGCAAAGAATTATCAACGTCAAGATCCTGCTGAAGTAGTGCAAGAAAGTTAGATAAGGAAAATGCTGGGATCTAAATGCTAAAGTAATACAGATAAATAAGGATACAAAAGTAAACAATCCGAACTCATTCGAATTTTAACTTGGAAATTTGAATTTAGTTCGGATTGTTTTTTTATATTACTTGTATTAAGCCTAAGTGCAAGTATTCTTATTCTAAGGTATGTTTCTCGATCTATACGATGGGAGACATCTCTTTTTTTGTTCATGTGAAAGTATGAAGCAGAAATACGTCAGTGAAAAGATTATAATATTCATAATCATATTGTAGTTCCGCCAAATCTGATATATCATATACCAAAAGGCGGATTTTTAGGGGGATGCTATGAAACGAGAAATCATTTTATATAAATCTATTCCACATGATTTGCTAGAACAATTGAAAAATTACTTTATCGTTCATCAGCACCAGTTAAATTCCGAAATGGTTGATTCTTTTTATAGTGATTTACAGCGTGTAGAGGGTATTATTGGATCAAAATTAAGGGTTGATCAGCAGCTTCTAGTTCAAGCACCTCGATTAAAAATTGTAGCTAATATGTCGGTCGGGTATGACAACTTGGATATAGAAGAGCTGACAAAAAGAGGCATTATGGCAACGAATACTCCGGATGTATTAACAGATACAGTTGCAGACATGGTGTTTGGATTGTTGTTATCTACTTCTAGAAGAATTTGTGAATTGGATCAATTTGTGAAATTAGGCAAGTGGAATGAAAATATTAGTGAGCATTTATTTGGAGTCGATGTCCATCATAAAACGCTAGGAATCATAGGTATGGGAAGAATTGGCCTAGCAGTTGCAGAAAGGGCACATTATGGATTTAAAATGAAAATTGTCTATCATAATCGTTCTACTCAATCTTACGCGGAGAAAAATCTCAACGCTAATTTTGCTTCTTTGGAAGAACTTTTAAAAGTTTCGGATTTTGTACTTGTTATGGCACCTTTAGTTCCTGAAACAGTTAAATTAATTGGTGAGAAGGAATTTAGCTTAATGAAAGAAACAGCAATTTTCTTAAATGGATCTCGGGGAGAACTTGTTGATGAAATGGCACTTATTCATGCTTTACAAACCACAAAAATATTAGGTGCCGGTCTAGATGTCTATGAAAAAGAGCCGATTTCTAAAGATAGTCCACTACTTCAAATGAAAAATGTGGTTACATTACCGCATATAGGTTCGGCGACCAAGGAAACAAGATATCAGATGGCAAAGCTTGCTGTGGAGAATCTTATTAAAGGATTAACTGGAGAGGTACCGCCAAGCCTTATCAATCCAGATGTCCTAATTATCTAATAACTGAAGAAGGAGAAAAAGAATTATGGATAAAGAAATCTCAAAAAAAATTAGTATGCAATCGCGCTCTGTGCGTGATCTTATTTATGATTATTTAAAAGAGGCAATTATTAATGGGGAGTATGAGCCTGGTTTTCATTTAAGAGAAAGAGAATTGGCCAAGACTTTTGAAGTGAGCACAACACCAATTAAAGAAGCATTTCGATTGCTTAGCAATGAGGGGTTGGTCAGTACACAGTCAAGAAAAGGAACCTTTGTTTCGGCTGATATAATGAGTTCAGTCGAAGAAATAGCACGTGTAAGAGCTGCATTGGAAGGTGTTGCAGCAAGGTTCGCTGCTTTAAAGCGATCAAATGAAGAATTGGTCCAACTGGAAACTGTAATTAAACAAATGGAAAAATATACGAGTGAGAATAATCGAGAAAAATTAAACGAATTCAATAGTGAGTTTCATCAGTTTATTCGTAAATGTGCGAGAAATGGTTTTATATTTAAGCAAGTTGAGTCTATTCATTCATATGACCAATTTATTCGTAAAAAGGCATTATCCAATATTGAAGAGCATGAAAAGGCATTTAAGGAGCATTTTCTTATTTATAAAATGATTGTTGATCAAGATGCAGATGGAGCAGAAAGGGTCATGCGAGATCATATTATTCGCTCAGCCAAAGTAGCGCTATATTAATTATTATCGAGTAAGAAAGGAAATAATATTTTTGTTAAATATTCAGAATAGACTTGACAATAAATACTTTTTTATCTAATATTTGATATATCAGATATCACTATGAGGTTAGGAGGAAATAAATGAGCAAAATAACCATATCAGAAAAGGACTTGCGAAGTTTTTGTCAGGATCTTTTTAAGCAAAGCTTGCCAGCTGAAGAAGCCGAAATAATTGCAGAAACGTTAGTCGATGCAGATTTGCGCGGGATAACCTCACATGGTGTACAACGTATATCCGGGTATTTACAAAGAATGGAAGAAGGAATCATCGAGAGGAAGACAAGTATTCGTGTAGTACAGGATTCTTTTGCGACCGCTTTACTTGACGCAAATAATGGTTGGGGGCAGGTTGTTGGGGTTAAAGCCATGGACATGGCCATTGAGAAAGCAGAACAATATGGTACTTCGTTCGTAGGTGTGTCGAATTCGAATCATTTTGGAACCGCTTCCTTTTATACAAGAGTAGCTGCGGAAAAAGGATTTATAGGGATTTCTATGACGAATGCATCTCCGATTATGGTTCCATTTGGAGCAAAGGAGCCTTCATTAGGTCCAAACCCAATTTCGATTTCGATCCCAGCTGGTAAAGGAAAAAGTCCTATCATTTTAGACATGTCAACAAGTAATGTTGCCAGAGGGAAAATTATGGTTGCCAAGAAAAATAAAGAATCTATTCCACAAGGTTGGGCGATCACGAAGGATGGGAAACAAACAACGGATGCAGATGAAGCTTGGGAAGGATTTGTACTTCCAATGGGTCCTAAAGGATCTGGGTTAGCAATTATTATTGACATTCTAAGTGGTGTTCTAACTGGTTCACTATTTGGAAAAAGCATTCCAAGACAATATGACGATCCTTACCCACAACGATTGGGACATTTATTCGGTGCGATTAACATTGAAAACTTCGGAGATCCGGAACTTTTTTATCAAAATGTTCTAGAGAAGATTGAAGAGACTATTTCAAGTGAACCAAGTGAAGGGTTTGATCAAGTGTATATGCCCGGGGATATGGAATTACAGCGTAAGAAAGCATATAAAGAAAACGGTATTCCAATAAGTCAAGAAATTATAAATGAATTAAGAAAAACTGGAGAAAAATATGGAATTGATCTAGAACACTATTTATCTCAAAACAAGCAGCGTAATTAAATAAAGAATTTATTGGCTAGTTTCTTGGGAAATTATTTAAAAGGTAAGGGAGAGAAGCAAATATGGATTATCGTGAATTTAGCAATCGATTTTCAACAATTTCGGGGATTAATATTGTTCCTTTTGTAGAAGGTACGAAAGAAATTGACTGGAAAGGGCTGGATGACAATGTCAACTTTCTCCTTCAAAATGGAATAAAAGTCATTGTTCCAAATGGAAACACTGGTGAATTTTATGCATTGACCATGGAGGAAGCAAATCAGGTCGTGAATAGAGTAACTGAGGTAGTGAATGGTCGGGCAACAGTTGTAGCTGGCATTGGTTATTCAGTTGATACAGCCATTGAAATGGGTAAATCAGCACTCAGGTTAGGAGCAGATTGTGTGATGATTCATCAACCAATTCATCCATATATTACAGAAGCTGGAGCGATAGAATATTATCGGAACATCATAGAAGGATTAGATGCTCCCTCCATCATTTATTTTAAAGATGCTTATCTAAGTGATAATGTGATTAAACAGTTAGCTCCATTAGAGAAATTGGTAGGAATCAAATATGCAATTAACGATATTCAACGTGTTACTCAGGTGATTCGTTCTATACCGAAATCTTATAATATTGCATTCATTTGTGGGACGGCGGAGAAATGGGCACCGTTTTTCTATCACTCTGGGGCAGTCGGCTTTACTTCTGGCTTGGTCAATGTTTTTCCACAGAAGTCATTTGCTCTACTGCATGCATTACAAGAGGGTGATCAAGAAAAGGTATGGGACATATGGGAAGAAGTTGTGCCGTTTGAAGACTTAAGAGCGAAACATAACAATGGCAATAACGTTGTAGTAATTAAAGAGGCAATGGAACAATTAGGCCTAAGAGCAGGCGTAACAAGGGAACCGGTAAATCCTTTATCGAAGAATGATAGACTAGAGCTGGAGGAGTTATTAAAAAGCTGGCGAAACATGCAAGAGGTGAGGTGACAGCGAATGAAATTTCGAGTATTAGTCCCGCAAAAGATTGCACAAGAAGGGATTAGATTACTAGAGGAAAACGGTGCAAGTATTGTTGTTCCACCTAGCTACGATGAAGATACACTTGTGAAATATGTAAGAGATGTTGATGCTATTATTGCTAGAACGGAAATATATTCCCAAAAGATATTACAAAATGCCAACCGTTTAAAAATTATTGCAAGGCACGGGATTGGTGTGGATAATATTGATGTAAATGCTGCTACAAAACACCGTATAAAAGTTACTAATACTCCTTCAGCAAATATAAATGCAGTGGCAGAACTAGTGTTAACGTTTATGCTAGCAAGTACGCGACATTTACTGTCAATTGACCATGCTGTTCGTGATGGGAACTTTGATATTCGTAATCGGCTATTTGGTTATGAGTTAAAAGATAAAACGCTCGGGATTATTGGTTTCGGAAATATCGGGCGGTTAATTGCTGAAAAATGTAAGTTCGGGTTAGGAATGAATATTGTAGTTTTTGATCCTTATGTGAACGCAGAAAGTGTAGAGTCATATGTAGAATTAACAGAATCGTTGGAAGATTTATTACGAGTATCTAATGTAATTACTTTACATGTGCCTTATATAGATGCTACCCATCATCTTATCAATAAAAACTCATTTCATATAATGAAAAAAGATGCTATTTTAATCAATGCAGCACGTGGTGGAGTTGTAGATGAGGAAGCACTAGTAGAGGCTTTGATGAGCGAAGAAATTAGAGGGGCTTGCGTGGATGTTTTTGAGGAGGAGCCACCAAGAGAAGAGAATCCTTTATTCAAATTAGAGAATGTGATTGTTACACCGCACTTAGGAGCTCAGACTCATGAAGCATTTAAACAAATGGCAATAGATGCGGCAAATGAAATCATTTCAGTGAAAAATGGGAAATGCCCAGAAAACCTAATTCATCCAGTGACAACATAATTTTGAAAGGAAAGGATGACAAATGATGAATATTACGGATTTGGAATTACATGCAGTTGGAATACCACGTCATACAGGATTTGTGAATAAACACGTTATTGTTAAAATTCATACGGACGAAGGCTTAACAGGGATTGGTGAAATGTCGGATTTCTCCCATTTACCACTTTATTCTGTGGATCTTCATGATTTAAAGCGGGGACTCATGTCTATCCTTCTAGGTAAGAATCCATTTGATCTAATGAAAATTAATAAAGAATTAACCGATAACTTTCCTGAAACGATGTACTATTACGAAAAAGGAAGTTTTATAAGAAACGGGATAGATAATGCATTACATGATTTATGTGCTAAATATCTGGATATTTCTGTATCAGATTTTCTTGGAGGGAGAGTGAAAGAGAAAATAAAAGTCTGCTATCCGATTTTTAGACATCGATTTATGGAGGAAGTGGAGAGTAATCTTGATGTGGTTCGTAAAAAGTTGGAACAAGGTTTTGATGTTTTTCGGCTATATGTAGGGAAAAACCTTGATGCTGATGAGGAATTTTTATCTAGGGTGAAGGAAGAATTTGGTTCTAGGGTACGTATCAAATCCTATGATTTTAGTCATCTACTAAACTGGAAAGATGCTTATCGCGCAATCAAACGTCTAACTAGATATGATTTGGGATTAGAAATGATAGAGAGCCCGGCACCGAGGAATGACTTTGATGGTTTGTATCAACTACGATTAAAAACAGACTATCCGATCAGTGAACATGTCTGGAGTTTTAAACAGCAACAAGAAATGATAAAAAAAGATGCGATCGATATTTTTAATATTTCTCCTGTATTTATTGGGGGACTCACATCAGCGAAAAAAGCAGCTTTTGCAGCAGAAGTGGTAAGCAAAGATGTAGTTTTAGGAACCACCCAGGAATTATCTGTTGGGACGGCAGCCATGGCTCATTTAGGATGCTCTTTAACAAATATAAACCATACGTCTGATCCTACTGGTCCAGAGCTTTATGTTGGAGATGTGGTTCAAAATAGAGTTACGTATAAAGATGGATATCTTTATGCTCCAGATCGAAGTGTGAAAGGACTGGGTATTGAACTGGATGAATCATTGTTAGCAAAATATCAAGTGCCGGATTTAAGTTGGGATAATGTGACAGTGCATCAACTTCAAGACCGTACAGCTGATACAAAATCTTGAAACGGTATAGAAACGAAGTTAATGGACTGAATCACTACGGAGTAGATTAGTGGTATTCATTCCACTTAGGAAATTTTATATTTTATTTGTCTGACAAATAAAAAGTTTATTTGACTGAAAATAAACAATATTATATACTATCCATAAGAAATTAGGATAGGAGAAGGATTAGTGAGTAGAGATATTAAATTAAAGTCAATTAAAAAGAATACGCTTTCAAGTTTAGTGATGGACGAAATTATCAAACTTCTAATTGATGGGAAAATTAAGCCAGGTGATAAGTTACCCTCGGAATATGAATTGATGGATATGCTTTATGTGAGTAGAGCGGTTCTGAGAGAGGCATTAAGTGCCCTTGAGACATTAGGGATACTCAAAAGAAAGTCGAGAGATGGCACATACATTTCAGATAAAATCGGAAGTAGACCTTTCCGTCTTATGTTAGCGTTATCATCCGATGATATTGAAACGATTATTGAGACAAGAATGACGCAGGAACTTGGGTTTGTAACACTTGCAGCGGAAAAAATAACAGAGGATGAATTACAACAACTCGAGACAACCATCTATAATATGAGGAATGATATTGGGAACTATGATGAGATGGATAAAGAATTTCACACTATTATTACTTCCTCTGTGATGAATAATGTAACTTCTGGAATTATTGAACCGTTAATGGATTTTTTCTACAAAATGTATTACACCATTTCGAAGGAACATCGAAACATAGATATCACCATTCAACAACACCAAGCAATTTATGAAGCTCTCAAAAACAGAGATCCAATTGAAGCCCACCGTGCTATGTATATCCATCTAGATCATGTAAGAAAACGTGTGAAATTAGGAAAAACAAATAGTGATGAAAACTAGAGGAGGATTTTTATGAAGAGAAATGCGCCAACTGGAATTTTAGGATTTCCTGTGACGCCGTTCGATAGCCAGGGGAATATAGACGAACTAGCATTATCTCAGAATATACAGTATTTGTTAGATTCAGGATTAGAGGCAATTTTTGTAGCATGTGGGGCTGGTGAATTTCATTCACTTGAAAACAGGGAATATGAGTCTATTATCGAAGTGGCTACAGCGACTGTAAAAGGAAAAGTACCTGTATACACAGGTGTCGGTGGCAATCTTAGTGATGCAATATACAAAGCTAAAATCTCCGAAAAACATGGTGTGGATGGGTATTTAATTATGCCAGCTTACCTAATTAATGGGGAACAAGAAGGTATTTATCAGTATGTACATTCCATTGCTACATCTACTAATTTAAATGCAATTGTCTATCAAAGAGATAATGTCGTCATGACTCTGGATACCATTGAAAGATTAGTAGAAATACCACAAATAGTAGGTTTTAAAGATGGACACGGAAGCATGGAACATATAATAGAATTTACGCAAAGTATTGGTAACAAAATTGGATGGCTAAATGGAATGCCAATGGCAGAAGTGACAATGCCAGCTTATATTCCATTAGGATTTGATTCCTATTCATCCGCTATTTCTAACTATATTCCTCATATTTCCAGGAAATTTTATGATGCATTACTGGAAGGGGATCAGACTACTGTAAATGAAATATACCAAGATGTCATTCTTCCGATTAATAGGATTCGGAGACAAGGCAAAGGATATGCAATTTCTTTGATAAAGGCAGGTATGGAAATAGTTGGCTTACCTATAAACAGTAAGAATGTACGTCCACCTGTAACACCAGTAAAGCATGAGCACTATGAGCAACTAGAGGAAATCCTGAAGAAAGCATTAATTAAATATCCATCTAATCTAACGAAAAGTCTTTAATGAATCCAATAGAAAGGAAGATGAAAATGTTAAAAACGGATGAACAGTCATACTTAAATTTCATAAATGGCAGATGGAAATCTTCTGAGGGTGGAGAAACGAAGGAAGTTCTTAATCCTGCTGATAGAAATGATGTTGTAGGAGTCATTCAACGGTCGACAATAGATGATGTAAATGAAGCTATTGCATCGGCAAAAGCAGCAAAGGAAAGCTGGAGGAAATTATCTGGAAACGAAAGAGGAAACTATCTTTATAAGGTTGCTAATATTCTAGAGAGCCGTTTGGATGACGTAGCAGAGACATTAACAAGAGAGATGGGAAAAACTTTACCTGAAGCTAAGGGTGAAACGGCTAGAGGTGTAGCTATTCTGCGTTACTATGCTGGAGAAGGGTTGAGAGAGGTCGGAGATGTCATTCCTTCTACAGATAGTAAGGGGATTATGTATACTACCCGTGCACCTTTAGGCGTAGTAGGAGTAATTACTCCGTGGAACTTCCCGGTAGCTATTCCAATTTGGAAAATAGCTCCGGCTTTGATATATGGAAATACAGTTGTAATAAAACCTGCAACAGAAGCAGCAGCTACTGCAGCTAAAGTCATTGAATGTTTTGCTGAAGCAGAATTGCCTAATGGAGTTATCAATATGGTAACTGGTTCAGGATCCATTGTGGGAAATAGAATTGCAGAGCATCCTGACGTTAATGGAGTTACCTTTACCGGATCAGACCAAACAGGAAAACATATTGGACAGACTGCTCTAGCTAGAGGAGCAAAATACCAACTTGAAATGGGAGGAAAGAACCCAGTTATAGTCGCTGAAGATGCAGATCTAGATTTAGCTGTTCAGGCTACGATAAGTGGTGGTTTAAGCTCCACCGGTCAAAAGTGTACAGCAACAAGTCGTGTAATCGTTCAAAGTTCGGTATATGATGCCTTTAAAGAAAAATTACTAACGCAAATACAAGCTCTAACGGTTGGTAATGGGTTAGAAGACGGAAATTGGATGGGGCCAAGTGTAAGCGAATCACAAATGGAAACAGTGCTCCACTATGTTAAAAAAGGTAAAGAAGAAGGGGCGACTTTGTTAACTGGAGGAAATCGTCTAACAGACGAAGAGCATAAGAATGGTAACTTTGTTGAGCCAACCGTTTTTGAAGACGTTACCAGTGATATGACCATAGCACAAGAAGAAATCTTTGGGCCAGTGCTTGCTCTCATTAAAGTAGAAACTTTTGAAGAAGCTATGACATTAGCAAATGATACAGAATACGGGTTAAGTGCTGCAGTTTTCACGGAAAATATTAGAAAGATGTTAACTTTCATTGATGACATTGAGGTAGGATTAGTCAGGGTGAACGCAGAAACTGCAGGTGTAGAATTGCAAGCACCATTTGGCGGAATGAAAAGTTCGAGTTCTCATTCAAGAGAACAAGGTAAAGCAGCTATTGAATTCTTTACCTCAATTAAGACAGTGTTTATTAAGTAATGTTAAGGGGACTCCCCCTTAACATTACAAAAATTATGAAGGGATGAGATACAATTGCATGAAAATAAATTAGTGGACCTATTTTCTGCTTTGTTCTTGATAGTACTTTCTGTTGTATTATATACTTCTACATTTTCATTCAAGCAAATATCAGCGTCGAAGATCGGTTCAGATTTCTTACCTCAAGTTGTTGCTATTGCATTGTTTGTTCTTAGTGGCATTTTGTTTGTAAGCGCTTTAAACAAATGGAACAAAGAAAGGAAGAACAGAGCAGAGGTGATAGGTGAACAGAAAGTTAAGCTTGATTATACTTTAGTTCTCATTTCACTTGGATTAATTGCTGTTTATCTATTCCTTATTCCTACTTTGGGCTTTCTCCTTTCGACTATAGTCTATTTATTTATTCAGATTTATTTAATATCAACTCCAGAAAAGAGAAGTCCCATAAAATTTGCTGTTGTATCGATTGTCGTATCTGTATCCGTTTATTGGGTATTTAAAGATGTATTCTTTCTTATGCTGCCAGCAGGAATTTTGGGATAGGAGGTGTTATAAATGTTTGAAACGATTGTAGAAGGTTTTTCGCTAATGTTCACGTTTGAATCGATGTTGATTATTTTAGGTGGAGTCATTCTAGGACTTATCTTTGGTTCTATTCCAGGATTGACTGCTACCATGGCAGTTGCTATTTGTTTACCAATTTCTTTTGGAATGGGGCCAAGTAATGGTATGGCATTGTTGATGGGCTTGTACATAGGGGGAGTTTCTGGAGGAATGATACCTGCTATTTTACTAAAACTTCCTGGAACACCTTCGTCCATTTCAACAACATTTGATGGTTATCCAATGGCGCAGAAAGGGTTAGCTGGTAGAGCGTTTGGGCTCTCTATTATATCTTCATTTCTTGGTGGTTTATTAAGTATTATTATTTTAATTTTAATATCTCCACCACTGGCAAAATTTGCACTTAACTTTGGACCATTTGAATATTTTGCAATAACGATTTTTGCTTTAACCTTAATTTCAAGTTTGTCAGAAGGGTCGATGATAAAAGGATTAATTAGTGCTTTATTAGGAATTACATTTGCTTTCGTGGGAGCAGCCCCAATTGATTCATTTCCAAGGTATACTTTTGGATTAGATGCTTTAGATGCAGGATTTAATTTGCTTCCAGTATTAATTGGCCTCTTCGCCATTTCAGAAATGTTAAAAGTAATTGAAGAACGTAAGAAAAATAAAATAAATCAAGATAAAATTCGAGACTACAAGATTAAAGGATTAGGATTTGCGCCAATTACGTTTATTAAACAAGGTTGGAATTTCCTACGATCTGCAATTATTGGGATCGGAATCGGTATTTTACCGGGGATTGGTGGAGGAACTGCTAATATTATTGCTTATGTTACCGCAAAAAGACAATCAAAGAACCCTGAAAAGTTCGGAAAAGGGATTGATGACGGTGTTGTAGCTTCAGAGACTGCAAATAATGCTGCAGTTGGCGGGGCGCTTGTTCCACTAATTTCACTTGGTATACCTGGGGATACAGTTACTGCTATGTTACTAGGTGGTCTTGTAATACATGGTTTGCAACCTGGGCCGCTATTATTTGAACAAAATGGTCCAGTTGTTTATGGAATATTTGCTGCATTGATTATAGCAAACATTTTTATGCTGCTTTTCTTATATGCAGGTATGAGAGGTTTTGTTCGTTTGTTAAGTATACCAAGACATTATCTGTACCCTATAATCATTGTACTTTGTGTAGTTGGAGCTTTTGGTGTAAACAATCGTTTATTTGACGCTTATGCGCTCTTATTTTTCGGAATTATTGGTTACATTATGATAAAAGCAAAATTTCCACTTACTCCTCTTATTTTAGGTTTCATCTTAGGACCTATTTTAGAAGTCAATCTTAGAAGAGGATTACAATTAACCGGAGGTGACTTTGTACCTTTCTTAACTTCACCTATAGCGGCAACGTTTTTGATCATTGCAGTATTGTCAGTAGGCTTAGGTGCTTATAAAACACTAAAGAACAAAAAAAAGAATGAAGATGCGAACACAATTTAAAAGAATAAAAGGGAGGATTTATCTTGGGTAAAAATAACAGAATATTATTAATGATTGGATTTTTGTTAATTGTCGTTTTGATGATGGCAGCTTGTAGCAGTTCAAGTAATGGAAATGGTGAAGCAGGTGCGGACAGTAGTTCTGCTGATTATCCCAATAAACCAATACAAGTGGTTGTACCAGCAGGAGCGGGTGGTGATACAGATAGAAATGCACGAATTACTGCTGAGTTTCTAAGTGAAGAACTTGGAACAGATGTCGTTGTTTCTAATGTTGGTGGAGCAGGTGGCACGGTTGGAACAAAACAGGTACTGGACGCAAATTCGGATGGCTATACCGTCTTAGCTTTTCATAACTCTATGATAATAAATAGTTTATTAGAATTAGCAGATTTCAACTACGAAGATTATGAATTAGCTGGTGCTAATGTTCAAGACTTAGGTAATGCATTTATTGTTCATGCTGAATCAGAATATACAGATCTAAATACACTCATCGAATCAGCTAAGGAAAAACCAGGTGAAATCTCTATTGCAACAGAAACGGGATCTTTTACACACTTACAATTACTTGCTTTTCAAGAGGCTACCGGTACAGAGTTTAATATTGTAGATGTTGGTGCAGCTGCTGAAAAAGTAACTGCTTTGCTTGGTAAACAAATTGATATAGTTCCTACACAATTAGGATTAGTACAAGAATATATAAAATCTGGTGATTTTAAAGCTTTGGGTATTATGGCAGAAGAGAGATTAGAAGGTGCACCAGATGTTCCTACCTTTAAAGAAGAAGGTGTAGATGTCTCTTTTGATAAATTTTTCTTTTGGGCATTTCCTAAAGATACACCTCAAGAGGTTGTAGAAAGTTTTTCTAGTGCTTTAGAAAATGTCGCAAATAATCCCGATTTTAAAGCTGAATTAGATCCACACCTTATCAATCCAGCTTATATGTCACCGGAGGATTTAAAAACCCATTTTGATACATTAACAGAAGAGTATAAAATCTTACATGAAAATAGTAGTGAATAAAAAAGAGTGCGGACTGTCATCTTCGCATGGCAGTCCTCCTTTTTCCTAAGCTAGTTGGAATGTGTATTTACAAATTATATGTAAAATTAAAATCGATATAAATGGAGGAGATAGAAGGATGGGGCAGCAAACGACAAATGAAGATACAAAAATTGGAGTACATACCCCAATCATTCAAGAGGTGAGTGTCATACCTATTGCTGGAAAAGATAGTATGCTCCTTAATTTAAGTGGTGCCCATAATGCTTTTTTTACAAGAAATATCGTGATTCTTAAAGATAGTTCTGGAAATATTGGCGTAGGTGAGGTGCCAGGTGGAGAGCCGATAAGACAAACTCTTGAGGACACGAAAAGTCTAATTCTACAAAGGAAGATTGGAGAATATAAAGACATATTAAATGAAATAAGAATAAAGTTTGGTAGTCGAGATCAAGGTGGAAGAGGTAATCAAACATTTGATTTAAGAACGACTATTCATGCTGTTACTGCATTGGAAAGTGCACTGCTTGATTTGGTTGGTCAGTTTCTCGAAGTTCCTGTTGCTACATTATTGGGTGAAGGAAGACAACGAGATGAAGTAGAAATGTTAGGTTATCTATTCTATGTCGGTGACCGTAATAAAACAGATTTACCATATGATAGTGATGCAAATGCTCAAGATGGATGGTTCCGATTACGTCATGAATCGGCATTGACTCCAGAAGCGATAGTCCGATTAGCAGAAGCTGCACATGAAAGGTATGGTTTTAAGGATTTTAAACTTAAAGGAGGTGTGCTGCGTGGTGAAGAAGAAATGGAAGCAATTATAGCATTAAAAGAAAGATTTCCTAATGCCAGAATTACACTTGATCCAAATGGAGGCTGGTTGCTTAAAGATGCAATTCGCCTATGTAAAGATAAGCATGATATTTTGGCATACGCCGAGGATCCATGCGGTGCAGAGGGTAGTTTTTCCGCAAGAGAGGTAATGGCAGAATTTCGTAAAGCAACTGGACTAAAGACAGCAACTAATATGATTGCAACCGATTGGCAACAAATGGGGCATGCAATTCAATTACATGCTGTAGATATTCCGTTAGCTGATCCCCATTTCTGGACGATGCAAGGATCCGTTCGTGTTGCGCAATTATGCTATGAATGGGGATTAACTTGGGGTTCACATTCGAATAATCATTTTGATATCTCGCTTGCCATGTTTACACATGTAGCAGCAGCAGCGCCAGGTAACATCACAGCTATTGATACACATTGGATATGGCAAGATGGCCAAGGTCTAACCAAGAATCCATTACAGATTAAGGACGGAAAAGTAAAAGTTCCTATAAAACCGGGATTAGGGATTGAACTTGATATGGAGAAAGTGGATAAAGCTCATCAGTTATATGTAAATAATAATTTAGGGGTAAGAGACGACGCAAAAGCAATGCAATATCTGATTTCCGGATGGAAGTTTGACAGTAAGAAACCAGCATTAATTCGTTAAAAACTAAGAAGTAAATTTCTTCTTAGTTTTTTAATTGTAGTTTAGTAATATCCTGGCTATAATTTTTATTTTATGAGATAAAGCTTCAATACTCTGGGGACAACACCAAGATATGAAACCACCTATACGGTTATAGACGGAAAAACAGGTGAAATGTTAGAAAATTATGCTTTAGGAGCAGGGGAGGCTTTTGGTCCAGTTGTTGACGGAGAAAGTGTTATTTACTTCAATCAGATGAATACCTTATTAATATTAATAAGATGTAAATAAAGGAGCAGGATGTTTATACGCACCCTGTTCCTTTTACAGCATAATATCATAATCTTAATAGTCAGTTGTAGCGATAACATTGATGTTCAATAAAATATTTTCTATCTTTAAATTCAAATTACTGTTATCTGATGTTCGATAAATTTGAGTATTTCTTTTTGCTCTTTCTCAGTGCACGAATACTGTTGTTCCAATTCTTCCAAGTATTCTCCAGCCTTTCTCAGCTCCACAACACCTTTTTTCATATAGGATTTGTAGTGGTCATTTACTTTATTAATTTCATCGGCATATTTTTCATCTGTTCCAGGAGTGACTGCTTCTTCGTATAAATCAATGATTTCCTCCCCTTCCCTGGTTGGGAAAAATTCATGAGGGTCCGTGCTATCAAAGACACCAAATTGTAAATCGGGAACTAATACCATATCAATACTATTAGGATCGAAACTACAATGATAAATTTCCGTATCATAACCATATTCTACACAAGCGCTTGCTACTTTTTTCATAAATGTAGACTTACCTGTTCCAGCTCGCCCTTTTACATAAAAAACGCGAGAAAGTTTTTCCGTAATATGGGGGATGACATTGACAGGACCATCCACAGTGGTGGTACCAAAAAGGCGATGATATTCAAGTGCATTTCGATTTTTATTTAGTTGCCCTTGTAATCTTTCTTGAATAAATCTCTCGGTTATTTCATCTGCTCGTTCAAAATCCATTTCGTTAATATAGATCTCTTCCAGATCATCATGAACTCGTAAGCCTGTTTCTAGATTTTTATATGCTTTTTCTTTATGATGGTTGAATTTTTCTACTTGCTCTTTATTTTTTACTGGATTGTGTTGTGTAAATGGACTTAAATCAAGTTCGATTATCTCATTTCTATTATCTGGTAGAATGCAATCATTTATAAAAGCGATGCCTTTTTTACGAATAATAACACCATCTAAGTAACTATCCCCTAATGGGCTTTTTAATACTTCCACTTCATTAGTAGATTCATATTTTGAGATTAAGCTTTTTAGAATTTTTGATTTTATCTTTTGGGAAGGATGTTTTAATCCAATGACTCGATGGAGGCGCTTTATATTGGAGGGAAGTAAGTTTAAAAATCCCTTCGCTGTGTTTGCCGTTACATAGTAATACTTTTTCATCGACACACTTCCTTTTTCTAATAAGTTATAGGTACTTGGTTGTTTTTATCTAGAGAACAACCGTCTGTATTACGTTACTGATGGAAGTCTCCTTTTATATAACTTATGCCCATTCATTGTTATAGGTGAATGTAACAGATATAAATATTATTCTATTCTAAAAATTTAGTATTGATAAATGATTATATATTCGTTAAGATAACTATAACGTTATCTTAATTAAGTTAATTAATAAAGATTAACGATACATTAAGGTAATATAGGATTACGCCAAAATACAATTAAACTTAACCATAGGAGGGTATGAAAAGGCTATTTTGTAAGCGTTTGAAAAGGTTTTATACATTTATTCAACTCAGGAGGTTATTATGTCACTTTTTAATGATTACAAATCGCAATCAGTATTAGAAAAAAGTCGCCTTAAAGAACGTTCCCATTTTATGTCTTATCGTAACAAGGTAGATGCTCTAAGTTATGAGCGTGGTACTTCAAATGGTTTTCTACTATTAAACGGAAAATGGAAATTTCATTATGCTGAAACTCCAGAATTAGCTCCTCAACATTTTTATAAAAATGATTACAACGATGACGATTGGGATGATTTAAACGTTCCTTCCAATTGGCAAATGAATGGTTATGGGAAGCCACACTATACGAACGTGCAGTATCCTTTTCCTGTCGATCCGCCACATATTCCTTCAGAAAATCCAACCGGGTCTTATCGAAGAGACTTTCATATTTCAAAAAAGATGTTAGAAGATCAGATAATTTTACGTTTTGAAGGAGTAGATAGTGCCTTTCATGTCTGGATAAATGGAGAATTTGTTGGTTATAGCACAGGAAGCAGATTGCCATCCGAATTTGATATAGCAACCTACGTGCATGAAGGTGAAAATACAATTTCGGTACGTGTGTATCAGTGGTCAGTAGGAAGCTATATTGAAGATCAGGATATGTGGTGGTTAAGTGGTATTTTCAGAGATGTGTATTTAACCACAAAACCAAGTGTACATGTACATGATTTTTTTGTGAAGACAATCCTAGATAAGAATTACGAAGACGCTGAACTTGATGTGGATGCGATTATTCATTCAACTTCAAAGAACACAGGTGTTTATAACGTTGAATTAGAGCTGTTAGATCAAGCGTATCAAGTCGTAAAGACAACGGCTATCGATGTAAATGTGAATAAGGAGGAAGAAAGAAAAGTTTCGCTCAAGTTACATGTTACTTCTCCTGAAAAGTGGACAGCAGAGACGCCATATCTCTATCATTTGCTCATGACATTAAAGGATGGCGAGGGCAATGTAATAGAAGTAATTCCTGCCAAAGTCGGTTTTAGATCAGTGGAATTAAAAGATGGCCTGATTCAGGTGAATGGCGAGCCGGTACTGTTTAAAGGGGTTAATCGTCATGAACATCATCCGGATTTAGGAAGAGCTGTTCCATTAGAGTGGATGGAAAAAGACATTCAATTAATGAAGCAGAATAATATTAACGCCGTGCGAACGTCGCATTATCCAGATGATCCGAAGTTCTATGATTTATGTAATGAGTATGGATTATATGTGATTGATGAAACAGATATCGAGTGTCATGGCTTTGGATTTGCGGGGTACGACCATCCCATAAGTGACAATCCAACTTGGCAAGAAGCCTATGTCGATCGGATGAAGCGGATGGTGGAGAGGGATAAGAATCATCCTTCTATTATTATTTGGTCTTTAGGAAATGAATCTGGTTTTGGGCGTAACCAAGAAGCGATGTATAAATGGACGAAGGAAAAAGACCCGACCAGACTCGTTCATTATGAGGGAGAGTCACGACACATATTGGATAAAACAAATAACAAACCGGATGAATTACATGTAGCGGCAGATATGTTTTCGACGATGTATACTCCTGTGAAAATCATGCAACAGTTAGGTGAACGGAGAGATTTAGAACAGCCTCATATATTATGTGAATTTGCGCATGCAATGGGAAATGGTCCTGGAGGTTTCAAAGAGTACTTCGATTTATTTTATAAATATGATCGTTTGCAAGGCGGATTTGTATGGGAATGGTTAGACCATGGAATTCGTCAACAAGCTGAGGATGGAGAAGAATATTTTGCTTATGGTGGAGATTTTGGTGAGATACCGCATGACTCTAATTTTGTAATCGATGGAATGGTGATGCCAGATCGGACACCTTCTCCTGCATTAATAGAGTATAAGAAAGTGATTGAACCTGTACAAGTAGAATCAGTAAATCTGAAAAAGGGGATTGTCCGAATTACGAATCGCTATAACTTCCGTAATTTGAACCACTTGTCGGCTTCATGGTCAGTGGTGGCAGATAATACGATTATTGATTCTGGGTCAATTGAACTTCCAGTGATTGAAGCTGGAGATACCAAAGAGGTAGAGATTCCGTATACATTACCTGCTTTTATAAAAGATAAAACGGATTATTGGTTGAACATCCAGTTCAATCAGAAAGAAGATACGAAATGGGCAACAGCTGGACATGAGGTTGCCTGGGAACAATTATTACTTCCGGTGCAAGAAAACAACGTGCAACAAGTAGGTAGATTAACAGGTAATGGCGCATTGCAAGTGAAAGCTGATGAGTCAAGTCATGCGATTACCGTGAAGGGTGATCATTTTCAAATTACTTTTAATAAAAGTACAGGTATCTTAGATTCTTGGCAAGTGGCTGGTCATGAAATGGTAGAAAAAGGCCCAGCGTTAAATTTCTGGCGGGCAACAACAGATAATGATCAATTAGGTTCGGATGAATTCGGATCGACAGTCGAAGAGCAAAATTGGAAAAATCATGGACTCCATATGATGCAGCGAAGGCTGAATTCCATGGATTATGAAGTATCAAAGGAAAAAGATTCTGTTACTATCACTGTCAAAAGCAAAGTTTCTCCTCCAAATTTTAGTTGGGGATTTGATACGACGATTACGTACAAGGTATTCAATGATGGTACGGTGAATATGGATGTCTCAGGAATAAAGGTGGGGGAAGCTTCCGAGACGTTACCACGTATTGGTTTACAACTGAATCTGGATAAACGATATAACTATGTCGATTGGTATGGTCGTGGACCTGGAGAATCTTATGTTGATAGTAAATTAGCGAATCGTTTTGGGATTTGGTCAAGAACAGTGGAGGAAATGTACACGCCTTATGTGGTTCCACAGGAAAACGGAAATCGATCAGATGTGACATGGGCTTCGTTAACAGATAATAATGGAGTCGGCTTATTTATTGCAGGGAATGCCTTTAATTTTAGCGCGCATTATTATACAACTGAAAATATTCACGAAGCTCGTCATACGACCGATTTAGTCGAAGAGGACTTTATTGTATTAAATTTAGACCATCAACAACAAGGACTAGGTTCAGCGAGTTGCGGTCCAGGTGTATTGGAAAAGTATCAACTGAAACACGATGATTTTTATTTTTCATTGAGTTTGAAAGGTTATTCCAAGAATGAATTTTCTCCATTAAATCTATATAAATGTATTCATCTCTCTAGATAGTAATCATCTCCGTCTCGTTATTTCGTGACGGAGATACTATTATCCATTACTAAAAACTATTTTGTAAGCGCATTATTTTTGGTAGTATTCATGAAAAGTTTAGAAGGAGGGAGAAAATGAGAAAAATTCTATTGATCATTGTAGTTGTCACCGTGATTTTTATAGCTGGATGTTCAGGTAATGAATCTGATGCTCAATCCAAAGCACCAGAAGCGTTTACTGTTTGGGCTTGGGACCCTTATTACAACGTGAAGGCTTTGGGAATAGCTGAAGAAATTCATAAAGAAAAGGTTCCTGATTTTGAGCTAAATATCGTTGAAAATGCGCAGGAAGATATTGTTCAAAAGTTAAATACGAGTTTAAGTTCTGGGGCCCAAAAGGGTCTTCCGAATATCGTTTTAATAGAGGATTATCGCGCGCAGACATTTCTTGAAGCGTACCCGGATGCTTTTTATGATTTGACTGGTAAGTTTGAAGCGAATGATTTCCTTTCCTATAAGATTCAAGCTACTAGTAAAGATGGCAAAAATTATGCTATTCCATTTGATACGGGGTCGGCTGGATTATATGTGCGAAGAGATTACTTGGAAGAAGCTGGGTACACTGTTGAAGACCTGCAGAATATCACTTGGGAAGAGTACATTGAAATCGGTAAAGATGTAAAAGAAGCAACCGGTAAAAATCTAATAACGAACGACCATAATGATCTCGGTATTATTCGTATGATGATTCAATCTTCAGGGGAATGGTTGACAGAAGAGGATGGAGTTACACCGAATATTGCCGGTAATGAATCGTTAAAAACATCACTAGAGTTATATAAGACATTTGTTGATGAGGGTTTACTAAACCTTCATTCTGGGTGGAGTCAATTATTAGAAGCGGTCAATAATGACCTGGTTATATCGCAAGCTAATGGGAATTGGTTTACGCCATCGATAACTGCAGAAGAATCACATTCAGGTAATTGGGCAGTGGTTCCATTTCCAAGACTCCCTGGTATAGATGAATCTGTGAATGCGACCAATTCAGGTGGTTCATCTTTTTACGTACTGAATATACCCGGTAAAGAACAGGCTGCTGATTTTCTTATCCATACATTTGGTTCAAATATAGATCTATATAGTGAACTTGTGAATGAGATAGGTGCAATAGGGACCTATATTCCAGCTAACGAAGCAGGGATATATGGAGAAGAGGTAGAGTTCTTTGGGGGTCAAACGATTTATGAAGATTTTTCGGATTGGGCTGAAGAAATTCCAGGTGTAAATTATGGTATGCATACGTATGCGATTTCGGATATGCTCGCTATTTCTCTGCAGCAGTATCTTAGAGGGGGAGACCTCGATGCAATATTGGAAGAAGCTCAACAACAAGCAGAAAGACAGCTTAGATAGTAGTCATGTGGTAGAGTGTATGTTTTTTGAAGAGAGGGGTGGGAATTCATGGAGTCAATGAATACAGATACAGAGTTTAATAGAAAGAAAAAAAGATGGAAGTTATCACTAAAGTCACGTAAAAAAACCGGATGGTTATTTATATTATTAGCAGTATTTATGATTTGTCTCTTTTACTTTTATCCTATGATCCACGCGTTTCTTCTATCATTTCAATCAGGTCCTGGGGTGAATTTAGAGTATGTAGGTTTTGATAACTATATTCGGTTATTTACAGATCCAAATTTTCTTACAGCTTTATTTAATACGGTTATCTTTTTTATCATTCAAGTACCTCTGATGATCATTTTCGCTTTGATTATTTCGGTCATGTTAAATAATAAAAATCTGAAGTTTAAAGGACTATTTCGAACAGCTATTTTCTTGCCGGCAATAACGTCACTCGTTGCTTATTCGATTATCTTCAAATATTTATTTAGTAATAATGGTACCGTGAATACCATGTTGATGGATTTCGGGATTATTTCTGAACCTATTTTATGGCTTCAAGATCCTTTTTGGGCAAAAGTAGTCATAATCTTGGCAATTACGTGGAGGTGGGTAGGTTACAACATGATATTTTATCTGTCCGCACTTCAAAATGTGGATGATTCTATTTATGAAGCGGCAAGAATAGATGGTGCATCCGCCTTTCAACAATTTTTTAGAATTACCGTTCCCATGTTGAAACCGATTATATTATTTACTTCTATTGTCTCCACGATTGGTACGCTTCAGTTATTTGATGAGCCTATGAATATAACAGAGGGTGGACCAGGTAATGCTACGACGACCATTTCTCAATATATCTATAATTTATCATTTGAATATACTCCTGATTTTGGCTATGCAGCTGCAGTATCATTTACGATTGTTGCAATGGTAGTATTCTTCTCGATTATTCAGTTCAGAATTGCAGGTGATAAGAATGACTAAGTTCAAACAAGGGTTTATGTATGCATTTTTAACCGTTGTTTCGATCATATCGATCTTTCCTTTTTACTATATGATTGTTAGTGCGACAAACGAATCCATTGATGTGACTAGGGGAAGTTTAATTCCTGGTGCACATTTAATAGAGAATATTAAAAACATGTTGGATTCCGTTGCCATCGGTCAAGCTATGTGGAATTCAGCGGTTATTGCAATTGGTACTACTGTTTTTGCGCTTCTCATTGCATCGTTGGCTGGGTATGGTTTTGAAATTTTCCGTAGTAAGAAGAAGGATATTGTATTTAGCATTTTGTTATTGTCAATGATGATTCCTTTTGCAGCAATCATGATTCCGTTATTTCGATTTTTTGGAGGTATTTCACAAGTAGCACCTCTAATAGGTATTGATACATTGGCTGCAGCGGCATTGCCGACCATTACCACTGCGTTTTTAATTTTCTTTTTTAGGCAAAATACAAAGATGTTCTCACGTGCGCTTTTAGAAGCAGGCAGGATGGATGGATTATCGGAACTAGGACTTTTCTTTCGGATTTATCTTCCATCGATGAAGACAACATATGCTGCAGCAGCAATTATAACATTTATGAATAGTTGGAATAATTACTTGTGGCCATTGGTAGTTTTACAGTCCCCAGAAAATCAGACGGTACCTTTATTAATTTCGAATTTAGGCTCTAGTTATACACCTGATTATGGGGTAATTATGTTAGTTATTGTAATTACGACCATACCAACAGCACTAATATTCTTCTTATTACAAAGATACTTTGTTGCTGGTATGTTGGGATCGGTGAAATAGGATAGGCTATTGTCTTGTACTTATGTTTATTATATATAGAAGTTTGTCTTAATGATTTAAAACACTTCATTTATGGTGAAATTATTTAATAAGGAAGTATGTGAACCAATTTTTTATAATACTTTGATTGAAATGGAAAATGGCAATTACTGGTGAGTGTAGCTTGATTTAAAGCATTATCAATACCTTCCTTTTAGGATGTTTTTGGTAATGCTTTTTTTCTATGAGTCAATTTTATAAGTGCTCGGTTTAATTAAAAAAAATAAAAAATAACTCGAATTATTTGAGACAATTTTTTGGTTATATTTTCTCAATTAGGACAAACTGAACATACCATGTATCTATTTCGTATTACTACAAAATTTGATATGTTTATTGTTTCTGAAATAGGGAAATGGAAGCAAGTACACAGATGAAAGCGCGACTAAAGGTGGATATTGACAGCACTCATCAAATAATAATTTAGCGATTACTCTTTAAAACACAGAAGAAGTAGTAATCAAACAGAAGTATTTTACATGTATTCTGTTTATGTTATACTACAAGAGTTTTGACAAAGAAAGATAAGGAGGTCATATTATCAAATCAATTACACCTGTTTTTTGGGTTTCTATGGCATTAGTATCTGTATTTATTATATGGGGAGCTTTTTTCCCTGCAAATGTAGAGTATGTTTTAGGCATTGTTGATACCTATATTTCGAATACGTTTGGCTGGTTTTACTTATTAGTTACTACAGGGTTTGTTTTGGTTGCCATATTTCTTATTTTTGGGCCATATGGAAAAATCAAACTTGGTAAACCTGACGATAAACCAGATTATAGTTATTTTACTTGGTTTGCGTTTTTATTTACCGCTGGTATGGGTGTTGGACTGGTATTCTATGGAGTAACAGAACCAGTAACACATTATTATTCACCACCTTCAGCGGAACCTGAAACGATTGCGGCTGCAGAACAATCAATGCAGTACACCTTATTTCATTGGGGACTTCATCCATGGGCTACATATGCTGTGCTGGCATTGGCATTGGCTTACTTTAAATTCCGCCACCGCGCACCTGCTTTAATTAGTTCCACTTTTGCACCACTATTTGGCGATCGTGTTAAGGGTCCCCTGGGAATTGCCATTGATACATTAGCAGTTTTTGCTACTGTATTTGGTATTGCAACATCTCTCGGACTTGGTGCGACACAAATTACAGCTGGTTTGAGCTTTTCATTTGATGGAATTGAAAACAACCTGACAACAAATTTAATTGTCATTTTGATTGTCACTATATTATTCATTCTTTCTGCAACTACAGGTATCAATAAAGGAATCCGATACTTGAGTTGGATAAATGTTGTTCTTGCTATCGCATTAATGGCATTTGTATTTGTTCTTGGCTCTTCTGTACAAATGATTGAGTCATTTACAACTACTATTGGTAATTATGTTCAAAATCTACCATCAATGACTTTAAATATGAATGCATTTACCGGTGAAAGAGAGTTTTTGAACGCATGGACACTCTTTTATTGGGCATGGTGGATTGGCTGGTCACCATTTGTTGGAACCTTTATTGCAAGGGTTTCTAGAGGTAGAGCAATTCGTGAATTTGTTATTGGGGTAACTGCTGTACCAGTAATATTTAGTGCCTTATGGTTCTCTGTTTTTGGTGTTGCAGGATTAGAAATGGATGCCGCTCAAGGAGGAGTAATCCATCAGTTAATGAATGAACTAGGAAATGAAGTAGCATTATTTGCATTTCTTGAGTCACAACCAATGGCAGCTGTGGTTATTGGTGTGGCAGTACTCTTGATTGCTTCCTTCTTCATTACTTCTGCCGATTCCGGTACATTTGTGCTAAGTATGCTGACTACAGGAGGGCAATTAAATCCAGGTATGGGAATTAAGGCTATTTGGGGTATTATCTTAGCTGCAATTGCTGCCGTTCTATTGTGGTCCGGTGGGCTCTCAGCTCTCGAAATGGCTATGCTGATTTCTGCATTCCCATTTGGAATCTTAATGGTTCTTATGTGTATTTCGCTTATCAAGGCATTGAGAAGTGAACATGACATTTTAATGATAGAGTATAGACAGCGTCAGCATGATCCTAAGTTTAGGGAAAAGCAGCAGAAAGAACTTAAAAAAATGCGTGAAGGATTTGAGGAAACACTTCCTGACGCTACAGAAGATAGAGATCTATAAAGTAAAAAAACTGTCCAGATAGGAGAATTCTCCGAACCTGGACAGTTTTTTTCTCGATAAACAACTTTTCTTTAATACGTCAAGAAGATGCTTTCTATACATGGCCTATCCCTTAACAGATCCAGCTGCAAGTCCGTTGACAAAGTGTTTTTGCAAGAGGAGGAAGAGAATAGCCATCGGTAATGTTGCAATAATCGCCGCCGCAGCTACTAAATTAATATTATTAGCATTTTCTCCAAAGAATCTAGATAGTGCAACTGTCATTGTCTGTACGGATTCGTCTTGAAGGAAAAAGATTGCAAATTGATAGTCGTTCCAAATATATACACAAGCAATAATGAGAATAGAAGCAGTTACCGGTTTTAATAAAGGAAAGACTATCTGGAAAAAAATTCGAAACGTTCCCGCACCATCTATTCTAGCTGCTTCTTCCAGGGATTTGGGAATCGTCGAGCGAATAAATCCTGCATATAAAAAGATAGTAAGTGGTAGATAGGAAGCAACATTATTAAAGATGGCTACTTCATGTGTATTCATTAAGCCAATATTTACCACTAACTGATATAATGGTACTAACGCAGCAAGTGGTGGGACGACCATAATGGCGATAAAGAACATAAACATAAATCGATTAAGCTTTGTTTGCCTTCTTGCCAGTGGATAAGCGGCAAGTGATCCAATAACAATTAATAAAATAGCTGCAAAAAAAGTTATTATACCAGTGTTTAATAAAGCATTTCCCAAATTCGCTACTTGCCAAGCTTCTGTGAAGTTAGACCAGCTAAATTCTGTTGGGAAAACCCATTTTGAACTGAAATCACTTTTTGTTTTTAGCGCTGTCGTAATTAATATATAGAAAGGAAGAAAATGAAGCACTGCAATAATGATAGCGAAAGTGGATAATGTAATTTTTCGTTTACTTGAAATATAATCCATTATGCTTCAACCTCCTTACGTTTAAAGTAGATAAGTGCTAACAAGCTCAGTATTAAAATAATCACCATCATCAATACACCTTGTGTCGCGGCATACCCTGCATCTTCTCTTGTAAAATATAAATCGTACATAAACGTAGACATCGATTGCGAAGAGTTGCCTGGTCCACCACCAGTTAGCGAGATAATCACGTCAAATAGTTTTAAACCACCAATGATATTGATTACTATATTAATCGTAACCGCTGGCATCAATAGTGGAAGTGTAATATTTTTGAATTTCTGGAGAGCAGATGCCCCATCGATATTTGCTGCTTCATAATAATCTCTGTGGACACTTTGTAAACCAGCTAAATATATAATCATTGCGACACCAACGAATTGAAAAGTGTTTACGAATACGATGATCCAAATGTTGATATCCACATTTCCTAAGATATTTACTCTGTCTAATCCTAATACCAAGAGAACATCATTTAGCGCACCGCCTTGATAGGAAAAGAAGAAGTACCAAATATACCCCATAATTAATGGGCTGATAATAACTGGTAAATAGATGATTGTTCTGGTAATACGTTTGAATTTAATGCTTTGATTAAGTAAAAGCGCATAACCTAGACCGATGATATTTTGAAATAGGGTACTGCCTATTCCGTAAATTAAAGTGTTACGAACAATCGTCCAAGTATCTGGATCAGTAAGCATCCGTGTATATTGTCTAAAACCTACATAGTCATATGTTTGAGAAAAGCCATTCCAGTTTGTAAATGAAATGCGAATACCATTTAAAAATGGGTAAACGATAAAAAAACAAACAAACAGGAGAGCTGGTAAGTACATCCACCAAAGGGATGAGTTGCGCGCGATACGTGCGGGCTTCTTTACGCCTACTGCCATTTTCATTCAACTCCTATAGAAAATTATTCTGAGGATAATCTTAAGGGTTTAATCGAATCCTGCTTGTTCAAATAATCGTAAATATTCACTTTTCATTTTTTGTGACACACCTTCTGGAGAAAGTACCCCAGATAATAATTCTTGGCCGCTCATTCCCATTGGTTTCCACATACCGTTTGGTAAATAAATCCGATCGAAATAAGGCTCTACAACTATATCTTCATATTGATCAAAGTATGGTTGATAATAGATGTCGGCTTTTGTGTTGGTAAGTCCCGCAGATAAAGAGGTTCCTTCTGCAACAGCTTTTACATTTTCCGGTCTAGAGAGAAATTCAAGAAATGCTTTTGCTTCTTCGGGATGTGGTGTATCTTTCCAAATAGCAAGTGTATGTCGTTCTCCACCAATCCAACTTGGACTGTCTCCTTCGTGAATAGCTGGTACAGGCATAACGCCTAGTTCGATATCAGGATTCAATTCCTTAATGACATTTATGGGTACGGTACGCATCACAAAGGCAATTTTTCCTTGCGCAATGAGTTGATTTTGTTCATAAGGTCTAGCTGTTAATACATCGATATTAAGTAGATCTTTCTCATACATTTCCAGCAGTTTTTCTGATAAGAAATTATAAGGTTCCCAATCAAAAGTACCGTTCAATAGCTCATCACTATAGTCATGTTCAGGGTGAGTGATGAGTAGGGGAGTAGCGAACTGATCATAGTACTGGCCAAAGGAAGTCGTAGTAGAACCATCGAACCAAAATGGTGCGATTTCTCTATCACTTTTTTCTTTTATTGTTTCTAAAGCTTGCATGAAAGCTTCAAATGTTTCTGGTACTTCAATGTTATAGTCTTCTAGAATTTGTTTATTATAAGTTAATCCATCCATTGCTTGATTAAGTGGATAAGCATAGACTTTACCATCTTCATCCATAAAGATTTGTTCTAATGTCGGATCAAGATGTTCAACCCATCCCATTTCTCTTAAGTCCATCGTGTATTCACCATATCGATTTTGTGCCCATCCATGTGTATCAAATAAATCTGGAAGGTCGTTGGCAGCCATTCGAATCCGTAATTGACTTTCGTAGTCTTGACCGGGAAGATTCAAATTGATACGAATATTTGGGTTTTCTTCTTCAAAGTCGTTTACTACTTTCTTGACTGCATTTTGCTCTGCTTCATTGGATACAGTTGAATAGACAGATAATGTTACCTGATTACCAGTACTTTCATTATCCTTTGAGCTGACTTCTGTTTCATTTTCCGTACAGCCTGCAAGGGTTATAGCTGATAGTATTACAATTAAAAAAGCTTTGAAACATAATCGCATAAGGATACTCCTTTTCGTTAGAAGTTTGACAGTCAACAAATTAAACCGCTTCCAATTTTGAACTATACTTTCGTAAAGACTTATACTTTTTATAAGACGAGAGGTTATGAGGAAATCATTAAATGTTACTCTTCAAAGCCGATGGATAGTGGTAATTAGCTTAAAAATTTACGGAGACTCCTGTGAGATAAAGGGCTAGGCGAGACCCCTGATGCATGAGCAACCCGGAGGACCCTAAAGCCCCCAAATGATGACTGGAGTATATTTCTGAAACGCTTTTAGTAACCAATTCAATTAGTCTCCTAGTCTCCCATCTATTACTGGTATGCAGGTAGCCAATCTCCATGTGCTTCGATTAAATCATCACATAAAGAAATAATGTCATCCATGGATAATTCTGCAGATGTGTGTGGATCGAGCATGGCAGCTTGATAAATTGTCTCCTTTTTCCTTGTTAAAGCAGCTTCAATGGTTAATAACTGCGTATTAATATTTGTCCTGTTTAAAGCAGCTAACTGCTCCGGTAAATCACCAACATAGGTTGGGGAAATACCACTAGCGTCAACCAGACAAGGGACTTCGACAACGGCATTTTCAGGTAAATTATTAATTAATCGTCCTGTATTTAATACATTACCGCCAATCTTAAATGGATTATTTGTTTCCATCGCTTCGATAATGTATGAACCATATTCATGCGAACGCTCATGATTTAATTCTTGATTATTCACTATATCTTCACGCATCTGTTTCCATCCCTCAATTTGATTAATGCAACGGCGAGGGTATTCATCTAAGGGGATATTAAAACGATCAACTAATTCAGGGTAATTCCTCTTAATAAAATATGGATGATATTCCGCATTATGCTCAGAAGATTCTGTAATATAATAGCCGAATTTATCCATCAGTTCAAAACGAACCATATCATCGTGCTTTTCTTTCTGTTTTTGTTTAGCTCGTTTCTTTATTTCAGGATAAATGTCTTCTCCATTACGGGTAATCTCTAAAAGCCAAGCCATATGGTTGATACCAGCGATTTTATATTGGATATTATCCGTTGGCATCTCTAATGATTTTAGTAAATCACTTGCACATACCTGAACGCTATGGCAAAGTCCGACAGTTTTGATTCCTTCTTTTAACATCACATTTGTTAGGGTAGCCATAGGGTTTGTATAGTTAAGGAACCATGCATCTGGACATACTTCTTTTATGTCTTTAGCAAATTCCTGCATTACTGGAATCGTTCGTAAGTTGCGGAAAATACCACCGATACCAATCGTGTCAGCAATGGTTTGGCGCAGACCGTATTTTTTCGGGATTTCAAAGTCGGTAATCGTGCATGGATCATAGCCACCTACTTGAATCGCATTGATAACATATTTTGCCCCGCGAAGTGCCTCTTTACGGTCTTGATATGCTTTAATCGTTACGGTAGAATTCATGTTTGCCTTCATGTTATTTAACATCATCTCTGAATCTTGCAGTCGTTCCTGGTTAATATCGAACAAAGCAAATTCGAAATCTTGTAAAGCTTCTACTGTCATGCAATCACCTAAAACATTTTTCGTAAAAACAGTAGAGCCTGCACCTAGAAATGTTATTTTAGACATTACTTATACCTCCTGAAATATTCTCCTATTTACGATCTTTAGTAGTCCACATTTTTTGAAGTGGCAGCATTAAGACCTGTTAACATAGGGGAGAAAATTGCTATTTATTGAATACATCATAATATGGTTTGGATGCGCTTTCAATCGTAAATATTTTTGTTATGAGTAAAATATTGCTCTTTGGTTTTAGTCGATAAATAAATGGTCGACGGGCATAACACAGGTACTTTTTCGATATTCACTAGGAGTCTCACCAACCATTTGTTTAAAAACTTTACTAAAATAATTGCTTGATGCATATCCAACTTCTCTTGAAATTTCTTCGATTGTTTTTTCTTCTATTAATAGTAGTTGCAGAGCTTGTTTCACCCTCATATTATTGAGATAGTGAATCGGTGTATCGTTCATTGATTTAACAAATCGACGCGTGAAATGATATTTTGACAATCCTGATTCACCGACAATATCATCCAGCGTAAGATCTTCTTGAAAATTTTCTTTCATGTATTGGACTGCTCTTAAAATAGGTGGAGGCGCATCTGTTGCATTTTGGATTCCATATTCTACAAATTCTAGACATTCCATAATAAATGAATATGCACACGAGGAGGCTTCATAGCCATGATTGATACCTGTCGTTTCTATTTTTTCTAAAGTTTTTAGAATGTGTCTTACCGGACCTGCATGAATCGGTAATTGAAAGATGTGTCCATGTTTTCTTGTAATCTCGGAATAATATTTTTGTGCTTCATTACCGTACATAGTGAAAAATATAAACTCCCATTCTGTAGAGTCATCAGGAAAGTAATAACAATGATCACTTGGAATGTCTATAAAGAATGCTGTTCCTTTTTCTAATTGATGCGTTGTTTCACCAATACGAATAGCGCCTTTTCCCTTTAAGGTGTATTGAAAGACAATAACGTTCTTTTCACCTCTAGTTAGGCCATCCCAATAATAGCTAGAATCCTGTCGTAGCTCATATCCTATCGCGTGCAAGCCTGCTACATTCCTTTGATAATCTCCTTTAAATCGAAATCCATATGAATTATGCTTGGAGTACTTTTGCACATGAATACCTCCTTATAAAAACGTTATTATTCCTTCTAAATATTTATGTAAAGCTGAGAACTGAAAAGAAGAATACTTCAATAGCAGTATCAGTTTATATACAAAAGTTGTCAACTTGATGATGTAAAAAATCAAAAACATAGTTCAAAACGATTAGTAAGTGGGTCTTTTTTATGGGAAATCCTTACAATTACTTATCATACAATTCACTTTCCTTTAATAGTCATTGATTATAATGAAAACCAAATATAGGAAAAGGAGTGATTTCATGTTTCAAAAGATTGTTTTTATTGGATTAGTAGCAATTATTTTCATGTCTGTATTTACTTCACCAGTCTTAGCGTCCAATGCAGAAACTAAGGCAAGTCCGCATCACAAAAAAGTGGTAAACGTAGCACATCGAGGTGCGTCTGGCCATGCTCCAGAGAACACTATCGCAGCATTTGATAAGGCATTACGAATGAAATCTGACTTTATCGAAATCGATGTACAAATGACAGCAGACGGTGAGGTAATTGCTATCCATGATACGACCGTCGATCGGACGACAGATGGATCTGGGGATGTTAGTGATTATACTTTAGAAGAGATTCAACAATTAGATGCGGGAAGCTGGTTTGGTGAAGAGTTCGCAGGGGAGCCTATTCCGACATTTGAAGAAATTCTGGATAAGTACCGTGGAAAAATTGGTATTTTAATAGAATTAAAGTCTCCTGAACTTTATCCAGGTATGGAAGAAAAAGTTGCTGAAGCCTTGAGGGAACGTAATATGGATAAACCAAGAAACGGTAAAATTATCATCCAGTCATTCAACCATGAATCCGTACAATTATCAAAGGAACTGTTACCTAGAATTCCACATGGTGTGCTTGCAGGCCTTACATGGGCAGATGTAACGGATGAAGAACTAGAAGAATTTGCTACATATGCCGACTATTTTAATCCGAATATGAATATTGTTACAGAAGAATTAGTTGATCGTGTTCATGATAAAGACTTGAAAATGTGGGCTTATACGGTGAGAACACAAGAACAGGCAGATCGCTTACTTGACCTAAGAGTAGATGGAATTATTACCGACTTCCCTGAATATGTACATAGACACCCGGGGAAGTGGTAGAGGAGTTAATGTAACAATTCTTCAAGGAGCTAGTTATGTTGCTGGCTCCTTTTAAATTTAGAGGATGGTCTAATACCCAAACACAGCTTGAGAAATCGCGAAAATGGTGGATAGGCGGACCGATAAACGAAAAAAACTTAAAAAATTTAAAGAAGTAGTGAATAGAGCTGTACTAAGAACCAAAATAGCATGAGAAATCGAAGAAAGTGGTGAATAGAGCGGGTTCTATAAACCAAAATAGCATGAGAAATCGAAGAAAGTAGTGAATAGAGCTGTTCTAAGAACCAAAATAGCATGAGAAATCAAAGAAAGTAGTGAATAGAGCTGTTCTAAGAACCAAAATAGCATGAGAAATCAAAGAAAGTAGTGAATAGAGCCGTTCTATAAACTAAAATAGCATGAGAAATATAAAAAAGTTGTAAATAGAACGAAACCCCAAACTGGTAGAATTAATTAAACAGTTTGGGTTTCAAATGTGTAAATTTATACACTTGTTCTTCGGTCCACAGCCTCAATCAACAGCTCAACAATGTGAACAGCACGCATTCTATCAGACAATCCTTCTCGTTCAATGCCTAATTTCATTTGCAGGAGGCATCCAGGATTGGTAGTCACGATGGTTGTTGCCGCGGTATCTTTCACTTGTTCCATTTTGTAATCCAAGTGTTTCATGGACAGTTCGGAATGAACGATATTATATATTCCGGCTGAGCCGCAACATCGTGCTGCATCGTTCATTTCTTCAAAATGAAGACCATCAATTGATTGCAATAGAAGTCTTGGCTCATCAAATGTCTTTTGTACATTTCGTAGATGGCACGAGTCTTGGTAAGTAACGACTTGTTTTGGCATTTGCAGTGGCATCAGATGGAAATCAAGTTCGACAAGAATCGCAGTGATATCTTTTATTTTTGAAGCAAAGTTTGCTGCTCGCTCTGACCACTCTGGATCATCGTGCAATAGATGACCATAATCATGGAGGAAAGCTCCGCATCCACCAGCATTTGTAATAATATAATCAGCACCGACTTCTTCAAATGCAGTTATGTTTTTCTTGGCTAGTTCTTTCGCTTTCTCTTTTTCTCCAGAGTGGCCATGTAATGCACCGCAACAGTTTTGTGTGTCTGGAACAGCGATGTCACATCCCACTTTTTGCAATAGCTCAATCGTTGCTTTATTCACTTCTCGAAACATAGTATCCATCAAGCAGCCTTTGAAAAATGCTACGGTCGCTTTTGGCTGACTTTTATGGACATAGTAGGTAGCTCGAGACCCCATTTCTTTTCGTGTTGGAGTGGATGGCAATACTTTTTCCATAGTAGCCAGTGTATCCGGAAATAGCTTCATAAATCCAATATTTCTTGCTACCTTTTGTAGGCCAGATCGCTGATAAAAGGTGAGAAGAGAGGTCATGTTTTCCATTCTGTTTTGATGTGGAAATAATCCTTCAAAGACAGTCTTTCTAATTACTTTTTCTGGAAGGGAATGTTGCTTGTTTTGATTGAAAATATCCCTTGCTTCCTCTAACAGCTGACCATAATTTACACCAGCAGGGCAGGCGGGTTCACAGGCTCTGCATCCAAGACATTCATTCAATGTTTGTTCAATATCTTCATCGGGTTCGATTTCTCCATCAACAATGCCTTTCATTAAAGCGATCCGTCCCCTAGGGGATTGTGTTTCGTCATACCCTGATTGGATATAGGTTGGACAAACGGGGAGACAGAATCCACAGCGCATACAATTTTCCAATTCATCTCTGTCCATCCGGTTCTGAAAGTCTTCTTGAATACGTTCTTTTACTAATGTATCCACGTTCTATTCTCCTTTCTCCTCTTCTTCGAAAAACATTTTTCCGGGATTCATAATATTATTGGGATCAAAACTTTGCTTGACACTCTTTAATGCTCGAATTCCTTCTTCGCCTAATTTCAATTTTAGAAATGGTGCTTTCATTGCGCCAACACCATGTTCACCAGTAATTGTCCCACCGAGCTCAACCGCTTTTTCAAATATCTCAGCAAAAGCTTGTTCAACGCGATGATATTCTTCTTTGTTTCGAACATCTGTTGGAACGGTGGGGTGAAGATTTCCATCTCCGGCATGACCAAATGTACATATTTTTACATTATATTTTTCCGCGATTCTATTAATCTCTTTTACCATTGGAGCTACTTGTGATCTTGGAACGGTCGCATCTTCTAAAAAGGTAGTTGGTCGTAAACGTGCAATCGTAGACAGTGCTGATCTACGTGCAGTCGTAAGAGCTGTTGCTTCTTGTTCATTTTTAGCAACGCTTACAGTTACCGCATTTAATTCCTTACATATTTCCGCTATTTTTTCTATATCCTTGTTTACTACTGATTCTGGACCATCTTGTTCAATTAATAAAATTGCTTTTGCATCGGTAGGTAGGCCAATTTGATTGTATTCTTCTACAACTTCAACGGTTGGCTGATCTAGAAACTCAAGAGTAGCAGGGATTATTCGGTTTTCGATAATTGCGGATACCGTCCTTGCAGCGTCATCGATATCTGCATACGTTGCAAGCATCGTTTTTTTATATTCTGGCATCGGTACCAATTTCAAAATAGCTTCTGTAACAATTCCGAGAGTTCCTTCAGAGCCAACAAATAATCGCGTTAAATCATATCCGGCTACATCTTTTGCGAGCTTTCCGCCCGTTTCAATAATGTCCCCATTAGGAAGAACAATTTTCAAACCTAGTACGTAATCTCTTGTTACACCGTATTTGAGCCCGCGCAACCCTCCAGAATTCTCATTGATATTTCCACCAATCGTAGAGATGTTCATCGAACTAGGATCTGGTGGATACAATAATCCTATTGCTTCTACTTTTTCGATTAAGTTTTTCGTAACTACTCCTGGCTGAACCGTTGCAGTTAGGTTTTGCTCATCAATTTCTAGGATGTTATTCATATGCTTAAAAAGTAAGACAACTCCACCTTTAAGAGGCGTTGTTCCAGCACTTAAATTTGTGCCTGACCCTCTAGGAGTCAGTGGTATTTTATGATCATTACAAATTTTTACGATTTCTGCGATTTCTTCTGAGTTATTTGGTGCCACTACGACGTCTGGAGTCTTTCGAAAACCCGGTGTGGCATCATAGCTGTAAGAATGAAGCGACATGCTCGATGTTTCTACATTTTTTTCTCCAACAATTTCTTTAAATCGTTCAATAATTGACTTATCTAACATAATTAATAACCTCCTATAGGCCTTTAACTATTACTTTAATTTATATAGTATAAATAAAAACACATAGAAAATTCTATGTGTTTTTATACGAAAAAGATGCTGGATTTTTAAAATTAGTTGTATGTTCATCTAAAAATGTAATAGCTAAATATAAATTCGTTAAGTCTTTAAAGCGTTTCGGGTCAAGACCTGTTAACTGGTCAATTCTTGATAATCGATAATGCAGTGTATTGATGTGGATGAATAATGCGTCAGCTGTTTTTTGTAGGGAAGATTCATTTTCTATGAACACGTGCAATGTATGAAGTAACTGTTTATGATCGATTAACATACCGATTGTTCTTTTAATGTATTCTTTTTTTGTACGATCAGAAATATCTTGCAGGCAAAGTTCCAATTGTAAATCAGTATGAAAAGATAGCTGGGTATCGACTGGGAAATAATTAATCGCAATAAGTGCCTCTTCGTAAGAACGATATAGGTCACCAGCCGTTGCCATATCTCCTACACCGATATGTAATTTAATAGGAAAGTTATTTTCACAAGATTTTTGTAATGCTTTCAAAAAGTCAGGTTTTATTTGCTCTTTCTTCGATGAAAGTGTATGCATCCAAAACAAGCGGTTGTCTCCCCAGCGAATAACAATATCCTTCTTTGGAATAAGATCCTTTAGATACTGCCATACCTGGTTTTGGAGAGTGGAGTTTATGTCATTTATTACTAAAATAATTACCTGTTTCGTCCCATCCAGTGTTATTCCTAGTGTTTCTGCTCTATCCAGTAATGAACGATCTACTTTTTTACTCCGAAGTAAATCAAATACAACATTCTCTACAGATCGATGTTCAAATTCAATCTGTTCATAATAATTATTCTCGTGAATCAATAGCTCGGTCATCTTCCGGACAATTTCCCCAAACGGCTTTACTTTTTCGATTTCTCCAGTAATGCCGATAACTCCTATAACGGATTTATTAAAAAAGAGGGGGAGGTTAATACCAGTTTTAACTCCTTTTAAGTCTATCGTTAAAGCTTCCGTAATCATGAGTGATTCTTTATTTTTGATAACCAACACGGATCCTTCGTGAAAATCACCAACACGCTCTGGGTTTGTACCAGCAATGATAATTCCATTAATATCACATATAATAATTTGTTCATCTATCATATCTTTGATTACGTTGATAATTTTGTCTGCAATGTGGTAGATGTTCATGATAAAGTACTCCTTTTATAACTTGGAATTCGGTTAAAACAACATTAATTATAGTTAATTATAACGTAATTACGCTGGATATATCTGTTAGACATATATATGTCTATCTTATTAATAGACATCTCAAGCAAAAAATAAAAAAACCAAAGTAAAAACAGCAGTAACCATCCAAGGCTATTGCTGTTTTATTTAGTGAAATTTATCTATTAAAAATTAAATTTTCTATTTCTCTAGGATATTCTGTGATTATTTCCGTTCCTTCATTGGTAAGGACAACAGTATCTGAGTGTCGGAATCCTCCAACACCAGGAATATATATTCCTGGCTCAATTGTAAAGATCATTCCTTCTTGTAAGACGAGATCATTATCAAAACGAAGGGAAGGTTCTTCATGGAGCCCAATTCCGATCCCATGACCAGTTCGATGAATACAATACTTTTCTAAATCGTATTGTTGAAAGATGTTTCTAGCCACTTCATCTACTTCCATAGCAGTAACTCCGACGGCTATTTTTTCCATTGCTACTAATTGTGCTTCGTATGCAGCTTTAAATGCGTCTAATTGTTTCTCAGTTGGTTTTCCTACAAAAAAAGTTCTTTCACATTCCGCTCGATACCCATTTAAAGCTACTTGTCTACTATGAACCACAATGTCATTATCTAAGAGCTTTCTAGTATTTGAAAACACATGTGGCATAATGCTTCTCTCTAATCCAGATGGTGACATAGCAAAATAATCAAGAGTAGCGTTTGGATAATTATCCATTTCTGCAAATAAGAGTTGTGTTCCGTGACGATCAAGCTCCATTTCGGTAATCCCTGATTGTGCATTTTCCAATGATTTACTTAAGGCTAAACTTACTAACTTTCCGGCCTCTTTTACCATTTCAATTTCTTCATCGCTCTTAATAAAGCGCATCTCCGCAATTTTATGATCTAAATTAACCAATTCAAATCCAGCTTCTTTTAGTATATTTACCATTTTCAAAGATAAGGATGAAAATTCCACTCCTACTCTCGTTCCATTCGGGTAATGAGAAATTACGGTTTCTAAGTAATCTAAGTAAGAGTTTTTGTTTTTGTCACCACCATATAGGTTTGTTTCATGGTAAATATAGAGTTCAGTTGCATCTGTTTTTTCTTTTGCATGATTTTCTTCTAATGAAGGGATAATTAAACTGAGATTCTTTGAATCAATCGCAAGAACAATTGGACGAGAGTAAGTAATTGCTTTTAATCCACTTAAATAGTATTGATTCTCAAAGTTCATAATGATAGATACATCAATGTTATTTTCTCCCATAATTGCCCTTAATTTTTCAACTCTACTTTTTGTTTGCAATTAAACCATCCTTTCTGTAGTCGACTAATTCTTGTTTTTTTGAGGTGAATAAAGTTACAACAATTAATACTAATATTGCTATAGGAATAGAAATCAGAGAACTATTAATACCAAATGGTGTATTTAAGAACTCCCATATTAATGTAGATGTAACACCAGCTAACATTGAAGAAATACCAGCTTGTTTTGTTACACGTTTCCATAAAAATACTCCTAGCAAAGCAGGTGTAATTCCCGCACCGTAGACGGTATAAGCATACATCTGAACGGTTAAGACAGTTGGGAAATAAGTAGTTAATAAATATGCAATTAATCCTAGTACTGGTATTAATAGTCTTGTAAAAACTAACTTCTGCTTATCCGTAGCTTGAGGATTAATGTATTTACCGTAAATATCATAAGTTATATTTGTTGCTGAAGATAATAAATAAGAATTTCCTGTAGTAACAATAAAAGAGGTAACTGCGGCTATTAATAAGCCACCAATTGCAGTTGGTAAAACTAATGAAGTTGATATCAATGCCATTCCCGGATCTAAGTCAGGAAAGTAGTATCTAGCAGAAAATGCCAGAAGTGCTACTAATGGGGTGGAGATTAACATTCCTATAATCCAACCGGAGATACCAAGTTTAGTTGTTTTATCACTACTAGATGCAGAAATTCTTTGATACATATTTTGGTCACCTAAAAGTAAAAATAATACAGGAATGTAGAATCCCATTACTTGAAGCAGAGATAGGTTACCAAATAAATCTAAGCTTTCTGTCTCTACGCTATTAACTAGTTGATCGAATCCTCCAATATCTCCTAAAATAACAGGAACCCCAATAATTAAGCCTAAAAAAATAATTAATGCACTTAACGTATCGGTTGGAGCGACAGACATTAATCCACCAATTGTTGCCAAGAAGATAATTAATACAGCCCCTATAATTGTTCCTGTCTCTACAGAGATACCGGTTGATACATGTAAAATAAATCCTAGCCCTTGATATTGATAAGAAACTATACCAACAAAGGCAAGCACAATAATGATTAACGAAAGGATTCTAGCAAAAGAACCATATTTAATCTCAAGTATTTCTGACACAGTATATTTTCCATAGTTTCGAATTTTAGCTGATATTAATAGCAGAATAGTAATACCAATTAAACTGGGGATAACATAACCAATTGCTGGCCATAAACCGTTTGAGTATGCGATGGAGTTTGGTCCACCTGTTACTGTTCCACTACCAACCCAAGTTGCGAGTAATGTCCCCATTAATACGATTGGCCCAAGAGATTTACCAGCAAGTATGAAATCCTCACTTGAGGATACTTTTTTTGAATAAAAAGCGCCCATTACTACGATAATTAATCCATATCCTATTACAAACCAAAGAAAACTATTGTTGTATTCTAACCCCAAGATTCCTATGCCTCCTTCATTCTATTTAAAGGTATAGCCAATTCTTAAAATTTACCTCCTTTCATCAAACGAGTAGAAAAACAATTGGTATAGAAATGTTAGTTTAAATATTAATATTTGTAAGGTGTATTGTCAATTTTCATTCTAATTGTAATTTTTAGGTATATTTAACTAACTTTATGTATAAATTAGTTGATTATCCTCCTCTTATTGTGAGATAGTTTTTCAGCTTCAAAGAAAAATAGTGGGTAAAATCATCTGTTGATGACCTTACTCACTAATCATAGTATGTCTCTTCTTATTTCTTCGTTATATTGGCTTCATCCCAAAACAGTTCTTTTGGTACGTAAGCATACCCTTCCATTAAGCGGCGTGCGGTTCTAGCTACTACTGTTTTTTTTAAAAGCACTCTCTCACCATCGTCATTAAGTGATATAAGGAAGTCCATCGTACCAGAGGGATGGCCGATATTAACTTCATCAGTAGTTGAGTTCTCACAGCAATCATATACTACTGTTCCTTTGAGCTTTGATGCAGTTGCTGTACAAAGACCGCCTGTAACAGGAAATGTTTTATGCATTTCTTGCATAGACATGGCTCGTGCAGTTAGATGAATAAGGTTCTTGTTTATTTTGTTACCGTGTAAATTTGAATATGTCTGAGCTTTTGAAACGATTATTATTTTTGGACTAGATGGGGTTACTATGGTCGCGTTATTAATATTACTTACAAAGTTTAGCTTTTTTGCAGCATTTGCTCGGATATTTTCGAGTTTCCGTAAAGTATCTTTAGATAGGTCAGAGGGGGATTCGGTACCTTTTAAGCCAACTTGTTCAGCAGTTATAAATACTACCGGTGCTGCAACATCTATAATACTAACTTCAAACTCTCCAGCTTCTGTTATTAATAATTCTTTACGTTTACCTGTAGGAAATAGTTTACCTGTTTTCGATCCATATGCATCTAAAAAGTTCAAGGAGATTTTTGCACCTTCTCCTGGTACACCATCAATCATATAATCCCCTGTTGATAGTGATTTACCAGAATCAACGGGAATTTTTGCCTCAATGATACAGTCTGTGTTTGTATTATATATCCTTACAATGGTATATGGTTCCTTCAAAGGAACTAACCCTTCATCAATGGCAAAGGGGCCAACTCCACTTAATATATTCCCGCAATTGGAGTTATAATCTATTTTTCCAGTACCAATTCCGACTTGCCCAAACGTATAATCAATGTCAGCGTCTGGTCTAGAAGATACGCTTACGATTGCTAATTTGCTTGTTAGAGCATCTGCACCACCAAGCCCATCAATTTGTCTTTTGTCTGTTCCGCCATAGATAGATAGAATAACCCGGTCTCTCATTTTAGGATCACTAGGTAACTCATTTTCTAAAATAAATACTCCTTTACTTGTACCACCACGTATGATTGCAGACCGTATTTTTTCATAATCTCGCATTATTCAACCTCCTTGTATTAAAAGCCAAGTAAATTTGTTGGCCAGTAAATATCGAGTGCAGAACTCAGTAATGTCACACCAAACAGAACGATTAATATAGAAATACTAGTTTGAAGATAGCTCATCCTTGATTCTATAGTGAGAAATAAAGCTAAGAATATTGCAGTTGCAAGCATTAGTCCACCAATATAAATCAAGATTAAATAGCCAATAACCCACCCAATGTAACGTAAGGGTTTTAGTAGGGAAATGTTAAATTGCTTTACGTTTTCTACTTTTTGTTTATAGACAATGTAAATCTGAGTAATCAAATAAATAAATGTTAATACTGAACCAGCAATAGATATATATAAAGGAAAGAATTGAGCTAGTTTACTAAATGTTATGGATTCAATAATGGCAAATGTGAATGTAATAAAGAGGAAGCCACTGAATATAAGATTAAGATACTCTTTGTTCATCTTAATTCATTCCTCCTTTCTCATAGCTATTGCTGAATCGCTTCATTATGGTACCTCCAGTTAAAAGCACGACGATAATAATAGCTATGGAGATAACTATAGGATTGGAAAGCCACTCCCAACCATACCTTTCAATTGAGATCCAATAATATCTCTCGGCAGGGAGAGCCAGTACAAAACCGATAAGAAGTGGGGGCCGTGGCCAATCTAATATGGTCATCACATAACCAAGCAAACCAATAAGGACAAAGATTATTAAGTCTCCCCAAGACATGTTACTTTGGTAAGCACCAAGAACAAGTAATACAAGAAGAAATGGTACAATCCTTTCTCCAGGTACAAAACTAATTTTAGATATTGGACGAACTAACATCATACATAGAAGCGCTCCGAATATATTTGCAAAAACCAAGGTCCAAACAATAGATAAGGTTACTGATAAATCAGTTGTTAGCATTTTAGGTCCTGCTTCTAATCCCATTAATGTTAAACCGCCAAGTAAAATTGCTGTTGTTCCACTTCCTGGGATACCGAATAAGAGTGTTGGTACTAAGGATCCACCTTCTTTTGCATTATTAGCACTTTCTGGAGCAATAACTCCTCGTATGTCTCCTTTCCCAAAATAATTGTTTTTTACTGTTTTTTGCCCGGCGCCATAAGCTAACCAATCAACTACACTACCTCCTAGACCCGGAATAAAACCAATAATTGCTCCCATTACGGCACTTCGGATTATTAGGAATTTATTTTTAAGTGCATCTAAGATTCCTTTGGTAATACCGCGTTGTAATTCGGAGTGTTTTGATATACTTCCTTTGTCAGTAAGCATAGTTATAAGGATAGGAAATGCAAATATAGCTATTGCAACTACAGGTAAAGAGACTCCTTGTGTTAAATATAGAGTATCGAAAGTATATCGATATTCTGGAACGGCAGGTGCGCTGCCAATGGAGCCAATAAGTAGCCCTAATATCCCTGAAATAATTCCTTTTAAAGGAGATTTTCCAGCTAGTAAACCTGCCATACTAAGTCCTAGCATGGTTAGCATAAAGAGTTCTGGAGAACTAAATGATGATATTAATGGTCTTGCAAATGGTATAGTTAGATAAAGTGCGATTCCACCAATTACGCCTCCTATCATTGAGCTAAAGAAGGCTGCTCCCATGGCACGAGAGGCTTCCCCTTTTTTGGAGAGAGGAAAACCGTCCATAATGGTTGCTTGAGAACCTGATGTTCCGGGTATTCCTAAAAGAATGGACGGAAAAGTATCACCGGTATGGATTACAGCAATCATTCCAATTAAAAGTGCCATCCCTACAAATGGATCTAGACCAAATACAAAAGGTAGCATCAGCGACATACCTACTGTACCGCTTAGTCCAGGTAATAACCCTACAATAACCCCAATAAAGATACCGATAAACATATATATTAGTCGTGAGGGGTCTAATACAATAAGTAATGCTTCTATTGCGCTCTCAATCATAATTTTGCTCCCCCTCTAAAGCTTCGTAATGTCAATATCAAAATTATCTTGTAAATAATCGATTATCCATTGTTTCGTTTCTGCATTAATAGAAAAAGATTGGTTAATTTGTTCGTTTAGTTCATCGCCTATATACGTATCATATCCTTCTAAAATTTCTTCTGAATGAGTCTTAAACCCCTCATCTTTAATTAAAGTAGTCATTGCTTCTTTAAGCAGTTCTTGATAGTGAACAGGTGCATCTTTATGCACCCAAATAACTTTGTTCATAGTATAAGAAGCACCAACAGTTTGTTTATAAGCTTGCCATACTTCCCCACTAGGTTTTCTTCCATAGATATCAACATAGATTTCTTCAATAGTAGGTAATTCAGGGAATTGAGGATCGCGAATAAGATTTCCATCTGCATCGATTTGTCCTAAACTATACAATGGGGTTGCTTTATCTTCCTCAACTAGTCCTACAACGTTGTTATTATAGGCAGAAGTAGTTTGATAATCGATGTTACTTTCGCCTTGCTCAAATGCTACACGAGATGGTCCGCGCCCTTCGTATCCGAGTACCGCTTTTACATCCATCTGTAAAACTTCAAAGGAAAGAAGCGTCACTAAATCCAAACCAGTAGGGGAGATTCCTGCATAAAATAATTTTTCATCTGACGAAATTAAGCTTTCAATTCCGTCTTGTGCTAATTCAGGCTTTGTATATACAACACCACCAGACGGTGCACCGATTAAAGGAGTAAAATCATTAAATTCATAGTCCACAGAAGATTGACTCAGCATGAACGGGATATGAGATGATGCACTTGAAGTAAGGATATTTAAGCCATTCGGTATTCGCCCATTCGCATATTCATTCGTTCCAGTGATACTTGCTCCACCAGGAATATTTTCAACTTGAACTCTTGGACTACCTTCAATATGCTTAGCAAAATAAGGTGTCATGAATCTTGCGAATACATCTGTACCACCGCCTGCTTGAAATGGTACGACAAATGATAGTGTTTCATCTTGGTAAGTGTTGCTTTTTTTGTTTTCTTGATTCCCTGACGCTTCAAGAGTATTGCAGCCAATAAGAAAACAACATATGATTGAAAGTGAAACTAAAGTGTAACGTATATTCAAAATATTCAACTCCTTCTGAATTATCTTGTGTAATATAGTAATCGCTTTCATTATATAAGTAAAATAATGATATTTTATTTAACCTCATAAAAAAACTTGATAACACATAATAAATTCTTTCATAATGAAGGTAGAAACAAACGAGTGGAGGTAAAATATGGATCAAAAAGATTGGACATTAATGAAAACGCTCTATGAAGAGAGAAACATGACTCGCACTGCTTTGAAATTATATGTATCACAACCTTCTTTAAGTTATCGCTTAAAAAATCTAGAGGATGAATTCGGTGTCTCGCTTTTCTTTAAAACTAAAAAAGGGATAGAGTTTACTTCGGAAGGCGAATATTTAGTCCAGTATTCTAAGGACATGTTAAAACAATTGCAAAATATGAAAGATACAATGAGTCACATGGGGAAAGAAGTATCAGGAGTTTTAAGAATAGGTGTCTCCAGTAATTTTGCTCAATATGTACTTCCAAAAGTGTTAAAGGATTTTTCTAAAAAGTATCCGAACGTAAGGTTTAATGTTCAAACTGGGTGGAGCACACAAGTGATTGAACTTCTTAACAACTCTAGTGTGCATGTAGGTATTTTACGAAATAAACGAGGATGGCAAGGAGAGAAAGTGTTACTAAGAAAAGAACCGCTATATTTAATTTCTAAGGAAAAATTAAATATGGAGAATTTACCGGATTATCGATTAATTAATTATAGTACCGATAGTTCATTGAAGGATAGTATAACAAGTTGGTGGGCGGATCAGTTTTCAGAGCCAGCAAATATTGAAATGGAAGTCGATAGGCTAGAAACTTGTAAGGAAATGGTTAAAAATGATTTTGGTTTTGCCGTTGTACCTGAAATTTGCTTGAAAAAAGATGACGGTTTATACCAACAACCAATTTATTTGAAAGACGGAACAACAGTTAATAGAGAAACATGGCTTATGTATAATCAATCGTTTAAAAATCTAACTGTAGTTGATCGTTTTGTTGATCATTTGAAAGAATGGGATGATAACTATTAATTTTATTTATCGGAATAATAAGAAAAAAGGTATTGGACATGATTGGAAGGATTGATTAACTTAAAGATAGAAGGGAGAGCGGGAAATAGAGATGACTTTATATAGAATAGGTGTACTAGAAGGAGATGGGATTGGACCAGAAATTGTAAAGGCAACTATAGAGCTTGTAAAAGCAGTAGCAGAAAAGGAGAAAATAACGATTGAATGGGTTCCATTACTAGTTGGTTGGAAGGGTATAGATGAAAAGAATCACCCTTTACCAGAAGAAACAAAAGAGAAATTAAAGGATTGCCATGCCTGGTTACTTGGTCCTCATGATTCCGCATCATATCCGGAAGAATTTAAAACAATTCGTAATCCAAGTGGTGAATTACGGCACTATTTTGATCTTTATGCGAATATTCGTCCATCAAAAAACATTTTAGGTATCAATGCTTTAGTAGAGGGTGCTGATTTAGTAATATATCGAGAGAATACGGAAGGTTTCTATGTGGATAGAAATATGTATCAGGGTACTGGTGAATTTCGAGTGACGAAGGATGTTGCCATTACAACAGGTGTATTCACTCGACATGCTATTGAGAGGATAGCACATGCGGCTTTTCAAAAAGCCATGAAACGAAAAAAGAAGGTCACCATTGTGCATAAAGCAAATGTAATTAGAATTGGGTCAGGAATGTTCCTAGATATTTGTAAAGAAGTAGCAAATAGTTATCCAGAAGTTGAAGTTGATGACTACCATGTGGATGCAATGTGTGCACATCTTGTTCGTCGAATTCAGGATTTTGATGTTATTGTTACGGAGAACATGTTCGGAGATATATTATCGGATTTAACTGGAGAATTAATTGGAAGTTTAGGTTTAGCTCCATCGATAAACACAAATCAAGAGATTGCTATGGCACAAGCAGCCCATGGGTCCGCGCCAGATATTGCAGGAAGAGATCTTGCTAATCCAATAGGAATGATGCTGTCTACCGCTTTATTATTTGATTGGTTGAGTGAAAAATTTAATGATAAACGTTTGAAAATAGTTGGAACGAAGATGGAGCAAAGTATACATCAGGCACTGTTAGAAGAGATAAAAACGAAAGATCTTGGTGGAGACAAAAAGACATCCGCATTTACAAAAGAAGTAATCAAAAGGATTTTTTGATTATAAAATATATTTATTGAATACACTAAAAAAACTGTATTTTATTTATATTAAAATTCCTTCTATACTGAACGTAGAAGATAATTTTTACTAAGGAGGAATTTTTAATGATTAACTATAACAAAACCTATGATGTAATTGTAGTTGGAACTGGAAATGCTGCGCTTTGTTCGGCTATTGCTGCTAAAGAGAATGGGGCTGAAGTACTCATAATAGAACGTGGAACAAAACAAAAACGCGGCGGTAATTCTTACTTTACAGATGGTGCTATACGATTTGCTTATAAGGATAAACATGCGTTACAGCCGATTTTATCTCAAGTATCTACCAAAGAAATAAAACATATAGATATGCCTGAATATGATACGGAAGATTATTATAATGACATTATGAAAGTAACGAAAGGAAAGAGCGCCCCCAATTTAGCTCGACAACTCGTTAATAAGTCGTACGAAACTATTCAGTGGATGATAAAACAAGGAGTAGAATTTGAACTAAACGAGAATCAATCCTTTAACAATGACGGTGTTTTACAATTTTGGGGAGGACTACCAGTAAAAACACATCGTAAAGGAATTGGCCTGATTGAAGCACTAATCAAAAAAGCAGAATTATTAGGTATCGAATTCAAATACAATACAAGAGCTATTCAACTATTGACAACAGATAAAAAAGTAAGCGGTATCAAAGTGATTGAAGATGAAGTTGAAAATCAAATCAGTGCAAATTCTGTTGTATTAGCATGTGGTGGCTTTGAAGCAAATAGAGAAAAACGAGTACAATTTTTAGGGGAAGAATGGGAACAGGCTTTAGTTAGAGGGAGTGAATATAATACAGGTGATGGTCTAGATATGGCTATAGAAATAGGAGCACAACCATATGGGGATTGGTCTGGATGTCATGCCCACACAACTGATTTTCAAGCTCCAAGAGTAGGAGATTATACGAAACCTGGAGATATTTATAAAAAGTCTTCTTATCCATTAGGATTAATTATAAATTGTAACGGAAAGCGCTTTGTAGATGAAGGAGCAGATTTCCGCAACTATACTTATGCAAAGTATGGAAAAGAGACGTTACGACAGCCAGAACAAAAAGCATTTCAACTCTTTGATGAACAGGTTCGAAATTTGTTGAGAGTAGAGTATGATTTAGAGGAAGCGACCTCCTTAAAAGCAAATACTCTAGAAGATCTTGCTAACAAGTTAGGTATTGAAAGAGATGCATTTATAAAAACAATAGAAGAATATAATAATGCAGTTCAGGATGGAGAGTATAATCCAGCAATCAAAGATGGAAAAGGAACGCAAGGAATCACTCCACCAAAGAGTAATTGGGCATTGAAGTTTGAAAAAGCACCATTTTACGCTTACCCCGTTACTTGTGGTATTACTTTCACATTTGGTGGTATTCATGTCAATGAATATGGGGAAGTATTAGACCAAAATCAATCGCAAATTCCTGGATTATTTGCCGCAGGAGAAATGGTAGGCGGGTTATTTTACCATAACTATCCAGGAGGATCTGGTTTAATGTCTGGAGCAGTTTTTGGCAAGCTAGCTGGGGATTCAGCAACAAAATATGTGCTTGAAAATGCAAAAATTAGCAATTAGTAATATCTTATTATAGAGAATGGATGGCCTTAACTTAGCTGAGGCATCCATTCTTTTTTACTTTTAATGCAAAAGAAAATCCTAATCACTTTGATATAGGTCTATTAGCTTAAAGAATATGTATCGTATCTAAAATCCAAAAAAGTGGTGAATAGAAGCGCTTTATAAACCAAAACAGCTTTAGAAATTCAAAAAAGTGGTGAATAGAAGCGCTCTATAAACCAAAACAGCAATGGAAATTCAAAAAAGTAGTGAATAGACACGTTCTATAAACCAAAACAGCTTTAGAAAGCCGAAAAAGTAGTGAATAGACACGTTCTATAAACCAAAACAGCTTTAGAAAGCCGAAAAAGTAGTGAATAGACACGTTCTATAAACCAAAACAGCTTTAGAAAGCCAAAAAAGTAGTGAATAGAAGCGCTTTATAAACCAAAACAACTTTAGAAATTCAAAAAAGTAGTGAATAGAAGCGCTCTATAAACCAAAACAGCTTTAGAAATTCAAAAAAGTAGTGAATAGACACGGTCTAAAACCCAAGCTGGCTTAAATAACATTTCTTAACCTCGTCACTCATACTCAGTCAATAATTTCGAAATATATGTACTTCCCGCATCTTATTAGATAAGTCCTCATGTTCAATGCATTACTTCATGAACTCCACTGATTGATTTTATGCTTCTCAGTAAAACTGGCTTTCTATTTGAATTAGGGTTAAAATTCCTCCACTATTTACACCCCCATTTAAAAGCGAATTAAGGTTCTTTAATGAAAAATAAGTAAAAAATCTCTAGACTTTGGATATTGGATACAGTATACTGTTAAACTAGATATTAGATTAATCTAAATTATCTTATAATTGTAAACGCATTCATTACAATGTATAAGGAGGAGTTAAAATGACAGTTAGTACAGTAGAAGAAGTGGATTTAATTCGTCAGAGTGTCCGTTCACTTTGTGAAAAGTTCCCCGAATCATACTGGAGACAGACAGATGAAAAGAAAGAGTATCCTGAAAAATTCATTCAAACACTTACTGAAGAAGGATGGCTTTCGGTCTTAATTCCTGAGAAATACGGCGGGGCTGGATTAGGAATGTATGAGGCTGGAGTTATTTTAGAGGAAATTAATCGATCAGGAGGTAACGCTGGCGCAGGCCATGCTCAAATGTATACGATGGGAGCAATATTGCGACATGGGAATGAATATCAGAAACAGCGTTACTTGCCAAAGATCGCCAGTGGAGAATTACGTCTCCAGGCATTCGGTATAACAGAGCCCACTGCAGGAAGTGATACAACAAGTATTGAAACAACAGCAGAAAAGCGAGGAGATAAATATATCGTTAATGGTCAAAAAATTTGGATTTCTCGCACCGAACATTCGGATTTAATGCTATTGTTAGCAAGAACTACCCCGAAAGATCAGGTGAAGAAGAAAACGGATGGATTAAGTTTATTTATTCTTGACATGCAAGACCAAAAAAATAATATTACGATTCGCCCCATTGATACGATGATAAACCATGCGACAACAGAAGTATTTTTTGAAAATACAGAGATTCCCGAAGAAAATTTGATTGGAGAAGAAGGAAAAGGATTTAAACAAGTTTTAAGTGGAATGAATGCTGAGCGTATTTTAATAGCTGCTGAGAGTATTGGTGATGGTAAATACTTTATTGATAAGGCTGTTCAATATGCGAATGAAAGAGAAGTTTTCAATCGTCCTATCGGTAAAAATCAAGGTGTGCAATTTCCAATTTCTCAGGCATATATGGATATTGAAGCAGCGGCTTTAATGCGTGATAAGGCAGCTAATCTGTTTGATGCCGGTGAAAATTGTGGACCGGAAGCAAATATGGCTAAATACCTTTCAACAGAGGCGACTTGGAAAGCTGCTAATGCTGCTATGACAACTTTTGGAGGTTATGGTTTTGCTACAGAGTACAATATTGAACGTAAATTTAGGGAAGCCAGATTATTTATTGTTGCTCCAGTGACTAATAACCTTGTTATATCATATGTCGGTCAGCATGTGCTTGGTCTTCCAAGATCCTTTTAATAAAGGGGAGATAAGATGAGTTTAAGTGAGAAACTTGCTAATTATATTATAAATACAAACTATGAAGACTTACCTACCGATGTGGTGGAATTCACTAAATTATGTATATTGGATTACTTTTCCTCAGCTATAGCTGGTTCCAACCAGGAAGCGATTCAAAAAGTTGATGATTTAGTCAAGGAACTGGGAGGGGAACCACAAGCAGCTTTAGTTACAGGTGGAAAGACCTCAGTTACACAAGCTGCACTCTTAAATGGAGCAGCAAGTCATATTGTAGAACAGGATGATATTCATAAAGGTTCTATTATCCATGCAGCTACAGTAGTGATTCCTGCAGCTTTGGCTATTTCAGAATGGAAGCGACTATCCGGTAAAGACTTGATTACAGCAGTTGTAATAGGGTATGAAGTTTGCTATCGAATAGGTGAGGCGGTAACTCCCTCTCATTATTATTATTGGCATAATACGGCCACTTGCGGAACGTTTGGAGCAACTGCTGCAGTTGCAAAATTGCTTCAGCTTACCCATGAACAAATTATTCATGCGTTAGGCAGTGCCGGAACTCAAGCGGCAGGACTTTGGGAGTTTATAGAAGATGGTGCAATGTCTAAGCAATTGCATCCTGGAAAAGCAGCTATGAATGGAGTAATTAGTGCTTTGTTAGCAGAGAAAGGCTTTACTGCTGCAAAGAAAATATTAGAAGGTAAACGAGGTTTTTTTGCAGCAATGAGTACAGAATATGATGTTTCAAAAATAACTATAGATTTAGGCGAGCAGTTCAAAATCATGGAAAATTCATTTAAAGTTCATGCATCATGCCGGCATACACATCATGCTATGGATTTAATGATTGAACTTGCAGAAGAAAGAAACATCCGACTTCATGATATTGAACAAATCAATGTAAAAACATATCAGGTAGCAATCGACATTACCGATAATAAAAATCCGGACACTCAATATGCATCTAAATTTAGTTTGCAGTTCTGCACTGCTTTAGCTTTGTTAACTGGTAATGGTGGGGTCGATGCATTTAATGAAGAAAGCTTATGGAATGAAAATATACGTAAATTAATGAAGCGGGTAAATGTAGAAGTTGATCCAGAAATAAATAGTAATTATCCAGATAAATGGGGAGCTATTGTAGAAATTAAATTGACATCAGAAGACTGGATAAGAAAAGAAACTGATTTTCCTAAAGGAGATCCTGAAAATGCTGTTTCTTCTGAAGATCTTTTGAAGAAATTTAGAACTTTAACAAGAGATTTGTCTATCGAATCACAAAATATATTATCCGATAAGCTACTCAATTTGGAGAATTTAGATACAATAGATGGTTTATTTGAATTTACAAAGGTACGAGGAATTCTAGATTGAGGTTTAGTGCAACTTTTTTCATTAAATAAATGTGAATTTTCATTATTGGTTGTTTAACTATTGTAATAGGGTCCATTGAAACAATTTCACGTGTTTTTGCTCAAGATACACTACAAATAATCTCAGAACATATTTTAGATAATCATTGGAAAATAAGTAATATACAAGTCTATTGATCAGAACAGTTTATGGGAATAAATTATCGATTAACGGCTTGAATTCAAAAGAACTTTTTTCAGTAAGTAAAGGAGAGTCACACATGCTGAGAACATGTATGTTTATTCCAGGAGACAAGGATAGGCGTCTGGAAAAAGTAAGGGCACTTTCAGCAGATGCTTTCATCCTTGATTTGGAAGATGCCGTTGCAGAGGAAAATAAAAAAAGTGCAAGACAGAGAGTAAAAAGATTCATAGAAAATACGGAGCATATAACTACATTCGTTCGTGTGAATGCCGTAGATACTGATTATTTTTTAGAAGATATACAGGAAATAGTACACGCAAATCTGGATGGAATTGTACTCCCAATGACCGATGATAGGGAAAAAATTGTAATTGCTGATTATTTTCTTGGACAAATGGAAAAGAGAAACAATTTAAAGAGTGGTTCTGTGTCAATCATTCCGATAATTGAAACAGCTTCTGGTCTTCATAATGCATACACTATTGGTTCAGCAAGCCAAAGAGTTTCATGTCTGGCATTTGGCTCAGAAGATTTTATACTTAATACAAATATATCACCTGATGAAGAACAGATTCAGCTACTCTATGCACGTTCAAAGTTGGTGATAGATTCAAAGGCAGTAGGATTAGATCCACCTATTGATTCGGTTTATACAGACATTCATAACGATGAAGGATTGAAAAAAACAGCTAAGGAAGGGAAGAAACTTGGTTTCCAAGGTAAACTTGTCATTCATCCAGGACAAATACCAATAGTGAATGAGGTTTTTTCGCCTTCTGCTAAACAAATAGCAGAAGCTGAGAGGATAATAGACGCATACAATGATGCTATATTAAATGGTTCAGGAGCTGTTCAAGTAAATGGAAAAATGATAGATGCTCCAATCGCTGAAAGAGCAAAAATGATTCTTGAAACTGGAGAACGATACAAAAACAATATATAAAGAGAAGGTGAATAAAATGTTGCCTTTAGAAGGTATAACTGTAGTCACTTTGGAACAGGCAATTGCAGCTCCTTTTGCTACTAGGCAGCTTGCAGATATGGGTGCAAGAGTAATAAAAATAGAACGACCTGAGGTAGGAGATTTTGCAAGAAACTATGATACTACTGTTAATGGTCTTTCCAGTCACTTTGTTTGGTGTAATCGGTCTAAAGAATCTATCGAGTTGGATTTAAAAACAGAAGAAGGAAAAGAAGCCCTTCGTCGTTTAATTGGAAAATCAGATGTTTTTGTGCAAAATCTAGCACCAGGAGCAATAGAAAGAATGGGTTTTATTCCAGATGAATTAACGGAAAAACATCCTGAACTAATTGTGTGTAGCTTATCAGGATACGGAAAAGGCGGACCTTATGAAACTAAAAAAGCTTATGATTTACTTGTTCAGTGTGAAGCGGGTCTTGTTTCCATTACGGGAAGCGAAGAAATCCCTTCAAAAGCAGGTATTTCGATAGCTGATATTGCTGCAGGAATGTATGCGTATACAGGTGTTTTGACAGCACTATTAAACCGTTCAAAAACTGGAAAAGGTACTGTAATGGAAATATCTATGTTAGAAGCTCTTGGTGAATGGATGGGTTATCCTAAATATTATTCAGCATACGGCGGTGAAGAACCAAGGCGTGCAGGCGCCAGTCATGCTACTATTTATCCCTATGGGCCGTTCACCTGTGGAGATGGAAAGACCGTGTTTATTGGTTTACAAAATGAGAGGGAATGGGAGAGCTTTTGCCTTCGTATTTTAGAGCAGCCACAGCTAACAGATGACCCGAAATTTGAAAGTAACTACAAACGAGCTGAAAATCGGGATGAATTAAAGAGCATCATCGAAAGAAACTTTAAATCAAAAACATCTGAAGAAGTAATTGAAAAGGTGGAAGAAGCTAAAATTGCCAATGCACGCTTAAATAGCATGAAAGACTTTTTTGAACACCCGCAACTAACTGCACGAAATCGCTGGCAACAAGTTCAAACACCTGTTGGAGAAATTGCTGCACTTAAACCGCCAGTCACCATGAAAAATGTTCAATCTGTAATGAATCCTATTCCCGCCTTAGGGGAACATACTGAATCGATTTTAAAGGAAATAGGAATGCACTCACAGGTTAAGTAACCAAAAGGAGGAAGTTTTATGACTGTAAAGAATGGCTGGAATGGAAGATTTTATGAGGACTTTGAAGAAGGTGATATATACCCGCACCCACTGGGAAGAACGGTAACGAAAACAGATAATATTTATATGACTTTATTAACACAAAATACAAACCCGATTCATTTTGATGACTATTATTCCGAGCAAACGGAATTTGGTAAACCTTTGATCGACTCCACATTTACGGTTGCTCTTGTAACAGGTCAGTCGGTAACTGACCTTTCTCAAAATGCCATGGCGAACTTAGGATGGGATGAAATTCGACTTCCTAAACCTGTTTTTGAAGGAGATACGATTTATTCTTACTCTGAAGTATTAGATAAAAGAGAATCGAATTCACGACCAAATGTAGGAATTGTTAATGTGAAAACTAGTGGTTACAATCAACGTGGAGAAATTGTCATTACTTTTAAACGCACATTTATGATTTATAAAAAAGAGCATGCTCCAAAAAAAGAAAATATACTATTAAATAAAGTATTGGAATCGCAGGAATAGAGTTAATAGCAAGGGGTGAAAAGGTGAGAGAACTTCATTATGAAGAAATAGTCAATAAAGTTGCAGTGCTTTGTAAGGAAGCTAATTATGATTTAGGCCAAGATGTAGTGTCCGCATTTCAGCAGGCAGTTCAGACTGAATCGTCAGAGATTGGGAAAGACGTGCTAAATCAGTTAATTGAAAATGCTAATATTGCGACCGAAAACCGTGTTCCCATGTGTCAGGATACTGGCGTTTCTGTATTTATCGTGAAGCTTGGGCAGGATTGTCATATAACTGGAGGAAGTCTTTATGACGCAATTAATGAAGGGGTAAGAAAAGGATATGAAGAAGGTTATTTAAGGTATTCAATTGTAGATAATCCTATAAATAGGAAGAATACCGGCGATAATACTCCTTCTGTAATCCATATCGAATTAGTTCAAGGTAATCAACTGGAAATTCAAATGTCCGCAAAAGGTGGGGGTGCAGAAAATATGAGCACACTTAAGATGATGACCCCCAGTGATGGAATTGAAGGTGTAAAACAATTCATATTGGATACAGTTAAAGAGGCTGGTCCGAATGCATGCCCTCCATTAGTGGTAGGTGTAGGTATCGGTGGTAACTTTGAATCTTGTGCCTATCTAGCTAAAAAGGCATTGTTTAAACCAGTAGGAGAACGTCACCTAGACCCTGAACTTGCTGAATTAGAAGAACAATTAATTCAATCTATTAATGCACTAGGAATTGGACCTCAGGGATTGGGTGGAAGCACAACAACGTTGGATGTCAAAATCGAAATAGCACCTTGCCATATTGCAGCACTTCCGGTAGCTGTTAATTTAAATTGTCATGCGAGCAGGCATAAACATGCTATATTATAGTAAATTACGTACTAGATTTTATCCCGCACTTAACGGAAAGTAATACCTCTGCTTCATGGCTTAACTAAGGTGGATAAGTGGGAGATGAACTCCCCGTATATGTATAACTCTGTTCTAGGGCAGGTCATGCCCTTGCGATATTAACATTCTATGAGTGAAGAGAAACGAAACCCCCGCGGAATGAAGTTTCTCTTCAAAACAAATTTTCCTTTTTTTGGAGGGTGAATATGGCTCAAATAAAAATAGATGTACCATTTCAAGATATAGATACGATAAAATCGCTTCGTCCTGGAGATAGAGTGTTACTCAGTGGATCAATTTATACAGCTAGAGATGCTGCACATAAACGAATGGAAGAACAATTGAAACGAAATGAAAACCTCCCATTTGATTTACAAAATCAGGTTATTTATTATGTCGGACCCACTCCGGCAAAGCCCGGAGAAATCATAGGATCAGCTGGACCTACAACAAGCAGTCGTATGGATAAGTACACACCTCTATTGCTGGAGAAGGGGTTAAAAGGTATGATTGGAAAAGGGTATCGCAGTCAAACAGTCATTGATTCCATTGCAAATAATTGTGCTGTTTATTTTGCAGCAATTGGCGGTTCAGGAGCTCTATTAGCCAGACGAATAAAATCAGTTGAAGTCATTGCATATGAGGATTTAGGTACTGAAGCTATCCGAAAGCTGGAATTGATAGATTTCCCTTGCATGGTTATCAATGACTCAGAAGGTAGGGATTGGTATAAAGAATCCCAGGAAGCATTTAAAAAGAGTAGTAGCAAAACATAGTAGCAGATCAAAATGATTTTTTGTAATATTTAAAATAAAGAGTTGCCAATCCTTGATACAGGGATTTGATAATCATGAAAAAAAGGATTAGATTACGTTCGAAAATATTGATTCTTTCTTCTATTTTAGTTTGTTCTTCTGTATTGGTAAGCGGTTGGATGATGCTCATCAGTATATCTGATTCTTTTGAGGAAGAGATAGGCGAGCGCGCTATCGCTATTGCCAGAACACTGACACAACTGGATGACATAATTATTAATGTTGGACAGGAAGGGGGAGAGGAGTATATACAACCGATTGCAGAGCGTATTCGTCTATCTACCAATGTTGACTATATTGTCATATTAGATATGAACCGCATTCGCTATTCACATCCATCAGAAACGAGAATAGGTGAGGTTTTTGAGGGAGGAGATGAGATAGCAGCATATTCTGAGCATGAATATACATCCAAAGCTTTGGGAGAATTAGGATATGCTATACGTGCTTTTGTTCCAATTATGGATGAAGCAGGAACACATCAGGTTGGAGTAGCAGTTGTTGGAATTCTGTCACCGACCTTTCAGTCTCTAGTAAAAGATTATCAGAGTGATTTGCTCGTTTCACTTGTATGGGGATTACTTATTGGGATAGGTGGTTCTTGGTTCCTAGCAACCAATGTGAAGAAGCAAACCTATCAATTGGAGCCTTATGAAATTGGAAAACTGTTTGAAGAGCGGCAAACAATCATGCAGACATTGGATACAGGAATTATTGTTACAGATGATAAAGGGAAAATGAGTTTCATGAATAAACTTGCAGAAGAATATACAGGCTATACATTTTCCGGTCAAATGTACATAAGTGAAGTGTTCACACGATCATGGATAACTGAGCAGCTTTTAGAAAGTGAGAAGGTTATTAACAAACCTATATCTTTTAATAAAACGATGTATTTGGTCTCTATATATCCTATTTTTGTAAAAAAAGATTTTATGGGATCTTTGATTATTTTGAAAAATCGCTCTGAAATTCATCAGCTTGGAGAAGAGTTAACCGGTGTTAAAAGTTTAGTAAGCGCGCTCCGTGCACAAAATCATGAGTATATGAATAAGCTTCATAGTATTGCTGGGCTTATCCAGCTTGATAGAACTGATGAGGCACTGGAACTGCTTATTGAGGAAACATCTGATGAAGAGAATATGATTCAGTTTTTAAGGGATCGCATTGATCACTACCCAATATCTGGGCTTATATTAGGAAAACGGGCACGTGCTAAAGAAATGGGTGTGCTTTTATGGATTCATGAGGATAGCTATTTAAACAGAGTGGTGGAAGGTTTTAGTTCTGGAGATTTGATTACATTGATTGGAAATTTGCTTGATAATGCAATCGAATCTTGTGAAGATGCTGTTCTCAAAGAAGTCAGCTGTCTGATTCAAGGCGGTGACAATTCTTTATATATCATGGTAGAGGACAGTGGTAAAGGGATACCCACAGGGGAAAGCGAACTGGTCTTTCAAGAAGGTTATAGTTCCAAGGCCAAGGAAGGAAGAGGATTTGGACTTGCTCTTATAAAAAGTATTGTTGAGGCGAACCAGGGTGAAATAAGCATTACTTCAAAGGGAACTAATGGGACAATTATGGAAATAATTGTAGGCCAAAAAATAGGAGTGGGTGATGATGGTTAATGTAATGATTGTAGAGGATGATCCAATGGTACAGGAGGTAAACAAAAGTTTCCTTGAGAAAATGGAGGGCTTTCATTTGCAATTTTGTTCTGAAAGCGGAAAAACAGTGTTGGATAAAGCCATGGAATCTCCCCCTGACCTTATTTTGCTTGATATGTTTTTACCCGATATTTCCGGTTTAGATGTATTACAAGAAATACGCCAAAAAGAATTGCCTTCAGATGTTATTCTAATTACAGCTGCACGAGATGCCAAAACGATACAGCAAGTATTTCGACTCGGTGCTGTTGACTATTTAGTGAAACCTTTCCGTTTCAATCGTTTTCAGCAAGCTCTGGAAAATTATAAAAAAATGTGGATGAAGTTACAGTGGTCCCAATCGTTAAGTCAAGAAGATATTGATGATTGGAATAAACAAAAAAACAACATGAAAACAGATTCACCTCCAAAAGGGCTAAGTGAAATTACATTAAAGCAAATTTATATGGCTCTATTAGATCAACAACGTCCAGTTACTGCCGAAGAGTTAGCTGAAAAAATGGGTATGGCAAGGGTAACTGTACGTAGATATCTGGAACATTTGGAAAAACAAGAAAGAATAACAGTCCAGATAGAATATGGCAAGGTAGGAAGGCCAAGTCATAACTATTCTGTTTGACCTATGTTAAGACCACAAAGACCAAAAAGATCAATATGAATATTTTATTGTCATAATAATGAAAGCGCTTTATAATCTGGGATAACATAGATTGTGAAAGGTTTTATCCTATATTCTTGCGCTGTCATCGCTTTCGCCAATCAGGGTTATTTAAGTCTATTATCTTTTGAATAGAGGTGGTGTCATTATCGAAAGTAAAAGTTCTTTTTCAGTGGTATAAAACTAGTTTAGTGATAATTTTTTTATTCTTATTAAATGCATGTCAAGTGCAATCCTATCCGGAAGATCATGAACAACTGAGTGAAGAAGAACGAATTGTTATCCGTTTTTCTCATGTTGTTGGAGAAGAAACTCCAAAAGGACTTGCTTCTAGAAAGTTTGCGGAGCTGGTAGAAGAAAGAACGGATGGGTATGTCGAAGTACAGGTCTTTCCAAATAGTTTTCTTTATAAAGATGGAGAAGAGATAGAGGCTTTGTTAGCTGGTGATGTGCAAATGCTTGCTCCGTCTACTTCAAAGATAACGGAGTTGGTCCCAGAATGGAAAGTAATTGATATACCATTCGCTTTTGAAAATGAGGAAGAGATTCATGATTACTTAAATAGTTCAGCTGGAAAAATACTGGAAGATAAGTTGGTGCAAAAAGGCTTCTATCCTCTTGCTTTTTGGGAAAGTGGTTTTAAACAAGTAACTAACAATCGAAACGCGTTACACTACCCGGAGGATTTTAAAGGATTGGAATTTAGAATCATGAGCAGTGATATTCTAAAAGAACAGTTTTCATTACTCGGGGCTCATGCTCAGGTAGAGACGTTTGATCAGGTATTCCCTTTATTGGAACAGGGAGTTTTAAATGCACAGGAAAATACTTATTCCAATATTGTCAGTAAAAATATCCACAAAGTACAAGATCACTTGACAGTTAGCAATCATGGTTACTTAGGATATTTGGTATTAATTAATGATGATTTTTGGCAAAGTCTTCCTGATGAAGTTCAGGTGATTATTCTAGATGTGATGGAGGAAGTAACGGAATGGGAAATTAAGAAAGCGCGAGAATTGAATGTACAGGAGTACGAATATCTTCAAGAATGTCAATGCATTGATATTCACGAGTTAAGTGATGAGGAAAAAAATACCTGGGAAGAAACATTAGATCCGCTGTATGAGCGTTTTACTGAAAAGTATGGGGCGCAATATATTCATTATTTACCAAGATTTCTGAATTATTAAAATAATAGGAGGGTTTAAATGAAAGGGATTAAAAAGTTTTATTTAATCACATTTATATTGATAATTATGTTACTTGCAGCATGTAACAGTGAGGAAGCAGAAGGTGAGGATAGTGGAGAGGTAGAAGAAAGAGATTATCCATCTACAGTAACAATTGGTACAGCCTCTCAGGGCGGTACATATTATATTTGGGGTGGAGGACTTGCGACATTATTGGAGCAAAATCTTGATATTACTTCAAATGTGGAGGTAACAGGTGGTCCTGTGCATAACATACAACTTTTGGATGTTGATGATATTCAGCTTGGTATGGTGACAATGGGACCGTTGTATGAAGGATACTATGGTGAAGGGGAATGGGCAAGTAAAGAATTTAGTGATATCCGTGTTATATTTCCAATGTATAATACACCATTTCAGTGGTGGTCTACAGCAAGTTCAGGAGTTACCAGCATAATGGAACATGAAGGAGAGCGTGTCGGTATTGGTCCTGCAGGCGGAACACCAGGTACGTATAATCCCTTAATTTATGAAGCGCTTGGCATTGAAACGGGTGACCAGGTTGCAGCAGGTGCAAGCGATATGGCTTCTCAAATGTTAGATGGGCAGTTAGATCATATTGGTTTTTCTGCGGGGTTACCAATAGCTGCCGTCACAGAGGTAGAAACGCAGGCTGATATTAATATTTACGGTATAGATGGTGAAGAACGTGAAAAAGTAATGGAAGCATTACCATATTTTACTGAATTTGTAATCCCTCAAGACACGTATGAATCTCTTGATGGAGACGTGGAAACTATAGCCCAGTTTAACTTTGGTGTTGTGCAAAAAGAAGCAAATGAGGAGTTTGTATACGATCTTGTTAAAGCATATCACGAAAATATTGATCAAATGATTTCAACACATGCATCCGCTCAGGAATCAGAGGATCCTGCTGCCATATTAGAAAATAAAGAGTATCCGTTGCATCCTGGAGCAATTCGTTATTATGAGGAAATAGGAATTGACCTTCCTGATGCAGTCTATCCTCCTGAATGGGAACAAAATAATTGATTGAGATTGGACAACCCAATTAAAATTTCACACAATAAAATTCTATTTAAACTATTGATTCTCTGTTGAAATGACAGGGGATCGTAGTTATTTTTCAGCATGTAAACAGGGAGGGGAATCATATGTCTCAACAAAAAAACAATGTTGCAAGAGAGCAAACGGAACATACGGATGAAATTGAAAATAAAAAAATAGATACGAGAATTACAGAGGATGAATTAGAATCTTCTCCTCAGATAAGAGATTTGAAGGGTGCTTTCCGCTATATATTTATGGCTATAGCTGTCATAGGAGCACTTTTTCACTTATATATTCTTAACTTTAATCCAATTGACCCGTGGGTATTTAGAAGTACCCATTTGGCATTTGGTACAGTGCTTGCTTTAATGCTTTATAAAGGGTGGAAGACCAAATCAAATAGAGTGACCATTATAGATTGGGTACTTATTGCAATCGCTATTTTTATAGCTTTATATATTTATATAAATCTGGAACAGTTAGTTTTTCGGTTTGGTGTAGCACCAACGACGATGGATTTTATTGTTTCCTTTCTTGGTTTATTGTTGGTTCTGGAAATAACTCGTCGGTCAAGTGGTTGGATTTTGCCAATATTGGCGTTTATTTTTATCCTTTATTCATTTGCGGGGCCGTATTTACCAGGTATCTTAAATCATAATGGTTATTCTCTAGAGCGATTTGTCACTTATGTATATGGGTTGGACGGTGTTTTTGGTGTTACTACAGATGTATCTTCCAAATATATTATCCTATTTATTATATTTGGTGCATTCTTGCAAATGTCCGGAGTTGGTCAATATTTTATTGATGTTGCCTTCAGGATAGCCGGCGGTTTAAGAGGCGGTCCGGCAAAAGTTGCAGTTGTTTCCTCTGGTCTAATGGGAATGATCAACGGAACCTCTGCAGGTAATGTTGTTGCAACCGGTTCATTGACGATTCCATTGATGAAAAAAACAGGTTACCGACCAATGTTTGCTGCAGCAACTGAAGCAACAGCATCATCAGGTGGACAGTTACTACCGCCAATTATGGGAGCGGGAGCATTCCTGATGGCGGAAATTACTGGTATCCCTTACTCCGAAATTATTATAGCTGCAACGATCCCGGCTATTTTATATTTTGTTTCTGTTTATTTTATGGTTGATTTTCAAGCTATTAAGAGTGGTATGGTTGGTTTATCTCGTGACCGTCTACCAAACTTGAAGAAATTGCTAAAGAAATTTTACTTATTTGCACCGGTTGTTTTGCTGATTTATTTGCTTGTTAGTGGGTTTTCCGTAATTTTTGCGGGTACAGCAGGGATCATTGCTTGTTTTATACTAAGTTTGTTTAATAAAGAGACACGAATGGGCTTAAATAAGGTATTAGAGGCATTGGAATTGGGGATGAAAAATGCTATTCAGCTTATTGCCATTGTTGCTACAGCAGGGATTATTGTTGGGGTAATTGCATTAACAGGTATTGGTCAGCGTTTTAGTTCAATGCTGCTTACCATTGCGGATAACAATTTAATCATTGCACTAATTTTTGCAATGTTAATTTCTATTATTCTTGGGATGGGTATGCCAACGACTGCTGCTTATGCGGTTGCAGCCTCTGTTATTGCACCTGGATTGGTTAATATAGGAATTGATCCTATAATTGCGCACATGTTTGTTTTTTATTATGCAGTTATTTCAGCAATTACGCCACCAGTAGCACTAGCTGCCTTTGCAGCAGCAGGTATATCCGGAACAAATCCAATGAAAACTAGTGTGCAGGCCTTCAAAATTGGTCTTGCGGCATTTATCGTGCCGTTTATGTTTTTCTTCAGTCCGGAATTATTACTAGAAAGTGGAACAGTAGCGGAAATTATTTTAGCAGTAATCACAGCACTGATTGGAGTATACTTGCTATCGGCGTCCGTACAAGGATGGATTTTCGGGAAAATTGCTAGCTGGTATAGCCGGATTATCGTTTTGCTAGCTGCAATTATGTTTATGCTCTCTGGTATTAAAACAGATATTATTGGGGTTGTCATGGTAGTTGCAGTTTTAGTAATTCAAAAGTTTTTAAATAAATCTGAACCGCCCAATCAATCTATGATAGAAAGCGCTAGTACAGAATCTCCGCTTTAGCAAGTTTTACTTTATAGCTTATTCGAGAAGGTTAAACAAACTAGATAAAGAAGGCTGCTTATGTTATTTAATTTTATTCATTCATTCAAGCGTTTGAAGCTGTCCGGAAAAATGATTACGTTTTTAATTTCTACAGCTATTTTCGTTGGATTATTAATCTGGTTGCCTGAAGATATTCCTTGGTCTGCAAAAGCCACAATCAGTATTATGATATATGGTATTTTACTTTGGGCTTTTGAATCGCTGCCTCTGGGCATGACCTCTGTTTTTATGATGATATTATTATTGTTTTTACATGCTGTTCCTATTGATGTGGTATTAAGCGGTTTTGGTTCTCCAGCTGTATTTCTGATAGTAGCAGGAATGATGATTGCTAAAGGAGTAAATGAGACTCCATTAATGAATAGAATCACCTATATGCTTTTTGCTAAATGGGGTTCATCGGCAAAAGGTATATTTATAGGGGTGTTTTTACTTATGCAATTACAGGCATTTTTTATTCCGGCAACTGCTGTGCGATCTTCGTTGATAGTACCTGTTGTTCTATCTGTACTTCAATCAGTGGGGGCAAAAAAAGGAAGTAATTTTAGCAAACTTATGTTGGTAGGAACAGCATATGCGGGAAATATTAGCGGGACAGCAATTTTAACAGCGGCTATTGGTAATATATTAACGATAGAGATTTTACAATTATATGTAGGCAAATCTTTATCTTACCTAGATTGGTTTGTGTATGCTTTTCCTGTTTGGATATTATTAATTGTGGTAATCCCATATATTGTATGGAAATGTTTCCCTCCTGAAGATTTTTCTTTTAACATTCTCCATAAACAAATGAAACAGAAAAAGGAAGACTTGGGAGGGTTAAGTAACTCAGAATTAAAATGTATAATCATTCTATCGACTACTGTTTTATTATGGATGACACAACCAATACATGGGTACCATCCCACTGTTCCCGCTCTATTGGCTGTCGTACTAATGGCTTTGCCGAGAATTGGTTTTGTAAAATGGAAAAAAATCGTTAGTGTCAACTTCGATTTGGTCTTATTAATTGGTGCGACTTTATCATTAGGATTTGCATTAATTGAGTCAGGTGCCATTGAACTTCTAGAAGAACTTATTACCTCTGAAAATCTAATAAATATATTCGCTAACCCATGGCTTGCAATACTTATGGTTATTTTAATATCACAAATTTATCATCTGGGGGTTACAAATGTTTCTACTGCAGTAGTGACATTACTTCCTGTACTAATTAGTTTGTCACTACAGGCTGGAATTGACCCAGTGGTAGTAAGTTTTACTTCTGCAATAACGATATTATTCGGATATCTATTAATCGTAGAGACTATGCCAAATGTAGTAGTTCATGGAACGGGAATGATAAATCAACGAGACTTCTATTTACCTGGGTTACTATCCACTATTGCGAGCACCATTATAACCTTGTTTGTTGCATTTACTTGGTGGAGGTGGTTGGGATTTTGGCCATAATTTGTTAGGGAATATAAGGTTTTGTTTAATTTCACTAAGCAGATTGATTAAGAAAAATACTCCAATGTCTTGTTTTAAGAATCATAATATATTTGGTGTCTACTTCAATCCTAGATGGCAACGAATATTATATATTTAACAATTTGTTTTAAAATGTATCGTAATATTTTTATCGTGAATCCTTTTAATTAAACAGTACGTTCGCTATAATTATTGTATAAAATATCCAGATTTATTAGAATGGGGAAAATATTATGGCTGATGAGATGAATTTAAGAATTGGCGATAGAGAAATGTTACATAATCGTGTTTGTAGCGTCTTAAGAGAAGCTATATTGAAAGGTGATTTTAAACCTGGAGAAAGATTAGTTCAAACAGAGCTAGCTAATCAAATCGGTGTAAGTCGTATGCCAATAAGAGAGGCATTGCGAACACTAGAATTAGAGGGACTTATCGTAATGCAGCCACATAAGGGAGCGATCGTTCGTGAAATAAAAAAGGAAGATATTCAAGAAATATATGAACTTCGCTCGGTTCTAGAACCAATGGCATTGAAGAAAAGTATGGAGCAATTTAAACAGACAGATATAGAAGAGCTATCGGCGCTTCATCAAACAATGCTGCAAACTGAGTCAGATCAGAAGTATGTAGAATATAATGCAAATTTCCATGATATACTAGTTAGTCGTTGTAAGAGCTCTCGTTTATTAAGTTTCATAGAAGCGGTTTTAAATGGATTTGCTCTTGATACTCCACAAATCATTCCAGGTCAAGTTCAAAAATCGAATAAGGAACATGGAGTTATATTAGAAGCAATTGTCGAAAGAGATGCTGACAAAGCCTCAGAATTACTTGCTCAACATATCCAGCGAACTGGTGTGGAATTACTTCAGACATTAGAAAAAAAGTAAATAAATTTATTGTAAATAAAAAACGCACATAGTTTTGTGACATGCTCCCTTATAGGTAGAAAGATTAAAAAGTAAAAACCTGACGACTTATGGGGGAAGGATATCAACTGTAACTGTGTGTGTTTTAAATTATTTTCATTTTTTCGTATTCTTTTTGTATGGTTTAAATTTTGTCTATTCAATTCAATTTATAATAATAAAAATATTTACAAAATAATGAATATACATTACAATAAATTGTATCCAGTTATACAGTATCCAGAAATTTTATTAATAAAATGTAAGCGCTTTACTAAAATGAATATGGATCAATCGTAAGTTATATATACAGAGAAAAAAGTATCATTTAAATAAATTGAATATTTCGTTTATAAAATGTAAACAAGGAAGGTTGATTAAAAAAAGCACCATGTTAATGAAGGGTGTGTGCAGAGTTTACATTGGATGAAATAAAGCTATCATTAGCTCAGCAAGAGAAGTAGCAAGGGGGTCGATTGTTATGGGAGATGTATAACGTATTTCATTTTAGCAGTGATTAGATTTAGATGAGCTAAATAAAATTATAAATATGGAGGTAAACAAATGATTAAACCAAAGTTGTATGTATTGGATACAGGAACAATGAAGATGGATAAAAACTATATGATTGCCATGCATAATCCAGCGAATATAGATAATCCTAACCCGCCTGCAGAATTTGTTGAATTTCCTGTATATGCTGTATTAATTGATCATCCTGAAGGGAAAATCCTTTTTGATACTGGTTGCAATCCAGAAGGTATGGGGGAAGGCGGTCGTTGGCCAGAAGGAACTCAAAAGATGTTCCCTTCGTTCCAAGATGAATCTTGTTATTTGATTAATCGGTTAGAACAACTAAATACGAGACCAGAAGATATTAAGTATGTTGTTGCTTCCCACTTACATCTAGATCATGCTGGATGTTTAGAATTATTTACAAACGCTACTATTATTGTTCATGATACAGAGCTTTCTAATACTATGAAGCAGTATGCGATGACAAAAGATATGGGTGCCTATATTTGGGCAGATGTTAATGCGTGGATAACAAATGATTTGAAATGGAAAACAGTGATGCCGCATGAAGATGAATTAGAACTTGCTCAAGGAGTGAAGATTCTTAACTTCGGTCCTGGTCATGCTTGGGGGTTACTTGGATTACACATAGAATTGCCAGGTGAGGGAGGGATTATACTAGCTTCTGATGCTGTATATACATCAGAAAGCTATGGTCCACCGGTAAAGATGCCTGGAATTATATATGATTCTATTGGCTATTTAAATGCAGTGGAAAAGATTAAAAAGTATGCAGAGCGCACCGATTCTCAGGTTTGGTTTGGACATGATTCGGAACAATTCAGAAAGTTTATCAAATCAACTGAAGGGTTTTATGAGTAATAGTTCAAGATAACAGATTAGTCTCATGACATCTTAATTAGAATAGTCATGAGACTCTTCTATAATAAAGTAAGTTCACTAAACGGAGGTTTGGTCTACATGATTGATGTAAACGGTCATTACTTTGGTTCGGTAATTAATGGAGAAGAGCGAAAAGGTGAAAGAAAAAATTTAGATGTAATTAATCCATATAATAATGAAGTAATTGGAAAAATATCATGTGCAACAAAAGAAGATGTTCATGATGCAGTAGATACTGCTCACTATACTTTTAAGAATACGATGAGAAGGATGCCTGCCCATGAGAGAGCGAATATATTGCGGAAAACTGCTGGACTATTAGAAGAGCAGTCTGAAAAATTTGCTAGAATGTTAACGTTAGAGGCAGGTAAACCAATACGTGAAAGTAGAGGTGAAGTAGAACGCGCTGTTCAAGTTTTAAGGTTTGCATCGGAAGGAGCAAAGTCAATTTATGGTGAACAAATTCCTATGGATAGCGCAGTAGGTGGAGAGGATCAAATTGGTATAACGAAGCGAATTCCTGTGGGTGTTGTAGCGGCAATTACACCATTTAATTTTCCATTAAATCTTGTACTTCATAAAGTTGCTCCAGCGATAGCAGTAGGAAATACCATTGTTCTCAAACCTGCAGAAAAAACACCACTATCTTCTGTACTACTATATCAATTATTTGAAGAAGCAGGACTTCCAAATGGTGTTTTCAATATAGTTATGGGGCCTGGGAAAGACCTTGTAGAACCACTTATAACACATCAATACGTAAAAAAAGTTACTTTTACTGGAAGTGGTGCAGTAGGATGGAAGATAAACGAAATCGCTAAACGGAAGAAGGTAACGCTTGAATTAGGATCAAACGCTCCTAATATTATTTTCGAAGCTGGAGATATGGATATTGCTGTTCGTTCAATTATTATGGGAGGGTATACATATGCAGGCCAAGCATGTGTTTCTGCCCAACGTATCTATGTTCAGGAAAGCATATATGATTCGTTTTTAGAGAAGTTTACTACAGAAGTAGAGGCCTTAAAAATTGGAGACCCGCTTGAAGAATCAACAGAGATGGGGCCAATGATTACCGAGGAAGCAGCAATACGTGCTCAATCATGGATTGAAGAAGCAATTGATCAAGGAGCAACATTAGTGACCGGTGGGAAACGTAAAGGAGCGTTATTAGAACCAACTGTAATAGCTAATGTGCTACCTGAAATGAAAGTTGTTTGTGCAGAAGTATTTGCACCGATTGTTAGCATTATGTCATTTTCCACAGAGAAGGAAGTAATTGAACATGCAAATGCTACTGATTTTGGACTGCATGCAGGTGTTTTTACTTCGGATATTAACCAAGCAATACGTGTAGCAGACGCAATCGAAACTGGTGGTGTTTGGATTAATGAAGTGTCTGTACGCCGCTATGATCATATCCCATATGGTGGTGTAAAAAATAGCGGTATTGGAAAAGAAGGGGTTAAATATGCTATGGAAGAAATGTTGGATACAAAATTTATTGGAATCAAACTTTATTAACAAAACAAATAAAGTCAGATTATGGAGGAGTGAGTACGAATGAAAGTGAAAACAGCAGTTTTACGAACTTCAGGAGCTAATTTGCCATATAGAGAGAGTAAACCAATTAAGATTGAATCGCTAGAATTAGATGCCCCAGAGCATGGAGAAGTACTTATTCAAATTAAAGCTGCAAGTCTGTGTCACTCAGATTTATCCGTTATTAATGGAAGTAGACCACGACCACTTCCTATGGCTCTTGGTCATGAGGCTGCAGGTGTTGTTGTAGAAGTTGGTGAAGGGATTACAGATTTAGAACCAGGTGATCATATTGTATGTGTCTTTGTCCCAAGTTGTGGACATTGTCTTCCGTGTAAGGAAGGACGCCCTGCATTATGTGAACCAGGAGCTGAATCAAATACAGCTGGAACATTAATTAATGGAGGCATTAGACTACATGCTGATAGAGAAGCTGTTAATCATCATGTTGGTGTATCAGCCTTTTCAGAATATGCAGTGGTTTCTAGGAACTCAATTATAAAAGTTGAAAAGGATATTCCTTTTGAAAAACTTGCATTATTTGGTTGTGCCGTTATTACTGGCGTCGGTGCCGTTGTTAATACTGCTAATGTAAAGCTTGGTAGTACCGTTGCGATTGTTGGGTTAGGTGGTATCGGACTAAGTGCGTTGCTTGGAGCAGTAGCAGCAGGAGCCTCCCGAATTATAGCAGTCGATATTAATGAAGCTAAATTAAAACAAGCGAAGGAACTAGGAGCTACCGATGTGTTTGATTCCAAAGATAAAAACGTAATAGAACAAATAAAAGAATCAACCAATGGTGGCGTAAACTATGCATTTGAAACGGCAGGAGCAGTACCAGCAATGGAAGTCGCCTATGGCATAACTAAACGTGGTGGGACTACTGTGACCACTGGTTTGCCACATCCAGAGCATCAATTTTCATTTCCATATGTGACATTAACTGCTGAGGAGAAGACGTTAAAAGGTTCTTACGTTGGAAGCTGTGTACCAGATAGGGATATTCCTCGTTACATGAATTTATTTAAACAAAATCGACTGCCTGTTGATAAATTGATGACAGATTTTATATCATTAGATGAGATAAATGAAGGATTTGATAAATTGGCTAAAGGAGATTCGTCGAGGATTATTATTAAGATGTAAATAATATAATATGAGTTATAGACAAAGTAAAGGAGCTCGGGTTAAAAAGCCTGAGCTCTTTTTAGTGTGGTATGCCATGTTAAGGGTTCCAGAAAACATATCCATTTTTTAGTAGAACGGTATAAATCCAAACCAGGACAGAAATGCCTTGAGATACAATTTGACCCGTTCTCTAAAACCCAAAAAAACTTTGGAAATCCAAAAAAGTAGTGAATAGAAGCGCTCTATAAACCAAAACAGCAATAGAAATCCAAAAAAATAGTTAATAGACCAGACCCATTCTTAATCACTGGGGTTGTCAATTAAATACTTTAACACACGATCTTCTAGATGGTCTTGACCAAGCAATTGATTCATCACCATCGCTCAATATCTTATGTAATGCTTCATCAATCGATCAAAGTCATTTTTTTCTAACATTGCATAAAAAGTAGATAGTTTAGCCCCATATACATCTTAAGTCTTAGTAAAAGATATTTCTCAAGCTCATTATCGGGGAACGGTATAGTCGGTAAGATAAAGATACGATAACGAAAGGAGGAAAACGGAATGAAAAAATTTATGTTATTTCTCGGTGGGATGGTTGCATTATTTATCTTGCTTGTCAATCTCGGTCCGATGGTATTACTAGCAATCAGTGTAGGGCTACTTTATCTATGCTTTAAGAAATTCATCCAGACGGACTCCACAGCTGCTAAAGTTGGTTGGGTGATTCTAGGATTAGTTGTTCTAAGCATTACTTTTTCAAACATTTATGCGGTGATTGGATTAGCAGCAGCCTATGCGCTTTACCTCATATATAAAAACTGGAATTCAGCAGATAGTGATATCGTCGATGAAGTAAAAGGAAAAGATGATCCATTTACCAACTTTGAAAGACAGTGGGCAGATTTAAATAAATAAAAATAAAATTAAAAGGAGAGATTTTTATGACAACGAATATTTTTACACGAATTAAGGACTCGGTTTCTGCAGATCTACACATGATGATGGATAAAAAGGAACAAAAGAATCCAATTGCGGCATTAAACCATTATCTACGTCAAAGTGAGCAAGAGAAGGAAAAAGTAAGAAAGCTTATTGATCGTCAGTACAAATTAAAGGAAGAATTTACACGCGAATACATGAAAGCACAAGACCTTGCAGATAAACGATTAAAACAGGCGAGTATTGCTGACCGTGCACAGGAAGAAGAGATGCATGAATTTGCTTTGAAAGAGTATGAAGAATACCAAGGTCGCGCTGATCGCATGAAGGCATCAAGAGAAGAAGCGATGAACCAACTAGAAGATTTAGAACAAAAATACGAAGAAATGAAGCACCGCTTAAAAGATATGCATTTGCGCAGAATGGAATTAATGGGGCGTGAGAATATCGCAAAAGCGAATCATCAGATTAACCGCGTGGTTACAGACTCAGCAGAAAAACCTTACTCCAAGTTTGAAGAAATGGAACAATATATTGAAAACCTAGAGTATAGAGTAAATAGTTCCTACTATCAAAGTACGTTCGATAATAAGATTGCAGCACTTGAGAAAAAATTAGAACAAAAAGAAAATGAAGCAAAATAGACCTTAGGTAGATTGTAAAATTACATGATATACTAATACAGGCGTAATTACTTTGCGCCTGTATTTATTACATAATATAATGAACAAAAGCCTTTAAACAAACCAAAAAGAGAGGAGAATGGCAGATGTTCAAACAACTCAGCACGAAATATTTTAACTGGATATTGATCATCGGAGCGATTCTCTTTGTTTTTGAAATTATATTTTTTCACGGTGGATCCTTGTTCTCTGCATTAATTGCGGGATTCTTCGTGTATTTTAGTTGGAAAAGGTTGCACAGCTTATGGTGGAAAATAGTATTTGCGATTTCTTTAATTAGTTTCACCTTTTCATTTTTTAACTTATTGGCAATACGTTTCTTCATTGTCGCTGCGATTGTCTTTTTCATTTTGAATTATATTAAATCAACACAAGAACCAAGTAAGGAAACACCGGAATTTCCGGGGAAAGATTACGAGCGAGAAACGATGACCCATGTAGAACCTTTATTTGATGAACGTTTTTTTGATGATTATCGAACAGAAGAAACCGCTTATCAGTGGAAGGATGTCAACATGCATGGCATTTTCGGTGATCGTATTATTGATCTAAGTAATACCGTATTACCGAATGATACAGCTGTAATATCTATCCGCCACCTCATCGGTAATATTGAAATATACGTTCCTTATGAAGTTGAGGTCAGTATTCACCATAGTTCTGTTTTTGGAAGAGCATCGATACTTGGAGAGTATCATCAAAGGTTAATGAATAAATCTATTCATTATGAAACCGAGTCCTACAGTGAAACGTATCCAAGAGTGAAAATCATTACCTCAATATTTTCTGGAGACATTGAGGTGAAACGCGTATGAATACAATTATTCGATATGTCCTTTTGTCGATTGCCTGCAGTGTTTTCTTAGGATTTTCATTTGTCGTAATGACGTTTTTAACTTTTTCCTTAAATGATTCTATCGGGTGGAGTGCATTATTGGAAGCGAGAATAGGAGATGTATCTTTCTTATTAACATTATTCGCTTTAACGATTATCTTCGGTACAGTCATTGGTACGATTATTGGCTGGTACTGGAAAGAGAACCTGAAACAAATTGAAAAAATGTTAACCGGAATCATACAAGGGGATAGACATCCTGAAAAAGAAGAAATTCCAAAAGAAATGTACACTATTTCGAATCGCATGAATCAACTTCAAGAGAAATTAAGAATTCAAACAGAACAGGCTCAGCGGATTGCGACAGAGAGAGCGAATGAACGGGAACAGAGTTTACAAGAAGTGGTTGTACAGGAAAGAAATCGACTTGCAAGAGAATTACACGATTCGGTAAGTCAACAACTTTTTGCTGCTTCGATGATGATGTCAGCAATTAATGAAGCGGGAACTTCTGAAGATGAAACATTAAACAAGCAATTAAATATGGTAGAAAACATGATTCACCAATCACAGCTCGAAATGCGTGCATTACTATTGCATTTGCGACCTGTAGCATTAAAAGGAAAGTCATTACAAGAGGGAGTCGAAGAGCTTCTACATGAATTAACGCAAAAAGTACCATTAGAAATTGATGCAAAAGTAGAGGATTTTAATACAGATAAAGGTGTGGAAGATCAGCTATTTCGTATTTTCCAAGAGTCGATATCGAATACGTTACGTCACGCGAAAGCAACTACGCTAACTGTTCTACTAATTGAGCGAGATCAAAATATAATTTTACGTGTATCAGATGATGGTATTGGATTTCAAACAGAAGATGTCAAAACAAGCTCTTATGGAATGCAAAATATGCGTGAACGAGCATACGAAGTTGGCGGTACATTCAAGGTTATAAGTGTTCCGAATGAAGGAACACGGTTGGAAGTAAAAGTCCCTATCTTAAGAAAGGAAGATGCAACCAATGATTAAAGTTTTATTTGTCGATGATCATGAAATGGTACGAATTGGCGTATCTGCATATCTTTCTTCACAACCAGATATTGATGTAATAGCAGAGGCAGATGATGGTACGCAGGCTGTAGATCTTGCATTAGATTTACGCCCAGACATTATTTTAATGGATCTTGTCATGAAAGAAATGGACGGAATTCAGGCAACGGAAAAGATAATTGAAGCCTGGCCAGAAGCTAAAATTATCATTGTAACGAGCTTCTTAGATGACGAAAAAGTTTATCCTGCATTAGAAGCAGGAGCGACAAGCTATATGTTAAAAACATCGAAAGCAAGTGAAATTGCGAAAGCCATTCGTTCTACGTATGAAGGGCAGTCCATTTTGGAGCCAGAAGTAACTGGGAAAATCATGAATCGCATGCGTGCTGGTCAGGATACTGCGCTTCACGAGCAATTAACTGAACGAGAAAAAGAAATTTTATTATTGATGACAAAAGGGAAATCAAATCAAGAAATTGCGAATGAATTGTATATTGCTTTAAAAACAGTAAAAGTACATGTGAGCAATATTCTAGGGAAGTTAGAAGTGCATGATCGTACACAGGCTGTTATTTATGCATTTCAGAATAAGTTGGTGGAGTAGTGTAAAAAACTGAGACAAGGGAAAAAATATTCGTGTCTCAGTTTTTAGTTATAGCTTGTAACTTACTGATGTTTTAATTTATAAAATCATTGATTAAATATCTATATATGCTTATACTTGTAATATACGAAAAATAGTATATTGATTTGAGGGTAAAATTATGTGGGAACAGTTATATTCAAAGAACGGATTGACAGCAAAAAATATAGCAAAAGAACTTCTGAAGTTAGAAGTAGGTAGTAAGATTCCTCGAGTAACGGACTATAGTGGGAAATTATCTATAGGTAGAGGAACAGTACAAATTGCTCTTAGTCTACTAGAAGAGTTGAAAGCAATTCGACTTGAGGCTAGAGGACATTTAGGCACTTATCTAATAGATAAAGATGATGAATTACTAGAACAAATCGCAGGAATTGCTCCAATGATTGGATTTATGCCATTACCCTATTCTAGAAAATACGAAGGCTTAGCAACTGGAATTGTGGAGGCGTTTGAATTAAAAGGTAAGAAGATTAATTTATCTTATATGCGCGGGGGACTGAATCGAATTGAGGCTGTTCGAACAAAACGATGTGATTTTTCTATTGTGTCTAAGATGACAGCAGATAACATTTTGACTACATACCCTAATTTAAAAGTTATAAAAGAACTGGGAGTAAACAGTTATGTTTCACAACATAGAATTTTCCTCGCTGATCAAAGTGAAACTTCAATTCGTGAAGGAATGCGAGTAGGGGTCGATATGGATTCACCTGACCAAAAAGAATTAACTTTCCACGAATTTAAAGATGTAGAAGTGGAATATGTACACGTTAATTATATGCAATTATTAGATATGCTAGATTCACAACAATTGGATGCTGCTGTTTGGAGCATAGATGATAAGCGTCTTAGAAAAACATTTAAATCAATAGACTTTCAATCATCTATGGCAAAGGAACTTGCTGAAGACACCACTAAAGCAGTTATTATAATTGATCGTGATAGAGAAGAAGAGATCATGGATAAATGGGGGTATGTTGATATTCAAGATATACTCATGATTCAGCAACAAGTGGAGTTAGGTGAAAAAATCCCTAGATATTAGAAGGGAGAGGTGGGAATTACGTTGTTAGTAGATGGGATTACTTATATGCATGAACATACGACCATTGATTTATCAGAAGTTAAAAATAGCGAAGATTGTAACTTAGATATACTTGAAGAGACTGTTAATGAATACAAAAAATTATACGACAAAGGTGTTCGAAACATTATTGATGTAACTAATTTTGGTATGGGCAGAAATATACCTTATGTTCAAAAAGTAGCTGAAGAAAGTGGTATTAATATTGTTTGTTCAATAGGATTTTATCAGGAGACATTTTATCCGATACAAGTGTTCAGAGAAACAAAAGAACAATTAGCTGAAAGAATGATTAAAGATATATATGAAGGAATAAAAGGAACAGATATTAAAGCAGGAATTATTGGGGAAATTGGTACGAGTCATAATAAGTGGACAGAGACAGAAAGAAAAGTATTTGAGGCCGTAATAATTGCGCATAGAGAAACAGGTACACCTATTACTACTCATACCACTCTAGGAACATTAGGACATGAACAAGTAGCATTCTTTAAGAAAAAAGATGTTAACTTAAATCGTGTAATTATTGGGCATGTAGATCTTACTGGAGATAGTGATTATATTTTTCATATGTTAGATGAAGGCGCTTACGTAGAATTTGATACAATCGGGAAGGAAAACTATATGTCTGATAAAACAAGGGCGAATATATTAAAAGAAATTCAAGATAAGGGTTTTATTAATCAAGTATTTTTATCGATGGATATCACTAGAAAATCCCACTTAGAATATCAAAATGGAATTGGCTATTCTTACTTATTAGATCAGTTTGTACCACTACTTGAACAAACTGGTGTAACCGAAGCATCGATTGAAAAATTGCTAATTAAAAACCCGATGGACTTTATGAAAGGGTGAATAGCGAATGGTTCAAATAAGTCCTTTAAACAGTATTTCTCTCGAGGAGGCACAAGAAGCTCAGTTTAGATTAGTTGATACGATTACAAAACATTTTAATGGTAATGATATTCTTTCCACTGGTGACTTAGGTGTACGAAAAGAATTTAATAAACCTTCCTATACGAAAAAGATAGAAGATATCTTAGCAGATTATTTCCAAGTTGAGTGCGCGAAATTAGTAAGAGGTGCGGGTACTGGAGCTTTAAGATTTGGATTTATGAGTTTTTTAAAACCAAATGATAAATTATTAATACATAGCGCCCCTGTATATCCAACAAGTAAAACTACATTAGATGCTATGGGTATAAATCTTATAGAAGTAGATTTCCATAATCAACAACAAGTAGAGTCTACTATTCTAAATAATTCAGATTTAAAAGGCGTGTTAATTCAACATACACGACAGAAAATAGATGATAGTTATGACTTTGCTCAATTAATTCATGTTATTCAATCGATTAATTCTTCTTTAACAATTATTACAGATGATAATTATGCTGCAATGAAAGTCAATAAAGTTGGTGCACAATTAGGTGCAGATTTATCAACATTTTCTTTGTTTAAATTACTCGGACCTGAAGGGGTAGGACTAGTACTGGGAAAAACAGAGTTAATAGACGAAATCGAAGCTTTTAATTATTCTGGTGGAAGTCAAGTGCAGGGATATGAAGCTCTCGAAGCATTAAGAGGACTTATTTATGCACCTGTAATGTTAGCTATTCAAGCAAACGTTAATGAACAATTAGTAAATCAACTGAACGATGGAATTATATCTAATGTTAAAAGAGCATTTCTCGCTAATGCGCAATCAAAAGTTCTTATAGTAGAACTAGATAGACCTATTGCAGAAAGAGTATTACATTATGCAACAGCGTTAGGTGCTGCCCCTCATCCAATTGGTGCAGAATCCAAATATGAATTTGTACCAATGTTTTATAAGGTATCAGGAACATTCTTAAAAGCAAACCCAGAATTGAAAAAAACGATGATACGAATTAATCCTTTACGAAGTGGCCCAGATACTATTTTAAGAATACTTTCTTTGTCTATAGAAAGAGCTATGAGAGATTAAGGAAAGGAGAGGTTTCTCTTGGGAAAAAGAGTTATTATCATCATTCTGGATAGTTTAGGTGTAGGTTATATGGAGGATGCCAAAGAATATCATCCTCAAGATATTGGAGCAAATACGTTTTTACACATTATTGATAAGGTACCATCCATACAGATTCCTACTTTTGAAAGACTGGGGATAAACCATATCATAAATCATCCTTTACTAAAGAAGTCAAGAGATATTCTTGCTAGCTATGGTACGTTGAATTTAATGCACAACGGAGCTGATAGTTTTGAAGGACATAATGAAATTATGGGTTCAAAACCGAAAAAAACATATCTTGCACCGTTTATAGAAAATATGGAGGAAGTAAAAGAAGCATTAGTAAGCAGAGGGTATAGAGTAAAGATACCGGAAATTGATTTACCTTATTTATTAGTTAATGATTGTGTGATTGTTGCAGATAATATAGAAACGGATTATGGTCAAATTTATAATGTTACGGCACCACTTGACTATATTTCATTTGATGATGTGTTAGATATAGGTAATTGTGTAAGGGAAAATGTAAAGGTCAATCGAGTAATTGCGTTGGGGGGAGAGAATGTTAGCTTCCAGCATATACAAAATTCTATTGAAAAAAGAGAAGATGGTCTAATAGGTGTTAACTCTCCTAAATCTAATGTATATAAACAAGGTTATCAAGTGAGGCACCTAGGGTTTGGAATTTCTCCTAACTATCAATTACCAACTCTAGCAAAAAACGCTGGTTTTGAAGTATCACTTGTTGGTAAAATGCAAGATGTTATCTACTGTGAAGCAGCTTCTAAGTATCCAGGTGTAGATACAAAACAAGTAATGGAAAATATAATTATAGAAGTCGATAGTATGGAAAAAGGTGTAATTGCTGCTACAGTACAAGAAACTGACCTAGCAGGTCATGCTCAAAATCCAGAACGATATGCAGATCGTATTGAAGTAGTTGATCGATATTTACCTGAAATTATAAGTAAAATGACAAGTGAAGATTTATTAATTTTGAGTGCGGATCATGGAAATGACCCTACGATTGGTCACAATCAACATACGAGAGAAAAAACGTATTTATTGGCCTATCAAAAAGAATCTGTACCAATTAATATAGGAGAAAGAGAAACATTATCTGATATTGCCGCAACTTGTGCAGATTTCCTTAATTTAGAAGGAACGGAAAATGGAACATCATTTCTTTCTTTAATGAAAAGAAAATAGGAAGGAGATTACCTATGTTTTTGGATACAACGATGAATAACAATAGAAAATTAGTAAACACAGCAATACATTTACATCAACAAGGTACAATCCCCCCAAATACGTATGTAATAGATTTAGACATGGTAAGACAAAATACAGCTTATCTATGTAGAGAAGCCAAAAAACAGGATATTGAACTATTCTTTATGACCAAACAATTTGGAAGAAATGAACTTATTTCGAAGGCCATAATGGAATCTGGGATAACAAAAGCAGTAGCTGTTGACCCATGGGAAGCAGTACAATTATATCAATATGGAGTAGACATAGGACATGTTGGACATTTAGTACAAATTCCTAAGAGAATGATTCATAAAATTCTAGAAATAGAACCAGATTATATAACGGTTTTTAGTTATGAAAATGCATTAAATATTAGTAAAGGTGCTGTGCAGTTAAATAAACAACAAAAGATATTATTGCGTATAGCGAATATAAATGATTATATGTTTGATGGACAAATTGGGGGTTTTACATTAGAAAGTTTGATTCAAGATATTGACAAAATACGTGAGTTAAAAGGAATTGAAGTTGGAGGAGTAACTAGTTTTCCATGTGTATTAATCAAGGATGGAACTCCAATAGTAACATCAAACGTTCTAACGATGGAGAAGGCTAGAAATATATTGTTGAGTAGAGGTATAGAGAATGTCGAAATGAATATGCCTAGTGCTTCATCTACAGCCACCTTAGGATTATTAAAAAAGTACGGGGCGACCCAAGCTGAGCCAGGACATGCAATTACTGGTACTACTCCATTACATGAGAAGGGTGGGCTCTCTGAAAAGCCAGCTATGGTTTATGTTACAGAAGTTTCCCACCTTTATAATCACAAATCATATGTATTTGGAGGTGGATTTTATTCTAGGTCTCATATGAAACAAGCGTTAGTAGCAAGCCAAAATGGGAAAATAAAAAAAGTACCTATTATGGAAGCTGATCCAACCAATATTGATTACTATGGTGCATTAAATACAAACAAAGTAAATGTTGGAGATTCGGTGATTTATGCCTTTCGTACCCAAATTTTTAAAACAAATAGTTTAGTAGCTATTGTACAAAATTTAGATTCAAATCCAGAGCTGCTAGGACTTTATGATTCTACTGGAAACAGTATATCTTATTCATTATAATGTTTTTTTGTTTTATAACAATATTTCGACAAATGTTGTTGAAACAATTACTTTTAAAAACTATAATTACAATATACAATATTTTGTACAAAAGCATAAATATTCATAACGGGGGGATTAAGTGCAATCTTTGTCAAGTAGAATACGCTTAGCTGAAAGAGAATTCCAGCGATCAGTTATAGAAATTAATCCATTTATTATGAAAGAAGTTAAAGAGAAAAGTAGAGAATTGATGTGTTTTGGGGTGAAAGATACAAATCAAATACCAGAATCATATATAAAAAGATTACAACAAGATATGAGGTTTGCTTGGTTAACTATTGATAAATCATCAAATATGGGTAGAGCAATTGATACTGACTTAATTAATCCATTAACATATAAAGTTATGACAGGATCAACTAGCGGCGGTCCAATAAATATTTTAAAAGGTATAAATGATTTTGCATTGGGTACGGATGGCGGTGGATCAGTACTAGGTCCAGCGATGAGTTGTCAATTACCATCGATTATAGGAGCAGGCACGAATTTACTTGTAAAATCTACTAAAGTTTCTACCGACCAACTAGAATTTAAGGGAAGTATTGGTGTAATAGCTAAACGAGTATCTATACTCAAAAAAGTTATGGAGTGTATGTTAGACCAGAAGTTACATTCAAAAAATGAAACCTTAAAGATTATTATTCCTAAAAAAGATTCTCTAATAAGACCTGATGGCATAGATATGCATGAGAAGTTAATAGAACAAATAAGTATGATCAATGAAAAGTATCAAATTGTTGAAGTCGATATGAATGGGGTTGATGATAGAAAGACTGGAATTGATTTAATTAACATGTGTTTCCATGACAATAACGCTGATTTAGTAATAACTTTTGAAGGTCCAATAGATATTTATGGATACGGTGAGACTATTCCTCAGGCTTTTGGAGAAACAGGAAAAAGTTTAACTAGAAATCACGGTAAATATCTGTTGAGAGCTGCTAATATGGCTGGAACAACAGCGGTAACAGTTCCTTCTAATATCTTGGCAAGCGGATTCGTTATTATTGCTAAGAAAGGTATAGCTAACTGTGGGAAAGCTCTAGCAATGGCAAATCAACTTGAAAAAACGATTAACTTACCAGAAGTTTGGCGTAGATACTATCTAGATCACGGTCAGCAATTTTCTGGTTTAAGCTTTTAGTTAGTCTTTAAAAACGGGGGATTAGTAATGAATATGCAAGATTACAAAGAAAGACTACAACTTCTAATTGAAAAAGGTATTATATCTACACCAGCTTATAGTGTAGCCCTAGAATCTTTCGAACAAGTGATGGATTTAGTTAACAAAAACGATATTGATCAGTCTGAAATGCTGTTTACTCACTTACCTATGGCCTTGACACGAATTGAAAAAGGTGAACAAGTTGAAAAACCAACAGCGGAATTGATGGCAGAAATTGAACAATCTATTCATTATGAACTAGCTAAAAGACAAATTACATTTATTGAGGATAAATGGGGGGATTCAATACCGGAGGGTGAAAGAGAGTACCTTTATATGCATTATGTAACAGTTTTTAATACAAATTTATAAGGAGGAATTTTTAATGAAAATTGTAATTGGTGGACAAGTGGAGAAAAAGGAAATAGAAGCGTTGATTAGAGATATTGATACAAATATTGAAACCGTTATCAAATCTGATTTAGATGCTGCAATGGAAGTGAAATCGGGTAATTCCGACTTTTATTTAGGAGCATGCCATACGGGAGGCGGTGGAGCTTTGGCGATGGCAATCGCAATGCTTGGGAGGAATCAATGCGAAACCGTTTCTATGCCAGGTAGGAAACCTAATGAAAAAAAAGTTGTAGAAGCGGTTCAAAACGGAAAAAAAGCTTTTGGCTTTACTGGTGATCATGTGGAAACTGCAGTTCCGATGATTATTAAAGCGTTAAAAGCAAACGAATAAAAAATAGGGGGGAGAAATATGGAAACTTTATTTATTATACTTATTGGCGCAGTTGCTGCCATATTAGCGAATAGAAATATAGCTGTTTTTAATGACGGTTTAAGACCAATTGTATCAGAACATATAGATGGTGGACTAAAGCGTAGAGAACTTGGTTTAACAGCATTTGCAATGAGTTTTGGTTTAGTGATAGGTTTTGGTATACCTTTTACATTATCAGCTAGTATAATCTTAATTCATAGCATTTTACTTGGAACAGATATTATTGGACTGGTCACTCCAAAAAATAAATGGGGAACTCCAGTAGCTGCTATAGTTGGTGGATTATATGGATGGGGCATTCTTACTGGACTTGAGGGTTTTGTTAAATTATTTGAACACCTACCAGTTAACTTTATTGAACCACTTGGAGAGGTTGGTACGCCAGTTGTTGTTACATTTATGGCCTTTCCTGCACTTGCAGTTGCTATGCAATTTAGTATTAAGAAAGGTATATTAACCTTTGCTGTTGCTGCTTTAGTAAGACAACTTGCTGTATTCGTAAATGAACAAGGATTACTTACTATCGGAGATAATGTTATTTCGTTAAATCAAGAAGGTATGGCATTAATTGTAGGGATGATTTTCTTATTTACTTATGCTATGAGTGAAAAGGCAGGAGAAGGCTCTGCTGTAGATTTAGCCTCTGTATTTAGCGAAAAAGTATTACGTATTAAGAAAAATGTAGTTTACTTTATGATTATAGGTGCTCTAATCGCTGGAGCGACGAATCTTTTACTTATGGCAGGTGATCCAATTTCTCTAAACTTACTTGCTGAAGGAAAACAAGCTGATGCTGGAATAGCTGCAGCAGCAAGGGCGATTGGGTTTATACCATTAGTGGCAAGCACAGCAATTGCTACTGGTGTTTATAGTCCTGTGGGGTTTACTTTGATTTTCGTAGTTGGTTTGTTTTCACCCAATGTTTGGATTGCAGTTGCTATAGGTGCTGTAGTAATACTTGCTGAAGTAATGTTGTTAAGCTATATTGCTAAGTTCTTAGATAAGTATCCAGGGGTACGTAATTCTGGGGAAAATATTCGAAGTGCTATGACAAAATTATTGGAAGTTGCATTATTAATTGGTGGCGCTAATGCTGCCAATGTAATTGCACCTGGATTTGGATTTTTCTTTATCGCAGGATTCTATCTTTTAAATGAAGTTGCTGGACGACCAATTGTACGGATGGCAATAGGACCTGTGGGAGCAATAGCGGTAGGAATTATTGTAAATATTTTAGTAATACTGGGGATAATGAATATACCTCAATAAAATAAGTTAGTTAAAAAAAGATAATGCTAATTAGAGAAATTAGTCTTGACAAATTATGTAATTTTCTGTAAATTATAATCGTAAACTATTTCCACTATTTAGTAATTATATAATAAAGGTTGTTTTAAGAAGCAATATTTACAAGCGTATCTATAGAAGTACACTTGATAAATATTGCTTTTTTTAAATTTATTGAGATTGTAAGCCTAAAAGTTTTATTAAGCGGAAATCATGTAGAAAACTTTTTCTGGGGAAGGAGTGGATATTCAATTTATTGATAAGCGGTAAAGGGTTATAGAAAGAAAGTTGATTTATGTGCAGTAAAGTCAGTTGTTGAAAAACGGAAAAGAATATATAGCGATAAACCAAGATGAATTAAAATCAAGGAGTGATTCTGATGAAATTCATAAAAATTGTTATGGTAGCTGTTACTTTTCTCATAATCATGACTTATCTTATGTCAACTTCAAATGCGGATGAAAATACTACTGATGGAAAAGAGCAAAAGAAAGACAAAGTCACTCCTGGAATTGAAGAATTTCTAGGAAATCATATTGATTGGGTAAAAGGCAAAAAAGTAGGATTAATCACCAATCCAACAGGTGTAGATCGTAATCTAATTAGCGATATTGATTTGTTGTACAACCATCCAGATATTGATTTGACAGCATTGTTTGGTCCCGAACATGGGATAAGAGGTGATCAAGAAGCAGGAGAATTTATAGAGTCCTATATTGATGAAGAGACTGGATTACCTGTATATAGTTTATATGGTCCGACTTGGAAGCCTACGGAAGAAATGTTAGAAGATGTTGATGTACTTTTATTTGATATTCAGGATATTAGCTCGAATGTGTACACATACATTTATACACTTGGGTTTGCGATGGAATCAGCAGTGAAATTTGATAAAGAACTTATCGTATTAGATCGTCCAAATCCAATTGGTGGACAAAGAGTAGAAGGTCCTTTGCGTTCAGAAGAAACAGTTAGTTTTATGGGGAGATTTCTCTTACCTGTAAGACATGGAATGACAGTTGGTGAACTGGCTACAATGTGGAATCATGAATACAGTATGGGTGTGAATTTAAGAGTTGCTGAAGTAAAGGGCTGGGAACGATCAATGTACTTTGAGGATACTGGACTTCCTTGGGTCATGACTTCACCAAATATACCAACGATAGAATCGGCATATTTGTATGCTGGGACGGAATTACTCGATGATACGACATTGTCTACCGGTTTAGGTACAACAAAACCATTTGAACTAGTCGGAGCTCCTTGGGTGAATGGGACAGAACTTGCAGAAGAAATGAATAATAGAGGAATTCCTGGGGTGAAGTTTAGATCGGCATATTATACTCCGATGTTTGGAACTTATGAAGGAGAATTGCTCGGCGGAGTGCAAGTGCATATAGATAATCCAGCGGAAATTGATTTAGTGTCACTAGGGCTTCATCTCGTTGATGCCATGCGTGACCAGAATCCAGATGAATTTGAAATAACCTCCAGTTATGCGAATTTAATCGGCAATCAAGATGTTCCAGAAATGATTTTAAATGATGTACCAGTTGAAGAAATTATTGAATCTTGGCAAGGAGAACTGAATACCTGGGTAACGGATGTGCGGAATAATTACTTATTATATAGACCATTTCCTGATGGTACAGAACCATATGAAGAAGCTGGAACATTAGGTATCCTACCTCTAGATATTAACATATCGGTAGGAGAGTCCGTACAACTAAATGTAAAAGGATACGATGAAAACAAAGAAAGAATAGATATATTACCTGAAGATATTGATTGGGAAGTATCCGGTGATATTGGCTATATTGAGAGTGGATTTTTCCATGCAACCAGTGAAGGTACAGGGGAAATAATAGGTATGTATGGGGATTTGACAGCATCTCGAAAAGTGAAAGTCTCTACAACAGAAATTGATAATATACGGTATGGTGTTCACTCTACCTATTCTCGCATTGTTTTTGACTTGAATAAAACAACTGATAACTATGTAGTGGAAGAGTCTCCTGGAAAATTAATAGTGAAGATCCCTTTTGGAGAAATTGGTAAAGAGTTAGAAGCTGATGGAGGAACAATTATGATTAATAATAGCCCGGTTGTGAATAACATCAAGTATTATATAGAAAACAATGAATTTATAGGTGAACTAAATTTAAAAGTTGATCAAGTTAACTATGATTTACCAGGGTTTTCAAATAGAATTGTAGTAGATATTAAACATTAATAGACAGAGGTTAAAATAGTCCACACCTAAAAAAGCGTGGACTATTTTATTTGTACTTATCTATATTTGTGAAATGAGTAAAATGAAATACCTTAAATACATATTAATGGAACATATATAGGAATAAAGATTCATTTTCTGATAATTATCTTGTATTGATTTAATCATTTTTCCTAATTGTTTATACTTATTTTAATAATAGAATGTGAGAAATTATAACTATATTAATGTGAAGAGGTAATTGCTATGGATGCTTCGTTTCAAATAAGTCAGTTAACGAGTGAAATCTCTAATTTAAATGCTACAATACAAGAAAATAATGAAAAAATTAATCGGCTTGAAAACTCCAATAAGAAAATTTTAGGAGATCAAGATGATCTCAGCATGCAAAAAGGAGAGGTTAATCGCCCTGAAATAACGTCGGATTTATGGCATGGGAAACATGCCGGTGACTTTATGAATAAAAGGGAAAGTATTAAAAAGGAATATAACAATATAATGACTAACAATGTTAACGTTTTGCTGGATAATATTTCTGAGGCAATTAGGCAGCTAAAGAATACGAATGCAAATTTATCCAGTTTAATTGAAACGAATCAAAGTAGAATTCGTACATTAAGACAAATGGAGGAGGATTGATCATGCCAGAGGTTAGAGTTGACCCTGATAAAGTAACACCTGTATTAAACAATTTAAAAAGAAAAACACAAGATTTAGAAACTAGCAATCCAAATCCGACCTTTTCAACATCTGATTTAGACTTCCTAAAAAAGATTCAATCGATTGAAGAAAACTATTATTCTACATTAAACAATTATAAGGATGCACTAATAAAAGTCGAATCAAGTGTGGATGAAGCTGTTCAAGCTTATGTAGAAACTGATGAAAATCTTGCGAAACAAATGGGACCTATTCCTGTTAAATAAATGCATCCTATCAAGTGAATAAGGAGTATATACAATGAAAGTAATCAAAGTTGATGAGGTTATAAGTGGCTTAGATAAAATTATTGATAAAAAAACAAAAGAAAAAGAGCAAATTCTAAGCATACGTGATGGTTTAAATAAGATAATAGATCTTAATGATGCATTAAAAGGAGAGGGAGGAGATGCAATTAAAGAACACTTTATGACATTGCACTTTCCTGCTGTTACTCTATTTAACTTGTTTTTGGAAGAGTATATTAATGTATTGGAGCAGATAAAGAAATTAGTACTTTCGTTTGATAATGAGAATGGTCTAGTGCGTGAAGAGTTTATAAAAGATGATATAAACAATGGATTAATGAAGTTAGAAGAATTAACACACGAAATTGTAAATGATATTAACAGTCATTATAATGAAGTCAGTGACCTCGTCCCTAATAGTACTGTGAGAACATCGGACTTTGATTACCAAATAGCAAGTACACGAACTGTACTAAGTGATACACTAACTAAATTTGCTGATCTGGATGAGAATAGCACTTCAAATTTACAGAGTTCCTCAACTTCATTGGATGAAATATCTTCTTTTATTTCAAAGATTAAAACATGGACAAAGAATGGGGTGTTTCTAACCCCATCTCAGATTGAGGAAGTTGAAGACTATTTCTTAGAGTCAAATGTGATACAAGATATGATTGATAGTGCAACTAAACTATCCGTTGAGCAAGGAGATTCAACTATACAAGGTGATATAGCAACTTGGTTATCTAATTTAGGTAAGTTTAATGGAGCATACAATTTAGCCAAAGGCGCGCTTGCTTTTCAAATTTTAAATAGTGGTATGCTTACAATGGAGAAAGACGGTAAAGGGAATTTTATAGTAAAAGCCTCCGACGCTTGGAAACAAAACAAAAGCGGAAAATATAATTCAAAATTAGCAGAGAGAGTCTACAAGTTATTGCAACATGGAGACAAGAATTCAGTTAATCCTTTAAAGCGTTATATTGGAAAAGCGGGTAAATCTCCTAGTGGTGTACTTAGAGAAATTATAGGTTTGAATAGTGCTACGAACAGGATAGGTTTTGGGAAAATAGCAGATAGTTATTCTTCAAGTGTATTAGTATTTGATAAAAATGAATTAAAGAATTATGGAATGAAAGTGGATGTTAAAGAGACGTTTAATCCATCTAAGGGAACTGTTGCTCAAATTGCTAAAAAAGTACCTGTAGTTGGAATGATTTTTTCAGGAGTTACAAATTCAGGGGAATTCTTTAGTGATGAAAATAAGCATAAATCTGGTGGAGAAAAAACGGGGCGTTTTGTAGCTGGGTTAGGTTTAGATGCTGGAGTTGCGGGTGTTACTACAGCTGGTGCTGCAATTGGAACAATGATTTGTCCAGGAGTAGGTACTATAATAGGTGGCGCAGTAGGAGCAGGAGTCGGTATTGTAGGTTCTTGGCTAGCTGAAGATACTGTAAAAGACTGGGGAGAAAGTGCCGGTCGTTGGGTTGAAGATCGAGCAGAAGATGCCAAGGAGTTTTATGATGATGCAAAAGATTGGGTAAGTGAAAAGACCGATAATCTAATATCAGGTGCAGGTGATTTTATATCTGGTATTTTTAATTAACATATAAAAGAGGAGTCATCAAAGTGAATAAAATATTTCAAGCAGAAAACAGATCGAGTGATAGGCAAAAACAGAAAATATTTTCTATAGTTCATGGTTTTAAATATTTTTTGATGACAAACATATTATTGGCTATCTTCACTGCAATATTTTTTATTAATAAAAGCGGTTGGCAAGTTAATGGAAGTACTTCCGTTGAGATGTTTGTAGCTTTCGCACAGCCTTTTGTTATTTTACTTTCTATAATAGCTGGATTTAAACCTTACGAAAAAATTAAAAAAATAAAATTTGACAAGGAACAATCAAAAGAGTGGACTGCATTATTGATTGCGATAATCTTAATATCAATGTTTTCATTAGTTTTTTTAGGTGCTAATATTCCTTTTCCTAGTACGTTAATATTTGGAATGTTATCAATGAATTTTATGGTAGCTTTGTATTCTATTATATTTCATCCTTTTGCTATACGTATTTATGAGGCGAATTTCTATCAAGGGGATAAGTCTTTGCTTGATAATGTTTTTAAATATTTATCGATATATTTAATGGGTATCAACTATTTTGTACAAAAGCAGCTCCTAAAACTTCCACTTATAATAAATAAACTAGTTGCAATTATTTTTGTACTATTTTTGGTCTGGCAAATGTTTATTGTTGTTGATATTTTTAATCAGTAACAAATGAATATATCTTTAAAAAGGAGGGCAAACGATGCAAAAAACAGAAGAGATTAGACTTTCCATGCATGAATTTGTTTCTGCTCTTGCACTGTGTGGTTATGATTCAATGGCTAGACAAGTGATAAATGAAAAGGAATTAATAAAAAATGAAACTGAATTTACTCGTTTCATAGATGAAACAGAAACGAAACTAAAACAGAAAGGCTATTGGGATGATAACAGAGAATCCAATCTAGCAAAAGGATTAGAAGATTTACTTTATCTACTTGTACATTCAAAGAAAAAAGTTCGTTGCATTCAAATGCGAGAAAAACAAGTTTTGCTTATTCATTCTTTGAACAACCAAAATGTACTTGTTCAAAGAATACAGACGGGGGAGCATACATTTTCATTCCGTCACAGTGGAGATGGATTTTATGATATTCTTCGTAATCATTATGGAATGGCGAATATCGAAATTAATGTGGAGGGATGGCAACCAATACAAATGACAGATGAGATGTTTGATGAATTACATACTACAGATCCTGAAATTTTACATGCAATGAAAGAAGATGAAAATCAAGCTATTCCTTTGCGTGAATTCGCAGGTGATCTTCTGAAGAACGGTCAAGAATTCGATAATATTTCTTTTATGGTATCCAATTACGTAAAAGACCAGTCAGAGTTTGATGAAGTTCAGTTTTTGTTACCGGCTAATAATTATATTTGGCACTTGAATTATGAAAACGTGGAAATAAATAAGGAAGTCGTCCTTCAACCGATTCCTGTACAATCGTACTTTGAAGAAATAGATAAGGCTATGAGAGAGTTTTTAAATGAATAGACCCACAATAAGACTATCATCTTTGAATTGATCGAAAAAAAAGTGTCCGAATACGAACACTCGAAAAAATTACTATTATTTTCTCTCTCTTATATGCTAAACTCTTATCGTCACGCCGGCAGTCCGTTACGCCAATAAGAGTTATAGCTACATGTAAAAAAATCAATCTAAATTAGCGAGTGGATGAAGTGTGCAACTCCATCTTCATTATTTGAAAGGGTAATCTCATCACATGCATCCTGTATTTCTTTAGGAGCATTACCCATTGCAGCACTTCTACCTGCAAGTTTTAACATAGATAAATCGTTAAAGCTATCACCTACTGCAGCTGATTTAGTTAAATCTACATTCAACTTATTCGCAAGCATTTTAAGTGCATTTCCTTTTGAAGCATTCTTGTGCTCAAGTTCAAAGTTGTGTTCAGCAGATTTTACAATTGATAATCCCTCAAACTTCTCAAAATGTGTCCAACCTTTTTGGAGTTTCTCTTGGTGAAATGAAAAGGCTAAAACATTATAAAAGTCGATATTGTAATCAATTAGATCTTGATAAGAATCGATAAACGAAAACCCATTTTGACTAAATTGTTTGTTCACAGCTGCTTGAAGATCATCTATGCTAACTTCCTTATTTGCACTAATTAACCTATCTATTTCAACAGCTAAAAGATCTCTGCCTTTTTTAGGAGAAAATATGGATTGGTTACTGAGAACTTCGTAATAATAATTTTCTTGCTCCAGCCAACGGAGAACGTTGATAGCATCATTCTTGTTTATGGATGTAGAATGATACAATTCCCCATTCGGTCGATGGATCGTGGCACCATTTGCACCAATTATCCATGTATTTATTCCAGTAGTTTCAAAAATAGATTGAACGTCAAAATGTGCTCTCCCAGTAGCAATTACAACTTCTACTCCATTGGCCTGAGCAGATTTAATTGACTCTAAGTTTGTCTTACTAATTTCATTTTGTTCATTAAGTAACGTACCATCTAAATCTAAGGCAATTAATTTGACCATATTACTCATCTCCTTGATCGCTATTCTCTGCTGTTAAAAGTTCAACATGATGTTTATGCAGTAAATCTCTGAATGCTTGAGGTGGATTCTTATCTGTGATTAATAAATCAATGTCTTGTAAATCCGCAAATCGGAAGAAATCAGTATTTCCTAATTTAGTATTGTCAGCTAATGCAATTACCTGCTTAGCCTGCTGTATCATTTTTCTTTTTACTGCCCCATCCTCCTCATGTGCAATTGTCAAGCCACTTTCAGATATACCTACAACTCCAATAAAAGCTTTATCCACAATGTATTCGGAGAGTTTATCTATAACAGAAGAGCCATATACATATCGATGCTCTTTTTCCAAAATCCCACCTAATAACTGAATATTGATATTTGAATTGGAGGATAATACATCTGCTTGATTGATAGAATTGGTGATTATCGTACATTCAGTATTGTTAATTTGCTCGGCACATGATTGTACCGTAGTCGAAGCATCTAAGATTACTCTGTCTCCTGAATAAATTAAGGATGCTGCCTTTTTACCAATCACCTTTTTCTCATCTGAAACAATGTTTAGTCGATGAGAGTAATTTTTAATTTCCCTATGGATGGAAGGGAGGAGGGCTCCACCACGAGTGCGTACAATTTTGCTTTCTTCTTCAAGCTTTACCAGATCTCTACGCGCAGTATCTCTTGATATATCGAAAAGTGAACATATTTGTTCAACAGAAATTCTTTTATTCTCTTTTAAATAGTCCAGTATAGATAACAATCTTTCTTCTTGATACAAAGAAATCTCCTCCTTTTAAGTAATTATACAACAAAAATAAGTGTTTGTAATTATAAATAAGTAAAAATAAGTAATTTTATAAGATTGGGTATAAATTTATAATATAGCTTCGTTGTAAAAACCATAATTTCTTTATAACCCGAAGAAAGTAGTGAATAGGGTGTCTCTAAAGACGAAAAAAAACTTTATAACCCGAAGAAAGTAGTGAATAGAAGGGCTCTAAAAACGAAAAAAGCTTCAGAATCCGAGGAAAGTAGTGAATAGAAGGCTTCTAAAAACGAAAAAAGCTTTAGAACCTGAAGAAAGTAGTGAATAGAAGGGCTCTAAAAACGAAAAAAGCTTCAGAATTCAAAGAAAGTAGTGAATAGAAGGTTTCTAAAAACGAAAAAATCTTTATAATCCCAAGAAAGTAGTGAATAGATCGTTTCTAAAAGCTCGAATTCTTTAGAAATCCAAAATAAACAGCACAAAGTTAAATCCAAAACCGAAAATAAACATATAGATGGGGAGGTAAACAAAATGCCCTAGTTTGCATTTAATAGCAAACCAGGGCTAACTAGCAAGCAGATTTACGTAGTTAATCCCAAAATATGATTTATTTTTTTGTGATTAACCATATAACTACTCTCTGTGAATTATTCGAGATTTGCGTGCTTGCCGTACATAGTCTGAGAATCTAATCCTTTTTTGTTCATAAACCGTAAGATCAGAGCATCATAGAATACCAACATGGTTTGCTCGAAAAGGGATCCCATTGGTTGAATTGTGTTGAAGTTGCTTTCTGTGTGGTCTTTTGTAGCTCCGGGTAATTGAACAACAATATCTGCTAACTTTCCAATTGTGGATTCCGGTGCAGTAGTTATTACTGCGACAGTACCTCCTAGAATTTTTGCTTTTTCAGCAATAGAAACTAAGGTTTTTGTTTCTCCTGATCCTGATCCGATGATCAACAGGTCGTCTTCTTCTAAATTAGCAGTTACTGTTTCGCCCACTGCATATGCGTCAATTCCCATATGCATCATTCTCATCACAAAAGATTTTCCCATAAAGCCAGATCTTCCAGCCCCAGCAACAAAAATTTTATTGGACGCTGAAATACTGTCTATTAATTTCTCTGCTTGATGATCAGAGATTAGCTCAAGTGACTGGGTTAATTCCTGTACGATCTCATATGCATACTGTGTTGTTTTCATCACTGTATCACTATCCTAATTGGATTAATTTCTTCATTTCACGAGCAACGGATTGTTTATCTTCTTTGCTTGTGATTCCGCCACCTACAATGATAAGGTCTGGTTGTTGTTTAATTACTTCTGGAAGTGTTTCTTGCTTGATTCCACCTGCGATTGCTGTTTGAGCTTGTTTAACAACACTTTTAATAGTTGCAAGATCTTCAAAAGAGTTCTTACCAACCGCCTGCAAATCATAGCCAGTGTGCACACAAATATAATCCACGCCTAGTTCATCTAATTCTTTTGCACGTGTTTCAATATCTTTTACAGCAATCATATCCACAAGTATCTTTTTGTTATGTTTTTTTGCTTCTTCTACAGCACCTTCGATGGACTGATCTTCGGCTGTACCGAGAATTGTAATAATATCAGCTCCTGCTTGAGAAGCCTGACTTACTTCATATCCAGCTGCATCCATAATCTTGAGGTCAGCTAATACTGTTAAGTTCGGAAATGCGGCTTTCATTTCTTTTACTGCTTTAAGTCCCTCATTAATAACGACAGGTGTGCCAATTTCTACGACATCAATATATGATTCAACTTCCTTTACTAATTCAATTGCTTCTGGGATGTTGACAAGATCTAATGCTAGTTGTAATTTCATGTTGAAATCTCCCTTTCTTTAGTTAATTTAAAGTATGATGTTCATTATAAATTCTAACTATCATAAACGAAAGTACGCACTTTAAACTCATATAGTAACAAAAAGTATACTGTAAGAAGTGGTATTACTTGTTGAAAAGACACCATATAGGTTCAGTCGCAATTATAAGTTATTCGTTGTGCTTTCTTGTTTTGAATGATTTAGATGGTCTTCTAAAAAAACCTTGTAATCTTTTCCCCAATCATACATTGCTTCTAATATCGGCATTAATGTCTCTCCACGGTCTGTCAGTGAATATTCTACTTTCGGAGGTACGACTGGATAAACTTCACGATGAACAATAAAGTCAGATTCTAATTCTCGAAGCTGATTTACGAGCATGCGCTGCGTAATATTAGGCATGAGTGATTTTAATTCGTTAAATCGCTTCGTTCCTTCTGTTCCTAAATACCAAAGAATTAGCATTTTCCATTTACCGCCAATTACTGCTAATGTTAATTCTTTTTCACAGTTGAAATCTCTATTGCAAACATGTCCCATGCTTTTTCTCCTTTCAAAGTAACCATAGCTATCTGAATGATTGTAAAAGATTATACCGTTTATAATTGTGCGCAGCAAATAACGGAACTTATTGAAAAATTCACAAATATTGAGTGGTGTACATAAATGAAAGGAAGAGTTAAATTTTTTTCTTTGCTTATCTTGTTTAAAAATGACTGTAACTATGTTAGGAATTTGAACATTAGATTTGAAATTATTCAATGACTTATCTATATTTTCAAGCAGAATTATGTTAATCTTACGTTGTGAATAAAATAGAATACTGCTTTGTTGCAGGAGAGGTTCGCGATTTAAATCCCTCTATAAAAAACTAAGGAGATAAACAACACGCTTCTTTGTGTTGTTTTTTTGGTTGTGTGGGCCGTGTGAAAAAAAGTATACGGTCAATCACCTGGAAACATTAATTACTTCTTCTTTTTTATATGGGGTGGATTCATTTATGAAACAAAGAGAGGGGAAATAATATGTTTCAAAAGCCGAAAGTTTCTAATGTTATAAAAAGAATGAGGTGGACGTTGATATGATGCAACAAATATATCCCGTTACTCCTCATTCTTATGCATATGAACTAAATAAAGATTTTCATTTTTCTGCAGCACATTATATTCCACATGATCAAGCAGGGAAATGTCAACAAATGCATGGACACACGTATTTTACGAATATAACGGTTGTTGGAGATGAACTTGATGAAACTGGTTTTTTAGTAAATTTTAAACAGATTAAGAATTTGATTCATAAACGTTTTGATCATGGAGTAATCAATTATGATTCTTCCTTTTCAGATGGGCAAGCTGTTGACTTTCCAACTACAGAAGTAGTTGCTCGTAAAATATATGAAATCATTCAGGATTATTTAAATGGATTGCAAAATAAGCCGAAGTGTATACAAGTTTATTTACGAGAAACCCCAACAAGTTACTGCATTTATCGTCCAAGAGGGGAGAATTCAATATGAAAATACCTGTTTTGGAGATATTCGGGCCTACTATTCAAGGAGAAGGTATGGTCATAGGTAGAAAAACGATGTTTGTGCGTACAGCGGGTTGTGATTACTCCTGTTCTTGGTGTGATTCTAAATTTACGTGGGATGGATCGGAAAAAGAATCGATTCAAATGATGGAACCAGCGGAAATTTTTAATTCTTTAACAGACATAGGAGGCAACAAATTTGGTCATGTGACGATCTCCGGTGGCAACCCTGCATTATTGAAGCAAATAGATGGTTTGGTCGATTTATTGCATGAACATCAAATAGAAGTTGCCCTGGAAACACAGGGAAGTAGATGGCAAACTTGGTTTACGAAAGTAGATGATCTAACATTGTCTCCCAAACCTCCCAGCTCAGGAATGGAAACTAATTTTACTACGCTCGATTTCATCATTGAGAAATTACATAACGAACAAAAAGGGCATTTTAGTTTGAAAGTTGTTATTTTTGATGAAGAGGATTTGACCTACGCAGAACAAATACATGTAAGATATCCATCTGTTGCATTATTTCTGCAGGTAGGAAATGATAATGTGGAAGCGAGTGAAAATAAAAGATTATTATCCGACCTGTTGGAGAAATATGAGAACTTGATCGATCTAGTGATGGAAAATAAAGTACTGAAGGATGTTCGGGTTTTACCGCAATTACATACATATTTGTGGGGGAACAAAAGAGGGGTTTAAGCCTATCATAAAATAAACAAGGAACCGTCATTGCCCACGTTCCTTGTTTATTTTAATTCATGCGAATCTATTTAAAGAAAAGTGGGATATGTCCAAAGTAGTTTCTCCTTGAATAGCTAATTGACTCAATAATTCCCCGACTCCGCTACTAAATTTAAATCCGTGACCAGAGAATCCACAAGCGACTAGTATATGTTGATAATTTGGAAGTCGATCTATGATGAAATCGCCGTCGGGTGTATTCGTATAAGTGCAAACTTTTCCTTGTTTGTGCTGTAATTCAGGAGACATATAACGATGAACAAATCGGCTGACATCTTGTTCGTCTTCGGGATATGTACCAAATGTTCTCAAGGTTTCATTTGCCTTCACAGGTTGGCCACCGTCATGTCTGCCAACTTTTATACCAGCTTTATCAATACTAGGGAAGCCGTAGTATGTTTCGTTTCCATCAGCAAAAGACCAAGCTGGAAAGTAATTAGAATGATAAATAGATTCAGCTGCTTCGAACCACGAGAACGTTTTTCGAATTGGGAATAATGGAAGCTCATATCCAAGTAAGGACAGAATTTGATTCGTCCCTTTCCCAGCAGTTATGATTAGTTGCTTTGCTTTAATCGTATTACTAGATAATTGAATCATTACGTGTTGATTTGTTACATCCAAACGTTGAATACGTGCATTTGTATAAAATGAAGCGCCGAGTGATGTAGCTAGGTCTCGATAAGTCTGAAGGGCAATTTCACTCATTAACACTCCAGAATTAATTTCATAAACCCCTTTTAAGTGATTCGGTAACTGATAACCTGTCCACCTATTATTTATCTCATGTGCAGATAGAATCTCAGCTTGTAAATTATATTTTTCAATAGACTGAATTACATTCTGTAAAAATTGAGAACTCTCCGGTCCAATATTTAATACTCCAGTTTTATGAAAAATGTTCCGATTGGAAGCTTCTTCTAATCCATACCATAATTTCTGTGAACGTAATGCTAATGGGACGTAAACATCTCCTTCGCCATATGCATGTCGTATAATTCGTGTTTCTCCGTGGTGCGAACCTTCTGTATGGGGTGGATTATCTGCATCAATAAGTGCTACCGTCTTTCCAGCTTTTGAAAGATAATATCCTGCCGATAAACCCATTGATCCTGCTCCAATAATTGCAATGTCGTAAATCAATATTACCAATCTCCTTAACTTTGTATACGAGTATTTTAATAGATACTGGTTGAGGATTCAATTAAGTCTGAATAGACAAGGAGTGTTTGATTAAGAATAGCGGGTCATATAGAAGAAACTACCTTGAAGAATAAAAAAATTTACTGAGTTTATAGAAACATTTCAAATTATGTTTGATTTCTTCATTTGTTCTTTTAGGTTTCTATTGCTAAATCTCACTCCTCTTCAGGAATAACATTCAGTGGAGGAAGAAAGCCCCCACTAAATGAGTTTCGCTTTTATTCCTCTAGTTCTTTCACAGTCTCCCCTTTAATTAATTTTGGTTGATAATAATGCTCGTTAGGTAAGTCTCTTTTTCCTTGTAATTTCTTTATTACCCAGTCTGCTGCATCATTTCCCATTTGTTCTTGGGGATGCGTCAAGGTGGTAAGTTTGATATTCGCATTTTGAGCAATATAGGAATTATCCTGTCCAATAATGGATAATTCCTCTGGGATGGATATTCCGAGCTGTTTACATATATTGGCCACAACTAAACCAACTTCATCGTTATAGCATACAATTGCAGTTAGAAGATCTTTATTCTCAGTAATAAAATCTTTCAAGGCATTGGATAAATTTGCTTTTGTTTCCGTATTATAAGAGAACACATTTTCAGGTTGAAAACGCAATTTGGCCTCTCCAACAGCTTTAATATAACCCTTCATCCGGTACTTTCCTTGTAAATCATCTTCTTTTGAAATCAGGCCAATCTGTCTATGTCCTTTTGATATCAACTCTTTGGTTGCGAGATAACTGGACTTTACATCATCTAAACGTAAAAATGGTACATCTAATTCTTCATAATAAGCATTAATCATAATGAAAGGAATGTCTTGTTCCATAAATAATAAATAGTAGGCTATATTTGGGTTATATAAATTACTCTTCGTTGGTTCAACAATTAAACCATCTACTCCATAAGATAACATCATCTCTAAGGCTTTTTTTTCCTGTTCAACATCATTGTTTGTACTAGCTAACAGTAAAGAATAATTATCCTCATTTAATCTTCGTTCAATTCCTCGAATAATCGATGGAAAAATATAGTCAGAGATGTAGGTAGTGATTACACCAATTGTTTTTTTGTTACTGTTATTTCCACTAAATTTAGATTGATAAAGGTTACTTACATAAGTGCCGGATCCTTTTTCACTTCGTAAAAACCCTTCATTAGATAATTCTAGAATAGCTTTACGAACAGTATGACGACTTACATTATATTGAAGTTGCAAGGCAGATTCTGTAGGTATTTTTTCCAATACACGGTATTCTCCCGAAAGGATTTTACTTTTCATATCGTCTATGATGACTTGATATTTAGGTTTCATGAATGTCACTTCCTTCTTGTTCGTGCCCGAACGTCCTATCAAAAAAATTGTATGTACATATTTTGACATAGTTTTTAAGTATTGAAAAGAAGATTAGTATCTCTTGATGTAACAAAGTAGTTTAAGAGAATTGCTTTTTGCTAGAGATAATAAATCCATTAAACAACTTGTGCGTATGTATTTATTTTGGTTTGACAAATGTACGCACAAGTTTTAAACTATATTTAATTAATGTAAACCATTACATGAATGAAAAAGAAAGCGCATAATTATTACTAATTAATAAAGACGCTATCAGAGAGGGGATTAACTTGAAGACAAATCAAGCACAAATCAAAGAGTTGATTGTCGAAGGTAAAACGTCACTCGGCATCGAATTTGGTTCTACTCGGATAAAAGCGGTTTTGATAGATAACGAATTTGAAACAATAGCTTCTGGTAGTTTTGAATGGGAAAACAATTTAGAAAATGGTTTTTGGACGTACAACTTAGTTGATATTGTTACAGGACTGCAGTCAGCTTATAGTGAAATGAAACAAAATGTAGAGCGAGATTATGGTATAACTATTCGTACGATTGGTTCTGTTGGAGTATCTGCGATGATGCATGGATACATGGCATTTGATAAAACTGGAGAACTTTTAGTGCCATTCAGAACATGGCGCAATGCAACAACAACTGTTGCAGCAAAGGAACTAACGGATTTATTCCATTTCAATATTCCAGAAAGATGGAGTGTTGCGCATCTTTATCAAGCGATATTAAATGAGGAAAAGCATCTTCCACGTATTGACTTAATTACGACGTTATCTGGTTTTATTCATTGGTTATTGACTGGAGAAAAAGTGATTGGAATTGGTGATGCTTCCGGAATGTTTCCAATAGACAAATCAACGAAGAACTACGATCAGTCAATGATGGAATTATTTAATAAAAAAATTAGTAGTGAACAATATCCGTGGGAATTGAATGACATTCTACCTACTGTTCTTAACGGGGGAGAAGAAGCAGGTAAACTAACTCTAGTTGGAGCAGAAATTCTTGATAGATCAAAGAATCTGCAACCTGGAATTCCATTCTGTCCTCCAGAAGGTGACGCGGGTACAGGGATGGTAGCTACGAATAGCGTTAGAAAGCGAACAGGAAATGTCTCTGTAGGAACTTCCGTTTTTGCCATGATTGTATTGGAAAACGATCTTGAGAATGTTTACCCAGAAATTGATATGGTGACGACTCCAAATGGTAGTCCAGTTGCCATGGTTCATGCGAATAATTGTTCAAGTGATCTTAATGCGTGGATTGGTTTGTTCCGAGAATTTTATGAAGCAATGGGGCAGACCGTTAATACAGATCAATTATTTGAAGTAATGTTAGGGGAAGCGATGAAAGCGGATCCAGATGGTGGGGGATTACTTAGTTATGGATACCTTTCTGGGGAGAATATTACAGGGATTGAAAAAGGGCGACCGTTATTTGTTCGCTCTCCAGAAAGTAATTTTAATCTAGCAAACTTTATGCGGACGCACCTGTTTACAGCTTTTGGTGCTTTGAAAATTGGAATGGATATTTTGACGAAAGAGGAAAAGGTATCAATTGATTCCATCCTAGCACACGGTGGCTTATTTAAAACGCCATTAGCCGGACAGAAGATTGTATCTGCTGCTATGAATGTTCCAGTTTCTGTTATGGAAACAGCTGAAGATGGTGGTGCATGGGGAGTTGCGATTCTAGCTTCTTATATGAGAAATAGACAACAAAATGAGAGTTTAGAAGAATTCCTTGATGCGAAAGTCTTTGAAAATGCATCTGCGAAAGAAATTTATCCTGATGGATTAGACGTGGAAGGCTTTGAAAAATTTATGAAACGTTATAAAAAAGGTTTAGCCATAGAAGAAGCTGCAGTAGATAATTTTATTGAATAAATAAAGTAGGAGGAGTGAACATGTTAGAACAGTTAAAAGAAGAAGTTTTTCAAGCGAATTTAGACTTACCTAAACAAGGTCTTGTTAAATATACATGGGGTAATGCTAGTGCCTTTGATCGTGAAAGTGACTTGTTTGTCATTAAACCTAGTGGTGTAGATTATGAAACGATGAAACCGAGCGATATGGTTGTTGTTGATTTAGACGGAAAAGTTGTCGAAGGGAAATTAAATCCTTCCTCAGATACAGCAACTCACGCAGTACTTTACAAGCGTTTCCCTGAAATTGGAGGAATTGTTCACACGCATTCCACATGGGCAACTATTTGGGCTCAAGCAGGTCTGGATGTACCTGTGATGGGTACTACACACGCAGATACGTTTTATGGTGCGGTACCTTGTGCCCGATTTTTGACTCAAGAAGAGATTGACCGTGGGTATGAGGCTGAAACAGGACGTGTAATTATTGAAACTTTTGAAGAACGTGGTCTAGATGTTCTAGCAATCCCAGGTGTTTTACTACACGGGCATGCACCATTTACTTGGGGAAAAGATGTTCAATCAGCAGTTGTGAATAGCGTGGTACTAGAAGAAGTGGCAAAAATGAATTTGTTTGCACGCGAATTAAATCGATTTGCACCGGAATTGCCGAATCGGATTTTAGATAAACACTATTTACGTAAGCATGGTGAGGATTCTTACTACGGACAAAAATAATAGAGAGAAACAATTAAACTACGAAAAGAGGATGAATATGTTAACGATAAAAGAAAAAGAATTTTGGTTCATCGTTGGTTCTCAACAATTATACGGAGAAGAAGCTTTACAAGAGGTGAAAGCGCAGGCGCAAACAATTTCGGATGCATTAAATGAAAGTGGTATTTTACCGTATCCAATTATTTTAAAAGATTTAGCTATTAATGCCGATCAAATCACAAATGTGATGAAAGAAGTGAACTACCGTGATGAGGTTGCGGGTGTCATTACATGGATGCATACATTTTCACCTGCAAAAATGTGGATTCGTGGAACAAAACTATTACAAAAACCTTTACTCCATTTAGCGACACAGTTTAATGAAAGTATTCCATGGGACACCATTGATATGGATTTCATGAATTTAAATCAATCAGCACACGGAGATCGTGAGTATGGATTTATCAATGCAAGATTAAATAAGCAAAATAAAATTGTAGTCGGTTATTGGGGTAAATCTGAAGTGCAACGTCAAATTGCAGAATGGATGGATGTTGCAGCAGCATATAATGAAAGTTTCAATATTAAAGTTGCTCGATTCGGCGATAATATGCGTAATGTTGCGGTTACCGATGGAGATAAAATTGAAGCGCAAATTCAGTTTGGCTGGACAGTTGATTACTTTGCAATTGGCGATTTAGTAGAGTATGTCAATACTGTGAAGGAAGAAGAAATTGATGCATTATTAGCAGAGTATAAAGATAGTTATGAATTTGATTATGGGAATTATAGTAAAGAAAATTGGGAGGCGAGTGTCAGAGTCCAAGCAAGTTACGAAATTGCCATAAAACGTTTTCTAGATGATGGTGGATACAATGCTTTCACATCTAACTTTGAAGATTTATATGGGATGAAGCAACTTCCTGGACTTGCAGTTTAACGATTGATGGGACAGGGCTATGGATTTGCTGGTGAAGGTGATTGGAAAACGGCAGCTCTTGATCGTTTATTAAAAGTAATGAGTCATAATCAATCCACAGGTTTTATGGAAGATTACACGTATGAGTTAGCTGAAGGTAAAGAGGCGATTCTTCAATCACATATGCTTGAGGTAGATCCAACTTTAGCATCTACTAAACCGAAAATTACTGTTTTTCCTCTAGGGATTGGTGATCGTGAAGATCCTGCTAGACTCGTATTTGATGGGAAAGCTGGAGAAGGTGTCGTTGTTTCAATGGCTGACTTTGGTACGCATTTTAAACTTCTTATTAATGAAGTTACAGCGTTTGAACCAACAATCCCTGCCCCTAACCTGCCAGTAGCTCGTGTGCTTTGGGAAGTGAAACCGAATTTCCAAGATGGAGTGAAGGCATGGATCGAAAATGGTGGAGGTCATCATACGGTTGTTTCATTAAATTTAACGACAGATCAAGTGGTGTCTTATGCTAAACTTGTAGGTTTAGATTATACGGTAATTAAATAATGATAAATCACATCCAGGGAAGTACCCCTTCCTTGGGTGAAATATAGTATGTTGATGTTAAAAAAATAAATGCAACTTAGATAGTGAACAGCAAAATCATATTCACAGAAAATATGAAAGCGTTTAATGATCGAAAATAGATTATCTTTAATTTTGTTAGCGGTTTATTAACAAGACATCTGAGTTTAAGCATTATAGGAGTGAATAATTATGATTCAAGAAAAGAAAATATCAAGTAAGTTCATTTATTTTTTTGGAGCTTTTGGCGGTATTCTCTTTGGTTATGATATTGGTGTTATGACAGGTGCTTTACCTTTTCTACAAAGTGATTGGAATCTTCAAAACGATCCTACTGCGATAGGGTGGATTACATCTTCGTTAATGCTGGGTGCAATCTTCGGAGGTGCGCTGTCTGGTCAAATATCTGACCGTATAGGAAGGCGTAAAATGATTTTAATAGCTTCTATCATATTTGCGTTAGGTTCGATAATGGCGGGGATATCTCCTCATAATGGCATTTTATTTATGATAGTTTCGCGCGTTATATTAGGACTTGCTGTTGGAGCTGCTTCCGCTTTAGTACCAGCATATATGTCTGAAATGGCGCCTGCACGTCTACGTGGACGTTTATCAGGAATTAATCAAACGATGATTGTTTCAGGAATGTTATTGTCATATATTGTAGCATTTGCATTGAAAGATTTGCCGGAAACGATGGCTTGGCGTTTAATGCTTAGTTTGGCAGCAGTACCAGCATTAATTCTATTTTTCGGGGTATTAAGATTACCAGAATCACCTCGTTTTCTAATTAAAAATAATAAAATTGATGAAGCACGTAAAGTGTTAAGTTATATTCGTCCTAAACAAAATATCGAAAGTGAAATTTCTAAAATTAAAGAAACTTCTAAGATGGAAGCGAAAGCAAGTCAAAAAACATCTTGGGGTACACTGTTTAGCGGAAAATATCGTTATCTAGTAATTGCCGGCTTAGGAGTAGCTGCTTTTCAACAATTCCAAGGTGCAAACGCTATTTTTTATTACATCCCACTAATTGTAGAGAATGCGACCGGGAATGCGGCAAGTTCAGCTCTCATGTGGCCAATTATTCAAGGAGTAATTCTAGTGCTAGGTTCACTACTGTTTCTACTCATTGCAGACAAATTTAATCGACGTACGTTATTAACACTTGGTGGAACGGTTATGGGATTATCGTTTGTTTTACCGGCAATACTAAATCTTGTAATCCCGAATGCAAGTCCGATGATGATAGTTGTATTTTTAAGTATCTATGTTGCTTTTTATTCGTTTACATGGGCTCCTTTAACATGGGTAATAGTAGGAGAGATCTTCCCACTAATCATTCGAGGACGATCATCAGGGTTAGCTTCATCGTTTAATTGGATTGGTTCTTTCTTGGTTGGACTATTATTCCCAATTATGGTTGCTTCAATGGCACAAGAAGCAGTTTTCGCAATTTTTGGGGCGATTTGTCTACTAGGTGTACTATTTGTTCGGCTATGTGTACCTGAAACTCGTGGTCGTTCTCTTGAGGAAATTGAAAAGCTAGGGGAAAATAAATACCTTGAAAAGAAAACGGTTTAATATTGAGATTGTAAAAAATGGTCGGATGTATGTCCGACTATTTTTTGATTATGAGGAGACAGTTTGTATAGTTGGTGAAGGGTATGCGACTACTAGAAATAGTGGGATCAGCTGTATGCGAAAGAAGCGTTTAATCCAATTTGATCGGGTTGAACGCTTCTTTTTTTATATCCTCACTTTTTTTCACACATCATTTTATGCATTTATATGTTAGGTAATCTAACATAATATGTTTACATTATGGATAATAAATAAGGTGAAGGTTTAACTTTTTGTCCAATGTTAGTAAACTGTATGCATTTTATAATAGAATATTATAGTTAGAATTTTCTTAACTATATTACTCACTTGTTCTTCATTATTGCACTAGTTAGTGTCATTTCAAGTATTTCACTTCATTTAAAATGAATTAAAGATTTTTGGTGATTTTAAAAACATGTCATTTTTTCTCACATTAATGTGTTTACCCTAATGAAGGAGGTTTATCATTGAGTAATTTATTGAAGCATCTTAACACCGTTAATTCTACCCATGAAAACTTTATGGAAGCCAAACCGAGTTTTAATCAGCAAGAAGCTTTAGATGAAGCAAATCGATGTCTCTACTGTTACGACGCACCTTGTATTACGGCATGTCCAACAGGCATTGATATTCCAACGTTTATTAAAAAGATCGCATCAGGAAATATGAAGGGCTCAGCGACGACCATTATGGAATCCAATCCGGTAGGTGCTAGTTGTGCTCGTGTTTGTCCGACAGAGGAACTCTGTGAAGGAGCTTGTGTATTAAATCATTCAACCAATCCAATTCCAATTGGTGATTTGCAGCGTTATGCGACGGATTGGGCAATAAAAAACGAAGTAGAGTTATTTAAAGCAGGTAAAAAGAATGGAAAGCGTATTGCTATAGTTGGAAGTGGGCCAGCAGGACTTTCCGCAGCACGGGAGTTAGCTCGTTTAGGTTATGAAATTACCATTTTTGAGAAGCGTAGTGAAGCTGGCGGACTAGATACATTTGGGATTGTGCCGTTTCGTCTACCAAAAGAAGTTTCTCTTTGGGAAGTGGAGCAAGTGAAAAACCTAGGTGTCGAGATCCGAACAAATACGGAAATCGGCAAAGATATTTTTGCTGAAGATTTAGTTGAGAATTATGATTCAGTTGTACTTGCTGTTGGTATGGCAGAAGTACCGAAGTTGGAGATCGAAGGTGAAGAACTCGATGGTATTTATGATGCCATTGATCTAGTGGAACGAACAAAGCATGGAAACTACGAAGAAGAGTTTATCAATAAACGTGTGGCGGTTATTGGAGCTGGAAATACCGCGATTGATGGGGCAACAACATCCGTACGACTTGGAGCTGAAAATGTAAAAATCTTATATCGTCGTACAGAAGCGGAAATGACTGCCTATGATTTTGAATATGATTTTGCAAAGCAAGAAGGTGTAGAATTCAGATGGTTGACGACTCCAAAACGATTGATTGGAGATAGTGATGGGCATATCTGTCAATTAGAATGCGTTCGAATGGAGCTGCAAGAAGCAGGAGATGATGGGAGAGCTCGACCGGTCGAGGTTCCTGGATCGGAGTTTCTTATGGATGTCGATATTATTGTAAAAGGAATTGGACAAAACAGACATGTTCAGATGATTGAGAGTTTCGGTTTAGAACATGCAAGTGGAGTGGTAAAGGCAGATCCAGAGACATTTATTACGAGTAATCCAAAAGTTTATGCAGCAGGAGATGTCATCTTTGGTAAAGGAGTAGGCGAAGCAATGGTAGTTTCTGCTGCTCAACAAGGAAAAGAAACTGCGTTAGCAATTCATCAACGTTTTCAAGAAAAAATCGAGAGTGCATAACAGGAGGAGGATGATGAATCATGGCTGATATAAGTATTAATTTTGCTGGTATAGAGTCGCCGAATCCGTACTGGCTTGCTTCTGCGCCACCTACAAACACAGGCTATCAAGTACAACGAGCGTTTGAAGCAGGTTGGGGCGGAGCTGTATGGAAAACATTAGGAGAACCTATATTAAATGTTACTTCACGCTTTGCGGCCACGCATTTTAACGGCCAGAGAGTTGCCGGATTTAATAATATTGAGCTTATTTCGGATCGACCGTTGGAAGTTAATTTAAAAGAAATCTATGAAACTAAACAAATGTATCCTGACCGAGTAATTATTGCTTCATTAATGGTAGAACCAAAACGAGAGAAATGGTATGAAATTGTCAAAAAGGTAGAAGAAGTGGGGGTCGATGGGATTGAATTAAATCTCGGTTGCCCACATGGTATGTCGGAACGAGGGATGGGTTCTGCAATTGGTCAGCATCCGGATTTAGTCGAGATGACAACTCGATTTGCCAAAGAAGCAGCTACTGTACCTGTCATTACGAAATTAACGCCGAATATTACAGATATCAGAGAGACAGCTAAAGCTGCCGTTCGTGGCGGTGCAGATGCGATAAGTATGATTAATACGATTAATAGTTTAATTGGTGTCGATCTGGATACATGGGATACGGTACCAAATGTAAATGGCAAGGGAGCTCATGGTGGTTACTGTGGACCAGCTGTAAAACCAATTGCTTTAAACATGATTGGAGAAAGTGCCCGAAATCCGGAAATTAATATCCCGATATCTGGAATAGGCGGAGTTTCGACCTGGCAAGATACGGTTGAGTTTATGCTAATGGGTGCAGGTGGTGTACAAATCTGTACTGCTGCCATGCATCATGGTTTTCGTATTATAGATGATCTAACGGAAGGACTATCGAATTATTTAGATGAAAAAGGGATCGAGAGTCTGAGTGAGATTGTCGGTGCTTCCGTGGATAAATATACCGATTGGAGTAATTTGGATTTAAATACGAAGGTTGTTGCTCGTATTAATAATGATATTTGCATTAATTGTAATAAGTGTCATATTGCATGTGAAGATACTTCGCACCAATGCATCGATATGCTGAAGGATGGAGATGGGAACGACTATCTACAAGTACGTGAGGATGACTGTGTTGGTTGTAATCTATGTTCTATCGTTTGTCCAGTTGATGGGGCTATCGATATGGTTAATCTTACTGCAACAGAACCGGCAATGTCATGGAACGATCGGGAATCAGCAATAAGTATGCTTCAAAGAAATTCCTAAAAAGTTTAAAAGAGGAGGAATTAGGAATGAAGAAGATTATTAAGAATGGAACGATTGTGACTGCGGCAGATACGTATCAGGCGGATATTTTGATTGAAGATGGGAAGATAAAAGCGATTGGAAATGATTTAAGTGATGTGTATGCAGAAGTAATTGATGCAACTGGACAATATGTCTTCCCAGGTGGAATTGATCCACATACACATATGGATATGCCATTCGGAGGTACGACAACAAAGGATAATTTTGAAACAGGAACAATTGCAGCTGCCCATGGAGGAACAACAACCATTATTGACTTTTGTTTAACGGAAAAAGGAAAGACTCTAAAGAGTGCGCTTGATAAGTGGCATGAAAAATCGGATGAACGCAGTGTGATTGATTATGGTTTCCACTTGCAAATTGTGGAAGCTAGCGAAAATGTCCTTAAAGAGATTCCGAGTGTTATAGAAGAAGAAGGGGTAACGTCATTTAAAGTATTTATGGCTTATAAAAATGTCTTCCAAGCTGATGATGAGACCTTATTCCAAACGTTAACAACTGCTAGAGATAATGGCGGACTAGTTATGGTGCATGCGGAGAATGGGGATGTCATTGAACATTTGACAAAAGAAGCTCTTGAACAAGGAAATACCGATCCAATATATCATGCGTTAACTCGTCCACCAGAGCTAGAGGGAGAGGCAACCGGACGTGCAGCGAAATTAACGGCGCTTGCTGATGCACAATTATATGTCGTGCATGTAACGTGTAAAGAAGCGGTGGATCAAATTGCTGATGCGCGCAGTAAAGGATTCCGTGTATTTGGGGAGACCTGCCCGCAATACCTTGTGCTCGATCAATCCTATATGGAAAAAGAAAACTTTGAAGGAGCAAAATACGTTTGGTCGCCACCGTTACGTGACAAGTCCAATCAGGATGTACTTTGGAATGCATTGAAGAGCGGGCAATTACAAACAATTGGGTCTGATCATTGTTCTTTTGACTTTAATGGACAAAAAGATTTAGGTAAAGATGATTTCACAAAAATACCAAATGGTGGACCATTTGTAGAGGACCGTTTTAGTGTTCTCTTCTCAGAAGGAGTCAAAAAAGGTCGTATCTCATTAAATCAATTTGTTGATATGGTTTCTACCCAGGCTGCTAAGTTATTTGGTCTATTTCCTCAAAAAGGAACAATTGCGCCAGGAAGCGATGCCGATATTGTTCTTTTTGATCCAGATGCGGAGCGCTTTATTTCAGCAGAGACGCATCATATGGCAGTCGACTACAATGCGCTAGAAGGAATGAAAGTGACTGGGGAGCCAGTCTCTGTATTATCTCGTGGTGAATATGTCATCAAAGATAAGCAATTTGTAGGGAAGCCAGGTATGGGTAATTTCTTGAAACGCTCCACGTTCAATAAAACGATTCAAAAAGAGAATGTGGCAATAAAATAAAAATTACTATCATGAATGTATAGCTGCTTGATTGATTCATCAATGAAGCAGCATTCTTTTTTATCCAGTCTTTAATGAAAATCAAAAAGGAAAATACAAAAAAGGGAGGTGCTCTTGATGCAGAAAAAAACAAAGAAGCATTCATATTTAAAATCACCGGATTTGCTTCCGATCCATCATGAGAAGAAAACCATTGGTGTACTTGGTTTTTTTGCAATGTGGGTCGGGATGGCCATTCTTTTAGCTACATTTGATATAGGAGCTGCAGGAATACAAGAAATTCCACTTTCTTGGGTGGTACTTGCCACATTAGTCGGGTGTATTGCAATTGGGGGCTTTATATCTCTTATTGGTGATATTGGTGTAGAGCATGGCTTAGCTTTTCCGGTTTATATGAGAGCACCATTTGGAATCGTCGGTACGCATATCCCTTCGTTAACGAGAGCGATTACGGCTTCATTTTGGTTCGGGATTAACACTTATTTTGGTGCTACTGCGATCAACGCCATCATTAATACAATGGTTGCTGGCTTCGATAATTGGCTCTTATGCTATATCGTTTTTGCGCTATTTCAATTAATCAATACAGCTTCGGGGATTAAATGGATCGAACGTTTTGCTGACATATCAGCACCACTTATCGTTATTTTCTCTCTCATTATCTATCAAAACTTAACGGGAGAAATTAATGCGCAGGGAGAAAATGTATGGTCGTGGGTATCTAGTCCAGTTACGGGCGGTGCAGCCATAACTGCTTTCATGGTCGTCATATTTGCAAATATGGGATATTGGGCAACACTTGGATGTGACATTCCAACAATCTCAAGGCATTTTAAAGCTCCGAAGTATGAACGGAATTGGTTCAAGCGCAATAAAACAACAGTCATTGGAAGTCTAATCGCCCTTCCGTTAACTGAAGCATTTATGATTATGATCGGAGCTGCAGCATTTATTGTTTCTGGAACATCTAATCCAGTTACAGCCTTGCAAGACACCGCCTCAGGATGGATGCTTGCGATGCTTTTACTCATGATTGTCTTAACTCAATGGTCTACCAACACAGCTGCAAACATCTTACCAGCAGCTGCGGTATTTTCAAATGTATTTGGTCCTAAGGTTTCAAATGCTATTTCTGTATTTGTCGTCGGTATAATCGGCAGTGTTATTCAGCCGTGGAGTGTCTATGAAGTTCTGACTCAGGTACTGTTAATTATCGGGGCGATTTTATCGTCTGTAAGTGGTATTCTTTTTGCGGATTACTATTTATTACGAAAACGTCGAGTCAATGTACCGGATTTATACAAAAATAAAGGTCAGTATCAGTATTCGAAAGGTATAAATGTTGTTGGATTTATCTCCTGGGCCGTTGGTGGAGTCATTGCTACGTTATTTATGACTTATTCATTCATTATTGGTTTTGTAGTGGCTGCAGGTGTTTACTATGTGTTGGCTAAATATTGGTATTTTAATAAGTACCCACAGGCAGAAATAAAAAATCCAAGTGATGAAGAATACTTAGGAATTACTGTTGGTAGAGATTGGACAATTGAAAACAACGAGGAAGCGAATTCTACTCATGAGGTAGTTTAATAAATTTGAGAGAAACCATCATGTTGAAGGGAGAAGATGATATGGCAACGTATGAGGAGTTTATGGACGAAAAAGTAAAAATTGATGCGTTTATCAAAGATAGTTATACCATTCATTACATCGAAGGTTCGTTAGAAGGAGATATCGTTGAGTTTGCGAAAATAGGTGACCCAACAGATAAACAATCGATTCTATTAAAGAATGCCAATAGCAGAAAATATGTTGCGACAATTTTGATTAAGAATCAATTACAGAAAAATTAATAAGAAAAGGGTGAAAAAAATGGAAAAACAACAAATGCTGATAAATGGCGAACGGTTAAAACAAATCGTAGACGAGTTTGCAGATTACGGTAGAACGGAGAATAACGGTGTTACACGATTAGCTCTATCTGAGGTAGATATAAGGGTGAGAAAACACTTCAAACGTTTTTGCGAGGGGTTAGGATTGACAGTGAAATGGGATGATATGGGAAATATGTATGCCAGATTGGATGGTATCGAGAATGATAAGCCACCTCTCGTTATTGGATCCCATCTTGATTCTGTAAAAAAAGGAGGCCGGTTTGATGGAGTTCTCGGGGTATTAACCGGTCTTGAGGTCGTACAAACATTGATTGATAATGATATAAAGCCGAAGATTCCAATTGTTGTTGCCAATTTCACCAATGAAGAAGGTGCTCGATTTGAACCATCTATGATGGCATCGGGCGTTATATCAGGGAAATTTGATAAAGGAAAAATGCTCCAATCCACAGATGAACATGGTTTGACCTTTGGAGAAGCATTAAAGGATAGTGGATTTGAAGGTGCAAAAGAAAATCGATTGGTTGAGGCTACTGGACTTATTGAACTCCATATTGAACAAGGACCTGTATTGGAAAATGAATCTCTAGATATTGGGGTCGTAGAATGTGTTGTAGGGATGTGCTGTTATGAAATTGAAGTAACAGGTGATTCGGATCATGCGGGTACAACACCGATGTCTATGCGGAAAGACGCCCTATTCGCAACTAACAGTCTAATTAATGAGATCCGAGATAAAATGAGTAAATTGGATTCGGAGTTGGTCTACACGATAGGTCGAGTCAATGTTAGCCCTAATATTCATACGGTTATTCCAAATAAAGTTGTTTTTAGCATAGAAGCACGTCATAAAGAAGCGTCAGTTATTAAAGAAGTAGAGGATATTATAAAAGGGTTATCTCATTCAGAATCCAAGGAAGTCTGTGAAGTTAAGCCAACCAAACTTTGGGATCGTGATACGGTGTGGTTCAATGATCAATTGGTTGAATCCGTAGAGAAATCCTGTAAGTCACTAAATTACTCTTATAAACGCATGCCAAGTGGTGCAGGACACGATGCACAGTTTATTGCTACTTATCTTCCAGCTGCGATGGTTTTTGTTCCAAGTGTGAATGGAAAAAGTCATGCAGAAGACGAGTTAACTTCCTGGGAAGATTGCGAAAGAGGGGTTAATGTGGTCCTGCAAACGGTGTTGGAATTAGTTGGTTCATAGGTTGATTAGGATATTAGAGACAGTAAGTTGCTAATTTATAATATGTCCATGCATCTATCAATCAGTGAGGTTATGCGAATTGCCCCTCACTGATTGAAGATTAATTTAAAAGTATTCCGTGTACAATCAAATTCAAAACCTGCACCATTCAGATATGCATTATAAATGAGGATGCAATTGATCTAAACAAATAAGCTATTATTTAAAGCTTTATGATGAACGGATTTCTTTAAGAATTTATATGCTGCCAATGCTAATTCAATGGCCTGCCGATTAATTGGTTCCATAAAATCTTCACCTAATAGTTGCTCTATTTTATCTAGACGATGATATAACGTCTGTCTGACGATAAATAGTTGTTCAGCGGTCTCTTTTTTAGATCCTAAACAATTAATGTACGTAGAAACAGTCTCTAGTAATTCACTCTTTGTCTCTTGATCATGATCTAAAATAGGTCCTAAATACTCTTGAATATATGCTTCTAAAAAATGTTGTTGCGGGTTGTCCAATAAAATGCGATAAACGCCTATCTTTTCAAAAAAGTACGTTTGGAGAAGCTTGATGGATTGAATAATAGTAACTGTTTTAGATTCACGATAGCTAGTTGGCAAGTGAACATAATCATGTTTGATATTACTAATCCCAAAGGTACATGAGTTACCATTAAATACATTTTTCTCTTGAATCTGTTTCATTTCTTCAATGATGTTTGTGAAACGCTCTGTATCTTTGTTTGCTTCTTTATGTTTATAAAAGGAAGCAATCACTGCAATTTCATTTCTACTTATAGACATTGTAGGGATAAATCCAGCCCTTTTAAAAAGAGAGCGGATAATCATCGTTTGTTGTAACTTTACTTCTTCCCAATCTTCCTCTTTTGTGAGGTTTGGTTGTTGAAAGTGGATAAGTACCAATCGGTAATTGAGATTTTGAGCTGGTTCTGGTAGAAATTTTTGGGTGTCCGATGAATAAAGATGATCTCCTTTTAAAAGGGAGCGTACAATTTCTTCTTCTTGATTTTGTTTACGTTCTTCCACGGTTCTATTTCGGAGCATAATTTGGGCAATCGCTAGCAAAACTCTATCTATCAAAGAAAGGGCGAATTCATCTATATCAATGGAGGAGCTTTTTAACCATAAGTATCCCCACGTATGACCTAGTCCTTTAATTGGGAAGAGAAAATAATAATGATTGTCATGGACATGTGTCTCAAAAGAATGATCTACACTTAGCGTTTTTTCGAAAGATTGAAGGATCGGAACATCGTCTTTCATCGTAGGAGGATAGTAGTGTGATTTGATTTCATCTGTAATTAGTACGACAGGATGATTTAGTTGAAGGTATAATTCACGTAATATTTTTAGAATTCCATTTGGTAATAAAGAAAGCTCATTTATTTTTTGTGAAAAAGAATTTAGTTGGTGCAGCATTTGATGATGTTGATTAATGATTAAGGTATGAAGGTCTTGGGTAATATCGACAAATTTTACAATCTGTTCAAAGACGATGATGGGAAAATCGTAGTTATTTCCATATGTGATTATATCAGGATGGATACTTTGGACATGGGTTCCAAGTTCTATACAGATTCCAGAAACATTTTTACTACGTAGTTTTTCAATAAAACCAATTCCATCTGGAGAGTCAAAGTTGGTGCCTGATCCGGTGGTTAGAATAAGCTCTTCGCCGTTAATCAGTGTTTCGACATCACCAACCTCTAATATGTGGGTCCATTTGATTTCTTGATCCAATCCGTTGATTCCAGCAATTGGCTTTGCGTGTTTAAACATATCTCTTTTCAGTATATCGCAAATTCTTACTTTCCACTTTTCCATATAAAAGGCCACCTTTCAAATCGTTAATGTTTTTATTAGAAGATGTGACACATTGTAAAGTGAATACAGAATTAAATCGTAATAGAATTAATTATGTAATATACAAAATAATATGTCAAATCGAAAAGTTTTTAAATTTAACGTTTTGTAAAGTGAAGAGATCTGTCTTTTTTATAGTAAGAATTGTTTTTATCAAATTTTTTATTCTTTTTCTGCTTAAGCCAATCTGAAATATAAAGAAAGGAATGAGTTATATTGAAATCTACTGAGAAAGTATCAAGTGTATCCGATCTTACATCTAGAGATAGGAATTCCATTTGGCATCATATTTCTCCCTATAACGTGAAGAATCCTCCGATGGTTATAGAAGAAGGAAAAGGTTCTTGGATTACCGATGATCAAGGGAACCGTTATTTAGACGGTATGTCAGGATTATGGTGTGTAAATGTCGGGTATGGACGTGAAGAATTAGCACAAGCGGCATACGAACAAATAAAAAAATTAGCGTATGCGCCAATGACAATGAGTCATGAACCGGCCATTGAATTAGCCGAGAAAGTAAATGAGATGCTAGATGATGATTATATGATTTTTTATTCAAATAGTGGCTCCGATGCGAATGAAGTAGCATTTAAAATGGCTCGACAATATCACCGACAAAATGGAGAAGCAGATCGTTATAAATTTATTTCTCGTTATCGTGCGTATCACGGGAGTTCCATGGGAGCATTATCTGCAACAGGGCAGTCGATGAGAAAATATAAATATGAACCACTTATTCAAGGCTTTTTACATGTATCTCCGCCTGATAATTACCGTAAACCAGATGGAATCTCTGAAGAAGATTATAACCTTCAACGAGCAGAAGAACTGGAGAATACAATTATCTGGGAACAAAAAGAAACAATTGCTGGTGTGATTATGGAACCCGTCATTACTGGCGGAGGAGTGCTTATTCCGCATCCCATTTATGTGGAAAAAGTTCAGGAAATTTGCCATCGACATGGAGTGCTTCTTATCATAGATGAGGTTATCTGTGGATTTGGAAGAACAGGAAAAAAGTTTGGTCATCAGCACTTCGGTATTAAACCAGACATCGTAACGATGGCCAAAGGGCTAACAAGTGCTTATCTACCGTTATCTATCACTGCTGTTCGGAAAGATATTTATGAAACGTTTAAAGATGGAGATGATACAAGTCATTTCCGACATGTAAATACATTTGGAGGTAATCCCGCCGCTTGTGCGCTCGCTTTGAAAAACATTGAAATCATGAATCGAGAAAATTTATATGATCGCTCGGCGGAATCAGGAGAAAAACTTTTACAAGGATTAGATGGATTGAAACAACATCCATTTGTAGGAGATTTGCGAGGGATTGGCCTCATCGTAGGAATCGAACTGGTTGAGGATAAATCAACAAAGGAACCGGCATCAAAAGAAAGAGTAGGAAAGATTATTGCTGATTGTAAGGATAATGGGTTGATTATCGGCAAAAATGGAGATACAGTGGCGGGTTATAATAACATTTTGACATTGAGTCCACCGCTTTCAAGTACCGAAGAAGATATAGAGTTTATGATTGCTGTATTGCAAAAAGTATTTTCAGAGAATCAATCATAAGAATTGGTATTAGATATAGGAGGTAATATGAATGGAATCTATAACATTAGATACAATCAATCATTATATTAATGGACAAAAAGTAAAAGGTAAGAGTGATCAAGTAGGCTATGTGTATAGTCCATCCACAGGAAAAAAGATTGCAGAAGTACCGTATGCTACAAAAGAAGAAGTGGATGAAACGGTTCAATCTGCAAAGCAAGCTGCCAAAAAGTGGGCAAAAGTATCGATAGGAAAACGAGTAGAAGTATTACATCGTTTTAGACATTTACTTGTAGAACATACGGACGAATTAGCGAGATTAATAGGACTGGAAAATGGAAAGACGATCTCCGATGCGAAGGGAGAAATAGGGAGAGGGATTGAGTCAGTTGATCTTGCTATTGGAGCACCGCATATATTGAAAGGAGAACACTCTGTCAATGTAGGTGGGGAAATCAATGCGTATTCAATTAAACAACCGCTTGGAGTGGTTACTTGTATTTCTCCATTTAATTTTCCGGTGATGGTTCCGCTTGCGATGAGTACGATGGCTGTTGCCGTAGGGAATGCGATGATTTTAAAACCTTCTGAAAAGGTTCCTTATTCTGCACTGTATATCTCTGATCTTTGGGAACAGGCTGGATTACCAGCAGGAATATGGAACGTAGTTAATGGAGATAAGGACACGGTTCAAGAGATAATTACACACAAAGATATAAAGGCAATCAGCTTTGTTGGTTCATCCAAAGTAGCTGAAATCATCTATGAAACAGGGACAAAACATCATAAGCGAGTAAATGCATTTGGCGGTGGAAAAAATCATATGGTTGTTATGCCAGATGCAGATTTAGATAAAGCTGTGGATTCTTTTATCGGAGCTGCATATGGATCAGCATCACAACGTTGTATGGCGATTTCTGTTGTCATGCCAGTAGGGAAAAAGACAGCAGAAGCATTCACGCAGAAACTGAAAGTAAAAGTAGAGAACTTACAAGCAGGTTCATTTGATGATGAGAATGCTGATTTTGGAGCTGTTATTAGTAAAGAAGCAAAAGAAAGCATTCTGCACGACATTGACACGGCTCTCGCAGAAGGAGCAAATTTACTTGTTGATGGGAGAAATCCGGATGTAGAGAATACAGAAGGATTTTATCTGGGAGCAACACTTCTAGATCAAGTAACACCAGATATGAAAGTATATAGAGAAGAAGTTTTTGGTCCTGCAAGGATGCTAGTGAATGTAGAAACGCTAGATGAAGCAATAGAATTAATCAATGAACACCAGTATGGAAATGGGGTAGCTATTTTTACCAATAGTGGTAGGGACTCACGAAAGTTTACTCACGAAATCGAAGTAGGCATGGTCGGTGTTAATGTTCCCATACCAATACCAGTAGGTTACTATAATTTTGGAGGATGGAAATCCTCTAGATATGGTGAGGGACAGATGTTTGGACCAGATAATGCAAGATTTTTTACGAAAACAAAGACGATATCGGAACGATGGTTTGACGTAGAAGATTCAGATGAATTAACGTTCGACTTTCCGGGTACGAAAGATTGATTTACACTATGAGAGTATTGAAAAACCTTGCTGTATTTTTGCAGTGAGGTTTTTTTAGGCCCCGTTAATGAAAACTTAAACCAATTCTATCATTGACAAATTAACTAGACACTTCTAATATTTAAATAATATTAATTATCAGATATTAAAAATTATAAAAATAGAAAGAGGTCGAAAAATATGAACAACCTGTACCAATCATTGGATTCCCTATATGAAGAAATCGTACAAATGCGGCGATATCTGCATCAACACCCAGAGCTTTCATTCCAAGAAGTGCATACACCAAAGTATATTGCAGAATATCATGAGAAGTTAGGACACCGAGTTCGTACCAGTGTTGGTGGAAATGGAGTTGTTGCTTATTTAGAAGGAGGTAAGCCAGGTCCGACAGTTGCGATGCGAGCAGACTTTGATGCATTACCAATTAAAGAAGAAACTGGATTACCTTTTCAATCTAAAAATGATGGTGTTATGCATGCATGTGGGCATGATGCACATACAGCTACACTTTTAGGGCTTGCAAAAGCATTGAATGGGATGAAAGAAGAAATAGAAGGTACGGTTGTTTTTATCCATCAGCATGCAGAAGAAGTTATACCAGGTGGAGCAAAATCCATGATTGAAGATGGTTGCTTAGATGGGGTGGATGTTATCTTTGGTACGCATATTCAAGCACAGACTCCATTAGGAGAAGTAAATTATCGAGTCGGTCCACTACAAGCTGCGGCGGATTTCTTTGAAATTGATATTCAAGGGAAAGGCGGGCATGGTGCCTATCCTCATCAAACAAAGGATAGTATTGTTGTTGGCAGTCAGTTAGTAAATAATCTTCAACAGATTGTCAGTAGAAAAGTCGATCCCCTACATTCAGCTGTTGTTTCAGTTGGTTCGTTTGAAGCGATTAATGCGAATAATGTGATTGCTGATACTGCGGAATTAAAGGGAACAGTTCGAACGTTTGATGAAAGTGTTCGAGAATTGATTGAAGCAGAAATGGAAAGAGTGGTTTCTGCAACCTGTGAGTTATCTGGGGCAAAAGGTGTTCTACATTATCGTAGAGGGTATCCAACCCTTGACAATCATGAAACGGAAACATTATTTGTTGCAGAACTAGCAAAAGATATCCCTGGGGTAGAAGTAGTTCAAGAATCACCTCAAGTCATGGGTGGCGAAGACTTTTCCTATTATCTTCAACATGTGAAGGGAACATTTTTCTTTACCGGTGCTGAGATAAAAGGAAGGGAAGAGTCCTTTCCACATCATCATCCTAAATTTGATATTGATGAAAGAGGATTACTTAATGCAGCAAAAGTATTAGGAACAGCGACATTAACGTATATGCAAGAACATAGTAAGAGTGAGAATGTCGTGGAGTTATAGATTGAAACTACTAAGAGCTGAGGTTCAATAGAATCTCAGCTCTTTTATGGTGAAATAGATTTGAACACTTTAGTGGAAGTATTTTATTTCCTTGTATCCGGTTTATCATCTAAAATTTCTCTTAGTTCTTTAATTTCATCCTCTGATAGATTATCATCTTCCATAAATTGAACAAGCATAGATTTGACGGTTCCTCCATAAATACGTTGGATAAATGATTTTGCTTCTGCTTTTTGACATTCGTCTTGAGAATAAAGTGGATAAAACGTATAGATTCGTTGGTCTTTATTGACTCGAAGTACATTTTTCTTTACAAGGCGATCTAATAAAGTTCGAACTGTTTTTGCTTTCCATTCGGTTTTCTCTTGTAAGGAATAGATTACTTCATTCGCTGTTTTTGGCGATGAATCCCATAAGACATTCATTACTTCCCATTCCGCCTCTGAAATATTGGGGACATCTTTACTCATACAAATTCTCCTTCAATTTATTAATAGTATATCTGCTTATCTCTAAGGATCGATAATGTAATCTCTGTTGCTCTGCTACCAGTTGCATTTGTTATGTCCTGCAAGTTTGTAGCAAAAAAGTAGGTGTTATTATTGTTTTCTACAATACCGATAAACCATCCATTGATATCTTTTCCGTTTATATTCCCAGTACCAGTTTTTCCATACAACGTTGCACCATTCTTTTCCTCCATTTTTAGTGCATTTTTCACGGTTTGAATATGTTTTTCTTGAAAATCAAAATCATTATTATAAAAGGATTGGAGTAACTCTACTTGCTCTACAGGAGATATTTTTAATGAAGACTCGAGCCAGTGGTCTTCGATGCCACCAGATATATCTTCATTACCGTAATTCATGTATGTTAAATAACGTTTTATGGTATTTAGTCCGGTTGCCTTATCAAGTGTTTGGAAATACCAATTAACAGAATAGGCTAACGCAGATGAGAGTGTTTGATTTTGATTCCATTGTTCATAGTTCTGCTCTACACCATTCCATTCAATTGTATTATCTTCACTTGTGATCATACCTTCCTCTAATGCGATTAGTGCACTATAGATTTTATAGGTAGATACTGGAGAGACACGCATTGTACTCTTGTTTTGATTGTAAATTAAATGTTCATCCTCCTGTACATTATATAACACAAAGCTTCCATCACTTTGGTTAAAATATGAACTTAGATCTTCATACTTTACGTTGTTGGCTGTGAAATTTTCATATTGATTACTGTCGTTTGCTAATACAGAAACGAATGGAATAAGACTAGTAATCAACAATCCTACTACTAGAAAGATAGTCAGACTCTTTAGCTTCAAAAGTTTCGATTCTTTTTGATAGGCTACAATTTCTTTGATTCGTTGTTTTAACTGTTTCTTTGAACCATTGAATTCATTAGTTAAATGGTTAGAACGTCTTTTTGATGCATAATCAATAAAATTAATCATGGTTCTTCCATATTTTGTGTTTTGTTCATTGCCGTCGAGGATATGTAAAACAGAGAAATCACAAGCGATTTCGCGATCTAAGCGCATCTTATTTAGAGCTATCCATACCATCGGATTAAACCAATAAACAATTTGGTAAAACATCATCAAATAGTTTGTATGAATATCTTTATATTTATAATGATGTAATTCGTGTAAGAAGATATGTTGTAGATCTTCGTTTGTCATTCGTTTCTCTATGTGAATCGGCAAGACGACATACGTATGAATGATACCAAATGTTATGGGCGATTGAACAAATGAAGACGTTCCTAATGTAATATCTCTTGAGATGTTTAGTTGTTGTTTACAAATTTCAAATGTTGAAGTTACACCTTTATCCTCTATTTTATCAACTGACATTTTTATTTTTCTTAGTTTAAGCCATGCTTGAATAGCAAAAATAGTAAAAACTAAAGTTCCGCATATCCATATTAGCATTAGTGAGATATTTAAGAAATCAGGGTTAGATTGATTTACGGATACGGTGAAATCTTGCATCCAATTTGAGTGTATAGCAGAAGGTACTACATTGTTACCTAAATTAGCTCTATCTATCGAGGTAGATAGATTACTCTCAAAAGGAATTGAAAATTGAATTGCATGTAAAAAATGACTTGGCAGAAAAGGAATTGCTAGTGCGAAGAGTAGTAAAAACCATATGTTATATCTCCACTTAGCGGACATCTGTCTATAAAATAGTTTTCTAGTGAACATAATAATTGCGATTGTAATAGTAGAAACGATGAGCCCAATAACAAGGAAGTTCATAAACATTTTTTCGTCTCCGTTCGGATTATTATTACACTTGTAATATGTAGAGTGTAGCACTTTAATAGGTGGTATTCAAATGTTTATGAAATATTATTGACCTTTTTGGATTACAAGTGTAATATAATACTACAAGTGTAATCTAAAACTATCAAGGAGGAAACACGATGAGTATTTTAAAAAGAAGTAGCGTTATATTACTATTAATGTTAGTCGGAACAGGATTAATGGCATGTACGAATGAAGCTGAAAGTAAAGAAGAGGAGCCAGAATTACACGATGAAGCTTCAAATAATGTAAGTGAAGCTTTCAAAAAATTAGAAGAGGAATTTGATGTGAAGTTAGGTGTGTATGCGATTGATACAGGAGAAGATAAAGAAATTAGCTTTAGAGAAAATGATCGGTTTGCGTATACTTCAACGTTTAAACCTTTAGCTGCTGGGGCCGTTTTGCAAACGAAGTCAGATGAAGAGTTGCAAGAAGTGATTAGATACACCGAAGAAGATTTAGTTACGTATTCACCCATTACAGAGCAATATGTGGATGAAGGTATGACCCTTGTAGAAATTTCTGATGCAGCGATTCGTTATAGCGATAATACAGCTGGAAATCTACTTTTGGAAGCCATAGGTGGTCCTGATGATTTGGAAAGCGTATTAAGGGATATTGGAGATGAAACAATTGAAATGGAGCGTTATGAAACCGAGTTAAATGAAGCAACTCCAGGTGATATACGTGATACGAGTACACCAAAAGCAATGGCGAATACTCTTCAACAATATGTATTAAAAGATACGTTAGATGCAGATAGAAAAGAACTTCTCACAAATATGCTTATCAACAATACCACCGGTGATGCGCTAATTCGTGCCGGTGTCCCTGAAGGTTGGACTGTTGGAGACAAGACTGGGGCAGGAGGATATGGAACAAGAAATGACATTGGTATCATTTGGCCAGAAGGAAACAAAGAGCCAATTGTTATTGCTATTATGTCTAGTCGTAGTGAAGAAGATGCAGAGTATGATGATAAATTAATAGAGAAAGCGACGGAGATAGTAGTAGAGGAGTTTAGTAATTAAAGTGATTTAATAATAGATATTAGACTTAAAATTCAGTATGTTTTTGATAAAATGAAACTATTGATATAATGAATTTAAAAGGGTCTCTAAAATGGAATGGAAGTTCCTTTTTAGAGAAGGGAAATGGGGAAAACATAATGAATTTAGGTCTGCATGGGAAATCAGTAATTGTTGCTGCTTCTAGTAAAGGGTTAGGAAAGGCGTCTGCAAAGCAGTTTGCTGCAGAAGGGGCAAAGGTTATTATCTTGAGTCGTAATCAACAAGAATTAGAGAAAGCACAAGATGAAATTCGTTTAGAAACTGGGAATAACAATGTGAACTATATAGTTTGTGATATTACGAATCCAATGTCTGTGAAAGAATTAGTGTCAAAGGTAATTGAATTAAATGGAACTGTAGATGTTCTTGTTAATAACGCTGGAGGTCCGCCTGCCGGAAATTTTGATGACGTAAGTGATGAAGATTGGGAGGCTGCGTTTGAATTAAATCTACTAAGCTTCGTTCGTTTAATAAGAGAGGTATTGCCTCATATGCGAAAGCAGGGAAGTGGACATATTGTAAATATTGCTTCATCTTCTATTAAACAACCTATTGATAATCTGATACTTTCTAATACATTTAGAGCAGGAATTGCAGGTCTGTCGAAAAGCCTATCCCAGGAATTAGCGCAGGATAACATCTTAATCAACACGATTGGTCCTGGGAGAATTGGAACTGATCGTGTGAAGCATTTAGATGAATTTGTAGCTAATCAACAGAGTATAGATTATGAAGATGTTAAATCGAAAGCAGAAGCATCTATTCCAATCGGACGCTATGGTAAGCCTGAAGAATTTGCTAACTTGGTTGTATACTTATGTTCTGGTGCTAATACGTATATAACTGGACAATCATTGTTAGTGGATGGTGGTATGGTGAAGGCGTTGTAGATCTCAATTTATTTAGAACAAGCATAGAGTAGTGATTATTAAATAAGATAGAAAAAAGCGCTTAGATTGAGTTTAATCTCTAAGCGCTTTTTTTATTTATATGCTTTTGCTCTCTCCATTTAAAATTAATTCAAAAGAGATATTTGCTTTTAACGAATCGGATACAGAGCAATATTTCTCTTCTCCTAGATTAATTGCACGCCATACTTTTTTGCTATCAATATCACCATCGATGATAAAAGTAACAACAATATCTGTAAATCCTTTCGGAGCTTCTTCCTTTCTGACCCCGTCAGTTTGTATTTCTATTTTTGTTATTTTATCAAGGTGTGGTCTCAATATCATCGTTACATCAATACCGATACAACCTGCTAATGAACTTAAAAGCATTTCGGTAGGAGTAGCGCCTTTACCTAGGCCTCCATAGGCTTCTGTTGCATCCATATTTATTTCATATCCTGAATCACCCTTTGCAGTAAAAGCTCTACCGCCAGTCCATTTAGTAGTTACTTTCATAGTTATCATCCTTTCTTAATAATTTAAGCTTGTTCCTGGTCCAACAGGTATGCCAAGAAGGTACCAGATAGCAAAGAATATCATCCATGTGATTAAAATTGCTATTGAATGAGGGAGCATCAGAGAAATTACAGTTCCTATACCATTTTGCTTTCCATATCTTTGAGCAAATGCTACAACAAGTGGGAAAAATGGCATTAATGGAGCGATAATATTTGTTGCAGAATCGCCAATTCGGTAAGCTACTTGTGTTACTTCTGGAGAAATTCCCATTTGCATAAACATTGGAATAAATACTGGAGCCATAATTGCCCATTTTGCAGAATCTGCTGCAATAAATAAATTAATAATGGCAGTAAACAAAATTAATGCAAGAAGTAAGAATACGCCATTTAATTGGATTGCTTCAAGTAGGTTTGCTCCGTTTACGGCAATAATAGTACCTAAGTTTGTATAATTAAAAAATGCAACGAATTGTGCTGCGAAAAATATCAATACGATAAATCCAGCCATCGTCTCTAAAGAAGAGGTCATTAGGTTTGCTATATCTTTGTCATTCCGAATAGTTTTCGTAACAATTCCATAAACAATACCAGGAATTAAAAAGATTAACATCATTAGAAAAATAATACTACTCATAAATGGAGAAGTAATAATACTTCCATTCTCTCCTCTTAAAGGTCCATTTTCTGGAATGACAAGAAAAGCGATTGCAATTATCATTATTAATATTGATATATTTGCCCAGATTAGTCCTTTTTTCTCTACCTGAGTTACCGTGGTTTTATTGTTATTGGTATCTTCATTAGAAGTATATTTTCCTAATTTAGGTTCAACAAGTTTATCTGTAATAAGCGTACCTAAAATTACAATTATGAATGTAGATGCCAGCATGAAAAACCAATTATCTGTTGGGTTAACAACATAATTTGCATCTAAAATTCTCGCTGCCTCAGTAGAAATACCAGCTAGCAAAGGATCGTTTGTACCTATTATTAAATTGGCAGAGTACCCACCAGCTACACCGGCAAAAGCTGCAGAAAGCCCTGCTAGGGGGTGGCGGTTAAAACCTAAAAATATGATCGCTCCTAATGGTACAAGTACAACATATCCTACAGATGCTGCTACATTAGAAAGTACACCCATTAATACAACAATCGGTGTAACAAAACGTTTTGGAGCTTTAGAGACAGTATTTGTCATTAAAGCACTAATATATCCACTTTTTTCAGCAACCCCAACACCAAGCATTGCGACAAGTACTGGTCCTAGTGCTACGAATGAGGTGAAATTACTAACAACACTGGAAAACATATGTGCAATACCATCTGGAGTTAGTAAGCTAACTGCCTCTACCGAAAGTGTCTCTCTTTCCATTGTTTCATTATTGACACCTTCGAATGAAACGGCCACTCCCATGAGATATAAAATATGTGATAAGGCAATAACAATTAAGGTAAATAAGATGAATATGGTTACAGGGTGAGGGAGCTTGTTCCCTAACTTTTCTATCGTGTTTAATGCTTTTATCGATTTGGACTGATTATTATGTTTCATTTTTACCTCCTATTATGAAAGAGTATAAATACATATCCAAGTATACATATGAGATTAATTATGTCTAGCAAAGAGTTTTATTTAATCATTAAATAATGCAATATAACGCGATACATCCCTAACTTTGAAATAAAATTACGAATAGTATAGTATTATTCTTAATAAAATAAATTAGCAGGTTCTGGGCATAAAATTTTTCTAACATAACTACATAAGAACTTCACTAAGTTATATAGTTTAATTCTTTGTTGCAAAGAACCTTCTCAATCTAAATTTTGGGGGGTAAAGATGACATCTGAGAGATTATTAATTAACAAAAATTATTATAAAGCATTTTTGGAAGGTAATGAAAAGGAAGAACCTATCAAGGTTGTAGGAGAACTATTTCACTCTGAGCAACAAAAAGTAGTGACAGATTTATCGTCTCTTCGCTTTGCACAAGGAGAATTATATTATCATAACAAAGATTATGAAACAGCAGTTTTTAAATGGGAGAATGTTCATAATGAACTGAAATCGTGGGCAAGGAAAAATATTGGAGATGCGCACGTCGAACTTGAACTTTATGAAATGGCGGTGGAAAATTACCAGGCCGTTAAAACCGATTCGACTGATTTGAAAATTGAAGTACTTTTACAGCTGTTTTCCGTATATAAACAACGTGGTAAATACGAAATGGCTGCTAACTCAATTAAAAATGCGGTTGAATTAAATCCTGATTATTCGGATGTAACCGAGATTGCACGAGTGTTCTTTGAGAACCAATCTGACCATAGCAATGCTGTCGAACTAGCGATGAGTGAGGCAGTTAGGACAGACTCCTTGGTATGGTTTGAAGTCTTAGAATCGTATATGATAAAAGGTTATACTGTAGAAATGGCGCCAGCTACTTTTCGTGAGGTATTGATGAGCTTATATTCACTCGATCAATCTCGATTTGAAAGTCTGTTAGTAGCACTTTGGCAGAGTTACGAACAACATGATATCTCTCTTCTATGGCTCAAAGAGATTAATCATCTTCTTTTAGATATAAGTCCAAATCCCTCATATAGATGGAGAAATTTGACAAAGCTATACGAAGAAACATATTCGAAATTAATGAACGGTTCGATGTTAATCGAAGACTTAACTGCTTTTATTCCAAATCATTTAACAAATTGGATGAATATATCAATCGGTCCAGATACCCTAACTGCTTCAACAGCTGTATTAACTTGGCATGAATTATACCCTGCGTGGTTAGATGAAACTATCGTAAGTGAAGCGGAAAAATTGCAGAACAGTTTTTCTCATGAAGAACCAGAGTTTGAGAATATAATGAGAATTTTCGATTTGATAAGGAATTGGGCAAAGCCGAATGAATTAAGTCTGAATGAACGGGAAGAATGGATGATCGATGAGCTCCTTGATTCAACGCATTTCCATCTGATGATTGCTGGCACAGAAACAGAGGGGAAATCTAAATTGGTTAACCATCTGCTAGGGGAAGAGGTGGCGAACAAACTACCACTAGCTACGAGTCAATTCAAATATGCCGAGCAACTGGAGATTAAAGTGATAACGGATAAAGGGGTTATAATTTTAGAAGAATCATTAGAATTAGATGAAATGATAGAAAATGATTATCAGGCAGTACAAAATGTTGAAATGCCGAGCTCCTTTTTGAATCGTAATAATCTCGCTTTAATTGATACAATGGCCGTCAATCCGAAAGAGTCCAGAAATACTTTATTTTCCTATCTGCATTTAGCAGATGGTTTATTATTTGTGATGGATGCCAGCACTCATCTTACTTATCAAGAGGTTGAAGTGGCCATCAAAATTAGGGAGCAATCACCAGAGCTACCAATTAATTTTGTTCTAAGCGATACTCAACAAGATACGAATACACAAACGCTTGAGGAAATTACATCTTGGATTCAAACATATTTCCCAAATTCGAGCGTTTATATATATCATCCGTTTTCTAAGAACGATAATAAAATAGAAACGATTATGCAGTTTATTTCATCCATGGTGCAAGAATACAACCCAGAAAATGAAATGAAGCGCAAGGTTTTACATTTTAGTAAGCAGCTGATTAAGCTGTTATTTGATAAACGAATTGAAATGGAAAATAAGATGGTCGAAACGGTGAAATGGCATGATGAGATGGCTATAAAACTGGATGCGGCCATAAACCAGTTACATGATCTGCAAGAGGAAAAAATGCAGGTTATGAAAAGTAATTATCATATCATTATGAATGAGATGAGACAAGATTTATTAGCCAGTATTCCTGATTTACTTGTGCAATGTGCCAAATTAGTTCAGGAAGATTCCAATTTTGACAATATCCATGTATTACTCAATGATGAAATGAATAAACGAATTCACAGCTATATCAATGACAAAGCATTGCCCAGCTTAACAATAGCTATTCAAGAGTGGATCGCAACAAGTGAAGTGGAGTTCAAGGATAGTCAAGAATATTTAGATGAAATGGCTGAAGGTATAAGTCAGCTAGCTAATAAATCTATAATTAACTTGAATTGTGACTTTAGGGTGTTGGATGATTGGCGTCGTGATCTAGCAAGAATGACGAGTGGAAGTATCCAATTAGAATACAACAATATACTAAAAGGTTCTGCGTCGTCACAGTTTATTATGAAAAACGCAGATAAGCTATTTGGTGCAATTGTAAAAAATAAAGGGATGTTAAAAAGTAAATATAAGCAATTCATTCAATCGAAGGATTACAGTAAAACAGCGGAGTTCATAACAGATGGGTTTATGCAGCCTTTTGAATTTTTCGGAAAAACACTGGAACGAGATATTCATATGTTTTTTGCTAAGCCGTATACAGAGTTGAATAAAGCAGTAGAGGATAATCAACATGCGATGGAATCCAATGAACAATCACTAAGTAAAATGCGTGAAAATCCTGAGGTTTATACAGATCCACTTAAACTATTTGAATTACAAATCCGTCAATATGAGTGGATGAAGCTTGCTGAAGAAGATAATATGACTATCGTTAAGTGATAGATATATAAAGAACGTACAATTAGTAAAAGTCTTTTATAATTAGCGTAAAAAAGCTAGCTTATAGAGGTTACACTAATTGATGCGTTTTTTAATAGGGAAATAAGATAAAAACAAAAGAATTTTGGAAAGATTTTATAATTCTATATCCCCTAAAATGGCGATTACTATTAATCGCCATTTTAGGATTTAGCCTGTATAGATGCCTGTTAATACTTTTTCTTTAAAGATCGTGTTCTAAAGTAATTAGGCTAACTCGTACAAGTAATTTTATTAATTCCTGTGAGATTCAACTATAAAAATTCTTTAAGTGCTAAATTACTAGTAATCTTGCCACATTCCTTGCCAACCCTTCCAAATAGTCGGGTCCATTTTTTAATGCGTCTTCTAAATCACAAGGTCCTTGAACAATACTAAATGCGGCGTCGATTCCATGGTCATAGACTTTTTCATAATCGGAACCTAACGTTCCGCTTAAAGCAATAACTGGAATATTGATTCTTTTTGCAGCCTTGGCAACACCAATAGGGGTTTTTCCATAGATAGTTTGTCCATCGATTTTTCCTTCTCCAGTTATGACAAGGTCTGCATCAGCTACTCGATTGTTAAAATGGGTTTCTTTTAAAACAATCTTCACTCCAGGTTCGAGTTTTGCATTTAAAAATGCTAGTAATCCAGCACCAAGTCCTCCTGCTGCACCTGCACCTGGGATATCTTTGACAGATTTCTTTGTTACTCTTTCTAAAACATCATGGTAATTACTAAGAGCAGAATCGAGTTCAGCTACCATTTTGTTATCCGCACCTTTTTGTGGTCCATAAATAGCACTGGCACCGTACTCTCCTAATAGCGGATTATCCACATCACAAGCCACGATTATTTCTACGTCTTGTAATCTCTCATCTAAATTACTTAAGTCAATGTTATCTAGATCGATTAGACTTCCTCCACCTGATGGCAGAGAGTTACCCTTGCTATCTAACAATCTACCACCTAATGCCTCTACCATACCTGCACCGCCATCATTGGTGGCACTTCCACCTATGCCGAGAATGATTTTAGATACACCATGATCTAAAGCGACCTGTATAAGTTCTCCCGTACCAAAGGTCGATGTTTTTAAAGGATCTCGCTTATCACTAGAAACGAGTGCAATGCCGGAAGCCTCTGCCATTTCGATAATTGCTGTCGTCCTATCTCCAGAAATGGCGTAAGAAGCAGTAACCGAATCTCCTAAAGGTCCAGTAACATTTTTGGTATAAATGGTACCCTTAAGCGCATCGGCAAGAGATTGAGTGGTTCCTTCACCGCCATCTGCCATTGGTATAAGTTCTAAATCTACCTGTTCTTTAAATACGGATTTGAATCCGTTAGCAATTGCAACTGCCGCTTGCTTAGCTGTCATACTTTCCTTAAATGAATCTGGTGCAATAACAATTTTCTTTTTCTTCAATTCAATTCACTCTCCCAACTTAAAAGAACAACGGTATAATTCCATATATAATCGTAGATACAATTGCGATGGTTAAACCTACCAACGTTTCATAAGGAATTAATTTTAATCTTTCTTTTATTTGCATTCCTACACTTCCTGCTGTTGCATGGAAAAAGCTGCCGTGTGGCATATGGTCAATTACCGTTGAACCAGCATGAATCATTGCTGCTCCTCCTAATGCTGCTACTCCCATTTCGAGTAAGGTAGAAGCAAATACACTACTTGCTACTGTTGCTCCTGCTGTAGTCGATGCAGTTGCACCGGACATAAATATTCCAGAGACTGGAGCAAGTGAGAATGCTGGTAACCCAAGTCCTTCTAATGCGCTTATTAATACTGTATCAATACTAGAATTTTGGATAATACCTGCTAATGTACCTGTTCCAATTAATAGAATAGCTACAGGCGCCATTTTTTCTAAACCAGTTTTAATGTAATCATTTGTTTTACGCCATTGTCCCATTGCGATAATTCCAATCAACCCTCCGACAGGAAGTGCAATTATTGGATCGATATTAATATCGAAGAGAGGTCGCAATGCAAGTAGGATAATTGCAACAATAGGACCCAGTAATGATGTAAGTAATGATGGTAGAGTGTTTTCTTCGGAATGTTCGATTTCTTTTTCTTCAATCATTGTACCGCGTGATGAAATCTTTTTCGCGATAACGTACGTAGCGATAATACCGAATATTGCAGGAACAACTCCTGCCCCCATCACAGAAATAAGCGGAACTTCAAACGCATCAGAAACTGCAATCGTATTTGGGTTAGGAGACATGACATTACCTGCTTTACCGCCACCGACCATTGCAAGTAAAATGGCCATTCTAGATAATCCTGCATTGGATGCGATTACAAGAGCGATTGGTGCAACGGTAATAACTGCCACATCAACAAATACGCCGACTGCTGTTAAGAACATTGTTGCTAGTGCAAGTGCTAATAGGGCACGTTTCTCACCAAATTTCATTACAATGGATTGTGCTATTTTAGCTGCTGCTCCTGATTCAATAAGGATACCAGCGAGAATCCCTGCAGCCAAGATTCTTAAAACGGATGGAATAATTCCTTGGGCACCACTAACCATTAAGCTAACGGTGTCAACAATATTTGTACCACCTATTAATCCACCGATTAATGCACCTGCCATCAGGCCATATACTGGTGGGATTTTCTTTAATATCATTACAATGGATATAATTAAACCGATAATTGCACCGAGTGCACTTACTTCTATTTCCATAGCTGCTCACCTACATTATGTTTGTGTTTTCGTTCTATACTTATTGTAAGCGGTATCAGTATGGTTTTTCATTAGTCAAATAAACATAAAGATAGCGTTTTCTTAGATGCTTTTTTGTGCATATGCATGATTGATGATCCTTGCAGATTAACTTTTCTTTGTAAATGTATAGAGAAGTTGTGCCATTTTCAGTTCAAGTAAGTTATTAAAGTTTCTTGGGTCTTTTCCGGTAAGCTGATGTATTTTGTCTAATCGATACGTTAATGTATTTCGGTGGATAAATAACTTATTAGATGTGATTGCCATCTTCCCATTTTCTTCTATATATGTGTCTAATGTTTGGTGTAGTTGATATCCATCATTCTCGTTGAAAATTAGTTGATAAGTATTGATGAGCTGTTCCGTAGATTCTTCAGCATGTTTGAACAAATCATAGGAAAGTATCTCTAATTCAAGGTCACTATAACTCCAAATGCCTCCATCACCATAAAGGGTTTGTGCAACATTCATGATTTTTTGAGCTTCTTGATAAGATTGTCTCCATCCTTTAGTTCCTTTTAAATATGAACCAAGCCCAATAAACAGGTTAGAAATATTTGATGTGGAGAGTTTCTCTTGGAAGAACGCTTTTAGCTGTTCTGTAGATTCAGTCGGACGTATTGATTTTTTTAAAATCAGGTATTGATTCGTAAATAATGGTATATATTCATCTCCTTCATTGAGGAACGACAGGATGTGATTCTCGAAAATTTTCGTGTGTGACTTATCTGATAATGAAGGAGATAGGATGATAACAGCATACGTTGCATTGGTGTTCAAGTTGGCATAGTGTGCTCTTTCTTGAATATAGGTTTGGTCATCTTCTGTTCCTATCAATATATTGGCAATTTGATTTTGTCTTATTTGTTTATTTTGCTGAATTTCATTTGTTAGAAAAGCCTGTTCTATAGTCAGTTCGGCACCCATTTGAATCAATTTAGAATAATCACGAATACGATTAGGTTCACCGGTTATACCGATAACCCCGATAATATTTCCTTGAAAAGTAATCGGTAAATTAATACCCGGCTGTGAGCTATTCCATTGATTTGTTTTTGTTGATTCTATTTCTATCGTTTGTTTTTCTTGGATAACACGTACGGCACCATCATGTAATTGTCCAATTCTGGAAGCATTCCCTGATGCGATAATCGTCCCAGTTCGGTCCATAATATTTATATTTACTTGTATAATTGACATTGTTCGTCTAACGATTTCATTTGCTAATTGCTCTGTTAAAATAACAATCACTCCTTGTGTTTCTAAGTAATAGTATAAATGAAAATGTTGTATGATGTTTGATGTGATTATTTGTATGTTAGAAAAATATCGTAAATGTTATACACGAAGCGAACTTGACAGGATAACGAAAGTAATAAATCATTAAACTATTACAATAACGACTATGCTGATGTAATATTGTGGAGAGCTGGGGGAGTGATGGGATGTCGTTTCCAACAATTGCCGAAGAATTCAGAGGTGGAGTATTAGAAAACGCTCATCAAGGGCTTGTATGTGTTATTGATCAATATAAAAATATTATTTATCAAAAAGGAAATACTAATCAATCTATTTTTTTCCGTTCTGCTATGAAGCCATTGCAAGCCATTCCCGTATTTTCAACAAATGTCATTAAAAAGTATGGGGTATCGCAGGCCGAGGCAGCTTTATTCACTGCGTCTCAAAGAGGGGAAATCTATCATCAACAAGCATTATTAAAATTAGCAAAGAAACTGGGATTCTCAGAAAATCAATTAAGTTGTGGTTCTAGCTACCCATTAAATGAACAAGCAAAACTGGATTATATTAAAGCTGGTAATCAAAAGAGCAGACTTTTACATAATTGTGCTGGAAAGCATTTAGGATTCTTAGCTTATGCACGGGAAAAAGGCTATCCTCTTGAAAATTATGAAGCTAAAGAACATCCTCTACAATTGGAGATATTGGAATATGTAGCTGAGTTATCTGAGTTGGATAAAACTAACATTCATGTTGCAATGGATGGGTGTGGGGTTCCTGTATTTGCATTAGATCTCTATCATATGGCGATATCGTATTTGAAATTTGCTTCACCAAGTATGATTCAGAATACAAATACAGTAAATGCCGTGAAGCAAATCAATACAGTGATGCATGCACATCCAGAAATAGTTGCTTCGTATGATTTTATATGCACGATTTTATTAGAAGATAAAAATATCATTGCAAAGGGCGGTGCACAAGGTGTGTATTGTTTAGCTCTAAAAAAAGAGAAAATAAGCATTGCTTTAAAAGTAATGAGTGGAACAGAGAAACTTTGGCCACTTATAGTTGCTACGTTATTAGAAAAGATAGGTTATACCAATAAAAAGACTATTGAGCGTCTGAATCAATTAAGAAATAAACATATTCTTAATGATGAGGGAAATGTGGTTGGAGAAATAAGATTGTGCTTGTAAATTAGAATGGAGTGAAAGTATGTTTATAGAAGCAATTGTGCAGACACCTCAAGAGGCACTGCGGGCAGAAGAATTAGGAGTTGATCGGATTGAACTAGTATCTGGTATGAAAGAGGGTGGGTTGACGCCAAGTTACGCAACAATAAAACAGGTGTTGAACGAGATTTCTATTCCAGTACAAATAATGATTCGTCCACATAGTTATCATTTCTCTTATGATGAACGTGATTTAGAAACGATTTATGAAGATATTCGAAACGTTATACATTTAGGAGGAAAAGGGATTGTATTTGGGGCGTTAAATCAGGATAAAACAATAAACATGTATGCTTTAGAAACTATTGCAGGCATTTCTAATGAGTTGAGTATTACGTTTCATCGTGCTTTTGATGAAGTACCTTCACAGGAGAAAGCATATTACTCCATAGCTAGTAGTAAGAATGTTCGTCGTATACTAACTTCTGGCGGTAAAGCAGATTGTATGGAAGGGAAAGAGCAATTGAGGCGTTTAGTTGCTTTATCAGATGAAATTGGCGGTCCGAAAATACTTCCTGGTGGAGGATTAAAGGTAGATAATATTAAAGAAATTCATCGGCATGTTGAAGCGGATCAATATCATTTCGGTTCTGGATTACAGGTTGAGGGAGATTTTTCTAAAGGGCTGGATAGAGAAAAAGTGCGGATAGTGAAGAATAATACAAAGATATAACTCATTCAATATGGATAAAGTTAGAACCTATGTATAAATGGTATAGTGAATAAAAATGAAATAAGAATCTAAATTCTTATAAACCTATGTCATTACTAATCCATAGGTTTTCTTTTTTTGGAACGCATATATCTTTTGTTATACGCATGTAAGTGCAGTGATAGCCCCACTTCAAGACGATGAGGCTTAACGAAAGGAATAACTGGTGGATAAAAACTGCCCAAAATTGTCTGATTCTGTTCAGGGTATGCTCTTGTGGTACTAATAATCAGTTGGGAAAGAATGATCACCCCCATTGAATGAAGTTTCAATGTATCAAAACGTAAATAACCCTCTTTATCTGCATTTATTGCTAGTTCCTAACCAAAGTTCTATATGATTTGATTATTTCATAAATTGGTAAAAGTTATATTGATGTAAGGAGGTAAAAGTATTGAGTAAAGATCATTATAAAGACGCTCGCAACTACGGGACAGGAGAGGGAAGTCAAGGACCACATGAAAATCAATCATATACGAATCCATCCTCATTTAATTGGAATATTGATTTACCTGCAGAGATTCATTCACAAACAGTAGGAAAGCGTGGTCCAATTTTAAAACAAGATAATATTGAGCATGAGACATTACAGACTTTTATCCATGAGAAGATTACAGAAAGACCGGTTCATGTAAAAGGATGGGGGGCAATTGGACATTTTGAAACATTGTATTCCATGAGTGACTATACTTCATTATCTTTTCTACAAAACCCAGGTACACAAGTTCCAGTATTTGTACGTTTCTCATTAGCAGTTAGTACAAAAGGAACACCAGACACATCACGTAATGTAAGAGGATTTTCCACAAAATTCTATACAGATGATGGAATATTTGATTTGATATGTAATCATATTCCTGTTTTTTCGGTTCGCGATACCATTCGTTTTCCCGAGGCGATTAAAGCATTTTTACCTTCTCCAGTAGACAACTTAATTGACCCAACACGTTATTGGAATTTTGTTGCACGGGCACCTGAATCATTGCTCTTTACATTACTTGTTTATTCAAATCTTGGTACTGTAAAGAGTTTACGACACCTACCTGGACATAGTGTTAATACCTATGTTTGGAAAAATGCAGGAGGAAAGAGATATTTTATCAAATATACATGGGCGCCTATGGCTGGAGAACAGTATATTCGTAATGATGAAGCAATAAGATTGGCGGGAGAAAATCCAGACATTGCAGGTCAGGATTTACATGACGCCATTGAAAATGGGGATCAAGTAGAATATGGCTTATATGTACAAATTATGGATCCAAAAGATGCAGCCAAGTTACCATATGATCCATTAGATGATACTAAACTATGGGATCAACAGCAATTTCCTTTCAAACCTGTAGGTAGAATGGTATTAAATAAGAATCCTGAAAATTACATGGAACAGGTTGAGAAAGCGGCTTTTTCACCGTCCAATTTATTAGAGGGTGTTGAACTATCAGATGATAAGATGTTACAAGGAAGGGCAAATATTTATTGGGATTCACAGCGATATCGTATCGGACCTGATTTTCGCAATGTTCCAGTGAACAAGCAATCCGACTGGTGGCCAGGTGATTTAGTGACAAGTGGAAACGACAGATTTGTTGAAGGTAAATTACAACGATCCGATATAGAAAAGCAAGATGATTTTACACAGCCCGGTCTATTTTACGAGTCACTTTCAGATGATCAAAAAGATGATTTAATCAACAATATGGCAGGAGGATTAGCAACAGTTTCTCCAGAAGTTTTTTCTATTGTTGATGGCTATATGCAACAAGCTTCAGAGGATTTATCTCGAAAGTTGACTAAAGTAGTAACGATGAAGCGAAATGCGTAAAAAGTTTTAGAAGAAATAAGTAGTACTTTTGAAAGATCGCATTAAAGAAATAGCTTTTAATATGAAATTAAACCAGATAAAAACACCTCTAAGAACAGATTTTAATCTAGATTTAGAGGTGTTTTTCGTTTAATTATCTTCACTTTTAGATTTTTTTTGATCTTCTTCTGCTTTCTTCTGATTTCTTTTTTCTTGGATTCGTTTATGTCTCTGACGTTGGCGATATCCGTAGGTTGATTCTAGGACGGCATTCTCATTTTCCAATGCAGAACCAAGGGCACCAACAATTGTTGCAATACTTGTAGCTGTCCATGCGATGTAGAAATAATTTTGTATACCAACTTCGCCTGTTAGTTGATCTTCCAACATTCCCATTGGGATAAATGTTGTAACTGCTAAGGTGAATAAGCAGAACAAAATAAGATAGTAGATACATACCGTTAATAATAGCGTTAGAAAAGTTGTCGCATTATATAACTTTCTTAAATAGTTATTATTCGCATCTTGTGGTCGTTCCCATAATTGATGACCAAGGATAATCCAGATTACCATTGCTAATATGGCGACAATAGATAAGATCATCATTCGAGTAATCGTGTAGTAATTACTCAATTGCCATAGAGTTGGAAATACGAGTGCATATGCCCCTGTGGTAAAAGCAATGATAATTACTTTCATAAATGCTGGAAACAGTGACCAAGGACGGTTTGCTCTTACCATACCAGTAATAATTCGTAAGGCAATACTCCACTTTTTTGGTACGGTAAAACGAACATCAATGCTTGAATCATGTTTCGCTTCTTGTTCATTAGGCGTTTCTCTTTTAATTGGAGAAAGATACTCGAAGAAACGCTTCCCAATTAAATGTCTCGAGTCTTTGTTTTTCAATTGTTTGTGATTATCGTTCATCGATTGAATGCGTTGTTGCGCTTTGTCTCTATCTGCATCATCACTACCATAAAACATTTCATTGACTAGTTGTAATATCGATTCGCGGAGCCTTCTAATCATCATTGTCGAACCAAGACTGGGCAGGCTGATTAATGCAATATTTTCTTCTTCACTCGCTTCTGCAAGGATTAACCTTTTTTCTTTAAATATAGGCAAATCCGTAAGACAAACAGTAAAGTCCCAGTTGTTATTTTCTTTGATCTCTTTAGTAGCTTTTAAAATATCTAATGAATCTCCAGCACCTGTTAATGGATCTTCTAGATAATATAATTCCCATTCACAATTCTCATCTACGTAATATTGTAGTAAATTAGGGAGCTCATCCTGAAGTCTTGCTGCGATATCTTTTGGATAGCCTGGGGCTGATATTAAACCTAGACTTCTAGTTGTGGACGTAGACATATTTTCACCTTCTCTATCTATGTTAACCAATTTTATATTTCTATATTTATCCAAAAAGTAGTTGCCTTAAACTTTTATGTAATATAGAAATACCTATAGACAACATTTAGGTTACTATAGGTATATTTTCTTTCACTCAGTTTTTTCAAAACGTTGTAGGATTTTAATCATTTCTTCAATTAGAGAAATCTCACTCAATGCGGCCATTAGATGATCTTGTGCATGAACCATTAATAAAGACATTTTAATGTTTTCTCCCGTAATCTCTGCTTGAATTAGTTTAGTCTGTGTATTATGTGCCAAATTTAAGGTGCTATGGGCTTCTTTTAATTTTTTTCTCGCAGTTTCTAATTCTCCATTTTGAGCTAATTGGAGTCCCTCATAAGCAATTGCCTTTGCATCTCCACTTTTTGATATCAATTGAAAAATTTCTAATTCTAAATCCATGACATCACCCCTCCTACTTTTATGTATGTTTTCAATAATCATAAAATGAGAACAAGCTTCATAAATTTTAATAACGATTTATTTTTGAAATAAAGTTGGCGACTGATTTTTCCATATTGACAATAATGCGCCAAGGAAGATCATACAAAAGGAGTGGGAGGATGAAGGTATTATTTGTTTGCGCAGGTGGGATGTCGAGTTCGATTGTCGTTAATACACTAAAAAAAGAAGCGGCTAAAATTGGACAAGAACTAGATGTGAAAGCAATAGGTTCTAGTGAAGTGGCGCCTGAATTAGAGAATGGCTGGGATGTAGTGATGGTAGCCCCACAAATTCGTCATCGATTCGACCATATTAAGAAAGAAGCAGATGAGGCAGGTGTTCCTTGTGGAGCAATTCCACCACAGGCCTATACTCCACTCGGCGGACCATTGTTGCTAAAGACAATGAATGAGTTGGTAGAATCATAAAATCATGAGAGGGGTATACATCTATGGGAAAGTTCACCAACTTTTTAGAACATAAAGTATCTAATCCAATGGCAAGGTTAGCGGAACAACGTCATTTATTAGCTATTCGTGATGGAGTCATTTCATCATTGCCGTTTATTATTGTTGGGTCATTTTTTCTAATTATTGCATTTCCACCTTTACCAGAATCATGGATGATTACGCAGTGGGCAACCGAACATGCAGCTGAGATATTAATTCCATATCGAATGACCATGTTTATTATGTCTTTATATGTTGCGTTTGGCATAGGGTATAATCTCGCCCAATCGTATAAGATCGATCCTTTATCCGGTGGTCAAATTGCGGTGGCTTCATTATTACTTACTATTACACCTTCTGTTGTAGAAGAACTTGGATTCGTTATACCAATGCAATACTTAGGAGGGAGCGGTCTCTTTGTCACTATCATTGTATCGATACTTTCGGTGGAGATTTTTCGATTTTGTAAGCAACGGGAAATTACGATTAAGCTCCCTGAAGCAGTGCCAGCCTCTGTCAGTCGTTCCTTTGAGGCATTAATTCCAGTAGCGATTGTTATTTTACTGATGACGTTGATCACTGTAGTAATGGGAGTTAATTTACATGCACTCGTGGAGAGAATGGCGGCCCCACTTGTAACTGCTGGAGACAGTCTATTTGGCATATTAGTTCCTGTATTTTTAATTACCTTTTTTTGGTCCTTTGGGATTCATGGGGTTTCTGTCGTTGGTTCAGTTGCACGTCCGCTTTGGGAAGTGTATTTATTAAATAATGGAGAAGCTGTTGCGTCTGGGGCAGATACATTACCACATATTGCTCCAGAACCTCTTTATCAGTGGTTTATATGGATTGGGGGATCGGGAGCAACGTTAGGTCTCGTTATTGTCATGTTACTTTTTGCAAGATCAAAGTACTTAAAAAATTTAGGCCGCACTGTTGTAGCACCGAGTATTTTTAATATTAATGAGCCAGTAATTTTTGGTTTGCCGATTGTCTTAAATCCTATATTGATAATTCCATTTGTCATAACACCATTAGTTACAGCAACTATTGCGTATTTCGCAACTTCGTGGGGACTTGTTTCACCTACATTTGTAAAAGCTCCATGGACATTGCCGGCACCAGTTGGCGCGTATTTAGCCACAGGAGGGGATTGGCGATCAATCATTCTAGTATTTGTAAATATCGCAATTTCTATTGGAATTTATCTTCCGTTTTTCAAAGTGTACGATCGCAAAATGCTAGATATGGAGAATGGTGAATCGACTCCAATAGATTAATATATTCATCCTACAAAGGGTATCTATTTGTATGAGATCCCTTAAGTTGATTTAGGGAGTGAGGAAGTTGAGAAGTTCTAAAATAATACCACAAATCAGTTTTAAAGGTGTATTCATATTTGTAGGTACTCTCTTTATTGGAACGATAATTCTATCTATGTTGTTGCGACTTATTTTTCAATCAGAGCCACTGATATATTTTCTAAGTGCAGGAATTTCAGCATCTTTAGGCGGAATTATTGTTTTGACAAAAGTAGATGCAAAATCTATTGATCGACCGCTCTTTAAGAAGAGAATCATTCTAGCAATCGTTGTTGGATTTGTCACTAGTGCCTTAATGACATTCGTTTTCGGAGGCGACATACTAGGGTAGTAAAAGTGAATTAGGATTAGAAGTAGTGATATATGAGTCAAGTCATTCTATGTTCCCGTAATCAGAACGGGAGAGGGAATCTGGTAAGATAAAGGCGATTTATGTTCCCGTAATCAGAACGGGAGAGGGAATCTGGTAAGATAAAGGCGATTTATGTTCCCGTAATCAGAACGGGAGAGGGAATCTGGTAAGATAAACGTGATCTATGTTCCCGTAATCAGAACGGGAGAGGGAATCTGGTAAGATAAAGGCGATTTATGTTCCCGTAATCAGAACGGGAGAGGGAATTGGTAAGATAAAGGCGATTTATGTTCCCGTAATCAGAACGGGAGAGGGAATCTGGTAAGATAAACGCGGTTTATGTTCCCGTAATCAGAACGGGAGAGCAAACCCGGTAAGATAAAATAATGTTATGTTACCAAACTACAGTTTGTGCAGTCGAATGAGGGTACATGGTAATTCCCGCCGCTGCTACCGAATACTGAGTAAAGTCTGAGCCAGAATAAATATAAACATCGAGAAAATAGTCCGATGGATTCAAATTTCACATTACATTGAATTAATCGAAAATTAACTATTGACAGTTATTTGCTGGTTCGTTATGCTAATATACAAATCTTACACAACTACATATTTATTTTCCTTATCAAGAGTCGGGGGAGGAACCTGGTCCGTGGATCCCGCAGCAACCAGTTACAGTTAAGTAACATGGTGCTCATTCCAGCAAGCTTATGCTTGATAGATGAGAAAAGTGTTTATGCCCACTAAATGAAACTCTTCCTCATCGGAAGGGTTTTTTCTTTTTACGAAATGGTGTGCTGTGTATAACGAGATAACTATAAACAGCCGAGTACGTTCCGCTCCAGCGCTCTTGATTTCTTCTAAAAGGGTGTAAAGAATAATTGGAACAATGAAACTTTAAATATGACTAAACTGATAAGTTAACTACATTTAGGAGGCGGATCGAAACAGACGTAAAGCCAGACAAACGAAATTTCACAAGAAAAATTAAAACGAAGAGGAGAGTTTATAATGCCAACTACAAAAACAGAGAGTCTTTATAAAAAATCGTATTTTAGTCGAATTCAAGAATTAAAGGAGTTTGCACCAGATGTATTTAATTCGTTCTTTGCTTTCAATAACAAAGCATTAGAAGAAGGGAAGCTTTCGGTCAAGCAAAAAGAATTAATTGCGGTGGCAGTTGCTCATATTACAGGTTGTCCATATTGTATTGAACTTCATGTAGGGAATGTGAAAAAGCAAGGTGCTGATAAAGAAGAAGTGACAGAAGCGATATTTGTTGCTACAGCATTAAAGGCAGGTTCCTCATTAGCACATGGGGTAAATGGCTTAAATGCATACGACGGAAACAGCGATGATGAATTGTATAAAGCCTCCTATTTTAATCGATTAAAAGAACTCGGTGAGACAAGTGAAGATGCTTTCAAAGCCTTCATAAAATTTGATGGAGCTGCATTAAAGGGAGGAAAGCTATCCCTGAAGGAGAAAGAGTTGATTGCAGTGGCTTCTGCTCATACAACTGGGTGTGCATATTGTATTGATTCACATACGAAAAATGCAAAAGAAGCCGGAGCCAGTAAAGAAGAGCTATCAGAAGCAATTTTTGTTGCTGTCGCTCTTAAAGCGGGTTCTGCATTAGCACATAGTGTAAATGCTTTAAATGCATACGATGAATAATAGTTTTCTAGATAACCAAACAATGACGCTTTCTATTAATAACAACAAGGAGTTGAGCATATGGCAAAACAAATTCATTTAAATGGATTCGTGCAAAATTCACCTTCACCTCATTCAACTGGTCTATGGAAACACGACAAGGATCAAGGCACGAACCATAATCGATTAAACTATTGGACGGAAATCGCACAAATTTTAGAGCGTGGTAAATTTGACTCATTATTTATTGCTGATGTGTTAGGGACGTATAGTGTCTATGGGAAAAGTCATGATGCAGCAGCAAGAGGTGCAGTTCAACTTCCTGCACATGACCCTTTACTACCAATTACAGCAATGGCTGCAGTGACTGAGCATCTAGGTTTTGCGCCAACGATTTCTACAACCTATGCTCAACCGTATGTTTTGGCACGACAACTTTCTACATTAGATCATTTAACAGATGGGAGAGTTGGTTGGAATGTTGTAACCTCCTATCTAGAAAGTGAAGCTGTCAATATGGGGCTAACGGAACGGTTGCCAAAAGAATTACGTTACAATCGAGCAGATGAATTTTTAGATGTAGTATATAAGCTTTGGGAGCATAGCTGGGATGAGGATGCGATAATTTATGATCGTGCAAATGATGCTTTTGCTGACCCAGAGAAAGTTCGTTTGATTAATCATAGCGGGGAGTTTTTTAATTTGCCAGGACCGCATTTAATTGAACCTTCACCGCAACGAACACCAGTATTATTTCAAGCTGGAGCATCACCAAAAGGAAGAGATTTTGCAGCGAAACATGCGGAAGCAGTTTTTACAAAGCAAACATCCATTGAATCGTTGAAAAATTATTCAGCTGACATTCGTCAACGTGCTCAAGAAAAAGGTAGAAATAAAGATGACGTTAAGATATTTCCAATGATGTTACCGATAGTTGGTTCAACAGAAGCAGAGGCGATTGCGAAGTATGAGGACTTCGTAAATCATATTAGCTATGAGGGTACTGCCTCCTTACTTTCAGGACATACAGGAATTGACTTTTCCGAGTATGATCCAGATCAATATATTGAAGATATTGAAACAGAAGCAGTCCAAGGAAATCTAGACTTGTATACGAAGGATCCGCATCGTAAATGGACATTACGTGAGGCAATAAAAAATCATGGCCTTGGAAATGGATGTCCAAAGTTTGTTGGTACTCCAGAACAGATTGCTGATCAAATTGAAAAGTGGGCAATTGAAGGTGATATAGATGGATTTAATGTTGCATTAGCAACTTCTCCGGATACGTTCCGTGATTTTGTTGATCATGTAGTTCCGGTGTTACAAGAACGCGGTATCTATCGCAAGGAGTATGAAGGCACTACATTACGTGAAAATTTCTTTGGGAAAGGGAAGCAACGTTTGTCAGAAAACCATATAGCGAAGCAACTTGGTACAGTTCGCAATTAATGGGAAAACAAAAATCATGCCACTTTCGTTGACATGAAGACCTTCATTTACATTAAGTTCGGAAAAAGGGAGTGGAAAAGCAGATGATCACATTTTATTTTATTGGAGTTGTCGTTTTCTGGATAATTGGCTTGATTGTCTGGAATAAAATCTACCCAAAGGGAACGAAGGAGGATACGAATGCTGACAGATAATCAAACGACTCTTGCGTGGATCATCGGAGCATGTATGGTCGGTTATTTTTTGCTCATCACTTGGTTTGGTAAACGTGGAGCTAAATATAGTCGTTCCATGAAGGGTTTTTCCATTGCTAAAGGTAAGGTAAGTCCATGGATAATTGGAATTAGTTTTGGAGCAACCTATTCTAGTGCTAATTTATTTATAGGTGTTCCTGGCTGGGCGTATATGTATGGTACATCTGTACTTTGGTATACATTAGGATGTTTTGGAGTCACATGGATTGGCCTATTGCTTATAACGAAAAAGTTTTGGAAACAGGGTCAAAAGAATGAAGGTAGTTTAACACTACCACAATGGCTAGGCAATCGATATAATAGTAAAGCCTTACAAGTGATTGTAGCGTTATTAATTCTATTTAACATCTATTATATTGTTGCCCAAAACGTAGGATTAGCAACGATGTTTGAAACAATTATAGGAATTCCATATTATTGGGGAATCCTGTTTGGAGTCACATTGACAATTTTATATATTAGTATGGGTGGAGCGTATGCACAATTGATTACAGATGGGATTCAAGGTATTGTGATGTCCGTTATTTCCGTTCTACTTTTTATCTCTCTTTTCTGGACAATTGGAGGAGGATGGGGAACTTTAGACAACCTAACTGGACAATTAAATAATGCTGATCCTGCATTAACTGCTCCGACTGCTGCCGGTAGTCCATTTTATAGTGGGTTCGCCATCATGGCAATACAATGGTTTTTGCTTAGTTTCGTTCTTCTCCCACAATTAATGAATAAAGTATTATCTGTTGGGAAAAAGGAAGATCTTCGTAAATTTACATTATCGGCAGGAGTAACATTATTTTTCTTATCTACTTTCTCTGTGTTCGCTGGTTTAGCAGCAAGAGTTCTAATTCCAGGTTTATCATCATCCGATAGTGCCGTTCCTGCATATGTATTGGAGTACTTCCCTACAGTATTGATTGTACTGATTGTGGTTGGTATAGTATCTGCTATTCTATCAACAACAGATAGCTTGTATCTAGGAATCACGACTAGCATAGGAAATGACATTTATAAAGTAATTGTCGCTCCTTTGCTTTATAAAAACAAAGATGTATCAGCGAAGCAAATCGACCGGAAGGCAGTCCGAGTAGCCCGAATTGCGTTGTTTATTATCGGACTACTTTCGTTATATATGTCCTTTAATCGACCAGAATCTCTTTCGTTATTGCTACAGTTTGGGACATCGGCAATTATTAGTGGTGTAGTTGCGCCGTTAACATTAAGTTATTTCTGGAAAAAAGCAAATCGTGTTGGGGCAATTGCTTCAGTAATCGTCGGGGCGAGTAGCTTCATGATTCTTACTGGTTTTGGGATTCAAGACCATGTTTTTACCGCATTGCTATATAGCTCTATACTTGGCTATGGAGTTATGATTGCTGGAAGTCTGTGGGCAGAACATGTGAACAGTCATCGGAAAGTTAAACAAATTGAACAACAACAAGTTTTGTAAATAATGGAGTTAAATAAAATAAATATCCGAACAAACTCTCGTTGATGAGTATGTTCGGATATTTATGTATTATTTTTCCTCTAATTTTTGTTTTTCAAATTGCCTTAGTTCATCTACGAATGTTACGAAGTTATCTGGAGTAAGTTTTTTCACATCTGTGCCTTTTCCGCCATGTTTCTCAATGGTTCCGTCTTCATATTGTAACCATAGCCTCCAACTGTAACCATCCTCATATGTTTCAGCGTCTTCAAATGTATAATCTTCTTCCCAGTTTTGTATATCATGTTCTGCTAATATGTCGTATACTTCATCAGCTCTATTTACCTTGGTTACACCGTCTTGTGCACGTAACCCCCTACGACTGATAATAGGATTTTTATAGATTTCATTATTTTTAATATCAATAGCAATTGCTTGATAAGGAGCGTCTATTTTTGTTTCGTCAAAGAAAATTTTGATCACATTTTCTAAGGGTTGCGTTTCAGTAGCTTCTGGTGCCTTTTCAATATTTTTAAAGTCATAGATATCTACTTCACTCATGTTATCATCCTCGCCTTCATCTACTCTATTTTTATCTTCTGTATTATCTGGATCAGTTGTGTCGCTCCCGCTAGTTCCTTCTGACTGTTGACAACTTATTAAGAAAATGCAGGCTACGATAAGTAGTAGGTATTTAATAGATTTGGACATGTGCTCCCACCTTTAATTCATGTTATTAAGCATTTCATCCATGTGTTCTTTAGAATTTGGCAAGAATTCATCAACACTGTTTAACTGCTTATCTTTGAAATCAGAGTCTTCGAGCATGTAAGCTGCGTAGTAACTTGCAAACCCTTCTTTATTTGGTTCATTGATTCTTTCTTCTGAATTCTCATCTATCCAATAGGAATTGTCGTGGTGTCCCCATTTGCCAACAATTTCATTCACGGTTACGCCACCATATACATCAGATGCGTTATTATGTTCATCTGCTTGTAATTCACGAGATATTTGTGTCTGTACTTCACTATATAGCGTTTCTTCTTCAGCTGTTAACGAAATGTTGGATGGACCTTCATAAATAAATTCCTCTGTAATATTATTTACCATAGCTTGTTTTTCCGCTGAAGAGTACTCGTCATATTTAGAATCTTCAAGTCTATTGTTAATTCCGATCTGTATTCTGTTTGATACATCTCCATGCATATGATTTGCTAATGTTTTACCATCTGATGTGTAATAATCGGAGTAAAATCCATCCATACCATTCTCTACCCCATGGTTATAATCAATAGCATGGCCTAATTCATGAAAAAAAGTAAAGTATGAACCTCTGGCATTTGTACGATCCTCAATTATACTACCCATTGTGATGCTATTATCACTAGACCGGTAGAATGCTCCACCACCTGCTTCAGGATCTGCAATAGTCACTTCGTCTAAATACTTTAAAGACATCGTGCGATAAGGTTCTTCTGAGGTATACATAAGAAACTTAATTTCTATTTGATCTTTGTCTTCAAGAGGGGAGAGAAAATCATTTGTTTGATCTACATACTGACTATTAGATTCTTCATATTTAATGATCTCAATTAATTTATCTTTATCCTCTGGATATTGTTGAAGATATTCTGCGTAGTGCTCTTCTGCTTTTCGAGTGTAATGAATATCATCTATTGTGGAAATCCAACTTAAATCCATTCCTTTTGTTTGAAAGGTACCATTATCGCTGTTGAATCCATTTCCGTCTTGCACTTGTTGAAGTCCAGCCATAACTGCTTTAGCAAGGCTTAGCGCTGTGTCAAAGTTACTACTGGATCTCGAATTATACGTATAGAGATTCTCTAATTTCTCTTGGAGTTTTTGTTTCATTCGAATATAAATTTGAATCATCATGGTTTGAAACGGTAGAACAACTGTAGTGTCACGTAAAGCTTCAATACTTTTATCAATTTCTTGAATTTGTTCAATTACTTCTTGTTCAATGACGTCCGTGGTTGCTACTTGCGCTCGGAATTCGTTTGGATAATTATCATTTTGACGAATGAGTTCTTCACAAAGGTAGATGATTCCTTGAGCTAGGGGAAGGTATACGTCAGTGAGATAAGATTTTGCTGAACTATATGTTTTCCCTTGTAATAGCAAAGCTCTATTAAAAGAATAAATAGAAGATCGAACTTGTTCCATTGATTGGATAATCTCTATACATATTTTGTTCATACTATTCCTTTGCGTGTCTGTTTCTCCTAGATACATATTAAGACTCATTATTTTCCCTCCATGTGAAGCAACTTTCGTTGATACATTAAATCCTCTTCAAACATATGAAGCTCTTTTTTCTTCTTTAATAATTCAACCCGTCTTTCATGAAGTATTTCTGAGATTTTACGTGTGAAATGATCAAGTTCACTCTTGTCATTATCAAAAACATTACTAAGTTCCTTGTCTTTGTGCCATGAATATTTTAGCTGGTTAAACAACCGACTATTTCGTTTTATTATTTCTGCTAAATCATTCTCTTCATTTTCTATATCTGTAATCGATTTTGTAACAGTTTGTTGCTCTTCTTGTACTTGAGATATTTTTTTATTTATTGCATCCACCTTGTTCATGTTTATCAACCTTTTTTGGCATTATTATATGTTTTTAGGTCATTCATATATTCACTAAAGAAAAAAGGACCTGCAAAACCATTACCAAGATCATCATCTAATCTTTCAAAATCGCTAGCTACGGATTGTATATTCTGGATGGTCGTTTGGAAGGATTGATTGAATAATTGAGTTAATTGTATTGCCTCTTCATTTGCCTCTTGTGCTATTGTGTTTATAGATACAGTGGTGTTGGTCGCTTTGAGGATTGTTGTGTTGGTGGCGTTAGAGATTGAATCAGAAGCATTTTGCATTTTTGTTGCGATTTGTTCCGCACTTGCAAAGCTGCTTATAAACAATGGGAATCACTCCTATTTTAACTATTCTACACTTCTGCATTTATTATTGAGTATAGTTATTATTTATTATTTTCAGTCTTATTATAGCAATAGAAAATCTTTTTTCAATTGAAACTAGATAAATTATACTAAAACCATGCTAATTACCTAAAATTGGTTTATTTATATTCGGATTAGGAAAAATATACTATATTAAATGTGGGCGGGAGGTGTAAAGATGGGGATGAGTCAAAACAATGATAGCAATCAAATAAAAGTGGAAGATGAGATACAAGAGATTACCAGTGTTACGTACAAAAGTGTGATGAAAGTAGTGGCATACTTGTATTTTCCATTTTTCTTATTGATTATAACGATCATGTTATTTAGATTTAGTGATTTGAATGAAGATTTTTCATCCGTATGGGATGGGCTTTTATCTATATTTTTAATGATTGGATGGTTACTTGTTTTTTATGTTTTAATTTCACTTATCATGGCATTTTTCTATAATTTTTTTGCTAAGAAATTCGGTGGATTAGAGATTCGAATGAAGGATAAGGACTAATTCGAATAAGCAGCTAATAATATTAATCATTTTCAGGCATATCTCTTTAATAGGGGTATGTCTTCGACTATAATAAACCTTAGTATTCTTATGGGGATTATAAGTTTCTGTGTATACAACAAGATAGAACGGAGTGGGGATAATGAAAAAGAGTGTAATGATTAGTTTATTATTATTTATTGGAATAGTATTAGCCGCATGTTCAGATGAAGGTAGTTCGAATGAGGAATCGAGTAATAATGAACAAAATGAAAACAACCAACTAAATGTAAGTTTGGCAGCAGAGCCAGTATCGTTAGATCCACATGCAGCGAATGATGGAAATTCGTTATATGTAATGAATGCGATGTATGATACATTAGTGGAACAAAATACAGATTTAGAGATTCAACCAGCATTAGCAGAAAGTTTGGAACAGATTAAGGATACTGTCTGGGAAGCGAAATTGCGAGAAGGTGTTACGTTTCATGATGGAAGTACTTTTAATGCAGAAGTTGTTAAAGCAAATTTAGATCGTGTGCTTGATCCAGAAATTGGGTCTCCATTAGCATTTTTGTTCGATATGATTGAAGAAGTAGAAATAATTGATGATTACACCGTACATATAAAAACGGAATATCCTTTCTCTGCATTGCCATCTCACCTGGCACATCCAGGTGGTCATATGATTAGCTTAGAATCAATTAATAAAGATAATGAAGCAATTGAAAACGGGGAGCAACCTTTTACAACTATTAATGATCACCCTGTAGGTACAGGATATTTTCAATTTGAAGAAAGATCAATAGATGGTGAGATTAGCCTTGCTAAAAATAACGAGTATTGGGGAGAAGAGGCTGGTGTAGATTCCGTTACCTTTCGTTCTGTACCTGAGGATCAAACACGTGTAGCAGAGATTCAAACTGGTAACTCAGATATCATCTATCCAGTGAATGCAAATAATGTAGAAGAGATTGACACCAATGAAGGAACATATGTCAAACGATCAGAAAGTGCGAGCATGACCTATGTTGGTTTTAACGTTGAAAGAGAACCTTTTACAGATGAAAGAGTTCGTCAAGCAATTGCAATGACTATCAATAAAGATGAAATCATTAATGGTACAATGAATGGAATTCCAATACCGGCGGAAAGTCCACTTGCTCCAACTGTTTTTGGACATAGCGATCGATTGCAACCAATTGAACAAAATGTTGAAGAAGCAAAAGAGTTATTAGCAGAAGCTGGTTATAAAGATGGATTTGAAACAACAGTTATCGCTTACGATACAACTACAAGTGATATAGCAACCGTAATTCAATCAAATTTACAACAGATAGGCATTCAAGTGGAAATTCAAATGACGGAAATAGGTAATTATCTTGAGGTTACTGGTAATGGTGGAGCTGATATGTTTGTCGGTAGCTGGGGCACTGTAACATTGGATGCAGATTATGGATTGTATCCAATGTTCCATTCGGCAAATGCAGGAAGTCCAGGGAATCGCTCCTTTTATGCAAATGAGGAAGTTGATGACTTATTAGAAAAAGCAAGACAAGAAGGAAATGATGAAAAAAGACTTGAATTATATCAAGAAGCACAACAAATCATTATTAATGAAGCTCCAATCGTTCCACTTTATCACTCGGTATTACTAGCAGGTTTGCGTGATGAAGTACAGGGCTTTTATCAGTTTCCAAGTAGTTTTCCTTATTTACGTGATGTGACAAAAGAAGAATAGCAATTAGGTTTTTGATTATTCCCGAACTTACCTGAATATGGTAGGTTCGGTTTTTTCTTAAGCGAATAATTAGTGCGTATTAATGATTGGATAATAGGAATAAACGATGAATCTGGCTCTAAATACAGAGTTTATAAATTTGGCAAATAAAAAGGAACCTTCTACTTATAATAGCTTTTAAATATGTTTATTCGATTGGTCTATGTGGTAAACACAGTTGAATTTAATTTAGTGGAGGTACTACCATGAGTAAAGATAAAAGTTCAAGGAAAGGACTTATAGATTATAAGATTTTTCTACCTGCTATTATTATTATTATAGGAATTAGTATTCCATTGTCTTTGTATGAAGATGAATCTTTGTCACTTTTAAATTCCATATTTAATACAGTAGTAGATTCTTTTAGTTGGGGATATCTGTGGTATGGAATAATATTACTCATTGCTGGATTGTATTTTTCATTTTCAAAATATGGGAAAGTTGTATTAGGAGATCCGATGGAAAAGCCTCGTTTCACATTATTTGAGTATGCTTCTATTTTAGTTGCAATGGGTTTAGGATCAACAATTATGCGCACATCAATGATAGAATGGGGAAATGTGGCAGTAAATCCACCGTTTGGAGCAGAGGCTGGTTCAGATGCTGCAATTCTATGGGGCAGTGCATACAGCATGTTCCTTTGGAGTTTTCAAGTATTTGCAGTATTTGTAATGGCTGCGCCAGCAATGGGATATATTTTACATGTTAAAAAACGGCCAATGATGCGTATATCTGAAGCGTGTAGAGTTTTATTTGGTGACCGATTTACTGATGGAATCGGTGGTATAGTGCTAGATATTTTATTCTTAATTAGTATCTTATCAGGTGCCGCCGTTACATTAGGTTTAGGAGCACCGATTGTTACCTATAATTTAGCAGAATTACTAAATATAGAGCTGTCGTTTGGTTTAACACTCGTTGTCACTGTTGTTTGGGTATTGCTATTCTCTATTAGTGCCTACCTTGGTATAGAAAAGGGGATTAAGCGATTAAGTACGTTGAATATGTACTTAGCTGGAGCATTCGCATTATTTATTATGATTATTGGTCCAGGAGTATTTATTCTTAATTACTTTACAGATACGGTTGGATTTTTAATTTCTAATTATGCCGATATTTCTTTTCATACAAATGCTTTGGGAAATGGAGAAGCGACACATATTGAAAGTAATACTATTTTCTGGTTTGCTTATAATGCTACTTGGGCAATGTTACACAGTGTGTTTGCTGCAAAAATATCTAAAGGGCGTACGATTAAGGAAATGATCTTGACGTACCTTCTTGCTCCAACAATGATTTCTTGGATTGCATCAGGAGTATTAGGAGGATTAGGTGTATATAAATATGTAAATGATGAAGTTGCGGTCTTAGATATTATATCTAATCAAGATCCGATGGCGGCGATACCAGCAATTTTATCGTCCTTACCGTTAGGAAATATAGTGTTAGTTGTATTTATCATAATCGCTATGATTTTCTTAACTACAACACTTGATTCAACAACATATACGATTGCATCTTATGCAGGAACGGAAAATATGAGTAAGGCGGAACCTTCAAGAAATTTACGTATTATAGTAGCAGCTATTATTACAGTTGTAGCACTTATTTTAATGCGAATTGGTGGTTTAGCACCACTAGAAGTTGTTTCTGGTCTTATGGGTCTGCCGATTATCTTTATTCAGTTCCTGACGATATACGCTGCTAAAAAAATGATGGATAAGGATCGTGCATGGATTACGAATGTTAGAGAAGAAGATAAGAAGAATTATGATAGGAATAAGGGTAAGAGAAGCCACGACTAAATTATTGCTGCACAAAAAACCGGACGATGAATTAATCATTAAACTTCGTTCGGTTTTTTTGTATGCATTCAAACCACACCTGCCATTTGTCCAATGTAAAGCGTCAAAAGACCCCTTCCTATCACATATCGCTTAAAATAAAATTATATCTTAACTTGCTAAAACTACCGTAGATATCCAATTTTATCTATTGTAGATGGAAGCAAAATTGAAAAATATCCTTAAAATATAGCTTTTTCTACTAGTAAAAACATTCTTAGCAACAATGCAAATCTAAAAGCTGTTAGCTATGATAATAGTACTTTATATTTACTGGAGGGAAAAAGATGAAAGAAAACTGGGATTTAGAGGAATTTCTCAGGCAAAATGAGCGGAGGATATACTACCAAATACATCAATTGCAAATCGACGACAAAGATGAGGAATATTTTCAAGAAGGTCTGGTAGCAATGTGGAAAGCATATGAAAACTATCAACCAGATAAAGGACCACTTTCCACATATATGAATTATACGATTCGAAATCGACTCATTGACACAATTCGAAAAGGGGGGAAAGAGAAGGATCGGTTGGAAAAGTTCAAATATCAATATCAAGTAGATTTCACACCTGGAAACTATCGTAATCCTTCTGGAGTTAGTCATATATTAATAGACAAAGAGATGATAGCTGGAAGTGATCTGGACTTAGATAGAGAAATTTGGAAAGTAACACGTAGTTTACTAACTGAAAAAGAATGGAAGTGGGTCCGTTATTATGTAATAGAGGGTATGTCTCAACAGGAAATAGCCGATCAGGAAAAAGTAACATTAGTAGCTGTCAAAGGGTGGGCAAGAGAAGTGAGAAAGAAACTTAGGTCGGTGGGCTGGGAGAATTTTAAAAATTTCTTATAATTGGTGCACATAAAAGAGGATTATTTTTACCTTAGGTTGCGTATATATGAGATAAGCATGGTGAAGCAGATTTGGAAGGAAAGTAATACACTCCCTGCAACGATGTGCTTCCATAAATAAAGCCGACTATCAATCGTTGGTAATCGGCTTGTGCTTCATCCATATTAGGAAGCAGAATCTTTCACTTCCTCAGGGATCGTGATTTCTTCCACTTCATTAAATTTGTTGTAATCCATGTGAATATCCATCGTAACTTTTCCTGTTTCCTGATTATCTGCTGCAATATCATACTGTAATGCTTGAACGGTATGGTCCTCTTTGTTTATTAAAATGACTAGTTTTTGTTTTACATCATCATCAACATTGAATCCTGTTAGCTCTACATTGAAGGGACTTGCTAACGTATCATAGATTTCTCGATTGAACCCTTCAAATGAAAGTTGATATGTACTATCTTGTTCTGTGAACTCCGTATGCTCTTGTACTTGATCAATAATATTAAGAATATCTTTGTAGGATGGTTCAAATTGTATAGCGTCTTGTTCGATCTGTTGGTAGATCCATTCCACATCACCTTCATTAATATAACTATCTTCACCAACCATATATCCTTCTACGGTTGATTCACCATTCGACGTTGTTGATGTGAATACCTGATGCAATGCTGCTGGATTTTCGACGATAGTTGCATTTCCTTGTACGGAAGAAGATTCATCTCGAAATTCTGTCTTAACATCGATTGCAATTCCATAATCAGTAGCATAACTTTCTATTGTATCTTCTGTTTCTAGTGTTTTCTCAACAATATCTTCCTTATTTTCTGAACACGCTGATAAGAATAAAATAATTGTAAAAAATAAAAGCAACATCAATCTTTTCATGACTTCACGTCCTTTAAGAATCATCGTGCTAAGTATACTATATGGGTCTAAAGGTGTCTATTATTATTGTATAAACATATGGTAGGATATTATAAAGGGGAATTTTCGGACTATAATGTAATGAATACATTAAAACCTCGATGACGATCTTCTTTAGATTATATTCAGATAACTTTCCACATTAATAATATTACGCTGTGCATCATTTTAACTGTAGATACTTAAAGGTTGTTTGCACAACAGTCTCCTATGTGAAAAGAACTATTTTGATAAAAATCACCCCAAATATTTTAGTTCAATTGATTTAATTATCAGAAAACCGCTTATCTTTTATGGTAACTTTCATTATAATAGTAGTAGAATGATTTGCATGAATGTCAAAGAAATTGTATAGAGGCGTTCATCAAAGGTGGTGTGTTAGATATGAAAACAATGGATATTAAACAACTACATACACAAATCGATCAAACGCAATCTATGCTGAACCAATCTCGTGAAAAGCTTGATGAAATGAAGAAAGCTGTTGAAAGTTTATTGGAGTCTGAAGAGATATTTACAGGGGAAGCAGCTGAATCAGTACGTACATTCTATCGTGAGACACACTTACCTTTACAGCAATATGTACTGGATATGATTGAGAATTATGATGCGAATTTAAGAAAAATAAGAATGAATTTATATCAAATTGAGCCTAGTGATAATGGCTGGATTGATGAAGATTTTTTACGTAGAGATGTAGAGCAATCATTAAAGAAGGCTGGTAATGTGACCATGTCACTCACGGACTCCGTTAACCGTAGTCTTTCTTCCATAAGAGATATTGTATCTATTCCTAATTTGGATGATCAAGAATTTCATGAAAACATTAGAAATTCAAGGAGACATGTTTTAGATACAGTGGACAAGATGTACGATTTTGATCATAATGCTTCAAATATCTTAAATAACCAGTTTGTAGATATAAAAAACGTAAATAAATATATGTCTGAATTAAATGGATTGCTTACCAATCGAGATATAAGTGTAGGTACGTATGAAGCGAAGCAGTTATTTCATTATGAGTTTCATCAGGAGTTCATAGAGCGTTTGAAGAGACAAGGATAAAAATCCCATTTATAGTGAAAAACGCTGTCCAACAAGTGAATTTACGACTTGTTGGACAGCGTTTTTTTTGATGCGAGATTTTCCATATAGTAAAGCAAGGTCAATAGATGCCGTGCATTGTTTTCGTTATCAGATCCTTCAAATGCATGAATTAACGATTGGATAACACTCTCTAATAAAAATATCCTTGGTTCTTTTGTTTCTATTTCCTCATACAAAAAATCAATAAAGTGACTCGTTTTTGGTTCACTTTCACGATCTGTTTGTTGTTCTAGACTTGTTAATATTTGTCTCATTTCGAACTTGTATTCTTTTAAAGAGCCATTTGGTTTTGCTATATAAGGATAAAAATATTCCGTTTGGAAAAGGATAGGCTTATCATTTGAATGGGTACGGATAATATTGTCTAACTCGGTTAAAGAGAAGTTAATAATTGTCTCTACATCCATAGTACGGGGTCTTACATCGTACAAAACCTTGGAAGTAAAATGCAAATTGCCAAGTAGACTAACAGCATAATCGTAAGCATGGTTTTTAATAAAATCGCCGTATATAGAAGTCAATCGTTCTGCAATCCAAACGATTTCCTGTAAATATTGTGTTTTGATATACATATGAAGTTCATCATCTTCTGTGGAACTAGTAGGTAATGATGAAAATAAAGCAAGTAAATTATGCTTTTTATCAATATGAAATCTTACCGCAATTTGTTTAATAAAAACAGATTTATCACTCGCTTCTTTTGAAGCTGCCAAATGTTTTCGTTCATAAACTACTTCTTCTCTTATTAGTTGTAACAGCTCGATTAAACACTCATTTTTAGAGGTGAAATAGTTATAGAATGTACCTTTTGAGATAGATGCCACATCCAAAATATCTTGAATTGAAGTAGAAGTGAATCCTTTTTTTATAAATAATGATTGAGCAGCATCAATAATTTGCTTTTTTTTATGATTCATCAAATCGATCCTTATCTAAAAATTTTATAACGTCAGTATAATTTAATTTTATCTAAAAAACTTTGATCTATCAACTTTAATAAAATTTAACAGAAATAAGTATTGCATTTTTTGAACTATGGGTATAAAATGAAAAAAGTTTCTTAAAAACGGATGAGTACTCAATTGATAGAATAATTGGGTAAATGATATTTTCCTATATTTATACTGTCAGTCTAGATGATTGAGTAATGAATTTGTTTCAAAAGATAATAACTATTATTAATAGGATTTATATAAAAGAAAGAAGGTATAATGATGACGGATGTGGAATCACTTCATAAAAAACCGCCTTACGGTATGATTGCTATATTATTTATTGGTGCATTCGTTGCAATTTTAAACGAGACTTTGCTGAATGTTGCATTACCATCCATTATGAACGAGTTTGAAGTTAGTCCAACTGCTGTACAATGGTTAACAAATGGTTATATGCTCGTTAATGGTATATTAATACCTGCAAGTGCATTTTTGATTCAACGTTTTACTAATAAAAGTTTATTTTTAACGGCAATGTCGCTATTTACAATCGGAACAGTATTAGCAAGTATATCACCAACATTTGCTGTTCTGCTTATTGCAAGATTAATACAAGCAGCTGGTTCAGCGGTAATGATGCCATTACTTATGAACGTTATGCTAACTGCATTTCCAATCGAAAAACGCGGAACTGCGATGGGAACATTCGGTCTTGTAATGGTCGTTGCACCAGCTCTCGGCCCAACATTATCTGGGTGGATTGTAGAGCACTATGACTGGAGAACTTTATTTGATATTGTTATTCCGATTGCATTACTATCATTAGTTATTGGAATGTTCAAGTTGAAGAATGTAACTCCTCAACGTGAAATTAAGCTGGATGTATTTTCAATTATATTATCTAGCTTTGGATTCGGTGGATTATTATATGGATTTAGTTCTGCTGGAGAACAAGGTTGGAGCAGTCCATATGTATATGGAACAATTATAATTGGTGTCATTTCTGTGATTGCTTTAGTTCTACGCCAATTAAAAATGGAAGAGCCTATGCTACAGTTTAAGATTTTTAAATACCCAATGTTTGCATTATCTTCTGCGATTTCGATTGTATTAGCAATGGCACTTTTTTCCGGAATGATTCTATTGCCATTATACGTGCAGACTGTTCGCGGATTTACACCATTTGAAGCCGGATTATTAATGCTACCTGGAGCACTCGTAATGGGGTTCATGTCTCCAATTACGGGAAGACTGTTTGATAAGTTTGGTGCACGTACATTAGCGATTCTTGGATTGTTAATTACGATGTCAACGACTTACTTTTTTACTCAATTGGACTTGGAAACCACATTTGGACAAATGATGCTTGTATTTGCGATACGTAGTTTCGGTATGTCGATGGTAATGATGCCAGTAATGACAAACGGTTTAAATCAGTTGCCAATGCATGAAAATCCGCATGGTACAGCGATGAATAATACCTTACAACAAGTATCAGGTGCGATTGGCTCAGCTCTACTTATTACAATTATGAATAATCGCACAGAGACAAAAGCTGAAGAACTTGCGCAATCTGCAATGAATAGTATAGATCCAAGTCAAATGCCATCCGAACAAGCGATGGCAGCTATGGAAACAGAGATTATGAATGAAGCAATGCTTCAAGGAATTAATTTTTCATTCTTTATTTCTCTATTAATTATGGGGATAGCTTTAGTGTTATCTTTCTTTATCCGTAGAATTGGAACGGATGGTAAAATGATTAGCAAGAAAAAGCTACAAACTCAAAATAAAGCAGAATATAGTTCTTGATATTATTTCTCGCTAGTATTTAAAATACTGAGCATTGTCACATCGGTGATGATGCTCTTTTTTGTGGGGGGAATTTCCTTATTTGAGATAAAATATAGGATAATTCTGCATGAAAAATCGCTTCCTGGTTCATAAATAAAAGGTAGAGAAGGGAAAGGATGCTGAAAAATGGGTTTTATTGATCAAGTAGAGGACTTACAGAAAAAAAATAAAGATTTGCAAATGAAGTCCATCTATATTAATGAGATCCAATATGATGTCATTGGTTTTGATAGTTTGGTCGACTTTTCAGCTACATGGAAAATGATTGAAACCTTGGTTAAGAGTGAAGAAAAACCCCTACAAGAAATTAGTGTTCGTTCGGAAAGTTCAATTTGGAGGAAAATGCGATCAACCGAGCAATTTAAAACACTTTACGAAGGAAAAATAGTGATTTGGGATCGTAGTAATGAAGTATCCCTAATTGTTGATCCGGTTTCGCAACCTCTTTATCGAAGTCTAGATGTACCAGTGAATGAATCGATTATTTATGGTGCAAGAGATGCTTTTACAGAAAGCAGTCAACAAAACATTGGCTTACTTCGTAGTAAGTATCAATCCAAGGATTTAGAAGTATTATCCACTTCACATGGCAATAGAAATCGAAAATTTTCTTTTATTATGTTAAAAGGAACAACCGATGAAAAAATGATGGAAAGAATCAAGAAAAAAATTGAGGAATATCCAAATGAAATTAAGCAAGTGAAAGATGTACATGTTGCTCTTGGATTTTCTAAATTTGACCTAGTTACTAGAGTATCATCTACAGAGTTGCCAGAAAATGCGATGGAATATATAGAACAGGGGAAACTTGTCTTTTTTATGGATGGATATCCGTTTGGGTTAGTATTGTTTAACACTGTATTTGATATATTCAAACAGCCTAGTGATAGCAATTATTTAAGTGTGTTTGTGTATTCACTTTATGCACTTCGTATCGTTGGGATTATGTTAGCACTTCTTTTGCCAGGTTTATATGTGGCATTAATTACCATTAATCCGGAAATGCTCAAAATACAATTGGCACTTTCTATCACAGAAAGCAGGCAATTTGTGCCGTATCCGGCTTTTATAGAGATCATGATCATGCTATTACTTATTGAATTAATTACAGAAGCGGCAGTTCGCCTACCACTTACGATATCGAATACGATTGGAGTGGTTGGTGGTATTATTCTAGGTCAGGCAATTGTGGAAGCAAGTCTTGTGAGTGGCGTATTAATCATTGTTATTGCAGCAACTACAATTGCAAATGGAATTATAGTTAACTTTGAGAACGGAATCACTTTACGTCTTATGAAATATATTATTGTTATTTTCTCGGCTTTATTTGGAATCTTAGGACATGTAATTGGGTTGTTGGTTCTATGTTCCTACATCGCTCGTGTTACAAATTTTGGAGTACCTTATGTCCGCTGGAAAAAGGAAGGGATTCAAAGTGAAAATCAATAATTTATTAGTGATAACCTATTTTTTGATTGTGAATATGGGGCTGATGTTTCTTCTTTATCCATCACTAATCATTGATACCGTAGAAAATGGACACTGGTTAGTAGTTCTTCTGCATGGGATTTCTCACATGGTTTTCTTTGGAATTTTGCTGTACGGGATGTCAAAATTAAAGCAACCAAATATTTTGGATTATGTTCCTAAAAATCGGTGGGTAGTGTCCATTATAGTTTTTATACCCATTGGTTTATTTATCATTGGAACGGTAATTACTGCTATCCGCACGTATGCTGAATTTACAACTGTGTTATTTCTTAATCAAACACCATTACTATATGTAATGCTTATATTTATTATTTCAGCAACGTATATTGGTCTAGGTTCGATGGGAAGTATTTTTCGTACTACTTTCTTAATTATGGTAACTTCAGGTTTTATTATTGCAATTATTTTCTTTTTGTCTTTTTACAATGCGGAATGGTATAACTTTTTTCCAGCAAAAGTTGATGGTATTGACTTTTTAATACAATCTCCTTTTATTACCGGGTTTCTTATTTTAACTCCTACATTTTTATTTATTGCTTTCTTGCCAAGAGGGAAAAATTATAGTTTTAAAACAATATTTTGGTCATCTTTGCTGTTAATTCCAATTATATTCTTATCAGCTTATTCACCAATATTAGTATTTGGATACGAAGTAGCAAAGAATTTCACATTCCCTTATATAGAAATGTTGGCGACAGTTGATATTGAATGGTCTATCTTTGAAACGCTGACTAGTTTGTTTGGCTTAAGCCTCTTACTATATGCAACAATCTTCTTAGGTATGTTATTACATATTTTACGAATGCTGTATCAGACTATGTTCCAGACTAGTAATCTCCACGCCTCAATTGCCTTAATTTTCATTGTTATAGGGATTACTTTTGTTGCAAATATGATTTCTACTTGGGAACAAGTTCAAAGTCATATTATGTGGCTTGTGCCTTTTCGATTTTATACGATAGTTAGTCTTTTGGTTTTCATCTTTTGGATAGGAAGAAGGCATAAGCATGAAATCTAATCATTGGTTAAAACTGCTAGCCACATTCCTTACATTACTATTACTCACTGGGTGTTGGGACTCCCGTGATATTAATTATCGCTCCATGCCGATTATGATGGGAGTTACGAAAGAAGAAGGGTTGTTTCATGTTTATTTTATTATTCCCGTATCCGTCGTTTCTGAGCAAAGAAATCTGGCTAAGGTTGATGGGAAAGGGGTAACTGTAATAGACGCTATCGAACAAGTACGAAAAAAAATCGAAACAACGATTGACTTGGAACATATCGATTTTATCGTAATAGATGAGGAGTTAGGAGAAGAGGGAATTGAGAAAATTATCAATACGTTTATGAGAATGCGTGATATGCCCGCAACTCCAGCCATTGCATTTATTGATGAGGATATGAATGAATATATGGAGTTGATGATAAGTAATTTTGAAGAAGTGGGTACTCCTATTTTTGGATTTCTGGAGAAGCAAGTAGGTTGGGATATTTATGATCCAGAAGTAAGTTTATGGGAGGTGTACCGAGGAATAAATTCATATACTACCAACATTGCTGTACCGTTAATTGGATCTAATAGAGATTTAACAATGGATTATCTAGGTGCATCTGTTTTAAAAAATGGACGTATTGTGGACACAATAGACTCAACCGAGGTTATGATTATGAACTTATTGAAAAATGAAGAAGTGATAAAAACATTTGTAACGATAGATGATACAACAAATGTCGAGTTGGTAGATAGAGCAGTAAAATACGATTATAACCAAATAGGAGATGAGATTAATCTCACTATAAAATTAGAATTTATAGTTATCGTTGCTGAAGCTGAAGATGATTTAACAGATAAAGATATTGAACGAATGTTTAAAGAGAAAATGGAACGTGATACTTTACAGCTTGTGCAAAAATTGCAAGAGAAACAAGTTGATATATTGGGAATAAGCAATCGCATGCGAGCACGCTATACCAATTCGGAACTGAAAACATATGTAGATGAAATTTATCCAAACATTAATGTGAATGTAGAAGTAGAAGCAGATATTGAAAATAATGGTAAATTGAGAAACTTAAATAAGGATGATTTTAAGAATTGGGAGGAATAGTGATATAACCACTATTCCTACATTTTTTAAAGCTAGAATCTTAATAAACGCTCGGGCGTTGTTGAATGGAACTCATTTTTTACTGTAATTTTCGAAAAGGATGTCGCAGCAATATAATAAATAGGAAGAATAAAATAACGGTTGAGAAAATAAATAGAAACTTAATCGAAAACCATTCGGCCCATAATCCTGAGATAATTAATCCAGCAGGGAGGGCGAGTTTCATAAGCATAGACGAAGTTCCCGCTACTCTTCCTAATAAATGATTGGGAGTAAATTCTTGTCTTACCGTAAAGTAAACGATGTTTAACGTAATCGTAGCAAAAGTTCGAATTGCAAGCGAGATGCCGATCATCCACCAAGTGTTTGCAAATATTAATATGACCATACCAAGCGTATTAATAAGGAGGCTATAAGTATAAATCTGACCTCTTCCGAAATAATTACGCAAGTACTTAGCAACACTTGCTCCACACAGTCCACCGATAGCAGATATCGTAAACATCCACCCAATTTCATCGGAAGTTGCTCCTAATTGATCAGTTACATAAAAGATTAAAACTCCAATAACAAGACTAGATGCAAAATTTATAAAAATAACAACGATAGTAGGCGTTAGTAAGTATTTATTAGCAAACAAAACATTAATGCCTTCTTTTATATCTTCTTTAAAAGTGCCTTGTGCTTCCCTTGGAAGAGTAGCGGTTGGGAATTTGAGAAACTGTACACATAAAAATAGTAAGAACAAACAAATAAGGAAAATAAAAAGTGTGGAAGAATAATCCATATAAAGTAGTAATGTTCCTGCTAGTCCTGGTCCAACCATAGAGATAAGTGTGTTAATAAATTGTATTTTTGCATTGGCATCTGTCAATTGTTCTTTAGTAACTATTTGTGGAATAACAGAATGCTGTGCATTTCCGAACGTATAGCCAGCACTAGATAAAATAAATCCAAATAAATATAAATGCCATAGCTCTAGGGTATGTACGTAGAGTAAAAAAACAATGAAAGTTAGGGAGATAATTTGTGTAATACTCATCCATTGCATCATTCGTTTGCGATTAAATCGATCCACGAGCACTCCAGCGATAATACCAATAAAAATATTGGGAAGAAAATCAACAGCGCGCATCATACTCATTGCCAAGGCAGATTGTGTCATATCGTAGATTAATAAAGGGATGGCAATCGTATAAATTTGTAAACCAAACCCAGAGATAATCGATCCACCCCAAAGTAATAAGAAATTTCTGTTTCCCCATAGTCCGGGGGATTTATTTATATTCGTTGCTTTTTTATAGAGAGTAGATTTCATATTTGTCTCCTTTCTAGATCCTACAAGTAACGGGAAATAATACTCCACGCTTTAAGATGAAAAGTCCTAACGAAAGTAGATAAGTGAAGGATTAGCTCCCCGTAATGTCCGAATCTGTTCAAGGGATTTTAGGTCATGTCTTTTGTGGCACTAACATTCAGTGTAGAAAAACGAAATCTCCCATGAATGAGGTATGACTTTATAGATTTTTCATTAAATTTAGTATATATTCAAAAAAAGTGAATAAAAAGTGATCATCTAGATATTTCGAAGTTCACCTTTTAAGATAAAGTTGTGAAGGGGGATTCATAATGAGATATATGGAACATATGGAAAAGCTAACGAGTTATTACCCTAAAGGATTAGATATAGAAACTTCCATACAAGAAGTTTCGAAGTTATTGCACTGTACACCGAAACATGTAAAAACAGTTTTGCATTATGGTGATCAACAGCAATTATTGAATTGGCATGCAGAAAGAGGGAGGGGAAAGCATCCTAGAATACGTATGAATGTATCAAAAGACGATTTCCTATTTATTAGAGCAAAACAATCTGTTCAACAGGAAAATTATCATGATGCATTTCAACTAATGGAGTCTGCCTCCGTATGGGTACAACAACAATTTAAAGATTGGTTTTTAAAACAATTTAATCATATTCAAATGGAGTCAGACAGGGAATTGGATGTATTTCGATATCCATTTTATAATGTTGGACTCATTATGGACCCGATGTATGCAAAGTCTCGTCACGATTCTCATATGATTCAACAGATATTTAATCGCCTAGTGGAGTATGATAGAGAATCCGATGAATTGGTACCAAGTCTTGCACATAATTGGGAGAGTGAAGACGGGATTAATTGGTATTTCTATTTACATAAAGGAATTCATTTTCACCATGGGAAACGATTAACAAGTGATGATGTTAAACAAAGTTTTAATCGATTAAGAAAGTTACAGTTATTTAAACATGAAATTGAATGGATAACTACTCCTTCTATAACGACCGTACATTTTCAATTAAATAAAATAAATTGGATATTTCCTAGATACTTAGCAAAAATGAGCGCTTCAATTATTCCAATGGATGTGTTAAAGGAGGTAGGTGAACAACAATTTCAAAAGTTTCCTGTTGGAAGTGGTCCTTACCAATTAACAGTTCATAATAATGATAAAATTCGTTTAGAGGCGTTTAATGATTATTTTGGAAAACGATCATGGATTGATCGTGTGGATATTATACAAACACCTAAACTATATCAATCAGATCTCGACTCGCCGTTTTTGCTTGAATCACCTGATCAATCATGGCATAAACTCGATGTGATTGAGGAGGGAGCTGAATTTATTCTATTTAATGATAATACAGAAATATGCCAGGATATAGATACTCGAAAAATGATTCGTTACTGTATTCACCGATATAAATTTCAAAAGCATCAATCAAGAAAAATACCGGCACACAGTTTTTTATCTGAACAGTCACGCTCGAACTCAGAAGTGCAACAAGGGGGTTCATCATGTGAAGAGCCAAAAGGCAATTTACAAAGCATTATTCATAGAAAAATTCATCGCCCTATTCGTATTGCAGCACAGCAAATACGTGAAGATGCCCACCATCGCCCAGTTGCAGAAATCCTACAGAAACAACTTGAAGATTTAGGTATACAATCCATTATTGAGATGCTCCCAGTAGAAAATTATTATAAGGATATAAAGCATTATGATTTATTTGTTGGCGGTGTAATGCTTGGGGAGGACAGATTACTTTCGTTGGTTAGTAATTTATATGGAAGTACGATATCAATAAGTGAATGCATTCATGAATCAGAGATGAGAACTGAACTAATTCACCAATTGAATAGAATGAAACAAGAAAAGGAAGATTCAAAACGATGGAATATATATTTTAAATTAGAAGAACAATTGATTTCCAAACACTATATATACTTTTTAAGCCATCGAACGCATTCTATTTATGAACCAAGTGATCATCATTATGGGTCATTACAACTTGATCAGAATGGTCGTGTTGATTACAGACGAATTTGGAAGAGGTGGTAGGATGGGTAGTAACGAATTATTCTTTTAATAATTGTTTAGATAACGTATCATTATAAATAGTTAATCCATTGACATAGAGGAGACAAACCAATGTATCAAGAACCAATATTTTTACAACCAGTGATGCAAGAAAGAATATGGGGAGGACAAAAGCTACATAAATTATTTGGGTACGATAGCTCTTATGAAAAAACTGGCGAGGCATGGGCAATTTCAGCACATACACATGGGCCGAGTAAAATCTTAAATGGACCCTTACAAGGGAAAACATTACTAGATGCTTGGGAAAATTATGGGGAATTATTTAATAAATTACCTGATTCGGACGAAGCGTATCCTTTACTTATTAAAATATTGGATGCGAACGATGACTTATCTGTTCAAGTACATCCTGACGATACATATGCTCGAGAAGTAGAACATGAAGCATATGGAAAAACAGAATGCTGGTATGTGTTGGATGCAGATCCTGGAGCGGAACTTATTTTAGGTCATCATGCAGAGACAAAAGAAGAATTACACCAGATGATTGATCAAGGTGAGTGGGATGAATTATTAAAACGTGTTCCCGTTACAAAAGGAGATTTCGTTCATGTTCCTAGTGGTACCATTCATGCAATTGGAAAAGGAATCGTAATTCTTGAAACCCAGCAAAGCTCTGATATTACATATCGAGTGTATGATTATGATCGAGTCGATTCAAATGGGAATAAACGAGAACTTCATTTGCAAAAGGCGAAGGAAGTGACTACTGTTCCACACGTGGACAATACAATTAATCCGACAGAAGAAGTACAGGAAGATTTAAGGATAGAGAAACTAATTGTCTCCGAATATTTCTCGGTTTATCGATGGGATTTACAAGGACATGTAACGAAACTACTAGACAAAGACTTTTTGCAAATTAGTGTAATAGAAGGTGAAGGAACAATTACAGTTGGAGAGAAAGAGTTTACCCTTGTAAAAGGAGCAAACTTTATCCTTCCGAGTGGTTTGCAGAAATACGAACTAGAAGGAAATGTTGAATTTATCGTATCACATCCATCAACTAATCAAATAGGATGACTTAAATATAGTGAGAAGAGTTAGATACTGTAGATATAATTAAATAGGTGCAATGCATAATACGTAGTTTAATAAATATTGGTCGACTCTAACGAGGAGAAGAAATACAATAGAAGAGTTCTTTAGAGTAGGTCTTACACCGCCTAAGGTTAGGCTCACTCATTTTTTTTAGAATGCGTATGGATCTTTCTTTTTATCTCACATGTAACAGGCAGTAATCCCTCACTATAAGACAATGAGGTTTAGCCAAAGAAAGAGGATAAGTTGGGGATAAACTGCCTGTATTCTGTATTTATCTTATAACTTATCCAATATGAAATTCATTCACTTAAATTTGATTGATTTTAGACTTTCTCTACAATTTCCATAAATGTATTACTATCTTTTGCTTGGACGAGCTTTTGTACAATTGATGGATGATCAATAATTTTTCCGAGTGTTTCATATAAAGATTGCAAGTCTTCCTCACTGTTTCGTTTTACACTTAGTAAACATACGAATTGCACTGTTTTATCAGCCCAGACTATCGGTTCTTTTAAAGTTGCGATAGAAATAAACGTCTGATTCGATTGTGGTGTTAACGGATGAGGAATAGCCACTAAATTACCAAAAGCAGTTGGTGCAATTTTCTCTCTATCATATACTGACTCTAGAAAAGTATTTTTAATTAAGTTTTTACTTGTTAATTGCTCCACCATATATTTTAGTACATCCTCTTTTGATTTCAGAGAGAGGTTTAAATACAAGTTAGCACTGTGTAAATACTTCGATAGTAAATTATTCTGTCTCCCGGAAATAAAGGACTGGATATGTTGTAAATCTTCTTCTTCAATGATTGCATTCACTTCAATAATTGGGACTCCTAAATTCTCTTGAATTGGTATGGATGTAATAATTAAATCGATATTGTCTAATGGATAATCACGTAATCGGTAGTATTCAGTAGTGCCTACAACTTCCATTTTTCCTTCAAATTTTGATTTTAATTTGTAATAGATTAACTGCGCAGTGCCCATCCCAGAAGCACAGACTACAAGACATCGTTTTGGCCCTTGTTTTAATTTGTTTCTTTCCATTGCTGCACCAACATGAAGTGCAAGGTAACCGATTTCATTTTCATCTATAGCAATTCCGGTCTCTTGTTCTATGATAATACCTGCATAGACAGCTGCTTGAAAAGCTAATTGATAGTTTTTCTTAATATGAGCAAGCATAGGATTTCGGATGTTCATCCCATACTTGTATCGATTCATGGCAGGTTTTAAATGTAATCCAAGACTAATCATTAATTCTGTATCATAGCGAATGTTAAGATGCATTTCTTCTTCAATTTTATCTAAGGAATGAATAACGAGCTTATAAATGGCTGGATCCAATATTGATTCTATATCATTGTTCTTCATATTATTTGTAGCAACCATTTTTGTGCCAAAGAGATGTAAAGCAACATAAGATGTCTCTGTATTTGGAAAAGATAATTGTAATTGTTTTTCCGTATCTTTAACAATTGCTTCTGCAACATGGTATGCTTTTGTATTTTTCATATCTTGCATGTCTTTCAATAAGTTTGTATTAATTGGATATCCATCCTTAATTCGTAAGACCGCAATAGCAATATGAATAAATAAATTGTGAATGGCAATATCTGATAATGTCATTCGATGAGATTCCAATTGATGAATAATGATATCTTTGATGGTTTTCATCTGTTGTTTTGGTAAAGTAACAAATTCATAACTTGCATTTACATTAGCTTGCACATCATCTTGACGCTCCACCAGATACTCTGCCATACAAAAGCGTATTTTCATTTCTTCGCCAATAATTTTTATACCATAACTGGGTTTCACATGTATATCTAATTGGAATTGGGATAACTGCTCTCGAACTAGTTTCATGTCATTTTGAATGGTAGATTTACTAATGTACATTTCGTCTGCTAGTGTATCTAGTTTTATATAATCCATTGTAGATAATAATCGTCGTATTGTATATTTAACTCGTTGTTCAGGAGTATGTGGTATCTGCTTTTCGTGATTGGATTCTTCGTTTAATTCTAAGGTTAAAAATTGACGGAATAAGTCTTCGTTTTGAATGGCAAGTTGATATCCCTTTCCCTTGATAGAATGAATGATTGCACCATGAGACAAGAGTTGTTGATTTAACTTTTTAATGTCGTCTCTCGTTGTTCGTGAGGTGACTTTATTAATATTTGCAATAAATGTACTTGTTAAAGGTGCTTTTGCTTGGATCAATTCCTTTAACATCACTCGTAATCTTGCATCCAAATTACACACATCCTTAAACGTAGAGAGGAGTTGCTTTCATAAAAGAAACAACTCCTCAGCCACTGTTATTCTTTATGCATGGAATCCATTTTGTTCACTTATTTGTTTAAACCAGTAGGCACTCTTCTTCGGAGTTCTTTCCATTGTATCAATATTTACAGAGAAGAATCCGTAGCGATTTTTATAAGCATTAGACCACGACCAGTTATCCATTGTTGTCCAAAGGTGATAGCCTTTGGCATTACAGCCTTCATTAATTGCTCGGTGTAGCCATTTCAAATGATCTTGTATAAAGGTGATGCGGTAATCATCTTGAATTTGTCCGTTTTCGATAAATCGTTCTTCACCTTGAACTCCCATACCATTCTCTGAAATAAATGATTCGATATTATGATAATTTTCTTTTAGATTGATCATAATATCATAGATTCCTTTTTCGTAGATTTCCCATCCACGATATTCATTCATACGTCTTCCAGGCATTTCATATGAATCAAAGAACCAGTCAGGCATAAAAGGACTATACGGATTCGGCAAGTACTCTTTCGCCTTTACTCTTCTAGGTTGGTAGTAATTCACACCTAGAATATCTATGGTGTTTTCTTTGATTAGTGCTGCATCTCCATTCTCTGTTTGTGGAAGATGATCGTGTTCTTTTAAAAGGTCAATTAAATCTTCTGGATACTCCCCAAGTACAGCAGGATCTAAAAAGCTGCGATTAAAGAATAAATCCGCGATATGCGCTGCTTTTTGATCAGCTTTGTGTTCACTTCTTGGATAAGAAGGTGTGAGGTTCAGGATAATACCAATTTTTCCATTAGTAATATTCAATTCTCTAAACGTTTCGACCGCAGTCGCATGAGCAATAATAGTATGATAGGCAACTTGAATTGCTCTTTTTGCATCCACTACATTTGGATAATGAAAATTATACAAATATCCACCTTCGACTGGTACAATTGGTTCGTTAAAGGTAAACCATTTTTTTACACGATCGCCAAATAGTTCAAAGGCTTTCTTTGCATATTGTTGATACATTTGAATAACTTCACGGTTTTCCCATCCACCAATTTCTTGCATTGGTAGAGGCATATCAAAGTGAAATAGATTAACAAAAGGTTCAATATCATTGGCAACTAATTCATCAATAACATTGTTATAGAAGGAAACAGCTTCTTCATTTACATCTCCAATCCCATCTGGGATTAATCGCGACCAAGAAATAGATAGACGAAACGAGTTATGTCCAAATTCTTTCATTAAGGCAATGTCTTCTTTGTAGCGATGGTAAAAGTCAGAAGTATGTTCTGGCCCAACTTGATTGTAAAATCGCTCTGGTTGTACATTATACCAATGATCCCATATGTTTTGTCCTTTTCCATATTGATCTGCAGCGCCTTCGATCTGTGTTGCCGAAGTTGCACTCCCCCACCAGAATCCATCAGGAAATTGATAGTTTTGCTCCGTCATAGTAAAACCTCCACTACTTATTTCGATAAATATCAATAATTTCGATAGCTAAATCTTTAATGGTCATCGCATTCATTAAATGATCCTGTGAATGAATAAGGATAAGATTGATGTCCTTTTTATCTCCATTTGCTTCATCATGTAATAGTTTCGTTTGAAAGTTGTGCGCATTTGTTAATTCTTCACTTGCAGTTTGGATAAGGGTATCTGCTTCTGTGAAATTTCCTTCCTTCGCAGCTTGGATTGCTTCCATCGCACTTGATTTTCCATTCCCTGCATAAAGGATGATTTGAAATGCGGTTTCCGTTAATTGTGTCTGATTCATGTACATCACCTCTGTGTTAGCTAGACATCCTGATTTATGAAGTTTTTTTCACTGAATCAGAATTGCTATCGCTAGATTTTTCATTTTCGTAGTAGTTTTTATCCAAGATTTTTAAGAATGGCCACCATATTCCCATTACAATTAATAAGTTTACGGCTTGTAATACAGCCCCTTGCCATGCATTTCCAGTTGCTAAAAATCCACTTAATAATGGTGGTGTCGTCCAAGGAACAATGATTCCAGCAGGTTTAGGAACAATTCCTATCGACATAGAAATATAGGTAATTACTGTTACTACTACAGGAGCAATCAGCCATGGTATAAGTACCAATGGATTCATAATAATTGGTAATCCAAAGATAATCGGTTCGTTTACATTAAATATTCCTGGAGGTCCACCTAGTTTACCGAGTTCTTTTAATTGTCGACTACGTCCAATTAATATGATTAAGATTACTACTGCAAGTGTCATTCCTGATCCACCCATACCAACTAAGAATGAATCAATAAATTGTTTAGTAATAATATTTGGTAGTTCTATTCCACTTTGGAAAGCTGATAGATTTTGTTCATTTAAGGTATACCAAATTGGGTCAAATACAGAGTTGACGATGATCTGACCATGCAGTCCAAAGAACCAGAAAAGTTGAATGAGTAACACTGCTACAATGGTTGCAGGGAGTCCACTACCTAATTGTGTTAATGGTTCTTGAATAATGGTATAGATGAAATTTTGAACCGTATCAAAAGGTGTAAAACTTACTGCTATTCGAATTGCAAGAAATATGGTAAGAGTCAATGCAATTGGAATGAGTGCACTGAATGATTTTGCTACAGCTGATGGAACTCCTGCAGGCATTTTGATCATCCAATCTTTTTTTACAAAGTACCGATATAATTCTGCAGATATAAAAGCTGTAAAAATACCTAAGAACATTCCTTGTGCTCCGAGAGCCGCGGAAGGGATAACTCCAGCAACTCCTTCCAATACTTGCGGTGTTAGGATAATAAATGCAGCAATTGCTACCACACCGCCGTAGATCGCTTCTCCTTCATAATGTTCTGTTAATTTATAACCTATCCCTATAATAACAAATAATCCCATAATACTTAATGTGGAAGCAGAAGCAGGTCCAAGTGCATCTTGATAAGTAGCAAATGCGCTTTCACCTAATAGTTTGTCTAGGAATGGTAAGTTTGCAATTACGACAAATATAGATCCAAAGATAATGAGAGGTAATGCTACCATAAATCCGTCTCGTAAAGCAGATAAATAACGGTTGTTATTTAATTTATCTGCAATCGGAAGTAAAAAATTCTCTAACATTTGCATAAACTTATTGTTTTCCAATTGTAATTCCCCCTTTTTGTCAATGTTGTTCTTTGAGGAGCAATTCTAGTTGTAAACTATGACATTAATGATATTGCTTTGTTTAATACAGCTTCTCCATCAACTCGTCCGTAAGCTACCGGATCAATAACATCGATTGGTACTTGGGCTTCTGCACCAGCTTTTTCGAATTTCTTTTTAAGAAAACGCATCTGAGGACCAATTAAAAGAACGTCTGCATTTTCTAATTCGGAAAAAGCTTTGTCTTGAGCAACGGCCCAGATTTTTACTTCTAATCCTTGTTTGGCAGCTGCTTCTTCCATCTTTGATACGAGTAAACTTGTTGACATGCCAGAAGAACAAGCTAATAGAATATGTTTCATCGTTGATTTCCTCCTTGTGTTTGTCTATCTATAGTTCTATTGTAATAAGAAAACGGTTACAAATATATCGATTCTTTTTCCGTTATGTAACGGAAAAAATTGTATCCTTCAATTTTACTACATTTGGAAGAGATAATGAGTGGATGAAATAAATACAGAGCTTGTATTATATGTGTAATCCTAATGGATAAGTGTTGTGGTGCTCCGGATGCTCCGCATTCCGGGGCTCGCATAGGCCTTGCTGCCATAAGATTCTCCGTATATTTCATACGCTTATGTCTTTTAAGCAACACTTATCGTTAAGTCCCAACCGCGTATTCATGAGCCTGCAGGAGTCGCCGTCTTCCATTACAATATAATCATCAACGTAACAGTTCCTAAAAAAATGATTCATGTAACTTTTTTAGAAAATAAGGTAGTCTATAAAGAAGAAGATTATGAAGGAGGTATTGGATGTACTGGATTGATTATCATCATCATACAAATAATTCTTTTGATTCAGAAGCAGTTATGGATGAAGTATGTGCAAAGGCAGTCGAGAAAGGTATTAGCGAAATTTGCTTTACAGAGCATTTTTCAGTGAATCCGAAAGCACCAACTTATGGTCATATGGATTTTAAAAAATATATCTCAGATATTCAACATGCAAAATCAAATTGGCAAGATAAGCTCAAAATTAAGATGGGGATAGAACTGTGTGAACCTCACTTAATGATGGATCAGTATGAGCAATCGTTAAAAGGGATTGAATTTGATTTTATATTAGGGTCTGTACATAATATAAATGAAGAAAAACTAAGAAATTATTTATCTGATAAAGAAAATGAAACAGCTTATTTAGGGTATTTTGAAGAATTATTAAAACTAGTAATGAATGCAGACATAGATGTTTTAGCACACTTTGATTTATTAAAGCGTTATGCCATAACAAAAATCGGAAATTATAAATTAAAAGGTATGGAAGAGATCATCCGGCATGTACTTCATCAAGCGGTGGAACGAGGTATCGGACTGGAGATAAATACATCTGGATTTGCAAGTCAGACAGTTGGAGAAGCTTTTCCGCGGCTAGAGTTATTGAAGATATACAAACAATTGGGTGGGGAAATATTAACGATTGGGTCGGATTCACATCGAGTTGAGACAGTAGGAAATTATTTTAATGATGCAATTGAAATGGCAAAAGAAGCTGGATTTTCCTACATTTATACATTTAACAAGCGAAAGCCGGAGCCAATAAGAATAGAATAGTATGAAAGGGACGTGTCTCTTTGTTCGTTACAAACAAATCTCAGTCCGTCAATGAAGGATAGTTAAAGTTGTTGGGAAAATGATAAAGCTAGTATAATATAGTTGTTATTTTAAGAATTAGATGATTATTATGATAACTACTGCTTTTATGTATATGCATCGAATTAGATAGAAAAGCAAATGTAAATGTTCATCTATGATATTAACAATCAGAAGGGGATTTGGAAGATGTTTAAGAACTTATTTAAATCAAAAGAGAAAGAACCAAAAAAAATTACGATAGTTGCACCAATCACAGGTGAAATTATACCATTAGAAGATGTTCCTGACCCTGTATTTTCTCAAAAGATGATGGGTGAAGGTGTTGCAGTGATGCCTTCGGAAGGGGAAGTTGTTTCTCCAGTTGACGGTGAAATTATACAAGTTTTTCCAACTAAACATGCAATCGGTATACTAGCGGAAAATGATGCGGAAATTTTAATTCATATTGGACTAGATACTGTTAATTTAGACGGAGAAGGTTTTACTGCTCATGTTAAGGATGGAGATAAAGTAAAGGTCGGCGATAAATTAATGAGTTTTGATATTGCAACGATTGAAGAAAAAGCTCCTAGCAGCATTACCCCTATCATTATTTCCAATACTGATGATGTCCGGGAAGTTAAAAGTATAGAAGTAACGAAAGTAATAGCTGGAGAGAATGAGATTTTACAAGTGATTAACTAGTTGAGGAGGAAAAATTGCCATGCGAATTGGAGCTATTGAAGCAGGTGGTACAAAATTTGTTTGTGCTATAGGCAGTCAAGATGGTGAAATTTTAGAACGTATTTCTTTTCCTACCACTACTCCAGGTGAAACACTAAATCAAGTAGAAGCGTTCTTTCGAGAATATAAAATAGAACGTCTCGGTGTTGGGGCGTTTGGTCCTATTAATCTGCGGGCAGTGAGTAAATATTATGGCACAATCGGGAATACTCCTAAAATGGCGTGGCGTGATTTTCCATTATTGCAAGATTTAAAAAGTCGTCTAGAAATTCCTGTATATATCGATACAGATGTGAATGTTGCTTCGCTTGGAGAGTATACTTATGGGGTTGCCAAAGATGCTGAGAGTTGTCTTTATATTACTGTTGGAACTGGAATTGGAGCAGGTTTTGTACAAAACGGTAACATTTTTCAAGGGTACGATCATTCAGAAATGGGGCATATTTTAATTCAAAAACATCCTGAAGACTCTTTTGATGGAGCTTGTCCTAGCCATAAGACCTGCTTAGAAGGGCTAGCAGCTGGACCAGCTATTGAAGCACGTTACGGGAAAAAAGGTGTGGATTTAGCTGATCAAGATGACGTTTGGGAACTAGAAGCATATTATCTCGCACAAGCAATCATGAATTATTTTGTGATGCTATCCCCAGAGAAAATTATTATAGGCGGGGGAGTAATGAAACAAGAAAAATTATATCAAATGATACGTGAACAATTTATGAATCTATTAAATGATTATATAGAAGTGAAAGATATCAATCAGCTGATTGTTGCACCAGCACTTAACGATAATCAAGGAGTGAAAGGTGCCATTTCTTTAGCGATGCAAAAATAATATTGATTATAAAGAAATCAGAAAGAACTGTCACAAGCGACAGTTCTTTTTTTATGAGGTTATTCGCTGAGTCACTTTATAATTGCTAAAATTCATTTTTAAAAATGTTCGGGTTAGAGAAAAACTTGATTTTGATTGTAATGGAAGACATCGACTCCTGCAGGAAGTTCACTAGAGCTGAATATCACTAGGAAAAGTGGGTTTCTTTTCCTAGTTAGTTGAGACGTGTCTGCTAAAAAGCGTCCGTCTGCAATGACTTAATTTTAAAATTGAATCAGCTAAATTCAATTTATATTCACTAGTATCATCACCTTTTCAAAAATATTCCCCACATATTAATGACTTTCCATAACAAAGAAAATTCGAGAAAAAACGACATTTTTAGTGTTATTAGGAACAATAATGTTGTAATCTATTTTTAATCATCACAATATTGTACAAAGATGATTCTTAAATTTGTGATGAAAACGTATACATTATTGAAAAATCAACTGTTATGATAAATGTCAAAGGAGGTCAACAACCGTGTTGGGAGAAAGAGAAGAGCAGATTTTTAATGAATTAATTAAAGATACAAGTATCACGAGCTCGAAATTAGCAGAAAAGTACAATCTTTCTCGTCGGCAGTTAGGCTACACCTTTAAAAAAATAAATAATTGGTTAACGGAAAGTCAGTTACCAGAGATTGAGCGGACGCGCAAAGGTCAATTTATTATTGATCAGTCCATTCTAACGGCTACGGTGACATCAAAAGTATCATCTGGATCAAACAGTGAAATGATTTTATCCGAAGTGGATCGAGTTAAGTTTTTACTAATGATGATTCTTGGTGGTAAAGAGCCATTATCATTGGCACATTTTACGTCGGAGTTATTCGTTAGTAAAAATACGGTTTTAAATGATATGAAACAAGCCCAGAAGCAATTAGATTCCTATCAATTGACTATTCAATATTCACGTAGAAATGGGTATCAAATTGAAGGTGATGAATTCCAAGCTAGAAAAGTAATGATTTGGTTAGCGAATGGCATTATTCTTCATTCCGATGAAAAGGAAAAATTACATGAAGTACTGCAACTCGAGGGTAGTTTACTCCAGCAATTTCACCGCCGCCTAGAACGAGTAGAGAATAAGCTCAATATCGAATTTACAGATGAAAAATTGATGACGATGCCAACCATTTTTTCTTTAATATTGCGACGGATTCAAAAAGGATTTCAGATTCAGCCATTATCCATTCGTTATGATGAGTTATCGAATACAAAGGAATACCAAGCAACGGAAGAGATTTTATATGATAAGAGTCTTCCAGTTCCAGAGAAGCTATTTATTACATTAAATTTATTAACTGGAAGTGTGCATCGTAATCAACTTTTAATAGAAGATTCCATTCCAGACTTAGTACCAGCGATCGATAAAATGGTTCGATTATTTGAGAAAAATGCTTGTATTATCTTTCAGGATCGTGAGCAGCTAATTGATAAACTATTGCAGCATCTAACTCCGGCTTACTATCGGATTAAGTATAAGTTAACCGATGCAATTGTATTTGAAAGCACGTACAATGAGGAATTTGAACAAATTCGACATTTAATTAAACGGGCTCTTGATCCAATTAGTGAAGTAATGGAAAGTAAGATTCCTGAAAATGAAATTACCTACATTGTCATGCTTGTCAGCGGTTGGATGCATATGCAAGGGGAAAGTATGACAGAGAAAGTAAAGGCGATTGTCGTATGTCCACAAGGAGTTTCTGTATCAAGGTTAATGTTCCATCAATTAAAAGAACTTTTCCCTGAATTTGTATTCTTGGATTCATTATCAGTACGAGAATTTTTAAACTATGGCCTAGAGTATGATCTTGTTTTTTCACCAATCGCTTTAGAGACGGAAAAGAATTTGTTTATTTCAAAAACAATGCTGTTTTCAGAAGATAAACATCGATTGCGCAAGCAGGTCATGTTAGAAGTATACGATTATATTCCAAACGAAATTAATGTGGATGACATCTTAAAAACAATCGGACAGTATGCAGATGTAAATGATGAAAAGCAACTAAGAAAAGAACTATATGCATATATCCATCGAGATGAAAATGCAGCAATTACAAGACAGTTAAATATTTCCATGGAATTGGATTTACATGAATTTCTTCACCCAGAATATATTACGCTCAGAGAGTCAGTTACGTCTTTCGAAGATGCGATTCGACTTTGTGCTGAACCACTACTGAAATCAGGGCATATTGAGCAACATTACGTAGATGCTGCGATCAGACACTCTCAAGAGGATTCCTATATTGCCATCGGACCACACGTAGCAATTCCCCATGCTGCACCTGAGGACGGAGTTAATAAAGTGGGGATGAGCTTACTACGGATTAAAAATGGTGTGACATATGGGGAAGAAGGACATCAAATCAAATTAATGGTAATGATTGCAGCTGTTGATAAACAACAACATATACATGCTTTAATGCAACTAATGAAAATTGCTTCATCTGAGACGATTTTACCTAAACTCGTTCAGGCAAATTCAAAGCAATATATCCATCAATTAATTGAAGCTGATGTTATGGAGAGCTAATTACAGCAAAAGAACGGAACAAAGGGTAGGGGTGTGACATAAATGAGTGAATTACATTTTGAAGAGGATGTTATTTTACTAGATTTAGATGCAGAAAAAAATGATGAAGTATTAAAGAAAATGGGGCAAAATCTTGTTGATTTAGGATATGTGAAGGAAAGCTTTATTCCGGCGATTATTGAACGGGAAGAGGAATTTGCCACAGGATTACCAACAATAAGTGTATCCGTAGCTATTCCACATACGGATGCAAAACATGTAAATACAAAAACAATTAGCGTCGGTGTTCTGAAATCACCAGTGGACTTTGTCATTATGGGTGAAGATAGCGAAACAACGCCGGTTCAGATTGTATTTATGTTAGCAATGGATGAACCGCATTCTCAACTATCACTTTTACAAGATTTAATGAAGCTATTTCAAGATGAATCTTTTTTACAGCAGTTAGTAGTTGAAAGTGACGCTAGCAGTGTAAAACAATTAATCACGAATAAGTTAAACTTATATTCTTTTAAAGGAGGTGAATCGTAATGAAACAAGTACTAGTAGCATGCGGCGCAGGTATTGCAACTTCTACCGTAGTGAACAATGCCATTGAAGAATTAGCGAAAGAAAATAATATCAAAGTTGATATAAAACAAATTAAAATCGCTGAAGTAAGCACATACGAATCAACAGCGGATTTATTAGTAACAACTGCAATGACGAAGAAAGAGTATGCATTCCCAGTTATAAACGCTCGCAATTTCTTAACAGGAATTGGTGTGGAAGATACAAAGAAACAAATCTTAGAAGAATTGCAAAAATAAAATGATGTTGCTCGATTCTTAAGTCAGAGTCGAGCTTTATCTTAAACTCGGAGGGGGAGTTATCGTGCAAGGTTTTGTTGATTTTATTCAAGCTTTCTTAGGATTAGGCGCAACTGTAATTTTGCCAGTCGCAATTTTCTTAATAGGGCTGTTATTCGGACAAAAACCAGGTAAAGCATTTCGATCTGGTTTGACGATTGGTGTAGCATTTGTAGGTATTTTTCTAGTAATAGACTTATTGACGTTAAACTTAGGACCAGCTGCTCAAGGAATGGTTGATAGATTAGGTGTTAATTTAAATGTAATCGATATTGGGTGGCCAGCAACTTCATCTATCGCATGGGCGTCGACTATTGCAGCATTTATAATTCCTTTGGGATTAGCTGTAAACGTTATCATGCTTGTAACGAAAACAACGAAGACGATGAATGTGGATATTTGGAACTTTTGGCATTACACATTTATGGGAGCTGTGGTGTATACCATTTCTGGTAGCATCATTCAAGGCTTAATTGCAGCAACAATTTTCCAAATCGTATGTTTAAAAATTGCCGATTGGACACAGCCAATGGTTCGTGATTTTTATGATATGCCAGGTGTATCCGTTGCAACTGGAAGCACAATTTCTTATGCGCCGTTTATCTTTGTTGTAAAAGGACTTCAAAAAATTCCTGGACTAAACAAATTAAATGCAGATCCGGATTCTATTCAAAAGCGCTTTGGTGTATTTGGAGATTCGATGGTTATCGGGCTTTTATTAGGTGCAGCCATTGGAGCACTAGCGGGATACGGTGTAGGTGAAATTATCAATATCGGTATTTCCATGGCAGCCGTAATGGTATTAATGCCACGTATGGTAAAAATCTTAATGGAAGGTCTTATGCCGGTATCCGAATCTGCACGTGAATGGTTAAATAAACACTTTGGTGATCGTGAAATCAATATTGGGTTGGATGCTGCCGTACTGTTAGGGCATCCATCTGTAATTGCGACAGCTTTAATTTTAACGCCAGTGACTGTGTTACTAGCAGTTATTTTACCAGGAAATGCAGTTTTACCATTTGGTGACTTAGCAACAATTCCATTTGTTATCGCATTTGTTGTAGGTGCAGCACGAGGAAATATTATTCACTCGGTGATCGTCGGTACAATTATGATTGCAATTTCTTTATATGTAGCGACAGATATCGCTCCATTATTTACAGATATGGCAACAAATGCAGAAATTAATTTACCAGAAGGTTCTGCAATGGTATCAAGTATTGACCAAGGTGGAAACATCGTAAACTGGGTTATCTGGAGATTCTTTGATTTATTTAATTAATGAATAACTGGCTTTAACAAGGATCGACGCTAGTAGTATATCGGTCCTTTAGCCTTATTATTTTGTGGGGAAATTAATGGCAAAAAAGTATACATCTTTATAGGAGGCACATCAACATGAAGGCATTAGTGAAAACAGAGTTAGGACATGGAAATTTACACATTCAAAATGTTGAAGAACCAAACGTATCCAGTCATCAAGTGAAAATAAAAGTAGCCTATGCTGGAATTTGCGGTTCGGATATTCACACGTATGAAGGTCATTATAAAGTAGCTGCTCCGGTAACATTAGGGCATGAGTTTTCCGGTGAAATTGTGGAGGTTGGAGAAGGAGTTACTGGTTTTAAAGTCGGTGATCGTGTAACTTCAGAAACAACTTTTTATATTTGTGGAGAGTGTAGGTATTGTCAAACGGGTGATTTTAACTTATGTAATCATCGTAAAGGATTAGGTACGCAGCAAAATGGTGGATTTACCAATTACTTGATTGCTAGAGAAGAAAGCCTTCATCATTTACCGGATGAGGTGGATGATCGTTCTGCGTCGATGACAGAACCATTAGCATGTACGTATCATGCTATTCAAAAAACGAATATCAAAGAGGAAGATTTAGTTGTTGTGCTTGGGCCAGGTCCGATTGGATTATTAGCGGCTCAGGTTGCTAAAAGCTATGGTGCTACTGTGCTGATGTCGGGACTTAATAATGACAAGATTCGTTTAGATAAGGCGAAAGAAGTTGGCATCGATTTTGTTGTCAACATCCAAGAAGAAGATATTAAGGAAAAAATTGCAACATTAACGGATGGATATGGAGCGGATGTTGTATTGGAATGCTCTGGTTCTATTCATGCGGCTAATCAAGGACTAGACTTACTACGGAAAAAGGGAAGCTATGCACAAGTAGGAATTTTTCCGGAGTCTAACGTGAATTTTGATATGGAAAAAGTCATTCAAAAGGAAATTCAAGTAGTAGGAAGCCGAAGTCAAAAGTCAGCAGATTGGGAACCATCGATTCAGTTAATGAAAGATAAGAAAGTCGATGCAAAAGCATTAGTTACGCATGAATTCACGATTGATCAATGGGATGAAGCATACCAAGCTATAAAAGGCGGAGAGGCAATCAAGGTATTATTAAAACCATTACAAGATTAACTTCAGGAGGAGGCTTTTTGGTCGTTATGGAGAGACATGAGCTAGCAAAAATTATTGATTATACGTTATTACATCCAACAGCAAGTCGGTCAGATATTGAGAGCTTCTTACTAGAAGTAATTAAGTATGGTTTCAAGACCATTTTTGTGCAACCGTATTATGTACCTTTTGCCGTTAACTGGTTAGCGGGGCGTGATGTGAAAGTTGGTGTGCCAATAGGATTTTCTTTAGGTGGAGCAACCACACATGTAAAGGTTATGGAAACGAAGGAAGCAATCCGCAATGGTGCAAAAGAAATCGATATGCTTGTTAATCTAGGAGCCTTAAAATCTGGAGAGTATCAAACGGTAGAAGATGATATTGCGAGTGTAGTAGAGGTGGCAAACGGTTTAAATACAAAGGTAATTATTGAGACTGCTCTATTGAACGAAGAAGAGAAGATTAACGTCACGGAATGTATTATTCGTGCAGGTGCGGACTTTGTGAAAACAGCTACTGGATTTAATGGTGGTGGAGCAACAGTAGAAGACGTTCGTTTATTAAATGAAGTCGGTAAAGGAAAAATACAAGTAAAAGCAGCTGGTGGCATAAAAACATATGAAGATGCCCTAGCAATTATTGATGCTGGTGCAACAAGAATAGGTTCTAGTGGTGCTGTACAAATAATCCGAGGCGAGATATCAACAAGCTCTTATTAATGAGATTAGAATAGAAAGCTTGCTTGAACAAAAACTATTGAAATGAGGGATATACATGGTTGATGCATTATTAGACTTTATGCTTGGACCAATGCGAGGGATTAGTCAATTTTATTTTGAATATCAATTACTTTTCAACTCAATCGTTGTTGGGATAGCGGCATATTTTCTAATCAAAAATAAGAAGAAATCTACCAAAGAAGCGAATAACTAGATATAGAGAGGAGCATTCCCTTGGAAGCTTTAAAATTGTATGGCGTGGGGGATTTGCGCTACGAAGATACGCCAAAGCCTATCATTGAAAAAGATAATGATGTGATCATTCAAGTAAAAGCTGTAGGTATATGTGGTTCAGATACTTCTCGATATAAAAAGCTAGGTCCTTATGTGGAAGGAATGATATTCGGGCATGAGTTTTCGGGTGAAGTAGTAGAAGTAGGGAAAAGTGTCACTAATTTTAAATCAGGTGATCGGGTGGTAGCCTGTCCTACTTTTTCTTGCGGGCATTGTCATTATTGTAAGGAAGGAAATCCAACTAGATGTGTGGAACTAACCGTAATTGGGGCAAGACATCCAGGTGCCTATGCAGAATATACGAAACTACCAGAAACACATGTGAAAATCTTGCCTGATTTGATTGATGATAACACGGCTGCTTTGGTCGAACCATCCGCAGTAGTCGCTCATGGGTTTTACCGGACTTCCATAAAACCAGGTAGTTCAGTAGCCATTATGGGAGTCGGGAGCATTGGATTATTAGCAGTTCAATGGGCTAAAATTTTTGGTGCCAGTAAAGTGATTGCGATTGATATTGATGAACATAAATTACAGATTGCTCAAGAACTTGGTGCGGACATTGTAGTTAATCCGATGAAAGAAAATGCTGAAGAAATCGTGAAGCAATCTACCGGTGAACTCGGTGTTGACCTTGCTGTGGAATCAGCCGGATCACCCATCACAAGTGAGCAAGTACTTGCTTTACCAAAAAAAGGAGGAGAAGTCATCTTTCTAGGAATTCCATACGGCGATATTACTCTAAAGCGATATTATTTCGAGAAGATTGTTCGCAATGAATTAAGAATTCTTGGCTCATGGAATGCTCTTTCTGCACCATTTCCAGGAAAAGAATGGGATGCTACTTTACATTATATGAGCACCGGCCAGTTAAATGTAAAACCTATGATTTCTCATCGACTCAGGCTAGAAGATGGGCCAGAAATCTTTCATCAAATAACCAATAGACTCTCCGATTCTGTAAAAGTAATTTTTCATCCCGGTAAATAGAGGATTGGGTTGCTGAGCCTGGGCAATAGTAAAAAGTCGAAGCGTAATAGCTTCGGCTTTTTGTTTTTACAGTGAAAGTTGGAGATATCCGATTACTAAACTTTATGTGCCTGGAATTAATGCGAGACGAAGAACAGGGTAAGGAAACCGGGATTTATGTGCCCGAAATTAAAGCGCGAGGAAGAGCAGGGTAAGATAACCGGGATTTATGTGCCCAGAATTAAGGAGCGAGGAAGAGCAGGGTAAGATAACCGGGAATTTATGTGCCCAGAATTAAGGAGCGAGGAAGAACAGGGTAAGATAACCGGGATTTATGTGCCCAGAATTAAGGAGCGAGGAAGAACAGGGTAAGATAACCGGGATTTATGTGCCCAGAATTAAAGCGCGAGGAAGAACAGGGTAAGGAAACCGGGATTTATGTGCCCAGAATTAAGGAGCGAGGAAGAGCAGGGTAAGATAACCGGGATTTATGTGCCCAGAATTAAGGAGCGAGGAAGAACAGGGTAAGATAACCGGGAATTATGTGCCCGGAATTAAAGAGAGTGGAAGAATCGCGTTACATAAATACCTCTCATTCTTGTCTGCAGGCACAAATTGGAATGTATCGTTTAGTATCTGGTACTAGTATCTAGAATAATTTCTCGTAGTATAGTATAATCTACTTATTTACGAATTACATTCTAACTTTTCATAGTGTTAGATAGAAAGAAGGTAGAAAAAGTGGATCAATCACCATCCAAGCATGATGAATCCTATGTTGAAGTTATTGGGGATACTGTGTACGGAAAACATTTGATGATGACGATTATCATTAGTGTTTGTTTAAGTTTAGCTGGTTTTTTCCTAGGTAGAGAGGTCATTTTCTCGAATATTGCTGCGGAAGAAATGATAGAGTCTTATTCACTATTGTTGGGAATTGTGGGAAGTGTAACTGGATTAATTCTCAATACATTTTTATTTAAACCAAAACGGATGCTAAATGAAACTGCTAGTACGAGTGATGAGTTATCTTCGGTTTATGGAAAAATGCAATTTGATATACATGAAGAACGGGAAGCTATTAAGAATGACCCAGTTATTATACAAGAAATGAAAGAACAAGGATTTTACGATATGTTCATGGAAGATGAGAAGGAAGTTTCTCAAGATACGACATTCTCCCGAAAAAAGGAGGATGATCAATAATGGAAACATTAATGATAGCGATAGGTCTAGCGCTGTTAGGAAGTATTATCTTTACATTAATTGGTTTAATTTCGGGATCGGATGAAACAGCGGTACTTGTTCCAGCGACGTTAATTGTCGTGTTATTGGGAGCTCCTCCTGAAGGTGTATTTGCATTTTTTATGGCTGCTGTGTTGTCCAAGCATTTAACCCATGCCATCCCAACAGCCTTAATGGGAGTTCCTGGAGATACAACTGCAACGCCAATGCTTGAGCATGCAGACTTTATGCGTCGAATTGGTTTACCGCATATTGCACTACGTAAAATGATTTCAGGTGGGATTATCGGTGCATTTATCGCTTTACCAGTTGCACTATTATTTGCAGTATTCTTAAGTCAATTTGGGGAGTTTTTCCAAGAGAATGCCGGGATTATTTTTACATTAGCAGCTGTACTAATTGGATATTTTTCTAAAGGACGATGGGCCAGCATTATTTTAATCGTACCTTTAGCTCTTGTTATTCAAGGTCTGAATCTTGTAAGTACAACGATATTAGAAACCAGTCTGTCCATAAGTTTCTTCCTTGGTATTGCAATTGGGCCAATGTTGACGGATATATTATTAGCATTGTCTCGCAGTGCTCGTCCAATGATTACTCGACATGAGAAAAATGAATATAAACTTGCTCCCGAGAAAAAATCATGGAGTGGTTATTTTCCAAATCCATTTAAAGTATTAACAAAAAAACAAACGTCAGCTGTAGCAGGGACGTCTTTTCTATCGTCGCTAACTTTTGCTTTAAGCCCGGTAGGAATGACTGCATTAATGGGAGAATTAGTTGGATCACGAGTGAAAGGGCAATACAAGAAATCGACAACGAGCCTATCCACGATGAATGGGGTAACCGAATCAACATATATTGCGGAGACAATCATTCCACTCGTGGCGTTTGGTATTCCATTAAGTCCAGTGGCAATTGGTCCTGCACAAGCGTTATTCAATGCACCACCAGTTTTCACTACAGAACCAGTCAATAACTTACACACGATGATGGAACCATTTGAGTTTTTAATATTTGGTTTGATTGGAATTGTTATTGCAGCTATTATTGCCTATCCCTTTTCTATGAATTTTGCGCGTAAAGCAACGGTATTGGTATTGAAACATATTAACCAAGAGGCAATTATTGGTATGTTCATTGGAATAGTTGCACTTCTAGCCTTTTATGAGGGTGGGATTGTCGGAATTACGGTGACATTTGCAATGGCAATGGTTGGTGGTATATTGAATCGATTCCTAGGAGTAGGTGTCGGCGTACAATTTATGGTATTCTATGGTTCGAGTTGGATTGTAGGAACATTACTAGGAATGTAAATATATTGAAAAACGGAGTCCTCTTCAACTATTGAAGTAGACTCCTTTCTTTTTGGAAATACTAACTGTATAAATGAGATCAATAAAGGGTGGGAAGGTATGAAATTAATTGCAATCGATTTAGATGGAACACTATTATCAGACGAAGGAAACATAAATCAAGCAAGTAGTGAAGCAATTCGTAACAGACTAGAGGCAGGTGATATCGTCGCGATTTGTTCTGGTAGATCGCTACATGATACGAAAGAATTAACAAAAAGAGCAGGATTAGACCTACCACTTATTACGGGAAATGGAGCAGTTACTTATGCTGATCATAATGTCATAGAGCATTTATCGATGAAACCAAACCTCGTACATGAACTAATGGAAAAAGCAGATAGAGAAGGACTTTATTATGAGATATATACAAATGAAGGTATTTATCTAGAGAAAGATATAATACATATTTTAGAAAAAGAGATAAACGAGTATCCTAAATTGAGTGAGGCTGATCGTAAAAAAATGAAGGCAATGATTGCAACCCAGAAAGATCAGTTCGGGTTAAAAATGGTTGATAATTATCGTGCAATACAGTATGAAACATTGGATGTATATAAAGTATTTATTTTGTCTTTCCAGAGAGAGTTACTAGACAAATTACACTTAGATCTAGAAAATAGGAAAGATATATCTATCACTGGATCGGGGCGACGAAAACTAGAGATTGCACATGCAGATGCGAGCAAAGGAAATGCATTACAAAGTTTAGCGAAATACTTTCAAGTACCGTTGGAAGATACAGTGGCTATCGGTGATAATTTTAATGATATACCAATGTTTGAAGTAGCTGGTAAAAGTATTGCGATGGGAAATGCAGAACCAGAAGTTAAAGAAATGTCCGATATAACCACTAAAAATTACAACGAGGATGGTGTAGCATACGCGCTTAACTATCTAATAATATAGTGTGATTCAGAACTAGACTGCCAGCAAAAAAATATTATAATAGGTGATTTCTAAAGAGCACTGAATTTGTTCATATGGAACAGAATACTGTACTCCGTGTGAAACTTTAGCTAGTGCTAGTGCTATTCCATTAGAAGTCACCTATTTTTTCTTCTACTATACGATTGGTAGTTAAATATATTATTAAAAAGTTATCAATTGTTTATTGTTCACTAATTTTTACAGTCCAATCAAACTTTCTACCTAATACAAGAGGGACTTTTTTCCTTTTAGAAGTTCAGATTCGACAATATAGTAGAGATAAACAGTTAGTATCATGAAGAAACGTGTTAATTTCGACAAGATACACTATACAAAGTTCACCTCTATTTACTCTATCCAACAAAATTCCTAGGATCATTTTATAAATCCCAGTATTTTACAATAACATCGATAGTCCTAATTAATGGTAGTATTTTCCTTTCAGTGATTGCTGTATTTACTGACTATTAGGTAAAAAGAAGTGCAACCAACGATTAAATTTATATAATTCAAAACTATATAACTATTATAAAAATGGTAGCATTCTAGGATTTATGTTAGGAAGTAATTTGCTAGTATAGGTGATAGGTTAGATAGACAACAAGGGAATACACAAATTATCTCACAAAGAAAGGGGATGTGTTGGTGAAAAAACGTTTAATCATTTTGTTCGTGCTCTTCATCGGCTTATCCTATTCTACTACATTTGCTGAGAAGGGGGATGTTCGATTAGCAGTTTGGGACTACCATAGCATCATATTTCAGGACTTATTTCGTGATATGAACAAAGAAAACAAAGCTGAACATCAGGAGTATTTAACTACGTATTTTAAAGAAAGAAAGCAGCAATCTATCCAACAAATAGATGCCTATCAACAAAGCTATTTGAAACAGTTGGAACAAGAGAAACAAGCATTGTTACAGAAAGATTGGCAAGAAATAGAGAGGCAAGTAAAACGTGATTTAAAAGTAGAAATCAATGCTGAATGGAATACGTTTCTTCAAGAATTTTTATCTGAATATTAAGTTTTTATATATTATCCTATTTATATTATTGAAAGTAGAGAGGGGTCACATAAATGAAAGTAAGAGGATTAAAGAAAAAGTTCATTGCAGGAGTGTTAGCAATAAGTGTTGTGGTTAGTGCGGGTGTTGTATTCGCGAGTACGCCAGCTGGTGAAGGGTTACGTGATTGGTATAATGGATTATTTAATGAAAGTGTAGCGTCTATTGAATCTGAAGTGGAAAGTATGACTACGGATCGTTTTAGTGAATTGGAATCGGAATATGCACAAATAAAATCAGATGCAGCTATTGATATTGATTTATCAAGAGAATTATCTACTGGCCAATCTCTAGAAGAAATCATTTCTGTAAAATTAGACCACATTGAAGGAATAGATGCGGAGAAAGCGGCGATTTTAGAAAACATTGGTTATGAATACTATAATGTGTTTTTAGATGCGTACCTAGAAATTGATCGCCTGGCTAGTGAAGGCGAGGCATTTGCCACGAATGATTTAACCAATTATACATCTGACCTCGGTGATGAAGCGGTAGCGCAATTAACTACGGACTTGACTACAGCAAAAGAAAGTGCGGTGCAAGAACTAGAAGAAGCAATTCGAGCTGCCCAGGAAGAACTTGCAGCCGAAGTAAATAGCCATGAAGAAGCAACATTAGATAATATTTCTAATTGGTTAGGATGGACAATCGACGATTTACGAGCATCTGTAACAACTTTACTTGATGAACTGGTAACTGAACAAGAAGCAATTATTGTAGCAAAAGCAAAAGAACTGGAAGATGATGCAAAGGCTGCTTTAGATGCAGTTGTTGAAGGGATAAACCAATAAGCAAATTTTAAAAGTAATAGGAGACCAATATTATGAACGGCAAGAGACATAAATCGGATTTGAAATGGAAGTCAGTAGCCAGAAAAACAGTGGTTATTTTCTTTCTATTGATTGGCTGTACTATTCATGTAACTTTTGCTAATACGGATATGCAAAAAATGATCAGTAGTTGGTTCGATACCAAGACGGAAGAATCGGTTAAAACGATGGAAGAAGAATTGAATCAAGTGAAACAACAACAGCTAGAGCGACTCCAAACGGAAATTCATTCGCAAATGGACACTGTTGATCGAGAGTTACAAGTATTGATTGATCAACAAATTATGGAGCGATCCTTGGAATTAGAACAATATGCTGATGAAATTATTCAACATATTGAAATTTCGCCAAACAAGACAAATGAAGATTTACAAACCGAGATTGATGCCATCATTTTACAGGCTAAAGAAGATATGGATTCGCTTAGAAAAAATGATTCCACACAAACCGAGAATATAACAGAATCAGAAGAAGATTAAACAAAGCTACACTCAGGAACGCTTTCCTGAGTGTAGCTTAATAATGAAGGGATCGCTTTGTCATTTTAGGAAGACAGAACGTTACTTTGGATAAATATAAAAGCCAATAATTTCATTTGCACTATCCACAGCAACATTAAACTGTGCATTTCCTCCAGCAAATAACCCGTCATAGATGAAGATATCGTTTCCTTGCTCCTGAGTCGCACTTACTAATTTATAACTAACAAAAGAACCGATATCACTTGTGACTGTATTCCATATTTCTGTTAATTGTTCTTCAGTAATTTCTGCTTGCATTAGTTCATTCATATCATTATAAGCTTCTGCAAATTGTTCATTTACCATCTTATCTAGAAAAGCTTCTGCAGCATCTGACTTCTCTTCAGCAATATCAGGTGACTCGTTTTGATTATTGCCTGATTCCTGATTAGATTCATCCTCATTAGGATTCTCTTCTTGTTCGGTATCATTGCCAGCATTGTCATTATCAGCCGAGGTATCCTCATTCTCTCCACAAGCTGCTAGCAATAATAACATCGTAATTAATACAAATAGTGATTTTCTCATTAAAACTGCCCCTTCCTAATTGGCTTGTTCCTGAATCCATCTTCCAATATCTTCAATTACTTGTTCATCTACATGACCAGGAATAGAATACTCTTCTACAGTCCCTTTATTTGAGCCTTCCGAAGTGATAAAGAAATGATTTAGCTCTTTATAGCTTTTAAACGTAGCATTACTTTTTTCTTTCAATAATTCCTGCCACATAGTAAAATCTTGTTCCATCGTTACTTGAAAATCTGCTTCTCCTTGTAAAAGTAACATTGGTTTATTGGAGTTAAGTGCAATTTCACTAACATCATGTTCCTCCATTTCTTTTAAGTAGTAACCATTGATTGTAAATACATCAGTTTCTTTCGCCTCTTCATCCGTCATATCAATTAAAGCTGCACCAACTTTCTTTTCTTCTACCAACATTTGAATCATTTCCATTTTTTCCTCTTCATCATTCACGAGCATATCAAGGAAATATATATTTTGGTCATAAATAATCTCCCATAACGGTCTAGGTGACCCAGCTAGAATAACCATGCCTGCTGTATTCGCTTGTAGATCTATTCGTGGAGCAAGCATACCCCCAAGACTATGTCCTACAACGAATACAGAATCTGTTTGAATGCGATTATCCTCTTTTAGTAGTTGTGCTGCTAGTACAGCATCATCAATGGTTTCTTCATTAACAGTCAAATCATTTCCAAATGTATTCACCTTCTCTGGGTATACAAACGAGCGTTTTGGATATCGAAGTACAGCGATCCCTTGTTCAGCTAAGCCATAGGCAAGATCGCGAAAAGGTGCATATTCGTACACAGTTTCATCTTGATCCGATGGTCCAGAGCCATGAACGAGAATGACGCCAGGTATGACTTCATCATGATCTGTTGGCAAAGCTAATGTACCGTCTAGCTCAAAATCAGTACCTTCACCGATAGTAATGGTTTCTTCTTCTACATTACTTGGCAATGCTGTTTTTGTTTGCGAAGGTTCAATATGAAAACCGACCAGTTCCTCCTCATTGTTCCATGTCATACGTACTTTGATGGAAGAATCTGTTTGCTCGACAATACCTTCGATAACATGAAATGCTTGTTGTTCACTTGATTCAAACTCTACTTCTACGTCTTTATCGACGATCTTTTCTTCCCAAGAAGCCTGAAGCTCTTCTTTAGAAAATGTCTCTTGTAAATCTTGACTAAAGTAGTTATTCCTAACATTTTCAAATTCCCCAGCAATTAAGTCATCGATTATCTTTTCTGATTGTTCTTCCAACGTTTTATCGGAAGAGCAGGCTACTAGTAATAGCATAATAAACAGGACGGTAAGAATACGAGTTCGCATAAATTCCTCCTTTTATTGTAATTGGATAAATATGTATACGGATGAGCCAGCAAAAAAGTTTCTATTTTACTCAATTATTTGTTGTTCTATCAAATATTCGTTATGATATGCATAATAAAAACAACTAGGAGGAATAGGAATGACAAGCAACGTACATTCATTTCAAATACAAACGGATCAAAAGCAGATGTTTTTTCGATTAGATAATTACTTAAATGATATTTTGAAGAAAAGTAATGTCCAAGAGGGAATCATGGTTGTATTCTGTCCCCATACAACTGCTGCAATAACGATAAATGAAAATGCAGATCCAGATGTGAAGAAAGATCTTTCTCTTGGTTTAAATGAAACTTTTCCAAATAAAGATGGGTATGTACATTTTGAAGGAAATTCCGATGGTCATATGAAATCATCTGTTGTTGGAGCGAATGAAACATTAATTATCTCTAATGGAAGATTAATTCTAGGAACATGGCAAAGTGTTTATTTTAGTGAGTTTGATGGACCAAGAAACAGAACAGTGTACGTGAAAATAATTGAAGGCTAAGATAGATATATATAGAAGTTATTGAGAGGGGAATCTTAGTATGAGTGATGCATTACTTTTAAATCCAGCAAGGCATATTGATATTAAAGGTGCAGCGAATATTCGTGATCTTGGCGGCTATCCAACAGAAGACGGTAACTTCACAAGATGGGGCAAATATTTCCGAGGCGATTCGTTACACTCGTTACCTTTAGAAAGCGAAAAATATTTAGCTAGGGAAAAAGGTGTGCGTTCAATTGTTGATTTACGTTTGTCCCTTGAAGGGAAGTATAAGCACATTGATCAATTGTCTTATGACTATATCAATATCCCATTATTAGATCCAGCCACATTCACAACAAAGATACCAAAGTCGTTAGTGGATATGTATTGCATGATGTTAGATTCGAGTCAAAAGCAATTTAAAGAAGTATTTCAACATTTTATTCAAGCAGGTGATAATCCAGTATTATTTCACTGCCGAGTTGGAAAAGACCGAACAGGTGTCTTAGCCGCAATGTTGCTAGACTTAGCAGGTGTATCACATGATTTGATTATAAAAGATTATGCACTTACGAGTAAGTATAAACCAGTAACAGAAGAAGCATTACGAAGTGCGCCTCCTCTTATGACGAAAAAACAATTTCGAAGTATGTTATTATGTGAACCAGAATATATGGAACAATTTTTACGTTATTTATATGATAACTATGGAAGTACGGAAGGCTTCCTCCATAAAATTGGATTTAACGAGAAAGAGATGGAACAATTAAGAGCTTCATTTATAGAAAAATAAGATTGATGTAAAAAAGTTGCCCAGTAAGGTGAGAATGCGGGGCAACTTTTTAAATTCTTATATTCCCCAAATTAATATGGAAATATTATACATTTAGTGATAAAATCCTATATGAGCAAAAAATAGGAGGAAAATATATCATGAAAAAAGTATTGTTTCTAGTGTTATTGAGTTTTTTAATGATTAGTTTAGCAGCCTGCGGGAGTGATTCTACTCAACAGGAAGAAGCCTCAGCAGAAACGGAAAATGAAGAGTCAAAAAAGGAAGATGAATCTGTTGAAGTAGATAAAAATTTATTAAGTGTTGAGGTTAATATCCCTGCCTCTATGATAGAATCATCGGAAGAGACGATTGCAAATGCAGAAGAAGAAGGTCTAGAAGTAACAGAGAATGAAGATGGTAGTCTAACTTATAAGATGTCAAAATCAAAACATAAAGAAATAATGGATGAAATAAAAACACAATTAAATCAAACCACGGAAGAAATTACTTCAAGCGGAGATTATCCTTCCGTTCAAAATGTAACTGCAAATGATGATTTTTCTGAATTTACTATGGTAGTAGACCAAGAAAAATATGAAAATAGTATGGATGGATTTGCAGCAATAACATTAGGATTTTCCGGTATGTTTTATCAATTATATGATGGGGTATCTGAGGATGATTATAATATAATAATTTATGTAGAAAATGAGAATGGAGAGGTATTTAACACTATAAATTATCCTGAAGATATGGAATCAGACATAGAATAATTAACTGCTCTAATATACCTATATATAGTAATAGAAAAGGAAACTGTTTATAAATTGAAGAGATCTAATTAAATGAAACAGAGGAGAAAGCACCCCTTGAGTCGTATATAATATTAACGACTTATAGGAGGTGCTTTTCTCAAGGATGAAAAGAAAAATGTATATTCTATAGAAGTAAAACGTAAAGTCATTTAGGTGTTCATCGAACTACACTCTATCAAAAATTAAAGAAGTTTGGTATTGAGATGTAGTGTTATCACTACAATTCTTTATACTTCTAGCTAATATGAAAGTCATCATTAATTGGCATGATGTTTGCATAGAAATTAATGAATAGAAAAAAAGGGGAGGGAGAGAGAATGCAAGATTATGCAGTCTTTCGTACACCAGAGACAATAAATTATGGTAGAAATGCTTTTGGAAAGATAGGGGTAGAAGCAGCAGTACGAGGTAACAAGGCGGTTATTATTAGTGATAAAATAATGGAAAAGCTGGGGTATGTAAGTGAGTGTAGAGATTTGCTTCGTAAAGAACAAATTGAAAGCGCTGTCTATTTAGGGGTTGAATCAGAACCTACAGATAGATTTGTAGAGGAAGCATTACAATTACTTCAAGATGAACAATGTGATGTTGTCATCTCCCTAGGTGGAGGAAGTTGTATTGATACTGCAAAAGCAATTGCAGTAATTGCAACAAATGGTGGTCATATTGAGGAGTATATGGGTCTTAAAAGGATAGCTACTTCTCCACCTTTACCACACATAGCTATACCAACAACGGCTGGAACTGGTTCAGAGGCAACTGACGCGACGATTATTACAAATACAAGTAACGATGTAAAGATGATGATTAAACAACCAGCTTTTATGCCAAATGTTGCTATTGTAGATCCATTATTATCTGTTTCTTCACCGAAGTCTGTAACTGCTGCAACCGGAGTAGATGCACTTAGTCATGCAATTGAAGCGTATATTTCTCGAAAATCTCAACCGATGACAGATATGTTAGCACTCTCTTCGATGGAGAAAATAGTACGTAGTCTAAAAAAGGCGTATGAAGATGGAGAAAATATCCAAGCTCGAGAAGAGATGTCATTAGGTTCTTTGCAAGCTGGTATGGCATTTACGAATGCTTCTGTTTGTCTTGTTCATGGAATGTCCAGGCCAATTGGTGCTTTATTTCATGTACCACATGGATTTTCTAATGCCATGTTACTTCCAGCTGTACTAGAGTTTAGTAAAGAACATTGTGTGGAGCGACTTGCGGATTTAGGAAGGTTTTTTAACCCTCATTCGGGAGTATCTGATAAGGCTGTAGCAGAGATTGCCGTAGAGTCAGTAAAGCAGCTTTGTCTTGAATTAAATATTCCAAACTTAGAAGGATGGGGGATTAATCATACGGAGTTTCAGCAAGTCATCAGTAAAATGGCAGAGGATGCAATAGCGAGTGGTAGCCCAGACAACAATCCAAGAATACCAACAAAACAAGAAATAGAGAAACTATATCAAACTTGTTATAGCTATCAATTTTCATCGCAAAAGTCGGTAAGTAATTAATCCGCGAACAGGGGGAGAAATGATGGAGTTTCTAAGTATGATTGGATTATTGGTATCACTAATAGTTTTAATTTTCCTTACAATGAAAGGTGGAAATATCATCATTGGAGCGATTATTAGCTCGGTGATTGTAGCACTAACAGGAGGGTTAAGACTTGATACGGCATTAATGGATAATTATATGACTGGTTTCACAGGATATTTTGCTTCGTGGTTTTTTGTTTTCTTATTAGGCGCAATATTTGGTAAAATAATGCAAGAGACGAAATCAGCGGATAGTATCTCCCTTTGGATAAAAAAGATATTTGGAGCAAAGCGCGCAGTATTTGCTGTGGTGGCAGCTGCAGCAATTATGACATATGGTGGAGTAAGTATGTTTGTGGTAGGGTTTTCGGTATATCCAATAGCAGTTTCGCTATTTCGCTCAGCCAATTTACCACATCGCTTTATTCCTGCTGCATTAGTTTTTGGATCTATTTCTTTTACTATGACTTCACCAGGATCACCAGAAATTCAAAATATAATTCCTACTGAATTCTTTGGCACAACTCCAACTGCTGGTGGATGGATTGGTGTGTTTAGTGCATTGTTGATCATGACTTTGGGCGGTTTATGGCTAGGTTCGATGGTGAAAAGAGCTTCTGCCAATGGAGAAACTTTTTCTTTACCAAATGGTAGGGGAGAGGAAACAGCTGCAAGTATGGAAGCTAATGTTGTACAACAGGAACCAGATCCTAAGAAGGGGGACTTGCCCAATATAATTGTATCCATTATTCCACTTGTATTAGTCATTGTTCTATTAAATGTGTTAGGACAGTTTATGAATCCGACAATTGCATTGCTAATCGCATTATTAGTAGGAATTGCTATAGCGTGTATTAGTATGCTTCGATTTCTTACTGAGTTTTGGAACTCTCTTGCCACAGGAGCACAAAATGCATTGGTAGCTTTAGCAAATACTTGTGCAGTCGTAGGATTTGGGAGTGTTGCCGCTCAAGTCTCTGCATTTGATACATTAATTACTGGTTTGGTTAATCTACCCGGACCTCCTTTAGTTGGTTTGGCTATTGGGGTCACCATTATATGTGGAATAACTGGTTCTGCATCAGGTGGGTTAGGAATTGCATTGCCGATCCTTGCACCAATTTATTTAAGTCAAGGTGTGGATCCAGGAGCGATGCATCGTATTTCAGCACTTGCTTCTGGTGGACTGGATTCACTTCCGCATAATGGATATGTTGTAACGACGGTACGAGCAATTTGTGGAGAAACACACGGAAGAGCGTATAAACCAATTTTAATGATAAGTGTAGTCTTACCTACCGCAGTTCTAGCGTTAGCTGTTCTGTTTTACACTATTTTTTAACCTAACATAGGAGGAGATTTATATGACACAAACTACAGTAAAAACAGTGAAAAACTATGTCGGTGGGAAATGGATTGAAGCAAATACAAATACAACAGAAGATGTATTTAATCCAGCAACAGGTGAAGTGATTGCAAAAGTACCAATATCTACAAGTGAAGATATTGATCATGCAGTGCAAGTGGCTGCGAAAACTTTCAAAACATGGAAAGAAGTGCCTGTTCCTAAACGAGCACGAATTTTATTTAAATACCAGCAATTACTCGTTGAACATTGGGATGAATTAGCGAAGTTGATTACGTTGGAAAATGGGAAAAATTACACGGAGGCGTATGGGGAAGTACAACGAGGAATAGAAAATGTAGAATTTGCGACCGGGGCACCATCATTAATGATGGGAGAACAGCTTCCTTCCATTGCAACTGATTTAGAATCAGGTGTATACCGATACCCAATTGGGGTTATTGGTGGTATTACACCGTTTAATTTTCCGATGATGGTACCATGCTGGATGTTTCCGATGGCAATTGTCACAGGAAACACCTTCGTCATGAAACCGTCAGAACGTACACCATTATTAGCTAGTCGTTTAGCAGAACTTCTAGAAGAAGCTGGACTTCCGGATGGGGTATTCAATATTGTGCATGGTGCTCATGATGTTGTAAATGGATTACTTGATCATAAAAAAGTTGCTGCTATTTCCTTTGTTGGTTCTCAGCCAGTAGCTGAATATGTATATAAACGAGGAACAGAGAATCTAAAACGTGTACAGGCACTTGCAGGAGCAAAAAATCACTCTATTGTCCTGAGTGATGCCAACCTTGAAAATGCGACTACTCAAATATTGAATGCAGCATTCGGTTCTGCAGGAGAACGATGTATGGCAGCTTCAGTAGTAGCAGTTGAAGAAGAGGTTGCTGATGAGTTCGTTGCTTCATTAACGCAGAAAGCGAATGAAATAAAAATTGGAAATGGGTTAGATGAAGGGGTATTCCTTGGACCGGTAATCCGTGATAAACATAGGGAACGTACGTTACAATATATTCATTCTGGTGAGGAAGAAGGTGCAAATCTTGTTCGGGATGGTCGTACAGATGAAGCAGCTAAGCAAGAAGGTTATTTTGTCGGACCAACCATATTTGATCATGTAACTTCAGAAATGAAAATTTGGCAAGATGAAATTTTCGCTCCAGTGTTGTCAATTGCCCGTGTGAATAATTTAGAGGAAGGTGTAGATTTAGCAAACGAATCTAGATTTGCAAATGGGGCATGTATCTTTACAAGAGATGGGGGAAGCGTGCGTAGATTTAGAGAGACTATCGATGCTGGCATGCTTGGTGTAAATATTGGTGTTCCTGCACCAATGGCATTCTTCCCATTCTCTGGTTGGAAAGATTCATTCTATGGGGATTTACATGCAAACGGAAAAGATGGATTACAATTTTATACACGTAAAAAAGTACTTACTACCAAATGGGTGTAGGTATACAAAGTAAAAAATTTAGAAGTATTAAGTGTTAGGAATAGAATATGAGTTAATTCCTACTTAAGAGTTTCTTGGCTGTTAGGATAGTGATTTTCTTTTCCAAATTAGTTAAGGCTGTGGATATAAAAACAACTCATAAATTTAGCAGCATTCTATCAATAAAGAGAGGAGGTTGGGACAAAAGTAATTGGTTTTGAAAAGCCGCTTCAGAAATATACTGCGCTTATCTTAAGGCGGCTGGCGAGCCTCCGGATGCTTATGCATCGGGGGATGCTCGTCTAGGCCTCTTTCCCATAGGACAAGGAAGACCTCGAAAGCATTGCATCGCATGGAGAAAATTAGATTTTTGATTTTCAAGGAGTCTCCGTATATTGCTTACGCTTATTCTAGTATCTTCTATCTTTTGACTAAAACTTTTTGTTATGTCCCAACCTGTTCTATTAATGGAATAAACCTGATTCTCGTGATTTTTTTGCTAGTTTTCTCGTATGTTTGTTAATGGGTTGCTTAAAGAATGCTCCTAAAGCAAAGAAAACAGAACCAAATAAGGCTAACACAAGCATATCTTTGATTGCTTTACTCCAGATAATTCCGCCGACAGCTTCACGTAATAAGTCGATTGCATACGTAAATGGCAAGAATGGATTGATTGTCTGGAAGAACTCGGGTAATAGCATCGCAGGGTATGTTCCTCCAGAACCGGCAATCTGTAATACAAGAAAAACAATTACCATTGCTTTTCCAACATCTCCAAATACAGAGACAAGCGTGTAAATAATCGTAATGAAAATGAAACTAATGAATAGCCCAAACAAAATAAACCATCCTGGATGTGCCATCTCTACTCCAAGAATAAAAATATCTCCAAATGTAATAATGATGGTTTGAATAATCCCAATGAGTAAGAAAGTCATCAACTTTCCAAAATACTCTTGACGTAACGTAAACTCCGAAACATGGTGAACTTCGGTGGACAACAGTGAAATTAATAATAGACCGCCAACCCAAATAGCGAGAACAGTATAGAATGGAGTCATACCCGCACCATAATTCGCAATTGGGAATACTTGAGTCTCATCCAATGTTACCGGTTCTTGGAAAAAGCTTTGCTCTGCCTCAGGATCATTCTGGAGTAAATCAATAATTTCCTGTAAATCGGCTTCATCTTGTATTTCACGGACGCGATCCGCTAATTCATTTACTTTCGTATTTACATAAGGGAATTCACCGAGTACGGTATTAATCGTATCCGTTCCTTCTTGTAGATTCCCATCCGTAGAAGCAAGAATAGATTCGACTTCTGGGATGGTTGATTGAATATCAACCAGTATTCCTCTTGCTTCTTGTAACGTCCCTTGAGCCTCATCAACTGTTTGACGTACCGTTGGTTCAATTGTATCCGTATATTCAACAACAAAGGCATCTACTTGTTCATTAACCGTTTGCGAACGTTCTTTTAAATCATTGAGTAAAGTGGATACTTCGTCTTCTGTATTCTGCAACACGGTGTTAATTTCATTGGCATCTGTTTGAACATTCTCTAATGATTCTCTTAATGATACAATCTGATCAAGTGAATCTTGAATTTGTTCGTATTCTGGTTGTTCAGGATCAAGCTGTTCTTGTACTTGATTTAGAGCATCTTCTATCGTTGTAAGACGCTCTAATCCATCATTAATTTGTGTGTCGACTTGTTCCACGATTGCATTACCACTGCCAAAATCGATATTAGAATCTTGAACATCTTGTAAGAAATCATTTGTTGATTGTGTTACTTGCTGTATCGTCTCTAAATCTTCTTGGATTTGCGGAGCCATTTCGTTTAAACGACTCTCTGCATTATCAAGAAATGCTATCGTATTATCAATTGTATTTAGTCCATCATTTGTTGTTTCTTCTGCACGAGGAATTAATCCTTGTGCCTCATTAATTAAATCAGCAGCATTCTCTGCATCTGTTAATGTACTTGTTAATAGTTCTTCAATTTCAGGTAAACTTTCTTCAACATTAAATAAGTACTCTTCAAATCGTTCAATGTCAGGTAGATCATTTTCTAGTTGCACACCAATTTGATTAAATAAATCAAAAATAACGCCATTCACCGTCGATACAAACTGACTGCTTACATTATCAACAATCGTGCTTGCGCCACGGTTGGTCATTTGTGGGGTAATTGCGTTTACCTTTTCATTTACGTAGTATTCTACATTTGCTTTTTCTGGATTTCCGGTAGTAACCGTTCCTAGCTTTTCGGAAAAATCTTCTGGGATAATTATCACTGCGTAATAGTCCCCGTTTTCAATATGTTCCATCGCACCTTCGCGGTTATCAAATTGCCAATTCATGGAGTTATCCTCTTTTAAGGTAGATATAAGCTCGTCTCCAACATGTATGTCTTCTCCACGCACTTCTGCGCCGACATCTTCATTTACAATACCAACCGGTACTTCATCGACTTGACTGTAAGGGTCCCAAGCAGCTTTAATATTTAGCCAAGCGTATAAGGACGGTAAAATCAATAAACCGCCTAGAATAATAAGTGCAACCCAATTCGTACCTGTTTTACGAACATCCGTCGAAAAAATATTCCATATGTTCTTCATTTTATGACTTCCTATCAAGTTAATTTGTTCATACGATTATCACTATAACAAACTTTATTATACGAAATCTAGTAAGTACTCGGAAATATTTTTTGATAGCCTTTTCATTTTAACTTGTGAACGATAGTTCGATATATAACAAAAAAAAGCCCTTTTTATTTAACAAGGGCTTATCATCACTGTATTATTGTATAGAATATTTCTGATACTTTACTTTAAAAAGTTGTTGATAAAGATTAGTAATATGGTCCGTCATAATAATAAGGTCCTGGCCCATAACCTGGTGGATATGGTCCGTATCCCCATGGAGGTCCTGGTGGTCCTGGAGGCCCCGGCGGCCCAGGAGGTCCTGGTGGCCCATAATATCCAGGTCCAGGGAATAGGGCACTACCTAATAATCCTCCAGCTAATCCACCAACAAATGGCGCTAACCAGATGAAGCGTTCACCGTCATGAATAGGAGCACCATTTTCTATACGATAACTCTGATAATAGCCATAAGGTGCGTTCCAATTATAAGCATTCGTGTGATAAGGCACAAGTTGCTGCTCTTGGTGTACTACTTGATCTTCATGAAAATCATTATTCATATGCATCCCTCTTTTCTACAATCCTATATAGCAACATATGCAGTACAGTGGCCTAATGTTAAATTGGTTGTTTTATTATGTTGTAAAAGTAAACATTTGTAGTGTTGTAAAATTTCTTGTTCACACTGGTAATTATTCATTAAATATCTACCATAAAATTCGATAAACTACATTCATAAACATTTTGACAACACAATTTATTTTAAGTAGAGTTTTGTTATAATTACAAAAGCGAAAGAAGGTGCAATCTTGAAAGGAATAAATATCATACTAATTATTTTATTTTCTATCTTGTTATTAAGTGCATGTGGTAGTTCCAGTGAAGATGGGACAGACAAAAATGAAAATGGAAAGAGTACCAGCGATGATGAAAGGTGGGAAGAAATTAATACTGATGGGGAGATTGTTGTTGGGACGTCGGGTACATTATTTCCTGCATCGTATTATGAAGGTGATACTTTAACTGGATTTGATGTTGAAGTCATGCGGGAGTTAGCCAAAAGATTGAACTTGGATATTACTTTTGAAACAATGGGCGTTGATAGTATGCTTTCAGCAATTCAAAGTGGAAGAATTGATGTTGCTGCCAATCAAATTGAGTCAACAGAGAAACGAAAGAAAGAATTTAATTTCAGTGAACCATATAAATATTCTTATACTACCATGGTAGTTCGTAAAGATGATAATTCTGAAATTAATTCATTAGAAGATTTGCAAGGGAAGAAAGCTGGTGGTGGAGCAACAACAGTCTATAGCCAAATTGCAGAACATTTTGGAGCGGAAGTTGTTACTTACGGAAACGCACCAAATGAAGCATATTTACGTGATGTACATAACGGTAGAACAGATGTAGTAATCAATGATTATTATCTGCAGAAATTTGGTATCGCCGAGTTCCCTGAATTTGATATCCATTTACATCCTGAATTACGATTTAGAACAACGGAGCAATCTATAGTAATCCCAAAAGGTGAAACTCAGCTAACAACTGAAATAAATCAAGTTCTTAAAGAAATGCGTAATGATGGAACACTCTCTGATTTGGCAATTCAGTATTTTGAGGAAGACGCATCTAAAAAGCCTAATCTAGAAATGGAGGAAATAGAGGGTCTAGATCTATAACAAATGGTTTTGTGAAAAAGGTCACCATGGTAGTCTTTTCCCTATTTAAAATTTAAGATTGAAGGATCTGAATAAGCACAAAGTTCCAAAACAAGCAAAAAGATTCCAGTTATCTTTTGAATCAGATACTGGAATCTTTTTATTAGTCTTACTTGAAATGCTACGGAATTCGATAATTATCTTCTTACAGCGCGCATAATTAAGCTAACAATAAAGATTAGAATGATTGCACCGATTAATGCCGGAACAATAAAGAACCCGCCGATTTCTGGTCCCCAACTTCCTAAAATAAATGAACCTAACCATGCACCAACAAATCCTGCTAATATATTTCCAATTATACCACCTGGTAAATCTTTTCCAACAATCAAGCTAGCAATCCAACCAAGTATACCACCTATGATTAAACTCCAAATAAAACTTAACATGTGTATCATTCCTTTCTTGAGATGTTATTACTAATAACTATATATCCTATTTATTGAATGTTTAAACCAACATGAAGAATTTTGGTTTGTACAATAGTATGACTAAATAATAGAAATATATGTAAAAAAACAGTAAAAATTAGCAAAAACTTATTTTTTATAACTACATCCAAAGTGTCATTTTAGTTGTTTAAAACAAATTAAATCCATAAAACATTAAATAACAGAAATATTTCAATATTCCATCTTCCGTATATTCTATTTATTTTATGATCGTCACACCGAAAATAAGTAGAGGGATACAAAATAATTTCTATTTTGTATAAATAAAGGAGATGCTATAGTGAAAAAATTATTTAAGAAGAAAGGCATACGTTTTAAGCTAATATTGGCATTTGCAGGGTTTTTATTAATACCGGGTTATATTATTGGTGTGCTAACATATTTTAGCTCTGTGGATCAGATTGAAGGTCAATTGAAAACAAGGATTAATGAGAATATAGATATAATAAATAGAACAATAGATAATACAATGGAATCGAAAGTACATGATGTACAAATCTTTGCAGACAATATGAATGATTCCATGTATGAAAATGAAAGTGAAGAAGTATTTCAACAGTTTTCACAATATGTGGAGTTACATCCAGAAGCAGCGAGTATATATGTTGGTACAGAAGAAGGAGAATTTATACAAGAACCTCAATTGGTTCAAGATAGCAATTATGATCCAAGAGAACGTCCTTGGTACATAGCATCCATGGAAAATACGAATGATGTTATCATTTCTGATCCTTATATCGGTGTAGGAGAAGGAAAGTTGGTAGTAACTGTATCGAAAGCTATTGAAGATGGTTCAGGAGTTGTAGCAGTAGATTTAAGTTTTGATTTTATCGAAGAAATTGTTTCTGGTATAGACATTGGCAATAATGGTTATGCGTTTCTTCTCGATCAACAACAAAATGTGATTTATCATCCAGAACTAGATAAAGGAACAAAGGCAGAAGAAGAAATATATAGCAAACTTTATGAAAGCACAAATGATGAATTTTCCTACTCTTCTCAAGGTACAGACAAGTTTGTTCATTTTGCGACGAACGATTTAACAGGTTGGAAACTCGGAGGGACAATGGATCAAGATGAAGTACAAGATGCAGCATTATCTGTATTTTTCACGACAGTAATTGTTATTGTTGCATCACTCATAATAGGCGGAGTCTTAATTATATTCGTTGTGCGTTCTATATTGAAACCAATTCGTGATGTAAAAGAAACTGCACTTATTATTAGTACTGGAGATTTAACACAAGTAATTGACATGAAAACAACAGATGAAATTGGCCAATTAGGCAACGCATTCAATCAAATGCAAGATGGTTTAAGAGAATTAATTCGCGATGTGGAATTTAATGCACAACAAGTAGCTGCTTCTGCAGAACAATTAAATGCCAATTCGGATCAAATGACCAGTTCAACGGAACAGGTGTCATCAGCAATTCAAGAAGTGTCTTCAAGTGCAGAACATCAATTACATGGTACAGAAGAAAGTGCCAACTCATTGGAAGAAGTATCAACTGGAGTTGACAAAATAGTTGATAGTGCAACAGCGGTATCTGGATATGTAGATGAAATGAATAGTCAAGCAGAGATTGGTGGACAAGCGGTACACAATACGTTAGAACAAATGAATTCAATTCAGGAATCTGTTAATAACTCTAATCAAATGATTGAGTCTTTATTAGAACGCTCCAAAGAAGTTACAACGATTTTAAGTGCAATTACGGATATCTCAGAACAAACGAATCTTTTAGCACTTAATGCTGCAATTGAAGCGGCAAGAGCTGGAGAACATGGAAGAGGATTCGCTGTGGTCGCGGATGAAGTACGTAAATTAGCGGAACAATCACAGGGCTCAGCGAATGATATTAATGTTATTCTTGATGGAATTCAACACGATATCCATACTACTGTGGAGGGAATGTCACTCGTAACGGATAAGGTCTCTTCAGGTGTGGATGTGTCCTATGATGCAATTGATAAATTTGGACAAATTATGCAGACAAGCAATAAAATTCGGCCACAAGTAGAAGAAGTAACCGCCATCTCTGAAGAAATGGCTGCAGCATTACAACAAGTGACTGCAACGGCAAATGATTTAGCTAATATTGCAAGAAGTAACGCAGCATCATCTGAAGAAGTTGCAGCTTCAACACAAGAACAACTTGCATCGATGGAGGAAATCTCTGCTTCAGCTAAATCCTTAACAGCTATGGCAGAAGAGTTAACCGGAAAAATCGCAAAATATAAATATTAACGTATAATACAAAAGACAGGAGCTTATATAATGGAAATACGGACGGTCACCAAGAATATCTGTATAACATGAAAGCTCCTGTTTTTTATTAGGTAATTAAAATAATATTTGCATTATAACTGTTACAAATTTCGACTAACATCTCTTCGGGAATGTTCTTGCAAAGCGTGCGTGAGTTCATTTAATAGACTGTCTAGTGTTTGTGATAAATGAAGTACATAAGGATCTTTTGGATTTCGTTCATATGCCGCATACATTTCTCTTCGTGTAGCTTCTACTTGCTGATTCAACTTGTCTACTTTGGTCATTATTGCACGCCCTCTCCAATAATCAACGTCTTGCTGCTGGATACGGCAAGAACTAAAGAATGTCAAATTCCCCTCTGCCAAAAAAATATATAATCAATAGTTCTTATTACCTATCATAATATTGTTTAAAAATTTTGTCAATATAAGTAAAATTTGAAAGAATATACGGTTTTACTTTCACTACAAGTAACGGCCTTCTCCGATATAAGGTCGACTAACTCAGAAAACACCTATTCCGAAAGGATAGCTCATGCTATTCCAGGTGGAGTCACCACGTTGTAATTCAATTTGAAATGTAATTATAAATCTAAAATTTAACTATTAGTTAATGAAGATAGAGTAAAAAATAATAGCTTAATGAAAAAGAATCTTGAATTTAAACTAGTATACATGAATAGGGATTCACTTGTGAAGGGAACGAAGTACTAAATCGTTTTATTATTTAAAAGCAACATGTAGATGAAGAATATAATGTTACAAAAAAATTTTATAAAAACTATTAAACCTTTTATCAGTTTATCCGATATAGTAAATAGATCATCTAAAGAGATGATTGGTTAGGGCCTTAACGTTAAAGAAAGACAAGTGTTTGAGGGGGAAGCTCAAGCAAGTCGCAATCGTTTTAAGTTTACTTTGATATTGACCTAAATGGTTAATATAGATTATCAGGACACAAGGACGTGACCTGAAAAAAACAACTACATGGAGGTAGAAAATTATGATTATCAATCACAACATTTCAGCTCTTAATGCACATCGTCAATTAGGAGCAAACCAAAACGGAGTACAAGGATCTTTAGAAAAACTTTCTTCAGGTCTTCAAATCAACAAAGCTGGAGATGACGCTGCAGGTTTAGCAATCTCTGAAAAAATGCGTGGACAAATTCGTGGTCTAGAAATGGCATCTAAAAATGCTCAAGATGGAATTTCTCTAATCCAAACTGCTGAAGGTGCTTTGACTGAGACGCATTCTATTTTACAACGTATGCGTGAACTAACAGTACAAGCAGGTAACCTTGGAACTCAAGAACAAGAAGATTTAACAGCTATTCAAGATGAGATTACAGCATTAATTGATGAAATTGATGGAATTTCTGATCGTACTCAATTTAATGGTAAAAACTTATTAAATGGAGATTTAGCAACAGGAGAATCTGATCTAGTGTTCCAAATTGGTGCAAATGCAACACAACAATTAACTGTTAACATTAATGATATGTCATCAGAAGCACTTGAAGTTAATGATATCAATGTAGCTGAATTTACAGAGGGTTCCCATTTCGATGAAGCTATTGCTAAGATTGATGCTGCTATTACTTCAGTATCTTCTCAGCGCTCTGGACTTGGAGCGATTCAAAACCGTTTAGAGCATACTATTAACAATCTAGGAGCATCTGCAGAAAACTTGACTGCTGCAGAATCACGTATCCGTGACGTTGATATGGCTAAAGAAATGATGGAATTCACCAAAGGTAACATTCTTTCTCAAGCTGCTCAATCCATGCTTGCTCAAGCTAACCAACAACCACAAGGTGTATTGCAGTTACTTCAATAAATACTATAAAAAAAGAGAGTTTCCTAATGGGAAACTCTCTTTTTTTATAGTATTTATATTGTTTTAAAATAATTCCTAAAGAAATTTATTTTAGGACCGATAATATAAGAAGTTTAAAGTTTACTGTGTGTATGTTACTAAAAGGAGTATAGTTATGAACAATTTAAATGATAAACAAATTTTTCAAATTAATAATATTATTGATACTTTAATCGAGGCATCTGAGCATTTTTCTGGACTAATGAAAGAAAAAGAAATTTATCAAAGTATATATATATTTAATTCGATTGTAGAAGGTATGACTGCTATTAATAAATTGCTTAACTCTAGAGCAGATTCGTTATTAGAGATTGAAAAAATTAATAATCTATTGTTATTAACTACTATAGAATTAGAAAAAAATAATTTCTCCAAAGTATTGGAACTAAATCAATTCTCATTGGTTCCACAACTTAGAAAATTGAAAGACAGTTTTGAAGAAATAAATACTACCATTAAAAGTAAAGAAATAACTATTGGTGTTTACTATGATCAAATTAATCCAAGAAAAGTGTATCCAGAAACTCGAATAAATGCACTTGTTGAAGAAGCAGAAAAACAAGGAGTTAAGTTATTGTTCTTTTCTTCAAGTGAGGTTAGTTTTGAAGATGAAACGATTAAGGGCGAGATGTTTCTTAATGATTCATGGCAAATAATTGTAAATTCATTTCCAGATGTAATACATAATATAGGTATAACACAGAGAGCAAAGCAATCAATAGTAGAAAGAAAATTACGAAGAAAACGTCCATTTACAAGCTTTGGAATAGGGAATAAATTTTATTTACCTAAAAAAATAGTTGAAAACGTAAAGTTTGCTGAGTTATTGGTCCCATTTAAAGTTGTTACTGAAATATCAATTATATATAATTTCTTGGACTCTAACAATAAAGCTGTCATAAAGCCAATTGCTGGAAGAAGAGGTTTAAATATTTATCATATCTATAAATCTGGTGCCTATTATTTTATTCAAGATGATACAAAAGAGCAAAGATTTACTAAAGGTGAGTTAAAGGGATGGATTCAAGAAAATATCTTGAAAACAAAAAATGGGTTCATGATTCAACGGTATATTGAAGCTCGCACTATAAAAGGTGAGCCCTTTGATATACGAGCGCATGTACAAAAAAATCGAGAAGGTAAATGGCAAATCACCAAAATATATCCACGAATTGGTAATCGTAAAAGCATTTTGAGTAATATTAGCCGTGGAGGTAGAACAGAGGATTTAAAGGATTTCTTAATAAACGAGTTAAATCATAAAGGGGAACAATATGAAAAGGAATTAATAAACTTATCGTTAGATTTAACACAGCATATTGATAAATTATATGGTTTAGTTCTAGATGAACTTGGCCTTGATTTAGCTATAGATAGAAGTGGGCGTATTTGGCTGCATGAAGTTAATATGGGACCTCAATCAACATATCATGAAAACGACAGAGCTGTTAATACGATTGGCTATGCTAGATATATAGCTGAAAATGGAATATATTTAACCAATAGTTCACAAAAAGAAAAAGGACATTTTAAAGCAAAGAATACAAAATTACCTTTGGTGAATACGCAAGGAAAAACTACTATTGGAATGCTTGTTCTGGAGAAAGGAGTAAAAGATTTAGAAGTAGCTTGCGCTTATGTAGCGGAATATGAGGGAATAGAATTTTTTTATTTCACCCCAAAAGATATTGATTATGATGAAATGCTAATTAGAGGACATTTTTATAAAAATAAAAAATGGATGCCAAAACTAGTTAATTATCCGGATGCCGTGTATGACCGTCTTAGATTAAAAGGAAGAAAAGGTTATAATATAGTTTATGAAGAATTGGAAGGTATTCCATTCACTAATGAATTCTTTGGGAATTCTATTAGTAAGCTAGAAGTCTATAATAAATTAGCGTCCACCAAATCAATAAATGAAGTGATAATTCCATATCAAAAAATAACGAAGGTGAGGGATATAAACCGATTTATTGAAAAATATGGAAAAATTATTGTTAAGCCAGAAGTGGGGTCGTTTGCTAAGGGTGTTCATTTTATTGAAAAAGTTGATTTCGATAAGTATTTTTTAGTTGATGGAGAGAAAGAATCCTATTTTAGTGAAGTTGCATTATTTGAATATTTAAGAGTCTTAATTAAAAAAGGTGTATTTATTGTTCAGAAATATATAGAAACCAGAACTAAAGAAGGGAATCCATTCGATATTAGGGTTCATATGATGAAAGACGGTAACGGAAAATGGTCTTTTCCTAATATTTATCCTAGAATTGGAGTAAATTATGCAACCATATCTCCTACAGGTAGTGGTGGTTATATAGGTGGAATTGATGGTTTTTTAAAGCGACATTTTAATGAAAATACAAAATTAGAAGATCGAATTAAAGAAGTTGCTTTGAAAATTGCAGCAAGTTTTGAAAATTTATACATTGAAAAAATAGGTGAATTGGGTATTGATATTGCTATAGATAAGAGTTCAAATATATATTTAATTGAAGTGAATGTTAACCAGCCTGGAATATTATATTATGAATTTGAAGTAGCCAAACATGCTATTCCTTATGCTATTTATTTAGCGGAAATAGATAAAATAGAAAACACAGTTCGAGAAGAGCTAAATGAACCAGAAATATACCTGAAATGATTATGGGGAAGTTTTATTTAATAAAGTGAGGTGATTTACATGGATATAGCAGGGCTATCTATCGCAATGAGTCAAGCGAATGTACAACAGCAAGTATCTTTTGGACTGATGAATAAGGTAATGGACCAATCGGAACGCCAAGGTTCCAATCTATTAAAAATGCTTGATCAACCAATGCATCCTCATTTAGGTCAATCCATCGACATAAAAGGATGAATTATACTTTATAAATAACGTCTACGAGTTTATTCACTATCGTAGACGTTTTTAGTTTTTATTAAATCAAGTTAATAATCTTTATTAATTTTGTGTTAGGAGCATATCTAGGCTTTGATTGAAATGGAAGACGGCGACTCCAGCAGGAATAGCACGAGCAGAAGATCCACTTGGAAAAGTGTACTTCTTTTCCAAGTTAGCTGAGGCCGTGCCTGTGGAAAGCGCCGTCTGCAATGGAAATCAAATAGCACAATCTTCGGTTGATTCTACCCTGGGTATTGTTTTCTCTTAAAAAGTTAAATTAACCCCTCCAATTTCCTACAAAACTTCTTATCTTTCGCTATTCACAAATTTTTAAGTGCTTGCTATGATGTGTATAACTTCATATATCTCAAGAGATGACGAGAGAAGATTAAATTTTCCCCTATGTTTTTAGGGATTATTTGGTCTTTTCTCTTTTTTTATGAGATATAAATATAGCAAGAGGGGGTTGTCTTATATGAAAAAGCTTTTAATATTCTGTTTGGTGTTAGGGTTACCGTTGTTTATGCTTACAGCTTGTGCAGATGGGGGAGATAGTAGCGAAAGTGATACTGGTGGTAGCGATAGTATCACATTGTATTCACCAGAAACTCCTGATTTAACAAAGGAGCTAGCACAGAAATACGAAGAAGTGCATGGCGGTAAGGTGAATGTCCATTACGCAGGAACGAATGTATTGGTCAATCAAATGATGGCAGAGAAAGGTAATCCACAAGCGGATGTTTGGTATGGTGGTGGAGGGATTTTGCCATTTGAATCAGCAGTGGATAAAGGTATTATTACTTCTTATATCCCGGAGAGTGCGGAAGACTGGGAAGTAATTGAAAACGGTATCAAAATGAAACATCAAGATGGTTATTATACAGGGGTAGAATTATTTGTACTTGGATTCTCTTATAATACAGACTTAGTCTCAGAAGAAGAAGCTCCAAAGACTTGGGAAGACTTATTAGATCCGAAATGGGAAGGAAAGATTCAATTTCCGAACCCAGCAGCATCTGGTACATCAACTCTTATGGTACTTAGTTATATGATGCAATACGGTGAAGAAGAGGGTTGGGAATATTTCCAAAAACTAAAGGATCAAGCCAATTCAATTCCAGATTCTGGTTCTGCCCCAACAAAAGCAGTAGCGATGGGGGAAGCGCATGTTGCGGTTGGCTTTGACTTTATGGCTTATGAACATCAAGCGAATGGAGAGACTGTTGACTTTGTTGTTCCAGATAAAACGCCAATATTGTCTAATCCAATGACATTAGTAAAAGACGGTCCGAATCCTGAAGGTGGACAGAAGTTTATGGAGTTTATGTTGAGTGAGGATGCGCAGCAAATTCTTGCGGACTGGTATCATATTCCGATTAATCCAGACATAGAATCGAAGACACCTTTGTCCATTAATAATATTAGTGAACATGCGGTAGACCTTGATATCGACTGGGTGAATGAAAATTATGATCGAATACGTAATGAGTGGAATAGCAAAATTAAGTAAAGGATGATCAATCATGGGGGCAGTTTCTGTAGAGAATTTGCGAAAGGATTTTGGTGGAGTAACGGTACTTGAAAATATAAATTTGGATATTAAAGAGGGCGAATTTTTCGCCCTCTTAGGTCCATCCGGTTGTGGTAAAACGACAACCATGCGTTGTATTGCTGGATTTGAAAATCTAACAAGCGGCTCAATAAAAATTGGCAATCAAGAAGTAAATCGCTTTGCTCCAAATCAGCGGAATTGTGGCATGGTATTCCAGAGTTATGCCTTATTTCCACATATGAATGTATTCGATAATGTCGCTTATAGTTTAAATATTAAAGAGTTACGGAAGGGAAATCCATTTAAAAAAATAGCCGTTTATATACGCATGCTTAATAGTAGGATTGTGAAGTATTCAAAACCAATCGAAGAAAAAGTGATGGGGATTTTAGAATATGTGGAATTGCAAGATCACGCCCATAAATTAACTGGAGAACTATCTGGTGGACAGCAACAGCGAGTAGCCCTAGCAAGAGCTTTGATCATGGAACCAGAAGTGTTGTTAATGGATGAACCATTATCAAATCTAGATTTAAAACTTCGGCATACAATGCGGAATACGATTCGACGGATCCAACAAGATTTAAAAATTACGACTATCTTTGTAACCCACGATCAAGAGGAAGCAATGAGCATGGCTGATCGTATAGCGGTGATGAAAGATGGAGAAATTTTACAAGTTGGAACACCAACGGATTTATATAGTCATCCGAAAACATCGTTTATCGCTGACTTTGTAGGTACTTCAAATATTATTATTGGTCAAGTTATCTCTTCAGAATCTGGTAGGACAACGATTCAAATTGGTGACCAAACAGTTCAATCAGCTCAAGAGACTGACGAAAAGGAAGTGCAAGTGATTATTCGGCCAGAAAATATAATTATCATTAAAAATAATGATCAGCATGTATATGATAATCAATTTGAAGGAACCATCCAAATTGCGACCTATTTAGGATCCGTTGTCCGTTATGAGGTCAAGGTGGGAGGGCAGTTACTTATTATTGATACCACATATGAATCTGGAGATAGTATTTTGAAAAATGGTACAGCAGTGCAACTTGGAGTTTTACCTGAGAGGGTGTTATTAATATGAAAAAACTCCGGAAATTCTCAAGCATGACAGCTATCAAATGGTTCATCTACGCATTTTTTCTTTTGTTTTTAATACTACCATTACTTGCAGTATTTTTGGTTAGTTTTACAAATGACCCAATCAACTTATTTGGTTCGTTTAAAAATACAGAAACATTGCGCACTACGTTGGAACAATTTCAAAACGGAACGTTGGAAAACTTTAAGGCGATTTTTTCAAATGGGCATTATTTTTCTGGCCTGAAAAATAGCATTCTCTTGTCTTTTATCGTTTCGGTTGCGGTCATTTTACTTTGTGTTCCAATCGCATATGGGATTGCACGGACAAATATGCCATGGAAGAAAACGATAAGTGCATTATGTACGATACCACTCGTTGTACCAACATTTATCTCGGCGTATGCATTTATTATTATGTTTGGACGTTCTGGGTGGGTCACATATATTTATCAAGCACTTGGCGGTGAAGGATTATTTATTGATCCGTATTCGATGACAGGCATTGCTATTGTACAGATCTTTTTCTTCTTTCCATATGCACTGTGGCCAATGGTTGCCGCGTTTAAAATTAGTGATGCTTCCTTAGAAGAAGCTTCCAGGAATATGGGGGCAAAGGGCTGGTTGACTTTTCAGACGGTGACATTTCCTTTAGTGATTCCAGGAATGCTATCGACGTTAATGGTTATTTTTGCGGTCAGTTTTTCCGATTTTGGAACACCAATCATTTTAGCTCCAACGGATTTAAATTTAATTGTTGTGGATGCATATCGAGAAATTGCTGGATTCTTTAATTGGGGTGGAGCTGCTATCTTAACGGTAATTATGATTGCAATTGCTGCCATTGTATACTGGTTACAAAATTTCTTTTTAAAAGGAAGAAATTACGATACGGTTTCTGGAAAACCAAAGCAAATTAAATTAAACAAAAATAGAAAAGTTACGATTCCGTTATCCATTTTTTCTGGATTTGTTGTATTTGTTCCTTTGCTTGCAATGCTTACGGTATTTCTCCAGTCAATTGCGACAACATGGGGGAAAGACCCATTACCAACAGGGTATACACTCGATCATTACAAAACAATTTTTTCCTCATCATTAGGGAATATACAAAACAGTTTAATTTTAGCATTTGGCGCTTTAATCATTAGTGTGGTAGTTGCTGTATTTGTATCGTATTTCGTCGTTAGGCAGAAGTCTACTTCATTGGATTTTATGACGACGATTCCGCTTATTGTTCCCGGGATTGCATTTGGGGTGGCATTAATCCAAACATTTAATGTTGCACCATTACAATTAACAGGAACAGCATTCATTCTGATTGTAGCTTATGCGATAAGAAGGCTGCCATATATGGTGCGATCAACTGTTGGAACAATGAAATCAATAAAAAAAGACATTGAAGAAGCTGCAGTGAATTTAGGTGCTTCTACATTTACTTCTGCCATAACGATTCTTGGACCGTTAATGTTACCGGGAATTGCAGCTGGGTCTATCTTAGTGTTTGTAACGGTGATTAAAGAAACAAGTATATCGATATTAATGGCGCCTGCTGAGTGGGCACCGATGAGTTTGGCTATTTTTCAAAATGTACTGCGCGCGGAGTATTATTCTGCCGCGGCAATGTCGATTATTTTAGTATTAATGGTAGTAACACTGCAAATGATTGCCAATAAAATTTCATCTTCAAGTAAATAGTGTATTTCATCATGGGGAGGAATATTATTGCAAAGGGGATTCATATTTGACTTAGATGGTACGATTTATATTGATAATCAATTAATTCCTGGGGCTTTGGATACCGTACAAAAACTCATTGAACGTGGCGACAAGATTATTTACTTTACGAACAAATCAATCGAAAGTATTGCCACTTATGTACAAAAACTAAGGGCGTTAGGTATCGAAGTACAAGATAATCAAATCGTAAACTCTAATTACCTAGTCGCTCGATATTTAGAGAAGAATATTGCACAACAAGCAAATGTTATGGTCATAGGTGAAAATCCTTTGATTGAAGAAATAGAAAAAATAGGAATAGGATGTACGTGGAATCCAGTAGAAACATCGTATGTTATTATTGGTTGGGATCGAGAGTTCACATATGAAAAGCTCAACCTTGCGTTTCAAGCTTGGAAAAAAGGAGCAACAATCATCGCGACAAATCCTGACCGAACATGTCCAGTCGCAAGTGGTGAAATTCCAGATTGCGGAGCAATGATTGGAGCTTTAGAAGGAGCAACAGGCGAAAAAGTTGAGATGATATTAGGAAAACCTTCTGTTCAAGCGGCGAAATTTATTACACAAGAGTTGATGCGTCTCCCACCTGAGCAATGCTTTATGATAGGAGACCGAATAGAAACAGATATAAAGATGGGCATCGAAAGTGGGATGCATACGGTATTAGTACTTACGGGCATCACAACTAAAGAAATGGTGAACCAGTCACAATACCAGCCTGAATTTATAGTTGATAGTATTCGAGATTTAATAGATGCAACTACAAATCTAAATTCCAAAGGGAAGGATCTCCGGAAGAAATAGCAAGTGCACCGGCTTCAAGTCCATTCATAATTTCTTGTTTTTCACTAATCAATCCACCTGCGATTACTGGTAGGTGGGTTTGTTTTGTAATTTGATCGATAATTTTTGGCATTAATCCGGGGAGTATTTCAATGGCATCTGGACGAACAGAATTTGCGATTTCGACTCCCTTTAATAAAGCATTTTTATCAATTACAAAAATGCGTTGTATGGTCGCTAAATTTTCTTCTTTTGCATATTTAATTAGATTACTTTTTGTAGTGACTATGCCAAGAGGTTTCCATTCTCTAGCAATATATTGGATGGCATTTCTCGAATTGGTTAACCCATCAATAAAATCAAGATGAATAAAGGCCGATTTATTTGCTTCTTTTAATCTATCAATATATTGCTTTGTAGAGAGAAGATTCCCTGTCAATAAAAATATAACATTCGCATTTGAAGTAATCGCATATTGAATATCTTGTTCCTTTTTCACAGAGGCAATAACTTGTGACTGAACAATATCCACAATATGAGCCAATCTATCCCGTCCTTTCTACTAAATTTGTTGAGTAATTATCTGTAAAAAATACAGTTTTGTAATGTTAATATCGTTATCTATATCATATTATTCTATATGGACAGGATTTATTCGGTAGATGGATGTATAAAGCAAGTCACGTATAATGGTGATAGGAATAAGAGAAGAGAAGAAGTACACTTTACTGATATTTTTGTAATTTTATGTTAAGTAGAATATAATCATTGCAACAGATGCAATCAATTACTATGATTAAATTAAAGCGCTTCCTTAAATGTGAATAATACATGCGACAAGGTATTCGTGCGTGATTCTGAGGAATTTCCTAATTTTCTTTCATCCACAAAAGAGTTTTATGAATAATAGATTGATAAAATTGCTGGAGGGATAATATTATGCAAACAAAAGCAGCGGTACTACGTAAATCAGGAGTAAAACATCCATACACTGAAAGTCAGCCAGTTCGAATTGAAACAGTTGAGTTAGATGCTCCAAAGCGTGGAGAGGTATTATTAGAAATAAAGGCAGCTAGCTTATGTCATTCGGATCTATCCGTTATTAATGGAAGTAGACCAAGACCATTACCGATGGTGTTAGGTCATGAAGCTTCTGGAGTGGTAAAAGAAGTAGGGGAAGGTATCGAAGATTTAGAAGAAGGAGATCACGTTGTATGTGTATTTGTACCGAGCTGTGGTCATTGTCTCCCATGTAAAGAAGGTAGGCCGGCATTATGTGAGCCTGGGGCGAAAGCGAATAATGAAGGAACATTATTCAATGGTGAACGAAGATTACGTCAAGGGGACGATACCATCCACCATCATATTGGTGTCTCTGCTTTTTCTGAATATGCGGTTGTATCTAGGAATTCCATAGTAAAAGTAGATAAGGATATTCCTTTTGAAAAGCTAGCGCTATTTGGTTGTGCAGTAATTACAGGAGTAGGTGCTGTCGTCAATACAGCCAATGTTAAGCTTGGCAGTACTGTTGCAATTGTTGGTTTAGGTGGTATCGGACTAAGTGCATTGCTTGGGGCAGTAACTGCGGGTGCTTCCCGTATTATAGCTGTCGACATTAATGAAAATAAATTAAAACAAGCGAAAAAATTAGGAGCTACCGATGTTTTTAACTCGAAAGATGAGACAGTAATCGAACAAATTAAGGAAGCAACAAATGGTGGAGTGAATTATGCATTTGAAACAGCTGGAGCAGTACCTGCAATGGAAGTTGCATATGGTATAACCAAACGTGGGGGTACAACTGTAACCACAGGACTACCGCATCCACAACATCAGTTTTCGTTTCCCTATGTGACATTAACGGCAGAAGAAAAAACATTAAAAGGTTCCTATGTTGGAAGCTGTGTGCCAGATCGTGATATTCCAAGATTCATGGAATTATTTAAACAAGAAAAACTGCCAGTAGACCAATTAATGACCGAATTTATAAAGTTGGATGATATTAATGAAGGCTTTGATAAACTAGCCAAAGGGGACGCTTCTCGTATTATTATTCAATTTTAGATAATAAGAAAGCCGTACCTTAAATAATAGGCTACGGCTTTCTTATTTGAATAGATAACTATTTGGATTCATCTCGTCTCTCTGCCAATTGCTGTTGAATCAATTCTAGATTTCTTTCAATTCTGTTTAACCGTTCGTCTTGTTGTTTTGTTTTTGTGTTTTGAACGATATTTGCTTGTATAGACTCTTCAATTGCAACTCCTGCAGCGTACGTCGCAATAGCGTCTCCCACTGTGGTGAGTAGCCCTGCATTAAACCTAACTTTAAACTTCTTGCAATTTCGATATCCTCTTCCGTAACACCGGATGAATTAAAGTTGTTATTTGTCATAGCCATTCCTCGTTTAATCTTTTTATTTTATTATATTCACATTAGGCAATAACCGTTATTTATTTTATATCCTAGTATTATCGAATTACTATATTAGAAAGAATAGCATAGATTTGGCTTCTAAATGTAAAAAGTAAGGAACTTATTATAATTTAATCAGTCGTTTTTGATTATTGAGATTATCATAGGTTTTTATAAAATCAATTGTATTTCTGTCGTAGGTAAATTGATGTTCGTAGTAGAGTCGGTTTATGTGTCCAAAATGAGGAAGAGTCACCAATAGAGGTAAGAAAAAAAGATGTAGTTTTAGCATATACTTCGTTTATTTATAAGATGTCTACAATAAATATGGATGTATATCCATGCTCTTAAAGAACAATCTTAAGGAGAGAAGGTATTGTGATGGACTTTAAAAATGTAACTGTTGCTGGTAGTGGCGTACTTTGCCAATTTATTAAAAGAAGCATACTTAGAAAAAGGGAAACTTGGTGTTGAATCTGGAGAGGGATTTTATAAGTATCCGAACCCTGCAGACGCAGAAAGGGATTTCTTGAAGTAAATGAACTGGTTGTAAGTAGAATAAAAATGGGTAGTATCTACCCGTTATTAAGTGGTGAAGATATGAATGTACTTATTGTTATGGTGGGCGGCTTTATTGGAGCTATATTGCGTTATTTATTAGGGGAATGGATGTCAGCAAACAGTGGCTTTCCGATTGGGACATTTTTCATTAATTTAATTGGATGTTTTGTGCTGGGGTGGTTAATATCGTTTGTTTCAAGGAATCACTATGTACGGCAAGAATGGTCACTTTTATTTGGAACAGGTTTACTTGTATCTTTTACCACATTTTCTACCTTTTCTGTAGAAACAATATTACTTGTACAGTCAGCTAAATATATGTTATCAATTGTATACGTTTTAGGGAGTGTATTATTTGGAGTTGGTCTCGCCTACTTTGGTGCCCGTATTGCATTCACATCTAGAAAAGAGGAAGATATTTCATGACAATATGGATGGTTGGTATCGGAGGCTCTCTTGGAGCTGCGGCAAGATATGGTTTGAGCCAGTGGTTGAATAAATATCCTTTTTTTCCTTTAGGAACGTGGATAATTAATATATTAGGTTCATTTATATTAGGGCTTTGTTTGCAATATTATTTAGCGGGAGTTTTAAGTTTAGATTGGTGGGCATTTATTGGAGTTGGTATATGTGGAGGATTTACAACCTTTTCTACTTTTGGTACGGAGGTAGTTTCAATGTTACAACATAAGAAATGGAAACAAGCTATCCTCTATATAAATATAACGATAATTTTGAGTTTATTCGGTGCGTGGCTTGGGATTATTATTTAATTTCAAAAATGCTATGCACCGCTTTTTGAAAAAAAGGTTTCCATATTAATTGAATTTGAGATTGCTGCTGATTTTAAAAAAGTGTAAATAGTCAAGCAAATTACTTGTGATATTGTAAACGTTTGCATAGAATGATAGAGAAACAAGTTACGAAAGAGAAGTAAATTATTAAAAGGGAGTGGATAATCTTGGAAGGAAAAGTCGTACTTATCACTGGTGGTGCAGGTGGTATAGGTCAAGCTACTGCAAAACTATTATTAGATCATGGGGCAAAGGTTGCTTTGGTAGATATCAATGAAAGTTCGTTATTAAAGGCAAAAGAATCTCTTAACGTAGAAGAGGATCGAATCTATACAATTACTGGAAATGTGACAGTTGAGGAAGACGTAGAAAATTATGTGAAAGAAACAGTAGACCGTTTTGGGAAGATTGATGTTTTCTTTAACAATGCAGGAATTAATGGACCAGTAGCACCTATTACAGAACTGGAACAAGGTACTTTTGAAAAGATAATGTCAATTAATGTAACGGGCGTATTCTTAGGTCTGAAACATGTAATTAAACAAATGAAAAAGCAAGGTTATGGTAGTATTGTGAATACAGCTTCAAATGCTGCATATATTGGTTCGGCAGGTATGGTCGGTTATATTGCTTCTAAACATGCAGTTGCTGGTATTACTAAAACAGCTGCTTTAGAGGTAGCGCCAGATGGAATACGGGTAAATGCCGTAGCACCAGCTGCAATCGATACACAAATGCTTGCTGATATTCAGAATAACCTTACTCCTGGGGAACCAGAAAAATCTGGGGAAGCTTTAAAACAAGGTATCCCAGCAGGAAGATTCGGAGCTCCAGAAGAAGTTGCTCAAGTTGTGAAGTTTTTAGCTTCTGATGATGCATCCTTTGTAAATGGATCGCTTTACAATGTAGACGGTGGGATGCAAGCTGATTAATAGAAAACAGCAGTGTTGGTTACAAGCCAACCTGCTGTTTTTTTATTCTCAATATTAAAATTCTAATTAAAAATTAAATACCTGTGTTCTCAACAACAGATTTTTTATCTTGGTAAGTTTCATGGTTAAGGTTTCGCATTACTTTTGAAGTTAATGTTCCGGATACCATGCTTCCATTTACATTTAGAGCGGTACGGCCCATATCAATTAATGCTTCAATGGAGATTAATAATCCTGCCAGACCTACTGGCAATCCCATTGAAGATAGAACAATAATTGCTGCAAAAGTTGCTCCTCCACCAACACCAGCTACACCAAATGAACTGATAGCTGTAATTAATACTAATTGAATAATGAAATCAAACGATAAAGGATCAATCCCGACCGTAGGAGCAATCATAACTGCTAACATGGCCGGATAGATACCCGCACAACCATTTTGCCCCATTGTAGCTCCGAATGATGCAGATATATTAGCCGCTCCATCATCTACGCCAAGTGCATTCTTTTGCGCGGAGATATTTAATGGAATCGTTCCAGCACTTGAACGTGATGTGAATGCGAAACCGAGAACTGGAATGACTTTTTTCAAATAGGTCATCGGATTAAGTCCAAATACACCAACGAGAACCAAATGAATCAAGAACATCACGAGTAGTGCAGCGTAGGATGCAATAACAAACTTACCTAATTGAATAATTCCTTCATAATTCGTACTTGCAACCATATTTGTCATTAAAGCAAGTACTCCAAACGGTGTTAACCGAAGAACAAGAGTTACAATTCGCATAATCACACTGAATATGGCGTTTATTCCTTTGGTAAATATCGCTGCATGCTCCGGTTGTTTTCGCTTTACACCGAGTGTGGCAATACCGATAATTACGGAAAAGATTACCACAGCGATAACTGAAGTTGGACGCTCACCAGTCATATCTAAAAATATATTACTAGGAATAAAGTTTAGAATTCGTTGTGGTGTTGTTTGGCCTTCCATTTCAGAAAAGCTTTGTTCGATTGAAAGCCCACGATCTGTTTCTGCTTGACCAGCTTCAATTTGCTCGGCATTTAAATCAAATACTAATGCAGATCCAATACCCACTAATGCTGCAATTAATGTTGTAGAGATAAGTATTCCGATTATCCACCCAGCCATTTTTCCGAGTTCTTTTGTCTTATCTAGGTTAATAATGGCGCGAATAATGGATATCATTACAAGTGGTACAACAATTACCATCAAAAATCTTACATAACCACTACCAACAATACTGTACCAATCTAGTGTCCCAGTTAATATAGAAGAACCTTCTCCATAAATGGCTTGTAAAATTGCTCCAAGGACAATTCCTATTCCCATACCAGTAAAGACTCGTTTGGAGAATGATACATGTTTCTTCTGCATATAAATTAGTAATCCAATAAGAGCCAGTAACACTATAACATTGATTAAAATAAATAAATTATCCATTAATAATTACCCTCCTTTTAAATATAAATAATTCCTATGAATTTACTACGAATTAAACTATACAATGATTCTATGTCTTAATCAAGAGAAAATGATTGGCTGTCTTTTGAGTTTATGTAATATGGATAATAATAAACATATAAGAATATCAGTGAGTCTAGTTAAATTACAATTTGAAGTAACCGTTAATCCAAAATAAATTATTAGTTATAAATCTTGAAACATGTGTTATAAAAAATATACTTTATATAATTGAAAAGGGAGGAAACTTGAATTTCCTCCCTGTGTTCAATCCTACAATAATATATATTTGTTTCGTATAAACATATATTTCACTTTGTTGCATAGTTATGTTATGCAAAGAAAATTCAATTAAGTGAGTCTTGTTATATTCAACGATGCATTAACAATAGTTACTCCATCGGATGTTGTAACTAGCGTGTCGGGTGTAGTCCCAATGTTACGCAGTGTCAATGTAGAACCACTTGGTATGGTTAATATAGCAGAGCCTACAGCTGGCCTAGTTATATTATTTTGCCCACCGGTTTGGCCGTACCTTGTTGTATTTTGAATTGCCCCATTTAGAACTATTGCATAAGCTAAAGTAGAGTTTGTTCCGGAATTTAATACGTTAACTGTGTATGAAATCAAATAGTCACCACCAGTTGTAATTGTGACAGTTGTAGTTACAGATCCATGAGCAACTCCTCCAGATAAAGGTCCATTTGCGCTAAAAGTAATATCTCCTCCGGCAACAACGGTTTGAGCTCCGGTATTATATACATATCCATATGCTGAAGAGAAAGTCCCTGTTGGTCCAGTCGGTCCGGTAGCCCCAGTTGGTCCTGTTGGTCCAGTGGCTCCAGTAGGCCCAGTAGCGCCGGTGGCTCCAGTAATACCATCAATTCCATCCGCGCCGGTCGCCCCCGTAGTTCCTGTCGGCCCAGTAGCGCCCGTGGCTCCAGTAATACCATCAATGCCATCCGCCCCAGTAGGTCCCGTAGCTCCAGTTGGTCCGGTAGCGCCATCAATGCCATCCGCGCCCGTAGGTCCCGTAGCTCCAGTCGGTCCTGTAGCCCCCGTAGGCCCTGTAGCGCCAGTAGGGCCGATTGTTCTAGAGGGATTAGAGATTATAATAGTTATGATTATTTCTATTAAAAGGCCGGTAAACTGTATATTCAATTTTTGATTTTTTTTCCTACCATTGTTCTCTCTTGCCATTTTATCCCTAACTTTCTTATCACTTTACTAATAGTTAAATTATTCTACTTTTGATAATTATGTGTGGACAATAATGGCGATAAAAATATACTAAGGGAGAGTGTGGAATGAAATTCAATCATTAAACACACAAGTTGGTAGTTCAGTTTAATATGAGATAACTATATAATGATGAAACTCGTTATACTACATGGAAAATATAGATTTGCCTAAAAAGTTTTTTTAGTTAATTTGAATTGAATGTTTTCTTCTGTACCGTGTATTTTGCTAGCTTTTCTCGACTTACGTTGTATCCAATACCAGGGTCACTTGGTACTTGTACTATACCGTCATGGACAAATACTTCAGGGTCGATAATATCTTCTTGCCAATATCGGGAAGAAGCAGCAGTATCACCTGGTAACGTAAAGTTTGCTAATGATGTTACTGCGATATTATGAGCGCGTCCTATTCCGGATTCAAGCATTCCACCACACCACATTGGAATTTCAGCTTCTTCACATAGGTCATGAATTTTTTTCATGATGGATAGTCCGCCGACACGACCAACTTTCATATTAATAATTTTTCCGCTACCAAGTTGTATCGCTTTTCTTGCATCATCATAAGAATGAATGCTCTCGTCTAAACATATTGGTGTTTCCAAGTGTTTTTGTAGTTCTGCGTGGTCAATAAGATCACCAGCAGTTAATGGTTGTTCAATCATCATTAAGTTATATGGGTCAAGTTGTTTCAATAAATCAATATCATCTAGCGTATAGGCAGAGTTTGCATCAACCATTAGCGGTATGTCAGGATAATATTCTCTAATTTCTTTTACTACTTCTACATCTTTACCTGGTTTGATTTTAACTTTAATTCGTTTGTATCCTTCATCTACTTTTTCCTTTATATTCATAAGTAGTTTTTCCATATCTTCTTCGATACCTAGACTGACGCCAACTTCAATTTCTTTTTTTGTTCCACCAAGAGCATCTGCTAATGAGATTCCTTGGCGTTTTGTATATATATCCCAAGCTGCTGCATCAATCACAGCTTTTGCGAGATTATTTCGTTTAAACGGAGCGAACAATTCAGCTAATTCATCTGGATGTTCCCACTCATGTTGCAACGCAAGCGGTACGAGAAACTGTTCTAACATAACCCAGCTTCCATCTGTGAATTCCTCAATATATAATGGTGAATCTGATGTGACACATTCTCCCCAGCCTATATTTCCGAGTTCATCTGTTGCTTCGATAATAACAAAGCTACGGTCTTGTTCTGTACCAAAGCTTGTTGTAAATGGATTTTTCATACGCATACTTACTTTATGCATGGTGATTTCTTGAAATTTCATTATTAAAGGACTCCTTTGTTTGATTTACACATGAGCAAACGTTCCTCATATTAATAGGGAAAGATGGACGCTATCACTCTGATAAGTATAGCTAACCCCTCAGTGATAGGTACTGAAGGATGTCTTACTATATAAGAATAACGCATTATTGGAAAATAATCTTGGTATGAGAATTACATCGGTCCCCAATTTATTATGACGGCAATACATAAGAAAATAATACCAATGATATACCAGATAATTACTAAAGGAAATGCGAATTTAATCCACTTTATCCAAGGAATGCCTGCAATTGCCAAGTTTGCCATTAATACACCAGATAACGGGGTAATAATGTTTGTAAATCCATCACCCATTGTGTAGGCTTGCACGGCAACTTGTCTTGGTACATCCATCAAATCTGCAAGAGGTGTCATAATTGGCATCACGATCGCTGCTTGTCCACTACCAGAAGAAACAATGAGATTAAACAGACCGTTTCCGATAAACATAACTATCGCTCCTAATACACTGGAAAAAGGTTCCATTACAATTGCCATTCCATGAACAATTGTATCGAGAACATAACCATTTTCTAATACAACGACAATGGAACGAGCCATACCAATAATTAATGCACCATATAGTACTCCTTTCGCACCATTCATAAACTCCTCTACCATTTGATTTGCTCCCATTTTAGAAACAATAGCAGTTAACATGGCAATGGCAATAAATACGCCTGCCATTTCATTAATGGACCATTCTAACTGGAATACTCCATAGACATATGTTGCGATACCGAGAACAAGTATAGCGAGTACAATCTTGTGAATAGTTGTTAATATTCCATCTACTTCTTCAACATTTTGTTCATCATATTTTGGAAAACGATTTTCCCGTAGGATACTTTTGTTCGGGTCTTTTTTAACCCGATTTGCATACCAGATAATATAAGCAATAGTGGCACTTACAACAGTGACATATATTATTAGACGTAATCCAATACCTGAAAATAAAGGAAGTTGAGCAATTTGTTGAGCAAACCCTGTTGTCATTGGATCGAGAAAACCGATAGCAAAACCAGAATAAGCTCCTAAATAAATTATAGATACTCCTACGATTGCATCCATCTTCATTGCTCTAGCTAAAATAATTCCAATTGGAATAAAAGCGATAACAGCATTCACAATTATACCGAGTGCTCCAAATATAGAAAATAAACTAGCTACGATAATAATTAACATCCATTCTCTATTTTGTGTTCCCCGGATTGTTTTCATAATAAGGTTGTCGATAGCACCTGTTTTCTCAATGACTGCAAAAGCCCCGCCAATGATCAATACAAGGAATATTAAACCAGCTCCACCAATGAGACCATCTTGAATAGAGCGAAAGATGTCAATCACTGAAGTAGGATGCCGCTCTATTTGGCTATAACTATCTGGAACGATCACATCAATTCCATTCTCAGAAGCTTCCCGGTCAAACGATCCAGCTGGAATAATGTACGTTAGTAATGCAGCGATAATAAGAAATAGCAAATAGAATCACATAAGCATCAGGTAAGATGAGTTTCTTTTTTTTCTTTTGTTGTTTAGCCATAATTGTCTCCTTTGTGTAAATTATCTAAAAATTTAAAGTTGAAATAAATTATAATAAAGTTTATACTTTAAATCAATATAAAATATTGTAAATACTTTAAAAGGTGACGTTTATGAATCGAGAATATGTAGAAAAAACGAAACAAAAGCTTCCAGAAATGACGAAAGGATTGAAGAAAGTAGGGGAATACCTATTAGCAGAACCGATTGTATTTGCGATACATCCAGCTAAAAAAGTAGGAAGTATGATAGACGTAAGCGAAACAATGGTTATACGATTTTGTCATTATATAGGATATCGAGGATATTCAGAGTTACAAAAAGAAGTGAGACATCATTTAATGAATTTAGAGAGAGTAAATGATAAGGAGAATGTGTTAACAAGAGATAATAATTTTAAAAATTTTATTGATGATGATGTTAAGAATTTAAAGCAAATGAAGAATATAATAGATGCAGAAGTATTTAACAATGTTGTAGAAAAAATATTAGAAAGTGAAAAAGTGGTAGTTGCAGGTTACTATCATTCTTTTAGTTTTGCACATTGGTTTTCTTTTAACTTGAATTACATTGTCGGAAATGCTTCATTATTTCGTCCAGAAAGCGATGCAGGGATACTCGAATTAATGCCTGAAAAATCTTGTATCATCATTTTTTCTTTCTTTCGATATGCAGTAGACACGATACGTTTAGCGGAAGAAGCAAAGAAGAAAGGGGTCCCTGTGATCGTAATCACTGATTCATGGGCATCACCAGCAGCTGAATATGCTGATTTTGTCATTTCGATATACTCATCGGAACATTCGAATGTTCTTTTACAGAAAGGACCGATAACGATGTCGATTATGAATTCAATTTTATCGGAGTTAATTGACCAGGTTCAAAATCGAGGCAAAATACAACCGACATTTAAGTATTATATAAAGGACGGGGAAAATGAATGACAATTAGTGTTGAACAAAGGGTAAGAGATACATTTCATTATTTACATCAACATGCAGAAATTAGTTGGGAAGAGGTAGAAACAACTAAGTATATTAAGCATTACTTAGAAGCAGCAGGGTGTAACGTGACAACTTTTCCTGATTGTACGGGGGTAATTGGAGAATACGGCGATTTTAATAAAGGTCTTCCAGTTGTAGGGATTCGAGCGGATATGGATGCACTTTGGCAAGAAGTGAATGGGATTTTTCAGGCGAACCATTCTTGTGGTCATGATGCTCATATGGCAATGGTTCTGGGCGTACTGTGGTCATTGCAAGAAATTCCAAATATAAAGGATAAAATCGCGGTGAAATTTATTTTTCAGCCAGCGGAAGAAAATGGTAGTGGTGCACTTAAAATGGTAGAAAAAGGTGTTGTGGACAACGTAGATTATCTATTCGGTGTACATCTTCGCCCAAACCAAGAAGCGAAGATCGGAACAGCAACCCCAGTTATTGTGCACGGGGCAACGAGAATGTTTCATGGAGACATTCAAGGGGATGATGCTCATGGAGCTAGACCACATCTCAATCATAATGCGATTGAAGTCGGAGCTCAAATCGTTAACATGATCCGACAAATTCACTTGGATCCGCGTGTTCCCCATTCTGTAAAAATGACGAAGTTTCAGTCTGGGGGGAAGAATGCGAATATTATCCCTGGAAATGCTTCATTTAGCCTTGACTTACGAGCACAATCCAATGTAGTAATGGAACATTTGGAAAGAAAGGTTCATAATATCTTTGATGCGGTTCGAGATTTATATGATATTAATATTGAAATAACGGATGTTCATGGGATTGCCGCAGCAGAGATTAATGAGGAGGCAATTCAGGTTATGCAACAAGCAATTTCTTCTCATTTAGGAGATGGAAATTTACTTGAACCACTAGTAACGCCTGGAGGGGATGATTTTCATTTTTACACCATTAAACGTCCACGATTAAAAGCAACAATGCTTGGTTTAGGATGTGCTTTAACTCCAGGTCTGCATCATCCTGCAATGACATTTGATCAAAGTGCACTTGAAAATGGAGTGCAAATACTTACAAAAGCAATACTGCATGTATATAATTAGTAATTCTTAATGGAATCCCTATCGTGGAGTTAGTTTTCTTGATAGGGGTTTTTGGTTTGATTTATTAATTTAAATAGTGACACTATTCGAGAAAATGAACGACACATCGTGTTATAATTGAAAATAATTTGAGTAGATTTTTACAGAAAGACTTATTTGTTTGCTTATCTAGTGGATGTGGGAGGATGAATAAGATGAAATGCTATGATATTGCCATTGTTGGAGCAGGTCCTGGAGGATATACTGCTGGGATTCAAGCTGCAAACTTAGGATTCACCGTTGTTATTATTGAAGGTGGAGATATTGGGGGAACATGTCTAAATAAAGGTTGTATACCATCCAAAACATTTTTAAAATATGTCAAAGATCTAGATCAATGGAATAGTAACACGTTAAGTTCAAAGAACTCAAATTATAATCATTCATTAGATCAAATAATGGTTAAAAAAAGTAAAGTTATTTCTAGTTTGAGAAATGGGATACAGACATGGTTATCTGAAAATAAAGTAGAATTATTACAAGGAAAGGCAATTGTTCAAACGAATAATAGAATTAAAATCCTTTCAAATGGAAACTATCAAGAATTAAAGGCTGAGCACATTATTCTTGCCAATGGATCACGACCGAACATTCCAGATATACCTGGCTTAGATAAAATAAATTATTACACGAGCGATACGATCTTTGAGTTGGAGGAATTACCTTCCTCGATTGTAATATTCGGTGGTGGTGCTATTGGTTTAGAGATTGCAACGACATTTCACAATATTGGCTTAGATGTGTATGTTGTTGAAGTTGGCGATCGAATCCTTCCATCGGAGGATAAAGCAGCATCAGATTATTTGTATAGATCAATGGTGGAGCAAGGTATTCATGTATACACTTCAGCAGAAGTGATAGATTGTAGTGAAGGTGGCATCTTATCGATTAAATATGATGGACAAATTTTTTCCATAGATGCGGAGGCAGTAATGGTAGCCACTGGTAGAATTCCGAATACTTCTGGGATAGAGAGTTTACCTATAGAATACGATGCTGGCTTTGTAAAAGTGAACGAATCTATGGAGACGTCGATACCATCTTATTACGCTATTGGAGATTTAATTGGAGGGTATCAATTATCGCATGCAGCAATGATCGAAGCAACAAACGCAATTCAACATATTTCTGGAAAAGCGGTGAACAAAAAATCGTTAATTCCACGTTGTATTTTCACATCTCCCGAAGTAGCAAGTATTGGTAAGACAGAAGAGCAAGCTATACATTCTGGGTACGATATTATTACTACTAAAGTAGATTTAGGAAGTCAAAATAATAAAGGTTTTATGAAGACCATTGCCAATAAAAAAGATGAGAAAGTATTGGGAGTTGTAATGGTTGGTCCATATGTTACTGAAATGATATCGCAACCTGCATCGTTGTTAGAATTAGAAGGGCGTGTAGAGGAATTAGGTTGCACGGTATTTCCTAAGCCTGCTATTTCAAAACTAATACGAGAGGGAAACCAAGTATATCAAGAAAGATTTATTTTATAAGGTAAATGATTTAAAACTAAAAGATAAAACAGAAGAATAGATTTTGAAATCCGCTTCAGAAATATAGCGCTTATCCAGCGGCGGCTGGTGAGCCTCCGGATACAACTCTTTTGTTAGGTCTCAAACTCTTATTTTTTAAGTTGATTACCATTCGGGCTTCATAAATTAAAATACATTCTCAGACTTTGCCAATATAGTAAGGGTATTTTGAAAGTTCGGAAATAGATAATAGTCTTCACAAACTTATATTCATACCGATATAAATTCTAGAGGTTATGAATATTTTTAAAGGAGGAAGAGAGTGGATTCAATAAATGTAAAAAATCATCCATTACTAGAAGCGTTTATTCAGGTTGGACCTTATATTCAACAGTTAGTCAATGATGATATAACGATTGGAATATATGATACGGAGAAATTATTAAAGAACTATCCAGGTCAAACATTTTCATTGGATGTTTCAGCAGGAGACCCATTATTAGAGGGAGATATCGTAACGAGAGCGATCCAAGAAGGTAAGAATCAGTCAATGGTGGTTCCTGCTCATATTCTAGGGGTTAAATTAATTTCAAAAGCAGTACCTATAATAGATGAATTTGGAAACATTGTTGGCGGTGTGGGGTTAGGAATGAACGTTGATAAGGCACAACAATTGTCAGATGTTTCCGGGAATTTATCTAATGTTTTTGAAGATATTACTAAAACAATAACAGATATGGCGGAATCTATTTCTCAATTGTCAGAGAATATGAACTTTGTATCACAAAAATCAATTGAGGTTGGAGAAAGTGTCCAGTTAATTGAAGAGTTTTCTCAAACGGTAAAAGGCATTGCCGACCAAAGTAATCTACTTGGTTTAAATGCAGCTATTGAGGCTGCTCGAGCAGGAGAATATGGTAGAGGTTTTTCTGTAGTTGCTAGCGAAGTTCGCAAAATGGCTGCTAATTCAAAAATACAAGTAGATGAAATCTATACGATTACGAATAAAATTAAATCCGTTATCGATGGTCTTGATAAAGATATTCAGAAAGCAAATCTTGAATCAGACTCTCAATCTGCTGCCATAGAGGAACTTACAGCTACAATGCAAGAAGTAAATAGCAATATTCAAAGCTTAGCTACAATGGCTAAGGAAAATACAGAAATACGAAATTAGAGGAGAGTGTATCATGTCAATTTATAAGCAACTAGAATCACAATATATAAATGGTGTATGGAAAGATGGAAGTGGTCAGGCTACAATTCAAAATACAAATCCATTTAATGGAGAAGTTATTGCTTCATATCGTGCAGCTTCTTTACAAGATTTAGATGAAGCATATGAGACAGCAAAAGAAGTGCAGAAATCCTGGGCTAAAGAAAATCCGATTAACGTACGAAAAATCATGGATAAAGCTGTGACTTATATGGAAGAAAATCATGAAGAAATTGTCGATATAATTATTCAAGAAATAGGCGGAACTCGTCTAAAGGCGGAATTTGAAATCGGACTTGTTACAAATATGATTAAAGAAGCATCCTCATTTCCAATGCGAATGAGCGGAAGTATCTTACCATCACCAATAGATGGAAAAGAAAATCGTGTTTATCGAGTACCAGTCGGGGTTGTAGGTGTGATTAGTCCATTTAACTTCCCATTTTTCTTATCCATGAAGTCTGTTGCACCAGCATTAGCTACTGGAAATGCAGTTGTGTTAAAACCCCATGAACATACGGCAATCACAGGCGGGACAATGATTGCAAAAATATTCGAAGAAGCTGGACTTCCAAAAGGCGTCCTTCAAGTAGTAACAACAGAGATTTCTGAAATTGGTGATCGTTTTGTAGATCATCCCGTTCCTGGTGCGATTTCCTTTACTGGATCTACAAAGGTAGGTAAGCATATTGGTGAGGTGGCTTCTCGTAATCTAAAAGAAGTTCACTTAGAGCTAGGTGGCAACAGTGCATTAATTGTACTAGAAGATGCAGATATTGATTACGCAGTAAGTGCTGGAGTATTTAGTCGATTTACACACCAAGGCCAAATCTGTATGTCTGCAAATCGAATCATTATTCATGAGGATGTATATGATGAATTTGTTCAGAAGTATGTGGACAAAGTTAAAACATTGACTTGCGGTGACCCAGCAGACTCAAGTACAATCATTGGTCCACTAATTAATGAACGCCAAGTACAAAATACAGTTAATTTAATAGAAAAAGGGATTGAAGAAGGTGCACATCCATTAGTAAGAGGACAGGTGAAAGGTAATGTCGTTGAGCCAGTCGTCTTTACAGAAGTAACTCCAGATATGGCAATTGCCAATGAAGAATTCTTTGCTCCAGTAGTAGCGATTATGAAAGTTAAATCAGAAGAACAAGCTATCGCTTATGCAAATGCTAGCTCCTATGGACTCAGTGGTGCAGTGCATACGAGAGATGTTAACCGTGGTGCAGAAGTTGCGAAACAACTAGAATCTGGTATGATCCATATTAATGATGGAACCATTAATGACGAGCCAAATGTTGCATTTGGAGGAGTTAAAAATTCCGGTGTAGGTCGTCTAAATGGTGAGTGGAGTTTAGAAGCGTTCACTACTACAAAGTGGATATCCATTCAACATACGAAACGTCAATTCCCTTATTCCTAAAATGATTTAAAAATAGATTTAGGTCATAATAAAAGAAATAGAATATTGTATGAACTTTACTTATTCATTTATATTAAATGAATAATATAGTCCTCCTTATGTTAAGCTATCTGTATCATTAGGAGGGCTATTTTTATACATTCGTTTTTTCTTCATAGTGATTCGCCCATCCAAAATATAGACATTTGCATAGAATGCATTATAAAGATATATATTTTGGAGGAAAGAGGGATCACAAATTGAATAATTATCAATTTGAGCAAAATAACTATGTGGATCCATATGAAACGTATATAGAATCACGACCTCATGGAGGAGGATTTCATGGACCTGGTTTTCATGGAGGACCTGGTTTTCACGGAGGATTTGGTGGGCCATTTTTTGGATTTGGAGGAGCGCCATTTATAGGGGGATTGGCAGGAGGATTACTAGCTGGTGAATTATTATCAGCTCCTTATTATTATCCACCATATCCGCCATACCCACCATATGGTTACTATCCACCATATGGATGGTAATATAAATAAAAACTTTAAGCCAACTTTTTAGAAGAGTTGGCTTTTCATTTTAGCATTCAATTCAACAGCATACTTTATTTTCAAAAAGTGATCTAAAAAATAGTTTTACAAAAATTAATATTGTAAAACGGTTACATTTAATTTATACTGTTACTAAATCGATTTACTAAACCGTTTTAGTTATAGAGATAGAAGGGATAAATTATGACAAAAAGAATCACAATCTCAGATGTTGCGATACATGCAGGCGTATCAAAAAGCACAGTATCACAGTATTTGAACGGACGATATGATTATATGGGACTAAAAACAAAAGAAAAAATTGAGTCTGCAATAAAAGAACTAAAGTATAGTCCAAATATGGTGGCCAGAAGTTTAAAACAAAAATCATCAACTACAATTGGGGTTATTGTTGCGAATATTCTTCATGTGTTTTCAACACAGGTGATTCGGGCTATAGAAGATTTTTGCCATGAAAAAGGATTTCACGTCATTGTATGTAATGCGGATGACGATCCTGATAAAGAGAAAACATATATAGAAATGCTTCGGGCTAAACAAGTAGATGGAATCATTGCTTTTCCGACAGGCGATAACGTTGCACTTTATCAGGGGCTTTTAGAGGAACAGTATCCAATCGTATTTATGGACAGATTGGTAGATGGATTAGATATTCCTACTGTATTACTCGATAACTATAAAGCTGCAACTCTAGCAGTTGAGTTGCTAAAAGATTATCAACGACCAGCCATAGTAACACCACCGTTAAAAGAGAATTTGACACCAAGAATGGAAAGGTTAAATGGCTTTAAAAATGAATTAGCTAAACATGGGAAATCGTTATCTGATGAATATATTGCTTGTGATGAAATTGATGAAATAGAAAGTAAGTTGACTGAGCTCTTTCAATTATCTGAACCGCCAGATGCAATATTCGCGATAAATGATCGGGTATTACACGAAGTATTAACTTTTATGAATCACCAAAATATACGGATACCAGATGATGTAGCATTAGTAAATGTCGATGATGTATCATTTGCAGAATTTTATCAGCCAGCATTAACAACGATTTCACAACCGGCTTTTGAAATGGGGAAGAAAGCAGCTGAAATACTATTTGAGCAAATCAAAAATCCATATAATACAAGTACTAGAGAAACCTTACGTTTTGAACCAATGGTGAATCGAAGAAAATCTTGTTAAAAGAAAGGATGTTTAATATCTTGAAACAAAAAATAAATACTATCGCTAAAGAAATTCAAGAGGTGCTGGGACAAGTCAATGAAACAGAAGTAATCGAATTAGCGGAAGGTATCCAACAAGCACCTCGAGTATTTATTGCCGGAACCGGTCGCTCTGGGTTAGTTGGAAAGATGTTTGGCATGCGGCTTATGCATAGTGGCTATAAGATTTTTATTGTAGGAGAAACAAATACGCCTAGTATAGAATCAGATGATTTATTGTTATTAATTTCTGGTTCTGGAGGGACAACTTCCTTATTGAATTATGCAAATAAAGCAAAGGAAATTGATGCGAAAGTAGCTTTAGTGACAACAAATAAACAATCGGCAATTGGCTCTCAAAGTAATTATATTGTCCGTGTACCTGCTGCAACTAAAAAGCGTTTGCCACAAGAACCAAATACAATTCAACCACTAGGTAGTCAGTTTGATCAATCGGCTCATCTGTTATTAGATGCCATTGTGGTGTACTTATTAGATACGTATCCAGCTAATCGAAGTGTAGACAGTCTAAACCAAAAACATTCTAATTTAGAATAAGGTGGGGTTATTTATGTCAGTAATAGAAGGTATTCAGAAAGAAAAAGTAGTAGCAGTTATCCGAAAAGCAAATTCGGAGAATATTGTACCAATTTTGGAAGCGTTAGCAAAAGGTGGAATTCATCATGTGGAAATAACAGCCGAAACACCAAATGTAGAAAATGTAATTAAAACAGCAGTACAAAATGTTAATGAAGAAATTCAAGTTGGAGCCGGGACTGTGCTTGATCCAGAGACGGCAAGGACAATAATTTTAGCTGGAGCAACTTTTATCGTATCTCCAACATTAAATACAAAAACGCTAGAAATTTGTCAACGTTACGGTGTGGAACATATTCCTGGTGTATTTACACCCACAGAAGTGTTAACGGCATATGAACATGGTGCGAGAATGGTAAAAATTTTCCCTATCGATGCGGTAGGTCCAAACTATGTGAAAAATATTCGTGGTCCATTACCACATGTGAAAGCGATGGTAACTGGTGGAATCACTTTGGATAATATCAGTGATTATTTGAAAGCAGGAAGTGTAGCTGTTGGAACAGGAAGTAGCTTAGTGAATGCTCCGTTACTCCAAACAAAAGAAGATTACGTTGAACTAACAGAACGTGCGAAAAAATATATTCAAAGAGCAAATCAAGTCTAGTAATCTATGTTCTTAGATTTCACATCAACAGAAGGAGGAATAACAATGGGGAAAAATAAAATCGCTTTCATATTTATGTTTATAAGTTTGATGCCTTTATTACTATCTGCTTGTAGCACAAACGAAGTAGATGCAGGTGAAGATGGCAAGATAAAAATTATTGCAGCTCATAACCAGACTTCACCAGATAACCCATATCAAACCGGATTACTCAAGTTTAAAGAAGTGGTAGAAGAAGAATCAGATGGGAAAATGGAAGTAGAAGTTCATGCAGGTACGATAGGGACAGAAGAATCAGAACTAGTAGAGAAACTTCAATTGGGAGCAGCGGATGTTGTGTTAGCTTCTCCCGGATTTATGACACAAACAGGAATTCGAGAAGTAGACTTATTCTCAGCACCGTATTTGTTTAATAGTTACCAACATTGGTTAGCTGCAGTTGATGGAGAAGTTGGACAAGAAATGGCTCAGATCATCAATGAGAAATCAGATAATTCATTTAAGTTGCTAGGTTATTGGTCAGCGGGTGTAAGACATTACTATGGCAAGAAACCAATCGAATCAGTGGAGGACTTAAGCGGGGTATCTTTGCGTACACAAACTTCAGGAGTAATTTCAGATTTCTGGAAGGCTACTGGAGCAATTCCATCTGGAATATCTTGGGGTGAATTATATCAAGGACTACAACAAGATGTTGTAGATTCCTCAGAGAATGCATATCCGTTTTTCGTACAACAAGCACATCACACGACCAGTAATGGAAAATACATTACAGAAACAGCACATGACTACACCACTCGCTTCTTATTAACAAATGGAGAGAAGTTCGATAATTATACAAAGGAACAACAAGAAATCATCTTGCAAGCAGCAGAGGCTTCTGTGGTAGCCGAACGAGAGGCAACGATGAAACAAGATGAAGAATATAAGGAAAAAGCAATTGAAGATGGTGCAGAAGTTAATGAAATTGATCGCCAGCCTTTCATTGACATTGCGACACCAATTTTAAATGATTTTGCTAAAGAAATTGAAGTAGAAGACCTGCTTCAAAAGATTCGAGATTTAGAAGAATAACGAAAGGGGAGGAATCGCCATGAAAAAGATTACGAGCATTTTAGAGAAAATACAAATTACGATTGGTGTTATTTTTCTCTGTGTATTTTTTGGGATTATTGTATTACAAATTGTAACTCGACATTTAGGAATTTCTATGATCTGGACAGAAGAGGCCGCTAATTATTCATTTATTTGGGCCGTGTTTATGGGAGCAGCAGTTATGGTAAATCGTAGAGAGCATTTTAATTTTGACTTTCTAGTTCAAAAGTTAAAAGGTAAAAAAAGAGCTTATCTTAGTATATTTAATGATGCAATCCTTTTCATTTTTAATATATGTATTTTCTTATTAGGAGTACAAGTAGTAAGTGAGTTTTGGAATTATACATGGTCGTCCATACCACAAATGAAAATGGGGTATGTATGGTTAGTAATTCCAGTGATGGCAGCAACTATGCTGATTTATACCATCTCTCATTTTATAGAGCACATTCGCGTTATCAAGGCAAAGGAGGTATATGAATAATGGGATTTATGTTACTGGCAATATTCTTAATATTAATGATTATCGGTGTACCAATTGCTTTTGTCATAGGAATTGTTGCTTTAATTGGTATTAGTGGAATTCCGTATACACCCGAAGCTACGGTTGCAATGAAGATGGTTAATGGTTTAGATTCATTTGTTCTACTCGCAGTTCCCTTGTTCATTCTAGCAGCAAACTTAATGAATTCAGGGAAGATATCAGAAAAGCTAATTGAGTTAGCGCTAGCAATTGTTGGCCCAATACGTGGTGGGCTAGCTCATGCCAATGTGTTGGTTTCGATGATGTTTGCTGGAGTTTCTGGAGCAGCACAAGCAGATACTGCAGGTGTGGGGAAAATCCTTATACCGAGTATGTTACGAAAAGGCTATGACAAGGAAACCGCAGTTGGGGTTACTGCAGCTTCATCGACTGTTGGAGTTGTCATTCCACCAAGTATTCCAATGATTATTTTTGCTGGATTAACGAATGCCTCCATTGGTGCCTTATTTTTAGGTGGGATTATACCAGGTATTCTAATTGGTGTAGGAATGATGGTACTTATCTATTTTATTGCACTGAAGCGAAACTACCCAAAAGATGCAAAAGTGGAGTTGAAAGTATTTTTCAAATTGCTATTGGAAGCGATACCAGCATTGCTTACTCCAGTAATCATTATCGGTGGAATTATCACCGGATTCTTTACAGCAACAGAAGCAGCTGCCGTAGCATCACTTTATACAATTGTTATTTGTATGTTTTATTATAAAACGTTGAAGTTCAAAGATTTTCCGAAGATTTTATTTGATACATTAGCACTCAGTTCTTTATCATTATTCGCTCTAGCTGCAGCGAGTGCATTAGGTGAATTAATGAGTTATTACCAATTAGGTACAATCGCTCAAGAATTCTTTGCGAATAACATCGGAGCAGAATGGTTATTTATTCTAATCATTATTGTATTCTTCTTATTTGTAGGGACATTTATGGATGCGATACCAGCAATGATTTTATTTGTTCCTGTTATTCTTCCAACAGCTCTTGAGTTTGGAATGGATCCGATTCATCTAGGATTAATTGTAGTAATTACATTGGCGGTAGGACTTATTACACCACCATATGGTTTATGCTTATTATTAGCAGCTAAAATTGGAGATATGTCGATTGAACGATCCTTTATAGCGGTTATACCATATATAGCAATTGTTTTAGTAGTTCTGTTATTCATTGCGTTTTTCCCGGATATTGCTTTCTATATTCCGAAACTGATTAATCCTGGTTTGTTCTAATTAGAAAGAGGCGATTATAGTGGAATACAATGACAAACAGATTGCAGCACAAGAAGCGGTAAAGCACATTAAAGATGGCATGGTTATTGGAATTGGATCTGGATCAACCGTAAATGAATTTCTCTATTGTTTGGCATATAGAATAAAAGAAGAAGGGTTGCAAGTAGTAGGTATTCCTGCATCGAAGAAATCAGAGCAATTAGCAACGAAGCTTGGGATACCTTTAACGACTTTTGCGTCGTATCAATACGTAGATATTGCGATTGATGGAACAGATGAGATCGATGAACAGCTAGATTTAGTTAAAGGTGGAGGCGGATCATTAGTTAGAGAAAAAATGATAGATTTGATTGCTGAAACCTTTATCGTAATTGCTAGTGGTGAAAAGAAAGTAAGGAAGTTAGGAACGTTTTCGGTACCAGTTGAAGTTGTACCATTTGGATGGCAGGCTACAGAACAAAGACTACAAGAATTTGGATGCCTAACCAAATTACGTTTATCGAATGGAGAAATTTTTGTTTCGGATAATCAGAACTATATTATTGATTGTGATTTTAAAAAGATAGATGAGGCAGAGGCATTACATGCATCATTGAAACAAATCGTAGGTGTAATCGAAACTGGGATTTTTACACATATGGTAGATAAAGCGATTATTGCAGATAACGGTCAAATCACTGTTTTGGAAAAATAAAAGTTGATTGGGAGAGGTCTATATGAAAGATATTATAACGTTAGGAGAGGCGATGATAGTATTTAACCCAGAATCTACTGGACCTATGAAATTTGTAAATGGATTTCATAAAACAATTGGTGGAGCAGAGTTGAACTTGGCTATCGGATGCTCTCGATTAGGGCTAGATACTGGATATATAACCAGGCTCGGTAATGACGAATTTGGGAAATCCATTCGTAATTTTGTAAGAGGAGAAGGCATTGATACATCGGAAATAGATTTTATCAATCACTATCCAACATCGATTAACTTTAAAGAAATTATGGAAGATGGCAGTGTAAAAACATTTTACTATCGTGATAAATCACCTACGTTGTCGATGACACCAGATGATTTAAATGAATCATACTTTAAAAATGCAAAAATTCTCCACTTAACAGGAATATTCCCTGCTATTGGTGACGCAGCATTAAAAGTATGGAAGCAGGCCATACATTTGGCAAAGAAACATGGGGTGAAAATATCTTTTGACCCAAATATTCGCTTAAAAATGTGGTCGAAGGAACAAGCTCGGAAGGTATTGTTAGAAATTTTACCGGATGTTGATATTTTGTTAGCTGGTGACGAGGAAATGGACATTATTATTGGAAAACGGGACCCGGTAGCAATTATTGAAGCGTGTAAAAAAATGGGGATCTCTTATGTAACGATTAAGCAAGGAGAAAACGGATCAGTAGGTTATTCTCTTGGTGAAACGATTAAAGCAGCTCCAGTTAAAGCTAGCAAAGTCGTAGATACGGTCGGTGCAGGTGATGGATTTAATGCTGGAGTTCTCTATGGTTATCTTCATGAATGGTCTTTAAAGCGAACACTTAATTTTGCAAATACAATAGGATCGATGGTTGTTGGTATTACAGGTGATAACGAAGGGCTTCCATATTATGAAGATGTTCAAGAACGACTAGGAGAAGTAGAGAGAATAGAACGGTAATCGAGGTGAGAATTTATGAAATTACAATTAGCATTAGATCGACTAACACGTGGGGAAAGTATTCGCATACTAGAAAGTGTGAAACAACATATTGATATTATCGAGATTGGAACTGGCGTAATTAAAGAATATGGCGTCACGATTATAAAAGAAATAAAAGAATTATATCCTGGAAAAAAGATTCTAGCAGATATGAAAATATGTGATGCTGGAAAATATGAAGCAAAGCAAGCATTTACAGCAGGGGCAGATATTGTAACTGTAATGGGATTCGCAGCTAATTCTACCATTAAAGAGACTTTACAAGTTGCAAAAGAAATGAATGGACAAATGATGATAGATTTATTAGAAATTCAATCTACAGATCGAGTTAAAGAGTTATCATCAATTGGTGCCGATTTAGTAAGTTTACATGTGGGGAAAGATAAACAAGCAGAAGGGGTTTTTCATACTGATTTATTTTCGTTAATCGAAGGAATTTCTGTACAAGTAGCAGTTGCAGGGGGGATCAACTCGAAAACATTACCAGCCATTAAACAACATAAACCAGATATTGTTATTATCGGCAGTGCAATTACTGGACAAGAGAACCCAGTGTTAGCTACAAAAACAATAAGAAACATAATGGAAGATAGATAATCACAGTTGATCTTCCCGTTTTTCGAGACGATGAATAAAAGACGGGAAGATCGTGTCCTTTAAAAAAGTGGATAGATTACTAATTGAGTCAATTTCAACATTATTAAGTATCTTTTTCTTATAGGAAAAATATAGAATTAATAGAGATTGGAGTTTCTTACATTAGTCTCTGTCTTTTTTTGTTTTTAAATGAAAAAAACTACATCTATTTAATGATTTAGATTACAATGTAGGAGAAACAGAAATAACATGGAAGAAGGGATGATCTAAATTGAATATAGCAACTATTGGTTCTGGGAAAATAGTAGAGGAAATGTTACAAGCAATTGAACCGATACAAGATGTGCAATGTGTTGCTGCTTTTTCACGTACAAGAGAAAAAGCACAGCGTTTGGCAGATCGTTATGATATTGCAAAAATATATACGGATCTAGAGGAAATGTTAAGTGATTCTGAAATTGATACCATTTATATTGCCTCGCCTAATAGTTTACATGCTGAACAAGCTCGTCTTTCGATGGAATATGGAAAAAATGTCATTTGTGAAAAACCTTTTACTTCATCTCATGAAGAAGCTAAAGCATTATTCTCACTTGCAAAGGAAAAAGAAGTATTTTTATTTGAAGCTATTCCAACTTTACATTTACCCAATTATCAACTAATTAAAGAACATTTAGACAGTCTTGGGCCGATTAAACTAGTGCAATGCAATTATAGCCAGTATTCTAGTCGTTATGATCAACTAAAAAATGGAGAGGTTACGAATATATTTGATCCTAAATTTGCTGGAGGTGCATTGGCAGATATAAACATTTATAATCTTCATTTCGTGCTTAACTTATTTGGAAAGCCAGAAAAAGTTAACTATTCAGCGAATCAACATAGCAATGGAATAGATACTTCTGGAATAGCGGTGTTATCTTATCCGACATTCCAAGCTAGTTGTGTAGGGGCAAAGGATACGACTGGAGTTAATTTTGTAATGATTCAAGGCGAAGAAGGATATCTCTATGTTTCTCAAGGGGCTAATGGAGTTCAAAAAGTAACGTTGAAGAAAAAAGATGAAGAAATAGTTATTTCTGTTCAACAAGATGATCCTAGATTAACGTATGAATTTAGACGTTTTCAAGAGATTATTACAAACGAGGATTATGTGGCAAGAGACCAACTCCTAGAACATTCCCTTCATGTAGCTAGTGTAATGGAAGCTGCAAGAAATCAAATTGGACTCGGATTATAAAAAAGTATCTTTTATGCAGAGAGATAGACGGATTGCCCTTTCCGATGAAAGATATTTGCATAAGTTATAGCAAAGTATCGGAGGAGGGTAACTGTACAAATGTTTGATCGACGTTCAGAAAGACCATTATTTGGACCTGGACCACGACCGCAGCCACGTAGATCTCAACCGTTTGCGCCAAGAAGAAGAGGTTTTGGGTTATCTCCACAAAATAAGTATTTACCAGGTCAATCAAATAAGTTTAATCAAATACAAGGCACTGCTAATCATGTGAAAACGATGTTTCAAGATGACGAAGGTGAATGGGATTACGGTAAGTTAATGACAACGGCTGGTCAATTACAAGAAGTGTATCAAAATGTCAGTCCATTAATTAGTGGAGTAATAAAGAAATTAAAATAAGGGGGAGTTCAGTAACTTTTCCCCTCACCGCTATATGTACGATTCCGTAAACGGCGGTTCAATAGTTTGAGTATACGAACTGGTATTGGTGGGGTTTGATGTCTTTATATCCTCTCCATGCCAGTTCTTTGTCGAGCGAAGGAGTACTTGAAATAATAGTACCTTTCACAGCTCTTAGAACTTACAAAATATTATTGCTGATAGTTGGGCACATCGCTGCTGTTTATGTTACCAGAATCAAGCTCTCAAGCGAATTGCGGGCACATAAATGCCGGTTATGTTACCAGATTCAAGCTCTCGAGCGAATTGTGGGCACATAAATGTCGTTTATGTTACCAGATTTAAGTTCTCGAGCAAATTGCGGGCACATAAATGTCGTTTATGTTACCAGGTTCAAGCTCTCATGGATTAAGTCCATATAATTGTGTAAAAAGAAAAAGAGTCATTTTAATCTCTTTCGGTTACAATGTAATCAACCACGAAAACACTGAAAGGAGAATTAAAATGACCCAATTACAGTTTAACCTAAATATGGACTTTCTAAAAGACTCAATCATGAATTCCAATCTAGATCATGTGGTGAAATCAACTATAATACTAGTTTTGAATGAATACATGGAAAAAGAACGTGATGAATATTTAAAAGCGGATACCTATGAACGAACGGAAGAACGCCAAGACTATAGAAATGGTTACTATGAGCGAGATTATATGTTGAGTATTGGAAAAATCAAGTTGCGTGTACCACGTACACGAAGTGGAGAATTTGCCCCAACCGTATTTGAAAAATATAGGCGTTGTGACCAAGCCTTTGCTTTATCGATGCTTGAAATGGTGGTGAATGGCGTATCCACCCGAAAAGTAAAAAATGTGGTGGAACAATTGTGTGGAGAATACGTTTCGAAATCTTTTATATCTAGTCTAACGGAAAAGCTTGATCCGGTTGTAAAAGAATGGGCAAGCCGTTCGTTAAGTACCGATTATTATCGATATGTATATGTAGATGCGATGTATATCAAAGTTCGTGAGCATCATAAAGTGGTATCTAAAGCAGTATATATTGCCACGGGCTTAAATGAGGGAAATAAACGTGAAGTAATTGGATTGAAGGTAAGTCATGAAGAAAGCTATGAAGCTTGGAAAGAATTCTTAAATGAATTAATAGGACGTGGTTTACAATCACCAAAACTCGTTATTTCCGATGCACATTCAGGATTAAAAAAAGCGATTCAGAAAGTGTTTATTGGAACATCCTGGCAGCGTTGTACAGTTCATTTTAAGAAGAACCTCATCGAAAGACTACCAAAAAAAGGAATGGAAGAAATAAAAGAAGAATTAAAGCGCATTTTCGCTGTAGTAACACCTGAAAACGCACGAAAGATAAAAGATGAATTCGTTCATCAACATTAAGATAATCCCAAATTGGAAAAAGTAATAAATAATTTAGAAGTTGGTTTTGATGATGCCATTCAGTATCTCAATGAACCACAAGAATATCAAAAGCATATACGTAGTACAAACTCCCTCGAACGTCTAAACCAAGAAGTAAGACGCAGAGAAAGAGTAATTCGTATCTTCCCGAATACGCAATCTGCTTTTCGTTTAATTGGAGCTGTATTAATGGATTACGAGGAAGAAGAACAAAAGAAAAGACCCATTTTCAACAGGGACAAATAGGTCTGACCGTGAGCGAAATTTGTTTTTGGAAGGAAGGGTACCTTTCCTTCCAAAAACAAATATAACTATATATTTAAAGTGGTTGATAATTTGTATTTTTGATTTTACACAATAATAGGGACTTGACTCTCTCATGCGAATTATGGGCACATAAATGTCGTTTATGTTACCAGATTCAAGCTCTCGAGTAAATTACGGCATATAAATTTATGCTTTTCAAATCCAAGTTGTTTGGTCCTATAGATTTCGGGCAGTATTGATTTTGCCTTGTAATGCAGACTTATCCGACCTCATTCATTTTTCAATCTAGTGCTCGTCAGTTTAGAAGTTTATATCCAACTTCCTTCAACCACTACATCGCTATAGCAAACTTTCCTTTCATTAACAGTTCTACTGACAAGCCTGTAGTGAATTTTACCACCTAGTTTTCCCGTCCCATGCAGAAAGCGTAAGAAAAAGCAGTTCGACCAATGTCGAACCACCTCTAAAAAACAGGGGCACACTCGCTACGTTTCTATACGAGCGCTTGCGCCGTTGTACTTATTCAATATCTAAAAAATGTCGATTTGTATTCAATTTAGGTATCGTAATTGCTAAAATTCCTTTTTCTAGAGTTGCTTTTGTTTCCTTTTTAGGAATGTTAAATGGGATTGTGATGGTTCTCTCTTTTTTTTCAGTTGATAATTCCTTTTTGGAGAATGAATCTGAATGTAGTTCATCTGACACAGTGTTTTCCACAACTATCTTTAAGCGATTCCCGATGATTTCTAATTCAATTTGTTCTCGTGTATAGCCTGGTAACTCCGCTTTAACAATCATAGCCTGATCGGTTTCAATGGTATCTACATAAAAGGGATGAAGTACATGACCATTTATTTGCTTAAACGAATGATTGAACAAAGAGTCCATGCGATCCATGAATTGGTGTAGTGGTTTAAAATCAATATCCCAGTTCTCAGGTAATATTTTTTTCTTGTTCGGATCAGATGAATTATTATCTGAAGTCATTTCAATACCCCCTACTCTAGATGTTCTATCTATACTGTATGCAAAACATAATCAGTTAGGATGGGCGAAAGTCTGAGAGGATATAATAATTCTAAGGAAATAATGCTAACATGATAGAGATCAATAGTGAGATATAAGTCATAACTTGACTGATAGCTCTTTCATACTTTAAAGTACTAGAAAGTAAAAGATTATAGAAAGTTGTGATTGATATGTACCGATATTCAGAAAGTAAATTAGATACTTTTCAAGAAAGATATAAAGATCGAGCTCGACTATTAATAAAATGTCCGGATAAACAAGGGATTGTCGCCGCAGTTTCAACATTTTTACATGAACAGGGAGCAAATATTGTAGCTTCAAATCAATATACCGTTGATCCAGAGGGCGGAGAATTCTTTATGCGCTTAGAATTTGAGATCAAAGGTTTATCTGAACAAGTAGAACAGTTAAAGGAAAAGTTTCAATTCGTTGCTGAACAAATGGATATGGAATGGCGTATAGCAATGATGAGTGAGTTTAAAAATGTAGCCATCTTTGTTTCGAAAGAGCCTCATTGTCTACTTGAACTATTGTGGGAATGGCAAAGTGGAGATTTATTAGCGAATATTAAGGTAGTAATTAGTAATCATGAAATGGCAAGAGAAATGGTAGAGGCTGCTGGGATTCCTTTTTATCATGTTCCAGTTACGAAAGAACAAAAGAGGGAAGCAGAAGAAAAACAAAATGAAATTCTAAAAAAATACGATATTGAGCTCATTATCTTAGCAAGATATATGCAAATACTGAGTCCTCGTTTTGTTGAAAAATATGAAAGTAAAATAATTAATATTCACCATTCTTTTTTACCTGCTTTTATAGGAGCAAAACCATATGAACGTGCATATGATCGCGGGGTCAAAATGATTGGAGCAACTTCACATTATGTAACAAATGATTTAGATGAAGGACCAATTATTGAGCAAGATATTGACCGTGTAAATCACGAACAAAATGCAGCTGATTTAAAGAAAATTGGACAATCAATTGAAAGACGTGTTCTTGCACGAGCAGTAAAATGGCATTTAGAAGATCGAATCCTTGTACATGGAAACAAGACGATCATTTTTGAATAAGTAAAAGAACGAGCTTTAGGAGGACATAATGGTACGAAATCCCTACATAACATCCTAAAGCTCGTTCTTAATTAGTTATTTAAATAAACTATCGCAGTATCTCGAATGATGTCTTTATTATTTAATACAACTTCAAAGGTGATGACATGATAATATTCTGTTAGTTTTTCGGTAACTGTATGAGAAACCTCTAAAGAACTTGTATCATATTCTGCTTCAAACCTGTGTCCATCAATAATAATATTAACATCCTCCACTTGAACGGAATCATCTATTTCAATGGTTGCTTTGAAAGTAGGAGTTGAAGTGTTAATGTGATCCCCCATTTGAAACTCAGGAAGAATCTTAGCTTTCGAACTTGATGTCGCATCTTCAACTTCTGAAATTTCTTCCACTTCTTTCATTACTCTTAATGAATTTTCTCCTAGAATTTTTCGAATATCATCAGCTGAATAACCTCTATTCTCCAATTCCTTGGTCAGAAGTGGAAGATCAGTACTATCGGTCATATCGGAAGGAAGATCTGCCCCATCAAAATCTGATCCAATCGCAACATGATCAATTCCAATTAAATCCACGACATAATCTATATGGTCTACAATATCATTGATTGTAGCTTGGTTATTTTCGGATAAGAATACTGGATAAAATACAATACCAACAACACCATTATTATCTTTTATTGCTTGTAATTGCTCATCCGTAAGATTTCTTTGATGACTTCTCAATTCTTCCACACCAGAATGTGTTGCCATAATAGGGGCTTTTGTTGTTTCCATAACGTCCCAAAATGTACTCCTAGACATATGAGAAACATCTACAATCATTCCTAGTCGATTCATTTCTTGAACAAGTTCTTCTCCTGTTGTCGTTAACCCACCTGAAGAAGAACGACCATTTAAGTATACTTCATCTGCTCCTTCGCCAAGAATATTTGAATAGTTCCAATTGAAGCCGATTGCTTTTATTCCAAGATCTTTATACTGTTGCACTAGTTCTATACTATTTTCTTGTGAGAAAGAATAACCACCTTCTATAGTCGGCACAATTGCAATTTTGTTATTAGAAAGTGTATCTTTAATTTCATTGAGTGATGTTGAAATTGTTATGGATTCTTGATTGTTTTCTGCAGTCCAATACAAAGCATTTATTAAAGCTAATGTTCTGCTTAAGTTTCTTTCTGTATAACCATAGTCTGTTGTAAATGCAGCAAAGTAACCTACATCTATACCACTTTGTTTTAATTTATCCATGTCAATATGGAGTGACGTCGGCTCTTTAATATTTAGAGTTGGAAGCCATGTATTTTCGTCAAGAACATTCATCATTGTATCAATATGACTATCAACAATAATAGATTGCTCATGGACGGGTTGTTTTTCCTGAATTTCATGTATGAGTTGAAAAGGTTTGGTTAGGTGATCCCATAAATCGGCACCACTTACACCTGGTAAGATAGATAAGATTCCCAATAAAAAAATAGATGAAAGGTTCATTATAAAAAAATTCCTCCAAAAGCTTTTGATTTAATCCTGCCTGTAAATGTCCGATTCCGTTTGATGCCCTTTAAGTCGTACATTTGTTCATTAAATAGGGGAGAAGCGACCTCACATGCTTTATTAATGAAAAGGACAAGATATTGGTAGATAAGTTTTATTTTGATAAAAGAAATTTGGTTTTAAAATATCATTCTTATAAGGTTTATGCCATATATGGGTTGTTGCAGGAGAAACTGGTGGTATAAGCCATGTCCACTTACCAGTGACATCTCGACCTTTTGCCGCCTCATGCTTCTCAAAGACTTCGAATTGTTTAGCTGCAGTGTGATGGTCTGTAATCGTAATCCCTTGCTTTTTAAATGAGTAAAGCACAGCGGCATTTAACTCTACTAATGCTCTATCTCTCCAAAGATTACTCTCATGTTTTGTATTTATATCCATCTTTTCAGCAATCTTTGGTAACATATTATATCGATATTCATCCGCAAAATTCCTTGCACCAATTTCTGTTCCCATATACCAACCATTGAATGGAGCTGCAATATAATCGATCCCGCCAATTTCTAAACGCATATCAGATATGATTGGAATAGCATACCACCTTAGATTTAAAGAAGCTATATCTGGATATTCAGGGTGCTCAATTGGTACTTCTGGAATTATATCATCTGGGATTTCCATCCATTGTGGATGGTTCTCTCCAATTTGTACAACAAGTGGTAGTATATCGAAATTTGTGCGTGCACCGTTCCATCCTAAACGCTCACAAATTTTTGTGAACTCTATAGAATCTGGGTCTCCAATAATACCCTCGTTTGTATGATATCCTGCATATCTTAAAAGTTGATGATTCCAGATTTTTATGATGTTCTTCTTCTCTTGTTGAGGACGGAAGATTGTAATGTATGGCTTGATTCTTCCATGGTTGAACGATAATTGTATATGGTTGAGAAGGTATTCAAAAACTTCTTCGTAAGTGTCCACTTTTCGTGCATCAGCGACTTCTATTCGTTCCCAAAAAAGTCTACCAATACATCGGTTGGAATTTCGCCATGCTAACTTAACACCATAGACTATCTCATCATATGTTTGTGTATAGTATCCTTTTTCATCTATCTCTGATTTTACTTGGGCGATTCGTTGGATTAAGTACTCATCAGGCTTCTCTGTTTCGTCACAGTATTGTGTTAAAAACAACTTCGCTTCTTGAGAAACTTGTTCTATTGTCAAAGGAATGTACCTCCTATTAATCTTCGAGTGTATTCGACATACCTATTCTATCGAAATAATGTTGGTATTGTCACCTATGTAGCACCCTTTATAGTTATGTAAAAGAAAAATGAGACAGAAAATGTTCACGTATAAAGATTTCCATAAAAAAGCACCGCTAGGAAGCGATGCTTATCGTTACAATTTATTGGTTTTTGTGGAATTCTCTATCCCAACACTCAATACCAGTTTGATCATCTAATGTATCTTTATAAAATACAGGATCTTTTCCTTGTTTACGCTGTTTCACATAGTCTTTAAGTAGAATATTTGCTTTATTAAATAGGACAGTAATTGCGTACAAGTTAATTAATGCTAGCAATGCCATCGTAACATCTGCCAACGACCAGACCATATCAAATGAAGCAAGTGTTCCAAAGATAACCATTGCTAGAACTGCAATACGATAAATAAATAACCCAATTTTCGTATCACGAATATATGCAATATTGTTTTCTCCATAGTAATAATTACCGAGAATAGAACTAAATGCAAATAAGAAAATTGCTACGGCAATAAATATTCCAGCCCAGTCGCCAAGAGTCTGTGTAAATGCAGTTTGTGTAATTTGTATGCCATCATCCTCACTACCTGCAAAACCACCAGCGGTTAAAATAACAAATCCTGTTGCTGTACACACCAAAATAGTATCGAAAAATACTCCTAGTGCTTGAACTAACCCCTGTTTAACTGGATGGCTAACTTCAGCAGTCGCAGCAGCATTAGGAGCAGCACCCATACCTGCTTCATTAGAGAATAGCCCACGTTTTATTCCCATCATAATCGCAGCACCAAATCCACCGCCTGCTACTTGTTCAATCCCGAATGCATTTGCAAAAATAAGTGCAAACATGTCTGGGATTGCAGGAATATTCATTACTAGTATGATTAAAGCAAGCACGATGTACAGTATTGCCATAAAAGGTACAATCACTTGTGATACATTAGCTATACTCTTTAATCCACCAAATATAATCACAGCGACAAGTAGAGTTAAGATAACAGCTATCCAAACAGGATCAATTTGAAATTGGCCTTCGAATGCTAAACTAATTGTATTGGATTGTACTGAATTAAATACGAGTCCATATGTAAATGTAATCGTAATTGCAAATACAATACCGAGCCAACGTTTCTTCATACCTTTTTCGATATAATAGGCTGGGCCACCTCGATATTGATTCGAGTCCTTCTCCTTATAAAGCTGTGCAAGTGTACTTTCCACAAAACCAGAAGCAGCACCTAAAAGAGCGATAATCCACATCCAAAATAGTGCCCCTGGACCACCTAAAGCAACGGCGGATGCAACACCGGCCATGTTTCCTGTTCCAACGCGAGATGCTGCGCTTATTGCAAATGCTTGAAACGAACTAGTTCCTTTTTTACCTGAAGCATCATAGGAACGCTTATCTCCAAGGACTCGGAACATTTCAGGGAATAAACGAAACTGAACAAACTTTGTTTTGACAGTATAGTAAAGTCCTAATCCTACTAATACAAAGATTAAAACGTATTCCCATAAAAAATTATTTACATAATCTATAATTGTTTGAATTACTTCCAACATTAATCTTCCTCTCTATAAATAGTGATTCGGTTAACTCCTTCTTTTGAAAATATAAGCTACAATTCGTAATAAATCGAGGAAAAGGTTAACAAAATCAAGATATAAGCTTAATACTGCACTTGGAATATCTTTTGCAGTTAATGCTCGATGTTTAATTTGGTTGAAGTCATAAACGATATAAACGGAAAATAGTCCTGCGGAAATACAAGCTACAATAACTAATACCCTATCAGATTGTGGAACAAACCAATTAAAGATACTAAAAGCAATTAGTACAAGTAAGATAATAAATAAGGTAGATCCCATAAAAGAGAGATCTTTTTGTAATACCCAGCCAACTATTCCTAAAATGGTAAAAATCAATAAAGTTAACAAAAATACAAATAATACAATCACAGCACCTATTTCACTTAGATAATAGTAAATTGCTGGAAACATTGTTGTTCCGGATATTATCACAAATGCAAATAAGAATATATAACCGACCCGACCCGAGCGTCGTAAAAGTGCAGCAGCTATTAACATGATAATTTCAATAATCATTAATGGCAGCATCCATTGTTGAGGTATGAATTGTCCCATGTAAATACCTATACACGCTACAGCTAAGGTTAATGTGAATACAACTAGTATACGTTGTATAATTTCTTGTTTATTCATCATGTCACACCTTTAAAATATACAGATGCTAATTATACCATATTTCTACTTTGACAGGCAGATGTTTAAAAATAATTCAAACGCATGTTGTAAATGTTTATATGGTATACCTGCAAATCCGATAATAAATTGTGGACGTTCCGTTGACCAATCCGTAGCAGTATAGGCAGTAATTGGATAAATCTTAAGCTTCGCTTTTTTAGCATTTTCTAAAATTTCCTGTTCTGTTTTCCCATTCCTCACCTCACAAACAATATGTAACCCAGATTGTTCACCAATAAGCTGAATAATAGGATGGTAAGGCTTAATAAGTTCGAGAACCAATTCTAACTTCCTTCGGTAAATTTTACGCATTCGATTAAGATGTTTTTCAAAATCTCCATTTTTCATAAATAATGCAAGTACTTGCTGATCAATTCTAGAGACAGTGGAATGATAGAATGAAAGCTTGTCGTTGAAGAAATGCAATAGCTGCTTTGGTAAAATCATATAGCTTATTCTAAGAGATGGGATTAAGGATTTAGAAAAGGAACCTAAATAAATGACACGATCATTTGTATCCATACTTTTCAGCGGAGGGATTGTTTTCCCTGTATAACGAAATTCACTATCATAGTCATCTTCAATGATATATCGTTGCTGCTTATTTTCTGCCCATTGAAGTAATTGATTTCTTCGATTAATAGATAGAACAGATCCATATGGAAAATGATGAGATGGGGTTACATAAATTAATGTTGGATTTGCTTTCTCTAATTTCTCTATAATAATCCCTTGATCATCCATCTCTAATGGGAAAGCTTGGTGACCAAAATGTTTTACAATATGTAAAATCAGCTGGTAACCAGGGTCTTCGATACCAAATAAAGTTTGCTTTGAGAACAAAGAAATAAGTTGCTGTAATAGAGTTTCTACACCAGCACCAACGATAATAGATTCACGGTCACAATGGATTCCTCTTGCGTGATAAAGATAATTTGCAATTTCTTCTCTTAATTCAACGTCTCCTTGTGCATTTCCTAGTAATAATAGCTGATGATGCTGTTTATCAATCATTTGTTTTACATATTTCCTCCACTGATCGAAAGGGAAAGCTTCCGTATCAATGCGACTTGGATAAAAATCATACTTGATTTCATCTTCAGAAGTATTTTTTGCGGAGGTAGTCTGTCTCTCTTGATATATATATTCTAAATCTCCCTGAGCCAATACAAAATATCCTTTTCGTGGCTTCGATTCAATATATCCTTCTGCTACAAGCTGATCAAAAGCGGTTTCGATAGTATTTTGACTGACCTCAAGAAATTCCGATAATTTACGTTTGGAAGGTAACTTTTCTCCATATGAAAGATGAGAATTGATGATTTCCTTTTTTATATAGAGATATATTTGTTCATATAATGGTGTATCAATGGATCTATCTAAATGTATACTAAGCATTTCCATGTTAAAACTCCTTTTCATTAACTGACCTTATCAAATTATAATAAATTGACGCTTTTAAACATATCAATCTATTTTTATAATAATAAAAAATCATTAGAAAATCTATTGTGAGGAGTGAGATCTATGGAAAGGAAAATTGGTTCAGATCGAGTTAAGAGAGGAATGGCTCAAATGCAAAAAGGTGGAGTAATCATGGATGTTGTGAATAGTGAGCAAGCCAAGATTGCTGAACAAGCAGGTGCGGTAGCTGTTATGGCATTAGAACGAGTTCCATCTGATATTCGTGCTGCTGGGGGAGTGGCAAGGATGGCAGATCCAAGTTTAGTAGAGGAAATTATTCAATCAGTATCGATCCCTGTGATGGCGAAGGCACGCATAGGTCATATTGTAGAAGCAAGAGTACTAGAATCGCTGGGAGTTGATTATATTGATGAAAGTGAAGTGTTAACTCCAGCAGATGAAGTATTCCATTTAAATAAGTCTGATTTTACGGTGCCATTTGTTTGTGGTTGCAGAGACTTGGGAGAAGCAGCCAGGAGAATTGGTGAAGGTGCAGCAATGCTTCGTACAAAAGGAGAACCTGGTACTGGGAATATTGTTGAAGCGGTTCGTCATTTGCGAGAAGTTCAAGCACAAGTCAAAAAAGTTGTCCATATGAGCAAAGATGAGTTAATGACAGAGTCCAAAAATCTTGGAGCACCTTATGAAATACTTCTGCAAATTAAAGAAAATGGTAGATTACCAGTCGTTAATTTTGCAGCAGGAGGAGTAGCTACACCCGCGGATGCTGCGTTAATGATGGAATTAGGGGCAGACGGTGTGTTTGTTGGATCTGGTATTTTTAAATCCCACCACCCTGAAAAGTTCGCTCGTGCGATAGTTCAAGCAACTACGTATTATGATGATTATGGACGTATTGTAGAAGTATCAAAAAACTTAGGGGAAGCAATGACTGGTATAGATGTGCATTCTTTAGCTGCTAACCAACGTATGCAAGAACGTGGTTGGTAATAACGTAAAAGGTGGTGTATAGAATGTACAAAATAGGAGTATTGGGTTTACAAGGAGCGATTAGTGAACATGTAAGCAGATTAAAGGAATTAAAACAGCAACCAGTAGTTGTCAAAAAAACAACAGATTTACATCAATTAGATGGCTTAATTATACCTGGTGGGGAGAGTACAGCTATTTGGAAACTGATTGAAGAAAATCAATTATTTCAGCCTATACAGAACTTTGCAAATGACGGAAAAGCTATATTTGGGACTTGCGCAGGCTTAGTATTATTAAGTAAAGCAACTATTGGAAGGGATTGTACTCCTACTTTACAACTCATGGATATAACTGTTCAACGAAATGGATTTGGTAGACAGAAAGATAGTTTTGAATCTAAAATACAAGTCCAATATATGAAAGAAAGTTATCATGCTGTATTTATCCGTGCACCGTATATCGAATCTGTTGGGGAAGGTGTAGAAGTAATAGCTTCCTATGATGATAAAATCGTTGCCGCACGTCAAAAAAACTATCTTGTTTGTGCATTTCATCCCGAATTGACAGATGATGACCGATTTTTAGAGATGTTTATAAATATGATTTCATCAAGCAAAAACATCAATCATGTTTAGTCAATAATATTACGGGAAAACACATACTAACAAACATGGTAGGAGGGATTCATCATGAGCGAAGGAATGAAAGATAAAGCGAAAGCAATTGGAAATAAAATTAAAGGTGAAGCAAAGGATCAATGGGGAAGTGCAACAGATGATTCCCAACGAAAAGCAGAAGGTAAACGTGATAAAGCGAAAGGCGAAGCTCAAGACACGATTGCTGATGCAAAGAATAAGCATAAGCATAAGTGATTAAAGTGATCAAGCTAGGGGGACGATAAATCATTGGCCCTCTAGCTTTATTCTTAATATTATTTTTTTCGTTTTAGTTTACTCGGATTATTCTTGTTAAGTAGAGCTTTACGAAGTGCAGCTGCCTTATCATGCTGTTGTTCTTCTTGTTGCATATCAGAGGTTACATATATATGCCCATTACTCTCATCTATTTGCACTACTGAGTTTATCTTACAATCTGTGGGTAGATCAGATTTTTTGATTAGATATTCTTTTTTTTGTTCTTCCACGAGAATAACAGCAAAGTCTTTTTCAAAACGATCAATGATTCCTTTCAAATGATATCCTCCTTATTCTAAACTACAAACGATTCCTTTTTCCTCAATATCTGCAATTCGACTCGGACCTATTCCTTCTATGACATCCAAATCTTGAAGTGACTCAAACGGGCGTTCTTCTATGATTTGTTCTGCTCGGGAAGCTCCGATATGAACGATCTCTTGAAGTTCTTCTGCTCTCGCCTCATTGATATTTACACATTCAGAAGGATCAGAATCATCATGAGGATTATCCGTTTGTACAGAATATTCTTGCCCGTCTGTTTCTACAATAATCGTACCATTGACATCGGTTCCATACCATTCAATATTCTCATTGTTTAATAGTTGAATTACTTCTTCACTCGGATGGCCATATGAATTATCTTGTCCAGCGCTATAAATTGCTAACTCTGGTTTGACTTCTTTTACGAAAGTAGTGTCAGAGGAAGTATCAGATCCATGGTGACCAAGATGTAAGACGGTACTATCTAGTGATTTGGATGTTTCTATCATTTCAAGTTCCTCTTGTTTACCGGCATCTCCAGTAAGTAAAAAAGAAACTTCATCGTAACTCAATCGAATGGATACGGACTCTTCGTTTGATTTACCTGAAATGGTTTCTGGATATATCACTTCTATATCAAGTGGTCCAATTGTGAACTCTTCACCAGTTCGAGGTTCTTGATAGGTAATATCTTGGTCTAAAATAACTTCCATAGCATCTAAATAAGTTTGTGATGTACTTTCATTTCCAGACATCCATACTTCTTCGACTTGAATATTTTCTAGTACATCTGTTAATTGTCCGATATGATCAGCATCCGGATGACTGATGATAACAAGATCAAGATGAGATATATTTTGTTCCTGTAGATATGGAACTACTTCGTCTCCTTGCCAATCTCCAGTATCAAACAGCACAGTATATTTATCATCTTTATTATTATAGGAAAATAAAGTTGCATCAGCTTGTCCAACATCGATAAAGTGAACGTTTAAGTTTCCATTTTCTATAGGCGCATTAGAAGGGTTGTTAGCTTCAGATGTATAAGTATCTCCACAGCCAACCAAACATAATATGATTGATAAGACTAGAACTATTTTTTTACTCAATGTTTGTTAACTCCCATCCAGTTTGTTTAGACTTACAGATTACCAAAATATGGGAGATAAGACTATCCGCCAAAGGTATGATAATTTACATTAGAAAGATAGCATGGCGCCAATTGCTCCAGCATGACCACCGTTATCTAAAAAGGTAGCGGTATAGTTCATTTGTTCTTGGAAATGAAGTAATACTTCTTTTAAAGGTTGATTATTTGTTAGTGCTCCGCCAATAAAAACAATCTGACTCGTATTTACTGATTGTGCAGCTGCATTTGATATCAAGAGTATTGTTTCACCTATTAATTGTATTAGCGCAGCCATATGATCTTCCTGTGAAGCCGAATGATCTAACTCTACTTTTCCAAAATTTGCAGCGGTGAGCATTTCATCGATAGGTGATGTTGAATCGGTATAAATATCTCCGACCATTAAGTCGCTTTTAGTACGGTCACCTTGTTTTGCTATTTGGATAAGTTGATTATAATCTGATTCATTAGTTAATAGTTTGCCAAGTCCGGTTAATAAACCACCGCCAGTTCCAGTTCCAGAAATACGATCTCCATTATAAAAAATAGAAGTACCTGTACCAATATTTACAAGTAAATAGTTACTTTGTGGTATTTTTCGTTCTTGATGAAGCAGATAGGATGTTCCTTCAATGATGGCATTAAATTCAGGAATCGTATAGACACGATATCCTTCGAGATTTAATTGATTCGTTCTTCCTCCGGTTATATGAAATGAAGCATATGGAGATAAAGTTTTTAACCACTGTATTACTTCATCCATTTTATGAGATGAATATGTCTTCAAATGCATCTTCCCATTTTCTTCAAAAGCAATTTTAACAAGCGAACCACCAGCATCGATCCCAATTCGTTTCACCTACATACCCCTTTCTATCTCGCTCAAGTTAGTGCTAATAGTTTACCATGCGGAGTAAGTTTCCGTAAAACCTGTCTTAACAGTCGCTAGCACCTAGATAAGTTTCGCTAAACATCAGTAGGAAAAGAAAAATGCCTCTAGTTGGAGAATCTTTTAATTATGGGAAGTAATGACTTTAATGATTAAGAAAACTGTGAATTTTGTTCTCCTTATAAGGAAATAATAGAAAAAAGAGAAGGTGAAACTTTTAAAGCTTTCATTCGTAATAGTATAATATAAGTATGATGTTAGATGGCTAAATGATCTAGGAGTGATGGGATGAGAGCAGTATTCCAATTTTTTATACAAAGTATGATTGGTTTTAGTAGTATGACAGTTATTTGGTTAGTTAGCTTTTTTATATATAGTCAAACCGTGTTATTAACTAGTTTATTTGCAGCGATTGGTGGAGTTGTAATGTATATTTCTTCAAAACAACTTCTGGATTATCGTTTTGTAAAGAGACATGGGTTGAAAAAGAAAGAGTATAAATATATTGATACAAATTTAAAAGAAGCAAGACAGAAAATTTCTCGTATGCAAAAAGCGTTGTTTAGAGTTCGATCGTTACAGCATGCACGTGAAAATCTATCCATTGCTCGAACAGCACAGAAAATTTATAGTAATGCAAGAAGAGAGCCAGCACGTTTTTATCAAGCAGAGTCTTTCTTTTACAATCATCTTGACTCCCTTGTAGAATTAGCTGAGAAGTATGCTTATCTATATAATCAACCTTCCAAATCTTTAGAAATGCAACAGTCTCTAATACAAACGAGGCTTACGTTAGTCGAATTGGGAGGGACGATACAAAAAGACTTACACGTCATGCTTCATGAAGATCTGGATACATTGGATTATGAATTAGATGTGGCGAAGCAATCTCTAAAAAGATCGAAAAAATAGTTTAGGAGGTTTCACTTATGACAGCTCAAACAAATAGACATGATGCGATGGATGAATTATTAAATAATCCATTTGGAGAATCAAAGGCATCTGATAATGAAATAGATAAATCTCCAAATCAAAACAAAAGACTGGTAGATCAGTTACCGGAAGAGTATAGAAAAAAAGCAGAACACTTAGCGTCTCAAATAGATACAAATAATCAACAAGCACTCGTTCAATTTGGAACCGAAGCTCAATCAAAACTAATTCAGTTTTCACACGAAATGCTAGAGCATGTTCAAGAAAAAGATATAAGTCAAGTCGGATCTGTTTTAGAAAATTTAATGAAAAGACTAGAGCAAGTAGATCCAAGTGAATTACAGCAAGAAAAGAAAGGTATTATCGCAAAGGTCTTTGGGAAATTTTCTAAGTCAGTAAATGAAGTGATATCTCGTTATCAAAAAACGAGTGCACAGATTGATCGAATAAGTGTACGTTTAGAACGTAACAAGGATATATTAACATCAGATAATGAGATGTTAGATAAACTATTCCAAACAAATAGAGACTATTACGATGCACTGAATATCTATATTGCAGCTGGAGAATTAAAGCAAGAAGAAATCGAACAAGAACTACTGCCTTCATTGCGTAACAGAGCTGATAAAAGTCAGAGTCAGATGGATGTACAAGAAGTAAATGATATGAGGCAATTTGCAGATCGCTTGCAAAAACGAACTCATGATTTACGACTAAGTAGGCAAATAACCATGCAAAGTGCACCACAAATACGGCTGATTCAAAATACAAATCAAGCATTAGTAGAAAAAATTCAATCATCCGTACTCACTGCAATTCCGTTATGGAAAAATCAGGTTGCTATAGCGTTGACATTATTACGTCAACGTCATGCTATGGAAGCGCAAAAGCAAGTATCGAAAACGACGAATGATTTATTATTAAAAAATGCTGAGCTATTAAATGAAAATGCAGTAGAGACTACAAAAGAAAACGAACGAGGCATTATCGACTTAGAAACATTAAAACAAACACAAGAAAAATTAATGTCAACGATTGAAGAAACGTTACAAATTCAATCTGAAGGACGTAAGAAAAGAACAGAAGCAGAAAAAGAATTAATGGGAATGGAAGAGGAACTCAAACAAAAAATGTTGGAGTTTAAAGAATAAAATGTATGAAGCATCGATTTAGCGACAAATCGCTAACGATGCTTTTTTCAATTAGTGGGAAATATAAAAAGTAGCAATAAGATGTATATAAGTATTCTTGTAAGTACCCAAAAATAAAAAAATAAGTCGAAGAGTGTAAAATAACAAACCAAGATAAAAGTTAATTCGTAAAAAGCAAGAAATAATTTCTGAAATAATGCGCAAAATAATCTTTTTTAAATTTAAATTTCGGGGTGTCATAAAAAATATCCTGTGATATAATGAGTTGAAATTTTCCAGCCACCTTCCATTTCTTAGGGATTATCAAATAAATTAAGTTAAATCGGAGAAACTAAACGCTGTTAATAAATATATTGGAAGGAGTGTGGACATCATGGAAAAAGATCCTCAATTGATGTCAAAGGAAGAAAAAAAGAATAGAAGAAATTCCTTGATTGGTGCAGCCTTTTTGATGGCGACTTCAGCTGTCGGACCAGGTTTTTTGACTCAAACTGCTGTTTTTACGGAAACGTTATTAGCTAGTTTCGGGTTTGTTATTTTAGCGTCAATCATTTTAGATATAGGGGCACAGTTAAACGTATGGAGAATAATTGCAGTTTCAAAGAAACGGGGGCAAGAAATTGCCAATGAAGTATTACCAGGTTTAGGATTTGTCGTAGCCATTTTTGTCGTTATTGGTGGACTAGCATTTAATATTGGTAATATTGGAGGTGCCGGTTTAGGAACCAATGCATTGTTAGGTATTGACCCTAGACTCGGGGCAATTATAACGGCAGGTATTGCAATTTTTGTATTCATATCTAAAGAAGCCGGTGCAGCAATGGACCAAATTGTAAAATGGCTCGGTGGATTATTAATTTTGCTGATTGCATATGTGATGGTTGTCAGTCAACCGCCAGTAGGTGAAGCAATTCATCGCTCATTTATACCACTTGAATTAGATGTCTACGCAATTATTACAGTTGTTGGTGGAACTGTCGGTGGTTATATTACATTCTCAGGTGGACATCGATTGCTCGATGCAGGTATATCCGGTAAAGAGAGTATACCTGAAGTAACACGAACATCGGTTATGGGAATTCTTGTCGCTTCTTTAATTCGTGTTCTGTTGTTTTTAGCAGTTCTTGGTGTAGTTTCTGCTGGTTTACGACTTGATCCAGTCAATCCTGCAGCATCTGTATTCCAACATGCTGCAGGTGAAATAGGTTTACGATTATTTGGTTTAGCACTATGGGTTGCGGGTATTACTTCTGTGATTGGTGCAGCCTACACGTCTGTTTCGTTCTTACGTACGTTCCATAAAAAAATTGATGAACACTACCGTTATTGGATAATTGGTTTTATTCTTTTTTCAACCGTTGTATTTGTGTTCATCGGAGACGCTGCTTTATTATTAGTATTAGCAGGTGCGGTAAATGGATTGATTTTACCATTAACATTAGGTTCCATTCTATTTGCAGCACATAAAAAATCAATCGTGGGAACATATAAACATCCAGTTTGGTTAACTGTCTTTGGGGCTATTGTAGTTATATTAACTACTTATTTAGGTATCCAAACATTAATCACTCAAATCCCACAATTATTTAATATGTAAAATTCACAGAAAGTGGTTGGTTCAAGATGTTTGAGGTTCAACCCTATGGGGATAGAGGAGTAAGAATTCAATTTGGGGAGTCTATTCAAAAAGTGGTCAATGACCAGATACGAGATTTCTGTACCGTTTTAGAAAAATCGCGTATCGAAGGGGTGCTTGAATGGATTCCAACCTATACAGCAGTGACGATTTGGTATGATCCGTTTGAAATTGTTTATGATTCATTGGAGGAAAAGATTTTTAATGTAAAAGAAAAAATGCATAATGGAGAAATCTCTCCGGCTCGTGTAGTTCATATTCCTGTTTATTACGGAGGGAAAAAAGGTCCGGATTTAGATGATGTGGCACAGTATCATAAGATAACTACAGAAGAATTAGTGTCACTTCATTCTAGTTCCGATTATCTTATCTATATGATGGGATTTATACCTGGTTTTCCGTATCTGGGGGGGCTACCAGAGCAAATTGCTACTCCACGTCTAGAAAAACCTAGGAGAAGTATTCCAGCAGGTAGTGTTGGGATAGCAGGAGAGCAAACAGGAATTTATCCATTGGAGTCGCCAGGTGGTTGGAGAATTATTGGTCAGACTCCAATTTCTTTATATAATCCTGAGAATGAGCATCCGATACTATTGAAAGCAGGAGATTATATTCGTTTTATACCAGTTGAACGTAAAGAATTCGACGAGATTACAAAAAAGGTGGAGACAGGAAGTTTTCATCCTACGATAGAGAATTATAAATCTTAGGGGGAAATGACGATGCAATTTCAAGTAGACTTAAATAGTGACATTGGTGAGAGTTATGGTGCGTATACAATTGGACAGGATGAAGAAGTAATGGAATTCATTACTTCAGCTAACATTGCATGTGGGTATCATGCTGGCGATCATAATATTATTCACCGTACAGTTAAGATGGCGATTGAAAATAACGTAGCCATCGGTGCACATCCAGGGTTACAAGACTTGATCGGATTTGGCAGAAGACCAATGCAAATTTCACCCGAAGAAGTCTATCAACTAACGATCTATCAAATTGGAGCAGTACAAGCTTTTGCACAGGTGAAAGGGTACGATCTTCACCATGTCAAACCTCATGGAGCTCTATATAATATGGCAGCAAAGGATTCGGCAATCGCTAAAGATATTGCACAAGCAGTATATGATTATAATCCAGATTTAATTTTGTTCGGGCTTGCCAATTCAGAATTGATTCGAATGGGAAAAGATGTTGGACTTCAAGTTGCGAATGAAGTTTTTGCTGATCGAACTTATCAGCCAGATGGAAGCCTAACTCCTCGTACGTCAACGAATGCTATGATCCACGATACGGAGGAAGCCGTAAAACGAGTGATACGAATGATAAAAGAAAATAAAGTTAAAGCAGTTGATGGAACAGATGTCAGTATAATTGCTGATACAATATGTGTACACGGTGATGGCCCAAAATCATTGGAGTTCTCTAGACAGTTATCACACGAACTAAAAAACCAAGGTATATCTATTAAAAAAGTAGGAAAGCATCATGGTTAAATGTTTCGAAGTGATAAAGCCTGGATTAGCTACTTCAGTACAAGACCTTGGGAGAGCTGGATATCAGCAATACGGAGTGGTTGTATCAGGAGCGATGGATGCTTTTGCGCTTCAAGTTGCCAATGTATTAGTTGGAAATGAAAGAACGGAAGCTGGCTTAGAAATCGTAATTATGGGACCAAAAATTAAAATTCTAGAAGATATTATTTTCTCAATTGGTGGAGCGGATTTATCTGCAAAGTTAGATAATCAACCGATTCATCCGTGGCGTTCTTACAAAGCTCGTAAAGGACAAGTTCTTACTTTTGGGCAACCAGTACATGGGAGCTATGCTTATTTAGCTGTAGCAGGAGGAATTGATGTCCCAACAGTAATGGGAAGTAAATCTACTTTTGTAAAGGCTGGATTGGGTGGATTTCATGGCCGATATCTGCAAAAAGGAGATATTCTTAAGAATCATGATAGTTATGGGGTAAATGCTCGTTCTGGTAGACAATTAAAATATAATGATATTCCCGATTACGACAATGAACGACCGATTCGAGTAATTAAAGGGCCGGATCAGCAACTTTTCTCATCAACTACGTACGATACTTTTTTTGCTTCTACATATAAAATGTCTTCACAATCAGATCGAATGGGATATCGTTTAGAAGGAGAGTCCATTTCACATATTTGTGAAAACAGTGCGGATATTATTTCAGATGCCATATTGCCAGGTACTATCCAAGTTCCAGCAAATGGGCAACCAATCATTTTATTAGCTGATCGGCAAACCACCGGAGGCTATGCCCGTATAGCCACAGTGATCTCTGTCGATTTACCACAGGTTATTCAGAGAATGAGTGGAGCTACATTTACATTTGAATTAATTTCTTTGGCTGAGGCACAGCAACTATATAAAAGCCAAGAAAGCTTTTTGCGTTATTTAGCAATTTCTTAATCTTTAATATTGAGTGAAAAAAATAAGATGAATTAATGAAAGCTAATCATTCCAGCATAGGGATGATTAGCTTTTGCTATTCGTAGAGTTTCTGTTAATGGGGGAAAACCAAAACAACTCAAGAAATCCAAAAAAGTAGTGAATAGACACGGTCTATCAACCAAAACAACTTGAGAAATCCAAAAAAGTGGTGAATAGACACGGTCTATCAACCAAAACAACTCAAGAAATCCAAAAAAGTAGTGAATAGACATGGTCTATCAACCAAAACAACTCGAGAAATCCAAAAAAGTGGTGAATAGACAATTCACCACAGATTTACAATCCTATAATCAAATAAATTTCTCCTATGGTTTTTAAATACCCGGAAGCTCGATATCATGAAATTTGGTTTGACAAAGGGTGTATAGTTAAATATAGAAAGTAATTGTATAGGAGTTAATTATATGCGTAATCGATTTGTAACAACAGGTTTAACAACAGGAATTATAGGTTTCACTCTCCTTCATTTCTTTACGTATTTCCAAGAGTTAGATAGCTTAGTGCTAATTATGGCGGTTTGTGGATTTGCGATTGTTTTATTCGCTACATTTTATTATGGACCTTCAAATTTAAAAATGCCGTTAGGGCTATTCGTAACAGGGATTGTAATTTTTCTTTTTACAGATACGAATCTCATAAATGGACTTAGAGAAGGGCTCCAGCAAATGCGCAATATGATCGGTTTGTTGGTAGTAATTCCTATGGTCAGTTGGGTATTACGAGAAGAAGCATTTTTAGAATCAATTATCGGCTTCGGGCATCGGTTGTTAAATTCCAGCAGAAAGTTCTACCTTGGTATGGTCTCCTTTACTCAAATCATTGCTTACTTCTTATTATTTGGTGCGATTCCAATGATGTATCAATTTGTAAGTATGATTTTAAAGGATGAAAAAGGAGAAGCTTGGGAATATTTTAAAGGAACTGCATTACTTCGTGGGTTTGCTCTTTCGGTTATGTGGGTGTTGAGTATTCCATCGTTTGCCTATGTTGTTGAAATTATGGACGCTTCTTTAAGTTCAGCTATTATACAGGGGGTTGCAGCAGCTATATTCGGTACGCTGTTAGCACTTGTATTTACTACGAAAGAACAGAAACGATACCAAGTAGACTTCACTGCAGGTTTGCAAAAAGAAATCGATGAAGTTCTGCATCATTCTAAAAATAAAAAAGAAATGAATCGAGTAGTACGTGAATTTGCTATTTTATTTATTACCTTATTTGGTTCGATTTTTATACTGAGCTTTTTTGTTGAAATAGAACTTTTAGTTCTAATTCCATTAACGATTGTAGTTTGGATTGTATGTTATTACGTAATCAAACGTAGAGTATATAAATTGACGCAGATCGCAACGAGTTATATTAAAGATGAAATGGCAAGCAAGTCTTATCAACTTTGTGTAATGCTAGGTGCGGGAATGTTAATTGCATCACTAGGCCATACTTCGTTTGCTGAAAATGTAGTGAATGGCATTTATTCTATCCAAAATGTACTACCGTTTATTAATGTTTTATATTTATTGCCGATTATGGTAATCATTTTAGGATTCTTTGGACTTGGACCATTAACAGTGATGGTACTCGTTGCAGGGATTTTACAATCAATACATTTGCCATACCCACCTGAATTAATTGTATTGGCAGTAACCTTGGGAAGTTCAATTTCTATAATGCTGTCCCCAGTAATTATGCCGATCATTATATTAAGTGGTTCTAACGGACTTAGCGGTTTTAAAAATGGCCTGCGTTTTAATGGTTGGTTTGCCTTAGCCTTTTATATTGTTGTAATGTCATATATTCAAATCATGGTTGTCCTTACGACTTAATATAGGTAACGATTAAGCAGATAACAGCGTTTATTGAGAATAGGCGGATAGTTATCTGCTTTTTTTTACAGAAAGATATACTACTAAAATTTATCCTCTACAACAGTCAGTATACCTCGACTGAATAAACAACTTCATGACTAAATTTTCAGAAATTATACTTGACATTCAAAATTATACTTACTAGAATATAATTATGAAAGCGATTTCAAAAAAAGAAGAGAAAAGGAGGGATCTTTTGTCTCTACGTGAACAGAAAACAGAGAAAAAAAAGAAAGAGATCATACATTCAGCAATGCAAATTATTGCTGAAAAAGGTTATTATCGCACGACTATAGAAGACATTGCTGCTAAGCTTTTAATTACGAAGGGCACTGTATACTATTATTTTCAGGATAAACAAGATTTATTATTTCAAAGCCACCAACTTCTTCTTCAAAATAGCATTGAAAACTTAAAAAACATCCACAAGCAACCTTTACACCCAAGAGAAAAATTAAAAAATGCAATGATCGCACATATGGACCATCTGTTAGATGATCAATATGGATTTGAACTCATGCATAAACCTGAGCAATTTTTTTCACATCAACAATTAGAAATCATTCTACAACTCCATCGAAACTATACGGAATTATTGGATCATTTAATAGTAAATGGGATAGAAGAAGGCGTATTTCAAGCATTAGATCCGAAAATCACGCGTAATATTTATTTAGGAGCAATGAATTGGTTGACGCAATGGTATAAGAACGAGGGCAAGAAATAGAAGCAAGATATGCTAGAACAAATAACCGAATATCTATTAAATGTATTAGTAAAACAAGCCTGAAAAGGAGAATGTTTGTGAATATAAAACAAATGACAACAGTAGTTACTGGTGGTGCATCAGGTCTAGGAGAAGCAACCGTGCGAAGACTAAAAAATAAAGGTGGAAAAGTAGCCATTTTTGATTTGAATAAAGAGAATGGAGAACGATTAGCAACAGAGTTGGGAGATGGCGTTCGTTATTATCAAGTTGATGTAACTGATGAATTTAGTGTTCAACAAGCATTGGATGATGTCGTGGAACAAGGTAACGGCATTCATGCAGTTGTTAATTGTGCTGGTATTGCAATTGCAGAAAAAACGGTTGGAAAAAAAGGAGTTCATTCCTTAAAACATTTTACAAATGTAATAGAAATTAACCTAATTGGAACGTTTAATGTGATTCGATTAGCTGCTGATAAAATGGCACTAAATAAACCAAACGAAGAGGGAGAACGAGGAGTTATTATTAATACGGCTTCCGTAGCGGCTTTTGAAGGTCAAATTGGACAGGCAGCATACAGTGCTTCAAAAGGGGGCGTTGCAGGTATGACGCTTCCTATTGCTAGAGATTTATCTACCCATGGTATTCGGGTTATGACCATTGCTCCTGGTTTATTTTTAACACCGTTATTTGAAAAGTTACCAGAGAAAGCAAAAGAAGAATTAGGGAAAATGACACCTTTTCCATCACGTTTAGGAAAACCAATTGAGTATGCAAAGCTCGCACAAAGCATTATAGAAAATCCAATGTTAAATGGGGAAGTAATACGACTTGACGGAGCCATCCGAATGCAACCAAAGTAAGAAAAGTGATAGCGTCCGAAAAGCAACGTATAAACTGGAGCACTTCGCAATGAGATAAAGGAAATACGATGAGCTTAAGCGAATCGATATTGACTTTCACCACAAGGGTATAAGTGCGACTAAGCATCATAACATTCTGCAAGTCTTCTTTATCGTAGTGAAGAAGTGTGAAGTTTACTAGTTGCTGGACGCTAAAGCTAGACAAAAAAAGCGATAGCGTGCGAAAAGCTACGTATCCGTCTTTTGATCAGATCTTTTTGTTATGTCCCAGTAACTTCCTTTTTCCCTTATGATAAAGGAAATCAAAATCATTTAAAAGGAGGAGTTCGCTTGCGTGAAGCAGTAATAGTAGAAGCGGTTCGTACACCTGTTGGAAAGCGAAACGGTTCACTTAGTGAAATTAGAGCAGAGGATTTGGCAGCAATGCCTTTAAAAGAATTAATAACTCGCACTGGATTGGATTCAGGATTAATTGAAGATGTCATTATGGGTTGTGTCACTCAAAGTGGAGAACAAGCCTTTGATATTGGTAGGCAAGCAGCTTTAATCGCTGGATACCCGATAGAAGTTCCGGGTACTACGATTGATCGTCAATGTGGTTCGAGTCAACAAGCCATTCATTTTGCAGCACAAGCAATTGTAAGTGGGGACATGGATATAGTTGTCGCTGCTGGAATAGAAAGTATGTCGCGAGTTCCTATGGGATCGAATCAACAGGGAGTAAAGTTAAGTAAATCGTTGACATCGAATTACGAGATTATTAATCAAGGATTGTCTGCAGCGAGAATTGCAAGGAAATGGAATATTTCCAGAGAAGAGATGGATTTATTTGCGTTAGAAAGTCATCAAAAAGCAATTGAAGCAAGAAACAACGGTTATTTTTCCGATCAGATTATGTCAGTAGAAATTACAAGATCTGATGGAACAAAAGTGACTATTGATACTGATGAAGGCCCAAGAGAAAATACTTCGATGGAAAAATTAGCTGGGTTATCGTCGCCGTTTGAGAAGAATGGTAGTGTGACTGCCGGAAATGCGAGTCAAATTAGTGATGGTGCAGCTGGATTATTGATTATGTCGCGAGAGAAGGCAGAAGAACTGGGTTTTAAACCACGCTTTCGAATTATTGCGCGCTCTGTAATTGGATCAGATCCAACATTAATGCTAACTGGTCCCGTTCCAGCTACAAAAAAGGTGCTTGAAAAAGCAAAATTAAAGTTAGATGACATTGATGTATTTGAAGTGAATGAAGCATTTGCTTCTGTACCATTGATGTGGTTGAAAGAAACGGGAGCGGATCCAAAGAAATTGAATCAAGATGGAGGTGCGATTGCTTTAGGGCATCCACTTGGTGCTAGTGGATCCCGATTAATGACTACCATGTTACATACATTGGAAAGAACAGGTGGAAGATATGGTCTTCAAACTATGTGTGAGGGACATGGGATGGCAAATGCAACTATTATTGAAAGATTAGATGAATAGTAAAGAGGAGGAACAATATGCCGCTATCCAATATAAGAGTATTAGATTTAACGAGGCTACTTCCTGGTCCTTATTGTTCGATGATGCTAGCGGATTTTGGAGCGGAGGTAATTAAGATAGAACAACCAAATGGTGGGGATTATCTACGTGATTTTGATCCTAAATTTGGAAACGAAGACAGTGTGTTTTTTCAGTCTTTAAATAGAAACAAAAAGAGTGTTTGTCTTGATTTAAAAGATGAAGAGGATAAACAAAGTTTTCTAGAATTATTATCTAGTGCTGATATTTTAATCGAATCTTTTCGTCCTGGAGTGATGAAAAAGCTTGGACTTGATTACGACACACTAAAAGAATATCAGCCTAGTTTAATTTATTGTTCTCTAACTGGTTATGGACAGAAAGGGCCGTATAAAGATAAAGCAGGACATGATATTAATTACTTAAGCACTGCTGGTATCCTGCAATTGATGAGTGATAATAGGAAAAAACCAGTATTACCTTCCGTTCAAATTGCAGATATTGGTACAGGAGCATATCCAGCATTAATCGGAATATTAATGGCATATATCCATCGTCAAAATACAGGAGTGGGACAGTATATAGATGTATCCATGTTAGACGGGGCAGTATCTTGGCTGCATATGTTGTTACCTGCTACGTTCCATGGGCAGTCGATGGAACGAGAAAAATCCCTGCTTTATGGTGGTTATGCTTGTTATCAAATATATGAAACGAAAGATCGCCGATATCTATCCATGGGAGGATTAGAAGATAAATTTTGGACAAATTTTTGTAGAGTAATAGGTAAGTATGAATATATATCAAAATTACATGCTTCACTTGAGATTCAACGAGAAATGATTACATCTATCCAAACTATCATTAAGAAAAAAACATTAGATGAATGGATGGTGTTATTTAATGAGGAAGATGCATGTGTTACAGCATTACAAACTCTAGATGAACTTGTAGTAGATCCACATGTCTCTTTCCGAGAGATGATTATTGATAGAGGAGGGATGAAACAAATCGGAATCCCGATTAAGATGTCAGAGACTCCAGGAAAAATTCGGTCTGATGCGCCATCTCTTGGTGAACATAATGAAGAGTTATTAAACCCAGCAAGAACCATGAAATAAATCATTATGATGCAGTTTTTTCAATCAATCTAAAAAATAGTGAAGGGATAGATTGTTATGATGAACACGCAATTAACTTTAGCATCGATGATTAAACATACGGAAAAATATTTTCCAAAGAAAGAAGTGATTTCAAGAACATTAGCTGGTATACAGACATTTACGTATGAAGAGACGGTACAACGTATGAAGCTCCTTGGTCATGCTTTGGAGTCGCTTGGTATAAAAAAAGGCGATCGGGTGGGGACATTTGCATGGAATCACCATCGTCACCTTGAAGCATATTTTGCTGTTCCTAGTATGGGAGCAATTTTACACACAATAAATATTAGGTTAGCCCAAGAAGATCTCGTATATATTATTAATCATGCTGAAGATAAAGTGATTTTAGTTGATGAAGATTTATTGGCGTTGATTGAGAGAGTGAAGGATCAATTAGAACATGTGGAAGCTTATATTGTTATGACAGATCGAGAAAACCTTCCAGAAACTAGTTTAAGTTCTGTCTATTCCTACGAAGCACTATTAGAAAGAGCAAATACGGAGTATGAATTTACTGCTGAACTGAACGAAGAAGACCCTGCAGGAATTTGTTACACCTCAGGAACAACCGGAAAACCAAAAGGTGTTGTGTATACACATCGTGGTATTTACTTACACAGTATGGCTTTAGGAATGACAGATACAGTCGGATTATCAGAAATGGATACAACAATGCCTGTGGTACCGATGTTTCATGTGAATGCCTGGGGAATGCCCTTTGCAGCTACTTGGTTAGGAGCAAAACAAGTATTACCAGGTCCAATGCCAACACCACAAGTGTTAGCCCAATTAATTGATGATTATGAAGTGACAACTACTGCAGGAGTACCAACGATTTGGTTAGGTTTGTTAAAAGAATTAGAGTCAGGAAATTACTCGATGAAAAGTTTAAGAAACATTCTTTGTGGGGGATCTGCAGCTCCAAAGGGTATGATAAAAACGTTTGAAACAAAGTACAATATACCATTTTTGCATGCGTACGGGATGACAGAGACGTCACCTTTAGTTACCGTATCTAGATTAAAAAGCTATCAACACAGTATGGACGGGGAAGAGCGGCTGGAATTACGTTCCAGACAAGGCATGGTCGTACCAGGGATTGAAATTAGAGCGATAAATGAAAATGGAGACATTGCCCGAGATGGAGAAGATATGGGTGAATTATTAATTAGAGGTCCATGGATTGCTGATCAATATTATAAAGATGATCGTAGTGGAGACGCATTTCATGATGGGTGGTTGCATACTGGAGATGTGGTCACGTTGGATGAAGAAGGTACCATCAAAATTGTAGATCGTACAAAAGATCTTATTAAAAGCGGAGGAGAATGGATTTCTTCTGTCGATTTAGAAAACGCTTTAATGGCACATGAAGATATATTCGAAGCAGCCGTAGTAGCAATACCAGATCCTAAATGGCAAGAGCGTCCAGTTGCATGTGTAGTATGCAAAGAAAAAACACAACTAACAAAAGAAGATATAATACAATTTTTACAACCTCAATTTGCGAAATTTTGGTTGCCAGATGAAGTGATATTTATGAAGGAAATTCCGAAAACCTCAGTTGGTAAATTCCTGAAAAAGGCATTGAGAGACCAAGTGAAAGAGGCTTTATCTATAAAAGATGAGTAAAAAATAATGAGTCAATTTAATAATTAAATATTTTGTGTGAAATCCGAATGTTCACTGTTTTGATTTTCATTACAGACGGACGCTTTCCGCAGGCACGGCCTCAGCTAACTTGAAAAGAAGAACACTTTTCAAGTGGATCTTCGACTCGCGCTATTCCTGCAGGAGTCGCCGTCTTCCATTACAATCAAAGCCAAGTTATAGCTATAATCCGAACATTATTATCATTCCAATTATGAAATTGACTCAAATAGAAAAAAGGGGAAATTATTATGCAATTAACAGATATTAATAATCAAATGACATTACCGGTAATGATGGCACCGATGTTTTTAATTTCAAATCCGAATATGGTGATTCGTGGATGTGAAGCGGGGATCATCGGTACTTTTCCAGCATTAAATGCCCGTACTACAGACATTTTGGATGAGTGGATGACAGAAATTAATACAACTTTAGTTGAAAAAAGAGCAGAAGATCCTAATAAAAAAATAGCACCTTGGGGGATTAATTTTATTAGTCATACATCGAATAAGCGATTCTACGAGGATTTAAAATTAATAGAAAAACATCAAGCTCCAATAGTCATTACATCTTTAGGTGATCCATCTCCAGTAGTTTCAATTGTACATTCATACGGTGGAATGGTGCTCTCTGATGTGATCGACCTTAAATTTGCCAAAAAAGCCTTAGAAAAAGGAAGTGACGGATTAATTCTAGTTGCTAATGGTGCGGGTGGTCATGGCGGAACATTAAATCCGTTTGCTTTTATTCAAGAAGTTCGGACGTTCTTTGATGGCCCAATTGCTCTAGCAGGGGCTATTTCTCAAGGGGAGCAGATATTAGCTTCGCAAATATTAGGGGCTGATTTTGCTTATATCGGGACTCATTTTATTGCAACAGAAGAAAGTGGAGCAAATGAAGAATATCAGCAATCAACGATTGATTCTACTAGTAAAGATATACTGTATACCCCAGCATTTAGTGGAATCCCAGCAAACTACTTGATACCAAGTATAGTAAAGTCAGGACTTGACCCTAATAAACTACCAAAAAAAGAGAAGATAGATTTCTCTGAGCTTGGAGATCCATCAATCAGAGCGTGGAAAGACATCTGGGGTGCTGGTCAAGGTGTCGCAGGAACTACAAAAGTACAGTCAATTCAACAAGTAGTTGATGAACTACAGCAACAATATGAGCAGGCGAAAAATAAAATCGGAATTGCTATTGAGCAAAAGTAAGGAGTGGAAAAATGACAATAACGTCTACAGTTCATTATCAAAAAGAAAACCAAATCGCTTATATAGCAATGAATCGACCAGAAAAAAGAAATGCATTATCAATAGAAATGGCGGAAGAATTAATAGCAGCCTTACACCAAGCGGAGAAAGACCCTGAAGTAAAGGCAGTAATATTGACTGGTGAAGGAAAAGGCTTTTCAGCTGGTGGGGATTTGCAAGTATTAAACACATTAAATAATTCCGCTCAAATTATGAATTATATGAAGAAAGCATTGCAAATCATTCAAACGATGAAAGACTTAGATAAATATGTCATCAGTGCCGTACATGGATTTGCAGCTGGAGCAGGATTTAGTATTGCAATCGCGGCCGACTTTATTGTAGCTAAGAAAGATGCAAGTTTTGCTTGTAGTTTTACAAATGTAGGGATTATTCCTGACTTAGGTCTGTTAAAAGGTCTCGCTGATAAACTACCAGCTGCAGTTGCAAAAGAATGGATTTCGTCTGGTAGACCAGTATCTGCGCAAGAAGCTTATGAGCGAGGAATAGTAAACCGTGTGGTGGAAGGAAATCTATTAGAAGAGGCAACGGAATTTGCGCAATTTATTGTACAAGGTCCGCCGTTAGCCAATCAATTTGTAAAACATATGGTGAATCATGCCAGTGAATACAACCAAGATACGAATGACTTACAGGAATTAGCTGTGCAAACATTACTTTTACAATCGGAAGATAATAAAGAGGGAATTGCTGCCTTTTTTGAAAAAAGAAAACCTGCTTTTAAAGGAAAGTAAAAGGAGGAGACCAGTAATGAATTTATCTATCTCTTCATCGAAACAAGCAGAACTAGATTTACTAAAACGTAGTGTGGAGTCTTTTTGCAAACAGGAGGTCGCTCCATTTTATAGCATGTGGGAAGAACAAGGAATGGTACCGAGAGAATTTTGGAATAAGTTAGGAGAACAAGGCTTTCTGCTAGCAGAGGTACCAGAAGAATATGGCGGTATAGGAGCTAGCTTTCTTTATTCCACGACAATAATAGAGACGTTTTGTCGTCAAGGATATAGTTCGATAGCTGCAAATTTATCGGTACATGATACGATTCTCGCAAACTATTTCCTCCAATATGGAACCGAAGAACAAAAGAAATATTACTTACCAAAAATGATTTCAGGAGAATTAGTTGGTGCAATCGCAATGACTGAACCGGGTGCCGGAAGTGATCTCCAACGGATAAAAACAACAGCAAATTTTGATGAGGCAATGAGTGGATATGTATTAAATGGCTCTAAAACATTTATTACGAATGGTCAGCTTTGTGACTTTGCGATTGTTGTAGCGAAAACGAAATTGGATGTAAAACCATCGAAAGGAATATCGCTGTTTATCGTTGACGCAAGTAAGGATGGTTTTACTAAAGGGAAAAATCTTGAAAAAATAGGATTACATGCTTGTGATACTTCGGAGTTATTTTTTGAAGATATTCTGTTAGATGATCGAGATATTCTCGGAGGAGTAGATCAAGGTTTCTCCGTGTTAATGAACGAATTACCTCGTGAACGGCTAATTGTTGCGAATTGTGCCGTTGCTTGTATGGAAGGTGTACTTACTGACACGGTTACTTATGTGAAAGAGCGAGAGTTATTCGGAACAACGCTCGACCAATTACAGCATACACAATTCACCTTGGCTGAGTTGCAAACCAAAGTACGTGTCCAACGTTCTTTTGCCGATGAATGTACTACAAGATGTATAGAAGGAAGTTTAGACACAGCTACAGCTAGTATGGCAAAACTAAGCTGTACGGAAGTACAGGGTGAAGTGATTGATCGTTGTCTACAGTTATTTGGAGGCTATGGTTATATGCTAGAGTATCCTGTAGCCCGAGCTTATGCGGATGCACGAGTCCAACGGATTTATGGTGGTACATCAGAAGTGATGAAGTTAATTATTAGTAGAGAATTATTATCAAAGTAACTGGATGTTTAAGTGAGGAGTATAGAACAAATCTTACTATAAGGGAGTTGTTTTGCAAATGCTAGCACCACTAACCCCACTAGATTGGAAACGGAGAGCAATTAAATATTATCCTGAAAAGGTAGCTATAGTTGATGGAGATAAATCGTTTACGTATAAAGAATTTGGCCATCGGGTGGATCAATTATCCAAGGGTTTACTCGATAAAGGTATTAAAGAAGGTGACCATGTCGCTGTAATGCTGCCAAATACACACTATATGCTGGAATGCTTTTATGGAATATGCCAGATTGGAGCAGTGATGGTACCATTAAATTATCGTCTCTCTTCAAAAGATTTAAACTATATCATTAATCATAGTGATGCAAAGTTGTTAATTGTTGATGAGGCATTTGCTGGTCCAATTGAAGATATTCAGAATAGTTTGTCCTTAAAAGACATTATTATTGTAGAAGTAGATGGAGAGAACACTTCCTTACAAGGTACTCGTTATGAAGCGTTAATACATCATGATAAAGAAAAGACCGAATTACCGATAGTAGAAATTGATGAAAATCAGTTAATGACGATTAATTATACTAGTGGTACAACGTCGAATCCAAAAGGTGTTATGCTAACCCATCGTAGCAATTATATAAATGCAGCCAACTTTCTTTATCATATTAATGTTTCCCATGATGATCGCTATTTGCACACATTACCGATGTTTCATGCGAATGGTTGGGGAGGAGTTTGGGCAATAACTGCTGCAGGGGGTACGCATGTTTGTTTACGCAAAGTCGACCCGCCATTAATATTAGATATATTTGAACAACAACAGATAACCATGCTATGCGGGGCACCTACAGTGGTAAATATGCTGGTGAATGAGCCGAAAGCAAAACATGTAAAGTTACAGTCTAAACTTAGAATGGCTACCGCTGGATCTCCTCCTGCAGCGGCATTAATTCAAAAAGCACAAGATATTTTAGGATTACAAATGATTCATGTATATGGACTAACAGAAACGTCCCCTTTTATTTTATATTGTGAATGGAAACAAGATTTTAATGACAAATCCACTGATGAACAAGCAACCATTAAAGCGAGACAGGGAATTGAGCTTGCGTTTAATGGTGAAACAACGGTTATTCGTCCTGATGGAGAAGAGGTTACTTGGAATGGGGAGGAGTTAGGAGAAATAATCACTTGTGGAAATGTCGTGATGAAAGGATATTATAAAGATGTAGAAAAAACTGATGCAGCTATGAAAGACGGGTGGTTCCATACGGGTGATTTAGCTGTCATTCATCCGGATGGTTTTATAGAAATACGAGATCGAGCAAAGGATTTAATTATTTCCGGTGGAGAGAATATTTCATCTACAGAAGTAGAGGGAGTCCTATACAAACATCCAGATGTATTAGAAGTAGCCGTAATTGCAATCCCTGATGAAAAGTGGGGAGAAGTTCCATTAGCAATCATTGTTCCACAGCCGCATTCAACGCTGACAGAAGATGAAGTCATATCGTATTGTCGGGAGAATCTTGCTCACTTTAAGGCTCCAAAAAAAGTTGAGTTTGTCGAAGAGTTGCCAAAGACAGCTACAGGAAAGCTACAAAAATTCCGTTTAAGAGAGTTGTACTGGGAGAAAGCGAAGAAGGTAAATTAATGTAGTGCTATGAATTTGAAAAGTTGTTAACTAGAAAAAAGAGTTAAGTAGATAGAGTTTATAGATCTTTGTTGAAAGAGGTTGGGAGAAAAGCATTTACTCAAAAGATGAACAGGTTTTGAATATCCGCTTTTAGAAATATACGACGGTTATTCTTGGGCGGGCCTAGCTGGTGAGCTTCCCGAATCAGGGTCTCACCTATTCCTTCCTCCCACGGGAGGGAGTGAGTATACTCTACGTATATTTCTTATGCTTATTCTAGTTACCATCCGTCTTATGATCAAATCTTTTTGTTATATCCCAAACTCTTCTTCATTAAACAATCATCAGCTTAGTGAAGGAAGGGATTTGTTTGTTAGATCAGCTTGGAATTAAAAAAGTTACCTTAGATCTACCATTTCGATTAAATCATGTAAATTGCTTTATTGGAGAAGCGGATCAAGGCGTGAAAGTGATGGATACAGGACTACATCGTAACCAAACTGTACAACGTTGGAATGAAGAACTGCGAGGAAAACATGTTTCCGATATTATCATTACTCACTATCATCCAGATCATTTTGGATATGCAGGAGGATTACAACAACAGACGGGCGCTAATGTATGGATGACAGAGATCGATGCGCGTGCAGCTTTATCATCTTGGGAAAAACCATTCCTGCAGCAGTTAAAAGATAATTATAAACTAGCAGGTATACCAGAAGAAATAGCAAAGGAATTAGCGGATAACACATCATCCTTTTACCTGTATGTAACTCCATATCCATCTGTTCATGGGTATTTAAGGGAAGGAGATCGAATTCAATTCGGTACATATGAATATGAGATTATCTATACACCAGGACATTCTGATGGATTAGTAACCTTTTACAATCAAGAGAAAAACGTCCTTTTATCAACAGATCATATTTTACCTAAGATTACGCCAAATATTTCTTATTGGTTTCATGGTAATGAAAACCCATTAAAAAATTATTTATCTTCACTAGAAAAAATTAAAAAGTTACATGTAGAATGGGTGATTCCTGCTCATGGTAACCCGTTCTCAGATGCTAATAAGCGAATAGAAGAAATAAAAGCACATCATGAAGAGCGACTTTCCTATTTATTGGACAAAATAAAAGTGGAGACTACGGTCTATGAAGCAACCGAAAAACTATTTCCGAAAAAAATGTCGGTACATGATTCAAGATTTGCTGTTGGTGAGACCATTGCTCACTTAGAATATTTAAGATTAGCAGGAGAGTGTACCAAAGAGTTAATCAATGGAATCTATCTATATAAAGCAAACTAAATTATAGTGTGACGATATATTTAAGAAAAAAAGGTATTTCATGTATGATAGTAGTAACAAAGATTATGGAGGTGCGCTACATGATTAAACATTTACAGGATACATTTACATTAAATAATGGATTAGAAATGCCAGGATTCGGTTTAGGGGTTTATAAAGTTGAAGATGGATCGGTTGCAGAAGAGGCGGTGAAAACAGCTTTAGAAAACGGGTACCGTAGTATTGATACAGCTTCATTCTATGATAATGAAAAAGGGGTAGGTGAAGGAATCAAAAATTCTGGAGTTCCTCGTGAAGATATTTTTCTTACTTCTAAAGTATGGAATGATGAGCAAGGATATACTTCTACCAAACAGGCATTTCAAAGAAGCTTAGAGAAATTAGGAACTGATTATTTGGATTTATATTTAATTCATTGGCCAGTGAAAGATACTTTTGTAGAAACCTGGAAGGCGATGGAAGAACTCTACCGAGAAGGTAAAGTAAGAGCCATTGGTGTAAGTAACTTCCATGTACAACATCTAGAAAAATTATTTGCGAATGCTGAAATTATTCCGGCAGTTAATCAAGTGGAATTCCATCCGCATCTAACACAGGAAGGACTGCGTGCATTTTGTCGTCAACATAATATTCAACTAGAAGCTTGGTCTCCATTGAAGCGAGGGCAATTGCTAGAAGAGGATATTATTCAAACGATCGCTAAGAAATACGCTAAGTCTCCAGCACAGGTCATCTTACGTTGGGATGTTCAGCATGATGTAATTACGATACCTAAATCAATTACTAAAGAAAGAATAATAGCTAATGCGGATATCTTTGATTTTTCTTTAACAGAAGAAGAAATGAACCAGATTGATGCGATGAATCAAAATGATCGTTCCGGTAGTAACCCAGATAGTTTTGATTGATAAAGTTTAATTATTTTGTACGATCACTAATTATTAAACTGATCTAAAACCCAAAATAGCTTTAGAAATCCGTGAAAGTGGTTAATAGAGCAGCTCTAAAACCCAAAACAGCTTTGGAAATCCGTGAAAGTGGTTAATAGAGCAGCTCTAAAACCCAAAATAGCTTTAGAAATCGAAAAAAGTGGTTAATAGAGTTAATCGGAAATTACTTTGTTTTTATTCTAAATCTTCTTCAACTAATTCAGTATACACGACTAATCTTTCTGTTCTACCACCAATAGAATGATCGAAAGTTCCAATACAGGTAATTAAATTTAACATTCGTCTAGATGTATAACCAAATATATCTTCAATCGGTGCATTATCTTTATGAAAGACTTCTATGTCAACCACTTTAAATGTTAATTTCTCCCCATCTTCTCCAATAACCTCAATTTCATCATCTTTTTTAAGTTTATCAAGGTCAAAAAAGACTCCTGGTCCAGTCTTATCATCGACGTGGCCAGCAATAACTGCACTGCCACGGTTTCCAGGGTTTGTTCCTAAGTCAAACCAACCGGTTTTTGTGAAATCCTCTGGGACAGCCATTTCTCCATTTTCTAATAAACCAACACTTTCAACAGAAGAAGAAACATTGATTGAATCTATATTAATTTCACTAGGAGTAATATTGTATTGTTTATCTTTAATGATAAATGATGAGGAAGTATCATCCTCCTCATCATTTATATCTGTATTATATTCTAATGGTACATACGTATCATTTTCCTGTTGTGAAGAGGAACTGGATCTGTCAGATGAAGGTGATTGATTATCTTGGCTACATGCGACTAAAAAAAGTAACATAAAACTAATTATTAGACGAAACATCCAATTCCTCCTTTTAATTTCTTTATTGTTTTGAATATTTTTGGCGAATTGTAAATACAACAATTCCAGCTAAAATAATTGCTCCCATTGTCCACATTAGCGCATTAGTAGATTGAGTTTCTGGTGTTCCAAGTCCAGTGTTTGGCATTTCAGAAGGCATATCCGCAGCAAACATATCAGGATGTTGCATTACAATGCCTGAAGATAAGGATTCAGCTGCACCATACATGTGACCATATGCTTCCCTTGCTTGACTGTATGCTTCTTCATAATCCCCAGCTACATAGGCATCAAATGCTCCAATTAATTGTTCAACATGCATCTGCAATCCTTCCGCTAAACCGTCAGCTTGAACATTTCCTTCCGTTGCTTCTTCCATAAATCCAGAGAATTCATCTCTATAATTTTCTAGATTATTTAATGCTTCTTCCTTAGCAGCTTCATCTTCTTCAGCTGTTGCATTTACATAATCAACGAAATATCCAATATGTTCTGACCACATTTCTTCAAAAGCTTGCCCTGCTTCGTCACCATATACAGAGCTTATTGCTTTGGATAAATCTTCTGTATTTGAAGTCAGTGCATTGGCAGCAGCATCAAAATCAGGTGACCCATCTGATCCATTCTGCATAGCAACTACAGCTAGACCAGCATGTTCAGAAAGTAGATGTCCTAAGTCAGCTCGCAAATCTCCAGCAGGCGTAGCCGCTTTTGTATTATCGAAATCCTCTGGGAACTGTTCGGAAATAGCTGTGGATAGGCCTTTGGCTACCATATGCATATGACCAATTGCTTCTCTTTCATGTTCGTAGGCAGTTGCATAATCTTCCTCTATATAACTATCAAATGCTCCAATAAGTTGATTAACGTGCATTTGTAATCCTTCTGCTAGTGAATCTGCTTCAAGACGTTCTCCGGTTGCATCTTCTAAGAATTGAGAAAAGTCTTCACGATATTGTGAGAGTTCATCTAATGCTGCTTGTTTTGCTTCATCATCATTTTCAGCAGTTGCATTTACGTAATCAACAAAAAATCCTATATGGTCGCTCCACATATCTTTAAATGCTTCCCCAGCTTCATCACCATATACTGAAGATATTGCATTTGATAAGTCGTCTGTATTGCTATTTAAAGCATTGACAGAAGCCTCGAAATCCTCAGATTGATTTGCTCCGTTTCTCATAGTCTCTACAGCTAGATAGGCATGTTCACTCAATAAGTGACCTAAATCTGATCGTAAGTCTACTGCTGCTGTTTGAACTGTAGGCTCCTCACTGTGTTCTCCTTCGTGTGCACCAACAAAATTAGCTGTACCTGAAAAAACTAATGCTGCGCTTAATGGTACGATTGATATTGTTTTTTTCCAATTCATGAAAATCCCTCTCCTTTTTCTTTATTTAATAAGCTAACGAAAGGAATATTAAATTGGATCAGTATTTCTAAAATAAAATTTTAATGTTTTTCTATACATCTATTTTTCACCTGTACCGAAAAGAAAAACTCCTTCCAGAACAAAGAATTAAAGCTTTTCTTATTTCTTAGAAGTCGACCGTTTTTTAGCAGGCGAGTCTACAACGATCTAGAAAAAGAAAAAACCACTTTACCTAGTGGATTTTCAATCTTTGTTGACTGAGCAGGAGTAGCGTCTATAGAAAAAAGGTTCGAGGTACGGACAAAAGAATACGGTTTGCTCAAAAGATGAATGATAATGTTGAAGTGGTTTTTCACACCAGTTCGCTACCATATATTTTTTGAGTAAATCCCTTCTGTCCAACCTCTAACCTAGAAAAAACGATATTTTAGAATGTTAGTCTAAAAAGCACTGTGCAATAAAATTTCTCCTTGTGGAGTTTGACTGTTTGCATTCGGTTCTTTTGTGATGGCGATCGTGTCGTAATTATATTGATCAATATTGTCTAAGGAATGCATGACAGCACCGGTTCCATCTTGATCAACAGTAAACGTTCCTGCGCGATGTGGGGTTTCACCTTCTAACACCCAAACTTGATAAGTTTCATCTCCGGTAAGCTCAGGAAGGTTATCGGCTTGGATCATCAATGTTGGAGTCTCATTTTGATCAAGTAAAAATGCTGTAGCATTTGCTTCTACATTTTCCGAAGCCTGCATTTGATATTTATTAGCAATTTGGTTTATAGAGTCAATTGGTGGACTAGCTTCCTCTGTAGTTCCGGAATTAATATAATAGAGTGCTGCACCATTTCCAATCAGGGATAAGGTAAGAACAGCAGCCAATACTGGCTTAAGCCAAGTGCTATTTTTCTTCTTTGGCATATGCACAGAATTATCTTTCTTGACTTCATTTTCACTTTTTTTAGTATTATTGTTAGATTTTTCACTGTCTAGAACATTTGTCAATACTCTTTGTTTCATACCGGAAGGAACTGGTTCTGGATTACTATGATAAGGGAGATCATCCATCAGTTCTTGTAATTCGTCCAATTCATTCTTGCATTCTGCACATTCTTCAAGATGTTGTTCAAAAGTTTTTCTTTCTTCTTCAGTTAATTGATGGTTAATATAATCAATTAAATTATGGCACGCAAGCTTTGTCATGATTGAATCCCCCTTTCATTTGTTTTTTCCATTTGCTTGTTTAGATGGTTTAACGCTAATCGTACTCTTCCTTTCACTGTTCCTAATGGTATATTACATGCTTCTGATATTTTGGATTGTGATAATCCTTTAAAATAAAATAATTCGATAATTTCTTTTTGTTCATCATTTAAACTCTGCATTGCAGAGTTGATTTGTTGTCTTTTTTCATTCCATTCAACCTGTTCCTCTGGTGTTGGTTCATTATCCTCTTGTAGAGTATCTCTTTCCTGGAATTCTACATTGTTTGTCTTTGTTTTTCTTATTAGATCCAAACAAGCGTTTCTTGTAATAGTTAATAACCAGGAAGAAAACTTTCCTTTATCTTCTTTATAAGGAAGGTTGTTTGTCCATAATTTTGTAAAAACATCTTGAACGGCCTCTTCTGCAATTGTTTCATTGCTTGTCATTCGAAGAGAAAATGAATAAAGCAGTTTTTCATAGCGATCATATAGTTGCTCTAATGCTTCTTCATCTTTTTCCTGAATACGCCGAAATAGTTGTATATCATCTATTCGCATCTCATTCTCCTTTTATTTGTTTGATTTAAAGATACCATAGAGTAAGGAGGTATATAAAATGTTTATTTAGATAACGAACATTATTATTGTTTTGGATCATCTTAAACAAAAAAAAACCACAGAATAAAAACTGTGGTAGTAAAATAATCTTATTTATCTATCCCAAAACCGTTGTTTTGCCATTCCATCTATAAATTGCCTTGTAAATTGTCCTCCACCTGTTGGACTTGTGAATACTCCTGGCCGATTAGCAATTCCTAATTGTTGAATTAATATAGCACCTTCTTCAATGCCTCCAATTGGTTTATAATGGTTGAATTGTTCCGTAATAAAGTTGCCAGTCTGATAAGCGAATTGATCACTGGTTTGATCTCCTCCAACAACGAGTAACCCATCATACAGAACCGGTGAAGTTGTTAAGAAGGTGGCATCTACATTTAATTTATCACCATTATCCGCAGTTATTTCTCCTAAGCGCTCACTTATAATAAATGGTTTAAGTTCTACTTCTTTAAAAGATTGTAATAAAGATTCTAAAGCATTTCCATCATATCCATTACCAACAATAACAGCAACTTTTAACGTATCTGGAAGAAATTTTGTATTCATTAAACTTAAAGCAGGAGAGGATTTAGTGACATCTGATTGTTTTATGCTCCCATCTGGTGGTTCTACACCAACTTGTTCTGCTACTGCAGTAGCGAGTGGTCGGCTTATATGTCCAATAAGATTAACAACACGTTGGCGGACTTCAGGAACATTCACTTTACCTAATTCAAAACTAAATGCTTGAAGTATATGACTCTTTTCAACATCCGTCATACTGTTCCAAAATAGTCTCGCCTGTGAGAAATGATCGAGAAAACTAGGTGCAGTTTTTCGTACTTTCAACCCTTCGACTAAAGACGGATACGTAACAAATCCACCTTGAGAACCAGGTACGGTATATGGAGTATTTCCAGCTAAATAATTCTGATGGTAGGCTACTTGGCCTTTATCGATAATATAACGTTGAGATCCATCGCGATGATTATTGTGAAAAGGGCAAACGGGACGATTGATAGGGAGCTGCTTGAAGTTAGTGCCTACACGATAAATTTGCGTATCGGTATATGAGAATAGTCTTCCTTGTAGTAAAGGATCATTTGTAAAGTCAATCCCTGGAACAATATTACCGGGATGAAGTGCAACTTGTTCAGTTTCAGCAAAAACATTCTCTACATTTTTATTTAATGTCATCTTTCCAATCATTTGTAGGGGCACATCTTCTTCAGGCCATAGTTTTGTTGCATCTAATATATCGAAATCAAAATCAAATTCTTGATCTTCTTCTATGACCTGGACCCCTAGTTCATATTCTGGATAAAATCCTTGTTCAATATTTTCCCAAAGATCTCTCCGGTGAAAGTCAGGATCAGCACCGCCAATTTTTTGCGCTTCATTCCAAATTAATGAATGTATTCCTAGTACAGGACGCCAATGGAATTTACAAAAGACAGACTTGCCTTCCGCATTTACCAGTCGGAAGGTATGTACCCCGAAACCTTGTATGGTACGGAAACTCCTAGGAATGGTTCGATCCGACATAATCCACATCATCATAGCTGCCGATTCTTCATTACTACCAATAAAATCCCAAAACGTATCATGGGCTGTTTGTCCTTGAGGGATTTCATTATTAGGTTCAGGTTTCAGTGCGTGAATTAAATCTGGAAACTTGATACCGTCTTGAATAAAAAATATAGGAATATTATTTCCGACTAAGTCAAAATTTCCTTCATCGGTATAAAATTTTGTAGCAAAACCACGAACATCACGTAATGTTTCATTGGCTCCCCGTGAACCGGCTACTTGCGAAAAGCGGACAAATACAGGTGTTTGTTGACCAGCTTTTTGTAAAAAATGTGCTTTCGTTAGATTTGATTGAGTTTCATAACATTCAAATACTCCATGTGCACCATAACCACGTGCATGTACATTTCGTTCTGGGATACGCTCTCGATCGAAGTGGGTCAGTTTTTCACGATAGATAAAATCTTCTAATAATTGAGGTCCTCTATCTCCTGCACTTAACGTATTTTCGTCATTTGAGATCTTTACTCCTTCATCTGTAGTCATTACCTTGTCAGTATTATCACGATAGAATTTCTTTAATTGATCCATTTTCTTATTGTCATCTTGTTTTCGTTTCTCTGGTTCATTATCCTTATCTGACATATTTATACCCCTCCTAATAAAGCATAGAGATTTTTCCAAAAACATCATTAAGAGTGTATTCAAGTCAGAGTTCAGAAATGACATGATACGGAAAAAATCCCCTTGCAATTATTTTAAAATCTAATTGCAGGGGACCAAATTTTTAATCACAGTAATCCAACCATTTTTAATCCATGTAATATTCCATCGTTATTTACGGGTCTTGTAATATAACGTGCTGCAGCCTTTGCTTCTGGTTGCCCATTACCCATCGCTACACTGTTTTGAACTTCCGTAAGCATTTCAATATCATTAAGACCATCTCCAAATGCATACTGCTGTTCATCCGGATAGTCCGTATAAGCTAATAATTTGTTAATTCCATTTGCTTTAGAACCATTGGCTGGCAAAATGTCGACGGATTTGTCATGCCAACGAACAAATTGAAAATCCTCAAACGCTTTTTCATATTGCTTTTCTTCTCCAGCTGTATTAAATAAAAGTGCCTGATATATTTCTCTGCCTTTATAGAAAGCTGGGTCATGTGTAGGATAATGTACTGATTTTAAGCTGTTAATACTTTCTTGAATATATTCATGATCTTCTGGTACATTCGCTTTCATGGACTCATGATTCATAAACACAATGGGGTGATCTCGATCAAGGGCAAACTGAGTAAGTTCTTCTAGAGAACTTGCCTTTAGTGGGTTCGCATATATAACTTTACCTTTATACACTACGTATTGACCGTTATAGCAGACATACGTATCAATTTCTAGTTCTTTTCGTATATCTTCAAACATAAATGGTGCTCGACCAGTAGCAATCGCAACCTCATGCCCAAGCTTTTTTAATTGAAATATTGCATCCTTCGTTGAAGGCGGTAATAATTTATCCCCTTCAGTTAGAAGGGTGCCATCAATATCAAAAAATATAATACTTGATTCTTTAACCACTATATCCCTCTATTCTTTAACGATGTCATACGACTCTATTATGGAGAAAGTAGTAATAGTATTCAACTTATATTACTTTGTACGTTTGTTGTTTCTAATTCAAGCCTGCGAAATACAATCCAAAATATGGCTAAAGTTATCATTAGAAAACTAGCAAAAATATACACTGCAGAAAGTGGTAAATACATTAGAATTATAAATGAAACCATTGGACCCAATGCTGAACCAACATCTACAACTATAGTATGAGCGGTCATCATTTTAACACGATCCGTTCGCACGGCCGCACGAGCTGCAAGAGTATCTGTGGTAGTGGTAAAGATTGTTGATAATAATTGAAATAGAAATATCAATAATATTAACAGTGCAATGGAAGAGGTAAATGCCATTGCTGATAATAAAATCGATCCACCTATTAATGGAACAAGTATAATTGGATAAATGAGTTTACGCTGATCAATCATTTTACCGATAGCTGGAGCAATAAATGGATCCCATGCCCATCGGATTGCTTGCAACGTACCGGCTAACGTAGCTACTCCTAAAATAATAGTTCCTAATTGAATTGGACGCTGATATACATTTTCTAACAAAGGACTGATAGTGGAATTAAATAATCCCATAATAATAAAGCCTTGAGTTACCCCTGTAGCTAGCACGAGTACAGTGAAAGGAGTCATCCATTTTGTTTTGGGTACTGGACCATGAACAGAAGAATCTTTTTTCTCTCCTTTATTAGGAGGAACAACAAACCAAGCTACGGGTATTGCTAGTAAACTAACAAGAGAAAATAACGCAGTAACAAATAGAATAGAAGTTTGATCGACTAAGAATCCTCCTGCTAACATACCGATAAGACCACCTAACCCCCATAATCCATTATACATCCCCATGTGCCATCCACGATTATTATCTGTTGTTACATCAATAACTGTTAAAAATCCTCCTAATCTTATAAAAGACCAGGCTACTCCCCACAAAGCCCGCATAATAACAAGCATCCAAAATCCTTCAAAGATACCATAAGATAATGTGGTAATTACGGCAAGAATGAGTGCAATAAAAACTCCAGTTCTCAGTTGAAAATGTTTATAAAAATAGCCTACTAATGGATTTAATGGCAATCGAATAAATCGATTAATCGATAGCAATACTCCAATTTGCCATATTTCCGTCAGTCCGAAATCTTGCCAATATAACGGGAGTACGATAAATAACATAGCATCACCCATAACCGCAACGCCTGTAATAACGGCAATCCACGCAACCTTACTACGAGAAGATAAATTCATGAAGTCAGCACCTTCCTACTATATATGAATTTTTTAGAAAATAACATTATATTATAACATAATCTTAAATAGATGGAAGTGGCGCGGTACCATTAATTTATTATTATTTTCTATCATTATTCGACTTCTAATTTTTACAAAATGAGACAAATCGCTTACAATCATACTAGAATGTTGTCAGTTAGGAGTTACGGACATGAAAAAATTATTGCCAATTATTCTATGTATCCCGCTATTATTAGTAGGTTGTCTTAGCCCAACTTCTGTAAAGGTAGTAGCTGATGTATATGAAGCAGCAATTGTGGAAGACGATGAATTAGTTGCTAGATACTTTTCTGAGGAGTATTTGGCACAACATTCCGCTGAAGAACTAACGCAAGAAATGGCTGAAGATGTAAGAAATCGCTATGGTGTAAACATGATGAATTTGAAAGAATTACGTATTAGAGAAATGCAAGATAGTTATGTAGAAGAACTAGAAAAGCGGTATGATAACGATGATTGGAGTATTGTAGTGGCTCAAACGAACGATCAAGAAGTGGTTGTTTGGACAATAATTCGTGGTGAAGCAAGCTATATTCTTGTCAATAGTGATCGAATGAGTTTTGATAGATATAATGAAGAAATTATTAGCTAAACTAAAGAAATGGAGATGACATGATGAAAGTAAAAATTAATCGTAATGCAGCAAAGGTATTAAAACGTATGTTGTTAGAGGATGGCTCAGATAAAAAGGTTCGTATATATATATCTCATATGCATGGTGATCACGCACATTATGGGATGTCTTTAGATACTCCCGGTGAACATGATGTTATTGTACAAACTGACAAAGATGTCGATATTATATTAGATTCTAGAGAAGAATTTTTAGATGGAATTTGGATTCAATACTTCTTTGTGGAAGATGAAGGATTTGTAATAACGAATCCAACAAAAGGCCATCACCATCATCATTAATTATAAAAAAATCTGTAGAGCAGCAGTTTTGCTATCTACAGATTTTTTTATTTTGAAAGTGATAGGATGTAATCCCTGCATTTCTTATGCTTAATCAAGAGGATAGACGTGGAAAAACAATCTGTAAATGTGGTATTTTATTATATTTGTCGAATTAGGGGTTATCTCATAAGGACCATTCGTCAAAATTATTTGTACAAGCATGATTTAAATAGCCTATGCATAGGATATAGAAATCGTTGCAAGATGGAGGGAGTCATCGATGGATATAATCAACAGAGTGAAAAATTTGAGAGATGAAGAAAAACGATTAGAATGGGAAGGTACATTCGCAGATTATTTAGAGATTGTAAAGGAACGTCCAGAAGTTGCTCAAACCGCACATTCACGTGTGTATAATATGGTTAAAAGTGCAGGAGTAAAGGAACGTGATGGTCGTAGGATGTATGAATTTTTTGGATCGTCCATTTTTGGCTTAGAGTCTGCAATTGAACGATTAGTAGAAGAATATTTTCATCCAGCTGCAAAACGCCTCGATGTTAGAAAACGTATATTGTTATTAATGGGGCCGGTAAGTGGGGGGAAATCAACGATTGTTAGTATGTTGAAGCGAGGACTAGAGCAATACTCTCGGACAGATGAAGGTGCAGTGTATGCAATAAAAGGATGTCCGATGCATGAAGACCCTCTACATTTAATTCCACAACACTTAAGAGAAGATTTTTTCCAAGAATATGGTATTCGTATTGAAGGTAGTTTATCACCATTAAATACGATGAGATTAGATAAAGAATACGGTGGGAGAATTGAGGATGTAAAAGTAGAGAGAATCTTTTTCTCTGAAGATAAACGAGTAGGAATTGGTACGTTTAGTCCGTCCGATCCTAAATCACAAGATATCGCTGATTTAACAGGAAGTATAGATTTTTCTACAATAGCAGAGTTTGGTTCTGAATCAGATCCCCGTGCTTATCGTTTTGATGGAGAATTAAATAAAGCAAATCGAGGAATGATGGAATTCCAGGAAATTTTAAAGAGTGATGAGAAATTTTTATGGCATCTACTTTCCTTAACACAAGAAGGAAACTTTAAAGCTGGAAGGTTTGCTCTGATATCGGCAGATGAACTTATAATTGCTCACACGAATGAATCAGAGTATAAATCATTTATTTCTAATAAGAAAAATGAAGCATTACATTCTCGAATGATTGTTATGCCAATACCTTATAATTTGAAAGTTAGCGAAGAGGAACGTATTTATCAAAAAATGATTAAAGAAAGTGATATATCAGATGTACATGTAGCACCACATGCTTTACGAGCTGCTGCTATCTTTTCTATTTTAAGTAGATTAAAAGAATCAAAAAAACAAGGCGTTGATATTGTTAAGAAAATGCGTCTTTATGATGGCGAAAATGTAGAAGGTTTTAATCAAGTAGACGTAGAAGAATTGCGGAAAGAATATCAAGATGAAGGCATGGATGGAATAGATCCGAGATATGTCATTAATCGAATATCTTCTACCATTATTCGTAAAGAAGTCCCTTCCATTAATGCATTGGATGTTCTTCGCTCACTGAAAGAAGGTTTAGATCAACATCCATCCATTTCCAAAGACGATTTGGAAACGTATTTAAATTACATCTCGATTGCACGAAAAGAATATGATGAAATTGCTAAGAAAGAAGTACAAAAAGCATTTGTTTATTCATATGAAGAATCTGCCAAGACATTAATGGACAATTATCTCGACAATGTGGAAGCATATTGCAATAAGAATAAGCTTCGTGATCCATTGACTGGAGAAGAAATGAATCCAGATGAAAAATTAATGCGTTCGATTGAAGAACAAATAGGAATTTCAGAAAATGCGAAGAAAGCATTCCGAGAAGAAATTTTAATTCGGTTATCAGCTTATGCTCGAAAAGGGAAACGTTTTGATTATAATTCGCATGAACGTTTAAGAGAAGCAATTCAGAAGAAGTTATTTGCAGATTTAAAAGATGTGGTTAAAATCACCACCTCGTCCAAAACACCGGATGAATCACAACTAAAGAAAATTAATGAAGTTATTGCTCGTCTTATTGATGAACATGGTTATAATTCCGTTTCTGCTAATGAATTACTTCGATATGTTGGAAGTTTATTGAATAGGTAAATGAATCAATTTCATAATTAATATATTTGATATAAAATGCGAAGGTTGCATTGTTTGATTTCCATTTCAGACGGACGCTTTCCGCAGGCACGGCCTCAGCTAACTTGAAAAGAAGAACACTTTTCAAGTGGATCTTCAAGCTCCCTATTCTGAGCAGGAGTCGCCGTCTTCCATTACAATCAAAGCCAAGTATCTTCTGTAATCCGGATATTAATGTTTGTACTCTTATTATTCGGATTTTAATAAAACTTGGCAATTATGAAATTCACTCAAATAGAAATAAAAAACCTGAAAAGTTAGAGTCGATAAACTAACTCTTTAGGTTTTTTATTGTAGCGAAAGTTTAGTAATTTGACATTATACCTATAGGGGTATAAGATAAGGGTATTCGTTACAATAATGTAGAAGAAAAGGAGGGGAAATATTAATGGAATACGATGTTCAAACTAAAAATAGATTAAAACGAATTGAAGGACAACTTCGGGGAGTCTTGAAGATGATGGAAGAAGAAAAAGAGTGTAAAGATATTATTACACAGTTGTCTGCAAGCCGGACAGCCATTGACCGTACGATTGGTGTTTTAGTCAGTACGAATTTAATTGATTGTGTCCGAAACGCAGAAGAACGTGGTGAAGATAGTGATGAACTAGTGAAAGAAGCTGTCAATATGCTTGTAAAGAGCAGATAATAAAAAGGTTGACAGTTCCTTTTTTTAGTAATAATATATACCTATGCGGGTATGGGTAAATAGGATTATAAGTTATCTAATTCACTCGTTTTTTATTTCATTAATTTAATACCTATGCGGGTATAAAAAGGAGGAAAGAATTATGGAAAAAAAGAAGACAACCATTGTACTTTTTAGTGGAGATTATGATAAAGCAATGGCTGCATACATTATTGCGAATGGTGCAGCAGCATATGACCATGAGGTAACCATCTTCCATACATTTTGGGGGCTAAATGCACTCAGAAAAGAAGAACAAGTACCTCTCAAGAAAGGTTTCATGGAAAAGATGTTTGCGAAAATGATGCCGCGCGGTGCAAATAAAATGGGGCTATCCAAGATGAATTATGGTGGGATGGGACCAAAAATGATAAAGCAAATAATGAAAAAGCATAATGCGATGCCATTACCAGATTTAATTAATTTAGCTCAAGAACAAGATGTGAAGTTAATTGCATGTACGATGACAATGGATTTGCTAGGACTGCAAAAAGAAGAATTGTTAGATAACCTCGAATATGCAGGTGTGGCTGCATATATTGGTGACGCTGAAGAGGGACAAATTAACCTATTCATATAATCTGAGGGAGGAATTTATGATGGAATACTTGAAAACGGATCATCAAGTTGATGCTAAAGGATTAGCATGTCCAAAGCCAATTGTTAAAACGAAAAAAGCGATGAACAATGTGAATGCAGGAGAAACAATTGAAATTCTTGCAACTGATCAAGGTTCGAAAGCGGATATAAAGGCTTGGGCAAAGAGTGCTGGACACCAATATCTGGGTACTACTGTAGAAGATAACGTACTCAAGCATTATTTACGAAAGACTACAGAGGTGGAAAAAGAAGAAATGGTATTTTCAAGAACAATAGATAACCAAGAATTAACCAAAAAATTATTGGATTATGATACTGATCAAGATATATTGATAGATGTTCGTGAACAAGCAGAATATATATTTGGCCATATTCCACAAGCGATTTCCATACCTTTAGGAGAAATAGATAATCGCAAAGACGAACTGGATCAAGATAAGACAATATATGTTATTTGCCGAACTGGGACACGTAGTGGGATGGCGGCACTAAAGCTAACAAATAACGGTTTTGAAAATGTAGTAAATGTAAAACCAGGTATGAGTGAATGGCAAGGGGATTTGAAAAGCGATATATAAGCCGAGAAGGCATTTTATTTTTACTTTTTTTAATACGCACGGGGGTATAGGATAATGATGAAAAAAATGAGTGCACATGATTTAACACAGCGGATTTTACAAAAAGAAGAATTGTTTATATTGGATGTTCGAAACGAAGAAGATTATGAAGACTGGAAGGTAGAGGGAGAAAAACTTACACACAAGAACATACCTTATTTTGAACTATTAGAAGGTGTCGATGATTTAGTGAAGGAGTTACCTTCTGATAAAGATATTCTCGTGGTTTGTGCAAAAGAAGGCTCTTCGGTGATGGTAGCGGAGATGCTCGCTGAAAAGGGTATGGATGTTTTCTATCTCGAAGGTGGGATGAAAGCATGGAGTGAACATCTAGAGCCAATCAAATTAGGCGATTTAAACGGTAAAGGTGAATTGTATCAATTTGTTCGAATCGGAAAAGGATGTCTATCTTATATGATCATCTCAGATGACGAAGCGGCAATTATCGATTCGACAAGAATGATAGATAAATATACGAAATTTGCGGAAGAAAAAGAAGTTAAAATTATACATGCGATTGATACGCACCTACACGCAGATCATATTTCCGGAGGTCGTATACTTGCAGAACAGACAAGCGGGTCTTATTGGCTACCACCACTGGATGCTGAAGAAGTTACTTTTCACTATCAAGGATTAGAAGACGGCAGTCAACTAACTGTTGGTTCTTCAACTATAGATATAAAAGCAATTTATACACCAGGGCACACGATTGGTTCTACATCGTTAATAATTGATGATATGTATTTGCTAACAGGTGATATTTTATTTATTGATTCCATCGGCAGACCAGACTTAGCTGGAAAAGCTAGAATCTGGGGGGATGATTTACGAGATAGCCTGTATAACAAGTATAGAGAACTGTCTGGAGAATTAATGGTATTGCCAGCACACTTTATGATTATGGAAGAGTTGAATGAGGATGGAAGTGTAGCAAAAAAATTATCCAATCTATATGAAGAAAACCACGGATTGAATATGGATGAAGAAGCTTTTACAAAATCTGTTACAAAAAATCTTCCGCCACAACCAAATGCTTATCAAGAAATTCGTGAAACCAACATGGGTAAAATTAACCCAGATACAGAAAAACAACGTGAAATGGAAATTGGTCCAAACCGATGTGCTATTCGCTAACTATAAACTTTAACTTTTTAGGAGGATAAAAAATGAATGTGAAAAAAGTGTTAGACGCAAAAGGATTAGCATGCCCAATGCCAATCGTAAGAACAAAGAAAGCAATTGAACAAATTGATTCGGGTGAAATTATCGAAATCCACACAACCGATCCAGGTGCAAAAAATGATTTGACTGCTTGGGCTAAATCAAGTGGTCATGAACTACTCGAGTCTAGTGAAGAAGATGGTGTATTCAAATTTTGTATTAAAAAAGGATAGTGACAAACAATAGGGGCCATCTATTGGTCCTTTTTTTGTAAGGAGGGGAAAATGTGGAATTTGATATTTTATTTATGATTACGATTTTTATGATTGGATTTATTGGATCATTAATTTCTGGAATGGTGGGGATCGGTGGATCAATTATAAAATATCCGCTGCTGTTATACATTCCATCTATGCTAGGTTTTACTGCTTTCACTGCGCATGAAGTATCAGGAATTAGTGCCGTACAGGTATTTTTTGCAACTATCGGTGGTGTTTGGGCTTATCGTAACACAGGTTATTTACATCGAAAGTTAATTGGATATATGGGAGTTAGTGTACTAATTGGTAGTATTATAGGAAGTTTCGGATCTAGCTCTTTTTCTGAGGGAATTATCAATATTGTTTATGGTTTATTAGCAATAATAGCAGCAATTATGATGTTCATCCCAAGAAAAGCGGTTGATGCAAAATCAGATCAGATCCAGTTTAATAGATTATTAGCAAGTGTGTCGGCATTAATCGTTGGTATTGGAGCAGGAATTGTGGGTGCAGCTGGAGCATTTTTATTAGTACCGATTATGCTTACCATCTTAAAAATACCAACGAGAGTTACAATTGCATCATCTTTAGCAATTACTTTTATCTCCTCTATTGGTTCAACAATCGGTAAGATTTCAACAGGTCAAGTCCCGCTGCTTCCAGCTGTTATTATGATTATTGCAAGTTTAATTGCGTCACCACTTGGAGCGAAGATAGGACAAAAAGTTAATACAGCGTTACTTCAGTGGATTCTAGCGATATTAATTACTGGAACTGCAATCAAAATATGGATAGATATTATTTTATAGGGCTAGACTTGTTAGCCCTATTTTCAATTATTAGGAAATAACTTGTATTCTATTGCATAGGATAAAGAAAGTATTTTATAACTTGAAAATACTGAAAATTATAATAATAGGAGAGGGTTAACATGGCGGAAGAACATGAGCATAATTTTGTAGTTTCCCAGGAAAACTGGTCTCTCCATCGAAAAGGATACCAAGATCAGCAACGACATAATGATAAAGTCAAAGATGCGATTAAGAATAACTTGCCTGATCTGGTTAGTGAAGAGAATATTATTATGTCTAATGGTCGAGATGTTGTAAAGATACCGATACGTTCGCTAGATGAATACAAAATTCGATATAATTATGAGAAATCAAAGCATGTCGGGCAAGGGGACGGAGAATCAGAAGTTGGAGATGTTATAGCTCGCGATCCGAATGCTTCCCAACAAGGACAGCAAGGGCAGGGTAATGGAAAGAAAGCGGGCGATCAGCCAGGAACCGATTTTTATGAATCTGAAGTATCCATTGCAGAAATTGAAGAGGCATTGTTTCAAGAGTTAGAGCTACCAAATCTGGAACAGAAAGATGAGGCTGAAATTACCACAGAAAAGATTGAATTTAATGATGTTCGTAAAAAAGGACTAATGGGAAATGTTGATAAGAAACGTACCATTTTAACTGCATTAAAACGTAATGCAAGGGAAGGGAAAGCACAAATAACGCCGATCTATAATGATGATCTCCGTTTTAAAACATGGAATGAAGTAATTAGGCGAGACTCTAAAGCGGTGGTTATAGCAATGATGGATACAAGTGCTTCTATGGGAACTTTTGAGAAGTATATGGCACGAAGCTTTTTCTTTTGGATGAATCGTTTCCTACGTACGAAATATGATACTGTAGAATTTGAATTTATAGCTCATCATACCGAAGCGAAAGTTGTTTCTGAGGAAGATTTCTTTTCTAAAGGAGAGAGTGGTGGAACAATATGTTCTTCTGCCTATTATAAAGCATTAGAAGTTATTGAAGAGAAGTTTAACCCAAGAAGCTATAATATTTATCCATTCCATTTTTCTGATGGCGAGAATATTAGCTCAGATAATGCCACTTGTATAGACCTAGTTCATGAAATTATGGAAAAATCGAATATGTTTGGATACGGTGAGGTAAATGGGTATAATCGTTATTCTACGTTGATGAATGCTTATAAGAATATTGAAGATCCAAAATTTAAGCATTATATTTTAAAAGAAAAAGCAGATGTCTATCATGCGATGAAAAGTTTCTTTCATAAGCAGTCCGAAAAAGTATAGTAATAAAGGCTCAAGAGTAAGGTAACACATGCTTTTGGGCCTTTTAGTATTTTATTTTGAAAGGGAATATAAGCGAATCAATGACTTTTACTCTTTATCCTGAACGCCCACTGAAGGGTTTCACATTATCCTGTTGTCACAAACGTTTTATAATCTAGATATTATTTAAAACTCTGGCAATTCAACGTAAATTTTTTAGCTCTGTATCATAGACTATTAATAAGTGAATTGGGGAGGGATATTTGTTGGAACAAACAAAAGAATTATCATATGCAATTGAAGAAATTACGGAAGTGGCGAAGGGATTTGGGCTTGATTTTTATCCGATGAGGTATGAAATTTGCCCAGCGGATATTATTTATACATTCGGTGCATATGGTATGCCTACAAGGTTTACACATTGGAGTTTTGGCAAACAATTTCATAAAATGAAACTTCAATATGATTTAGGATTAAGCCAAATTTATGAGTTAGTTATTAATTCAGACCCATGCTACGCTTTTTTATTGGATACGAATAGCTTGGTACAAAATAAATTAATTATTGCACATGTGCTTGCTCACTGTGATTTCTTTAAAAATAATATTCGTTTTTCGAATACTCGTCGTGACATGGTCGAGAGTATGACTGCTACTGCAGAAAGAATTGCTCATTATGAAATGATTTATGGTAAAGATGAAGTAGAAAGTTTTCTTGATGCAGTTTTATCGATTCAAGAACATATTGATCCATCCATTGTTCGATCCAAATTACCTCAAAACGAGGATGAAGAAATAGAGGATACTACAATATCAAGAGCATCTGAGTATGACGATTTATGGAAGTTAGATGATGACCAATCAAAACAAGAACCAAAGAAAAGAAAAAAATCGAGGAAAATACCACCACAACCGGAGAAGGATATTCTTCTATTTATTGAAGAATACAGTCGTGAACTGGAAGGTTGGCAACGAGATATTTTAACGATGATGCGAGAAGAAATGCTTTACTTTTGGCCACAACTGGAAACAAAAATTATGAATGAAGGTTGGGCATCTTATTGGCATCAACTTATTATGCGAGAACTTGATTTAACTACGAATGAAACCATTGAATACTCTAAATTAAATGCAGGCGTAGTACAGCCATCTCGAACTTCCATAAACCCGTATTATTTAGGAATAAAGATATTTGAAGATATCGAGGCGCGTTATAACCATCCTACAAAAGAAATGATAGAGAATGGTTATAAACCAAATGGTGGAAGGGAAAAAATCTTTGAAGTTAGAGAAATTGAATCAGATATTTCGTTTATTCGTAATTACTTAACAAGAGATCTTGTTGCACAAGAAGATATGTATCTTTTTGAAAAAAAGGGAAGAGATTATCGCATTACGGAAAAAGATCATCAGCAAATTCGTGATCAGCTTATATCTATGCGGGTTAATGGTGGTTTTCCTTATATTACGGTAGAGAATGGGGATTATCTTCGCAATGGGGAATTGTATCTTGTTCACGGATATGAAGGAATTGAGTTAGATATAAAATATTTGGAACATGTAATGCCATATATTTATCAGTTATGGGGAAGAACCATTCATTTAGAGACGGTTCTTGAAGAAAAAGAAATGCTATATACGTATGATGGAAAAGACATGCTAAAACGAAAAATATAACGGAAAATCAGGGCTGCCGGAAAGAAAGATTCCGTAGCTCTTTTTTTAGTGACATCGAAATACTAATCCCTTATAATGATTATTAATTTTATTTAAATGGGGGAGATGAGATTGCCGATCCAAGATCTATTTAGGCAATATCCGAGATTTGAAACAAATCGATTAATCTTAAGGCAAGTGGAGGAAAGTGATGTAGATGATATCTACGGATATGCATCCGATCCAATATTAACAACGCATTTAACATGGGATGCTCATCGTAAGCTTCAAGATACGCATGATTTTATTCAGTTTGCATTTAAGCAATACGAGGAAACTGGTGTTGGACCATGGGCAATTGTATGGAAAGAAACAAATCAGGTAATTGGAACAATCGATTTAGTTTGGAATAAAAAACATAATAGCGCAGAATTGGCCTATGCAATATCTCGAAAATTTTGGAGGCAAGGTATAGGTACTGAAGCAGTAAAGAAAATAATCGATTTTGGATTCAAAAAGATGGAATTAGAACGCATTCAAGCAAGGTGCGTAACGGATAATATTGCTTCTTATCGTCTAATGGAAACGGTTAGAATGACTTATGAAGGTACATTGCGAAAATCAATGTTCCGTAAAGGAAAACAAGAGGATATAAAAATGTACGCTATATTGCGGTCAGAATATATGTAACCTGAAAAGCTTCTCCCCACTATTGACGAGAAGCTTTCTTATCTCTTTCCTGAAAGTACGTATATAACGATTTTAATGTGTCAGCATTGAGTTCAATATCATTTTCATATGCATATTTCACTGCATAACCTAAAGCTAAAGTCATTCCACCAGCAACACTTCCACCAATAACAGAGCCTGCTCCTGGAACAAATTTTGTAACCTGTCGAAAGATCGTTCTACCAATATTGCCTGTAATGGTAGCAATGGTAAGTTCTCTGGCTTTCTTTTTAGAGAGAGGTTTTTCATAAAGGGCTGCTAAACGAACAATTAGGCCAACTTGTATTCCGGTAAGCGGAATGAAATCAGAACCTGGTAATGGAACGGCACCTACAGCAGTTGCTGATCCAGAGGCCGCTAAAATCCATTTATTTGCAGTGGCAGACTTTTCTTTGATTAGTCGTGCAAACTGAATTTCCTTATGTTTTTTTTTAAGAATACTTAAGATCTCATTTCGTAATTGATCAATATTCTCACCTGTACGTGACGAAATGGGTACCACCGTATAGCGATTTTTCGTATGCTTCTTAATATATTGCACAAGAGTTGGAATATCATCTGCAGCATCGATTTTATTTAAAACAAATACAATATTTTTATTGTGCTTTTCAATTAGCTCGAAGGATTTTCGTTCCCCATCAGAAAATACAGTACCTGCAGCGTTTAAGAAAAATAATACAACATCTGCTTGCTGATAAAAAGAAATCGTTTCTTCCGAATTTTTATGATTAATATCATCTAAGCCTGGAGTATCTGCAAAAATAATTTTATCTCGATAAATGTATTTATCAATTCCGATCGTTTCTCCTGGTTGTGCTCCAACCTTTGCTACTTCATCTCCGATTAATTGGTTTATGGTAGAAGATTTCCCGGTGTTTACATCACCTATCATTGCAAATAGTATCTCTTTATCTAACTGCTCATTTATTTTAGAAGTTTCTTGATTATAAGCTTGTTCAAAATCTTTTTCATTAAATTCTTGCACGTTCTCACACTCCTTAACTGTACTATTCCCTGATATAACGAATCATACACCAGTTATTAGATTCTAGCTAGTCCGTGGTAATATAATGTGAATATTAATATCGTTTTGAATTAGTGTTAGTTTCTGCTATAATAGTCAGAACATAGTAGTAGGTACTAATTAGAGGAGGGGAAATAATTGATGAATCAATCAGATTTAATTGCACCAGAGCAATATAATATCGTGAATGAGTTTGAAAAATATGCAAATGATCAAATGAGAATTGCGGTGAGATGGGAAAACGAATTCGGTGAATATAAGCAGATAACGTACAAACAATTGTTTGACAATGCTAATAAAATAGGGAATCTATTTCTAGAAAATGGATTATCAAAAGGTGATAAAATTCTTGTAATGCTTCCAAGATTGATGGAAACCTATGAAATATATCTTGCAGCATTAAAGACGGGAATTGTCATCATTCCTAGTTCGGAAATGTTTCGAACAAAAGACTTACAATATCGAATAACTCATGGTGAAGTGAAGGGTGTAGTTAGTTATTCTGCATACACCAGTGAATTCCAAAATGTAAAAGAGTTTCATGATTTAATAAAATTTTCTGTTGGTCAAGAGAAGTCTGAATGGTTGTCTTTGGATTATTTGAAACAAACTGCCTCTTCAACATTAGAAACTACTATTACTAAAAAAGATGATATTGCTTTCTTACCTTATACATCGGGAACAACAGGCAATCCCAAAGCAGTTATGCATACACATGGCTGGGGCTATGCTCATATGCAAACAGCGCCAGAATATTGGCTTAGTATAGAAGAGGGAGATACTGTATGGGCAACAGCTGCTCCTGGATGGCAAAAATGGGTTTGGAGCCCGTTCCTATCGGTATTATATAAGGGAGGTACTGCCCTTGTTTATCAAGGGAAATTCGAGCCAAATAAATATCTTGAAATCCTTGAAAGACATCAAGTAAATGTATTTTGCTGTACACCAACGGAATATCGTTTAATGGCAAAATTGGATAATTTATCTGAATACCATTTAGATGCTCTACACAGTGCAGTATCGGCGGGGGAACCATTGAATCGTGAAGTGATTGAACGTTTTCAAAAGCATTTTAATGTAACCGTACGAGATGGATATGGCCAAACAGAAAATACATTGTTACTTGGATTTTTAAAAGGAATGGAAGTAAGACCAGGTTCTATGGGAAAACCGACACCTGGTAATAATGTACAGGTTATTGATGAAGATGGGAATATTGTTGATACTGGAATAGTAGGAGATATCGCTATACCACTTGATACGCCAGCTTTGTTTAAGGGATATTACAAAGATGAGGAACGCACGATAAGGTCACGACGCGGTGATTATTATGTGACTGGTGATCAAGCACGGATCGATGAAGATGGATATTTCTGGTTTGAAGGTAGAAGCGATGATATTATTATTACTTCTGGATATACGATTGGTCCATTTGAAGTAGAAGACGCATTAGTTAAGCATCCTTTAGTAAAAGAGTGTGCGGTTGTAGCAAGTCCAGATGCGGAAAGAGGAAGTGTTGTTAAAGCATTTATTATTTTACAAGATGATGTAATAGGAAATGATGCCGTAGTAAAAGACTTACAAGATCATGTAAAAAATAGTGTTGCTCCATATAAATATCCAAGGAAAGTAGAATTTGTGTCAGATTTACCAAAAACTACTTCTGGTAAAATACGGAGAGTGGAACTTAGACAGAAAGAAAGACAAAACGTAATGGATGATATTAAACGTTAATATAGATTAAATCACCTGAATTTATGAAAGTAAATTCGGGTTTTTTACTTGAATCAATTTCATAATCAAGATAGTGTCTGTAACTCGAATAATGCTGATTTATTTCCATTACAGACGGACCTTTTTAGTAGGCATGGCTTCAGCTAACTTAAAAAGAAGACCACTTTTTAAGTCGATCTTCAAGCTCTGTTATTCTAAGCAGGAGTCGCCGTCTTTCATTCCAATCAAAGCCAAGTTATTGCTAGAATCTGACTTACTCTCACTAATTATTCATAAAACTTGATAATGATGAAATGGATTCACTTTACAAAATATCATGTCATTAATCATAGATAGTTTATAATGTATAGTGACTTATATTTGAAGGAGCGTGAATGTATTGAGATTTATTGACACACATTGCGATGCACTCCTTAAATTGCAGATGGCAAAAAGGGGCTTTCAACAACCAAAAAGATTGTTGAATTTTAAAAATGATCATGAATTAGATACAAATTTAGAAAGGTTGCAGCAAGGAGGTGTGCAAGTACAGTTCTTTGCTATTTTCATTCATCCGGATGTACCAACTAATGAACAATGGCAACATGCTTTAGAGCAAATAGATTTGTTTTATTCAGAAATTATTAGGAAAAATCCACAAATAAAACATATTAAACAATGGCATGAAATTAATAATCTTAAAGCGAATCAAATTGGAGCGGTCCTTACGTTAGAAGGAGCAGAAGCAATAGGAAATGACTTAGTGAAATTGAGACATCTGTATCGGTTAGGAGTTCTTTCCATTGGGCTAACATGGAATCATGCTAATCTATGTGCAGACGGCTCCGAAGAACCACGTGGAGGTGGATTAACAAGATTAGGAAAATCAGTTGTTGATATGAACAATAAGCAGATGGTTTTTACAGATGTATCTCATTTAACCGTAGAAGGCTTTTGGGATGTAATGAAAATTGCTAAGTATCCTTTCGCTTCGCATTCTAATGTTCGTGCAATTTGTGATCATCCAAGAAATTTATATGATGATCAGATAAAGGCGTTGATTGCTCACAATGGACAAATACAGCTTGTATTTTATCCACCGTTTCTTGTTAAAGATGCAGAGGCTGTTAAACTAACGGACCTTTTTCATCATATAGATCATATATGTGCGTTAGGTGGAGAGAAACATATAGGTTTTGGTTCCGATTTTGATGGTATCTCTTATTTTATTGAAGGGCTTGAGGATGCTTCTAAGTATGAGTTATTGCGAGACGAGTTACAAAAACATTATTCTGAAGAATTAGTAAAAGGATTTGTTTATCAAAACTTTATGAATCATTTACCTGATGTATAAGAAGTTTTGATTTTTCCAATACTAGTCAGTAGAGAAGAATAGAATGGCAGGTGCTCTACATGTTACGATTCCTCGTTTTAACATTCGTAGTATTATTTAGTTTTAATCATACAGAGACTTTTGCTGAGCCTTTGGAATCAGATACTTCAAAGAACAGGATACATGAATGGGTAGAGATCGAAAATCATGTAGAAAAAATACATGTAGATACTCATTATATAGAATATCGTCGAAATTTTATTAAAGAAACAAGACCTTGTAAAATTTATCATCATATACGTACTATTGTTTACTATTGTGAAATACATGGACATACAAAAGTAGAAACGATCTTAGAAAAAGTTGAACATAGTGAAGATCATGAATAATAAGGGTTAAAAGTGAGGAAATTATCAGCAGATAATTTTCTCACTTTTTATTTACAAGATAATAAATCAGCAATCTTTCTACGATAATATTGGATAAGCAGCCGATAAACTCCCCTTAAATGTTCAACTAATGGCGAAGTGTAGTTATATTTGTTTCATTGGGAAGAACGAATATCTTATTAAATGAAGTTGTCACAAAAAATGATAAGCTGTATATATTGGCATTAACCTATTCATATCATTCAACTAAGAATAATACGAAATAATTTATTGACATTTCTTAAATTTTGGATTATTATTCTACCAACAACTTCATATTTTGTTTTTCTTATCACGAGAGGTGGAGGGATATGGCCCAACGAAACCTCGGCAACAGGTTCTTAATAGAATACTGTGCCAATTCCATCAAGCAGTTTGCTTGGAAGATAAGAATAGAATGATTTATTGTTTCAAAACCTCTATTCTTATCGTGGAATAGAGGTTTTTTTGTTACACAGAATGAAGGGGGAGATTTTATATATACATTAATCCAAGTTATTAGATTGGTTTAGATCGTTTTATTTTTTAAACTTTAAAAAGGAGACATAACATTGGCTCAAAAATCTGATGGAACATTAAATTTTAATACGATTGCTCAACATGGAGGACAGGAATTTGATAAGGAAACAAATGCTCGGGCAGTACCTATTTATCAAACGACATCTTATGGATTCGAAAGTCCGGAACATGCTGCTTCTCTTTTTCAAATGCAGGAAGCGGGCTATATTTATTCTCGTAATGCAAATCCAACAAACCGAGTTCTCGAAAAGCGTATAGCTGAATTAGAGGGAGGCGTTGATGCATTTGCAGTTTCCTCTGGACAATCCGCTATCACAATTGCATTATTAACGCTTGCAAAAGTAGGCGATGAAATTGTGGCAACAAATGAGTTGTATGGTGGAACTTATAATCTTTTTTCTGAGACGTTTAAACGCTTTGGTGTAATGGTTCGCTTTGTAGATGGCACAAACTTCCCAGAAATAGCCTCTTCCATTAACAAGAATACAAAAGCAATCTTTACAGAAACAATTGGAAATCCCGGGTTACAAATAGCTGATATCAAAGCGTTAAGTACTATAGCCCATGATCACGGGATACCTTTAGTGGTTGATTCTACATTTACAACTCCATACTTACAGCGTCCAATTACATTTGGTGCAGATATTGTAATCCATTCGACCACAAAGTTTATTGGAGGACATGGCACATCCATCGGTGGAATTATCGTTGATGCTGGTAAATTTAATTGGTCAAATGGTAATTTTCCTGAATTTACAACACCAAAAAGTTCTTTAAACAATCAATCTTATATTGAACTAACTGATACAAATGCTTTTATTTCAAAAGCACGATTTGAATTAGGGCATGATATTGGAACAGCATTATCTCCATTTAATGGGTGGTTATTTATTCAAGGGCTAGAGTCACTACCATTACGAATGAAGCAGCACGTAGTAAATACAAGACAAATAGCTTCGTTTTTAGCTGAGCATGAACAAGTTACCTGGGTGAATTACCCTGGATTATCTGGAAATCATCAGTATGAACTTGCAAAAATCTATTTACCTAAAGGCACCGGGGCGATTTTTACATTTGGGATAAAAGGTGGACACGAAGCTGCAAAAACGTTTATTCAATCATTAAATCTTTTATCACATGTTGCTAATATTGGGGATTCAAAGACTCTAGTAATTCATCCTGCAAGTACGACACATTCAAGATTAACCCCAGAAGAACAAGGAAAAACTGGTGTGACACCAGATCAAATTCGAATATCTGTTGGATTAGAAGATGTGGAGGATATAAAAAAGGATATACATCAAGCCCTTCAAAAAAGTGTAAAAACTTGATTAGGATAAGGCAATTAATAGATCAAAAAGTGAGGAGAGAGAAAATGATAATTGCATCTGTATTAGATGAGAAGGAGTATATTGTACCAATAGTAGAAGGAAAGACTTTACGGATTTTTAATTCTAAGACAAAACAAATAGAAGACTTTGAAAATCCAGCCGTACATTTGAAAGAGGGAAGAAGAGGTGCAACATTAAAATTTGCAGAACAAAAAGGAGCAGAATCGTTTATTACTCCACCACAGACTTTTTGTGAATTATCCTATAAAAAAGCTAGAACGGATGGTATTCAGTTTTTTAAATTAGACAATTCAATTCCATTTGAACAATTTGAGAAACAGTTTCACTCGAACTCTATAGAGCAACAATCAAAATTACCAGAAAACGAGATTGCTCCAAGTTTTTAAGTAATCGAAATGGAGGTTATACAATGACAGAAAGTCTCGGAGTCGATTTAAGTATTAACCAACTCGAAAAATCTTTTGGGGATTTGGAAGTTTTGCGGAAGATTGATTTACACATTCATCCGGGTGAATTCGTTGCAATTGTTGGAAAGAGCGGATGTGGAAAAAGTACCTTGCTTCGACATATTTCTGGACTTGAGAAAGGAACTTATGGAGAAATTAAGCAGGATAATATAGTGCTAGATGGAGTAAATGAACAAGCTCGAATTATGTTTCAAGATGCGAGATTACTACCCTGGTTAACTATATTTGAAAATGTCGGAGTCGGATTAGGATTAGAGAAACAATGGGAAGAACAAGCAGAATGGGCTTTACATCAGGTGGGCTTATTAGAGCGGAAAAAGGAATGGCCGGCTGTATTATCTGGAGGGCAAAAACAACGGGTTGCACTAGCTAGGGCTCTTGCATCGAGACCAAATTTAATGCTTTTAGATGAACCATTAGGCGCATTGGACGCATTGACTCGATTAGAAATGCAGGTTCTTATAGAAGAGCTTTGGTTAAAACAAAAATTCACAACGGTTCTTGTTACGCATGATATGAGTGAGGCAATAAAACTGGCCAATCGCGTTGTACTAATCGAGAATGGGACTATAAAGCTAGATTTAGCTATAGATCTACCAAGGCCAAGGACGCGATCAAATCCAAAATTTGCAAAGTTAGAAGAGGAACTTTTATCTCATGTACTCGGGCAACAAAATCGGGAAATACATGAACAAAGGTTGAAAAAAGTAGGGAATGAATAAATTATTTTTGCTGTGATTTATTCTGCATGTAATAGGCAGTATCCCCCAATACAAAACAAACCTTAGCATAGTGGGGGTAAACTTCCTTGAAAAATCCGTTTCTGTTCAATGGTCTTTAGGTTATACCTTGTGTTACCAATATGTAGTGGAAAAGAGCAAACCCTACTGAATGAAGTTTCCTTGATAGATGAAGGGAAATATTTACAATTAGGAGGTTTTAAAATGGTTGAATTTATTACTATGGCACCAACGTCTGGAGATGGTGAGTTCGTCGGATCATCCCACAATAATGCTTCACGTAGAAAGGTGAAGCACTGGTCTGGAACCAAAGAAGGGTCGGAACGTAATCCTACATTTGAGTATATTAGAGATATTGCTCAGGCAGCAGAAAAAGGAGGATTCTCGACTTTATTGCTACCAACCGGAGGAGGATGTTTGGATTCTTTAGCTGTTGCTGCAAATTTAATTGGTCATACTGATCAATTGAAATTCCTTTTTGCCATTCGTCCAGGCTCAATCCAACCATCGATATTTGCTAAACAATTTGCAACTGTAGATTATTGGTCAGGAGGAAGAGCTTTGGTAAATGTTGTAACAGGAGGATCTCCAGTAGATCTAGCTGCAGATGGTGACTTTTTAGATCATGGAACAAGATATCGAAGAACTCGGGAGTATATACAAATATTAAAACGATTATTTTCCGAAGATACCGTTAATCATGTAGGGGAATTTTATAAATTACAAGGTGCTACATTATTTCCAAGACCTGAAGTAGTACCGGAAATTTATTTTGGAGGGGCATCCGATATTGGTAAAGATGTAGCTGCTTCTGAATCAGACGTCTATATGCTTTGGGGCGAAACATTAGAAAATACAAAAGAAAGAATTGAAGAAATGAAGCAACGATCGGCAACTTACAATCGGGAATTGACCTATAGTGTTTCTTTCCAAGTTGTACTAGGAGAGACAGAAGACGAGGCATATGAGAATGCAGAGCGACTGATAAGCAAAGCAGATATTGACTTATTAAATGAGAAGAATCAAGCAACTGCCAAAGGTGACTCTATAGGTGTAAAAAGACTGCATGAATTAATGGAAAATGGGAGAGAAAATAATTTTAAAATTGGACCTAACCTATGGGCTGGTCTGACTCAAGTCTTGTCAGGAAATTCAATTGCGCTAGTTGGTACACCAGAGCAAGTAGCAACCCGAATTGTTGAATTTGTTGATTTAGGTTTTGAAAAAGTGTTATTACGTGGTTTTCCACACTTAGAAACTATTCAGGAAATCGGAGAAAAGGTGATACCGAAAGTACATGACATTATAAGAGTAAGACAGACCGTATAGGAGGAATACAGAATGACTTATTTTAAAATGAAAAATGTACTGGTCTTGTTAAGTATTTTCTTTATAACCTTCTTATTAGTAGGATGCAATACAATTGCTGGTTCCACAGATGAAATCAAAATTGGATATCAAAAAAGTGGTCCTATACTAACGTTAAAAAATAACGGGGAACTTCAAAAAGAACTCGAGGATCTGGGATATAAAGTTACTTGGTCCCAATTTAATACTGGTAGCTCGATACTGGAGGCATTAAATTCAGAAAGTGTTGATTTTGCAGGTGCAGGAGATATTCCCTCTATCTTTGCACTTGATAAAGGAAGTAACTTCCAATATATAGCGAGTGAACCATCAGCTCCAACTTCGGAGGGAATATTAGTGCGTGAAGGTTCTGGTATTCAGTCAATTGAGGACTTAAAAGGAAAAAAGGTAGCTTTTAATAATGCGTCCATTGCGCAATATTTATTAATAAAAGCATTACATTCGGTTGATTTATCTATTGATGATGTCGAATCTGTTATTCTAAATCCACCAGATGCAAGTCTCGCCTTTGAAAAAGGAGAAGTAGATGCGTGGGTGGTATGGGATCCTTATTTAGCTGATGCGGAGTCAAGAGGTAATGTAATTATACAAACTGCAGAGGATATCGTCCCTTTTCGATCCTTTTATTTTGCAACTTCTGAAATAGCGGAGGAATCCCCAGAAGTAATCGAATTATTCATTGAACATTTATCAAAAGCTGGCAAAAGTATCGACGAGGATCCAACTGAAGCAGCAAGACTTTTAGAAGAAGAAACAAAAATTCCTTCTGCTACGTGGGAAACGGTATTAAGTAGGAAAAAATCGAATGTACAGTATATGGATGATACAGCATTGGAAGATTTAGAAATTGAGGCAAAAGATTTATTAGATATTGGATTAATTGAAAATGAGATTGATTTTACAGAAAATATATGGTATCCATCAGATGAATAAACGTATTTTTAGTTGTAGAAAAGGGCTTTTTGGTACAGAAAAAATTCTAGTGTGAAAGTAGCCGACTTAAAATAGAAGGGGAGGAAGTGAAAGTTTGAGAGAAAAAAAGTATTTATATAATCGTATCGCTCCTTGGTTAATTCCTATAGGACTATTAGTAGCATGGTATCTATTTACGATAGATAATTCTATTTCAGGAAGTATATTACCTCCTCCGTTTGAAGTTATTCAAACAGGTGCACAAATGGCGATGAGTGGAGATCTATGGACCCATATTTTGATAAGTTTTAATCGTGCCATAACCGGATTTATTATTGGAGGAGGACTAGGATTAATCCTAGGTTTACTAAATGGGATTTATCCAGTTGCAGAGAAACATTTAGATACTACTGTTCAAATGTTTCGGAATATTCCACATTTGGCCTTGATTCCACTTATTATACTTTGGTTCGGAGTTGGGGAAGAGGCAAAAGTTATTTTAGTAGCTATCGGTGTATTTTTTCCAATTTATATAAATACGTACCATGGCATACGCTCCGTGGATAAGGGGCTAATTGAAATGGGAAATGTATATCGATTATCACGTTGGAAACTTTTTTCAAAAGTGGTGTTGAAAGGTGCGCTACCTTCTATCTTAGTAGGTGTTCGCTATGCATTAGGTACAATGTGGGTGACATTAATCGTAGCGGAAACTGTAGCAGCATCTTCAGGGATTGGTTATATGTCCAATAATGCCAGGGAGTTTATGCAGTTAGATATTGTTGTTCTAGCGATTCTACTATATGCTTTGTTAGGAAAATTAGCTGATTCGCTTGCAAAACTTTTGGAAAGTAGATTGTTAAAATGGAACCCCGTTTATCAAAAGAAATAGGAGAGGATGGGAATAAGTGTCGAAAAAACAGATAGCTTTAGGAGTTTTTCTGATGGGAACAGGACATCATATGGCATCATGGAGACATGCAGAAGTTCCATCTGATGGCTTTGAGGACTTTAATTACTTTCGTGAAATTGCACAAATTGCTGAGAACGGGAAACTAGATATGATCTTTTTAAGTGATGGTTTATCATTTAATCACTTATCACATCCTGCTGAATTAGTCAGATTAGATCCACTTACACTGCTTCCTGCGCTAGCTGCTGTTACTTCGAAGATTGGTCTTGCAGCCACCGCATCAACGACATATAATGAACCGTTTCATATCGCGCGAAAGTTTGCTTCATTAGATCAAATAAGTAAGGGACGATCAGCCTGGAATGTGGTAACTTCTTACTATGAACACGAGGCAAGTAATTTTAGTAAGAAAAAGCATTTAGCACATGAATTGCGTTATGAACGTGCAAGTGAATTTGTCGATGTTGTTAAAGGACTATGGGATAGTTGGGAAGATGAAGCATTGATTCGAGATAAAGAATCTGGGATTTATTTTAATCCTGAAAAACTACATTCTTTAAATCATGAAGGTAAACACTTTTTTGTTAAAGGACCATTAAACGCATCTCGTTCATCACAAGGTCAACCAGTCATTGTTCAAGCAGGTTCTTCAGAAGCAGGTACTACATTAGCTGCACAAACAGCAGATGTTATTTTTACTGCTCAGCAAACTTTGGAAGATGCACAGAATTTTTATAAAAAGGTGAAGAAAAAAGTAATTGAATCCGGGAGGGAGCCGGATGAAGTAAAAATCATGCCAGGTGTTTCTCCATTTATCGGCAAGACAGAAGATGAAGCAAGAGAGAAGTATGAACAATTACAGGATTTGATTGTACCTGAAATTGGACTCGATTTCTTATCGGATTATCTTGGAGGTATAGATCTCTCGGAATATTCCCTTGATGATCAACTTCCAGAAGTAATTCCAGAAACAAATGGCAATCAAAGTAGAAGAGAGTTAATTATCGAATTAGCAAGACGTGAAAATTTAACAATTAGAGAGCTTTATAAACGAATTGCTGGTGCGAGAGGACATTGGACCATATTTGGTACTCCAGAACAAATTGCCGACCAGTTAGAATCATGGATAGTATCTGAAGCAGCAGATGGCTTTAATTTGATGTTCCAATACTTACCAGGCTCGTTGGCTGAATTTGTAGAACAGGTGATACCAATTCTTCAACAACGGGGGGTTTTTAGAGAAGAATATAGCAAGGATACTCTAAGGGGACATTTAGGATTATCAATACCAACATCAAGATATACAACGTTAAAAACGAAATAAAACAAAACGGACAGGGACAAAAGTATGTACTTAAAAAATAAATCCGAATAAATAACTGCTTTTGTCCCTTGTATAGAAAGACTTTATAATTTTTGTCCAGAATAACGATCAAGTGAAAATCCTTTTCCAAGTATCTCAGATGCATTTATAAATATGACAAATGACTCTGGAGACTCTGTTTGTAAGAGTCTTTTTAATTTTACTGCTTCCGGTTGTTCTGCTACACATAGTATCATGGTTTTATCGAGTTTGGAGTAACCACCAACGGAACGGATTTTAGTGAGTCCACGATCGATTCCATTTTGGATGAGATTTTGAACGCCTTCCTCATCTTCAGTGATAATCATAATTAATTTAGTGGATGAAGTACGTAATTGAACGAAGTCAATTGCTTTCCCTGAAATATAAATAGCCATTAATGCAAATAAAGTAAGCTCGACACTAAATACAATAATAGAACCAATTACGACAAGTCCATCAACAATAAACTGGGAGTAACCACTAGATATACCAGTGAATTTTTTTACAATCTGGGCAATCGCTGCTGTTCCACCAGTAGATCCATTTCCTTTATATACAATACCTAACCCTGCACCAAGCAATAATCCACCATATAATGCACCTAAAAGCGGATTGGTTACAGTGACAGGTATTTCGGCACTTACAAATATAATGAATGGAACCCAAAATGTTCCAATTAGTGTTTTGAAGCTAAAGTCTTTTCCTAATGCAATCCAACCAATGATAAAAATTGGAATATTAAAAGCAAATTGTGTTAACGCGGGACTGAATTCATATAGTTCAAATAAAATAGTGCTAATTCCTGAAATACCACCTGCAGCAAGTCTCGCAGGTAAAAAGAAGATATTATAGGATAGCCCTACAAGTGTAGCTCCGACAATAATATACATATATTCTAAAATAGTTTTGTTCTGTTTTAATTTATCCATTTAAATTGTATCCTTTCCCAAACATACCTCTTATACTTTATCATTGGAGGGGAAAGGAGTAAATACTGTCTTTGTTTAGATGGGAATATTTACCCGCATAGAACGTTGTTGTTTACTTGGTGTTTCTATTTTTGTCGAAATTTTTTCCATGAAATCTTCCAGTATTTTTGGGAGTAATTGCTTAACGATCGGATAAAGCATCGTACCTTTCCAACCTTTTATTGTTAATTCCATATTTCCTGAAACTATAGTGTCATTCTGATTAAATGATTTTACATGGAAGCTACCTTTACCAATACATTGGTCTTTTAAAGCATCCATCGTAAATAAAATGAACGAAGGAGCTTTTACTTCTAAAATACGTACATGAATATGTGTGTCTTTTTTCAATGAGCCAATTTCGCCATGTATTTTCCAAATCGATTCCTCTTTAGATACAATCTTATGATTTTTATAACCTGGAACGATCTCTACCCAATTAGACCAGTCTTCAATAAACTCCCAAACCTGTATACTGTCAGTGTTTAGTTTAACCTCGTGATGACACTTTACCATTTACTATTTCCTCCCATTACTAAAAAATCGCACATGGGTAGTTTATGAAAATAGAAGTCGGATTAGAACGAGAGATTTTCCTAAGTTGTGAAAAATAACGTAACAAATAGGTGGAAGTGTTTTCCGAGCATAAAAAAAGTAAATTAACAAAAAATGATGGATGAGCAGTGGTGATATAACTGCTGTTCAATTACACCGAGGAGTGATCATGTGGCTGACAGGCGAAGAAATAAGTTGTTAGTACCGCAGGCAGACCGTGCATTAAACCAAATGAAAGAAGAAATTGCGAGTGAGATGCACGTTCAATTAGGTGCTGATACTACAGCACGAGAAAACGGATCGGTGGGAGGCGAGATGGTCAAAAGAATGATAAGCATTGCTGAAGATAGCATGGCTTATCGTAATGATGACCATCACTAGATCATTAATTTGAGTAATAAAAATTAATGATCTGAGAGGGCTGTGCTATTTAGCGCAGTCCTTTTCGCTATTTTGTTAGGGAAAATGATAATAAGCAAGGCATTGCTTTAGGGTAGCCAGGTTCGATAGATATAATTAAGATGAGTGCCCAGAATCAGGAAAGAATAAGAAATATGGTAACTCATAAGAGGCATGAGTGCCCAGAATCAGGAAAGAATAAGAAATATGGTAACTCATAAGAGGCATGAGTGCCCAGAATCAGGAAAGATTATGAAATATGGTAACTCATAAGAGGCATGAGTGCCCAGAATCAGGAAAGATTATGAAATATGGTAACTCATAAGAGGCATGAGTGCCCAGAATCAGGAAAGAATAAGAAGTATGGTAACTCATAAGAGGTATGAATGCTCATAATTAGGAGGAAACATGAAAAGCGGTAACTCAAAGGTGTAAAGAATGTCCAAGCTACTTTCATAACACTGTTGAATGAAATTAAAAAAATCCCCTTAGTAGAACACCAAGGAGATTTTGATATATATTATTTCTTATTCTTTCAATGCTTCACGGGACTTTTTGCCTCAATACCTTGAACCCATTGGAATGGATCGTCTACATGACCATATTGAATTCCAGTGATTGTGTCGTAAATACGTTTAGAAAGTTCTCCAGTCTCACCCTTGTTGACGATCATATCTTTGCCTTCCCAAGTAAGTTGACCTATTGGAGAGATAACAGCAGCTGTACCAGATCCAAATGCTTCTTCTAGATCACCATCTAAATAAGCTTGATATAATTCTGCAATCGAAATTCGCTTTTCAGATACGGGTACGCCCCAATGTTTTAATAGTTCAATAACAGAGCTACGAGTCACACCTGAAAGAATGCTACCGTTCAATTGAGGGGTAACAACTTCTCCATTAATTTTGAAAAAGACATTCATACTTCCAACTTCTTCGATATACTTTTTCTCAACACCATCTAACCAAAGTACTTGTGCAAATCCTTGTTTCGCAACGATTTCTTGTGCTTTAAGACTTGATGCATAGTTTCCGCCAGTTTTTGCTTCACCAGTACCACCTCTCACCGTACGTACATAGTGATCTTCAACAGCAATTTTAACTGGATTTATTCCTTCTTTGTAATAAGCACCTACTGGAGATAAAATGACGATTAGTTTATAGCTCATCGACGGTGCTACCCCGATATAAGCCTCCGTTGAAATGATAAAAGGACGAATATACAGGGATGTTCCTTCTGCGCTCGGAACCCAATCCTTATCGATGGAGATTAATTGTTTAATTGCTTTTAATGTGAATTCCTCATCGATTTGTGGAATACATAGACGATCGTTGGAACGATTTAAACGCTCAAGGTTTTTCTCTGCGCGGAATAATTGAATATCTCCACTCTCCGTACGAAATGCCTTTAATCCTTCAAAAACGGATTGCCCGTAATGAAAAATCATTGAAGAAGGATCTATCATTAGTGGTTGATATGGTACAATACTCGCATTATGCCATCCTAAAGGATCAGAGTAATCCATGACAAACATATGATCCGTAAAAGATCTTCCAAAAATCAACTGATCGGACTGAGGTTTCTCTTTCTTTGTTTCACTTCGTTGTACGCGAATTGTTTGTTCTTCCATATCAAACGTCTCCCTTGCTGTTGTAAATTTCTATTTATCATAAGACATAAAAAAGATTTTATCAAGCCTAAATTTTAAATTAATTATGTTAAATTAGTAATATATTAGTTTGTTAAAGAGAATTATGGAATAAAGGAGGCTATATTTTGGCTAAAGCAATTATATTTGATTTAGATGATACATTATTGTGGGATAAAAAAAGTGTACAAGATGCATTTAATATCACTTGTGATGCCGCTAATCGAGAGAAGAATATTGATCCTAAGAAGTTAGAAAATAGTGTGAAAAAGCATGCTCGAAGATTGTATGCATCATACGACACTTATGAATTCACGAAAAAAATTGGTATAAATCCTTTTGAAGGTCTCTGGGCTACGTTTGATGATAAAGGAATCGACTTTGAAAAATTAAAAGAAATCGCTCCTCTTTATCAAAAAGATGCTTGGAATCAAGGATTGCAAGAAGTGGGAATAAAAGATGAAAACTATGCAAGTCAGCTAGCAAATGCTTTTCGTGAAAATAGAAAACGAACGGCATGTATATTTTCTGATGCGATTGAAGTATTGGAAAAGTTATATACAAAGCTACCGCTTGTACTGTTAACAAATGGTTCTCCCAGCTTACAAAATCTAAAATTAGAATTATCACCTGAATTAGTACCTTATTTTGAACATATTATTATTTCTGGGGGTGTAGGTGTAGGAAAGCCGGACACAGAGATATTTGATTTAGCTTTATCAAGATTAGAGTTACTGTCTGAAGATGTATTGATGGTTGGAGATAACTTACATACAGATATTATTGGAGCGAATCGCCAAGGGATTCCTTCTGTATGGTTAAATCGATTTGATCTAAAAAATGATACGGATATTCAACCAGTTTATGAAATAAAATCATTAGATGAATTATTAAAACTAGTGGAATCAATGTCATAAAAAGTTTTTAATGTTTAATTCGAATGTTCTTAATAACTTGGCTTTGATTGTAATGGAAGACGGCGACTCCTGCAGGAACAGCACGAGCTGAAGATCCACTTGAAAAGTGTTCTTCTTTTCAAGTTAGCTGAAGCCGTGCCTGCGGAAAGCGCCCGTCTGGAATGAAAATCAAAACATCTATAAATGTTCGTTTTTTTATAAAACGGTTTGTTATACCTATAGTCGATCTCCATTGAACATTATTTATAAATCAATCGCAGTAACGGATTTAATTTCATCTAGACTTTCAATTTCGTTTAATGCCTCATCCTCTAGGTGCCGATCTATGGTAAGAATCATAATAGCGTCACCACCAATGTCTGATCGATCCACTTGCATCGTAGCAATATTAATATTATGTTTTGCGATAGTACTTCCCATTCGTCCAATTACACCTGGCTGATCTCGATGTTGGATAACGACCATATGACCTTGTGGTGTTATATCCACGCGATACTCATCAACACGAACTAATCGTGGACCCAAACCGTTTAACAATGTTCCTGCTACTTTCCTAGTACCAAACTTACCTGAAACTTCGATTGTGATTAAGTTTGTAAATCCTTTTTTAGATGACGTTTTACTCTCGCTAACCTCAATTCCTTTACGGTCAGCTAGAAACAGTGCGTTTACATCATTGATTCTGCTTCCTAAGTAACGCTTCAGGAGACCTTTAACAGCGTTTCGAGTTAATGGTGCAATCTCAATATCCGCTAGATCGCCGGCATACGTAATTTTTACTTCGCTCACCACTTCTTTGGTTAAATCAGTAATAAAAGTACCAAGCTTTTCAGCGAGATGGAAATACGGCTCAATTTTATACATAATCTCGCTAGGAACAGATGGCATATTAACCGGATTTCGAACTGCTTCTCCTTGTGAAAAACGAAGTACATCATGGCTTACATCGATAGCTACTACTTCTTGAGCTTCGACAGTACTTGCACCTAAGTGTGGTGTAGCAACTACTTCTGGGAGTGTTAACAACTTATGATCTGTAAAGGGTTCTTGTTCAAACACGTCTAATGCGGCACCTGCTACTTTTCCTGACTGTATTGCATCGTATAATGCGTCTTCGTCAATAATGCCTCCACGCGCACAGTTAACAATTTGAACACCATCTTTCATGATTTCAAATGCATCTTTGTTAATTAAGTGTTTGGTTTCCTTTAGCAACGGAGTATGGACAGTGATAAAATCTCCAGCACGTAACACATCTTCTAATGTTCCATATTGCACTCCCATTTGTTCTGCTTTTTCTTCTGTGAAGAACGGATCGTAGGCAATGACGTTCATACGTTGACCTTTTGCTCTTGCAGCTACCTCAGCACCGATTCTTCCTAAGCCAACAATACCTAGTGTTTTTTGTTTTAATTCTACTCCAACAAATCGTTTACGATCCCATTGTTTTTGTTTTAAAGCGTGATAAGCTTGTGGGATATTTCGTGATAATGCCATAATCATGGCCACTGTATGCTCTGCTGCAGAGTTTGTATTACCGTTTGGAGCATTGACGACTATAACTCCATTTTCTGTAGCAGCATCTAAATCTATATTATCAACACCAACACCAGCGCGACCAATGATTTTTAAATTACTTGCTTTTTCAATTAAGGCACGTGTAACTTGAGTCTGACTTCGAACTAATATGGCATCAAAAACATCAATTTGGTCTAATAATTCTTCGTCATTCCATCCTGGATTAATCACGAGTTCAATATTTTCAGCCTCTTGAAGCGGTTTGAGGCCATCTTCGCTTAAAGGGTCACTAATAAGTACTTGAAAAGTCATCTTTTATCTTACCTCCTGCTGTGTATAAATTTGCTGAGCAGCAGCTGTGCCTTTACCTAACTCAACATTCTTTCCGATCAGTTGTAAACCAATCTCAATTAAACTGATTGTTTGCAATGCATCTGCTGGGGAACAATAACCCATATGTCCTACCCGAAATATTTTTCCTTTTAGATGTTGCTGTCCTCCTGCAAGCGATAGATTAAAATGTGATTTCAATGCTTGTCTGAGTTCTTCAGAATCAAAATCAGTTGGCTGAACAGCAGTAACAGTCGGTGAAGCTGCTTCGTCTGAGGTTAACAGCGGAATATCTAATGCCTTAAAAGCCGCTCTTGTCATATCGCGCAAAAGAAGATGACGTTTAAACACATTACTTAATCCTTCTTGATCGATTAAATTCAATACTTGATCCAAACCAAATAACAGAGACAAAGCTGGTGTAAATGGAGTGGAAATGTCCGCTAAGCTCTTTTTATACGTTCGCATATCTAGATAGAAACGATGCTGTGGATTGTCCTCAATTACTTTCCAAGCACGATCACTAGCGCTAATAAACATTAGACCGGCAGGCAGCATAAATGCTTTTTGCGAACCAGTTACAAGGATATCAATTCCCCAATCATCCATTTTTGTTTCTACCCCAGCTACACAAGAGACACCGTCAACAACGAATAAAGCATTGGATTTATTATGAATTACTTTACCCAAGGCTTGAATGGAATTTAAAACTCCAGTAGAAGTTTCACAAAATGTTGCAAAAACGACACTAATTTCTGGATGATCTTGTAAATATGATTCTATGTAAGATGGATCAATTGCTTCTCCCCATGGTACATCAATTCGATTTACATGTAAGTCATATGCGTTGCAAATCTTTGTAAAGCGATCGCCAAATGCCCCAGTAACTATAACGAGTACATGATCTCCTGGTCTTGCAGCGTTGATTACAGCCATTTCCAGCCCTGCAGTACCACTGCCTGCAATTGGAATTACATCCTGTTTTGTACCAAAAATTGGTTTTAATCTAGGTAATATACGTTGTAAAAGTTCTTTTGTTTCCTTACCTCGATGTCCAATCATCGTACCATTCATAGCTTGTTGTACACTAGGTGGTATTGGACTTGGACCAGGTATACGAAGGAGGTGTTGGTCAGTAAGCATAATATTACTCCTTTTTAATGCTGTAAATCAGCAAAGTATTTGATGTGTTGTTATCAATATAGCAATCTGAAAACCATTGTCAATATATTTCTGATATCAAAAATCACTTCGATAATTTTAAGGTGCACCATTATCGCAAAGTAAATTAAAAAGACGAAATTCATTGAACTATAAAAATATTAGTCATATAATAGTCCGAAAAGAAGGGTGGAATATTTATGGGTAAAGATTTGCGTATAAAAAGTAAAGCATTTGATGGAACGATGCGAGCTCCTAATAGAGCAATGCTTCGCGCTGTTGGTGTTACCGATGAAGATTTTAAAAAGCCTATGATTGGTGTAGCAAGCACATGGGCAGAAGTAACGCCTTGTAATATACATTTGAATGATTTGGCTCTTCTTGCAAAAAAAGGAGTACGTCATTCTGATGCTGTTCCATTTATCTTTAATACGATAACTGTTTCTGATGGGATTTCCATGGGTACGCAAGGTATGAACTACTCTCTACCAAGTCGAGATCTCATCGCTGATTCGATTGAAACCGTGGTTGGAGCGGAAAATCTAGATGGATTGGTTGCGATTGGAGCATGTGACAAGAATATACCAGGGTGCTTGATTGCTATTGCTAATGCAGGAGTTCCCTCTGTATTTGTATATGGTGGCACAATTGCACCAGGAAATGTTAATGGGAAAGATATAGATATTGTTTCGGTTTTTGAAGGAGTAGGACAACATAACGCAGGCACTATTGACGATAATCAATTAAGAAGAGTAGAATGTCACGCCTGTCCAGGCGCTGGGGCATGTGGCGGAATGTATACTGCGAATACAATGGCATCTGCAGCGGAAGCTTTAGGAATCAGCTTACCGGGAAGTTCTTCTAACCCAGCAGAATCAGAAGAAAAGAGAAACGATGTAGAAGAAGCTGGTGAAGCGATTAAAAAATTATTAGAAAAAGACATTTATCCAAAAGATATTCTTACAAAAAAAGCCTTTGAAAATGCAATTACTGTTGTTATGGCATTAGGGGGTTCTACAAATGCGATCTTGCATTTACTTGCGGTTTCCCATGCAGCAGAAGTTGACTTAACGATTGATGATTTTAATCGAATTCAGAAAAAAGTTCCGCATTTAGCAGATTTAAAACCAAGTGGACGTTTTGTTATGCAAGATCTTCATCGGGTTGGTGGAGTACAAGCAGTAATGAAATTGTTATATGAAAATGGATACTTACATGGTGATTGTCTTACTGTAACAGGGAAGACTATCGCAGAAAATCTAGCGGAAGCGCCTAATCTTAAAGAAAATCAGCAAGTAATTATGCCTTTTGATAATCCAAAAAGAAAAGATGGTCCTCTGATTGTCTTAAAGGGAAATTTATCCCCAACTGGTGCTGTTGCGAAAGTATCTGGTGTGAAGGTGAAAAGACACACAGGTCCAGCTCGTGTATTTAACACAGAAAAAGAGGCAACCCAAGCAATACTAGATAACAAAATTAACGAGGGCGATGTGTTAGTTATCCGTTATGTTGGACCAAAAGGTGGACCGGGAATGCCGGAGATGTTGTCTGTTTCTAGTATTCTCGTAGGTAAAGGAATGGGAGAATCGGTAGCTTTATTGACAGATGGTAGATTCTCTGGTGGTACACATGGGCTTGTCGTAGGGCATATAAGTCCGGAAGCGCAAGATGGTGGACCTATCGCATTCCTGCAAGAGGGAGATATGGTGACCATAGATTCTGATAAAAGAGAGATTTCCATGGACGTTTCAGAAGATGAAATAAAACTACGTCAAGGAAAGTGGGAAGCACCTGAACTATATATGAAAGGGGTTCTTGGAAAATACGCGCATAATGTTACTTGCTCATCAAAAGGTGCTGTAACAGATTATTTACATCGAGATTAAGGTGAAAGCTGTCAGTTAGGTCAAATAAGACTTAAATGGCAGCTTTTTTCTTATGTTATTCAATAAGCCTTTTTACATATAAAAAAACTAATTGATTAAAATTAATGCTTTTTATTGAGAAAGCAAATTTTTTCATCCCTAATACATAGAAATGTTGGTATGTGAGGTTCTCTGACATAAATTTCAATAAAAATATCAGTTCTTTCTCACTTTATTACATAAATGTAATAAAATACTCCATACCTATTTATGATAGTGATGTAAACGCATTCATAAAATCTGACAATCCGGAATAATTAAAAAACTTTCGAAAACCTATTGACGACATAAAAAAAACGAGATATGATTAACCGCAATATAACAATTGACTAATAAAAACAATTATTCTGACACTTGGATAATGTTAATTAAATATCGTTAATTCGTTGACGGGAATAAAGGATCAAAAGAGTTGCATTCACAGAGAGCTGGGGTTGCTGGAAGCCCAGAAATGTGCTTTGATCTGACATCGTCCCTGAGTGCCACATGGAACGGGTATTTCAAGTTTAGATGGCTTTTTATTACAGCCAGATAGACTTGGATTGTTCATCTAAGTAGATGTGGTCGGGTGCACATAATCGTGTACCTGTTATCAAACAGCTGATATACAGCTGACGAGACAGGGTTCGTGAGGATTCTGTGAAACTGGGTGGTACCGTGAAAAGAAGACTCTTTTCATCCCATGCATGCTAGAGAACATGTATGTGGGTGAGAAGGGTCTTTTTTTCGATTAGTAGGTAAATTATTTAAAGGAGGGTACTGTTGTGAAAGTAGATGCAAACCAGCAGGTGGAGGTTAAAACAAATTTAGTAACAGGTGCTGATTTGTTTGTGCAAGCATTGGAAAGAGCGAATGTCGAAGTAGTTTTTGGTTATCCTGGAGGTGCTGTATTACCGATTTACGATGCTTTACATCGAAATCAAACATCTTTTGAGCATGTGCTTTCGCGACATGAGCAAGGATCTATTCATGCAGCAGAAGGTTATGCCCGGGTTTCTGGAAAACCAGGAGTTGTAATTGCTACTTCAGGGCCAGGGGCAACTAATTTAATCACGGGGATAACGGATGCAATGATGGATTCCATTCCTCTTGTCATATTTACTGGTCAAGTTGCAAAAGGAGTAATTGGAACGGATGCTTTTCAAGAGGCTGATGTAATGGGAATAACAACACCAATTACCAAATATAACTACCAAGTGAATGAAATAGCTGACCTACCTCGTATTGTCAATGAAGCATTTCACATTGCAACAACAGGTAGACCAGGGCCAGTCGTTGTTGATATTCCAAAGAATATATCTTCAACAGTAACCGTGAATGACTATGAAGGAGATTTTCATTTACCTGGTTATCAGCCAACAATAACTCCGAACCCTTTGCAAATTACAAAAGTAAACGAGGCATTAGCACGAGCGGAAAAGCCGGTATTATTAGCTGGAGCGGGAGTTCTTATCTCTGATGGTTCCAATGAGTTAAAGCAATTTGCTGATCATTATCAACTGCCGGTAGTTACAACCTTGCTTGGGTTAGGAAGCTATCCTGGCAAGGACTCCTTATCTCTAGGAATGGCGGGGATGCACGGAACATACGCAGCGAATATGGCGATATATGAATGTGATTTATTAATAAATATTGGTGCACGATTTGATGACAGGTTGACAGGAAATATTAAACATTTCGCACCGAATGCGAAGATCATTCATATTGATATCGATCCCGCTGAAATTGGCAAAAATATTGAGACGAATATTCCAGTAGTTGCTGATGCAAAACGAGCGTTAACAGCTCTTTTAAAAAATACAACAGAAAAATGTGATCATCAAAACTGGCTACATCAAGTGAAGCATAATCAGTTGGATTTCCCATTATGGTATGACCGTTCGGATCAATCTATATCACCCCAATGGTTAATGGAGCAAATATATGAGTTATCTAATGGAGAAGCTGTTGTAACAACGGATGTAGGACAACACCAGATGTGGGCGGCACAATATTATGCATTTAAAAATCCGCATAATTGGGTGACATCCGGTGGATTAGGAACGATGGGATTTGGTTTTCCTGCAGCAATTGGAGCTCAAATCGCTAAACCAGAAAGTTTAGTATTAGCGGTAGTAGGTGATGGCGGTTTTCAAATGACTTTACAAGAATTGTCCATACTGAAGTCGCAAAACCTGCCAGTAAAAGTAATCATTTTGAACAATGAGGCACTCGGGATGGTACGCCAATGGCAGGAAAGTTTTTACGAAGAAAGATATTCACATTCCTTGTTTTCAGAAAACCCAGACTTTGTTAAATTGGCAGAAAGTTATGGCGTGAGAGGAATGAGGGTCGAAAAGGAAGCCGATGTTCCTGAAATCCTATCTGAAGTATTTGCGTATGATGGCCCGGTTGTTATTGATTGCAGGGTGGTCCAAAAAACATCTGTTTATCCAATGATTGCTCCAGGTACAGGGATTCAAGAAATGATTGGAGTGAGAAGATGAAAAGAATTATCATCGCTACTGTACAGGATCGAGGAGGAGTCCTGAACCGTATTACTGGAATGCTTCATAAAAGGCAATTCAATATTGAAAGTATTTCTGTAGGAGCATCAGAAACGGAAGGAATATCCAAAATGACGTTCGTTGTTGAGATTAATGACAAACAGAAATTAGAACAACTAACCAAACAATTAAATAAACAAATCGATGTATTAAAAGTAATGGATGTAACTGACAAAGCGCTAGTTGCTAGAGAGTTAGCTCTAATAAAAGTAGTCGGAACCAATCAAACAAGAGCAGAAATACAAAGTATTATTACACCATTCCGAGCAGCAGTAATCGATGTAAGTAAAGATAGCTTAATCATTCAAGTAACTGGTAAACCAGATAAAGTCGATGCATTAATTGCCTTATTACGACCTTATGGTATCAAGGAACTTACTAAAACTGGTTTAACTGCATTCTTAAGAGGTCAGCAGCCAGAACAATCCAACAGTGATTTTAATTTAGTAGCAAAAGGTTAATTCACTTTTTGAACATAAATTTTAAATAATTTTAAATGGAGAGGGAGATTAAAATGGCTAAAGTATTATATGAAAAAGATATTCAAGATGGAGTATTAAAAAACAAGAAGATTGCAATTATCGGATATGGTTCACAGGGGCATGCTCATGCGATGAATTTAAGGGATTCTGGTTATGATGTCGTAGTTGGATTACGTCCAGGGAAGTCACAGCAAAAAGCAGAAGAAGATGGCTTTAATGTTTTATCAGTAGCAGAAGCAAGTAGTCAGGCAGATGTTGTCATGGTACTACTTCCGGATGAAATGCAACCAAAAGTGTATGAAGAAAGCATTAAAGATAATCTTGAACAAGGGAATGCGCTTGTATTCGCACATGGATTTAATATTCACTTCACGCAAATTGTACCTCCAGCGAATGTTGATGTATTCTTGGTTGCACCAAAAGGGCCTGGGCATTTAGTTCGTCGAACGTTTGAAGATGGAGCTGGAGTACCTGCGCTATACGGTGTTGAACAAGATTATACTGGTGAAGCAAAAGAAGTAGCCCTTGCCTACTCAAAAGGAATTGGTGCTGCAAGAGCGGGAGTACTCGAAACAAGTTTTCAAGAAGAAACAGAGACAGACTTATTTGGCGAGCAAGCAGTGTTATGTGGAGGAGTTACCAGTCTTATCAAAGCTGGGTTTGAAACATTAACAGATGCTGGGTATCAACCAGAAGTAGCATATTTTGAATGTCTTCATGAGATGAAATTAATTGTTGATCTCCTCTATGAAGGTGGATTAGAAAATATGCGCTATTCTATTTCGGATACAGCACAGTGGGGAGATTTTGTATCGGGTCCACGTGTGGTAGATGATCAAACTAAAGAGCGTATGAAATCTATCCTTGATGATATTCAAACCGGCTCTTTCGCTAAAGGTTGGATTTTGGAAAATCAGGCTGGTAGACCACAATTCAATGCGATTAATCGCAGAGAAAATAGTCATCAAATTGAAACTGTGGGAAGGGAGTTACGTGAGTTAATGCCTTTTGTTAAACAGCCAATTAATTCTAAGAAAAAGGATGTGAATGTCCATGTCCCGAATTAAGATTTTCGATACAACACTTCGAGATGGGGAACAGTCTCCAGGAGTTAATTTGAATAAAGCAGAAAAACTTGAGATTGCAAAGCAACTTGAAAAATATGGTGTAGATCGGATGGAGGCAGGTTTTCCTGCTTCCTCCAAAGGGGATTTTGAATCGGTAAAACAAATTGCCTCAACGATCAAGAAATCTTCAGTTATTGCGCTTGCTCGTACGGTTAAATCTGATATTGATACAGCTTATGAAGCGCTAAAAGGGGCAGAGAAACCAGCGATTCATATTTTCTTAGCGACATCACCAATTCATATGACTTACAAATTGAAGAAATCACCGGAACAAGTGATTGAAACTGCGGTTAACATGGTCGCTTATGCGAAAGAACGATTTGATGAAATTGAATGGTCGGCTGAGGATGCAACTCGTTCAGATTGGAATTTCTTAGCACAAATTATCGAGAAAGTGATTGAAGCTGGAGCAACCGTAATTAATCTTCCGGATACGGTTGGGTATACAACCCCAGAAGAATATGGGAAATTATTTCGATTTATCAAAGAAACAGTTCCGAACATTGATCGAGTCGCTTTATCCTGCCATTGTCATAATGACCTTGGAATGGCAGTAGCTAATTCAATAGCCGCTGTGGAAAATGGAGCTACACAAGTAGAAGGAACAATCAATGGTATTGGTGAACGAGCAGGAAATGCTGCTTTAGAAGAGGTGGCTGTCGCGTTAAAAATTCGTTCCGATTATTATCCGTTTGAAACAGGATTAAATTTGAAAGAGACGAAACGTACGAGTGACTTGGTAGCAAAACTAACAGGCATGTATGTGCAAGCAAATAAGGCGGTAATAGGAAGAAATGCCTTTTCTCATGAATCAGGCATTCATCAAGATGGTGTCTTAAAAAATACCGAGACATATGAGATTATTACCCCTGAAATGGTAGGAGTATCCTCTAATACACTATTTCTTGGAAAACATTCAGGCAGGCATGCGTTTAAAGATAAATTAAAAGAATTCGGTGTAGAACTATCAGAAGAAGAGTTAAAAACGGCATTTGACCAATTTAAACTACTAACAGATCAAAAGAAAGAAGTAACGGATGATGATTTATATACCATTTTGATGGATATCAAAACAGATTCAACCGTAGTAGATAAATACAAGTTAATTCAATTTGGAGTTTCTTATGATACTGCCGACACTCCTAAAGCAAATGTTATCTTAGAATCTCCGAATGGATCACTAATTGAAGCGACACAACAAGGAAATGGCAGTGTTGAAGCGTTATATAAAACGATAAATTACTTGATTGCAGAAGATATCACATTGGTAGATTATCAAATTAATTCGGTTGGCGGCGGTAAAGACGCCTTGGCTGAATCCCATGTTCAAATTATCATTAATGGCCAGACAATAAATGGCAGAGGATCTGCTCAGGATGTATTACAGGCATCAGCAGTTGCGTTTATACAGGCAGTAAATCGTTATTATGTTCAGAAGAAAGCAAATTTAACTCGACTTGTCTATGAGTCATAAAGGAGGAAAAAGAAATGGAGAAACATATCATTTTGCTTCCTGGTGATGGAATAGGTAGAGAGATTATTGATTCTGCTAAACAAGTATTAACAGCGATAGCAAGTGAATATAATTATCGTTTTACATTTGAAGAACATGCGATTGGGGGAAGTGCCTTAGATGAATATGGTACACCATTGCCTGATAAAACAGTAGATGCCTGTTTAAAAGCAGATGCAATTCTAATGGGAGCTGTTGGCGGTCCCAAATGGGACGCCAACCCATCTCATTTACGACCGGAAAAAGGATTATTAGGAATTCGAAAACAACTTGGACTTTTTGCCAATTTACGACCAGTTAAAACAATTTCTTCCTTATTATATGCATCACCATTGAAAGAAGAAATTGTAAATCAGGCAGATATGTTAATTATTCGAGAATTAACTGGTGGAATTTATTTTGGCACACCAAGTGAACGAACAACTGATGGAGGGGTAGTTGATACACTTCGTTACTCTCGGGAAGAAATTGAACGGATTGTAGAACGTGGATTTGAAGCTGCACGAATTAGAAGAAAACATCTTACGTCCGTTGATAAAGCAAATGTTTTAGAATCTAGTAAGTTATGGAGAGAAATTGTAGAGGAAAAGTCTATAGATTATCCAGATGTTACCGTAGAGCATCTACTTGTTGATGCAGCTGCCATGAAGCTTGTTACACAGCCAAGTGCCTTTGATGTCATCGTAACAGAGAATTTATTTGGTGACATTTTGAGTGATGAAGCATCAGTGCTTACCGGATCTTTAGGAATGCTTCCATCAGCAAGTTTACGTGCTGATGGACTTGGTTTATATGAACCTGTTCATGGATCAGCACCTGATATTGCTGGAGATGGAATTGCCAATCCATTAGCGATGATTTTATCCGCTGCACTAATGCTAGAACATTCTTTTGGTTTAGTAGATGAAGCAAAAGAAATAGAACGTGCGGTAAATGATTGCTTATTACAAGGTTTTCACACTGCAGATATTCATATACCAGGTGGAATACAAGTGGGTACGAAACAAATGACAGAAGCAGTATTGGAAAATGTAACAACAAAAAGTATTTCAGATTCTATATGCAACTCGTATGTATAGGATGGAGGTGTAAGACATGCAGAAACCACAAACTATTTTCGAAAAGATATGGGAAAAACATATTGTTCATGAAGAAGAGGGCAAGCCAAGTCTTCTTTATATTGACCAACATTTGGTTCATGAAGTAACTTCTCCTCAAGCTTTTGAGGGACTTCGTTTAAATAATCGAAAGGTTCGTCGACCTGACTTAACCTTTGCAACTATGGACCATAACGTTCCAACTATAAATAGAGAATCATTTAAAGATGAAATATCTAAAAAGCAGATGGAAGCACTGAAGAAAAATTGTGAAGAATTTGGAATAAAACTTGCTGATATGTACCATCCAGATCAAGGAATTGTACACGTTATTGGGCCGCAACTTGGCCTTACGCAACCGGGGAAAACAATTGTATGTGGAGACAGTCATACGTCAACACATGGAGCTTTTGGCGCTTTGGCATTTGGGATAGGTACAAGTGAAGTTGAACATGTTTTAGCAACACAAACTATTTGGCAAGACAAACCAAAGACATTAAATGTAAAAGTTATTGGTGAACTCGGGTTAGGCGTTACTGCAAAAGATTTAATTTTAGCGATTATTGCAAAGTTTGGTGTTCAATTTGGTACTGGTTATGTCATGGAATATACCGGAGACGCGATTCGTAAAATGTCTATGGAAGAAAGAATGACAATCTGTAACATGTCCATTGAAGCAGGTGCTAGAGCAGGTTTGATTAGTCCAGATCAAACTACAGTAGACTACCTACGAGGGCGCGAAATGGTTCCCGATGGAGACGCATATGAAGTATTAGCAGCTGAATGGATACAATTAGCTACAGATGAAGAAGCTGTCTATGATCATACGGTCACCATTCATGCGAATGAAATTGAACCCCAAGTTTCATGGGGAACAAATCCGAGTATGTGTGTACCTATTAGCTCCACTACACCTTCGATTGAAAAAGCAAGTTATCCAGATGAAGTAGAACGTGCATTGGAATACATGGGGTTAAAAGAAAACCAATTGATGACATCTATTGAAGTAGACCATGTATTCATTGGTTCATGCACAAACTCGAGATTAAGTGACTTAAAAAAAGCCGCAGCAATTGTGAAAGGGAAAAAAGTGAAAGCTGGTATTCGTGCCATGGTGGTTCCTGGATCCTTTCTAGTAAAACAAAAAGCCGAAGAAATAGGGATAGATCAAGTATTTATCGATGCTGGATTTGAATGGAGAAATTCAGGTTGTAGCATGTGCTTAGGAATGAATGATGACATTGTGCCAGCTGGAGGTAGATGCGCCTCCACTTCCAACCGGAATTTTGAAGGCAGACAAGGAAACGGAGCTAGAACACATCTCGTGAGTCCAGAAATGGCTGCAGCTGCAGCAATAGAAGGACATTTTGTTGATGTAAGATCGTATACAGGCGTCCCAAGTTAGGAGGGAAAAGAAATGGAACCATTGGAATTTCATAGTGGAAAGGTTTGTCCATTAAATAGAGCTAATGTAGACACAGATCAAATCATTCCAAAACAATTTTTAAAACGAATTGAACGAACTGGTTTTGGACAGTTTCTATTTTTTCATTGGAGATTTAATGATGATGGAACAGAGCGAAGTGACTTTGTCTTAAATGATCCTAATTATAAGGATGCTACCATTTTGGTTGCTGGTGATAATTTTGGATGTGGGTCAAGTAGGGAACATGCCCCGTGGGCTCTTGCCGATTATGGATTTAAAGTCATTATTGCGCCAGACTTTGCGGATATTTTTTATAATAATGCGTTAAAAAATGGCATATTAGTTATTAAGATGGATGAGCAGCAAGTGAAGTCGTGGATGCATAAAGCAGAAAAGGGGTTAACGTTAGATGTTGATTTAAAGCAGCAAATTATTCAAGCCTCTGATGGAACAACGACATCTTTTGATATTACTCCATACCAACGTGAGAAATTAATTAATGGTTGGGATGATATAGCGTTAACCTTATTAAAAGAAGAGAAGATTGCATCCTATGAATCTGCAAACTAGGATTTACTTTATCGTTACAGAATAGAAGGAGAGTGAGTTGTCTTGGGGATCGCTTAAATGGTGAAAAAGTATACCAAGCAATGAAGAAATTAACACCGATTGTTCATCGTACACCATTAGTAACATCACATACAACGGATGATATTGTTGGTAAGCATGTGTACTGTAAAATGGAAAATCAGCAAAAAACTGGAGCGTTTAAATTTCGAGGAGCAAGTTATAAATTAATGCAACTGTCAAATGAAGAATTACAACACGGAGTAATTACTGCTTCAGCTGGAAATCATGCGCAAGGAGTAGCTCATGCAGCAGCAAAATTAGGTGTTAAGGCAACGATTTTTATGTCGGAAGGAACACCATTAGCAAAAATTAATGCAACAAGAAATTATGGGGCAACAGTAAACCTTGTTGGTGAAAGCTTTCAAGAAGCCTATGAAGCTTCACTTCAACATCAAAAAGTAACTGGTGCTACTTATATTCACCCTTTTGATGATTATGATATTATGGCTGGTCAAGGGACGATAGCAATGGAATTACTTCGTCAAGAGGACCGAATTGATACAATTATTGTGCCAATTGGTGGTGGGGGATTAATAAGTGGCATTGCAGTTGCTGCCAAACATGTGAATAGAAATATCAAAGTAATAGGCGTACAGGCTGAAGGTGCAGCTGCGATGCATCGAAGCTATCATTCGAGCCAAGCGCATTCTTTATCAAATGTATCGACAATAGCAGAAGGAATTGCAGTAAAACAGCCAGGTGAATTGACATTGCCACTTATTCGCTCTTATGTTGATGACATTGTTACAGTTAACGATGAACAAATTGCTTCAGCGATCATTTACATGTTGGAAAGAAATAAGACGTTAATGGAAGGTGCTGGTGCCGCAGCTCTAGCTGCATTGTTTGCACATAATGACTCCATTTCATCTAGACATTGTGGTGTTATCGTTAGTGGAGGTAACTTGGACATCAGTAATATGCAAAAAATACAACATCTATCCAGTCATATCGATAATAAGTACGAAAAAGCATATGTTGCATTGTAAAAGAAAAAGTCTTTTGACCTAGAAAGAAGGTTGAAAGACTTTTTCCGTATATAAGAAAATTTAATTGATTTTAAGAAATGAGTTTCAAGTTAAGACGAAATTTGTAATATTTTGGGAGGGTTAATATTATAAAACGACACTTTTCTGTAGTGAAAAAATTAAAAATTTCCATATAAAAGAAATTGTGAAACACCTTGATAGTAAAGCATTGTAGGAATTCATGCATAATTTTTTGTAAATTACCAATGTTAATTTTTATCAAAACTTATTGCTTTTCTAAAAATTATGAACTATAATTTCATAATATATTAAGATTTGTTTACGTTTATATTTCGGGATGAATAAATTGCCTCAAATTTAAAATTAATAAGTAAGTAAATCAAACATAAAATTTGATGTGAATTATTAGAAAAATCACAACAATAAAAAATCAAAGGATAGTAGATTTTATCGCAAGTTCTTATAATTATAGAGCGTGCGTTTAAGTTGGTATTATCCTGATGAAATTTGTAGCCGTCCAATAGATTCTAGACATATATATATATAAATTAATTTCATTAGGGGGATTAAGATTGAGTAATGAGCTGTTGAAGATTAAAAACTTAAAAACATCTTTTCGTATTGAAAGTGAATATTATGCAGCAGTAGATGATGTTAGTCTTACACTTAATAAAAATGAAGTGTTAGGAATTGTTGGTGAGTCTGGATCAGGAAAAAGCGCACTGGCGTTTTCTATTATGCGTTTACATAATCGAGCAAAAATCGAAGGAGAAATTCTCTTAAATAATAAAGATATCGTAACAATGTCGAAGTCTAATTTGGATCAAATGCGTGGAGATGAGATGGCGATGATTTTCCAAGATCCACTAACTGCATTAAATCCACTGATGCCTATAGGTAAACAAATTGAAGAAGTTCTTTTACTTCATAAAAAAATGGGACAAAATGAACGGAAAAATAAAGTTATAGAACTACTTGATATGGTTGGAATACCAAGACCTAAAAATGTGTATGAACAATTTCCTCATGAGTTATCTGGTGGTATGCGACAAAGAGTTATTATCGCAATTGCAATTGCGAATGAACCACAATTATTGATTGCTGATGAGCCTACAACAGCATTAGATGTAACCATTCAAGCTCAAATACTAGACTTGATTCGGGATTTAAAGGAAAAAATCCATGCGGGAATTGTGTTGATCACTCATGATCTAGGTGTAGTTGCCGAAATGGCAGATCGTGTCGCAGTAATGTATGCTGGTCAAATTGTTGAAGTAGCGGAAGTACACACGTTGTTCGAGAATCCGTTACATCCTTACACAAAGTCTTTATTACACTCTGTACCCCAAGAAGGGGAAGATAAACTTCATGTTATACAAGGTATCGTACCAAATTTAAAAAATTTACCGAGAAAAGGTTGTCGTTTTGCTGCTCGAATTCCATGGATTGATGAATTTGCACATGAAGAGAATCCGGAACTACATGAAGTAGAGCCAGGTCACTTTGTTCGATGTACTTGCTATGAGAATTTTTACTTCCCAGAGGAAAACAAGGAGGAACAATCCAATGGCATTTCTTGAGGTAAAAGATCTAAAAGTCTATTTTCCAATTAAAGGCGGAATATTTAACCGTACAGTAGATCATATAAGAGCGGTTGATGGGGTCTCTTTTCAACTAGAAGAAGGAAAAACTTATGGATTAGTAGGTGAATCCGGATCAGGGAAATCTACTACCGGTAGAGCGATTATCGGACTAGAGGAAGTTACCGGTGGACAAATTTTCTTTAATGGAAAAGATATTACAAGTCAGAAAAGCAAAGATAAAGCTTTTAGAAAAGATGTACAAATGATTTTTCAGGATCCATATTCGTCTTTGAATCCTAGAAAACGGGTTATTGATATTATTGCTGAACCAATTAGGAATTTTGAAAAACTAACCAAAAAAGAAGAAATTATGAGAGTGCAAGGTTTATTAGAGATTGTGGGCATAAGTCCGGATAGTATTTATAAGTATCCTCATGAATTTTCTGGGGGACAAAGACAACGTATTGGAGTGGCAAGAGCAATCGCTCTAAAACCAAAATTAATCATAGCGGATGAACCAGTATCTGCTCTTGATGTATCTGTACAAGCACAAGTATTAAACTTTTTGAAAGATATACAAAGTGAACTCAACCTGACCTATTTGTTTATCAGTCATGATTTAGGGATTGTAAAACATATGTGCGATGATATCTCAATTATGTATAAAGGTAGGTATGTAGAGCAAGGGACTAGAAATGATATTTTTGAGAGTCCTCAGCATATTTATACAAAAAGACTTATTGCAGCAATTCCTGATATAAATCCAAGAAATCGAGAAGAGCAATTCAAGTATCGGAATAAAGTTTTAGACGAGTATAACAACGCGTATGATGATTACTTTGATCAAGCAGGATTAGCGTTCAATTTACAGTCTATCTCTGATAGTCATAAAGTTGCTCTGCCACAACAGAAAGGTTGATTCAGCTATGTGGAAATTTACAGTACGCCGTTTACTAATAACAATTCCTCAAATTATCGTGTTGAGTGTTTTAGTTTTCTTGATGGCTCAAATGATGCCAGGAGATGCTTTATCAGGTCTATTAGATCCAAATGTCGATCCAGCTACAATTGCTGAGCAAAGAGAACGTCTAGGATTAAATGATCCTTGGTATATTCAGTATAAAGATTGGGTAGCAGGGATTATGCAGGGGGACTTTGGGCAATCTTTCCGATTTAAGATGCCGGTTACTGAATTAATTGGCCAACGAATGGAAAATACAATTATTCTTTCTATCGTTACATTAATATTTACATATTTAATTGCATTACCATTAGGAATTATAAGTGGACGTTACAATGATAGTTTATTAGATCAAGGCATTTCTGGGTACACGTATGTTGGCTTTGCGACACCATTATTTATTTTTGCGCTCGTCATGTTGTGGATTTTTGGGTATTATCTTGGTTGGCTACCAACGAGTGGTAGTGTTCAACCTGGTCTAGAACCTGGATCATTCCAATATTATGTTAGTAAGTTCCATCATGCTTTCTTACCTGGTTTATCAATGGCTCTCATTCAAGTTGTATCTACTGTTCAATATTTGCGAAGTGAGATTATAGATACGAAGCAGAGAGATTTTATTATAACTGCAAGAGCAAAAGGAGCAACTGAAGGAAGAGTATATAACAAACATATTTTCCGTAATTCATTATTACCAATCGCAGCATTCTTTGGGTGGGAAATAACGTTATTAATTACTGGTACGGTCTTTGTGGAGAGGATTTTTAGTTATCCCGGAATGGGTGTACTATTCTTAGAATCAATTACACAGCGTGATTTTAGTGTAGCTAATACAATTGTTTTACTCTTTGGAGTAGCTAATATTTTAGGCGCATTATTATCAGATATTATTTTAAGTATCGTCGATCCGCGAATTCGTATTAAGTAAACTTGATCACACTGAGGTGAAAAAAGATGGAAATTCAGAATATGAAGGAAATCGAACAAACCAAAAGTCCTTCAACGATAAACATATTACTAAAAGAACTATATCGTGATAAATTAGCGCTTGTATCTTTGATATTTTTTATGTTAGTAACGTTATTTGTATTTGGTCTATCTTTATTTCTAGATCAAAGTGAAATTGTTCGAGTTGATTTGTTTGCTATTCATGAACCTCCAAGTAGTCAATTTATATTAGGTACTGATTATGGTGGGAGAGATGTGTTTGGGCAACTAATCATTGGTACAAGAAATTCATTAGTAATTGGTTTATTAGTAACACTTATTAGTGGAGTATTTGGTATTACGTACGGTCTTGTATCAGGTTACTTCGGTGGACACGTAGATAACGTCATGATGCGTATTTTAGACTTCTTTAATGTATTGCCATTCTTGTTTATTATAATCGTATTTGTTGCAATTGTTCCAGATTATAATACGATCACATTTTCATTAATTATGGCAGCATTTTCGTGGATGGGAATAGCCAGACTCATACGGTCGAAGGCTTTACAAGAAAAGGAATTAGATTATGCTCAAGCTTCAAAGACGTTAGCGACATCCAATTTTAATATTATATTTAAGCAAGTCTTACCTAATATAGCTTCATTAATCATTGTTACAATGACGTTAAATCTTGCGTCAAACATAGGTCTCGAATCCGGACTGTCCTTCTTAGGATTTGGATTTCCTGAAAGTACACCTAGTTTAGGTACTTTACTAAGTTATGCTACAAATCCACAAACACTTGAATTTAGATGGTGGATTTGGGTTCCGCCAGCAGTATTAATATTTCTATTGATGCTTTCTGTAAGAAATGTTGGTGAAGCATTAAAACGGGCTGCTGATGCTCGTCAACGACGAGGGTAGAGAATTTTGTTACTTACATCAATCATTCGTTAGGTTGGTGTTTAGTATATAAGTCGGAAAATTAAAAATCCGGCGAGGTAAGGGATAAAAAAGGGAGGTTATGAGGATGAAGAAAGTAAAGTTAAGTAAGCTATTGCTCGCAATCATGTTAATGCTTCTTTTGGTATTAGCTGCTTGTAATAGTGGTGGTTCTGATGAAGGGTCAGAGGGAAGTGACTCTGGAGAAGGAACTGAAGAAGGGTCTGAAGGTGAAGGTGAGAGTGGTGCTGAAGATGGCATTTATTCCATTGAAGACTTCTCTGTAGCTAAAACAGATGCAGGAGAAGCAATGGATGGCGGTTCTTTAACATATGGTTTAGTAACAGATACAGTATTTGAAGGTACATTAAGTTGGAACCTTTATTCGGGTGCTCCTGACGCAGAAATTCTTCAAATATTTGACGAATCTTTATTAAGTATTGATGAAAATTATAGTTATACTCAAGATGGAGCAGCAACATTTGAAACAAGTAATGAAAACAAAACATTTACGTTCACGATTGGTGATAATGTAAATTGGCATGATGGTGAGCCGGTAACAGCAGAGGATTGGGCATATTCTTATGAAATAATTGGGCATCCTGACTATACTGGTATTCGCTACGATTCGAGCTTCCAAAATATTGAAGGTATGCAAGAATATCACGCTGGTGAGTCAGATACAATTTCAGGAATTAAAGTAATCGATGAGAAAACATTAGAAATCAATTATAAAGTAGCTTCCCCATCATTATTAGCTGGTGGTATTTGGGCATATGCTACTCCGAAACATATCTTTGAAGATATTCCAGTTGCGGAAATGGAAGAAGCTGACGCAGTACGTAAAAACCCAATTGGTATGGGGCCATTTAAAGTAGAGTCTATCGTACCAGGTGAATCTGTATCTTACTCAGCTAACGAAGATTATTGGCAAGGTGCACCAAAACTTGATGAGCTAACATTAAAAGTAGTTGCATCTACAACAGCTGCTCAAGCTTTAGAAACTGGTGAAGTTGATATAGTGGATTCGTTCCCGACTGATCAATATCCAGATGTTGCTGAGACAATGACAAATGTGGAATTTTTAGGAAGAATTGATAATGCATATACTTATATTGGATTTAAACTAGGAAAATGGAATGCAGATGAAGATAAAGTTGAGATGGATCCGGATGCCAAAATGGCAGATGTAGAATTACGTAAAGCAATGTGGCATGCAGTTGATAATGATGCAGTTGGTGAACGTTTCTATAATGGCTTACGTTGGAAAGCTACTACATTAATTGGTCCAGCATATCCAGATTATCATAATTCAGATATCGAAGTACCGGCATATGATCCAGAACAAGCAAAACAAATTCTTGAAGATGCTGGTTATAAAGATACCAATGATGATGGTTTCCGTGAAACTCCTGATGGAGAAGAGTTGGTAATTAACTTTGCTTCTATGGAAGGTGGAGACACCGCTGAACCGATTGCAAACTACTATATCCAAGCTTGGGAACAAGTTGGTTTGAAAGTGCAATTGTTAGAAGGTCGTTTACATGAATTTAACTCTTTCTATGATCGTGTCGAAGCAGATGATCCTGATATTGATATCTACCAAGGTGCTTGGTCTACTGGATCTGATGTTGATCCTTCAGGATTATACGGAGCAGAAGCGCCATTTAACTATCCTCGTTATGAGAGTGAAGAAAGCACAGCTTTAATTACAGAAGGTAATGAACCAGAGTCAATAGATGTTGCACATCGTCAAGAAGTGTATAAAGAGTGGCAAGAATTAATGGTTAAGGATATTCCAGTATTCCCAACTGTTTATCGTGCTGTTCTTTCTCCAGCTAACGAGAGAGTGGTTGGATATTCAATCGCTACTGATTGGAATTATGCATGGCATGAAGTTGGAGTAACAGAAGACACTCCACAAACTGTGGAATAATTTTATGAAGAAAAAACCCTGCGTTGGTGGGGTTTTTTCTTTGTATTAGAAATAAATTATAATACTAAACTAGTAGGTGAAAAAATGATTCATATCGAACTTGCAAATGAAAAACATGTTGAAGGAATTATCTCAGTATGTAGAGCTGGCTACCGTGATGTATCAAAAGAAATATTATCCGATGACCTTATCGAAGAAAAATGCGAAGAATATTATAACGAAGAACGTATAAGCAAAGAAGTAACACAATTTAGTCATTCATGGGGCGGTTATTTTGTTGCGCTTGAGGATGATATTGTAATTGGTGCAGGAGGGGGCGGCATGACGACGGATCAAACTGGTTGGCTTTACGTTCTTTACTTGAATCCTACTCGTAGAAATGAGGGGATTGGGACAAAAATACTCGAAGCAGTGACGGAGCAACAAAAACAATTAGGTGCCATTGAGCAATATGTAACTGTCCAAAAAGGAAATATGAAAGGAATTCCATTTTATGAAGCGCGTGATTTTGTTTTTAAAGAAGAAATTCATTCTAATATCGAGCAAGAACCTGGAGCAATCGTACTTAAATTTAGAAGAGATTTAGTTTAATAGTTAAAAACTTCCATATCTTTTATGATAGACATGATTTTCTGCGAAACCAAATCCCCTCGTTTGATGCATATACAAATTTAACTTCTTCGCCTTTTAAGCTATAATGGTTACGTATACATAATGAGGAGGTAACTATCGGTGAATGAGCAAGATAAATTAAAAAAAGCAGTTGGAGAAAAAGCAGCAACCATGGTGAAGGACGGAATGAAAGTAGGATTAGGATCAGGATCCACTGTATATTGGATGATTCGTTCACTAGGCGAACGTATTCAGCAAGATGGACTGAAAATTGAAGGAGTTCCATCCTCAAATCAAACAGCAACGTGGGCAGAAGAAGCAGGAATACCGCTTACTGATTTCTCGAATGTGAAAGAATTAGACATAACGATTGACGGAGCAGATGAAGTAGATACTAATAATCATTTGATTAAAGGAGGAGGAGCAGCGCTTTTTCGTGAAAAGGTAATAGCACAGGCAGCAAAAGAGTTTGTGATTATTGTCGATCAATCAAAAGTAGTGGATACATTAGGAGAATTTTCTCTTCCTGTTGAAGTTCTTCCTTTCTCATGGCATCGAACTGCGAATGAGATTTCTAAATTAGGTTGTGTTCCGAAGCTTCGTGTTAATGGAGAAGAAACGTTAGTTACCGATAACGGAAATTATATACTAGATTGTCCATTTAAAGTCATTCCGCATCCGGACAAATTAAATAAAGAGATTAAATCGATTGTAGGCGTAATTGAAACAGGTTTATTTATTGATATGGCCACCACTGTAATTGTCGGAGAAAAAGATAATATCTATATAAAGTAATTTCTAGATACTATTTGAATGGTGGGAAGAATCATTAGAAAATGATTTTTCCTGCCTTTTTATGTAGCGGCTCTTAAATCCCAAATTTACTTCATAAAATTCTATTTAAAGTAAGAATAATGGATTTCTAATCACTTCATGGGCACTGACGCATAAAATGTGTAGGAGGCCTAAGGTCCATTAGAAAGGGTGATTGGATTTGTGTGGAATTACAGGTTTTGTGAATTGGGGTAAAATAGCAGACGAACAACGGTCTGTATTAGAAAAAATGACGGATACGTTATCACTACGCGGTCCAGATGATACACAACTTTGGACGAAAGGGCATATAGGTTTCGGCCATAAACGCTTGTCGGTTGTAGACTTAGAGGGCGGAAAGCAACCAATGAGTAAGACTGTCAAAGGGGTAACATATACAGTTTGTTATAACGGGGAATTATATAATACAGAAGATCTTCGTAAAGAGCTTCTAAAAAGAGGGTATACATTTTCTACAACATCCGATACAGAAGTATTATTAACAAGTTATATTGAATGGAAAGAAGCGTGTGTGGACCATTTTAATGGTATTTTTGCATTTGGAATTTGGGATGAAGAGAAAGAACAACTCTTTATATCACGTGATCGATTAGGAGTGAAACCTTTATTCTATGCAGAGAAAGGAAAAGGATTTATTTTTGGTTCAGAGTTAAAAGCAGTTTTAGCTCACCCGGATATTTCTACAAAAGTTGACCGTACGGGACTATCAGAAATTTTTGGTCTGGGACCATCGCGTACACCTGGTCATGGGTTATTTAAAGACATTGATGAACTAAGGGCGGCACATTCTTTAACTTTCTCAAAGCATGGTTTAAAAGTATGGAGATATTGGAATATGGTAAGTGATCATCATACGGATACGGAAGATGAAACTGCTGAAAGAGTCAGAGAACTCTTTGTAGATGCAGTGCAACGGCAACTCGTAGCGGATGTTCCAGTTTCTACTTTCTTATCAGGTGGCTTAGATTCCAGTGCGATAACAGCAATCGCAGCAAATTATTATAAAGAAAAAGGTTATGGACCATTAACGACATTTTCCATTGATTATCAAGGAAATGAACAGCATTTCGAGAAGAGTAAATTTCAGCCTTCCAGCGATCGTGCTTGGATTGAAAAAATGGTAGAAGGTTTCTCCACAGACCATCATGATGAGATTATTGCAGGTCAGGAGCTTGCGATTTTACTAAAAGCAGCGGTAGAGGTTCGTGATCAGCCGGGCCAGGCAGATATTGATTCTTCGTTGCTTTGGTTTTGCCGACAAATTAAACAACATACCACAGTAGCTTTATCTGGAGAATGTGCAGATGAAATATTTGGAGGATACCCATGGTTCCATGATCCAACTGCAGCTGGCGATAATTTTCCTTGGATACGTTCTTTAGATTCCAGAATTGATTTACTGCATGGAGATTGGAAGAAAAAATTAGATTTAGAGAGTTATGTACAAGAACAATATCAATCTACGATAGCTGAAACACCTCGTTTAGATGGTGAAAATAAAGTAGATGCAAGGCGTAGAGAGCTATTTTATTTAAATATGCAATGGTTTATGTCTCAATTGTTAGATCGTAAGGACAGAATGAGTATGGGAGCGAGTTTGGAAGTACGTGTGCCATATGCAGATCATCGTCTTGTTGAATATGTCTGGAACATTCCATGGGATATCAAAATGGTAAACGGTCATGAGAAAGGAATTTTACGTAAGGCGATGGAAGGTATTCTACCAAACGAAGTGCTTTATCGAAAAAAGAGTCCTTATCCTCGAACTTTCCAACCAGAATATACAGAGCAAGTAAGTCAATGGATGAATCGAATACTTGTTGATCCGAATGCGAGATTATTTGAATTTATGAAAAAAGAAAAAGTAGAAGCGATTGTAAAAAGCGAAGGGAAAGAATTTAAGAATCCGTGGTATGGTCAATTAATGCGTGGTCCACAGTTGATTGCGCATCTTTGTCAAATTGATCATTGGTTGCGACAGTATGAAGTTGATGTCGTTGATTGATGTCGGAGCTTAACAACGATTTAATAAAAAAAGAACGATGATTGTGATTAATATAATAAATATAGTTAGGTTCTTGTGGGAGGAAGGTTTAGGTGAGCCCCCGGTTTTACCAAGTAAACGGGAGGCTTACCAGCCACTCATTGATAAAAATTTTTCAAAAAAGAATTCATTATATTTTCTATTAGAAACTTTTTTGTTTGAACTTTTTAATCAATATTTGGACAAGAAATATAGTATAATACTAGCTGAGGAGGGATGAGATGAAATATTTTGTGGTGCTATTACCAATGTTAGATGAAGAGAAAAGTAAACAATATCGTCAGGATCATCTTGATTATTTAGCGAAGAAAGATGCAGAAGGTCACGTATTTGCAAAGGGAAGATTTGTTGATGGTTTTGGTGGTATGGTCATTTATATAGCGGGAGATTTAGCTATAGCTGAGTCAATAGCGAAAGAAGATCCATATGTTGTTAAAGGTGCACGTACATATGAGATTCATGAATGGGAAATGACTACAAGAGCCGTTTTACCAGAATAAGATAAGTTGAGTTTGAGTCAATTGCGTTTAAATGTGATTGGCTCTTTTTGTGTGTTTAGATGTTGATTAAATGAGACATTGTTTGTTCTTTTCTGTTATAAGTCGGAAGTTGGATTGATTTTTTTGAAAATTCCCTTTAAAATATATGTTATATAACCTAACATAAAAAGTAAGAATAAATAACAGTATGGAAAAGCTATTCTATAAAGGTAATTGGTTTGCTTAGGGGAGGGGCTTGGATGTCAAAGAAAATAAGTGCTACGGTAACAGAATATATTGTTCAGCAATTAAAAAATGGACGATATAAGATTGGTGATAAATTACCGTCAGAAAGAGAATTTATGGAATTACTTCATGTTGGTCGTTCATCCATTCGTGAATCTTTGAACACCTTAGAAGATATGGGGATTGTTGAAAAGCGAATGGGGATTGGCGTGTTTGTAAAACAATTGAGAGTGAACCAACTTGCTGATGCGTATGTGATTGCGTCCTTGCTAGATAATAATTGTTCAAAAGAATTGCTGGACTTTCGTTTTATGTTAGAAGTAGAAATGGCGGGAAGAGCAGCTTGTTTTGCGAGTAAACAAAATCTTATACAAATGGAGGAAGCAATTTATTTACAACGGCAAGCAATCGACCAGAAGACATCTTTTATGCAAGCCGATGAATTATTTCATCATGCAATTATTGTAGCATCCAATAATCATGTTATTGAGCATGTTTATCAAAGCCTTCATGATTTGGTTCAAGATGCACTTTACCAAAAATGGGAAACGGTAGATTCAGTCAAGTGTTTTGAAGAACACATGAAAATTTATGAAGCAATAAAAACACACCAAGAAACCAACGCGAAAAAAATGATGATGGAACATCTACACGCACATTGGACCTACTCCATCTAATTTCTAATTACTCCACTAAAAACTCCATTAGATGCATTAAAAATTAATATTTTTTCATTTACGCATAAAGAAACAATGGATACATTCCTTTACCAATAATATAAAAAACAGTAGAATTTCAACTAGTTGAACAAACTATAGGTAACTATAGATAATGAAGTAAATATGGTATCCTTTAGTTGATAATAATTATTTGAGCAAAGAAGGAAATGGCGTAATGAAAAAACATTGGAACGTTTTTATTGCATTCTTCCGGGTAGGGATGCTTGGATTTGGAGGAGGTCCAGCCTCTATACCATTAATTCAAAAAGAAGTAGTCCAGAAATATCAATGGATGGATGATGAAGAGTTTAGTGATATTTTAGCGATTGCAAATACATTACCAGGTCCAGTTGCAACCAAACTTGCAGGATATATCGGTTATCGGGTCTCTGGTTGGATAGGTATGCTTAATTCTTTGATTGCTTCTGTTATCCCCACAGTAATCTTACTTATTATATTATTAAGGACACTATCGGGGATTAGTGAATTTGATTGGGTAAAAGGGATGACAGCAGCGGTTATAGCAGTTGTTGGAATGATGATGGCTGTTTTGACATGGCAATTTATACAAAAAGCTGGAAAAGGTTTGGGTTGGGTATTAACAATTATTATGACTATTATTATGTTTGTATTACTTCAAGTTGTCCACATCCATCCGGGAATTGTCATTGCAGTATTACTTATTCTGGCGCTCGCACTACCTGTAAAAAGCCAAGATAAAGAAGGTGAATCCTCATGATATATTGGGAGATTTTTGTAGCTTTTTTTATTCCTGGAATACTCGGTTATGGCGGAGGACCAGCATCCATTCCGCTTGTGGAAAATGAGGTAGTACGAAATTTTGAATGGATGTCTACACAAGAATTTGGTGAAGTACTTGCATTTGCTAATTCGTTGCCAGGTCCAATTGCTACAAAACTAGCTGGATATATTGGATTTGAAGTAGGTGGTTATTTAGGTGCTGGAATTGGACTATTTGCTAGCATTGCCCCTTCATTAATATTAATGATTTTACTTGGAGGAATTTTAATAAAATATAAGAAATCTCCTCGTATCAAAAGGCTTACACTATTTGTACAAACGGTAATCGCAATACTGTTAGGAGTATTAGCTTGGAATTTTTGGAATGAAGCGTACATAGGAATTGGATTTTGGCAAACAGCAATAATAGTAGTTTTAAGCTATTATTTAATTGAACGAAGAAATGTTCATCCAGCATTTATTATTGCAGGAGCGTTACTATACGGCGGTTTTTTCCTGTAGATGAATTTTGAAAAAGACTTAATCTGTATTGCAATCAAGTGGAAGAACAAATATTAAAATTTCGAGAGCGGGCGAATGTATTCAAAAGAATACTTTGCTTGGAAAAAATCTTCCGAAATATACCCCTTTTATCAAACGGCAACAGGTAACTAGGTGATCTCCAGTTAAGGGTCGCCTGGGACCTTTCACAATTCACAATACGAATCTCCTTTTACAAGCAAATGCAATATGACTCCTATCAGATTCCGATTTTCCGATGTTTAATTTGATCTCACACGTAATGATCTTATACTTGAATGATTGTATGGCTTTTCTTAAACCCACATGATTGTTCACTGTCTAAATCGATGGGTGGAGTTATCTTATAGAAAAGGCGGATTGGATTTCGTACACCACAGCCTACCCCCACCACACTTTATCTGTGACTACACACTTTTGTGATGAAATTCACATCCAAGGTGACATCTCAGTCAAAAATCACCGCATCTCTCTATCCGACATAAGGGACAAAAAGTTATTTACCTATAGCACAAATTTATATATGGCAACAATCAATTGCCAAATTTACATTAAGATAGTGTTGTAAGCGGATTCGTAAATGCCATAAAATATAAGTAGTAACAATAAATATAGAAAAGAAGAAAGGGGAGTTTTTTCATGTCTGAAGAACAATCTGGCTTTCGTGCAAAAGTACAGAAATTTGGTAGCTATCTAAGTGGAATGATTATGCCAAACATCGGTGCTTTTATCGCATGGGGAATAATTACAGCTTTATTTATACCGGATGGTTGGTTGCCAAATGAAGACTTGGCAGGATTAGTAGATCCAATGATCCTTTATCTATTGCCATTATTAATTGGTTTTACTGGTGGACGTATGGTTTACGATATTCGTGGAGGAGTCGTCGGTGCAACTGCAACAATGGGGGTAATCGTTGGAGCAGATGCCCCAATGTTTTTAGGAGCAATGTTAATGGGTCCATTAGCTGCTTACTTGATGAAGAAGTTAGACGGTGTGTTCCAACACAGAATTCGTCAAGGGTTTGAAATGTTATACAATAACTTTTCAGCAGGTATACTAGCGGCAATCATGGCGATTATCGCACTAAAAGCAATTGGTCCAATTGTATCAGGATTAAACACTGCACTTGCTGCTGGAGTAGAAGTAATTGTAAATGCTGGATTATTGCCACTGGCAAATATCATTATTGAACCAGCAAAAATCTTATTCCTTAATAATGCAATTAATCATGGGATCTTAACTCCATTAGGTGCTGATCAGGCATCAGAGATTGGAAAGTCGATTTTATTCCTTATGGAGGCAAACCCTGGTCCAGGGTTAGGAATATTACTAGCATTTGCTATTTTTGGTAAAGGAGTTTCCCGAGCTTCCGCACCGGGTGCTGCAATAATTCAATTTCTAGGTGGTATTCATGAGATTTATTTCCCATATGTTCTTATGAAACCGCTGCTTATCTTAGCTGCAATCGGTGGTGGGGTTACAGGAGTATTTACACTACAATTATTTGATGCAGGTTTACGTGCGGCAGCATCTCCAGGAAGTATATTTGCTGTATTAGCTATGACAGCATCTGACAGTTATATCGGAGTTATTTTGAGTGTTATTTTAGCAACTGCTGTTTCCTTTATTATTGCTGCAATTATTTTGAAATCATCGAAATCGGATGACGAAGGTGATTTAAGTGCTTCTACAGAAAAAATGGAAGCAATGAAAGGAAAAGAAAGTAGTGTAGCAGGAACGTTAAAAGGGAATCAAAATAATGATGAAAAAAATTCTGAAAAAATAAATGATCATGATGCTATATCAGAACCAGAAACACCTGTAAAAGACGCATCACAAGTAGACAAAATAATCTTTGCATGTGACGCTGGAATGGGCTCTAGTGCGATGGGTGCATCGTTATTAAAGAATAAATTTAAGAAGAGCGATATTAATATTAATGTTACGAATAAAGCGATTAATGAAATACCTGATGATGCCGATATTGTAATTACTCAAAAAACGTTAACAAGTCGCGCAAAGGCTAAATTACCAACTGCGGAGCATATTTCTGTAGAGAACTTCTTAAACAGTCCTAAATATGATGAACTTGTGGAACGATTAAAAAACAAATAATTTATATTGGAGGTGAATGGTCTTGTATCTTTCCAGTCGTGAACGACACATACTGAAGTTTCTTTTAGAGGCAGATAAAGAAAAGCCGGTAAAAGATATAGCGGATCAGCTTGGGGTAAGCGTTCGGACCATTCACCGTGAATTAAAGAAGATTGAGAAAGTGCTTGAAGATTATCAGCTAAAACTGACTAAAAAAACAGGTTCAGGTATCTCAATCCAAGGTTCTTTGGAAAGTCAAAACTTCTTACAACAAGCTATTGAAGAGTTGTCTGCTGCAGAATTAACCGAAGAAGAGCGACAAGTGATTTTGTTATATACATTATTGAAATTTCGAGATCCTGTGAAATTATTTCATTTAGCAACCGAGCTAAATGTGACTATTTCCATGGTTAGTCAAGACTTGAACAAGTTAGAATCTCAAATAAATTCTTTTGGTTTAAGCTTAATAAGGAAAAAAGGTTATGGAGTACGAATTGAAGGGGACGAAGCACGGAAAAGATCTGTGCTCAGTCACCTTATTTCACGTCATATTGACCCTTTTCAATATGTAGAGAAGCTAAAAGAAAGAATTCAAGAAAATGCTTCGAAATCAGACACGATTTCAGAGCGATTACTTGGCCTGGTTGATGCTGATAAACTGGATAAAATAGAAGAAGAAATCCAACGAATGCGCCACCAACTGCCTTATGATCTTGCTGATAGTGGATATATAGGTTTAGTCGTTCATCTTGCTTTGGCAATTGAACGATTACAAAAAGGAGATACTATTCATTTCGATGATGGATACAAAGAACAAATCAAAGATAAACAAGAATATAAAATTGCTGCAGAAATTATAGACCATTTGGAAGAAGCATTTTCTCTATCTATTCCAGAAGATGAAATTGGGTATATTACGATGCATTTAATGGGAGCTAAATTAAGAGAGAACCAAAACTATCTTTTAGAAGAATCGAGCATGGATATAGCTTATAAAGCAAAAGAATTAATACGCTTTGTAAGCAATGAAATGAATATTGATGTTACAAATAATAATCGATTTTTAAATGATTTAACGACACATTTAAAACCAGCTGTATATCGTCTAAAGCAACAAATGAATATTAATAACCCTATGATTGATGAAATTAAGAAAGATTATATTGAACTTTTTGAAGTGATTAAGAAAGCTATTGAACATGTATTCCCTAACATTGCGTTCCCAGATGAAGAAATAGGATATATCGTGCTGCATTTTGCTGCAACGTTTATGCAAACTGATTCGCAACAGGATGTAAAGGTGCTAGTAATTTGTTCTAGTGGGATAGGAACATCGAAAATGTTAGCTTCTAAATTAAAAAATACGTTCCCAGAAATAAGTATTGCTAATCACCAATCATTATTTGACTTGAATGAAGAGACATTGGCAGGATACGATGTCGTAGTATCAACGGTTGCATTGGAAGATATTGATCGTAGTTATGTATTGATATCTCCATTATTAACTGATGAAGAAGCAAGAAAAATAAAAGTGGAATTGAGAAAAAGTAAAATTACTTCTCCGATTAAAAGACAGCCACAGAAAACAAAAAATAACCAGGATGATTTTGTTGCTAAACTATATTCTATGCAGCTTTATTCAAAAGTCATGCTGCAATTAATTGATAATTTTTCAGTTACCGCTTTAGCAAAAGAAAACGATAAGCTGTCTTATTTACGGTTAATTGGAAAAGATATGGTACAAACAGCCGTAGTTACACATTCCGATGGTATTTTAGAAAAGTTAATAGAGCGAGAACAACTGGGAGGATTAGGAATACCTTCCTCTCAGCTTGCATTATTTCACACTCGTTCAGAATTGGTTCAGGGGCCATGCTTTCGGGTATATGAATTGGAACAACCAATTTATTTACAAGGGATGGATAATAACCCGATGAGAGTTAAGCGAATTCTACTCATGTTGGCTCCGCAATCAGCTGGATCAGAAGTATTAAGTATTTTAAGTTTTATTAGTAGTTTATTCATACAACAAGAAGGAAATATTCAAATTTTTGAAGATGGAACAGAGAAAGATATCCATCAATTTCTGGCAAATGAGTTTCAAATTTTTATGAACGAAAAATTTCACGAGTAGGAGTGCATACATCATGGCAAAAGAAATTTTGGGCAAAGAAAATATTCAATTAGGTGTTGAATTCTCATCAAAAGAAGAAGCAATTCGTTATACTGGAGAAATTTTATTCCGTAATGGCTATGTAGAAGAAACGTATATTGAAAAAATGCTTGAACGAGAAGCATTAACTTCAACATTTATGGGGAATGCATTAGCAATTCCTCATGGAACAGAAGATGCAAGAGAAATGGTAATCGAAACCGGACTATCTGTTGTAACAGTACCAGAAGGTGTAGATTTTGGTGATGGAAATGAAGTGAAAATTTTAATTGGGATTGCTGGTAAAGGTGATGAACACTTGGAAATTTTGTCTCAAATTGCAATTATTTGTTCGGAAATTGAGAATGTGGATAAATTAGTAAATGCAGGTTCTAAAGAAGAAGTTTTAGAACTCCTTCAAGAGGTAAACTAATATGAAAAAAGCAGTCCATTTTGGAGCAGGTAATATCGGACGAGGTTTTATCGGCCTTTTACTAGATCAATCAGATTATCAAACAACTTTTATCGATGTAAATAATCAAGTTATTGAAGAAATCAATAGACAAAAATCATATCATGTTTATCTTGCTGGAGAGGAAAAACAAAAATTAACTGTAAGTCATATTACCGGGATTAGTAGTGTGGAAGAGCCGGATGCTGTTACAGAAGCAATTGTACAAGCGGATGTCGTTACTACTGCGGTTGGACCAACTATTCTTCCAATTATTGCAAAAGCTATTGCTAAAGGATTGCAAGAGAGAGAAAAGCAAAATAACGAAGCCTTAAATATCATCGCTTGCGAAAATATGGTCGGTGGTAGTTCAATGTTAAAAGAGCATATATATCAGTCCATCGAAGTAGAAGAAGTGGAGACCTTTGAAAAACTATATGGTTTTCCAGATGCAGCGGTTGATAGAATCGTACCGAATCAGACAAACGAAAACCTACTAGATGTGATGGTGGAACCATATTATGAGTGGGTTGTGGAGAGAAAATCGATTGTGGGTGAAGTACCTCCAATTTCTGGTATAACGTATGTAGATGACCTTGCTCCTTATATTGAACGTAAATTGTTTACGGTAAATACGGGACATGCTATTCCGGCATATGTAGGAACATATTTAGGATATGAAACTATCGTAGAAGCGATGAAAGATCCGGTTATTGATGAGATTATACACGGTGCTTTATCTGAATCAGGAGAAGCATTAATTCAAGCATATGGTTTCAATCGTGAAACTCATCAAGAGTACGTGGATAAAATCATTCAGCGTTTCCAAAATCCATATATATCAGATGATGTAAAACGAGTTGCGCGTGGACCTCTCCGTAAATTAGGAGCAAATGATCGCTTAGTAAAACCAGCTTTAATGTATATCGAATATACAGGTAAGCCGCCAGTTTACTTAGCGAAAACAATCGCAGCGGCATTATTATTTAACAATCAAGAAGATGCAGAAGCGATAGAATTACAAAAGAAAATTACTGATATTAGTTACCAACAAGCTTTTGTAGAAGTAAGTGGTTGTGATGTGGATTCTGTACTTACTAAGTTGGTAATGGACCAACTAAGCTTATTGCAAAATAAGAAGTAGAAAATTAAGCCTAGAATGAAAATCAGCATTAAAAGGATAATTGCTGCATCATTATAGGCTTTTTTCTTTCAGAAATAGAAACTTCGTTCATTAGGGAGGTTATTGTCTGTTGAAAAATGTACAATTATTCATTGACGAGTCCCAACTGTTTCAGGCCATGAAAAATTCCATCTTCCTCTGATGTTTTCGTTTGATAATTTGCGTATTGAATCAGTTCGCTATCTGCATTTCCCATAGCGAATCCAACACCAACTGTTTGTAGCATTTCTTTATCATTCATACCATCCCCAAAGGCAATGGAATTTTCTAAAGAAATATTAAGTTCTCCTAATACACGCTTAATAGCTTCTCCTTTGTTCATATTAATGCGAATAATATCATACGCAGATGCTACTCCATTAACATTTACTTGAGAAGGACGAATATTATCATTAATAATATAATGATTAGCTTCATTAGGGCCCACATTTAGTGCCGTAATACCGAGAATTTTATCTTTTAGTCGTTCATCAAATAATTCGTTTTTCCGTAATTGGAATATTTCAGAGAATGTTTGCACGAAATCATCTTCGAATGTTGTAAAATGATTTTTATCTTTTGTGTATAAAATAAGTTCATGGTTTTTACTTGTAGCTATACTTAAAAACGTATCTACATCATTTTCCAGCATCGGCTCATTTAATATCGTTTTTCCCTTATATTTTGCATAGGCCCCATTATAACCAATTAATGAATCTACCCCGAGTTCATCTGCCAAATCATCGATTTCAATAATTGGTCGCCCTGTACAAAGAAAAACTTCTAATCCGAGTTTTTTCACTTGTTCAATTGCTAGCTTAGTTCGTTCGGAATATGTATGATCCGGTCGTAAAATAGTACCATCAATATCTAAGAAAAGTGCTTGATAATTCATTGTATTCTCCTTATCTTATCGTAATTAGACTTATTTTATCACATTGGTTATCCCATATTCACATATTTACTGTAAATTAACGTGAAATACAAATTATCTGCACGTAAAAAATTCCCCTTCAATAAGAGAAGGGGAAGGGGGCACATTTTCAAAGATTAATAGTTTACTGCATCAAATGAATTGATTAATCCGTGTTGGAAGTAAGTACCTGTTCCGCTAATCGGTGTTGCAGTATTTTCAATAGAACTTCGAATCGCACTATTATCTTTACCTTGTGAAGCAAGTAATGCTGCTAAACCAGCAACATGTGGAGAAGCCATTGATGTACCGGATAAATAGACATATCTATTTGATGGGTATGTTCCTGCAATTTCAACACCTGGAGCAGTAACATCCACCCAACTTCCATAGTTTGAAAAGCTAGCTACATTATTATTTTCATCTACTGCACCAACTGCAATAGCATTATCATAAGATGCTGGTTCAAATGTTGTTGATGTACTACTATTTCCTGCTGCTGCTACAACGACAGAACCACTATCCCAAGCATAATCGACAGCATCTTCCATTGCTTGTGTATCACAATTACAGCCTAAGGAAAGGTTAATAACTTCTGCACCATAATCTGCTGCGTAAATTATACCATCAACGATATTTGCTAAACTCCCGCTACCGCTACTATCTAAAACTTGTACAGCTAATATTGAAGTGTCTGGAGCTACACCAGCAATTCCCAATCCATTATTTGTTTCTGCAGCTGCAGTTCCGGCTACATGAGTACCATGACCATTACGGTCTATCGGGTTGTAATTATTATTAACAAAATTATATCCAAGAATCGTTTTATCATCTAGATCCTCATGATTGTAATCAACGCCAGTGTCAAGAACGGCAACGACTTGATTGGAATTACCTGTAGTCACATCCCATGCTGAAGTTGTTTCTGATGTGAATAATCCATATTGATAACTAATATCAAAGAATGGATCATTTGGTGTGTAAGTTGCATTCAAAATATAATTTGGTTCAACATATTCAATTTGAGAATGGTCACTTAACGTTTGTACTACTTGTTCGACGTCCTTTACTTTCAAAACACTAAAAGGAGAGTCTACTACATTTTCATCAACAAGAATTTTGGCATTAATATCACTTAATACATCTTGTTGCATATTCATGGACATATCCTCTTTGAACTTAACAAGAACTTCTCCTTCAACATAAGGAGCTTGTTTATCATAAGAGTCTATAATACTTGTGTTTGTCTCTTTCTCAATCTCAGTGTTCCTGTCCGCTGCAGCATCCGTTACCAGTGGTGAAGTAACTAATAGAGTTGCTAATGCTAATCCACCAAAAATTTTACTTTTCATCATGATTCCTCCTTTTAAGATATGTTTATACATATTCTGTGAAATTTCGGAGAATCCTGCTATTTACAGGTTGGGAAAAAGTAAGAGAATAATAGAAAATAAACTTTTGGTGGGGCTGTTTTTTTCGAAAATTATAATATAAAAGCCTTATTTCTAGCTTCTAAAATTAAAGTAAAAAATAAGATTATAATTAAGTTAATAAATCTAAAAATTTAGATAAAAATAAATGGTGTTTTTTTACATATTATGGTAAGATAAATGAAAATTCATATAGAGAGGGATGAATATCGATTGGTGCATTTTGGCTATATGCTTAGATTTTATAGACAAGAGCAACAAATGACGCAATCCGAACTCGCCGATGGTATTATATCAATTTCTTATTTATCAAAGATTGAAAATAAGTATGTCGACCCTCCGGATGAAGTAAAAGAATTACTATCTAGAAAACTTGGGATTAATCATACACATATACAACAAGTTCCTGTCCTAGAATTGTGCCAAAGATGGTTTAAAGCCTTGTTTTTAAGAAATATGAACACTTCAGTTATGTTATATAAACAGTTATGTAATAATAAGCAACTCATTACTGTTCAAGAAATGAATCATCTCTTTGAAATTCATAAATTAAGATTCTTTCTTATCCAAAATGATAAACAGAAGATAGAAGAGCAATTTCAAAAGCTTCAATTATTATCGCCTTATTTTACAGATACAGAATCCTATTATTGGTTGAAATTCATAGGACAATATTACTTTTGGCGAGAGAAATATAAGAAAGCAATTATCTATTTTCAAGAATCGTTGGATTGCGTGGCTTTTATTCAAGTATCACAAAAAGAAGAAAAACACGATGTGCTGTATATGATTGCATTATCGGCAAGCTATATTCGAGAAACCTATACGACACTCGTCCATGCTCAACAAGCTTTAGTATTTTATCAAAAGCAATATAACTTTAAACGTACAGCACAATGTTATATATTATTGGGGATTTCTCATTCCAGAATGCACGATTATGAAGCTGCAATGAATAACTATCAACAAGCAAAAAAAATTGCAGATCGGATAAACGATATAAATTTGCAAACAAAATGTTATCAAAATGTTGGATATTTGTTTTCTGAATGTAATCAATCGGAACAAGCCATAGATTATTATAAAAAAAGTTTTGTACTAAGAGCTGAACCAAAAAAACAATTATATCCAATTGTAGGATTGATGAAAGAATACTATCGTATCCATGATTTAGTTCAAGCAAAAGAGTGGTTAGAGAAAGGACTAGCTATCGTAGAAGAAGATGATCAATCAATGTATCGGTATGAGCTAGATGTGTATAACCAACTAATTAATAAAGTATCTTCAAAGATAGAAGAAATTATATTGGAGAAAATTATACCGTTTGTTGATGAAAAACAATTGTACTTGAAGAAAACAGCTTATTTAGAAATATTAGCGACACATTATTATGATCAAAGAAAATACAAACTAGCAGCAACTTATTATAATCATGCACTTCATACTACAAAAGTTGTTGAAGGGAGGTGAATAAGATGAAAAAGATCAACTATCTTTTAGGAATCGTATTTCTGCTAACTGTAATGGTAATTGTTCCTGTGAACGTTGGAGCAGAGAAAGTCGATTTAAAGTCATCCACTTACCAACCAACTGAAGAAGAGCATCCAGAACCTAGTGAGGAGGAACATCCTGAACCAAGTGAAGAAGAACATCCAGATCCTAGCTAAAAATAAAAGTGTTGGGACAAACGATTTTCAAAAGCAACAGTTTGTCCCAACACTTTTTTTGTGATTTAAGAAATGATCAGGCTGGATCTTTTCTTTATAAGTCGTTATCATCAATCGATTCTAAGTAATCTTCAATCATTTTTACTACAGAGGCAACTGTACCTTCTTCAAATGGTGACTGTAAATTACCTTCTTTTACAAGTTGGAGAAAAGGTTTAGATCCGCCTAATTTGCATAAATGTACATAATCTTTCCAAGCAGATTCATTATCTTCTTGGGATTTCTTCCAAAATTGGAATGCGCAAATCTGTGCTAATGTGTAATCAATATAATAAAAAGGGTCTTCATAGATATGACCTTGCTTTTGCCAGAATCCACCAGCTTCTAGATTTGGAATACCATCGTAATCCCGATGTGGTAAGTAAATCTCCTCAAGTTTTTTCCACGCTTGTTTTCTTTGTTTAGGCGTCCATTCAGGATTTTCATATACTAAATGTTGAAATTCATCAACCGCAACACCATAAGGAATAAACTGTAAAGCATCGGATAAATGAGCGTATTTATACTTTTCTACCTCATCTCCAAAGAACTCTTTCATCCAAGGATAGGTAAAGAATTCCATACTCATCGAATGTATTTCAGCTGATTCACTTGTTGGAAAATAGTACTCTGGAACACTGTAATTTCTGCTGCTATAGACCTGGAAAGCGTGACCAGCTTCATGTGTTAAAACATCAATATCATCCGATGTTCCATTGAAATTAGCAAAGATAAATGGAGAGGAATAGTCCTCGATAAACGTACAGTATCCTCCAGCTTCTTTTCCTTTCTTCGCTTCTAAATCCATGAGTTCATGATCTAACATAAATTGAAAAAATTCACCTGTTTCCTTTGATAACTCTTGATACATTTTCTTTCCGTTTTCAATAATCCATTCTGGAGATCCTTTAGGCGTAGCATTGCCAGAAGGGAACACAAAGCTTTCATCATATGCTTTTAGTTTATCGACACCTATTCGTTTTGATTGTTTCTCATATAATTTCGTAGCTATTGGCACTATAACATCACGTACTTGCTGTCGGAATACATCCACCATATTTGCATTGTAATCCACTCGCTGCATACGTAAATAGCCAACCTCTATAAAATTATCATACCCAAGCTTTTGGGCAATTTCATGTCTAACTTTAACTAAGTCATCGTAGATCCGATCTAATGCTTCTTCATTTTCAATAAAGAAACTCTGAGCTGCCTCCATCGCTTCTTTACGCACAATACGATCTTTATGTTGTGCGAAAGGGCCTAATTGAGCTAAGGTATAATTTTTCCCTTGGAACTCGATATCTGCAGACGCAATCAACTTAGAGTACTCAGAAGTAAGTTTGTTCTCTTGTTGAAGCAGCGGTATAATCTCTTTAGAAAAAGCTTTTACTTCGCAAGCTGCTAATTCAAAAAGTTGTGAACCATATTCTTTACGTAAATCTTTTTCATGCGGTGATTCGAACAATACTTTATAGAAGCTTGTTACCATCTCTTGTATCTCTGGTTCAATTAAGTCAAAGTGATCCCTTTCTTGCTGATAGTATTCATCTTTTGTGTCAATAGAAGCTCGAATATATACGAGATTATACATCGTATAAAGGTTATTTCTTAATTGATTAATTTCATCAATTGCTTTTATTGCTTGTTTCACATCAGGTGCATTTTTAAAAATATCCACCAATTGTTGAAATTTTTCTCTGCTTTTTTCGATATCTGGACGTTCATATGTATAATCTTTAAATGTGAGCATCATATGTCCCCCTTTTTCTTTATAAACTAAATTCGACATTGAGTAATGATATTCCTTGTTATGGATATAATTAATTGTATTAGAGAACTTGTTTATCTACAATATTTATGTAAAGTAAATAATACGTCAATTGACTTTATAAACATTCAATTGTAGACTTAAGTTAGAGTAATTTATTTTTGTGATGAGGTGAAAGATATGGTCGAATCAGTGATAACGATTGGGGCTATTTTGACAGCGGTAACAGCAATTGCGAGTATTTTCTTAGTTAGAATGACTTCTAAAAAATCGCATGCTGGATACTATCCAAATTTCTTATTAGCAATAGTAGGTTTATTATTAATTTTAGTCTCTTCAGTTGCACCAAAAGTTGATATTATGGGGGCAGGGTTTGGCGGACTTGGTATCGCTTGCTTATTTGCTGCCGCACTAGGCTTTATAATTTCATCCGTAATGGATTCTTATAAGAACGCAGAAGCCTAAAGATAAAGCAGACTCTGTTTAATTGCAGACTCTGCTTTTTTCTTTTTAGAGTGGATGTGAGGTAGGGAGTAAATAATTGTTAAGCGTATGAGTGCCTGAAAATCGTTGAAGTCATGAAATCTGCTCGCTCATAAGCGTAATGAGTGCCCGGAATTTGATGAGAAAGTAGAAAGTAGTCACTCACAAGCGTAATGAGTGCCCGGAATTTGGTGAGAAGAGTCAAGTCCCTATTATTGTGTAAAATCAAAAATACAAATTATCAACCACTTTAAATATATAGTTGTATTTGTTTTGGAAGGAAGGGTACCCTTCCTTCCAAAACAAATTTCGCTCACGATCAGGCCTATTTGTCCCTGTTGAAAATGGGTCTTTTCTTTTGTTCTTCTTCCTCGTAATCCATTAATACAGCTCCAATTAAACGAAAAGCAGATTGCGTATTCGGGAAGATACGAATTACTCTTTCCCTGCGTCTTACTTCTTGGTTTAGTCGTTCGAGGGAGTTTGTACTACGTATATGCTTTTGATATTCTTGTGGTTCATTAAGATACTGAATGGCATCATCAAAACCAACTTCTAAATTATTTATTACTTTTTCCAGTTTGGGATTATCTTGGCGTTGATGGACGAATTCATCTTTTATCTTTCGTGCGTTTTCAGGTGTTACTACAGCGAAAATGCGTTTTAATTCTTCTTTTATATCTTCCATTCCTTTTTTGGGTAGCCGTTCGATGAGGTTTTTCTTAAAATGAACCGTACAACGCTGCCAGGACGTTCCAATAAACACTTTCTGTATCGCTTTTTTTAATCCTGAATGTGCATCGGAAATAACGAGTTTTGGTGATTGTAAACCACGTCCTACTAATTCATTTAAGAATTCTTTCCAAGCTTCATAGCTTTCCTCATGACTTACCTTCAACCCAATTACTTCACGTTTATTCCCCTCATTTAACCCCGTGGCAATATATACTGCTTTAGATACCACTTTATGATGCTCGCGAACTTTGATATACATCGCATCTACATATACATATCGATAATAATCGGTACTTAATGAACGACTTGCCCATTCTTTTACAACCGGATCAAGCTTTTCCGTAAGACTAGATACGAAAGATTTCGAAACGTATTCTCCACACAATTGTTCCACCACATTTTTTACTTTTCGAGTGGATACGCCATTCACCACCATTTCAAGCATCGATAAAGCAAATGCTTGGTCACAACGCCTATATTTTTCAAATACGGTTGGGGCAAATTCTCCACTTCGTGTTCGAGGTACACGCAACTTGATTTTCCCAATACTCAACATATAATCTCGCTCATAGTAACCATTTCTATAGTCTTGGCGTTCTTCCGTTCGTTCATAGGTCTCCGCTTTTAAATATTCATCACGTTCTTTTTCCATGTATTCATTCAAAACTAGGATGATAGTTGATTTCACTACATGATCTAGATTGGAATTCATGATAGAGTCTTTTAGAAAGTCCATATTTAGGTTAAACTGTAATTGGGTCATTTTAATTCTCCTTCCGGTGTATTCGTGGTTGATTACATTGTAACCGAAAGAGATTAAAATGACTCTTTTTCTTTTTACACAATTATATGGACTTAATCTGAGAAAGTAGAAAGTGGTCACTCATAAGTGTGATGAGTGACCAGAATTTGGTGAGAAGTAGAAAGTGGTCACTCACAAGTGTGATGAGTGCCCGGAATTTGGTGAGAAGTAGAAAGTGGTCACTTATAAGTGTGATGAGTGCCCGGAATTTGGTGAGAAGTAGAAAGTGTTCACTCATAAGTGTGATGAGTGCCCGGAATTTGATGAGAAAGTAGAAAGTAGTCACTCATAAGCGTAATGAGTGCCCGGAATTTGATGAGAAAGTAGAAAGTGGTCACTCATAAGTGTGATGAGTGACCAGAACTCGGAAAAACTAGAAAAGGCGCTCATAAGTTAGAGAGCGCCTTTTCGTATTATCCTAAAAGTATAGTCTGTCCGTCTTCTTGTTTCACTTTTCCTTGTTTTAATAATCTTCCTAATGCACGTTTAAAGGCAGCTTTACTAATTTGAAAAGTTGCCCTTATTTCTTCAGGATCGCTTTTATCGTGGAAAGGAATGGAACCATGATTATCTTTTAAATGTTGCAGAATTAAGTCTGCGTCTTCATCGAGACTATCTTGTTTTAATGGACGCAAAGAAATATTGATAGAACCATCTTCTTTTACTGCAATTACTCTTCCCTCAACTACTTGCCCGACTCGTGGCTCTTCTTTTCTTTCTGTATGATGGATAAAACCGCGATATCCCTCGGTTGTCAGTAATGCAGCTCCTTCTTTTTCTGTGTGATAAACTGTCCCACGTACTTGATGATGAATGATTTGTTCAGGAGCAGCAAAAACCTCATTTGCAATAATGTCTTCTGATGCTGGCACAGCTAATAAGCGACCTTTTTTATCTGCTTTAAGAGTGATAAATAAGCGGTCACCTGATTTTGGCCATGTTTCTCTATATAATGGCAAGTCATCTTTAGATACAAGTATATCTTTCACGATACCGATGGATACAAATACACCTAGTCTTGGAATGACACCTACTACTTCAGCCCAATCATATATACCGACAGTAATATACGGTAAACGAGCAGAGGCAACTACTTTTCCTTGTTTATCGGTATATAGGAAAACATCCACTTCTTGATCAATCTCTAATTGTTCTTCTGTTTCCTTATTGTGTAGTAAAGCTTCTTCTCCAAATACAGTAAGTACATATCCCGTATCTATTTTTCGTATTACTTTCATGGTAATAATTGAGCCTAAAGGCAATTCTGTTTGCATTCACAACAATCCTTTCTTCGTATGTTTTATGTATGGATTGGAAAAAGGATACCCTTCTTAAAAGAGTACCCTTTTATAGTTAAAGTAACACTTTATAATTTTTTCATTCTAAGATTAATCTTATTTTATATTATTTACCGCGGTTATTTTCCTACTTGATGTTTCTACTTAAGCAATGTAAGCCCTACCTGCTCTTACATCCTTGCGACCCCTTAGTCGCGCCAGTGTGAATAAGCATCTTCCCTAAAACATAGCAGAATGCCAGATCATCACTTAATGTTACTTCTTAACTAATATATTATGGAGTATCTTATTCGATTTGTCAAGAGTATCCTGTCTGACTCTTGACGGTATATGGTAAACTAATAGGAGAGTACTATGATAGATGGAGTTGTTTTAAATGAGTTTGTTTATAGAGGTTATTTTGCCGATTATGGCAGTCTTTGCATCAGGATTTATATTACAACGTATTCGCTTGTTAGATGTGAAATCAGTTTCTGCAGTTAGTTTATACATATTAACTCCAGCTTTGGTATTTGTAACGTTATATGATGCAACATTTGATAGTGGTTTTCTAATAATATTAATTTATATGTTTGTGCTATTTTTCATTATGGTGTTTCTAAATAAATTATTAGCGAAAATCTTCGGATGGAACTCGAATAAAGAAAGTGCGGCTATCTTAGCAACAGGATTTATGAATTCTGGCAACTATGGATTACCTGTAGTTTTATATAGTATAGGGCCAGCAGCGGTTCCATATGCGATTTTTATAATGGTTGTTCAAGCCTTACAGAATAATTTCTTTGGGGTATATTATGCGTCCCGCAGTACGAGTGGAATGAAAAAAGCAGTAAAAAATGTACTGAAAATGCCAACTACATATGCAGCAGTTTTCGCATTTGTATGTTCTTGGGTGTCGATAACTATACCTGATTTTATTCATTCAACATTAACGATGGTTGGTGATGCAGCTATTCCAGTAATGATGATTATGTTAGGAATGCAACTTGGATCATTAATCGGTTTGAAATTAGACTGGCAGGTTGTTTTATCTTCGGTATCATTAAAAATGATTATTGCACCTTTAATTGCTTGGGCATTTGTTATTATTATTGATGTGGATCCATTAATTGCATCTGTTCTTATAATTATTTCGGCAATGCCTACTGCAGCAACAACGACAATGTATGCTATTGAATTTGATACGGAACCAGAATTAGTATCTAGTATTACCTTTATTTCAACGATCGTAAGTGTTATCACTTTAACTATTCTTCTAAATATTATTACATAAATGTTTTTTTACTTGAATGTTTGGGTATTGTAAGAAACAAAGGCAAAAGGAAAGGATGGATTGCCATGTTACGTACAATATTAATGATCATTGGTGCTATTGTAGTAATCAGCTTTATTATATCGTTGATTTAAAATAAACGGAAAAATATCCCAGTTAAGACGTTCATTCGTCTTTGCTGGGATATTATAATTGTTATGCAATTAAATTTAAAATTCCTATACTTATTAAAATAGCAGGTGGTAAAAATGACAGCCTGCGAAGTCTTGGATTTTTTGACAGAAAACTGCCTAATTGAATACCGCATTTCAAGAATAATCCACTCATAACAGCGGTTAAAATAGCTGTAGTTAAAGGTGGATATCCAAGCATAGCCGCACCGATTCCAGCACCAAAAGCATCTAATGCAAGTGCTAACCCTAACAAGAATGCTTCGCCAACCGAAATTACTCCTGATTTATCAAGGTCTGCGTTATTTGGTGTTGACATTACAGTTTTGAGATTTTCCAATTTCGATGGATCATTTAATTCTTCGGAGTTTGCGGAATCTTTTTTAGAACGAAATATATTGATAAGAGAGAAGACCCCGAGGAAAATTAATATACTACCACCTAACATACTTGTAATTTTTGTAGATAAAAAAACACTTATAATCTCTCCAATTGTCATCGAAGTGTAGACAATGCATCCTGAACAAATCATAATTATTAAAATTGCAATAAATGGAACCTTTATTTTGCGCATTCCATATGTGATACCAACGCCCAATCCGTCTAAGCTAACTGCCATAACAAGTAAGAGCATTCCAGCATATATCAGCATGATGAACATCCTCTTTCATAATGAAACTCGGTGTTTTGTAGTTTATAGTATGGTTATGGAGACGATGTTGTGATTGCATCATCCCATACAGTTTGAGGAAAATATGTTACAGTAAACTATGAAATAATATAGATATCTCAGAAATGAGGAGTACATAAATGAGTAAAACAGTAGTTTTAGCAGAAAAACCATCCGTTGGACGAGATATAGCAAAAGTACTCGGATGTCATAAAAAAGGGAATGGATATTTAGAGGGAACGAAGTATATTGTAACGTGGGCTTTAGGACACTTGGTTACATTAGCAGATCCAGATATGTATGATGATAAATATAAAACATGGCGTATGGAAGATTTACCTATGCTTCCAGACCACTTGAAGCTTGTGGTTATGAAAAAGACAGGAAAGCAATTTCAGTCGGTAAAAACCCAATTAAATCGTCAAGATGTTGCTGATATTGTCATTGCTACAGATGCCGGTAGAGAAGGTGAGTTGGTCGCGCGTTGGATTATTGAAAAAGCCAGAGTGAAAAAACCGATTAAACGTCTTTGGATTAGTTCCGTAACAGATAAAGCAATAAGAGATGGTTTTAAACTTTTAAAACCAGGAAAAAATTATTGGAATTTGTATCAATCAGCTGTAGCACGTTCAGAAGCTGATTGGTATGTAGGACTTAACGCAACAAGAGCATTAACAACGAAACATAATGCACAACTATCTAGTGGGCGCGTGCAAACTCCTACATTGGAAATGGTGGCGTTACGAGAACAAGAAATCAAAAATTTCCAACCTCAAACGTTCTATCAATTAGAAGCAAAAACAAATAAAGGACACCGCTTTTTATGGAAGGATGAGAAGAACCAAAATCGAATCTTTTCGAGAAACCATGCACTTCAGTTAGAAGAAAAGTTAACTGATAAACAAGCTGTAGTCGTCCATGTAGATAAAAAACTAAAAAAGAAACATGCTCAAGGGCTTTATGATTTAACGGATTTACAACGAGACGCAAACCGAATATTTCAATTTTCAGGTAAACAAACATTATCCGTTATGCAAAAACTATATGAACAACATAAACTGGTAACTTATCCTCGTACAGATTCAAGGCATTTATCGACTGATATTGTACCAACATTAAAAGATCGGGTAAAAGCTTGTGGTGTAGATGAATATGCGAAAACAGCAAACACTATTTTAAAAAAAGAATTACGATTGAGTAAATCGGTTATAGACAATTCAAAAGTAACAGATCATCATGCGATTATTCCAACGGAGGTTCCAGTAGATTGGACTGCATTAGATGATAAGGAGAAGAAGATATATCATTTAGTCGTACAAAGATTTCTGGCAGCTTTGTCTGATCCCATGGAGTATGAACAAACAACTATTACTGTTGACATTGCAGGCGAACAATTCATAGCTAATGGTAAAGTCACGAAACAACTTGGATGGAAAGAACTCTATAAAAACAACAATGAAGAAGACGAATTACAACCATTAAACGTCTCAAAAGGAAGCAAACTATCCTTAAAAGTTGAGTTAAAAGAGGGTGAAACAAAGCCACCTGAACGCTTTACTGAAGGTACTATTTTGCAGGCGATGGAAAATCCGACTCGTTATATGGGTACGAATAAAAAAGAATTAGTAGATACCATTAAAGAAACGGGTGGAATAGGTACTGTAGCCACCCGTGCAGATATTATTGAGAAACTATTTATGAATAGCTACATTGAATTAAAAGGAAGAAATATTCATTTAACACAAACGGGACGTCAGCTACTAGATCTTGCTCCAGAAGAATTGCGTTCTCCTTTGTTAACTGCAGAATGGGAACAAAAATTATCGCTTATTGCGGAAGGTAAATTGAAGAAAGAACAGTTTATCAAAGAAATTAAATTATATACAAAAAAAGCAGTTACAGAGATTAAGCAAAGTAATGAAACTTTCAAGCATGATAACATGACTGGAACAAAATGTCCGAAGTGCGGAAAACTTATGTTAGAAATTAAAAATAAACACGGAAAGAAATTAGTATGCCAGGACCGTTCCTGTGGTGGCAAGAAAAATATTGCTAAGTATACGAATGCGCGCTGTCCAAATTGCCATAAGCGATTAGAACTTCGTGGAGAAGGTGATGGGCAAATATTCACTTGTAAGTGCGGACATCGTGAAAAATTATCTACTTTCCAAGCGAGAAAAGAGAAAGAGAAAAAACAAAAAGTATCCAAAAAAGATGTGAAAAAATACTTGAATAAACAAGATGAGGGATTTAAAAATAATGCATTAGCTGACGCATTAGCTAAACTGAAAAAAGATGAATAAAAATAGAAAAAAACTGTCTCCATTAAGAGGCAGTTTTTTGTGTTAAAAGACTCCTATTAGTCAACAGTGATATAATATTTATAAAATTCTTTAAAAATGATACTTATTACTTAGTTCTTTTTTACTTATTTTATTTGGATTTAAGATAAAAACAGTGCTATTCTACTCTACGAATGATTTGAATTTGTCGATATAATATGAAGATATAATGGGATTTTTCTGATTTTGAAACGAGGTGTTTGAATGTCTTTACATTCAATTGATTTACAAATGAGTAATGTTCATGAGCAAATTTATAATTTAAATTATCAAATGGATCAGAGAAGTGAAGATTTAGAACGATTAGAACAAGTAATTAACGATGTAGAATTATATCAACAAGAATATGATCAAAGTAAAAAGCACTGGGAACAACCATTATTAACACGTACAACATGGACAGGAGAGTTTGCGGTTCAATTTGAATCTATGCGAGAAGAAAACATCCGGGAAAGCTATCATCATGTTTCAAGGGTTCAATTAGAACAGATTCTACATACGCTTTTGAAAGCGAGAGATACATTACGTTCAGAAGTCGCTGGATTAGAATCTGACATCCAACATCAAGAACTACGATTAGACGATCTCGAAGTGATGAAGCGAGAGGAGCAGTATACATAGATGAGTGAGATAAAATTAGATGTTGCGCAACTTGAACAAAAGCTTATTTTTTTAAATGAAACAATTGCAAATTTACATATTGATGTTCAAGAATCTCCTTCCGGTCAGAGTATCATGAACTTTTCAGAAAAAATCAATGAAATTAATCAAAATATGAAGCAAATATTTCAAACATATCAACAACTAGCTGAGCAACATGTAAAGTCGACTAAGTTGGTTGTAGAATCTCTAGAAGAAGCAGAAAAATTTTCGGCACAAAACTTTAATGTTTAAAGATAATATCAGTAAGGATACCTTCATCATACAATATTTTAAGTAAATATTGGTGGGGGTACGAAATGATTAATATTAGCCTATGTATGATTGTGAAAAATGAGGAGGACGTTTTGCAGCGTATTTTGTCTTGTGCAAAACGTTTTTGTGATGAAATTGTAATTGTGGATACTGGATCAACAGATAGTACGATAGATATAGCTAGAGAATTTACTGATAAAATTTATGAGTTTGAATGGGGCGACTCTTTTGCAAAAGCTAGAAACTTTTCATTTTCAAAGGCAACGAAGGACTATATCTTATTTTTAGATGCAGATGATGTTATTGATGATAACAATATAGAAGAATTAATAAATTTAAAGAGTGAACTAGAATCAACTTATGATGTTGTCACTATGAAATATATCACTGCCACAGATGAATATGGTAATCCTACATTTTCCTTTAAACGCCATCGCTTAGTAAAACGTTCAAGGAATTTTTTATGGTATGGTAATGTCCATGAATATTTAGCTGTAAGTGGTAAAGTATTAGATACGGAGATTTCAATAATTCACAAACCAAACTTCTCAAATAAAAAAGACAATTATAGAAATATAAAAATTTATGAAAAGATGGATATAGAAGAAGTCGAGTTTACTGCAAGGGACTTATTTTATTATGCAAACGAATTAAAAGATCATAAACGTTATCAAGAAGCAATTGATAAGTATATAGAATTTTTAATGACAAGAGAAGGTTGGATAGAAGATAATATTCGTGCATGCATTTATATGGCGAATTGTTATCGAACCCTTGAACAGCCGGAGAGAGAAATTGATTGTTTACTTCAATCCTTATCATTTGATATACCGAGGCCAGAGGTTTCTTGCCGTTTGGGAGATTTGTATAAAGAGAGATTACAATATCAAAAAGCGATTGTCTGGTATAAGATAGCTTTGGAAAAGGAAGCTGAAAACAATATGGGATTCCAGTTGAAGGACTATTCTACTTGGTATCCTCACCTACAATTATGTGTTTGTTATTGGCATGTTGGAGATAGGGAACAGTCGGAATATCATAACCAAAAAGCAAAAGAGTTTCGACCAAATGATAATAGAATTTTATCAAATGAGCAGTTGTTTATGCGTAAATAAATGGCAGTAATCCGAGGAATATGAATAGTTTTATAGAAAAAATGACCATTCTTTCTGAAAGATGGTCATTTTTTTCTATTGTGAATTATTAAGAGTTAATGAGATTAACTAATGGTAATACCAGCACTTGCGTATCCAGCTACTGTTGTAGCAACTGTAAGACCAGTACCTGTAACAGAGAATACCATTAATAACCGATCTCCGGCAGTCACTGGAATAGATAGTTCAGATAACAGTCCTCTTGCAATAGCACCAATTGAAATAACTCCTGTTAAACTAGGTGTAAGAGAGACGTTTGTTCCAGCTATAGCAGTAAATGTGTTTGTAGCTGGAGCTGCAGACCGGAAAAGTTGAGCATGGATTGTCACACTCGACGTCAATAAACTTAGAGCTGCTGTAACGCTAAAATAGGCTGATATAGATGTTATTGTTCCAGATCTTGGGACAGAGAATGCCATATTTAGTAACGTTCCTGCTGCTCCAGTTAGGTCAATAGTTGTTCCTCCTACCAGTGCTGTATTAGCAGTGTTTCCGAATCCAATTAATTCAACAGTGCCCGCTAATCCAGTTAATAGAACAGTTAAAGCCGTTGGTAACCCAGATGCAAAAGGAAGAATTGCACTTGCTCCTGTAGCCCCCGTAACTCCAGTTGCTCCGGTTGGTCCTGTGGTCCCCGTCGCACCAGTAGCCCCGTCAAGTCCATCTGCGCCCGTAGGCCCGGTAGCGCCGGTAGGTCCCGTCACACCATCAATGCCATCAGCGCCGGTCGCACCTGTAGCGCCCGTAGGCCCGGTAGCCCCATCAATCCCATCAGCCCCGGTTGGACCTGTAGCGCGTGTGGCCCCAGTCACACCGTCAATCCCATCAGCCCCGGTAGGCCCAGTAGCGCCTGTGGCTCCAGTCACACCATCAATGCCGTCAGCGCCGGTCGGACCTGTAGCACCAGTAGGCCCGGTTGCTCCTCTTAGTAGCACCGGTCGGCCCAGTAGCCCCCGTTGGACCAGGAATAGGGTTTGGTGGAGGACCGAAGCATGTACACTCATATATACAATTACAATGTGTCTCAGGTTTATGATAATGAAAATTAGAAGATTGGTTATGGTAATGTCGTTTTTTTGAATAATATATTTTGTCTTGATTTCTTCTATAATCATTGTGGTTATTCAAATTAATACCCCCTTAAAATTTCTCTATATTTATATATAGATAAAAAGTAACAGAAGGTAAGGGGGAATTGCTTATTAATTATAAGAAATAGTTAAAAATCTACTTCTACAAAAAAGAGCCAATCTCATCTGATTGGCTCTTCTCTAACTTATATTTAAATACCTTTGTAATGATATTCGTCTTCAACATTATTATCACTATCTAATATTTGAACCGTACTAGGTGTATTTTCCTTTGCCATTTGCGTAGCGGAACTAATCGCCTCATCTTTTGAATCATATAATTCTTCGGGTGCTACATTTTCTAGTTTAATAAACCATCCTGTTGCATCTAAATTTGGGGTTACAGTATATAATCTCATCAAACATATCTCCTTTTATCTAAGTTGTAGTTATAAAATAAATATACCCACCTGTAATTAACGTTAAACTAAAAGGTAATCACTGGTAATAAGAACTAATTTTCAAATAAATATGTACAAATTTAAGATTTTCCTATATAATTCTCAAAAAAGGAACATTAAAGGAAATTTTCCGTTAATAATGGAGGGGATACATATGAGAAATATTGATCAACAACTATCAGATTTAACGGATGAAATTATTAATAATCGAAGATTTTTACATGAAAATCCGGAATTAAGTCATCAAGAAAAGGAAACGTCAGCCTTTGTTCAACAGAAATTACAAGAATATGGTATTGATTGTGAAACAGGTTTTTCTGGGTACGGTGTGTTAGGTATTATAAAAGGAGCAAAAGCTGGTAAAACCGTTGCTTTAAGAGCAGATATGGATGCTCTTCCGATTCAAGAGGAGACCAATCTATCTTATAAATCAAAAAAAGAAAATATAATGCATGCTTGTGGACATGATGCACACACATCTATGCTTCTAGGAGCAGGATATATCTTAAAACAAATGCAAAAAGAATTATCAGGTACAGTATTACTTGTTTTCCAACCTGCAGAGGAAGATGCGCCTATAGGTGGATCACAAACAATGATGGATAATGGAATATTTTCTATTTATGAACCGGATGTAATATTTGCACAGCATGTATGGCCATCAATAAAGCCTGGCATTATTGGTGTGCATGATAAAGAAGTGATGGGAGCATCGGATCGTTTTAAGATAATACTTGAAGGTAAAGGTGGACATGCAAGCATGCCACACCAAACGAATGATGCAGTGGTTGCAGCTGGTCACTTAATTACTTCATTACAAACTATCGTTAGTAGAAATTTAGATCCAATGGAAGCGTCGGTAGTTACTATTAGTATGCTAGAAGCCGGTAGTGTTCCAAATATCATTCCCAAAACGGTTACGTTACAAGGATCTATTCGAACATTTCAACCACATATTCAAAAGCGATTAAAGGAACGGTTTTTTACAATTACCAATCAAATTGCAGAAGCTTTTGGTACGAAGGCTGAAATTGATTATCAAGAAGGATATCCTGCAACAATAAACACGCCAAAGTGGGCACAAGTTGCTCGTAAGGCTGCCCAATCTGTCTATGGGAAATCAGCGACACCGGATATGAATCCTGCTTTAGCTGGTGAGGATTTTGGAAGGTTTTTACAAAAATATCCTGGAGCATTTATTTGGTTAGGTACTCAAATAGACAATGAAGATGATCAAGCGCCACTTCATGACAGTAAATTTCAAATAGATGAGCGTGCATTACCAAATGGTACTAGATTGTTAGTACAAATAGCGCTCGATGCATTACAAGTGTTGCGACAGGAGGGAGATCATGTCTAAATTTATTCATAATCTAACTCATGAACTGACTCACTGGCGCAGGATGTTCCACGCTTATCCAGAACTAGGATTTACAGAATATTTAACTACTTATCGTATTGGGAAATTATTAGAGGGCTGGGATTATTCGATATTTATTGGTGAAGATGCTCTTGATTCTGATGCAAGGGTCGGTATACCAAATACAGAGATTTTAACTCATTTTGAACAAAAGGCAAAAGAGCAAGGTGTAGAAGATTCTTGGCTTCGTAAAATGGCTGGTGGAAATACTGGTTTAGTAGCTACCTTTGATACTGGTAGACCTGGAAAACATATTGCCCTTCGATTTGATATAGATGCTTTACCTATTAAAGAGTCAACACAGCCATCTCATACGCCGACAAGTAAAGGGTTTAACTCCATAAATCCAAAGGTGATGCATGCATGTGGTCATGACGGCCATATTACGATTGGATTAGGTGTTGCCAAATATATTTATGAACATCAAAACCAATTAGTCGGAAAATTCACCTTCTTATTTCAACCAGCAGAAGAGGGAGGTCGAGGTGCGTTAGCGATGACGAAAAAAGGCTGGTTAGTTGATGTTGACCGTTTTTACGCTGGACATATTGGAATAGAAGAAATGTCAGTTGGAACTGTTGCAGCAACCGTGAAAGGATTCCTAGCTTCTACTAAATTAAATGTTCGTTTTCATGGTAATGCATCACATGCAGGTATGAATCCTGAAACTGGAAAGAATGCACTTCTTTCTGCTTCATCAGCTTCAATACATCTATATGGTATACCTAGACATAGTAAAGGTACGACGAGAGTAAATGTAGGTAAATTAGAGGCAGGTAGTGGCAGAAATATTATTCCTGACGAAGCTTATATGGAAGTAGAGGTTCGCGGGGAGACAAAAGAATTAAACAATTATATGACAGAGCATGCAAAAAGAATCATAAATTCAGCCGGCTCAATGCACGATACGAATTGCGAAATAACTATTGTTGGTTCAACAGAGGAAATGGATTGTAGTCCGTCCATAATAAGTAACATTAAACATGCATGTGAAAATAGTGATTATATAAAAAATATCATCTCTGAAGCATCGGTATCAGGTTCTGAAGATGCTAGCTATATGATGAATGAAGTACAAAAACATGGTGGTAAAGCGACATATATGTTATTTGGTACAAAATTAGATTATCCGCACCATCATCCATTCTTTGATTTTCAGGAAGAAGTATTACCAGTTGCTGTTGATACGTTCACTAGAGTTATAGAACAAGAGAATGCTTATAATCCTGGAGAGAGGTAGATAATGTGAAAATAAAAATTGGTGTTATTGGACCTGCTGATTCAGTGAAACAAATAATGGCAGTGGCAAAAGAGTTTCCTAATACTGAAATTACCCCTTTTACGTATAATCATTTAGAAGAAATACACGGCATTATTCAAGAAAATGATATGGGTATGGATCAATGGTTTTTTTCCGGGATTTTAAATTACAGTTATGCAACTGAAAAGAATTTGGTTACAAACCATAATGCGCTATACCCAAATATGAGTGGATCAACTTTCTTCGGTACATTATTAGAGGCTCAACTAGAAAACGATCAAGTGTATAAACGAATAAGTATGGATACGATTACCAATGAAGAAGTCGAAAAGATAGTTTCTTATTATCGATTAAAACAAATTAAATATTTTAATCGTCCGTTTCAATCATATGCAGATCAAAAAGAACGTGTGGCGTTTCACGAAGATTTATTTGAACAAGGAAAAACGGATATTGCGATAACCTTTATATGGGAAACATACAATGAGCTCAAAAGAAAAGGAATTCCAGTATTTCGTGTCACACCTTCTTATTTATCAATCGAACAAACCTTTCGTATATTAGTTGAACGAGCAAAAACTTCTCGTTATAAAAATGCACAGCTTGCGGTAATTGGCTGTCAGGTGAATATTGATACATCTGTCGAAGATATACATTATTCTTTTCGAATGAAACATAAGGAAATTGAACTCCGAAGAACACTCTTATTTATCACTGAAAAGGTTCATGGTTCTTTATTACAGATTGGAGACGGATTATTCTTAATATTCACTACCAGAGGTGAAATTGGACCACAATCTGAGGCGGAATTATTAAGTATGATTCATGATGTAAAAGAACAAGAAAATATGGAACTTCTAATTACAATTGGTTATGGAGAAACGGTTTCCCAGGCTGAACAACATGTACGTAAAGGGTTCCATCATCAAAAAGATCAACATCTTCCGTCTATAGTCATCATTGATGAAGATGAAACAATCACTGTGAAGCATGGGGATGATACATCTGTTTCCTATAAAACGATTGAATTAGGGGAGAGTTGGCGGAACAAGATCAAACATACCGGTGTAAGCCCTGGGGTAGTCCATCGTATATTCTCATATAGCAAACGATATAACCATAAGGAATTTACCGCTCAAGATTTATCACGATGGCTTAAAGGAACGGATCGTAATGCAAGAAGGATCATTACATTATTAGAAAAAGCGAATATCATCGAACAATGTGGTGAAATCCAATCGGGAATACGTGGTAGACCACGTAGAGTTTTTTGTTTTAAAGAAAAAGAGTCATTTAAATAGAGGGGGAAATTAAATTGGCGAAGCAAAAGAAAACAGGAATGGCAAGATTTTTAAATGCAGTCGAACGAATAGGTAATAAACTTCCCGATCCATTTATATTATTTATTGTATTGGCAGCTCTCGTAGCTGTAGCTTCATGGGTAATTTCGTTATTTGATGTAACATTCGTAGTACCAGGTGAAGAGCCAGAGGAATTAGCGATTAAAAGCATTTTATCTGCTGAAGGGATTCAATATATATTATCAGACACATTAGAAAATTTTGTTGGGTTCGCTCCTCTAGGTATTGTATTAACAATGATGCTAGGTATTGGACTAGCTGATAAAGTAGGACTAATTGAAACGGGAATTAAAAGTACGATTTTAAAAGCGCCAAAATCACTTGTTACGTATGCGATTGTACTAACAGGTATTTTAGGAAACATAGCATCTGATGCAGCTTTTGTTATTATTCCACCATTAGCGGCAATGGTATTTTATAATCTTGGCCGCCATCCACTAGCAGGACTTGCAGCTGGATTCGCTGGTGTTGGAGCAGGTTTTACATCCAATTTAATTGTTACAGGAACGGATGCGTTGCTAGCTGGAATTTCAACAGAAGCAATCCGAACAGTTAATGAAAATCTATCTGTAACGCCCGTAGATAATTGGTATTTTATGATGTCTTGTACGTTTATCTTAACGTTTGTTGGTGGATTTATAACGGAAAAAATTGTAGAACCACGATTGGGTAATTACGAGGGTAATGCTGGAGAAGAAGTAAAAGAAACAACTCCTCTAGAAATGAAAGGCTTAAGAAATTCGATTATAGCATGCGTGATCTTTGTTGCATTACTAGTAACAGCAATTTTGATTCCAAACTCTCCGTTAACTGGTGAAGATGGTAGTATTGTTCCCTCTCCATTCCTAACTGGAATCGTACCAATTCTATTATTATTATTTGTTGTTGCAGGTGTCACTTATGGTGTTACCGTTGGAAAAATTAAATCATCCAGAGATGTTGGTTCTTTTATGGGAGAAGCTATGAAAGATATGTCTGGTTTCATCGTATTAGTATTTGCAGCGTCACAATTTATTGCTTACTTTAGTTGGACAAATATGGGAGCTTGGATAGCAATTAGTGGGGCTGAATTCTTACAATCTATCGGAATGACAGGAATTATAGTAATACTAGCATTTGTATTATTTACAACAATACTGAACTTGTTTATATTTAGTGGTTCGGCTCAATGGGCTTTAGAAGCGCCAATCTTTATTCCGATGTTCTACTACTTAGGATACAGTCCGGCATTTGTACAAGCGGCTTACCGTATTGCTGATTCTTCTACCAACGTAATTACTCCAATGAATCCATATATGATAATCGTATTAGGGTTTGTTCGACAGTATGATAAGAAAGCTGGTCTTGGAACAATCATTGCATTGATGCTCCCATATACTATTTTCTTCTTAATTACATTTACGATCATGTTATTAATTTTCTACTTTACTGGTATTCCATTCGGTCCAGGTGTAGATGTGCATGTTTAAAGATAAAGTGAATTTAAATGGTTTACTTCTTTTTTGAAAACCCTTATCATTTAAAATGAGTATTGTTAAATGAGTAAGGAGGTAAATCCATCTATGGCTTTTGTCATACTTGATCCTTGTAGAGGTGAAAAAGCAGGAGAATGCGTCAGTGTATGTCCTGTTGATTGTATAGAAGAAGGCGTAAAACAATTTTACATTGATCCAGATATCTGTATTGATTGTGGAGCTTGTAAAGCAGTATGTCCTGTATCTGCCATTGAAGAAGAATATGATCTAACTCCTAATCAGGAAAAATATTTAGAAGAGGCAGAAGAGTTTTTCGCTAATAGATAAAGAACAAAGGTGTAAGCACACCTTTTAGCAACGTAGCGAATGCTTCCCTGCGTTTAGGAATGGTTTGACAGTAGTCGAATTACCTTTTTTGTTGAGATAAAGGAATCACGGTGAAGTGACGAACCGATGATGGCTTTCACCACGAGAGGGTATAAGTACGACTAAGCTTCGTAAAATACATTCGACAAGTCTTCTTTATCGTAGGGCGATTTCGTAAAGTTGCCTAGTTGCTGGGAGAGAGCTGGACGTGGTTATACAGATATTTCTATCCACAATCACCTAATTTTATAATTTCCTAGTAAATATAAAAACGGGGGGCTTGTAATAATAGACAAGCCTCCGTTTTTTTGTTTTCATAACCTGTGTAGACTGAAACGGTCTGAGTAAGTCCCGAGCTTCGCCCCCTAAAAACAGGAGCAGTTTGTACGTTTCTAAGATAGGTACTTTGAGTATTATTCGGATTGTGTTTCAGTATCTTCAATTGCTAACTTACTGGAAATCCAACGTTTTGCTGTTTCTTCATCGATATCATATACTTTTCCCGCTCGTAATAATTCTCCATGGTAAGCAGTCTGTACATTCATTTTTACTTTCATATAAAACGCTCCTTATTATTTAGACTCCGTGTGTATTTCTGCTAAAGCTTCTTGAATAGAAGTAGTTGGTTGATTGCAATGAAAGTTGTTGCACACATAGTAGGTTGTTTTTCCATTAATTTTTTTATAACTCTTTCCATTTGGTAATAACTTGGCTAAAGTATTGGAATCCTTTACTGAAATGATATGGAGATTAGGTAAATAACTCTTTCTAAGGTGATTAAAGAAAACATCCGTATCTTCCCCAATGATTATGACTTGCTTCATCTTGTCTTGTTGTAAAAAAAGATTTCTCATAAAGAAAGAGGCCCCACTTGGCTCATTGTGAAGTTCTCTATAAAAAGTATACATCATCGTATCAATATACTGATAATAAATCATATTTTCAGTTAAGTTTGCTAATCGAGACAATTGAATGCTGGCAAGACTATTACCTGAAGGGATGGGACTATCATAGATTTCCTTTTCTCTGGATAGTAATTGCTCTGCATCATTTGCTACAAAAAAGAAACCACCTTCATCACTATCCCAGAAAAGTTCAATCATTTCATTAGCAAGTGTTTTCGCATTCTTCAGGAGGTCAATTTCCATCGTAGCTTGATGTAGTTCGAGATACGCCCAAAGAATAGCAGCATAGTCATCAAGAAATCCTTTTGTTCTTTTTTCACCACTCCGATAACTTGCGAACCAGCGATTATTTTTTATAAGTGATTTTTTTAATTGATCCATAGCTTTTAAAGCGTGATTAATCCAATTTTCTTCTTGAAAAACCCTTCCTGCCTTAGCAAGTGCGGCTATCATATAACCATTCCAACTTGTAAGAATTTTATCATCTGCTGCAGGAGCTATTCGTTGCTCTCTCGCTTTTTGTAATTTATATAGACTTGTATTCAACGTACGCTTAATATTCTCAGCATCAATTCCATAAGTGGATGCAAGTGAATCGATAGAAATACCACGCTGATAAGGAAGATTCTTGCCTTGATATAATCCCACTGGGGTGATTCCATACGCTTCAGCGAACATATCTCCGTCGTCCTCACCTAATAAAGAATATATTTCTTCAATTGACCAAAGATAATAAGCTCCTTCTCCTCCGTTTGACTCTGCACTTAAAGAAGCATGAAAACAACCATCTTCAGCTGACATTTCTCTTTTTACAAATTGAATAATCTGGTCAACTTTTAATTGATAGTAAGGATCTTTTGTGATGAGAAACATATCTACGCAAACATCTAATAAAAACGCTTGGTCATAAAGCATTTTCTCAAAATGAGGAAACATCCATTTTCTATCAGTAGCATAACGGAAAAAGCCGAAACCTACATGATCCCAAGTAGCACTTTGAAACATTGACTTTAATGCCATATCCGTCATTTTTAAGGCATTTTTATCTCCAGTTACATGGTAATAATGAATTAAAAAAGATAAGTGATGGGGAGAAGGGAATTTAGGTTCTTTATGAAACCCCCCGTACTGGTAGTCAAATACTTCTGTAAGTTGTTTGTAAGTTCTTACCGTATCTTCGCTAGTTAGAGATATATTACTTTTTTTACTAAGAGTTTCTTTTAATGCATAATCAACTTTTTCCATATATTCTGCAATTTGTTGCGGATGTTTATCGTATTTATTAGCGATTGTAGGTAATATATCCATTAAACCTGGTAAGCCGTAATTTTGATTTTTCGGGAAATAAGTTCCTGCAAAAAATGGGACCTGCTCAAAATTCATAATAATTGTTAATGGCCAGCCACCATGTCCGGTCATCATTTGGCATGTTTTCATATATATGCCATCTATATCGGGTCTTTCTTCTCGGTCTACTTTAATAGAGATATAATGCTGATTTAATAGCCCAGCAACTTCTTCATCCATAAATGATTCGCGATTCATGTTATGGCACCATGTACAACTACTATAACCTATGCTCAAAAAAATAGGTTTTTGTTCATTTTTTGCTTTATTAAATGCTTCTTCTCCCCATGGATACCAATCTACAGGATTATTCACATGTTGTTGTAAGTAAGGAGAGGTTTCGTTAATTAAATGATTATGGTGTTCTGAGGATTGCATATAAGCTCCACCTTTTCTAATGGTCTTCCTTCTATCATACGAAATAGAGAAATGGATTTCCAGAAACTATACAATAACGAATGATATTTTCTATTGCTATCAAAACGCTTTCATGATAATATTTATCTGTAACCGGTTCCACATTTTCTTGAAGGAATGAATAATTATGACAGTAACCATTAAAGATGTAGCTAAACAAGCGGGTGTATCAGCAGCCACTGTATCAAGAGTGCTTAATAATAGTGGATATGTTTATGAAGACACGAGGAAAGCAGTTATGGAAGCAATTGACAGACTGCAATATAAGCCTAATGAAGTTGCTCGATCACTGTATAAAAGGACATCTAAATTAATTGGACTTGTATTACCAGATATCGCAAACCCATTTTTTCCTGCGTTAGCAAGAGGAGTAGAAGATAAACTTCAACAGCAAGGGTATCGTGTTATTTTTGGTAATACGGATAGTGATGCAACAAAAGAAATGGATTATATTGATACATTTTTACAACATAACGTTGTTGGATTAATAGCTTCTGTTGATCGCTTACATCATGAAGTACTCTCTAATTTACGCGTGCCGGTTGTAACGGTCGATCGTACTGCAGAAGAACTTCCAGCAGTGTATGCAGATCATAAATCAGGAGGACGATTAGCTGCAGAAAAATTAGTAACTTCTGGTTGTAAACAAATTATTGTTCTAAGAGGACCTCAAGATGCGAAACCCTTATATGATCGATTTCAATCAGCGATGCAATATTTAAGCGAAAAGAACATTTCGGTCAATTATATAGATTGTCAGCTATCTTTTGAAGATGGTAGGCAGAAAGCAAAAGAGCTATTTAATCAATTTCCTAATACTGATGGGATTATTGCTTGTAATGATCTAGTAGCTGCTGCAATGTTATATGAAGCTGCTAATAGAAAACGGAAAGTACCTGAGCAACTTCAGGTGATTGGCTATGATGATATTACGATTAGTGAGATAGTCCATCCAAGCTTAACTACAATTCATCAACCAACGTATGATATGGGAATAAAAGCAGCCGATATGCTTATAAAACTCATCAACAATGAAAAACTAGGTACGATACATGAACAATTACCTGTTTACTTAAAAGAAAGAAATTCAACAGTAAATGGAGGAATATAAATGGTAAATATAACTGTAGTAGGGAGCTCATCAATTGATTTGGTTGTTACAGCTGCAACAAGACCAAAGGCAGGAGAGACAATTATTGGGAATGATTTTCAAACGGTGCCAGGTGGTAAAGGAGCAAATCAAGCTGTAGCTGCAGCTCGCTTAGGTGCGAATGTATCTATGATTGGCAGAGTAGGAAAAGATACATTTGGTGAGAAAATTGTAAGCAATTTACAAGACAAAGGTGTTTCTGTGGATTATGTGGAACCGGTTACCGATGTTGCATCTGGAACCGCACATATAACTTTAGCAGAAGAAGATAATAGCATCATTGTCGTAAAAGGTGCGAATGATTATGTGACGCCAGATTATATAAAGAAATCAATAGATAAATTAAAACAGGCAGATATCGTGTTGATTCAGCAAGAAATTCCTGAAGAAACGGTAGAGTTTGTATTAGAATCTTGTCATTCATTTGAAGTACCCGTTCTACTCAATCCAGCACCAGCCCGAGAGGTGTCTAAGAAAGTAATTGATAATGCAACATATTTAACCCCAAATGAACATGAATTTGCGATTATGTTTGGTGATGATAATCGAAGTGAGGTATTACAACGTTATCCTAATAGATTATTGATTACTGAAGGCAAGAATGGAGTACGATACTTTGACGGTGACAAAGAAGTCGTTATTCCTTCCTTTGAAGTTACTCCTGTGGACACTACTGGAGCTGGAGATACCTTTAATGCTTCTTTCGCACTTGCAATTGCAGAAGGTAAATCAATAGCAGACGCAATTCGTTTTGCAAATAAGGCTGCATCGATATCCATTACTAAATTTGGTGCTCAAGGTGGTATGCCAACAAGAGAAGAGATGGAGAGATAAATCAATGAAGAAAAATGGAATATTAAATAGTGAAATAACTAAAATTTTAGCTGATTTAGGTCATACTGACAAAATAGTAATTGCCGATGCTGGTCTACCTATTCCAGATGGAATAAAAAAGATTGATCTTGCTTTAAAGCCAGGTACCCCATCTTTTCTAGATGTAGTAGAAACAGTCAAAGAAGATATGGTAATTGAACATGTAACATTAGCACAGGAAATGAAGACTAATAATATAGAAAAACATAAGGAACTTAAGCAAATAGTGAGCAATATACCAATTTCTTATATTACTCACGAACAATTCAAAGATATGAATAAACAGGTGAAAGCAATTATTCGTACAGGGGAAACGACTCCTTATGCAAATTGTATCTTACAATCAGGTGTCTTTTTCTAAAAAAGGAGTGACTAGAAATGAAGATTATCATGGAAAACATTCATAAATCTTTCGGTTCCAACAAAGTGCTCCAAGGTGTAGATTTTACATTAGAATCTGGAGAAATCCATGCGCTGATGGGAGAGAATGGAGCTGGAAAGTCTACATTAATGAATATTCTCACAGGATTGTTTCCATCGAATCAAGGTTCTATAACCATCGATGGAGCAAAAACACAATATAAAAATTCTAAAGAATCGGAGCAGTCAGGGATTGCATTTATTCGTCAAGAGTTAAATATATTGCCGCAGATGACTGTATTAGAGAATTTATTTATTGGAAAAGAAATGACAAATGCATTTGGATTTTTAAAAGAAAAAGAAATGAAAAAACAAGCAGAAGAGGTATTCAATAGATTAGATTTTTCAATTCCTTTTGATAAAGAAGCTGGCGAATGCTCTGTTGGAGAACAACAACTTATTGAAATTTCCAAAGCACTTATGCTAGATGCTAAAGTTATCATTATGGATGAGCCTACTGCTGCACTAACAGATAGGGAAATTGATAAGTTATTTGAAATTATGAAAGAGCTTACACAACAAGGTGTTTCGTTGGTTTATATTTCGCATCGTATGGAAGAGATTTTTGCAATTTGTGATCGAATTACTGTAATGCGTGATGGAATCTCCGTAAAGACGTCATGGATCAAAGATACAAATTATAACGAGATTGTCAAACAAATGGTAGGAAGAGAACTAGAGGAACGTTACCCAGATCGAACTCCTACATTAGGAGAACCAATCTTACAAGTGAATAACTTTAATCGTAAAGGCTATTTCAAGGATATAAATTTCTTCGTAAAAGAAGGAGAAATCCTTGGTGTATCTGGACTAATGGGAGCTGGACGTACAGAAATTATGCGAGCAATATTTGGTATAGATGATGTAGACCAAGGGGAAATAATCCTCGATGGAAAGAAAATGACAATTAAAGATCCGACAGATGCGATGAAAGCAGGACTAGCATTTATCACAGAAAATCGGAAAGATGAAGGACTAGTTTTAGACTTCTCTATTAGGGAGAATATTGGATTATCAAATTTAAACAGTTTCTCTAGTAAAGGCTTTATCAAAGGTAAAGATGAAAAAGATTTTGTTGAACTTATGATAAAGCGGTTACAAATTAAAACGCAAACACAGGAACTGCCTGCAGGTAACTTATCTGGAGGAAATCAACAAAAGGTTGTCATTGCAAAATGGGTAGGAACATCACCAAAAGTATTAATTATGGACGAACCTACAAGAGGAATAGATGTTGGTGCAAAACGAGAAATTTATCAATTAATGAATGAATTAACTGATCGTGGCTTAGCAATTATAATGATTTCTTCAGATTTACCAGAAGTTCTAGGTATGAGCGATCGAATAATGGTTATCCACGAAGGGAAGATTTCAGGAGAATTAGCTCGAGAAGAAGCCACACAAGAAAAAATTATGACATATGCTACAGGAGGGAATGGGCATGAATAATAATAAAATAGCTTCCGTTTGGCAAAAAGTAATTCCGTTAATAGCTTTAGTATTACTAATTGTCACCGTTACCATAATGAATCCAGCATTCTTGGATCCGGCAAATATTATGAATTTATTAAGACAAATTTCCATTAATGGCTTGATTGCGTTTGGAATGACGTTTGTAATTTTAACAGGTGGAATAGACCTGTCAGTAGGTTCTATTCTTGCTCTGTCAAGTGCGATAGCCGCTATAATGATGACATCCGGAATTGATCCAATTTTAGCCGTAATTATCGGTGTTTTATTAGGTGCTGTTTTTGGTGCATTGAATGGTATTTTAGTATCAAAAGGAAACTTGGCACCATTCATTGTTACGTTAGCAACAATGACCATATTTAGAGGATTAACACTAGTATTTACAGATGGAAAACCGGTAACTGGATTAGGAGATTCTTATGCTTTTCAATTATTTGGTAAAGGATACTTTTTAGGAATTCCGGTTCCAGCAGTTACGATGATTATTGCTTTTGTTATTCTTTGGTTCTTACTTCATAAGATGTCATTTGGACGTAAAACATATGCGATTGGTGGGAATGAAAAGGCAGCAAAAATATCAGGAATAAAGGTAGATCGTGTAAAAATCCTTATTTATTCTATCAGTGGTATGATGGCAGCGCTGGCGGGAATGATTCTTACTTCTCGATTGAATTCAGCTCAGCCAACTGCAGGAACTTCCTATGAAATGGATGCAATTGCTGCTGTAGTTTTAGGTGGAACAAGCCTTGCTGGAGGAAAGGGCCGTATAGCTGGTACATTTATCGGGGTGTTGATTATTGGTATTTTAAATAATGGAATGAACTTACTAGGTATTTCCTCTTTCTATCAACAAGTAGTAAAAGGTGTCGTTATCCTAATTGCAGTACTACTAGATCGTAAAAAATCTTAACGAGGTGAACATAATGAAGAACTTCCAAATAGCATTATTAAGTGTTATGTTGTTATTTTTAGCAGCTTGTTCAATGGAGAGTCCATTTGTAAATAATGGTTCAGAAAACGAAGGGGATATAAAAATTGGTCTAAGTATATCTACAATGGAGAATCCTTTCTTTGTTACATTACATGATACGATTGTAAAAGAAGCGGAAGAGCAAGGTATGGATATTGTTACTGTAAATGCACAAGATGATGCCTCAGTGGAAATTAGTGGAATAGAAGATTTAATCCAACAGCAAGTGGATATATTATTAATTAACCCAACGGATTCAGCAGCAGTATCGTCAGCGGTACAATCTGCAAATGCAGCAGGAATACCAGTAATAACGATTGATCGTTCTGCAGATGAGGGGGAAATCGAAACATTAATAACATCAGATAATGTATCTGGCGGAGAAATGGCGGCAGAATTTATCGCGGAAACAGTTGGAGAAGATGCAAATGTAGTTGAACTTCAAGGAATCGCAGGGGCATCAGCAACCCGTGAACGAGGTGAAGGCTTCCATAATATAGCTGAAGAAAAACTGAATGTATTAGTTTCTCAACCAGCAAACTTTGATCGAACAGAAGGCTTAACGGTTATGGAAAATACGCTACAAGGTTATAACGATATTGATGCTGTATTTGCGCATAATGATGAAATGGCATTAGGAGCGATTGAGGCCATCAAAGCATCTGGACAAGACATTGTTGTTGTTGGATTTGATGGTGTTGATGATGCAATTGCTGCTGTAGAAGCAGGAGAACTAACAGCGACAGTAGCTCAACAGCCTGATTTAATGGGCCAAGAGGCGATAAATACAGTGAAAGAAGTTATGGCAGGGAATGATGTGGATGAGTTAATTCCTGTACCATTAGACTTAAAAACAAAAGACTAAAGCAGTGAGAGGCAGCCAAACTATATTGGAGATATAGATTATTATATTTCCAGCATAGTTTGGCTTTTTAAGTATATAACTAACAGGCAGTAATGCGCCTATTCAATAGTATACTAGGGGGGATTACAATCTTCTGTTAAAAGAGGTCATGGTCTTATGATACTGACATTTCGTGTGGGAAAGAAAAGAATATTCCGACGTTACAAAGATTTAATTTATGCAAACGTTTTAATAAACTATTGAGAGATTTATAAAATATCATCAAAACTATATAAAAGCCATAGTCAATAAGGAAAACTACTAATCTAAAACAATTAAATTTTTAGATTAGTAGTTGTAGATTTGACATCCTTGTGGTATTATTCAGATATATCAATGCAAACGTTTTCCTTGTTTGCATTCCAGGGCATAAATTATATGCCCTAAATAAATAGACTTATATGAAAGCGTTATTATATAGCGTTTTCATAGATTGTTAAAAAATACTGCTTAGGAGTGGGGTTAATGAAAAGGAACAAAACGTTTCTTACTAAAGGTTTAATAGCATTTATGTTTGTGGCTGTACTTATTATTGCAGGATGCTCTTCAGGAGATGGAGATGAAGAATCAGCAGACGGTAAAACAGTAGTAGATATTTTTCAATTTAAAGTAGAATTTAAAGAACAATTTGAAGAAATTGTAAAACAATATGAGGAAGAAAATCCTGAAGTGAAAATTGACGTTCAAACAGTAGGTGGAGGAAATGATTATGCTGCTTCCTTAAAATCATCTTTTGCTGCTGGAAATGAACCAGCAATTTTCAATGTTGGTGGACCGACAGAAGTAGAAGAGTATCGTGATTATTTAGCCGATCTTTCTGATACAAAAGCAGCTGAAGCAGCATTAGAAGGTACATTAACAGGTGTTATGGAAGATGATAAGTTATTAGGTCTTCCATATAGCCAAGAAGGATATGGATATATTTACAACAAGGAAATCTTTGAACAAGCTGGAATTAATCCAGAAGAATTAACTACTTATGAAGCTTTGGAAGAAGCTTTTGCTACAATTGATAGTCAAAAAGAAGATTTAGGTCTTGAAGCAGTAATGGCGTTACCAGCTAAAGAATTATGGGTGATGGGGAATCACCTAGCAAATACGTATATCGCACCAGATTTTAATAATGATATTATGGAAGCTTATGAAGCTCCAACTATTCCTTTTTCAAAAGGTGACGAATTACAACGTATGCTAGATTTACAAAATGAATATTCTGTACAACCAGTTTTGAGCTTAGATTATTCTCAACAAGTAGAACAATTATTCTCAACTGGAAAAGTAGCAGTTATTCAACAAGGTAACTGGATTTATCCTACAGTGGAACAAATGGACGCAGAGTTTGCAGAAAACAATATTGGTATGATTCCAATTCCAGTTGACGGTTTGGAAGGACAATTGCCGGTAGGTGTTCCTCAATATTGGGTAGTAAATCAGAATAAAGATGAAGAAGTTCAACAAGCTGCAAAAGATTTCTTAGATTGGTTATATACATCTGATTCTGGGAAAGATTTTGTTTTAGATGAGTTTAAATTTATTCCTGCATATGAAGGATATGATACAGAGCGTATTGCTGATCCTCTCTCTCAAGCAGTATATGAATATGCACAAGAAGGTGACACGATTGGTTGGGTATTTATGGCATCTCCTGTAGGTTGGCAAGAAGATTCAATGGCAGTAAATATGCAGCGTTATTTAAGTGGAGATATTTCATGGGAAGAAGTAATTGAACAATCTACCGCTGATTGGGAAAACGCTAGACAATAACTTACGAAGAAATAGCCAACAAAATAATGAAGATTATTTTGTTGGCTATTAATATACATCGGCATCAAGCAAAGGAGGGGGAGTAGTCATGAAAAATAGAAGTCTATCTTTCTGGTTATTTATGACACCAACATTGGTAGCTTTAGGTTTAGTAGTATTTGTTCCTTTTATCTATGGTTTATTCTATTCATTTACGGATTGGAACGGGTTACAAGCAAATAACTTTTTAGGATTTGAAAACTATATAAAACTATTTCAAGAAAGAGAATTTCTTAATGCTATTTGGTTTACAGTTAAATTTGCAGTTGTATCTATTGTTCTTGTTAATATCATTGGGTTAGGACTTGCGCTTCTCGTTACGCAAAAATTAAAAACAAGTAACCTATTCCGAACGGTATTCTTTATGCCTAACTTAATCGGTGGTTTGATTTTAGGGTTCATCTGGCAGTTTATTTTTGTAAGTGCATTTAATAGTGCAGGACAATTATTTGGGTTGGAGTTCCTACAAGGGTGGCTTTCCGATGCTACAACTGGTTTTTGGGGATTAGTAATATTAAATGCATGGCAATATGGTGGTTATATTATGATTATATATATTGCTTATCTTGAAGCGGTTCCTCAAGAATTAATGGAAGCTTCTGAAATAGATGGAGCAAATCCTTTTCAACGTTTTTGGAAAGTTACTTTTCCGTTAGTTGCACCAGCATTTACAATTAGTATGTTCCTAACGTTATCCAATGCGTTTAAAATGTATGATCAAAACCTCGCATTAACTGGTGGAGGACCATTTAAGTCAACAGAAATGATTGCAATGGATATTTATAATACTGCTTTTAGTGAGTACGATATGGCATTCGCTCAAGCAAAAGCAGTTGTATTCTTTGTACTCGTTGCAGCTGTAGCTTTGACCCAAGTGTATTATAATAAGAAGAGGGAGGTTGACCTATAATGAAAGAAAAAAAGAGAAATCGATTATTATTATTAATTTTAGGTCTATTCCTTACACTATTATGGTTATCTCCATTTTATTTAATGTTTGTTAATGCATTTAAAACGAAGAATGATATTTTTACAAATATACTCGGTTTACCTTCAGAATGGACGTTTGATAATTTCGTCCAAGCTTTTATTGATTTAGATTTTGCGAATTCCTTATTTAATTCAGTACTTGTTAGTTTGTTAAGTGTTGGGATTATCATCATCTTCTCTTCCATGGCTGGTTATGCACTTGCTCGAAATACAAGTAAATTAAGTGCAGTGTTATTTATGATCTTTGTTGCTGCAATGTTAATTCCATTCCAATCTGTCATGATTCCACTTGTATCGGTCTTTGGTCAAGTAGATATGCTAAATCGTTGGGGATTAATTTTTATGTATCTCGGCTTTGGCTCTAGTCTATCTATTTTCTTATATCATGGTGCTATGACTGGTATTTCTAAATCTTTAGATGAAGCCGCTACCATTGATGGAGCAAATAAGTGGCAATTATTCTGGAAGATTATCTTTCCAATGTTAAAACCAATTTCTGTAACCGTGATGATTTTAAACTTAATTTGGATTTGGAATGACTATTTATTACCATCTCTTGTTTTAAGTGCTAATGAAGCTACAATTCCATTGAAAATGTTCTTTTTCTTTGGGCAATATACGAAGCAATGGCATTTAGCATTAGCTGGTTTAACAATTGCAATAATTCCAGTGATCATTATTTACTTTATTGCACAAAAACATATTATTAAAGGGGTCTCAGAAGGAGCGGTGAAGTAATCCTTTAGATTAAATGGAAAGGAGGCCTGATTACCTTGTCCGTTACAATAAAAGATGTGGCGAAGAAAGCAAGTGTATCACCATCTACAGTATCTAGAGTGCTAGCCGATAGTGATAAGATTAGTGAGAAGACGAAACGAAAAGTACGAAAAGTCATGAATGAGCTAGGATATCATATTAATTATAATGCACGAGTACTTGTCCAAAAATCTACCAAAACAATCGGCATTGTTATGAAGCACTCTGCTAGTCATTCTTGGCACAACCCATTTTTTCCGGAAGTATTAAGGGGGATTAGTACGTACTGTCACCAATTAGATTATAGTATTTCTTTGACTACCGGCGAGTCAGAAGAATCTATCTATAATGAGGTAGTGAAAATGGTAAATGGAAAGCGTATAGATGGTGTCATAGTACTCTACTCAAAAAAAGATGATAAAGTTGTACCATTTTTAATAGAGCAACAGATTCCTTTCGTCGTGATCGGAAAACCAATGGAACATAAGAATGAGATTATGTATGTTGATAATGACAATGTTCAAGCAGGTAAAGAAGCAACTGATTTTTTGATTAATCTTGGTCACGAAAATATAAGTTTTATAGGTGATAATCCAGATTTCCAGGTAATCCAAGACCGCGTTAATGGATATAAAGAAGCTCTAATTTCTCACTCTTTACCATGCAGGGAAGAGGATATTAAGTATATAAAAGATAATAACGATCAGTCAGTAGTTACGGAATTATTCAGTAAGAATAAAATACCCACAGCTTTAGTCGTATCTTCTGATATACAGGCAGTGAGCATTCTAAAAATTTTACATGAAAAAGGTTATAAAGTTCCCAATGATATAAGTTTAATTACATTTAATAAAACATTTATTACAGATTTGGCAATGCCTTCATTGACTACCGTAAATACTCAAACATATCAATTAGGTTATGAATCTTCGAGGTGCTTAATAGAGTTAATTAATGACCCGAAAATGTTTAAACGTAGTGTAATTATTCCCACTATTATTGAATCAAGTGATTCTCATAAAAAGATTAACTAGTAAATATGCAAGCGTTTTAATATTATTAGTAATAAAAAAGGAGAGGATAAAAATGAACGTAGTTGTTTGGAATGAATATCGACATGAAAAACAAAATGAAACTGTTGCTAATATCTATCCAGAAGGAATCCATGGGACGATTGCAAACTTTTTAAAAACAGAGGATTTTCATGTGAAAACAGCAACTCTGGATGAACCAAATCATGGTCTTTCTAATGATTTACTAGAAGAGACGGATGTACTTATTTGGTGGGGGCATAAAGCTCATGATGAAGTGAGTGATGAAATTGTAGAAAAAGTAAAACAACGTGTGCTAGATGGTATGGGATTAATTGTATTACATTCTGGTCACTTCTCTAAAGTATTTAAGAGTTTAATGGGAACGGGGTGTGATTTGAAGTGGAGAGAAGCTGGAGAGAAAGAAAGAATTTGGAATGTTGATCCAACACATCCAATAACTCAAGGAATTGGTCAGTACTTTGAAATTCCTCAAGAAGAAATGTATGGTGAACATTTTGATATACCAACTCCAGATGAACTTGTCTTTATCAGTTGGTTTGAAGGTGGAGAAGTATTTCGTAGTGGAGCAACATTTAAACGTGGAAGAGGAAAAATCTTTTATTTCCGTCCTGGACATGAAACGCATCCTACATATCATCAAAAGGAGGTCCAGCAAGTTATTGTCAATGGAGTTCGATGGGCGAAAAATACAGATACACCAGTTCATAATTATGGAAATGTAAAACCGCTAGAAATAATTAAAGAAAAGTAATCATAGGGGGAATCGAAAATGGCAAAAGTACGTGTAGCAGTTATTGGATGTGGAAGCATCGCGCAAAATCGTCATTTAGTCGAATATGGGGCTAATCAACAAGTTGATGTGGTAGCTGTTTGTGATATTGTTGAGAAAAGAGCGAAAGAAACGGCTGATAAATACAACGCAAATGCTTATACAGATTATAAACAGCTTTTAGTGAAAGAAGATATTGATGCAGTGAGTGTATGTTTACCAAATTATTTACACGCTCCAGTTAGTATAGCTGCTTTAGAAGCAGGATGCCATGTTTTATGTGAAAAACCAATGGCCACTTCAAAAGAAGAAGCAGAGGAAATGATAAAAGCAGCGGAGAAAAACAATCGCAAATTAATGATCGGCCATAATCAACGCTTCGTACCATCTCATCAAAAAGCCAAAAAGCTTATTGAAAGTGGTACACTTGGGAAAATTTATAGTTTCCGTACTACTTTTGGTCACGGAGGTCCTGAAGGTTGGAGTGCAGATGGGACTGATAGTTGGTTCTTTAAAAAGGATGAAGCTTTTGTTGGTGCGATGGGTGATTTAGGTGTTCATAAAGCGGATCTAATGCGTTATCTATTGAATGAAGAATTTGTTGAGGTAGCTGCTTTTATTGAAACAAGCGCAAAAGAAAAAGCAACTGTTGATGATAATGCAACATTAGTATTGAAATCAGAAAGCGGGATAATCGGTACATTAGCAGCTAGTTGGGCTTACAATGCAAAAGAGGATAATTCGACAGTTATATTTGCTGAAAAAGCGATTGTTCGTTTAGAAGATGATCCAAACTATTCTATGATTGTACAGTATACAAATGGTGAAGTTGTAAAATATGAACTAGGTGGAATTCAATCGAATGAAGAAGGTGGTCAAACCTCTTCTCATGTAATTGATCATTTTATTACGTGTCTTGCAACTGACAAACAGCCATTAATTGACGGAAGTGAAGGGTTGAAATCTTTAAATGTAATTTTAGCAGCATTATCATCTGTAGAAACAAAACAAATCTTTCAGTTGGAGAAGTGAAATCAATGAGTAAGTTAAGGATGGGTATCATCGGTGTTGGGGGTATTGCAGAGACGAGACATATTCCAGCTTATCTTCATCTTCAAGATATAGTGGAAGTAACTGCTGTTTGTGATGTGAATCGTGTTCGAGCAGAAGAAGTTGCAAATAAATTTGATATTGCAACTGTATTTGAAAATTATCAAGACATTTTTCCTGTTGTAGATGCAGTCACAATCTGTACGCCAAATAAGTTTCACGCAGAAATTGCTGTTAGAGCATTAGAAGCGGGGATTCATGTATTGTGTGAAAAACCAATGGCTATGACAACGCAGGAAGCAGAAGTAATGCTTGCGGCGTCGGAAAAGAGTGGGAAACTATTATCTATCGCATATCATTATCGCTTTGTGGAATCCGTACAATTAGCAAAAAAAACGATGAATGAAGTTGGAGATCCTTTAGTTACGAGAGTACAAGCGATGCGACGTCGAAAAGTGCCAGGCTGGGGAGTTTTTACGAATAAAGAAATGCAAGGTGGAGGTAGTTTAATTGATTGGGGTTGTCATTTATTAGATGCAGCTCTATGGATGCTAGATAAACGAAAACCAATTGAAGTAAGTGGGCAGACGTATAATCGATTATCGAAGACTCCAAATCAAATTAATGAATGGGGAACATTTGATCACCATACGTTTGATGTAGATGATCATGTTACCGCGTATATACGTTTTGATGATCATAGTACTATATTATTTGAATGTTCTTGGGCAGCAAATATTAAAGAAGATACGACACAAATCAGTATTTCTGGTGTAGATGGAGGACTTCAAGTATTTCCATTTGAATCCTATACGCCAAAACATGGTGCATTTACAACAAGTAGTGCCTATGTGCAAGATGACCAACATCAAGCTGGAATTCTACAGGCAAAGAACTTTATAGAGAGTTGTTTGGGGCATGCTGAGCTTGTAAATAAACCTGAGGAATCGCTACAAGTAACACAGTTAATCGATGCAATTTATAAATCTAGTACATCTGGTAGAAGTGTGAGAATACAATAATATATTTGGAGGGATAAAATATGAAGCTAGGTGTTTTTACTGTTTTATTTGGAGAAAAATCATTCGAAGAAATGCTAGATTATGTACAAGAATCAGGGTTAAAAGCAGTAGAGATTGGAACTGGAGGGAATCCCGGGAAAGCTCATTGTGACGTAGATGAGCTATTGGAAAGTGAAGAGAAACGTAAACAGTTTAAAGAGAAAACAGATTCAAGAGGTCTAACCATTAGTGCATTAAGCTGTCATGATAATCCAATTTCACCTAATAAAGAACATGCTCAAAAAGCGCATGATGATTTTAGAAAAACTGTACGTTTAGCAGAATTATTAGATGTACCAGTAGTTAATACTTTTTCAGGGACACCAGGTTCGCATGAAGGTTCAAAATATCCAAATTGGCCAGTAACACCTTGGCCAACGGAGTACTCTGATATTTTAAAGTGGCAATGGGAAGAAAAGCTTATTCCTTATTGGAAAGAACAAGCTGAATTTGCCAAAAATCATGGTGTGAAGATTGGTCTTGAACTACATGCAGGATTTTTGGTTCATACACCTTATACTTTACTGAAATTACGTGAGGCTACTAATGATGCAATTGGTGCAAATTTAGATCCGAGCCATCTATGGTGGCAAGGCATTGATCCGGTTGCGGCAATTAAAATATTAGGAAAAGAGGGGGCAATCCACCATTTTCATGCGAAGGACACATATATCGATCAAGACAATGTAAACATGTATGGCTTAACGGATATGCAACCTTATGGGGAAGTACAAACAAGAGCATGGAGTTTTCGCTCAGTAGGTTATGGTCATAGTATTCAAGAGTGGTCTAATATTGTAAGTGCATTACGAACTTATGGTTATGACTATGTAATCAGTATTGAACATGAAGATCCAATTATGTCGATTGACGAAGGATTCCAAGCAGCTGTTAAAAACTTAAAAGCGGTAAATATGGAAGAATCCCCTGCTACAATGTGGTGGGCATAATATATAAGTTTAATAAGACTGAGAGTGAAAGTATTTACTAAAAAAGTTTAAGAAATATACTTTAATTAACAAGGTCGGGTGTTGAGACCTTTGCTTGCTTAAAGCAATCGGAGGTCTCGCTTATCCAATTATTGTTTATTAACTTAGTCAATTTCATAATTGCTAAATTTAATTTTAAGAGCGAACATTTTAGTGATAAGTTTATTTAATGTTCGAATTATAATAAATACTTGGCTTTGATTGGAATGAAAGACGGCGACTCCTGCTCAGAACAGGGAGCTTGAAGATCTATTTGATAAGTGTTCTTCTTTTCAAGTTTGCTAAAAAACAGTACCTGTGGAAACCGTCTGTATGCAATGAAATCAAAATAGCGAACATTCGGTTTCGAAACAAATTATCTTATTATGAAATTGATTCGATTAAGGATGTTTTACATCAGGAGGTATTTTAATTGCGAGAGTCAGGTTTGATGGGAAATATTTATACTATATGTGAATGGATAATGCGTTTTTCAGTAACAAATTTATTGTGGATTCTATTTAATACTCCACTAGTATTTATTGGGTTAAGCGTATTATTTATAAGCAGTATCCAAGATGCAATTATATTAATACCTCTTCTTCTTCTATGCTTTCCTTTTTGTTTGTTCCCAGCAACATCAGCAATGTTTGCTCTTGTTAGAGATTGGATAATAGATCAGGAGAAAGCGACAATATTAGGTTCTTTTTGGAAGTATTATAGAGAAAACTATAAGAAAAGTATGCAGGCAGGGGTAATTTTCACTCTCCTATGGTTTATTTGGGCTATAGATTATTATTATTTTCAACAGGTAAATACGGTAATCATGTTTGTCTTTCTCATTATGGGAGTAATCTTATATGTGTTTACGCTATTATTTTTTACTGTAATTGTCCACTATGATATAGACTTGAAGACATTATTGAAAAAGGCTTTTATTTTAACAGTCGGAAGTCCGGTACTATTTTTCTCGATTACGATCGTGACAGGAATAGTGCTTCTTGTAAGTATACAAACTTTACCAATAATCATACCTTTCTTTACAGGGAGCCTAATTGCATTTATAACGTTTTCTGCTTTTTATCGATTATTTTTGCGTGTGAAGGAAGAGGAGAAAGGATAAGAAAACATTGTTGGCAAAGAAATATGTCAGCAAGTTGCACTGTTCCCAAGAATCTCCGATTTTAAGCTTTATACTATGTGGAAGTAGTTCAAAAAGTCTAAATAGTAGAGTGTCATTAATGACAGGAGTTTTCAGCAGGCATAGCTCAACTTGAAAATGGAAAACACTTTTTCAAAAAGATTTTCAACCCATGCATACCCCGCTGAAAGTCGCCACCTATCATAATGTCAAAATTCGTGTTTTGACTAATAATTCAGTTATGAATAATTTACTTTGATTATTTTAAAGCTATTTTCTCTACAAGGAATTGGAGTATTTATGTTAATTTCTTCTTCATCCCATAAATTAAAAGCGTTATTCCAATTGTTGATAGGAAGTGTTACATCAAAAGGTTGATTACTTGGATTTATAATAAAGTAGATCTGCTTATTTTGTACGGATATTTTATAAATAAAATAATGATCAGTAGCATGCACAAAAGAAAAATCTCCTTGATTTGCTATAGTATTTTCCGTCTTGCGCAAATGAATTAACTTCTTAAGAAAAGATTTTAATTCTATATTTTGATCTTTTTCATCCCAAACCATACATTCTCTACATCCCGGATCTCCTTCTCCAGTCATCCCAATTTCATCTCCATAATAAATACAAGGAGACCCTGGCATTGTTAATAACAATAAGTATAGAAGTTTTGCTTTTTCGACTTGATTGTTACATTGTGTTAAAACTCTAGGTGTATCATGGCTGCTTAATAGATTAAATGCTACTTCATTTACATTCTGTGGATAAGAAATTAGAACATTAGATATCTGTTGGATAAATTCTTCCACATTTATTTTTTCCTTTGCAATAAAATCAAGCGCAGCACTACTGAGAGGGTAGTTCATAACGGCATCAAATTGGTCTCCTTGTAACCAAGGCATCGAATCATGCCATATTTCTCCCAGTATATAGACATCTGGCTTTATGGTTTTCACTTGCCTACGGAAATCTCTCCAAAATTGATGATCCACTTCATTAGCGACATCTAATCGCCATCCATCAATATCAAACTCTTCAATCCAATATGATGCTACGTTAAGTAAATATGATTTTACATCTGGCTGTTCTGTATTTAGCTTTGGCATCGAACCTACATATCCAAAGGTGTCATAGTTTGGAACTGGCTCTGTTTTCAGAGGAAAGCTGTCGATATGGAACCATTCTTTATAAATAGACTTCTCTTGGTTTTTTAGCACATCTTGAAATGGTTCAAAGAAATATCCACTATGGTTAAATACAGCATCAAGCATAACGCGAATTCCACGATGATGACATTCCTTAATTAACTTTCTAAATGTCTGTTTATCACCAAATTGAGGATCGATTTCCATATAATCAATCGTATCGTATTTATGGTTAGAAAATGCTTTAAATATCGGTGTGAAATAAATACCAGAAATTCCTAACTCCACAAGATAATCTAAGTGATTAATTATCCCCTGGAAGTCACCACCAAAGTAATTTGTAGGCGTTGGTTCGGTACTTCCCCACGGTAATGTTCCAGGAGGATTAATTTTCTCATTACCGTTTGCAAATCGTTCAGGGAAAATTTGATACCATACGGTTTCCTTTACCCATTCTGGTGCTTGAAATTGATCAATTGGATTTAAAAATGGGAAGCAGAAGTAATATGCAGTGTCATCGTTTGGAATTTGTTCATAAAACCCTTTTTCCGTATAGATAACTGTTTCTTCAGAATCTGATAATTCAAACCCATATCTTATTCGACGTGTTTTACAATAAATTTCGATTTGCCAATAATCGAATAGGTGATCGGAAGCTACGATATGCATGTCTGCCTTGTTATAAATCCATCCTGAATCATCCCAATTATAAGGATCTGCAAAGATGAGTGTAGCGTTTACTACATCATCTTTCTTTGTGCGTAATCGAATATGTAACGTACTTTCTTTGTAAAGGTAAGCATAATTATTCTTTGGTCGATGAAATATGGCTTCTCTTAACATCGGTATTCCTCCTCCTCAAAAATAAAACAACCCCGACTTCCAACATAATATTGTCGGAATCTCGGGGTTGTTGTGTGGTCACAAAGCATTGCCCTTAAATTGTACTACTTATATTAGCACATAAAATATGGTAAAAGTCAATAAATTAAAAAAATTTTTATGAAAGCGGTTGCGCAATCAAAATGTTTCGTATAAAATATAACCGTAACCAATGTGCAAACGGTTGCGCAAACTTTACATATGCCGAATAAGTACATTGGATTAAACAATAATAGGGGGAATACGAAATGAACAAAAGATTTAGGTTTTTATTCATTGCTATCCTAGCTTTATCTATGTTATTGGCTGCATGTGCACCTGAACGTGACGAAGAGGTAGGTAGTGAGGGTGATAGTAATAGTGGAGAAGCAGCAGAAAAACCAGATGAATTAGTAATCTGGGTGAATGATCAAGAAGAACAAATTGAAGCGTTAGAGAATATTACTCAGAAATTTGAAGAACAAGAAGGAATTAAAGTTAAATTAGAGACGAAATCTATGCTTGATCAAATGCAAGAATTATCATTAGCAGGTCCAGAGGGCAAAGGTCCAGACCTATTCTTTCAACCTCATGATCGTATTGGAAATATTGTTGCTCAAGGTTTAGCAGAACCTATGGAATTGACAGACGAACAATTAAATGAATACGTAGATACAGCAGTAGAAGCGGTTACGTATACGTATGATGGAAATACGAATATTTATGGAGTACCTGCAGTAATTGAGACATATGGAATTTTTTATAATAAAGCATTACAAGAAGAAGCTCCAGAAACAATTGAAGATTTACTTACGGTTTTAGAAGAGAATTCAAATCCTCAAGAAGATCAATACGGGTTTTTAATGCGTCCAAATGACTTATATTTTAATTTTCCATTCTTTAAAAACTATGGCGCTTATATCTTTGGTGGAGATACAGGGAATTATGATATAGAAGATCTTGGGCTAGCAAATGAAGGAGCAATCGAGGGAGCTGAATTGTTTCAATCCTTCTTTGGTCAAGGAAAGATCCCGACTTCGACTACTGGTGATGTAATCGATGGTTTATTTACGGAAGGAAAAGTTGGGTCTGTTATTAGTGGTCCATGGAGTATTCCTGGCTATAAGGAAGCATTAGGTGAAGATTTAGGATTTGCTCCATTTCCAATGATTAACGGCCAGCCAACTGAAACATTTGTTGGTGTGAAATCTTGGATGGTTTCTTATTACTCTGAGAATAAAGAGTGGGCAAAAGAGTTAGCGGTATTTATGACGAATGAAGAAAACCAAAGTGAGTATTTTGAAATTGCAGGAGAATTACCGCCAAATGCTCAAGCTTTAAGTAATATAGATGATCCAATTTATGCTGCATTTGCTGAGCAGATTCAACATGGATTCCCAATGCCAAGTGCACCAGAGATGGCACAAGTTTGGGAGCCAATGAATAATGCGTTACAGTTCCTTGCTGAAGGAGAAGATCCTAAAACAGTATTGGAAGAAGCGTTAGAACAGGTTCAAACAAATATTGATGCAAGTGGTGGGAGTAACTAATAATCGCTCTTAATTATCCAAGTATTATTAAATATGAGCAATTAGTAATAGTTAGAATTGATATTTGGCTAAAGGTATATAAAAACAACTTGACTTTGATTGGAATGGAAGTTGGCGACTCCTGCAGGAAAAGCGCGAGCTAAAGATTTACTCAGAAATTGTGTTCTTCTTTTTCAAGTTAGCTAAAAACTGCTGCCTGCGGAGAGCGCCATCTGCAACGGGAATAAATAACGAAATATTCAGTTCATATTTGAAATTTTGGGTGATCTAAGTGGACACCTTATGTTTGAAATTTTACCTAATAAAGTATTCTCAGGTGGAAAAGTGTCTATGGAAAACACCCAATTATTTCAAATCAAGCTATATTATTAGATATTATTTACATACGAATTCGGATTATAAGGAGGGAAAAAAATTGTCTGCTCCATCAGAAACTCAAAATCACGAGGAAAAGAAATATAAAAACCATAATCCTAACGTTGCGATGATATTATCTATTCTCTTAGCTGGACTAGGTCAATTATATAATCGTCGATTTTTGAAAGGTATATCTTTTATGGTTATAGAAATTGCTTTTATCATTACATCTTTGGAAGCAATTAACTATGGGTTATGGGGTTTACGAACATTAGGAACTATACCAGGAACAGATCATTCTATTCGTTTATTAGTTTTAGGGGTTTTATCGTTAATTGTAACAATCATCGTGATAACCTTGTATGTATTTAATGTAATAGATGCAAGGAAACAAGCTAAAAAGATAAGATCAGGATGGAAACCATTAAAGTTCCGTCAATCTATCAAAGAAATATATAATTATTCTTTTCCGTATTTAATGACTTTTCCCGGATTAATATTAATGATCTTTGTCGTTATCTTTCCTTTGTTATTTTCAATTTTATTAGCTTTTACAAATTATGATTTATATAATTCACCACCACGTAATTTAGTGGATTGGGTAGGGTTTGATAATTTTAAGAATTTATTTACTGTACCGATATGGCAGGATACATTTTTAAGTGTATTTTCCTGGACGATTGTCTGGACGGTAGTCGCTACTACATTACAGATCGCTATAGGATTCTTTTTAGCAGTGTTGGTAAACGATTCTCGAGTTAAATTTAAAAAGCTTATTCGTACAATATTGATTTTACCTTGGGCAGTACCAGCTTTTGTGACAATTCTAGTATTTGCAGCAATGTTCAATGATGATTTTGGAGCAATTAACAGAGACATCATTATTCCATTATTTGGTGGGGAAGGTGTCGCTTGGTTAAGTGATCCATTTTACAGTAGGATTGCAATTTTAATGATTCAAACATGGCTAGGATTTCCGTTTATTTTTGCCTTAATAACGGGAATTCTGCAAAGTGTATCGAAAGATTGGTATGAGGCTGCTGAGATTGATGGTGCAACTCGTTTCCAGAAATTTAAAAACATAACATTTCCACATGTAATGTTTGCCGTTGCACCACTGTTAATTATGCAATATGCACAGAACTTTAATAATTTTAATATTATTTATCTATTTAATGAAGGAGGTCCTCCAGTAAGAGGACAGAATGCCGGTGGGACCGATATACTTATTTCTTGGGTATATAAACTGACATTTGATACGAATAATTACTCGATGGCAGCTGTAATATCGATAATTATGGGATTAATTGTTTCTGCCTTTGCTTTTTACCAGTTTAGGAAGACGAGATCGTTTAAAGAAGAGGGTGAAATATAATGAACTCAAGTCGAAAATCAAAATTAGAGGTAACCGGCATTTACTTGATAATCGCTATTGTAGCAGTAATTATTTTTTATCCTTTAGTTTGGACGATAGGAATGTCATTTAACCAGAGTTCGAGTCTATACTCATCTAGTATAATTCCAGAAAATTTCTCTTTAGATCATTATAAATGGTTATTTAGCCCAGAAAGTGATTATTTATTATGGTATAAGAATTCTCTTATTGTATCTGTTGCTAATGCAATAGGCAGTGTGATTCTAACTGCATTGGTTGCCTATGCTTTTTCAAGATACCAATTTGTAGGTCGAAAAAATGGCTTGTATGTATTCCTATTATTGCAGATGTTCCCTGTGATGATGGCAATGGTCGCATTATATATCTTTTTAAATATGATTGGTTTATTAGATTCTTTATTTGGACTAATTCTTATCTATTTAGGAGGTCAAATACCATTTAATGCTTGGCTTGTAAAAGGGTATTTTGATACGATTCCAAGAGAATTGGATGAAGCAGCGAAAATTGATGGGGCAGGACATTTAAAAGTATTTTGGAGTATCATGTTACCTTTAGCAAAACCGATATTGGCTGTGGTAGCGTTATTCAACTTTATGTCACCATTATTTGACTTTTTGCTTCCATCCATCGTACTTTCGAGTGAAGAAAATTATACATTAGCAGTTGGTTTATATAACTTCATTAATGACCAATTCTCAAACAACTTTACACGTTTTGCGGCTGGTTCTGTCTTGGTAGCAGTTCCAATAGCAGCAATTTATTTATTCTTACAACGCTATTTAATATCAGGATTAGCAGCAGGTGGAACAAAAGGCTAGAATATAGTAATATACGAAATATATTCGTTGTACATGGAACAGCTAGAAGGTGAAAGAATGGTTACGATAAAAGATATTGCCAAAGCGACAGGAGTATCACCATCAACAGTATCAAGAGTAATTGCTGATAATTCACGGATTAGTGAAGAAACAAAGGCAAAGGTAAGAAAAGCGATGGAAGATTTAGGGTATTTTCCTAATCTGACTGCGCGTAATTTGGCGGTGAAATCAACGAAGACAATTGGGGTGATATTACCATCTTCCGCTGATAAGTCACTACAAAATCCATTTTTCTCAGAAATATTAAGAGGAATTGGATCTGTTACGCATAAACTTCAATATTCTATGATGCTCTCCTCTGGTCAAACAGAAGATGAGATTTACGCGGAAGTGCAAAGAATTGTATTAGGAAGTTATGTAGACGGAATTATATTGTTGTATTCGCGTTTGAATGATCGAGTTACTCACTTTCTAGTGGAACAAGATTTTCCATTCGTGATTGTAGGTAAACCTCAGGAGTTTAACGATAAGATCACATATGTAGATAATGATAACATTCAAGCTGGAGAAGATATTACCACACATTTAATTGAGACTGGTCACAATCGAATTGCATTTATTGGTGGGGCAAAAGATCTAGTCGTTACCATCGATCGTATGCAAGGGTATACGAATGCACTTAAAAAAGCGAATTTACCAATATTAGAAGATTATCTGATTCATACAGAGTTCTTAAAGTCTGGTGGAAAAGAAGCAGTTGAAAAGATTCTTCGTTTACCTGAGAGACCCGATGCAGTCGTTGTAAGTGATGATTTAATTAGTATAGGTGTAATCGGAATGTTAGAAGAATCGGGATTAAGCGTACCAAAGGATATTTCTTTAGTAAGTTTTAATAACGCTTATCTTTCAGAAATTATACATCCTTCGTTAACAACAATAGATATTCAAATTTATAAACTTGGCGTAGAATCAGCAAAAGCCATTATCGATAGAAAAGTTGGTTTTGATAAGCCGAAACGAATAATTATTCCGCATTATATTATCTATCGAGATTCTGTACAAAGAGAATCATAAAAAAATAGATGAAAGAAGGAGTGGGGAGTGTATGCGCTCTCCACTTTTTTCCACATGTAACGGGCAGTAATATTTCCACTTCAAGAAGAAAGAAGATAAGTGAGGGATAACTGTGAATGTGCGATTGCCCAGAGAGAGAACGAAAAACTACGAATTGAAGTTTCACTTTATCTAATAGATTGATTCGACTTGGTGATTACATAATAAGTAACACCTCTTCTTTTAAATAATCATTCTACTATTTCATATCCGAGGAGGATCAATTGTATGAATAATAAAATTTGGTGGAAAGAAGCAGTTGCTTATCAAATATATCCAAGGAGCTTTATGGACTCAAATGGCGACGGTATTGGTGATATTCAAGGAATAATCTCAAAGTTAGATTATATTAAGGATCTTGGTATTGATATTATTTGGGTTAGTCCCATCTATGAGTCCCCAAATGATGACAATGGATATGACATAAGCGATTATCAAGATATTATGGATGAGTTTGGCACAATGGCGGATTTTGATGAACTATTAGAACAGGTTCATAATCGTGGTATGCGCCTGATTATGGATTTAGTAATTAATCATACTTCTGATGAACATCCTTGGTTTATAGAATCTCGATCATCAAAAGATAGTCCATACCGTGATTATTATATTTGGCGTTCAGCTGAGAACAAGCAAGAACCGAATAATTGGGCTTCCATTTTTGGTGGGTCTGCTTGGAAGTATGATGAAAAGACAGATGAATATTTTATGCATATATTTTCAAAAAAACAACCTGATCTTAATTGGGAAAATCCAACGGTAAGAGAAGAATTATACAACATGGTCAACTGGTGGCTAGACAAAGGCATTGATGGGTTTCGTGTTGATGCAATTTCACATATTAAAAAAGTAGCGGGGTTTCCGAATCTTCCTAACCCTGAAAATAAAAAATATGTTCCTTCCTTCGAGGGTCATATGAATCGTGATGGAATACACACATTTTTACAAGAGTTCAAAGAGAAGACATTAGATAAATATGATGTAATGACTGTTGGAGAAGCGAATGGAGTATCTATATCTCAAGCGGACGACTGGGTTGGCGAGGATAATGGTGTATTTAATATGATATTCCAATTTGAACATTTAGATTTATGGGGCAAAAATACGGATAAAGGGTTAGACATGCATGCTTTAAAAGAAACGTTAACCAAATGGCAAAAAGGACTAGAAGACGTTGGTTGGAATGCATTGTTCTTAGAAAATCATGATCAACCAAGATCTATTTCTAGTTGGGGAGATACAACAATATATCATAAAGAATCTGCGAAAGCACTTGCTACACTTTATTTTCTTATGCAAGGGACACCGTTTATTTATCAGGGACAAGAAATTGGAATGACGAATGTTCACTATTCTTCCATAGACGATTACGATGATGTAGATGCTAAAAATCTTTATGAAGAAATGATAAATGAGGGAGCTTCATCAAAAGAAGTACTTGAGATTATTTGGAAGACTGGAAGAGATAATTCTCGTACTCCAATGCAGTGGAACACTTCCAAAAATGCTGGCTTTACTACTGGAAAGCCTTGGTTAAAAGTAAATAATAATTATACTGATATAAATGTTGAACAAGAATTGAGTGATTCAACTTCTATATATCACTATTATCGTAAGCTAATTGAATTACGAAAACAAAATGAAGTACTAATTTATGGTGGATATGACTTAATTTTAGAAGATCACGCACAAATATACGCTTATACGAGAACTTTGGATAAAAAGCAATTGGTTGTTTTCGTTAACTTATTTCCTGAAAAATGTAGTTTTGAACTACCATTGTCTGTGACAAAGCTGGAAAATTCATTATTACTAAGTAATTATGAAATAACATTAGATGGAGAATTACAACCATATGAAGCAAGAGTCTATCAAGTAAACTAAAGTTAAAGAACTGTCGAGAAGATTCACTCGACAGTTTTTTAGTGTATTGGAAATTATAAAGGATTGGCACAAGAGTATAGGTGTGGGACTCTGTGACACTTCACTTTATTATTGTTATTACCTTTCTGACATAATCTCAACAGGAACAAGCATAAGATTAACCAAGCAAAGGAGGGGTTCGTATGAGCTATTGTTTGGGAATTGATGGAGGTGGATCAAAGACCACGATGGCAATATCGGATAATAGTGGTAATATTGTTGCTCATGTTCAAGGTGGTCCTTCCAATTTACAATCTATTTCACTGGCTGAAGTAAAGGATCGATTTGAACAGTTAATTCAAAAATTAGAAATGCAAGGGGGAGGAAGCGTAGGTCAAATCACTTCTGCTTTTGCAGGTATTTCTGGAACTGGCTTTGAAAAAAATAGATCTTGGATGGAAAATTTATTGAATGAATTATTACCGCATGTTGAAAAAAAGCAAGTTTTACCTGATATGATAAATGCATTATACTCAGGTACATTTGGAGAGTCGGGGATTGTACAAATAGCAGGAACTGGTTCTGTAACTTATGGAATTAATCCAGATGGAAAAGAAGTACGCGTAGGAGGCTGGGGACATTTATTTGGTGATGAAGGTAGTGGAGCCATACTTGGAATGAAGGCTCTACAAGCATCACTTCGATACTTTGATGGTAGAGGAGAACCTACCATTCTATTGGAAATACTCCAAGAATATTATAAAACAGATGATCCACAAGAGATTATTACGAGGATCTATCAATCAAATCAGTTAAAACAAGAAGTAGCAAAGGTTGCTCCGATAGTATTTCAAGCAGCAGAAAAGGAAGATCCATTAGCAAAACAATTAATATATGAAGCTGCAAGTGAACTTGCGTTGTCGATTGAAACGGTAGTTAGCCAATTATACTCAAGTGAAGATAATTCGATTCTCGTCATTTTAAGCGGGGGATTATTTCAAACAGAATTAATTCAAATTTACTTAAAAGAAATGCTTGCTGCAAATTCTTCGCTTCATTTGATAAAACCGAGTTTACCTCCTGTTGGTGGAGCGATCATTGGTGCGCAGATATTAGCAGGGAAAGAATTAACGGAAGAATTTCGACAACATATACAGCATTCCTTTGCTCAATTAAAGGAGAAAAGCTAGCAAATTATAAATGATTTGCTAGCTTTTTTTAGTATAAATATTAGATTAGCTAAGTATACTTTATTAGATTTAGATTAATGCATGATTAGGTTATTTTTGTAAATTTTCGGAAATTACATGGGTGTTATCTGCCATGTGTTTCATAGAAATATATATTAAAAGGGGGCAGTTTTAGATGAAGAAAAGCTGGTATTTAATCATTTTAATGCTTGTAATTTCACTTTTTCTTGTAGCTTGTAACTCAGATGAAGAAAGTGAAGGAGATAAAGATGATACCGAGGAATCTCAAACCGGTGAAAACGGAGAAATTGCTGGAGATTTAGAGATACAGTATTTTGTTGGAGGATATGGGGACGCTTGGTGGAAAGAGGTTATAGGAGATTTTCAGGAAGCATATCCGGACGTAAATATTATTGAACATGCTGGACCAAATATTAATGAAGAGATGCGCTCGCGTTGGGTTTCCAATGATCCACCGGATGTTGTCTATATTGATGGAGCAGGTTCGAATGAAACACAAATGGTAGAAGATGGGCAATTAATGAATCTTACAGAATGGTTAGATGGAATTGAATTAGAAGGTGGAGATAAGTTGAAAGAAAGTTTTATCGTAGATCCTTCTGATTTTGATGGAGAGATTTATACATTACCACTTGTATTTGATACGTGGGGAACTTGGTATGATCGTGCATTGTTTGAAGAAAAAGGATATACCGTTCCTACAGATTTTGAATCATTTATGGAGTCGATGAAAGAAATTAAAAGTGGTGAAGGTATAGAACCTTTTGTAACTAGTGGTCAGCATCCGTATTATTTTATTCGCGGTATGCTATTCCCTGCATTTGCTGCAGCTGGTGGAGAAGAATATTTAGCTGATTTAATTAGAGGTGAAGAAGGTGCGTGGAGTAGTGAAGAAACATTGGAAATCATGAAGAATGTGGAGCAGATGGTCAACGAGGGAATGATTGATGCTGGTTTAGGAGCGTTAAATCATACACAATCACAAATGGATTTCCTATTACATGATAATGCATTTATACCAGTAGGATTCTGGCTTCCAAATGAAATGGCTAATGATATTCCAGAAGGTTTTGATTTTGGATTTATTCCTTCACCAATGCAAGAGGCAGGAGAGCCATATGCGATTGTTCCAGATTTACGACCATTAGCTATTGCTGAAAATGCAGAGAATCCGGAAGCTGCAAAAGCCTTTGTGGAGTTTGTTTTTACAAGAGAGTATGCAGTGTCCTTCTCAGAACATACTGGAGCAATTATGAATTTGACCGAGGTGGATTTAACACAAAGTGATAAAGTTCCTGCTTATTTAACAGAAGCAAATGAAATGATCAATGATCCTTCCATCGTGCAAATATATAATAAGCCGCACCCTATGAGTGCAGATTTAGAGACGCCTATTGGTAATGCGTTAATGTCATTGATGCTTGGAAATGCTACAGCAGAACAATTTATCGAAGAAGCTGAGAAAGCGGCTGAAGCATATAGATAGCACATGTGCGAATGAGGCGGGACATCATTGTCCAGTCTCATTCGGTATATTTTTTAGAAGAGAGTGGTTTGATGGTTCAGTCCAAAAAGCAAAAGTATACATTCCTAGCTATATGTCTTATCCCAACATTCATTATGTTCAGCATTTTTACACTCTACCCATTGTTTAGTGGATTGTATTATTCTTTTTTTGAATGGTCAGGGTCGTCACAAGTAAAGACATTTATTGGTCTAGATAACTATATCCAATTATTTAAAGATGCGATTGTTCCAGATACGATTATTCATGATTATTTCTTAGTTGTGACTAAAGTAATTGGAATTATGATAATGGCTATGTTTTTTGCTGTGGCTCTTACACAATTAAAAATTAAAGAAGCACCCTTTTATCGAATCGTGTTCTTCTTTCCCAATATTATGTCGGTGGTCGTAATAGGTATATTATGGATGTTTATCTACAACCCAACCATGGGCTTAGTTAATTCTGGATTAGAAATGGTTGGATTAGGCGATTGGGCAAGACCATGGTTAGGTAGTGAAACCTGGGCATTGCCAAGTCTTGTTTTACCATCTATTTGGGCTGGTATTGGTTTATTTATGTTGATGTTAATGGGAGGTATTTCTAATATATCAAAAAGCTATTATGAAGCAGCTGATATTGATGGAGCAAGTGAATGGACAAAATTTTGGAAAGTAACGCTTCCATTAGTCTGGCCACAGGTGAAGATCTCCATTTTATATATCGTGATTACTACGCTCAATGGTTCATTTGTAATTGTTCAGGTAATGACAGGCGGCGGACCAAATAACTCTACCCATGTAATGGGATCCTATTTATATCAGCAGGCATTTGTACAATTTAACTTTGGTTATGGGGCTACGATTGGTGTAATGATTTTAGTATTATCATTGATTACAGTATTACTTTTACAATTTGTATTACGGAGGGATAAAGTAGAGTACTAGCTTAGCTAGGTGTGCCTGAGGAGGTATTATTTTGAAACGAAGCGTAGGTCAAATATTGGGTAGGGCGGGAATACGAATCCCTTTAATTCTTTGGAGTATAGCGGTTTTATATCCAATCATTTGGATGTTTATTGGCTCTTTAAAATCAAATGCAGAAATTTATCGAAATCCATGGGGATTACCTGAAATCATGAATTGGCAAAACTATGTGAATGCCTGGTCAAATTACAATATTGATACAAGTGTATGGAATAGTTTTATTGTTACATTGGTTGGAACAATATTGACACTATTAATGGCAATTCCAACAGCTTATGCGATTGAACGTATTAATTTTAAGGGAAGCAAGCTTCTATTTACACTTTATGTATCAGCCATGATGATTCCCATGGTTCTAGGATGGATTCCATTATTTTTTCTATTATCGAATATTGGACTGCTTGATAATGTTTTTGGATTAGCAATTGTATATAGTGTAAGCCAGCTTCCCTTTACCATATTTGTATTGACAAGCTTTATGAGCACTATTCCAAAATCACTAGAAGAAGCAGCTTCCATAGATGGAATGTCTCCGTACGGTGTGTTATGGAAAGTAGTTACCCCACTAAGTATGTCAGGAATCATAACGGTAACAATAATGAATGCTATTCAATTTTGGAATGAATATTTTATGGCGTTAATTTTCTTGAATTCTAGTGAAAACTACACGCTTGCGTTGGCAATTGATTTTATAAGTAATGAGGCTCAGTATACAAATGCATGGGGTACATTATTTGCCAGTCTAGTTATTGCTATTATTCCTGTAATTGTTTTATACGCCATTTTCCAGAGAAGGATTGCTAAAGGTATGACGGAAGGAGCAATTAAAGGATAATTCCAAAATACAATTTGAAATAGATTTAAATCAATACAAATGGATCCATTAATTATAAGGTTTGTTTTTCTTATTTTTAAGGAATAAGTATTAGGACACGTTTTTGTTATTGGAGGAGAATAGAAGTGGCTAAAAACTATATTTATGGAAATACTCCATGCTTTTTAGATGGAGAGAAAGTATCATTGCAAAATAACTCCTATAAGAATAAGGATGTTCTAATTTACGGTGTCCCATGGGAAGGAGCCGTCACATGGGGAGATTATACGGGCTGTGAACTTGGTCCAAAAGCAATTAGATTAAATTCAGAACGATATTCTGGCTATTTACCAGAATTAAATGATATCGATGTATTAAAGTATTACTCGTTTGGAGATTTAGGGGATGTAGATGTAGTGCCTGCAGATTCTCCAGAAACAATGCGAAGAATAGAGAACTTTGCAAGTAATGTTTGGAAGACAGGGAAATTCCCAATTGCATTTGGTGGAGACCATGGTATAACGTATCCGATAGTACAAGCATTAAGTAATGAAGTGAAAGGAAAGGTAGGGATTATTCATCTTGATGCACATTATGATAATCATCCCGATTATAATGGAGATCTTTATGCAAGAAGTACACCTTTCCATCGTATTTATGAGAGTGAAAGCGTACGTAATGAAAGTATTGTCCATATGGGAATTCACGGTCCACGAAACAAACCAGAAACAGGAGAGTATGCAAATGAAGTAGGGGCTACTACCATTTCCGTTCGTGAAATTAAACAAGCAAATAATCAACTTCATGAACTAGCTAAAAAAGCATATGATATTGCAAGTGAAGGTACAGATGCTGTTTATTTAAGTATTTGTAGTGATGTCTTGGATTTTGCATTCAATCCTGGGGGGCCAGTAGATGGTAATGGATTAACATCTTATGAGTTGTTAGAACTTATTTTGGAATTTTCACAGATGGGAATCAATGGGATGGATTATGTAGAAGTCTACCCACAACAAGATACTAACGATAACTCATCTCATTTTGTCACCTATGCTGTTCTTTATGCATTAGCTGGTAAGTTAATACATGATGAAAAAGAAAAAATATAACAATAAGCGGTTAAGGAAAAACTATAATACGGACCGGGAAAGGGAGGTATCTTCCAAAGATAGTCTCCTATACTTTCTCATTATAAAGAGGTGGGGCAAATATTTGGTTATATCACAACCTTTTTGCCTTTTTCTTTCTGTAAAAGATATCCAACTAATCCATCATTGATGAGGAATGCCTGCATATATAGTCCTGACTTTTATTTTAAATTCATACGATATGCACTTGTTTGTAAATACGTTCACAAGTATGATGAAACAAAAAAGGAGGGAATCGATGACACCCGAAATGATAGATCGATTATTATTGAATATTACAGAACTTTTAAATGAAGTCGAAAACATTCAGGAAAATAGCTATCAAATGGATGAATTAGTGAAAGAATTAGAATCCAAAATCGAAAATATGGAATCAAATATAGATGATTTGGAAAAAAATGCTAATCAATTAAACGACCGATTTTTCTCAGTAATCGATAAGGCGAAGGAGACCATAAGTACTCGACAAGTTGGGTAAGTCCATATATAGGCCTTCTTCAAAGAAGAAAGCCTTTTTTTGTTACAAAATCTAAAAGAATAATAGTCCAATAGATATAGGAATAAAGCTGAATATTAAAATCATTACACAAAAGCCCATAATGTCTCTAACTTTTAAGCCTGCAATAGCAAGTGCCGGTAGTGCCCAGAATGGCTGTATCATATTTGTCCATGCATCTCCCCACGCAATCCCCATTGCTGTTTTTGCTGTATCAGCGCCAATTTCAAGCGCTGCTTCGATCATAATCGGACCTTGTATTGCCCACTGTCCTCCGCCAGATGGAATGAAGAAATTAACGATACCCGCACTTATAAAAGATAGAAAAGGGAGCGTATATTCAGTAGAAATATTCACAAACCACATAGACAATGCCTCTGATATACCAGAATCAACCATCATTCCCATAATTCCAGCATAGAATGGAAATTGAATAATAATCCCCCCAGCATTCTTAACACCTTGACTGACATTATCAAGAAACTGTCTCGGTGTTCTATGCAGGATAATACCTAGGAATAAAAAGATGAAATTAACAATATTAATATTTAAATTAAATCCGTTTGATACAAAATAATAGACGATAAAAATTATGCCTAAAATTCCGATTATCATCGAAACAATTGGACTATTTTCTAATTTTTCAGCAGGTGTTGTTGGTTTGAAATTAACGTCTACATTTGATTTTTTCTCTGATAGTTGATCTTTTTCTATAAAATACGTTTTATTATCTGAAACACCGTTTAAAAGATAGCGATTAAATAAAGGCAGTGCCACCAATAAGGTGATGACAATAAATAAATTATAAGGACTAAATAATGTTTCAGTAATAGGAATGATACCAACTTGTCCTTCTAGGAAATGACCTGCTGTTGCGATAGTTAATGGTATGGACCCGGATAACCCACCATGCCAAATCAGAAAACCACTATAAGCACTAGCGATTAACAAGCGATAATCAACGGTCGGAACTTGCCTTGCTACGTGAGTCGCAAATAAAGCTCCTACTACTAATCCAAATCCATAATTGATAAAACAAGCAATTAATGCAATAAAAGTAACTAAAATAATTGCTTGAGCTGGTGTTTTTGCTATTTTACTAAGTCTAGATAAGTACTTTTTGACAACATTGGTACTTGCTAGAATGTATCCAGTAATAACGACAAGTGACATTTGCATCGCAAATTCCAGCAGTCCCCAAAAGCCGTTCCCCCAGAATTGAACCATTTCAATTGGTCCGTTACCATTGAATAATAAACCAATTATAAATACAGCAATTGTTAATATGATTGCAAATAAAAAGGCATCGGGCAGATACCGTTGAACCATTCTATCGAAAAAAGAAGTTAGCGTTTTCAATATATTTCTCTCCTTTAAAACTATTACATTACAATTTTTACATACATATAAGATACTATAATTCTATTAAAGACGAATAGCAAATAAATAGAAAAAGGAAAACCATTAATAAGAGGGAGTATTAACGTGAAGGTATTAGATAATAAGTGGATAATTCTATGTAACCAACCCCATCATATGAGATGGTGTTGGAAATCTATTTAGTTAGCTTCTTGAAACGTTGAATAATAATCTGATTGGAGTTTTTCGGTATATTCCCAAAAGGTATATCCTTTTGTCCAATCATAGTTCTTTATAATATCAATCGTTTTAATTTGTAACTCTTGTAATAAATCTTCGCGTTCCTGAAAATTTGTTTGTAGAAGTGATTGTTTCATTTTTGGTTCGAATAAATGAAGGATGGTTTCTAGAGACTCTAGGTCATTTTCGAGTTGAACACGTTTTGTTAGCTCAATGAGTCTAGTCATGTCATATCCCTCCTTAAATCTTTAATAAGATCGGATAGGTTTTTTGAATGATCTTCGAGTTGCTTTATTCGAACTTCATAACGAATCAATAAGAATAAAGTTACCATTACAGGGAATCCAACATTTTCTAACAAGGATATAAGATAGGTCATGATTGAAACTTCGCTCATCATTCTCCCTCCCTTTGCAAAAACGAGTAAATGTTTTGCAATGCCTTTTTCCTTGTTTTGCTAATTGTTTGTTGTGAGACGCCATCAATTTGAGCGATTTCTGTGTCTGTACACTCATGAATATACGCTGCTTCAAGAATGAATTTCTGTCTTGCTGTTAATTCGTTTATTGCCTTATGAATAATAGGATTTTCAACTCTATTTTCTAAACGTGTTTCCGTTTGAAAAGCTTCTTGTTCCAACGATTTTTTAGATGGAATTAATTCCATCCAAGTGGTTGCCTGGGAGTCGTGATATCGTGGTCGGTCGAGAATGAGCATCTGTCTCTTTGTATTACGACGATATCGTTGATCATAGCGGATAGCAAACCTGCGAATTTCATTCGATAAAAGACTAATTAGTGATATTTCAGAGAAGTGTTCTTTAAACTTTTTATCTAACAATCTTGTGGCATCAGAGCTCGGACAATGTAAAGATTCTTCTAATAACGCCCAATGTTCCTGTGACTGCATAAATGACTGAAGCAAAGCATTACGGAAAATTAGCTCATTATCTTTGACAAATTTCTGTGCACAATGAAAGTGACGAATTTCTTCAGGTGATACTCCTTGATTACTCATCCTTATTCTCTCCTCCCTTCTATAATGTGATAAAGGCAAAACAAATGATCTGTTCACAACCAATAAATGGTTAATTTTGTATATTATATTGAATATTTACAATTTTTTCTAATTGCATTTTACCTAGAAGAATAATAGGTATTTAGGTCTTATTTTTTGAGGGAAATCAACTAATAGTAAATAAATTAGGCAATAATGACCGTAAATCGTTAATACTATGGAGAAAACTTGTAATATATTATAGAAATAATTGGAAGTATAATAGAGTATTTTCATTGTTTCGGCCATAAGAACTAGGTTATTAGTCTTGTTTTTTTATAACAAATAAATTTCAACAATAATACATGTTTAACAAAAAAGTAACGAGTATATCTTACATACTACAGAAAAATCTAGAAATAATTTATCGGATTGCAAAAAAATTGCATCTCTATTTCTACAAAAGTTATAAAAATTACCGATAAAAAGATTAGTAACTTTTGTTAACAGGAGGATATCAATGGATAAGACATCAATTATTGGATTAATATTAGGCCTCATTGCCGTTGGCGTCGGAATGGTATTAAAAGGGGTAGGATTGGAAGCTCTCATTAACCCAGCAGCAATTTTAATTATTTTATTAGGAACTGTTGCGGCAGTTACGATTGCATTTCCTGGAAGTACTTTGAAGAAGATACCGGCACTCTTTAAGATTATATTTACAGAACCTAAACAAGCAAACACAAAAGAGATAATAGAAATGTTTAGCGATTGGGCGGATCAAACAAGAAAAGAAGGGATATTGTCTTTAGAACAACAAATTAGCGAAGTTGAAGATCCATTTTTATCATCAGGTTTACAACTTGCCATTGATGGACAATCTCCAGATTTTATTAAAGATATTATGCTTGAAAAGATAGAGGCGATGGAACAACGTCATGAAGAAGGAGCAGCTATATTTACTCAAGCTGGTACATATGCTCCAACACTAGGAGTTCTTGGTGCAGTTATCGGATTGATAGCTGCGTTGGGAGACATGTCTGATATTGATGCACTAGGTTCTGCGATATCAGCTGCATTTATTGCGACTTTATTAGGGATATTTACTGGTTATGTTCTGTGGCATCCTTTTGCGAATAAATTACGTGAGAAATCAAAAAGAGAAGTTTTACAAAAAGAGATTATTGTTGAAGGAATTCTATCAATTACCACTGGAGATTCCCGATTGATCGTACAAGAAAAGCTTGGTTCTTTACTTACATCCAAAGATGTAGCTTCGTTAAAAGAGGGGAATTCGGATGAGTAGGAGACGGAAGAAGAAAAGCCAATCACATGTGGATGAATCTTGGTTGCTTCCTTATGCAGATCTGCTTACTTTACTAGTTGCTTTATTTATCGTTTTGTTTGCAATGAGTGATATTAATATACAAAAATACGAGCAACTCGCTAGTGTATTTCGAAGTGAATTTTCTAACGCGGGTTCCGGAGTTCTTGAACATCAAGAAGTGCCTGTCCCACCTCCAGTTGAAGAAGGGGCAGAAGAAGATGAAAATGAGGATACGGAAGAACAGGAAGAAGAAGTAGATCCAAGTGAAAGTGAATTAAGAGATTTACAAGCATTACAAACACAAATTAATCACTATATTAAAGATCATGAACTGACAGAAGAATTAGGTACGGAATTAACGGATGAAGGTCTAATGATAACATTGGTTAATGAAGTATTTTTTGACTCAGGAAGTGCAGAAGTAAAAGATAATAGTAAAGAAATAGCAAATGATGTTTCAGCTTTATTATATACAGAGCCGCCACATCAAGTAGTAATTAGTGGACATGCAGATGATGTACCGATTGAAACAGAAGAATTTAATTCGAATTGGGAATTAAGTGTCTCACGAGCGATTAATTTTATGACGTTAATATTAGAAAACGAAGAGTTAGACCCTACTTTATTTAGTGCAAAAGGGTACGGTGAATTTCATCCAATTGTGCCGAATACGAGTGCTGAAAACAGAGCAAAAAACAGACGTGTGGAAGTATTAATTTTACCTAATTACGACATTAAAGTACCAGAAAAATAGTTATATTTTGAAGAGGTTTGGACATAACACAAAGTTTAACTAAAGAAGATGAACAATGTACTAACGTAACACTTTCTCTCCAGTACTGTTACCTTCATGCTTTCTTTAAAAATGTTTGTCCGACCTCTTTTTCTCTATTATATACATTTCTTTTATCTACTAATTTCACTTTATATATCCAAAGAACAGCCGATATAAATAGTAGGGAAATAGTTCTAATAAATTCAATACATAATTATATAAAAAGAAAAGAATGAAAAAAAGGAAAGGATATATGACCTATGGAGACAGAGCAATACTTAGATATGTTTTTAGATGAAAGCAGAGAACACCTTCAAATAATTAACGATAATATCTTACAATTAGAAAAAGAACCAGAAGAAATTAGTATAGTAAATGAAATATTTCGATCTGCCCATACGTTAAAAGGAATGTCAGCTACAATGGGTTTCGAGGATATCGCTTCTTTAACACATAAAATGGAGAATGTATTAGATTTAATCCGTAATCATCAGTTGACTGTTAATTCTGAGATAATAGATAGCATTATTATAGGAATAGAGTATTTGGAAGAAATGGTTCAGTCTATTAGTGAGGGTAATGATGGTAAAAAAGATGTTACTAGCCTGTTAACACGTTTAGAACAAATTGAGAAAGGTGAGGTCGCTGCTGCAACTGAAACTATAATTAAGCAAGATCAACAAGAACTAGTAAGGACATTAGATGTAGATAAGTTGGATTTAGATGAATTTCAATTAACTATTTTAAAACAAGCGAAAGAACAAGGATTCGAACCATTTCAAATAACAGTGGAATTAAGTGAAGAATGTATTCTTAAGGGTGCAAGAGCTTATATGGTATTTGAGGCTTTAGATAATCATGGTGAAATCATTCAAACTTCACCAACAGTCGAGGAGATTGAAGATGGAAACTTTGGACAATCATTTCAATTAATATTTCTGACTGGCGATCCTATAGATACGATTAAAGAGATTATTGAAAAAGTATCCGAAGTAAAACAAACAAATATACAACTTCTTTCAAAAACGTTGAGTTCAAATGACAGTAAGAAGGCAAATACAGAACAAGATAATCAAATAGAAGAAAGTCAAACTGCTGTTTCAAGGAAAGAAGTACAATTAAAAGAAAATAACAGATCTGAAAAAAGAACTTCATCATCTCGTACTATTCGTGTCAATTTAGAAAAAATCGATGATTTACTAAATTTATTTGAAGAGGTGGTAATAGATCGTAGCCGTTTAGAAGTAATATCAGAAACGATAGAAGATATAGATTTAAAGGAAACTGTCGAGCATATGAGTAGAGTTTCTTCAGATATGCAGTCTCTAATTTTAGCTATGCGGATGGTTCCGATTGATCAAGTATTTAATCGTTTTCCACGTATGATTCGTGGACTATCCAAAGATTTAAATAAACAAATATCACTAGAAATAATCGGTGCAGATACGGAATTGGATCGCACTGTTATTGATGAAATCGGCGATCCTTTAGTGCATCTAATTCGTAATTCAGTAGATCACGGGATTGAAATACCAGATGAACGAAAAAAACGTGGTAAATCGGAAGAAGGTAAACTTATTCTTCGTGCTTTCCATAGTGGGAATCATGTTTTTATAGAAATAGAGGATGATGGAGCAGGTATAAATAGAGATAAAGTACAGTCTAAAGCAATTGAAAATGGACTAATTACCGAACAAGAAGCAGAATTATTAACCGATGACCAAATAGCCGCATTTATAATGTCATCTGGATTTAGTACTGCTGATAAAGTTTCGGATATATCAGGACGCGGAGTAGGCCTAGATGTCGTAAAAAGCAAAATTGAATCTTTAGGAGGTCAAGTCTCCATTGAAACGAGCGCTGGGGAAGGTAGTATATTTTCCATTCAATTACCTTTAACATTATCAATTATTGCTACTTTACTTGTTTCTGTTCAAAAAGAAACATATGCAATACCACTTTCTTCAATCATAGAAACAGTTGTCTTACCAAAGAATAAGGTAATGCTTGCACACGGAAAAGAAGTAATGGATTTCAGAGGGAAGGTCATTCCGATTGTTTCGCTAGCTTCTATATTCAATGTTCCACCAATGGAAGAGAAACAAGATCAACAAGATTATTCAATTGTAGTTGTAAAAAAAGGAGAAAAATTGACGGGACTTATCGTTGACGCGTTCATCGGACAAAAAGAAGTTGTTTTAAAATCATTAGGAAATTACATGGGTGAAGTTTTTGCCATCTCAGGAGCAACAATTTTAGGCGATGGTGAAGTAGCGTTGATTATTGATCCCAATGCATTAGTCAAGTAAGGAGGAACAAGATGGCAGAGTCTAAGAAATATATACTGTTCAAACTACATGAGCAAATATTTGCAGTAAATGTTCAACAAATTATATCAATTGAAAGAATGCAGACAATAACTGAAGTTCCACGTACATCTGAGTTTATAAAAGGTGTGACTAAACTTCGAGGAGAAACTACTCCTGTTATTGATCTAAGAGAACGATTGCTACTAAATAAGCTAGAAGAAACAGATAATACAAGAATACTAGTCGTACATGTAAATGAAATGCAAATTGGAATGGTAGTGGATGCAGCTACAGAAGTAATTGACATCGAGGAAGAAATGATAGAGGAGCCACCAAAATTAGTTGGAAAAGTTCGTAATACCTTTTTAAAAGGAGTAGCAAAAGTTGATGAACGTTTATTATTAATTCTTCAATTGGAACAAATTATTAACTTTGAAGAAACAAATGAACTTAAAGAAGTATTGGAAGAAGAAAATTAATTGAATTTATATCAAGTTAGCTTCTAGATAGATTTAAAATCTGTCAGAGGCTTTTTTATTTCCCAGGAAATATGTAAATTAATCATTTATTTTGTCCATATGTGTAGAAGAGATAAGCTTTTAGAATTCGTTCATATGATAGAAACTGTCTCTCATGTAATGGTGTAATGGACAATAGATTCTGTAATTTTAAATCAATGAGGTTTAGAGAAGGAGGATAAGTAAGGATAAACTGCCCGAATATTCCAATTTTGTTCCATTAATTTCAGTTTAGAAGGGAGAAAAATTCTACTGAATGAGTCTCACTTTATGTGTTATAGTAATTATTGGAAGTAACCGAATTTTTATACAAAGAAGGTCATACATATGAAGGAAGACAATAAATATGGAGTAAAGGACGCATATTTTTGGAGAATATCATTTGCTTTAGCACTAGGCTCCTTTTTTATTTTTGCTAGTCTCTATGCCGTACAACCTTTATCGAATGTGTTTGTACGGGAATTTCAAATATCCGTGTCTCAATCAACATTAACCATTTCTATGAATATTGTCGGTTTGATTATTGGATTAATTATTTTTGGTTTTATTTCCGATCGAATTGGTAGAACCGTATTTATTAAATTATCCTTAATAGGTGCTGCTATTCCGTTTTTATTAATACCTATGGTTGATAATTTTATATTAATTATAATGCTTCGTTTTATACAGGGGTTTCTGCTTGCTGGTTTACCAGCTGCAGCACTTGCTTATATTAGTGAAGAAATAGATCGGCGAAGTGCGAGTATTGCAACTGCTCTTTATATATCTAGTAATGCACTAGGAGGAATGGTTGGGAGAGTATTAACAGGTTCACTAGCTGCTGAGTTCTCATGGGAAATAGGATTTTATGTACTAGCAGGGTTAGGTGTCTTCATTTTTATTCTTATGACTCTATTATTACCAAAGTCCAAATTTTTCCAGCCTAGTAAAGTCAGTATAGGTAAAGATATACAGGGTATGGCCTATCATTTAAAGGACCCATCAATGATTGTCGTTTTTGGACTAGGTGTTGTACTGCAGTATGCTTTTACTTCCATTTGGACATTTTTACCTTTCCATCTTGAATCAGCTGCTTTTTCAATGTCACTACAAGGGATTTCTAACACATTCTACGCTTATGGATTAGGAATAATCGGCGCACCAATTGCAGGATGGTTAGCTAGTAGACTTGGATTATCCAATGTTCAAATAGGCGGGATTATAGTATTATGTCTGGGAACTGCACTAACATTTAGCACTTCAGTATCAGTTATTGTAATAGGGCTGTGTGTTATATGTTTAGGTTTCTTTACTACCCATTCATTAACTGCAGCTTCTGTTACAGAAAGAGCCGCGCATCATAAAGGAAGTGCATCTAGTTTATACTTAGTGTCTTATTATATTGGAGTTACATTAGGAAGTTCTGCAGGGCCTTTATGGAATATGTATGGATGGAACGGTATTGTAACGACAGCATTAATGTTACCTCTTGTATATATTATTGTGAAACAATACGTGCAATTTCGTGTTGATAAAAAACGATCAAATAAAGAAACTGCGTATAAAAGGTGATCGAGAATATTCCTCGATCACCTTTTTAATGACTTATTCTATATAGGCAGGGATTTCATTTATATCTATACCTAGAGCCATTGGTACAAGAAAATATACAGTTAATGTTACGAGTATAATTCCAAGAATATTAAGTGCGAAACCAGCCTTTGCCATATCTGGAATTCGTAAATATCCAGATCCAAATACTACTGCATTTGGTGGTGTTGCAACTGGTAACATAAATGCACAAGATGCTGCTAAACCTGCAGCGATCATTAGAATAAACGGGTGAACATCAACTGCAACTGCTAATGCTGCCATAATTGGAAACATCATTGTAGCTGTAGCTGTATTAGAAGTGATCTCTGTTAAGAAGATTACAAGCGCTGCAATAGATAAAATAATAATAATTGGAGCGACATTTTCTAAGCCAGCAAGTTGTTGACCAATCCAATCTGATAGTCCCGAAGCCGTGAAGCCGGCAGCAATAGCTAAACCTCCACCAAATAGTAAGAGGATTCCCCAGGGAAGTTTTATAGCACTTTCCCAATTCATAAGAAAATCACCTTTTTTATTCTTAGCAGGTATTAAGAATAGAACTAATGCAGCTGTGATTGCGATAATTGCATCATTGATATTCTCGCTCACATAAGGACCTAATAAAAATTCACGAGAAATCCATGCTATGGCAGCTAAGATAAATACGACAAATACTGCTTTTTCTTCATATGAAGCATTTCCAAGCTTTTTCTTTTCTTCATTGATTATTTTAGCTCCACCAGGTATTTGGGTAACTTCCATTTTGAATGCTATTTTCGATAGGTAGAACCATGTTAGGAATATAAATACCCATGCAAACGGCACACCGAATATCATCCAAGAAGCAAAAGAAACCTCTATACCATACATCGTATTAATTGTACCTGCAAAAATAACATTTGGTGGAGTACCAATTAATGTAGCCATCCCACCGATTGAAGCTGAGTAGGCAATTCCAAGCATCAATGATTTGCCGAAAGCAAAATTCTCTGGAGTAATATCCATGCCTTTTTGTTCTTTAAGTGTATCAGAAACTTGGTAAATAATTGCTAATCCGATAGGTACCATCATCATTGCAGTAGCTGTATTTGAAATAAACATGGACAAAAAGCCCGTTGCTACCATAAATCCTAGTATAATTCGATCGGTATTAGTTCCAATAACGGATATAATACTAACCGCGATTCTTCTATGTAAGTTCCAACGTTCCATTGCAAGAGCAATGACAAATCCTCCCATGAATAAGAAAATCGTATCGCTTCCATATGCAGATGTTGTAGCACCTATATCTAATCCATTTGTGAGTGGAAAAAGGATTACAGGTAATAATGCGGTTGCTGGAATCGGGATCGCTTCTGTCATCCACCAAATCGCTATCCATATGGTACTTGCGAGTACTGCTTGGCCTTCACTGCTCAATCCTTCTGGAGAAAAGAATAAGAGTGTTAATATAAATGCAGTCGGTCCTAGAAATAATCCGATTAATTGTACCTTGTTATATTGACGCTTGTTTCCACTATCATCCCCGTTATTACTATTATTAGTTTTGGAAGATGAAGTATTACTATTTGTTTTATTCTTTTCGATAACTTCGCTTGGTTTGACAAATAAACGGAATAGGTCTTTCACTTGATCATGCTTCTCCCACATCCAAGACCACGTTGCCTGGAACATATAAACTCCCCCATTTTTTCAGATTAATTCAAATTATACATGCATATAAAAAAACGTACAACAAAAATTGATTACGTTTACATCCTAGTTCCGTTCAAATTACCGTCATAATTATACTTTAAATTGTCGAAATTAATTCATAATTTTGGTAGAATAATAGAAAATAGGGAGAGGAACGATGTCATGAGAAAAGTATTATTAACTGGATTTGAACCATTTTTAGATAATCCAATTAATCCTACCGAAGAGATTGTTCAAGTTTTACATAACGAAAGTTTGAATGGGTGGAAAATTATAGGCGAAGTCATCCCTGTAGATTTTCATTTAGCAGGAAAACATTTAGTGGAACTTATACATAAAGTACAGCCAAGTGCGATAATATCTTTAGGATTAGCTGCTGGACGTAATCGAATAACTCCAGAAAGAATTGCGATTAATTGTAATGACGGTCCTAAAGATAATCAAGGGTATAAACCCAATGGAGAAAAAATCATAGATGACGGGCCAGATGGTTATTTTAGTACGTTACCGATTAAAATGATGGTAAAAGAATTAGAAAATAATGGAATACCAGCAAAAATATCAAATACGGCAGGAGCTTATTTATGTAATCATGTTATGTACCGTGCATTATATGAAATTCAGCAAAATAAGTTAAATATCCCTTCAGGATTTATTCATATACCTGCATCTCATAAGCTAGCACTAACAAGTAATGTCCCGAGTTTTGCCCAAACTGATCTTCAGCGTGCAATAGAAATATGTATTGGATGTTTAGATGATGAAAACTCATCCAATTATTAAAGTTCCTCCGACGAGATTGGAAGTTATAATGCATATCTTTAACTTATCTTGGACTTATTGCCATATTTATCTACATATATATTCAATATCCCAAACTTCCTGATGAGATTCCAGGTCACTATAATATGAGTGGAGAAATTACACGAATGGGATCTAAGACAGAAGTATGGATTCTACCTATAATATTAACTGTCATCATCATACCAATTTCTTTTCTGTGTAAGGTTCCATATATGTATAGTTATCCATTAAAAGTTACAGAAGAAAATGTTGAAGAGGTGTATAAAGAAGGAAGATTAATGATTGCCTCCATGAATTTGCTCATCGTTATTTTCTTTTTTGTATTGGTTATAAATATAATTTATGATGCTATAAATCCAGATAATCAAATGTCTAATTTGTGGATTAACATACTTTTAATTTTTATATTCATCCATCTTATTTATTTTATTTTCCGAATGAGAAGACATAAATTAGATTAGTAAGTAAACTATCAGAGCTATAGGAGAGAATTAAATGAAAGCAAATCCTATTATAGAAGTACCTGCAACAAGATTAGAAAAAAGAATACATATCATAACTTATACGTTACTAGGGCTACTATATCTTTTTGTTACTTTACAATATAATTCTCTACCAGAGCAGATTCCTGCGCATTATAATTTTAACGGGGAGATTACAAGAACAATGTCAAAAGGTGGAATATGGATATTCCCAATAATTACTACTATCTTTGCTGTTGTTGTTTCTTTTCTGTGCAAAGTACCATACATGAGCAATTATCCATTAAAAGTAACAGAGGTAAATGCAAAACCTGTATATAAAGAAGGAAGATTAATGTTAGCTACATTAGGTTTATTTTTAGTTTTATTAATGGGTTCGATTGTATGGCAAGTTATAAATGATGCGCAACGTGAACAATCCGTATCTGAGACACCTTGGTTAACAGGAGCAGTAATGAGCGGCTTACTTATACACATTATTTATTTCTTCATAAGAATTCGTAAGCATAAACTAGATTAATGTATTGTATTGGAATTCTATTTATCAATTACCGTATACTTAGAATATAGACTAAGTTGAAGTATAAAGGAGTTTGTATAAATGTCAGATAAACAAGTGAAACTAATTGCATTAGATATGGACGGGACATTATTAACCCCGGAACATGAAGTCTCTGAGCGAAATAGAAAGGCAATTAAGACTGCTTTAGAGCAAGGAATTGATGTAATATTAAGTACTGGAAGAAGTTGGGATACGTGTTTTCCTGTTGCAGAAGAATTAGGATTGACTTCTTATCTCATTACGGCAAACGGGGGACAGATTTGGACGATAGAAAAAGAATTATTACAAGAACATTTACTTAAAACAGAAACAGTTGAAAAAATGTACATCCTTGCGAGAGAAAAGAATATGCATTGTTGGATGATTTCAACGGAAAAAGTTTTTAGAGGGCATGCTCCAGATAACTTGTATGATCATCAATGGTTGAAATTTGGATGCGCATCTGAGGATAAGAATAAATTGGATCAAATGATAAAGGAATTATCCCATTATGAAGAGTTGGAATTAACAAATTCATTACCAACCAACATAGAGATAAATCCAAAAGGTGTTAGTAAAGCACAAGCATTAAAATTCTTATGTGAAAAGATTGGGATTACGATGGATAATGTGATGGCAGTGGGCGATAGTTTAAATGATATTAAAATGATTCAAGAATCAGGTGTTGGAGTGGCGATGGGAAATGCCCAGGTAGCCATAAAGAAAGTTGCTAACTATTCAACTGATACAAATGAAGAAGATGGTGTAGGAAAAGCAATTGAAAAATATGCGTTATAGCGAGATGGATTGGAATAAAAAGATGTAATAAAAAAATAAATAAGTAAGGAAAAGGGATTTGTCTCATTGTTAGAGCTGAATCCTTTTTTTTATTTGTTAATAACAGTTGTCAGTATGTAGCTTATAAAAGAACCTGGATTATTTTAGTTAGTAGGAATATTGTATCTATTTCTTATAACTCATAAACAATATAGACTAATTTATCTACTTCTCTATTATTAGAATGAATTTGGTAAAAAGAAAGAAACGATAAGATTAATGGGTTATAAGAGTAATGATAGTTATATCTAGTTATGTATATTATTACCATTTGCACATAGACTATTATAAATACCTTCTACTACGTGCATTAATATAGTATTTAGAAGTAAGTAATTAAATATTCTTCTCATTAATGCCCTTACCTTTCTGCAAAATAAAGCGTATAATAGAAGATGTAGAAGAAAGGAGATGCTATAATGTCTTTTTCAAGAGGACCGAAAGAACCGGTACAAGAGGTTGAAACGAATGTATGGTCATGTACGAGTGAGGATTGTCAAGGTTGGATGAGAGAATCGTTTAGTTTTGAGGAAGAACCGACATGTCCGCTGTGTAGTTCATCAATGGAAAAAGAAATTCGTGTAATTCCTGAAATGAAAAAGTAGTATCTCTATTACGTACACACATCTTTATAATTTTATTAGCAAAGGATCCTTTTGAAGAAGGGTTCTTTTTTACTGTCCAAGGGTCTTTAGGTCATGTCTTGTGGCATCTACATCCATTGGGAAGAAAGAACCCTCCATTAAATGTTAGTTAGTTTCGCTTTATTGATAATAAATTGAATTATTGGAAAAGTGTGTGGATATCTGATATACTTTTTTTAGAAAAACAACCAAGATAACCACCAAGCAAATGTAATCGCTTACATTAAAAGGAGGAAACTATTTTGAGGTACGCAAATCCAAATACACAAGATGCAATCGTAAATTTTGAGAAAAGGTATGATAATTTTATTGGTGGTAAATATCAACCTCCAATAAACGGAAATTACTTCGAAAATGTTAGTCCTGTAACTGGTGAAGTGTTCTGTGAAATAGCACGTTCAACAAAAGAAGATGTTGATGCTGCAGTAGATGCAGCTCATGCGGCTAAAGATTCTTGGGGAAAAACATCTGTTGCGGAAAGAGCTATAATATTAAATAAGATTGCAGACAGAATAGAAGATAATTTAGAGAAACTTGCAGTTGCAGAAACATGGGATAACGGGAAAGCGGTACGTGAAACACTCGCTGCAGATATTCCTTTAGCAGTTGATCATTTTAGATATTTTGCAGGTGTCATAAGAGCACAAGAAGGAACTCTAAGTCAAATCGATGAGGACACGGTAGCTTACCATTTTCATGAACCATTAGGAGTTGTTGGGCAGATTATACCATGGAATTTTCCTATCTTAATGGCAACGTGGAAATTAGCACCTGCACTCGCTGCAGGAAATTGTGTAGTACTAAAACCAGCAGAACAAACACCAGCTTCTATTCATGTATTGCTGGATTTAATTAAGGATCTGCTCCCAGATGGTGTAGTAAATGTGGTAAATGGATTTGGTGTAGAGGCAGGTAAACCATTAGCATCGAATAGTCGTATTTCAAAAATCGCATTTACTGGTGAAACAACTACTGGAAGGTTAATCATGCAATACGCCTCTGAAAATATTATTCCTGTAACATTAGAATTAGGCGGCAAGTCACCAAACATTTTCTTTGAAGATGTAATGGATAAAGATGACGCATTTGTAGATAAAGCAATCGAAGGCATGGTGATGTTTGCCTTGAATCAAGGAGAAGTTTGCACTTGTCCATCTCGCGCATTGGTACATGAATCCATTTATGAACGATTTATGGAAAAAGCAATAGAGCGAGTAAATCAGATAAAGATAGGACACCCATTAGACACGGATACAATGATGGGAGCACAAGCATCTCAAGAACAAATGGAAAAAATTAAATCGTATCTGGATATTGGAAAACAAGAAGGAGCAGAGATTCTTACCGGAGGAAATGTGAATGAATTAGAAGGAGAACTTGCTGCAGGCTACTATGTGGAACCAACTATATTTAAAGGCAATAATCAGATGCGTATTTTCCAAGAAGAGATATTTGGTCCAGTTCTATCCGTTACTACATTTAAAGATAAGGATGAAGCAATGGAAGTTGCTAACGACACTTTATACGGTTTAGGTGCAGGTATATGGACAAGAGATATTAATAATGCTTACAGATTTGGGAGAGGTATTGAAGCTGGACGTGTTTGGACGAATTGTTATCATCAGTATCCTGCACACGCTGCTTTTGGTGGATATAAAAAATCAGGAATTGGACGAGAAAATCATCTCATGATGCTTGGTCATTACCAGCAAACAAAAAATTTACTGATTAGTTATGGTGAAGGACCAACTGGATTATTCTAGAAGGAGTGTGCATAATGGTTGATCGTGTAACCGCGACGAAGGAAGCCGAACAATTAATGAAAAAGCTGATGGACTTACATGGACCATTAATGTTTCATCAATCTGGAGGATGCTGTGATGGAAGTTCTCCAATGTGTTATCCAAAGGACGAATTACGGACTGGTGAATCGGATATTTTATTAGGGTTCTTACCAGGTGATACACCTTTTTATATTTCCAGAGATCAATATGCATATTGGAAGCATACACAGTTAATTATCGATGCAGTAGATGGAAGGGGAGGGATGTTTTCTCTAGAAGGACCTGAAGGGAAACGATTTTTAACAAGATCTAGAGTTTTTACAGAAGAAGAAAAATCTGAACTTCAAATATAGACAAGAGTCGTCAAATTCCTAGATGAATTTGACGACTTCTAGAAAAAATGCTAGTTAGAAATACCCTTGAAATTCAACTAAAAGTCGTGTAAAATAAATTAACTGAAAATTTAGATTGATGTTAGATATTATTGGGAGGTGGAACAGGTGGTTACAGTCAAAATGTTAAAGCCATACTATGTAAAGACAGAAGAAAAGTTTGTCCGAATTATCTTGGCGTATCAATATTTCTCGGTGATGATGAATAAGAAAGTGTATCAATTCATTCCTGTTGAGGCAAATGAGATTAGAATAGACCGGAAAACAAAGCGGATCGTCAATACGGATGCTGTCTTTGCCTTCCAAAATGGAAAAGATATTATTACTATTTCTATGTCTCAACTGATATCTATTCCTGAATTTTTAGAGCAGTTACACGGAATTGCGGAATCCTATTACTTAACGGAAGCATCAACTTCCATTACTGATCAACAAAAAGAGGTCCATCGTATTATAAAAGAATTAGAACTAAATAATATTAAACGATTGATTGACAAAGCATTAGATCAAAATGATTATGACATGTTTATAAAATTATCAAGTTTATTATAAAAAGAACTCCACCATACAATGGTGGAGTTCTTTTAGATCGTTATTCATTTAACTTTATAAAGACATCGGTAGCAACTTCTACTGCAGTTGGTCTGTCATGATTTTTAGTACCTTCTATCATTAAAGACAGTAAAATATCTTGTTGTTCAGTTGGATAACCAACAAACCAACTATTTTCATCACCACTATCTTCACTAGTCAATTTAAGCTCAGCTGTACCTGTTTTACCTGAAATGGGGAAATCGGCTTCTTGAGCAGCTTTTCCTGTACCTTCTGTTACTACTTTACGAAGAGAGTCTGTTATATTATTTGCTTGTTCTTCTGTTATTAAGTCTTCTTTCCATATTTGACTTTTTTCTTCATCGGTTAATAAGATTGGTTTTAACATATTACCTTCGTTAAGAAACGTAGTATACGTAGATGCAAGATGAATAGCACTCATTTCAAGTTCACCTTGACCATAACTTGAATTAGCTAGTAACACTTCATCGCTTAGATCTCCGCTTGAGGAAATTGTGGAATCAGGAACAGGATATTCAAATGGGAATTCTTCACCAATTCCAAACGATTGAAGCCCCTCAACATATGCATCTGTCCCCATTTCTACTGCTTTCATTGCAAAGTAAATATTATCAGATCTAATTAGTGCATCATCTATATCTACTGGACCATTAGAAGTAGATACACGAGTAACTTCGTAGTCACCCCAATTTTCTCCATTACTCCAAGTCAATCCATTAATCTCAATTCCATCACCGTAGGCTATAGAGCCATTCTTTAATCCTATAGCTGCAGTTACTGGTTTAATCACAGATCCAGGAGCGAATGTCGCAGAAAATCGATTTAATACAGGATTAAGTTCGTTTTCCTCCAAATCACCCCAGAAATTTTCAGAAGTTCCATATAAGGCTTCATTAGGATCAAAGGATGGACTACTTACCAAGGCAATTGTCTCCCCTGTGGAAGGATTTATTGCTGTAGCGTTACCAGGATTGCCGTCAAATTGATCAAATAATTTCTCTTGCGTATTGATATCGATTGTCAGTCGAACATTCTCTCCATGTTCTACAGATTTTTCTGCTATTACAACATTTTCCTGATCTTCTTGTTCCACATAAATAGTAGTACCTTTTTTACCACGCAATTTTTCTTCATATAGACTTTCCAAACCGCGTGATCCTATTTTATCGTTTGCACTGTATTCACCCGGGTCTAATTCTTCCAGGTCCTCGGCATTTACATTTCGTATATAACCAACTAAATGTGCACTTGCTTCTTCACCTGGATAGATTCTTCCAGTGATTTCTTGATAAGTCACTCCATCAATAGCCATTAAATCTTGGAAAAGTTCTTCTTTGTCTGTCATAATACTTGCCAATGGAACGAACACATCATCTGTTACCCAAGAGGCATTTAAAGTTTCATTAATATTCTCAACAGACATTCCAAGTAAATCAGCTACGTTCTCTTTATTAGCTTCTGCATTTTCCCCAAGTTCTCCAGGAACAAGCCCAATTTGATATAATTCACCATTCATAGCTAATGGCATATTGTTGCGATCTAATATCTCTCCGCGCTTAGGGGGAGTTGAGGAAATCCCTAGCTCTCCGCCATCAGCTAATTCAGAAAAAATAAAACCAGGATTCCAATCGATATACCAATTTTCCTCATCTTCTTCACCAAGGAGTTTTAAATCTGCTTCATAATCAAATTCAACCGGCCCAGCCATTGTTTCCATTGAAACATGAAAAGGTACAGAAGCTGATTTTTCTTCAAAGGCAATATCTAAAGCATCTTCACTTAGTGATTCAACTTCGAATGATAAATCGGTTACATTTAAATCCTCATATATTTTTTCTGTTCGTAACGTTGAATCTTCCTCTGAATATGTATCTTTAGCTTCGGGTGTTAAATATTCATACAAGCCTTCATACGTTTCTTCTTGCATCTTACTTGTAAAATCTTCTAACCTATCATTTGGAGTAACCTGATCATCAGAACAAGCCGCTAATAAAACGACCATTACTCCAAACAGTAATAATTTTTTAAACATAATTAAACCCCCATAAAATCTGTTCGTTTTTAAGTATAGCACTTTTTCATCGAAAGTATATGAATCAATCTCACTCTTATGAATAGTAAAGAAAAAGTCACACTGCTCGCTGAACAGGTGACTTTTTATGTTATTGTTGCTCCATATGTCCAGTGATTTCAGAATTAATCCGATTTATCTCTTCATCACTTACGATATAATACCAAACGCCGTTTATTGTTTCACCATGTCCATCTATTTCCATTGTAGCAATGTTCTTACGAGCTCCTGAGTAATTTGTTAATAGTGTTTGTAATTTATCCATATCAAGATCTGTTTGTACATTGTTTCCTAAGATATCTAAGATTTCTCCTGCTTTTGTAATACTGGAGAAGCTGGCAGCTTCATTCATAGCAGCTTGGATGACTTGACGTTGACGATCATTTCTTCCTAAATCACCACGACTATCTTGTTTTCGCATCCGAATATATTCTAATGCTTCTTTACCATTAAGATTAATTTGTCCTTCTTGAAAACTATATCCTCCACTGTTAAATGCTGTAGCGTTATTAACTGTTACACCACCAACAGCATCAATTCCTTGTTGGAAACCTTCCATATTAACTCGGACATAGGAATGAATGGATAGATTGAAAGTTTCTTCCACTGTTTGTACAGATAAGTCAGGCCCACCGACCCCATCTACAATGCCAAACGGATATGCATGATTAATTTTATCCATTCCTCTTCCTGGGATATTAACATAAGTATCACGTGGTATACTTAACATTATCATTTTATCGGTATTCGGATTAATGGAAAGAAGTATCATAGTGTCTGATCTGCCTAAATCTCCATCTCTTTCATCAACACCCAACAATAGAATATTAACTGCGTCTTTTTCTTTATATAATTGATTAATTTCTTTTTGTCTGTCAGGATCATTATCTCGATTTAATGGACTGTGCATTGTGTCGACAACAGCACCAACTTGACTATATACAAAAAAGATTATTCCACCAATTAATAAAAAAAGTACTAATACAATTCCACCAAGCCAAAACGGCCATTTCCTACGTTTTTTATGATGTTTTCTCTGACTTCTAGAAACCAATATTATTCCCCACTATCTTTATTGTATATTTCGACAAATTAAGACTTTTATATGATATTTAAACAAAAAAAATATCAAATCTTGCATAAATTATATCGGAAATAAAAGGAAGCGTCTATAGGGAAAGTTGATTTATTTTAATATTAGCTATTTTATTTTGAACAAATGATGTACTAATCAAAGGTAGTAAATTGTTCTTAATAAAGAATAAAAAGGATGATAAACTACATAAAAACGAGTAAATATGAGAAAATTAAAGATAAGTGTTCTTTATATAGAATGAACAGCCGAATTTACCCCTTTTCTTAATGAAGAAAAGTAAATATACTTATATTAATTGTTCTTTATAAAGAACTAATTACATCTTATTGCGAACGAATTAGGTAAAATTACATAGGGAGGGGGAAAATCGCTGTGGCCTTGTTAGCATGGACCCGTTAAAAAGGACTTATTTAAATTGGAGCAATTGTAGTAAAAGGAATAAAGAATGCAGCGAAATTTAATTTATGAATTGGAGGAGAAAAACATGAAATTAAAGAAAAAATTAGGTATGGGTGTTGCAACTGCAGTATTAGGTTTAGGACTAATTGGTGGAGGAACTTTTGCATATTTTAGTGATACAGCAACAACGAATAACACATTTGCAGCTGGCACTCTAGATCTTAGTGCACAGCCAGAAACTATTATTAATGTAGGGAATATAAAACCAGGCGATTACATGATAAGAACTTTTAATTTATCAAATCAAGGTTCATTAGATATTAAAAATGTGTTATTAGATACAGAGTATGAAGTTGTTGATGCAAATGGTAATAATGGCAACGAAGATTTCGGTGAACATATAGAAGTTTCATTCCTTGCAAATATTGATAAAGTAGATGTTCCAATCTTTGAAACAACTTTAGCAGAATTAAAAAATATGGATCCAGAAGTAGTTGATCGTCATCTCTTTTATCCTTGGCTTGGAGATAGAGGACTTCCGGTTGGGACTTCTGACGATTTAATAGTTCAATTCAAGTTTGTTGATAATGGTGAAGATCAAAATATCTTCCAAGGTGATTCACTAGAACTAACATGGTCCTTTACTGGTCACCAAACTGAAGGGGAAGCAAAATAGTATCTAAGGGAGGCTGGACCTCCCTTCTCTTTTAATTTATAGATAAGGGAGGTTTGGCAATGAAACAATACAAGCAAAAACTTTTAATTGGTGTTGCTGCAGGAATGATTGGAATGGGATTTGTAGGTGGTGGAACGTTTGCATTTTTTAGTGATACGGAAACCACGCAAAATTCCTTTGTCTCTGGAACCTTGGATTTAGTATTACAAACTCCGGAAAAATCAGGCGAACTTGATTTATCTTTAGAAGATATAAAACCTGGGGATAAGGAAACATATTTTATTAATCTCCATAATGCAGGATCACTTACGTTTAAAGATGTGCTACTAACTACTACTTATTCTATTAAAGATAAAAATAAAGATAATAAGAAAGCTGACTTTGCAGATCATATTTTCGTCAAAATAACGAATAAAGACTCAGGTGAATTATTATCTGATTATATTGCGATTAGTAAATTAAAAGATGTGATTCTCACAGAAGGTCAAGTGTCAGAATCTACAACAAAATTGCAACTTGATTTCTGGTTTAAAGACAATGGTGGGGATCAAAATATGTTTCAAGGTGATGAACTTAAATTCGATCTAATCTTCCATGCAAGTCAGGAAGAAGAAGAGTAAATAGGTATTTATTTAGATAAGTAATAAACCAACAGTGTGTATAAAAAAGCTGAGACTCCTAGTGGATAATCATGAGGGATCTCTAATTGGAATGAAATACGGCGACTCCAGCAGGAATAGCGCGAGTTGAAGATCCCCTTGAAAAGTGTTCTTCTTTTCAAGTTAGCTGAAGCTGTACCTGCGGAAAGCGTCCGTCAGTATTGAAAATCAATACTGCGAAACTCGAATTTCACATGAAATATCCTATTATGAAATTGATTTATACATCAATTTCTATTACATATTTGTTGGTTAGTATATTTTGGTTTACTAATCATACCAACTAATAATTATTAAACCAAAGTAATAGCTAACCAGGGAGGGGTTAACTTGCGTATGAAGCGAATCCGTAAGTTTAAATCAAAGAAGAAAAGTATACTTATCCTTAAATTAGTTGCCATATTATATGTAGCAATTGCCTGTTTATCTATGATTACTACAACTGGAACAGCCTCGTATTTTTCAGAGAGGAATCAAGATGGATATGTGCAAGCGGGGGTTTGGTGGGATGGAAGTGAACTTATATTCACTGAAAAAGGTACGGATCCTAGCACTGGATGTAACATGCAAACCATTCAAGCGCAGATAAAAAATATTGGAAAAGATATGAAACAATCAACTACTTATGAAATTTATTTTAGTAAAAACGGAGATCCAAAAAAAGGGGAAAAAATAAGTACAAAAGAGTTAGCACCACTTAAATCTGGAAAACAAACAACTTTAAAATTTGATGTTACCCAAAATGGTTCTTATCAATTTCGAGTACTCCAACACCCTGAATTTAAAAATGATGGAAAACAACATGATGAATGGAGTAAGAAGATTGTAATTAAGTGTAAATCTAATCAAGTTAAGCAAGAAAAAGAAGATACAGCGGTGAATGAAAATCAACAAGAAGAGAAGGTAGAGAACGGTAGCAAAGAGAATAAGAATGTGGAACAGAACTCGAAGAATCAAACAGATAACACAGAGACAAAAGAAGAGAAATCACAAGAAACATCAGATAAAAATGATCAAGCAGAAACGGAAGATATAGAGACTGTACCTGAAACGAATACAGAAGATGATGAAGAAGTAGAACAATCAGAAGCTGAAAAAACAGGTGAAGGCGAGGAGAATGATCAATGAAGATAACAAAAAAAAGACTACTTAAATGGGGAAGTAATTTAATTTCATTTGTCCTTTTTTTGGGATTAATTACAATGGCAACTATCGTTATAACAACGAAAGCGAGTGGCGGAGAACCAGAATTATTTGGTTATCAATTTAAAACTGTATTATCTGGTTCCATGGAGCCAGGTATTCAAACAGGATCTGTCATTGCTGTAGAGACTAGTGGAGATATGACTCGTTTTCAAGAAGGTGATGTCATCACATTTATGGAAGAGGATTCGAAACTTGTTACCCACCGAGTTACAGAAGTGTTAAACAATGGAGAGCATATCATGTACCAAACAAAAGGGGATAATAATAATGCAGCTGATGTTAATCCTGTATTTGCAGAAAATGTTACCGCTGAATATACAGGGTTTACAATACCGTATTTAGGATACCTCGTAAGCTTTGCACAAACACAAAACGGAGCTTTTCTGTTGTTAATACCAGGTGTTTTGCTTTTGGGATATGCTGTTATCACCATTTGGCAGGGATTACGTGAATTAGAAAAACATCAGAAAGCATTACACGATGAAAAAGAAGATAAACAAATCGCCACATGATTGTTTGAGTATATAGAGTGGAGGTGAAGAAATGAAGAAAAGTTTACTGCTTATTGTTTGTTTTGGGATTATTGTATCACTAATCTTTCCTTATTATTCATTTGCTGATACTGATAATTCAGATGCGAATGAAATAGAATTATCCATTACACCTGACGATTTCCTATTTAAAATTGAGAATATGAAACCTGGTGACTGGGCACCAAGGACGCTAACTATCAATAACTCGGGGAGAAGCGAATTTGAATATCAAATGTCTGTTGAAAATAATGGTGATGATAAATTATTCAAAGAGCTTTTATTATTAATTGAGGATGATGATCAGAACAAGTTATTTGATGGAAAGATTTCTGAGTTTTCTTCTATACCTTCTAGATATTTAGATGCTGGAAATCATGAAGATTTGCATATAACAGTTACCTTCCCAGAACATTTAGGTAATGAATTTCAAGGTGTATCTAGCTCTTTTTCTTTTATCTTCTATGCAGAAGGCGATACCACTCAAGGAAGTAAAGACAATGATGTGGCTGAAGTTTCGGGTTTGGTTGATAATAATAACGGAAATTCAAGTAATCAATTACTGCCTAACACGGCTACTTCCATATTTTCAATACTACTTTTAGGACTTTTGGTTGTATTTGTTGGATTGCTTATTATGATTTGGCAAAAATACAAGTCTATTCCCAAATGAATCCATTTGCTAAAAGATATGATTACTCCTTGCAAAACTAGTGTTTATCTGACAAAACAAGTCAAACAAACAAGCAAGATATTATAGTATGATAGTCTTATAATCAAACGAAATCCTCAGAAAAAGGCAAACCTACTGAAAAGTAGGGACGCAAAGTCACAGATCTAAGGTGATTTTACTAAGATGGCTGGACTATCTGGATGTAAGGTAGGGGACTAAATCGTGGATAAAACATTACATTCTGTTAAGGTTGATCAAGAGTGGGTACGTTTAATTAAACAAGCGAAAGAATTAGGACTAACAATCGAAGAAATCAGACAATTCATAATGATTACGGGTCATAAGGTGTAATTTGTGTGAATAACTTACGCAATATAGAACTATTCGCTGCAATTATGTTATAATTTGCAGTGAAAGTAGGTGATAAGCTTGATCGGCGAAAAGATAAAAAAACTACGCCAAGAAAGAAGAATGTCTATATCTGAATTAGCTGAAAGAGCGGGAGTCGCTAAATCATATTTAAGTTCGATTGAGCGTAACCTTCAATCTAACCCTTCCATTCAATTTATTGAAAAAATAAGTAATGTGTTAGGGGTTACTGTAAATGAAATAATCTTAGAAGATAAAGTTGAAATTGACCTTGATGAAGAGTGGATGCAAATAGTTCAAGAAGCAATGAAATCGGGGGTATCAAAAGAGCAATTTAAAGAATACCTTGAATTTAATAAATGGCGTCAAAAAAATAATCATTAGTTTGTTAAGCTTATAATCTTAACAGGCTAATGATTTTTTAGATATGAAGTACATATGATGTGGCAATTATATTGAAAATGTATATACTAGATACGAGTAATATTTCTGTAGAAGTTTATCTAAAAGGAAGTATTTGTAATGCGTTTAAGATTATTATATTGGCTGTTACCGATTATGTGGATGATGTTAATTTTCACTTCATCTGCCACTCCGTATGAGAACCAAGATGTAAAACCTTTATTAAGTGGGTTAGACATACAATTTTTAACCCCGTACTTATCATGGATTGAGTTTACGTATCATTCTTCTATTATAAGTATTAAATCTTTAGGAGTAGAAGGTTTTATAGAGTTCTTTATAAGAAAAGGTGCTCATGTTGGCGTATTTTTTGTTCTAACATGTTTATTTTTCATATCTATTATAAAGAACACGCAATGGAAAAAAAGTAAAATATATATTTGGTCTATTATTCTCACTGCCCTCTATGCAGTTATTGATGAGCTTCATCAGGGGATTACTCCAAATAGAACCCCATATGTCGGAGATGTAATCCTAGATATATTTGGAGGAAGTCTAGCATTAATTGCAATTGCAATGATTTTTCAGATTACAAAAAAAGTATAGACATGTTTGAAAAAATTGTATAAAATTACGATTAGCTACAATAAATTTCATTGTAAGACAAAATCCGACTACATGATTAATGGAATATAAACTTATATTCTCGTAAAAGGCGGTAGAGTTAAATGAGGGAGCAAGAACAGTATCAGAATATTCTTCAACGAATGATTCATGATACCGAAAACCAAAAGATAGGCTCTTCTGAAGAGTTGATTAAGCAACTTGTTGAAGAGTTATCAATGAATCCGAACTTAAAAAAGTATATACACACTGCAAGATAGCCAAAAAAGCCTACGAACGTAACTTATATACGTCCGTAGGCTTTTTTGACTTAATTAGGAAGGAGAAGGTGTGTCATCAACATCAATTTCCATATATTTTGTCCCTTGTAATTTAACGGTTGCTTGATCATTTGTTAAATCAGTAATCCAAGTAAGAAATTGTGATTCTTGTTCTTCTTTTACATAAACAATAAACTCCACATTTTCCAGATAATGAATATCAGCCAATTTAAATTCGGTAGATTGTCTTAGTTCATTTTCTAGTTTACCGAGTAAAGTGTATTCGACCTTTACGGAGATACCTTGCATCAATTGACGCTTTACAATTCCAGTAGTTTTGATTGCTTGAGAAGTAGTACTTCCATAAGCACGAATTAGACCGCCAGCTCCTAATTTTATCCCTCCAAAATAACGAGTTACTACTACTGCTGTGTCTTTCAAGCCCTTTTTCTTTAATACCTCTAATATTGGCACTCCAGCTGTTCCACTAGGCTCACCATCATCATTTGCTTTTTGAATGTGATCATTCTCTCCAATCATATATGCCGAACAGTTGTGTGTGGCATTATAATGCTTTTTTTTAATTTCTTGAATAAATTTCTGTGCATCTTCTTCTGTTTCCACACGTTTGACATGTCCAATAAATCGGGATTTTTGAATAGTTATTTCATCCATACCTTGTTGTTTTACGGTATAATAAGTATTTAACATCTTGATTTTCTCACCTCAAACTAACATTATAGTAGATAGATAACTTTATGAGTATAAGGATGGAATAAATAATATCTTTTGAAATATTCTTAATCTGACCCTTACAAACAGAGAAACGTTACGAATAATTATAACATAGGTTGGTGGATGTATTATGGCAATCAAAATAAGTGATAAAGCTTTGGATCATGTGGTTAATGAAATGGTTGATGTAGTTGAAAACAGTAAAGATGAGATCTTTAATATAAGTGAAGAAGCCAGAAAAGAGCACGAACATTTAGTTCGAGAGCTTAAATTAACCAAAGAAAAAGTTTTACGCCATATTCAAAATGGTGACCAACTGGAAGAAAGAGTTCGATTTTCTCGTAAGCGATTAGCTGAAGTTAGTAAATATTTTGAAAAATATTCCGAAGATGAAATTCGAGAAGTCTATGAAAATACGCATCTAATGCAAACGAAACTTGCTATTCTTAGACAAGAAGAGAAATCGCTGAGGGAAAAGAGGGATGAACTTGAGCGAAGGTTAATTGGGTTATCACATACTATTAATCGAGCTGAAAATTTAGCAGGTAAAATAGCTGTTATCTTAAATTATCTACAGGACGATTTTCGTCAAGTTAATGAAATGATCGAAAACGCCAAAGAAAAGCAAGAATTTGGTTTGAAGATTATTGAAGCTCAAGAAGAAGAGAGAAGGAAGCTATCGAGGGAAATTCATGATGGCCCGGCACAAATGCTAGCGAATATGTTACTCCGATCAGAAATCCTAGAGAGAACGATAAAAAAAGGAACGCATGAGCAAGCAATTGAGGAAATTCGCAGTGTTAGAACGATGGTTCGATCTTCATTATATGAAGTGAGAAGAATCATTTACGACCTTCGTCCAATGGCATTAGATGATTTAGGACTTATACCTACGATTAGAAAATATGTGGAAAGTATTTCGGAATATCATTCAATTACAATAAACTTTAATGTTATTGGCGAAGAAAAACGTTTGAATCAAAAGTATGAAATTGCTCTGTTTCGATTGATGCAGGAATCGATTCAAAATGCACTTAAGCATAGTGAAGCTTCTTTAATTCAAGTTAAATTAGAGATTCGTAGAGAAGATTTAACATTGATAGTGAAAGATGAAGGGAAAGGTTTTGATCAAAATGAAAAAAGTGATAAATCCTTTGGCCTCATTGGGATGAGAGAAAGAGTAGAGATGCTTGAAGGAGAATTAAATATAAAATCTGCAATAGGAAAAGGAACTTCTGTAATAATTAAAGTTCCATATTCGCCAAGTTAAGTATATAATAGACAATAGATAGAAGATATAGAATTATTATTTACTGTCATTTCGTGTAGGGAATTATAAAAAGAATTACTATCATCGGGAGGGAGTTTTTCCAAATGATTACAGAGAAAGAAGTAAGAATTGTATTAATTGATGATCATAAGTTATTTCGAGAGGGTGTAAAAAGAATACTAGATTTTGAACCGTCATTTGAAGTAGTTGCTGAAGGTGACGACGGTTCAATGGCATCCAAACTAGTAAAAGAAAATGCACCAGATGTTGTATTAATGGATATTAACATGCCAGAGATTAATGGGGTTCAAGCAACTGCAGATTTAGTAAGATACTTTCCTAATTCGAAAGTTATTATTTTATCGATTCATGATGATGAGAGTTATGTAACTCACGCATTAAAAACTGGGGCTCAAGGATACTTATTGAAAGAAATGGATTCAGATGCTTTAATTGATGCAATTAAAGTAGTGAGTGAGGGTGGATCATACTTACATCCACGTGTTACACATAATTTAGTAAAAGAATATCGACGCTTGGCTAAAGAGAATTCTTCCAGTATCGCAGATAAAGGTATTGAATATAGGAAGCCGCTGCATTTACTTACAAAAAGAGAATGTCAGGTGCTACAATTGCTTGCTGATGGAAAGAGCAATCGTGCAGTAGCAGAGACACTATACATTAGTGAAAAAACAGTAAAAAACCATGTAAGTAATATTCTACAAAAAATGAACGTTAATGATCGAACACAAGCTGTAGTATCTGCTATCCGTAAAGGATGGGTAGAAGTAATTTAACAAAGGTAATAAAAAGTGCCTTGGTGGTGTACATCATCAAGGCATTTTTTGTGTCGATTTTTTGTAGGAATTCATGTAAAATGAAATAACTACAGTTAAAATCTATTAAGGAGAAGGATAGTCATGAAGATAGCTGTCATGTCAGATAGTACGGCTTATATTTCGAAGGATGATAGAGAAAAATACAATATACATATGGTACCATTAAGCGTTATATTTGATGATGCATCCTTTCAAGAAGAAATTGATATTACAACAGAAGAATTCTATAAAAAAATGAAGGTAGCAAAAGAACTTCCTAGTACCTCCCAACCTTCCATTGGTTACGTAACTAAGAAATTAGAATCATTAGCAGAAGATTTTGATGCAGTTATTTCCATACATTTATCTAGTGGAATTAGTGGGACCTTTCAAGCTGTTACAGGTGCAGGTGAAATGGTTAATGGGATTGAAGTAATTACCTTTGATTCAGAAATAAGTTGTATGGTTCAAGGATTTTATGCCATCGAGGCTGCAAAATTAGCAAAAGAAGGTAAATCTGTGAATGAAATCTTAGATCGTTTACATGAAATGAAGCAATCTATACGTGCGTATTTTATGGTAGATGATCTAACGAACCTTCAACGTGGCGGTAGATTGTCTGGAGCACAGGCGTTGATTGGAAGTCTGTTACAAGTTAAGCCAATACTTCATTTTCAGGACAAGATGATTGTTCCTTTTGAAAAAATTCGGACTAGAAAAAAAGCTATCCATCGTATTATGGGAATGTTGGAAGAAGATGCTGAAGACAGTGATTTACGCGTTGTGTTTATCCATGGAAATGATGAAGCGTCTGCAAAACAATTAGAACAACAATTTAAAGAAAAATATCCGAATGCAGAAACATCTATCAGTTATTTTGGCCCCGTAATCGGCACTCACCTTGGTGAGGGTGCTATCGGTGTTGGCTGGTATAAAAAATAATAATCATACGTGCTGTATGTATGCTTATTTATGTACAGCACGGTAAAACTATATGGAGGTGCATATATGAAAGAAAAAGATAGTATTTGTATTACATCCTCACCATTATTAATCTCCTATTACTTTTCTGATAAGTTATTACTTGAAGAAGAAATTCCTCTCCCCATGAAATGTCTTCAAACACTCATATCGACTCATCAACTTATTCCCGTGAAAACGATTATCCGAAAAGGTTTGTCTATTCAATGTGTACGTTGTGGTAATAAAAATCGAAACTTTTTTTCTACTTATCCTTGTAGTCTATGTAATCAAAATCATTTTTATTGTCGAAATTGTATTCAAATGGGAAAGATAAGTGAATGCAAGCCATTATATCAATGGAATGGATCAAGAGGGAAGCACGCATTTCATAACAATCCATTAACGTGGGAAGGCAAATTAACGCATGCTCAACAGGTAGCATCGAACAGCCTTGTTAAAGCGATTCAAAGAGAAGAGAAAGAATTTCTAATATGGGCGGTTTGTGGTTCAGGTAAAACAGAGATGCTTTTTGATGCTATCAATTATTGCCTGAAGCAAGGAAAACGAATTGCGATTGCTTCGCCGAGGGTGGATGTTATTCGTGAACTATATCCGAGAATACAGTCCGCGTTTGAGAAAGTACCTATAGAAGCTTTATATGGAAGCAGTGAAAATAAATATGGGATGTCTCAAATTATTTTGGCTACTACACATCAATTAATGCGGTTTAGAAAAGCCTTTGATGTAGTAGTAATTGATGAAGTAGATGCTTTTCCTTTTCAATATGATGATACATTAGCTTATGCTGCAAACAATGCAAAAAAACCTCATGCAACTATGGTTTACCTAACTGCAACACCTCGTAAAGATTTACAAAAAAGAATTCAACTACGAAAACTACCGCATGTTTTTGTTCCTCTACGTTATCATGGTCATCTATTACCTGTACCAACGATGAAGATGACATTTCGCCTCCAACAATACTTGTCGAAAAAACAATTTCCTCCTACTTTTTTCAAATGGTTATCCAAAAGAACTAATCCCAAAAGACAACTATTAATTTTTGTGCCAACAGTTAAACTAGCAAAAGATTTAAAGGGAGACTTATGTGTAGAATTACTTAACAAACGTACCATCAAGAATCAATCGGAATTTCAAGAGGTATACGCGGAGGATCAGCGGAGAGAAGATAAGGTAAATAAATTTCGTGAAAAGAAATTACAAGTATTACTTACAACCACAATATTGGAAAGAGGAGTAACATTTCCATCCGTAGATGTAGCAGTCATGCATGCTGGACATGAAGTATTTGATGAAGCTGCACTGGTGCAAATTGCGGGTAGAGCTGGAAGAAGTGCGGATGATCCTGCTGGAGAAGTTGTATTTTTTCATGATGGGCGAACTGAGGCGATGGAAAAAAGTAAGCAATTGATTATTGATATGAACCAAAAAGGTGAAAAATTATGAGTCAATGTCTAAGTTGTGGTCAATCTATGGACACACCAGTCTCTTGGGAAAGTTGGTTAACCTATAAAAGAAAACATGTTATTTGTTCCAACTGTATGTCTAATATGGAAAAAATAAAAGGAAGTAGGTGTTTCGTTTGTAGCCGTCCAAGTGAATTGTCAACATGTCATGATTGTATTGAATGGAATCAGCTTGGTGAAGTAATTCAATATAATCATTCCGTCTTTCTTTATAATGAATGGATGAAAAATCTCATATCATTATGGAAGTTTCGAGGTGATTATATATTACGTGAAATATTTCGAGAGGATTGGAAATATTCGTTTAACAGCATTTTTTCATCTCAGAAAAAAGAATTAATTCTAGTACCTATACCACTTAGCGATAAACGAATGAAGGAAAGAGGTTTCAATCAAGCTCTAGCACTGGCTGAAATGTTAGATATGCCAATTGATGAATCACTAGGCAGAAAAGTAAGTGATAAGCAGTCAAAGAAATCGAGGATAGAAAGATTGAAATCTTCTAATCCATACTATAGTTTGAAGCCAATTCGAAAGAAAGTTGTTCTAATTGATGACATTTATACAACCGGAACTACTATTCGTCAGGCAGCTTCGGTTTTATTACAGCATGGCTGCCCGGAAGTTTATGCTTTTACACTTATAAGAGGATAATGATTTAACATAATAAGATTGATTAAATTGCACGTGATTAAGAAATTTTGAATCCAAGTAATCCTGTTCATGTTTATTTAGAAGTAGAAAAATAATTAAAGAAGATCTGATTGCACTTTTTGATAAGCCGTCATAAATTCTCCAATAAAACTTAGAGAAACTAACAAGAGCTTAATGATAACATATACGGTTATAAGGCAAGCGTATTTCATGAAATTTTTCGTGTACCACTATCAATATACGTTTAATGAGCTTCATAAACAAAATGATATATTGTAAATTTCCTAAAACGGCTCAGCTTGTTAGTTAAACATTTATTTCTGGAATAAATTAGTGAATGATTGTAGGTATAAAGGTATATGTTTTCCGGTTCTAAACAAAGAAAGTGAGATTGGTTAGGCCGATGTGCTTATTTTGAATATAACTATTAACATAATGCCTATTTATGACGATGATATAATCAAGAATGAACTAACAAAATCTTTAGCAGTTAACGAATATAAATAATTTTTATTTAGTTATCATTAAATGAGGAGAGATAACAGTGGGGGAATTAGCAAATTGTGTACGTTGCGACACTGTTTATGTGAAAACAACTCGCAATATTTGTGCAGATTGTTATCAAAAGGAAGAGCAAGCTTTTCACAAAGTGTATGCGTTTCTAAGAGTAAGACAAAATAGACAAGCAACATTATCGGAAATTGTTGATGCAACAGAAGTGAAAGAAACATTAATAACGAAGTTTATAAAAGAACGCAGATTACATGTGAAAAACTTTCCGAATTTAGGTTACTCTTGTGAAAATTGTAATACACAAATCACGAGCGGAAAGCTCTGTGATAACTGTATAAATAAATTAAAAGATGACTTATCTACTTTTGAGCAAATGGAAGAAAGAAAATTGAACCAGGAACTGACTGCAGAAAAAAAAGTTAACACATATTATGCTATTGATAAACATGGAAAATAATACAACTACAGAATAAGTATTTTATTACCGATATAATTTTTAGCAGAAGAGGTGACGGGATAAATGAAAATTAATGGACCAAATCCAACCAATTTTAACCCTTATAAACAATCTATCCAACCAAAACCAGAACAAAAAAGTGATGCTTATAAAAAAGATCAAATAGAGATTTCATCTAAAGCAAAACAATTGCAGGAAAGCGCAAGTGATCCGAAACGAGCTGCGTACCTAGAAGAGTTAAAAAACAAAATTGATGCTGGTGAATATAAAGTGGATTATGATCAAACTGCGCAAAAATTGATGAACTTCTGGAAGAAATGAAGGTAAGGGGGAATAGAGGTTGTCGGAAAAAATTATTTCTGCAATGAATAAGTTGTTAGTGATGCATCAAGAAATATTGGAACTTTCGAAGGAAAAAACAGTCGAAATTAAAGATGGCCATATTGATGAACTCCAGTCTTTACTAGTAAAAGAGAGAAAACTTGCTCGACAATTGCAACAATGTGAAGAAGAAAGAATGCAGGTTGTCCAAGCGTGGAGTAAAGAAGTTGAATTACCGAATACAAGCCCTACTATTTCAGAAATCATTGATTATATAAAAGAAGAAAATCAGGAAGAGTTGTTGTCGATTGCAACCTCTTTAACGAATACAATTACGGAATTTAAAAGACAAGAACAATTAAATCAAGTGTTATTAAATGAATCAATGAAGTTTGTTCAATTATCACTAGATTTAATAAGTCCAACTATTAAAACGATGAACTATGGATCAGGAAAAGATACAAAGGATACGAGTAGATCTGTGTTCGATTCAAAAGCTTAGTGAGAAAAAGGAGCTAAAGAGATGGGTACTTTTTATGGGTTAGAAATGTCAAGACAAGCATTAGCTGTACAACAGAGCGCATTATATACAACCGGACATAATATATCGAATGCGAATACGGAAGGTTATTCAAGGCAGCGAGTTAACTTAGAAGCAATGAATGGATTTCCGTATGCTTCCAGAAATCGTCCAAATATTCCAGGGCAAATGGGAACTGGAGTGGAAGCTGGTTCAGTTCAACGAATACGTAACCAGTTTTTAGATAACCAGTTTCGTAGTGAAAATAACAGTTCTGGATATTGGACAGAACGAGCAAATGCGTTAAGCAGAATGGAAAATGTAATGAATGAACCAAGTGATTCGGGTCTATCTAAAACGATGAATCAGTTCTGGCAGTCTTTACAAGACTTAGCAGTAAATCCGGATAATGCGGGTGCGCGTTCTGTTGTATTACAACGCGGTCATGCATTAGCAGATACATTTAATTATTTATCTTCATCCATGAGTACCATTCGTTCGGACTTAAGTAACCAAATTGATACGACCGTAAAGGATGCCAATTCTCTAATAGATAGTATTAATAATCTTAACGCACAAATTAAGAATTTGGAAACACATGGGTATGATGCGAATGATTTGTATGATAAAAGGGACGTTCTATTAGATGAGCTATCTGGAATCGTAAATATAAAAGTTTCCTATGATAATAGCCATGCGAAAAATAGAGCAGATGGCGTAGCTACTGTAGAAGTTCTGAACGATAGTGGCGATCCGATTATATTAGTTGATGGAGAAAAAGGTACCGTGAATCATATTGAAGCTCCTCAATATAATGAAGGGGAAGAAAATGATTTAACAGTAATTGAGGATATTCAAGTGAACGGCGTAAGTATCCTATCATCAAAAGGTAGTTTGAGCGGACTTGTTGATTCCTATGGTTACTTGGATGGTGAGGAAAGAGTTGGAGACTATCCGGAAATGATGAATCGATTAGATGAATTAGCATATGCTATTGCTACTTCTTTTAATGAGATTCACTCCCAAGATGGAGGGGCACTTTTCTTTGCTGATTTAACAGATAAAAAAGGTGCAGCAGGAGCAATATCTGTCGTACTTGAAGACTATGAAGATATTAATGCCAGTGCTGATGGTGAAGCTGGAAATGGAGAACGATCGAGTGCACTAGCGGATATTTTTACGAATGCGAATGAGATTTTAGATGGGGCTTCAATTAACGACTATTTTGGATCGATTATTGGGGATCTTGGAGTAAAAGCTGAACAAGCGAATAGAATGCAAGAAAATACAATGACATTACAACACCAAGTGCAAAATCAACGCCATTCAATAAGTGCAGTATCACTTGATGAAGAAATGTCGAATATGATTAAGTTCCAACATGCGTACAATGCAGCAGCAAGAGGGATGACGACAATGGATGAAATGATAGATACGATTATTAATCGTATGGGATTAGTAGGAAGGTAGGGATTTAAATGCGTGTTACACAGTCAATGTTATCGAATAATATGTTGCGAAATTTAACCAATAGTAATGCTCAAATGAACAAATATATGGAGCAGCTCTATACAGGAAAAAAAATCACCAAACCTTCTGATGATCCCGTTGTTGCAATGAAAGGTATTGGTTATCGATCAGAGTTAGTACGTGTAGAACAATATCAACGTAATACATCGGAAGTAAATAATTGGATGGACAATACTGATTCTGCCCTAAACCAGGCTACTTCAGCAATGCAACGCCTAAGAGAATTAGCCGTTAAAGCGAGCAACGGAACGAATAGTGATGATGAGTTGCAAAGCATTCTCCAAGAAGCAAAAGAATTAAAAGGACATCTAACGGATATTGCCAATACAAATGTAAATGGTAAATATATCTTTAATGGTACCAACACAAATACACCTCCAGTTACTGTAGATGAAGATGGAAATATAACGTCAGATTTTCAAGATAATGATGTGGTTATCGAAGTATCCGCTGGAACAAAACTGAAAGCAAATGTGAACGGTGAATCCGTTTTTGGAGGAGAACCAGATCTATTTACTGCAGTAGATAATTTTATTACAAATTTAGAAAATGGCGAGAATATTGATGCGAGCATCGGAGAACTAGATACCGGAATAAACCAAATTATTAATTCACGAGCTGAACTAGGTGCGCGCATGAATCGTTTAGAACTGATTGAAAATCGCTTATCAGAGCAAGAAATTGTGGCGACACAAACTATGTCTGATAATGAAGATGTGGATTTTGCTGAGGCTATAACAAAACTAATTACTCAGGAGAGTCTCCATCGTGCAGCTCTGTCAGCTGGATCACGCATTATTCAACCGTCGTTAATTGATTTCTTAAGGTAATGTTAAGGCCCTGGCCAAAAGGTACAGGGTTTTTTAACGAATAATAAGTGTAAATGAGATAGTTTGAAAGGGTGAACTATATGCAGATTCCACAATTGCAAATGCGCTCCCAACGAGGGCAAATTGCAATACAGACAATTAATGCAAAGCAATTTATTTCACAACCCAAAGCAGATTTAACGATACAACAGCCTAAAGCAGAATTAAAAATTCAAACAACCCCAAGCAAATTAACGATTGATCAATCAAAAGCTTGGGAAGATATGAATCTAATGGGAATATTGCGCCGAACAGAAAAAATAGCTGCAGAAGGTAAACAAGAAGTAATGAACGGAATTGCTAGAAGAGCCCGCCAAGGAGATCAATTAATGAAGATCGAACATCAATCGAATCCAATTCAACAGCAAAGTATTGAAAATGGGTATGAGCCTTATAAATCGTTAGGAATCAAGTTTATTCCTTCTACTTTTTCTGTACAGACAAATTATCAGCCTGCAGATGTAGATATAACTGTAGTAACAAATGAACCAATCATACAGGCTAAAGTGAACCAACCACAAATATCCTATCAACCAGGAGATGTGGAGATTTCGCTAAAACAGCAACCGGAATTAGATATCTGGCTAGAAGCTTAGAAAATAAAGAGGTGATACAAGATGCACATTGAGTCTAGTTATTTAGGAAATATTGTTATTGATGAAGAAAAAATAATCCAATTTCAAGCAGGATTACCAGGATTTGCAGAAGAAAAAGAATTTGTCATATTAGAAATTCCAGAAAATCAATTATTCCATATTCTGCAATCCATACATAACCCGAATCTTGCTTTTGTAATTACTGATCCATACCAAATCTATACTTCTTATGCATTCGAATTGGATGATTATACGATCGAATCCTTACAAATTACATCACAAGAAGATGTGGCTGTCTTTACGATCATGACATTAAAAGAAACATTTCAAAAAAGTACCATTAATTTGAAGGCGCCGATTGTAATAAATATGAAGAAACAACTTGCGAAGCAATATGTATTGAATTCTGATGAATATTCATCACAAGCCCCTATACAAACACCTCCATCAAAGGAGGGAGAATAATGCTTGTATTATCGAGAAAACAAAGTGAAGCTATTCAAATTGGGGAAGATATAGAAATTGAAGTCATTGCGGTTGAGGGAGATCAAGTAAAATTAGGAATCCGTGCTCCAAAATCTGTAGATATCTATCGGAAAGAAATATATGTAGATATTACGAATCAAAACAATGAGGCAGCAAAGTTAGATAAAAATTTGCTTCAATTTTTAAAAAGTAATGAATCATAGACTTAACTTAAAACAAAATTAATATTAACCGATATATAAATAAATCAATGAGGAGTGTAACTACAATGGCAGTGAATAATATTGGAGCTAGTAAACCAGCTGTTGTTGGAATACCAACGAAGGAAGTTGCATTATCCCAAATAAAAAGTATAACAAACGAAAACAGTCATCTAAAACAAGGTGGATATGCCGAGAAAATTGTAAACAAAGTAGATTTACAAGTTGCTGTAGATCAGATGAATGAACTGTTAAAACCAATAAGAAGAAATCTCAAATTTGAGATGCATGAAAAGTTAGAACGATATTATGTAACAGTAGTAGATTCAGAAACAAGCGAGATTATTAAGGAAATCCCACCAAAGAAAATGCTAGATATGTACGCAGAGTTAGCTGAATTTATGGGATTCTTAATCGACGAGAAAATCTAAGGATGTGATGGTATGCGAATTGGCGGATTAGCTAGTGGGATTGATACAGAATCGATTATTAAAGATCTAATGCAAGCAGAAAGAATACCTTTGAACAAATTAGAACAGGATAAAACAAAACTGGAATGGCAACGTGATGCATTTCGTGATGTAAATAAACTATTATCTGAGTTAGATAATATGATGCTTAATATGAAATTGAGTTCTACGTATAATTCTAAAATGATTTCCTCTACACAAAGTGATGCTGTGAAAGCTACTGCAAACGCAGGGGCATCTAATGGAACTTATTCGATAAATGTCAGTCAATTAGCTACATCAGCGATTAATGTGAGTGAGAATGAAGTTACATTAAATCAAGATCAAACGTTACATGAGCAAGGTATTACCGAAGATGTAGTATTTACTACATTTGATAAAGAAGGAAATGCCCAGACTCATACTTATCAGATTAATGAAGGCGATAAATTAAGTGATCTATTTAAAAAGATTAATGATGATAAAGATAGCCCAGTTCGAATGACTTTTGATGAAAATGCGAATAAAGTCATTATGGAGACTACACGAACAGGTAAATATAATGTGAACGGTGAAAATGGTACAGACAATGAGATTGTCTTTACGGATAGTTTTCTAACCAATAGTTTACATCTTTCCATGGGTGAAGAAAAAGGTGGAGAAAACGCAAAATTCACGTACAATAATGCATATGAAACAGAATCTCGTGATAATCAGTATTCCTTAAATGGAGTGACATTTCAATTCTTTGATACAACTGATGGTAATGCAAGTTTAACCGTCAACAATGATGTAGATGCTTCAGTAGAAAATATCATGAAATTTGTTGATAAATACAATGAAATTGTTGAAACGATAAATGGATCTCAACAGGAAGAAAGACATCGTGATTTTCCTCCTTTAACAGAAGACCAGAAAAAAGAAATGACGGAAAGAGAAATTGAACTATGGGAAGAAAAGGCGAAAAGTGGCCTCCTCAAAGGGGAATCTTCTTTAACTAACGGATTATTTAATATGAGACAAAGTTGGTATAGTTCAGTAAATGGTGAGGGAGCGTTTTCAAGTTTAACCGAAATTGGTATTGCTACCTCAAACAATTATTTAGACGGAGGTAAGTTAGTCGTCGATGAAGCGAAATTAAGAGAGGCACTCACAGAAGATCCAGAAAGTGTACAAAAGTTATTCTCAAATAGTAGTGATGGAGAAGATAGAGGATTAATAAATCGCTTAGAAGATGCTGTAGATACCACAATGGCACAAATTAGCCAACGAGCTGGTAAAGCAACGGACACATCTTTGGATAACTATACTTTAGGTAAACGTATGAAAGATATTGATAGCAGAATAACAAATTTTGAGCGTCGTCTAGAGCAAACTGAAGCAAGATACTGGAGACAATTCTCGGAAATGGAGAGAGCAATTTCCATGATGAATCAGCAATCGTCCATGTTAATGTCTAACTTTGGTTCTGGAATGGCACAAGGATAGATAAGGAGGAATGAATAATGGGAGCAAATAAAGCTTATCAAACCTATCAAAATAATTCAGTGAATACAGCATCGAGCGGAGAACTAACTCTAATGCTTTATAATGGATGTATGAAATTTATTAAGCAAGCGAAGAAGGAAATACAAGCAGATAATTTTGCAGGGAAAAATAAGAACATCCAAAAAGCACAAGATATTATTCATGAATTAATGATTACTTTAGATCCAAAAATTGATATTTCTAAACAAATTCTCCCTCTGTATGAATATATGCAGTATCAGTTAAAAGAAGCTAATATTCATAATGATACTTCTAAATTAGACGAAGTCCTAGGGTTTGTTACTGAATTTCGTGATACTTGGAAGCAAGTGATTATTAAAAATCGCCAGCAGCAATATAATGAAGGTGCTTCAGTATAATGAATCGTGTAGAGCCAATTTTTAATATAACAAAAAGTATGCAACTATTATTAGATGAAGAAATAACGGCTAAGAATCGTGAGCAAGTTATTGAAATGTTGCAACAAAAAATAGAAGAACGTGGGCAGCTACTACAACATTTAACCGAACCATACAGTATTGAAGAAGAAACTCTAGGTGCTAAGGTTGTTAAACTTAATCAGCAAATTGAAATTAAAATGAATGTGATATTTGATCAAATCAAAGTAGAGTTAAAACTAATGAAGAAGAAAAAGAAATCGAATAATTCATATACGAACCCTTATCAACATGTACAAACCAACGACGGATATTTTATGGATAATAAAAAATAATCTTATAGTATAACAACAATGAAACATACCTATAATGAAAAATTTTATAATAAGATATGGCTAGACTTAACAAAAAGATTTGATCAATAGACGGATGGTAGCTAGAATAAGCGCAGTATATTTCTGAAGCTGGTTTCCAATGGCCATTCAGTCGAATTTATTTTTTCATAAATACTTTGACTCAACCTCATTACTGTTTTTGGATTTGCATTTCAGACATAGCTTTTAGCAGTCGCGGCTGTTATTTGTTATTCAAGATTAATTTCGACAATATTATACTATCATAAGTATTTAACGTCATGAATAAAAATAGAGTTAATTGACATTCCTTTATCTTGTATGTTGTAGTTTTATCATCATTATTATTTTCAGACAGAAATCAGTAATTTGTGATGAAAAACAAGTTTAGAGAAGAGATGTTTGTGATATAGTGATATAATAAATATATAAAGTACAAAGGGAGGACACTTGTATGAAGTTTAATATTCGAGGCGAAAATATTGAAGTTACTGGAGCAATCAAAGAATATGTTGAGAAAAAGATTAGCAAGCTAGAAAGATATTTTGATTCAGCTCCAAATACCGATGTACATGTCAATTTAAGTGTCTACAATGATGAGCAACGAATCGAAGTTACGATCCCAATGACCAATTTGCTTCTTCGTGGAGAAGTACAGCATATTGATCTCTATGCTGCAGTGGATTTAGTCGTTGATAAGTTAGAAAGACAAATTCGTAAGCATAAAACAAAAATAAATCGTAAGTTCAGACAAAATGGTTCTCCTAAACACGCTTTTGCAGAAATGGAAAAAGAAGCTAGACTAGCTGAAGATGACGAATATGAAAATCAATTAGAAATTGTTCGTACAAAAAGATTTAACTTAAAACCGATGGATTCTGAGGAAGCTATCTTACAGATGGATATGTTAGGACATGAGTTTTTCGTATTTACGAATGATGACTCTGGTGAAACAAACGTAGTTTACAAACGAAGAGATGGAAAATATGGTTTAATCGAACCACATGTTTAAAAATCGTTTACCTATATAGAAAATAGGGTTGGGACATAATAAATACATATGTTCCAACCCTATTTTTGTGAAGTTATTTGTAGTGCTTTTGTCAAAAAATGTCGAACGAAAATTGAAAATACGGTTTTAAAGATGAAATTTGACAGGAATCCATTATTTGAAATTAATCAATTAGTCTTTTTGCATACTTGTGACTTATTCATTCCATTTTAAGTGTAACCAATACAAAAATAACTTTTTGGAAAAAAACGTAATACATGATATAAATGAGCTTAACGTTGGAAGGGGGGTGAGAAGTTGAGTGAAAATGAACGCCGGTTACTTCATGAATTAGCTCAACGACTAGATAAACAAGAGGAAGCGGTTATTCAATTACTGCGAATCATTGCCACTACAAACAAAAAAGTTTCCGAAATCTCCCCTGATGAAAAAGAGAAAGTTACCACTTAAATTTGATTCCCCTTATCAACTACCTCGAAATATTCTCTTCTTTTATAGAGTCGATAGAATTCTATCGCTCTATTTTTTTGATATAAAATGTTTCAAGTACTATTTAACCACTTGCTTAGTTGTCACATCAGTTTATAAAGTGTTATGATAATAATGGTATCATTTAGAAATTCAATGATTGAAATTATTGAGGAGCGTTAGATATGGCAGGTATTTTGACCAAAATATTTGGTGATGGTAACCAAAAACAATTAAAGCGATTAGAAAAACAAGTAGATTTAATTGAACAGCTAGAACCTGAAATGGAAAAGCTAGCGGACATAGATTTTAAAAATAAAACGGCTGAATTTAAAAAACGATATAAAAATGGGGAATCATTGAATGATCTCATAGTGGAAGCTTATGCAGTAGTTCGAGAAGCTTCTAAACGTGTACTCGGAATGCGGCCTTTCCGTACACAGTTACTGGGGGCAATTGCGCTGCATGAAGGTAATATTTCAGAGATGAAAACCGGGGAAGGTAAAACACTAGCTTCTGCGATGCCAGCATACTTGAATGCATTAACTGATGAAGGTGTACACATTATCACGGTTAATGATTATTTAGCAGAGCGTGATGCGAAAGAGAATGGAATTTTATTTGATTTTCTTGGTATATCAGTAGGATTGAATCATAATGGTCTTTCTAAAGATGACAAACGAGAAGCTTATCAAGCAGATATTACTTATGGAACTAATAACGAATTTGGTTTTGATTATTTGCGCGATAATATGGTCTTATATAAAGAACAAATGGTACAACGACCTTTAAATTATGCAATTATTGATGAGGTGGATTCTATTCTCATTGATGAAGCTCGTACTCCATTAATCATTTCTGGTTCTGCTAAAAAATCCGCAGCACTATATCAGCAAGCCGATGGATTTGTGAGAACATTAAATAAAGAAAATGATTATACCTATGATGAGAAAACCAAAGGAGTTCAGTTAACAGAGGAAGGTATAAATAAGGCTGAAAGTTACTTTTCGATTGAAAATCTCTTTGATCTTGATCATGTTTCTTTGACACACCATATAAATCAAGCATTAAAAGCACATGTGTCGATGCATAGTGATACGGATTATATGGTTGAAGAAGGTGAAGTGGTAATTATTGACCAGTTCACTGGAAGAAAAATGAAAGGTCGCCGTTATAGCGATGGTCTTCATCAAGCAATAGAAGCAAAAGAAGGTTTGCAAATTCAGAATGAAAGTATGACATTAGCGTCGATTACTTTTCAAAACTACTTCCGAATGTACAATAAGTTATCAGGGATGACTGGTACTGCCAAAACAGAGGAAGAAGAGTTTAGGAATATCTATAATATGGATGTTATCGCAATCCCTACTAACTTACCTATTGTTCGTGACGATAGAGCAGATTTAATTTATAAATCCATGGAAGGTAAGTTCCAGGCTGTCGTGGAAAATATTAAAGAACGCTATGAAAATGGACAACCAGTACTAGTAGGTACTGTTGCGGTAGAGACTTCTGAGTTGATTTCTAAAATGTTAAAACGTGCTGGGATAAAACATGAGGTACTGAATGCGAAAAACCACTTTAGAGAAGCAGACATTATTGAACATGCTGGTCAAAGAGGTTCTGTAACGATTGCTACTAATATGGCCGGACGTGGAACAGATATTAAACTTGGAGAAGGTGTTAAAGATTTAGGTGGTTTAGCCGTTATCGGTACAGAGCGTCATGAATCTCGACGAATCGATAATCAGCTTCGGGGACGTTCTGGTAGACAAGGTGATCCAGGTATATCTCAATTTTTCCTTTCCATGGAAGATGAATTAATGCGTCGATTTGGCTCAGATAATTTAAAATCAATGATGGAACGTCTCGGAATGGACGACTCTCAACCAATCGAAAGTAAAATGGTGTCAAGAGCAGTGGAATCAGCTCAAAAACGAGTAGAAGGAAATAACTTTGATGCTCGTAAAACGATTCTTTCATATGATGATGTATTACGTGAACAACGTGAGATTATTTATAAACAACGATTTGAAGTTATTGACGCTGATAGTAATCTAAGAGAGATTATAGAAAATATGATTCGATCATCGATTGAACGTGTAGTTTCTACACATACACAAGATAATGATGAAGAGAATTGGAACCTTGAAGCGATTGTGGAATATTCACACGGTAACTTGTTTGATCCTGATACACTTCATGTGGATGATTTAAAAGATAAAGAAGCAAATGAAATAACAGAATTTCTTATGACAAAAGTAAAAAATAAATATGATGCAAAAGAGCAGGAATTAACACCGGAACAATTCCGTGAATTTGAAAAAGTTATTCTGTTACGTACCGTTGATTCAAAATGGATGGATCATATTGATCAAATGGACCAATTAAGACAAGGTATTCATTTACGAGCTTATGGACAAAATGATCCTTTACGTGAATATCAGATGGAAGGCTTCTCAATGTTTGAAGAAATGGTAGCAAACATTGAAGATGAAGTTGCTAAATATATTATGAAAGCACAAATCCGTGAAAACTTACAAAGGCAAGAAGTTGTGAAAAATACACAAGCAGTTTCAGGTGGAGAAGATAATGGAAAGAAAAAAACGAAGAAACCGATTGTGAAATCCAACACGGTAAAAAGAAACGATCCTTGCCCTTGTGGTAGTGGTAAAAAGTATAAAAATTGCCACGGTCAATAACGGTGATTATCAAAACTGTAACTATCAAAGCCTCCGGTGTAATCGAAATGCACTTGGAGGCTATTCTATGATTATTATTTTAAAGGAGAGATATAAGTGGAATTAACAGAGATAAGACAAGAGTTAAATAAAATAGCTTCACGCGTTGAAGATTTTAGGGGGTCTCTTTGACTTAGATGTGAAAAAGGCGAGAATTGCTGAATTAGAAGCAGAAATGGCAGATCCATCTTTTTGGGATGACCAAAATAAGGCCCAAAGCGTAATTCAAGAGACAAATGGTATAAAAGAATATGTAAATGGATTTGAAGAAATTGAAGAAAATCTCGAAAATCTCGAAGTATCTTATGAGTTAGTGAAGGAAGAGAACGACCAAGAACTATTTGAAGATTTACATGCTGAGCTTCAACAGTTTATAAGGGATATAAACCAATTTGAATTGCAGTTATTATTAAGTGAACCGTATGATGCGAACAATGCTATTCTAGAACTGCACCCAGGTGCAGGAGGAACAGAATCTCAGGATTGGGCCAGTATGTTACTTAGAATGTATCAGCGTTGGGCAGAAGAGCGTAGTTTTAAAGTGGAAACCTTAGACTATTTACCGGGTGAAGAAGCTGGACTGAAAAGCGTAACGTTACTGATTAAAGGCCATAATGCTTATGGGTATTTAAAAGCTGAAAAAGGGGTACACCGTCTCGTGCGGATCTCACCTTTTGATTCTTCTGGTAGGAGACATACTTCATTTGTTTCGTGTGATGTAACACCGGAAATGTCAGACGATGTTGATATAGATATTAGAACAGAGGATATTAAAGTGGATACGTATCGTGCAAGTGGTGCTGGAGGACAGCATGTAAATACTACTGATTCTGCTGTTCGAATTACTCACTTGCCAACAAACATCATTGTAACTTGTCAAAATGAACGTTCTCAAATAAAAAATAGAGAAGCAGCAATGAAAATGTTAAAATCAAAATTATATCAATTAGAAGTAGAAAAGCAAAGACAAGAATTAGATGATATACGTGGAGAACAAAAAGAAATTGGCTGGGGAAGTCAAATTAGGTCGTACGTATTCCACCCATATTCTATGGTTAAAGATCATCGAACAGATACAGAGACTGGCAATACACAAGCGGTAATGGATGGAGATATAAATCCATTTATTGATGCTTATTTACGTTCACAAATGGATTAAAATAATATGTGTAAGAAGAAAATTAGGTTGGGACAAATTGTCAAGGGACGGATAATAGCTAGAATAAGGTTTTCAAACCTGATGATTCGTATTAATTTTGTATAAATACTTTTGTAATAACCCTTTCTAAGTTATCGAATCTTTTTCATAAATTTGCCATAAGTTCCTTAAATCCTTTACACAACAATATGTATAGATGTTTCACTAAGATTTAACTTGTTTTTTTATAACACAAAAAGGCTATAATGATACTATACATATTTGAAAAGAGGTAGTTATATGAAAAAGTGGCTAGTTGTAATGCTGTTAGGAGTTGTATTGACATTAGGAGCATGTGGTAATGCAGATAACGATACTGCTACTGAGAATCTAGATCCTGGTGAAGAAGTTTACCGGAATAATTGCGCGTCCTGTCATGCAAATGACTTGTCGGGTAGTGGAGGGCCATCTTTAGTAGGAGTTGGTTCTAAATATACTCAAGATGAAATAGCTGAAATCGTTACAAAAGGTAAGGGAAGTATGCCTCCTATGAATGTAGAAGGACAGAACTTGGAAGAATTAACAAATTGGCTCTCAGAGCAATAATACCAATAACAATAGTAGGTATTTCAGATCACTCAACCGAGTAATATCGGGAAAGTGGTCTGTTTTTTTGTATAATTGTTACATAATATGTCGAATTGAAATGAAAATGTAATATGATTGTCCTAAAAATTTTGTAGATAAATGTTATAATTAATTAGTATTCTGCTAGTTTTTAGTTACAAATGAACTAGCTGTTTGATTGACAAAAACGATAAAGGTGAGTATTCCAATGATATTAATGCAAGATATATATAAAACATACAAAAATGGAGTAACTGCATTGAATGGTATTAATATTAATATCGATCAAGGCGAATTTGTATACATAGTTGGTCCCAGTGGGGCAGGTAAGTCAACATTTATTAAGTTAATGTATCGAGAAGAAAAGCCCTCTAAAGGAAAAATTATAATAGGCGAAAAAGATTTAAGCGATCTGAAAGAAAAGCATGTTCCTTTTTTAAGAAGAGATATAGGAGTAATTTTCCAAGATTTTAAATTACTACCTAAATTGACAGCATATGAGAATGTAGCTTTTGCGTTAGAGGTAATTGAAGAATCTCCTAAAGTAATTCGAAAGCAGGTTATGGATGTTCTAGAAATGGTAGGTTTAAAGAATAAAGCTAGAATGATACCAACAGAACTCTCTGGTGGAGAACAACAACGTGTCTCTATTGCAAGAGCGATTGTGAATAAACCAAGAATTGTTATTGCCGATGAACCTACAGGTAACCTAGATCCAGAAACTTCATGGGGCATTATGGAACTCTTTGAAGAAATAAATGATAGAGGCACTACTATCATCATGGCCACGCATAGTAAAGATATCGTAGACAGGAAGAAAAAACGAGTTATTGCGTTTGAGGATGGTGTCATCGCGAGAGACGAGCAACGAGGTGATTACGGCTATGAAATTTAGAACTTTAATGAGACATATTCGTGAAGGAATAAAAAATATATTTAGAAATGGCTGGATGACTTTTGCATCAGTAGCAGCTGTTACCACAACACTAATACTTGTAGCTGTATTTTTGGCACTAGTGTTAAATTTAGATCAAATGGCAACCAACATCGAAGAAGATGTTCAAATTAGTACGATTATAGACCGGACTGCAGATGAAGAACAGATAGTTGAATTAGGGGAAGAATTAGAACAAATAGAAGGTATTGAAAATGTTCAATTTTCATCAAGAGATGATGAACTATCGAAGTTAATGGATAGTATGGGGGAAGAAGGACAGGCTTGGGGAATGTTTGAACAAGATAATCCACTGCACCATACATACTATGTTGATCCAACAAATCCTGAAGAAACAGAACAAATTGCATCTCAAATTGAATCGTTAAACTATGTAGATGATGTTCTTTATGGACAAGATGTAATACAAAAACTATTCGAGTTTAATAATTATGCAAGAACAATTGGATTAGGTTTGATTATAGCTCTTGTATTTACTGCAATCTTCCTAATCTCAAATACTATTAAAATCACGATTATTGCACGAAGCACCGAAATTGGTATTCAAAAACTAGTAGGTGCGAAAAATAGCTTTATTCGTTGGCCTTTCTTTATTGAAGGAGCTTTACTTGGAATACTTGGTTCAGTAATTCCAATCACAGTGATATTAAGTGGCTACTACTATATATATAGTAATTTTAATAATGCGATAACGATTCCATTTGTTGAACTATTACCATTTAATCCATTTGCTTGGCAACTAGCTGGAATGGTGCTTGTAATCGGTGCGGCAATAGGCATATGGGGTAGTGTAATGAGTGTTCGTAAATTCTTAAAAGTTTAATAGATTGAGAAAATCCATACAGAGGGGGAAATATGATTGAAAAAGATAACTTCCATTCTAGTTATTACTTTATTAACATTAACGGTGTTTGGACCTAATTTAAAAGTTTCTGCTGAATCTGCAGATGATGTTCAAAAACAAATTGAAGATCTTGAAAAAGAAAAATCGAGTTTAGAGAAAGAAAAACAAGACATTGAAGACTCTAAAAAAGATACTGAGAGTAAAATGGAAGAAAATAAACAAGAGCAAAACTCAGTTGAGTCTGAAATCAATAGTATTGACTCGGAATTAGAGGATACACAAAATCAAATTGAAACGAAACAAACGGAAATTGATGAAACAAATGACGAAATTAATAGTCTTACAGAAAAAGTAGAAGAATTAAAAGAACGGATTAAAGAACTAGAGGAAGAAATTAAACTGTTAAAAGAACGGATTGCGAAGAGGGACGAGTTATTAAAGAATCGCCTTCTTTCTATTCAACAAAACGGTGGAGATATCAAATATCTAGAAGTGATTTTTGGCGCATCTAGTTTTGGAGACTTTATTTCTCGAAGTTCTGCAGTAAATACTATTATGGATCAAGATAAAGAAATAATGGAAGAACAAGAAAGAGATAAACAGGCTTTAGAAGAAAATAAAAAAGAAGTTGTAGCTAGTAAAGATGAAATAGAAGAGAAAAAGCTTGCAGTTGAAGATAAGAAGAAATCTCTTGAAGGCCAGCATGATGAGTTACTAGCGTTAAAAGATCAATTAAATAATCAAATCGCTGAAAAAGAAACGCTAATGGCAGAATTAGTTGATGAACATGAAGAACTAGAAGAGATTAAACTTTCTGCTGATGAGGAACAAAAACTGATTGCTGATGAAGCTGCTGCAAAAGAACAAGCTATCAAATTAGCTCAAGATAAAAAAGCTAACATGCAGAAAAAAGAGAAAGAAAAACAAAACACATCGAATCAAGGTAGTAATTCAACAGCATCAGCGGGTGGGAGCAATTCTGTTCCTAGCGGAGACTTTATCCGTCCAACTACAGGACCGGTTACATCTGGATTCAATCCAAATCGGATGCATCCAATTTTCAATGAAGTAAGACCGCATACTGGTACTGATTTTGGAGCTTCTAACGCAGGGGACCGTAACATTATGGCTTCTGCTGACGGAGTTGTGTATCAAGCCGGTGTATTAAGTGGTTATGGGAATACAGTAATGATTACACATCATGTGAATGGACAAACCTTTACTACGCTTTATGCACATTTAGACAGTATGTCAGTTTCAACAGGACAAACTGTATCACAAGGTGATAAGGTTGGAGTAATGGGGAATACTGGTAACTCTACTGGAGTACATCTACATTTTGAAATTCATCCAGGCGGATATAAAAATCCAGTAAATCCATTTAATTATATTAACTAAATTGTTTTATATAAAACATGTAAATTAAGAAACCGAATTATAATCCAGATTATGGATTATAATTCGGTTTCTTAATTATGGCTCTAAAATAAAGTGGAAAATTTAATTAATAAAAAACACGCAATCTCCTATTTTGTTATCATTGTTTAAACTACTAAACCAAACAAAAAGAAGATGTGTGCAATTGAATTCTAACATAGCATTACCTGGGTGGAAGAAGGAAATATATTAGATACAGAAGTTCAAGAAGGTATTTATTAAATTAGCTGGGAGTTGGAGAGAGCATCTCATCGCTCTCCACAATGTGGTGAGTGGACAAACAAGGCACATGACTATTGAACGAAGAAAGTCCGTCACCCTAGCATATTCGGGAAGCAAACAATATTTTTTTCCGGAAGAGAAGATATAGTTAGCAACCGGAGGCTCATCAGCCGCCTTAGGTAAGCGCAGTATATTTCTGAAGCGGGTTTTCAATACCCATTCATTAGGATTTCTCTTTTATTAAATCTCATCTCCAACATTTGACTTAGAACCTTAATTATAGAATTTATACTTTAAAGGAGAATGGACATTATCTATACCTGACATTTAGAATGCAATTGAATTTTTATGAACAAATCCATAGTCATTCAATTCTTAACATGGTATCCTTTTCATATTGGAGTATTTCATATTTGAATGAATTTCATAATTGCCAAGTTTCATTTGAAAAACAAATATTTATTGATAGTTATATATTAATGTTGGGAATATAAGTAATACTTGGCTTTGATGGTAATGAAAGACGTCGACTCCTGCACTGAATAGGTTAAACTTAAGAACCACTTGTAAAAGTGTTCTTCTTTTTCAAGTTCGCTGAAGCTGCCTACGAAAAGCGTCCGTCTGCAATGAAAATCAAAACAGTAAACCATTCTGATTTCATACCTAATTTTTAATATGAAATTGATTCATCTAGAATAAATATTAAATTTAGAAACAAGCGATTGCTTGTACTATTAACTAAGAGGTGGAGACATGAAGCTTAGTAAAAAACAAATAGTGCTTATACTTGTAGGTGCATTGCTTTTAGGATTTATAGGTGCATTTGCAGGAATTCAATTAGCACAAGATAATGATCAACAAACACCACAATCGTCTGTTGAAAATTCTTCATCGAATGAAGATAGTGGTAGTGGGCAGTCTGAGTTGACGGGAGATTTAAGTAAAGTTTCTCAAGCCTATGATATTATCAAAGAAAATTACTTAGAAGATGTAGAAGATAAACAGTTAGTAGAAGGTGCGATTGAAGGGATGTTAGCAACCCTTGGCGATCAACATACATCTTATTTAGATGTTGAGATGATGCAACAATTTAATGAGCAAATCGAATCTTCATTTGAAGGTATTGGAGCAGAAGTAAGTATGGTGAACGGAAATGTTACTATTGTATCTCCGATGAAAGGCTCCCCAGCAGAAGAAGCTGGTTTACGACCAAATGATCAAGTATTAACAGTAGATGGTGAAAGTTTAGATGGTTTAAACTTAAATGAAGCTGTAGCGCAAATTAGAGGAGAAAAAGGTTCAGAAGTTGTATTAGAGATACAAAGGACAGGTGTAACTGAACCATTTGAAGTCACCATTGTCCGTGATACTATTCCAGTAGAAACTGTATATAGTGAAACGCAGGAAGTAGATGGTAAACTAACTGGAATTATCGAGATCACCAATTTTTCTGAAAAAACAGGAGAAGAGTTTGATCAACAATTAACTGAATTAGAGAATCAAGGTGTAGAAGGATTAGTAATTGATGTTCGTGGTAATCCAGGGGGACTCCTAAATGTAGCAGAAGATATTCTAAAACATCTAGTACCAAAAGATCTTCCTATTCTACAAATTGAAGATGGAGAAGGGCAAGTAGAGGAAGTATATTCTGAATTAGAAGCTAAAAAAGATTATCCAATTAGTGTTCTAATTGACGAAGGAAGTGCATCAGCTTCTGAGATTCTTGCAGTTGCAATGAAAGATCTTGGATATGATATTGTTGGTGAAACAAGTTATGGTAAAGGAACAGTTCAACAAGCCGTGCCAATGGGGGATGGAAGTTCTATTAAATTAACTACGTTGAAATGGCTTTCTCCTAAAGGCGAATGGATAAATGAAGAAGGTGTAGAACCTACCATTGAAGAAAAACAACCTGAATATTATTATTCTATCCCGATTCAAGTAGAAGAAGAGCCGTTTTCTATTGATGAAACTAGTGAAGAAATAGCTAATATGCAAGTAATGCTTTCTGGATTAGGTTATGATACTGGACGAACCGATGGATATTTTGATGAACAGACTGAAGAAGCAGTGAAAGATTTTCAAGCAGATAATGATATAGAATCTACTGGAGAAGTAGATCCCGAAACAGGGGGATTAATTGAATCACAACTCGTTGAAAAAATAAGAAACGGTGAAGATGATCAACAACTGGATACATCATTAGAAGAATTGTATCAATAAGCAGGACTTCAGTGTAAGTTTAAGTCTTGAATTGAGGATTTTAAGGATGATTACTCACTGTGATAGATTCTTGAGATAAATCCACGAGTGATTACTCGTGGATTTTCCTTTTTCTTTTACAAAAAAGCAGGAAAAACGATAGAAGAATCGAATCTTTTTATATAGACATTTTGATTAGGCATAGTAAAGAAGGTGACGAAATGGTTGAATCTTGGTTGTTAGAAGGGGCGAAAGCAGTCGGCAGATTTTTTCTGAATCCGACATTGTATTGGTTTATTTTTATTCTGACGGTAGCTAGTTATTTTCGTATTAAAAGGGAGAGGCAGGACTTTGGAATAAAAGTCTACCAGAAATTTATTGAGTGGAAAGGAACGTTAGCTGTTTCTTTAATTACAGGACTAGTCTTATCAGCAATTGTAGTTGGTACAGGCATGGTATTTTCTTATGAAGTCTTAATTTTATTAGCAATAGTGACAATTATTCTTAGTATTAGTACAAAATTTTCACTATTGTCACCAAGCTATATTATTGGAATGACATTTTTACTGTTGTTAGTTATTCCACCTCTATTAGAAATACAGACTCAAATAAATTATAGTTTTGATTATGGGTTGAGCTTTAAATCATTAGCGGTAATAGGGGCTTTGCTACTTATTGTAGAATCCTTTTTAATCCAACGAATTCAAAAACAATCAACATTTCCACGGATTTCCCTTAGTGACAGGGGGATATGGGTAGGTCAACATCAAGTGAAAAGATTAGCTTTAATTCCACTACTTGTATTAGTTCCAGAAGGACTTATTACTTCTTTTGCACCTTGGTGGCCATATTTATCTGTTGGTGAAACATCGCTAGGATTAGCTTTCGTGCCTTTTATAATTGGCTTTGATTATACTGCAAAAGGTCATTACCATTTGGATGCAATAAAGAAAGTTTCGAAAGCAAATTATATGCTAGCTATTGTTATATTAATGGTTGCTATAGCAGGTATATTTGTACCTTATTTATCACTGACTTCTGTGATTTTAGCTATTATCGGTAAAGAATATTTAAATTATCGTTATAGAGAAGGAGATAGACTTCGTCGTCCTTACTATCAGCCGCATGATCAGGGGCTACGTGTAGTTGGTGTGATACCTAATAGTCCAGCGAATAGACTTGAAATTTCTCCTGGTGAATCAATTTATCGAGTAAACGGTCGAAAGGTTACAGATAGTCAAGGCTTTTACGAGGCGCTTCAAGGTAATGGTGCATTTATCAAACTAGAAATTATTGATTATCAACAAGAAATAAGACTCGTTCAAGGATCACTATATGAAGGAGAACATCATGCATTAGGGTTATTATTTGCTAAGGAACCGTTTAAGCAGAAACAAAAGCAAACAAGCTAACTGAAGTATGAAGAACAAAAGAAAAAATGAATGTATGAACGAACAATAATTAGATGATATATGTATATATATCTGAAGTATTGTTCGTTTTAATTTTTATATAAAAATATACAATGTTTAACCATTAGCATGAATTTAAAGTTATACCTGGTAACCGTTTTGTAACTATAAATGAATTTGGTAGTTTCTTTCGATGTAGCGGAATAATTCATGCAATTCAATTGGTATGATATGATTTCCATTATACTGAAATGGGTAGAATAAAAGATAAGATAAAATAAAAAAACGAATACTTGTTCGTTTTTTTATAAAGAGATATAATAGATATTAGCTCGAAAAGAACGGAGGCATTATTGTGAAGGAGAAATTTGAATTAGTATCTGCTTATGACCCAGCTGGTGATCAACCAAATGCTATTAAAGAGATAACTGAAAAAGTATTAGCTGGTCAACGTCATCAAACATTGCTTGGTGCTACAGGTACCGGGAAGACATTTACCATGTCCAATGTTGTAAAAGAGATAAATCGTCCGACATTAGTAATTGCGCATAACAAAACATTAGCTGGACAGTTATACAGTGAGTTTAAAGAGTTTTTTCCAAATAATGCTGTAGAATACTTTGTTAGCTACTATGATTATTATCAACCAGAGGCATATGTACCATCTACAGATACCTTTATTGAAAAAGATGCGAGTATCAATGATGAAATTGATAAACTGCGACATTCTGCAACATCTGCATTGTTTGAAAGAGAAGATGTATTGATTGTAGCTAGTGTGTCTTGTATTTACGGTTTAGGTAATCCGGAAGAATATAAGAGTCAAGTGTTGTCATTAAGAATGGGAATGGAGAAAGATCGTGACCAATTACTTCGTGATTTAGTAGAAGTTCAATATGCTAGAAATGATATTAATTTCCAGCGTGGTACATTTAGAGTTCGTGGTGATTCAGTCGAGATTATTCCTGCTTCTCATGAAGAGTATTGTATTCGTGTAGAATTTTTTGGCGATGAAATTGATCGTATACGTGAAGTTGATGCACTAACCGGTGAAATTATTGGTGATCGAGAACATGTAGCTATTTTTCCAGCTTCTCACTTTGTTACGAGAGAAGAAAAAATGAAAATTGCTATTCAAAATATAGAAAAAGAACTTGAAGAACAATTAAAAGAAATGCGTGATAATGGAAAATTATTAGAAGCACAACGATTAGAACAACGAACTAATTATGATTTAGAGATGATGCGAGAAATGGGTTTCTGTTCAGGAATTGAGAACTATTCCCGTCATCTAACACTACGTGGTCCAGGAGCTGTTCCATATACTTTATTGGATTTCTTTCCAGAGGATTTCTTAGTAGTTATTGATGAATCACACGTAACCCTCCCGCAGATTCGCGGAATGTTTAATGGGGATCAAGCTCGTAAACAAGTGCTTGTTGATCATGGTTTTCGGTTACCGTCTGCAATGGATAATCGCCCACTCCGATTTCAAGAGTTTGAAGATAAAACAAAACAGTTGGTTTATGTGTCTGCGACTCCTGGACCATATGAACTTGAACATTCTCCTGAAATGACAGAACAAATTATTCGACCTACCGGATTATTAGATCCAATAGTTGAGGTACGTCCAATTGAAGGACAAATTGATGATCTTATAGAAGAAATTCGGATTCGAATGGAAAAAAATGAACGTGTACTAATTACGACGTTAACAAAAAAGATGTCGGAGGATTTAACCGATTATCTAAAAGAGATTGGTATGAAAGTAGCTTATTTGCACTCTGAGATTAAAACATTAGAACGTATAGAAGTAATACGTGATTTACGAGTTGGAAAATTTGATGTGTTAGTAGGTATTAATTTGTTGAGAGAAGGCTTAGATATACCAGAAGTCTCTCTAGTTACTATCTTAGATGCTGATAAAGAAGGATTTTTACGTTCTGAACGGTCTCTAATTCAAACTATGGGTCGTGCTGCACGTAACGAAAATGGAAAAGTAATTATGTATGCTGACAAAATAACAGACTCGATGAAAAAAGCAATTGATGAGACAAATCGACGTCGAACAATACAAACAGAATATAATGAAAAACATGGTATTACTCCTAAGACAATTAGAAAAGATGTTCGAGATGTTATTAAAGCAACAACCGCAGCAGAAGAAACCGAATCATATGAACCGAAAACAAAACAGATTAACAAAATGACGAAGAAAGAAAAAGAAAAAGTGATTGAACAAATGGAGAACGAGATGAAGCAAGCAGCAAAAGACCTTGACTTTGAGAAAGCAGCAGAATTACGAGATGTCATTTTGGAACTTAAAGCGGAAGGATGATTAAGGAATGCCAAGTAAGTCTATAAAAATTCAAGGTGCACGAACACATAATTTAAAGGATATTGATATCAATATTCCTAAAAATAAATTAGTTGTATTAACAGGGTTATCAGGTTCAGGTAAGTCTTCTCTTGCTTTTGATACCATTTATGCAGAAGGACAACGTAGATATGTAGAATCTTTATCTTCCTATGCACGTCAATTTTTAGGACAAATGGATAAACCGGATGTAGATGTTATTGAAGGACTATCTCCAGCAATATCTATTGATCAAAAAACTACAAGTAAAAATCCAAGATCTACAGTTGGGACAGTTACAGAGATTTATGATTATTTACGTCTGTTATATGCAAGAGTTGGTAGACCTACTTGTCCAAATCACGGTATTGAAATTAGTTCACAGACTGTTCAACAAATGGTTGATCGTATTTTAGAGTATCCGGAACGTACAAAACTTCAAATTCTTGCGCCTGTAGTATCAGGAAGAAAAGGTGAGCATGTAAAAGTTTTAGAAAACTTAAAACAAGAAGGTTATGTACGAATTCGTGTAGATAATGAAATGAGAGAAGTTACAGACGATATTCAATTAGAAAAAAATAAAAAGCATTCGATTGAAGTAGTAATTGATCGTATTGTAGTAAAAGACGGAGTCGCGTCAAGATTAAGTGATTCTATTGAGACTGCACTGAAACTAGGAGAAGGTAATATTATAGTTGATGTCATTGGTGAGGAAGAACTGACCTTTAGTGAAAATCACGCATGTCCGATTTGTGGTTTTTCCATTGGTGAACTAGAGCCAAGATTGTTTTCTTTTAATAGCCCATTTGGGGCTTGTCCAAGTTGTGATGGATTAGGTACAAAATTAGAAGTTGATATCGACCTTGTCATTCCGGACTGGGATAAAACATTAAATGAAAATGCAATTGCACCATGGGAACCAATTAGTTCCCAATACTACCCACAATTATTAAAAAGTGTCTGTAATCATTTTGGTATTGATATGGATATTCCAGTAAAGGAAATTCCACAGCAACAAATGGATATCATTTTACAAGGAAGTGGCAAGGAAAAGATAAAATTTGAATATGAAAATGATTTTGGAAGTATAAGGAGATCAGAATCACCATTCGAAGGTGTTTTAAAGAATGTGGCAAGACGTTATAGGGAAACAAGTTCTGATTTTATAAGAGAGACTTTAGAAAAGTATATGGCTCAGAAAAACTGTCCAACTTGTAAAGGACACCGTTTGAAGAAAGAAGCCTTAGCGGTATTAATTAATGGTAAGCATATTAGTAACGTAACCGACTTTTCTATAGTAGAATCAATACAACTTTTCCAACAACTTGATCTTACTGAAAAGGAACAACAGATAGCTAGATTAATTCTAAAGGAAATTGATAATCGATTGGAATTCCTTAATAATGTAGGACTTGATTATTTAACATTATCAAGAACGGCGGGAACTTTATCTGGTGGAGAAGCACAACGAATTCGATTAGCAACACAGATTGGTTCGGCATTAACTGGTGTTCTCTATGTGCTAGATGAACCGTCGATTGGTTTGCATCAACGTGATAATGATCGATTAATTGATACCTTAAAACGAATGAGAGATCTAGATAATACATTAATCGTTGTCGAGCATGATGAAGATACAATGCTTGCAGCGGACTGGCTAATAGACATAGGGCCAGGGGCAGGTGAACATGGTGGAGAAATTGTAGCAAGTGATACACCAAAAAACGTGATGGATAATGAACAGTCTCTAACTGGTAAATACTTATCCGGAAAAGAATTTATTCCTTTACCTGCAAAACGCAGAAAAGCAGACAAACGTAAGATAGAGGTAATGGGAGCTTCTGAAAACAATCTGAAAAATGTATCAGCAAAAATTCCAATTGGATTAATGACAGTGGTGACGGGTGTATCTGGATCAGGGAAGAGTACATTGGTTAATGAAATTGTATATAAATCTTTAGCAAAGTCACTATATAAAGGAAAAGTAAAACCAGGTAAGCATAAGAAAATAAAAGGAATTGAACATATAGATAAAGTGATCGATATTGATCAATCACCGATTGGACGTACACCTCGCTCTAATCCTGCTACGTATACAGGAGTGTTTGATGATATTCGTGATGTTTTTGCACAGACCAATGAAGCAAAAGTAAGAGGATATAAAAAAGGTAGGTTCAGCTTCAATGTAAAAGGTGGAAGATGTGAAGCTTGCCGAGGTGACGGTATTTTAAAAATTGAGATGCACTTCTTGCCTGATGTTTATGTTCCCTGTGAAGTTTGTGACGGAGCTCGTTATAACCGTGAAACATTAGAAGTTAAGTACAAAGGGAAAAACATTTCTGAAGTTCTCGATTTACGAATTGAAGAAGCGTTGGAATTTTTCTCGGCAATTCCAAAGATTAATCGTAAATTACAAACGATTTATGATGTTGGTTTAGGATATGTAAAACTTGGTCAACCAGCAACTACCCTTTCAGGTGGGGAGGCGCAACGTGTTAAATTAGCAAGTGAACTGCACAAACGTTCTAGTGGTAAGTCCTTTTATATTTTGGATGAACCAACTACTGGGCTACATGTAGATGATATTCGTAGACTACTCAGTGTCCTACAGCGAATAGCAGATAACGGTGATTCAGTTCTAATCATTGAGCATAATTTAGATGTCATTAAAAGTGCTGATCATATCATTGATTTAGGACCAGAAGGTGGCGATCGTGGTGGGCAAATTATTGCTACTGGTACACCTGAACAAATTGCCGAACAACAAGATGTTTCTTACACAGGAAAGTATCTAGCTCCGGTTTTGGATAGGGATAAACGGCGAATGAAAGAGAACCTTGAAGCGAAGACTGTATCAAAATCATAAGTGATGAAGGACAGGTAGTAATAAATTGCTACCTGTTTTCTTTTCAAGTTCAATATACTAAGCTATCTGTTTGACGTAAAATAATCATTTCGATAGAGTAAATGTTGAGATGAATTGGAGGCTAGAAATATGAAACCAATTGAAATAAATCATATTCAAGGTTTATTGGATCAGTATGCAAACAAAGAAGTATATATTCACCTTGAAACAACAAATGGAGCTTATGCAAGTCATTTTGACGATAAAGCATATAATGTTGGGGCATACATACGAAACGCTAACGTTATATATGAGCAAGCTAAAATTGTTGGAGATGGAAAGTCGTATCGGGTAGGGCTAAAAACAAGAATGGGCTGGGTATATGCCGAAGGGCTTACCGATTGGACTGTTCACGAAGAACAATTACTACTAGCTGGCCATGATCGAGAAGGAAGATTAATGGTAGCATTAGAAATTAGTGAAAATCCATTTCATAATTAAAGAAAGATAGGTGAAAATAATGGAAAAGCATGTTGTTGTAATATATCCGCATCCGGATGATGAATCATTTGGAGCAGCTGGGTCAATGGCTAAGTTTCGTTCTGAAGGCATTCCAGTTACGTATCTTTGTGGTACATTAGGTCAAATGGGAAGAAATATGGGTAATCCTACATTTGCAAATCGAGAAACACTACCAGAAATAAGAAAAAGTGAATTAATTAAGGCTTGTGATGCATTAGATGTAGATTTACAAATGTTAGGATATCGTGATAAAACAATCGAATTCGAAGATCGAACAGAAGTAGCCGAACGTTTAAAAGGAATATTAGAAGAAATTCGTCCCACATTAGTAATTACGCATTATCCTGATTATGCTGTTCACCCTGATCATAATGCGCTCGGAGCAGCAGCCATCGAGGCAGTTCGATTAATGGATCCTACTGTGCGTCCAACTGTATGGGCTCAAGCTATTTCCAATGATTATGAGTTAGAACTTGGGAATCCAGATGTGATAACAGATGTAAATGAATTTTTTGGAAAGAAATTAGAAGCTATTTTGTCCCATGACTCTCAAGTAGCAGGGATGTTTGGCAAGTTTAAAGTATTGGATGAATTAGATGAGGAAGAACGTAGAGAAATTGTAGCGAACTTTGGTAAAGAAAGATTTTATACTTGGCAATTTGATAAATGAGTGAATTTCATTATTGCAAAAATCCATATTAAAACAAAAAGATTTTTTTACTTAGTTAATTGAAGCTAGTCTTGTTGAAAAAATCGTCTGCAATCGAAATAAAACAGATCAACAATTGAATTTTATATAATATATTTTATTATGAATTCATTTAAATAATCGAAAATGAAACTTTATACCTCTTTTTACGTATATATAAATAGAAAAAACGGGTATGTATAAATATAAGCGAGTAGGAGGTATAACATGAAAAAGATATTTCGTTCAGATTCAGATAAGTATGTAGCGGGTGTATTTGGTGGATTAGGAAATTATTTTAATATTGATTCCACGATTCTACGTATTGGGTTTATTATTTTACTTATTCCTAGTGTCTTTACACTTTCGTTAATTTATATCGCTGTTGCGATGATTATGCCTAAAGAGGATATCTATTAATGATTATTAGGTGGATTGTTTCGTTAATTTTAAATGCTGTTGCATTAATAGCTGTTGCTCAACTATTTGATTCGTTTCATTTAGAAGGATTTGGCACGGCTGTTTTAGCAAGTTTTATATTAGCAATTCTAAATATAATTGTGAAGCCAATTTTAGTGATTTTAACGTTACCTATAACCATAGTCACCTTTGGATTGTTTTTAATTGTGATTAATGCGATTACGTTAATGATAACTCAAGCGTTGATAGGTTCTTCATTTGTCATTGATGGTTTCGGAATTGCCATTATTGCTTCAATTATTATTTCCTTAATTACAATGATTTTAAATAGTTTAGTAAGAGACTCCGTCCGATAATATTCTGAACGGTGGGACATAATAAGTATGTTTAGATAAAAGACGGATGATGGCTAGGATAAGCGAGACATTCTTTTCTTAGATGGAATATTTCATAAAACTATTGGAAACGTAGACTCTTGTCTACGTTTTTTTGTTTGACTATGCTAAAATGGTATTCAGTTAACAAGCAATGGAAGGAGCTGCAATTATGGTAGCGGTGGTCCGTACACAAGATTTATTGGATACTTTTAACCTGACTTTAGTATCAGGAGAAGATGGAATACAACGTGAGATTATAACAAGTGATATTTCTAGACCAGGAATAGAGATGACTGGCTATTTTAGATATTACCCTAAAGAACGCTTGCAACTTATTGGTAAAACAGAAATGGCTTATTTTCTAGATTTAAGTTCGGCTCAAAGAAGAGATCGTGCTGAACGGTTATGTACAGATATCACTCCGGGGATAGTGGTTTCAAGAGGAATGGATATCCCGGAAGAATTAAAAGAAGCATCGGAGAAATCTGGTGTACCTATTCTTCAATCGCCTCGAAAAACTACTCGAGTTATCAGCCGATTAACCAACTATTTAGAATCAAAGTTTGCTCCATTTACTGCTATACATGGTGTGCTCGTAGATATTTATGGAGTTGGTGTGTTAATTATTGGTCAAAGTGGCGTAGGTAAAAGTGAAACAGCTTTAGAACTAGTGAAAAGAGGCCATCGATTAGTCGCAGATGACAATGTAGAGATTCGGCAAGAAGATTATGATAGCCTAATTGGAAATGCTCCTCCTTTAATTGAGCATTTATTAGAAATCAGAGGGCTAGGTATTATTAACGTAATGACCCTATTTGGAGCGGGATCTGTACGCAGTAAAAAGCGAATTTCTTTAGTTATTAATCTTGAGAATTGGGATGAGAAAAAACAATATGATCGTCTTGGTTTGGATGAAGATATGATGAAAATCATGGATGTACATTTACCAAAAGCAACCATACCTGTTCGTCCTGGAAGAAACCTTGCAGTAATAATAGAAGTAGCTGCAATGAACTTCCGATTAAAACGAATGGGAGTGAACACAGCAGAAGAATTTTCAGAGAGATTGTCTACAATGATTGAAAAAGGAGAACTGGAATAAAGGAGGAGTAAACTATGCTACATACTGCGGCCCCAATTGATAGAGTATTTATAGAAATTGGTCCTATTTCGATATATTGGTATGGCATAATTATTGCATTTGGTGCAATATTAGCTATTTACCTTGCTTCTAAAGAAGCGGATCGACTAGGATTAACAAAAGATTTAATGTTAGATTTCGTTATGTTTGCCGTTCCAATTGCAATTATCTTTGCAAGAATATACTATGTATTTTTTGAGTTTGATCAGTATACTAATGGTCCCTGGTGGAAGGTCTTTGCAATTTGGGAAGGTGGAATAGCTATCCATGGTGCAGTGATTGGAGGAGTATTAACGGCGATTGTTTTTGCTAAAGTAAGAAAGGTCTCTTTCTGGCAAATAGCTGATATTGTTGCTCCTAGTCTTATCTTAGGGCAGGCTATTGGAAGATGGGGAAACTTTGTAAATCAAGAAGCTCATGGTGGCCCGATTTCGCAAGCTACATATGAAAGTTTTCATCAATACTTGCCTGATTTTATAATGAATCAAATGACTATTAACGGTGTCATGTATCATCCGACATTCTTATATGAATCGATATGGAATATCTTAATTTTTGTTGGGTTATTGCTCTTGCGTAAGTACAATCCAATTCGAGGTGAAGTATTCTTAACTTACGCAATTTCGTATTCTGTTGGCAGGTTCTTTATTGAAGGATTACGTACAGATAGTCTATATATGTTCGATATAATTCGTACAGCACAATTTATTTCTATTTTAATTATCGTTGTGTCTATAATTCTAATTATATATCGTCGTAAAACCGTTAGCGATCGTTATTTAGATGCACCGCCGAAAAACAAAAATACGAAGAAAACATCAAATCAGAAAAAGAAAAAATAAAGTCCAACATGACTAGTCAGGGGTTGAATAATATGTCTGGTACACTACAAAGAGGGTTTTGGGAAGGACTTCATACTACATGGAAATTAGGTAAGATTATTTTTCCAATAACATTAATTGTTACAATACTTCAGTTTACGCCAGTTTTACCCTGGTTTATAGAGCTTATTTCTCCTATGATGGGATTATTAGGTTTATCAGGAGAAGCAGCTGTGCCGTTAGTTTTAGGGAATGCATTAAACCTTTATGCAGGTATTGCTGCGATTATTTCATTTGATTTTACCGTTAAAGAAGTATTTATTATGGCAATTATGTTATCTTTCTCTCATAATTTATTCGTGGAATCTGCAGTTGCGACAAGTGTAGGTGTTAAGTGGTGGATTATCGTTGGTGTACGAGTCGGATTAGCGTTGTTTTCTGCATTTATTATTAACCTAGTATGGAATGGTGGTACAGAGTTGGCGCAATATGGATTTGTGTCTGATTCTGCATCTTCTCCAAATGGGTGGGGAGAAATTATATGGAATGGTACACAAACGGCAGTAATTGCTATTGTACAGTTAGCTTGTATTGTAATTCCGTTAATGATCATTATGCAATTCATGCGTGACCGTGGATGGTTAGACGCTATGTCGAATAAGATGGCCCCGTTTATGCGATTGCTAGGTATTGATAAAAGTGCATCTATGACGATGGTTGCAGGTTTAACCATCGGTCTAGCATATGGAGCTGGGTTAATGATACAAGCTGTGAAAGAAGATAATGTGTCCAAAAAGGATATGTCTCTCGCATTAATTTTTCTCGTATCTTGTCATGCTGTAGTGGAAGATACGCTGGTATTTATTCCACTGGGTATACCTGTTTGGCCGTTACTGGTTATTCGGTTGTTAACAGCAATTATTCTCACAATGACGATTGCATACTTCTGGAATAAACATGACAACAAGAAAAGAAAGGAAATGATTCATGAGCATTCGTACCATACTCTTTGATCTTGACGGAACTCTTATTGACACAAATGAGTTAATAACGGCTTCCTTTGAACATACATTTAGACAATATGATCTCCAATTTAGTAATGAAGAAATCTTAAAGTTTAATGGTCCGCCTCTTATAGATACGTTTAACAAAATTGATGTAACAAGAGCTGATGAGATGATTTCAACCTATCGCGAGCACAATATTCGTGAACATAATAAGTTTGTAACAGCTTTTCCTCGTGTATACGAAACATTAGAAGAACTGAAGAGAAGAAACATATCTCTAGGGATAGTGAGTACAAAAATGCGTCATACGGTGCAAATGGGGCTTGATTTAACAGGTATATCTAAGTTCTTCTCTACGGTCATAACATATGATGATGTGACTCATGCTAAGCCGCATCCAGAACCGGTACAGATGGCAATGAAAAAACTAGACGCTATTCCTGAGCAAACGATGATGATAGGCGACAATCATCATGATATTGTATCGGGCCAAAGAGCAAATGTACAAACAGTAGCAGTAGCATGGTCATTAAAAGATAGGAGCTATCTAGAAAGTTTTCATCCAGATTATTTTATTGACGATATGAAAGATATCTTAACAATAGTAGGTGATTCTTGTGCGTAAAACAGAGCGCTATACTGTGAAGCGTGCGAATTCATTATGGCAAATATATGATACTGTACCGTTTTGGAAAGTCATACGAAATTTTATAGTGATTCAAATTGCAAGGTATACTCCTTTCCTAGAAATAAAAAATTGGCTATATAGAAATATATTAGATATGAAGATCGGAGAAACCACCTCTTTTGCATTAATGGTAATGCCCGATATTATGTTTCCCGAGAAAATAAAAGTGGGTAATAATTGTGTGATAGGATATAATACAACAATTCTAGCCCATGAGTATCTTATCAAAGAATATCGCCTAGGAGATGTTCACATTGGTGATGAAGTTATGATCGGTGCGAATTCTACCATTCTCCCAGGTGTAACTATTGGTGATGGGGCAATTATCTCTGCTGCAACATTAGTACATAAAGATGTACCAGCAGGAGCTTTCGTTGGTGGAAACCCGATGAAAATTATATATACGAAAGATGAGATGGAAAGAAATAATAATATGATTAATGAAGAATAGGTGGTGTATAATGGAACTTCCTAAAGGAGTTTTACCAGCCGTTCGACAAATGAAAGATTTCGATAAGGCATTAGAAACAGACCATGAGTATATTGTTATTTTAGAATCTAGACTCGTACAGTTAAAAAGCTTGATTGAATATAGTCATCGTAACGGAAAAAAAGTATTAGTACATTTTGATCTTATTCAGGGATTGAAAGCAGATGAATATGGAATGGAATTTTTAAATAGAGAAATGAAGCCAGATGGTGTTTTATCTACACGAGGGAATGTGATTGCTTTAGCAAAAAAGTATAAGCTTCTTGCAATTCAACGAATATTTCTCCTAGATAGTCTTGCATTAGACCAAAACATGAAATTAGTCCGGAAATTCCAACCTCATTGTATTGAATTACTACCAGGATTGATACCGAATATAATTCAACAAGTAGGAACACAGACAAAAATACCAATTATTGCTGGTGGTCTAATTCGAAAAAATGAAGAAGTGAATAATGCTCTAGAAGCAGGAGCGATAGCGGTATCTACTTCAAATACAACGTTATGGAAATAAACAGAAAGGTCCAACTATCTTATGATATTTTTGGGCCTTTTGTCGATTAATGATGAATTGGAAAGAATTTCTTATAGGAAAAACTGTTGACAACGCTTTCAGTATTTTGTACTATTTATATACAAGTTAATTTGTGGTGGAGACTAGGAGACCTACATTTCAATCGTACTCAAATATTGGGGTATGCTAATTGAAGTGTGGGTTTTTTTATTACTACAAAGGGTACTTGATTAAAAGGGAGGTAGTTTGTATGACTGAGTTCATGGCAGAATTAGTCGGTACTATGATACTTATTATATTCGGTGGAGGTGTAGTAGCTGGCGTCTCTTTAAAGATGTCGAAATCTGAAGGTACAGGTTGGGTACTTATTACTTTAGGTTGGGGTCTAGCAGTTACACTTGGTGTTTATGCAGTAGGTAATTTTACTGGGGCACATCTTAACCCAGCAGTAACTGTGGGTTTTGCCGCTGTAGGTGATTTTCCTTGGGCGAAAGTACCACTTTATATTCTTGCCCAAGTAATCGGTGCCATTGTTGGTGCTATAATTGTTTTCCTTAATTACTTACCACACTGGAAGGTTACAGAGAGTAAAGAAGCAAAATTAGGTGTATTTGCAACAGGGCCAGCAATTCGCAGTCCATTTTCTAACTTAATTAGTGAAATGATTGGTACATTTGCATTACTTTTGGGACTGATGTTTATCGGTTCAAATGATTTTACAGAAGGTTTAAATCCGTTAATTGTTGGGGCGTTAATTACTGCGATTGGTATTTCATTGGGTGGAACAACAGGCTATGCAATTAACCCAGCACGTGACCTTGGACCACGTATAGCACATGCAATTTTACCGATTCCAGGAAAAGGAAGTTCTGACTGGGGCTATGCATGGATTCCCATTTTAGGTCCTATTTTAGGTGGTGTGTATGGCACATTATTTTATGACAGTGTTTTTCTAGCTAATTACACCTTCCCGTTTTGGGTAATGACTATTTTTGTATTAATATTATTTATAGGAGCAGCAGTGAGTGAGTTGAAAACGGGTTCAAACCCTGCTGAAAAAATGAATCAAAAATTAAGATAGGAGGAGGATTTTGATATGTCTGAAAAATTTATTTTGTCTATTGACCAAGGAACAACAAGCTCTCGCGCAATACTTTTTAATCATAAAGGTGAAATCGTAGAATCTGCTCAAAAGGAATTTGAGCAATTCTTCCCGAAACCAGGTTGGGTGGAACACGACGCAAATGAGATTTGGACGTCTGTATTAGCTTGTATTGCCGATGTGTTAAGAAAAGCAGATATAGAGGCTAACCAAATTGAAGGAATTGGAATTACCAACCAACGCGAAACAACTGTAGTTTGGGATAAGAATACGGGTAGACCAATTTATAAGGCCATTGTTTGGCAATCTCGTCAGACAGAAGGGATTTGTAAAGAACTAAAAGAACAGGGACATGAAGATACAATTCGTCATAAGACAGGTTTATTAATTGACCCTTATTTCTCTGGTACAAAAGTAAAATGGATTTTAGATAATGTAGATGGAGCTAGAGAAAAAGCAGAAGCTGGAGAATTATCATTTGGAACGATTGATAGTTGGTTAATATATCGATTATCTGGTGGTAAAACACATGTGACAGATTACTCCAACGCTTCTCGTACATTAATGTTTAATATTTACGATCTTAAATGGGACGATGAGTTATTAGAAATATTGGATGTACCGAAAAGTATGCTTCCTGAAGTAAAACCATCTTCTGAAGTATATGCACATACCGTTTCTTATCATTTCTTTGGTGAAGAAGTACCCATTGCGGGTGTAGCTGGAGACCAGCAAGCTGCTTTATTCGGTCAAGCTTGTTTCGATCAAGGAATGGCTAAAAATACGTATGGTACTGGTTGTTTCTTATTAATGAATACAGGTGAAGAACCAGTACGCTCTAAACATGGTCTACTCACTACTATTGCTTGGGGAGTAGATGGTAAAGTTGAGTATGCATTGGAAGGTAGTATCTTCGTTGCTGGATCTGCTATTCAATGGCTTCGTGATGGATTAAGACTTATTGAATCAAGTCCTCAAAGTGAAAAACTAGCATCGCAAGTTGAGACAACAGATGGTGTCTATTTGGTACCAGCGTTTGTTGGTCTTGGAACACCTTACTGGGATAGTGATGCTCGAGGAGCTGTCTTTGGTTTAACTCGTGGAACAACGAAGGAACATTTTGTTCGTGCAACATTAGAATCTTTAGCATATCAAACAAAAGATGTCATGGACGCAATGTTGGCGGATTCTGACATTGATTTGAAGAAATTGCGTGTTGATGGTGGTGCTGTTAAAAATAATTTACTAATGCAGTTCCAGAGTGATATTCTAGGAGTAACCGTTGAACGACCTGTTGTTCAAGAAACAACTGCATTAGGTTCAGCTTATTTAGCAGGTTTAGCTGTAGGGTTCTGGAAAGATAAAGATGAAATTGCAAAACAGTGGTTAAATGAAAAAACATTTGAAAATAAAATGGATGAAGAAGAAAGTGCACATCTTTATAAAGGATGGAAAAAGGCCGTTGAAGCCACTCGTTCATTTAAATTTGAATCATAATAAAAAAGAAAACTGTCTCGAATATGAGGCAGTTTTCTTGTACAAAAATAAGAAAGTATAAGTCACTTCACCATCGTATACCTTTATCTCAAAAGTAAAAAGGAAGTTCGACCAATGTCAAACCAACTTCTGAAAATCTGGCGCGCACTTGCTATGTTTCTAAACTGATACTTGCGTCTTTCTTCCAATATTATGAAAAAAGGAGAATAATACTTATGAAAAAAATCCTTAATAATCCAAATGATGTTGTATCAGATATGGTCTCTGGGATGATACAAGCTTTTCCAGAAAAACTAGAACAAATTGAAGGAACAATGGTAATTAAACGTAAGGAATTATCTTCAAATAAAGTTGGTCTTGTTAGTGGTGGAGGAAGTGGTCATGAACCTGCCCATGCTGGATATGTTGGTAAAGGAATGTTAGATGCAGCAGTTGTAGGAGAAGTATTTACCTCACCTACTCCAGATCAAATTTTAGAAGCAATAAAAGCTGTAGATACTGGGAATGGAGTTCTTCTCATCGTAAAAAACTATACAGGAGATGTGATGAACTTTGATATGGCGAGTGAATTAGCCGAATCCGAGGGGATAGAGGTAGAACAAGTTATTGTTAATGATGATGTAGCGGTAGAAGATAGTGACTTCACTACTGGCCGCAGAGGAATTGCTGGCACGGTATTTGTACACAAAATTGCTGGAGCAATGGCTGAAACAGGAGCTACATTAAAAGAAGTGAAGGAAGTTGCAGAAAAAACAATTAAGCAAGTTAGGTCTATGGGAATGGCACTTACTCCATGTACAGTACCTGCTGCAGGTAAACCAAGTTTTCAGTTAGAAGACAATGAAATGGAAATTGGTATTGGAATTCATGGAGAAGCAGGTATTGAGAGAAAACCAATAACATCTGCTGAAAATATTGCCAATGAACTTACGCAAAAAGTACTCGACGACCTTCGATTGCAATCAGGTGAAGAGGTCGCAGTGATGATCAATGGGTTAGGGTCTACACCAGAAATGGAATTATTTATTTTACAACAGCACGTAAATCGACTGCTGAAGGATAATAACTTATCCGTGTTTCGTACGTATGTCGGTGAGTTTATGACATCTCTTGAAATGGCAGGCTGTTCAGTCACTTTATTGAAAGTGGACGATCAATTAAAATCTCTTTTAGAAGCAACTAGTGAAGCTACATCATTTCGTGTCTAAGGAAAGGAGAATATTCATTGAAACTACAGGTAAACGATATAAGAAAATGGATGGAAGTATCAAACCAATTAATTCAAGAGAATAAGTCCTATCTTACAGAGTTGGACCAAGCTATTGGTGACAGTGATCATGGAATAAATATGGCAAGAGGTTTTCAAGAAGTCATAACAAAGATTCAAGATCAAACCTACGAGACTCCCACAGATATGTTAAAGGATGTTGCGATGACGTTAATGTCTAAAGTAGGAGGAGCGGCTGGGCCACTTTATGGTACTGCTTTTCTTAAATTATCGATGGCTTGGAAAGATAAAGATGAGATTCAGTTAAATGATATAAAAGGTGGACTACAAGCTGGCCTGGATGGTATTAAACAACGAGGCAAAGCAACCTCAGGTGAGAAAACGATGATTGATGTTTGGGAGCCTATTGTGCAGTTATTAAGTGAAAATGATAATATTGACTCCTCATTCTTTGAAGAAACAGCAAAAAAAGCAATGAATGATACCAAAGATCTAAAAGCAACCAAAGGAAGGGCATCCTATTTTAAGGAAAAATCAATTGGTCATATCGATCCGGGTTCAGCATCTTCTTATTATATATTCTCAGCATTATCAACTTCTTTAGAAGGAGCGTAGTTAACATGGGACAAGTTGGAATTGTGCTTATTTCGCACAGTGCAAAAATAGCAGATGGTACAAAAGAGTTAGTGCAGCAAGTAATGAAAGATGTTTCTATTGAAGTAGCTGGTGGTACCGATGAGGGAGAGATTGGCACAAGTATCGATAAGATCCTCTCAGCTATTAATAAGGTAAATAACGATAATGGAGTTCTACTTTTATACGATATTGGCAGTGCAAAAATGAATGCCGAAATGGCAATTGAAATGACCGAAGTAGATGACGTGGAAATTATCGAAGCTCCAATAGTGGAGGGAGCTTATGTGGCAGCCGTCGAAGCTGGTATGGGGAAAGAAAAACAGGAAATTATCGAAGCTGTAACGCAATCTTTTTCTAAACAAAGAGATTAACCTCTGTACATTAACGATGGGTTATGTTACACTATATTTAAGTTAATAATGATGGACGGAGAATTCAGGAGAAACCGCAATTTACTGGTAGTGTATATACCAGTGATTTTGCGGTTTTTTCTTTTTCTCTACATGATTATATTTAAAAACGGGTAAAGTGATTATAAGAATAACTATTAAACGGGAGTGTAATAAAAATGAATCAATTTTCAAGCTATAAACGAAAAGATACATTAGATGCTTTACAGAAGGAAAAATTAGACTTACTAGTGATTGGCGGAGGTATTACTGGAGCAGGAATATCTTTAGATGCTGCAACTCGTGGATTAAATACGGGACTAATCGAAATGCAAGACTTTGCAGCTGGTACATCTAGTCGATCAACTAAGCTGGTTCACGGTGGGTTACGTTATTTACAACAATTTGAAGTGAAGATGGTCGCAGAAGTTGGTAAAGAAAGAGCAATTGTATATGAAAATGGACCACATGTAACAACACCAGAATGGATGTTACTTCCATTTCATAAAGGAAGTACGCTTGGACCATTCACATCCAATATCGGTTTAAGAGTGTATGACTTTTTAGCAGGTGTTAAAAAAGATGAACGTAGAGTAATGTTCAAACCAAAAGAAGTAATTGAACGTGAACCTTTAATTAAACAAGAGGAGTTACGTGGCGGTGGTTACTATGTTGAATATAAAACAGATGATGCCCGCTTAACAATCGAAGTTATGAAAAAAGCTGTAGAACAAGGTGTACATGCTATAAACTACACTAAAGCGGTTGACTTTGTTTATGAAAACAGCAAAGTGGTCGGAGTTGTTGCAGAAGACTTAATTACAGGAGAACAACGCAAAATCTATGCGAAAAAAATCATAAATGCTGGTGGACCATGGGTAGATAATGTACGTGAATTAGATGGTTCTAAAAAAGGAAAGACCCTTCACTTAACAAAAGGAGTTCATCTTGTATTCGATCAAAAAACATTCCCATTACAACAAGCAGTCTACTTTGATTCACCTGACGGCCGTATGATTTTTGCTATTCCACGTGATGGAAAAGCTTATATTGGTACTACTGATACAACCTATGAAGGAGATATTGCTCATCCAGTAGTGACAGAGGATGATCGTGATTATTTATTAAAAGCTATTGCTTATATGTTCCCTTCTTTACAGTTAAAACCAGAAGATGTGGAATCTAGTTGGGCAGGGTTGCGTCCATTAATTGCACAAGAAGGCGCAACAAGTCCAAGTGAAATTTCGCGTAAGGATGAGATTTTCCAATCGGATTCTGGATTACTCTCCATGGCGGGTGGAAAATTAACTGGTTATCGCAAAATGGCTCAACATGCAGTTGATTTAGTATCAAAACAATTAAAAGAAGAGGAAAATATTCTTTATACGGATTGTCAAACCAAGCATTTACCAATATCTGGTGGCGATGTTGGTGGATCAAAAGGATTTGAAGCATATAAAAAAGATAAAATAAAAGAAGCGATCGAATTAGGTCTTTCCGAAGAAGAAGCGCTTCAAGTTATTCAACGTTATGGTTCAAATGTAGAAACAGTGTTAGACATTTATAAAAATCAAAAAGAAGAAGCAAATAAGTATGATATTGATCCTATCGTATTTGCAGAATTGGTATATGCAATAGAATACGAACTTGCATATAAACCGGTGGACTTCTTTATCCGTCGAACTGGTGCATTATTCTTCCAACGTCCCTGGGTAGAAGCACATATGGATAAAGTTCTTCCATATATGAAGGGGAAATTACAATATACTGATGAGCAATTTAATGAGTATACAGACCAACTGAAAGAATTGTTATACGAAACAACTCATCCAAGTAAATAATGTTTCATGAAATAAATATACTTGCAGTTGAAGATCTCTCTTTAAGTATTTACCTAAAGCAGTAGGGTAAAAAAAGCATCTCCAGCGTCGTATGAAATATAACGGCGTATAGGAGGTGCTTTTTATCATACTATAGAGGTGATGATATAGTAACAAAGCACAAAATTCGATTTTTATGGAGTTTGAGAATTATGGAAGATTCAATTATAACTTACTATTTCTTTACTTGAGAACTGTATGATTTAGCTTTTAAAATTCTTACAAATTTTGCAATGTGAGTAGACAGTATGGTGATATCATATATAGTGTGATATACTTTGGACGAATGTTTAGAAAATAGGGGGATACACATGCAATCTAAAGGTAAAAAAGTTGAATATAATAAGGTGATCCCTTTTATCCCTGAAGGAGATTTTTATTATACAAAAGGTGTTGAAGCGTTTAAAAAACGCAAATTCGACATTGCTATTAAATGGATGAAGAAAGCGATGGAACAAAAACCAAAAGACCCTTTATATAAATGCCAATTATCTATTATATATACCGAAGTAGGTGCTTATCATAAAGCAAATCAATTATTAACCGAAGTCTTGCAGTCTAGTGATTATATAGATTGCTATTATTTGATTGCAAATAATTATGCTCATCTTGGTCTGTTGTATGATGCAAGAAAATATGCTCAGTTCTATTTGGATAAGGAACCAGACGGAGATTTTAGTGAGGATGCAAATAGATTACTTGAATTAATACAAATTGATGAAGATATGGACGACTTAGATTTAGAGGATGAAGATGAACTACTCATTTTTCAAGAAACCGCATTTTATCATATGGAAAATAGTGAATGGACAAAAGCTATTCCGATTATTGAAGAAATGATAGAGTTATTCCCAGATCATATTTTAGCAAAACATGATTACGCACAAGCAATTTTTTATACAGGTAAGCAAACTGAAGCTATTCAGATTGAGCAAGATATTCTGGAAGAAGACCCAAATTCTTTGTACAGCCATATGAATTTAGCTTTATTTTATTATGAACAAAAAGATCCTGCATATGAAAAGCATATTCAGGCATTACTAAATATATATCCAATACATGTACAGCAAAAACTGCGTGTAGCAGTAACTTTAGCACGTACAGGGCATGCGGAAGCAGCTTATAGTAGGTTTAAACAACTTGCTAAAGAACCAGTGAAAACACATCTATCTTATTATAAATGGTATAGTATTTGTGCATATAATTGTGGAGACCCAGGAAAAGCTTTGGATATCTGGGAAGAAGGCTGCAAAAAACACCCACGATTATCTGATGAAGAAGGTCCCTGGAATAATAAATAAGTAATGAGCAAAAAGATAGACGTATAACAATCGATTAATTAAACTAGATGATGGAATTAAATAGAATACGGGGGCAATTTATATGTCCGAACAAAAAATGTATGATGTTATTATTGCGGGAGCAGGTCCAGCAGGAATGACAGCGGCAGTTTATGCATCACGAGCAAATTTGGAGACATTAATGTTAGAAAGAGGAATACCTGGTGGTCAGATGGCTAATACAGAAGATGTAGAGAACTACCCAGGTTTTGATAATATATTAGGCCCGGATTTATCGAATAAAATGTTTGAACATGCGAAAAAATTTGGTGCTGAATATGCATATGGTGATATCAAAGAAGTAGAAGATCATGGTGATTATAAATTAATAAAAGCAGGGAATAAAGAGTATTATACTCGTTCCTTAATTATTGCAACTGGTGCTCAATATAAAAAGCTTGGAGTCGAGGGAGAAGAAGCCCTTAGCGGTAGAGGTGTATCTTATTGTGCAGTATGTGATGGTGCATTCTTTAAGAATCGTAACCTTGTAGTAATTGGTGGAGGGGATTCAGCAGTTGAGGAAGGCATCTATCTTACACGGTTTGCTAATAAAGTAACTATAGTGCATCGCAGAGACAATCTTCGTGCTCAAAAGATAATACAAGATCGTGCATTTGATAATGAAAAAATAGATTTTATTTGGGATACGGTCGCAGAGACCATTAATGGTACTGATGGGAAAGTAAGTAGTGTTACATTAAAAAACACAAAAACAAATGAAGTGAATAATTTTGATGCAGATGGTGTTTTCATTTATATCGGAATGGTTCCGTTAAATGAAGCGTTCCTATCACTAGGAATTACCAATGATGAGGGATATATAGCAACGAATGAAAATATGGAAACATCGATTCCTGGAATATATGCTGCTGGAGATATTAGAGACAAAGAACTTCGACAAATTGTTACAGCAACTGGAGATGGGAGCATTGCTGCAGAGGCTGCAATAAAATATGTCGAAGATTTAGAGGAAAAGTTGAAAAGCAAGTAATTCTTAAGGTATCTTATAGAAAAATTTACCAATAGTAACTGCTTTTTAATCCTGTTGTAATACGTACGAAATATTTATGGGGTACACTATAAATAACTAATTGACCCCCTTTTAATAGATAGATTAGTTATTTTGCACAGGTTGTTATAACCTGTGCTTTTTTTGCGATAACTTGTCCAGTTTTGTCGAGTATTCTAAGTTCTTTTAATTGCTTGTTGGGGTGAATTACTTCATTGTATAATATATGTTAGAGTTAATATAAAAAACATCTAATCTATATATAGAAAAGAATGCAATAAAGGGGCGAGGATAATGAATCAAGAACAAGAAACGAAGCTCGTAATCATTACTGGAATGTCAGGTGCAGGGAAAACAGTCGCTATTCAGAGTTTTGAGGATTTAGGGTATTATTGCGTTGATAATTTACCTCCTGCATTACTTCCAAAATTTTTAGACTTGATGAAAGATGCAACAAATAATATTCAAAGAGTTGCATTAGTCATGGATTTACGGGGAAGAGAATTCTTTGATTCACTCTTTGAAGCCTTAGATGCATTAGCTAAAGAGAATTGGTTAGAAGGCCATATTTTATTTTTAGATGCCAAGGACGAAGCTTTAGTAACGCGCTACAAAGAGACAAGACGTTCTCATCCATTAGCTACTGGTGGATTGCCATTAGATGGAATAAAACAGGAAAGAGAAATCTTGGATGAACTAAGAGGAAGAGCTCAACGAATTATTGATACGACGAGTTTAAAACCGAGAAATTTACGAGAGAAAATATTGAAAGTATATAAAGAAGAAAAGCAAGAAGTATTCTCTGTACATTTTGTATCTTTTGGTTTCAAGTATGGGCTTCCTATTGATGCCGACCTTGTATTCGATGTGAGATTCTTACCAAACCCTCATTATGTAGCAAACTTACAACCGTTAACGGGATTAAATCCAGATGTATCCTCATATGTATTCAAATGGACGGACACGCAGACATTTATTGATAAAGTAACAGATTTACTTAAATTTATGCTTCCTCAATATAAAAAAGAAGGGAAGTCACAACTTGTGGTAGCAATTGGCTGCACAGGTGGACAGCACAGATCAGTAGCATTAGCTGAGCATTTCTCTAAAGGTTTAAGTAATGGGTATACTACCCATGTAAGTCATCGTGATATAGACAAAAGGAAGGTTTTATAATATGGGGACAGTAAGCAAACCAAAAGTAGTAGCAATTGGTGGAGGAACTGGAATGCCTGTATTATTAAGAGGTTTGAAAAAACTACCTATTGACTTAACAGCAATTGTTACTGTAGCGGATGATGGAGGTAGTACAGGTAGAATTCGTACCGAAATGGAAATACCTGCACCAGGAGATATTCGGAATGTAATTGCTGCACTTTCTGATGCTGAACCAATGCTATTAGAGTTGTTTCAACATCGTTTTACCCAAGGAAATGGATTATCCGGACATTCTATGGGAAATCTTTTGTTAGCAGCAATGACTTCAGTTACTGGCAATTTTAACAATGGAATTAAAGAAATTTCTCGAGTTTTAAATGTAAAAGGAAAAATATATCCAATATCGAATGAAAATATGTCATTACACGCTGAAATGATAGATGGAGAAATTGTTTCAGGTGAGTCAAATATTCCGCTAGCTCAAAAGAAAATAAAACGAGTATTTCTTGAACCTCAACCTGTCAAACCATTACCAAACGCTGTAAGAGCGATTAAGTCCGCAGATTTAATCGTGATTTCTCCTGGTAGTCTATATACTTCGATTATGCCTAATTTAATTGTTCCACAAGTAAAAGAGGCAATCGCTTCTTCAAAAGCAAAAGTCGTATATGTATGTAATGCAATGACACAAGACGGTGAAACCACGAATTACACAGCTTCTGATCATGTAAAAGCAATTCATGATCATATTGGTGAAGCGTGTATAGATGCAATCGTTGTTCATGATAAGAAAATTCCAGATGAAATTCAAGCTCTTTATAAAAGCGAGAATGCAATGCCGGTGACATTTGATGAAAAAAGATTAAACGATATGGGCTTGCATGTGATTGCAGGAAATATTTTAGCCGAGTCACATGGTTCTTTACGACATGACAATGAAAAGATAGCATCATTACTATTTGATTTTGTGTAATTTGTATAAATTTTATAAGAAAAGGGGGGAGTAACATGTCTTTCGCATCCGAAATAAAAAAAGAATTGACAGCGATAGAATCAGAAAAATGTTGTCAATTAGCAGAACTGGCAGCCTTGGTCAGGATGAATGGTGCAATTTCCATTTCACGCCAAGGTTATTCTTTAGATGTACAAACAGAGAATGCAGCAATAGCGAGACGCATCTATACATTGATTAAGGAGAACTATTCGATAGCAGTTGAATTACTCGTCCGTAAAAAAATGAAATTAAAAAAGAATAATGTTTATATTGTACGATTAAAAGAGGAAGTACAATTACTTCTAGAAGATCTAGATTTAATTGAAAACCAATATACAATTGTACGAACAATCTCAAATAAATATTTGGAAAAAGAATGCTGTCAAAAGTCTTATTTAAGAGGTGCATTTTTAGCTGGAGGATCGATGAATAATCCTGAAACATCATCCTATCATTTAGAAATCTTCAATTATTATGAAGAGCACGCAGAATCTTTACAGAAATTGTTGAATTCCTATGGCCTTCATGCACGATTATTAGAACGAAAAAATGGCTATATCGTATATATGAAGGAAGCGGAAAAGATAACCGAATTCCTAAGTATTATTGGTGCACATCAAGCATTATTTAAATTTGAAGATGTACGTATTGTTAGAGATATGAGGAATTCTGTTAATCGACTTGTGAATTGTGAAACAGCTAACTTGAATAAAACAATAGGAGCGGCATTTCGACAAATTGAAAATATAAAATTAATTGAGCGAACGGTTGGACTCGATCAATTGCCTGAGAAATTGCAAGAAATAGCAAAACTTCGAATACAGTATGAAGATGTTTCATTGAAAGAACTAGGTGAATTGGTTGCCAGTGGTACCATCTCAAAATCAGGTGTGAATCACCGACTAAAAAAAATAGATGAGTTCGCTGAAAAGATTAAACGAGGAGAAACCTTATCTTAGACAAGTAATGCGGTAACTAGAGTATTATGATATAATACGATTAATTTCATAATATTTATAATTTAATGATGTGTTTGCTGATAGATAATTCTCTATCAGAAACTATTTGATAGCGTTTTCGAGTTTAGGGGAGGATGAGAGTATTGATAGAAAAATTGGTAACGGTTGAATTAGATACCGGATTACAGGCTAGACCGGCTGCACTATTTGTTCAAGAAGCAAATCGTTTTTCATCACATGTCTTTTTAGAAAAAGATAATAAGAAAATAAATGCAAAAAGTATAATGGGACTGATGAGTCTGGCAATTACAAAAGGAGAACAAATAAAATTGATTGCTGAAGGACCTGATGAGGATACAGCAATAGAGCATTTAGAAAAATATGTATACGATGTAGAAGCTTAAAATAACAAATATGTAGATAGTAACAATATCTTAAAAGACTACTATAATACCAAGGGTTAATGGTAGTCTGGTTTTATGTATACGATATACAGTCTCCTTTAAAATGTAGAAACTTATCTAGATAAAATAAATAATATTAATGTAGCATTAAAAGACGAAGCTTAATAATTTAAAGGAGTAAGATTAAAAAATGCCTCGCAATAAAGATGAAGATTCAAAAGAGCGTATTTTACAGATTGCTGAAGAATTGTTTATGAAAAAAGGGTATCGCTCTGTTACCACTCGTGAAATCTCAGCTAGATGTAAGATATCTCAACCAGCATTATATTATCATTACCCAGATAAAGAATCCTTGTATATTGAAATGTTAACAAGGTTTGTAAAGAGAATTAAATCCAAATTAAATTTGATCTCTGATGAACCTTTGGAACAACGGTTACGATTAATGTTGGAGATATTAGCTGATGAACACCCTACTAGTATTATGATGATGATTCATGATATTTCGGTTGAATTTAAACATGAGAACAAACATAAAATTTATTTATTATGGAGAGAAACATACTTAGAGCCGTTTATTAACGTGTTTGAAGAATTGAAGGAAAAAGGTAAATTAAGAAAACATATTGCCCCTGAAGATGCTGCAAGATTTTGTTTGTTAACGATGGGACAAACAATGTCGACTTGGACTAGAAACACTCAATCATTATCCACTCAGTATGATTTACTTGTTGATTTTATTTTACATGGTACAGTAAATTCATAATATAAAAATCTTAAGAGGTTAAGGCAGACAAAGTATTTAACTTAGGTGGAAGCATTTGGATTTCATAGAAAATATCTTATTATGAAATTCATTCAGCTAAAAAATATTGACTTGATCTCTTTTATTATGCGGTTTACTTATCAATTGATAAGTACCGCATGGTGGTATAAAAAAACTATTAAAAATAATTTTACTAGTACTACTCTTATTATTACTTGTAAGTGGTTTGACCTTTTATTATTGGACTCAACAAACCTATGAACCATCTAGTAAATTAAAGTTAGTGGATGTAGATGAGGTAACGTATTTCGAAGATTGGTTAGTCTTTGACTCAAAGGGAGAAGGACAAACTAAAGGAGGAATCATAATATATCCAGGAGCTAAAGTAGAACCAGAAGCATACAGCTATTACGGTCAAGAATTATCCAAACATGGATATTTTGTAGCGATACCTAATGTGCGATTAAATTTACCAATTTTAGAAATTGATAAAGCGGATGAAATCATAGATAAATATCCTTCTGTGGGAAATTGGTTTATTGGAGGTCATTCATTAGGAGGCGTTGCTGCAGCAAACTATGCAAAAAATCATTCAGATGTAATCACAGGTATTTTTTTCCTAGGTTCTTTTCCAAGTGAAAATAGTGATTTTAGTAACACTTCTATACCTATCTTATCTTTGTTTGCAGATAAAGATGGTCTCACTACACTCGATAAAATAGATGAGTCGGCTAATTTACTATCTGAGAATACGGTAATGAAAGAGATAAGTGGAGGAAATCATTCGCAATTTGGTGTTTATTGTGAACAAAAGGGTGATGGCGAGGCTACTATTTCTGTAGTTGAGCAACAAAACATAGTCATAGAGTCCATCTTAGATTGGGTGAATAACGAATAGACATATAATTTATAAACGAATGTAAGGAGGAACCTATATGGATGGCTATTTATACTTTTTATATACATTAATTTATATTGGTATATTAATCTTTTCTATAGATAGAAGAAACATCATTTCTTATTCTTCACGCCGTTCATTTATTTATCTAGTTATTGTTGGACTTATAGTAGATAATGCAATTGTTGCAATAGGGAGATTTATAGGAGAAGGATCTTTATTAGAAAACTTAAGTTACCTTCGTTATTGGAGTCATGCATTTTTAACACCAACATTAGTTATTTACTGTATTGGGATTTTGGAAAAATCTAAAAATATTAACATAAGGAAAACAGCGCTCTATGGAGCTACATTAATCACAATTTTGTTAATTACAGTTGAGATACAATCTGAACTTCTAAATTTAACGCTACAACCGCAGTGGGAATTTGGTGTTTTGCGTTATATACCTACAGAAATTTCTTACGGACCACCAATTATGATTCTAATTGTTACCTTCATTCTACTATTGACGGGAATCCTATTATGGATATTTGAGAAATGGATATGGATGTTTGTTGGAGCTAGTTTAATGACTATAGGTAGTATTGTATCTTTTCCTATTGAAAGTGGAGCAATCACAAACGGATTTGAAGTAATATTAATCATCTTTTTAGTATTTACAAAACGACATGTAGAAAGAGATTTATAATACATATAACGGGTAGTAGTAGCCCCGCTACAAGACGGTGGAACTGGTGTGGCGATTGATTACAACATGCAGAATTTAACGAAAAGAGTGGATGGGGATGTCAGGTGGTAAAATTCATCAGATTAACAATGATGGATTTACATTTGATCTCGGAATAGGTAGGGTGGATAATAGTATTATATGCTTATTCAAAATCGTAGGAAATTGTTGGATATTAAGTTTAAAGGATACAAAAAAATGTTGAGCTAAAATAGGCTCAACATTTTTTAATGGCTATTTACGTTCTAAAATTTTATCAATTAAGCCATATTCAACAGACTGATCAGCAGTCATGAAATTATCACGTTCTGTATCACGCTCAATAACTTCAATAGGTTGACCTGTTTTCTCAGCCATAATTTCATTCATACGACGTTTAATATCAATAATACGTTTTGCATGAATTTCAATATCTGTAGCTTGACCTTGCGTACCACCTAATGGTTGGTGAATCATGATTTCACTATTAGGTAAAGCAAATCGTTTGCCTTTTTCACCAGCTGTAAGTAAGAAGGCACCCATAGATGCTGCCATACCGATACAAATAGTAGATACGTTTGGCTTAATGAAATTCATCGTATCATAAATCGCCATCCCAGCTGTAATCGAACCACCAGGTGAATTAATGTATAAGGAGATATCTTTATCTGGGTCTTCAGCTTCTAAGAAAAGTAGCTGTGCTACTATGGAATTGGAGACATTATCATCAATTCCGCTTCCTAATAAGATAATACGATCTTTAAGTAAACGAGAGTAAATATCATATGCGCGCTCTCCACGGTTAGTTTGTTCAATAACTGTAGGTACTAAATTCATCATACATCCTCCTTTAATTTCCAATTGAAATAGTTCTTCCATGGAATGTGTATAAACTTATCATAGCTTATTGGTCAATAAAGGTCAAACAAAAAGTTTAACTATTTATTTACCATATCCATGATTCCCTTTTTATCTAATTATAAACGTATTGCATTCCTAATAAAAGCAATAAAAAAATGCTTGTCTATATAATAGAACCTCTGTATAATAGTGGATGTGTCTTTAAAAATTGATATTATGCGCCCGTAGCTCAGTTGGATAGAGCACTGGTTTCCGGTACCAGGTTTGCCGGGGGTTCGAATCCCTCCGGGCGCGTTAAAAAAACCAAGGAAGAATCACTTACTCCCTTGGTTTTACATTTTTACGTACTTATTCTTCTATTGAAATTATATTGATAGGGTAGAAGCACTTCTATAATACATTATGAAGTAGGTTCGTAAATATCCCAAGCTATTTTCAATGAATCTACTATATAATCTGCTACTTCTTCAATTTCATGATCATCGGTAATGACACGTGAATGGTGTTGTTCATAAATTGGTTTTCTGTCTTCGTACAGTTGTTTCATTTCTTCAATTGACTTTCCTTGTAATACAGGCCTATTTTCCATTAATAATTCGATCCGATCTTTCCACTGATCCCAAGATAAATCCAAGTAAAAAATAATACTTGAATGTAAACAAATATCTTGTATTTCTTTTTGTAAAAATGCGCCTCCCCCTAAGGAAACTACTTTTAAGCGTTGTTGACATATATCCGTAATTATTTCTCTTTCTGCTTTACGGAAAGTCTCTTCACCGTAATGGTGAAAAACCTCTTTTGTAGACATATTAAATTTCTTTTCAATTACTTCATCTATATCGATAAAATCACGAAACAACTTTTTCGCAACGGTTCTTCCTATGGTTGTTTTTCCTACCCCCATAAAACCTATTAAAACTATGCTTTGTTCTCTTAATGGAAACTTCCCCATGTTGTTCCTCCTACATACCATCTTTACGTTAGTATAATGGAATATAATTTAGTTTGCACGAATTTTATGAGTGATGTTGAATAGCTTTTTTTGCAAGTTTATCTGCATGATTATTTTGTTTTTCTGGAATCCATTTTATGAAAAAGAATGGAAACTCTGATGAAATCTGATTTATTGTATGTAATAAACCTTGAAATAGCTTATTTTTAGTATAGCCCCTTTCAATTGAATCCGCTGCAACCTTGGAATCTGTACGAAAAGATAATATTTCATTAGGAAAATGTTTCTTACATAATTGAAGCCCATGGATGATTGCATGGAATTCTGCTTCATGATTTGACATAGTCGAAAGTGAAATAGAATATTGATAACTCTGTTTGCCGTCTTTTATATAAATTCCTGCACCACCAATACCTGGATTTCCTAATGTTGCTCCATCTGTATATACCTCAATCAACATAAACACCTCATATCATTAGTAGACTTCAACACACTATTTTAAGTATAAAGGGTTTTCCTCTAAAAAGAAAAATGACAAAAATATTATCAATATACTAAATTATAAATGTGTTGCAATTTTAATTAATTTTCAGTATATTATAATAAACTCTTTGCAATATATAAAAATAAAAAGGGGGAGAATCTTTGTCTGAAGTTATTCTTGAATTAAAGAATCTCAGTACGCACTTTACGACGAAGAAGGAAACTATTCCCGCTGTCGATCGTGTGAGTTTGCAAATAAAAAAAGGAGAGGTAGTTGGAATTGTAGGGGAATCCGGATCTGGTAAAAGTGTGACCTCTCTATCGATTATGAAATTAGTACCTAATCCTCCAGGCGAAATTGTGGAAGGCGAGATTATGTTTAAAGGGGAAGATTTAACTAAGGCAACGGAGAAAAAAATGAAGAAAATACGCGGCAATGAAATTTCGATGATATTTCAAGAGCCAATGACTTCTTTGAATCCGTTATTCACGATTGGTAATCAGATGTGTGAAGCAATTCGTTTACATCATAAAATGAAAAAGAAAGAAGCAATTGAAAGATCTGTAGAAATGCTGAAATTAGTTGGTATAGCAAGGGCTGAATCCATTGTTAATGAATATCCGCATCAACTTTCTGGTGGTATGAGACAAAGAGTTATGATTGCCATGTCAATGGCTTGTAATCCAGAACTACTTATTGCGGATGAACCTACAACAGCATTAGATGTAACGATTCAAGCACAAATACTCGACCTAATGAAGAGTTTGAATGATAAGCAAGGTACAGCCATTTTGTTAATTACACATGATTTAGGTGTTGTGGCTGATATATGTGATCGGGTATTGGTGATGTATTCTGGACAAGTTGTTGAACAAGGAACAAAGCGTGAAGTATTGAAAGACCCTAAGCACCCTTATACTAAAGGACTTATCCGCTCTCTTCCAAATCTCAGAGAACAAGAACAGCAATTATATTCTATACCAGGAACTGTTGCTAAACCGAATCTTGACCATGTTGGATGCAGGTTCGCACCAAGATGTGAATTTGCTTTTGAGCGTTGCTTTAAAGAGAGCCCGGATTTGTATGATATTGGTGAAGGCAGAACGAGTAGGTGTTTTCTTCAAGATGAAAAAGAAGGGGGAGTTCTAGCTAATGAATCAAGACAATCAACCCCTCTTGGAGGTTAAAAATCTTAAAAAATACTTTCCTGTCAAAGGTGGTGTTTTGGGACGTACAGTAGGAGAAGTAAAAGCAGTTGATGATGTAAGTTTTGAAGTATATCCTGGGGAGATTTTAGGAATAGTTGGTGAGTCAGGTTGTGGTAAATCAACAACCGGAAAATCAATTTTACGATTAATCGAACCAACTGAGGGAGAAGTGCTGTTTGAAGGAAAAGATATTACGAAGCTAAATAATGAGCAAATGAGGTTGTTGAGGAAGGATATGCAAATCATTTTTCAAGATCCTTATGCATCCTTAAATCCTAGACATACTGTAGAAAAAATCATTAATGAACCTTTAATGATACATACCGATGCAAAAAAGGCAGAAAGAAGAGAAAGAATTAAGGAACTATTAAAAGTTGTCGGGCTTAGTCCTTATCACGCTTCACGTTATCCGCATCAGTTTAGTGGGGGGCAGAGGCAACGTATTGGAATTGCACGTGCACTTGCTAATAATCCAAAACTAATAATATGTGACGAACCTGTATCTGCTCTGGATGTTTCTGTGCAATCTCAAGTTTTGAATTTAATGGAGAAACTTCGGGATGAATTCCAGTTAACGTACATATTTATAGCCCATGATTTAAGTGTAGTTAAGCATATTAGTGATCGTGTTGGTGTGATGTATTTAGGAAAAATGGTAGAAATTGCACCTAAAGATCAATTATATGAACATGCGAAACATCCCTACACTCAAGCGTTGTTATCTGCAGTACCAGATCCAGACCCAGATATTCAACGAGAGAGAATTATTTTAGAAGGTGATGTTCCAAGCCCACAAGATCCACCTAGTGGGTGTCCATTCCATACAAGATGCCCAATGGCAATGGACATATGTAAACAGGAATTACCACAGTTTTTACCAGTTGAAGATAATCATGTTGTTGCATGTCATTTATATAATGATCAGCAGCAACATTTATCAAAACATAAAAAGGGGGAACTAGTATGAAAAAGAAATATCTGATTATGTTAATGCTTGCACTTGTTTTAATAATGGCTGCATGTTCTGGTGACGGAGGAGCGAACCCAGAAGAAGATAATACTGATGATGATGCAGGAACAGAAGATACTGGATCTGACGCTTCCGCTTCTGAAGACCAAGTACTTGTATTTGCCCGAGGTGGAGATTCGGAGAGTCTAGATCCTGGAAGTACAACTGATGGAGAATCTTCAAGAGTCACTAAACAAATCCTAGAAAGTTTGCTTGATTTTGAAAAGGATTCATTCGAGATAAAACCTGGTTTAGCTCATGATTGGGATATATCAGAAGACGGTCTTACGTACACTTTCTATTTAGAAGAAGGAGTTACTTTCCATGATGGTACAGATTTTAATGCAGAAGCTGTAAAAACAAATTATGAAAGATGGGCAGACCCTAATCATGAATACGCATTTACAGATGAAGGATTTGTTTACAATATTTATAGTACATTGTTTGGTGGATTTGAAGGTGATGAAGGACATGTAATAGACGAAATCAATGTCGTAAGTGATTATGAAATAGAATTTGTTTTAAAAGAACCATTAGGGTTCTTCTTACAAAATGTAGCGATGTCTTATTTTGCGATAACATCTCCTGCTGCATTAGAGGAATATGGTCCAGATATTACTGAAAACCCAGTAGGGACAGGACCTTTTAAATTTAACAGTTGGAGTAAAAATGACTCAATTGTTTTAGACAAGTTTGAAGATTATCGAGTTGAGGATCAACCTAAGCTAGATCAAGTGATTTTCCAAGTAATACCGGATAATTCAGCACGTCTAATTGCTTTGCAGTCAGGTGAAATTGATATGATGGATGGGCTAAACCCAGATGATGCTGCTGGATTAGAAGGAGAAGAAGGTATTGAGTTATTAACTCGTGGGGAAAATAACTTTGGATATGTAGGTTTCCATACTCAAAAAGAACCAGTAGATCAAAAAGAAGTGAGACAGGCGATTAACTATGCGATTGATAAACAAGCGATTGCGGATGCATTATATGCAGGTTATGCAACTACAGCAAAAAATCCACTACCACCAAGCTATTTAGGATATAACGATGAGGTAACGGGATATGCTTATGATCCAGATAAAGCAAGAGAATTATTAGAAGAAGCGGGGTATGCAGACGGTCTGGAAATTGAATTAATGCTTTCTCCAACTGCACGTCCTTATATGCCAGATCCTGAAACAGTTGCTCAAATTGTACAAGAGAATTTATCAGAAGTAGGTATAGAGTTAACAATTACTTCACATGAATGGGCTCCATATTTGGAGTTAACGGAACAAGGAGAACATCAAATGTACATCATGGGTTGGTCTGGTACAAATGGTGATCCAGATTACTTCCTAAGTAGTCTATTGCATAGCTCAAACATTGGAAGTAGTAACAATACCTTCTATGAAAACAGTGAAGTGGATGATTTATTGAACCAAGCAAAACGTGCTGTTGATCAGGAAGAACGTGCGGATTTATACATGCAGGCACAAGAACTAATATCTGAAGATTCCCCAATGGTGACACTTGTACACTCGACACCAGTAATGGCTATCTCATCGAATGTACAAAATTATGTGCCACACCTATCAACTAGTGAATCACTAGCAGAAGTACAATTAGGAGAATAAAGGAAAGAGGTTGGGGCAAAAGTATTTAGCTAATAGATGAATCCGAATAGGTTTTTGAACTCGCTTCAGAAATATACTTCGCTTATCCAACAGTGACGGCTGGTGAGCCTCCAGATGGCTTATTTATCGGGGACTCACCTAGTCCTCTCCATAGGATAAGGAAGACCAAGTCAGCATTGCATCGCACGCAGAAAAGCGATTTTTGATTTTCAAAGATTTTCGTATATTTTTTATGCTTGTTTAATTATTAACCGTCTTTTGAGATTAAATCTATTTTTTGTTACAACCTCTTTTTCTTAATTATGTAAACACAAGGGCTCTATCATTTTCATTTAGTTGGAAATGTGAGAAGTAGCCATATAGATTTACCATAAATAATTATTGTTTTGTATTTGCCTAATAACCGCAGGCACTTGGGATAGGGAATAATATTCATTTGTTTTAATTATCTATGGACCTAATACATAGAGCAAATTTAAAAACCAATTTAGTCTGAGGTGATGAAATGCTAGCATACATAGGCCGTAGATTATTAATGCTCATACCAGTTCTGCTCGGAATGACAATTATAACGTTTTCTATTGTACATTTAATTCCTGGTAATCCAGCTAAAGTTATTCTAGGAGAAACAGCTACGGAACAATCCATTAAAAATCTAGAAGAATCTATGGGATTGAATGAACCGTATCTTGTACAATATACTAGCTATCTTGGTGATTTGGTACAAGGGGATTTAGGTACTTCATTACGTACAAAGGCAGATATTTCAACCGAAATTTGGCCGTATATAGCTGCTACATTTGAACTAACTCTTTTCGCCATGCTTTTTGCGATTGTAATAGGTGTAAATGCGGGAATTATCAGTGCTTGGAAGCAAAACTCCTGGTTTGATTTTCTTGCGATGTTGTTTGCGTTAATTGGAGTGTCGATGCCGGTATTCTGGCTAGCACTTATGGAACAATGGGTATTTGCACAAGAACTCGGGTGGTTACCAGCAAATAGTAGACAGAATCCAAGGGATCCAATAGCCGCCATAACTCATTTCTATGTTCTTGATTCATTAATACATCTTGATTTTCAACGTACATTAACTATTCTTAAACATTTAGTACTACCTAGTATTGCTTTAGGGACTATACCGATGGCGATTATTGCAAGAATGACAAGATCAAGTATGTTAGAAGTAATGAAATCGGATTACATTAGAACAATACGAGCAAAAGGATCAGGACAATTTTTAGTCATTTATAAACATGCATTAAAAAATGCGATTATCCCTGTAATTACTGTTATTGGACTGCAAACTGGCGTGTTGTTAGGTGGAGCAATATTAACAGAAACTATATTTAGCTGGCCAGGGATAGGAAGATATGTGTATGAAGCAATTAGTTTCCGAGATTATCCTGTTATTCAATCAGGGATTTTAGTGATTGCATTTTTATTCGTCATTATTAATCTCATTGTTGATATCCTGTATAAGAAAATCGATCCAAGGATTAATTATTAAGGGGGATGGAACATAATGGCGAGCAAAAATTCACATGCAGAACAACAAATTGCTAATCCATCTCTTGTAGGTCAATTAGAACACGATCATATAGAAGAAATTAGCCCGTGGAAGGAGACGCTTTCTAGTTTATTTAAAAGTCGTCTAGCATTGATTGGTTTTATCATACTATTTCTATTTTTAGCTATTGCAATTATAGGTCCATTGCTAACACCTTATAATTATGCAGAACAAGACCTTACGAATAGACTTCAGCCTCCATCAGAAGCGCATTTACTCGGTACGGATCATATTGGTCGTGATATAGCTACACGGATTATATATGGAGCGTCCGTCTCACTAAAGGTAGGATTTTATGCTGTTATAGGAGCATTACTGTTTGGTACGTTACTTGGAGTTGTCGCAGGATTTTTTGGGAAATGGATTGATATGATTATTTCCAGAATATTTGATATTTTACTAGCGTTTCCTAGTATACTATTAGCTATAGCAATCGTAGCTATTTTGGGACCATCATTAGAAAATGCATTAGTGGCAATAGCCATCGTTAACATCCCGATTTTCGGTAGATTGGTAAGATCTAAAGTAATTAGTTTGCGTGAAGAAGAGTATATAATGGCTGCGCGTGCTCAAGGTATGAAGAATGGTAGAATAATTTTTCAACATATTTTGCCAAATAGTACAGCTCCTATTATCGTACAAGCTACGTTGAGCTTTGGGACTGCAATAATAGAAGCTGCCGCTTTAGGATTTCTTGGCTTAGGAGCACAGCACCCTACTCCGGAATGGGGAAGGATGCTTGCTGATGGTAGAGCATTTCTTCAGTTAGCGCCGTGGACTTTAATTGCCCCAGGGCTATGTATAATGCTCGTTGTTCTTGCATTTAATCTAATTGGAGATGGTTTACGAGATGCATTGGATCCGAAGATGAAACATTAGATATTAGAGTCAATTTGCAAGAACGAATTGGATATTCTGGTAAAGAAAAAAACTCTACTGTGCGCGGGCGCTAAATGAGATCTTAGGGTTTCAGCCCTATGCAGTCTCATTTATATTTTAGCCCGTGAAAGTAGAGTATATTTCCTTAAGTGATAATGTTATTTTCAAATCTACATCTATTATTCATGATCGTCATGATTCTTCGATTCATGTCCTTCTTGGTGATGTTCGTGATCCATTTCGTCATGCTCGTCTTCTTCTGAAGGAGTAGCACTTCCTACAATAACTGTCTTAAATGGCATACTATGTATGGCTTCTGCAGTAGTATGTGCATACATTTCATATACCTCTTCTTCTTCAAATGTAAAAGATGCAGTATACGTACCATTTTCCTGATGTTTTCCCTCTAGTTCAACACTTTGATCACTATTCCCTTGTGTCCAGACTTCGAAAAGTACTTCATCAGCATCTTCAACAGGAACACCGTCATAGGTAACATGAGCAGTTAAATCAATTGTTTCTCCTTTTTCTACTTGTTCAGGGATATCAAAGTCAACTGTAAGTTCTGGTATAACATCATCTAAATTCTCATCATTAGCATTATTATCTTCCTCATTCTGAGAACATGCTGCGAGGAATAGAAATAAAACGGATACAATAAATAGTGCTTTGTTCTTTTTCATAATTATACCTCCGATTATTTAATTCTATCATTGAGTATATCATATATTTGTCATTCTATTTTGAACGTTTCATGACAACATGTATACCATTTTACTATTGTATAACCTATTTTTGGTAAAAATGTCACTATATTGACTTTACAGAAAAATTAAATTAATATAACTAATGAAAACGCTTAATTAAATGAAGGAAATAAGGGGGAAGGAAAATGAAAAAGATTTGGGCAATATTATTACTGTTATTATTGATACCTATTATTACTGCATGTGGAGGAGATAGTGAGAATGCAGAAGGTGAATCAGGAGAAAGTTTAGAAACAAATATCGTCACAATAGCTACTGGTGGCTCATCGGGTCCATATAATATAATAGGTACTACATTAGCTGAAGAATATAGTAGTGTTTATGGTATAAACTCGAGAACTCAAACGACAGGAGCATCCGTTGAAAATGTAAACCTGATGGAACAAGATAAGATAGAAATGGCATTCACAATGAGTGATGTTGTGAGTCAAGCTATTGAGGGAGAAGTAAGTTTTGAGCAACCGGTTGAAAAAGTAAATCAAATTGCGTCGTTATACCCTAATTATGTGCAAATTGTAACAACTGCTGATTCAGGGATTGAAACATTTGAGGATTTGAAAGGGAAAAGGATCGCTGTAGGTGACCAAAATTCTGGTGTAGAAGTAAATGCCAGAACTTTACTAAATGGTCATGGTATCACATATGATGATATTGAAGTAGATTATCTAGGGTATGCAGAAGCAGCTGACGGGTTACGTGCTGGTCAATTAGATGCAGCATTTTTAACAAGTGGACTTCCTAATGCTTCATTAATGGAATTATCGGAAACATTAGATATTCGCCTTGTAACTATAAACCCTGAAGATGTTGAGTCAATTGCACAAGATGCTTCTTATTTTGTATCTTTAGAAATTCCTGCAGATACATACGGAAACGCGGAACCAGTTCCTACAGCTGCGATTATGAATGCTTTAGTTGTTCATGAGGACATGAGTGAAGACGATGTTTATCAATTAACCAAAACGTTCTTTGAAAGCTTAGAGAAATTAGGAAACTCACATCAAGCTGCAACAGAGATTTCGTTAGAGGACGCACAAGAAGGACATGTTGCGCCATTACACCCAGGTGCTGAGCGTTACTATGAAGAACAAAAATAAACGTATTATAGGGGGTGCAATTACGGTTGTACTCCTATTTTTTCTTTTTAACAAAATTACTGTAATAGAAGTGAAAATTGATGGAGAAAGTTATTATATCTATGATGTTAAGTTTGAATTGCAATGGATTCATTCTGTGGAAAAAGAAGAATGGGTGGAAGTCTACGAAATTAAACAAAATAAATTAACTTTAGTAGAAACATATTTCAAGACTTTTGGTGCTGGTGTGCCTGCACAGGGAGAAGTTATACCGTCTTCAGATGGTTATATACATATGAAAATGGATGTAAGTTATAAAGAATTAAATGTAGCCGTGTCGGAAAATGTGAAAACAACTTTATCCACCGATAAAAAAGAGGTTCGCTTATACGAAAAAACAGAAAATTATAACAATATAACTTTAGCTGTAAAAGACGTGTTTAGATGGGAATTTTGGGAGGGGAAACTTTATGAGTAAGAAACATCAAGAAACAATAAAAGACGAACACAGTCCTTCAACACAGGATATTTTAGAGAAGTTTGATAGTGAATCTAGAGTCCGGACCGTCACGAATAAGAATATTGCCTTAGTACTTACATTGCTTGCGATTCTTTATTCACTTTATCATATATATGTTACGGTTAATCCAATTCCAGCATTATTACAACGGTCTGTACATATGTCGTTTGGAATAGCATTAATATTTTTAATCTATCCTACTTTTAAAAAACAATATCGAGGTAAAATACCATATTATGATTGGATATTATTTATATTAAGTATTGCTTCAGCTCTCTATTTAATTTTGGAATATAATGCATTGATGACAACACGTGGAGGAATACCGAACATGGCAGATATTCTGTTTGCCATACTGACGGTTATCTTGGTATTAGAAGCTGCGAGGCGTGTTACAGGATGGATTCTTCCTATTCTTGCTTTAATCTTTCTTGCATATCCTTTTTTCAGCCATAATTTATGGATGCCTGACATGTTAATGACCAGACCATTTGATTTAGGAGATATTTTTGGACAACTATATTTAAAAACAGAAGGCCTATTCTCAACAGCTATCGGTGCATCTGTTCAATTTATCTTTCTTTTCATTCTTTTTGGTGCTTTTTTAGCGAAGTCTGGAATGGGACAATTATTCAATGATTTAGCAATGGCATTAGCTGGTAGTAAACAAGGGGGGCCTGCTAAAGTAGCTGTAATCTCTAGTGGTTTTATGGGGAGTATCAATGGCGCTGCAGTAGCAAATGTAGTTGGAACAGGAGCATTTACGATTCCATTAATGAAACGAATTGGCTACTCTAAAAACTTCGCTGGAGCAGTTGAAGCAAGTGCCTCAATTGGAGGGCAAATTTTGCCACCGATTATGGGAGCAAGCGCATTTATTATGGCGGAAACAACAGGGATTGCATATGGAACAATTGCACTTGCTGCCTTAATACCAGCGGTTTTATATTTCTTAGGTGTAATCATGCAAGTGCATTTTCGAGCGGGAAGAAGAAACCTTAAAGGAATACCTAAAGCAGACTTACCAAGAGTAAAAGAAGTATTAAAAGAAAGAGGACATCTTCTTTTACCAATTGTAGGTTTGATCATTTTTCTTTATATGGGAGTTCCTGTTGGGTTCGCTGCTCTTTATACAATTGGATTAACAATTATTATCGCGGCATTACGAAAAACAAGTAGAATGGGGATTAAAGATATCCTCAAAGCATTAGAAGACGGCGCAAGACAGTCATTGGCTGTAATGGTTGCTTGTGCGGTTGTAGGAATTATTATTGGTGTTGTGAACTTAACAAGTTTTGGTACCGTAATGACTTCAGCAATTACTAGTTTCGGTGCAGGATCTTTATTCTTCACATTATTTTTAACGATGATCGCTTCAATTATTTTGGGAATGGGATTACCGTCAATTCCAGCGTATATCATTACTGCTACAATGACTGCCCCTGCTCTAGCAGAGTTTGGGGTACCAGTACTCGTAGCTCACTTATTTGTTTTTTACTTTGGTATTTTTGCAAATATCACACCACCTGTAGCATTAGCAGCATTTGCAGGTGCTGGTATATCTGGTGGAGATCCTATGCGTACAGGTTTTACAGCGCTGCGTCTTTCTTTAGCTGGGTTCCTAATTCCTTATATGTTTGTATACAACCCTGCGATGTTATTCATTGACCCATCAGGATTAGCAGTAAATGCAACGGAATTTCCATTTCCTCCAATAATTGAAGTAGTTATAATTACCGTGACGGCTATTATAGGAATAATAGGGTTTGGTGCTGCCTTAGAAGGATTTTATAAAATGGAATTACAGTGGTTGATTCGTATCATATTAGGAATTGGTTCGTTACTATTAATTATCCCAGAGAGCTATACAGATATAATTGGTATTATTATTGTAATCCTTATTTTTGGTTGGAAGACGATTCAATATAAAAAGCAAGAAACTATTTCTTCCACAAAATCAGCAAGCTAAAAGTTACTTCTTTCGATTTGAAGTGAAAATTGTTTTATACTATGGAATAGAATGGGGGAATGGGGAATGAGACTAGTAAGTTATCGAAAAAAAGAATCCGACTCTAGTTTTCGTATGGGTTTTATCACTGGAAATGAAGAGGTTGTAGATATACATCTTGCGTCAAAAAAGGCTATCCAAGATGGAAAAACAATAATAGAATTACCTTATCAACCTGAGCTATTTTATCAAGAAGGGCAATATTTTATTGATGAAGCAACAAAATTAGTTGGGATTAATGATAGTAAGTTTACTTTTTCTATGAATGATATTCAATTAGGTATGCCATTAGGGATAGCTAAGAAAGTGATTTGTGTCGGTAAAAATTATGCGGATCATGTAGCTGAAATGAAAAGTGAAATTCCAGAATTTCCAGTCCTATTTGCTAAGTTTGACAATGCGATAATTGGACCAGAAGAGGAGATATATTTTCCTTCCGTAACTGAAAAATTGGATTATGAAGTTGAATTAACGATTGTAATAGGAAAAGAAGCTTCCCATGTGAATGAAGAGAATGCTTTGGATTATGTCGCTGGCTATACGATAGGAAACGATACATCTGCTAGGGATTTGCAAAAGCGGACACCTCAATGGTTGCAAGGTAAAAGTTTAGATCATACAACTCCAATTGGACCTTGGATTGTAACGAAAGATGAAATTTTAGATCCTGGTAATTTGACTATTGCATCCTATGTTAATAATGAAAAACGTCAATATTCAAATACCAAACATTTAATTTTTTCTGTACCGTTTCTCGTGTCATTTATTTCTAATTTAATTACATTAAAACCAGGAGATATAATTATGACAGGTACTCCTGATGGTGTAGGGTTTGCAATGGATCCTCCAGGATATGTAAAAGACAAAGATAAGATAAAATTAGAAATAGAAGGAATAGGTGTGATGGAAAACGTGGTAAAAAAAGTTTGATAAATAAATTGACTTCATAATGCTCTATTTACAAAAACAATAATCATTCCTATTTACCTCCGAACTATGTTCTAAGAATGTAGTTCGGATTTTTATATGTTTAGTGGAAAAGTGTAATAACAAGGCTACATTTATCCCATATGTAAGGGACGCAGTACTTTAAGACGATAGGGCATAGCGGAAGAGGATAAGTGGTAGAAAGAACGAAAACCCCCTTTGAACGAAGTTTTACTATATTTAGTAATAAATGCCTAATATTATTCTTTTAACGTTATTAAAGTAAAAGACTATATTCTTAATTTTAGAATACTTTTATTTAATAGATTGAATTTTTATTCTAATTAATTTATTATGTATTTAATGAAATTTCTTACATTAATATCCATTTCTTTTTAAAGGAGGAATCATGTTTGCCGTTAAAAGTTGAAAGCGATTACAATAAGAAGACTGATTTTAAAAAGGTTGCAAACAGTAGAAAGTTTAAGGATTTAATCAATCAGCGAAAGAAATTTATTATCCCACTTACAATTTTTTTCTTAACATTTTATTTTGCCTTACCCATTATGACTTCTTATAGCACGATACTTAATCGAACTGCTATAGGCGATATTTCATGGGCGTGGATATTTGCTTTTGCTCAGTTTGTAATGACGTGGGTACTTTGTATCGTCTATGTAAAACGTTCAGCGAAATTTGATAAACAGATTGATGAGATCATCGAAGAAGAAATAGAAGGGGAGAGGTAGTTTAATGAACTTAATTGTAATCATTTTATTTCTAGCAATTGTATCACTAACTTTAGTGATTACATATTTTGCAGCAAAGCGGACCCAATCCACAGGTGATTTTTATACAGCTGGTGGAGGTTTAACGGGGTGGCAGAATGGACTAGCAATAGCCGGAGATTATTTATCCGCAGCATCTTTCTTAGGTATTGCAGGTGCTATCGCATTATACGGGTTCGATGGATTTTTCTATAGTATTGGATTTTTAATTGCATACTTAGTAGTTATGTTCCTAGTGGCAGAGCCCTTACGTAATTTAGGTAAGTACACATTGGCTGATATGATTAATTCTAGATTTGATGCTAAAAAAGTACGAGCTGTTGCAGCGATTAGTACGATTACCATTGTTATCTTCTATATGATTGCACAATTAGTAGGTGCTGGTGCACTTATTCAATTATTATTTGGAATTGAATATTGGGTAGCAGTCTTAATAGTCGGAGTTATGATGACTATCTATGTACTGTTTGGTGGTATGACTGCAACCAGTTGGGTTCAAATTATAAAAGCAGTACTATTAATGTTAGGAACTGTGATTATTGCTTTTTTAGTGTTAATGAAATTTAACTTTAATATTTTTCAAATGTTCTCAGAGGTGAAAACAGTAACTAGTCATGGTGATTCATATCTACAACCGGGCTTACAATATACCGTGCCTCTAGATACAATATCATTGATGTTGGCTTTGGTTCTAGGGACGGCAGGGTTACCTCATATTTTAATGAGATTTTTTACAGTGAAAGATGCAAAAACAGCACGTTCATCTGTAGTGACAGCTACCTGGGTAGTTGGGATATTTTATATTCTTACTATATTCTTAGGGTTTGGTGCAGCAGCATTTGTCGGAGAAAGCAATATACTTCAAGCAAATCCTGCCGGAAATATGGCAGCACCTCTTCTTGCAGAAGCATTAGGTGGAGATTTATTAATGTCATTTGTTGCAGCAGTTGCTTTCGCTACTATATTAGCGGTTGTAGCAGGTCTAGTACTATCGGGTGCTTCTGCATTTGCTCATGATATTTATGGGCAAATAATTAAAAAGGGGAAAGCTTCGGATAGACAGCAAATGTTGGCAGCAAAATGGGCATCTTTGGGTGTGTCAGTATTTTCAATACTACTATCACTATTTGCCCAATCGTTAAATGTGGCATTTCTCGTATCCTTAGCCTTTTGTGTAGCAGCAAGTGCAAACTTACCAGTAATACTTTACACCATTTATTGGAAAAGGTTTAATACAACTGGTGCAGTTACAGCGATGTTGTCAGGGCTATTAACGGCGATAATTTTAGTTTCTATGAGTCCGAATGTATTTGCTTTAGACGGAAGCGCAATTTTTGTTGGAGATCCATTATTCCCATTAACCAATCCAGCATTAATATCTGTTCCTATCGGTTTCTTAGGTGGATTTCTTGGAACCATTATGTCGAAGGAATTGGACTCAGAGAGATATGCAGAAGTTAAAGTTCGAGCGAATACAGGATATCGTGGAAACTAATTATCTATCGAACTAATGACAAATGAAGACTATTTTCATTCTATGTAATCTATACTTGTTTTTTGGATGTATGCGTTACATGTATGAATGGATAAGCGGAGTCTATTTCTGATTCAGTTTTTCATAACCAATCTATTCTATGATTTTATTATTATCAGGAGTAGATTGGTTTTTTAATTAATCAGGTGTAGAATATAATGTAATCCCTTTCACAGGATTAGTCTATTATAATTCGAATGGTTGTTAAGAACTGGAAATGAAGATGACAGAAATGATAAGTCGTGGCAAAATAGAAGTAGATAAAAAGGGGTGAGATGAGTTGAAGCAAAGACTTGTATTGAATCAATCATTGCAGTGGAAAATGAATCAATCCTTATATCAATCAATTGAAATTTTACAATTAACAGGCATGGAACTTTATGATTATATGAAACAAGTTGCTGAAGAGAATCCACTGATAGAAGAGGTACAGCCAATAGATAAGGAACTCATCTCCCAATTTCGGACTACTGATTATTCCATTGATGAAATGAATACAACTGAACTGTCACTATATGATCAATTAAAGTCCAATCTATATGTCTTAGAAATAGAAGATAAATCTTTATTACCAGTAATTATTTTTGGAATTGATTCATTAAATGAGGATGGTTATTTAGATATAACTATGGAAGACTGGGCAGATTATTGTGAAGTAGAATTAACTATAGTTGAAGAAGCATTATCATATATTCAATCATTGGAGCCAACTGGTATTGGTGCTCGGGATCTTACGGAATGTATTCAACTTCAATTAAAGCAAATGAATATTGATGCACCTTATATCGCGTTGCTAATGAATGAAGATATTGTATTACTTGCAGAAGAAAACTCACATCAGATTGCTTTAAATTATGAGATTACCGAAGAAAAAGCGCAAAAATTAATAGAATCGATTAAGTTATGTCACCCAAAACCAGGAAAACTTTTATTACCGACTAAAACAGAATTCATTATCCCCGAAGCCTCTATTTTTAAAGAAGATACAGAATGGAAAATATCTTTTTTTAATTGGTCTTCACCTGCAATACAATTAAATAGTCAGTATAATAATCACGGTTTAGAAGGAGAGGCTGCTTCATTTGTGAAGAAAAAACAAAAAGAAGTAGAGATGCTACAACAGGCGATAGATTATCGTAGCTCGACTTTGGAGAAAGTGATACGGATAATTGTAGAGAAACAGCTACCATTTTTTGAAAGTGGTCCCAAAATGTTAAAACCATTAACATTGACTGAGCTCTCTGTACAATTGGATCTTCACATATCAACGATTAGTCGTGCGATTCGTCAGAAGTATGTTCAAACAACACATGGCGTCATACCATTAAAATATTTTCTACAACGTGAAGTACAAAAAGGAGCTGGCGTTGCATCTATAGTCATTAAGCATTTACTTAAAGATTTAATAGATCTCGAAGATAAAAGTAAACCACTATCAGATCAAAAAATAAGACAATTGATGGAAGAACGTTATCAAATTAAAATAGCACGTAGAACGATTATGAAATACCGTGATGAGCTGCAAATTCCTTCATCTGTTAAACGAAAAGGAGCTAATTATAATGAAAAATGAATACATATCTTTCTATACAAAAGAGAATTGTCCGTTATGTGTAGAAGCGGAAGAATTACTAATAATGCTAAATAAAAAGGACATTCCAATTATAAAAAAAGATATCTACTCATCCGATGAACTACTCGAAAAATATCAGTTGATAATTCCAGTGATTGAATATAATCAAACGGAACTTTTCGGTGAACAACTAAATATAAAAGATATAGATCGATTATTAAATGAGTCAAATTTATAATATATAAAGTATAAAATCAGGGTATTGCTCTGTTGATTTATTTCAGACAGCAACTTTTTAGCAGGCACAGCTTCAACTAACTTGAAAAAAGAAGAACAATTTTTTAAGTGGATTTTCAAGCTCTGTTATTCTGAGAGAGAATCGTCGTTTTCAGTTCCAATCAAAGCCAAGTTGTTCTATAATCCGATTAATGAAACTTGGCAAATATGAAAATAAATAAATCATTCAATTCGAAGCTCTTATTTACATGGCAAAACGAAATTATATTTGCTATCTAAGTAAGAGATTTTTTATGTCAGATGTAACGGGCAGTAATACACGCACTTCAAGATAATGAGGTGTCAAAGCAGATAAGTGGATATTCAACTGCTTGTATATGTCCGATTCGGCTCAAGGGCCTTTAGGTTATGGCCATGTGGTACTAGCATTCAGTAGTGAGGAACGAATTCCCCCATTAAATGAAGTTTTACTTTATATTCCTGAGGAATGTGAAGAGTAGAAATATCTATAATAAAGGTATTTTAAGCTATTTGTTTTTAGGACATAATAAATAAAGCTTTTCGATTGAATTCGAATTAAATTATGATATAATGAAGTTGTCATCGGGACATAATGTAACCACGCGGGACGTAATCAATCCCGGTGAAGGGAGTGCAAGCTGATGGAATCCATCATTGAGTTACAGAAAAAGCTTGTTCCAGAGTTGGTACATGTTATGAAAGAGCGCTATTCATTGCTTCAAAATGTGGATCTATTACAGCCTATAGGTCGACGCGGATTAGCAGAGAATACGAATTTAACAGAAAGACATGTACGTAGCGAAATCGATTTTTTACATGCCCAAGGTTTGGTAGAAATTACAACAAAAGGAATGTTTATTACTAAAGAGGGCAAAGTAGTACTGGAGCAATTAGCAGCAATGATTGGAGAAATAAGTGGACTCCATGTTTTAGAAAAAAGAATAAAGGAAATATTATCAGTAGATTCCGTTATTGTGGTTCCCGGAGATAGTGATCAGCGTGCTTCTATTAAAACAGAAATGGGTAAAGCTACTGTATCGTATTTACGTAAGAAACTCACTTCTAATAATACGATTGCTGTAACAGGAGGTAGCACGATCGCTGCTGTAGCTGATGCAATGACTCCTTTAACCAAAGATAAGAAAGTACTTTTTGTTCCTGCCCGTGGTGGTATAGGAGAAAAAGTAGAGAATCAAGCTTCTAGAATTGTATCTGAGATGTCTCGTAAAACAGATGGTGATTACCGCATGTTATATGTACCTGATCCAATAAGTGATTCGACATATGAAACAATTATGAAAGAGCCACATGTGATGGAAGCATTAGAAGTTATCAAGTCTTCGAATATTGTTTTACATGGAGTTGGAGATGCATTGAAAATGGCTGAGCGTCGGCGATCTACTAAAGAAGTGATGCAATTACTCAAAGAGAAGAAAGCGGTAGGTGAAGCTTTTGGCTATTATTTTGACGAATATGGAAATGTAATCTATAAAGTCAAAACGGTAGGAATACAACTCCAAGATATTAACGATTCGAAGCAAGTCATAACGGTAGCTGGTGGTAGTTCTAAAGCAAAGGCAATCGTCTCGTATTTTAAACAGGCGAAAAGCAATATCTTGATCACCGATCAAGGTGCAGCAGAAGAGATATTAAGAGGGTAGCCTCTTTAATATATAATTCAATAAAAATTCTAGGAGGAATTATACATGGCAGTAAAAATTGGTATTAATGGTTTTGGTAGAATTGGACGTAACGTATTTCGTCAGTCTCTAAAAAATAATGAAGTGGAAGTTGTTGCTATTAATGACTTAACAGATGCTAACATGCTTGCACACTTATTAAAATATGATTCTGTACACGGAAAATTACAAGAAGAAGTAACTGTAAATGGTTCTAACCTTGTAATTGATGGTAAAGAAATTAAAGTATTATCAGAACGTGACCCTGCTGATCTAGGTTGGGGAGACCTTGGTGTTGATATCGTAATTGAATCTACTGGTCGCTTTACTAATAAAGAAGATGCTGAGAAGCATATTCAAGCAGGAGCTAAAAAAGTAATTATCTCTGCGCCAGCTAAAGGTGAAGATTTAACAATTGTTATGGGTGTTAATGATGATCAATATGATCCAAGTGAGCACAACGTAGTATCAAATGCTTCTTGTACTACAAACTGTTTAGCACCATTTGCGAAAGTATTGAATGATAACTTTGGTATTAAGCGTGGTTTAATGACTACTATCCACTCTTATACAAATGATCAGCAAATCTTAGATTTACCACACAAAGATTATCGTCGTGCTCGTGCAGCAGCTGAAAACATTATTCCAACTTCAACTGGAGCTGCAAAAGCAGTTGGACTCGTATTACCTGAACTTAATGGTAAATTAAATGGTAATGCAGTACGTGTACCAACTCCAGATGGTTCATTGACAGACTTAGTTGCTGAGTTAGATAAAAACGTTACTATCGAAGACGTTAACAATGCAATGAAAGAAGCAGCTGAAGGTCCATTAAAAGGTATTTTAGAGTATACAGAGGAACCGCTTGTATCTTCTGATATCGTAGGTAACAACCACTCTTCTATCTTTGATGCATTGTCTACAATTGTAATGGAAGATAACTTGGTAAAAGTTGTATCTTGGTATGACAACGAAATGGGTTATTCTGCTCGTTGTATCGACTTAGCAATCTTTATGAACAGCAAAGGACTTTAATAGAATTATTCGTTCGCAGAAACAATTTGTTCTCTCCGGACGAAAGGATATTGGAGGAGGGAATGGTTTCCTCCTCCATTTTCCGTTTTAACAGTATTGTTTTTAAATGTCTGCTACATGGTATAATATTGCTTGGTCAAGGATGATTATGTATTACATAATCCAGTATTAGGAGGGATTATCTTGAACAAAAAAACAATCAACGATCTACAAGTTGAAGGAAAACGAGTATTTACACGCGTAGACTTCAATGTTCCTTTAAAAGATGGTGAGATCACAGATGATACGCGTATTCGCGCTGCACTACCTACAATTGAGCAATTAACAGCACAAGGTGCAAAAGTGATTTTAGCTAGTCATCTAGGACGACCTAAAGGAACAGTTGTAGAAGAACTACGTTTAGACCCTGTTGCTGATAGACTTAGTGATCTATTAGGTAAAGAAGTATTGAAAACAGATCAAGTTTATGGTGAAGAAGTTGATCAGGCTATCAGTGAGCTAGAAAATGGTGGAGTTCTTTTAATAGAGAACGTTCGCTTTGAAGCTGGAGAAGAAAAAAATGATCCTGAATTAGTGGAAGCATTCGCTAACATGGCTGACCTTTATGTCAATGATGCTTTTGGTGCTGCTCATCGTGCACATGCATCTACAACTGGCGTAGCAGAAAAATTGCCAGCAGCAGCAGGTAAATTAATGGAAAAAGAAATTGAAGCACTAGGCAACGCACTAGAAAATCCGGAACGACCGTTTACAGCAATTGTTGGTGGAGCGAAAGTAAAAGATAAAATTAGTGTGATCGATAATCTGTTAGATAAAGTAGATAATTTGATTATTGGTGGCGGTCTAGCTTACACGTTCATCAAAGCACAAGGTCATGAGATTGGAAAATCACTTCTAGAAGAAGATAAAATTGATTTGGCTAAAGAATTTATGAACAAAGCGAAAGAAAAAGGTGTTAACTTTGTATTGCCGGTCGATGCTATTGTGGCCGACGATTTCTCAGAAGAGGCTAATACAAAAATTGTAGATATAGATAAAATTCCTTCTGACTGGGAAGCGTTAGATATAGGCACGAAGACAAGAGAAAAATATAGTAGTATCGTGAAAGATTCAAAACTTGTTATATGGAATGGACCAATGGGAGTATTTGAATTAAATGCATTCGCAGGTGGTACAAAAGCTGTAGCAGAAGCATTAGCATCTACAGAAGGCTACTCTATAATAGGTGGTGGCGATTCTGCGGCAGCTGTTGAAAAGTTCGGCCTTGCAGAAGAAATGGATCATGTATCTACAGGTGGAGGAGCATCATTAGAATTCATGGAAGGAAAAGTTCTTCCTGGATTAGCTGCTCTAAATGATAAATAATAATTAATAACTAACAGAGGTGATTCGATGCGTAAAAAAGTGATAGCTGGTAACTGGAAAATGAATAAAGTACTATCTGAAGCAGGAGAATTTATGGATTCTGTAGTACCAAAAGCTCCGAAAGGAAATGACGTAGAAGCAATTGTGTGTGCTCCATTCCCTTTCCTGTCAAAATTAGTTGAGCAAGCGAAGGGATCAGAAGTAAAAGTAGCAGCGCAAAACATGCATTTTGAAGATTCTGGTGCTTTTACTGGAGAGGTTAGCCCTGTGATGTTGAAAGATCTAGGTGTAACACATGTTGTACTTGGACACTCAGAAAGAAGAGAGCTATTTGCTGAAACGAACGAATTAGTAAATAAGAAAACGAAAGCAGCATTTGCTCATGATTTAACTCCGATTGTTTGTGTAGGAGAAACACTGGATCAACGTGAAGCAAACGAAACGATGAACATTGTTGGCGAACAAGTAAAGCAAGCAGTTGCTGGTCTTACCAATGAACAAGTTGCTGAAACTATTATTGCCTATGAACCAGTATGGGCAATCGGTACAGGAAAAACAGCTACAAGTGAACAAGCAAATGAAGTTTGCACTGAAATTCGCAAAGTGGTAGCTGAAGTTACGTCAGCAGATGTGGCTGAAAAAGTAATTATTCAATATGGCGGTAGTGTAAAACCTGCCAATGTGGATGAGTTATTAGCTCAATCTGATATTGACGGAGCATTAGTTGGTGGGGCAAGTCTCGATCCTGAATCATTCCTACAACTAGTGGAGGCAGGTACAAAATGAGTCAGAATAAATTAGCTGCATTAATTATTCTTGATGGATTCGCTATTCGTGATGAAGTAAAAGGAAATGCAGTCAAACAAGCAAACACCCCTAATTTTGATCGTTTTTGGAATCAATATGCTCATAATCAATTAGAGGCTTCTGGAAAGGCTGTTGGATTACCGGATGGGCAAATGGGGAATTCCGAAGTTGGTCATTTGAACATTGGTGCTGGTCGTATTGTGTATCAAAGCCTTACTCGTGTAAATGTGTCTATTGACGAAGGTGATTTCTATGAGGTTGATGCGTTCATTAAATCTGTAGAACATGCAAAGAAACATGACAAAGCGCTTCACTTATTTGGTTTATTATCTGACGGTGGTGTGCATAGTCATATTAATCATCTATTTGCTTTACTTCGATTAGCGAAGAAACATGAATTAGAAAATGTATTTGTACATGCTTTCTTAGACGGACGTGATGTTGGTCCGAAAACAGCGAGCAAATATATCAAAGAAACACAAGATGTGATGGATGAACTTGGTGTTGGTCAATTCGCTACTATATCTGGTCGATACTATTCCATGGATCGTGACAAACGTTGGGACCGTGTAAAGAAATGTTATGACGCAATGGTATACGGTGAAGGTCCATCATATAAAAATGCACAAGAAGTTGTAGATGATAACTATGCAAATGAAATTTATGATGAGTTTGTAATTCCTTCTGTAATTACAGATGACAATGATGAACCAGTGGCTACGATTAAGGATGAAGATTCTATTATCTTCTATAATTTCCGTCCTGATCGTGCGATACAAATCTCTAGAACATTTGCGAATGAGGATTTTCGTGACTTTGAGCGAGGCGATAAAGCTCCAAAAAAACTAGACTTTGTAATGCTGACAAACTTTAGTGAAACAGTAGATGGATATGTTGCGTATCAACCAGTGAATCTAGATAATACTGTTGGAGAGGTTCTAGCACAAAATAATTTGAACCAATTACGTATTGCAGAAACGGAGAAATATCCACACGTTACTTTCTTTATGAGTGGTGGACGCGAAAAAGAATTCCCTGGTGAAAAAAGGATTTTAATCGATTCACCCAAAGTAGCAACCTATGATCTGAAACCTGAAATGAGTGTATATGAAGTTACTGATGCACTGTTAAAGGAATTAGATAAAGGGGAGCAAAATGCGATTATCTTGAATTTTGCTAATCCAGATATGGTTGGACATTCAGGGAAATTACAACCAACTATTGATGCTATTGAAGCAGTGGATGAATGTTTAGGTAAGGTAATTGATAAAATTACTGAATTAGGTGGTCATGCCATAATAACTGCAGATCACGGCAACTCTGATGAAGTTATGACTTTGGAAGATAAACCAATGACAGCTCACACAACTAACCCTGTACCTGTTATTGTAACCAAAGATGATATTGAGTTACGTGATGGTGGAATTTTAGCAGATTTATCACCAACACTGCTTGATTTATTAAATGTTGAAAAACCAAAAGAAATGACTGGCAATAGTCTTATAAAAAAATAATAAAACAATAAGGAGAGAATAATATGCCATATATTACAGATGTTTATGCTAGAGAAGTCTTAGATTCAAGAGGTAACCCAACCATTGAAGTTGAAATTTTCACAGAGTCAGGAGCATTTGGTTCAGCAATCGTACCAAGTGGTGCATCAACTGGTGAGTATGAAGCAGTAGAACTTCGTGATGGTGACAAAGATCGTTATTTAGGTAAAGGAGTTCAAAAAGCAGTTGAAAATGTAAATGATCTAATTGCTCCTGAACTTATTGGCATTGATGTTACTCGTCAAAACATTATTGATGCTTTAATGATCGATTTAGATGGAACTGAAAACAAAGGTAAATTAGGTGCGAACGCAATCCTTGGAGTATCCATGGCAGCAGCACATGCAGCAGCTAATTATTTAGAAGTTCCATTATACAACTATTTAGGTGGATTCAACGCAAAAACACTACCTACGCCAATGATGAACATTTTAAATGGTGGGGAGCATGCGGATAACAACGTGGACATTCAAGAGTTTATGATTATGCCTGTTGGAGCTCCAACATTTAAAGAAGCATTACGCACTGGTGCAGAGATTTTCCATTCATTGAAAAAAGTGTTAAGCTCAAAAGGTTACAATACTGCAGTAGGTGATGAAGGTGGATTTGCGCCAAACCTGGGTTCTAATGAAGAAGCATTACAAACAATCGTTGAAGCAATTGAAGCTGCAGGTTACAAGCCAGGTGAAGAAGTTAAACTTGCTATGGATGTAGCTGCTTCTGAAATCTACAGTGATGGGAAATATAACCTTAAAGGTGAGGGCGTTGTTCGTTCTTCTGAAGAAATGGTTGACTGGTACGAAGAAATGATTTCTAAATACCCAATCATCTCTATTGAAGATGGTTTAGATGAAAATGATTGGGATGGTTTCAAAATCCTAACTGATCGTCTTGGTGATAAAGTTCAATTAGTTGGAGATGACTTGTTCGTAACAAACACTAACAAGCTTTCTAAAGGTATCGAACAAGGTATCGGTAACTCTATCTTAATTAAAGTAAATCAAATCGGTACACTAACAGAAACGTTTGAAGCAATTGAAATGGCAAAACGCGCTGGTTATACAGCTGTTATCTCTCACCGTTCTGGTGAAACAGAAGATGTTACGATTGCTGATATTGCGGTTGCAACAAACGCTGGGCAAATCAAAACAGGCGCACCATCTCGTACTGATCGAGTTGCGAAATATAACCAATTACTTCGCATTGAAGATGAACTAGCTGGTATGGGTGAGTACGGTGGATTAGCTTCCTTCTACAACCTAGCTAACAAATAATTATATTGATATTAGTAAAAAACTACAATTAGAGTTATTACTCTGATTGTAGTTTTTTTATATACTTCAGCTCTACTTTTGGAAAGTTTGCTATTTTTAAGCATAAGTTAAATAAAGGGGGTAATCATGATAAAGAAAGTATTATTATTTGGAGATATCGGTATTGATGATATTATTACGCTTATTTATGCCTCGTTAGATGATGAAATAGAAATTGTTGGTGTAGTTGCATCATATGGGAATATAAGTCGCGAGAAAGCAATAACCACAATTAGTTACATACAAGAACTATTATATTATAAAGACTTACAGATACCATTAATATTGGGAGCACAGCGTCCAATGACAGGAGAAAAACCAAAAGAAGTATCCGAAATTCACGGTGAGTACGGCATGGGTCCTGTTATTCCTCCTGTAAATGATGCTCAGGTTGTTGAAAACTTTTTGCAGATAATCGATATAATACAAAGAAATGAAGATATATACATAGCTAATATCGGCAGGCTAACCGACTTAGCAACATTATTTATATTATATGAAGATTTAATGAGAAAAGTAAAAGGAATTTATATTATGGGGGGAGCATTTTGGGTTCCGGGAAATATTACAGCTGTTGCTGAAGCTAATTTTCACGGTGATCCAGTAGCCGCACAATTAGTCATGCGCTATGCGACTAACCTGACTATCTTACCACTTAATGTAACAAATCAAGCAATAGTTACTCCCGAAATGGTAGATTATATTGACCAGGTCGGACAACTATCTATTGTAAAGCCAATGATTGATTATTACTACAGTTTTTACAAAAAAAGAGACCCTTCAATTATAGGGAGTCCGATGCATGATGTATTGGTATTAATGGCAATAAAAAATGAAAATATGTTTCAATTTTTTAGTAGACCGATAATGATTGTTCAATCATTGTTTGGAGAAGAGAGGGGACAAAGTATTGCTGATATACGCCCCTATGAAGATGGATATTATGCTATTACGGAGACGAATCACCATCAAATAGCTTTTCAAATGGAATATCAGCAATTCTTTTTGGATTTTATGACGGTTATGTCCGGTGGTCAATTTGATCGGTCGTTATATAAAAAATGAAAAATAGGTTCTCACTTGTATGATGAGAACCTATCAGTGTTAATCTTTTATTCCGTTATTTCCTTAACAAATGCTACTACTTCTTCTGAAGTGCTCATTGCTAAGAATTGTTCTTTTGCTTTCACTAATTCTTTTTTATTCAAGCTTAGTAATTGGGTACGTGCAGGAAGTATAGAAGTTGCACTCATACTAAACTCATCCAATCCAAGACCTACTAATAAAGGAATTGCAATTGAATCTCCTGCCATTTCTCCACACATGCCTACCCACTTATCTTCAGCATGTGCTGTCTCGATAACTGTATTAATTAAGTTTAAAATGGCTGGGTTATATGGTTGATATAGATAAGAAACTTGCTCATTCATACGATCTGCAGCCATTGTATACTGAATCAAGTCATTTGTACCAATACTAAAGAAATCAACTTCTTTTGCAAATTGTTTAGCAATCACAGCTGTAGAAGGGATCTCTACCATAATTCCAACCTCAATATCATCTGAAACTTCGATTCCATCATTCTTTAAGGAATCTTTTTCTTCCATTAATAGCGCTTTAGCTTGACGAAATTCTTCAATCGTAGCGATCATTGGAAACATAATTTTTAAGTTTCCGTAAGCACTAGCACGAAGTAATGCACGTAATTGTGGACGGAATACATGTTCATTTTCTAAGCAAAAACGTATTGCGCGATAACCTAAAAATGGATTTAGCTCTTTTGGAAGATCTAAATAGCTTATTTCCTTGTCCCCACCTACGTCTAAAGTACGGACTACAACGGGTTTACCCTTCATTTTCTCTAGAACGGTTTTGTATGCGTCGAATTGCTCGTCTTCAGAAGGAAGTTCAGACTTACCCATATATAAAAATTCTGTTCGATATAATCCTACACCTTCTCCACCATTGTTTAATACTCCTTCAACATCTTCAGGAGTACCAATATTAGCAGCAAGCTCGACCTGTTCGCCATCCTTAGTGAAGCTAGGTTCATCTTTTAATTTTGCCCATTCTTCTTGTTTTTTGGCGAAATCTGCTTGTTTTTGTTTATATGCTTGTATTTCCTCTTCTGATGGATTAATAATGATATTGCCATCTAGTCCATCTACAATAATCACATCATCTTTTTGTACAGATGAAGTAATATTTTTTGTACCCACCACAGCAGGTATCTCTAGAGAGCGTGCCATGATTGCTGAATGAGAAGTTCTACCTCCGATATCAGTTGCAAATCCTTTTACAAATTCACGATTCAATTGAGCAGTATCAGATGGAGTTAAATCTTCTGCAATAACGACTACTTGCTCATCGATAAGTGCAGGGTCCGGGAATGTTACACCTAATAGGTGGGACATCACACGCTTGGTAACATCCTGTATATCGGCTGCGCGTTCTCTCATGTATTCATTATCCATTGCTTTAAACATTTCAATAAACATTGTTGCTACTTCATCTAAAGCAGCTTCAGCATTTATTTTTTCTTCATTAATCTTGTCTTTCATTGGACCTATCAATTCAGGATCACTTAAAACTAATAAATGAGCAGAGAATATTTCCGCATGCTCTTCGCCGATTTCTTTTAGTGTATGCGCTTTGATTTTTTCTAATTCTTGTTTAGAAATCTCCAAAGCTTTGTCAAGACGATTAATTTCACTAGTTGGATCATCTATGTTACTTCTTTCGAATGATAGTTCTGGAGTTTTTAGTTCGTATGCCTTAGCAATTGCAATGCCAGAAGAAGCTGCAATTCCTTCGATATTCTTTGCCATGCTGAACATCCTTTCATCAAGGTTATGTAGAATTTTGTATTCTTGTATAGTTTAAATCATTTTTCCTATATGGTGCAACTAATAGAATCCCTATAGATATGCTTTTAACCAACTATTTATTAATGTAAACGCTTCATGCTTACAAATATCATTTAATAGTTCATGACGCCCGTCTTCAAAGACGCTAATCGTAATATTTTCCATCCCTAATTTACCGTATAAGTTCGCCGTTTTCCAAATACCTTTTCCATGCTGTCCAATAGGGTCTCTATCCCCGCTCAATAATAAAAGCGGAAGATCCTTACGAATATTACGATTTAATTTTGGGTCTAGCATGGTATTAATACTATCAAGTAGATCGTAAAAGAATCGAGCAGTTGGTATAAAACCTGATTGGGGATCATTCTCATAAGCTTCTGCTTGTTCAAGATCTCTAGTTAACCAACTATATTTATGTGCTGGCGATGGGATCCTTCTATTACTATTACCGAAAGCTAAATAATTCATTAAATTAGATTTTTCATGTGGTGGGAGCAAAGAGGCGAGAGTTCGTCCAGAGAAGCTTGTTAATCTTGGATAATGACCTGTTCCGGTTAATATTAATCCATCTATGCAATTACTATATTTCTGAATAAAATTTCGCATTAAAAATGAACCCATACTATGTCCAACAAAAAAATAAGGAAGAGAAGGATATTGATTCTTTGTCACCTGCATTACTTCATACAAATCTTTGACTACGATTGCATTTCCATCTGCGTCTGCAAAAAAACCTTGAACATGTTTTTCACCTGTTTTTCCATGACCGCGATGATCATTGCCTAATACAACAAACCCTTTATCAATAAAATATTCTGCAAAATATTGATAGCGGGAGATGTGTTCAGCCATCCCGTGTGCAATTTGGATAATTCCAACTGGTTTTATAGTGGGATTCCATTGCTTCACGTATAGTTTTGTACCGTCTTGCATGGTTAAATAATAGGATTGTTCCATGTATTTCCTCCTATTTTCATTTGTATATACTTATTTTAGTGTTCTATCAATATAATTGCAAAATAATTTATTCTTTGAACATCATCACTATTTTAAAAACAATATTGTAAAATCATCTTGCTAAATAAATCCAATATATGATAAAGTATATGTTAGGTATTGTCGGATACAGGAGGTGTCGGGGACACATGATTACTGTGATAAATATATTGCTTGTTATTGATGTTATTGTGATGATTACACTTGTTTTATTACAATCTGGAAAAAGTGCTGGATTGTCAGGAGCCGTTTCCGGAGGAGCAGAACAATTATTTGGTAAGCAAAAAGCAAGAGGCATTGATTTAGTATTACATCGTTCTACTATTGTAACAGGTGTTCTATTCTTTGTATTAGCTTTTTTAGCAGCCTACGTTTTACAATAAAGAAGCGATTCCTTATCACTTATGTGGTAAGGATTTTTTATTTTTACGTTGTATATCCTTGAAGAACGGGTAAAGTAAATAGAGACGATAAAAGGAGATAGAGAAATGAAAATAAAATTACCAGAGCCATTTACATTTGAAGCAGGAGATAAAGCTGTATTATTACTACATGGATTTACCGGTCATTCTGCAGACGTACGTATGCTAGGTAGATTTTTGGAGAAAAAAGGGTATACTTCACATGCCCCAATTTATAGAGGACATGGACAACCTCCTGAAGAATTAATTAAAAGTAACCCTGAACAATGGTGGGCAGATGTGGAAGCTGCATATTATCACTTGCAAGATTTGGGTTATAAAGAAATTGCAGTTGCTGGCCTTTCTTTAGGTGGTGTGTTAGGACTTAAATTAGCTTATTCCAAAAATATCAAAGGTATTGTAACCATGTGTTCTCCTATGTTTTTTGATAATGAACAGGAATTGACAAAGGGGTTCCGTCAATTTTCCACAGAATTTAAACAGCTGGAGAAAAAAGATAAAGAAGTTATCGAAGACGAAGTAAATCAATTAATGGATCAATCTAAAGACTTATTTAAGGGTGTAGCTACAACGATTAATGAAGTAAAGTCAAATATCGATATGATCTATACTCCGACATTTGTGGTACAAGCTAAGAATGACAAGATGATTAATACCGACAGTGCCAATTATATTTATGAAAATGTAGAAGCTTCCAAAAAAGATATGAAATGGTATGAAGAGTCTGGTCATGTTATTACGATGGACAAAGAAAAAGATCAGCTTCATGAGGATATTTATCAATTTCTAGAAAGTTTAGATTGGTAACAAACAGGAAAAGAATATTATGAAAGAAGGTGAAAGTATGAAAGAGAAAATAATAAATTATTTTAAAGAATCTGGAACAAAACCATTATCTGTACAGGAATTAGAAGAAGCATTCCAACTTGAAAATGCAGATGATTTTAAAGATCTTGTCAAGGCGTTAAATGAATTAGAACTTGAAGGGGAATTGGTTCGAACAAGAAAAAATCGATTTGGACTACCGGATAAAATGAATTTGGTAAAAGGAAATATACAAATGCATGCAAAGGGATTTGCATTTTTAATTGCTGAGGATGAAAATTCAAAAGATATATATATCCATGCAAATGATATGGGGTCAGCAATGAATGGCGATAAAGTATTGGTTCGATTAGAAAAACCTTATTCTGATGGTGCGAGACCAGAAGGGAAAGTCATACGTATCTTAGAAAGAGCTGTTATTCAAGTAGTTGGTACGTATGAAGATAATCGTTCGTTTGGGTTCGTAATCGCTGATGATAAGCGGATACCAAGTGATATCTTTATCCCTAAGGCAAATACGCACGGAGCTGTACATGGGCATAAGGTAATAGCCCGCATCTCCAAGTATCCTGAGGGCCGAAATAGTGCTGAAGGCGAAATTATCCATATTCTAGGCCATAAAAATGATCCGGGTATTGATATTTTATCCATTATTCATAAACATGGAATTCAAGTTGATTTCCCAGAGGATGTATTAGAACAGGCTCAACAGACCCCAGAAGAGATTCATCCAGACGAGATAAATGGTAGAAGAGATCTTCGTAACGAAACTATTGTAACGATTGATGGTGCAGATGCAAAGGACTTAGATGACGCAGTAACCGTTAAGAAATTATCTAACGGAAATTATAAATTAGGTGTATACATTGCCGATGTAAGTCATTATGTAAAAGAGGAATCTCCTATTGATCGCGAAGCTCTTGAAAGAGGAACAAGTGTCTACTTAGTTGACCGAGTTATCCCGATGATACCTCATCGATTATCTAATGGAATTTGTTCATTAAATCCAAAAGTTGATCGATTAACACTTGGTTGTGAAATGGAAATTAATCATCAAGGTCAGGTAGTTGAACATGAAATCTTTCAAAGTGTGATTCATTCTACTGAACGTATGACATATAGTGATGTGAATAAAATCTTGGTAGATCAAGATGAAGAACTGCGAGACAAGTATGAACCACTTGTTCCGATGTTTGAAGAAATGGAGAATTTAGCTTCCATCTTAAGAGAAAAACGATTTGGTCGCGGTGCGATTGATTTTGATTTCAAAGAAGCACAAGTTCTAGTGGATGACATGGGAAGACCAACTGATGTCGCAATAAGAGAGCGTTCTGTTGCTGAACGACTTATTGAAGAATTTATGCTTGCTGCAAATGAAACGATTGCAGAGCATTTCCATTGGATGGATGTACCATTTATCCATCGTATTCACGAAGAACCTGACGAAGGAAAATTAGAAAAATTCTTTGACTTTTTAGCAGGCTTAGGTATTTCTGTGAAAGGTACAGCAGGAGATATCCACCCTCAAGAGTTACAGAAAGTTATTGATTCCATTCGTGGGGAACCAGAAGAGATGATTGTATCGAAATTAATGCTACGCTCTATGCAGCAAGCGAAATATGATCCTCAAAGTATTGGACACTTTGGTTTAGCGACCGATTTCTATACCCATTTCACTTCTCCAATTAGACGTTATCCAGATTTAATTGTACATCGTTTAATCCGAACTTACTTGATTGAGAAGAAAATGGACAGTAAAACGTTGAAACATTGGAAATCCCGCATGCCTGAAATCGCTAGACATACTTCAGAGCGGGAGAGAAGAGCAGTTGATGCGGAACGTGATACAGATGAAATGAAAAAAGCAGAATATATAAAAGACAAAATTGGCGAAGAGTTTACAGGATTAATTAGTTCAGTTACCAATTTTGGTATGTTTGTTGAATTGGAGAACACGGTAGAAGGACTTATTCATGTCAGCTATCTAACAGATGATTATTATCACTTCGATGAACGTAGTCAAGCGCTGATTGGTGAGCGTACCGCAAACATTTATCGTGTCGGTGATGAAGTAGATGTTAAAGTGGTCCATGTGAATACAGATGAGTATACCGTTGATTTTGAATTGGTTTCTTCTGGTAAAGCAACTCCAAAAAAGAAAAAGAGACAGCGAGTACGGAAAAAGGTAGTGCAGTCTTCTAAAAAAACAAAGCCAAAGAATAAAAAGAAAAGATAAACTAAAAACTACATGAATGATCAAAATCATTCATGTAGTTTTTTGGATAAGCTTATCTGAGTAACATAAAATAGGCATATGACATATAAGTGAAGAAGACTATATAATGACTAATTAATTTTTTCAGTATATAATGAATGAAAAAATTATATTCAAAACAGTTGGAACAACTATGTGGGGGAGTTAGATGGATAACATGTTATTGGCATTCCTGCTTACCTTATTTGCAGGATTAGCAACAGGTGTTGGGAGTTTGATTGCTTTCATGGCAAAGACCACCAACACGAAATTTTTATCTTTTGCTTTAGGGCTTTCTGCGGGAGTAATGATTTATGTATCGATGGTTGATATCTTTTTTAAAGCAAAAGATGCGCTAACTGCATATCTAGGCGATACACAAGGATATTGGCTTACAGTTATAGCCTTTTTCGGTGGAATGTTATTAATTGGATTTATTGATCGATTTATTCCTAAATATACAAATCCTCATGAAGTGAAAAAAGTAGAAGATATGAAGAAGCCACATCAACCTTTACGAGATCCGGATTTAATGAAAATGGGCCTTTTTACAGCTCTCGCGCTTGCCATTCATAATTTTCCAGAGGGGATTGCAACTTTTGTATCGACATTACATGATCCTTCTATTGGTTTAGCGATTGCGATTGCAGTAGCGATTCATAATATCCCTGAAGGAATTGCCGTTTCTGTTCCAATTTATTATGCAACTGGTGATCGAAAAAAAGCTTTTAAATATTCATTCTTATCTGGTTTAGCCGAACCTTTAGGTGCGATAGTTGCAATACTTATCTTAATGCCTTTCTTAAATGATTTGATGTTTGGAATTATATTTGCAATGGTTGCTGGTATAATGGTATTTATATCGTTGGATGAATTATTACCTGCAGCTCGAAAGTATGATGAAGCACATATGTCAATGTATGGTGTGATTTCAGGTATGGCACTTATGGCAGTCAGTCTATTATTATTAGCATGATGGGTGTGTTCCAGTTGGAATACACTTATTTTTTTGATAAAATAAGGTCTATCGTTGTTCAAATGACTAATAAAATGATTGGTGCATCGATGCTGAGAGTGTCTACAATCTCATAACATCTGTGTCGAACTCACATCCTTTTTATTTTGATTTTGAACACATAGTAGTAGGAGGAACGGTTATGCCAAAAGGAAATGGAAAAGTAATTGCACAAAATAAAAAAGCTTCCCATGATTATTTCATAGAGGATACGTACGAAGCTGGTATCGTTCTTCATGGAACTGAGATCAAATCAATTCGTAATGGTAGAGTGAACATTAAAGATTCACATGCGCGTATAGATCGAAAAGGTGAAGTGCAATTAATTAATTTGCACATAGCAGAATACGAACAGGGAAATCGTTATAATCATGATCCAACGCGATCTCGTAAATTATTACTACATCGTAAGGAAATCGATAAATTAATTGGTTTAACCCAACAACAAGGATATGCTTTAGTGCCGTTAAAGATTTATTTAAAAAATGGATTTGCCAAAGTATTAATCGGTCTTGGAAAAGGGAAGAAGAAATATGATAAGCGAGAAGATTTAAAACAGAAGCAAATGAAAAGAGATGTAGATCGTGCCATTAAAGATCATATGCGTTAAGATGTTGTTAAATGTTGCCAGCACTTGATTTTTAGCGTGGCTTTGTTATAATAAGTTATAGAATTAAATAACAGAAATGAGCTCATTCCCGAGCGTTTCTCTTTTACGGGGACGTTACGGATTCGACAGGGATAGATTGAGTTCAGGTTGCACGTCGAGGTTACGGCTCGTAAAACGTTATGCCTAAATATAACTGGCAAAGAAACTAATCAACCTGTTTTAGCAGCTGCGTAAGTAGCCTAAAACGATCCTTCCTGGCATCGCCCGTGTGGCAGATTGAAGGGTCTCAAATTAAGCGGGCTATGCTACGATCCTCCGCCTGGGGATTTGTAGATGAATCTAATCAGGCTAGCTCCATGAAAGCCTGTTGGTAGGCCAACATGAGAGCGAATGATAATATACCAACTACGCGTGTAGAAGCCTGAGTGGCGATATCCTTGGACGAGGGTTCGACTCCCTCCGTCTCCACCAATACATAATATATTGGTGTGAAATTACATTGTGACGTAAAGCATAAAATTTCCGTTTGGAAGCTTTATGCTTTATTTTATTTTAGGAAATTTTATGCTTGATTCCTCAACTTTCATAGCTAATATATTACGAATTCATCATTTATATCGATCATTAATTTTCAAAGTGAAATTGTAAATAACTTTGCACTTATTATTGTGGTTCAATTCATTATGGACACAAAAAATATTTATTGGTAATTTTCAATGTTGTGGTATAAAAGAATGGTATTGAAGAATCAATGTAGGATTTTATATTACGTTTCTTCTAAATGAGAAAAATAGATAGTTTTCATTTAAAAGATATCATCAAATCATTTTTAGTAAAGAAAAGTGTATTTGATAAATTAAAAAATTGATCCGTTTTAAGGGGAGGGATTGCATAAAAAAATGAAGAAGTATCCACTCCCTCATTTTTTTATGTCTGAAATACAAGTTGCTCTAACATACTTAATTATTTCCAAAAATATATATTTTATTCATTACTTGATCTATCCGATTGGAACAATCTAACAAACGGCCTGATTGTTAAATAAAATAAGGAGGATTATCCTAGATTATATAGGATAGTCTTTATTTTTACTTTTTTTCCTTGTGAAAAGTAAAGCTTGCGAAACTATGGCAAGTACAGGTAATTCAATTAACGGCCCAATAACTAAAGCCAAAGCAATAAGAGGTTGATCAGGGAATGCTGTCACAGCTATAGCCAAAGACACTGGTGAATTCCTAGCAATAATTGTCATATTTAAGCTAACTGTATCTTCATAGGAAAACTTTAAAAACCTTCCAACAAAGCGTCCTACTACATAGTTAATAACAAAGAATGATAAAACTGGAATAATTAAAATGTAAATGACTTCTAGGTTTTCAAGTAAGTAAGAACCTTGGGAAGCAAACATTGCCATAATAGCTAATGATAAAAAGAAAATTTGGGCATTGCCGAAAAAAAGAATAATCTTGTTGTTTAAATTAGATTTTTTTCTTAATAAGAATCGTGTAAGATGAGCAAGTATAAATGGAATAACTAATACAATTACTATACTTTCTATAAGCGTGGACATGGGTATCGATTCAATAGTTCCAGCAAATATTAACAAATATACTGGCAAAAGTACGACTTGCAAAATTAAATTAATCGGCAAAACAGATGTTGAAAGGGACACATTTCCTTTTGCTATACCAGTAAACGCTAGATACCAATCTGTACAAGGTGTCACCATAAGCATGATAAAACCAATCCATAAAGCAGGATAATCATATAAGAAAACGGAACCTAAACCCCAAGCTATTGTTGGTGTCCAGATAAAATTAATGATCGTGCTGGACCCTAGAAATTTAATATTTGAAAAAGCCCTTTTTAATTGTTGTAATGGAATAGTTAAAAACAATCCGTATAGCATTAACAATAGAAAGGGTGTAATGAGATTTTCCGCATATTGTTCAATTACGTTTACCTGTCCTAATATGAGACCTAAACCAACAGCAAATAATATAATAAAGGTTTGTAGTTTATCTAATATCCCCATAAAAATTCAATCCTTCTTAAAACTATATAATCCAATTACTAGTAAGTATAGTATAATTACATTTCTATTGCATTCTTTCCATTCCACAATCGGCGCGATTGTGGAAGATTAGCAGTGAAAAATGATCACACTTTTTTATAAAAGTTGTATAACATCTCACAAAGAGATAACCAGTTTTGATCAATCTTTTTTTCAAAACTGGTTCTTTGAATTACCATAAAAAGTGAGTTTGGGATATTTTTAATCAAACTTTATTTAAGAGCCACAGTTATAAGAGTTGGCTTCCATGTTAAAAAGTTCTTATCTACTGCTAAATAGTTGTACATTGGAGGTAAGAGTATAGAGAAAACAGAGGGCATTATTCAATACGAATTCAATAGCTTTTTAATCATAGATCAAACGCTTATTTTAAATAAATTTCAATATTAAATTCAGGCTGATTCCAATATTGATTCAGTTTGGTATTATAATAAGTTGAATTTACGATTTAAAGTATTCTTTACTCAATGTACTTGCATGATTGACAATCATTGGTATCATCCTTTTCTATGAGTAATTAAAGCAAAAAGGCCTCTAAACGAAGCCCTTTTGCAATAATTGCGAGTTTTGACCTTCCTTATTAAGCCTCTTTCCGTTGCTTATTAGTGTTCTCCTTTGAGGATCCGCAACAGCTGTTGTTTTCAGTCGGTTTGACTTCTTCAATTTCAACGCTGCAGCAAGCTTGATTGGGTTTAGAGAACAACTTTTTAAGACCAGACTTTTTTTCTGCCATGAATATCACCTCCTTAAAAGGATAATTTGATGATGCAAGCGCAACAACTATTTTCTCTTTAAACCTAAAGAATTAAATTAACAATAAGACCTGTACTTATAGCCACAATTAAAATAGCTGAAATAAATGCAACTAAAAATTTCTTCTTAAATAGTTTAGACAACATAACTACTTCTGGAATACTTGCACCTGCACCACCAATAACTAAAGCAATTACAGTACCCATTGACATACCTTTTGAAACAAGTGCTTCTGCAATAGGTAACATTGTTTCAGGTCTAATATACATTGGAATACCAATGACCGAAGCAATCATTACAGAGAAAATGCCGTCACCACTTGCATATTTTGTAATAAACTCTGCCGGAACAAATCCATAAATAAATGCACCAATAAAGACCCCTATGAATAAGTAAGGAAGCATTGGATAAAGAAATGCCCATGCATCATTTAAAGCTTGCTTAACTCTGGACCCTTGTTTATTACTGAAAAAGCCATCACCTTTAACAGTTACACCTTTATACGTCCCTACTAAATTAAGTTTCGAGAATACAAACCCTACTAAAATACTAAAAACACCTAGCACGATAAAATATAATAGTGCAATTTTCCAACCTAAAAGTACCCAAAGCATGAAAATAATAAGCGGATTCATTAATGGTGAAGCAATTAAAAAACTCATTGAAGGTCCAAATGGTACTTTGGCATTTAATAATCCTGCTAGCACAGGTATTGTTGAACAGGAGCAAAATGGTGTAATTGCACCAAATAATGTACCAAGTAAATAATTAACAGCTTTGTTTGGACGACTTAAAAATTTTTTAATTTTTACCTCTGATACTACTTGTTGAATTAAACTCACAATAAAACTCACTACAATAAATAAGGCAAGCAATTCAAAAAATAGCATGAAAAAGGTTTTTATAAATTCTAAAATTGAATCTGTCATAAGTATAACTCCTTCACCTTTAAATCAACTTTTTTTGATATATAAATCAAAAAAAGTTTATTTATATAATAAATAACTAAGATACCTGTTAGAAAATTTTACAACAAGTATCTTCAGATAAGACAACCTGTATTTGTTCTTCATTAATTTTATAATAGTTCCATGTACCATGTTTTTCGGGTATAAGTATATTGGCTTTTACTAATTTCTTTAAGTGATAAGATAGTTTTGATTGCTTTAACTCTAATTTTTCTTCTAAATCACAGACACACAAAGATTTATTTGGACTTTTACTAATTTCATTTATAATTTTTAATCTTATTTTATCAGCTAAAGCATTAAACATATTTTCATAAAAATCAAGTGCCTCATCTTCGCCTAATTCATTTACTTTTTTAATTAATTCCATTATTTCACCTCCAACTAATACATCAATTTTTTTTGATTTATCAACAGTATATTATCCATAAAATTAAATTGCAACCTTTTTAGTCAAATTTATTTGCTGAATTCCCCATAACTCCCTTTTAACACGATGTTCCGCATGAGAGTTGTTCGAAAAGGACTATAAAATTGGCTTTGTTTTCAACACTAGGATTTTAGAAAAGCCTGCTGGATTACAGGAACGGTGGGGAAAAGTTAGAAAACGCATCAAATTAAATATGAAGTTAAAAATCCAATAATTAATACATGCATATAAGGATTCTAACCTAAAGAATAGTAGTAGTAGGGAATAAAATAAAATGATTTCTTAAAATTTCATGTTTCTGTAGGTTAATCCATTGAACATATAAGCAAATAGTTATATACTATTTTCATAATAAATAATAATAAGGAGGGATATAGATGCTGCAAAAATCTTTTGAAATAGACAAAGCTGCGAACATTTTAAAACTGCTTGGTGACAAGACACGTCTAACGATGATGAAATTAATGGATAATCACGCTTGTTGTGTATGTGAATTTGTAGAAATATTTCAGTTCAGTCAGCCAGCTGTTAGTCAACACTTGCGTAAGCTTAAAGATTTAGGACTGGTAGTGGAAGAAAGGAAAGGACAATGGATTTTCTACTCGGTAAATAAAAATAATGAGTATTATTCATTCATCAAACCGATTCTGGATCAATTGCCAAGTCAAGAAGATAAACTAAAAGAGTTGGAAGAAAAGGGTACACGAATTACTTGTTGTTAATTGGAGGTAAAAACATTGTCATCAACGCTTATACTCGCAATACTCATATTTGTAGCAACCCTCGTCCTAGTCATTTGGCAACCAAAAGGTTTAAATATTGGTTGGTCTGCAATGGGAGGAGCAGTTATAGCTCTAATTGTAGGAGTCGTAGGGTTTAGTGATGTAATCGAAGTAACACAAATCGTTTGGAACGCCACATTGGCATTCGTAGCAATCATTCTTATTTCTTTAATTTTGGATGAAATTGGATTGTTCGAATGGGCTGCCTTACATATGGCCCGTTTTGCAAAGGGTAATGGAATAAAAATGTTTATCTATATCAGTATATTAGGTGCGATTGTTGCTGCCTTGTTTGCGAATGATGGTGCAGCGTTAATTCTTACACCAATCGTACTTGCTATGGTACGTAATTTAAATTTTAAAGAAAAAATGATTTTTCCGTTTATTATGGCAAGTGGGTTTATCGCTGATACAACATCATTGCCATTCATTGTAAGTAACTTAGTAAATATTGTGTCTGCAGACTTCTTTGGTATCGGATTTGTTGAATATGCTTCACGAATGATTATTCCAAATTTATTTTCATTAGTTGCAACCATTTCCGTGTTACTGATTTATTTTAGAAAAAGTATTCCAAGGTCGTATGATGTTTCTAAATTAACCGAACCTAGAAATGCTATTAAAGATCATAAAATGTTTCGTCTATCTTGGTATGTCCTTGGCTTATTAGTAATTGGATACTTTACCAGCGAATTTATCAATATACCTGTTTCCGTTATTGCAGGAACCATTGCTATCTTCTTCATAATTATGGGTAGACAAAGTTCTGCAGTAAATACAAAAAAAGCTATTAAGGGTGCGCCGTGGGATATTGTGTTCTTTTCCATCGGAATGTATGTCGTGGTATATGGATTAGGAAATGCGGGACTCACCACTGCTCTAGCAAGTGTCATTCAAATGGTTGCCGAAGAAGGCTTATTTATTGCTACTGTTGGAATGGGGTTCATTGCTGCTTTTCTATCATCCATTATGAATAATATGCCAACAGTAATGATTGACGCCCTAGCAATTGCGGAAACAAATACTACTGGCGTATTAAGAGAAGCACTTGTTTATGCAAACGTTGTTGGATCAGACTTAGGTCCAAAAATCACACCAATTGGTTCTTTGGCAACATTAGTATGGCTTCATGTTCTTTCACAAAAAGGAATTAAGATTTCTTGGGGAACATATTTCAAGACGGGTATTATTTTAACAATACCAATCCTATTTATCACGTTACTAGGTCTATATTTAACATTAACTATATTTTGATAAAGGAGTATTTATATGGCTAAAAAAACTATTTATTTCTTATGCACAGGAAATTCATGTCGAAGTCAAATGGCAGAAGGCTGGGCAAAAAAGTATCTTGGAGATGAGTGGGAAGTAAGAAGTGCAGGTATTGAAGCACATGGACTAAAACCAAATGCTGTTAAAGCAATGAAGGAAGTTGGAATTGATATTTCTGACCAAAAATCGGAAACCATTGACAAAGAATTTTTAGACAACGCAACAATTGCAGTAACCTTATGTGGTGATGCAAAAGATCGTTGCCCAATGACGCCACCGCATGTAAAAAGAGAACATTGGGGCTTTGATGATCCAGCTAAAGCAGAAGGTACAGAAGAGGAAGTGTGGAAAGTATTTCAGCGTGTTCGTGATGAAATTGGTGAACGAATCAAACGTTTTGCTGAAACGGGAGAATAACAAGAAGTTAAGCCATGAGAATATCCTCAAGGCTTAACTATCTGTTAACATATAAGTATATAGTTATATACAAATAATTGGAGGGTATAACGTATGAAAAAAGTAGAAATCTTTGACCCAGCTATGTGCTGTTCAACAGGTGTTTGCGGACCAAGTGTTGACCCAAATTTAACAAGGGTAGCTTCAGCCGTTTATTCACTGGGACAGAAAGATGTAGACATTAAGCGATTTAATTTAGCTAATGAACCTGCTGCTTTTGCTGAAAATGAAACGGTTAATCAGGTTCTTCAAGAAAAAGGAGCAGATGCACTTCCGGTCACACTTTTAGATGGGGAAGTAGTTAAAGTGGGTGAATATCCAACCAATGAAGAATTTGCGGAATGGTTGGAAGTACGTGCAAAGGAATTGGCTCAGAAACCTCGTGTACGTGTTTCCGTAAAACTCGACTAAAGGAGATCTTAAAATGTATACACTTTATAATCCGAAACAGCATGTTGAAACACCTTATCTATTTTTCACTGGCAAAGGTGGAGTTGGAAAAACATCTGTAGCATGTGCAACAGCAGTTGCACTTGCTGATCAAGGAAAAAAGGTTTTGCTTGTCAGCACGGATCCTGCTTCTAATTTGCAGGACGTATTTGAAATCGAGTTATCTCGTGAACCTGTTGAAATTCCAAGTGTGAAAAACTTATTTGTCAGTAATATTGATCCAGAAGAAGCTTCAAGAGCATATCGAGAAAAGACAGTTGGCCCATATAGAGATAAACTTCCTGAATCGGTAGTCAATCAGATGGAAGAACAGCTTTCTGGAGCGTGTACCGTAGAAATTGCTGCATTCGATGAATTCTCTCATTTATTAACAGATGATGGGATATTTAGCGAATACGACCATGTTTTATTTGATACAGCTCCAACGGGCCATACGCTTCGTTTATTATCTCTGCCGACAGCATGGTCTGGTTATTTGGAGGAAGCAACACATGGGGCTTCTTGTTTGGGACCATTATCAGGCCTTGGTGATAAGAAGGCTATGTATCAAAAAGCAGTTGAATCCCTTTCTGATGGTGACAAAACAACAATAATTTTAGTTGCCAGACCAGAGGAATCCACCCTGATTGAAGCGAACCGTGCATCATTAGAACTTGGAGACATTGGCATCCAAAAACAAATGCTTATCATAAATGGGTTATTGCAGTCTTATGAAAAAAATGATGAGGTATCTACTGCTTTTTACGAAGGGCAGCATGAAGCATTGACGAAAACACCAGAGGAATTGAAAAAGATTCAAACCTTCTCATTACCTTTTGTATCGTATTCGTTAACTGGTATTGATCGCCTTCGTCAGATTGTGAGTGATGCTCCTTTAGTTAAATTCAAGGAGGACGATCAGGGTACTGAATTTGCACCACTTTCTGAACTAAAGGATGTAATTGATGATTTTTCATCTAAAAATACTCGTGTTATTTTTACAATGGGTAAAGGTGGAGTTGGAAAAACATCTGTTGCTGCAGCAATTGCAGTTGGATTGACGGAAAAAGGGCATAAAGTTCATTTAACAACAACTGACCCAGCAGCACATCTGGATTATATGTTCCAAAACGGTACTGTTAATGAGAATCTATCCATCAGCAGTATTAACCCAGAAGTAGAAGTGGAAGCCTACAAAAAAGAAGTAATCACTAATGCTGGTGAATTGAATGATGACGAACTTGCCTACTTACAGGAAGACCTTGAGTCTCCATGTACGGAAGAGATTGCGGTGTTCCGTGCTTTTGCCGATGTAGTAGAAAGGTCTGAACAAGAAATTGTTGTTATCGATACTGCACCAACCGGGCATACGTTGCTTTTACTTGATTCATCGGAGGCTTATCACAAGGAAATGAGCCGTTCTACTGGTGAAATTCCAGAAAGTGTGAAAAAGTTATTGCCAAGACTGCGTAACCCAGAAGAGACAGGGGTAGTCGTTGTTACATTGCCAGAAGCAACTCCTGTTTTTGAGGCAACACGCTTGCAGGATGACTTAAAGCGAGCAGAGATAACTCCAAAATGGTGGGTCATCAATCGAAGTTTATATGCAACAGGAACAACAGATAAAGTATTAAAAGCACGTGCAGCATCGGAAAGGCAATGGATTAAGAAAGTACAAGAAGAATTAGCTGATAATAGTGCGTTAATCCCTTGGATGAAGGAAGTAAAAATAGGCTATGACCAATTGAAGGAATTTGTTCAACTTTAAAAAATAAGGGGGAATTATAATGAATATCACAGAAAAGGCTAAAAATAAATTACAGGTTATTTTTCAAGAAAAGGGTGCAGAAGGTATTCGCTTTTATTCGATGGGAGCAGGATGTTGTGGACCGCAATTAGGAATTTCTTTAGATGCGCCTGAAGAAAACGATATTGTTGAAGAAATTGATGGAATTAAAGTGTCCATTGATAAAGATGTTAAAGATACAGTAGAAGGATTAACATTAGATGACGATGAAACACCAAACGGTTCGCAATTTGTGTTACTAGGAATGGATCAGTGCTGCTAAGAATAGACATCAAGATAAGATCTGGAGGATTATAAACATATGAAGATAATTATTATTGGTTCCGTTGCAGCTGGTACATCTGTTGCTGCAAAGGCACGCAGAAACGACGAAAACGCAGAAATTACGTTATATAATGCAGATTATGATATCTCCTATTCTATTTGTGGAATCCCCTACTTTTTAGGAGGGGAAGTAGACGAGTTAGAGACACTAACACCTAGAAGTGCTGCATGGTTTAAAAAACGTTACAACGTGGATATTCAAACACGTCATGAAGTGATAAAGATAGATCCAGATAAGAAAGTAATTACAGTTAAAAATCTAGATACAAGCGAGACGAAAGAAGACAGTTACGATACCTTGGTATTTGCAACTGGTGCGACTCCAATTACTCCACCAATTAAAGGGGTGGAGATGGAGCATGTCTTTCATGTCCGCAATATCCAAAACACAGCATCTATCAACTCGTTTATGGTTTCAAATAACCCGAAAAAGGTCACCATTATTGGTGCTGGCTTCATCAGTCTTGAAATGGCAGAACAATTGACTCATAAAGGATTAGAAGTAACGATTGTTCAGCGCAGTAATCAGATTATGCCACATTTGGATAAAGATATGGCTTTCCGTGTAGAGGAGCATATCCGAGATAACGGAGTAAACTTGTTATTAAACGAAGAAGCAACTGTGATTACGGAGAATACTGTGGAAACGAAAAGTGGCAATGTCATTGATTCCGATATGATCATTTTAGCCACTGGTGTTAGACCAAATACGAAACTAGCAAGAGATTTAGGCGTGGAATTAGGCACATCTGGAACGATTAAAGTTAATACCAAGATGCAAACGAATCTACCTGATATTTATGCCGTTGGGGACGTAGCAGAAAGTTTTTCGGTTATAACTGGAAAACCTATATACCGTCCGTTAGGCTCTACAGCTAATAAAATGGGACGTATCGCTGGTGATGTTATTACTGGTGGAGATTTGGAACATCGGGGCATTTTAGGGACAGGAATTTTAAGAGTATTTGACTTAGCGGTAGGCTATACCGGGTTAAGTGAAAAAGAGGCTAAGGCAGAAGGTTTTGATCTTGAAGTATTACACAATATTAAACCAGCAAGAGCAGAATATCTGGGTGGTAAAGAATTAGTAATTAAGGCAATTGCCGATAGGAAAACAAGCCAAATTTTAGGTGTGCAAATCGTAGGTGAAGATGGTGTTGATAAGCGAATCGATGTATTTGTAACAGCCATTTCCTTTAAAGCAAAAGCAAAAGACTTGTTCCATCTAGATTTAGCATATGCACCACCATTTAGTACAACGAAAGATCCGGTAATGTATACAGGTATGGCTTTACAAAATGCGATTGATAAGAAAAATAAACTGATTACCCCACAAGAATTAACGGACCGAATCGAGAACGGTGAGCAAATACAAATCATCGATACAAGAGCAACGAAGCAGTATGAGGTATCGAAAGTGGATGGAGCAGTAAATATACCACTAGCAAAGTTGCGTAAGGAAGCGAAGAATTTGGATCCTAATATCCCTACCGTAACGTACTGTAACAAAGGTGTAACTGGAAATGCTGCGCAAAATGTGTTAATAAATATGGGATTTAAAGATGTATTTAATCTTTCAGGTGGGAATAAGAATTATCAGAGTTTTAATAAAGGGAAACAATAAAATTTATAGAATGTAGATAAATATAATAAAGGGTCTTCAGAATATATAGTGGAATTACTATTTTAATGCCTTTAAAACAATTAATGTTTAAATTGGATTATTTGGTGGAATGTTAAGTTGTGAAAAAATTAAAATGGTCCGAACCAAGAGGGATATTCAAATTATTGTATAGAAGAATTTAAATGTTATCTTGTAACTAATGACTCATATTAATTGAACAAGAAATAGAAAAGTTTGATAATATATTTACTTGACCGTGTACTATGGTACACGGTTTATAATTTTTATGGGGTGAAATAAGGTGATTTATCGAATTAGTGAGTTCGCAAATAAATGTGGAGTTAACAAAGAAACTATTAGATATTACGAACGAAAAAATTTATTACAAGAGCCTTACCGAACGGAAGCTGGTTATCGGATGTATTCAGATGATGAAGTGAAGCGTGTTGGGTTTATTAAGCGAATACAGGAACTTGGTTTTTCTTTAAGTGAGATTTATAAATTACTTGGCGTTGTAGATAAAGATGAAGTTCGTTGTCAAGATATGTTCGAATTTGTTTCTAAAAAACAAGAGGAAGTTCAAAAGCAAATAGAGGATTTAAAACGTATTGAAACTATGTTAGATGACTTAAAACAACGATGTCCAGATGAAAAGCAATTACATTCATGTCCAATAATAGAAACATTAACATGAGAGATTAACGAAGGGAGCTTTATTATGATTAAATTTAAGGTAAACATTCAAGGAATGACTTGTACGGGTTGTGAAAAACACGTGGCATCAGCACTTGGAAATATAGGTGCTAAAAATATTGAGTCTAGTTTTCGTCGTGGTGAAGTCGTATTTGAATTGCCCGATGATATTGAGGTTGAAAGTGCAAAAAAGGCGATTGATGAAGCAAATTATCAAACTGGAGAAATTGAGGAAGTATCATCTCAAGAAAACGTGGCTTTAAGTAATGAGGACAACTATGACCTTCTTATTATTGGTTCTGGCGCTGCTGCTTTTTCTTCGGCAATTAAAGCTATTGAATATGGTGCAAAAGTTGGAATGATTGAGTGTGGAACGGTTGGGGGAACCTGTGTGAATATTGGCTGTGTTCCATCAAAGACTCTTCTTAGGGCAGGGGAAATCAATCATTTATCAAAAGAAAATCCGTTTATAGGTTTACAAACATCTGCTGGAGAAGTGGATTTAGCTAGTTTAATCACGCAAAAGAATAAATTGGTGAGTGAACTTCGGAATCAAAAATATGTGGATTTAATTGATGAATATGGCTTTGATTTAATTGAAGGTGAAGCAAAATTCGTTGATGCTAGTACGATTGAGGTCAATGGGGCAAAGTTATCTGTAAAACGCTTTTTAATTGCAACAGGTGCATCTCCCTCGTTACCACGAATTTCAGGACTTGAAGAAGTGGACTATTTAACTAGTACAACTCTACTTGAATTAAAGAAAGTACCAAAACGGTTAACGGTGATTGGTTCAGGATACATTGGAATGGAGCTTGGACAACTATTTTATCATCTAGGTTCAGAAATAACACTAATCCAAAGAAGTGAGCGACTTTTAAAAGAATATGATCCTGAGATTTCAGAGACAGTTGAAAAAGCCTTGATTGAACAGGGAATAAAACTTGTCAAAGGGGCAACTTTTGAGCGTGTTGAACAAAGTGGAGAGATAAAAAAGGTTTACGTAACAGTGGATGGCAGTAAAAAAGTCATTGAATCAGATCAGTTACTTGTTGCTACTGGAAGAAAACCAAATACGGATTCTTTAAATTTAAGTGCTGCAGATGTTGAAATTGGAAAAAATAATGAAATCCTGATCAATGATTTTGGTCAAACAAGTAATCAAAAGATTTATGCAGCAGGAGATGTGACGTTAGGACCGCAATTTGTATATGTAGCAGGCTATGAAGGTGGAATTGCTACTGATAATGCTATCGGTGGGTTAAACAAAAATATAGATTTATCAATTGTTCCTGCTGTTACGTTTACGAATCCATCGGTTGCAACGGTTGGTTTAACAGAAGAACAAGCAAAAGGGAAAGGGTATGATGTGAAGACATCTGTATTACCCTTAGATGCTGTTCCAAGAGCAATTGTAAACCGTGAAACCACCGGTGTATTTAAACTAGTAGCAGATGCAAAAACATTGAAAGTATTAGGGGTCCATATTGTATCTGAGAATGCAGGAGATGTCATCTATGCAGCGACATTAGCTGTTAAATTTGGCTTAACGATAGAAGATTTAACAGAAACCCTATCACCATATTTAACAATGGCTGAAGGGCTAAAATTAGCTGCACTTACGTTCGATAAAGATGTATCGAAATTATCTTGTTGTGCAGGCTAAGGCAACCTTTTTACAACTTCTTATTCAAGTAAACCGGCTAATAATTACTAAAGGGTGCAGTAGTTAAGCAAAGTCTACAAAAGGATTCCATAAACTATTTTCCAATCACCTATTATATTAATACTTTAAGGAATTTCTAAGAGCATTTGTGGTCACAAAAATAATTTAGTACTGTACGTCTTTAAGGCCATGTGGCATTCAAAGAACAAGAATATCAAATCGAGACTCCTAAATGGCTTGGAATAGATGAAATACACATTATCCTTAAACCTCGTCTTCTTGTACTGACTAATATCGAACGGAATCTTATAAAGATGCAGCAAATCTTATTATTTTAAGTGGGCAAACTATCAACGAGAGAGGACAAAAAATAAGGAAGTAAATACTTCCTTATTTTTATGTCTGAAATACAAGTTGCACTAACATATTTTATTATTTCCAAAGATATATAATTTATTCAAAGAAGGCAATCTAAAATTCAATTTAGCTGTTTCCAATCATCATCGTATTGATCCATGTGCATCGGCATAATTAAACCATCTGACGCACTTTTCTTTCTAAGTTCCTCTACGTGTACACCCATAGTCAATAATATAATTCCTTCACGTACATAAGAAAGTAGTTTCATTGCAGCATCATTAAATTCATCAACCGTAATGGAATAGGCCAACGGATCATCCTTATTTTCTCGTAATTCCTCTGTAATTGGATACAAAAGAGTGTCATGAACCTTTAAATAACGATGCTCTAAATGATGTCGTATTTTCGAAATATGTACGATAGCTGGTTCTATATAGTGATGTTCTACCTTTTGCTTTCCAATATCTTTGCATAACCAGTACAGACCGATTAATGGGAGATTAAATGTATCTTTTTCTGTCATCCTATTCTTTAAATCGACTTTTAAGTTGTAGGAGTTTTTCCCTTTTCTAACTTTGTCCTGCCAGATTGTTCGATAAGATACATCTCTTTCCTTGATTCCAATTTCAAAATAATCATTTATAAAAAAGGAAATACGGTCAAATAATGAATATAAACTTCTATAGGCATATTTCAATTTCTCAATTGAAATGCCATATACCGGATAATCTAATGTATTGACAAGGTGAACATCTCTATCCGAAAAATGAGACCCTTGAAATGAAATGGCATCAAAAATCATGAATCTAGCAGATACATATTCTTGTTTTATTTGATTAAACAAACCATGAAATCTTGGTCCCTCATCGATTTTTGTAATAATATTAGGCAGATGAAGGATATCATGTGCAGAGATGGAATAAGGAAAGGCATCGTTTAAAGTATTCAGAATCAATGTATTTTTAATACACCATTTTCGGTAATTGATTTCATCATCGGAATCCCCTAATGAGTATTCTTCAAATTCGTAAGGTTTCTCTAGATATTCTATTGGATACCATTGTTTTAAACTAGCTTTTAAACTTTTATAATGCTCAGTTGCATACTCTTCTATATCATTGAATTCCAATACTTCTTTTAATAATTGATAGGATTCATTAGCAAGAACTGAACGATGACCATTATCATAGTCGAGCGAAGCATAATCCATTAAAAATCCAGCAAAGTTTCCTATAGCCATTGGAAAACCACTACCAACTCCAATTTTTAAATATGATAGTGCCTTAATAATCCTACCGCATGTATTCAATACGTTTGCATAGTTAGTATATGCCATTAATAAATAATTTCCAAGGTGATAAGATTCCTCTGAATCTTCTTTTATTTCGTCTCTTTCCTGATATGAAGTTAAATTTTCTATAGATAATCGAAACAATAATAAACACATTTCAAAGTCTTCTTCGTTATTACTCTTCTCAGAATAAATTAATAAACCTTTATACTTTAGGTGGATATAGTTACTGTAGGAAGTAGCCCCATGGTAAGCTAAAATTCCTTTCTCAAGGCGATTATACTTTCCTGTTTCAACTCGGTTTAAACAATCCTCCGCTATTTTGTGTAAAGTGTCTATATCTCCCTCATCGAAAGCTTTATCGGCAAACATTCCTAAAGTATGCACATCATCGTTAATCATAACTTTCTCCCCCGTTTAGTTAGATAAAATATTTTATTACATTTGCTCATTCTATAATTATAACCTCTTATTAAATTTTGAATAGAAGTTCATGGCTATATATCAACCAATTATGACTACAAAATAACTATTTATGGGATAAATGAATAAACTAATATCTTATTTGGCATAAATTGATAAAAAGGAAATGATTTTTAAAACGAATATTATAGAAGATAACTTACCATGAATCCTCTGTGTGTCAGATGATAAACTGTTGTTCAAGGCTTAGTTATGCTTTGAAAGTTATCATACTCAACATAAAGCAAGCGTCTCAATTTATGAAGCAATAGTTTTATCACATGGATATACTTATACATTTCTATTTTTTAAATTATTAACCACAATAAGGCGGTGTGACATATGGACAATATGGATATTGAACATATCATAAAAAATGCCTCTTTTGAGGAATTACAGGAAGCTACCTCATTCAGAGAAAACCAATTATATTGGATAGATTATATTGTAAGTTCCATTGAAAAAAGAAGGGTGGCGGAAATCTTATTTTCAAAAGGATACACAATTAAAAAGGTTGAGAATGTTTTAGTTTTGGGGGACGGAGAAGCTGCGCTCATAAAGAAGCATTTAGATCAATATGGGATAATCGATAGTCAATCCATTCTAAAAATATTAACAAAGATTTATCGGAGAGAGACTTTAGTAATGGTCATTGAACAATTGATAGATAAGAAGTGTGACAAGGATGTAATAGAAGATGTTATAAGTTTATTAAAAGAATAGTTTTTGAAGTTGTTTTATAACTAAGAATTTAATCAAAAAAGTAATATGTATTGTAATAATATTTAATGATAAAAAACATAATAAGATACATTAGTATCTTTAAATTACTATTACAAACCCTTACGTGGTAAGGAATTGAATAGTTTTTATGATAATTAATTTTATTGATACTATAAATTAAATGTCTATAATATAAAATTAATAAATCTAAAAAAAAATTTTATCTTAAAATATAAATATTAAACAGATACTATAAAAATTTCCTGGTGTAATTGGACTTTATTCTTTAAAAAAAAGCTTTATTGAGAAAGAATACAATACAGAAACAAGAGAATCGTCCTATACTTTTTTATAAAAAGTTATTGTTTGAAAAAATGCTCATGCCAAATAACCCTTCTCCACTAGGATAGAAAGGCAGAATTTATATTTTATATTTTTAAAAAAATTATTATTAGGTAGTTCCCGCATTTTGGATCTTAAAAAAACAGTAATAATAATTTTTTAAAAAGATCCGATATTACTCGGTAATTGCTACGTAAGGATTGTAAAGTAATTTTTCTCTTCTTTCTCTTTTATAGTTACTGTCCCGTTTGATTTTAGAGATAGTACGTTCTTTTTGATTTAATTGCCTTTGGATAGCAAGATAAAATACTTTATTCCTATCATTACCATGAGCTTCGGCCTCATCTTTATAGATTTTTTCTACTTTTTCTTTAAATTCATACCAAGACTTATCTACCTGTGTAAATTGGCTATATATGAAGCTATATGCTGCTTCTAATTCACGGTCTAATATGATAAGGTTGTCGTTATATGATTCTTCCATAATGTAAGATATAAATGGTTTACTATCTTTAATAGCATGTTTTAAATTTAAGGATTGATATGGCAATGTTTTTACTTTAGTAAAATAATCATTTTTCACCTCTTCGAATAAGGTTTTAAGTCTTTGTTCAATTCTAGGAATAACATAAAAGTTTTTAATTGTATTACCAAAATTACTATTTTCCATCAGATTTTGAAAAGAATGGCTTCTATTTTTGAAAAAATCTTTTAAGCCTTCACGATATAATTGTATTCCTACATCACCGAATTCCTTATATATTTTTGCCTTTACCATATGGACCTTCTCTAAAGCTTTTACATCAAAGCTGTCTAAACTACATCCAAAATCTTTTGCGATAGATTTTAAATCCTGCAACGTTGCCAATCTTGTCATATCATAAATGTCACAAATTTGATCTTTTGTAACTAAATCTTTTGCTATACGAATATGAATGATATGATGTTTTTCTTCTTTATGACTCATTCGTTTCTTTCTTTTACCAGTTTTTTCAGCAAATGTATTTAATCTTTCTCTAAGATTTTTAGTATTTTTATTTAGTACTTCTCTATTCGCTCCAAGTCGCACTTCAAAAAAACCTTTGTTAATTAAATCTAAAAGGTTGGATATCATATCTTCAAAACTAATAAAAAAGTCTAACTTTACATGCTTTGCATTTGTCCGGTTTTGATAAAGGTGTTCAATAGCTAAAGAATGTTCGTGGCCCGGTAGTTTTGCTGTTAGAATATAAAATAGGAATTGTAATTGGCGCTTGTATGATTTTTTAAATTCATCAGATTGAAAGAATTTATACAAGTTTATATAGTAGAAATTATGGTTCTCAGCTGTTGAAATAGTATTGAATTTACTATATAAGTAACCATCTTTACCCCGATAGATCCACTCAACTTTCTCCAGTCTTCCTAATGCTTCCTTTATTAGTCGCGGAGTCATAATATTAGCTGCTTCAATTTGTTCTAATGTTACATTAATTCGTTTGTCTAAATCTGTATTTGCCGCTAAAAATGGGATTAGACGAAGAGAAACAGATGAAAGACTCTTTAATATTTTTTGTTGTTTTAGCATTTCTCTACTTAACATTGTCATTACTTAACCCTCCAAAACTTGTGCAAAAAGAAAAGAACCCCAAATCTAAGTACGCCTTTGAACTAACAAAGACCTAACATAGATTTGGGGTTCTCCCTTTTTTATTATGAAATTTTGATTTAATCTTATAAAGTTTAGTATAGTTATTATATAGTAAACAATATAGAAATAGCAAGATAGATACTAAAAATAAAATTAATACTTTACATTATAACTACATTTACCATCTAAAGCAAATATATAAAAACAGTATCAACACTAATATAATGAGAAATCCCATCCTTATTTTAATTGATCTGCTAAAATCAAAATAAGGACGGGATTCTATAAAGAAATACAACCTAAACATCTTTATCACGCTAGTATAGAATGTTGGGTTATTCTAATCTTAGTATAACCAACTTTTTGTTATTTAAGTCATATTTGAGAAACTTAGCTTTATTGAGCAAAGAATAATATTCGCTCTTTCTTGAACTATTATTTGGACTATCGAAATTTTTATGGGTATACGCTCTTATTGAGGCTAATAAATGAAAGTTCAAGAAGATGTTATCAGAATTGGGAAATCTCAGTTCTTTTTTAAAATCATTCAAGTAATTGCTTGAATATGTAATGGAAAAAAGTTATGATATATTCAAATGAATATTTGAATGAGGTGATGATTTGAATAAAAAGGATACTTGTGATGTTTTTTGTTATGACGAGGAAAAGGTTAATAGAATACAGGGTGATTTACAAACAGTAGATATTTCTGGTATTTCTCAAATGTTAAAAGCAATTGCCGATGAAAATAGAGCAAAAATCACCTATGCTCTGTGTCAAGATGATGAGCTATGTGTTTGTGATATAGCAAATATCTTAGGAGTTACGGTTGCTAATGCTTCTCATCATTTACGAACACTTTATAAGCAAAGGATTGTCAAATATCGGAAGGAAGGAAAGCTCTCCTTTTATTCGTTAAACGATAAACATATCAAACAAATTATGATGATTGCATTAACACACAAGAAAGAGGTGGAGGTAAATGTCTGAACAAGCAGAACAATCAGAATCAGAAATGACTTCCTACCGAGTACAAGGCTTTTCATGTGCAAATTGTGCAGGAAAATTTGAAAGAAATGTTAAGAAACTACCCAATGTTCAAGACGCAAGAGTTAATTTCGGCGCATCTAAAATATCCGTGTATGGTGATGCAACTGTTGAAGAATTAGAGAAAGCAGGAGCTTTTGAAAATCTTAAAGTAATGCCTGAAAAACCAAAACGGCAAGCACCAATTGTTGTTCATCAGGATAAAAATGTGTACCGGGTTGAAGGATTTTCGTGTGCTAATTGTGCGGGTAAATTCGAAAAGAATGTAAAAAAATTATCAGGGGTTCAGGATGCAAAAGTAAATTTTGGTGCGTCTAAAATCGAGGTATATGGCGATACAAACATTGAAGAATTAGAAAAAGCCGGTGCTTTTGAAAATCTTAAAGTGACTCAAGATAAACCATTAAGGGAAGAGAAACAAGAGGTTAAAGAAGAAAAAGAGCCATTTTATAAAAAACACAGCACGTTACTATATGCTACTTTATTAATCGTTTTTGGTTATATTTCTCAGTTTGTTAATGGAGAGGAAAATATTATTACTTCCCTATTGTTTGCAGCAGCGATAGTAATTGGCGGATATTCACTCTTTAAAGTCGGGTTTCAAAACTTGCTACATTTTGAATTTGACATGAAAACCCTTATGACAGTGGCAATTATTGGAGCAGCTATTATTGGGGAATGGGCAGAAGGTGCAATTGTTGTTATTCTTTTTGCAATTAGTGAAGCTCTAGAAAGATTCTCTATGGATCGAGCAAGACAATCGATTCGATCTCTAATGGATATTGCTCCTAAAAAGGCGCTTGTTAGAAGAAATGGGCAAGAAATGATGATTCATGTTGATGATATTGCTGTTGGCGATATTATGATTGTGAAACCCGGTCAAAAGCTTGCTATGGATGGTGTAGTAGTAAATGGTTACTCTGCTGTTAATCAAGCGGCTATTACAGGCGAGTCAGTCCCTGTCGAGAAAACGATGGATGATGAAGTTTTTGCAGGAACATTAAATGAAGAGGGAATACTTGAGGTTAAAGTAACAAAGCTGGTTGAAGATACAACAATCTCCAAAATCATTCACCTTGTTGAAGAGGCTCAAGGGGAACGTGCGCCATCTCAAGCGTTTGTAGATAAATTCGCAAAATATTATACACCTATTATTATGATTATCGCAGGACTGGTTGCTGTTGTGCCACCATTATTATTTGGTGGCAGCTGGGGAACATGGGTTTACCAAGGGCTAGCTGTTCTTGTCGTTGGTTGCCCTTGTGCATTAGTTATTTCAACCCCAATTTCTATTGTTTCAGCAATTGGAAATGCAGCTAAAAAAGGTGTGCTTATCAAAGGCGGAATTTATCTAGAAGAAATGGGCGCCTTAAAAGCGATTGCCTTTGATAAAACGGGTACATTAACAAAAGGGATTCCAGTTGTAACAGATTTTAACGTATTGAATAATCAGGTAAATGCAGAAGAAATGTTATCTATCATTACTGCATTAGAATATCGTTCCGGGCATCCATTAGCTTCAGCCGTTATGAAAAAAGCAGAAGAGGAGAACATTACCTACACTCATATAATCGTGGATGATTTCTCTTCTATCACAGGAAAAGGAATTAAGGGGACTATCAGCGGCACGACTTATTACATTGGAAATCCGAAATTATTTGAGAATCTATCAGTCGATTTTAATAACGAGCAAGATCAACTTATTAAGACCCTTCAAAATCAAGGGAAAACTGCAATGGTTGTTGGAACTGAAAAAGAAATCCTTGCTGTCATTGCAGTAGCTGATGAAGTACGTGAATCCAGCAAGGAAATTATTCATAAGTTACATCAACTTGGAATCAAAAAAACCATCATGCTTACAGGTGACAACAAAGGTACAGCCAATGCAATTGGAGGTCATGTTGGGGTAACGGATATCCAAGCAGAACTATTGCCACAAGACAAATTAGAATTTATTAAACAATTGAGATCTAAATATGGCAACGTAGCGATGGTTGGAGATGGTGTCAATGATGCCCCTGCGTTAGCTGCCTCTACTGTTGGAATCGCAATGGGTGGAGCTGGTACAGATACTGCCCTTGAAACAGCAGATGTAGCTTTAATGGGAGACGATTTAAGAAAACTTCCATTTTCTGTGAAACTAAGCCGAAAAGCACTGACTATAATTAAGCAAAATATCACATTCGCATTAGCTATTAAATTCATTGCCTTATTATTGGTTATCCCCGGTTGGCTAACACTTTGGATTGCCATCCTTTCAGATATGGGAGCAACTCTTTTAGTCGCTTTAAATGGTTTAAGGTTAATGCGGGTAAAAGAAAATTAATATATAAATATGTGTGTGTAAAATTAAGGGCTTTTCTTGCCATTGAAAAGCCCTATCCAGAAGTATTGGAGATGAAATAATGATTGCAACGGCACTTACAGCAGCTGCAGTTTATGTAGCAACAGGGATTGACTATCTTATTATTTTAATCCTTTTGTTTTCGCAAATAAAAAAAGGGCAAGCAAAACATATATGGATTGGACAATACATAGGTACAGCAATTATTATAGCTGCAAGTCTATTGGTTGCCCTCGGTATTACATGGTTAATTCCTGAGCAATGGGTTTTAGGTCTCCTTGGGCTTATTCCCCTTTATTTGGGTATTAAGATTTGGATCAAGGGTGAGGAAGATGAAGATGATAGCAATATATTATCTTTATTTTCCTCCAATCGGTTTAATCAATTATATTTAACAGTTATATTTATTGTGCTGTCTTCCAGTGCAGATGACTTTTCTATTTATATACCTTATTTCACAGCATTAAACGCGGTTGAAATTCTTATTGCTAGTATTGTCTTTTTCATTATGGTTGGGGTTTTATGTTATGTCAGCTATCGCTTAGCTTCCTTGGATTTTGTATCAGAAAAAGTTGAGAAATATGAACGTTGGATTGTTCCAATTGTTTTTATAGGGCTAGGGATTTATATTATGTTTGAAAATGGCACATTAAATGCATTATTCTCATTCCAATTTTAACAAACCGGGTGCGTTGATCCAAGAAGAATTCACGCACCCTTGTTGTTGAAGTTATTATGCTACAGGGTAGTGCAATAGTGGCGTAATACGATTGAATCAAGATTTCACTTTAGCACTTATTATTTTTATTGCTACATTAATTTTCGTTATTTGGCAGCCTAAAGGATTAAATATCGGTTGGTCTGCCTGTGCTGGAGCAATCATTGCTCTTTTAGTAGGAGTTGTTGGATTTAGTGATGTCTTAGAAGTAATAGACATTACTTGGAACGCAACATTATCGTTTGTTGCAATCATCCTTATTTCATTAATATTAGATCAAATTGGTTTGTTTGAGTGGGCCGCTCTACATATGGCGAGGATTGCAAAAGGAAATGGAATTAAAATGTTTGTCTATGTGAGTATTTTAGGTGCGATTGTTGCTGCATTATTCGCCAATGATGGTGCTGCATTAATATTAACACCAATTGTACTTGCAATGGTTCGTCATTTGAAATTCAAGGAAAAAATGGTCTTTCCGTTTATTATTGCTAGTGGTTTTATTGCTGATACAACATCATTACCCTTTATCGTAAGTAACTTGGTAAATATTGTTTCTGCTGATTTTTTTGGAATTGGATTCCTCGAATATGCTGTGAGGATGGTTATTCCAAACATTTTTTCACTAATTGCAACGATTACCGTCTTACTCATTTATTTCAGAAAAAGTATCCCTAAAACATACGATTTGTCTAAACTAAGAAAACCAGTAGAAGCGATCAAGGACCAAAAATTGTTCCGTTTGTCTTGGTTTGTTTTAACGGTATTATTAATTGGTTACTTTACTAGTGAATTCATTCATATTCCTGTTTCCATTGTGGCAGGTATTGTTGCGATACTTTTTATTCTGATGGCTAGAAGAAGCGAAGTAGTTGATACAAAATCAGCAATTAAAGGAGCGCCTTGGAATATTGTTTTTTTCTCAATAGGAATGTATGTCGTTGTTTATGGATTAGGGAATGCAGGACTTACTTCTGTCTTGGCAGGTGTTATTCAAGAAGTGGCTGAAGAAGGATTGTTAATTGCTACCGTTTCTATGGGCTTTATAGCAGCTATTCTATCTGCAATTATGAATAATATGCCAACTGTTATGATTGATGCTTTGGCAATTGCAGAAACAAATACATCAGGTGTAATACGAGAGGCACTTGTTTATGCGAATATTATAGGATCTGATTTAGGACCAAAAATCACTCCAATTGGGTCACTCGCCACATTGGTATGGCTTCACGTTTTATCCCAAAAAGGGGTGAAAATATCCTGGGGAACATATTTTAAAACTGGGGTTGTTTTAACGATACCCATCCTATTGATAACATTAATTGGACTTTATATTTCATTACTATTTTTCTAAAGGAGAATGAGCTATGAAAAAAAATAATCTACTTTCTATGTACTGGGAATTCGTGCCGAAGCCAAATGGCAGAGGGTTGGGCAAAAAAATACTTAAACCATGAGGAATGGGAAGTTAAAAGTGGTGGAATTGAAGCACACGGACTGAACCCGAATGCAGTTAAAGCAATGAAAGAAGCAGGAATTGACATATCAAATCAAACATCGGATATTATCGATTCTGAAATACTAAACAACGCAGCTTTAACTGTTACCCTTTGTGGTGATGCAAAAGATAAATGTCCTGTTACACCACCTAAAGTCAAAAGGGAACACTGGGGATTTGATGATCCTGCAAGAGCAGAAGGAACGGAAGAAGAAAAATGGGCAGTTTTCCAGCGTGTTCGTGATGAAATTGGCAATCGAATCAAACACTTTGCTGAGACAGGGGAATAAAAAAACACCAAGAAATCCTCTTGGTGTTTTCTCTTGTAATATATAAGTCTTTACTAATAAATATTGTGAATAATTCATTTAAACTAACGGAAGTTTGATGAAATAAGTGTTAGGATTACCTTCAATAGACAATCAATTAGACATTGGTCGTATATTGAAGGTTCTTTGATTTGCAAAATACAATCATTTCATGCATGAGTTAAAGTTTTATGTTAAACGGGTTAAACAGTAACATCGATTATCATGATTAAAAAGGAATGATCACAATTACAGTCGCTCCTTTATAAAGAGATTACGATTAAATTAATCCTTATGATAATTTTTTAATGCTAATTTGGTGGCATAATACACAACGATACCGATAGATGCAAGGTTAAGTATCCATCCAAGTAACCCATAACCCATCATATTCATCATCCCCATTATACGGGATCACCTCTTTAATCTATAAATTATACATCATATCACGGAATTCAGTATCGTTTTGCATCATACCATTGTCGCCATGACAGTTATTAAACATTTCTTCCTGCTGTTCTGATGATAAATTAGGATGCATTTCTTCAATATGCGGTTGCATTTCCTCAAAGTTGAAGATGCCATTTCCATTTGATTCGGCCGCAACAAAAGTTGCACTTCCTAATAGAACCGCTCCAGTTAATAACCCTACTACTAATTTTTTCATATAAAACATCTCCTTTCTTAACTACATCATACCTTTCATATATGGAGAATTTGTGGTGAACTTATGTGGAAGTTGTGAAGATTATCATTTTCATTTTAATTGATGATACTATATGAAAGAGGTGGTTTAACATGACTAAAATTCTTATTGTTGACGATGAAGATATGATTCTTGAAGTGTTAGAAGCTTATTTTGAAAAAGAGGGATGGGAAACCATTCTTGCCTCTAATGGAATAGAAGCATTAAAAAAAATAAAAGAAAATAATCCGGATATTATTATTTTAGATCTTATGCTACCAGATATATCAGGTGAAGAGATATGTAGATTAACGAGAAATGAAAGTGATGTTCCTATCATTATGTTAACAGCAAAATCGACAGAAGACGATTTAATTAACGGAATCGTTATTGGGGCGGATGACTATGTTACAAAGCCTTTTAGTCCAAGAGAAGTCGTAATAAGGGCTAAGGCTATTTTACGTAGGTTAAAAAGAATAAATAGTGGAAACCATTTATCGTTCAATGAAGGAAAGCTAACAATAGATCTTTTAAAGAAGGAAATTACATTGAATAATCAGATCATCCCACTAACTCCTATTGAGTATAAGCTTTTAATAGCTATGGCAAGCTACCCCGGGCGAGTTTACAGTCGTTTGGATTTACTGGAAAAGATTCAGGATGATGGAACTTATTTTGAAGGATATGAACGAAGTGTTGATACGCATATAAAAAACCTTCGGAAAAAGATTGAAACAGATTCTCGTCACCCAGAATATATTTTAACTGTTTTTGGGATGGGATATAGGTTTGGAGGAACATCTGATGCGTCGATTGACACTTCGTTCTAAAATCCTGTTTTACCTATTAGTTGTGTCACTTTGTGGTATTTTTCTTACTAGTTTCTCTATATTATGGGGGTTTGAAGATCAATTCAACGAATATTTACAAAATAATAGAGAGGAAAGCAGTAAACTTATAGAAAATGAAGCAATTAATTCTTATAAAGAAACAGGGGAACTTATTGATAACCAACTAACAAATTTAATGCATCAACAAGCTATGACGGATAATTTATTTTATAGAATTTCTGATGAAGACGGACAAATAATAGCTGATACAACGATGATGCTTGGAATGATGGATAGCATGGGGATGCATTCGGAAACCGATATGAAAACGGAATACCAGACACATTCTTATGATTTAACATTTGATGAAAGACATATAGGCAATATGGAAGTTTATTACCCAGAGGAAATGATGGGGGAAGACATTGCTTTTTTAAATACAATTAAATCGAATATTTATCTTGCTATTATTGTTACAGTTGTTTTAGCGTTCGTGTTTAGCCTATTGTTTTCTAAGCGCCTAACAACTGGGTTTCGAAAATTATCAAAAGCTATTCAAGAATTACAAGACCATAAATGGCGAACGCGTGTACCAGTTAAGGAATTGTCAAATGAAATGAAGCCACTTGGTGAATCGTTTAACCGACTTGCTGAATCATTATCAAAAGAAGAGGTGCTTCGTAAACAGTTTACTGCTGATTTTGCTCACGAAATACGAACCCCACTTGCGACACTAAGAAGTCAAATGGAAGCTTTTCAGGATAGGATATTTGAGCCAACGCCAAAAAGGTTGCAGCAAAGTCATGATGAATTGATGCGTTTAGTGCGCCTTGTCGGTGAATTAGAAGAGTTACTTGCCGCTGAAAATCCACAAATAAAGTTGAACAAAACTAATATAGAAGCAGGTGAAATATTACGTTCAATGGAAGGACAATTTTTGTCAGTATTTCAGGATAAAGGTGTTATATTAAACATTCAAAAACCTAAAAGAGAATATTGGTTTAAAGCGGATCGTGATCGTGTTGCACAGATTTTGACGAATATAATAAATAACGCTCTTCAATATACCCCAAAAGGAAAAAAGGTATCGATAAAGCTAGAGGGTTCTACTGATTATATAGGTTTCCTTGTGAAAGATGAAGGGATTGGAATTGCTGAGGAAGACATTCCTTATCTTTATGAAAGGTTTTATCGTGGGGATAAATCCAGAGATAGGAAAACAGGTGGAATAGGTATTGGATTGTCCATTGTGAAGGCATTAGTAGATGCACATCAAGGGAAAATTCAGATAGATAGTAGATTAAATATTGGAACGAAGGTTTCTATTCTTTTTCCAAAGCATTGAAGGAATGTATGTTTAATGTGATTTATTTGAAGTATTTACCAAACTATAAGACCCTAGTAACGCTCTAAGTTGAAAACTTGGAGCGTTTTTCGCTAAGTAAATATTATTATCTTAACTAAGCATAAGGAATATCTAAACTCATTAATAATGAAATTACAGTTTTATGCAGTTAACTCTTTTATGTTTATTTTTAAATACATAAACCTCCTATGGGTATATCATAATGCATGTTAACAGTGAATACAATAAAAGTGGACAAACTAAGATTGGGGTTGAAATAATGTCAATTTCATTATTTTTTATACTTTTGTTGTGTGCCACCCAAGTTATAACAACCATTATATATGTAGCGTATTACCGAAATTGGGTAACTAAAATGAATGGAATGTTGATTTCCATGTCATTAGGGATGTCGGCAGGAATTCTAATGGGAACTATTTTAGGAGTCATCTATCATGGTGATTTATTTAAATCAACCATTTACGCTATATTGATTGGATTGGTTGTTGGTTTTTTAGCAGGATTACCTATAGGTCTTCCTGCTGTCATTGATGGCATACTTTCTGGACTAATGGGGGGGATGATGGGAGCCATGCTTGGAGATATGGTAGCAATGACTAGGCCGAATGCAATCATTAATATTATAGCTGTGATGATAACAATGATTTTGTTACTTGTTTTATATACAGCAGAAGAATCCATACGTAAACAAGCCAACCAACAAATTCTTTCCTTTTTTAAATATCCATTCTTAATGATTTTTACCATTGCAATATTGTTTTTGGTATTGAATTACATTGATCCACTCGATTTTCCCTTTTTAGATAAAAGTGGGCATTAATAACAGATTTTCATTAAACAGCATATATTAAAGGGAATTTATTTAATGAAAGGTGAGTTATATGTCAACTTTACCATCCGTAGACCTTGGCTTAATGGCAGAACATTTGTCTACACACGAGGGAATGATTAATAAATTAAAAGTCTATCATATTAACACTACAAATTCAGATTTGAAAAGTATTATTGCTCTCCAGATAAATGTAATGATGTCGCATGTTAGGGTAATGTTATCTTTAATTAATCCTGATAATAATGAGTATGTTGAAGTTCCGGATTTAGATATGTATGATGTAAGCAACCGAAGAGTAGAAGGTACAGGGGTTAATAAATACAACGATAAATGGATTGCATTAGAAGCACGTGCTGGAGCCAAATTGATGTCAAATGAAAATTATACTTCTGCTTTATTAATGAAAGATAGAAATGTTAGAAATGCGCATGTGGAAATGGCTTTGCAACAGTTAGAAATTCAAAAAAGATATTCTGATTTTATCAACCGTATGGGTTGGTCATTTGTCCCCAAAGCAGACACTGAGGAACAAATAAAAACCTATCAACATTTTCAACACTTGTTAAATAATTAAATATAGAAAAAGTCTTAATCATAACTTTAAACTAATAAAAACGGTGACGCAAGTTCACCGTTTTTATATTTAAGATGCCATTGTTCGGCAAATGTCTGCACATTTAAAACAGGACTCTGCACACTTTTGGCAGTGATGAGCATGGTTATGTTGTTCACACATTTTTCCACATGCTTCACAAACTTCAGCACAAAGCTTACAAATCTGCTTAGCAAAAGGGCTATCCGATTGCATTGCTTTTGCTGCTAATGCGCAAATGTCTGCACATTCTCTATTATAGCGGATACAGTCAGCCATCATTTTTACATTCTCTTCTTTTAAACAAGCATCATAACACCCATTACAAGCTTCCATACATTCTAAACAAGCTTTAATACACTCTTCATAAGACACGGCCATCTGAAAATTCTCCTTTGCTTCAAGATTAAATACAAATTTTACTATTCCCTTGACATTGTATTTTATCCAACAAGGCTGCTTCAATATTAGTGTGAATTTTTATTTTTCATATTATTATCAGGTATTAATCTAATTCAGTTCGTTTACAGTCAGTGGTAACGAGGATAAAAGGGAGCCAAAAAATTTCTAAATAGTAAAATTAAGCAAAAAAGAATCGAGTGCTTTATCTTTGATAACACTCGATTCTAATGGGAATATTATAAAACTATATAATTTTTTTCTATTACCCTTTATTTTGTATTTTTTAATTTAAAAGATATCACGGGGAAATACGACTAGATTAATTGCATTGTTGTTATACAAGTATTATCACCTTCAAAAGTGGAAATCTCAGATTGAGTTGTTTTTCCATCGTATTGAATCGTCACGTTGTATGTTTTGTCACGTGGTAACCAAAAATCAATAAATCCATTCTTTAATGATGTCATGGTTTCATCCACAACTACATTACCTTCTTCATCTTCAATATAAACATCAAATTCTTTTTCCACTAATTCCCCTTGGCAGCCAGTTAAACTATGATTGGTACAAGGGTGTGTTGTCTCAACAAATGGTGCGATGGAAACAAAAAATTCATCTTCGGGAAGATCGTAGGTGGTTTCTTTATCACCGCTATCGGTGACAATAAGCTCTTCTGAAGTAATAGAAGCAGACACATCATCGGAATCCCCGACACTGTAATCTTGGACCATTTTCTTGATGTCTTGTGGTTCTTTTTCATTTGATGTACTTTCGCTTTCACTACAAGCAGCAACTATTAAAATAAGTAATAATCCAAAAACTGCCAATAATCCTTTTTTCATATATTGTTCGACTCCTCTTTCATCCAATTTGTTAAATGTTAATATATACTACCATGTAAAACGAGTGATATTCTACTTGTAACAAAATCTACAAGACAAATTATAATGCTTAAATATGCATTATTCGTGCAGATGTAATAGATAAATTATAGAAAATATATTTTAAAATCCATAAAAACCAAACCATCCAGCTAAGAAGGAAGTTAATTTCGTCAACCAATCAAAGAATAGTGCTACTCCCATGAAAATCATAATGTATCCACCAATTTTAATTAACTTTAGGCTATGTTTTTTAATCCATTTAATTTTACCAATAAACAATGCTAATAATAGAAAGGGAATCGAAAAACCTAAAACATAACTAATCATCATAATCATACCAACATCAGGATTTGTTGCAGCTAATGATAACACAATAGCTAGTATTGGACCGGTACAAGGAGTCCATCCCAAGGAGAATGCCATTCCAATGATGAAAGAACCAACATAACCACCGGGACGATTTTTGAATGTGATTTTTTTGTTTTTCATTAGAAATTTAAAATTAAAAATTCCGACAATCACTAGTCCAAAGAAAATGATTAAAATAGCACCAATTTGTCTAATCGCATCTTGGTAGGTTAATAAGAATTCCGATATATAAGAGGTGGTAAAACCAATCATAATAAAAATGCTTGAGAACCCTAGTAAAAATAGTACGGTATGTAAAAGAGCTTTTTTATTCATTTTTTTATTTTCTTCATTTATCTCACTTACGCTCATTCCGGTAATATAAGATAAAAACGCTGGATATAGTGGTAATACACAAGGTGAAATAAAAGAAAGGAAACCAGCCCCAAAAGCTAAAAATATGTTTATTTCATTCAATTTTTATCCCCCTTTATAAGAAAATTGTAGCCTATTCTTTTGGTACAATTTCTTTAAAATAACTTTCCAAACTCTCCAATGATAAAGCTCCATTTACAACTCTATGAATTTTTCCATCCGGATTAATGAATATGGAACTTGGAATTGGTCCTATTTTGTATAGATCCCTTACTTCTCCTGTTTTATCATGGGGAATTGGAAAGGTTAGATCATATTTATCAATAAAACGATCAACAACCAATTCTGTACTATCTAAACTAACTGCAATAATTTCAACTCCTCTTTCTTTATATACGGGATAAAGTTCTTGCATGTAAGGCATTTCATCTTCGCATGGTTTACACCAAGTACCCCAAAAGTTTAACATCACACCCTGTCCCTTAAAATCACTAAGCTGTATAGATTCTAATTCATTATTTTTATTAATTTGCTTTAATTCAAAGTCAGGTGCTTCATCTCCGACTTGATAAATGGTTTTATCCGCTTGTATATTGGACACTAATGCAAATATAATAGCTCCAACCATAACAATTAATATAGAAGTTCTAAAAATTAATCGATTTTTCCTTTTATTTTTCTTCTTCTTTTTTGTTTCCTCCAAACTCATAAGAATGTATCACTCCTTATAGAAATATAGTATAACGGTGGTATTATCTAAAGACATTCTCTGTTAGATTACGTTATAAGTTTGCAGAAATTAAGCAGATTCTTTGTACTATTTATGAACAGAAATTTACCTACAGAAAAATAAAAGGCTAAGCAATACCATACATGCTTAGCCAAACAGAAACTATTTATTTCTATTAATCGATTTTTAATAATTGAGCGTTTATTGCACAAATAATGGTACTAAGTGACATAACTGCAGCTCCAACGGCAGGGGTTATGACAAACCCAACATTGTACAATACACCTGCAGCTAAAGGAATAGCAATGATGTTATACCCTGCGGCCCATCCTAAATTTTGAACCATTTTCCTGCGACTTGCCTTAGACAATTTTATGATATTTAAAATGTCTACTGGATTACTGTTAACTAGTATAACATCAGCTGTTTCAATCGCAACGTCTGTACCCGCACCAATAGCAATTCCCAAATCAGCTTCCGCTAAAGCGGGGGCATCATTAATACCATCTCCAATCATCGCCACTTTTTTTCCGTTTTGTTTTAAATATTTCACGTTATTTGATTTCTCATGCGGAAGTACTTCAGCGATGACTTTGGAAATACCCAGTTTTTCTCCTACATAATTTGCTACACGTGTGTTGTCACCAGTCATCATAACCGTCTCTATACCACGGTCATTTAATTCTTTAATAACTTTATAAGAAGATTCACGGATGATATCGGCTAGGGCTATCATTCCTTGTAAGACATTACTTTTAAGGACAAATACGACTGTTTTCCCCTGTAAAGCCAGTTGGTCATAAGTTTTTTCATCAAAAGAAATTTTATTTGCTTTCATAGCACCGGGACTAATAACAGCAATTTCTGCATCACCGATTTTAGCTACTAACCCTTTCCCAGTTAAATTCTGATAATCCTTAACATCAAAGGGTTTCAAATTACGATCATTTCCTTCTTTCACAATTCCTTTAGCAATTGGATGGTCTGATTGTGTTTCAACAGAATAAGCTAATTTCAATAATTCTTCTTCACTAATACCCTCGCTTGGATGGATATCTGTAACACCAAAATTACCTTCCGTAAGTGTTCCTGTTTTGTCAAACACCACGCGGTCCACTTTAAATGCACTTTCAAATGCTACTCTATTCCGAATTAACAAGCCGTTTTTAGCTGCAATGGAAGTAGATCTAGACGTTACTAGTGGTGTTGCCAAACCAAGGGCATGTGGACAAGCAATAATTAAAACGGTAACCATTCGTTCCAAAGCAAAATCTAAATCCCCGTTAGTCCACCAAACTGCAAAGGTTATAATCCCTACTACAAGAGCAACATAGAATAACCATTTAGCAGCAATATCCGCAAAGCCTTGGGCCTTTGATTTCGATTTTTCTGCATCGCTTACCAATTTAATAACTTGGGATAGGTAGGTGTCATTTCCTGTTTTACTTACCTTAATTTTTAATACACCATCACCATTGACGGAACCACCTATCGCTTCCATTCCGGGCGCTTTTTCAACAGGGACAGATTCTCCAGTAAGCATCGACTCATCGACGGTAGATTCTCCTTCGTAAATTTCACCATCAATTGGAATCTTTTCACCCGATTTAACTAAAATTTGGTCACCCGGTTGTAAATCTTCGACTGTTACCTCAACAATATTTCCGGATTTGTCCAGTTTATGGGCCTCTTTTGGCATTAACTTGATTAGCTCTTCCAATGCCTTTGAAGCACCCATAAGGGATTTCATTTCTATCCAATGTCCTAACAACATAATTACAATAAGAGTAGCTAGTTCAAAGAAGAAATCACTGCCTTCTATAAAGAATGCTGTCAGTGTGCTATATACATAAGCGGCGATGATAGCTAAAGAAATTAACATCATCATTGCAGGAGATTTCTCCTTTAACTCATCCCATGCACCAAGTAAAAATGGTTTTCCACCATAGAAAAAGACAATTGTGGAAAGCAAGAAAAGTAAGAGGGTATCACCTGTGAAATTTACCTCATATCCAAACAGCATTTGAATCATTGGGGATAAGTATAAAATAGGAATTGATAAAACAAGGGATATCCAAAAACGTTTCTTAAAATCTTCTACCATATGTTCGTGATGTCCGCCGTGTCCACCATGCCCACCATGATGCCCACTATGTCCATGACTGTGATCGTGATTTTTTTGTTCTCCATGTCCATGTTTGTGATAACCATGCATATCTTCATGTTCATGATTATGATGTTGATGGCTGAGATGTTTTTGTTCCTCATGTTGTTTATGATTATGATGGTCATGTTCTCTATGCTTATTGTGATTGTGTGGATTCTCTTCATTTCCTTTGTTCTTCATTATTACTCCTCCTTTGGTACGGATATTTTGATGAATTTCCTATTATTTTCTGTATTTTTCATCCTTCTATCCATACTATACAATACTATACCTCTGTATGGTATTAATAAGGCTTTGATTTTTGTAAAAGTTTTGTGTCAAAACAAAAGGTCTTTTTTTACATTTGTATTAAAGACCTTTTTTTATACCTATAATGAAGGCTTGTTTATCCATTTGTATCCAATACCCCAAACAGTTATTAAATAATCATCGATTGGAAATCCAGATTGCCGAATTTTATCTCGCATGTTCCGTACATGGGAATCAACTGTTCTTCCTTCTGTGTGTGAATCGTATCCCCAAATTAATTCAATTAATTGTTCTCTAGTAAACACTTGGTTTGGTTTTCTTATAAAATAACCTAGCATTGTAAATTCCTTTGGCGTTAACTTTAATGTATTATTTTTATATGATAACTCAAACTCATCTTCATTCCATAAGAGACCATTTACTTCAATCTTCCTCGCAGGTTTCATTCTACGTAATACCGCTTCTATTCTTGCTAATAGCTCATCTTCGTCAAAGGGTTTCGTTACATAATCATCTGCACCTAATTTTAACCCTTTTACAATATCCTCTTTCTGTTCACGAGCAGTTACCATGATGATAGGTATGTCCGAATCCTTTCTAATTTCTTGGCATAACTCCCAGCCGTTCATTTCAGGCATCATAATATCTATAAGTACTATGTCAAAAGTTTCTTCTTTTAAAAACGATAACGCTTCTTTAGCACTAATAGCTTTTTTACATATATAACTATGTGGTCTCAAATATAACGCTAATAAATCTAGCATTCGTTTTTCATCATCTACTAATAGAGCTTTAACCATTATATTCACCTCTTATTAAATGAACAATAACTCTTGTACCCTTTCCAAGTTCACTTTCGATTTCAATCGTACCTCCGTGAGATTCTATAATTTCTTTTGCAATAGCTAATCCTAATCCCGTTCCACCACTTTCTCTGGAACGCGACTTTTCTACACGGTATAACCGTTCAAATAGATAAGGTAACTCTTCTTTTGGAATTCCTTCTCCTTCATCTGAAATAGTTATACTAATTTCTCTATCATACTGGTTTACCTCTAATGATATAGACTTTCCTTCGGGTGTATGTTTTCTGGCATTATCCAGTATATTTAATAAAACTTGTTGGATTCTATCGGGATCAATATTACCTATGATATCTACTGGACATGAAGCAAAAAGTGTAATATTTTTTTCTTCCAGTACTGGAGAAATTCGTTCTTCAATCGTTTGGATTAGTTGTCTAAAATTAACATTTTTTCGATTAATTACAAACTTATTCTCATCCATTCTAGCAAGGTCAAATAGATTTTTAACTAGAACTGTCAAATGCTCTGTTTCTTCCCGTATAATATCCAGATATTCTTTTCTTTCTTCATCTGTTATTTCTTGCTTATTTATAATATCCGCATATCCTTTTATATAAGTTAATGGCGTTCTAAGTTCATGGGAGATACTTGCCAAAAATTCATTTCTGTCATTTTTTAATCGTTCTAGATCACTAGATAGCTTCATGATAGAACCAGCTAATTCTCCTAGTTCATCTTTTCGTTCCTTATGTAATTCCACTTTATTTTTTCCCTTGCTTAGTTGTTCTGTGGCTTCTTTCATTTTCATTAATGGTAACGTAATAAAACGAGAAAGAATAAAGACGGTAAAAATTGTTAGAACAATGGTGATTAGTCCAACTATGACAAATTGATCACTCAAATGATTAACCATATTTTTTACAATATTGGTATTAGCAAACATAAAGACATGCCCTTGATGTTCTTCATCAATAGTAATAGGGCTATCAACCGCTATATATTGTTTTTCTGACCAGCGTTGTTCTACTACTTTTCCTACACTGGGTATATCCTTATAATCCGTATGATCAATTACTTCAAACATTTCCTTTTCAACAGGATCGGAATTAATGATGATGTTACCATTGGCATCGGTAATAATAACAGAAAATTCCGATTCCGACTCCATGATAGCAACATGCTCCAACGTTGATGAATCAAAGTTATTTTCCAAGACAGCACTATGTGTATTGGCACGAGCTAATAAACTATCCATCACTTCATCAATACGTTCATTTGCTATATTTGTATATAGAATAAAATAAACAAAAACCTCGATAATTAACATGAACACAAAGAATAATAGTCCAATTTTTAAGGATAATTTATTAAACATAATTGACCTCTTTTACCAGTAAGTTAAAGTATCCAGAATACCTATAATAAGAATGATAACTCCTGCAAGTTTCTGCACTAGTGACCCTATTTTTCTGCTTCTCTTTAATATAATGCCACTTGCCCCAAAATACCAAATAAGAAAAATAATTAATAAAAGTGGAAGTGAGGTTCCAATTCCAAATACAGAAGGTAATACAAATCCATATGATGTTTCTAATACAACTGGCATTAAGGTTAGTATAAATAATACAAACATTGTAGGGCAAAATGCTAACGTAAAACTCGCACCCATTAAAAAGCTTCCTAGATAACTATCTTTAAATTTAGTGGGTATTTTAAACATTTTCCCTGTTTTTCTCCAGCTAAATAACCCTATCATAAATAAACCAACCAGTATAAGTAATGGCCCAATTGCCTTTCTTAGAATCGGGAACATTTGTGTTAAAGTACTGTGTATTTCCTTCCCAAGTAACCAAATTACTAAACCGATTATTGAAAAAACAACTACCTTACCTAAAACAAATAGAAATACGTGTAACCAAGGGACTTTTTCAACTAACGATCTGTTACCATAAATAGTCATTGCACTGATATTGCCTGTTAGCTGACAAGGAGCAACGGCGCCAATTAACCCTAGAAAAAATGCAAATAACAGTGGAATGTGTTCATATCCATATGCAATTTGCTGAAGTGGTCCATTTAGCATAATGCCTATTTCATTAAAGAGATCGAACATATCAACTCACTCACTTTGAATTTAATAGTTTTTTCCATTAACTAACATATAAAAAATATGTCCATTTTTTGTGCAGATTTCAGCAAAAATTAATTAAAGGTACTAACAATAATGAGGATAAAGAATCTCATAATATTGTTTAGCAGAAATTTTCTCCCCTTTTATCACTTTACATACATTAGGGGGGTATAGTATTATATGGTGGGAGGATGTTTGCATCAAAGTTCTGTTTAATTTGTATATAGATATATTTTATCCATTGATACAAGATTATTGAAAATAGGGGAGATAAGAATATGGAGAATAAAATAAAAATCGCCGTGAATGGTGGAATAGGGTTTGGTGCCAAACTCAATTCCAAGCAACTTATGACAATCTCAAAATACATGAATGAGGAAGATGAACTGGAGTTAACCACCTTTCAACAACTCTATATAGAGATTCCAAAGGATAATAAAGATGTAGTAATTAAAGAATTCGAAAGTGTTGGTTTAAAATGTTATCCAGTTGGAAATTACGTAAAGAGCTTGAGAACCTGTAATTTTTGCAAAGGGGAAGAAAGGGAAGGGATGCCAGTGGCAAAAGAAATAAATCGCCGTATAGCAGGAAAACCTGTACCATTTACCCTAAAAGTTGCTTATACAGGTTGTATCATTGGTTGTGGTGAACCAATTTTAAGTGACATAGGTGTAATGAAGTATAAAGATCATTATAATTTATATGTTGGTGGTAAAGCGAAAGGAAAAGATGCTGAGGTAGGTTCTTTACTGAAAGAAAATTTAACACCAGAAGAATTATACGATACAGTGGAAAAAATAATTGCTGTATATGCTGAAAAGGGGAAAAAACGGGAGACATTCCATAAATTTTTAAAACGGATAGGTAAAGAACAATTAAAAAGCTAATAATAGACCTTGGATAACAATTTACCATTAGTGGCTATGTAAGAAAATATCTAACATCAAAAAGTGTAAAATATTAAAAGATGTTTTCAAAAGTTAAGTTTCCCTATTGACAAATATACTGTACGGGGGTATAGTAAATATATAAAAGAAAAGGAAGTGATTCATTTGGAAGAGAGATTCTTACATGATCACCCAAGTAAACCAAGAACGAAAGATGAAATACAGAAAACGATTAATCGTTTGAAACGAATTGAGGGTCAAGTTCGTGGGATACAGAAAATGGTTGAAGATGATCGATATTGTGTAGATATTTTAGTACAAATTAGTGCCATTCAATCAGCACTAAAAAATGTAGGATTTTCTATCACAGAAAGACACATTAACCATTGTGTTAGTGATGCTATTAAACAAGGTGAAGGAAAGGAAACGATTGAGGAATTAATGACTGTCATGAAACAATTTTCCAAGTAAGGAGGGAATTATTATGAGTGAAACAAATCATACAACACTTGGTGTAACAGGGATGACCTGTGCAGCTTGTTCTAATCGTGTTGAAAAGGTTTTGAATAAAATGGATGGGGTTAAGGCTCAAGTTAATTTAACAACTGAAAAGGCAACGATAGATTATGACCCGGAGAAAACCTCTGTTGATGATATAACGAAAAAAATAGAGAATGTAGGGTATGGTGTTCTAACGGAGAAAGCGGACCTAGATGTCTTTGGGATGACCTGTGCGGCTTGCTCTACCCGTATTGAAAAAGTATTGAACAAACAAGATGGAGTAAAACTTGCAACTGTTAACCTAACGACAGAAAGTGCATCGATTGAATATAATCCGGGGTTAATTGATGTAAAATCTTTGATTGATAAAATCAAAAATACTGGCTATGATGCTAAACCCAAGGAAGAGGCTAAAGAAAAGCAATCTTATAAAGAAAAACAATTAAAAGATATGAAGACCAAATTAATCGTTTCAGCTATCCTTACTTCACCTTTATTAGTTACGATGCTTGTACATTTATTTGGCATGAGTATACCAGATATCTTCATGAATCCTTGGTTCCAGTTTGCTTTAGCAACACCAGTTCAATTTATTATCGGCTGGCAGTTTTATGTTGGGGCTTATAAGAACTTAAAAAATGGTGGAGCAAACATGGATGTACTTGTTGCTTTAGGTACAAGTGCTGCTTATTTTTATAGTTTATATGAAGCATTCATGACAATTGGAAATCCAGAATATATGCCGCATTTATATTTTGAAACAAGTGCTGTAATAATCACATTAATTTTATTCGGTAAATATTTAGAAGCTAGAGCCAAAAGTCAAACAACAAATGCTTTATCTAAACTACTCAATTTGCAAGCAAAAGAAGCTCGTGTAATTCGAGATGGTAAAGAAATACTGATTCCTGCCAGCGATGTAGTTGTTGGTGATCATTTAATTGTAAAACCGGGAGAGAAAATACCTGTAGATGGTATTGTTATTAAGGGAAGAACTTCTGTTGATGAATCTATGCTTACAGGTGAATCAATTCCGATTGAAAAAGATTTAGGGGAACAATTAATTGGTTCTACTATTAATAAAAATGGTTCCATTGAAATGGAAGCAACAAAAGTAGGAAAAGATACAGCATTAGCATCTATTGTCAAGGTTGTTGAAGAAGCCCAAGGATCAAAGGCTCCAATACAACGATTAGCTGACGTTATTTCAGGTTATTTTGTTCCGATAGTCGTCGGTATTGCTATCTTAACCTTTATTATATGGATTACTTTAGTTCAACCCGGACAAATGGAATCTGCTTTATTTGCGGCGATTGCTGTACTTGTTATCGCTTGTCCATGTGCTTTAGGACTCGCAACCCCAACGTCCATTATGGTTGGAACAGGAAAGGCTGCAGAAAGTGGGATTTTATTCAAAGGTGGAGAACACCTAGAGGGTACACATAAATTAGAAGCAATTGTACTTGATAAGACAGGTACAATTACAAAAGGGAAACCGGAAGTAACTGATTTTTCAGGTGATGAGGAAGCATTTCAATTATTAGCTAGTGCGGAAAAAGGGTCCGAACATCCACTTGCAGAAGCAATTGTTGCATACGCTACAGAGAATAATATCGACTTTTTAGATGTAGAACATTTCGAGGCAGTACCGGGTCATGGTATTGAAGCAGCAATTTCTGGAAAAAACATTCTTGTTGGTAATAGAAAGCTAATGAAAGATCATCAAGTGGATATAACAGGTTATGAAGAAAAATTGGTGCAATATGAAATAGACGGTAAAACAGCCATGTTAATTGCCATTGATGGTGAGTACCGGGGAACAGTTGCTGTTGCAGATACTATAAAAGAAACGGCTCCAGAAGCTATTAAACAATTAAAAGACTTAGGGATAGAAGTGTTTATGCTAACAGGTGATAATGAAAGGACAGCGAAAGCAATTGCAAAACAAGTTGGTATCGACCAAGTAATTGCTGAAGTATTACCTGAAGAAAAAGCAGCTAAAGTAAAAGAAATTCAAGAACAAGGCAAGAAAGTTGCAATGGTTGGAGATGGTGTAAACGATGCACCTGCACTTGTTACGGCAGATATTGGAATTGCTATTGGAACTGGTACAGAGGTGGCTATTGAAGCTGCTGATGTTACGATTCTTGGTGGTGAGCTATTGCTTATACCGAAAGCAATTAAAATCAGTCATGCAACGATTCGAAATATCCGTCAGAACCTTTTCTGGGCATTCGGATATAATACAGCCGGAATACCAGTTGCTGCAATTGGATTACTTGCACCGTGGATTGCTGGTGCAGCAATGGCGTTAAGTTCAGTAAGTGTTGTTACTAACTCACTTCGTCTTAAACGAGTGAAAATATAAAAATCTAATTTAAAGGAGGTGAAAAGGTTATGGAACAGAAAACATTAGAAGTTCAAGGCATGTCATGTGGTCACTGCAAAATGTCAGTTGAAGGTGCATTGAAAAAATTAGAAGGCGTATCAGCAGCTGAGGTTAATTTAGAAGCTGGTAAAGTAGATGTTACTTTTGATGAATCGAAGGTAAATGTTGACGCCATGAAAGAAGCAATTGAAGAACAAGGCTATGATGTTGCCTAAATATATGAAAAAGGCTGGTCTTTTCACAGAGAAGACCAGCCTTTTAATATACATTTCATGAGGTGTAAGGGTAGTTTTATATTTGGATGAAATAATGTTAGTTTCACTAAGGAAACCAATATGTTAATCCTTAGAAATTAGATAGTGTTAAAGAACAAACTTTACCAACACAGACATCAACGTAAAAATTAATAAAAACCCAACAATAAAGATTGTAATCCAAAGAGCGTTCCCTTTCTCTTGAAGATTTTTATACTCTTTATAAGTGAGTTCTCCTTTTGCAAATCTTAACCCATTGTCATTCGGTTCAATAGAATAAAGCTTTCCTTCTATGTCTTCCAAAATGACCTTTGTAATTAAAGTGGACTTATTCCCCATTTCCGTTTCAAGACTTACCCGATCACTTAAATTACTTTGGACCTTAAAACAGTTGCCGCCTGCGAAGTCAATCCTAATTAATTTGTATAAGGAGCTATCCCATATCTTTTTGGACATTTCATGAGTTTGTTGTTCAATAAAACTATAGGAAAAACACAAAACATCTCACCTCTACTCCTCTTTTTCCCTAAAGCAAAAAAGTTATTTAGATACAAATTTACTATTATTATATCATATGAAAATATTTTAAACTGTTAATTAAAATTCTAATATTTATATTTTTAGTGGAATTTTTCTAAGACGACAGTAGATGATTTCAAGGATACCTAAATAATTAATAATCATTAAGACACCTTCAGCTTTAACCAATGTCATAGAGCGAATTGTCAATGGAATAGAGAGGGGCTGTACGTAATCCAAAACAATTCCGTACAGCCCTTCTTAATGTTTACTCCGTAAAATTAGTATACTTCTACCTGCCCCATCATACCGTTATCTTCATGCTCTAGAATATGGCAATGGTACATATAGATTCCCTCTTCCGGAAAGGTGACGAGCAGTCTGACTCGTTCGCCCGGTTCAATAAGAACACTATCTTTCAGACCTAGTTCATTCGGAGCTGGTTCCCTTCCATCACGCGATATGATTTTGAACTGAGTACCATGAATATGGAATGGATGTAGCATTCCCCCCATTTCGTCTGGCTTGTTATAAACTTCCCAAACTTCCAGGACTCTTTTCTTTTGCCGTAAGTCAATCCGGTCAGGATCGAATTTCTTGCCGTTAATGGTGACCTTATCCATCATTCCAAACAATTCGATTTCCTTGGTAACTGGCAAGGATTTCTCTTCTTCTGAAAGGAAGGTAGTGTTGTCTGGCCAAGATATGGATTCCATCTTTTTCATTTCGCCATCATATTCCAAATCAAAAGGCAATAGGGCATTACCTTCCTCATCAGTGATGGCAATTGGCTCATCGGATTCCATCGCAGAAAAGTCAATTAGGATTTCTGCACGTTCCGATGGGGATAAAGTAATCTCATCTGTTTCAACTGGCTCACGCAACAACCCGCCATCCGAAGCAATTTGGGTGAATGAGGCATCATTGCTTAAACGGAACGTGTAATTTCGGGCATTCGCACCGTTAAGGATTCGAAAACGCATCAGCGGTTTTGTCACAGTCAGTTTCGGATTGACCGTACCGTTAACGAGCGATACATCCCCGATTGTTCCATCGTTGTTCATCAGATTCTTATAATCCAGTTGCTTGTTTTCGTCAAAGAGACGATCCTGAAAAATGAGAGGGATATCATCTACACCATAAGTATGAGGCAAAGCAGGAGCTTCTTCATCCGTCTCCTCCACATAGAGCATTCCTGCAAGCCCTTTGAACACTTGTTCAGCAGTCATTTCATGTGGATGTGGGTGATACCACAATGTCGCTGCCGGCTGATCTGCTTTTAAGGTTACGACTTTACTTTCACCCGGCTGGATTACATCACTCGGACCACCATCTTCACTTCCCGGTACTTCAAGACCGTGCCAGTGAAATGTTGTTGGTTCATTTAACTCATTCCTAACTTTCACTTTTACGGTCTCCCCCTCTTTAAGCTGTAAAGTCGGTCCCAACAAATTCCCATTATATCCGTAAGTATTGGTTAGAGAACCATCAAAGAATTGCGTCGTGCCTTCTTGTGCGACCACCTCATAATCGAAGTCTGAGTCCTTCTGTTTTTCCAGCAGGGGTGGTATTACTAACTCCTGAGTGCCTTTGGAGGCTTGAAGAGAGGGAATATTATCATGGTCCATGTGTTCTTCCATACCTTCCATGTTCTCGTGGTTCATATCCATATTTTCTTCATGTTGCATTTCTTCAGAAGTTTGTTCTCCAGATTGTTGTTCTGTTGTGACGTTTGTGCAACCCGTCAATATTAGCAACAAGCCTGCACCTGCCAATATAATTTTTTTCATTTGGTCGCTCCTTTATTCGTTCGTTCTTTGCATTTAGACTTCAGATGTGTTATTTAGTTGTAATCACTACGAGTGAGAAAACAACCTTTAATACATTTTCCTCCTTCCCTTACGATTCAATCTCTCGCAATTATCATACCGAACAAATATCGAGAAATAATGCATAATTGGAGTAAAAACTAATCACTATTTAATTTAGATGTTGAGTATAAAATGGATTATTCTACTGAAATGTCATTGATATTCAATGACTGTATTTTTCATAACCTTTTGTATCCACTTGGAAAAGGGATGAAGATTTATTATAGAAATCGTAATTCATATTTTGCGAAGTCTGCATATAATCTGCAAATTTACTGGTTAGAATATAGGCAAGCTTTATTATATTAGGAGGGATTATTTAAATGCAAAGTAGAAAAATCATAATAGGGATAATTACTATATTCACAGTACTTATCTTATCTGCATGTGCAGGTGCTAATGAAGAGGAGAATACAGAAACCGAACCTAATTCGGAAGAAAATGTGGAATCCAATAATGATGAAATGGATATGGAAGAATCTGATACCAATGAAGATATGGAAGGCATGGATCATTCTGGTATGAACCATTCTAGTACTGGCGAAGTTCCCGAAGGCTTACAAGAAGCGGATAACCCAACTTATGAGGTTGGCGGCCAAGCAATTATTGAATCCGATCATATGCCGGGTATGAATGGTGCTGAGGCGACGATTGTTGGCGCATATGATACGACGGTATATACTATTTCCTACACACCAACGACTGGTGGAGATCCGGTAGAAAATCATAAATGGGTTATTCATGAAGAGATTGAAGAAGCAGGAGATGAACCTTTTGAACCGGGAAACGAAGTAACTCTTAATGCAGATCACATGGAGGGTATGGACGGTGCAACTGCAGTAATCGATTCAGCGGAAGAGACAACCGTATATATGGTTGATTTTGTAGCTACCGATTCTGGAGAAGAGGTTAAAAACCACAAATGGGTAACGGAAAGTGAATTGTCACCAGTAGAATAATTTTTAAATTAGGGATCTATCCGCAAATCGGATAGGTTCTTTTTGTAGTAGTTGAATTATAAGAGAGATTTATTATTATTATTCACATATCTAAGAAATGATTCAGTTGTATAAGGTTTTGTGGCCTATACCTTTATGCTTAATTATTGTTCTATCGTTCTCAACATTCTTTTGAGTACCCCCATTAATACGGCAACGGCATCTTTCGAAATTCACCAACCGATTACCTAGATTAGAACAGCAATAACAGCAATAATTATACTAGTGGAATCAGTCTAAGTTCGTCAAGTATATACGGAATCATTCATATTCTACTAATTCATCATAAAATTTTTCAGGTGGATTACTTGGAAAAATTCTTTTGGCATACTCTAGTCCACCGTCAACCGCTACCGTTTTGCATGAACATTGTTGAAAATCATATATTTGTCTTGATTCAATAATATCCCCGCAGCATTTACAACGAATTCTATTTCTTTTTATCCTTTTATTCATATTACTGTCTCCTTCTATATAACCTTTTAGAATTCTATATGATTATAATTTATGTAGTTATTAAATGACAATGATTTCAATGCGCTATGTTTTAGAACAGCAAAGATGTCATAAAGGGTATGTAATTAATTGTTTTTGTCATAAAAAAAGCTGCCCAAAGAGCCGTTAAGTTCTGCATGGACAGCTAATTAATATAGTTTAATATAAATTAGAGAGGTAAATTATCATCGAATTCTCCTTCGAGTGGAAGAAGTAGTTCGATATCATCTTTATTTTCTTTATGAATTTCATTCCCGTTGATTTTAAACATCCAACTAAATTCATTTATATTTCTTTCCTCATTTCTTAAATCATCTAATAGTAGTACCAATATATTTTTGATCTTTCTTAGGTTTCGGTCATTACTATTCTTGTTTAATAGTTTAAATATACCATTGAAATGGTTGATGACCTTATTAATTATTTCTTTAAATTCCTCTATGCTATTTGCAAAATATATCAGGAATGGTAAGTCAAATATAAGGTCATTCTCAATTAATTCATTTTCTTTGTTACTACTTATATTTGCCAATCTTAACCAATGATTTTGAAAGAGAATGATTCTATTAAAAATATGCTCATAATTTTGCACTGATATAATAAAGTTTATCTCTACTATATCTCTATTATAGTTAACTAATCCATCGTGAATTATATTTAAACAATCCTTATATTTAATATTAAAATGTGGAATCGAGAATAGGACTTCATCTTCAGTCTGATTATGGTCTTGGTATATTATCAACTCAAATTGTTGGAGTACATAACCTTGATAAAAATATTTGAAAATCCATCGGTGAAAATTAATAAGGTCCTCTGTCCATGCAATATAACTATTTGATTCATTTTCGAAGTATTCGTAGTTAAACGGTTCGTCAATTGGACAATCGTACCAAGTTACATCTACACAATTATAATTATTTTTTTCCTCTTCCATAGTAAAAACAGCTCTAAATGATAGCATTTATTAAACCTCCTAAGATAATTTTAAGTATTATACTCTATTAAAAAAGCTATTCGAATAGCTAACTATAATTTTTTTATTTTAATTTAAAAATAAGGTCTAAATGTACTCTAAATCGTATATTTAAACCTTATTTTCATGTGTGAATAAATACAAAAATACCTTACTTTAATCCAAATAAGGCCCAAAACAGACCGTTTAAGCCCGTAAAACGACCTGATATGGAAAAGGTGAATAGTTAAATGTTCTATATGGCAATAATAACTATTAATCTATTAAATTTATGGGGTGTAATAGAATGATAGAAATAAATTTAGATTCTAGAAGTGATTTATACAGTATTGAACCAATTGGTTTGCAAACTGAGTTAGTTGAAAGCCTGAGCAGTTATTTAATTAGGGTAGCATATGAACACAACCTCTCTGTTGGTCATTTATTCAATAAGATGATTTTTCCTGAAATGAATAAGAGTTATTTAGAACGGGCTTCAGCTTATGGAGGGAACCGCTTTTATGAAAAGGCAAAAACTGTAAATGGATACATGGAAATTGCTGTTGAACTTGCATGGACAGTTGAGAAGTTAACATCCAGAGATGACCTAATTAATTTAACCTTGTACAACCTAAAAGAATTCATTCCATTGAGAAATTTACTGAAGGATACACTCACTTGGTGTCCTGACTGTATTAGAACTTGGGAGAAGGATGGAGAGGTTATATATTATCCGCTGATATGGCATTTAAAACCTGTAGAGATTTGCAAAAAACATAGTCGTTTTTTAGTTGATAGATGTCCTATATGTAAAAAGAAAGTTGATATCATACGCAGGCAAATGGTTCCCGGCTATTGTCCAAATTGTTCCTCTATATTAGCCCAAGAAAGTGAAAGCAAAAGGATCAATCTAGAAAAATTCAGGTGGGAACTTTATGTTTATGAAAATGTGAAGGATATTTTATCAATAAATCATAACACGATAGATGTTCAAAGTTTTAAGCGTACATTTATAAACAAATTGAAAGTAATAAATGAAGAACGTTTTTCAAATAATGTTGCGGGTTTTTCAAGACACCTAAGTATCCCAAAAAGCACTCTCCGATATTGGCTATATGGTCAAAACTTTCCTTCTTTAGATAACATACTAAAAATATGTTTTAAATTAAATAAAGAAATTTTAGATTTCCTCTTAGAATCTCAAAAACTAGATGTTAATATATTTCAAATTAATGACAAGCGGGTCATTAATAATAAAACAAAACAAATTCGAAAACCACTTAATTATGATGTGATTGAGAAAAAACTGATTGAACATTTAAGTACAGATACTCCAATATCGATGAATTCAGTTGCAAAAGTAATTGGTCGGGATAAGAGAGTATTGTACAGAAATTTTCCGGATCTTTGTAAACAAATATCGAGGAGATATTACGACTATACAAAAGAAAAGTCAGAGCTGAGAATTAAAAGGTTAAAAGAACAAATTAAGCTAGCCTTTAATGAGTTGAAATGTGAAGGATTATATCCTAGTCGTAGAAAAATTGAAGAAAAGATTAATAAAAATGGGGTTTTAAAAGAAAAGGTTTTACAAGATTATTGGAAATTTTTATTAGTACAAAGTGGTTATGAGTATAAGAATAGGAGGACATATTTAAATGATGAGTTCAAGTGAATTTGAAGAATGGGCAGCAAGAATGGACTTAACGGAAGAGGCAAAGAAGGAAATTCAACGTATAAGACAGTCCCCTCCTGCAAGACGGGTTGGGGGAGGTAGAAATAACGTTAGCGGAAGGTATAGTAGTAAAAAGATGGGAGTTACCATTCAATTTGAAAGTCACAAGGTTGAATTACCAACTATCTATATGATGGAATTTAATGATGATGTTTTGGAGTATTATGATCAGCCACCCAAAATAAAAATGAATTATTTTCAAAGTAAGAAAGACAAAAATAGAAAAATGGCTTATTGGTATACAGCAGATTTTTTTGTAATCGAAAAGAAAAGAGCCTATTGGGTAGAGTGCAAGACAGAAGAACACCTTATTAAGAAGTCTCAGGAAAAACCAGACAGATATTTTAGAAATAATGGAAGATGGGAATTCGCACTTGGAAAAAATTATGCAATACAGTTTGGTTTGGATTTTCTTGTACGTTCGTCATCTGAGATTAATTGGATACTTCAACGTAACCTTGAATTTCTGGAAGATTATATTACCAATGGGCATATACCCGAAGATCAAATTATTGCAAAGATTAAGGAGGCAATAATATCAGCGCCCGGTATAACCATACTAGAGCTTATTCAAAATGCAGAGGAACAATTTACCTCTGATGATATATATGACTTAATAGCAAATAACATCATCTATATTGATTTGTACAACGATTTAATAACCGAACCAGAGAGTGTAAAGGTATATCTAAATAAAGAACAGCATAAGGGTTTTTCGATAATTGAAAAATCAAGTAGAAAAAGAATTTCACCTAAGATGATTGAAATAAAAAATGGGAACAGTATTTTATGGGGAGATAGTGCTTGGACTATCTTAAATTACGACAGTGGCAATAAAAAAGTGTTTTTATATTCAAAAAGTACAAATGAACATGCTGAATTACCAATCCACTTGTTTGAATCATATATATCAGAAGGTTATATAAAGGCTGTGGAAAGTAATAACAAGAAAGAAAGTAATAAATTAAATAAGATGATTGCAGAAGCTAGTGAAAAGGACTTAGAAGAGGCAAATAAGAAATATGAAATTGTTACAAAGTATCTAAACGGAGACAATGTTCATTTAAATGTTACTAGAAGAAGTCTCAGAAATTGGGTAAAAAAATACAATGATGCAGAAGAATTATATGGAAATGGTTTTGTCGGACTTCTTCCCAGAACAAAAAAAAAAGGAAATAAAAATTCGAAATTGCCACCGGAAACAGAAAAAATAATGAATGATGTAATTGATCAAAGTTATAAAAACATTAAGTCTAAAACAGCGAAACAAGTTTATCGTGAATTGTTAGTTAAATGTGAAGAACTTAATATTGATCCACCATCATACCAAACATTGTGTACTGCGATTAATAATCTTTCTAAATATGAAGTAGCAGAATCTAGAAAAGGAAGAAGAGCAGCATATAAGTTTGAGGAATTTTATACTGAATTAGAATTTACTACTCCGAAGCATGGGGAGCGTATTTTCGAACTGGCGCATATTGATCATACTGAGCTAGATATTGAACTAAAACTTACTAGTCATAAGACCATGAGACCGTGGCTTACCGTGATGATTGATGCCTTTTCTAGAAGGGTCCTTGCCTTTTATCTAACATTTGAACCACCTTCATACCGGAGTTGCATGATGATTATTAGAGAATGTGTAAAGAATTATAACCGACTACCTAACTTCCTTGTTCTGGATGGGGGAAAAGAATTTCATAGTGTATATTTTGAGTCTTTACTGGCCTTTTACGGTGTTCACAAGAAACAGAGACCTGCTGCAAAATCAAGATATGGAAATGATGTGGAAAGATTATTCGGCATAGCTAATAAATTGTTTATTCATAACCTTGCTGGAAACACACAATTAACAAAAAATGTAAGACAAGTTACTAAATCAGTAAATCCGAAAAACCATGCAATTTGGACACTAGAAACTTTAAATGAAGCCCTTGAGAACTGGTTTAATATAGTTTATGACAATAAAATAAATCCATCGCTTCATCAAAGTCCAAAAGAATCATATGAAGAATCAATTAATGTTTCTGGAAGTCGTCCGAATACCTATATTTCTTATGATGATACTTTTATTTTAATGACATTACCATCTCCAAAAGGAAAAACTAGAAAAGTACATCCGGGTAAAGGTATTAAATTATCATATTCATATTATTGGTGTGACCAATTCAGAAATCCAAAAATTGAAAATTCCCAAGTTGAAGTAAAATATGATCCTTTCAATATTGGAATTGCATATGCATATGTAGGAGATCAATGGGTAGAATGCCAATCTGAAGGTTACAAATATTTATATGGTAAAAGTGAAAAACAAATGAAAATTATTACAGAAGAAATCAGGCAAAAGAATAAATTATATTCACAAAACAATACAGTGACAGCAAAAATGATTGCACAATATATTATAGACTCTGAATTAAAAGAAGAAGAATTAATAAATGAAAATTTAGCTTCAACTAAACCTGAATTAAAGGTCTTTGAAAGCAACGATAGATCAAATGATGAAAATGTGGAAGATAGTAATTCTAATGAAACAGATGATATTTATGATGACGACGATCTTGAGATATTTGGGGAGTTGATATAGGTGACAAAGGAAAAAAGATTATTTGAAAAATACCCTTCATCAGAATCTAAGAATGAACGAGAAGATATTTTAAATGAAATTACAAATGAGCAAAAGTATGGACTTGGAAAGGAAGGAAGAAGAACCTTATATAAATATGAGGGATTTTATAAAGAACTAGAATTTACTACTTCGAAATATGCTGAAGGTATTTTCGAAACAGTATATATTGACCATGCCAAATTAGATATAGAAGTAGAAATTGATGGTAAGCATTCTAAGCGACTTTGGTTAACACTAATGATTGATGATTATTCAAGAAGGGTTCTTGCCTTTTATCTAACCTTTGAAGAACCCTCTTACAATAGTTGTATGATGGTTATAAGGAAGTGCGTAAAAAAATATAACCGGCTTCCAAAAAATTTGGTAGTAGATAGTGGAATGGAATTTAATAGTGTTGATTTTGAAACTTTGCTTGCAACTTATGGAATCCATACGAAACAAAGACCACTTCTAAAAGCAGGATTTAATAATGTGGTAGAAAGATTATTTGGTTTAACAAATAAATTATTTATCCAAATCCTTATGGGAAACACGAGAAATGTACAGCAGGTTAATAATTCTGTGGACTCCAAAAACTACGTTGTATGGACACTTGAGACCTTAAATAAACGACTTGAAAACTGGATTTATAATGTATATGACAATTATATAAACCTATCACTTCAACAAAGTCCCAAAGAAATATTCCTTAATTCTTTTGAAGTATCCGGACGTCCGAATATCTATATTCCTTATGACGAAAATTTTATTTTGATGACACTACCTTCCCCAAAAGGTAAAACCAGAAAAGTTCAACCAAGACGGGGAATTAAATTAAACTATTTATATTATTGGTGCGAACAATTTAACGATCCAATGATTGAGTATACTAAGGTTGAGGTTAAATTTGATCCATTAAATACTGGAATATTATATGCGTTTGTTAATAATCAATGGATTCGATGCCAACTTAGTGTTATAAGTATTTAAATGGTAAGACAGAGAATGGATAAAATTATAAGCTGTAAGGCCTGACTTAAAGATAATTAATAATGAAGAAACCTGATTAAATAAAGTGAAACTATGGGCGATTCAATTGTTCAGAGAGCGTATATGATGATTGTGGGGTTGCGAGGAGTTGGTTTAGGTGACAAAAAAACAAAGATTATTTGAAGAAGAGCTTTTAACAAAATCTAAGAAAGAGCGCGAAAAATTTTTTAATGATTTTACTGTTAGCCATACAAAAATGAAACAAGTTTCAGATGAATTAAAAAATGAAATTTATAAAGGCTCTCAAAACATCATTATGGTCGTTGGACCATCAGGAGTTGGGAAATCCAGACTCTTTTCTGCAACAATGTTATCTGTTCTTAAAGATATGGAAGAAGAAACTGAGAAAGATAGAAGCATTATCCCTATCTCTGGTATAGAGCTTCCAAATCCAGATTTAGGGAAGTTCAATTGGAAAGATTTCTATTATAGAGTACTTTCATCATTAAGGGATCCATTAATTGATTATAAGATTGATGTTACTGATATTGAAAAGAAAAATAGGAAAAATAAGAAAAGTAACAGTAACAACCCCCTTAATGCAAATACTGCGCCAGAGCTACGTAGATCAATAGAGAGTGCATTTTTTAACAGGAAAACAAAAGCACTTCTAATTGATGAAGCTCAGCACTTTTTTAAAATTAATTCAGAAAAAAGGGGTAACAGTGAACAGAACCAGAGGCAATTTAATTCTATTAAATCATTAGCAAACATGAGTACCACAAAAATTGTTTTATTTGGAACTTATGATTTAAATGCTGTTTTCAATTTAGATGGTCAGTTATCTAGAAGGGTTAAGGAAATTCACTTTCCGAGGTATGATTATACCAATGCTGAAGATAGAAAGTACTTCCAAGCTTTATTATTGACCTTTCAGAAATTGTTACCTGTGGAGAAGGAACCTGATTTAAAGAAGTACTCGGAATATATATATGAGAATTCCATTGGGTGTGCGGGTATTTTAAAGAATTGGTTGCAAAGGTGTCTTTCAGATGCTATAGAAAAAGAAGAGAAAACTATTACCTATCAAAATTTGAAAAGAAATGCTTTACAAACAAAAAAGCTTTTAACACTAGCAAAAGAGGCAATTACTGGAGAGTACTATTTCAGTGATAATAAAAAAGACAAAAGTGAGCTTCAAACCTTGCTGGGAATTAAAAATGAGAAAGATAATGAAAAACCAAAAAGAAAAAATAATCCTAAGCCGGGAATTAGAAAACCAGAAAGGGATACTGTAGGATTGGCCTAAGCTTAGGGGATATAAAATATTAAAGAAAAATTGAGTGGGTATTTCCCGCTCAATTTTTTATGTGTGCCCGGCATGGGTGCAGTCTATAGGGTGAGAGTCCCGAACTGTGAAGGCAGAAGTAACAGTTAGCCTAACGCAAGGGTGTCCGTGGCGACATGGAATCTGAAGGAAGCGGACGGCAAACCTTCGGTCTGAGGAACACGAACTTCATATGAGGCTAGGTATCAATGGATGAGTTTGCATAACAAAACAAAGTCCTTTCTGCCAAAGTTGGTACAGAGTAAATGAAGCAGATTGATGAAGGGAAAGACTGCATTCTTACCCGGGGAGGTCTGATCGAAACGCCAAGCACTCTTGGTAACCCATTCAGCAATGGATGGCTGAACGGTCAGAAGTCAGCAGAAGTCATAGTACCCTGCATACTCGAGAATGTAAGGGGAAGGACGGAACAATTAAGGAGAAATGTGACACTAGGCGTTAAGATTTCATGCAGACACAGACAACCCGGAAGGGCTTATCCAAAGGAGGACGTAGTGAATCTACAGGGGACTTTGGAAGGGTGGAGTGGAACTTGCACAAATAGAACGTCACATTCACGAAGAAAGGAAACCCAAGTATGTTGATGAACCAAATTCTGTCACGGGACAATCTCATTCTCGCACTAAAGCGAGTCGAACGAAATAAAGGAAGTCATGGCATAGATGAAATGTCCGTAAAATTCCTACGAAGACATCTCTATGATAACTGGGATTCCCTTCGGGAGAACTTGAGGAAAGGAACCTATACACCTTCTCCTGTCCGCCGTGTCGAAATCCCGAAACCAAGCGGAGGAGTTCGGATGTTAGGTATTCCAACCGTGACGGATCGTTTCATTCAACAGGCTATTGCCCAAGTGCTTCATACAATTTTTGACCCCTCCTTCTCAGAACATAGCTATGGATTCAGGCCCAACCGTCGAGGACATGACGCTGTGAGGAAGGCAAGGGGGTTTATTAAAGAAGGATACAGATGGGTAATTGATATGGACCTAGAGAAATTCTTTGATAAGGTGAACCATGATAAGCTCATGGGTGTTTTAGCGAAGCGCATCAAGGATAAGGAACTGCTTCGGCTTATTCGGAAATACCTACAATCTGGCGTCATGATAAATGGGATAGTAGTTAGCTCCGAAGAAGGCACTCCGCAAGGCGGGCCGTTGAGCCCTCTTCTTTCTAACATTATATTAGATGATTTAGATAAGGAACTGGAGGAGCGTGGGCTACGTTTCGTTCGTTATGCGGATGACTGCAACATCTATGTGAGAACAAAGAAAGCTGGGAATCGTGTAATGAATTCCATTACTACATTTATCGAAGAGAAACTTCGCTTGAAAGTAAATAAAGAGAAATCAGCAGTGGACCGGCCTTGGAAACGTAAGTTTCTTGGTTTTAGTTTCACCAATGGAAAGAATCCAAAAATTAGAATCGCAAAAGAAAGTATTATGCGTCTAAAACAGAAAATCAGGGAAATAACTTCACGTTCCAAGCCATTTCCTATGGAAGTAAGAATTGAGAAATTAAACAAATACCTGATGGGTTGGTGCGGGTATTACGCTTTAGCGGAGACACCTTCAAAGTTTGAGGAGTTCGATAAGTGGATAAGAAGAAGATTGCGCATGTGTATGTGGAAACAATGGAAGCTTCCACGGACAAAAGTCCGAAAGCTGATTAGCTTGGGTGTTCCTGACCACAAAGCATACGAATGGGGAAACACCAGAAAGAATTATTGGCGTATCTCCAAGAGTCCAATCTTAAGCAGAACCCTAGGCAACTCCTATTGGAGTAGACTAGGGCTCAAAAGTCTGTATCAAAGGTATGAATTTATTCGTAATACTTAATTGAACCGCCGTATACCGAACGGTACGTACGGTGGTGTGAGAGGACGGGGGTTAGTCGCCCCCTTCTACTCTATTTCTTAGATTTGCTTGTTAACGTATTATCATACATCAGGAGGAATCAGTAATGAATTTATATTTAAGTAGTTTAACAGATGAACAAAGGATAGTAGATAATTTTTTATCCAGTAGAACAGATTTATATAATATTAAGCCGATTGGAATTGGCACACCTTATGTAGAAAGTCTATCAAGTTATATTTCTAGAATCGCGGAAAATCATAATTTAGCTGTATCACCATTGCTGAGTAAAGTAATTGCACCTATGCTAAATATAGATTATTTAAAAGATCAACTTAGACAAGGAATAATTAAGGATACCTCACATTTTATTAATGAGAATAGTCCCGTTACTTTAGAATATTGTAATGCATTGGAATTACTAACTAATAGAGATGATCTACGTAGTTTGACTATGTTAAATTGGCAGGGGATTTTTTCAAAAAAACTCTTTAGTAGATATAGGAAATGGTGTCCAATATGCTTAAATATAATGAAATCTAACTCTAAGATTATATATGAACCGCTAATTTGGTATATTTCTGATATAAAAAAATGCGAAGTACATGAAGTAGTACTGCACGACAAGTGTTCAAATTGTAAAAGAAATTTACCGTTTTTGCATAAGGATCTAAAGGTTGGATATTGTCAATATTGTGGATCGTGGTTAGGAGATAAATTGGTATTTAATAAAAAAAATTTAACCGAGGAAGATACATTTATTTACCAGAATTATAAGGAATTGCTTGCAAATTCATCAAAGCAATCAATTTACCCAACAAGAGTTTTTATTTCAAACTTTTTAAATAGATTAATGAAGAAATTAGATATTAAAAGTGTAGCAAAGTTGGCAAATATTTTAGAGTTAAATCCAGGAACAGTAAATTCATGGGTAAAAGGGAGAAGACAACCTTCAAGTGAAAGTCTTTTAAAAATTGCTCGAAAAATTGGGTTAACTATTTATGAGATGATTTATGACAATAATAAAAAGCTAGTGCTTGAAATAAAAAAAGATAGCTATCTTCATCAACAGAAGTCTATCTCAATAAGTGAAATTGAAGATAGGCTCAAGAAAGAGGTCAATTCAAAAGAGCCAAAAAGTCTAAATAAAATATCCAAAGAGTATGGCTTTTATGTACCGACTGCAAAAGGGAATTTTCCTATATTATGTGAAAAGATAACAGAAAACTATAATTCCTTTAGAGATCAACGAATAAGAAAAATAAGAATCGAAATTGAAGAAATGTTAATAGATTGTCTAAGTAAAGATACTCCTATAAGTTTAAATCAGTTTTCAAGAGATTATGGTATAGCTTTAATAACCGCAAAAAGAGTTGCCCCTAATTTATGTAAAAAGGTGGTTAAACGATATGAAGAGTATATTCATGAAATGAAAAGGAAGAGAGTTCAAATTATAAAAAGAGAAATTAAAGAAATTATAAATACATTACATCAAAAAGGAATTTATCCAAGTTCAAATAAGGTACAAGAGAATCTTGAAAATAAACATTTATTTAGAAAAGACTGGGTAAAACAGGCTTGGAAGGAGGCATTGGAAAGTTTAGGATATAATTGAATATTTAATTCTACAATTGTTATTCTAAAATTGAGTGTAAAAGGGTTCTGAAATTAAGTAAACCATATAGTTTCCTAAAATAGAAATGTAAAGCATATAATTTCCTAAAATAAAATTGTAAAGCATAAAGCTTCCTAAAAGTAGAAAAAAGAGGTTATTACTCGATTGTATTTGAATGGCAGTAGTCTTTTGGGTTAATAAGTCTTTTAAAAAGAGCTGAGATACCTTGTGGCTCTAGGGTTGGAAGTTATATGCTTTATTACTAGGAAATTATATGCTTTACGTCACATACATAAAAAGTCATGATAACATTTTTCGTTATCTCACTTTAAATTCTAATATTGTACGTTGAAGTCATCTCCCGATTGGGTGATGGCTTTTTTATGTTGATGGATATAAGTGTCTATATAGAATGTAGATACTAGCTGTGTCATAATCGTTTAACCTTCCACTGCTAGATGACTCATCATTTAGGTTAAGAAAAGTTATGAGTGCCCAAAAACTTAGAGAACGATAAAAAAGGTAACTCATGAGCAGGATGAGAGCCCAAAAATTATGAGAGAGATAAAAAAAGGTAACTCATGAGCAGGATGAGAGCCCAAAAATTATGAGAGAGATAAAAAAGGTAACTCATGAGCAGGATGAGTGCCCAAAAATTATGAGAGAGATAAAAAAAGGTAACTCATAGGCTTCATGAGTGCCCAAAATCTATAAGAAAGATAAAAAAAGGCACTCATTATAATGGTCTAAAATCTGGGAGTGTAAACTAAACTGTGTAAGTAAGAATGCGTACGGTTCTTACTCACACAGTTTTTTATTTGGTAGAATAAAAGTAACGAAAAAGGAGTGTGACTGATATGGCAAAGCCAAAGAAAAATCCTAACTCCGAAGAATTAGCGAACAAGATTATTGAAAAATATCAACCAGAATCTGTAGAGGACATGCAGAATGCACTCAAAGATATATTTGGACCTATGTTTGAATCCATGTTAAAGGGTGAAATGAATCATCATTTAGGTTATGATTCGAATGATAAAGCGGAAAAAGAGACAGAAAATAGACGGAATGGCTATGGAAAGAAAACGATTAAAACCAGTACGGGTGAAATGGATATTAAGGTTCCACGAGATCGTGATGGTTCCTATAATCCAGAACTGATACCGAAACGGAAAAAGGATGTATCTGCGATTGAGAGTAAAGTGATTTCGATGTATGCACGCGGGATGTCGCAGCGAGATATATCGTCAACGATTGAAGATATTTATGGTTTTTCAGTGTCCCATGAAATGGTATCGGATATTACCGATCAGGTTCTTCCTGAGTTAGAAGAATGGCAAACCAGACCGTTAAGCAGCTGTTATGCCTTTGTTTTTGTAGACTGTATGTATACAACGATTCGGAATCAATATGAAACAAAGAAATATGCCGTTTATACGATATTAGGATATACCATGGAGGGCACTAAAGAAATTCTTGGATTATGGCTCAATGAAACGGAAAGTAAACATAAATGGATGCAGATTTTCGATGAAATTAAGGCAAGAGGAGTCGAAGATATTTTCTTTATATCTATGGATGGAGTAAGTGGGCTGGAAGAAGGGTCACGTGCCATTTTCCCGGATGTTATTGTCCAACGCTGTATGGTTCATTTGATTCGCAACTCCGTCAAATACGTTCCTAGTAAGGATTATAAAGCATTCACCCAAGCATTAAAGAAAATCTATGGTGCACCAAGCCTGAAGGCTTGTCTAAGTGCTTTCGAATCTTTTCAACAACAATGGGCTGCCTATCCAGGGGCTATTGATGTTTGGACAAGGAACTTTCACCATGTCGAACAGCTTTACGATTATGGAAGTGCGATTCGAAAAGTGATGTACACCACAAACGCAGTGGAAAGTATTCATTCCAGCTTCAGAAAAGTAACCAAAAAAGGAGCATTCCCCAACGAGAACGCTCTATTAAAAGTATTGTTTTTACGTGTAAAAGAACTCGAGACCAAATGGGTTGGTGGCCACATCCAAAACTGGGCAATGGTTATGAACCAACTTCTTCTACATGATGAGTTAAAAAATAGGGTGTTAAAGTACCTTGAGTAAACAAGGACTTACACACTTTATTTGACAAACCCCTAAATCTAAACGTACATGATAAACCAGCAAAACATTAAAATCCGCGAAAGCCACCGAATAGATTGGATAACCATTCACCAAACATAGTTTTAAGTATAATCCTTATAATCTTGTTGTTTTACCACAACAAAAACCACGAAGAAGTTTTTCATTCTACGTGGTTCATACTACTTTATTTTCAATTTAATAGTCCTCCAAATATAAGTGGCACGAAAAAGTAAACTATAATCACTGAAAAAACGATACTACACAAATTTAACCATACGCCTGTTGCTGCCATTTTGCTCATTTTGATATAACCTGTTGCAAAGACTATTGCATTTGGGGGAGCTGCCACCGGAAACATAAATGCAAATGTTGCACCCATACATGCAGCTACCATAAGAATAATTGGATCAGTTCCTAATGCAGCAGCCCCTGCTGCAACAATTGGATAAACCATTGTGGAGGTAGCAGTATTCGATGTAAACTCTGTTAATAAGGTAATTACAGTTATGATTAGTCCAACCATAATAAAAAATGGAATGTTACTAAAATTAACAAGTTGATTCCCAATCCATTTATCTAATCCAGAACTTACTATACCTGCTGCTAGAGCCAATCCACCTCCAAAAAGCCATAAAATTCCCCAGGGCAGTTTTAGGACCGTTTTCCAATCTAAGATACTATCCTCTCGATTTTTAGAAGGAATTAAAAACAAAACAATTGCCCCAAATAAAGCAATAAGCGTATCATCAATACCTGGAATAAATTTCTCAAGTAATAGACTTCTTGTGATCCAAGCTAAGGCCGTTAGTAAAAATACAGTTAATACCACTTTTTCTTCATAGCTCATTTTCCCAAGTTCCTTAAGCTCTTTTTTAATGATTTTCCGTCCTCCAGGTATATTTTTTATATCCATTGGATAGGCGATTTTAACTAAGTAAAACCATATAACCGGGATTAGCAGGACAATCATGGGTACACCAAATAACATCCATCTTGCAAAAGAAATCTCTATTCCATATAAATTGTTAACAGTTGCGGCTAAAATTGTATTCGCTGGGGCTCCAATTAAAGTACCAAATCCACCTATTGTTGCTGAATATGCTGTCCCTAACATAATTGCGGTACCAAATGGAAAGTTACCGGGCGAGACATCAGTGTCTGTATTATTCTTTAATGAATCTGCTACATGTTTTGTCACAGCTAAACTAATAGGGACCATCATCATTGTACTAGCAGTGTTTGAAATCCACATTGACAAAAATCCAGTCGCCAGCATAAATCCTAGAATGATCATATTTGGGCTGCTCCCTATAAAGGCAATGATTGCTAATGCAATACGTCTATGAAGATTCCATTTTTCCATTGTCAAAGCAATCATAAAACTACCAGCAAATAAAAAAATGAGTGGATCTCCATAAGAGGAAGAAACTTCGCCAGTTTCCATGACTCCAGCCAATGGAAACAATAGTAACGGAAGCAGAGATGTTATTGGTATGGGCAAAGCTTCAGTTACCCACCAGGTGGCGATCCAACTAATAATACCAAGCATTTGTACAGCCTCTCTACTCATTCCCTCAGGTTGTAACAGTAAAATAATAGATAGATATAATAAAGGACCGAGAAACACACCTAATTTTTGAGTGAATGAATAATTCCCTGGTTGAGGAGGTTTATCCCTTATCTCTTGCTTGGATGGATCATCTTCATGTAACACGTTTGTTTTTACTTTTAGTTTAGAAAATAAAAAAGATGTAGTTTTTTTAATCTCTATTCTTGCTTGATAATCATACTGCCATAACTTTTCCCAGACTGAATGAAAATACATTCGTATATCACACCCTTCACTTTTATTGACAACGCTTTCATGTGTGAATCATACTTTACGTATACATTAAAGTCAACATATTTTTAAAAAATTAAGTAAATAAGTAAAAGCAAGAATATATTTGACATTAATGTATAAGTTGTTTAATATTTAGAATAGTTAACTTAATAATTATTAGGAGGAAATTTTAATGGGAGATAAAAAGCATTTTCGACTAGCAGTTATTCCTGGGGATGGAATTGGCAAAGAAGTAATAGATGAAGGACTACGAGTTATTAATCATCTATCAAAAACATCTAACAAATTCACAATTGAAAGCGATTACTTTCCCTGGGGTTGTGAATATTATTTAGAAACAGGAAAGATGATGGATGAAGATGGACTAGATAAGATTAAGGATTATGATGCCATTTATTTTGGAGCTGTTGGTTATCCTACTGTCCCCGATCACATTAGTCTCTGGGGTCTTCGTCTTGCAATTTGTCAAGGTTTTGATCAATGGGCAAACATTAGACCTGTTGAATTCCTACCAGGTATAGAAGGGAAGCTAAACCACCCAAATAAAGAAGAATTAAATTGGATACTAGTCAGGGAAAATACAGAAGGTGAATACTCAGGAATTGGAGGACGCAACTTCACAGGTAGAGGCGAGGGTAAAGAAATCGCAGTCCAGTCATCTATCTTTACGGAAGAAGGTTGTGAAAGAGTAATTAGATATGCCTTTAATTTAGCCCTCAATAGAAAAAGGAAAAAAGTAACAAGTGTGACTAAAAGTAATGCCCAACAGTACGGAATGGTTTTATGGGATGAAGTATTTGAAAGAGTAAGTAAAGAGTATCCGGAAGTGGAAACTGAAAAATGGCTAGTTGATGCTATGGCAGCACAATTTGTACTGCACCCCGAAAAATTAGAGGTAGTTGTAGCTTCAAACCTACACGCAGATATTTTATCAGATTTAGGAAGTGCTCTAGCAGGAAGTCTTGGCATTGCCCCAAGTGCAAATATTCATCTTGATAGACGATTCCCTAGCATGTTTGAATCCGTACATGGCTCTGCTCCTGATATTGCAGGAAAAGGAATAGCAAATCCTATAGGAACCATTGGAAGCGCTGCTTTGATGTTAGAGCACTTGGGATTATCAGAAGAAGCGCAACTTATCAGTGACGCAATTCGTGCAACAACCAAAAACGGGGTCTTAACAGCAGATATTGGAGGAGATAATTCTACTAAGGAAGTAACTGATTCAATTATTTCACACATTTCCAAATTGTATGCGAGTGTCTAATTTTTTTCAAAAAAGAGGGTCTTCCCTCTTTTTTGCTGACTTCTTGTTATAATTGTAAGAAAGAGAAAAGGTGAAGTGATGAATTATGAAAGACAAAGATTTGAAAAATTTAGAGTTATCCATTGATATACAAAAGGTTCAACAAGATTTAAAGCCAATAATCAGTAATGTTAAGGAGAAAAAACTCCCTCTGAGAGCGTATCAAATACTTCGGTTAGCGATTAGAAACCTTAAATTAGTACCAGGAAAGACGATACTAGAAAGGGAAATAGCAGAAGTTCTAGGAATGAGCCGTACTCCTGTCAGAGAAGCATTAATTCGGTTGCAAACAGAGGGAGTTGTAAATTTGATACCAAGAAAAGGTTTTGAAATAGAACCTATTGAGGCTAAAGATTTGCGTGAAATCTATGAAGTAGTAGAAATGCTTGAAGGTTTATCTGCTAAACTTTCAACAAATACCATTAACGAAGAAGAGCTAGGTAATTTAGAGGTGCTAATCGAACAACAAGAAAAAGCCATTACTGAAAATGACTTAGAAGAATGGGCAAGACTTGATAACCTATTTCACTTCAAAATTATTGAGTATGCTAATAATAAGAGACTTTCAAACATTATAGAAGTCCATTCAGATCAGTTATATAGAGCACGTCTCATCACTATTAATAAACGCCCATTACCTTTCCAATCTATAGTCGAACACCGTGCTATAGTAGCTTGTATGAAGGCAAGAGATGTTGACTCGGCTCAAACTTCCATGCAATCACATAGAAAAAGGGCAAGAAACGAAATTCTTAAAGCGCTATAAATAAAGTTCTTTGATATGTTTATTTGTGATTGGGAAATATGAATAATACTATCAGAGTTATTATAGATCTTTTCTCAGAGCATTCTCAATCGGGAATGCTCTATTTGGTATCTTTGCTAATAAATAAATGCTTTCAAGAGGATTGATTATGTACATAGTCTTTCAATAGCTACTTTCATATCTTTTTACACAATTATATGGACTTAATCCTCATGAGTTGGATGAGTGCCCAAAAATTATGAGAGAGATAAAAAAAGGTCACTCATGAGCAGGATGAGTGCCCAAAATTATGAGAGAGATAAAAAAAGGTCACTCATGAGCAGGATGAGTGCCCAAAAATTATGAGAGAGATAAAAAAAGGTCACTCATAGGCTTCATGAGTGCCCAAAATCTATAAGAGAGATAAAAAAAGATACTCATTATAGTGGTCTAAATCTAAACGTAAATGATAAACAAGCAAAACATTAAAATCTGCGAAAGCCACCGAATAGATTGGATAACCATTCACCAAACATAAGCATTGACTTATATAAGCGAATGCTTATATGTTATCTCAAGGAGGCGGTAACTATGGTTAAAAGTCAAACTAGATACGAATCTCAAGAATTAACAGAGTTACTGAGGATAATGAGTGATCCTACTCGTCTTTTAATGGCATACTTTTTACAAAGTAAAACATATTGCGTATGTGAATTTGTTGAAATGTTTGAAATGACTCAACCGGCAATTAGCCAGCACATACGTAAATTAAAACGAATGGATTTAATTACGGAAACGAGAAAAGGCCAGTGGAGATATTTTACAATAAACGATCAATCACCTTTTTATCCATTGGTTCAACAGATTCTCAATACTATTAATCCAGAAGATACAAAAGTAAAAAGTATATTGTTAAAAGAAAAACCTATGGAATGTTAGGGAGGTATTTAGATTGTCATCAGTGATTATTGCATCAAGTATATTTTTACTTACGCTCATATTAGTGATATGGCAACCAAAGAATTTAAATATTGGCTGGTCAGCATGTGGGGGAGCAATTGTAGCTTTACTTTTTGGTGTTGTCAGCATTAGTGATGTCTGGGATGTAACGGGAATTGTTTGGAATGCAACTCTTACATTTATTGCAATCATTCTTATATCATTAATATTGGATGAAATTGGGTTTTTCGAATGGTCTGCGCTTCATATGTCACGTCTTGCAAAAGGCAATGGAATTCTAATGTTTATTTATGTTTGTGTGCTTGGGTCAATTGTTGCCGCATTTTTTGCCAATGATGGGGCAGCACTAATCTTAACACCAATTGTATTAGCAATGGTACGATCCTTAGACTTTGATGAAAAAATAGTTTTCCCATTTATCATTGCAAGTGGATTTATTGCAGATACAACTTCACTTCCTTTAATCGTAAGTAACTTAGTAAATATTGTTTCAGCGGACTTCTTTGGAATTGGATTTGTGGAATATGCGACACATATGATAGTTCCAACAATTGTTGCACTTGGATCTAGTATAATTGTGCTTTTCGTTTATTTTCGAAAAAGAATTCCAAGAACATACGATTATTCCAAATTAAAAGAACCGCATGAGGCGATTAAAGATCATCGTATGTTTCGCTTATCGTGGTTTGTATTAGGTTTGTTATTAGTCGGATATTTAGTTAGTGAGTTTGTTGGTATTCCAGTATCCTTTATAGCTGGTGTGATTGCTATTATATTTTTAATTGTTGCGAGGAATAGTAAGGCTGTTAATACGATGACGGTTGTAAAAGGCGCTCCATGGAATATTGTCTTTTTCTCCATCGGTATGTATGTGGTAGTTTACGGATTGCGTAATGTTGGACTAACGGATATTTTGGCTGATATTATACAAGTTGTTGCAGATCAAGGAATGTTTGCAGCAACCATGGGAATGGGCTTCATTGCTGCATTTTTATCTTCCATAATGAATAATATGCCAACAGTGATGATTGATGCTCTTGCAATTGCCGAAACTTCTACAAGTCAGATGGTACGCGAGGCTTTAATCTATGCTAATGTTGTTGGTGCAGACTTAGGGCCAAAGATTACACCAATTGGATCTTTAGCAACATTATTATGGCTTCACGTCCTAACTCAAAAAGGAGTTAAAATATCGTGGGGTACTTACTTTAAAACCGGAATTGTAATAACAATACCTGTCTTATTTATGACTCTTGCAGGATTGTTTATGTGGTTAATGATTATAAATTAAAGGAGTTTTTAATATGTCTAAAAAAATTATATATTTCTTATGTACTGGAAATTCATGTCGCAGTCAAATGGCAGAAGGATGGGGAAAGAAAATCCTAGGTGAAGAATGGGATGTGTATAGTGCAGGAATTGAAGCACATGGACTTAATCCAAATGCCATAAAAGCAATGAGAGAGGTGGATATCGATATTACAGATCAAACTTCAGATCAAATTGATAAGGATATCTTAAATAAAGCAGACTTTGTTGTTACTTTATGTGGGGATGCGAAAGATAAATGTCCAATGACTCCTCCACATGTAAACAGAGACCATTGGGGATTTGAGGATCCTGCAAAAGCACAAGGTACTGAAGAAGAAAAGTGGACTGTATTTCAGCAGGTTCGTGATAAAATTGGCGACCGCATAAAAGTGTTTGCTAAAACCGGAGAATAATTGTCATAGATAGCATGGAGGTATACGACTACCTTCATGCTTTTTTGTTATATTCAAGTATAAAAACCGTGGAAATGTCTATGATTTTATTATTGTATAAAGCCAAAATGTTAAAACGAAATAATCAAGATGAAATATATTTGAAATAAGAATGTAAGTTTATAAAACTATATTTAAAGGGAATGAACAAATGAACAGGAAATTTTATTTCAAGATAGCACTAAAACAGGCTTTAAACGCTAATAAGATTAGGAAGGTGTGTTAGTGATGAAGGGGATTTTACTCGCAGGTGGAAGCGGAACACGACTGTCTCCAAGTACGGATAGCTTAAATAAGCACTTACTTCCGGTTTATGACAAGCCGATGATTTATTATCCACTATCAGTATTAATGCTAGGTGGTTTAAAAGAAATTATGATTATCAGTACGCCAGAGGATATTTCTCGATTTGAAAGGCTACTTGGCGATGGATCGCAATTAGGTATTAGTATCACTTATCGAGTGCAGGAAGAACCAAAAGGAATTCCAGAAGCACTTATTATTGCTGAAGATTTTATTGGCACAGAGGATGTCACTTTGATGCTTGCCGATAATATATTTTATGGTCAAGGGTTTACCACGTTATTAAGAAAAGCAATTAAAGATCATCAGCATGCAACGGTGTTTGGTTACCGTGTCAAAGATCCGGAGCGATTTGGCGTTGTTGAATTTGACCATAATCAAAAAGCAATTTCTATTGAAGAAAAGCCTGAAGATCCCAAATCTGATTTTGCTGTAACAGGTTTATATATGTATGATTATCGAGCAGTTAATATTGCGAAGAATTTAGAGCCCTCTGACAGAGGAGAATTAGAAATTACGGATATTAACAAAGAGTACCTAAAGTGCAATCAATTAGATGTCGAGTTGTTAGGTAGAGGGTTTGCATGGATGGATGCCGGCACACAAGAAGCACTATTCGATGCAGCGGAATTCATAAAAACAACTCAACAACGACAGGGATTTAAAATCGCATGTTTAGAAGAAATTGCGTTTTATATGGGTTATATTTCCAAAGAAGCATTATATGAAAGAGGAAAAACGATGGAAAAAAATGATTACGGTCAATATCTTATGGAAATTGCCGATAGAAAGCATCATCAGCAATACTGGGATTCGATCGATCATCATCCAATGTTAGGACTGGTTGAAAATGAATAAGTCAGCAATTTTAATAACAGGTGGAGCTGGATTTATTGGATCAAATTTTATCCATTACTTTATGGATGTATATCCGGAAGTTCCGATTGTTAATATAGATAAATTAACTTATGCTGGATTTCTTCAGAATCTTAAAGGAATAGATTCAAACTCTAACTATCATTTTGTAGAAGGTGATATTGCAGATGAACAGGTTGTACAGCAAGTATTTCAAAATTTTGATATCCACGGAGTCATTCATTTTGCAGCCGAATCACATGTGGATAGGTCTATTGAAGATGCGCGTTCTTTTGTAGATACGAATGTTGTCGGCACGCTGAACTTACTACAAGCTGCACGTAATGATTGGGAAGAAAAAGGGGAACTAGAAGGCAGGCGTTTTCATCATATATCAACTGACGAAGTATATGGTTCACTTGGAGAAGAAGGAATGTTTACTGAAGAAACTCCTTATGATCCTAGAAACCCATATAGTGCGTCAAAGGCTGGTGCAAACCTGATGGTGAAAAGTTTTGGGTATACGTACGGTATGAATGTTATTTTATCTTCAAGTTCGAATAACTATGGACCTAGACAGCATCAAGAGAAGTTGTTACCTACAATTATTGAAAAAGCGTTAAGCGGCAAGGAAATTCCGATTTATGGTGACGGAAAAAATGTTCGAGATTGGTTATATGTAGAAGATCATTGCCGGGCAATTGATACGGTATATCATTTTGGGAAATCTCAGGAGACATATAACGTCGGTGGTAGAAACGAAAGAACTAACCTTGAAATGACAAATCAGATTTGTGATATTCTAAATGATTTACGTCCTGATTTATTATCCAAGTATGAATTGGAGAAGTTTCAAGATTTGATTACATTTGTCGAAGATCGTAGAGGACACGATTTACGGTATGCAATTGACGATCGTAAATTAAGAAATGAATTACAATGGGAACCAAAACAAACATTAGAGAATGGACTGAAACAAACTATAGAGTGGTATATAAGAAAATGGGAATCTCCTACAAAAATGAACCAGTAATTTCAGTTGTAGTACCTGTTTATGGTTGCAAAACCTGCCTTGTAGAATTATGTAGTCGTATTAAAGAGACGGTACTGTCCATTCCAGCTCAATATGAAATAATACTCGTCAACGACGCAAGTCCAGATCAAGCGTGGGAAGTAATTGCAAGATTGCATGAACAGGACAATAAAATTAAAGGTATTGATTTAGCTAAAAATTTTGGGCAACATCATGCGATAACTGCAGGATTGGACTATGCTCAAGGAGATTGGGTTGTGGTCATGGATTGTGATCTTCAAGACCGGCCAGAAGAAATCAAGTTATTATTTGAAAAGGCAATGGAAGGATATGACGTGGTTTTCGCACAGCGTGTAAAACGTCAAGATAAATCAATCAAGCGTCTTTCTTCCAAACTTTTTTATAAAATATATGATTATTTCGCTGGGCAAGAGAGTGATGCATCTATTGCTAATTACAGTATTATCTCTTCGAAAGTTGCAAGCAGTTATCGAAAAATGAGAGAGCAAAATAGATATTACCCGATGTTTATCAAATGGTTGGGATTCAAGCAAACGAAGATACCAGTGCAACATGATCAACGAAAAGAAGGAGAATCATCTTATAACCTGAAAAAACTAGTTTCATTAGCTACTGATGCGATTGTTTCCCAATCGAATAAACCACTCCGAATTTCGATTAGTTTTGGGTTTTTGATGTCGTTGGTCTCCTTTGTGTATGCAGTCTATTTATTTGGTAGATATTTCTTTTTAGACGAACATGTACAGGGGTGGACGAGTGTAATGGTATCTATTTTCTTTATTGGTGGTTTAATATTTTTCCAATTTGGAATTATAGGTTTGTATTTAGGCAAAATTTTTAATGAAACAAAGAACAGACCGATTTATACCGTTCGAAATGTAATAGGAGAAAAACAAGAAGATGGGGTTGATTAGATGATAAAAACATACTTAGAGCCTACGCCATGGGATCGACGTAATTTCCCATTTGAAACATATCAACTAACAGAATATAGTGAAGCAGCTTTAAGAGAAACGGATCAGGTAGAAGGACATTTTACAGTAAAAGTAGGATCGTTTGAAGATACAAAGCTATTACATGAATATGGATTCTATTATGCTGATACTTTGATTGCACCATTTTGTAAAAAGGAACGTTTCCTATCTGAAAGAGCAGAAGAGGTTTCATTTACAGAGGACTTTGATAAAGACGAGATTCTTAATATTGCAGAAGAAGCGTTTCAAGGTGGCAGATACCATCGTGATCCTAATATACCAAATAACATGGCAGATCAAAGATATCGAAATTGGGTTCAAGATTTAATTGATCAAGATTTAATTTTAGCATACAAACAAAACGGGAAAATTGCTGGCTTCTTTGCTTATAAAGATAATCAAATATTGTTGTTAGCTATGCACGAAGATTACCGAGGAAAAGGAATGGCTACTGCATTTGCTGGAGCGTGTGTCAACGAACAATTTAAGAGAACCGGCTATTCGGAACTGAAGACATCCATATCCCCTAGTAATCCAGCTTCCTTAAATGTATTTCTTGGTTTAGGATTTCGTCTCGGACCAGCTACCGATATATATCACAAATTAAATGGAACGCTCGGAGAAAGGGAATAACTATGGCATATGCATATATTATTGGAACCATTGTTTTCACTGTGTATGGTCAATTAATTATTAAATGGACGATGGATAAACAAGGAGAACTTCCCGCTGGTTTGATGGATAAATTTTTATTTTTAGTGCAGATGATATGGAATCCTTGGATTTTATCTGGGTTTGTAGCAGCCTTTCTTGCAGCATTGAGTTGGATGGCGGCCATGACGAAATTTGATATCAGTTATGCATATCCTTTTATGAGTCTATCATTTGTACTTGTTTTTATACTATCGGCAATATTCTTTGGAGAACCAATCAGTACACAGAAAATGGTTGGATTTGGATTAATTATACTAGGAATTATAGTAATGAGGTGATCAGTTGATACCATTTAATATACCTTGTCATTTAGGTCAAGAAGAAGAAGCAATCGCTGAAGCAATTAAAGAGCAAAAGTTATCTGGGAATGGCCGTTTTAGTCGGTATTGTACGACATGGTTGGAGAATCAGTTAGACGCAAAAAAAGCAATATTAACTCCGTCCTGTACGGCCGCTTTGGAAATGTCTGCTATTTTGACAGATGTGTCAGAAGGAGACGAAGTTATTATGCCATCCTATACATTTGTGTCTACTGCTAATGCATTTGCATTGCGAGGAGCACATATTCGTTTTGTAGATGTGGAACCAACGACAATGAATATTGATCCGAAGGCTATTGAAGCAGCAATTAATCATCGAACAAAAGCGATCGTAGTGGTTCACTATGCGGGTGTGGCTTGTGATATGATTCCTATCATGAACTTGGCAAACGAACATCAATTATGGGTAATTGAAGATGCGGCACAAGGTTTAAAGAGTCAGTATAATGGACGTCCATTAGGAACTATTGGTCATCTTGGGACATTTAGTTTTCATGAAACAAAAAATTATACATGTGGAGAAGGCGGAGCTCTTATAATAAATGACGATGCTTTTATCGAACGTGCAGAGATCATACAGGAAAAAGGCACAGACCGTTCTAAATTTGTTCGCGGGGAAGTAGACAAATATACATGGCGAGATATCGGATCTTCGTATTTAACGAGTGAATTAAATGCAGCCTATTTATCTGTTCAATTGGATCAAGCAGAAGTCATTAACCAAGATCGTCTTGCTACTTGGTATTTGTATCAAAAAGGATTAAAGCCATTAGAAGAAAAAGGAATTCTAGATTTACCAACGATACCAAATGGATATAAGCATAATGCACATATGTTTTACATTAAAACAAAAACAGAAGAAGACAGAAATGAACTTATTAAATACTTAAAGGAACAAGAAATTATGGCTGTAACCCATTATGTTCCATTACACCAATCTGAAGCTGGTAGATATTATGGATCCTTCTCAGGAGAAGATATGTATACAACATCTCATAGTAACAGGATTCTACGCTTACCACTTTATTACGGAATAACAAAAAGGGATGTCGCATATGTCATACAAACAATTCAGCAATATTATTCAACATAAATGGCTGTGGCTTGGTGTATTAATTATTCTTGCGTACCTATCACCATATTTTATTAATGGAGAAAACACGCATCTACGAATACATGACAATATGGATTCAAACGTTGTATGGTATAAAGTTCTAGCCGAAAGCGGAAAAATATTTACACTACAAGATGTGATGTTACCATACGCAATAGACGGATTGCCTCGCAGCGCATTACCGTCACCATTTGATGCTGTCGTTTGGCTTTATGTATTATTTGAACCAATAACCGCCTATACGATAAGCCAAACAATAATGCGATTAGCAGCATATTTTGGGATGTATCTATTATTAACACGATTTGTATTAGCAAAAGATACGACTCCTTGGATTACCGTTGGTGTATCACTTGCATTTGCGATGTTACCGTATTGGCCATCAGGAGCTTTATCTATTGCCGGCATTCCATTAGCTTTATATGTATTTTTGACGATTCGAAAATATAAATCCGAAGCACCGAAACATGCTTGGGTATTTTTAGTGATTATTCCATTCTTTTCGAACTTTATTTTAAGTTTTGTATTTTTCGTCGGATTAATGGGTGTTTTATGGTTAGTTGATTATATTCGACAAAAGGAATGGAATTGGAGTTTTTTTAAAGCACTATGCTTAATGACATCAATGTATCTTGTGAAAAACTACTTATTAATAACGTCGATGTTTTTTGATTCTAATTTTACATCGCATCGAGAAGAACTTGATTTAGGATATAATTCGTTTGAGCGAAGTTATGAATTAGCATGGGAGAATTTCTTATATGGACATACCCACGATGAAGCGCATCAAGCATATATTATTGTTCCAATAATTCTTTTTGCGTTATTCTTAGCCATATTTAAGAAGGTTCAACCCAAACTTCTAATCACACTATTTCTAAGTAATTTAATACTTTCCTTCTGGTATGCATTCTGGTATTGGGAAGGCTGGCGTTTAATAAAAGATGAGATATCCATTGTTAATACATTTAACTTTGCAAGAATACATTTTCTAGATCCGACTATTTGGTATATCGCATTTGCGATAGCATTAGTGGTTATTTGGAAATATGCAAAGTTAGGTAAATATCTCGTTATACTCGTATTAATTGCCCAAAGTCTTTATTTGTTTGTGTTAACCGAGGATATAAAATATGGTGAAGTTGGAACTCCAACATTTAACGAGTTTTATTCTGAGGAATTATTTACAGAAATTAAGCAATATATCGGTGAGGATCCATCTAGTTATCGCGTCGTTAGCATCGGCATGCATCCAACAATTGCACAATACAATGGATTTTACACGTTGGATACATATAACAATAGTTTTCCTTTAGAATATAAGCATGATTTCCGAGAAGTTATAGCTGGTGAATTAGATAAGAATCCTTCCTTAGAGAATTACTTTGATACTTGGGGAGGAAGATTATATACGTATGTATCAGATCATGGTGAAAATTATATGTTTACAAAAGATAAAAATGACCCTATTGAACAATTAGACATTAATACAGAAGCTTTAAAAAAATTAGATGGGGAGTATATTCTATCAGCCGTACCTATTGATAATGCCGAAGAGATTAACTTGGAACTTGAAGAAAGATTTGAACATGAAGAATCTCCATGGGAAATATATCTTTATCATGTTTTATAATGGAGTCAATTTCATAATAAGATATTTTGTATAAAATCCAAATGTTAGCTATTTTGATTTTCATTACAGACGGACGCTTGTTTTAGCAGGCACGGCTTCAACTAACCACGTGAAGCATCCCCCTTTTGAATATTTGGTTTTTAAATTGAACTTAGCAAAATTGACTCCATGAAAAAAAGTGTTCTATATCGACTCAAACAAAAACTGAACTATTTCTTGTATATTAAAATATACCAAGAAATGGTTCAGTTTTTTGTAGATCTACCAGAGAATATATAATTCATTAAATTTTAATTATTCAATACATGATACATAATTGTAATACTATGATAATGCCATTGAAATCTCTAGATGTTACACTGCATATGTTCTAATTTTAGGATGAACATGAAAAATTTAGAAATACATAAATGATTTGTACACTCAATTTTTCGAGATAGACCGAGAAAGCAAAGGGGGAACTTAATAATGAAGAAATCACTCAGATTGCTATCAATTGTGGTTATACTTACTTTTGTAGTTTCTATCTTTCATAGTCCAGTATACGCCAATTCAAAAGAGGATTTAAAAGACGTGAAAGATGAACGAGGTAAGGTTCAAGAAGAATTGTCTGATTCACAACAAAAGGTTATGGATGCTGTAGAAGAATTAAATATTTTATCTACAGAAATTGATAGTCTCCAAGAAGAATTAGAAGAGAAAGAAGCACTTATAGATAGTACGGAACAAAAAATGAATGACACAATGAATGATATTTCTGATTTAGAAGAAGAAATAAAAGAATTAGAGAAGAAAATCGAAGAACGATTTGACATACTAAAAGATCGTTTAGTATCTGTTCAACAAACAGGTGGAGATATCACATATTTAGAAGTGATTTTTGGTTCTCAAAGCTTTCATGATTTTGTTAATCGTGTGAGCGCAGTTAATAAAATAACAGATTCTGATGCTGCATTGATTGAGCAACAAGAGTTAGATATGCAACAATTGGAAGAAAACAAGCAACAAATTGTAGTAAAGTTAAATGATTTAAATGAATTAAAAGATGAACAAGATAAAATGAAGGTAGAAGTTGAAGATAAGCTTGTAGTACAAAAGGAACAGCAATCCGAACTAGAAAACAAGAAAAATAGTCTTCAAGCAATGGTGGAAGAACTAGAAATGTCGGATAGTGAATTAGCATCTCTGGAAAGTAATATTCAGTCAGACATTCAAGCAGAAGAGGAAGCAAAAGCTAAAGCAGTTGCTGCAAAAGAGGCTGAACAGAAAGCACAAGCATCAAAGCAAGAAGCACCTAAGCGTGAAGTGTTAAATGCTTCTACTTCAAATAAAGAAGAAAAAAGTAATCATTCAACAAATAAAGCTAAAGAAGAAAAGCCAGCATCGGATAATGATAAGAAGACATTTACAGTAACAGCAACTGCTTATACAGCAGATTGTGAGGGGTGTTCGGGTAAGACTTCATATAATGGTATTGATTTGAAAAAAAATCCAGATATGAAAGTTATCGCTGTAGATCCTGAAGTTATACCGCTCGGTAGTATAGTAGAAGTAGAAGGGTATGGCGTTGCTATTGCAGCGGATACGGGTAGTGCCATTAAAGGGAAAAAAATTGATGTATTTATTTCCGATAAAAATGCTGCTCGTAGCTGGGGAGTCAAATCAGTAAAAGTAACTGTAAGGTAAACATCAAAAAAGAGATTGGACATAATAAAATTTTGTCCAATCTCTTTTTTTAATCCTGTATTTAGCTAATCGCGATACTTTGGATAATAGCGAAGTAAGCCATTACGACAAAAATAACCGATACTAAAAATGAAAGTGCTGCATTTTTTTTAATTCTATAAATGTATAAACTTCCAATAAGACATAAGAGTGCTATTGCCGCGAAGAATAAACCAGAATCTGTAGCAATCAGAGCAACCTTGCTACCTTCTAACGAACCATCATAAAACATATTTAACAACGGTGCATAGCCCCCATGTTCTATGAGATTCTCTAGATTCATCGGCGGGGATTGTTCATTAAGAGCACCAGTTATAATGAAAATAATGGTAATAATAAAGAATTCGACACGCACCCATGGTCTTGGGTTAAATGTGGGATCTTTTTTTATCCTTTGTTTCATCCAAAAACCATTAATCAATGCATATAAAATGAGTGGAATAATAAATAAATGCTTAAGTAATAAGCTTTGTCCATAGGAGACTAAGAAGGTATCCGTATAATCTGATCCAGCTGTAGTCACATTCATTAATAATATACCACTTATAACGATCAGTAAGAAACAACCAATAGCCGTTGGATGAAACCATCTTAGAAAGTTCAACCAATTTGATGAATTCGATGAGAACCAACATACTATTAACAATACTCCCGACCAAATAGAAACTGCAAATACGTGCATGGTGTGGATTGTAATTCCATAGGCTCCTTCAATGCTTCCAGTATGACTTGACCAGGCAATTCCAATAGTAAGAAGTAAAAAAAGTAACAGCTCTCCTATAATGAATATTTGTCGATGTTCATTGCCGAAAAGTGTAATATAAAATGCGGTAACTATACAAATAATAAATGTAAAGAGCCAAGCATTTCCAATTCGGAAAGTAAGTAAAATAGATTCAACTGCTGATCCAATCCCTTCCATTTGTGAGACATGCATGACAATTTGTATCAAAGGGATAAATGATAGTAATGCAATGCCCAACACCGCGATCAATTGTAACGAGGTAGATATATTAATAGTTGGTTTAGAATTAATTGGAATCCATTTTAGAATAAAAGCTCCAGCAAGCAAAGAGAAACATAAATAAAGTAACGTCTCACTCAATATTGTGACGAAAAACATGGCTTATTTTTTCTTTCTTATTAATACAATTGCAATAATAGCTATAATTGCTACAAGAAGAATTGCAATAATCATGGTATTAGAGCTTGAATCTGTAGCAGTTTCTTCATTTGTTTCATCTGCTGTGGTTGAATCGTCCGACTCAGATTGATTATTTTCCGTCATTGATTCATTTTCTTCAGCGGTAGTTGATTCTTCGATTTCTTCCTCTTCTGAAGATTCAGCATCAACTTCAAAAGTAATGGAGTCCTGCATGGCATGGCCATCTACACCAATAATATCCCAAGTGACTGTATAAGACCCATTCGCTAGATCCTCATCTAAAGTTGCGACAAGTTCACCATCAGTTATGGAAATATCAGTAACCTCAAACGTATCTCCTTCACTACTCTCAACTTGTAATGTTGCATTCTGTTCAATGACTGTATCGAAGTTTAACTCAATCGTATCTATTGATTCTGTAACTGTCGTACCATCTTCTGGATTTGAAGAATCCAAATGTGTATGTGCAAATACAGTATTTGCACTAAAAAGGAATAAAGTGGCTACAAACAGTAGTATGGATATTTTTTTCATAAAATAACCTCCTGAAAATTTTGTCGTTATTAGATTACTAAATAATGCGTATAGAAACAACTTTTAATACCTCTAAACTAATGACACTTTCGTGACGATACTAGAGTGTGAAAACTATGATATTTAAGAGTATTGAGGTAAACTAAGTGAAGATAATTATTAGATAAGGAGTGGATTTGAAATGAAAAGTTATCCAAACACTCAAGCAATCAAAGAATTAATTGAGCAATTAGTTAAAATCCCAAGTCCAACTGGTTATACATCGAATGCGATATTGTTTGTAGAAAATCACTTAAAGCAGTTAGGAGTAGAAACAAAACGAAATCGTAAAGGAGGTCTAATTGCAACTATCAAAGGAGAAAATGATAGTAAACATCGCTTTTTAACAGCGCACGTCGATACGCTTGGAGCTATGGTGAAGGAAGTAAAAGATAATGGACGTTTAAAAATTCAACCAATTGGTGGGTTTCCATTTAATTATATTGAAGGAGAATACTGTACTATTCATATGTCTAATGATAATACAATTACTGGGACAATTTTAATGCACCAAACTGCGGTACATGTTTACCGTAAATCATCTTCGTTAGAAAGAAGTGAAGATAATATCGAAATACGAATTGATGCAGAAGTACATAATGCCAATGATACACGAGCTCTTGGTATAGAAGTAGGAGATTTTATATCATTTGAGCCTCGAGTAGAGATAACTGATAATGGATTTATTAAATCTAGACATTTAGATGATAAAGCGAGTGTCGGTATATTATTACAGGTGATAAAGCAGATCCAAGAAGAAAATATAAAACTACCACATACAACACATTTTTTGTTCTCAAATAATGAAGAGATAGGTTACGGGGGGAATTCAAACATTACTCCTGAAACAGTGGAGTATTTAGCGGTTGATATGGGAGCAATCGGTGACGGTCAATCAACAGATGAATATACAGTTTCTATTTGTGTAAAGGACTCATCAGGACCGTACCATTATGGGCTTCGCAAACATCTTGTTGATATAGCTAAACAACATGATATTGGCTATAAATTAGATATATATCCTTATTACCAGTCAGATGCTTCAGCTGCAATCCAATCTGGCAATGATATTATACATGGACTAATTGGACCTGGGATTGATGCATCTCATGCTTTTGAACGAACACATGAGTCTTCGTTAATTCACACAGAAAAATTAATCTATCATTATATTCAAACAGAAATGATTGATATGTAAAGAAATAGGTAAGTATAAACAAAATAGTTAATTTTAAATTTGAGTGTAGACTAAATTGAAGAATAAGTTTTACGGGTGTGTAGGGCTAGATGATGCCAGACTTAACTAGAAAATTGCAAGAGAAGGCTCATCAGCTACCCGTAGAAATTAAGTATATTATAGTGAGCCTACTCATTGATAATTTAGATTAATACGTAAACATAGATACATAAATAATGAGAAATACTTCCAAGTAAAATAAAAATGTGAAAGATCTCATGGAAACCGAAATAACGAAAACGTAAAAAGCCTGGTTTTAACCAATAAATTACTGCACCAACAGTATATAAGACCCCCCCTAAAATCAACAGAAACATTCCTTGTAATCCAAGTTCAGGGGCTAAAGATCCACTAAATAAGATAACAATCCATCCCATTAATACGTATAGAAGAGTAGATAACCATCGCGGGGAGTGAAACCATATAAGTTTAAAAGATACTCCAAACAACGCGAGAGCAGTAATAATTGTAAATAAGACCCAGCCAATTGTTCCTTCTAGACTAACTAAACAAAAAGGAATATATGTACCTGCGATAAGAACATATATCATCGAATGATCCAACTTACGCAAAAATGCGATTACAGGCGGTTGGGCGATGATGGAATGATACACTGTAGATGCTGTATATAAAAGGATTAAACTGACTCCGAATATCGTAACAGCAGTAATGGTTTGAGCAGATGCACTTATTTGTGCTGATTTAACGACGAGAAAAACTAGTCCAATTACCGATAAGACAATGCCGATAAAATGAGTAAAAGCATTCATAGGTTCTCTAATATATTTATTCATTTTAATACACCTTCATTCTATTATGTAGTTTTGAAAACTATATAATAATGATACATATATTTCGTGATGTAGTCAATGTTTACATATTCGTGTTTTGAAAGTATAATATGTATCAAATCAAAGCGAGGAGTATACTAATGGATATTTATAAACAATTAGAGAACTTAACATTGTCTAACCAATTATCACCGGACGAAATTCCAAATATTGATTTATACATGGATCAAGTTATTCAACTTTTTGAAAACAAGTTTAGCTCATCAAAGCGAAATGATGATGAAAAAGTAATGACAAAAACAATGATTAATAATTACGCGAAAGGAAAGTTGTTATTTCCAATTAAAAATAAAAAGTATTCCAAAGATCATTTACTATTGATTGCGATGATTTATCAAATGAAAAGTGTTCTATCTATAAGTGATGTTGGTAAAACATTAAAAGGTATTAACCATCAAGTTTCAGAAGAAGGTCTTCATCTGGAGAGATTTTATGAGAGTTATCTACGATTAATGGAAAATAATGTAGAGTTATTTGAAGAATTTATTTCAAAGCAACAAAATTCAGTTCGTAATGATTTTGATAATAAGGAAGTATCTGAAGCAGACTACTTACAACAAGTGTTGCTTATTCTAAGTTTCACAGGAATGAGCAATTTCTATCGGAGAGCAGCTGAAAAAATGGTAGATAATCTTGTATGGAAGGAAGAAAATACAGATGAAGCTTAGTATTTTAGATCAGTCTCCAATTTTAGATGGTGCTAGCGCGAAACAAGCATTAGAAGAGACAATTGAATTAGCTAAATTGGCAGATGGTAAGGGGTATCATCGTTATTGGGTTGCGGAGCATCATGGGATGGCACAACTTGCAAGCCCTTCACCAGATATTTTACTTGCTATTATTGGGAGTCAAACTTCAACGATACGAATTGGTGCAGGTGCAGTTTTATTACCTAATTATCGTGCATTTCCTGTTGCTGAAAGATACCAAATGTTAGCTTCCTTGTTTCCAGGAAGAATTGATTTAGGAATTGGACGTGCTCCTGGTGGTTCAGCAGAAGCATCGATTGCGCTTGCTGGAGACTTTTTAAGCAAAGTCAAGAACATGCCTACATTAATTGATGAGTTATTACATTTTTTGTATGATGATTTTCCAGAAGATAATCTGTATTCGAAAATAGATATTTCGCCACAGTCACCGGAGCCCCCACAACCTTGGCTATTAGGAACCAGTGAAAGAAGCGCGGTTCTTGCAGCTGAAAAAAAACTTGCTTATGTGTTTGGCCATTTTATGACGGACAGTGATGGTCCTAAAATCACTAGAAAGTATCAACATTTAACAGGGAATACAAAGCCAATTATTGTTGCTGTCTCTGTCATTTGTGGAGAAACAGAAGAAGAAGCTTTCCAGCTAGCTAAGGAAGCCTCTATGTGGAATCAGAAAGACACATCAATCGAAGAAGATAACCAAAATAATGATATATTCTCTAATATGATTATTGGTGATCCTGTACAAGTAAAAGAACAACTACAAACATTACAACAGTTATATCAATGTGATGAATTAATGATACTTACGATTACTTCAAATTATCAGGATAGAAAGAAATCATATGAACGTATAGCTAACATCTGTCTTTAGTTTGAAACAGGCCTCAGATTGTTTCCAGCTAAAGCATATGGTTTTAAGAAAAACATATAATGGATTACAAGGACAAGGGGACAAGTTATAAAGGGGAGCAGAAAGATGAATGATTGGGTCACAGCTGTAATGGAACAGCTAGGTTATCTAGGGGTTTTTTTTATGATGGCATTAGAGAATCTTTTTCCACCTATTCCATCAGAAATTGTATTACCTTTCGGTGGATTTTTAACCACCTATACAAATCTAACGATATTTGGAGTTATGACTGCTGCTACATTGGGCTCTGTAATAGGTTCTATGATTCTTTATTGTATTGGAACATTTTTAGATATGCCTCGATTAGAGAGGTTAATTGATCGTTATGGACACTGGATTCGTTTGAAGAAATCGGATGTACATCGAGCAAATGATTGGTTTCATCAGCATGGTTATTGGACTGTTTTTTTCTGTAGAATGGTGCCGGTAATAAGAAGTCTTATATCGGTTCCAGCCGGTATGACAAGGATGAATTTCCCTGTTTTTATTTTTTTAACTACTGTTGGTACAATTTTGTGGAATGGTGTATTAATTAGTTTTGGTGTTATATTAGGAGAAAACTGGCAGCAGATCTTAGGATTTATGCATGTATATTCGAGATTTATATATATCGTAATTATTTTAATACTAATAGGGATAGTAATTATACTAATACGAAGAAAACGTCAACGCTAAGTTCGGTTGACGTTTTCTTAATGTAGTTCCGTCATATAATAATCTTCTGTTAGTTCCAAGATGGAAATTAATTCATAAAGCATTACTAATTCAAAAGGGAGCTTGTTTAACATGCCATCACTAAGTTCATGCGTTTTGTGTTTTTCTTTCCAAAATAATTCATTTAGTCTAGTTCTTTTATCTTGTATATCATTCCTATCGAAAGCGATCTCTTTTTTTAACACCTGTGCTATATAGCAGGATATGACCATAAGTTCATTTTTTTCATGTTCATTTATGTTTAATTGATCTTTAGGATGATCAATAACATTTGTAATATGGTAATGCATGATTCTTAAAAAATGTAATTGTGTTTTTAAGTCTTTAAATTTTTCTTGATTGTTTTCGATAAAATGATATTTTGAATCATTTGTTTGATACCTACTTAAAATTTCAGTTCTAATAATTAATCTATCTAATTCCAATAACTTATCTAAATATTTAATTTCACTATTTTTCTCGTCCAGATGTAAAAGACAGTGATAAATACCTTGTATTTGTTCACCTAATGTTCCAGCAATTGATGCTACTTTAGATTGAATGTTTTTTTGATAATCAGGTGGAAGTAAAAACATATTCACTAATGTAGATACAGATAGACCAATTGTTGTTGTAGACAGTCTAATAAAAAATTCCATCAAATAATTACTATGAATAACTTCTACCATTGCAACAGAAGTAATCGTGGCAACCAATAATCCATCATGCAATTTAAGGCGAAAGCAGGTAGTGATTGTAAAAACAGCTGATAAAGCATATGTAACTGGTGAGTTTCCAAACAAAGCAATAAATAATACTGCATATGCTGCTCCAATTGCAGAAGCAGGAAATCGTATCAACCCTTTTCGTATGGAGTCTGAGACAGTGGGTTCGATGGTTACAATCGCAGTGATAACAGCAAATACAGGAGACCATCCAATCCATTGGCAAATATAAGCTGTTAAAAGAACAGCTATACCAGTTTTCATTACTCTGCTACCAATAAATGATCGAAGTTTCACGACTAATAAATCTCCATTCTTTACCTAATAGTGAATCAATTTCGTAAGTGTTATACTCTATGTGAAAATGCCGATATGATAAGAAAGACTAAGTTTGATTTCCATTGCAGAGAGCTAGTTTTTAGCAGGCATCGGCTTTAAGCTTTCGAGAAGAAAACTCTTTCCTTAGTGGATTTTTAAGTTCCCTTCAGGAGTCGCCGTCTTCCATTACAAAAAAGACCAAGTTGTTCCTATAATCCGATCCCCAAGTACATAACTATTACTAACTATTTGTTTTTGCTTGATAATTATGAGATTGATTCAAGTAATATTTCTATTCTCCACCCTTTTAGAATAAATTTCAAATTTTTTTACAAAAAGTGTTGCAAAACAGATGATTATTTTATAAACTGTATTATAACAAAAATAACAAATTTTTACTGTTATATAAAAGGAGGAATTCAAATGACGGAGAAACAGGTGCTATGTCCTGATTGCGGTATTCCGATGGATGCAAAGCAAACATCACTAGAATGCGATTATTGTTTGTCTAAAAAAGCAGAGTAAATTTTTTTATACATATTGTTATATAACAAAATGTATAAAAGTATTCTATTATAAAACAGTTAGTGAGGAGATTATATGAATGATGTATCTATACTGCAAGGTCCTTCTACAACAAAATATGAAGATATACTAACACCTAAAGCAAGAGAATTTTTACTTTTACTGCACCAATATTTTAATCAGCGAAGAAGAGAATTACTTGTAAAAAGACAAGAAAAACAAAAAAGGTTGTCCAGTGGGGAAGAGTTAACTTTTTTATCACTGACAAAACAAGTGCGTGAAGAAGATTGGCAAATTGATCCAGTACCAAAAGATTTAAAAGATAGAAGAGTGGAAATTACTGGACCTGTGGATAGAAAAATGATTATTAATGCTTTAAATTCAGGTGCCAATACTTTTATGGCCGATTTTGAAGATGCTAGCTCTCCAACTTTGGAAAATATGATGCAGGGACAATGTAATCTAAAAGATGCAATACGAAGAGAAATTGATTTTTTAGATAATCGGGGGAAACAATATCGTTTGAATGATAAAACGGCTGTACTAATTGTTCGACCTCGGGGATGGCATCTCGAAGAGCATCACATTACAGTTGGAAATGAGCCTATGTCTGCTAGTTTAGTAGATTTTGGATTGTATTTTTTTCATAATGCTAAAGAGTTAATAAGAAGAGGATCTGGCCCGTACTTTTATTTACCTAAGATGGAAAGTTATTTAGAGGCACGTCTTTGGAATGATGTATTTGTTTTTTCACAAAACGAAATTGGTATACCACAAGGAACAATTAAATCCACTGTACTAATTGAAACAATTACTGCTGCATTTGAAATGGATGAGATTTTATATGAGTTACGTCATCATTCGGCAGGTTTGAATTGTGGCAGGTGGGATTATATTTTTAGTTTCATTAAAAAGAATCAAAATAATCCTACTATGCTATTACCTGATCGTTCTACAGTAACGATGGAGACTCATTTTATGCGTTCATATTCTTTATTAGCAATTCAAACATGTCATCGAAGAAATGCACATGCGATTGGCGGAATGGCCGCTCAAATTCCTGTGAAAAATAATGAGGAATTAAATCGTCAAGCATTTGACAAAGTGAAAAAGGATAAAGAACGGGAAGTAAATGACGGTCATGACGGTACGTGGGTAGCACATCCAGGTATGGTTCAACTTGTAAAAGATGTTTTTGATCAAGGAATGCCTGCTGCCAACCAGATTAATAGAAAAAGAGAAGATATACACATTACACCGGATGATCTTTTGCAATTACCAACTGGTCCAATTACAACAAAAGGGTTGCGTACGAACATTACCGTCGGAATTCAATATATGGCATCTTGGTTATCAGGTCGAGGGGCTGTTCCTATTAATCATTTAATGGAAGATGCAGCAACAGCTGAAATATCGAGGGCGCAAGTATGGCAGTGGATTCAAAATGGAGCAATTATGGAAAATGAACAACAAATCACTTTAGAAGTAGTTAAGTCCATGATAGATGAAGTTCTAGTTCAATTTGAAGAAAGCTTGGGTAAGGAAAACATGCAATCAGAACATGTATACGACGCTACTAATCTATTTTTAACTTTAATCAAACAAAAAGAATTTGAAGAATTTTTAACTTTACCAGCTTATCAACAATTAAATAAAGGAGGACTTGTATAATGACAAACGAAAGAGTGGAAAATTTAACAAAACAATGGGAAGAAGATTTTCGATGGGTAGGTATTGAACGTCCTTATAAAGCAGAAGATGTAATACGTCTTAGAGGATCTATTGATATAACGCACACTTTAGCAACTAGAGGTGCTTCAAAGTTATGGAAATTGATTAATGAAGAAGACTATGTAAATGCTTTAGGAGCACTTACCGGAAATCAGGCGGTTCAACAAATAAAAGCGGGGCTTAAAGCAATTTATTTAAGTGGATGGCAGGTTGCTGCTGATGCAAATATGGCAGGAGAAATGTATCCTGATCAAAGTTTATATCCAGCTAATAGTGTCCCGCAAGTCGTGAAAAGAATCAACCAAGCATTACAGCGAGCAGATCAGATTCATTATTCTGAAGGAAAGTATGATATCGATTGGTTTGCTCCAATTGTTGCAGATGCTGAAGCTGGTTTTGGAGGACAATTAAATGTATTTGAATTAATGAAATCAATGATTGAAGCGGGTGCTGCTGCTGTACATTTTGAAGATCAATTATCTTCTGAAAAGAAATGTGGTCATTTAGGCGGTAAGGTGTTGCTACCGACACAGAACGCGGTTCGAAATTTAATCGCAGCCCGATTCGCAGCTGATGTAATGGGGACACCAACTATAATCATCGCTCGAACGGATGCAAATGCAGCGGATATGATAACTAGTGATGTTGATGAGTATGATCATTCTTTTATCACTGGAGAAAGAACAGTCGAGGGTTTTTACAAAACAAAGCCAGGAATTGATCAAGCAATAGCTAGGGGGATTGCTTATGCACCTTATGCTGATATGATTTGGTGTGAGACATCTGAACCAAATATGGAGGAAGCAAAGAGATTCGCAGAAGCTATACACGAGAAGTTTCCAAATAAATTACTCGCATATAATTGTTCACCGTCATTCAATTGGAAGAAAAAACTCTCGGATAAAGAGATTGCAGACTTTCAAAAAGAATTAGGAAAATTAGGCTATAAGTTCCAATTTGTAACATTAGCGGGTTTTCATGCATTGAATTATAGTATGTTTGATCTAGCTAAAAAGTATAAACAATCTGGTATGGAAGCTTATTCCGAATTACAACAAGCTGAATTTTCAAGTGAGAAAGACGGGTACACAGCTACGAGACACCAGAGAGAAGTAGGTACAGGTTATTTTGACGAAATTGCACAAGTTATCTCTGGTGGTAATGCATCTACTACAGCTTTAGCAGGTTCAACCGAAACAGAACAATTTACAAGTTCTTACAAATAATCACGACAAAATCTGTTCACATTAATAGTGAGCAGATTTTTTTGACTGTCTTGGCAATATTTGTCGAAATTGAAATATAACTGTAACATTTCTATAATATGCATGACATTTTCCAATGTTATACTTCATAATACCTAGAAAATATACATATTACATTCAAATATATAAAACTGCATAGGACTTTCTCACAATCATACATATATAGTCTTAGAGAATTGCAGTGTAATAGGGAAGCGAGGAAAAAATGTTGAAAAAGGTAGTATTTACATTGACTACAGCAACTGTAGTTGGGTTAAGCAGTACTTTGTTCACAGGTGTCGCACAAGCAGAAACAGTAGAGGATTTAGAATCACAACAGTCACAAATTCAAGAAGAGCGAGATGCTATTAAAGCAGATTTATCTGATGCTGAAAGTGAGATAGCAGATATTCTTATTGAATTAGAGGAACTTAACAAAGAAATTGAACGTGTGGATAAAGCATTAAAAGAAAATGAAGAAAAAATGGATGAAACACAAGATAAGATTGCTGAGCGAGAAGCAGAAGTTAAAAAATTAGAAGAAGAGATTGCAGAGTTAGAAGAAGCAATTGAAAAGCGTTATGATATCTTAAAAGAACGTGCTATATCTTTACAACAAAGTGGTGGAGAAATTACATACCTAGAAGTAATTTTCGGAGCTCAAGACTTTGGTGATTTCATTACTCGTGTACAAGCTGTCAATAAAATTACTGATTCAGATACTTCTTTAATTGAACAACAAGAATCAGATAAAAAAGAAGTGGAAACAAAACAAGATGAAGTAGTTTCTAAGCTTGATGATTTGAAAGAAATGGAAGTAGAAATTAAAGGAATGCTTGCAACAATTGAGGAACAAAAGTCTGAAAACGAAGTGAAAAAAGACGATTTAAAAGAAAAAGAAGACAACCTAGTGGCAATGAAAGATGAATTAAAAGTAGAAGACTCTAGATTAGCTACTCTAGAAAAGGATGTAGAAAGAAGTTTAAGTACAGCAACTTCTCCTGCACCGAATACAGCAGTAGCAAGTGCTAGTGTTGGAGCAGATTCAAAATCAGGCAAAAATAACGTAACAAGAACTTCTGGATCTGGTGGGGTAAGTACAGCGATTAATGCTGGGTTTAATCATTTAGGCACACCATATGTTTGGGGTGGAAAATCACCAAGCGGATTTGATTGTTCTGGATTTGTTTCTTGGGCTTTTGCGCAAGGAGGAATTTCAATTCCTTCAAGTACTTCTGCACTAGCTAGCACAGGATCGAAAGTATCTTCTAGCAATATGCAGGCTGGTGATATCGTATTTTTTGATACGTATAAAACAAATGGCCACGTTGGAATCTACTTAGGTGGAGGACAATTTATTGGAGCACAAAATTCAACTGGTCTTGCTGTTGCTGACATGACAAGCGGTTACTGGGCAGATAAATTTAATGGGCATGTACGCAGTGTACAGTAAGTAAACTATAATAATATTGATTAAAAAACCATAAGGGAATTTTCCCTTATGGTTTTTTTATATTAGGATAGGACATAATGGAAAGTTTCCCTCAAAAGACGGATGAAATAGTGAGGGAAGTACTAATTTTCCAATGGATTCGATATATCATTACCAGACAAAATGTGGTTTAAGTTTCTTAATAATCGGAAATATATAGTTATCTTTATCATACATAAAAAAACAAAGAAAGGATTAACTGATGAAGAAACATAAATTTTTAAATCCAGTATTTTTTGTATCATCCATATTTATATTAATACTAGTAATCGTTGGAACTGTCACTCCAGGAAAATTTGAAGAAGTTGCTAATAGCTTATTTAATTTTACCACCATTAATTTTGCATGGTTTTACTTACTTGCAGTTTTTGTATTCATCCTTTTTTTAATTTGGTTGGCTTTCGGTAAGTATGGCAAATTAAAACTTGGACCTGCTGATTCAAAACCCGAGTATTCCTTCTTTGCTTGGATTGGAATGCTATTTTCAACAGGATTTGGTTCTAGTCTCGTTTTCTGGGGTGTTGCAGAGCCGATGACTCACTTTTTTAGTACGCCTTTTCCTGGGCTAGAAGCACAAACAGAAGAAGCTGCTCGTGTTGCTATGGGTTATTCTTTCTTTAACTGGGGAATTAGCCAGTGGGCGGTTTTTGCGTTAGTTGGTCTAGTGATAGCTTATCTTCAGTTCCGTAAAGATAAAAATGGTTTGATATCAACAGCAATAGAGCCGGTAGTTGGAAAAAACCGCTTCACTGCTAACACGGTAAATTCATTAGCTGTAATCGCGACTGTGATGGGAGTAGCTACTTCACTAGGATTTGGAATTATGCAAATGAATGGTGGGTTAAATTCGGTATTTGGACTTTCAAATTCAATATGGGTACAAATAGGAATCGCGGTCGCTATGTTGCTAGTTTACCTGATTTCATCTGCTACAGGTTTGAAAAAAGGTATGAAATGGCTTAGTACATTAAATCTAACTTTATGTTTAGCACTGTTATTATTTGTATTTATTATGGGTCCAACTGTATTTATCTTAGAATCCTTTGTATTAGGGATTGGAGATTACATTACAAATTTTGTACAATATAGTTTGAGAATGACCCCATATACAGGAGAATCTTGGGTGACGGAATGGACAGTATTCTACTGGGCTTGGGCGATATCTTGGTCTCCATTTGTTGGGGCGTTTGTAGCTAGAGTATCGCGTGGTAGAACTATTCGTCAATTTATATTTGGTGTCACAGCAGTTTCTCCCATAATTGCTTGTCTATGGATAGCTGTATTTGGCGGGACTGCATTATTTAGTGATTTAAATAATGGTACCATGATAGCAGAAGCTGTGGATGAAGATTTAGCAGTAGCATTATTTGAGACATTTGGTACCTTACCATTAAGTACAATAATGTCTGTATTAGCTATTTTTCTCATATTTACTTTCCTTGTAACTTCTGCGGACTCTGCTACTTATATTTTAGGTAGCATGACCTCGAAAGGAAGTTTAAATCCAGCACTTATTACAAAAGTGGTATGGGGACTGTTAATTACTGCTATTGCAATTGTTCTATTATTAGCTGGTGGATTAGAGGCATTACAAACTGCTGCATTGACCTCAGCATTACCATTTACCATTATAATAATTATCTTAATGATTTCTTTCTTTAAAATAATAAAAAAAGACAACAGCTCTAGGTAAAGATTAAACTTATAATTTACAAAGCGGACTCGGATCACTATTATAAAAAAAGATTCGAGTCCGCATTATTATATAAATAGGTACTTCACCATTCTTGAATTTCTATCTATATTCTAGACATGTTGAAGGTGTTTAGATTATAATATTGAATAGGAGAGAGGGTGATTCCATGGGAAGGTAAAAGTGAATAACAACATCAGACATTGCACTGAGGCTGTCATTCTACCTATTTGGTTGAATCACCAACGTGCTTATTATTAACAGAATTATTTTAAAGTAAATCAGGAGGTGAAATCCTTGTGCCATTTCTTGGTACAGGGATCTTAATTGGACATATCGACGATTATTAATTTAACTGCGGTTGCAATCTTAATCGCATTAACCGCTTTTTTTGTAATGTCAGAATTTGCTATTGTTAAAATTCGAAGTACGCAATTAGAACCGCATTTAGAACAGGGGAAGAAAAGTGCAATTTATGCAAAAAGGGTAGTAACGCATTTAGATGAATACCTATCTGCCTGTCAGTTGGGTATCACTATTACTGCACTCGGTATTGGTCGTTTAGCTGAACCAACTTTTGAGAGAATGTTACACCCAGTATTAGAAAATTTTAATTTAAGTAGTGCTATCGTTACAACTGCGTCTATAGCGATTTCATTTGCATTTGCAACATTTCTACATGTGGTGATTGGTGAACTTGCTCCAAAGACATTAGCAATTCAAAAAGCAGAAAAGGTTACGTTATTCGTTGCAAGACCATTAACTTGGTTCTATCGATTACTATTCCCTTTTATATGGTTCTTAAATGGTTCAGCAAGACTGCTTACCAAAGCATTAGGGCTTAAGCCTATGAGTGGACATGAAGATATCCACACGGAAGAGGAATTAAGACTTATTCTAGCAGACAGTTACAAAAGTGGTGAAATTAATCAATCAGAAATGATGTACGTGAATAACATTTTTGATTTTGATGAGAGAGTAGCAAGAGAAATTATGGTACCACGTACGGAAATGGTATATTTCTCAAAAGAAGATAGCTTCGAGGCAAATTTGGAAATCATTCGTGAAGGACAATTTACGAGGTATCCTGTAGCTGATGAAGACAAGGATAATATTATTGGGCTAGTGAATTTAAAAGAAGTCTTTACTGGACAATTAGATAACGATAAACCAAATTCTATTGAACAGTTTATTCGTCCAATTATTCATGTTTCCGAAGCTACTCCAATAAAACAACTTCTACTAAAAATGCAGAAAGAACGTATTCATATGGCAATCGTGAATGATGAATATGGCGGTACCGCAGGTTTAGTAACAGTAGAAGATATTTTAGAAGAAATTGTTGGAGATATTCGTGATGAGTTTGATGAAGATGAAACACCGGATTTTGAATCGGTAGACGAAAATACTTTCCTTGTATCAGGTAGACTAAGTTTAGATGAAGTTAATCAACGTTTAAATATCTATTTAGAAGACGATGAAGTAGATACAATTGGCGGATGGTTTTTTACTCATAATTTAGAAGCTGATGTTGGAACGGTGATGGAATATGAAGGACATGAATTTGCACTCATTGAAAAGGATGGTTTCCAAATCAAACGCGTTAAAATAACAAAAATAGCCTAAGATTATAAAAGCTTCGTTCGTAGAATAATTTCTGCTGCGAAGCTTTTTTTGCTGGCTCTAAAATAATTGTTGGGTTAAGTGAAAAATTTAATTAATAAAAAACACGCAATCTCCTATTTTTGTTATCATTGTTTAAACCGCTAACCTTCGATCGCTTTCGAGCAAGGATACTGTTACACCATCAATATAAACACAAAGTTGTTTAAATACAAAAAAAGATGCATAACGAAAATTTTGGTCAAAAGACGGATGATATGTAAAATAATCGTAAGAAATATACGAGAATCCTGTGGGAGGAAGGCCTAGTTGAGACCCCGGATTGCGTAGCAACCGGAGGCTCATCAGCAGCCTTAGGATAAGCGCAGTATATTTCTGAAGCGGGTTTTCAATACCAATTCATTCGGATTTCTCTTTTTATTAAATACTTTTGTCTCAACCCTCAACATTTGACTTAGAACCTTTTTACTAACCATTGATATCATACAACTTATGAATCTAAAAGATTAATGGTTTAGATAGTTGATAATATGTTTTCTTCTCATGCTACTATATAAATGTTTATTCATCTACCTAAAATATGAAGTTTAGTTTTCCTTTATGACGGTTACATAACTAGTACAATTATTTTAGGAGGTGTCCTATCTTGGACATTCAGAAAAAGATAAAAGAACTTGAATATATACAGACTGAAAGAAATAACAAAATTTTTACCATGTACTTAAATACCGATTTAAGTGACCCAGATCAACAAGGTGGAGAATGGAAGATTCATCTTAAAAATGGAATGAGGAATTTTGAGCAATATCTTGAAGAAGGTGACAACAAAGAGGAATTAGCGAACTTTCGAGAAGTGAAACAGAAAGTAGAAGACTATATCAAAGAATATGAGAAAAGTTTAATGAGAGGTCTTATTGTATTTGCTACAGCTGATGAAACAGTTTGGTTTGCAGAACGTGTACAAATGAGATTAGATGATGAATTTTATTGGCAAGAAACCCCTGAACTAAATCAATTAAAAATTCTAGGAGAAAAATATCCACAAACTGGAATTATTTTAGTTCAGCAAAATTATATTAAACTACTGGATACAAACTTAAATATGCTTAAAGAAACTGTAGATTATGAATTAGATGTAGAAGAGGAAACCTGGAGAATTATGCAAGGTCCACGCCAAGGCAATTCTACTACAGGGCTTGGATCTGGAAATCTACAAAAGGATCACTTTGAAGCTAGATATGAAGCAAATCAACAGCGCTGGTATAAAAGTATAGCTGGGAAAATAGATAAACAAGCGAAGGATAGAAATTGGAAAAAAATATTTATTGTTGGTGAAGCACCTGCATCAAAAGAATTATCAAATCAAATGAACAAAAATATTGACGAGGTTATTCTAAAAAATATGTTAGAGCATGAAGAAAGCAAAGTAATGCATGAGGTTTTAGCATAGAATTAATCGACTTTCACATTTAAAAAATCGACTAGCAAGTCCTAAAAAAAGGATAGCTGGTCGATTCTACATTATTAATTATCAATCGAGTCTAAAAAATTCCGATTAACGTACCCTGTAATATCTTCATACTCAATTTCAATCCATTCGTTACCATCATCATATACTTTGACGACATCACCAGTAGTTAACGTTCCAGAAATCTCATGGTCTGTACTAGGCCCACTTCGAACATTTAATAAGTCAGCATTAACGGTTCGATCTTCTTCTACAGTTTCATCTTCTTGTTCTGATTCACCGTCATCTTCATCGTTAGTATTATCTTTCGTTTCATGATCAGTTTCTTCCTGATGCTTATTTTCTTCGTTATCTTTATCTACATATTCATTAGATTTATTATCATGATCGTTTGTCTGTTTTTCCTCAACTGATGTAGAGTTCGCATGATTTTCAAATTCTGGATTATTAAATTGACCTTGCATCACTACTACAAATAAAACAAAAGCAATACTAGCTAATATAAGTAGTATTATTCCCATTTTCTTCTTATCCATCATTCACTTCTCCCAAAAATAGTATCTAAAAGTAGTATACATGGAAATATGGGATTAGGAAATGTTATATGGTGAAATTTAGCAAATTAAGCACCTTTACATAGTGGGCAGAGTCCATATATTTCAAATTTATGATCTTCAATGACATAATTCGTCAATGATTTTTCTGCTGAATCCATAGGACAAACTTCAATCTCTTTGGTTTTCCCGCACTCATTACATATAAAGTGATGATGGTGATGATGCGTACAATTTAAGCGAAAATGTTTTTCTCCATTTAAGTCAGTTGACTCTAATATACCAAGAGAATGGTATAAATGTAGGTTACGGTAAATGGTATCAAAACTTACACTATCAAAACTTTTTTCTAAATGAGATATCAGGTCTTTTGCAGAACGATAACCATCGACATCTTCGAAAAACTCTAAAATGTCTTTTCTTTTTCCAGTTGCTTTATAACCTTTATCTTTTAAAACGACCATTGCTTCTTGAAGATTCATGTTATAGCCCCCGTTTACTTAGATTGAAGCTTTTTAACTCCGATTGCTACTAATAATATGATAATCGCTATCATAACTATTGTACCACCTGGAGGGATATCTAAATAGTATCCTGAGATAATTCCAAGTATAACAGATAATTCCCCAAAAATAACGGAGTACAGTATCATCTGTTTAAAACCTTTTGCTAAACGCATACTAGCTGCTACTGGTAAAGTCATTAGAGCAGATACTAGCAATACCCCAACAATTCGAATGGACGCAGCAATGACTAATGCTGTTAAGACAATAAAAAGTAAATGAATCCATTTTGCATGTAGCCCTGATATTACCGATTGTTCTTCATCAAAAGATAATGAAAACAATTCCTTATAAAATAAAATAATGATTGATACAACAATAATCGAAATGATTAAAATGGAAATAAAATCGTTCTGACTAACAGCGGAGACAGATCCAAATAAATAATTAAATAAATCATTATTAAACCCATCAGCAATAGATATAAAAATAACACTTAAACCTACTCCTGCAGATAAAATAATCGGAATAGCTATTTCCTGGTATGCTTTATAAACCGTACGGAGTTTTTCGATTAATACAGAACCCGCTACGGAAAAGGCCATCCCACTATAGATAGGAGAGAGCATTAATCCGAATTTTTTTTCCGCCATAAGACCGAAGGCGATTCCTGCAAGTGTTACATGAGATAACGCATCTGCTATCAAAGATAATCTACGAACGACAATAAATGTTCCAAGTAAAGGAGCAATTAAACCTATTAAAATACCTGTTAAAAATGTATATCGTAAGAATGGATATTGTAAGAAATCTATTAGCATAATTCACCCCTCCAATTATGAATGCTGATGACTTACTAGATTAACGGGATGTCCATAAAAATTGGAGAAGTCCTTTTCTGTAAGTGAAGCATATTCTTCCGGATTCCCATGGAAGTGTAATGTTTTATTTAAACAAACGATATCGGTAGCGTACTCTGTCATTGTACCTGTATCATGGGTTACTAAGAGTAATGTCTTATTATGACGTTGATGAAGTTCATGTAATAGTTCATAGAATCTACGAACATGTTCATAATCTATCCCTACTGTCGGCTCATCAAGAATAAGCAGCTCTGGATCACTAACAAGTGCACGAGCTATAAATATTCTTTGTTGTTGGCCACCGGAAAGATTACCGATATTTTCATGGGCATATTCGTTCATGTCTACCTGTTCTATTGCCTGATAGACTTTCTGTTTGTGCTTTTTTGAAGGGAAGCGAAAATAGCCAATTTGCGACGTAAGGCCAGATAAGACAACTTCAAATACCGTTGCTGGAAATCCCTTATTAAAAGTATTTGCTTTTTGAGATACAAATCCAATTTTATTTTTATCTTTCAATTTTTGAATAGGTTGTCCAAAGACTTCAATTGTTCCATTATCTGCTTTAGTAAGACCCAATATTAATCGAATTAAAGTAGTTTTACCTCCACCATTTGGACCAACTAATCCCATAAAAGCGCCTTGTGGAATTTCAAAATTTATATTGTCTAAAACGATTCTTGTATCATAACGAAAATTAAGATTGTGCATAGAAACGACAGGGGACTTCATAAAAATCCTCCTTTTTTAATTTTAATTATATATAAAAGTTAAATACGAATTCTCTAATAAAATCTACTAATAATAATTATTATAATAACTTAACTCAGCTATAAGATTTGTAAATAATTGTACTTACTTATAATAGCGTAATGATTACGAAATGTAAATAGTAATCGTTACGAATAAGTTAAAAATATACGAAACCCCTTACAAAAAAATTAATTAAATTTATTGCGAAATATCAGATATTGATTTATAGTTATGTATAGAGGATATGTAAATGTCTTTTATTTTTTTAATGAAAAATGAATGAACATTCATTCAAATAGGATTGGGGGAGAAATTTGTGGCATATTCCATAAAAAGTGCAGCAGTATTAGGATCTGGTGTTATGGGATCTGGTATTGCAGCTCATTTAGCGAATATTGGAATACCAGTAACAATGCTTGATGTAGTACCGAAAGAACTGTCTGATGAAGAAAAGAAAAAAGGATTATCTCTAGATGATCGTATAGTAAGAAATAGAATAGCAGATCAAAGTAAAAAGAAATTATTGAAACAAAAACCTTCACCAATTACAACAAAGAAAAGCTTGAACTTAATTAGCGTGGGTAATTTAGAAGATGATATGGAAAAACTAGCTGAAGTTGACTGGATTATTGAAGTTGTTGTTGAAAATCTTGAAGTAAAGAAGAAAGTATTTTCAAATGTTGATCAACATCGTACTAAAGGAACGATCGTTAGTTCAAATACTTCAGGAATTTCTGTGGAAGCAATGATAGAAGATTGTTCAGAAGATATGAAAAAACACTTCCTAGGAACGCATTTCTTTAATCCACCAAGATACCTGAAATTATTAGAAGTGATACCTACTCAACATACAGATCCAGATGTTTTATCTTTTATGAAGCAATTTGGCGAAGATGAATTAGGAAAAGGTGTTGTAGAGGCAAAAGATACACCAAACTTTATTGCCAATCGGATAGGAACTTATGGTTTATTGGTTACTGTTCGTGAAATGCAAAAGGGTGGCTATAGTGTAGGTGAAGTGGATTCTGTTACAGGTCCGCTAATAGGTAGACCGAAGAGTGCGACATTTCGGACGCTAGATGTAGTAGGACTAGACACATTTCACCATGTAGCGAAAAATGTCTATGATCAAGTGGAAGATTCTGAAGAAAAATGGGTTTTTGAAATTCCTTCCTTTATTAATCAAATGATTGAAAAAGGGTGGATTGGAGCGAAAAATCGTAAAGGTTTTTATGAAAAGCAAAAAGACGGAAAAATTTATGAAATTATTCCAGAAACATTGGAATTCCAAGAAAGAAAGAAATTAAAGTCTGCTGCAGTTGAAATGGCAAAACAGCAAAAAGGTTCTAAAAGAAAATTGAAAGCGCTTGTAGACGCTAAAGGAGATCGAGCTGGTGACTTAGTATGGTCAGTATTAAAACCTGGCTTATTATATTCAGCACAATTACTTGGTGAAATCGCTGATGATATCGTATCGATTGATCAAGCGATGAAGTGGGGATTTGGCTGGGAATTAGGTCCATTTGAATCCTGGGATGCAATTGGAGTTCGAGATTCTGTAGAACGAATGAAAGAAGAAGGTGAAGCTATTCCAACTTGGGTGAAAAATATGTTGGATCAAGGTTTTGAAACTTTCTATCAAAAGGATAATGGAAATATTCTTTATTATGATAAAGGTGAGTATAAACCACAAGCTGTTAATGATAAAGAGATAAACATTCGGACTTTAAAAGAACAAAAGGGTGTTATCAAGAAAAATACAGGTGCTAGTTTGATTGATATGGGGGATGGTGTAGCACTTTTAGAGTTCCATTCTCAAAGTAATGCAATTGGATTAGACATTATTCAAATGGTTAATTTTGCGATTGAAGAAGTGAATAAGAATTATAAGGGACTTGTAATAGGGAACCAAGGTAAGAATTTCTGTGTGGGTGCTAACCTTGCAATGATGTTAATGGAAGCACAAGATGACAATTTCTTTGAATTAGATATGGTCATCCGTCAGTTCCAGAATATGACGATGAATATTAAGTATTCCGATCGTCCTGTAGTTGTAGCTCCATTTAACATGACACTTGGTGGTGGTGCAGAAGTATCTTTACCTGCAGCAGCTATTCAAGCTTCACCTGAGACATATATTGGTCTTGTTGAGTTTGGTGTCGGCTTAATTCCTGGTGGCGGTGGTACGAAAGAACTCTACTTAAAAGAACTACGTCATATGCCTAAAGGAATAGATTTTGATTTAACTAAAGTTGCGAATAATGTTTTTGAGAAAGTAGCAACGGCTAAAGTATCTACTTCTGCTGCAGAAGGAATTGAAAATGGATTCTTAAATAGCAACGATAGAATAAGCGCTAACCCTGATCATATTTTATATGATGCTAAACAAAGAGTTATCAGTTTATATGATGGTGGCTATAAGAAACCTAAACGAGAAAAAATACCAGTCGTTGGTGATGCTGGATATGCAGCAATGTTAATGGGAGCAAAATCATTGCAGTTTAGTGGGTATGCTTCTGCACATGATGTGAAAATTGCAGAGAAATTGGCTTATGTATTATCAGGGGGAAGAATTAAAGAAGGAACGGAAATTGATGAGCAAGTGATGCTTGATTTAGAGCGTGAGGCATTTTTAAGTTTAATTGCTGAACCATTGACACAACAACGTATGCAACACATGTTAGTTAAAGGAAAACCATTACGTAACTAATCGATAAAGGGGGATAAATCGTGAAGGAAGCAGTTATCGTAGCTGGTGCCAGAACGCCAGTTGGAAAAGCAAATAAGGGATCATTAACGAATGTTCGTCCAGATGATTTGGCAGCATTAACAATAAAAGAAACATTAAAGCGTGCTGGAGATTACGATGGAAATATTGATGATGTCATTATCGGATGTGCAACTCCGGAGGCAGAGCAAGGAATGAATATGGCAAGAAATGTTGCAGGGCTTGCTGGGTTAAGAAATGATGTCCCAGGAATTACAATAAACCGCTACTGTTCTTCAGGACTACAAAGTATCGCTTACGGCGCTGAAAGAATTATGGTTGGTGCAAGCGATACAATTATTGCTGGCGGAGCAGAGTCAATGAGCATGTTACCTATGGGTGGCCATGTACTAAAGCCGAATTCTAAACTAGTAGAAAGTGCTCCAGGATACTATATGGGGATGGGACACACTGCGGAAGAAGTTGCAAATCGATTTAAAATATCTAGAGAAGATCAAGATGCTTTTGCAGTTCAAAGTCATCAACGAGCAGCGAAAGCGCTAGAAGAAGGAAAATTTAAAGATGAAATTGTTCCTGTTGAAGTGAGTCAAAGAATAATTGGCAAGAACAACAAAGTAGAAGAGAAAGGTTTCACTTTTGAACAGGATGAAGGTGTACGTGCAGAAACATCTTCTGAAATCTTAAGTAAATTACGACCTGCATTTCATGTGAAGGGATCTGTAACTGCGGGAAATGCTTCGCAAATGAGCGATGGAGCTGCATCGGTATTATTAATGGAAAGAGAAAAAGCAGAAGCGGAAGGTTTAGCTCCAATATTGAAGTTTCGTTCCTTTGCGGTTGCGGGTGTAGAACCAGAAATTATGGGAGTAGGACCAGTGGAAGCAATCCCGAAAGCACTGAAAATAGCCGGGCTCGAATTATCCGATATTGGGTTGTTTGAATTAAACGAAGCTTTTGCATCCCAATCTTTACGCGTCATTCAAGCTTTAGACTTAGACACAGATAAAGTTAATGTGAATGGTGGAGCAATTGCTCTAGGACATCCACTAGGCTGTACTGGTACGAAACTAACGCTTACATTAATGCATGAAATGAAAAGAAGAAATGAACAGTTTGGTGTTGTTACGATGTGTATTGGTGGCGGCATGGGTGCTGCTGGAGTATTTGAATTACTTTAATTTTTAAAAACCAATGGAGAGGGAGAAAAACATGAGTGAAACTAAAGAAAAAATATTTAAGGGTGGAGCATTTTTAGTTGAGGATATAACTGGTGAGGACATTATTACTCCGGAAGACTTTACAGATGAGCATAAGATGATAGCTAAAACTACAGAAGATTTTGTTTTAGGAGAAGTTGTTCCAAAAATTGATAATCTGGAAAACCATGAATTTGAGCATTCTGTTAATCTATTGAAGAAAGCAGGAGACTTAGGATTACTTGGAGCGGATGTACCAGAAGAATATGGTGGGCTTGCTCTAGATAAAATCAGTTCTTCTTTAATTACTGAGAAGTTTTCTCGTGCTGGTGGTTTCTCAGTAACACATGGTGCGCATGTGGGTATCGGTTCTTTGCCTATTGTGTTTTTCGGTAATGAAGATCAAAAAGCAAAATATCTGCCGAAATTAGCAACCGGAGAACTTTTAGCAGCATATGCATTAACAGAACCTAGCTCTGGTTCAGATGCTTTAGGAGCAAAAACAACTGCAAAATTAAATGACGCAGGAACACATTATATCCTTAATGGTGAAAAACAATGGATTACAAACTCTGCATTTGCTGATGTATTTGTCGTTTATGCAAAAATTGACGGTGAACATTTTACAGCATTTATTGTAGAGAGAGAGTATCCTGGTGTATCTACTGGTCCGGAAGAAAAGAAAATGGGGATTAAGAGTTCGTCTACTCGAACATTAGTATTAGAAGATGCTGAAGTTCCGGTAGAGAACTTATTAGGAGAAAAAGGGCGAGGCCATGTTATCGCATTCAATATCTTAAACGTTGGTCGTTATAAACTTGCAGTTGGTGGAGTTGGTGGATCAAAACGCGCAATTGAACTAGCTGCAAAGTATACAAATGAAAGAAAACAATTTAACACTCCAATTTCTAGCTTTAATTTAACGAAAGAGAAGCTTGCTACAATGGCAGCAGGTATTTATGCAAATGAGAGTTCAGTTTACCGTACAGTTGGATTATTTGAACAACGTATGGGGGCATTGACAGATGAGCAATTAAAAGATGGGCGAGAAGTTGCTCGTGCTATCGCTGAGTATCAGATAGAATGTTCGATGACAAAATATATGGCTACAGAACTATTAGATTATGTTGTTGATGAAGCTGTACAAATGCACGGTGGATATGGATTTATGCAAGAATATGAAGTTGAGCGTGCATATCGTGATTCTCGAATTAACCGTATATTTGAAGGTACGAATGAAATTAACCGTCTATTAGTTCCTGGTACACTACTTAAGAAAGCATTAAAAGGTGAGTTGCCATTATTGGAAAAAGCACAAGGTCTTCAAGAGGAATTAATGATGATGATGCCTGAAGAGGTAGGTACAGAAGCATTAGATCAAGAAAAGTATTTACTCAAAAATGCGAAGAAAATGATACTGTTAGGGGCTGGGCTCGCTGCGCAGAAATACGGTCAAAAATTAGATCGTGAACAAGAAATTCTTGTTAACCTTGCTAATATGGTTGCAGAAGTATTCAATATGGAATCTGCAATTTTACGTACCGAAAAGGCAATTTCTAAAGTTGGAGAAGAAAAATCAAAACAAAAACTTCTATATACAGAAGTTTATGTGCAAGAAGCATTTAATCGTATTGAAGCAGAGGCGAAAGATATTCTTGTAACAGTCGAAGACGGCGATACACTACGTATGATGCTTTCATCGCTACGCAAACTAACACGCCATACGCCAATTAATGTTGTACAGAAAAAACGTGAAATAGCAGCTCAAATTATTGAAGAAGAGAAATATGTAATTTAATACTAAATTAAAAGGCCCGGCTCACTGTAGAGTCGGGTCTTTTACATAGTTAATCTTTATTCTGTTGTTTAAGCAATTTTTTAATCTCTTCCAGGTCTTTTTCCATTTTTTCTAATTTAATATCAGTAGGAGAAGGAGACTCTTCACGACTTGCTTCTTCCACATTATTCACAACAACACCTACAAATAAATTGATAATGACAAATGCCCCAATTAAAATAAATGTAACAAAATACCACCATGACGTCGGATCTTGGTCTAGTATAGGATACATCACCCCACTTGCCCATGATTCAAGCGTAATTACTTGAAAGAGTGTCAATAACGTACGATGAAGTGATCCAAAATACTCTGGAGAAATTGATTGGAATAACATTGTGCCAATAACTCCATATACATAGAAAAATAACCCTAATAAAAGCATAATCGTACCCATTGAAGGGATTGTTAGCAGCAAGGCATTGACCATCTTTCTTAATGAAGGAATGATAGATATCGCTCTCAGTACACGAAGCACACGTAGTATTCGTAACACCATTACGTAACTTGAACCAGCTAGAATGATACTGCTTAACACTATAATTAAATCAAATACATTCCATGGTTCGGTGAAGAAACTTTTCAAAGAAGGACTTCCAATTAGCCTAATAATAATTTCAACAGTAAAAATCGTTAGCAATGTCCAATCTGCCCAAATAATAAAAGTAGAAAATTGTGCGAAAAATGGATAGGTTTCTAACCCCACCAGAATAGCATTAAATATAATAAGTACAATAATAATATTTATAAATATATTACTATTGGCGATTTTAGTACATTGTCTCTGTAATGTTCTCATTCTTTATATTCTTCCTCCTGTAATTATGTATGTCACTATTGTACGATGTCGATGGTTTGATGTCACTTAAAGTTGTTGAAGTAGATGATTGGATATTAAAATACGTAATGTGGTAGCATACAGTTATAAATATGAACGGGAGGTAAGTATAATGTATCGTAGAGTAACTGATTTTTTGAATGAATGGAGTCAATCCGCAGATGGTACAGCAAAAGTAATCAACAATTTAACAGATGAAAAACTTGATCAATCAATTGTTGAAAATCATAGTACACTTGGTTGGTTAGGTTGGCATTTAGTTAACAGTCCTGCTTTTTTTGGGAAATTAGTTGGCCTGGATATTGATTTGTCACATGATCCAGATCAAGTCCCTGAAAAAGCGAAAGACATAGCAGAAGCATATAATAAAATGGTTCAGATAGTAAAAGATCAGGTAGAACAACAACTTACTGATGAAGCGTTAAATGAACAAGTGGACAGTTTTGGTACACCTATCCCTCGTGGTGCGATACTAAGAAAGATGGTTGATCATCAAACACATCATCGTGGTCAGATGACAGTATTATTAAGACAAGCTGGATTAACAGTACCAGGTGTTATGGGTCCAACAAAAGAAGAGCAATAAAGGTTTAGTTTAATTTTACTTATCATAATAATTTAAATATGGTATATTATAGATAGAAAGTAAGACGATAAGAAAAAAAGCGTAAGCGCCCGTTTATCACCGTATGTCCTGGACGGGACCGTATGAGATAAAGGAAACACGATAAGCGTATGCGAATCGATGTTGACTTTCACTGCAAGGGCTTAAGTGCGACATAGCCTCACAAAGAATATTCGGCAGTCTTCTTTATCGTAGGAGGTCTACGGAAGGACAAAAGGTGATGGACGTGGCTAATTAGTAGTAAGTTTATCTTTAGCTGCAAAATTTTATAATGTCCTAGAAAATTAAAAAGACGTCTCATGTACTCAACATGAGACGACTTCCAATAGACCAACCCCAAAAGTGGGGAAGGCACACCGAAGGCAATAATCCCTCAGCGCCGGGCTAAAGCACATGAGGGGTTATTTTTTTTGGTTGATTTCGGACATAATAAACGCAATCAGTGTTCCAAAAGAAATCATAAGCGTTAATACGCCTTCCATATCCATAGGCACCACCCCCCTTCAAAGGAAATACCTTTAAAGGAAATGTGTGTGCCTATCACCCTCATGTGAAGCCGGTCTATTATAGTAATAGTGTAACATATATGAACAAAATTCATTCTAGGCTATTTGTTGTGTTTTTTAATAAAATATAAATTATTTGAAGGAATTAAAAGCTTTGTGCAGTATGACGAGCCCAATTCGTCGTACCAATATTAGCTAATTCAATAGCAACTTGTTTTGGACTTCGATGACAACCTTCGTATACCCATTTTGATAAATAGCCTACTGTCCCATAGCTTGCAAAAATTGCATACCCTTCATACGAATAAATGTTTAGTAAACGATTATATAATGACTCAGATAATAAATGAATAAATTTTGGGTTATTAAACTGTTCCTCATAAAAACTTTTAAACTCCAAAATATGTAAGCAAATATTCAAAGTTGAATTGAGAATTAAATCAAACTCAATTTTCTTTACTTGGTTTTGCGAATTAGATTGATAATGCGAAAGGAATTTCGTGGTTATATCTTCTGTTACTTGTTCCAAAAGGTCATACTTATCATAGAAATGCAGATAAAACGTCGAACGACTAATGCCTGTTTTATCTACAATTTGTTTCACAGTTAGTTTTACAAAGCGAGTATCATTTAATAAATCTAAAAAAGCGTTTATTATAATGGAACGAGTTGAAGAATTATTCATTAAATCACTTCCTATTTAGAAGTTCAATGGACATTTTAGACTAAAATGTAGTTTGTAAGCCATTACAGCTAGGTTTAAAATGATTATATAGTAAATAATTTTAGGAGGTCAAACGATGTCTAATGTATATGTTATCACAGGAGGAACAGGAGGCATGGGAAAATCCATTGCTGAATTAGTTGGGAAGGAAGGAACGATACTCCTAGCAGATGTAAATGAAGAACGTCTTATTCAGACGAAAGAAGAATTATCAACAAAGGGAATTAATGATGTATATTATCAAACTGTCGATATTACTAATAAAGAGAATATACAAGAATTAGTTGAGAAAACGAAATCACTAGGTTCTTTAAAATCGATCATTAATACTGCAGGATTATCCCCAACAATGGCAGATTCTAAAAAAATTACAGAAGTAAATTTACTAGGAACTGCTAATATCTTAGATGCATTCATCGAAATAGCAGAGACTGACACAGTAGCAGTATGTATTTCATCTATGAGTGGACATATGGCGCCGAAACAAGGGCCGTACATGGATATACTAAAAAATCCACTTGCACCGAATACAGTTGAAGCAATGGAGCAAATTGCACAAGGGAATTCAGGAACGGCATATAGTTTGTCTAAGTTAGGTGTCTTAGTAATGGTAGAAGATCAAGCGTGGAAGTGGGGGCAAAAAGGAGCACGGATTGTATCTGTTTCACCGGGAACAATCAATACTCCCATGGGCAGACAAGAATCTTCCAAACAGGAACAAATGAAAGTAATGCTTGAGCATACACCTCTACAACGAGAAGGAGAGCCGATGGAGATTGCAACTGCAGTTAATTTCTTAATTAGTGATGCAGCATCTTATATAACCGGAACAGATCTTCGAGTTGATGGTGGAACAATTGCAAACATACAAAATATGAATAAATAATAAGCGATGATACTTCACTCCTAATTAAGAGACGTGGTTTCGATTATGGGGTGTTTTATTTTTTTACTTTTCCTACAAGATGTATTGCACAACTAAATGTGGTAAAATGTCCACGATAAGAAAACATGTAGGAGGAATATGATGGCTATTAAATTTTATTGGTATCCTAATTGTGGCACATGTAAAAAAGCAAAAAAATGGTTTGATGACAATCAAATAGATTACGAAGCAGTACATATTGTAAATGAGACCCCATCTTCTGATCAGATTCAAAAGTGGATAAATATCAGTGAGCTTCCTGCAAAAAAATTTTTCAATACAAGTGGAAAAAAATATCGTGAACTTAATATAAAAGATAAAGTCAATCAGCTATCTGAAAAAGAGATAGCAGATTTATTAAGTTCAGATGGTATGTTAATTAAACGCCCGATTGTGACAGATGGGGATAACATAACAATTGGCTTTAAAGAAGAAGTATTTGAAAAGGTTTGGAAGTAATTTTAACTAGAAAAATGATAGTATAGATTGTATAGTTAAATTGGAATGATAATTTGGAGGGATTGTTTATGAGTTTGCCACAAGATCTATTGTATTCTAAAGAGCACGAATGGGTAAAACAAGAAGATGGAAAACTACGTATTGGAATTACAGATTTTGCTCAAGATGAATTGGGAGACATTGTGTTTGTTGAACTTCCTGAAATTGGAGAAGAGTTTAAAGCCGATGATCCTTTCGGAAGTGTAGAGTCTGTAAAGACAGTATCTGAGCTTTATGCTCCAGTGAGCGGAAAAGTAGTTGAGATCAACGATGAGTTGGAAGATAGCCCGGAGTATGTTAATGAATCTCCATACGAAAAAGCGTGGATGATTGTGATCGAACCATCTGATGAAAAGGAACTTGAAGAATTATTAACTGCAGAAAAATATGAGGCATTTATTCAAGACTAATTTTTAGGCTGACATTTACACGTTATTTGTGTATAGTCAGCCTTTGTTTTATCATATAATGATAATAAAACGAAATCTTTATTCATAAGGTTGTAATTACTACTTATTTTTGAATGAATTCTTCAGGGGAATAATGCCTAGGAATTCACCTTCCATTTACTTTACGTTTTTAAGAAGATGTAATCGAATTATTTAAATTTCTTTCCTGATAAATAAGCATGTTTCTTGCTTGCATAAGGAGTGCTATGCGATGATGACAAATGAATCTAATAAAGTAATTATTGTAGAAGGTTTGTCGGATAAGCGACAAATTGAAAAAATCATTGATGACAATGTTAAAATCGTTTGTACAAATGGAACTTTAGGTGTTGAAAAACTTGACGAACTATTAGAAACATATGATTTAGATGAAAAGGATGTTTATATATTAGTGGATGAGGACCCTTCAGGGATGAAACTAAGAAAACAATTGGCAAGGGAATTACCTCATGCAGAGCATATTTATGTTAGCAGTGAGTATCGTGAAGTTGCGGCTACACCAATGAAAATTTTAGCTAATGCTTTAATTGGTGCGCGGTTTTCTGTACATCCATCTTTTTTGTTATAAAGGAATGTAAGGTGATTAATTTATGAAGGAATGGAACCAACATATTGAACGAGGTGTGGTTTATATTTACACACCATTCTGTGGAACTTGTTCTGTTGCTAGGGCGATGTTAGAGAATATTGAACGGCTTCATCAACAAGACATTTTTCACGAAATGAATGCTTCTATTCATCCTGAGTATATGCAGGATAGCCAAATCGAAAGTGTACCATGCTTATTATTTGTGGAAAATGGAGAAGTTGTCGAAAAAATATATACGTTTTATTCAACTGCAAATATATATGATTATTTGATAAAATACCAACCAGAATTATTTTCAAATGCGACGTAATATATTGATTGACAGTCCTATAAGCGCATGCTAAGATAGGTACACTGAATTAATTAAAAATAACCATTAACAATATGATATCTCTTATCTAGAGCGGTGGAGGGACTGGCCCTGTGAAACCGCGGCAACCTTCATAATTAATGAAAGGTGCCAATTCCTGCAGAAAATGAAAGATGAGAGAACGTCAGACGATATACGATAAATACGTACGTCTTTCTGTTCTCTTAACAGAAAGGCGTTTTTATTTTGACGAAATGTGGGGAAACTAAACGAAATGGTTGTTGGAGAGTAAGAGGAGGAATAAACATTGATATCTATAGAAGGGTTAAGCAAAGTATTTTCACTAAATCAAAAAGACATCAAAGCTGTAGACTCATTGACCCTCAATATTGAAGATGGCGATATTTATGGCGTAATCGGTTATAGTGGAGCTGGTAAAAGTACGTTTGTACGTTTAATTAACCGACTAGAGGAACCTACATCTGGAAAAGTGACCATTGGGGATCAAGTAATCACGGAATTAAATAAAACAGACCTTCGTGTTGCACGACAAGATATAGGAATGATTTTTCAACATTTTAATTTATTGTGGTCACGCACAGTAGAAGATAATATTGGATTTCCTTTAGAAATTGCAGGTGTTGATAAGCAAGAAAGAAAACGTAGGGTAAACGAATTAATTGGTTTAGTTGGACTTGAAGGAAGAGAGAAATCTTATCCTTCACAATTAAGTGGCGGACAAAAACAGCGTGTTGGTATTGCAAGAGCGTTAGCGAATTCTCCGAAAGTATTATTATGTGATGAAGCCACTTCTGCTCTTGATCCGGAAACGACTAATCAGATTTTATCATTATTACAAGATATTAATGAAAAATTAAACTTAACGATAATTTTAATTACGCATGAAATGCATGTTATTCGTAAAATTTGTAATCGTGTAGCTGTTATGGAGGAAGGAAAAGTTGTAGAAGAAGGACAAGTCCTTGATGTATTTACAAATCCGAAGCAATCAGTGACGAGAAAGTTTGTTGAACAAGTTATGAGTTCTAATGAGGATAGTGATATGTCAACAATCGTTGAAAATTATCCTGATGGAGTTTTATATCGAATTCACTTCTTAGGAGAGACTACAAATCAAACCTTAATTAGTCAGATAGCTAAACAATTTTCTGTAGATTTAAATATTATCCAAGGAAATATTACACAGACACAAGCAGGCAGCTATGGAGCACTGGTAGTTCAAGTAACAGGAAATGACAGTGAAATTGAGCGAACTAGAAGTTTTATTGAAAGTCAAGAGTCTGTTGAATTGGAGGTAATTCAACATGCTAAATAGTTTATTTGAAGGAATAAAAATAGAAGATTTAATTGAAGCAACCTACGAGACCTTTTACATGACACTTATTTCAATGGTAGGAACCGCTATTTTTGGGATTTTACTTGGGTTACTATTATTCCTTACTTCAAAAGGAAATATATGGGAAAATCGAGTAGTGAATAATATTGTTGCCGCCTTTGTAAACATCTTCAGAGCTATACCATTTATTATATTAATTCTATTACTATTTCCGTTTACCGATTTTCTGATGGGGACGATTCGTGGTCCTAATGCTGCTTTACCAGCGCTAATTATTGGATCTGCTCCATTCTATGCACGATTAGTAGAAATTGCCCTTAATGAAGTAGATAAAGGTGTAGTGGAAGCTGCAAAAGCAATGGGAGCGAAGACAAGAACAATAATTTTCAAAGTGTTATTACCTGAATCAAAACCGGCACTTGTGTCTGGAATAACGGTTACAACAATTGCTTTGATAGGATATACAGCGATGGCTGGAGCAATTGGAGCAGGTGGCCTTGGAAACTATGCTTATTATTTTGGGTTCCAACGTCGTGACTTTGATGTTGTATTATGGTGTACGATTATTATCGTTCTTATCGTATTTATTTTCCAATTTATCGGGGATGCTATTACTAGAAAACTTGATAAACGTTAAAGTAGAATTCTCAAATAACTTCACTACTTGATGAAATTAATAAAATGTTAAAAGGAGAGAATACAGAGATGAAGAGATTATTATTATTGTTAACTATTGCAATTGTGGGGTTATTAGCAGCTTGTGGAACAAGTGATGAAGGTTCATCAGGTGATGAATCGTCTGATGAAACAACAGAAATTACGGTTGGTGCATCTAGTGTTCCACATGCGGAAGTTTTAGAAGAAGCAAAGCCATTATTAGAAGAGCAAGGTATTACATTAAATATTGAAGAGTACCAAGATTATATTTTACCTAATGATGATTTAGCTGATGAACGTATTGATGCAAACTATTTTCAGCATATTCCTTTTCTAGAACAAACCATTGCTGATACCGGCTATGAGATTGAATCTATTGGTGGCATTCATGTGGAACCAATGGGTGTATATTCTCAAAATATATCTAGTGTTGAAGAAATCACAGAAGGTACAGAAGTTATTTTAAGTAATTCGGTTGCTGAACATGGTCGTATTCTTTCTTTATTTGAAAAAGAAGGTTTAATTAAATTAGATGAAAGTGTAGAAAATTCTGCAGCTACGATTGATGATATCGCGGAAAACCCGAAAAATCTTCAATTTTCAGCTGAAACAGAACCAGGGTTCTTACCTGAATACTACCATAGTGAAGAAGATGCGTTAGTTGTTATTAATACGAACTATGCTATTGATACTGGATTAAATCCAACAGAAGATGCTTTATTTGTTGAAGATGAAGAATCGGACTATGTAAATGTGATTGCAGTTCGTTCTGAAGATAAGGATAATGAGGCATTAAAAGCATTAGTTGAAGTGTTACAATCAGAAGAAATTCAAAACTTTATCATTGAAAATTATGATGGAGCAGTGGTGCCAACACCAACTAACTAATGAAGTAAGTAATAGAGAGTAAAATGTAAGAATTGTATAGAAAACTCAGTTAAAGTGACTTATTCTAGAGAAATGAAGTTTTAATGAGAAATCAAGGTTTAAATCCATTTTGTACGGGAATAGTCCTTGTGTTAGCATTTTTAATGTTAACGAATAAGAAAGGATGATTTATTATTACCAGTGGAATGGATTTAAACTATACTTCGGAAATGGAAAAAGGACTGGGACAATCAAGAGGAATGAATTATGAGGAATATGGAAGAAGTTTAGAAAAACAAATTCATGTTGAAAAACTGAGAGATAAAGAATACCATGATGCCAAATCAGTGGCATCTGAAATGAATTCACAAATACCAAAATAAATTTTAAAGGCTGATGTCAATACGACATCAGTCTTTTATAATTATTACAGATAAATTTGATAATATGTTAAAATAAACTTAGATGTCCTTCTTAATGATTCAGTAAAATTTTCACCTATTTAATACTTATGAATAGCTATCAAACGTGTTAGAAATAACCGTTAACGACAAGATAGGTATAGCTTAAAAGAGTTGATAATTAATTTGAAATGCTTTAAGATTGTAATGAGAATAAATTGAGAATGGATATAAATTCATTTGATGAAAATAAAGTACTTGGAGGTATGTTTTATGTCAGGATCAGTTTTAGAAATCAAAAATCTTCATGTAAGCATTGAGGATAAAGAGATTTTAAAAGGGGTAAACCTTACTATAAAGGGTGGAGAGTTTCACGCAATCATGGGACCAAATGGTACTGGTAAATCAACATTAGCATCAGCAATCATGGGGCATCCTAAATATGAAGTAACAGAAGGAAGTATCACTCTTGACGGTGAAGACGTATTAGAGATGGAAGTTGACGAGCGAGCTCGTGCTGGAATGTTCTTGGCGATGCAGTATCCAAGTGAAATTAGTGGTGTTACAACTTCTGACTTCTTACGTTCAGCTATTAATGCAAAACGTGAAGAGGGCGACGAAATCCCACTAATGAAATTTATTAAAGAATTAGACAAAGATTTAGATTATCTTGATATTGATCAAAGTATGGCTACACGTTACTTAAATGAAGGTTTCTCTGGTGGAGAGAAAAAACGTAATGAAATCCTGCAATTAATGCAATTAAAACCAGAAATTGCAATTCTAGATGAAATCGACTCTGGATTAGATATTGACGCATTGAAAGTAGTTTCTAAAGGAATTAACAAAATGCGTTCTGACGAATTTGGATGCCTAATCATCACTCACTATCAACGTCTACTTAACTACATTACACCTGACTTTGTTCATGTAATGATGCAAGGTCGAGTTGTGAAGTCTGGTGGACCAGAACTTGCAAAACGTCTTGAGGCAGAAGGTTATGAGTGGATTAAAGAAGAATTAGGTATCGAAGACGAAACTATTGAACAAAACGCGTAATGTAAGGAGGGATAGCATGACTGTAGAAACAAAACTTCCATTCAATCAAGATTATACGAACCAATTTTCAAAAGATCGTAATGAGCCACAATGGATGACGAAATTGCGCTCAAGTGCTTTAGGTATGGTTGATTCATTAGATATGCCGAAGCCAGATAAAACGAAAATTACGAATTGGAATTTCACTGATTTTAAACATGAGTATAAAGAAGGTAAATCAATTTCTTCCTTATCAGAATTACCGGAAGAACTAAAAGTTTATTTCGATGACGAGAACAAACCTAATAACTTGCTTATTCAACGCAATCAATCCGTTGCTTATAGTACGTTACAAAGTGACTTAGCTTCTAAAGGCGTTATCTTCACAGATATCTTTACTGCAATGAATGAGCATAGTGAACTAGTTGAAAAATATTACATGAAAGACGCAGTAGCAGTTGATCAAAACAAACTGACTGCACTACATGCTGCATTAATGAACGGCGGTATTTTCGTGTATGTACCTAAAAATGTACAAATTGAAGAACCGTTACAAGCTATTTTCTGGCAAGAAGACGCAGATAATGCGTTATTCAACCATGTTTTAGTAGTAGCTGAAGAAGGTAGTTCTGTTACTTATGTAGAGAACTATTTATCTCATAATGACGAGCAAGCTTCTGTAGCAAATATTGTTACTGAAGTATTTGCACATGACAACGCACAAGTAGCTTATGGTGCTGTAGATAATTTTGCTGCAGGTACAACAACTTACGTGAACCGTCGTGGAGTTGGACATCGTGACGCTCAAATAAATTGGGCATTAGGTCAAATGAATGATGGTAACACCGTTTCTGAAAACATTACGTATCTATTAGGAGATAATGCAACTTCTGAAGCAAAAGCAGTTTCTGTAGGGCGTGGAAAACAAACACAGAACTTCACATCAAGTATCCGCCAATTTGGTAAACAAACAGATGCATATATCCTACAGCGCGGTGTAATGAAAGGTGCAGCTTCTACTATCTTTAATGCAATCGGTAAAATTGAGCATGGTGGTACGAAGTCAAATTCAGAACAAGAATCTAGAGTGCTTATGTTAAGTGAAAAAGCACGTGGAGATGCAAATCCGATTCTTCTTATTGATGAAGACGATGTAACTGCAGGCCATGCAGCTTCTGTTGGCCGTGTGGATCCAATCCAAATGTATTATTTGATGAGTCGTGGTCTTAAGCAAGAAGAAGCAGAACGCCTTGTAATTCATGGTTTCTTAGCACCAGTAGTATCACAGATCCCAATTGAATCTGTTCGTAAACAATTAACGCAAGTAATTGAAAGGAAAGTTTATTAATGGATGTAAATGCCATTAAACAACAATTTCCTATCTTAAACCAAGAAGTAAATGGACATCCACTTGTATATTTGGATTCTTCTGCAACATCTCAAAAACCACTTTCGGTTATTGAGGCTGTCGAGGCTTACTATAAGGAACATAATTCCAATGTACATCGTGGAGTTCATACACTTGGTACTAGAGCAACAGACCAATACGAGGGTTCGAGAGAAAAGGTTCGTTCCTTTATCAATGCGAACAGTACAAAAGAAATCATTTTTACAAGAGGGACTACTACTTCCATTAATATCGTAGCATCAAGCTATGCTAGAATGAATGTCGGACCAGGCGATGAAATAGTTATCACCCAAATGGAGCACCATAGTAATTTAATTCCTTGGCAGCAAGTTGCAAAAGCAACAGGTGCATCACTGGTGTACTTACCACTACAAGAAGATGGTACTATCACGATTGAAGATGCCAAGAAGACAATTACAGATCAAACAAAAATTGTTGCCATAGCTCATGTTTCCAATGTACTTGGTACAATTAATCCTATTAAAGAAATTGCAGCAATTGCACATCAACATGATGCAATTATGGTAGTCGATGGTGCACAAGGTGCACCTCATATGAAAGTGGATGTAGAAGATTTAGACTGTGATTTTTATGCGTTTTCTGGTCATAAAATGTGTGGTCCTACTGGTATCGGAGTATTATACGGAAAACAGCATTTGTTAGAAAACATGGAACCTATTGAATTCGGTGGAGAAATGATTGACTTTGTTAATCTTTATGACTCTACGTGGAAAGAACTTCCGTGGAAATTCGAAGGTGGAACACCTATAATTGCTGGAGCTATCGGACTCGGTGCTGCTATTGATTTCTTAGAAGATATAGGACATCAAGAAATTGTCGATCATGAAAATGATTTGGCTGCATACGCGTTACAGCAAATGCGTACAATTGATGGGATTTCCATTTATGGACCTGAACAAAGAGCTGGGCTAGTAACTTTTAATTTAGATGATGTACATCCTCATGATACTGCTACTGTGTTAGATGCAGAAGGAATTGCAGTACGTGCTGGTCATCACTGTGCTCAACCATTAATGAAGTGGTTGAATGTTTCAGCAACAGCTAGAGCAAGTTTCTACCTTTATAATTCGAAAGAAGATGTTGATCGATTGGTAGAAGGACTGTTAAAAACAAAGGAGTATTTTGGGAATGTCTTTGAATAACCTCGATACACTTTACAGACAAGTAATAATGGATCATTATAAGAACCCTAGAAATCGTGGTACTCTTGAGGGAGATTTTGTTACAGTTGATATGAATAACCCGACTTGCGGCGATCGCATTCAGCTTCAGTTACATGTTGAAGATGGAATTGTTCAAGATGCAAAGTATGAGGGAGAAGGCTGTTCGATTAGCATGTCATCTGCTTCGATGATGACACAAGCGATTAAAGGGAAAAAGATAGAAGAAGCATTAGAAATGTCACATACATTTTCTGATATGATGTTGGGAAATGATGTAGATACAGAAGAAATGGGAGATATTGAAGCATTACAAGGTGTTTCTAAATTCCCTGCAAGAATAAAGTGTGCGACCTTGGCATGGAAGGCAATGGAAAAAGGTGTACATGATCAATAAAGCAGAGATGTTTTTTCTGCTAGGAGGAGGTTATCTATATGGCTAAAAATATGCCAGAAATCGATGAGTATAAATATGGATTTCATGATAAAGACGTATCAATTTTTCGTACGGAAAAAGGATTAACGCCACGAGTAGTAGAAGAAATTTCGAAAATGAAGGAAGAACCAGAGTGGATGTTAGAATATCGCTTGAAATCACTTGAGCATTTCTACAACCGTCCAATGCCACAATGGGGTGGAGACCTTACTGGATTAGATTTTGACGAAATCGTCTACTATGTAAAACCATCCGAAAAACAAGGTAGAACTTGGGATGAAGTACCAGATGAAATCAAGCAAACATTTGATAAATTAGGTATTCCAGAAGCAGAACAGAAGTATCTTGCTGGTGTATCTGCTCAGTATGAATCGGAAGTTGTATACCACAGCTTGAAAGAAGACCTTCAGGAGCTAGGCATCATCTTTAAAGATACTGATACGGCATTAAAAGAGAATGAAGAATTATTTAAAGAGTATTTTGGTAAAGTAATTCCGTACTCTGATAATAAGTTCTCTGCATTGAATTCTGCAGTATGGTCTGGTGGATCTTTCATCTACGTGCCAAAAGGAGTCGAAGCAACAACTCCACTTCAAGCATATTTCCGTATTAACTCTGAAAATATGGGACAGTTTGAGCGTACGTTAATTATTGTTGATGAAGGAGCTTCAGTACACTATGTAGAAGGTTGTACAGCTCCAGTGTATACAACAAACTCTCTACACAGTGCTGTAGTTGAGATTATTGTTAAAAAAGATGCATATTGCCGTTACACAACAATTCAAAACTGGGCAAACAATGTGTATAACCTAGTAACGAAGCGTGCGGTTTGTGATGCGAATGCAACAATGGAATGGATTGATGGTAACATTGGTTCTAAATTAACAATGAAATATCCAGCAATCTTGCTTAGAGGTGAAGGTGCACGTGGAAATACACTTTCTATCGCACTTGCTGGTAAAGGACAATTACAAGATGCTGGTGCAAAAATGCATCACTTAGCACCTAATACGTCATCTACAATTGTGTCCAAATCAATCTCTAAACAAGGCGGTAAAGTATCTTATCGTGGTTTAGTACACTTTGGACGTAAAGCGGACGGAGCTCGTGCAAATATAGAGTGTGATACGCTTATCATGGATAATGAGTCTACTTCAGACACTATTCCTTATAACGAAATCTTAAATGACAATATTTCGTTAGAACACGAAGCAAAAGTATCAAAAGTATCCGAAGAGCAACTCTTCTATCTAATGAGCCGTGGCTTATCAGAAGAAGAAGCAACAGAAATGATCGTAATGGGCTTCATCGAGCCATTTACAAAAGAACTTCCAATGGAATATGCGGTTGAAATGAACCGTCTAATCAAATTCGAAATGGAAGGCTCTATTGGTTAAAACTGATATGAACGGTGTTATGAGGTGTTTGTAACTTATTTCACCCACAAATATTATTAATTAAAATACTGCTGATATTTTTCTGTCTCATCTTTTCAGTGATGTGTAGATAAGTATCGGCAGTTTGTTTTTATACTTGCATGTCCTAATCTTTTTAATACATATTTTATTGTTGCATCAGATTCAAGTAAGTGTACAGCGTGGGAGTATCTTAGGGCATGAGGTGATAATATTGGCAGTTCGCTTTGTTTGCAAAGGACTTTAAGTTTTACTTCTTCAGAATAGACACATGTTTCTTTTTCCCTATGAGAAAGGCACCTCCTAAAATATACGGTAATATGTAGGTGGAAAGTTATGTAGATGTAAAGTTTCGATCGCTTTCGAGCAAGGATACTGTTACACCATCAATATAAAAAGGAAGTTGTTTAATTACAAAAAAAGGATGCATAACGAAAATTTTGGTCAAAAGACGGATGATAGGTAAAATAAGCGCAGTATATTTCTGAAGCGGGTTTTCAATACCCCTTCATTCTGATTTCTCTTTTTATTAAATACTTTTGTCTCACCCCAAACATTTGACTTAGAACCATTTTTTAGGAATCACGGTTTTGTCATTTCTACATGGTTTCATCAATTTTAACATTTCGAATAGGTGAGAGAAAAAGCCAAATTGCACAAATTGCTAATCCAGTAGCAGATATCCCTAAAGCATTACTTGAACCAAATTCATCAGCAATGAACCCACCTAAAGGAGCACCTATAATAATCATACTGCGGTTAATAGACCGCATGGTTGTATTCATTCGTCCCTGTAATTGTAATGGTGTTATAGATTGTCTGTAACCCATCTCGTTTGGACCTTCTATACCCATAGCTATACCATATATAAATTGTCCAATCATAAGTAATATAATTGTACCCGTGACTATATTTACTTGAACATGTTGCGCTAAAACAATTAGAATAACTGCAGGGAAATAGAGTATACGAGCAAGAGATATTGCTTTTCCTACACCTAATTTAATACCAATATTAGGAGCAATAGTTGCCCCAACTACAGCTCCAATTCCTGCAGAGGCTAATGTAACGCCAAGGATAAAAGAGCTTAATCCCAGCTCTAGCAGTACATAAGTAATGAAGACAGTCGTTGTCATGCTGTGAAAAAGAAACCAAACATGTGTATTTAAGGCTAGTATTCGTAGGTGTTTGTGTCCGTAAACCCAACTTATACCTTCCTTTAATAATTGATTGAAGGTTAAGGTTGAAACAGAGCTGGTTGTGTTAAGCGGATGTTTAATGAAAGTTATCATAATACCTGAAAAAAAGTATGATGCAGAATTAATTATAAGAGTAAATGGTGCAGTAATTAAAGACGTTATCCAACCCGCTAACGCTGGCCCACTAGTTTCGGCTACTGCTCCACTTTGCTCTAAACGAGCATTCGCCTTTGTTAATAATTGTCGAGGAACTAGTTGAGGTAGAAATGATTGATATGCTGAATCATTAAAAATGGAAAGAATTCCAAATAAAATCATTATTGAAGAAATATGTATCATATTGAGCGTATCAAAGCTGTACAGTAAGAAAATAAGTATTAATAGGATACCACGACATATATCTGTAGTTGCAATAACCAATTGTCGATTGGTTTTATCAATTAATACACCAACTATTAATCCTAAAAAAACATATGGTAGCCACCTAGAGGCATTTATCCAACCAACATCTATAGCAGAACCGTCTAGATGCACAACAATTAAAACTTGTAACACAAATGTAGTAACATATGTACCAAAATAAGTACTGGTTGAGGCAATCCAAAAAGCATTGAATCCGTTTACTGAACTAAGTTTCATATAACCTTTCATTCCCCTATTATTTTATATGAATCAAATACTCGTTTTGCATTCTGATCAATTATTTAATACATACAACAATATTCAACATAGTAAGCTAATTGCCTTCTTCTAATTTACTACAATTTAATACAATCTGGTATAAATAATGAATTTGAGTTCTTGATGTGAGTTTCAAACGGTTCATGCAAATACAAATTTCCGTTACAAATGTATCGGTAATTTTTGTGTTTCTATTTTCTGTAATGTTAATCTTGCTTGATTGCTCTAAAAATAAAAACTGCTTTGGAATCTAAGAAAGTAGTGAATAGACCCCGCTCTCAGGATCTAGTATATTATTTAGGGCCAATTTATTGGGTAAATTAAATTATGTCTATCTTCTTTTTCTATAAAGATCTCAGTTAATAGTGTATGACTAGATTAAATTCTGTGATTACCCAAAAAGGTCTTGAAACGTTAATATGATTAGAAAAATACTCACTAACCCCCAACTGAACACTCCTACTATCCACCGGACAATAGAATTGGTTTCTTTTGTTACATTTTGATTTTCAGCATTTGATTTTATAAAGGCTAATTTATTTTCCATAGCCTTCTTCATTGAAATAAGTACACAAAATCCAATTAAAATAAAACCAATAGTTAACCAAATTAACATTTTTATAACCACCCTGTTTATTTTATTTATCCTAATTTTAAAGCAACATCAACTTAAGTCAATTGTATGGATATAACTAAGTTTTTAATACTCAACATTTAACAATATATAATCTCGATCAAATGTGATATTCATATTTTTTTCATTATTAGCCAGCTGTTATATTGCTTTATAAGCGAATTTTTTATGTTATATTTCCAATAAAATAAGCATTTGTACGATAGATATCTACCTCTTTTTCTATTTTTTATACTATTTCACTACTCTCTCTTTACAAGATTTGCGTACATTATCGTAAATCAACGAGAGGGAGAAATCATATGTTAAATTTTTCAATGATTAATTTGGTTCGTCGTAATGGTAAGAAGATGGACAAAGGCATTAGACAAGAAATGGTGAATTTTTATAAACCGTTTCGTTATATTCCTTGTTTCTTACAAAGTCCGATAGAACGAGTTAGGAAAAAAACAAAAAAATTACCAGTCGTTATAAAGTTTAAGTCCGAAAATTTTGCTAATGGATTACATGAAGTGAAAAATACCAAATGTAAATCGCTTCGTGAATTTCATTCCATTTCCTGTTGTTCAGCGAGGTTTTCTGCCGAAAAGATTGAGCATTTAATTGAAAACTGTAACCATATTGAAAAAATCTATTATGATAGAAAAGTTTTTTCGTTATTAGATACTGCTTCTTCTTCCGTAAATGCAGATGTTTTAAAGGAGAATGGATTGACTGGTGAGGGTTCTACTATTGCTGTTATCGATACTGGAATACACCCACATGAAGATTTAGAAGGACGCATCATTGGATTTGCAGATTTTGTAAAAGGTCAATCAGATCCTTATGATGATAATGGGCATGGTACACACTGTGCCGGAGATGCTGCAGGTAATGGTGCATTATCTGATGGACAGTACCAGGGGCCTGCACCAGAAGCAAATTTAGTTGGTGTAAAAGTATTAAATAAGATGGGTTCAGGGTCATTATCTACGGTTATAGAAGGTATTGATTGGTGTATTCAAAATCAGTCTGAATATAATATTAATATACTTTCTTTATCGCTAGGGTCAGATGCAACGGAACCTGCTGCAGACGATCCTGTAGTAGAAGCAGTTGAAATGGCATGGGATAGTGGGATGGTTGTTTGTGTAGCTGCTGGTAACTCTGGTCCTGGAGAAAAGACAGTTGGAAGTCCTGGAATAAGTCCAAAAGTTATTACTGTTGGTGCTGCAGACGATAATAATACAGCTGATCGTTCTGACGATTCAGTAGCTGATTTTTCAAGTAGGGGGCCTACCATTGATGGTTTAACAAAACCGGATTTATTAACTCCTGGCGTTGATATTGTATCCTTGCGAGCACCAGGTTCTTTCATTGATAAAACAAATAAATCAGCTCGTATAGATGGAAATTATATCTCGTTATCTGGTACTTCCATGGCAACCCCAATATGCGCAGGGGTGGTAGCTCAGTTATTACAAAGTGATTCTAGCTTAACTCCCGATCAAGTAAAAGAAAAATTAATGGCCGCCTGTGAAGATTTAGGACAATCTCCTAATGTTCAAGGAGCTGGTTATCTAAATGCTGCGAATCTACTCAATCAGGAGGAAGATAGCAATTAGTGCCTAGTAATAGCTAATCTAATTTTAACCTAAGAGTCAATCGGAAAGAAACATGGAATAAATTTAATATAGAGCTTGGGATTTTTAAATCGATGATTCCAAGCTCATTACTTATTCATCCTTTTAATAAATCCCTAATAACTATATAATTAGTATATTAAGAAAATTATCGTATTAGGACGTGTGTATAGAATGAATCTTCTTCAACAATTTTATCAAGGTAAAACAACAAGATTATCTCGTACATTTACAAATGATGATGTAGAAAAAAGTAAAGCGTTAACGAGAGATGTAAGTCCAATCTATGACGAAAGGGAAAAAGAGTGGAAAGCATATTATAAAAAACCTGTTATTCCGGCTCTTTTAACAGAAGGGTTAATTACCGAAGCGATAAGTTCAAAACTACCTGGGAGCCCTTGTGTGTTGTTACAAAAGGACTTAGTGTTTTATTCGCCTGTCCATGTTGGTCAAAAAATTACAGTTGAACTCACAATCATTGATGTGAATGAAGAAAGAAACTGGTTAACTCAAAAAGTAACCTGTTTTGATGATCAAGGTAATGAGGTAATTAGGGGTCAGGTCGTTTTACTATTATTAATTGATAATGATAGTTGGTGATAATGAATGGATAATCGAAGAAACGATATAAGTAATTTCTATCAAGATGCCGTTTTAAAAGTGGATAAGAATAAAGATATAATATCTGTTAGTCCAGGGTTTTATAAGCAATTTCATATTCATGATGGTAATTTAATAGGACAATCCATACATACAGTGATCCGAGATTTTACTAAATTAGAATCCAAGCATTCTATTTTTAGTTTAGTCTATGGTACCCCTAGTTTAATTAAGCAGATCAACACTAGTGTTGAGGTTACTTATTATTTAATTATTTCTGAGGGAAATATAAATTTTAGGGAGTGGCAATCTTTTTTACACTCCATTAATCCAAATAATCATAAACGGCAAAATAATAGTATGTATACGTTCAATGATATTATTGGAGAAGGAAAAAGTATTAACCATATTAAAGAGTTAGCTAGTAAAATAGCTGTAAATAATTCTACTATCTTATTAAGTGGTGAGAGTGGAACCGGAAAAGAACTATTTGCCCAAGCGATTCATCGACTTAGTGTAAGAAAGAATCATCCATTTATAGCAGTGAATTGTGTTGCTATACCAGATGAACTATTTGAATCAGAATTATTCGGATATGAAGCAGGTGCATTTAGTGGAGCAAAGAGAGATGGTAAACCAGGTAAGATTGAATTAGCTCAACATGGTACTTTATTTTTAGATGAAGTATCTGAATTATCGTTTCAAGCTCAAGGGAAACTATTACGTGTGCTGCAAGAAAGAGAAGTAGATCGTTTAGGTAGTACTACGCAAAAGAAAGTAGATATTCGTATTATTGCAGCTACAAATCGAGATCTTAAAAAGTTAGTAGAAGCAGGGAAATTTAGACAGGATTTATTTTATCGTTTATATATATTTGATTTACGTATCCCCGCTTTGAGAGAAAGAAAAGAAGACATATTATTAATTACCGAAAAATTTGTACAAAACTATAATGATATATTAGGAAGAGAAGTAAGATCTATTGAAGACGAGCTATCTAGTTGGCTAGTGGAGTACGATTGGCCGGGGAATGTAAGAGAACTAAAGGCATATATTGAAAGAGGCATGAATATTGTAGAAGGTTCTATGCTTAAATTTGAGGATATTAAATTACCTTCCCAACAAACGGATAGTATTCCAAAAACCTCTCTATCAACATTAACTGCTTCCAAAAGTTTAACGCAAGCAGTAGAAGAAGCGGAGATAAAGGCCATTAGGGTAGCGTTAAAAGAAGCAGAAGGAGATCGATCAAAAGCAGCTCATATCCTAGACATTCATTTAGCAAGTTTGTATCGGAAAATAAATAAATATGGATTAAAATAATCTGCTTTTTGAGCGGGTTATTTTTTTGCATTCGTTATTCGCATAAACACTAAGATTTTCGCATATTTGCGAATTAGTACCTTCCAATCTGCAAGCCATCAATCTTTTATTATTGGCATGATATTTGCATGGTAACTTTTGAAAGGGGTGTGAGGAAGGAAATGTTAAACTTTTCATTTACAGAAGAGCAAATGTATTTTCGTGACATGTTAAAAAATTTTGCGAAAGATGAATTGCTTCCGCATTATACAAGATGGGATCGTGAAGGAGAATTGCCAAGATCTTTATGGAAGAAGCTTGGGGAAATAGGGGTGACAGGATTAAGACTACCTGTACAATACGGTGGGAGCGAAGCGGACTGTGTCACAGCAGGAATTGCTGCAGAGGAAATTGGCAGAGGTGATTTTAACCTGACATATGCAGTTATGCTTAATGCCTTAATCGGTGAAATCATTACAAAGCATGCTAGTGAGGAAATAAAGAAAGAGTGGTTACCGGAAATTGCTAGTGGTAGTAAAATTGTTGGGATTGCACTAACAGAACCGGATGCTGGTACAGACGCAGCTGGAATTAAAACAACTGCTGTCTATCAAGATGGTGTATACGTATTGAATGGAGAAAAGTCAGGAATTAGTGTGGCAACAATTGGTGACGCTTTCATAGTGTTTGCAAAAACAGATACACATTTAGGTAGTCGTGGTATTAGTACGTTTCTCTGCCCGAAACATTTGGATGGTGTGGAATGTAAAGGTTATGAAGATATGGGAAATATACCAATTGGCAGAGGTTCAATATATTTAAATGAAGTAGTGTTACCAGAAAAATACCTTATAGGTGAAGAAAATAAAGGATTCATGCAGGTGATGAATGGATTTGATTTAAGTCGTTTACTAATTGGATTGCAATGTGTTGGTGCAGGATTACAAAGCTTAGATGAGACAATCGAACATGTGAAAGTTCGAAAATCATTTGGTAAGCCACTAGCAAAATATCAAGGTGTGTCTTTTCCAATAGTTACGCATTATACACAGTTAGAAATGATCAAATGGCAAGCATATCGAGGACTTTGGTTGCGTGATCAAGGACTAAAGCATTCAAAGGAATCCGCATCGGTAAAATGGATGGGACCTAAATGCAGCCAAGAAGCTATCCATGAATGTCTTCTGTTAAATGGACATTATGCTTATACAAAGGAAATGCCATTAGAACAACGGTTACGTGATGTTATCGGATTGGAAATAGGAGATGGGACTGCACAAGCAAATCAGATGGTAATTGCAAACGACATTATTGGCAAAGAATTTAAATCGTATGAGAAGCCAGTAACTTCGTAAAAGATTAGAAAGGGAGAATGAAGATGGAATTAACGGATATTTTATATCACAAAGAAAATGGAATTGCCAAAGTAATTATAAATCGTCCAGAACAGTTAAATGCTTTTAGAGCTGAAACAATCCAAGAAATGATTTGGGCGTTTCGAGATGCGTGGGACGATAATAGAGTGGGTGTGGTGATTCTAACAGGATCTGGAGATAAAGCTTTTTGTGTAGGTGGCGATCAAAAGCAAAAAGGGGATGAAGGTGGATATGATTATTCTGGAGGATTAGGAAATGGAATTGGTCTAGAGGTTGAGAACCTGCAACAGATTATCAGAAATATTCCTAAGCCTGTTATTGCTGCTGTAAATGGATATGCAATAGGAGGTGGCCATGTTCTTCACGTGATTTGTGATTTAACGATTGCAGCTGATACATCGAAGTTCGGTCAGGCAGGTCCAAAGGTGGGGAGTTATGATGCTGGATATGGTTCAGCTTATCTAGCAAGAATTGTAGGAGAGAAAAAGGCAAGAGAAATATGGTATTTATGTGAAAAATACACTGCAGAAGAAGCAAAAGAAATGGGATTAGTCAATAAGATTGTTCCAGCGAATCAATTACAAGAAGAGGCAGAAGAATGGGCAAGGAAGATACTGCAAAAAAGTCCAACAGCACTAAAAATGTTGAAGTATTCGTTCAATGCAGATTCTGCAAATATTCATGGTATTACACAGCTAGCTATGGGTAGCTTATCACTATTCTATAATACGGATGAATCAAACGAAGGGAAACATGCATTTTTAGAAAAACGGTCAGCAGACTTCAATAAGTTTCGTAATTAAGGAGGGGTATGATGGAATTTGAAACTTTGTTAACTAATGAATATATTGAAGCATATCAAGATTACTGGCCGAATAAAACGATTTTAGATTATCTTCAACATGCTATACAACAACATCCTAATAAAACAGCAATTGTGGATAAGAAAAGTAGATATACGTATAAAGAAGTTGGTAGATTAGTAGATCGAGTGGCGTTAGGTTTACTTCAGTACGGAATGAAGAAAGGTGATGTTATTTCCATTCAACTACCGAATTGGAATGAATTCATTATCTTACATTTAGCAGCAACACGAATAGGAGTAATTACAAATCCGCTTATCCCAATTTACCGTGATAGGGAAATTGACTATATGGTAAAGATGACTGAAGCAAAAATGATTGTCGTACCAGAATCATTCCGACAATTTGATTACCCTGAAATGATCTCGCGACTAAGAGATGGATGGCCGAATATGGAAGTTGTATTTGTACTAGGAGAAGCTAAGTTCGATAATATGGAATCACTTTGTGTTCTATTTGATTACCCGTGGGAAAACGAAAATAACATGGAGCAGTTAAATGAAATAAGTATTGATCCAAATGATGTTACAGAAATTATCTTCACTTCTGGTACAACTGGAAATCCCAAAGGAGTAATGCATACCCATAATACGCTGTGTGTATCCACAAATTATTGGATTGATCGACTACAACTTGAATCAAAAGATGTTATGTTTATGGCTTCTACATTTGCGCATCAAACCGGTTTTGGTTATGGTGTTCGGTTACCGATTCATTTAGGGGGAACAGGGATTTACCAAGATATTTGGAATCCTCATGAGTTACTAGACTTAATCCCTAAAGAAAAAATAACATTTACAGCAGCAGCAACACCATTTTTACAAGATATATTGCAAATCGAAGGTATTGAAGATTTGGAATTAGATACATTCCGTATTTTCGTTGCCTTAGGTGCACCGGTTCCTCGGGCAATCGTCAGAACAGCAAAAGACAAAGTGAAATTCCGTATTATAGCTGGTTGGGGACAATCTGAAAATGGATTAGTTACGTTAACTTCACTGAATGATAGTGATGAAAGACTAGTAGAAACGGATGGTTTCGCTTTCCCTGGAATGGAAGTGAAAATAGTCGATGATCAATTTAACCCACTCCCTGAAAATCAAGAGGGATTACTTATTAGTAAAGGGCCAGCACAATTCGTTGGTTATTTCAAACAAATGGAAATTACTAAAGAGGAACATTATCGAGGATGGTTTATCACTGGTGACCGAGCCATGATGGATCAAGAAGGGTATATTCGAATTACGGGAAGAGAAAAAGATATTATTATCCGTGGTGGTGAAAATATTCCAGTTGCCTATATTGAGAATGTGTTATATGAACATCCTGATATTGATGGAGCACAAATTGTGGCTATGCCTGATAAGCGTCTTCAAGAAAAAGCATGTGCATTTATTTGTATGAAACATGGAAAGAAGCCGCTTACTTTACAAGATGTTCGTCAATTTTTGAAAGAAAAGAAAGTAACAAAGCAATATTGGCCAGAACATATCGAAGTAGTCGATGATTTTCCTAGAACACCAAGTGGGAAAATACAAAAATTTAGACTACGAGAGCAAATCATAAATCAGCTTAATCAAACATTATGATGTTGAAAAAAGTATGGAGGGATAGAAATGAAGAAAAAAGTAGCTTTTGTTACAGGTGCTGGAAGCGGAATAGGTAGAGAAATAGCTATTATTCTTGGAGAGAGAGATATGAATATAATCGTTGCAGATATAGATAGAGCAAATGCAGAGGAAACGGTCTCTATCTTGAAACAACACGGGGCCGAAGGAGTAGCAGTTTATTGTGATGTTACAACATTAGAAAGTGTTAAAGAAGCAGTATCGGAAACACTAACACATTATGATTCTATTGATGTATTAGTCAATAATGCTGGCTGGGATAAAGTAGAACCATTCTTAGAGAGTAATCCATCTACTTGGAAAAGGATAGTAGATATAAATTTAATGGGACAAATTCATACATGTAAAGAAATTTTACCTGTAATGGTTGAAAATAAAAATGGAAAGGTCATTAATATTGCTTCAGATTCTGCAAGAGTAGGTTCCAGTGGTGAAGCTGTTTATTCAGCAGCAAAGGGAGGAGTCGTGGCATTAACGAAAACGCTAGCTAGAGAGATGGCCAGACATAAGATTAATGTTAATTGTATTGCACCTGGTCCAAGTGATACGCCACTATTTGCAGAGATTGGTTCGTATAATCAAGGAATTACCAAAGCTTTAGAGAAAGCGATACCATTTAGGCGCCTAGCTAAACCAACAGATATAGCAAATGCTGTAGGATATTTTGCTTCTGAAGATGCGAACTATGTAACTGGGCAGACTTTATCCGTTAATGGTGGATTAACAATGGTCTAATTCAAAGCTAGAAGATAACTTAAGAGGTGAGCAAATGATTAAACAGATTACTGTCATTGGTAGCGGTACGATGGGGAAAGGGATTGCTTATCAAGCTGCTATATCCGGATTTGATGTTATTATTCATGATATTTCGGAGAAAGCACTTAAGCAAGCTCATGATGATATCCATCGTTTAGCAGAGAAAAGTGAAAACAAAAGGTACATTAATCATTCCCAATATACAAGTGTGCAGGAACACATTATTTATACAACGGATCTAAAAGAAGCAGTGAATAAAACAGATCTTGTAATTGAAGCTGTAATTGAAAAAGTAGATGAAAAGATAAAGGTCTTTAATGAAATAAACAAATATGCTCCAGATAATGTCATATTAGCAACAAACACATCCACAATTAGTCCAACAGAAATTGGTGCATCTACAAAGCACCCAGAAAGATTTATTGCGATGCATTTTTTTAATCCTGTACATCAAATGAAATTAGTTGAAGTTATTAGAGGAATAGAAACGTCTGATGAAACGGTAAATGTAATTAATTCTGTTGCTAAGCAATTGAACAAGGATACAGTCGAAGTAAATGAATTTCCTGGTTTTGTAACAAGTAGAATGAATTGTGTCATTGGAAACGAAGCGATGAATATGCTTATGGAAGGCGTTTCAACAGCAGAGGGAATAGATAAAGCTATTAAGTTAGGATTGAATCATCCGATGGGACCTTTAGAAATGGCTGACTTAGTTGGTTTGGATACAAGATTACGTAATATGCAATATTTACATCGTATCTTAGGTGAGAAATATCGACCTTCACCAATACTTATAAAATATGTAACAGCAGGAAGATTAGGTAAGAAATCTGGACACGGATTTTATAACTATTCAAATGAGAGAGGGAGTTAGAATGAGTCTATTATTATCAGATGAAATTTTAGAATTAAAACAAGGGATCCGTGATTTTATTGATAATGAAGTTGAACCATTTGCAATGGAAATAGAGGAGACAAATGATATTCCAGAGCGAATCATGAATAAATCAAAAGAAATGGGATTATTTGCATTAAGTGTTCCAGAACAATATGGCGGACTAGGATTAAGCATGCTAGCAAAATGTGCTGTACTAGAAGAGGTCGGTAGGACTCATAATGGATTTACAACAGTTATTGGCGGTCATACCGGCATTGGAGGAGTTGGTATCGTAGAATTAGGAACAGAATCACAAAAGCAAAAGTATTTACCGCCAATGGCAACTGGTGAAAAAATAGGGGCGTTTGCATTAACAGAACCAAGTGCAGGATCTCATGCAGCCAATTTAAAAACAACAGCTGTAAAAGAAGATAATAAATATATTTTAAATGGTAGTAAACATTATATAACCAATGCCCCTATTGCTGATATTTTTACAGTTATGGCAGTAACTGACTCTAAAAAAGGAGCAAAAGGAATTACATCATTTATTGTTGAACGGGATACTCCTGGATTGATTATAGGGAAACAAGAAAGAAAAATGGGACTAAAAGGGTCACATTCATCCGAAGTCTTCTTTGAAAATTGTGAAGTACCTAAAGAGAATATTCTTGGTGAAGAAGGTTCGGGATATGTGAATGCGTTAAAAATTTTAGCTAATGGCCGTGCTGGGATGGCAGCACGTAATTTGGGATCAGCCGATAAATTACTTGAAATGTCAATTGAATATGCGAAACAAAGAGTTCAATTTAATCAACCTATTTTTGAACAACAAATTATTCAACATTATTTGGCAGAAATGGCGGTCGATGTAGAATCATTACGATCAATGGTATATCGTATCGCCTCTATGGTAGATGCGAACGTTAATGTAATTAAAGATGCGGCTATGGTTAAATTACTAGGATCAGAGGTATATAACCGAGTTGCAGATAAAGCCGTTCAGATTCATGGTGGTATTGGGTATATCTCAGAGTATCCAATAGAAAGATTTTATCGAGATGCGCGCATAACAAAAATCTATGAAGGAACCTCAGAAATTCAAAAGAATATCATTGCAGCTCAATTATCTAAAGAATTTGAGAAGAAAGGTGTAACGCATGGCATATAAAAATATACAATTCTCCAAAGATAATAGATGTTCAAAAATTGTTTTAAACCGTCCAAATGCCATGAATGCATTAGATGAACAAACAGTTCAAGAGATTTGGGATGCGCTGGACTATATTGAGAATGATGATGATATCCGAGTAATTATTTTTACAGGTGCTGGTAAAAAAGCATTCGCAGCAGGTGCTGAAACTAAACAGTTACAACATCGGAAATCAATCGATGTATTTACACAACGTAATTTGACAAAGTTATGTAGTCGGATAGAGGCATTCAATAAAGCAACAATAGCAGCAATTAATGGATTTGCATTAGGCGGTGGTCTGGAATTAGCATTATCCTGTGATATTCGAATAGCAACTGAAAACAGCAAAATGGGATTACCCGAATTGAATTTAGGTGTAATCCCTGGAGCTGGTGGCACGCAACGTTTATCGCGAATTGCAGGTAAAGGACTTGCTCTAGATATGGTATTAACAGGGACATATATCAGTGCCGACGAAGCAAAACAAGTAGGACTTGTCTCTCAAATTGTAAAGTCAGATGAACTATTAGACTTAGCATATGAAAAAGCAAAAAAAATAATAGATAAGGGTCCTTTAGCTGTACAACTTGCTAAACTTTCCATTCACACAGGGCATGATGTCGACATGGATACTGGCGTCCTAATTGAAAGTCTTATTCAATCATTTTTATACGGTACGGAAGATAAGCATGAAGGGACCAGTGCTTTTATGGAAAAGCGAAAAGCTAGTTTTATAGGAAAATAATATCCATAAGAGGATGATAAAGATGAACGTAGATTTAAAAGGTAAGAATATACTCGTTACTGGATCCGCAAAACGTGTTGGACGTACTATTGCGGATGCCATAGCTGAAAACGGTGGGAATATTGCATTGCATTATCATCATTCTAGTGAAGATGTACTTGTAACACATAAACAATTAGAAAAGTATCATATTAAATCTATCATGGTTCAGGGTGATATTTCTAAATATGATGAAGTGATTGCAATGAAGAAAGAGATTGAAGAGAAACTGGGTTCGATTGATTATATCGTGAATAATGCAGGATGGGTACAGATGAAATCTTTCTTTAAATATCAACCTGAAGAATGGAAGAAAGAAACGGATATTTGTTTTCACGGGGTACTAAATTTAGCATACGTATTTCTCCCTCCAATGAAAGAAAAACAACGTGGAAAATTCATTAATGTTGTAGGAGATTCCGCAAGAACTGGTGACAAACATTTAATCATTTCTTCTGCTGCCCGAAGTGGTGCTATAAGTTTCGTGCAATCCTTGGCAAAGGAAGTAGGAAAAAATGATATTCAATGTAATACGATATCGTTAGGAATGATTGATCAAGGAGACGTAAGTAAGGAGCATATTCACAAACTTGCTAGAAATTATCCTTTAAAAAGAATTGGAACGCCAGAAGATATAACAGGAGCTGTTTTATTTTTATTATCAGATAGTGCTGATTGGATTACAGGGCAAGTATTGAGTGTCAATGGAGGGTACTCCATGATTCACTGATTAGAAAGAGGTAGGCATATGAATAATCAAGAAAATGAGGCAGTAATCGTTGAAGCAGTTCGGCTACCAGTAGGAAAAAGAGATGGTGTATATGCGGAAACAAGGTCTGAATATATGTTATCAACTGTATTGGAAGCTGTTATGAATAGAACAAGTATAGCAAGAGAAAATGTTGATGATGTTATAGTTGGTTGCGTCACTCAAAACCAAGAGCAAGGAAATAATATTGCTCGGATAGCTTCTTTAATTGCAGGATATCCGGAATCGGTTCCGGGAATGACAATTAATCGTAAGTGCGGATCGTCCCAACAAGCGGTGCATCTTGCTGTTCAAAGTATTATTAGTGGAGATTGTGATACCGTCGTTGCAGCAGGAATTGAAAATATGACAAGGCAACCAATTGGTTCAGATACGAACGGATTACCAGATGAATTAATAAAAACATATGATTGGCCAAGTTTAGGGTTGGCCGCTGATCGAATTGCCGAAAAGTGGGAACTATCTAGGAGCGAATTAGATGAATTTGCAGTTAGAAGTCATATTTTAGCAAATGAAGCAAGTGAAAGAGGTCTTTTTCAGCGGGAAATCACACCAATTGAAGTAGAAAAAAATGGAGAAAAAATTATTGTGAAGCATGATGAGGGGATACGCGCTAATACTTCTACACAGAAATTAGCAACTCTAAAACCTTCTTTTCAAGAAAATGGGAAAATTACAGCTGGTAATTCAAGTCAAATAAGTGATGGAGCGTCAGCTATTTTAGTTATGAGCAAGGAAAAGGCACAAACACTAGGTGTGACTCCAAGAGCGAGAATTATTGCAAGTGATGTGATTGGTTGTGATCCAAAATTGATGCTTACTGGAACAATTCCAATTACAAAAAGAATTTTACAAAAAGCAAATTTAACAATGGATGATATAGATATCTTTGAATGTAATGAAGCATTTTCATCCGTGATCTTAGCTTGGATGAAAGAATTAAATCCTAAAATAGAGAAGGTTAATCCACGTGGTGGTGCAATAGCTTTAGGACATCCAACAGGTGCGAGTGGGGCAAGAATTATGACAACATTGCTTCATGAATTAGAGGATTCCAATCATCGCTTTGGATTACAAGTAATGTGCTGTGGTGGTGGAATGGCGACAGCCTCCATCATGGAGGTTATTAATAGCTGAGCTAATTCACAACAATTCATCAAAATGGATGTACACAGGAATCAACTAATATTTTTATCGCCATACTTAAAATAGCTTAATAGAAAAAAGCAACACTAAAATGCATGAAATCTTTCATTAGATCTCATGCATTTTTTATATAATAATGATCAATTTCAATTCGCACTATTACGTTAAATAAGTATACCTATGATATGATAAAGGAAAATAAAGGAGAAGATATCAATGGTTGTGGCTATAATCTGTATTATAATCGCTATTCTGGCGGCCTTTATTGGTTCATTAGTAGGGCTTGGTGGTGGAATAGTACTTATTCCGTTACTTTTACTTTCCAGCCAATTCGTTACTGGTTTTGAATGGGTCAGTCCACAATCAGTAGTTGCAATGTCTCTAGTTGTAATGATTTTTACTGGGATTTCATCAGTGCTTACCTATGCAAAACAAAAACAAGTTGACTTCTATGCAGGTAGTATTTTTCTCGCAGGTAGTATTCCTGGTAGTATGCTTGGAGCATGGTTAAATCAATTTGTAGATACTGACGGATTTTATCTTTATTTTGGTATTTTAATTATAGTTATTTCTATTATAATAAGTCTTAAAAATAAAGCTTCTAAACGAAGACGGAGTGTAGATATTTATGAGCCAGGGGCAAGAAGTTTTGAATTAAAAGGTGAATTATACATATATAAATTATCTTTCATATCTGCAATTAGCATTGCTTTATTTGTAGGAATGTTGTCTGGTTTGTTTGGAATAGGCGGAGGCGCAATAATGGTACCGGTAATGATGTTATTATTTGGATTTCCAGCTCATTTGGCCGCTGCAACGTCTATGTTTATGATTATATTTGTCAGTTTCATGGGTGCGATAACACATGTATATTTAGGAAATGTTGTCTGGGAGTATGTGCTTTTCTTTATACCTGGAGCATGGATAGGTGGTAAACTTGGAGCGAAGGTAAATCATATTTTATCAAACAATGTACTAGAATTAGTATTAAAATTGATGCTTGTTTTAGTTGGTATACGAATGATTATGCAAGGCATTGGTTAGGAGAATATACATGTCAAAAGAACAATTAACGTTTTACTTTACAAATGATCTACATAGTCATTTTTTACAATGGCCAAAAGTAGCGGCGTATTTACTTCATAAACAAGAAACGCATAAAACTAATCAAGAGACCTTTTGGACGTTAGATATAGGAGACCACGTGGATCGTTCTCATCCGATTACAGAAGCAAGCCGTGGTAAAGCAAATATAGATTTACTTAATCAACTAAATTATGATGTCGTGACTTTAGGAAATAACGAAGGAATTACTTTGTCGCATGATGAATTATATCATCTGTATGATCATGCTAATTTTTCAGTGGTTTGTTCTAATCTAGAAAGTCTGGATGGTCAATTACCAGCTTGGTTAAAACGAAGTGAAATCAAAGAAACAGCTAGTGGCATTAGGATCGGTTTCTTAGGTCTAACCGCTCCGTTTAATGCGTTTTATGAGCTTTTGGATTGGTATATTGATAATGAATTTGACGTGTTAGATCGTTATATAACTGAATTAGAAAAAGAAACAGATATTATAGTGTTGTTGTCTCATTTAGGAATTAGTGTTGATCAGGAAATCGCTAGGCGGTATCCTTCTGTAGATATAATAATGGGCGGCCATACCCATCATTTATTACAGGAAGGGGAGAGGATTAATCATACGTTAATTACAGCGGCTGGAAAACACTGTTTTTACGTAGGAGAAGTCACTGTAGAATGGAGCCATGAGGAGAATCGTATTACAAATCGCAATGGTTATGCAGTAGATCTCCGTAATACCATTCCTGATTTAAATACAGAACAATATATACAATCATTATATGAGCAATCGAAGAAATATCTAGATAATGTTATCGTCAAAGCAAACAAACCAATTGAAGTGAATTGGTTTGCAAACACACCAATCATTCAAAGTTTGACAACTATGTTAAGAAAATGGACAAAAGCGGATTTTGCGATGTTAAATGCAGGAGTACTGTTGGAAAGCCTTCCTGCTGGTCCAATTACGTATGGAGACATACACCGTATTTGTCCTCACCCGATCAATCCTGTTTTAGTTGATTTGAAAGGGGATGAACTCATAGAAGTAATACGAGCATCTTTATCTAAGGATTTCACAGAATTGAAGTTAAAAGGGTTTGGATTTCGCGGTGAAATTCTAGGGAAGATGATATTTTCTGGTTTAGATGTAATCACAGGTTTTCATCGTACCGGTGGTGAGTATGTAAAAGCAGTTTATGAACAAAATGGAAAACAGATTGATCCGGATCAAACTTACTATATAGCTACTGCAGATACATTTACGTTTGGAAGGTTATTACCTGAGATTGCCAAATCAACAACCAAGCAATATTTCGTACCTGAATTTTTAAGAGATCTTCTTGCCGAAACTTTATTACAGCAATATTCATCTTAGAATGTGACGTTTTTCATGCCTCCTGCATACACTTATAGTGAATTTTATAAAGGGGGCAAATGTACGAATGATTACAATAGAACCTCTCGAGGTAGATGGAATTATATTCACTGCTGTAAGTGTGGAATTGCCAAAGACAACATTGTTAACGATTAGTAATGATGTAGGTTATATCATGTGTGCAGCACTCGATGTTGATATTTTTAATGAAGTACCTAAACTACAAGAACGGAATGTGGTAGCTGGTCGTGCGATGGGAGTAAGATCAATCGATCAATTACTTAACGCACCACTAGAAAAAATCACAGATGCATCTAAAGAATATGGATGGGAAGTTGGAATGACTGGGAAAGAGGCTTTATTAAAAATATCATAACCGTTTAAAAAGCTTTTCTTTTTATAGGAGAAGCTTTTTAAATTATCTGGAAAAATATGATAGGCATATGATTGGATGTTTGGTACTATATTACTAAGAAAATGTTGAAAGATGTCGGATTATAGGAGAAATCTATGAAACTAGTAAGTACGAAACTTATTCAGTCTGAAGATACATTAGCGCAATCGTTATATAATGAGCAAGGAGTAATTCTATTGGCTCGGGGAATGAAGTTGACATCAAGCGTTATTAAAAAGCTGCTAGATAGGGGAATTACTTATGTTTATATTGAAGGTGACATCGATGATGATCAGTATTACGAACCAGTTATTTCCGATCAACTTCGTCAAAAAGCAGTACATACACTTAACGATACATTTAAAGGGATAAAACAAGCAGGGCTTCTAAGTAAGTCTTATATCTTGCAAACAAAAGAAACGGAGTTAAAAGAAGTTGTTGACCAGATTTTGGATGAAGTAGAAGGTAATGAAAGTTCGTTAACATTGCTTTCGGATATTATGATCACCAACGATTATATTTTACAGCATTCTCTAAATGTAGCTATATATTCTATTGCGATAGGAAAGCAATTAAATTATACTTCCGAACAATTAAAAGAACTAGGTATCGGGGCATTATTACACGATGTTGGAAAGATTTTTATTGAATCAGATATTTTAAATAAACCTTCAAACCTAGATGAAGCAGAGTTTCAAATTATTAAAAACCACACCAAATTAGGATATGATTATTTACGTAGCTATCCAGGATTTCCAAAAAAAGTTGCTCAATGCGCATATCAACATCATGAAAGACTAGATGGTTCTGGTTACCCTTTAGGTCTATATGATAAAGATATTATTCCTTATGCGAAGATTATAGCAGTGGCTGATGTTTTTGATGCAGTAACAAGTAATAGAGTTTATCGAGATGCTTTACTACCGCATGAAGCTTTGGAAATCTTATATGCTGGCGCAGTTAGGGAATTTGATATAACAATTATTGAGGCATTTAAAAAAAGTATCGCTGTATATCCAGAAGGGTTAATGGTTACTTTGAGTGATGGGAGTTTTGGAAAAGTAATTAGACAAAATAAACAATTATGTGATCGGCCGATTATTCGTGTGGCCGAAGTACAAGGTAAGATACTGGATAATCCATATGAATTAGATTTAGGAAGAGTGATGAATACACTTATTACGGAAGTTATGAAAAATAGATAATCCATAGTTCTACCCTCTCTAAGAACAAGCATACATTGTGTAGAGGGGGTATGAAGGTTGAGGTTCAAAAGAAGATATCGCATCCGGAGAAGGACATACAGAAGGCCTCCACAACGTCAATTTTTATTAATTATAACCCTTATCATATTTGTTGTATCCATGGCCTTTAGTTTTTGGATTATTAATGACAAGATTGAACCAATAGTTAAAGACATTGCAAAGAGGAAAACCGAAGAATTTGCCACACGTGCAATAAATTCCGCGGTAAACTTTGTAGGTGAATATAGTTTTGAAGATATGATTGATATTACTTATGATAACGATGGGAACTTTGTTACTTACAATCAAAATAGTGCGGTAATTAGTGAAATTAATCGAGTTGCTACAGATCGTGTGGAAGAATTTTTTGTACATGTAAATGAAGGGAAACCTTTAAGTTTTGAATATAACTTAGAAGAACCTTTGAATGATGACGGAAGTGCTGAGGGGAGAGCAGCTATTGATCCAACTCTCATTGAGATCCCTCTTGGACAAGTGACAGGTAATTCGGTACTATCAAATCTTGGTCCGAAGATTCCTATTAATATGCAAGTTATTGGAAATGTGAGAACAAATGTAGTAAGGGAAACCGAAGAATTTGGCATTAATGGGTCGTGGGTTACTTTGTATGTGAATGTAGAAGCAGATGTACAAATTATTGTTCCATTTACGTCAGATGTAACTACAGTTCATACAGAATTATACTTAGACAGTGGTGCAATTATGGGCAAAGTTCCTGATTTTTATGGCGGAGACGGGACTCCGGATATAGCTATACCAAAAGATGATTTGCAGAATGATGAATAATATAGTATATTACTAGTAATTGAATAATGCCTTATCAGATCGGTGAGGTAGAGGAGCATACAACATTAGTAATCAACAAGAGGATGACAACGATGAAAGTTGGTGGAAGGGTTGTTTGCCGAAGCGTAGTAAGGGTCATACTTATTATTGCTGGTACATCTTTGAATAAAAGATGCACTGTCATGCAAGAATTTGTGCATGGAGAACTACTGATCGAAATGGAGGATAACGTTTGTTGGTAAAACAATGATGGTTATTTTCTGTCGTTGTTTTTTTTGTGCTTAAAATAGCAACGTTGCTTTACATCAAGAGCATTTCGAGTATTATCTCCATCACTAACTATTTATTTGGAGGTAACAACTATGGAAGGTACAATTTATTCGCTTATTCCTGCAGTAGTTATGCTACTTTTAGTGATTATTACGCGTAATGTTTTAATATCATTAGGTACAGGAATTATTGTTGGAGCATTGCTTATTCACAATTTTAATATTTTATCCTCAATCACTGAGGTTTGGAAAGTATTTTACACTATATTTTATGCTGATGGTGAATGGCAAATAGGAAATATTTTTCTCCTTGGATTTTTATTACTTTTAGGAATACTAACAGCATTTTTACAAGCATCAGGTGGAAGTAGAGCATTCGGCGACTGGATGATGAAACGAGTGAAGACAAGAACCGGTGCACAGGTAATGACGGCGGTTATTGGTATAATTATATTTATCGATGACTATTTTAATAGTTTAGCAGTTGGCCAAATTGCGAGACCGCTAACCGACCGCCATCGCATTTCACGTGCAAAACTTGCCTATTTCATTGATTCTAGTTCTGCGCCTGTTACTGTATTAGCCCCAATTTCTAGTTGGGGAGCATATATTATTGGAACATTAGGGACTTTATTCGCTGCTAATGAAATTACAGAGTATCAACCATTTGAAGCATTTATCCAAATGATTCCATTGAATTTCTATGCAATATCAGCAATTATTCTTGTGTTTATTGTAGCGTATTTCCGATTGGATTTAGGGCCAATGCATACTCATGAAAAAAGAGCCGAAAAAGAAGGAGAGCTTCTTAACCCAGCGCAAGACAATGTTGCCGGAGATTTAGGGGATGTTTTTGATCCGCATAAAGATGGGAAAGTATACCATTTGTTAGTGCCGATTATTGTATTATTTATAGTTACAATTGGTTCAATGTACACTACAGGTGTTATAGCAGCATCAAGTTATGGTTTAATCGATGCTTTTGCAAATACAGACGTTAATCTATCCTTAATATTAGGTGGACTTTCTTCGGTAATAATTGCAGCTATTTTCTATTTTTCTCAAAAGGTACCACGTTCAGAGTTCGGAAAAATATTAATTGAAGGTGCAAAAACAATGAGGCCTGCAATAAATATACTTCTATTGGCTTGGATGATTGGTTCCATTATTGGAAGTATTGGAACAGGGGATTACTTAGCTGGATTAGTTGAGAATGCTTCGATTAACGTGTCCTTGTTACCAGTTATATTATTTATAATATCCGCTATAATGGCTTTAGCAACCGGAACTTCTTGGGGAACCTTTGGTATTATGCTTCCGATAGCTGCTAACATTATGGTGAATACAGATAGTAGTTTATTACTGCCAGCACTAGCAGCGGTACTTGCTGGAGCAGTATTTGGTGACCATTGTTCACCAATATCAGATACAACAGTACTATCCTCTACAGGTGCTGGTGCTAATCATATTGACCATGTGCTAACACAGATGCCTTATGCAATTATAGCTGCTGTATCTGCGATAGTCGGATTTACCTTAATAGGGTATACTCATTCTACACTACTTTCATTGCTAGTTACAATTGTAATAATGATTCTTATCGTATTAGTACTGAAGAAGGTAGTTGTTGACAGAAGAAAAGAAAAAACAACAAGTAAATAAATGAGTCAAAATCACATGAGAGTATAGGGTCCTATTACTCATGTGATTTTTTAATCTATACAAAATTAATTATCAGAACCGTTTGACAAATAGGGATAACAGGATATAATACAACTATAATAGTCTGAAAGTATTAATAATTGATATTATTCTACATATTAATAAAGAAACAGGCTATTATTATTTTTGAAACTTAAGGGGGAAAGTAAATGGAAAATCGTTCACAATGGGGAACACGTGCTGGATTTATCTTAGCGGCGGTTGGTTCTGCAATTGGTTTGGGTAATATCTGGAGATTCCCTGCAGTTGCTTATGAAAGTGGAGGAGGAGCATTCTTCATTCCATACTTATTTGCGTTATTAACTGCGGGTATTCCAATTTTAATTATGGAATTTACAATGGGGCATAAATATAGAGGTTCAGCTCCGTTGACATTTAGTAAAATGAACAAAAAGGCAGAATTCGTAGGTTGGTGGGCTGTATTAGTTGCCTTTGTTATCTCGACATATTACTCTGTCATTATTGCCTGGGCAATTTCATATTCTTTCTTCTCATTTAATCTATCTTGGGGAGAAGATACAGAAGGATTTTTATTTGGAGATTATTTACATCTAGCAGATGTGCCTGGCCAAGTAGGTGGATTAGTTCCAGGTGTATTCATACCTTTAATTGTTGTTTGGATTATTGTACTTGGTATTTTGTTCCGTGGAGTGAAGAAAGGTATTGAGGTAGCTAACCGGATATTTATACCACTTCTCGTTTTAGTGTTTTTAGTAATCGTCATTCGGGCAGTAACATTGCCTGGAGCAGCAGAAGGTTTAAACGCATTCTTTACCCCAGACTTTAGTCGTATATTAGAACCAGATGTATGGATTGCCGCATACGGACAAATCTTTTTCAGTTTATCCATTGCCTTTGCAATTATGATCACTTATTCTAGTTATTTACCAAAAAAATCAGATATAACCAATAATGCATTCATCGTAGGTTTCGGTAACTCTGGTTTTGAATTATTAGCAGGAATTGGAGTTTTTGGTGTATTAGGATTTATGGCTGCTTCTTCAGGAGTAGGAGTAGATGAAGTTGTTGCTGGTGGAGTAGGACTCGCCTTCGTTGTTTTTCCAGCTATTATTAATGAATTACCTGCATTTAATGGATTGTTTGGCGTATTATTCTTTGTTTCCTTAACGTTAGCAGGAATAACATCGTTAGTATCTATTACAGAAGCATATGTTTCAGCTTTGGTAGATAAATTTAAGATCACACGAACAAAAGCAGTATTATTCGGTGGCGGATTAGCTGCAGTTATTTCCTTATTATTTGCTAGTCGTGGAGGGCTTCATTTCTTAGATGTTGTGGACTATTTTATCAATCAATTTGGAGTAGCAATGATTGGATTGGTTGAAGTCGTACTAATTGCTTGGATATTACGTAAGTCAAATGTATTAAAGTCTCATGCTAATAGTGTTTCTGATATCCGATTAGGATCATGGTGGACCATTTGTTTAACTATTGTTACTCCGATTATAATGGGATATATGATGCTAGGATTATTTAAACAAAACTTGTTAAGAGAATTTGATACAGCTACTGGAAATTATGAGGGATATGCAAATACCTTTGTTTTATTTGGAGGATGGACAGTAGCTATAGCAGCATTAGTAATCGGTATAGTTTTCTCATTAACTAAATGGAAATCCAATGAATTATCTGAATATACCGAACATGAAAAGGAGGCAAAATAAATGTCTGCTAGTGCAATTACAGTAATGATAATTGGAATGGTGATTCTATGGGGCGGATTAGCCGTTAGTATATGGAATACAATTAGAAAAGGGAAAGCGTAGAAAAATTTATAAAGGACTACTTTCTAGTATGCGATAGAAAGTAGTCCTTTTTTATAGATGTATGATTTGGTTGAAATCCGAGAAACACCAGTTAATCATTCGGCTTTATCTTTTGCTTAAATACTTTTTCCCCATCTTCAATGATTATCACAAACGGTTAGCAACCTTAAAGTTAATTTAGTCCGTGCTATCTAGACATTCGCTCCCACTTTTTTAAGTAAGGATAAGGATCAAATGAGAATTCACTATATCCATTATCTTTATACATGCCATAATGTAAATGTGGTGGGAATTTTCCAGAAGTTCCTGGAGGACCGTACCCAGTTGAACCAACACTGCCAATCACATCACCAGGTTGTACAACTTGACCTACTTTTAAATCGTCACTATAACCATTCATATGTGCATAATAATGATAAATATTGTAGATATCTCTAATTCCTATTCTCCAACCGCCGTATAAATTCCATCCCATCATCTCTACTACACCGTAAGTTGTTGATTGAACTGGAACGCCGTAAGAGGCAAAAATATCGGTCCCTTCATGGATCCGTAAACCACCAAATCCACGTCGGTCACCCCACGTATTACGGAAACTATAATTATAATTTGTATCTACAGGAAATGCTCGATTAGTAAGGTGAACGTGACCAAATTCCTTAAATACTTTAGATGTATTCATAATGGTTTGTACAGTTAAATCTCTTTTATAGTGTTCCCAAAGAGCAATTTTGATATCATCTTCATTCATTCCAAACTCTTGAATAACCATACCCATCGAATATAAGATATCTTCCTCATTGTCTATTTGTGCTTTACCGTCACCATTACCATCTTTTCCAATACCACCAAAACTTTGAATGATTTCCATTTCAGAAGCTTGAGCTGCATTACCTATGCCATACCAAACTTCCTCTTCAAAATATATTGATATTACTTTTTCTGGTTCATCACTATTTTTTATATTTCTTTCGTAGTTATCAATTGCTGCAAAATAATACCATGGAATTTGTGTTAATGCTTCTGTTTTTTTGAAAAGAGCCATTCGTTGTTCATAAATATCGTTTTCCTCAGCCGAGGCAGTTAATGGGAGAAACAGAATAAAAAATAGAAATCCCAATATGATGAACCCTTGTTTTGGATGCACGTTGTCACCTCCCTTTATACTATTAATTACTCATCATCTGGTGTTTCGTCTTGTTTCATTTCTTCTATAATTGCTTGTACTGTTTGGTCATAATCGAAATTTGGATTATTCGCAAGCGAGTAGTGAAGGGTTTGTATTTCTTGAATTAACGATTTATCTCCAGATGTATAAATATCATAATAACGAGGTAAAACAGATTCTGCTGTTTTTCTTGCATTTATCATTGCTTCATCTTGGGAAATATTTTCTGATTGTTCAAATGCAATAAGTACTTCTTCATCAGTAACTAATGTAGCAACTTCTTCATATTGATTATTTTGTAACAAAATTCGTGAAATCATATCTGCCATTTCCCGACGGTCAATGGTAATAGAACGATGTTCATGTGAACCATCATTTGCAAACTCATCTTTTGTGTAGCGAACAAAACCTAACTTATTATTGGACTCTGTTGGTTCTGTTTGGTTTCTATTAGGGTCTAATTGAGGTGAAGTATCATCAGTAGCATCATCAGCACCACATCCAACTAAACATAATCCAGTTATTAAGAATAGTGGTATTAAAAATTTCATCATTATATCCTCCCATCTTTTTGTAATTTTAGTTTTTATAAATTCCTAGAAATCATGCAGGTAATTTTTTCTGGTTTTTGTTATGGCGACTATGATAAACTAAAAACACATAAAGGAGTGGGTCATTCATGATTGAATTGAATGGGAAGAAATATGAAATGATCGAAAATATTAAAGATGGTTTTCAAGAAGAGGCAATTAAAGAACGGTATTCCGATATTTTAACGAAATATGATTATATTGTAGGGGATTGGGGATATGATCAACTACGTTTAAAAGGATTTTATGGTGAAAGAAATTCCAAAGCTCCCATCGATTCAAAAATCACGGCACTAGATGATTATATACTTGAGTATTGTAATTTTGGCTGTGCTTATTTTGTACTAAAAAAATTGCCAAAATAAAAAGGGGACAAACCGAAGTGTCCCCATGCTTTATTCTTCTAATTGATCTTCTAGTGGATGTGAACCAGGAACTCGACGCTCCGTTTTTTCATGGTTCTCCCGATCTGGGTAGACAAACGCACTATCTCGATATTGACCTTCCTGCCAAGGTTCGGATTTACCTTGGACAGGCTCGTTTTGATTAATATCTGAACCGTAAGCCCCTTCAGGGAATTCTTCTGGTATGAGGCGTTCTTTTTGCTTTTTAACATTTGAAACTTCTTCATATTTTTGTTTCTTCATCGTAACACTCCCCCTATATTTTTCAGTATGCGCATACTTTTGAAAAATATGAAGGAAGACTTCACCTATCTCATATTTGGTATTGGAGCTAATTTAAATCCACGATATTTTTTTTCAATTAATTTGCCTAACCGAAAGATGGCATCCTCATTTCCAGACTTGCTCATGATTTGAATGCTGATTGGAAGACCATTTTTGGAGTCTCCAATAGGAATGGTCAACGAGGGAAGTCCCCATACATTCGCATAAGCTACATATGGCATATATTGTAGATAAGTTTTGCGCATGGAAAAGATTTCTTTAAATACTTTTCCATGAGGTAATGCTGTTTCATGATAAACTGGGAAAATAAGGAGTCGATTATCTAAGTATGTTTCTAACATTTCATCGCCTTGCTCAATGATCGTTAAGATTTCTTTTACTCGTTTATGAGATGGTTTAAACATTTTGGCACCAATAATCGCCCAAGATAAGTACGGGTGAACCGATGTTCTTTGTGTTAATTTTTCTTTAAAAAAGGAAGTGTATACTCCGGAACGATCATTGTTATATGCTTCATCTTCTACCAGTTTACTACCATTAATGGACATGATTTCTTGCCAGATTAATGCACTGTCTTTAAAGTATGGAGGAACCATCCGTTTTGTTGGAAAAGATTTTTCTAGAAAATATTCTAATTGGTTTAATAAATCAATGGTTTCATTTGATAAAGGATATCCTGAATTGCCAGGTAAGATTTCTAGTTTGAAATCCTTTAATTTTTGTGTATCTACATTGGAGTGGCTTAAGATTTCGTAAAGTAACCTCATATCTTGTACGGATTTCCCCATTGGACCAATCGTCAACATACGTGCTTGTAGTTCATGTTGTATACTAGGGAAGTGTCCGTCGGTAGATATTTGATCTTTACCGGGTTTAAAACCAATGACACCGTTAAAATGAGCTGGGAAACGAATGGATCCTCCAACATCTGAACCAATACCAACCGCTGCTCCTCCGGCTGCTAATAGTGCCCCTTCACCTCCGCTCGATCCACCAGCGGACATAGAGATATTCCAAGGATTATTCGTTTGACCATATAATTTATTGTCCGTTTCTTGACAAAAACAAAGTGCTGGAGTATTGGTTTTTCCTAAAATAATCGCACCAGCATCCTTTAATTTTGTAACGACAGCCGCATCTTCAATAGCGATTAAATCTTGTCTATGTTCTAATCCTCCAGTTGTTTTAAGTCCTGTAACATGAAGAGACTCCTTGATACTTATTGGAACCCCATGTAATGGCCCACGTTTTTGTCCGTTCTTTAATAAGTTGTCATATTCTTTCGCTTCTTCGATTGCTTCAATAAACCGGTCTTCTACAACGGCATTTATAATTGGATTTACTTCATGAATATGTTTGATAAATGCAGCAACTGCTTCCACACTTGTAAGTTCCGAACTCAAAATTGCTTTTGAAAGCTGCGTTGCATCCATTCGGATTATTTGCGTATCATCCATAATCTAGTTACTCCTCGCTGATGTAATGTTGATACTTTATAATATATCACGTTTTTACAATTCCACCTATAGAATATGATATGATATCCATATATACTCAATTTACTCATATTGGAGGTAATTATAAAATGTATTTTGTGGATCAACAAAAAATTGAAGAAATTCTTACATATATGGATAAAGTAATAGAAGAACTAAAAAAGCACTCTTCAAGTACAACATTTTTAGATAAGATGGCAAAAGAAAGAATGATACATATCGTTATAGAGAGTATTTTAGATGTCGGAAATATGATGATAGATGGATTTATTATGCGTGATCCTGGTAGTTATGAAGACATTATTGATATTTTATTGGATGAAAATGTCTTAGAAGTGGAACATGAACATGCTTATAAAAGGATTATTGAGTTAAGAAAACAGATTGTGAATAACTATAAGGAAGTTGATCATAATCAGTTATCCAAATTAATGAATAAGCATCTTGGAGAAATATCTCAGTTCAGTAAATATATTCAAAGCTATTTACAAAATGAATTAGGAGTTGCTAATGCTTTTTCTAATCTATAGAGGTGATTATTGATGAAGAAACACACACCTGTGAAAGAACAGCTATTAGAACTTTTAAAGAAGAACCGTGAATTAACTATTGATGAAATTATGAAGCATTTTTCTATTTCGGAAGTTGCAATAAGAAAACACCTACAAGGTCTAGCAAGTCAAAACTTTGTGAATATCATCCAACATAAACAAGAAATAGGTAGACCATATCATACGTACCAATTAGCTGAAAAAGGACATGAGTACTTCCCAAATCAGTACCAACTACTTTCTGTACAACTGTTAGAGGATATAGAAGATATATATGGAGAAGAAGCTGTAAATGCAATATTAAAGAAACAAACAGATCGAGAGGAACAAAGTTTAAGAAATGATTTGGAAAAAACAAAAACGCAAGAGAAAATGAATACCTTTATAGAGAAACAAAATGAAAAAGGGTATATGTTTGAAAGGTTTAAGGGTTCGGAGAGCTCGTTTTTATTAAACAATTATCATTGTCCTTTTAAAGAAGCAGCTGTGAGATATCCATCGATATGTAAACATGAAGAACAAATGTTATCCGACTTATTTTCTGAGGCAGAAGTAACTGCACAGTCCCTAATAACAGATGGTGACATATGTTGCCAATGGAAAATAAACATTAGTAGCAGTTGATATGGTTATATTTTGGAGGAAAATGGAATGAAGAAATACTTAGGTTATTTAATTGATTTAGACGGTACAATGTACCGAGGAAATGAAGAAATAAATGGAGCAAAGGAATTTATTGAAAGTTTGTATCAGAATAATATCCCATATGTATTTGTTACAAATAATTCTACAAAAACCGCAGAAAATGTAGCGAAGAATCTCCAAGATATGCAAATTCGTGCTACAGATTCTCAAATTATAACAAGTAGTAAAGCGATAGCTGGATATCTTCAGTCGAAGCATGCAGGAAGAAAAGTGACTTGTTATTGCATCGGAGAAGAAGGTCTAAAACAGGCTTTAAAAGAAAAAGGTGTTGAATTAACGCAAGATACAAATAGTGATTATGTTATTGTTGGATTAGATCGTTCAATTACATATGAAAAATTAGAGGGTGCTTGCTTGGCAATTCGTAACGGTGCAACATTCCTCTCAACCAATCGGGACCACGCTATTCCAACTGAGAAAGGTATGGGACCTGGAAATGGTGCTATTACTGCCCTTGTTTCAACAAGTACAGAAGTGGAGCCATTGTTTGTTGGAAAACCAGATTCGATTATTATGCAACAAGCCCTAGAAACTTTAGGTATGTCAAATGAACAGGTTATTATGATTGGAGATAATTATCATACGGATATTCAGGCTGGGATACAAGCAAATATGGATACGTTGCATGTAGAAACAGGAGTAACAACGAAAGAGCAGTTACTAACTTTCAATGACCAACCAACATATACTGTGAAAACATTAAAAGAATGGATTCCACATATATAACTATTTAAATGAATAAGAGACTAGGATAATTTTGACGGTTGGCATCCGACAAAGCATTATATCCTAGTCTCTTTATTAATTCTTCAGTTCTTAGCAAACTTGAAATAAGGAACACTTTTCAAGTGGATCTTCAAACTCACTATTCTGAGCATTATAACCAAAGCCAAGTTGTTGCTATACTTAGCGATTATTTGACTCTGTTAATGAAATAGCTATCAATTATCCAATTCTGTATGTTCATCCTCAGCATCACTATGAGCTAATCGACTTGAAGCGGCTGCTGCAATTGCACCTACAATATCATCTAAGAATGTGTGAATCTGGCCACTTGATTTATCATTTAGTTTTTGTAAGATACCTGGTTTTTGTTTATCAATATAACCAAAGTTAGTAAGGCCAATAGATCCATAAACATTCACAATGGAAAGAGCAATTACTTCATCTATTCCATAGAGGCCTTCATCGATTTCAATCGTCTTTTGAAGCGGTTCTACTAATTTTTTTTGTTCTGCAAGCATGTCTAGTTCAATTCCTGTGAGAATCGCATTTTGTACTTCTCTCTTCGTTAATACCCGATCAACATTGTGACGACATTCTTCCAACGTTAAATTCTCATGATATTTTGATTGTAAGTAATATACTAACTCCGCAATATCATCAAGTTCAACACCTCGCTCAGTCAGTAATTGTCTTGCTTTTACTTCAAGTTCACTTTTCTTTGTATATTTTGCCATAATTATCACCTTTCTCTTTTATAGTTAATGTATCCAATACCAATTCATATAATTATTGTATACGAGTAAAGGGGGAGAGGATTGTGCCACTTACGGAAATGTTAAGTAGTTTGTATTCCATTCAATCTGAAGGTAAACGGACCATAGACAATCGAGAAGGATATACAAAAGGGGAATATATTTATTTTACCATTTCAGGAAAGAACAGGGAAACAATATTAATGGAACAAGCGACATTAGCTTATCACCTTAAGGAGAATGGAGTAGCAAATGTTGCTTATCCCATTGCCAATTCGAATGGAGATTGGTTCACTTCCTATGGAGATGATAACTGGATGGTCCTAGAATTAGATATGAATAGTATTAGAAATACGAAAGTTCCAGGACTGCAATTAGGTAGTATTCATCAAATTGGTGCTTCTTTTCAATATGAACCCAAGACGATATCCAGTTATGGGAAATGGAAAGAGTTATGGATAGAGAAGCTTACCTTTTTTGAAGAAGAGATTGAAAAACAAGCTAAAGAAGTACGTGGAGATTATTATAGAGAATTAATGGATATATTACCTTACATTGTAGGCGTTAGTGAAAATGCAATTCAATATTTGCAAGAAAGTGAAAAAGAACAACGCATATTAGAAACGGATCAAGGTACTTGCTGCTTTGTTCGATGGAATCCACAAGGAAACCAAGTTTTATGGACGGATGGTTTTGTTTTTGATCATCCGACTAGAGATATAGCAGAATATATTCGATGGTGTTTCGTTAATCAACGAGACAAAGATAACATGATACGATTTCTACATGATTATCAATCTTATCAACCATTGTCGATTTTTGGGTGGCGTATTATATACGCTAGGCTTTTATTTCCTATTCATTTATATGATTTACTGGAAGAAGGGTTCACTTCAAGAGATACTTCGATGCTAATTCAAATGCAAACCATTCAAGAAAGTTATGAAAAACAGCTTCGAGAATTTTTTCAAATCGTAGGAGTGAATACTTCTGATTGGCAAATACCTGTGGTAAACTGGCTGTAAATAAATAAAATGGAGAGATGTTTTGATGAGCAAGCCAAAGGTATTTGTTACAAGAAAATTATCAAATGAACTAGTGAAGGCTTATGAAGAAACGTTAGATATTCGTATGTGGGATAGAGAGGAAGAGCCTGTTCCTGCGGAAATATTACGAAGTGAAGCGAAAGAAGCAGAAGCATTATTTACTGTATTAGGGGATAGTATTGATGCATCTTTATTGGCACAATCAAAAAATTTAAAAGTAGTAGCAAATATGGCTGTTGGGTATGACAATATAGATATCGAGGCAGCTAAAAAGCACGGTATTACTGTTACGAATACTCCTGATGTACTTTCAGAAACAACGGCTGATTTAGGATTTTCATTATTAGCGGCAACAGCAAGAAGAATTACAGAGGCGAATGCCTATGTTAAGGAAGACAATTGGAAACAGTGGGCTCCTTTCTTATTAGCGGGTTCGGATATTCACCATAAAACATTAGGAATTGTAGGAATGGGTAGAATTGGCGAAGCTTTAGCAAAAAGAGCAACTGGATTTAATATGAAATTACAATATCATAACCGTACGAGAAAACCAGAAGCAGAAGAAAAATTACATGCTTCCTATGTTAGTTTTGAGGAGTTACTCGAAACATCTGATTTCGTCGTTACGGTAGTTCCTTTGACTGAAGAGACTGAAGGATTATTCAATCAGGCTGCGTTTGAGAAAATGAAATCGTCAGCAATTTTTATCAATATATCTCGAGGAAAAGTAGTGGATGAGGCAGCTTTGATTAAAGCCCTAAATGATGGTGAAATAAAGGCAGCGGGATTGGATGTTTTTTATGAAGAGCCGATTCGTGCTGATCATCCGCTGGTTAATATGCATAATGTAGTTTGCCTACCACATATAGGTTCAGCTAGCAATGAGACACGTACTGAAATGGTGCATTTGTGTATGAAGAATATTGTAGAAGTAACTGCAGGTAGAGAAGCAACTACTCCAGTTTATAATTAATACAAAAAATGATCTCTGTTCAACACACAGAGATCATTTTTACATATGATAAATGGAATTAAAATACTTGTTCAATTTCACGTACACCAGGAACCTCTGCCATTAAAGCACGTTCTATCCCAGCTTTTAATGTAATTGTAGAACTAGGGCAGTTACCACATGCTCCCATTAAGCGAAGTAATACAACACCTTCTTCATCTACATCGATTAATTCAACATCGCCACCGTCGCGCAATAAGAATGGACGGAGTTTATTTAATACTTCTTGTACTTGTTCTTGCATTATCATCTACTCCTTTCCCATATGTATATTATAAATGGAATGATACAAAAAATCTATTTGAAAATTATTTTCAATTAGCAACTACTTTTATTTTATCTTTATAGAACAATTTTGTAAAATAAAAGATACAGAATTAGTTACGTTAATGTTAGGATTATAATAGCTACTTGCTGAGTTCTGCAGAAACCGCACACTCTTAAAATCCACTAGATACAGAGGGTTTCTTTTTAAAGCACCGTCTGAAGTGGAAATCAAACAGAGCAACACTCGTATTTTATACAAAATATGAACTTCATAAAGATAGGTAAACATGTAAAGTGGGGGAGATACAATGACGAGCAAGAAGATTATGATTACCGTATATGGTAGCAAGCAAATTTGTGCTAGTTGTGTAGGTGCACCCGGATCAAAAGATACGTATGAATGGCTTCAAGCAGCAATTGGTAGAAAATATGATGTCGGTATGGTCGATTATACGTATATCGATATTAACGAACCACAAAAAGAACTTATACATCAAGAATTTATAAATGAGATGGTAGAAGAAGATATGTTTTATCCGATTATCTTTGTTAATGATAAAATAGTTGCAGAAGGTATCCCAACATTAAAGCCTATATATCGCACTTTAGATGATCTAGGGTTACCATTAATTAGTTAATCAAATTTTTAAAAAAGAAAGCAGGAGATTAGGGATGCAAGTACCTTTTACAAAAATGCATGGATTAGGAAATAATTATGTTTATATTGACTTATTTGATTTTGACATTGATGAAAAACTATATCCTGATTTAGCTATCCACATGTCAGACATTTATACAGGAATTGGCTCGGATGGGATGATTTTAATTCATCCAACTACTGATGCAGATGTGGGCATGCGTATCTTTAATAAGGATGGATCAGAAGGTAAAAGCTGTGGAAATGGATTACGCTGTACAGCAAAATATGCATATGAAAATGGAATTGTTCAAAGTCGGAAATTTCACATTCAAACGAAAGCAAATATTGTTGAAGCAGAAGTGTCTGTAGATGATAATAATAAAGTAAATCAAATAACGATTGATATGGGGGAACCTATATTTGCAAGAAATGAGATTCCAATGATGGGAAATAACGATGCAAAAGTAGTTAATGAACCATTTGTTGTAGCAGGGGAAACGCAATATGTTACTGCAGTTTCAATGGGTAACCCGCATGCAGTGTTTTTTGTAGATGATATTAATAAAGCCCCATTAGAAACACTTGGACCAACAATAGAAAAGGACATGCGTTTTCCAGAAAGTGTCAATGTAGAATTTATTGAAGTTGTTTCACCAACAGAAATTAATTTTCGTGTATGGGAGCGTGGGTCTGGAATTACTCAAGCTTGTGGTACAGGTGCGTGTGCCGCTGTGGTTGCCGCGACCTTAAATGAAAAGGTAACGAAGTCACAACCAATTATAGTTCACCTTGCTGGCGGAGATTTAAATATTGAATGGAAAGAAGATAACCATGTTTGGATGACTGGTCCAGCAGAGGTAATTGCATCCGGTCTATTTTATTTTAAAGGCGAATGAATAATTCAAACGCTTGAAACTCTGTAGAACATGTGTATACTAAAATTAAGGAACTATTTAAGGAGGTTCGTCATGATTATAAATTTAACTGATAGTGCGAGTGAGCAAATAAAGGAAATGAAAAAAGACGAATCTGATCAATCGCATCTCCGTTTTGGAATAAAAGGTGGAGGATGCAGTGGTTTGTCTTATTCCTTAGGTTTTGATGAAGATATTAATGAAGAATTAGATGTTGTACAAAATATTAATGGTATTCCAGTTGTTTTTTTTAATCAAGATATTCCAATTATTGAAGGTACCACGATTGACTACAAACAAAATTTAATGGGCGGTGGATTTAGTATCGATAACCCAAATGCTATTGTTTCTTGTGGTTGTGGATCATCCTTCCGTACGAAAGACAAAGTTGGAACACCAGGTGATTGTTAATTTTAAAACATAAATAAACGATTTTCTTATCGCATTGCGTTGAGAAAATCGTTTTTTTGTTTTTTTTATAACTTATTCTCTTTACTGCACTAAGGATGGGTGAAGATCATAGAATATATTAATAAAGGAGAGGAGTGGGACATGGTGTTTCCGAGGCAAGAACGAATGATTGCTCTAACATTTGATGATGGACCTAAACCTGGACCAACAAATGAAATCTTAGACATTTTATCAGAGAATCAAGCGAAAGCCACATTTTTTGTATTAGGAAATAATGTAACTCAACATCCGGATATAACTCGAAGAATTGTTCAAGAAGGGCATGATATTGGAGTGCATTCTTTGAGCCATCCTAATTTTCAGGAAACAGAGATTTTTGAAGTGTATCGTGAATTAATTGATAGTACACTGTTATTAGAAGACCTCCTTGGTATACAGATAAAATATGTACGACCGCCATATGGTTTTTCCACTGCAGAGGCACAGTTTTTATTTAATCGAATAGGATTGCAGTCCATACTATGGACATACGATACGTTAGATTGGGAAATTTTAGATGCAGAAGTAATTGCTAGAAATTTGTTAGATAACATACAACCTGGTGATATTATTTTACTACATGATATACACCCAACCACTGCTCAGGCGATGCAAATTGCAATTCCACAGTTAGTAGACCAAGGGTACGAATTAGTAACTATAAGTGAATTACTAGAAGCACAAGGAGATACCTTTATTTTAAACTAGAAAACGCATGGAATTATCATATCCCATGCGTTCATTTAGTGAAGCCTATACGAATTTAAAACATTGCTGTAGAGTGTTTTGGCTGAATTCTTGCTTTAGGGTCAATATAGTTTTTCGCATTATTTATAGCTGTGGGACCTTCACCAAAGCCTGTTGCGATTAATTTTACTTTCCCCTCATATGTGCAGACATCTCCAGCGGCATATATTCCAGGAATATTCGTCTCCATTTTAGAGTTTACCACGATGCTATTTTTCTCTATTTCTAATCCCCACTCCTTAATTAGGCCAAGGCTTGATATAAATCCATAATTACAAATAATATCGTCTACCTCTACATCAATAATTTTCTCACCTTTTACTTCTTGAAGCTGAATCTTTTCAATTATATCAGATGATTCAATATTAATAGGAGCATAAGGAGTTAGAATTTCTACAGATGATTCTTTCAGTTGATTGACGCTGTGCTCATGTGCACGAAACTGATCACGTCGATGGACAAGCGTTACCTTAGAAGCAATTTTTTCTAACATCAATGCCCAATCAACAGCAGAATCTCCACCACCTAGTAATACAACGCGTTTATCTTTATATTGATTCATATCTCTTACATAATAATGAAGGTTTTTTCCTTCATATGATTCACTACTTCCTATATTTAACCTTCTAGGTTGGAAAGCTCCATTTCCTGCCGTTATAATAATTGTTTTCGTTAAATGAACTTCTCCAGTATTAGAGGTTAGCCGGAATGTTTCATCTTCTAAACGTTCTACTTTATCAATTGCTTGTCCAAGTACAATTTCCGGATCAAATAGTTTGGCCTGTTCTTCAAGGCGGTCGATCAGCTCTTGGGCATGTACTTTTGGAAAACCAGCAATGTCATATATATATTTTTCTGGATATAGGGCTGTTAGTTGTCCACCTATATGAGGAAGGCTTTCAATAATTTTAACACTTGCTTGGCGCATTCCACCATAAAAAGCAGTGAATAAACCAGTTGGCCCTGCTCCGATAATTGTTACATCAAAAACTTTGCTATCCATATGTCCCCTCTTTTCTATTTACAATTTATAACCATATCAATGGTATCATAAACTGAATTATGTTGGTATTTTTCCGTACTAAAGAATAGTAGTCAAAGTAAAGTCATAGTCTTAAAAATGGGTAATTTTAAGGTTGAAAATTTATATCAAACCATGTAGTATAATGAAGTGATTTATTACAGTTTGATTACAATTAGAAATTATTTTGTTAACAATGATTTCTTTTTATAAATGAGACTTCCTTCAGTGAGGTCTTCTAACGGTTAGTGATAATTACCAGGTGTAAAGTTTCCATTACATTCCTTACACGCAGAGATTTTATTGATTTTGTTCTGTGTGGGTTTAAAATGGCCACTTACTCATCGTGATAAAAATATATCGGGAAATAAAATTTATAGGAGTTGTGATTGTAATGAATAAACCGCACATCGTTATTTTAGGAGCGGGTTACGGGGGAATGATGGCTGCAGCAAAAATGCAAAAAATGATACATCCCAATGAAGCAACGATTACATTAGTAAATAAACATGATTACCACTATCAAACTACTTGGCTACATGAGAATGCTGCAGGAACACTTCATCAGGATCGTTCTAAAATTGATATTAAAGAAGTCATTGATCGAAACCGAGTAAGACTTATTCTAGATGAAGTAGTCTCCATTAAAAGAGAAGAAAAACGAGTGAAATTTAAGAATCAAGACCTTTACTATGATATATTAATTGTTAGTTTAGGTTTTGAGCCTGCAACATATGGAATACCTGGTTTAAGTGAATATGCATATTCTATTCAAGATATTAACAGTGCTCGGCTACTTCGTGAACGAGTTGAATATAATTTTGCATTATACACTAATGAAAAATATTCAAAAGATGGACGATTAAATATCGTGATTGGAGGCGGGGGATTAACTGGTGTAGAATTTGCTGGAGAATTAATAAACCATATTCCAACCATATGTGAAGAATACGACATTGAAAAAAACTTAGTTAGGGTGTTTATACTGGAAGGCAAAGACTGTGTTCTGTCTGGGTATGATGAATCGTCTGTTCAATATGCTATAAATTCTTTACAATCACGTGGGGTTGAAATTATAAACGATGCTGTTGTGACAGCTTGTACAGCAGATGGTATTATATACGAAAAGGATGGAGCGGAGTACAAGTTATCATCCAAAACGGTTATTTGGACTGCTGGGACAAAAGCGAATAGCATAGTCGAGCGTTTAAATCTATCCATGGATCATGGTCGCGTTAAGGTTCGGAATGATTTGCGTTCTATAGAAGACGATTCCATATATTTAATCGGAGACTGTTCGCTTCACTATGATCAGAATGGTAATGTACTACCTTCAACTGCACAAATTGCTGTGCAACAGGGAGAATTTATTGCTCGGAATATTAATGCTAAGTTAAAAGGGAAGGAAATGACGGGATTCATACCGGATATCCCAGGTATGATAACATCTCTTGGTAAGGAAGATGGAGTAGCGGAAATGTTTAATCGCAATATTTTTGGGTGGAAAGCTGTAGTATTAAAGAGGTTTGCTGATAATTGGTATTTATTTAAATTAGGTGGTATTCATCTATTAATGAAAAAGGGAAAATTTAATATGTTTCATTAGTTTAAAAAGCAAAGGTAATTTAGCTAAACCTTTGCTTTTTACTTTATTTATTATAAAATGACTCATGTATGTGTACATAGGACGAAAAGGGAGAGTGTAGCATGGTTCAATTAATTGTTTCCGTATTTCTATATTTTGTTATCTTTTTTGGGATCGCATTCATATTAAATATGCTGTTAAGACAAACATGGTTAATGGCATTTTTGTATCCAATTGTTGTCATACTTATAATTGATAATGTAGGAATTACAGAATACTTTACCAATACTGCAACAGCATTTAATGATTTAGGTACGAGATTACTTAATTTAGCATTCGCAGATATAGCAATTTTAATTGCCGGATTTGTAGGTACAATCGTATCAGGAGTTGTTATTAAGTTTCTACGAAAAAGTGGCTATCAAATGTTTTAACTACTTTTTTGAATAAAATTTTAATAGATTGGAAATGATGACATCCAAAGAGGTGTTAATCATGAAAATCAAAAATTGGATGAAACATGTAGGGATGATATCTATTATATGCTTATCCGTATTGGAGATAACATCGGTTACCAATGTATTTATTCCAAAGCATGTGAAAGCAAATCCCATTGAACTTATTCCATCTTCAGAAGGTATCTTAGAACAGTTTAAAAAAGTTAGCCTAAAACCTAAAGGACTCAACGTAGCAAAGGCAAATGAAACACTATTAAGTAATGATGAAATTGAAGGCCCTTCGTCTATAGACGAAGCGATTGATTTAGAACAATTCCCTGTGCATACGGTAATGGCAACTGGTTATACAGCTGGAATTGAGTCTACTGGTAAAACTGCTGAACATCCAGAATATGGAATTACATTTTCAGGTGTTCAGGTGAAACGAGACTTGTATTCTACTATTGCTGCTGATCTTAATGTATATCCAATAGGAACAATTCTATTTATACCAGATTATGGATTTGGAGTTGTAGCAGATAAAGGTAGTGCTATCACAGGGAATAAAATTGATTTATATTATCACACTGTAGATGATGTATATGAACAATGGGGAAAGAAAGAAGTAGATGTATACGTGATTGAAATGGGAGATGGAACATTAACTGAAGAAGCATTAACAGAATTAAATGAAGATGAATCAATGCAAGTATTTCGTCAACAGTTTAATTAGAAAAAATGATGAGGTTGAGACATAAACTAAACTTATGTCTCAACCTCATATTTAATAGCTGAACAATGGTGCAATGGAAAATGCTAAAATAATTCCTGTTAGAGCTCCAAAAAATACTTCAATCGGTTGGTGTCCTAACAGTTCTTTTAATTCTTGCATTTTTTCTGTTTCACCTTTTTTATTCCAATCTTTTGCACTCGTTGTAATCAATTGAAAATCTCGAATTAATTGGTTTATCACTATAGCTTGTTCACCTGCTTGTCTTCGAACCCCTGACGCGTCAAACATGGTAATAACACTAAAAATACAAGCTAGAGCAAATACACTGGAAGAAACTCCTTCTGTAATACCAATTGCAGTAGTTAGTGCAGTGACAGCTGCAGAGTGACTGCTAGGCATACCACCCGTACTAAATGCCAGCCCGGGTTGAAATTCTTTGGTGAAAATTAATTTAATCGGTATTTTTATTACTTGTGCAAAAATGATTGCACATAATGCAGCCCAAAGAGGGAAGTTGGAAAACAGAGTCATGTATGACGAAACATCCTTCCTGCAAAAGCACATGTATTTGTGTAAATGTTTCTGTTATTTTATCACACAGATCTTGGAATATAAAGAAACAATCTATTAGCGTAACTTAGCTTGAAATGTTTTGGATTACAGGGATGGAAGATATTCGTTTTTGTAAAGCCATCATTGTAACCGCGGCTGCGATTGTTAACACCCCATCTTTAATTAGAAAAGGAACCATACCAATCCAAGCAGTTAAATAAGAAATTGGAAGCTCTAACCATTCATTCATAGCGATATACATATAAGTAACACCTAATGTATAGTTAATGACTAACCCAATACATGCAACTGCGATTAAATTTTTGGTGGAATAAATTGACTTATTTTCTAATACCCACCCAACTATAAAAGCGACGAAAACAAATGAAATAATAAATCCTCCAGTTGGGCTAATCATTGGATAAAAACCACCTTTTAAGCCAGCAAAAACAGGTAATCCAGTTAATCCAATTAATATATATACTATCATTGCAAATGCACCAAGTCGTTTTCCTAATATCATACCAGCTAAAATTGCAAAGAACGTCTGTAAAGATAGTGGAACGGAAGCCCCACCAATGGGCACAGTTAAAAATGGAAACCAAACAGCGATGTTGGCTCCAATTACCATAAGACATACAAATAATGAAGTATAGGTTATATGTATCGCTCGAAATGATTGCATTATCGTTTCTCCCTTCTTGATAGTTTTTACTATAGATAGATTCATATATTTTGTCAACCTTATATTTATAAAGGGTGACAATAGAGGTGAAAAAGACCCAGCAATTATATGCTGGGTGAGTAGCTTACTTTATTATGCTATCTAGTGCGATTTCCATCATCTCATTAAAGGTTGTTTGTCTTTCCTCTGCAGATGTTTCTTCACCAGTTAGAATATGATCGGAAACTGTTAAGACAGAAAGTGCTTGTCTACCATATTTAGCAGCTAATGTGTATAACGCTGTAGATTCCATTTCAATAGCAAGTACTTGATATTTTGCAAGTAACTCATTCACTTGCTGCGCATTATCACGATAGAATGTGTCACTTGTGAACACATTACCTACTCGTAATTGAAGTCCTTTATCTACACCAGCGTCATAAGCATTTTTTAGCAATTCAAAATCTGCAATTGGTGCGTAATCGATTCCGTTAAAAATAAGTCGGTTCATTTGCGAATCTGTTGTAGCTCCTTGTGCTAAAATAACGTCACGAACGTTAACATCTTTTTGAATCGCTCCACATGTACCTACTCGAATTAATTTCTTTACATCATAGCTCTGAATTAATTCATTTACATAAATCGAAATAGATGGTACACCCATTCCTGTTCCTTGAACCGATACACGTTCACCTTTGTATGTACCCGTATAACCATACATTCCTCTAACTTCATTATATAATTTTGGTTCTTCTAAAAACGTCTCTGCAATAAATTTTGCACGAAGTGGATCTCCTGGTAAAAGTATTTTATCTGCGATTTCTCCTTGTTTTGCTCCAATATGTACACTCATGATACTGCCTCCTTGAAATAGTTGCTATTTCTAGATTAAAGTTACCATAATAGTATTTGAAAAACAATTAAATTCGTTATAAATAAAATTATGGTTATCGGTTTCATCTTTTACGATTTTTGTATATAATAAACGTAGGTTTATGTGAAATATTTAACGTTGAGTATATAGACAAGCATAAACAATCATAGAGAAAATATGATGTGGAAGGGTGAAATGTAATGAAATCACAAACATTTACGATTACTGCTGAAACTGGAGTACATGCTCGTCCTGCAACTTTGTTAGTTAATAAAGCTGGACAATTCGATTCAGAAATCGAAGTATCTTACAAAGGCAAGCAAGTTAACTTGAAATCGATTATGGGAGTTATGTCTTTAGGGATTCCAAAAGGCGCAGAAATCGAAGTTAGTGCTGATGGTAAAGACGAGGAAGATGCACTTAATGGTGTTGCTGAAGTAATTAAAGAGCATCTTGGTGAATAATTTGTTTTCATATAATGTTAAGACACCCTTGTAACGGATGTAATCCTTTACAAGGGTGTCTTTTAGTTATGATGATTTTTCTTATAATGGGTTACTTCAAGTTGTTCTAACATCTTTAAGCATTGCAAACTAAACACTGTTGAATTTTGGTTGAGTTTTTCTTTATAAGTGGCAATTGCTTTTTGCAATGATTCGTCGTAAGGGGGGATTTCTTCAGTTTCATAAGCGTGCACAGCCGGTTTTTTGACATTCATTTTTTCTTTAAATGAAAGTGCTTTTCGTTCATGGAAGAAAACATCTTCACCAGTTTGACCGTAATTATGAAGATCACCTTGAAGAGGATGTTTTAGTACTGCTCTAACTTCTATAAGGTATTGCTGTCCACGATCTTCTTGGACAATTCCAATATAAGTTCCAGATTTATAATGGGCTTTAACGGTATCTCCCTTTACCAAGTTACTCATTTCAATCACTCCTTCTTATATATATTTTGCCAAAAACTACATAAAATTGCGAATGATGTTAACTAACACTTGGAAACGTCGTCATGTTTGTTATAATTAGTTGGAAAGGTGTGAAATAAATTGATGAAATTTATAATTTTGATGCCATTTCTTTATTTTCCAGAAGATAAAACTGAATATATACCAGCAGTGATTTCTTTAACTATATTTATTGTATTAGCTGTAATAGCAATGCGCTTAATAATGAAGAAGTCGAGGAAAGATGAAAAGAAATTTAATGAAAAATATAGTAATGAAATAAAACAGGCAGAACAAACTACAACAGATTCAAATTCTAGGTAATTTATATAATTGAATCTCTTAGAAGTGTAACTACATTATATTTTAATCAGGATAAATCTCCTAAATTTGAAGTAATGATGCTTAATTTTTCTAAGGTTTTGGTTTAGATTATTCAACATTGCAGATACTGATATAAAAGAGGAAAGGAGTAGTTGATTATGCGTCCTCTAGTATTGGGATTAACAATGGGACTTACATTGTTATTATCTGCGTGTTTACTACATAATCCAAAGTCGTTAACTGTAGAAATGTATAATATAGATGGTGATCGAGTTGGAACTGCTATATTAAGTGAACAAGAAGATGCCGTTGCAATAGAATTAGATTTAGAAGGGCTTCAACCAGGCTATCATGCAATACACGTTCATGAATATGGAAGATGTGAAGGGCCTGATTTTACAACTGCTGGTAATCACTTGAATCCAGAAGGAAATGAACACGGATTAATGCATCCAGAAGGCTCTCATTTAGGAGATTTACCGAATATCGAAGCAGATTCCGGGGGATTAGTACATGCTGAACTTGAACTTCCTGGAGCAACGTTGAAAGAAGGAAAAAACGCATTAATAAATAATGATGGAACAGCATTAATCGTCCATGATGGTCAAGACGACGGAATGAGCCAACCAGGTGGAGATTCTGGATCACGGATCATTTGTGGAGAAATTCATATAGAACAGGAATCCGGAGATTCTGAAAAAGCACCAACGGATCCAACAGAACAAAATGATGAACAAGAGGAATAATGATAAACAATTTTAAGCAATAAAAGAACCGAACTATCCTTAAGCCATTTTATACTTTGGATAGTTCGGTTCTTTTATTAGGTCATGTCTTTGTGTATAAACATTCAGTGAAGGAAAAAACTCAGACTGAATGAATTAGTTTCAAGATAATTATCTTGCTTGAACAGCGGAAATAATACGTTTTATACCTTCTTCCAGTGTTGTTTTCGGACAGGCAATATTAATTCGCATGAAGGCTTCTCCTTCAGTTCCATAATCTTGACCTGCATTTAAACCAACACGGGCTTGCTCTACCATAAATTTCTTCAACTCTTGTTTATTCAATTCTAGTGCAGAACAATCCACCCATAGTAAATAAGTTCCTTCTGAACGGACCACCTTTAGTTCTGGTGCATGTGATTCAAACATTTCACGAACATAATGCGCATGTTGTTCTAATACTTGTACAAGTTCGTCCAACCAAGCTTCACCATGTTGGTATGCTGCTTCTAAAGCAGTATTTCCCATTGTATTTAACATATTATGAAAACCTTGGCGATGAAATGCTTTATCTAGTTTTTGTCGATTTACTTTATCAGATGTAATCACATAAGAAGCATCTAATCCAGCCAGATTGAAAGTTTTTGATGGCGCCATACAAGTTATTGTATTTTTAGATATTTCCTCAGATAGAGTAGCGATAGGGATATGCTTTTCCTCTGGAAAGATAAGATCAGCATGGATTTCATCTGAGAATATCATGACATTATACTGCAAACATAAATCTGCTATTTTTTGTAGTTCATCTTTATTCCAAACACGTCCTACTGGATTATGTGGTGAACAAAATATAAAAGCCTTGACCCCACTAGCTAATTTTTTCTCTAAATCATCAAAATCAATCGTATAGTATTGATCCTTATAGATAAGAGGGTTTTTAACCATTTCTCTATCTAGTTCTTTAATGATGTTATAAAAAGGTGTATACACTGGAGTTTGTATAAGTACTTTATCTCCTGGTTCTGTAAAAGCTTGTACTGCCATATGTAAGCTATTCACAACACCGGGACTATAGGATAACCAAGATGGGTCAATCTTCCAATCATGTCTACGCTGCAGCCAATTGACTATAGAAGAACTAACATCATTGTCAATCGTCGTGTAACCATAAATTCCATGCTTAGCACGTTCTATTAATGCCTGATTAACTTCTTCAGGAGCTTTGAAATCCATGTCTGCTACCCACATTGGCAAGACATCATTGGATTGAAATACTTCTTGTAACATATCCCATTTAACAGATCTAGTTTGCTTTCTATCATATACTTTTCCAAAAATACTCATTCAAAATTACCTCCTAGCTATGTGAATATAATGCTACTATTATAACAGACAGTATAGGGAAAAAGGCAAAAAAAAAGCAAAGCGTTCGAGCGCCTTGCCTACAGGGGGAATACGAGAAAGTCTTACAGTTATAGTATTACCCCATGTATAAAATTATAAACAAGAAAAATGAAATTTTTTTTAGAAATTCGGGAACAAATTTGATTTTTATAACGTTATATATGTATATCAAATGTTAGAAAGGAGGATTTGGTTGGAGGATCATCAGATAATCCGTTATTTTGAGGATAATAAATTTGAGTTAGGAATGCAGCTATTCATAGAGAAATATCGATTGATCGTAGAACGATTTGCTTTTCAATTAGGTATTCACCCTGATAAAATTCCGGATGTTGTACAAGAAACATTCATAAAAATTAATAAGAGCATCAAAAATTATCAAGAACAAAATGCAAATTTATCAGCTTTACTATATAAAATTACATTAAATGTTGTTAAAGATTACAAGTGTAAAGAAAAAAGAGTGCGTAAGTCGGAGGAGAAATTAAAACAGCAACACGAATTTTTGACTGATTATTTCAAAAACGAAATTCATGTCATGATACATAAAAATATACAACAATTAGAAAATAAATATAAAATAGCACTTATTCTTTATTATTTTCATGATAAATCATATGAAGAGATTGCTCTTATCTTACAATCATCACCAAATAAAGTGGATGATAGAATTTACGGAGGGAAAGAATCATTAATAAAGAAGTGTACTTCCGGAATGGAAGATAAACAGATAGAAGAATGGCTAGAGTCCCTAGAGGAAGAGTATAAGACTCTTCCAGAAAAGACTTCTATAAATCAAGTTCTTCTTATTGTAAAAGGGCTAAATGAAAAAAAGAAGAAAAAATGGATTTCAAAGATTGCTGTAGTCTTGGGTTTAGTATTCTTTGTGTTATTTTCTATTCCGATGTTTGACGATTTTCAACAATCCGCTACCACTACTATCACCGAACAAGAAAAAATGGAACAGTACTTTGAACGAAAAAAAGAAGAATATAAGCAAAGTCTTGGTGTAGAAAGTGTAGATGGCTTTATTCAGGTGAAGCAAGCAAAGGATGTAGTTATTCTGTTTAGGGATAAAATAGTTAAAGGTGAAGATATCGTTGAAGATGATATTCAATGGCACAGGGATATAATTATGACACTTTTAACAACGCCTAAACAGCTTGCAGAAAAACAGAGAAATGAGAACATGATATTTCTAAATCATCCAGATTATTATACAGTACAATATAATAGTCGTACCTCACTAGAACATTACTTAAGCAATTTGTTTAAAAAACATTCTATTGATAAGAATATCCGACAAGAAATTATAAATAATCAAGAAAGTATAGATGGAATAGATGTACCAGAAGAAATTGTATTAGCTATACATGCAATTAAGGATAATGGATATACCATCGAGGGATTAGATGATGCTACAGGAAGTTTTATTTTGCGTGAAAATAAAAGTTGGTCGACACAGTATATTCACGATGTTGATGGATCTGAGCCATATTTACAGCTATTATCCATTCAAGAAGAATTAGATTCTTATTACAATGGAAAGTCTAATAATTTAAAAGATATTCTCTTACAGATAGAAGAAATTTATACAACATTCCCAAGAGATCGTCATAAAATTTTCGTTCAACATGAATTAGCTTTAATGGGTCAGTATGTGTTAATAGATTATTTACTTGTAAGAGATAACTTTTATGAAATAGATACAAAAAAACCGTTATCTGAAGAGCATCAAAAAGAACTGCTTTCCTTTGTTCAGAACCATCAGGATTCTATCTATTGGACTGTAGTAAATAAAGTGGTTCAAGAATTAGAGAGAAATAATTGGATTCCTAAAGAAGAACTGGCACAACGAGAGTATTGGTATATTTTTGTAGAACCCTATCAAAATTTAACGGAAGATAGCTTTTTATCTTTGGATAAGTGGCCGGTTGTCGATACGACGCATGATTTATATCAAAATTATATTGAACAGAATCAGCTTTCTGCATTATCTGATGTGTCAGCACGTGAGATATTGTCACTTTTTATGTATGCATCCGTGAAGCCAGATGAAGAGCTTGTTCATAAATTAATGACGGAGAATGATTTAGATACAGCAAGTTATGATTGGTATGATATTTGGAGATATAGTTATTATTTTATTGAATTGAAGAATGAGGCAGATGAAGCGGTGTATGATTTGATTTCTTTTCCTGATATATATTATGAGGAAGAAGCTTTTCAGATTTCTATTGAGTTAATTAAACAGGATGGAATCTGGTTAATAAATAGAATTTATGATAGAACAAAAACAAAAGAGGCTCCTTCTTAAGAGCCTCTTTTGTTATGAGTCAATTTTACGTTTTTCCTCATTACAAACGTTTTTCTAATTCTTCTTTTTGATCTTCGAATCCTGGTTTTCCTAATAGAGCAAACATATTCTTTTTATATGCCTCAACTCCAGGTTGATCAAACGGATTAACACCTAAAATATAGCCGCTTATTGCACATGCTTTTTCAAAGAAATATACAAGATAACCAAATGTATATGCATCTAATCGAGGAACTTCTACGATTAAGTTTGGTACATCTCCGTCCGTATGCGCAAGAAGTGTTCCTTGGAAAGCTTTATCGTTAATCTCATGAATGGACTTACCAGCTAAGTAATTTAATCCATCAAGATCTGATTCTTCTTTTTCTAGTGTTAAATCTTTTTTCGGTTCATTCACGTGTAAGATAGTTTCGAATATATTACGACGTCCTTCTTGAATGTATTGTCCAAGAGAATGAAGATCTGTTGTAAAGTTCGCTGATGAAGGATAAATCCCTTTTTGATCTTTTCCTTCACTTTCTCCAAATAGTTGTTTCCACCATTCAGAGAAGTATTGTAAGCTTGGCTCATAATTGATTAATAGCTCTGTGACTTTTCCTTTTTGGTAAAGAATGTTTCGTACGGCAGCATATTGATATGCTGGATTTTCAGATACAACTGGATTAGCAAGGTCTTCCATTGCAGCTTTAGCACCTTCCATCATGTCATCGATGTTGATCCCGCTAGCAGCGATTGGAAGTAGACCTACTGCGGTTAATACAGAATACCGTCCACCGACATCATCTGGAATAACAAATGTTTCAAAGTCATTGGAATCTGCAGTAGTTTTTAAAGCACCCTTGGCACGATCAGTAGTTGCATAGATACGTTTTTTTGCCTCATCCTGTCCATATTTTTCTTCGAGATATTTCTTGAAAATACGAAACGCAATTGCAGGCTCGGTTGTAGTTCCGCTTTTTGAGATAACATTAATGGAGAAATCTTTGTCTTTAAGAATATCAAAAAGTTCACTCATATAGGTTGAGCTTAAATGATGACCAACAAAAATGACTTGTGGAGCTTGACGTTGGTCCTTAGTGAGAAGGTTATGAAAAGAATGATTTAACATTTCTAGTGCTGCTTTTGCACCTAAATAAGATCCTCCAATTCCAATTACAAGTAAAATATCAGAGTCTTGTTTAATCTTATCCGCAGCAGCCTTTATTCGCTTATATTCTTCACGATTATAATTTCTAGGTAAATCTAGCCAACCTAAGAAATCCTTTCCTGCACCAATACGTTCATGAATCATTTGATGTGCAGTGTGAACAAATGGTTCTAAATTAGTTATTTCTTGTTTTTCGAAAAATGACAATGCCTTTTCATAGTTAAAGGATACATGTGTCAAGGTAGTTCCTCCTCTGTAAAAGCAATTATTTCTATAATTTAACTTTAAGCGATACTGTTTGTGAAATCAAGAACAAGCCCTTTTCAAATAAAAAAGACTCTACATCCTAAATGGTGTAGAGTCTTTAAAAAGCATTATTTGTTTTCAGATTGTTTAATCCATTCTTGTAGCTTGTCTTTTAACGTATTAAATCCAGCTGTATCATTAGATTCTGTGGAAGCTGCTTGCTTTTTAGGTTTTTCAGTATTAGCTTTTGGCGCTTCTTCAGTAGCACGAATAGAAAGAGATACTTTATTTCTTTCTTCATCTACGTTAATAACTTTTACCTTTACTTCATCTCCTACAGATAAATGTTCATTAATGTCTTTTACATATCCGTGTGTAATTTCAGAGATGTGAACCAAACCTTGTGTTTCTTCATCTACAGATACAAATGCTCCATAAGGTTGGATTCCTGTTACTTTACCTTCTATAATCTGACCAGCTTCTAATTTGTTAGTCATGCTGAACAACTCCTATATCTTATATATTCGATTCTTTGAACACAATAAGATACTATAACATACTTTAAAAAAATCAGCAAAGGCAACGTTATTACCAATTTGTAATCGTAATGAGAATATCGTTTTCCTCCATGATAAAGTCTGGTTTTGGATGGATGGTATAAGCATCATCTCGAATGAGACCTATTACTAGATAACCTTGATATAAGAAATTATTGACTACTTTACTGAATGTCTCTTCCTCTAAATCGAGCGGTAACTTTTGATGAGAAAATTGCTGCTGTACTAAAAGCTGGTGAATATCTTCAAAAGGGGTTGCCTGCATGAGGTGGTCTAATTCATGAAAGAATAGACTGCTCATAAAGTCATTAGAACGAATTATCGTTGTAGCCCCTGCACGAAGCGCATTCTTGATTTGTTTTTGGGATAAAATTTCTGTCACAATAGGTAGGTTTAAATGATTCCCTCTCATGGCTATCGTAGTCATAATAGAATTGGTATCTGCTTGTCGTTCATTTTTGGTAATATCTGCAGTGATAAGTACACAATTAGCGTTCGAAATATTAGCTTTTTTTATTGTGTCATCTTCAGTAGCATCACCATGGATAAAATGGACGGGATATTCTTTATACGTTAATTTATTTACCGTTTTATCAATTACGACTATTCTTCTACCTGGATAATACTCTAGGACGAGTTTCATAAGTTGTCTCGTGCGTTCATTCCAACCAACAAATATAAAATGGTCATGTCCATGAAATGCTAGACGACCATTCTCAAGATCTTGCTCTCTTTTTAACGTAGTAGTGGATAAAGAAGAAATATAAAATGCTATAAGCCCACCACCAGTTAATATTAAAAGTATACCGATGATTCTACCTGTTGGAGTGAGTGGGACATAGTCACCGTAACCTACTGTAGCTGCAGTAACAAAAGCCCACCAAATCCCATCAAAGGCTGTAGGGAATTGTGTTGGTTCGATAAAATGAATAATTATCCCAAAAAAAATCATCGTAATTAATACAATCAGTAACAATTTCAATATAATTGGTATCCGAAAATAGACTTGTTTTATTGAGCGGATGTTCATGAAGGATCACCCTCACTGTTTTTTAGTAGTATGTGCTACTTATTTTAAAAATAACAGTGAGGAGTGGGGAGTTGTTTATACTAACGTATTTTTAATACTATTGTAGACAGTATTCCACATATCTTGATTATCTCGATATGATTTTGTTAGGAAAAGAAGCATTTCTTTCTGCTTTTCTTCGAAGTCAGTTGCTTCTTTTGGAGGGAGTTGTTCCCGTGCATTATCTACAAATTCTTGGATTTTTTCTGCACGTGGTCCCCACTTAGCTACTTCTTTTCCATCTTCATCGATAAAAATAAAGATAGGAATTGAGCGTGATTTTCCGTTTGTTAAATATTGATCCATTAATTCGAGATTATCATCTCGTAGTAATATACGTACTGACATGTCATTTTCTTCTGCAACACGTAAAAGTATAGGAATATTAAGCATAGCATCCCCACACCAATCTTCTGTTAAAACGATGATACGAAGGGATTGATCAACAAGTGGTAATTCTTTAGGTAACTGAAAATGGTCATAGATATGTAAGAGACTTTCTTTATGAACCGTCATTGACTCGATATAGTCATCCACAGACATACCATCATTATACCAGTCATTTAACTGCATGTTTGTACACCTCATTTACATAATTTGATATAGTTAGTGTACCCATTAATTTACGGATGGTAAACTAAAGTGCCTAGAAATCAATGCTTTCATTATTTAAGGAGGACAATCAATTGGGAAAATTACAGTATGATTTTTTAATGGATTTACTAAAAACCCCCTCTCCGTCAAGTATGGAAATGGAAATTCAAAAGAAATGGATGGAATATGTTACAAACTATGCTGACGAAGTGCGTACAGATAATGCTGGCAATGCGATTGCAGTATTAAATCCAGAAGCGGAATTCAAAGTATTATTAGCCGGTCATTGTGATGAGATTGCGTTAGTTATAAATCGAATTGATGATAAAGGATTTCTCTACATTGATAAAATGGGGGGGATCAATCCAAAAGCTGCAGTCGGTATGAGAGTGGAAGTACTAGGGTATCAAAAGAAAATCACAGGAGTTATAGGAGTCAATGCACAACATCATGGAGGACTAAAAGGTGATTTTGATTTAGAAGAATTATTTATTGATTGTGGCTTTACTTCTAAACAAGAAGCAATTAAAAATGTACAGATTGGTGATCTTGCTGTTTATAAAACAGAGCCAGAGTTATTGCAAGACAGATATATTGCAGGGCGAGGTTTAGACAATCGTACAGGAGCATTTATGGTAGCAGAAGTAATACGCCTCTTATCTGAAAAAAAACTTCCTATTGGTGTTTATGCGGTTAGCACGGTTAATGAGGAAACAAATATGGGTGGAGCCTATTTCGCTGCAGCTGGTATTGAGCCAACGATGGCGATTGCCGTTGACGTCACTTTTGCAACAGATTACCCGAAAGTTAATAAAGAAAAATATGGCGAAGTATATTTAGAAGGTGGACCTGTTTTAGCAAAAGGTGCACCGATTAATCGTAAAATAAATCATTGGCTGGAGAATGCAGCTAAAGAAGCGAATATCAAAGTTCAATACGAACTAACACCACGTATGACAGGAACGGATGCAGATCGAATGCGACTTACTGGTAAAGGTGTTCCTGTATCATTGGTTTCTTTACCATTGCGTTACATGCATTCACCTGTCGAAACTGCAAGTAAACAGGATATGGAAGAAGAAGTTCAGTTAATGGTATCCATGTTAACCAACCTTTCGGGTAATGAAAGTTTAAATCCACTAGAAGATTAATTTAGTCAAAAATTAACCTGTAAAAGAATACTCTCCCGAAGTAGATATATCTACTTCGGGAGAGTATTCTTTTATCCGCATATAACGGGAACGGGTGATTAGGTTAAATTGCTAGAAATTTCATTTGTAAAAGAAACTACCTATATTTTTACCCAAACTAACTATTGGATCTGAATAGTGAGCTTATCAAATACCTATAGCTGAAGATACAAAACTGATATATTTCAGAAATAAATTGTAATCATTTGTAAAATAAAGCGATAAGATATCTACGAATAGAGATATCTCTTAATATTTATCTATGAATATAATGAACTATAAAAGAAAAAATCAAATTATTATCTAATATAAACGTCACTAGTTTTAATGTGATTTCTGTTACTTTACGATTAAATTTCTACTTTTTAGAAAAATGTTACATTTAAATGTAACATTACATAGTACCTCTGTTTCATTTTTGTAATCTGTTGTTTTTCTATTAATAAAGAAAATAAGGTTTTTCTATCTAATTATAGTGAAAAAGTCTGTGTATTTTTCAGTGAAAAAATACTACATTTCTATCAATTTAGAATATTCTGATTTGATTCGACTCAAATCGACAAAAATCATTCCTTTCATTTACTATACTTGCATTAACAGCAAGAACCACTTACACATAACACGCATACCATCGACAATTTAGAAAAAGGGGGAAGTGTTGTTTCTTTATAAAACAAACCGTCGATTTTATGCAACTTGTTCAAAAATGAGGGGAGGAAAAGATTTGAGGAAAAAGAAAAGGCGTCAGACAAAAGCGTTTAGTCTTGTTGCTACAGTAGCAATGACGTTATCTCTAATTACACCTGGACTATCTTATGCAGAAAGTGGGAAAACTAGTATTTCTTTAAATGATTCAAATCAAGTTACTGAAGCTAAAGTCAGTGACCGTTTGATGAAAAACTTTAAAGATGATGAAAAGGTGACATTCCTTGTTAAATTCAATGAAAAAGCAGATGTAGAAAAAGTTGCTAAAGAAGCAAAAAGTACTGCAGAGAAAGCGAGTTTATCATCAGCTAAATTGGAACATATTCAACGTTCTGCAGTAATTTCAGAGTTGAAAGCAACTTCTATCGATTCTCAAGCAGAAGTGATTGAATATTTAGAATCTGAAGTTGAAAAAGGGAATGCAAAAGATCTCAAATCTTATCATATTGTCAACGGTATCGCGGTAACAGCAACGAAAGAAGTTGCAGAAAAAGTCGCTACATTTGCAGAAGTAGAAAAGATACTTCCGAACGAAACGCGTGAATTATATACGACCGTAGATAAGGATGCAGAAACACCAAAATCAGATGTGGCTAATGTAGAGTGGAACGTTGATAGAGTTGGAGCTCCAGCTGCTTGGAACATGGGATTTGATGGTTCTGGTGTTGTTGTAGCTAGTATTGATACTGGTGCACAATTTGATCACCCTGCATTAGAAGAAAAATATCGTGGATATGACCCGGCTTCCGGTGAAGTTGATCATACCTATAGCTGGTATGATGCAACTGCTGGTCAGGAAACACCTTATGACGACCAAGGTCATGGTACACATGTAACTGGTACGATGGTTGGTAGTGAGCCAGATGGCGCTAACCAAGTAGGTGTTGCTCCTGGTGCTCAGTGGATCGCTGTAAAAGCATTTACTGCAGCTGGTGGTACCGATGCTGATTTGTTAGATGCTGCAGAGTGGATTCTTGCTCCTGGTGGAGATGCATCAATGGCACCTGACGTTGTTAATAATTCTTGGGGGGGCGGACCTGGATTAGATGAATGGTATCGTGATGTTGTAATTGCTTGGAGAGCAGCGGAAATCTTCCCTGAATTCTCTGCTGGTAATACAACATTATTTAATCCTGGTGGACCTGGATCTGTTGCAGTTCCAGCTAACTACCCAGAATCATTTGCAACTGGTGCAACGGATATAAATGATAGCTTGGCATCCTTCTCATTACAGGGGCCTTCTCCGTATGAAGGAGATGTTAAACCTGATATTTCGGCACCTGGTGTAAATATCCGTTCTTCTGTACCTGGTGGCGGGTATGAAGGTGGATGGAACGGAACGTCAATGGCTGGGCCTGCGGTTTCTGGGGCAGTTGCTTTATTAATACAAGCAGATCCAAGCTTGTCAGTGGATGATTTAGAGGAAATTCTCTTAAATACTGCTCAACCACTAACTGATGGCTCGTTCCCTGATTCTCCGAATATGGGGTATGGTTATGGACTTGTTAATGCTCATGATGCTGTTTCTTCTGTAGTATCTGGATTGGGTACTCTAGAAGGACAAGTTACAAAAGAAGGAGAAGATAACGAAGCTCCTACTTATGAACACGAAGCTCCAGTGGAAACGTATGAAGGAATGGACTTACCATTAACTATTGACGTTTCGGATAATATCAGTGTTTCTTCTGTAGATGTTGTATTTGGGGATGAAACATTAGTAGCAGAAAGAGTATCTGGTGATTACAAATCTGGAGAGTATGCGGTAACTATCCCTGGTGATAGTATTACTGGAGATTCATTCTCATATCACTTTGTTATTAATGACTTTGGAGGGAATGAAGTAACAACAGATGAATATTCGTTATCTGTGTTACCTGGCATTGGTGTAGGTTATTTCACTGATTTCGAGTCCAATCCATCAGGGTGGCTAATAACTGGTGATAACGCTAGTTGGAACAGAGGAGAGCCAACTTCTGGACCAGGAGAAGCTTATTCTGGAGATTATGTATATGCAACAAATACCGAAGGACAGTATACAAACAATGAAAATAGCACACTAGTAATGCCACCTATTGATCTTCCAGAAGGTGAATCGTATTTACAGTTCCAACATTGGTTTAATATTGAAAATAACTGGGATTATGGTCATGTATTTATTTCTACAGACCAAGAAAACTGGACTCAATTGTTGCGAATCACAAATGTGTCTGATGGTTGGCAACAAGTAGAATTGGATTTATCAGAATATAGTGGTCAACGAGTATATATCGGTTTTAATCTTGATACAGACGGTAGTGTATTAAGAGATGGTTGGTATATTGATGATGTTGGATTATCCGACACTTCTGTATCGAATACAGTTGGCTTAAAAGAAGTAAAAGGATCAAATGCATTAACAATCGATCAGAAAGAATCTAACGTTGCAGTTGAAAAAGACGTAACGAAGAAGGAAAAAGTTGATCCGAATAAAATCACACCTGCTATGCCAATAGTGAAAAAGGATAATAAAGAAGAATCAATTAATCCAACACTATTACCTATAGGTGCGACAGTAAATATTTTAGAAACGGGTAGATCAGTAAATACAGACCCAGCAAACGGTTCTTATTCTATTATGCACGCTGCTGGTGATTATACTGCAGTTGCAGAAGCATATGGTTTTCATTCTGCAGAACAATCTGTATCTATTGAAGATGATGCAACTACTACAGCTGACTTTACTTTAGAAGAAATAGACCAATATACTGTCACTGGTGCAGTAACAGATGAAGATACTGGTGAAGGAGTAGAAGGTGCTACGGTAATTTTAGTCGAGGATGCAAATATTGCACCAGTAGAAACTGATGCGGATGGTAACTTCTCGTTGACAGCATACGAAGGAACTTACACGATAAAAGTGTTAGCTCAAGGATATCATCCAACAGAGGTTGAAGTTGACTTGGATGGTCAAGATGCTGAAGTTAATGTCTCATTAGAACCATTCTATACCGTTCCTGGTGGAGAAATCGGTTATGATGATGGTACTGCTGAAAATGCTCGTGCTTTTTATGATGCAGGAAACAAATGGGCAGTAAAAATGTCCTTAGATGAAGACAGAGAATCTGCAATTGTTACTGATGGTGTGTTCCAATTCCACGGTACAGACTTCCCTAATCCAGGCGGAACAGAATTTGCAGTCGAAGTATGGGATGCGAGTGGCCCAGATGGTGCTCCTGGTGAGCGTATTGCCGGTCCTGTAGAAGCAGAAGCAATTCGAAGCCTTGATGAATGGACTGTAGTTGATTTATCTGAACATGCAATTCAAGTAGAAGGGGACTTCTACATGGTATATGTTCAAACTGCAGCCAACCCTAATGTACCAGGACTTGCTACGGATGAAAATGGTCCAAATGCAGGAAGAAGCTACCAAAGTGTGGGTGGAGCATGGTCTGCATCTCCTGCAATTGAGGGTAACTATATGATTCGTGCTCGAGTAGCTTACGGTGTTGATGATCCGGTTATTACTACTCCTGCAGAAGATTATATTACAAATGAATCAGAATTAACTGTAGAAGGAACAGCTTCACCAACGACGACGCTTCAACTTGTAAATAATGGTGAAGAAATAGGTGCTACGGAAGTTGGAGATAGTGGAGAGTTCTCTATTTCAGTTGACTTAACAGAAGGTGCAAACGAACTTCAAGCTCAAACGATTATGAATGATGTGGTTGTAGGAGAATCGGATACTGTAACAGTTACTCTTGATACTGAATCACCAGAATTAACGATTGATAATCCTGCAGATGGTGATAAGTTAAATCGTGAAACAGTGACAGTCGAAGGTGTAGTTACAGATGAAAACTTAGACTATGTCGAAGTTAATGGACAAGAAGCATCCGTAGAAGATGGAGCTTATTCTAAACGTATTTTACTTGATGAAGGTGAAAATACAATTGAAGTTGTTGCTACTGACTTGGCAGGAAATACAACGACTGAATCTGTCACTATAGAAACGGATTACACTGCTCCTGAAATTGAAAATGTAACTCCGACAGAGGATGTTCATCTCAGTGCCGGGGAAAGTGTGAAAATCGAGTTTGAAGCTGAGCCAGGCCTGCGCGCAACATATGTTATTCATATGCCATTAACGAACCTAGGACTTACAAATGCAACTGAACTTCCAATGATGGAAGTTTCAGAAGGTAAGTATGTTGGTTATTGGACAGCTACGAGTAATGCAGTTGCGGATGGTGCAGTTATTGAAGTTATTGCAAAAGATAGTTTCGGCAATGAAACAAGAGAACAAGCTGAAGGAAAACTATTTATTAATCTAGAAGAATAGTAATCGCTTGTTTATAATAATAAAAGTCTGTAGAGAAGGAAGAAATTCCTTTCCTACAGACTTTTTTCTTTTCTAAATGTTTACCCCATATTTGATATAGTGTAAGCTGAGTTCGAGTAATCATATTTTATGGATACATAAGGGGTAATCATATGAATATAAACGAAATTATAATGCTTATATTAGCAGTATTTTTATTTTTAGGTGGAATTGATTATTTAGCTGGTAATCGCTTCGGTTTGGGCGAGAAATTTAAAGAAGGAATTACGTCTATGGGGACGTTGGCATTAGTAATTGTAGGAATTGTCTCTTTAGCTCCTGTAATCGCAAATATATTAACTCCAATTGTAACTCCTATATATAATTGGATTGGGGCAGATCCAGCTACATTCGCGAATACAATATTAGCATTAGATATGGGTGGACAAGCACTTGCAGAACAAATGGCTGAAAGTAATGAGGCAGCATTATTTGCTTGGGTATTTTTAGGAACAATGCTCGGACCAACGATTTCATTTACCATACCGGTTGCCCTCAGTATGATAAAAAAACAAGATCAAGCTTATTTTGCGAAAGGTATTATGATTGGGGTTAGTACAATACCCTTTGGGTGCTTAATGGGAGGATTTTATGCTGGTTTTGACTGGTCGATGATGATTAGAAATCTTATTATTCCTATTGTGTTCTCAATTTTTATTTTAATAGGATTACTATTTTTTGCTGACAAGATGATTATACTATTTCATTGGTTAGGTAAAACAGTGACAACAATTGCATTAATTGGATTATTAGCGATTGGTATTGAAACCATTACTAAAATTACAGTTATCCCGGGGTTAGCACCTTTAGAAGAAGGTATTCAAATAGTTGGCTTAATCGCAATTGTGTTAGCTGGAGCTTTTCCGCTTGTTGCAGCAATTACAAAGCTTGCTTCAAAACATTTACAAAAGATTGGTGAGAGTTTACGAATAAATTCCGCTGCAACGACAGGACTAATAGCATCTGTAGCTCATGTGATTCCTATGCTAGCCTTGTTACCTCAAATGAATGAACGCGGAAAGGTTATGAATGTAGCATTTGCAGTGAGTGGTGCATTTGTATTTGGTGGTCATTTAGGTTTTGTTGCAGGTATAGAATCATCCATGGTGACTGCGATGATTATTGGAAAGCTATCAGCTGGTATTTCAGCAATTACGGTAGCATTGATACTGACTTCATCCCAAAAAAATAGACTTGCCAAAAATTCAAAGTGAATGTATAATAGTTTCTAACAAATAAATATTCGATTCCAATCTTCGGGGCAGGGTGCAATTCCCGACCGGCGGTAAAGTCCGCGAGCTGCATACGTTATGTGGTTGATCTGGTTAGATTCCAGTACCGACAGTTATAGTCTGGATGGGAGAAGATGTCGATCATGTTTTGTGTTACACGATTTTTGTGTGCATTATTTGACGATGTATTCAAACCCTAGGGCCTCGCTCTAGGGTTTTTAATGTAATGCAAAACAGGTTATCGTCCTTCATCACAAGATCGGAGTCGAATGAACTGATGGAGGAGACACAGATGCAAAAATCCAAAAGGAACAATCTATTAAAGTTAATTATCATTGCGTTATTAAGTACAATCTCATTGGTATTATTTTTTATTAATTTTCCTTTACCGTTTTTACCGACACCATATTTAAAAGTAGACTTTAGTGATGTACCTGCTTTGATAGCTTCATTGATTTTTTCACCAATAGCTGGAATTGTAGTAGTTGGTTTTAAAAATTTATTATATCTTGCAGTCTCCGGATCTGGAGACCCAATCGGTGTTCTGTCTAATTTTATTGCAGGTGTAATGTTAGTTGTACCAGTTTCTATGATCTATCACCGAATTAAAGGGATAAAAGGCTTAATCACGGGGTTAGTTATTGGAACGATTGTGATGGCAGTTGGAATGAGTATTCTAAATTACTATCTAATTTTACCAGCGTATGGTTGGTTTATGGGATGGGAGATGTCGAATCAAGTTAAGTGGATATCTGTTATAGCAGGTGTATTACCATTTAATATGTTAAAAGGTGTGTTTATTGCAGTATTATTTATTCCTTTATTTATAAAACTGCATGCATGGCTTCAACAACAACAAACAAGGTTTTCTATAAAATAAATTAAAAAGCTTCGTTACCATATTGGTAGCGAAGCTTTTTTTCAGCATAAGCGCAATATTTTTTAATTACTTTCCTCTTCCTCTGATACTAAAAGGCGTGCCGTGGGCATTACTTCTAAGCGCTCTTCTGGAATAGGTTCACCTGATTTTTCACTAATCCCATAAGTGCCATCTTCAATCCTTTGTAATGCATCGTTAATTTCTTGTAATTCATCTTCTCTCATTAGATTAAGACCAGCATCTCGTTGCTTTTCAAACTGTTCTGTACCTAGGTCTGCTGGATGATTATCATAATTTGCGAGTTCATCAGAGTTAGTATTGTTATCTTGTTTTTCTTCTAACTCCTCTTTCATTTGTTCTAACTTCTTTTTAAAATAATTCAACTTATCCTTGCTTAATTTATTTGTCATAGTCCCATCCTTTCAAAGTTATAACAATGCTGTTATAAGTAATGACAGCCCTAATAACATGCCGTACATCGTGTTTGTTTTTGCGGTAGCTCCCATTGCAGGCATCATTTCAATCGATGTTTTCTTGCCACGGAATTTGGTTATAACTCCGTATGCTTTTGGAGCACTTAAGAAAGTGATGATGGACCAATACGGAAGGAATCCGATTAAGATAAATAATAATGTCATCATATACGCTAATGCCATTAATGTCCCAAGAAGTGCTACGGACCGTTCCTTTCCAATCAGGACAGCAATTGTTTTTCTGCCACCACGTTTGTCTCCTTCACGATCTCGGATATTATTTGCAAAATTGATACAGCCAATAAAGATAGTTATGGGAATGGAAATCCAAACCATTTCCGAAGTTATCGTTCCTGTTTGAATATAGTAAGTGATACCGATTATAACGGATCCCATTAATACTCCAGAGAATAATTCTCCAAATGGAGTATATGAAATTGGAATAGGGCCTCCAGTATATAAATAACCAATTATCATACAAAATAAACCAATAATTGCAATCCACCAACTAGACATCATGCAAATGTATATTCCTATCAATATAGATATACCATAAAACAAGAATGCTAAATTTCGAATATGTTTTGGATTTATACCATCTCGTACAATAGATCCGCCAATTCCCACAGATTGGTCATTATCTAACCCTCTAATAAAGTCATAATACTCATTAAACATATTTGTAGCTGATTGAATTAATAATGAAGCTAATAACATTGCTGTAAAAACCAACCAGTTAATGCTACCTTCATTAAATGCGATCATCGTACCTACAAAAACAGGTACAAATGATGCGGTTAACGTATGTGGACGAAGTAGTCGCCACCAAACGTGAAATCCTTCACGTTCATTTAATAGTTTTTTCATGTTTGATGTATCTTTTGATTGCATTGAAGATAGCCTCCTGATTCTTCTATATCATATTAATTTTATGGAAAGGTTAAGAAGGTGTCAATGTATGTTATAAATAGGAATTTTTTAGAAATAATAGGCTTTTCTTGAGAAACTCGTAAAAAGAGCATAAAATAAGGAAGGATATAATTAATTTACGATATTATGTCGGGGGTTCATAGGAATGATTGAAATAGAAGAAAAACAACTAGCAACACATATTGATAAAGTAATTAATGAAATGTTATCTGAAAATCAGGCTAAGTTGTTTAGTTACACGAAAAAAATTAACAAGCCTAGTATATATTCTTTTTTGCAATTAGCAGGAGATCGAAAATTATCAAGAAGTTTCTGGTCGAGTAATTCAAACGACATAACCATACTTGGCGCTGGACAGGCAGTTACCATACAAGCGGATGGCCAACGTTATCAATCAATAGAAAATCAATGGAATGAGTTGTTAAAAAAAGCAGTTATCCATAATCCTTTTGAAAAGCAAGGAACAGGAATAGTAGGATTAGGTGGTTTTGCATTTGATCCTAAAAAAGAATCAACAAGCTTGTGGAGGAATTTTCCAGATGGTCAATTAACCATACCTCAAATCATGGTTACAAACGTAGACAATGAATTTTATTTAACTTTCAATATGTATCTGCATACAAACGATCACGGTTTTCAACTAATGGAAGAGTACCAAGAAATAGAGTCTTATTTGTTAGGGAAGTCGAATTTTTCGGGGAAAGATGTAAAAATGATCGAAAAGAAAGAAGTAGATCCACAACAATGGATGCAGACTGTTCAAAAAGCAACAGAAGAAATGAAGACCTCCATTACCAATAAGATTGTATTGGCAAGAGAGATTCGCTTGCGTTTTGATAAACGAGCAGATATTCCTTCGATTATAAGAAAACTTGTAGAAACGCAATCGAATAGTTATATTTTTGCCTATGAGATTGACAACGATTGTTTTGTGGGAGCTACTCCTGAACGTCTTGTTAAAGTGGAAGGAAATAAGTTGTTTTCTACGTGTCTCGCAGGCACTGCACCTAGAGGGGAAACAACAAAAGAAGACCAGAAAATTGCTGAAGAGCTTTTTACAGATCCGAAGAATCGAAAAGAACATGAATATGTTGTTCAAATGATTAGGAAAGCTGTTGAAAGATACTGTACTGATGTAGATATTCCTAGTGAACCACAGGTGTATATGTATAAGACATTACAACATCTTTATACACCTGTAACGGCTAAATTAATGAATAGCAATAGTATTTTTTCTATTTTAGAGGAACTTCATCCAACTCCAGCTTTAGGTGGAACACCTAGAAAAGAATCTATGTCCTTTATTAGAAAAAATGAACAGTTAGACAGAGGTTGGTATGGTGCTCCAATTGGTTGGATAGATAGTAATAATAACGGTGAGTTTGCTGTAGCTATACGCTCTGCTATGATTCAAGAAACTGAGGCATCACTTTTTGCAGGTTGCGGAATTGTCGCAGATTCAGATCCAGTGAGTGAATATGAAGAAACAAATATTAAATTGATGCCAATGCTCTCTGTTTTAGGAGGATAGACGATGGATTATACAGAAAAGTTAACGCGCTATGTCGCGAATTTTGTAGATGAATTAGCAAAAAGTGGTGTGACAGATGTGGTGATTTCTCCTGGATCTCGTTCTACACCACTTGCTCTTGTATTTACAGAGCATCCATCCATAAAAGAGTGGATTATCGTGGATGAGCGTTCGGCTGCTTTTTTCGCTTTAGGATTAGCGAAGAAATCAAATCGTGCAGTAGCGGTAGTATGTACGTCAGGAACAGCAGCAGCAAACTATTATCCGGCAGTAGTGGAGGCGCACTATAGTCGTGTACCACTTCTTGTTTTAACAGCTGATCGTCCGCATGAGCTGAGACATATTGGAGCTCCTCAAACGATTGAACAAATAAAAATGTATGGTGATTATACAAAATGGTTTCATGAAATGGCTTTGCCAGAAGCAACAGATAGAATGTTGCATTATGTTCGTAATAAAGCATCTCATGCGAAACACGTTGCAGAGGAAGGGAATCCTGGAGTTGTCCACTTAAACTTCCCTTTACGCGAACCTCTAACTCCTAATTTTTCATTGAATTCTATTTGGAGTACTAACAGTTACATTAAACAAAATATCATGCAAGAGGGAACGAAACAATTAACGACAGATCAATTGCAAATGTTAATTGAGCAACTGGGCCCAAATAAAAAAGGGTTGTTTGTATGTGGTCCACAGACAGATGCTAAATTTGCGTATGCAGTCACTTCATTAGCTGGGAAGTGGGGAATTCCCGTAATTGCTGATCCTTTATCACAATTGAGAACGGGAAAGCATCATAAGGATAATGTTATTGATGGATACGATGCTTTTCTAAGAGAACCAGAAATCAGACAAATTTTAAAACCAGATTATATTATTCGGTTTGGAGCCATGCCTGTTTCTAAAGCTTATTTATTTTATGTTATGGAAAATGCTGATGTACAGCAATACGTAATCGAGCCCACTGAGGGAGTTCGAGATCATTCTTCTAATCAAGCAACATTTTTATTTGCTGAACCCACAATATTTTGCGAACAACTTTATCAAATGTCGGAGAATCAAGATGTGTCCATTAAATGGTTAAAGAAATGGCAAGAAATGAACCAAATTGCTAAGCATTATCTATTAGAAGGTGTCGAAGAGCAAATAACTGAAGGAGAAGCCGTTCGAGGTATAGCTGAAGTAATTCCAGACGGAAGTACTTTGTATGTTGGGAACAGCATGGCAGTTCGGGACGTTGACACGTTTTATATGACTTCACCAAAATCAATAAAAATATTGGCGAATCGCGGTGCTAACGGCATTGACGGAATGGTTTCGAGTGGAGTAGGTGCCTCTGCAGATCATGAAAGGGTTACATTATTACTTGGGGACTTATCATTATTTCATGATATGAACGGGTTATTTGCTGCAAAACATTATAAATTACCAATTACAATTGTGTTAATAAATAATAATGGTGGTGGAATTTTTTCCTTCTTGCCACAGGCGGAAGATAAACGACATTTTGAAGCTTTATTTGGTACTCCAATGGATTTATCGTTTGAACAGGTGGCGAAACTGTATGAAGCAAATTACAATCATGTGAACACGGAGGAACAATTAAAAGTAGCTTTATATGAAAGTTATCAACTTGATGGGCTATCCATTATTGAAGTGAAAACGGATCGTGAACAAAATGTTCTATGGCATCAAGCAAAATGGCAATCCATTAAGAAAGCTATTTTAAAGGATGATTAGATTTGGAAGATAAAGAATTATACTGTGAAATAGTCGGTGATGGTGAACCGCTAGTGATGTTACATGGATTTACAGGGACACGCCAAACTTGGGAATCATTAAAGCCTTTTTTTAACGGATATCAATTAATTTTATTTGACCTTCCAGGACATGGCCGATCGCAGGGATATTCTCTAACCTCAATGAAGGCATGTTGTAAGCAACTCAGAGAACAGTTAATTGAAATGAATATAAAGAAATTCCATTTAGTTGGTTATTCCATGGGAGGACGTACTGCAATTCACTTTGCTAATGAATTTCCTGATATGGTCCAATCCTTAATTTTAGAAAGTGCTTCCCCTGGATTATTCTCTAAATTAGAGCAAATTCAGCGACAACAAAATGATGAGTTGTTAGCAAACTATATTTTACAATATGGTATAGTACAATTTGTTAATTATTGGCAAGATATTTCCTTGTTTTTATCACAGAAGGAACTCTCTGAAGAGAAACAGCAGCAAATTAGAAACGAACGTCTTTCTCATCAACCAGATGGATTGGTACATTCACTTCGTTCTATGGGAACTGGCGCACAGCCGTCGTTTTGGAATGAATTAGAACAAATGCGTATGAAGGTTTTATTAGTAGTAGGAGAAAAAGATTCGAAATTTGTAAATATAAACAAAAATATGACAGAGAAATTTCCAAATGCAGAATTAACTGTATGTAAAAACGTTGGTCATGCAGTTCATGTGGAAAATCCTCAAATCTTTGGTAAAATAGTAGAAGAGTTTCTAAATAGAAACCCAATCGCTACATAATTTTGTTGCTTGAAAGGAGCATATATATGTCTGTAGAATGGCAAAAGGTAAATAGCTATGAAGAAATAATTTATGAAAAATATAATGGTATTGCAAAAGTAACCATTAATCGTCCTGAAAAACGTAATGCTTTTACACCTTTAACAGTAAAAGAGATGATTGATGCATTTATTGATGCACGTGATGATTCTTCTATCGGTGTTATTGTATTAGCAGGAGAAGGTGAAAAAGCTTTCTGTTCAGGTGGAGATCAATCGGTACGTGGACACGGAGGTTATGTTGGGTCTGATGAGATTCCGCGTTTGAATGTTTTAGATTTACAACGACTTATTCGTACGATACCAAAACCAGTAATTGCAATGGTATCTGGTTACGCAATTGGTGGAGGTCATGTATTACATGTAGTTTGTGACTTAACAATCGCCGCGGACAATGCTATATTTGGTCAAACTGGTCCAAAAGTAGGTAGCTTTGATGCTGGATATGGAGCTGGTTATTTAGCACGTCTAGTTGGGCATAAACGCGCACGTGAAATCTGGTACCTATGTCGTCAATATAATGCAGAAGAAGCTTATGAAATGGGACTTGTAAATACGGTTGTTCCACTAGAAAAACTTGAGGAAGAAACCATCCAGTGGTGTGAAGAAATTCTAGAAAAATCTCCAACCGCCTTACGTTTCTTAAAAGCTTCATTTAATGCAGATACAGATGGCTTAGCTGGCCTGCAACAACTTGGTGGAGACGCAACATTATTGTATTATACAACGGACGAAGCCAAAGAAGGTCGCGATGCGTTTAAAGAAAAAAGAAAACCTAACTTTAAACAATTCCCACGTTTTCCTTAAGAAGTAATAGTATGAAGAAAACCTTTGTTCCGCGTGAGCAAGGGTTTCTTTATCGTATAGTGAAGAAGATTGGAGAGAATATTATGAGTGAAACCACTCCACATTGGCTAACAAAACGGGCAGATCTATCCCCTGATAAAAACGCGATTGAGTTTGAGGATGGGAATTCTATTTCATATCTTGAATTATTTCATCGTAGTCAATCCTATGCAAAAAAACTAGCAAATCTTGGTTTGCAACAAGGCGATCACATTGCTATCCTGTCTACGAATTGTGTTGAAATGATTCAAACCGTTTATGCATGTAGTTATTTAGGTACGGTAGTGGTTTTATTAAATACGAAGCTGACAATAAACGAATTAAATCAACAACTCATTGATTCTGATTCTACGTTGATTATAACTTCCGAATCTTTCACAAAAAGCGAATTTGAAGTCCAAAAAATTAGTTATAACGAGCTAGAATCTGTATCGGAAAAACAAAACAGTATAATGTTAAACGAAGAAATTTGTTTAGATGATATATTCACAATGATGTATACTTCTGGAACCACTGGATTTCCCAAAGCTGTTCAGCAAACATATGGCAATCATTGGTGGAGCGCAACTAGTTCAGTACTGAATTTAGGATTACATGAGAATGATAAATGGTTAATACCCTTACCTCTCTTTCATGTAAGTGGTTTGTCAACCATGTTAAAAAGCGTGATTTATGGAATGCCAATCTATGTGTTAGAAAAGTTCGATGTAGAAAAGGTTCATGATGCTATTATGAATCGTAATGTTACGATAGTCTCCGTGGTTACTGTAATGGTGCAACGCTTAATAAAGCGACTAGGAAATAATCATTACCCGTATGATTTTCGTTGTATGCTTCTCGGCGGTGGTCCGGCTCCTAAATCATTATTAGAAGAAGCAAAAGAACGTAATATACCAGTATTTCAGTCATATGGTATGACAGAGACATCTTCACAAATCGTTACATTAACTCCAGAAGATGCTTTAAAAAAGATTGGTTCAGCGGGCAAACCACTTTTTCCGGCTCAGCTTAAAATAGACCACAATAAAAACGAACCAAATCAAATTGGAGAAATTATTGTGAGAGGTCCGATGGTTACACGGGGTTACTATAAGCGAACAGAGGCTAACGATAAAGTGTTTGAAAATAGCTGGCTGCACACTGGAGATATGGGGTATTTAGATGAACAAGGGTATTTATATGTTGTTGATCGACGAAATGATTTAATTATTTCCGGTGGAGAAAATATCTATCCTTCTGAAATAGAGAATGTGCTAGTACAAATAGATGGCATTGAAGAAGCAGGAGTTAAGGGGATTCCTAATGAAGAATGGGGTATGGTCCCTGCTGCATATATTGTATGTAGTAAACCAATAGAAATGAAAGTGCTTGACGCACACCTAGAGAAATATTTAGCAAAGTATAAACGACCAAAAGAAATTCATATAATTAATGAACTTCCAAGAAATGCTGCAAATAAGCTTGTACGTCATAGACTAGGAAAATAAGTTCGAGACGTGATGATTGCCAGATGAAGATATACGAAATGGATAATATGATAAGAGTATTTACTTTTTATAAGTTAGATACTCTTTTTTTATTTGGATGAATTAAACAAAAAAGACACAGATTATATACTAGGAGGTGTTAGAAATGGATAAACAAAAATATTTTATTAGTGTAGGTGAGGGTGAAATATCTCAAGTTCGTTATCAAAATAATGATGATTTTGTTGTTTATGCAACTGAAGATGAGATTACATTATTACGATCGAAATTTGAAGACTTACATGAATCAAGTTTTGATTCTTTTGTACGAGCTCATATTCCGTTTATGCCATACCACAACGATGAACCGAACGATATATACGACGATACAATGACGGAAACTTTTCAATTATTATATGAGTTAGGTGACGAAAAAACCAAGAATCATATACAATCTATGGGAATATTGTCAGATAAGCATTTATAAGGATTGTGTATTAGTAATTACGTTTCTTTAAAGGAATTTTACTGTAGTCCACTTAGCGTTGGGCTACAGTATAAATCATTTTGTAGGTTTAGCTTATCAGAAAATAAGGTATAGAATATTAAGAGCTTATACTCAACTTATGGGAGGAGTATTATAACATATGAGGAAAAAAACGTATTACTTATTAGCAATTAGTATAGTTGCATCTTTAGGTTTAATTGTACTCTCCGCATTTAATCAAGAAGAAGTAGTTAATGCTGAAAATCATAGTAATAGTGTTCAAGTAGAGAAAGAATTATCAACATTAGATCATTCTACTGTTACAGAAAAAATGAGTGGTTTAATGAATACTTTAATACAGGAAGTAGACAGCAATTATAAAGTACAAGCTTATCAAACAAAAGACGAACTTATTCATGCATTTGAACAATATACGACAGAGACATTGGCTTTTGAGTTTGTATCGTATTACTTTGAAGAAAAACAAGACGGTATCTACATTATTCCTATGGATGCACCATCTTGGTTTCAAGAGGAAAACGATTATGATATGATTAAAAAAGATGAAAATACTATCCAATTAACTCAAGAAAATTATAATAAAATGGTAGGAGAGTATACATTGGTAGTGGATTTCACGTTTCAACATGATTGGAAAATTTCTAAGGTAACATATCAGTAATTTTCAATCAAAGAAAGTAGTGAAAGAGTTGAACAGATTTAAGGATTTCTATAATAATACAGTACAATTATCATTTTTAGATCATCCGTTTTCAACAGAGCCAAAGCACGTATGGGTTATCTGTCGATATAAGGATAAGTGGTTACTAACTGCTCATAAGGAACGAGGGATTGAATTTCCTGGTGGAAAGGTAGAGCCTGGAGAAACAGCAGAACAAGCCGCAGTTCGAGAAGTTATGGAAGAAACCGGTGGTTCAGTAGAAACACTACATTATATTGGACAATATAAAGTGGATGGAAGAAATGATACAGTGATAAAAAATGTATATTTTGCTAATATTCATAAGTTAACCGAACAGGAAACCTATTACGAAACGAAAGGTCCAGTCTTATTATCAGTAATACCGAAAAATGTGCGTAAACGAAAAGGATATAGTTTTATAATGAAAGATGATGTACTTCATAGTTGTATGAAGCGGATAAAAACAACCTTTTTATCCTTAATGTAACAGGAAGTAATATCCGTACTTCAAAATTATGAGGCTAAAGCATTAGAGGTAGGGGATATGCCTTCGTTCAAGAGCCTTTAGGTCAAGTCCATGTAGTACTAACATTCCGTTGGGGAAGATTAGAAAACCCGACTAAATGAAGTTTCGCATTATAGTAAAAATAATAGAAGCGCGTAAGCTATAAGGGCTACACGCTTCTATTTCGTATGAGTAAATTTTCAATTTTCTCTACCACTTTATACATAATTGTTGCAAGAATAGCGATAATTACTAAGCTAGACATGACTAGAGTAAAATCAAATACTTGGAAACCATAGATGATGAGGTAACCTAACCCTTGTTTTGAAACAAGGTATTCCCCTACAATTACACCGACCCAAGACAATCCGACATTTACTTTAAGCGTAGAGATAATTGCTGGTAATGCTGAAGGAAAGATAGCTTCTTTAAAGCATTGCCATCTAGTTGCACCAAAACTAAGCATAACTTTTTGATAGTTCGGATCAACCTCATTAAAAGCAGAATACACTACTAGAGTTGTAACGATAACGGAAATAATGAACCCCATGGCAATGATGGAAAGGTAACCAGGACCTAATGCAACAATGAGAATAGGACCTAATGCAACTTTAGGCATTGCATTCATAATAACAAGATAAGGATCCATTACTCGTGCAAAGCGTCTAGAGGACCACAATAAAGTTGCGATTACTATCCCCCCAATGGTTCCAATCAGAAATCCTAAGATTGTTTCTAATAGGGTTACCTGAATATGCGATAATAGTGAACCATTAGCGAACCGTTGAATAATTAATTGAAATACTCTACTAGGAGAACTGAATAACAAAGGGTCTATCCAGTACATTCTACTGGCGATTTCCCATAAACCGACTAAAATGATGAGAATGGAAATTTGCCAAGTAAATACGATTTTACTTTCTCGTTTCAATCCTTGACGGTAATTAATAAACAGTTGCTTGTCATTCATGATCATCATCCCTTAATGGTGAGGAATCATCTTTCTGTTCTAATTGTTCCCACACTTTATCGAATAATAATTGGTATTTTGGGTGTTTTCTTACGTGAAACGGCATTTCATCTCTAAGTTCTAATGGCACATCATATATTTTAGCAATGGAACCAGGATGAGAATCCAATAAGATGATTCGGTCACTCATTGCGATAGCTTCTCCAATATCATGTGTTACGAGTACTGCGGTTTTTTTATAAGTTTTTAGCAAGTTGGAAACGAGATCTTCCAGTTTTAATTTTGTTTGATAATCTAAAGCAGAGAAAGGTTCATCTAATAGTAAAATTTTTGGATCATTGATTAAGGTTCGAACCAATGCTACGCGTTGTCTCATCCCACCAGATAATTCAGAAGGGTATTTTGATTCAACATCTTTAAGCCCTACTTCATTTAGTAATGTAATTGCATTTTGTTTTACCTCATTAGTTATAACACCGTGAATTTTTGGTCCGATTAACACATTGTCAATAATTGTTTTCCAAGGGAAAAGATAATCTTGTTGAAGCATATAACCAATTGCTTGGTTTTGTTTGATTAAATCTTCCTGCTGTAAACGTACCTGGCCTTCCGTCTGAGGTATAATACCGGCAATAATCGATAACAGTGTTGATTTTCCACAACCACTAGGACCTAATAAAGATACAAATTCTCCTTCTTTCATGGTAAAAGAAATATTATCCAATGCCTTTACATACGATTCCTTTGCAAAGTAATAATGGGTTACATGCTCAAGTGTCAGAAATGACAAGACAGTTCCTCCTCTTTATTCTGACATGACACGCTCTGCATAATCTGTATTTACAAGATCTTCATAGGGCACATTTTCTGGTAATTCACCAGCTTCTTCAATAATTCCTTGTAGGTTATCCCACTCTTCTTCATCAAGAAGTGGATCTGTAGCATAAGAACCTTGAGACTTATAACGATCGATTGATGAAGCTAACATTTCGATATCGGTTTCTTCAAAATACGGTGCGATGACTTCTGCTATTTCTTCGGCACTATGTTCATCTACCCATTGTTGTGCCTTATAAATTGCTCTAGTAAATGCTTCTACTGCGTCGTCTTCTTCCTCCATAAAGCTTTGTTTTGTCATAAATACGGTATAGGGTACAGCTCCAGACTCCTCTCCAAATGAAGCAACAATGTGTCCTTGGCCTTCTGCTTCAAATACGCTTGCAGTTGGTTCAAACAACTGTACATAATCATAATCTCCAGATGCAAAAGCTCCAGCTATATTTGCAAAGTCAATATTTTGTTCTAAGTTCAAATCTCCATGGGGATCAATTCCATTTTCCTTTAATACATACTCTCCAACCATTTGTGGCATTCCGCCAACGCGTTGACCAAGAAAAGTACTATCTTTAAGATCTTCCCAGGTGAAATCTGTGTTTGCCTCTTTTGCTACAAGAAATGTCCCGTCGGTTTGTGTAAGTTGAGCAAAGTTAACTGCATAATCTTTTGAGTCTTGCGCGTATACATACATTGATGTTTCTGACCCAACTAATGCAATATCAGCTCCATCCGACAATAAAGCAGTCATTGTTGTATCTCCACCCCAAGTGGTTTGTAAATCTACCTCTAATCCTTCTTCTTTAAAGAAACCTTTTTCTAAAGCTACGTATTGTGGAGCATAGAATATTGACCTTGTTACTTCAGCTAATTTTATGTTTGTAGTTGTTTCTTGATTACAAGCGGACAAGAGTATTAGAACAGCGACAAAACTAATTATAAAACCCTTCTTACGCATATCCACCGTTCCTTTCAACTAATGTGATAAAATTTATAAAAATAGTGTATGCGCCCAAATATAAATATGTGTCAAAAGCATTTCTCACCGTTAAGAGACACCGAACTGGACTGAGGTATCATGAGATAAACGAATCCTTCAAAAGAAAAAACCAGCCTCATATTGAGACTGGTTGTTCGCATATATCGAACGGATATTTCACTCATTTATATAAATCCTTTAATGGGATGAGTAAACAAATTTAAGATTATCCTTTAAATAAAGGACCGGCTTGCTTGATTGTTTCACTGGCTAAAGTGAATTTCTTAAAGTTTTCATGAAATTTTAAAGCAAGTGATTGTGCTTCTTTCGTGTAAGCTTCTTTGTTTCCCCATGTCTGTTTAGGAATTAATAATTCATCAGGAACTCCAGGAACATGAGCAGGAATCTGCAATCCAAAAATTTCATCATTAATCGTTTCTATAGAATTTAATTCTCCTTCTAATGCAGAGTGGACCATTGCTCTAGTGAAAGAAAGTTTTATGCGTTCACCTACTCCATATGATCCTCCCGTCCAACCTGTATTTATCAAAAATACGTTTGTGTCAAACATGTCAATTTTCTTCCCCAACATTTCGGCATAAGTAGAAGGAGCCAATGGTAGGAACGGTGATCCAAAGCAAGCAGAGAAAGTTGCTGTTGGTTCTGTTATTCCACGTTCTGTACCCGCTAATTTGCTTGTATATCCGCTTAGAAAATGATACATCGCTTGTTCTTTTGTTAGCTTACTGATTGGAGGTAACGTTCCAGATGCATCGGCAGTTAAGAAAATAATTGTATTTGGATGTCCTGCAACACTAGGATCAATAATGTTATCTATATTTTCCAAAGGATAAGCAGCACGGGTGTTCTCCGTTAACGATGTATCATCGTAATCTGGTTCTCTGCTATTATCATCTAAAATGACATTCTCTAAGACCGAGCCATATCGAATCGCATTATAAATTTGTGGCTCCTTTTCCTCTGAGAGATTGATGCATTTTGCATAACATCCCCCTTCAATATTGAATACGCCATTAGGACTCCAACCATGTTCGTCATCACCTATTAGTTTTCGATAAGGATCTGCGGATAACGTAGTTTTCCCCGTACCTGATAAACCAAAAAATAAGGCAACGTCACCTTCTTGACCAACATTAGCAGAGCAGTGCATGGAAAGTACATCTTGCTGAGGTAATAGATAATTCATCACCGAAAAAATTGACTTTTTAATTTCCCCAGCATATTCCGTACCGCCAATAAGTACAATTCTTTTTTTGAAAGAAATCAAAATAAATGTTTCCGAATTTGTTCCATCAATAGCTGGATCAGCCTTAAATCCAGGAGCTGAAATAACTGTAAATTCTGCTTGATGTTTGGCTAATTCCTCTTCTGTTGGATTAATGAATAGTTGTCTAGAAAATAAATTATGCCAAGCATATTCATTAATAACTTGAATAGGAAGTCTATAGGTGTGGTCAGATCCAGCGAACCCTTGAAATTTAAATATTTCTTGTTTCTCATTTAAATATGTGATCACTTTAGTTAATAGTTGATTAAATACTTCTTCTTGAATAGGCTTATTAATTTTACCCCAGTTGACTTGTTGATCAGAAACTTCATCTTTCACAATAAACTTATCTTCTGGAGATCGACCAGTGTATGTTCCTGTTGTGGCACGTATTGCTCCGGTAGATGTAAGTATTCCTTCTTGTCTGTACAGAATTTTTTCAACGAGTTGAGCTACTGATAAATTATGGTGAACGTGATTGGTTTGAAGTTCTTTCATATAAGATTTATCAACGGTTTTCATGGTATAATCTCCTTACTATTAGTGATAGTAGTTTAAATTACTTAACGAACCTTATTACTAAATCTGATTATTAGTATAACACATTAAAAACAATAGTCCATACTATTATTGAGATTTATTTTATGCATTATTATTTTTGATGTGACAGGACCTATATTAGTTGACAGATAACTCACCTTTCGTTAATGTTAACCATGAACGGATACTCTTATTCAGAGTTGGTGGAGGGACAGCCCCGATGAAGCCCAGCAACCATCACAATGGTGAAAAGGTGCTAACCTGATGCAAGGATATAATTCCTTGAACAATAAGAGCGAAAGGCCATAATTCTTCCTTTCCTCATGTTATGAAGGGAAGGTTTTTTTGTTTTCATCTATATTTTTTGGTACCGCGTTTTTGTAAGGACGAGGTGCTTTTATTGGCACTTTGAATAGGATAGAAGTTAGAAAGAGATCCGTAACAACATAATTAAAGGAGAGTTTAGCCTTATGGCTGCAAATCGACGTTTATTTACTTCAGAGTCAGTAACTGAAGGGCATCCAGATAAAATGTCTGACCAAATATCAGATGCTATTTTAGATGAAATTTTAAAGAAAGACCCGAATGCGAGGGTTGCATGTGAGACGACAGTGACTACAGGACTCGTTCTTGTATCAGGAGAAATTTCTACATCTACTTATGTGGATATACCTGCACTTGTACGTGAAACAGTGAAAAATATTGGGTATACACGTGCTAAATATGGCTTTGATTTTGAAACATGTGCGGTATTAACTGCTATTGATGAACAATCTGCGGATATCGCTGGAGGTGTCAACCAAGCACTTGAAGCAAGACAAGGAAAAATGAGTGAAGAGGAAATTGATGCTATAGGTGCTGGCGACCAGGGGCTTATGTTTGGTTATGCTTGCGATGAAACGGAAGAATTAATGCCTTTACCAATTTCATTAGCACATCAATTGTCTAAAAGATTAGCGGATGTTAGAAAAGAAGGTATTCTGGATTATCTTCGTCCAGATGGTAAAACACAAGTAACGGTTGAATATGATGAGAATGACAAACCTGTACGTATAGATACAATTGTAATATCTACGCAACATCATTCAGAAATTCAAAATGAACAAATTGAAAGAGATACGGTTGAAAAAGTAATTCAAGCAGTTGTGCCTAATGAATTATTAGATGATAAAACGAAATACTTTATAAACCCAACTGGTCGATTTGTAATTGGAGGTCCTCAAGGCGATGTTGGCCTAACCGGAAGAAAGATTATTGTAGACACATATGGCGGGTATGCTAGACATGGTGGAGGTGCTTTTAGTGGTAAAGATGCTACAAAAGTAGACCGTTCTGCAGCATATGCTGCACGCTATGTTGCTAAGAATATTGTAGCAGCAGGACTTGCGAAATCTTGTGAAGTTCAGTTAGCTTATGCGATTGGTGTGGCACAACCAGTATCCATTGCAGTTAATACATTCGGAACCGGGAAAGTAAGTGAAGACCGTTTGGTAGAAGCCGTTCGTGAATTGTTTGATCTTCGTCCAGCAGGTATTATTCGAATGCTTGATTTAAGAAAACCTATCTTTAAAAACACTGCAGCATATGGTCATTTTGGCCGAAAAGATATTTTATTCCCGTGGGAAAAAACAGACAAAACGGAAGAACTTATTGCTTTAACTAAATAAATGCATAAAGAAAAACTATCATCTTTATAGGTGATAGTTTTTCTTTATGGCTTTAAAATAATTGTTGGGGTAAGGGAAAAATTTAATTTATAAAAAACACGCAATCTCCTATTTTAGTTATCGTTGTTTAAACTACTAAACCAAACAAAAAGGAGATATGTGCAATTGAATTCTAATATAACATTACCTGGGTTGGAAGAAGGAAATATATTAGATAGGGAAGTACGAGAATGTATTTATTACATTAGGTAGGAATTGGAGAGAGTCTCTCATCGCTGATCGTTTTCATTTTACCAGATATATTTATTGGACTTTGGCTTTAGAAAGAGTGAGGATTCGTGTACAGCGAGAATTTCATGATTATGATCGTAAGAAATGTAATTGTATACGACATGTATTTTATAAAAGGCAATCGAAGTTAACGAATAAGCAACGATGGTATTTAGGTCGCTATTTACAAATGATATACGGAAACTCTTGTGGGAGGAAGGTTTAGTTGAGACCCCGGATTCGGATTGCATAGCGACCGGTAGCTCATCAGCCGCCTTAGGATAAGCGCAGTATATTTCTGAAGCGGGTTTTCATACCCATTCATTCTGATTTCTCTTTTTATTAAATACTTTTGTCTCAATCCCCAACATTTGACTTATAACCTTCTTATCAAATTCATAACTATTTTTCAACTATACATCATTTTTTAACAGAATTTCATAATATTATCTTAAAATACAGGAAAACTTTCATACGTTTTTACTTAAAATTATGAAATTATGTTAAATTCTTCTGATAAGTTTACTAATTTACGAAAAATCAAAACTGCTTAATATGATATTATGACAAATATTATATAATACATTGCAAAGCAGGTGGTAGTATCATTGAACTTGTAGAAGAAGCACAAAAAGGGAATCAGGAATCATTTATGACTTTATTTCATAGTTATGAGAAAAATTTATATCGCATTGCAAATACATATGTAAAAAATTCTAGTGATACAAATGATGTAATTCAAGAAACTGCCTATCGAACGTATGAAAAATTACCAGAGTTAAGAAATCCGAAATATTTTAAGACGTGGATAACGAAAATAACCATTAATTGTGCACTTGATACGATTAGAAAGAATAAAAAGATGATTGTGATGGAACCAGAAAAAGTATCCAATAAAGCTTATTATGATTTGGATATACCATTGAAAATTACAGTGGAGCAATTGTTAAATCGCCTAAACGAAAAAGAAAGATCTATTATTATGCTACGTTTTTTTTACTCCTTAAGCTTCAAAGAAATTTCGGAACAATTAGATATTCCATATGGTACGACAAAGTCATTATCTTACCGTGCGTTAAAGAAATTAAAGTCTTTTGCAATTAAACAAGAATTACAGTAGAAGAAACAGGCTTCATGAATGATAAAAATAGGTGAAACTCCATCGGGAATTAATAACCAAAAAATGTTTTAAATTACTACAGGCTACTTGTGGTCGTTCCTAAGGAGTATACACCTATTTCATTAATGGTAAGGTTCATCCTCTTTTAGAATTTATCCCACAAGTAACGCGCTCTTAAAGACGATGAGGTTAAAGCCCTAGATGATAAGATGGGTGACTAAGACCTTACTCAGTTATATGAAGTCTTACTTTATCTTCCCATATCGGTATTGCTTTTATAGTATTGGCCTTTCTCCACATAAGAATTTCTGACACGATCCATCTCTTTATAATCCTCTTCTGTCAATTCTCGTACAATCTTTGCTGGCCTTCCCATCGCAAGGGTATGAGCAGGAATTTTCTTACCTGGAGGAACAAGACTCCCAGCACCTAAAAAAGCATTCTCGCCAATTTCAGCTCCATCTAGTACGATAGATCCCATTCCAATTAAAGATTTTTTTCTAACAATTGCAGAGTGGAGCGTTACTTGATGTCCAACTGTTACGTCATCTTCAATGATAAGTGGTTTCCCAGGACTCTGATGCAGCATGCATAGATCTTGAATATTTGTACGCTTTCCAATAATTGTTTTTGATACATCACCACGTATTACTGTATGGAACCAAATACTTACTTCCTCATCAATCTCTACATCTCCATTAATTACAGCATTTTTTGCAACGAATGCTGTTGGGTGAATCGTGGGGTAAATATTATTATAGTGACCAATCACAATAAAACCTCCTATGTATTAGTAATATGTTAAAGTATACCAAATTTAAAATGTAACGAAAAAAGGAATACGAAACAATTAAATAAAGGTGTTAAAGGATAATTGACGAATATATTAAGTGTATAACACTAACACATAGGAGGAATGGAATCATGAATTTAGAAGATAGATTCAAGCATTTTGGTGAAGTTGAAGTAAAAGATAAAAGTCCTCTTTATTCAATTTTATCTTTATACATTGCTGAAGATCCTGAAATGATCGATATTTGTTCAGTTATCCCAAAAGGCCAGCCGATAGCCAATTTATTATTTGCTTCAGTTAAGGATTTACTTTATATACAAGAGGACCATCCACTCAAAAACTATTATCCAGAATTTACAAAAGAAGAAGTGAAAGCATCTCAGTACGCCTACCCACATTTCAAAGATTTTGTATTAAATAATAAACAAGATATCATTAATCGTCTCACCACAAAATATGTGCAAACGAACGAAGTGAACAGATGCGCTTACCTATTTCCTGTATTACATTATATTTACAAAAAGACCGGTACCCAAATGTCTTTAATTGAGATTGGTACAAGTGCTGGTTTGCAACTATTATGCGATCAGTATGCATATACATATAATAATTATAAAACCAAAATTGGAAATATAAATTCTGCATTAACATTAAGTTCGTTTATAAGAGATGGAGACATGCCGTCTTTTTCGTCGGCAGAATTACCAATTAAGGATAGAATAGGAATCGATTTACATGTTTTAGATTTAATGAAAGAAGTTGATGTAAGATGGTTAAAGTCATTAGTTTGGCCGGAAAATCTGCATAGAATAGAAGCGTTAGAAAAAGCTATCACTCAATTTAATAAGTCGAATAATCGATTAAGATTAATAGAAGCGGATGCTTTAAGTTGTTTAGAGGATCTGGCCATGGAATCTGATCCTGAATCTATACTTTGTATCTTTCATACACATGTTGCAAATCAACTTACTAAGGAACAACGTCAAACTCTATTAAATATTGTTTCTGAAATTGGGAAAAAACGAGATGTATTTCATATCTATAATAATATTTGGGATGGACAATTACACGTTGAAAGTTATATCAATGGTTATAGGCGAGAGGAGTTTAGGATGGATACACATCCTCATGGAGAATGGTTCGATTGGCCAATTTGAAAAAGGAGTTAAACAATGGATAGAAAATATAATGACTTAATAGGCGATATTTTAAAGGAGTCTGGTGAAAAGGATAGAAAAGATTTGCAGGGAATAGGAAAACCCTTGCCGAAGGATTATGTGAAACGAGATGTATTTCAAAACTTCCAGAAAATTGCAAAAGATGCAGGGTATCTTCCTTATTGGTTAAAGCTTCAAAAAGAGATAGCATTACAAATTCATACCATCACTAATGAAAAAGAACTAAAAAAAATTAATAAACGAATTAAAGAATACAATACAGTTTGTCCCACTTCCATGCAACGTTCAACTATCACTTTAGAAGAATTAGCGAAAGCAAAAAAGATCTGGTAGTGCAAATTTCCTCTTTCTTGAATTTTTATTTATGATACAATAAAAAAGTTAAAATTCAAGATATAGAAGTGGAGCGGTATTGGATGATGATCCAATTGATTATTGGAATACTATTTTTTATTGGTTTATATATATTAACAAACGATGAAGCGAAATGGCTGAAGATAATTTCATTTGTTTATTACACCATATTATCTGTCATTTTTATTGTAGGGTATAATCAACGGTTAGCATTTATTGAACGAAGTGAAACAATTATTAAAGTGGCAGAGAATCCGTTATTTAGTTGGGTTACTGTATTTGGATATTTATATTCGATACCATTTATGGTAATTGCATTATATATATTGTTACGTGTTGTGCTACAAATCAAAGATCAACTAAAAAAAGTGCTAACGTCTGGGTTATTTCTTCTTATAATTCTAACCGTGGGTCATTTTATAAATCTGTTGTTTATACTGCTGTTTTATGGAACTACTAGTTAAATGAGAAGAGACTTTCATATGGAAAAAGGACAAGATGAGACTCCAGCATAGGAGCTCATCAGCTGCCTAGAAAGCAAAGTGATTTCTTACCTTTTTTGTATAGCTAAAATAAAGGGAGGATTGTTTTTTTGGTTCACAAATCCATACTGTAAGACGTTATATAAATTTTGATCTAAATTAGCTACATGTTTTAATACTGCCTCTTTCTCATTAGTACCTCCATCATGACCATAATATACAACAATTACAATTAGTCCATCCTTCTTTAGTTTTGTTAGTATTCTTTGTATAGCTTCTATCGTTGAGTCGGGTTTCGTTATAATTGATTTGTCACTTCGGGGTAAGTAACCCAAATTAAAAATGGCTCCTCCGATAACATCATGTTGTACATAATCCTCAATAAGAGCATGACTTCCGTGAATTAAAGTAACATTATTTCTATGAAATTTTTCTAATTCTTGTTTAGTAGTTTGTATTGCTTGTTGTTGAATATCAAATGCATAAACATGACCACTTGTTCCAACTACTCTGCTTAAAAAAATCGTGTCATTACCGTTACCACATGTTGCATCAATAACAATTTCACCTTCATCAATTGATTCTTCTAATAAATAATGGGCGAAATGTAGTATTCCTTTTAACATAAGAAGATTATCCTCCATTTACTTTGTTATATCTATATTTTAGCATGCCTAATATTGATAAATAAATAAAAGTAGGTTTCCAATCCGAGAAAAATGTATATACTAAGATTATATTTTGATCGTATCTTGACAATGAAAAGTATTTTCATTATAATTCCAGTAAATCAATTAACGACTATGATAAGGACTAGTAGTATGTAATCCATCAAAATAGAGAGACAGTGGTTGGTGAAAACTGTTGATGATGATCATATGAACTCACCTTGGATGTTGCAATAGTGAAAATGTAGTAGCTATTGCCGTTTCATCAACGTTATCGATGTCAAGTGAGTGTCAATGATGACACTAATTTGGGTGGTACCGCGGGAATCAAAGCTTCTCGTCCCTATTTGTTGAGGGATGAGTAGCTTTTTTATTTTTCTAAAAATAGGCTATTACTCACGTAGTTTAACTATGAAAGGAAGGGTTGACATGAGTTTTCATCATCGTCAAATCGAAAAGAAGTGGCAAAACCATTGGCAAGACAATAAGACATTTAAAACGGATACATTTTCCAACAAGGAAAAATTCTATGCATTAGATATGTTTCCTTATCCATCAGGACAGGGATTACATGTAGGGCATCCAGAGGGGTATACCGCAACTGATATTTTAGCGCGGATGAAGCGTATGCAAGGCTATGAAGTGATGCACCCGATGGGATGGGATGCGTTTGGTCTCCCAGCGGAACAATATGCAATTGACACTGGTAATAGTCCAGCAGAATTCACTACCCAAAATATTAATACGTTCAAACGTCAAATAAAAGAATTAGGTTTCTCTTACGACTGGGATAGAGAAATTAATACAACTGACCCAAATTACTATAAATGGACACAATGGATTTTTAAAAAATTATATGAAAATGACCTAGCATATATGGATGAAGTCGCGGTGAATTGGTGTCCGGCTCTAGGTACCGTACTTGCCAATGAAGAAGTAATTGATGGCAAAAGTGAACGAGGGGGTCACCCTGTTGTTCGTAAACCAATGAAACAATGGATGCTAAAAATCACTGCTTACGCAGATCGTTTACTAGAGGACTTAGATGACCTTGATTGGCCAGATAGTCTAAAAGAAATGCAACGAAATTGGATTGGTCGATCAGAAGGTGCAGAAGTAACCTTTTCAATTAAGGATCATGAAGGTGAATTTACTGTATTCACCACTCGCCCAGATACATTATTTGGAGCAACATATGCTGTTGTTGCACCGGAACATCCATTAGTAAAAGAAATTACAACAATGGATCAAAAAGAATCTGTTCAAAACTATTTGGATGAAGTTCAGACCAAATCAGATTTGGAAAGAACAGATTTAGCGAAAAATAAAACAGGAGTATTTACAGGTGCTTATGCAATTAATCCAGTTAATGGAGAAGAAATGCCAATCTGGGTTGCTGACTATGTATTAATGAGTTATGGAACGGGTGCAATTATGGCTGTTCCTGCGCATGATGAACGTGATTATGAATTTGCAAATACATTTGGTTTACCTATTAAAGAAGTAGTTGCCGGCGGAAATGTAGATGATGAGGCTTATACTGGTGATGGTGAACATGTTAATTCTGAATTCTTGAATGGGTTGGGTAAGGAAGAAGCAATAACGAAAATGATTGATTGGCTAGAAGCTAATGGTAGTGGGGAGAAAAAAATAACTTATCGTCTACGTGACTGGCTGTTTGCTCGTCAACGCTATTGGGGAGAACCAATTCCAATTATTCATTGGGAAGACGGTACAATGACAGCTGTACCTGATGAGGATTTACCATTGACACTTCCTCAAGTTGCTGAAATAAAACCTTCAGGTACAGGAGAATCGCCATTAGCAAATAATACTGATTGGGTAAATGTAGTTGACCCAGAGACTGGATTGAAAGGCCGTCGTGAAACCAATACAATGCCACAGTGGGCCGGTAGTTGTTGGTATTTCTTACGTTATATTGATCCAAATAATACAGAGCGATTGGCAGATCCAAAGGCATTAGAAGAATGGCTACCTATTGATATATATATAGGTGGAGCAGAACATGCGGTTCTCCATCTGTTATATGCTCGTTTCTGGCATAAATTCTTATTTGATATTGGAGTCGTCTCCACAAGAGAACCATTCCAGAAGCTATATAACCAAGGCATGATTCTTGGTGAAGGTAACGAGAAAATGAGTAAATCAAAAGGGAATGTAGTGAATCCTGATGATATAATTGATTCTCATGGCGCAGACACATTACGTTTATACGAGATGTTTATGGGACCGCTAGATGCTTCTGTTGCTTGGTCTACAAACGGATTAGATGGATCGCGTAGATTTTTAGATCGTGTATGGAGATTGTATGTAGGTGATGATGGTTCGCTTACAGATAAAATTATTGATGATGAATCCACTGAATTAGACAAGATTTATCATGAAACAGTGAAAAAAGTGACAGATGACTTTGAAAATATGCATTTTAACACAGGTATTTCGCAAATGATGGTATTTATAAATGAGTGTTATAAAGCGAATAAAATTCCTAAAAATTACGCGGAAGGCTTTGTTAAATTGTTATCGCCAGTAGCTCCGCATTTAAGTGAAGAAATCTGGCAAAAACTTGGACACTCAGAATCAATAAGTAAGGCTACTTGGCCAGCATATGATGAATCGAAATTAGTTGAAGATGAAGTGGAAGTCGTTCTACAAATCATGGGTAAAGTTCGATCTAAAATTCAGGTCCCTGTTGATATTAGTAAGGATGATCTTGAAAAAGCGGCATTAGATGACGAAAGCATGCAAAAATGGTTAGAAGGAAAAACTATCCGTAAAGTTATCGTTGTGCCAGGAAAGCTTGTAAATATAGTAGCAAATTAAAAAAAGAAGCATTGACCTGGAAATGGTCAGTGCTTCTTTTTTATTTTAATGATTATTTTTATTTTCTTCTGGCGTTTCTTCCGTTAGATTATCGGATTTCCACGTTGTTTTTAATAATTTCCATTTTCCTTTTTCGTAATACCATAGTGATTCTACAACACCAATACCATCTGCGTGATAAGCCCCGCTGATTTGTTGATAACTTTTTAAACCATATCCATTTCTTTCACTGAGATTTACCGGTTCAAACATTGCCACTGGATCTATCATCAATGATGTAGGTTCTAATAAAATTCCATTCTCATCATAAATATTGAGGCGAATATATTCATCTTTACGATCGGATAAATCAACAATAATTGGATCTTCTCCAGGAAGTAAAGTTATCGATGCCTTAAAATTATCAATAAACTTCCCTTTTATCGGTTGATTGTTTGGTAATGGAATTTCAATCAGCTGATTATTTTCAATTGTATGGAGTTTGCTTGTATATAAACCACCACTTCCGCCTGTTGCGCTCTGATAAAAAATATCGTTTTGGTTATCATGGTTTAAATCTACGAATTGTAAAGAAGGTTCATAACCTCCACCATAAGGAATTGTCCAAGAATGATTATTTGCATCGGTAATATCAGCCCATATATGTTGATAGTATTGGCCATCAGGCGCAAATAGTTCGCCTTTTAAATCAATCGTATCACTCTGTCCATCACCGGTAACATCTTCATGATAGGAATGAATAGCTATTGGATCTCTTGGTTGTTCGACTACAGGATTTACTATAGGAATGGTTAATAGAAGTGAAAGAAAGTACAGCACATGGTCACCGCCTTTTAGTAATGATTAAGTAGGCTTATTTTAATCAAAGATGTTGCATCCTATTCTTAATCCAAGTAATATTAAATTAGAAAATCTTGACTTTAAAAAGGATGGGATTAACATGGCTGAAATTAAAGAAATTTCTCCGGAAGAAGTAGAAAAGATAAAAGATGAAAAAAATGTGGTATTAGTTGATGTACGTGAAGATGATGAAGTTGCACAAGGAATCATTGACAATGCGAAGCATATTAAGCTAGGTGATATTCCACAAGAATATGAGAACTTAAATAAAGATAAAGAATATATAATGATCTGCCGTTCTGGAAGAAGAAGTTATAATGCTTCTGAATTTTTACAAGAACAAGGTTTTAATGTAAAAAACATGAGCGGTGGCATGTTAGAGTGGAAAGGCGAAACAATTTCCAAATAACTTTAGAAACGTTTGCTATACAAGTGAGCGCTGTATAGGCAAAAAGATCCCAACCTCGCGAAGCGATGGGATCTTTTGATTTAAGGACGAATTCGTTTTTTAGAAAACATAATTTCTACCTCAACCTTAATAGCGTTTAAAAAGCTTGTAAAACAATAAGATATGTAGTATTGTATTTAAGTTCGCTCTTTTAAGGATTATTATGTTTAAAAACAATGTTGACTTCTTTATAAATGGATGCTACAATGGTTATCCACCAATTGAGGACAAGTTAACAAGAAATCTTGCGAAATTCCTCGAAAAAAGTTGTTGACACATCTTTTTATGCGTGGTAAATTATAAAAGTCGCTTTTTTGAGAGCGGCACTGAAATTGCTCTTTGAAAACTGAACAAAACAACCAGTACGAAAGAAGAAAAACACCTCGTTTTTCTTAAAAAGAAATGAAGTCAGAAGTTGACTTCTGAAGCACAAGAAACACAACTTTTATGGAGAGTTTGATCTTGGCTCAGGACGAACGCTGGCGGCGTGCCTAATACATGCAAGTCGAGCGCAGGAAATTATTTGATTCTCTTCGGAGTTGACGATAATGGAATGAGCGGCGGACGGGTGAGTAACACGTAGGCAACCTGCCTGTGAGACTGGGATAACTCGTGGAAACGCGAGCTAATACCGGATAACACTTTTCATCTCCTGATGAGAAGTTGAAAGGCGGCTTTTGCTGTCACTTACAGATGGGCCTGCGGCGCATTAGCTAGTTGGTAAGGTAACGGCTTACCAAGGCGACGATGCGTAGCCGACCTGAGAGGGTGATCGGCCACACTGGGACTGAGACACGGCCCAGACTCCTACGGGAGGCAGCAGTAGGGAATCTTCCGCAATGGACGAAAGTCTGACGGAGCAACGCCGCGTGAGTGATGAAGGTTTTCGGATCGTAAAACTCTGTTGTTAGGGAAGAACAAGTGCCATAGTAACTGATGGTACCTTGACGGTACCTAACCAGAAAGCCACGGCTAACTACGTGCCAGCAGCCGCGGTAATACGTAGGTGGCAAGCGTTGTCCGGAATTATTGGGCGTAAAGCGCTCGCAGGCGGTTCTTTAAGTCTGATGTGAAATCTTACGGCTCAACCGTAAACGTGCATTGGAAACTGGAGGACTTGAGTGCAGAAGAGGAGAGTGGAATTCCACGTGTAGCGGTGAAATGCGTAGAGATGTGGAGGAACACCAGTGGCGAAGGCGACTCTCTGGTCTGTAACTGACGCTGAGGAGCGAAAGCGTGGGGAGCGAACAGGATTAGATACCCTGGTAGTCCACGCCGTAAACGATGAGTGCTAGGTGTTAGGGGGTTTCCGCCCCTTAGTGCTGAAGTTAACGCATTAAGCACTCCGCCTGGGGAGTACGGCCGCAAGGCTGAAACTCAAAAGAATTGACGGGGGCCCGCACAAGCGGTGGAGCATGTGGTTTAATTCGAAGCAACGCGAAGAACCTTACCAGGTCTTGACATCCTCTGAACACTCTAGAGATAGAGTTTTCCCTTCGGGGACAGAGTGACAGGTGGTGCATGGTTGTCGTCAGCTCGTGTCGTGAGATGTTGGGTTAAGTCCCGCAACGAGCGCAACCCTTGATCTTAGTTGCCAGCATTTAGTTGGGCACTCTAAGGTGACTGCCGGTGACAAACCGGAGGAAGGTGGGGATGACGTCAAATCATCATGCCCCTTATGACCTGGGCTACACACGTGCTACAATGGATGGAACAAAGGGAAGCGAACCCGTGAGGTCAAGCAAATCCCACAAAACCATTCTCAGTTCGGATTGTAGGCTGCAACTCGCCTACATGAAGCCGGAATCGCTAGTAATCGCGGATCAGCATGCCGCGGTGAATACGTTCCCGGGCCTTGTACACACCGCCCGTCACACCACGAGAGTTGGTAACACCCGAAGTCGGTGAGGTAACCTTTTGGAGCCAGCCGCCGAAGGTGGGACTAATGATTGGGGTGAAGTCGTAACAAGGTAGCCGTATCGGAAGGTGCGGCTGGATCACCTCCTTTCTAAGGATATATTAAAAAGGCTGAAGCGACTGTTCAGCAACGTACGAACTGGACTGAGCCGTAGGAGATAAAGGAAACACGATGAACAATAGTGAATCGATGTTGATTTATCGTACGAAGGTAAAGGAAGTTCGCTAGTTGCTAGGAGCTGAAGCTAGATTAATACGGAATCGTACTTGGTTGTTTGGTTCAGTTTTGAGAGAGCAATCTCTCGAAATAATGAACTTCTGTTAAGAACGTCACGTCCATGTGACAACACAGAAGCCACCACATCCGTGTGGAAGTTTGTACCTTGAAAACTAAATAAGAGTAACAACGACATCAAATAATAAAAAGCTGAAGCGACTGTTCAGTGACGTATGAACTGGACTGAACCGAAGGAGATAAAGGAAACACGATGAACGATAGTGAATCGATGTTGACTTATTATACGGAGGAGAAGGAAGTTACACTAGTCACTAGGAGCTGATGCTGGATTGATATTTTTTTGAAACAAGGCTATTAAATTAGCACGCTTATTTACTGAAATAACTTAGTTAAGTGAATAAGGGCGCACGGTGGATGCCTTGGCACTAGGAGCTGAAGAAGGACGGGACTAACACCGATATGCCTCGGGGAGTTGTAAGTAAACTTTGATCCGGGGATTTCCGAATGGGGAAACCCACTGTTCGTAATGGAGCAGTACCTATACCTCAATACATAGGGTATAGGGAGCAGACCCGGGGAACTGAAACATCTCAGTACCTGGAGGAAGAGAAAGAAACCTCGATTTCCTGAGTAGCGGCGAGCGAAACGGAAAGAGCCCAAACCAGAAAGCTTGCTTTCTGGGGTTGTAGGACACTCCTTTGGAGTTACAAAGAAATTCTTTAAATGAATCGATCTGGAAAGGTCAGCCGAAGAAGGTAACAGCCCTGTAATTGAAAAGGAATTTCCTCCGGAGTGTATCCTGAGTACGGCGGAACACGTGGAATTCCGTCGGAATCCGGGAGGACCATCTCCCAAGGCTAAATACTCCCTAGTGACCGATAGTGAACCAGTACCGTGAGGGAAAGGTGAAAAGCACCCCGGAAGGGGAGTGAAATAGAACCTGAAACCGTGTGCCTACAAGTAGTCGAAGCCCGTTAATGGGTGACGGCGTACCTTTTGTAGAATGGACCGGCGAGTTACGATCTCATGCAAGGTTAAGTGGAAGACACGGAGCCGCAGCGAAAGCGAGTCTGAATAGGGCGAATATAGTATGTGGTCGTAGACCCGAAACCGTGTGATCTACCCATGTCCAGGGTGAAGGTCAGGTAACACTGACTGGAGGCCCGAACCCACGTATGTTGAAAAATGCGGGGATGAGGTGTGGGTAGGGGTGAAATGCCAATCGAACACGGAGATAGCTGGTTCTCTCCGAAATAGCTTTAGGGCTAGCCTCAAGATGATGAGTACTGGAGGTAGAGCACTGATTGGACTAGGGGCCCCTACCGGGTTACCGAATTCAGTCAAACTCCGAATGCCAGTTACTTAAACTTGGGAGTCAGACTATGGGTGATAAGGTTCATAGTCGAAAGGGAAACAGCCCAGACCGCCAGCTAAGGTCCCAAAGTATACGTTAAGTGGAAAAGGATGTGGAGTTGCCCAGACAACCAGGATGTTGGCTTAGAAGCAGCCACCATTTAAAGAGTGCGTAATAGCTCACTGGTCGAGTGACTCTGCGCCGAAAATGTACCGGGGCTAAACGTATCACCGAAGCTGCGGATTGTTCTTACGAACAATGGTAGGAGAGCGTTCTAAGTGCTGTGAAGTCAGACCGTGAGGACTGGTGGAGCGCTTAGAAGTGAGAATGCCGGTATGAGTAGCGAAAAAAGAGTGAGAATCTCTTTCACCGAATGCCTAAGGTTTCCTGAGGAAGGCTCGTCCTCTCAGGGTTAGTCGGGACCTAAGCCGAGGCCGACAGGCGTAGGCGATGGACAACAGGTAGATATTCCTGTACCACCTCATGATTGTTTGAGCGATGGGGGGACGCAGTAGGATAAGGAATGCGCACCGATGGACGTGTGCGCCCAAGCAGTGAGAAAGTCAGATAGGCAAATCCGTCTGGCAATTTCAAGCTGTGATGGGGAGGGAAATTGAGTACCGAAGTTCCGGATTTCACACTGCCAAGAAAAGCCTCTAGTTAGATCATAGGTGCCCGTACCGCAAACCGACACAGGTAGGCGAGGAGAGAATCCTAAGGTGAGCGGGAGAACTCTCGTTAAGGAACTCGGCAAAATGACCCCGTAACTTCGGGAGAAGGGGTGCTCCTTCATAGGAGGAGCCGCAGTGAATAGGCCCAAGCGACTGTTTAGCAAAAACACAGGTCTCTGCGAAGCCGAAAGGCGAAGTATAGGGGCTGACACCTGCCCGGTGCTGGAAGGTTAAGGGGACGAGTTAGCTCTTCGGAGCGAAGCTTTGAACCGAAGCCCCAGTAAACGGCGGCCGTAACTATAACGGTCCTAAGGTAGCGAAATTCCTTGTCGGGTAAGTTCCGACCCGCACGAAAGGTGCAACGACTTGGGCACTGTCTCAACGAGAGACCCGGTGAAATTATACTATGCGTGAAGATGCGCATTACCCGCGACAGGACGGAAAGACCCCGTGGAGCTTTACTGTAGCCTGATATTGAATGTTTGTGCAGCTTGTACAGGATAGGTGGGAGCCTTTGAAGCGTGAGCGCTAGCTTACGTGGAGGCACCCGTGGGATACCACCCTCGCTGTATGAACATTCTAACCCAGGACCGTGATCCGGTTCGGAGACAGTGTCAGGCGGGCAGTTTGACTGGGGCGGTCGCCTCCTAAAAGGTAACGGAGGCGCCCAAAGGTTCCCTCAGAATGGTTGGAAATCATTCGTAGAGTGTAAAGGCAGAAGGGAGCTTGACTGCGAGACCTACAAGTCGAGCAGGGACGAAAGTCGGGCTTAGTGATCCGGTGGTTCCGCATGGAAGGGCCATCGCTCAACGGATAAAAGCTACCCCGGGGATAACAGGCTTATCTCCCCCAAGAGTTCACATCGACGGGGAGGTTTGGCACCTCGATGTCGGCTCATCGCATCCTGGGGCTGTAGTCGGTCCCAAGGGTTGGGCTGTTCGCCCATTAAAGCGGTACGCGAGCTGGGTTCAGAACGTCGTGAGACAGTTCGGTCCCTATCCGTCGTGGGCGTTGGAAGTTTGAGAGGAGCTGTCCTTAGTACGAGAGGACCGGGATGGACACACCGCTGGTGTACCAGTTGTTCCGCCAGGAGCATAGCTGGGTAGCTACGTGTGGAAAGGATAAGTGCTGAAAGCATCTAAGCATGAAGCCCCCCTCAAGATGAAACTTCCCATCACTTCGAGTGAGTAAGATCCCTCAGAGACGATGAGGTTGATAGGTCCGAGGTGGAAGCGTGGTGACACGTGCAGCTGACGGATACTAATTGATCGAGGACTTATCTAAGTATATAAAGCGACAGGATCTGTACATCAGCGTACAGACTGGACGTTCTCTGAATGAGATAAAGGAAATACAAAGAGTCGTTAGACGATTTGATATTGACTTATCGTAAGGAAGAGAAGGAAGTCTACTAGTTGATAGAGACTGGAGCTAGAATAGAATGATGTCACGTTACTCTTATTTAGTTTTTAGGGTACAATCCTAAAAAAATTAAGGAAGTTCGATTAAACCGTTCACGTCCTGTGAACAACACCGAATGACCTACATCGTGTAGGTCTGGTAGCGATAGCGAAGAGGTCACACCTGTTCCCATGCCGAACACAGAAGTTAAGCTCTTCAGCGCCGATGGTAGTTGGGGCTTTGCCCCTGCAAGAGTAGGACGCCGCCAGGCAACAACAAAAAGCCGGATTAGATATTAAATCTAATCCGGCTTTTTGTTGGCGATTTTTAAACCAATATACGTATTACCGAGAATACTTCATGCGAAAATAAAAAGTCTAAATATCGCCTTGATCATACCTAACGTCCACTAATACACTTATCGATAGTAGTAACGCTAACTTTGTTGCTAATGACCAAATTTCACACAAATGTGCCCTAAGGAATGTCCTAACATATAATCATCCTCTTGTATCATGAAACTTCTAATATTATCTCCTATAATTTATCTTGTCAGAGTAACATTAACAATATTATATCAAACTGAGTCAATTTCATAATTCCAAGTTTATTAAATAACGAATTCTTATTAAAAATATAAATATATATTAATGCTCGAATTACAGGAATTCTTGGCTTTGATTGTAATGGAAGACGACTTCTGCTCGAGCTAGAAAAACCACTAGGAAAAGGGCTATTCTTTTCCTAGGTAGTTTAAGCTGTACCTGCTAAAAAGCGCCGTCTGCAATAGAAATCAAACAGTACCACATTCCGATTTTAAACTAAATACCTTGATTATGAAATTGATTCATTTGTTTAATTTACTTTTAACCTAATAAATTATCTTAGAGCAAATAAAAACTGCCTTTCTCCTATTTATATTGGGGAAAGACAGTTTTAGTAAATTATCTTATGGACTGATGAAATTAAGCATCATCATTTGTTATTTTCCACTTATTGTTTATCGAATCTGCAATACTGGTGATTGCTCCATCTCCTGTTACATTACAAGCTGTACCTAAACTATCTTGTGCAAGGTATAAGGCGATCATTAACGAAACCATTGTAGGCCCAAATCCTAGCATTGTATCTAACAAACCAATAGCTGCCATTACAGCACCACCTGGAACACCAGGGGCAGCAATCATTGTTACTCCTAAAACAAGTAAAAATGGCAATATAGAACCAATTGTAGCATTAGTTCCTTGTAAGAACATTACAGCTAAAGCACAACTAGTTATGGTAATCGTACTTCCTGATAAATGTATGTTTGCTAAAAGTGGTACAGTGAAATCAGCAACATTACCTTTCACTCGTAATTTTTTCGTATGCTCTAATGTTACTGGAATGGTAGCTGCAGAAGATTGTGTACCTAAAGCTGTAAAATAAGCCGGAACCATTCTCTTGAGCATACTAAATGGATTTTGTCAACTTAATGTTCCCGCAATAGTATATTGAATTATCAAGTAAATAATATGTAATACAATAATCATTACAAAAACAACTGCAAAAACACTTAAAATTGATGCTACTTGACCAGCATAAGTCATATTCGTAAAGATCCCAAAGATATGAATTGGTAACAATGGAATAATAACTTTTTGTATAACTAATTCAATGATAGACCTAAAATCGGTCATTACTTTTAACAATGAATCGTTTTTAATTGCTGCAGCCCCAATACCTAGTACAAAGGCTAATATAAGTGCAGTGACCACTTCTAAGGGTGGAGTTAGTTCAAAAGATAAGAACCCAGTTTCTAAAGCATTGCTTGGATCATCAAACATCTTTAGACTGTGTCCACTTAAAATAGTTGGATACAAGGACTTAGCAGATATAAACGCTATAATTCCTGCAATTATTGTAGAAATATAAGCCATAAGTGCAGTTATGCCAAGAAGTTTTCCTGCACCTTTCCCCATATACCCTATACCTGGTGCAATAAATCCAATGATAATTAGAGGGATAATAAAGGTTAAAAAGCCACCAAAAATGTCATTAAAAGTAGCAAATAATCGTACCAGCCATTCATTGGCAAATGTTCCAAAAGCTATACCAAGAACTATGGCCAGGATGATTCGGATAAGTAGTCCAAATTGTTTCATGATGGTTTCTCTCTCCTTAATTCTGTGATGATGTAATTATTCTAACAATTATACACATAATTATTTCTATATGCTAGTGTATAAAAAAGGAAAAGAGGAGTATATATTATACTCCTCCGTACCTGAGTTTTACTAACTCATTCCAAACGGTCCCATTTGTCCACTATTACCATTATTGCCTCCACTATCTGATAAAAAAGGTGCGAATTTCTGAACGGTTTGACCGATGTTTTGGTTGTTCTTTGTCATGGTGTAATAGGTTGCAGCTCCCATACCAACAGAGGCAATAATTGGTAACCATTTACTTTGATTATTCAAGCGTAAATCACCCTTTCTATAAAATACCAGACATTTATAGAATGAGCGTATAACAGACATTTCATAAGCGGTATCAATTGGAAGTGATGGATGCTTTTGCAGCATTCATTCCAGCTAATCGGCCAGTTACAAGGGCAGAAGTAATATTGTAACCACCTGTATATCCATGAATATCAAGAATTTCACCGCAAAAGAATAATTTGTCCATTACTTTCGATTGCATTTGATTTGGTATAATTTCCTTGATGGAAACTCCACCACCTGTTACAAAAGCTTTTTCCATTGGTAAAGAACCGTTTACTTCAAAAGTAAAGTGTTTAATATCATGAACAAGATCATTGATAATTTCATTGGAGATATTTGCACATTTTTGATCATCAGTTACTTCATATTTAACTAATAAGTACTCCATTAACCGTTCTGGAAGTAATCCTTTTATACTATTTTTAAATGCCTTCTTTGGATTATCTTTGATTTGGTTTTTTACCCATTGTCTTATTTCTTGTTCTGGTTTATCAGGGATGACATCTAAATGCATTGTTACTGATTCTCTGCCTCGCATTAGTTCTTTTACAACGAATTGGGAACATCGAAGAACTGCAGGTCCTGATACTCCAAAATGAGTAAATATCATATCCATTCGGTGTGTAATTATCGGTTTTCCTCGTTTATTCCATACACTTAGATTAATATCTCTTAAGGAAAGTCCTTGTAATTTTTTTTCTTTTATAAATGATTCTTTCGAAGTTAATGCAACTTCGGTGGGATATAGTTTGGTTATTGTATGTCCAGCAGCTTTTGCCCACTCATATCCGTCCCCAGTTGAACCAGTATGCGGTACTGCCTTCCCGCCAGCAGCAATTACAATAGCAGTTGTTTGTATGTTTGTATGATCATCCAATTGAATAGTGTGCTTATCGTCTCCATAGGATATGGAATTTACCTTTGTGTTCATTTGTATGGTTACATTTAATCGATTTAATTCTTTTATCAATGTGTTAACAACATCCATCGCTTTATTGGAAGCAGGAAACATTCTGCCATGATCTTCTTCTTTTAATGCAACACCTAGATTCTCGAAGAAATCAATAATGTCGTAGTTATTAAATATAGAAAAGGCACTATAAAGAAATTTACCATTTCCTGGGATATGTCGGATTACTTCTTCTTGGGGTAGTCGATTCGTTACATTGCATCTACCTCCGCCAGATATAGCAAGTTTTTTCCCAAGTTTTTTACCTTTTTCGATAAGAAGTGTTGTAGCCCCATGCTCTGCAGCTGATAATGCTGCCATTAAACCAGATGGACCACCACCAATTACGGTTACATCATATTTCAATTATCTTCATTCCTTTCTATAGTATCGTACCATTTTAAAGAGTCTAAGAACAATTACCAATATAGTTTGTCAAAAAATCCCCTTAAGTGAAGAATCTTATATAAGAAAGCTATTTAAAAGTATGATAAAATTGATAAGTATTTAAAATACATAGAAATGAAATTTAAACGATGAATCGTAATTGTGGGTGAACTATTCAAATGTCAAAAATGGTACGTGGAACGATGCTTCTATCGGGGGCATCGTTTTTATCCAAATTTTTAGGAATGATTTATGTCATTCCATTTTATGCAATTGTCGGTGATGCAGGTGGAACGTTATTTGCTTATGCCTACACACCTTATAGTATATTTATTAGCCTTTCTACTGTAGGTATACCACTTGCAGTGTCAAAGTTTGTATCAAAATATAATTCATTAGGTGATTATGAAACAGGAATGCGGATGTTTAAGGCTGGAAGCACACTAATGCTTTTTACTGGTCTAGTGGCATTTATTGTTATGTTTTCAACTGCTGATTGGTTAGCTAGTTTCCAAATCAGAGGAGATAACTCAGCGATTACACCCGATGATGTTGCCTACGTTATACGTATGGTGAGTTTTGCTTTAATTATAATTCCGGCCATGAGTATAGTACGTGGTTTTTTCCAAGGTCATCAATCCATGGGGCCAACTGCTGTGTCTCAAGTCATTGAACAAATTGTTCGCATTTTATTTATTTTAGGTGGTTCATACGTAATCGTCTACGTATTAGGTGGTTCAAGAACAACTGCAGTTGGTTTTTCTGCTTTTGCTGCATTATTAGGAGCACTTGCATCTTGTGTAATATTGTTTTTATATTGGAAAAAAAGAAAATCACATTTACAAAAACAAATCGATGCTCAACGTTTTACGTATGATTTTCAAACAAAAGATTTATTTAAAGAACTTTTTCGGTATGCAGGTCCGTTTGTATTAGTTGGATTAGCTATACCATTATATCAATTAGTCGATCAATTTACCTTTGAGCCAGCAATGAATGCAAGTGGTAGAGGAGAAGATGAATGGATATTGGCCTCTTCTGTCATCATGAATTATGGTCATAAAATAATCATTATTCCAATGACAATTGCAACAGGTTTATCATTAGCAATGTTGCCTTCACTCACCGAAGCTTTTACCAATAATAATCGAGAAAAGTATACGAAGCTTTTAAATCAAGCGTTACAAGTAATTCTTGTTTTAGTGCTACCTGCTTCAGCAGGAATAGCAATGTTAGCTGGAGAAATTTATGGTTCATTATTTACGATGGATGATTTAAGTGCAAGAGCGGAATTAATGGCATGGTACGCACCGGTAGCATTGTTGTTTGGATTTATAACAGTAACTGCAGGAATGTTACAAGGGATAGACCAGCAGAATTATGCGGTTATTAGTTTACTTACGGGATTATTTGTAAAAATCCTATTAAATAGTCAACTGATTCACATATTTGGAGGCAAAGGTGCCATTTTGGGTACAGCATTAGCTGCACTGATTGCAGTAGTGATGAATTTATGGCGATTGAAAACAACTATACAATTTTCGTTTAAGCAGACAATTAAACGAACGATGCTAATTGTGATTTTTACCATAATTATGTGTATTGTAATCTTCCTTCTTAAAGGTATATTTGGCTTCTTCTTACCTTTTGAAGAAGAAAAATGGGCTGCAATTGTAATGCTTATCATTGGAGTGACAGTTGGTGGAGGAGTTTACCTCACCCTTGCTTATAAATCAACTTTACTAGAGCATGTATTTGATGGGAAAATACCGTTTATTGGCAGATTTATGCGTAAATAGGAGGGGAATCATGCGGTTAGATAAATTACTCGCTAATATGGGAGTAGGTTCGCGTAAAGAAGTAAAGCAATTAGTAAAATCAAAGCGAATAACAGTAAATGAAGCTATTGTAAAAGACAGTGGAATGCATGTAGAACCGGAGCATGGTAGAGTAAGCGTTGATGATGAATTAGTTTCTTATCAAAAAAATATTTACCTTATGATGCATAAGCCACCAGGTGTGATATCTGCAACTTCTGATAATCGAGATCGAACTGTAATTGACTTATTATCAGCAGATGAGAAGAAGTTCGATCCATTCCCTGTAGGTAGACTAGATAAGGATACAGAAGGACTTCTATTAATTACTAACGACGGGAAACTTGCTCATCGGTTAACTTCACCAAAAAAACATGTAGAAAAGGTATATATAGCTAAAGTTAGTGGAGAATTTCCGGTAAACATTATAAAACAATTCAAAGAAGGATTAACACTAGAAGACGGATATCAAACAAAGCCAGCTAAATTAGAGATATTAGATAAACAATCGAATGAAGTTAAGATAACAATAACCGAGGGAAAATATCATCAAATTAAGCGAATGTTTATTGCTGTTGGATATAAAGTGACTTATTTAAAAAGAATTCAGATGGGAGATTTGCAACTAGATGAACGATTGCCAATTGGTAATTATCGTTCATTAACGGAAGATGAATTACAGTATTGCAAATCATTGAAATAATTAAAGGAGAGGTGGAAATATTGTCTCATTATTTTATTGGAATAGATTTACCTGATCATATAAAACAAAATTTAAAAGATGTACAACGAAAATTTCCACCCTCTTTTTCGTATAAACAAATGACTCACCCATCTGACTTTCATATAACACTAACATTTTTAGGGGAATTAGACGATAAACAATTAACTTATATAGTGAATTATCTAAATAAACTAGAAGAAAAACCTTTTTCTATAAAGGTGGATCAATTAGGTGTATTTGGTAATCGCGAGAAACCGAGAGTATTATGGGCAGGTCTCGAACATTCTAATGAATTACATGTAGTACATAAACAGATTAACAGTATGTTAACACAGATGGAATTTCACGTAGATAACCGACCATATCGACCGCATATCACAATAGCTAAGAAATGGAATGAACCATCCATTAACATGGATAGTAAACAATTTGATCTTATGCAAAAAAATGTTCAATCCATGGCAACGAGTTTTGAAGTAAATACGATTCATTTATTTAAGATTTTTCCACAACAAATGCCGAAATATGAAAAATACATGAGTTTTCCATTACGTGGTTAAGGGGATGTAAATATGGCGCAATTAATCAAATTACAAGACTATATATCACGTTATGAGTGGGACATTTATCGTTATCCTACGCAATATATACGTCAAAAAAACGATCAATGGGAACTACTTTATCAACGATGGCAACAACCAGAGATGGAGAAGACAAAAGAGGACGAAGCTTTAGAAACACATAAAGAAGGAATATTACAAAAGTGGAAAAAACGTATCAAAAGAAAGGATATTTATGTAGAGTCTATTGAATCAGTAAATAATGAAACGGATGTGGAGTATGATTCACTTCCATCTTCTGAAACAGAGTTAAAGCAATATTTTTTGGATCGATTGTTTGATATTCAAATGAAATGGGCAACTTCTACGGTCTCTAGAGTATCAGTAGTAGATTCAAAATTCTATCATGATGAACTTCTTCGATTTTTATTACAACGTTTCCCTGATACATATTTCATCATGTACATGCCCGTATTTGAAATAAAACAAGCTCCTGTTGAGTCAGATATCCTTCTGATTAGTCCCTTAGAAATTGAAATTATCCATTTTCTTGAAGTAGATGATGAAGCTGTAATTATGGCTGGCGAAGAACGAACATGGACAGTGACTAGAGGAGAAGATAATGAAAGAGTCATAAATCCATTAATTTCTTTAAAACGGTCAGAGAAATGGATTCAAGGCATCCTGCGGTTACATAATATGGAGGTTCCTGTTAAGAAAACGGTAGTTTCTCGAACCAACCGTATTTTATATGCAACAGCACCATATCAAACCAAGGTGGTTGATCGGTTAGCTTTTGAAGGATGGTTAAATGAAAAAAGAAACCTTTCATCTCCATTGAAAAAAACACAACTTCATGTAACGGAATGTTTATTAAAACAATCGATTTCTAATTCTATTCGACGTCCTGAGTGGGAAACAGAGAACAAGGAAAGTTAATGTTCATTTTTATTGTTAATCCGACAGCTGGAGAGGGAAGAGCTAGGTATATTTTTTCTCTAATTCAACAAATGGAACAATATCGTATGATGGCAGATAAAAAAGTATATTTTACAGATTATCCAACTCATGCAGAAGTAATAACGAGAGAAATTCTACATGAATATAAAGAGAAGTTAAAAGGATTATTCATCATTGGTGGAGACGGAACAATTCATGAAGTTATAAATGGTCTAGATAATGTTCTTATCCCTATCTCATTCATTCCCAGCGGTTCAGGAAATGACTTTGCTAAGGGGATTAATCTAGGAAACGATGTTCAGCAATTTTTGAAACCCGAGGCTTTCAATAAACCGAATGATTATTGGTTTAGTATTTATAAAACAAATGGGTTCACTAGAAAAATGGTCAATAGTTTAGGTTTTGGGTTTGATGCTGAAATTGCCGAGAGGGCAAATAGTGCAAAATCAAAAAGGTATTTTAACAATTTAGGAATAGGAAAAATTATTTACTTAGTTTCACTTGTGAAAGTTTTAAGAACATATAAGCCTAAGCGTATACAAATCTCTATCGATGGAATTACCAGGAGATTAAATGATTGTTGGATGCTGTCTGTTGGTAATCACCCATATTATGGTGGAGGATTAAAGATATTACCTCATGCTAAAAATAATCGTGATAAAATATATGGTATAATCATTCACGCATTACCTAAATGGAAAGTACTTTTATTATTTCTATCGGTAATTTTTGGTTGGCATCGTTATTTTAAGGAAGTTGAGTTATTTGAAGCTGATACAGTGGAAATATTATCAGATACACTTCTTTGCTACCAAGTAGATGGACAAACGGATTATTCTGCTAGTTGTAAAATAGAAAAAGAAAAAAATCCAATCTCAGTTATAATGAAATAAAAAAGCAATAATTGTATTTTATATAAAATCTAGATACAATGTATAATTGAACGCTAAATTTGAAAGATGTGAAGAAGTTATGATTAAGTGGCTTGAGCAAGCTCTAGGCACAGGGTGGAATATTACACCAGCAGGAGGTCTCACTGGTGATGCTTTTATAGCGGAAAAAAATGGGAGACGTTTATTTTTAAAACGTAATTCATCACCGTTTCTTGCAGTATTATCTGCAGAAGGAATCGTACCAAAATTAATTTGGACGAAACGCATGGAAAATGGCGATGTTATTACTGCGCAGGAATGGTTAGAAGGCCGTTCACTAAATGTATATGAAATGCAACAACAAAACGTGGCTGATTTATTAAATAAAATACATCACTCTACAGAGCTTTTGCATATGTTGCTAAGAATGGGAAAGAAGCCAGTTACTTCCGATGAAAGTCTAAAGTCAATAAAAAATAATCTTCATACACAAGGGATAATGGATAGTTATGGTGAAGTAACAGAAGCTATTTATTATTTAGAGAAATTGTTACCGGAAACTCGCGATCAACAACTAGCAGTATGTCATTGTGATATTAATCATAATAATCTTATACTGACAAGTGAAAAAAATATCTTTTTAGTTGATTGGGATAATGCGATGATTGCTGATCCGGCAACAGATATTGGTATGCTTTTAAAATGGTATTTACCAAAAGAAGACTGGGTTCCATGGTTAAAGCAATATGGCATAGAACCAAGCCAGAATTTATTTACTCGCATGTATTGGTATTTATTACATGATTCCTTGCATTTTTTAAGTTGGCACAATTCTAGAAATGAATCGGAAAAGGTTCGCCAACGTTTGTGGGATTTACAGGAATTAAATGGGCAAATAAGGAGTTTATTTTAAGTTAGTTTGTTCAATTGCATTTATCCAGTGTTTTATATTATCTATATTAGAACTAACATGATTTGGCAGACTTTGCGCTTGTTCGCCTTGTCTGCCATAGTTATATATTTCAGGCAGAATAGTTAGAAGTTGTTCATCCGTAATTTGGTCTCGATCAAGTATAGATTGAACAAGCCTTCCAATTTGTTGACACTCACTGACTGAAGCACAGCATTCTCCATGTTGTTCGTCGAGTATGTCTGAAAGTAATGTTAATTGATTAGATACATTTAATGTCATATTAATCACCTCTTAACTAGTTTTTTCTGAATGAAGTTTTCTATACAAAATGAAATAAAGTGAGGGAATACAACATGAGGCAAAGAAATAAGCCGTGGGCAGACGAGTATTTACAAGAAAAAAATCATATTGTCATTCATGACCCAAAAAGCAAAAAAGGAAATTGGAATCAACTTTTTAATAATAATAATCCAATTCATGTAGAAATTGGCTCTGGAAAAGGGCAATTTGTATTGGGTATGGCAAAGCAATATCCAGATATTAATTTTATTGGAATCGAAATAGCAAAAAGTATTATTGTTTCTGCAGTTCAGAAGATTGATGAAGAAAGCTTATCCAATGTATTAATGTTAAATGAAAATGCAATAGATGTACGGGAAATGTTTGCTAACAATGAAATCTCAATGATTTATTTGAATTTTTCTGATCCATGGCCAAAAAATCGACATGAAAAACGACGTTTGACATATGAACGCTTTTTAGATCAATATCAAGATATTTTGTGTACGAATGGAGAAGTAATATTAAAAACAGATAATCGGGGATTATTTGAGTATTCTGTGGTCAGTTTTTCACAATATGGAATGACTATAAATGAATTAAATGTGGATTTACATGCTATAGAAGACGAAACAAATGTTATGACAGAGTACGAAGAGAAGTTTTCTTCAAAAGGGCAACCAATTTATCGTTGTAAAGCAGTATTTGAAAAATAATGCTTGACTTTTTCTCGAAATTTGTCATAATTAGATAGAAATATAGACACCTTTAAATCAGTCCTGTGAGGCTGGTAAGGTTGTGCGGAAAAGATAATGATAGTATAAGCAAACATCGCATACATATATGCAATGCTGTTTCCTTGTACTTCCACTGCACCTTGCCATCTTTTACAGGCAGGGTGTTTTTTTATAAATAGGGGAGTGTGAGGACAGTGAAAGATAGAGAAATACAAGTAGATGAACGTTTACCATTATTACAAAGTTTGCCTTTAAGTATCCAGCATTTATTTGCTATGTTTGGATCAACAGTTTTAGTACCGATATTGTTTGGTGTTGATCCAGCAACAATATTATTAATGAATGGTATCGGGACATTATTATATATATTTATTACAAAAGGAAAGATTCCTGCTTATTTAGGATCGAGTTTTGCATTTATATCTCCAGTAACAATGGTACTTACTGAAGGTGGCGGATATGGAGCTGCTTTAGGCGGATTCTTTGTAGTAGGCTTAGTTTTAGTCATCATTGGTTTAATCGTACGTTATGCTGGAACGAGCTGGATAGATGTCATATTCCCTCCTGCAGCAATGGGAGCAATTGTAGCTGTTATTGGATTAGAGCTGGTGCCGACTGCTGCTGATATGGCTGGTTTATTACCTCAAGTAGATGTACCAAGGGATACTACTGCAATATTGGTATCTTTAATAACCTTGGGAGCGACGATTATTTATTGGGTAACAATGCGCGGGTTTTTAAAAATTATTCCTATTTTATTAGGAATTATAACTGGTTATGTGGTAGCTGCTATATTCGGAATTGTAGATTTCAATGCGGTTAAAGAAGCATCATGGATACAAATGCCGACGTATTACCAAATCGAATTTAACTGGTCAGATATATTAATTATTCTACCTGCGGCACTTGTATTAGTGCCAGAGCACATTGGTCATTTAGTAGTAACCGGTAATATTGTGAAAAAAGATTTGGTGAAAGAACCAGGATTGGATCGTTCTTTATTTGGAAATGGGTTTTCAACAATGATTTCTAGTTTTCTAGGTTCAACACCTAATACAACCTACGGTGAAAATATCGGAGTATTAGCGATTAGTAAAGTGTATTCCACATGGGTGATTGGGGGAGCTGCGATAATTGCTGTAGTACTTTCGTTCTGTGGTAAATTAGCTGCCCTTATTTCTTCTATACCTACACCAGTCATGGGAGGGATTTCATTACTACTGTTTGGAATTATCGCTGTCAGCGGGTTACGTATGTTAGTAGAACAACAAATTGACTATAATAAATCTCAGAATTTAATCCTGACATGTGTAGTTCTAGCTATTGGAGTAAGCGGTGCTTCCATCAATATAGGGTCAGTAGAACTAAAAGGTATGGGATTAGCTACAATAGTGGCAATTGTTGTAAGTTTATTCTTTAAATTACTCGATGTATTAAAATTATCGAATGAGTAACCACAGAGCCTCTATATTTGATAAGAAACGAAAAAACCTGATGAATTGTTCATCAGGTTTTTTCTATTGCACCTTTGTCATCTTTAATGGTACAATAATATAGTTACATCATAATGATTGATTTTATATATACTATCCTGATTATATTATAATGTCAATTTAATGATTTGTCAACAAATATATCACATTTAATTAGGGGGATGTTTATGAGTTCATCGAAAAATAATGAACAGGTTTTTGAACATCAACGTTTAGAACGTATTCTTCAAATTATTGAAGACAGGGAAAATGCGATTAAGCAGCAATCTTCAAAATTAAAACAGGAAGTCGTAGAATTTAGAAAAAACTTTTGGGATGATATTACCATTAATCTAGAAGAACTCGATGATGTTATTGAAACGCAAGAAAGTATAAAACAACAATCAAATGTTTTAGCACAGAAGGAAAGACATTATGGTAAGAACTTTCAACGGATAAAACAATTGCAACGATTAAAAAATCAACCATATTTTGGGAGAGTAGATTTCAAAGAAGAATCGGATAGTGAAGAAAATCAAATTTATATTGGCACATCTTCATTAATGGATGAAGATGGATCAGACTTTTACATTTATGATTGGAGAGCACCAATTTCAAGTATTTATTATGATTATGCACCTGGCCCAGTTCAATATGAGACGGAAGAAGATCTAGTAAAAGGTGAAATGACTTTAAAACGCCAGTACGTTATCAGGCAAGGAAAAATGAAAGGGATTTTTGATACAGCTGTAACGATAGTTGATGAATTGCTTCAAGAGAGTTTGAGTCAATCAGCAAATGCGACCATGAAGTCTATTGTTGCAACCATTCAACAAGAGCAAAACAAGATAATTCGTCATCAAGGTAGTAAAATTTTAGTTGTACAAGGAGCGGCAGGAAGTGGAAAGACAGCAGCTGCATTACAAAGAATTGCTTATTTATTATATCACCATCGTACTAGTTTACAGGCAAATCAAGTGTTATTGCTTTCACCAAATGACATATTCACAAGTTATATTTCAAATGTTCTCCCGGAATTAGGTGAAGAACCAGTGAATCAACAAACATTTTATGATTTTCTTGTAAAAGGTATTGAAAGTAATCTTAATGTAGAATCACCATTTGAACAAATGGAACAGTTGTTGATAAGTGAAGACAAACAGCAAAAAGAAAACGCAGTAAAATATTTTACAAGTATGCAATTTATGAAAGATATACAATCTTATTTATCATTTATAAATAATCATGGTTTGCAGTTTCGTCATATTCGCTTTAGAAATGAACTTTTTATCTCAAAAGAAGAAATAAATGCGCATTTTCTCGAACTGCCTAAAACGATGCGTTTATCCAATAAAATTGAAAAAGTCCAGCTATGGTTATTACAAAAAGTGAAGGAATTTCAAGCCAAAGAAATCGCAGCTAATTGGGTGCAAGATCAAATGGAATTATTAAAGAAAGAAGACTATATGAAAGCTTATCATGAGGCTGAAGCAGAGGAAGAAGAAAGTTCTATTCAAGATGAAGAACTGATTTTGCGTAAAAAAATAGTGCATAAAGCATTCGCACCTTTGATAAAAAATATAAAGCAAAATCGTTTTGTGCACACAGTACGAATGTATGCAGAACTATTTAACCAGTGGGCACCTGTTGGCAGAGAGAATGAATGGAAAGCATATTCGAAGTATATATTACATGATCTTCACCAAAATAAATTACCTTGGGAGCATGCAGTAGCGTATCGATTTTTTAAAGGGGAAATAATTGGTCATGATGTTGACCAACCAACACGATTGATTGTTATCGATGAAGCACAAGATTATACGCCTTTTCAATTTGCTTATCTGCAGCATGTGTATCCTTATGGAACTATGACACTATTAGGTGATATTAACCAATCAATTTATTCTTATGCGACAACTGATAATCCAATTCAACAAGAAGACTCAGAGGATATCGAGCGAATTGTATTAACTAAAAGTTATCGATCTACAAAACCGATTACAGATTTTACTACTTTCTTTGCTCCGAGTAATGATGGTATACATGCGTTTGATCGTCAGGGGCCACTACCAACTGTAATCCAATTACCTAAAAGCTCTAAATATAAGAATGTGCTACAGGAAATAATTGAAGCTAAGAAAAAAGAGGGACATGAGACAATTGCTGTGATATGTAAATCAATGCAGGAATGTGAGAAATATAAAGAATTACTAGAGGATGAGGAGGAGATAAATCTTGTTCGTTCAAATACGAAAACATATCAAAAAGGTGTAGTTTTCGTACCGGTATATTTAGCTAAAGGTATTGAATTTGATGCTGTCATTGTTCCAGAAGCATCGGAAGCTAACTATCACTCTGAAAATGAGAGGTATTTATTTTATACAGCATGTACACGAGCAATGCATGATTTAACAGTGGTTTTTATGGATAAACCGAGTCCATTTATAAAAGAAATTCCAAAAGAAAAATACTCATTTAGAACAATATTAGAAAGAAATTAGAGTGTAAGAATTTAAGAGGCAGGGACAAAAGTATTTAATCAAAAGACAAATCCGAATGATTGGCCTATAAAAACCCGCTTCAGAAATATACTGCGCTTATCCTAAGGTGGCTGGTGAGTCTCCGGATGCTTATGCATCGGGGTCTCGCCTAGGCCTTGCTCCCATAGGACAAGGAAGGCTGCGACTGCATTACATCGCACGCAGAAAATCGATTTTGATTTTCAAGGAGTCTCCGTATATTTCTTACGCTTGTTCTGGCTTTCATACGTTTTTTGACCAGAAATTTATGTTATGTCCCAACCTCAGCCATGTTATATTTATCCTTGTACTCCGGGGTGATGGCGTTTACGCTTATTTACCCATACACGATCTTTATTCGTGTTATCTGGGAATGAATCTCCTGCCTGTAACTCCACAATTTGTGGATCATTTACATTACTTCCAGTTTCGCCGATTTCCATATAAACACCATTATTAGGAGCCTTTTCACCAGCTCGAAATTCAGATCTTTCTCCCATAAGTTCCACTCCTTTTAACTAAAGATAAACTTATTATGCAAAGAAATATCTATAATCATGAATGGGAATTTTATCCCGCTTGTAACGGGAAATGGAAACTTATGTGTAATCATTCACCTCGAATAAATCAATTAATTCGACGTCAGTATTCTTATCTTTAAACCAGTTTAGAGCAAATTCATTTCGGAATAGTACAAGTGGTTGATTGTTTCGATCTCGAACAAGTAAATTACCACTGTCAAACAACTTCCGATCAACTTGTTCCTCTTTTAACCAACGAGGAATACGCTCACCAATTGATTCAAGCATAACTTCTGCGTTATATTCATGTTGCATTCGGTAAGTAAAAACTTGATATTGCAATTCCCCTACTGCCCCTAATATAAAGGCATCAGTCATTTGATCACGGAATAATTGAATGGCTCCTTCTTGGACTAACTGCTCTATTCCTTTCCGGAACTGTTTTGATTTTAATGCATTTTTTGCAGTAACCTTTTTGAATAATTCCGGTGGAAATTGTGGTAATTCATCATACTCATATGTCTCTTTTCCAACTAAAAGCGTATCTCCAATTTGATAAGCATTTGGATCATATATACCTATAATATCTCCAGCATATGCTTCATCAACAGTATCTCTGGAGGAAGCGACCATTTGTTGTGATTGTGCAAGTTTTAATTCTTTACCCGTCCGAGCTAAGCGAACACTCATTCCACGCTCAAATTTACCAGAGCAAACTCGTAAGAAAGCAATTCGATCACGATGGGCAGGATTCATGTTTGCTTGAATTTTAAAGATAAATCCGGAAAAATCTTCATTTTCTGGTTTGATCGGTCCCATCGTAGTTTTACGAGATGTTGGACTCGGTGCAAGATGAATAAACGTATCAAAAAACACTTGTACTCCAAATGGAGATAAAGCACTACCGAAGAATACAGGTGTTAATTCCCCGTTTAATATAGCTTCTTCTGAGTATTCATTTCCTGCTTCCGTTACTAGTTCTAATTCTTGTTGTGCATCTTTAAATGTCGGATTTTCTATAAGATCTTTATGGTCGGACAGTTCGTTATTTGGAATATACGTTTCCGTATCTCCAGGGTGATGTTGAACGAATTGATCTCCATGTCTATCGAAAATTCCTAAAAACCCTTTTCCCATACCTGCTGGCCAATTCATTGGATAGGTATCAATTTCTAAGACTTCTTCAAGTTCTTCTAAAAGAGCAAGAGGTTCTTTTCCTTCACGATCCAATTTGTTCATAAATGTGAAGATAGGAATACCTCTCATTCGACATACTTTAAATAGTTTAATGGTTTGAGCTTCGATGCCTTTTGTAGAGTCGATGATCATAACTACGCTATCAACTGCTGTTAATGTACGATACGTATCTTCACTAAAATCTTCATGACCAGGTGTATCGAGAATATTAATATGCAAGTCATCATAAGTGAAATTCATTACACTAGAAGTTACAGAAATTCCACGTTGTTTTTCAATTTCCATCCAATCGGATGTTGCAAATTTTCCAGATTTTTTTCCTTTTACCGTACCTGCTGAGCGTATCAGATTCCCGTATAGCAAAAGTTTTTCTGTCATAGTGGTTTTCCCGGCATCTGGGTGAGAAATAATCGCAAACGTCTTACGTTTGGATACTTCGTTATTTATCGACATATTGATTTAACCTTCTTTCATTTCTATATACAAATAGATGTTCTCATTCAGATGTTTTATAATAAATAAAGACACCTCCATACTATACTATAGAATTTTATATTTTACGATGGTAGTAAAGGAAAAGAAAGTTGTGATTAAATATGTATTCCTTAACCAAGCAAAAAGTGCGAGAACTGTGTGGAGATGTTTCATTTAAATATGGTGAGCGATTATGGAATGGAAACCGTGTCCATATGAATAATAACCATAATGAAACAACTGCTACGGTTACGAGTACGGAAGATTTCCAAGTACAAATTTATTGGAATGATGGAGAAATCAAAAAAACGAAATGTAGTTGTCCATCATTAACTTCTTTTACAAAATATTGTCAACATATTGCTGCAGTATTAATCGGTATTTGTGAAACAAGTACAAAGAGTATTAATCGTACAGATGAAATTATGCGCCAATTTTTACAGAAAAACGATAAAGAGAGTCAAAAGTACACTCATCAAGGGTATTTTGAAAATAGACAAGAATTACTTCCATTATTTCGATGTTATATATTAACAAATAGAGAAACTCCAATAATAGCCATATCTATTGATGTAAATCACCATGAAATTAAACAGCTATCTGATTTCTTATTAGCGGTTCAACATGGACACTCCTATAAGATTTCAGATGATATTACGTATTCTTCATCAAATAATTATTTTAATTCGAACGATGAAGCTATACTTCGTCATTTAATACAATTAATTCAGGAAAATTCGCTAACAAATATCTATAAAAATAGTGACAAAAGTAAGCTTGTCATTCCTCCTTCGATTTGGAATAAACTGGAGTCATTATTTCAAGCTGCCGTTAATACGGAATTAATTATAGAAGAATCAAAACACAATTGGATTTTACCTAGTTTTTCTATCGTTGATTATTTACCTCCGTTACATTTTCAAATAGAAAAATCAGCTAATCTAATTCGGATTAGTTGGCAGGAATTCCAGTCATATGTAAGTTTACCTTCTTATCGACTGTTGGTTACACAACAAGCGATTCATATTTTGACAGAACAAGAAGTAACTACGATAGACTTATGTGATCGATTATGGAGAGAGAATAGAGACAGTAGTTTATTAATTTCATTAGAACAAGCAGAGCAACTCATACCTCTGTTAACAAAAATAGGTGAAATAGATGATTCAACGGGTATAGTCGCTCAAAGTAAAAAGCCATTAACTGCAAAGATATACTTAGATCGAATTCGTAATCGCTTATTAGCAGGTGTAGAATTCCATTACGGTGGAATCATGTTTCAACCGTTTGAACCTTCACCAATGACGTTATATCGGCAAGAAGAACAAGAAGAGGAAATCATTCGTTTTTTACAAGATAAAGGATTTGCCCATATGGATGGTGGTTATGTTCTTCAGAATGAAAAATTAGAATATGAATTCTTATATCATCATCTACCCGATTTACAAAAACAAGCAACGGTTTTCGTTACTACTGCAGTTAGAAATAGAATTAGTAAAAAACATTTTCAGCCAATTATACGTGTACGACATAAAAGCGATCGTACAAATTGGTTAGAATTTACCTTTCAAATGAAAGGCTTTGTAGATCAAGAGGTTCGTGGTGTTTTGGATGCATTAGAGGAAAAACGTCCATATTATCGATTGAAAGATGGCTCATTACTTTCGCTTGAAACAAAGGAAATTGAAGAGTTACAATCTTTTTTAATTGATTCTCCAATGTCATCCACTGAGATCTTGGAAGGGTTGGAAAAACCATTAAATGAAGGATTTACTATCGCTAATCGGCTAGAAGAACGAGGAATACTTGAAGTAGAAGACTCGTTTAAACAGATGTTATTTCAAATTCAACAACCAGATGAACAAGCTTATCCAATTCCAAATCTTATCTCATCTCTTTTAAAAGAATATCAAAAAGAAGGGGTCAGATGGATGAGAGCAGTAGCAGACATAGGATTTGGGGGCGTTCTGGCAGATGAGATGGGACTTGGAAAAACCATTCAAAGTATTGCATATTGCCTTTCGGGTGAAAAAGAGTGGAAGAACAGGAAGCGACCTATTCTTATTGTTTGTCCAACTTCTGTCTGTTATCAGTGGAAACAAGAATGGATGACATTTGCTCCTCACTGTTCAACCGTTGTTTTTGATGGTAAAAAATCAGAAAGAAAACAGAGGAAATCTGAATTACGAAATTATGATGTTTGGATAATTTCTTATGGAATGTTACGGAACGAAATAGATTGGATACAAAAACAAGTAGATCAATTTCATACAGTAATTTTTGATGAGGCACAAGCGTTTAAGAATCCAGCAACCCAAACATTTCGAACTGTAAAAAAACTTCGTGCTAAACATCGTTTTGCTTTAACTGGTACCCCATTAGAAAATAAAATGGAAGACATTTGGTCTATTTTCCATGTTGTATTTCCAGAGTTATTAGGTAATATAAAAGATTTCAGCTGGCTTACTCATGATCAAGTTATTCGACGTATTCAACCATTTATGCTTAGACGTGAAAAGAAAGATGTCATGCAAGAACTTCCAACAAAAGTAGAATATGTAGAGCGTATACCTTTAATAGAGAAACAGAAGCAGTTATATGTATCTTACTTAGCAAAACTTCGACATCCTTCTTTTAAGCACTTAGATAAGGAAACTATACGGAAAAATCGTATAAAAATATTAGCTGGAATTACTCGATTAAGACAAATATGTTGTCATCCGTCATTATTTGTTAGAGAATATAATGACAAATCAGCAAAGTTAGAAAGACTCAAGCAAATAATAAAAGATGCTAGTCGAGCAAATAAAAGGTTACTCATTTTTTCACAATTTACAAGTATGCTGCAATTAATCGACAAGGAATTAAGAAATAAGGATATCTCATATTATTATATTGATGGAGAGACAGCCGCCGAGGAGAGAGTAGAGATATGCCGTGCTTTCAACCAAGGTAAAAGAGAAGTTTGCCTTATTTCATTAAAAGCTGGTGGAACTGGTTTAAATTTGGTCGGAGCCGATACAGTAATCTTATTTGATGTTTGGTGGAACCCAGCTGTCGAGGAGCAAGCTATAGACCGTGCACATCGAATTGGACAACAAAAAGAAGTTACTGTTATACGACTACTGTCTGAAGGAACCATTGAAGAGAAAATGTATGAATTACAGCGTAAGAAACGAGAATTGATGAATTATTTGGTTACAGGAAAATCTACAATAAACTATCAGCTTACTGATGAAGATATACAGGATTTATTGTTTAACGAAACAAAAGATTAGGTAGGTGAGATGATGCAACGTAATATAAATGATAATACGCTTGAAATAGTGGTGGGAGATATAACGAAGGAAACAACGAATGTTATTGTAAATGCAGCAAACGGTAGTTTATTAGGCGGTGGAGGTGTTGATGGGGCTATCCATCATGCCGCAGGGTCTAAATTAGTGAAGGCATGCCAAGAGGTAAGAAATGATGAACTTAATGGTGAAGAATTGCCGACAGGTGAAGTGATTATCACTTCAGGATTCCAATTGCCTGCTCGTTTTATTATCCATACGGTAGGACCAATTTGGAATCAGACCCCTGATTTACAAGAAGAATTATTGGCTAACTGTTATCGCAATGCTTTGGAATTAGCAAAAGTAAAAAAATTAACTAGTATTTCTTTCCCTTCGATTTCAACAGGGGCGTACGGTTATCCTATTCATGAAGCGGCAACTATCGCTTTACAAACAATTATTCAATTCCTACAAGAAAATCATGTGGGACTTGTAAAAGTCGTATTATTTAGTGATGAAGACTTTAACATTTACCAAGAAAAATTTCAGCATTTGACGGATAAGATCTAGGCATTGAATTACCGAACTAATAATTAGTTCGGTTTTTATTTTTGTATGTTAAGGTTGACGTTTCTTGAACTTAATGATAATTCTTAAATATAGAAATAATTGAATGAGAGGGGTATTTGATGACAATAACATCAACAAATATTATTGAAGAGACTAATTATTATGGTGCACATAACTATCACCCACTTCCTATAGTTGTTTCTGAAGCAAATGGCGTATGGGTAAAAGACCCAGAAGGAAATACGTATATGGATATGTTAAGTGCATATTCAGCGGTGAATCAAGGCCATTGTCATCCGAAGATTATTGAAGCACTAAAAAATCAGGCTGATAAAGTAACATTGACTTCTCGAGCTTTTCATAATGAATTACTAGGTCCTTGGACAAAACGTATTGCAAAGTTAACCAAGAAAGATAAGGTTTTGCCGATGAATACAGGTGTGGAGGCTGTCGAGACTGCGATAAAAGCAGCACGCCGTTGGGCATATCAAGTCAAAGGAGTTACAGAAAACCAGGCGGAGATAATTGCTGCCAATGGAAATTTTCACGGGCGTACATTAAATGCAATATCTTTATCAAATGACCCAGATGCTACAAAAAATTATGGTCCATTTGTTCCTGGAATTAATAAAGTACACTATGGAGATATAAATGCAATTGAGAAATCTATTACAGAAAATACTGCGGCAATCATTCTTGAGCCTATTCAAGGAGAAGCGGGAATTATTTTACCTCCAGAAGGATATTTGAAACAAGTAAGAGAACTTTGCACAAAGGAAAACGTATTATTTATAGCAGACGAAGTTCAAACTGGTTTTGCACGGACAGGGAAAATGTTTGCATGTGAATGGGAAGGTGTAGAACCGGACATCTATGTCATGGGGAAAGCATTAGGTGGTGGTGTTCTGCCTGTTTCTGCGATTGCTGCAAATAAAGATATTATGGATGTGTTTACACCTGGCTCTCATGGATCTACTTTTGGGGGGAATCCTTTAGCGTGTGCTGTATCGATGGCAGCAATGGATGTCATCGAAGAAGAAAATTTAGTTACGAAGTCATTAGAATCAGGAAAATATTTTGCAGATAAGTTGCGTGCAATTAATTTTGAAGGGATTAAAGAAGTTCGTGCAAGAGGATTATTCATCGGTATGGAATTTCACCAACCAGTACGTACTATTTGTGAGAAATTGAAAGATAAAGGAATCCTATGTAAGGAAACACATGTAAATACAATACGATTTGCACCGCCATTAGTTATAACAAAAGAAGAAATGGATTGGGCAATCCAGCGAATAGAAGAAGTACTTACTAATTAATATTTTAGGAGGGAGCAGAGCTCAGTTCCTTCCCTCTATTTATTACAGAAAGGAAATCAACATGAACATATTATTGATGGTGCGAACTCCATTTATTGAAGCGGTCCCAGACTTTGTAGAGAAATTAAAACGATTAGGAAATGTTACTATTTTAGATACGGATAATGGTATCGAGAAAGAGAAACTAAAGCAGGCAGTAAGAGAAGTAGAAGTTATTATAACAGCTGTTGTTCAAATTGATAAAGAAATAATTGATGCAGCTCCAAATTTAAAATATATTATGAAGTTTGGAGCTGGTTACGATAATATTGATTTTAAATATGCTAGAGAGAAAGGTATTCCAGTTACAAATACTCCTGGTCAGAATGCAGATGCTGTTGCAGATCTTGCAATTGGATTAATGCTAGCCACCGCACGTAATATTCCTGCAAAGAATGAGGAATTACGGAATGGAGATTGGGAATTATCTATGGGAATTGAAATATTTCAAAAGAAATTAGGGATTATCGGATTTGGTGCAATTGGCCAAGCCATTGCACTGAGGGCAACAGGGTTTCAAATGGAAGTTGTAGCTTATGGTACTTTCCAGGATCAAACAATAGCCGATCGTTTAAATGTAAAATTCGTAGACCTTAATAAACTCTTGAATGAAAGTGATATTGTAGTTGTTACGACAACACTTCGCGAGGATAATTATCAGTTAATTAACGCAAAAACACTAAATGAAATGAAAGAAGATGCCTTGTTTATAAATGTTTCAAGGGGAGCATTAGTAGATGAGGATGCTTTGTATGAAGCTCTTACAAACGGCAAGATTAAAGGTGCTGGCTTAGATGTATTTGTAGAAGAACCATCAAATCATCCTTTGTTAAGATTACCGAATACAACGGTAACTCCTCATATTGGTGCTGCTACAAATGAAGCAATAGAACGTACAGGAAGTGTTGCTTTAGAAAATGTACAACGTTTGAAAAATGACCATCCTTTGTTACATGTGGTTAATTAATGGCAACTGAACAATTTAAGTAAGATGAATAATATAACCGAACTATAAATCAGTTAATGCTGCCTTTATAGTTCGGTATTTTAGTTTATCTTACATGGGCAGTGATTACCTGATTTAAAGAGAGTTGAGATTAACCCATAGATCTTTTAACTAATTAGTAGAGGATAACAAAACAATGGGTGGATGAAATTTCATTTTATCTAGGTGGTCTATTTTGTTTATATTTATGATCATCTTTCATTTCATTCAATTCTTCTTTTGACTTATTCTTCTTCTTCTTTCCTTTAGCCAACTTAAATCCCTCCTTTAATTTTTATTTTTTGCTATTTCATTAGTCTGTATTCATATTCATAATTTTGACGTTTCTGGTAAAGATATTGACAAGTCAATGTTTGAAAGGAAGAAATCTATGTCTGAAGAAAACAAAAATCGAGAAAAAGACAAAGGGAAACAAAGAAACATAAGAAAGTATAATACATCTCCAAAACAAGATGTAGAAATAGCAGAAGAGACCGAATTTCTTAACGTAAATGGCAAGAAAAATAAGCGTTTTCGTCCTAATGGATAAGATAAAGAAAGGGGGAAATTGATATGAATAATCCTTACTTTCCTGGTGATATAGTCTATATGATTATACGAAATCCTCATGCCCAGGATGTAGCTCAAGTTCAGCAGGCTGCCGTAGTACAACATCCGGATAATCCATCGGATCTTGCCTTATTTGTTCACGAGACGTATTACCCGATTACGGATGAATATGCTATTTTCACCTCAGAAGAAGCAGCAGAAGATGCTTTTAGGGAAGCATTTGTATCTGATGATGAAGAGGGGCAATTTTATGGTTAGACCTTTTGTCCCTCAATTGATATATGTGGAACCTAAAGCAATGGAATATAGCTTAGGTAAATCACTAGTAAGAAAGTTTGAAAATATGGGGATTGAAATTAGGGAAACAACTTCTCATAATCAAATTCGAAATTTACCGGGAGATAATGATTTTCAAAAATACCGTAACGCAAAGTCTACTTTAGTTATCGGAGTTAGGAAAACATTGAAATTTGATACATCTAAGCCTTCTGCTGAATATGCAATTCCTTTTGCTACTGGTTGCATGGGGCATTGTCATTATTGTTATTTGCAAACAACAATGGGCAGTAAACCATATATTCGTACCTATGTTAATATTGATGAAATTTTTGATGCGGCAGAAGGATATATGCAAGAAAGAGCTCCTTTGGATACGAGATTTGAAGCATCGTGTACTTCTGATATTGTAGGTGTGGATCATCTAACGCATACATTAAAACATGCCATCGAATATTTTGGGAGAAGCGAGTACGGTAAGCTCCGTTTTGTTACGAAGTTTGCACACGTAGATCATTTACTTGATGCTGATCATAAGGGGAGAACAAGATTTCGTTTTAGTATTAATAATAACCATATTATTAAATATTTTGAGCCTGGAACCTCTCGACTGAATGAGAGGATAGAAGCTGCAGTTAAGATTGCTGAAGCAGGGTATCCTTTAGGGTTTATTATAGCCCCTATTTACTTGCATGATGGTTGGAAAGAAGGATATAAAGAAATGTTCGATATACTTGATGATGCTCTTCCTCCATTTGCAAGAAAAGATTTAACATTTGAGATGATTCAACATCGGTTTACGAAGCCAGCAAAACGTGTAATAGAAAAAAATTATCCAATGACTAAATTGGAATTAGATGAATCAAAAAGAAAAACCAAATGGGGAAGATATGGTATTTATAAATATGTATATCAAGATCAAGAACAACAGGATATCAAAAAGACACTAGGCGGATGGATAAACGATTATTTTCCAACTAGTACTATCGAATATTTTACTTAACTTGAGATGGTGCTTACTTAATCAATTTTTGTACACTCCGTGAATCTATTTCTAAAAAGCTACATCAGCCCTATTAATTTTTAGTTGATCGTACTTGCAATATCTCCTTATATTGGTATGCTCTTTTTTCCGAAAGGATAGCCATAAAGAAGTATGAAATTATAAAAACAACAAATGATAATGGGTAAGGAGGTGATTGTAAGATGAGAACATTGCATGCGATCGCTCTAACCTTATTAGTAATTGGAGGAATCAACTGGGGATTAATTGGATTTTTCCAGTTTGATTTAGTTGCTGCGATCTTCGGAGGCCAAACTTCAGTACTTTCGCGAATTATTTATGGTCTAGTTGGTATTAGTGCTGTTTATTATGTTGCGACTTTATTTACTGGAGAAGAAGTTGAGGATGATACTGTAAATACTGGAAGAGTAAATTACGGTACAGAATTTGCTGAGGAAAATGATATCGAAAATGATATAGATGATGATTTAGAAGATCGATAAAATGAAGACTCGAGGGAGGAACTTTCCCTTGAGTTTTCTTGTTATATAAAAATTCTGAAAAATAATAGATATTTTATATTTCACGTGCTACACTGTGAGTAATTATAAATTGAAACTATTTAAATAGAGGGAGTAGTTTTGTACTTTTTCGCATTGGAAATTAGTACATTACATGTGGGATAAATAGGCATAGGAAGTTAAGTGAGGAACATACACTTTACCAGTACGGAATTATATCTATTCTGGAGGGATAAGATGCCATTTTCATCGGATATTGTTCAAAATATGCCGTCTTACTTATTTGCTCATATTCAAAAGAAAAAACAAATATTGATTGAACAAGGAAAGGATGTTATCGATTTAGGTATCGGTGCACCTGATTTACCCCCACCTTCCTATATAATTGAAGAATTGTATAAACATACAAGAGATACCCGGCTGCATCGTTATTCTCCATACCAAGGTATACCGGAATTAAGAAAAGCTGTTGCTCATTTTTATCAAAAAACATATAACGTAGCACTTGATCCAGATGAAGAAGTTCTTATTTTAATTGGAAGTAAAGAAGGAATTGTACATTTAATACAATCTGTTGTGAATCCTGGAGATAAAGTGATTTTGCCAGATCCAGGGTACCCAGTTTATAAAATGGGTGTACATTTAGTACAAGGAAAAGTAGTTTATTTACCTTTAGATAATAACAATGAATATAAACCAAACTGGGAAATGATAAGCGACCAAGATAAAGAAGAAGCAAAGTTATTGTTCCTAAATTACCCTAATAATCCAACTGGTGCGACAGCTCAAAGGGAAACGTTTGAGAAAGCGGTAGAAATGGCAAATAAATATAATATCTGTATTGCACATGATGCAGCCTATGATCATGTGACATTTTCTAACTATAAATCTCCAAGTCTACTTCAAGTAGAAGATGCCAAAAAGGTAGGGGTAGAATTAGGATCATTATCTAAGAATTTTAATATGACTGGTTGGAGAATTGGGTATATTGTTGGAAATTCGAGTGTCATTCAAGCGTTAGCTACATTGAAAAGTAATATTGATACTAGCCAATTTATACCAATTCAACTTGCAGCAAAAAAAGCATTAGAACAAAGTGAAGTTGAGATTCGCACAATACATCAAACAATGGAACAACGTATGTTGAAAACATGGCAACTTTTAAAAAAAGCTGGCTTTCAAGTAGAGAAAACCAAAGGGACGATTTTTTTATGGGTGAAAGTTCCAGACGGCTATACTTCAAGTTCTTTTACGGAACAAGTTCTTGATCAGGTACATGTAATTGTAACTCCAGGTTCAGCGTTTGGTAATCAAGGAGAAGGATACTTTCGAATTGCATTAACAGTACCAGAAGAAAGGTTGGTAGAAGCAGTTCAACGTTTGGATTCTTGGATAAATGGAGGAAAGTAATATGAATCAACATCGTATTTATTTAAATGCAGCAGATGCTATTGTGAAAGGATTACGAAGAGAAGAAGTTACACAGGTTTTTTGTGTCCCTGGCGAAAGCTATCTTCCGGTATTAAATGCTCTTTATGATGAGCAAGAAATACAAGTAATTTCAGGTCGTCACGAAGGTGGTATTGCTTTTATGGCGGAAGGATATGCAAAAGCTACAAAGAAACCAGGAATAGTTATGGCGACGAGAGGTGTGGGGGCAAGTAATCTATCCATCGGTGTGCATACTGCGTATCAAGATTCTACTCCAATGGTTGTAATGCTGGGACAAGTAAGTACAAAGTTTAGAGGAAGAGAAGGGTTTCAGGAAGTGGATTTAGAAAGTTTCTTTCGACCGATTTCCAAATGGGCTGTGGAAATTACAGATGTACATCGTATACCTGAAATACTCGCTAAAGCTTTTCGGATTGCTAAAACCGGCAGGCCAGGACCAGTAGTAATCTCTTTGCCTGAAGATATCCTTTATGAAGAAGGCGAATTTACATTTCAAGCACCTGTTAGTATTCCGCGTCCGGCACCATCGATAAAAGAAATATCCATGTTCCAGCATTTTTTACAAATTGCCAAGAAACCTTTGATTATTGCTGGTGGTGGCATTCGTTTTTCTGGTGCGGAAGATGCACTTCTTGAATTTGCTGAAGCATTTCAAATACCTGTAATGACAGCCTTTCGGCGGCATGATGTTTTCCCAAATAATCATAATTTATATCTTGGACATTTGGGATTAGGTATTACATCTGAAATACGAGAGTCTGTAAATGAAGCAGATGTTATCTTTGCTTTTGGTTCAAGATTATCGGAGGTTACTACGCAAGACTATTCTATTATTACAAATGATAAACGACTGGTGCATATTGATATATCTTTTGAAACAATAGGAAATGTATATCCACCAGATTTAGGTATAGTAGCAGATATAAAGGAAGCATTATTGTCAATACGGCCGATTAGTATTGAAGAGGTAAAGGGATCAGGTGACTTTGTCTGGAAAGAATGGGTGGACAAAAGACGTACGAAGCAAATAGAATCGATAAAACAACTATATCAAAAACAGGATATTCAAAGTAAAATCATTGCTTATTTACAACAGCGATTAAACAATGAATATATCATTACAAATGATGCGGGGAATTTTGCAGGATGGCTACATACTTATTTTCAATTTAACCATAAAAACACCTATATTGGACCGACATCAGGAGCAATGGGGTATGGTGTACCTTCTGCAATTGGAGCGGCTATAGCATGTCCAGATAAAACGATTATATCACTGTCTGGGGATGGTGGTTTTATGATGACGGCACAAGAATTAGAAACAGCAGTGAGATATAAAGTTGGTATGTTAAGCCTGATTTTTAATAACAAAATGTATGGAACAATTCGAATGCATCAAGAAATACATTATCCGAAAAAAGTAATAGCGACAGACCTTGGAAATATTTCATTTAAATCGTATATCCAAAGTTTAGGAGGAAAAGGGTATCAAGTTTCTAGTTTTCTAGAATTTGAACATGTTTTTCCAATCGCACTTGAACATGCAAAGCACTCACCAGTTGTCATTGAAATACTTACCGATCGTGAACAAATAAGCGTAAATAAGAAAATAAAAGACTTTCATAACTGAGTCAGCATTTGAAATTGATTCAATGAATGGAAAAAATTAGTAATCAAGAATACAATCCATGTTATTCTTGATTTTTTTATGGTGATTTAAACGTATAGAAATTTTATTAGCGAAAATATATTGATATTTATCGCTTAAAAGATATAATAGTATTATGGAAGCGATTACATCATAGGTTATGGGGGATATACATGATAACATTTTTCACAGCTATTATCTTATTAATTATTGCATATTTTACGTATGGTAAATTTATTGAAAAGTTATTTGGACCATCAGATAAGAGACAGACTCCTGCTATATCACAAAACGATGGAGTAGATTACCTTCCAATGCATAAACAGAAAAATGCTTTAATTCAACTATTAAACATTGCGGGTACAGGACCTATCTTTGGCCCTATTATGGGTGCGTTATTTGGGCCAGTTGCATTTTTATGGATTGTCATTGGATCGATTTTTGCAGGAGCGGTTCATGATTATTTAACAGGTATGATATCTATACGAAATCGTGGGGCACATATACCACAGCTTGCAGGAAAATTTTTAGGAAGTTTTTCGAGACATATTGTTAATGCTTTTTCACTTCTTTTATTAATTTTAGTTGGTACCGTTTTCTTAACTACTCCAGCTTCTTTGATCGATATTCTACTAGATGGAAAAGTTGCGTTTGTATTTATTTTAGGGGCTATTTTACTCTATTATTTTCTTTCTACCATTCTACCAATTGATAAAATTATTGGCCGAATCTATCCTTTTTTTGGAGCAATTTTATTAATAGGAACAGTATTAATAGGTGCAGCACTGGTATTCTCCGATTATAAAATACCAGAACTTACGCTACAAAATATGCATCCAGATAACTTACCAATATTCCCTATTTTATTCTTTACGATTACTTGTGGAGCTTTATCAGGATTTCATGCAACACAATCGCCGATTATATCTAGAACAACCCAAAAAGAATCACAAGGTAGATATATATTTTATGGGATGATGATTGCAGAAGGAATTATTGCTATGATTTGGGCTGCAGCAGCAATGAGTATTTTTGATGGACAAACCTTAAGTCAAGTAATTGCAGATGGCACAGCTTCTGCAGCAGTGAGTGAAATTGCTATTACTTTATTAGGAGCAGTTGCGGGGACGATTGCGGTAATTGGTGTGATTATTTTACCTATTACTTCAGGGGACACTGCCTTCCGTGCAGCGAGATCTATAATTGCGGATTATTTAAATATTAACCAAAAGAAAGTTGCTAATCGTTTAATGATCGCTATTCCATTATTCGTTATTGCATACTTTTTAACAACGATTGATTTTAATGTGTTATGGAGATATTTCTCTTGGGCAAACCAAGCAACAGCAATGCTAGCATTATGGATTGCCACGATGTATCTGTATGTGAAAGGAAAGAACTACTTCGTATCTATGGTACCAGCCATTTTTATGACATATATGGTTCTTGTATATATTCTTAATGCGAAGATTGGATTCCAATTAGATTTAAATATATCTTTCATTATCGGACTTGTATTGACAGTTATCTTCACAATTCTATTCTTTATAAAAGCAAAAAGTAATAAAAAGAATAACCTTCAAGTAGATATGGAGTAAATGAATATAAAAGTCATAGAATTTTCTATGACTTTTTTGCTTCTTTTTCGTATAGTGTACCGTCTATTAAAGTAAGCAAATGTCGTTAAGGGGGAGAAAAACGATGAATCAAGAAAGAAAAAGAATGTTTTATATTGACGCAGCTGCATTACAAAGTTATTTAGATATAGAAGTAATGACTAATACGGAATTTGACTTTAATCGGGTGGAGAGATTATATGGAGTAGAGAATCATCAACTGGATTATGATTGGGTTGAAAAGTTAGGACTCGGAGTAGTTAAAACGAATTACTTTAATGATTATTATATTTATAATGCTACTTATGACAACTTGATGAATGAGTCAACTAGAATTGGTTTGTATTATCAGTTAACACATCCAGAATACGATGATAAAGAATTAGATCGATGGATTTTTGGTGATAAAGATGGAATTAATTATCTTTTGGGCTTAGTTGGAGAGCATGGATTATTAGTTGTAAGTAAGTTAAAAGAAATATACCAACAGAAAAAAGGAAATGTTATCATGTTTCCAATTCAAAAGAAATAAGTTTTCTAACAATAAAAGAGGGACCTCTTTCAGTGAGAGGTTCCTCTTTTATTTTATATCTTCAACGGATTCGATAAATCTTTGTCGTTCTTCGGGGGTAGGGAGTTTACATTGTTGTTTTTTACCAAACCATTTAAATCGATTGTTGGCGAACCAATCATAAGCTTTGTCTCGAATAGGGGTTGGAACAATCGAAAATGCGTATAAAAATTTCCAAGGAAATGGTAAGTTTCTACAAATATCAAGTACTGCATTTGATTTTATTTTCACATTATTATTTTCTTTTACAAGTACCATACTGTCCGTATCATCAGGAATATTATTTTGTTCTCCTAAATATTTCCCTGCTTCACTTTGTAGAGAGGCGAAGGAGAATATACCTTCTTGATCTCTTTTTAAAATAAACTGAACACTTGAATCACAAACATTACATTCACCATCAAATAGGATTATATACAAAGTGAGCCTCCTAATACTTAAACTTAAACTATTTGGTCACATGAAAAAACATTCCCCTTGTATAATTCTTTAAAACAACATTTATTTTACAAGTCGATAAATACGCTTAATTGTCTCCATATGAAGAGCTTCGTGATAAAAACTAAATAACAATGTTTCTGAAAAAGTATCAAATTGCATTTTTGAACTATTGATAAAAGGAGTAGGCAGAGCCTCTTCTAAGTGATAAGGTGCATAGTTGTCAATTCTATCAATTTGAAGGGTTAATTCTTTAGCTATTTCATCAAAGCTAGGCGGCGTTCCTTTCCATTCATTCGGACTAGTATCAGGTTTAAAGTATTCGATAAAAAATTTCGGGATTTTTAGCTTTTCATTCATTACTTCAAATATAAGCTTCTCTTGAACGACTATAATATGTCCCAAATTCCACCTAATATTATTTCGATATGTGTCTGGGATATGATCAGCTAAGTCTTCAGGAATCTTCTCTAGAGAATTTAATGTGATCCCACGTACTCGCTTCATATGATTTGATATGTGTTCATACATATTGATCGCCTCCATTTGTATATAATATTCAATAACCTTACTATGAAATCCTTTATCTTATAAAAAATAATTAGGATCGTTGGGCAAAATATCTGTAAATGGAACGATATAAGACAATCAATTCGTTTACAAAACCTATTGATTAGATAGTATTGCTTGGTATACATAGCTATCACTACCTTTTTAAATAAGAAAAGATTCCATCTATCAAAAGTGATATCTGGAATCTTATGCGCAAAACTAAACTTGTTTTAACTGTTTTTTAAATTAATTGCTTGTTCTAATACTTTATCACCTTGAACCAAACCGTAAGCCATTTGATCAATAACAGCAACCTTTATCCCTTTTGGTTCAACAAATTCACGAATTTTTTTCTCTAAATATCGAACTTGAGGACCAATTAAAACAACATCCAGATCTGATAAATGATTTTTTAATTGTGATTCAGGAATTGCGTCAATTTCTACTTCTAATTGTTTTTCTATTGCTGCAGTTTCCATTTTTTTAACAAGCATGGAAGTAGACATGCCAGCCGAACATACGAGACGAATCTTCATGTTATCTCTCCTCCAAGTTTCTTATTTGTTTTTGCATAGTGATCATTTCGATTGCTAAATCTTTAACTGTTAAAGCATTCATTAAATGATCTTGAGCATGGATAAGAATAATAGAAAAATCTGGAACGTTTCCATTTGCTTCACTTTGTAATAGAGATGTTTGTATATGATGAGCTTCTGCAAATTCTTTATCAGCAGCATCTAGCTTTAATTCTGCTTTGTTAAATTCTCCATTTCTAGCAAGCTGTAATGCCTCCATTGCTTCAGACCTAGCGTTTCCTGCATGTAATATGATTTGAAATGAAAGAACTTGTAATTCTTCTTGTTGTGTGGTCATTATTTTTGACCTCCCATCTTTTCTCTCATTGAACGAACACCTGCCATAATAAATGGAATATATAATAGGACGGCTATAGTTAAGTTAAAGAGCTGTAAAATGATTCCACGTATACTTCCGCCAGTGACAAGATATCCACTTAAAATAGGTGGTGTTGTCCATGGAAGTATAGCAACAGTTTTTGGTACAAGCCCTAATGACAGAGCAAAATAAGAGATTGTTGTTAAGGTAACAGGTACAAGGATAAAAGGAATTAAAAAGATTGGATTTAAAACAATTGGTAATCCAAAAATTACTGGTTCATTTATATTAAATAAACCGGCTGGTGTTGATAATTTTGCGACTTCTCGGTATGGATGATTTTTTTCATGTCTGATAACAATAAATATGGCAATCAGCAGAGCAATTGTGGTTCCTGAACCACCCATAAAAACAAATGTATCTAAAAATGGTTTTGTTACAACATTTGGCACATCAAATGCGGACATACCTTTTTGAAATAAATCTGCATTTCGTTCAATCAGAGGCAAATATACCGGTTCGATTACTGATCCGATAATGTTTGTACCATGCAGCCCAAAGAACCACAATAAATGGTTTAAGAAGGCAACAATAATCGCTGCGGGTAATGTATTTCCTAGTCCTTGGAGAGGCTCTTGTATTAGATTAAATATTAATTCAAATATACTAATTCCAGAAAAAACACTAATTAAAGCATGGAATAGACCAACAAGAACAAGAATAATAATCGCTGGTATTAAAGCAGAGAAAGATCTGGAAACCCCCTCAGGAACTCCTTCTGGCATTTTTATGGTAATGTTCTTATTCATGAGTAATCGGAAAAACTCTGTTATAAGCATGGATAAAATAATAGCAACAAATAGTCCTTGTGCTCCCAGCCATTCAAAATTCAATCCACCATCAACAGTCGTCGGGACAAGCATAATAAAAGCTGCTGCGGAAATTAAACCTGTAGATAAACCATCTATTTCATAGGACTTAGCTAAATTATATGCGATAGAAAATGATATAAGTAGTCCTAATACAGCGAATGTACCATTCCATATACTTCCGCCGACTACCTGCCATTTACCCTCACCAAAAATACTATTTAACATTTCAACTAGACTAAAATTCCCGAAGTCTGGAAAATTATTAATTAACACAGCTAATGATCCAATAATAATTAAAGGCATAATAGCAACAAAACCATCACGTATTGCAACTAAATGACGTTGTGAGCCAATACGACCAGCAATTTCAATAAATTTCTGCATAAATTTGTTATTCATGCTTTGTTCCTCCTATTGTTTAAATTGTGGTAGAAAAGATTTGTGAGCTTCTAAAAGTTCATCAAGTAACACTTTCGCTTTCTTTTCGTCTTGAATTAATGGATTCATAACAAACGCATTGTAAGCATCTTCATATTTTCCCGATAATGCAGCTTGAATTGTGAGTTCTTCCATTGCTTTCATATTTTGGATTATACCTTTTACAGGAGCTGGAATCTTTCCAATGGAAATTGGTTTTGGACCATCTTTTGTTATTACACAATTAACTTCAATTACTGCATCATTTGGTAAATCAGTAATCGTGCCATGATTCTGTGTATTTACTGTTTGTATATCATTCTTATTATTGTAGATGGAGTCCATCAAACTACATGCAACTTTGCTATAAAATGCTCCACCTCTTTTTTCAAGTTCATTTGGCTTTGTATTTACTTCTGGTTGTTGGTATAAACTAAATAAGGATTCTTCTAATTGTTGTACTACTTCCGCTCGTGTGCCATTTTCCTTATATGCTTGTAAATCTTTTTGGAGGACTGTTTGTGTTTGGAAATAATATTGATGATATGGATTAGGTAATAGTTTTGTAGATTGAATGAATGTTTTTGACCAATCTAAAGGCATTATATTTGCTGGTGTATAATTGCCTTTCCAATTAGCAAGTTTATCGAATACTTCTTCCGTTCGATTTTCTCCGCTTACAAGAACCTTCTTGCCAAAAATAAAGTGATTCAGTCCAATAAATTCAATTTGTACCTCTTTGGGGTTTGCATTTAATAATTCGGCAGTGGAATGCTGCGTGTTAATAGGGATATTGCAAACTCCTATTACTCTCGGATGACTAGAATAATTTAGAAGTGCTTCTGTAACTATTCCTGCTGGATTTGTAAAGTTAACAATCCACGCATTTGGACAAATTTCTTGTACATCTTTTGCGATTTCCATTAACACAGGTATTGTTCGCAAAGCATTCATAATGCCACCTGCACCATTTGTTTCCTGTCCAATAAAACCATGCTTAAGCGGAATACGTTCATCTATTGCACGTGCTTCAAGTCCACCAACTCGAATTTGAGTAGTAATAAAATCTGCATTGACTAATGCTTGTCTACGATTCAGTGTCCATGAAAGATTAATATTCGCATTCGCTTGTTGAATCATTCTTTTTGCAAGATTGCCAATAACTTCTAGTTTATGTTGGCCTGATTCAATATCAACTAGAACAATCTCATTTACAGGAAAAGTATCCTGACGTTGAATAATTCCTTCAATAATCTCCGGAGTGTAACTTGAACCACCACCGATAATAACGAGTTTTAATGTCATAATCTAATGCTCCTTTACAAATTGTAATCGCTTGAATTTAAAATGTTTAGACAACTAATTAAAAATGTATCATACAAATTTTATATTGTCCATACAATTTTATCTAGTTGTTATAACATAAATAATTGTCAATTAGTTTCAAATCTTGTAAACTAAATAAAAACAGTGAAAGAGGAGTAAGGTAATGGATAAAAGCCAATCTTTACACGCTTACATTAAGCAGGAGTTATTACATCGAATTAAAACAAATCAATACAAAAGTGGAGAAAAAATCCCACCAGAGTTAGATCTTTGCAAAGATTTTAATGTAAGCCGTACCACTGTACGTACAGCATTGAACCAACTAACACTAGAAGGCTATTTAGTTCGTCAACAAGGAAGTGGAACATTTGTAGCTGATGAGAAAGTCAAACAGACATTGACCCAGACTGTCAAGCGTTATAGTGATCAGTTAGCTATTCAAGGGAAAGTATCGGAAATTGAAGTATTAGATATTTCTGTAATTGCAGCTGATGAAGTGATTGTTTCCTATTTAGATGTTAATATGAAAGACCCCATACAACGGATTGAACGTGTTCGTAAAGCAAATGGTCAGCCGACGCAGTATGAAATAGCATTTATACCCTGGTATATTGCACCAGGAATTACCCATACACATGTGGAAACCTCTTTATATAAGTCGCTAAGCGATATGTTCAACGTATTTATTGCTAAAACTTATGAGAATATGGAAATAACCCTTGCAGATGATCAAATTTGTAAATATCTAGAATGTGAACCAGGACTACCATGTTTTTACATAGAAACAATCGCAGAAGATCAACAGGGACGAAATATAGAATTTTCAAAGTCGTTTTTCCGAGGAGATAAGACTAACTTTACAATAGAACGAAAGTATCCAGAATTAGACTAAATAATGGAGGGATAACAATGAGAGTTGAAATCAATGCGGACGATTATGGATTAACGAGAGGTGTAACGGATGGAATTATAAAAGCACATAGAGAAGGATGTATTACATCAACGACTCTAATGATGAATGGATTGTCAGTAGAATATGCTGTTGAACAGGCAAAGAAAAATCACGAGTTGAAAGTGGGAGTACATCTTGTTTTAACATGGGGAAAACCAATCTTAAATGATACCATTTCTTTGATACAATCAAATGGTGATTTTAAGTTTACCAGTAGTTATCGAGATATGGAGCCGCCTTTAGTAGAAGAAGTTGAAAAAGAGTGGAGAGCTCAACTAGAAGCATTTAAGGAAACTGGTTTGACATTGAATCATATAGATAGTCATCACCATATCCATGCATGGCCACCATTAGTAGATGTTATTTTAAGGTTAGCTAGGGAATATGAAGTCCCTGTACGCTATGCGGATTCGTTGAAGGGTTATCCAGATATTTGCTGGACTGAAAAGCTATGGACTGACTTCTATCAAGATGGTGTTACTGATAATCTTTTTGAAAAATTAAAAGAAGAAAATGTTCTTTCTGTAGAGATTATGACACATCCTGGATTTGTAGATGAAGATTTAATAGAAAATAGTTCTTATCTGTATACTCGTGAAAAGGAAGTCGAACTTCTTTGTAAAATGCGAGTTCCAGACTGGGTACAATTAACGTGAAACTTTGGCAATATATTATTTATAAAAAGCAGGATGAGACATACAGATTAATACAATTGGTAAATATACTTTACTCTGTTGTCTCACCTTGGCCTTATATGCTAGTTTTTTAAATATATCTTTGTCTTTTTGGCAATCTTATTATTTCTCAGGTTATAAAGATTTAACATCAATGGTCTGAATGAAATCTACAAATGCACGAACGACATTCATTTGTAATGCATCTTCAGGGTAATACATCCATGTCTGTCTTTTAATGAGTTCGTTATTTTCATCTATGATTGGCTTAACAATTAATTCTGGGTTATTTCTAACTACGAGATTAGCAACCACTGCATATCCTAAACCATGTACCACCATTTCTTTGCAAGTTTCAACCTGATTGACATGGATTGTAATATTGGGACTTTGTGTATAATGGTGATGCCACCAATTATCAACCATCATTCGCATATGATCGTCTGTATAATAATCAATTCTTGGAAGTTCCGGCAACTCGTCCCAAGAAAACTCCCAAGGTGATGCGATGCAAATTTCTTCTTCGTACAATAATTGTTTTCTTTCCTTCCACGGATAGTTTCCTTTTATAAAGCTAATATGTACATCATGATTCAAAAGCAATCGATGCATTTCACTGCTCCATCCAGTTACAACTTGGCATTCAACATCAGGATATTCTTCTTTAAATAATTGGAGCAGTTTGGGCATTTTATTGGATGCAAAAAAGTTTGAAACTCCTACGCGTAATGTACCTGTAACTTGATTTTTCATATTATCTAATTTTTCTTCAATCTTTCGCTGCTCCTGTAACATATGCTGTGCATGATGTGCCAATTGTTCCCCTTCTGGTGTAAAAGCAATTCCTCTTCGTTTTCTCATAATGATCTGTATTCCATAATAGGATTCTAATTTTTTGATCCGTGATGTAAGGGTGGGTTGTGTTAGAAATAATTGATGAGCAGCCTGGGTTATATTTTCTGTGTCATACAATGTAGATAACATTTGCCAATCCTGTAAATGCATGGTTTTATCCCTCCCGAAGCATGTGATATAGAAATTTTTTATGTTTATTTATTAATATTATATATTTTTCTAATTTTCTAATCAATATTATAATAAAGGTATATTAGTTGAAAGGTAATTTGTTATCTATCATTTGACTGCGCTTTCAAAAATAAAATGAGGAGGAATGAAATTGAAGACAGAAGAAAAATTTGTTCCAGGTTTAGATGGTGTGATTGCCTCAGAAACAGCGATATCTTTTTTAGACGTTGATAAGGAAAAGATTATTATTAATGGGCATGACCTTATCGAATTATCTTTAAAACAGGATTACTTAGATATTCTTCATTTACTTTTGGAAGGGGATCTACCAACAAAAGTAGAAAAAACAAATACAGAGAAATTGTTGAAAGATCATTATGAAGTTCCTCAAGCAGTATTGGAGATTTTAAAACTATTACCAAAGGAAACACATCCAATGGATGGAATGCGCACTGCATTATCTGTACTTGCAGGATACGATAAGAAAATTGATGATCGTTCAGCTAGTAATAATAAGGATCGTGCTTATCAACTGCTAGGACAATTGCCGACGATAACTGTAAATAGTTATCGAATTATAAACAATCAAGAAGCGATTCAACCAGCGAACGAATTATCTTACAGTGCGAACTTTTTATACATGATTACAGGGAAAGAACCGTCAGATTTAGAAGTGGAGATATTTGATCGTTTATTGCTTTTATATAGTGAACACGAGATGCCAAACTCAACATTTACTGCGAGAGTTATATCTTCCACTAACTCAGATATGTATGGTGCTCTAACTGGCGCAATATCTTCACTAAAAGGAAATCTGCATGGCGGTGCTAATGAAGCCGTTATGTATATGTTGAATGAAGTGGACTCCGTAGAAGAATTTCAACAATTATTATATAAAAAGTTAGAAAATAAAGAGAAAATTATGGGCTTTGGACATCGAGTATATATGAAAAAGATGGATCCGCGTGCGCTAATTACGAAAGAAGCTTTAAAGAAGCTTTGTGAAAAAGATAATGATTATACATTATTGGAAATGTGTGAAGCAGGAGAGGAAGTAATGAAAAAAGAAAAAGGATTGTATCCTAATTTGGATTATTATGCAGCTCCTGTTTATTGGAAATTGGGTATACCGATTTCGCTCTATACACCAATCTTTTTTAGTGCGCGTACAGCCGGTCTTGCAGCGCATATTGCTGAACAGCACGCAAATAATCGTATTTTTAGACCAAGAGTGAAATATATCGGAAAAGATTATTAAGTTCGGAGAGGGGACATTATTTTTATGGAACAAGTAAAGACGATAAATAAGACAGATCAAATTATAGAAGAGATAGCTGAATATGTACTTCACACAGAAATTACGAGTGAAGAAGCATATAGAACTGCACATCATGTATTAATTGATACTTTGGGTTGTGGGATTTTAGCGTTGAATTATCCAGAATGTACAAAATTATTAGGTCCGATCGCACCAGGTACAGTTGTACCTAATGGTAGCAGAGTACCTGGTACTTCCTATGTGTTGGATCCAGTGCAAGGTGCCTTTAACATTGGTGCAATGATTCGCTGGTTAGATTACAATGACACTTGGCTTGCAGCTGAATGGGGACATCCGTCAGATAATTTAGGTGGAATCTTAGCTGTTGCTGATTATGTAAGTCAAGAAAGATTAAAAAAAGGTGAAGAGCCTATTAAAGTAAAAGAAATACTTGAAATGATGATTAAAGCACATGAAATTCAGGGTGTATTAGCTCTAGAGAATAGTTTGAATCGAGTTGGATTGGATCATGTTTTATATGTGAAAATTGCTACTACTGCCGTTGTAACAAAAATGCTTGGCGGTACGAAAGAAGAGATACAAAATGCATTATCTAATGCTTGGATTGATAATTCAAGTTTACGTACGTATCGTCATTTTCCAAACACAGGTTCAAGAAAGTCCTGGGCTGCTGGAGATGCTACAAGTAGAGCAGTTCGATTAGCTTTAATGGCTATAAAAGGAGAAATGGGATATGCAACTGCTCTTACCGCAAAAGGCTGGGGATTCCAAGATGTTCTATTTAAAGGACAGGAGTTAAAGTTAAGTCGTTCTTTAGGCAGTTATGTGATGGAGAATGTCTTATTTAAAGTATCGTATCCTGCAGAATTTCATGCGCAAACTGCAGCTGAAGCAGCTGTTCAATTGCATTCTGAGATAATAGAACGTCTTGATGAAATTAAAGAAATAACGATTACAACCCATGAATCTGCTATTCGTATAATCGATAAGACAGGTCCATTACACAATCCGGCTGACCGAGATCATTGCTTGCAGTATATTGCTGCTATCGGGCTTTTGAAAGGAAATATTACTGCAGAAGATTATGAAGATGATGTTGCTGCTGATCCGCGTATTGATGAATTACGTGAAAAAATGGTAACCGTCGAGAAAGAATCCTATACAAAGGATTACTTAGATCCTGAGAAGCGTTCAATTGCGAATGCAATACAAGTACATTTTGTAGATGGAACTTCTACAGATGTTATTGATTGTGAATATCCATTAGGACATCGCTTTCGTCGTGATGAAGCAGTCCCTAAGATTTTGGAGAAGTATGCATATAATTTATCTACACAATTTACGGCTAAACAGAGTGAACGCATACAAAAGATCACTAATAACTTTGAAGAGGTACAACAAATGAATACAACGGACTTTGTTGATTTATTTGTAAAATAAGGAGGACTTATAAATGGCTTGGATAGTAGACCAACCTATATCACAACAAGAGTTAGCAAGTCAATTTCGATCCCAAGTAAGTGAAAAAGGTATTGTTCAAATTCCTGGTGCACATGATGCGATGGCTGGACTGATTGCCAAAGAAGCAGGGTTCCAATCGCTTTACCTTTCAGGAGCAGCGTATACAGCAAGTCGTGGTTTGCCTGACTTAGGAATTGTTACTTCAACAGAGATAGCTGAAAGGGCTAGAGATATTGTACGGGCTACTAATTTGCCTATTCTTGTTGATATAGACACAGGTTTTGGTGGAGTTTTAAATGTTGTCAGAACCGCACGTGAAATGGTAGAGGCGAATGTGGCTGCAGTACAATTAGAGGATCAGAAATTGCCCAAAAAGTGCGGGCATTTAAATGGAAAACAGTTAGTTAGTACAGAAGAGATGCTTCAAAAAATTACAGCCATTAAAGAAGTAGCTCCAACTCTAGTTATTGTTGCTCGAACAGACGCACGTGCAGTTGAAGGCTTGGATGATGCTATTTCAAGAGCACAAGCGTATGTGGAAGCAGGAGCGGATATTATATTTCCAGAAGCATTGCAAAATGAGGAAGAATTTCGTCTTGCTTCAGAAAAGATTGATGCACCATTACTTGCTAATATGACTGAATTTGGGAAAACCCCTTATCTAACAGCAGATGAATTTGAAGAAATGGGCTTTGACATTGTCATATATCCCGTTACATCTTTGCGAGTTGCAGCAAAAGCCTATGAAAGAATCTTTTCAACCATTCGGAAAGAAGGCAGTCAAAAGAATGGTTTATCGGATATGCAAACAAGGAAAGAGCTATACCAGACAATTTCCTACGATGATTTTGAAGATTTAGATGAAGGTATTGCTAAAACGGTTTTAGAAGAGAATTAATAGTATATATTCATATGCACCCTTAAAGATTGAATTTTGGGGTGCATATTTCTTTTTGTTCAATGTCATATAAATTACTTACTTTTTTTAGACTTATCACATGGTACTTCCACTATTGCACGCTAGTATAGAATTGTTCCATATATACATTCTAATCTGTAAAAGATATAAGGTTGGTGAAACCATGTATGTTATTAGTCTAATAGGAATAAGTAAGGTGATTGAAGCGCCTGTTCATCAAATAAAAAAATGGATTCAACTATTTGGTTCTTATATTCCGATGACGTCTATGGACCAAATACTTTATTTTGAGATAGAAGCCGTTCATATATTGTCATTTATAAAAGAAAAAATGGAAGAAGAATATGATTGGACTGAAATTGAAAATTTACTCCAGCATACAGTTTTTGGTTGAATGAGGAGTATCTAGTACTACTCCTCATTCAGGTTCTATATTCACAAGGCTGTGTAGAGGGAGTGATAGTGTATCATTATCCATATATAGTTGGAGATATTCCTTTGTTATTTTTATATGTGATGCCTGACACGAAGTAGTTTGTATATTTCCGTCATCATAGTAAGTAATGATGATACTTGAATTATTGTTCGTAGCAAACCGTAGTTGCTGTTCCATATATTCAAGTTGCTGAACATCGATAACAGGTTTAGAAATCTTTTGAGCTTCTTTTTTCTTCTTTCTAAGATATTCGACATGTTCTGGTAGCATCATAGCTGTCCATTTTATACTTCCGCGATCATTCATTGTCATGCACCATATCTCACTTGCCACGGTGATTTCCCAACAGACAATATCCGGTCAAGATGAAAAGAACGGATTTCTTTTCGATAATAACAAAATGCAAGAATCGAATCAGATTTTATCGTGACTACTTGAACAGTTCGTTGTGTTATATTATCATGCTGATCTATATATATTATTATTATCTTTTCTTTTTGTTGTGTAGAATGAAGAAGTAATGGGTACATTGAACGAACCTCCTCTTTTAAATAGGAACAAATGTTCTGTATCTAAAGTATATCATGATCAGAAAAAAATATACATACGATTTTATTCGCTTTTTCGCTTTTGGACATGTAATATTTTACAGTAGATATATTATTGTTTGGAAAGAAGGATGATTGAATTGGCAAATACACATATTTTTACAAAAGGAGAAGAAATTGCAAACGCCATAACTCATGGTGTTGCCGCTTTATTAAGTATAGCTGGATTAGTTGTGTTAATTGTTTCATCAGCACTTAATGGGACAGCATTACATGTTGTGACATTTACTATATTTGGTGCGACTATGGTGATTTTATATACTTCTTCTACATTTGTACATGCTTTACCAAAAGGAAAAGCAAAAGATGTATTTGAGATACTTGATCATTCCTCTATCTATTTATTTATAGCTGGAACATACACTCCGTTTACTCTATTGGTTATTCAAGGAGCGATGGGATGGAGTATCTTTGGTGTTGTATGGGGGATCGCTTTATTTGGAATTATATTTAAAGTATATTTTGTAAAGAGATTCCTATTTACCTCTACGTTATTATATATAGCGATGGGCTGGCTTATTGTAATAGGGTGGTCACAAATAACAAATAACTTAGAAAGTAGTGGGGTATACCTCCTCGTTGCAGGGGGATTATGCTATACATTAGGAACGATTTTTTACATGTGGAGAGGGTTTAAATTTCATCATATGATTTGGCATTTATTTGTTATTGCGGGTACAATTTTTCATTACTTTTGTGTCCTATTCTTTTTACTACCATAAAATATAATGTATATTCGAATGTATTTCTTTTAAAAAAAGAAGTGCATTTTTTATTTAATTATGTCGAATTTTGGTATTTTTAATAAAATTCTGTATATTCCGTTGACAGTTTATGAGTTATAGTATAATATGAATTCAAATTTACTAACTAGTTATATATCCCTAGTTAAGAATATCCAAAAAGTTTGGGAATGGAGTGTGCGAATGAAAAAGGAACCAGTACTTGATGTTGCAAATTTAAAAACATATTTTAATTTAGAAAAAGAAAAAGTTGCAAAAGCAGTGGATGGAGTGTCATTCCATGTATCCCCAGGAGAGACAGTGGCGATTGTAGGAGAATCAGGAAGTGGAAAAAGTATTACTGCATTATCAATTATGCAGCTAATTAATAAACCTGGGGAAATTATTGACGGAACTGTTAAATTACATAATGAAGAAATCCAAAATCTTACCTCTAAGCAAATGACGAAAATAAGAGGAAATGATATAGGAATGATTTTTCAAGAACCAATGACTTCTTTAAATCCAGTATACACAATTGGAAATCAAATTATCGAAATGTTAAGAAAACACAAAAAGATAAATAAACAAAAAGCAAGAGTAAAAGCAATACATTTATTAAAACTTGTAGGAATTCCGCGTGCAGAACAAGTTATAGATGAGTATCCACATCAATTATCTGGAGGTATGCGTCAACGTGTCATGATTGCTATGGCGATATCTTGTGACCCTAAACTATTAATCGCTGATGAACCTACTACCGCCCTTGATGTAACGATACAAGCGCAAATTCTAGATTTATTACAAGAGATGAAAGAAAAATTTCATATGGCAGTGCTATTAATTACGCACGATATAGGTGTAGTTTCAGAATATGCTGACCGAATTATCGTTATGTACGGAGGGCAAATTGTAGAAGAAGGAACCGTGTCAGAATTACTACATCATACCAAACATCCCTATACGAAAGGGTTATTAGAAAGTTTGCCAGATATAAATCAAGATATCGAACGATTAGGAACGATAAAAGGCTCTGTACCACCTGCATTTGATTTCCCAATCGGTTGTCGCTTTTCAACTAGATGTCCTTACGTCATGGAGGAATGTAAACAAGCTATTCCAAGATTGACAAAGGTGGAAGAAGATAATAACCACTCTGTACGTTGTTATCTCTATCAAGAAGAGGTGGTGAAGAAATGAAGCAGGCCGAATCAAATGTTTTAGTAGATGTGAAGGAAGTGAAGAAATATTTTCCTATAAAAGGTGGAGTCTTAAAAAGAACTATCGGACATTTAAAGGCAGTAGATGATGTCTCATTTTCTATTTATGAAGGAGAGACACTGGGAATTGTAGGAGAATCTGGTTCTGGTAAGTCAACATTAGGACGGGTGATGCTACGTCTCTTAGACCCAACTGAAGGAAAGATCGAGTTTAACGGGACAGATATATCTCATTTAAGTAGAAGAAAATTACGGATTCATAGAAAAGATATGCAAATGGTATTTCAAGATCCATTTGCATCGCTAAATTCTAAAATGAATATTTCAGAATTGATTGAAGAACCTTTAATTGTACAAACTAATTTGTCCAAAGAAGAGAGAAGGAAAAAAGTAATCGACATTATTGAAAAAGTAGGACTTCGAGCAGAAGACCGCTTAAAATATCCTCATGAATTTTCTGGTGGACAAAGGCAGCGTATAAGTATTGCTCGGGCATTAATTACGAATCCGAAATTTGTTATTTGTGACGAACCAGTATCAGCATTAGATGTATCTATCCAAGCTCAGGTCCTTAACTTAATGAAAGATTTACAAGATGACTTAGGATTAACCTATTTATTTATAGCGCATGACCTTAGTGTAGTAAAACACATTAGTGATCGAGTCGCTGTTATGTATTTAGGAAGAATTGTTGAAATTGCGGATAAGCATTCGTTATATAAAAACGCAATGCATCCATATACACAAGCTTTACTTTCTTCTATTCCTGTCGTTAAAGCGAATGATGAGGTAGCAACAACTAAAGAGAGAATTAGATTAACTGGAGATTTACCGTCTCCAGCAGATCCTCCGAGTGGTTGTACTTTCCGTACACGTTGTCCTTTTGCTTTCGAACAATGTGCATTGGAAAAGCCTCCATTAATAAAAAAGGAAGATGGACATTACGTTGCCTGTCATTTGCATTCTTGACAGAAGATGGAGTACATAATTAGGAGGTGATGTCTCTGTTATCGAATGGTTAAGTTAGTAACTCTATCAAAGATATTTAAAGGGGGAAAATTAATGGGAAAATGGAAAAGAATACTGATGCTTGCTGTACTATTCTTGTTTGTCTCTATAATTGCAGTAGCTTGTTCAGGTAATGATGAAGGTGAAGGCGATACAGAGGAACCAGCTACTGCAGAAGAAGATGATGATGGCGGTGAAGAGGCTACTGGAGAACCACAATCAGGTGGAACCATTACTGGTGCAATGGATACTGCACCAGCTGGGGTTTTTAATCCGATCTTCTATGAAGAAGCATATGAGGCAAATATCTTGGACTTTACGCATGAAGGTTTATTGAGCCAAGATAAAGAATTAGTGTTTGGACCTAACTTAGCTAAAGATTGGGAAATCAATGATGATAACACAGAAATCACGCTAAACTTAGAAGAAGGCGTTAAGTGGCATGATGGTGAAGAATTCACAGCAGATGATGTTGTCTTTACGTACAAATCGATTGCATCTCCTGGATACATCGAAGCAGGTGGTGTACGTACTGAATATGTAGAGAAACTAGTAGGCTATGAAGCATTTAATAGCGGAGAGACAGATGAATTTGAGGGTGTTGTTGCAGATGGTGATTATACGGTTACCTTTAAATTCGAAGAACCAAATGTAACTATTTTGAAGGATGTAGCATTTTCAATTATACCAGAACATATTTTTGCAGATGTACCAATTGAGGAAATGCCTTCTCATCCAGCGACTTTAAATGCTGGTGAAGTAATCGGAACGGGTCCATTTAAATTTACTGAAATGCTTGAACGAGAACAATATATCCTAGAAAAGCATGCTGATTATTGGAAGGACGAACCATACCTAGATCAAATCGTATGGAGAATTGTAGATCAGTCGGTTATGCTTGGTCTTTTAGAAAACGGAGAAATTGATTTTATCTCTGATCCAAATGGTGTTCCTGCAGCTGATTTTGAAGATGTAGATGGGATGGAACATGTAGAAGTTATTGAACAGACTGATTTTGGTTATCAATTAATGGGCTTTAAAATGAATCATAGAACAGACGCAGATGTTGAAAGTGGAACGATTGATCCAGCTAATTGGGAAGTAAATGAAGATGTGGGAGAAAAACTTGTTCGTCAAGCAATGGCATATGCAATTGATCGTCAAGCTATTGTTGATAATTTACTGCATGGGCATGGATCTGTTATTAACGCTCCAATTGCACAACAATTTTGGGCATATGATGAGGAGGCAACTACAGCATATGAATATAATCCAGAAAAAGCAGCAGAATTGCTTGATGAAGCTGGATACGTTGATACCAATGATGATGGATTCCGAGAGACTCCGGATGGAGAAGAATGGATTGTTAACATTAATTATCCGACCGGAAATGCGCTTCGTGAACAATCCGCTCCAATATTAGCACAATTCTTAGAGGAGGCTGGAATTAAAATCGATCTACGTCAACCGAAGGAAATGACTGCATATGTAGAAGAATTAACAAATGATAATACGGATTGGGATATATATTTACTAGGTTGGAGTTTAGGAAGTGGGGACCCAGATCCATCTGGATTATGGAGAAGTGTAGACCCTTATAACTATGGTCGCTGGAATAACGAAGAATCGGATCAATTGATTGCTGATGCATTAACACCACCTGATGCTTTTGAACAAAGCTTTCGTGAGGAAAAGTATAGTGAATGGCAAGGTTTATTTTCAGATGAACTTCCAGCGCTATTACTTTACGCGCAAAATAAAATTTACGGCCATAATAAACGCCTAAATGGAATAGATCCAATGCCATATAGTTTTATAAATGATTCACACCTATGGTGGGTTTCTGAGTAATAGTATATGTATAGGAGCGTGCGATTTGTGGCCGTATGCTCCTTTCTATTTTGCTCTTAAGGAACTGTAAGATTCGAGTTGAGTGATAACGAGATATTCCAATTCAACATTTATTCTTTTCTGTCGTTTCTTTATTTGCTGTGTAGAGGTAGTAGAAAAATCGAATCCCATTACTAAAGAGCATAGTTCATACCAACAAGGACTTACATATATGTTCCTAGGAAAAAACATTAAGGTGGGAATGACATGACGAAATATATTATACGAAGAGTATTAGTATTTTTCCCGATGCTTTTAGCTTTAACTATTATTGTTTTTACGCTTGCTCAATTAGCTCCTGGAGACGCACTGACTGGACAGCAACTTGCAGATCCAAGAGTAGATCCTGAAGTGTACGAAAAGCAGAGAGAAGCACTCGGCTTAAATGACCCTATACCGGTTCGTTATGGTAGATGGATATCAGGTGTAGCTCAGGGAGATTTTGGTAACTCACTTGTATTTAACGGTCGTTCCGTAATGGAATTAATTCAGGATAGGATAATGAATACAGTATACTTAGGTGTGTTTGCATTATTAATTACATTAGTTGTATCTATACCGATAGGTATTTATTCTGCTAGAAAACCATATTCATTAATAGATTATACTGCAACTGGATTCGGCTTTTTAGGACTAGCTATACCAAATTTCTTTTTTGGTTTGATGGCAATTTACTTTTTATCTATTAAACTTGGATGGTTTCCTGCACAAGGAACACTGTCTTCTCCTGGAGCATCAGGTTTTAGTGGTTTTGCTGATCGAATCCATCATATGATTCTACCGGGGATAACACTAGGGTTAGCTGGTACAGCAACATACATGAGATATATGCGATCTGAGGTACTGGGCGTTTTAGGTAGTGATTATATTCGCACTGCACGAGCAAAAGGAATGTCAGAGAGAAATGTTCTTTATAAACATACCCTACGAAATGCATTATTACCGATTGTTACCTTAATGGGATTTGAAATTGGAATTCTGCTTGGTGGTGCTGTTATCACAGAACAAGTATTTCAATACCCTGGACTAGGAACGCTGTTTCTAAGCTCTGTTACCAATCGTGACTACCCAGTTGTAATGGCAATTGCAATGATTTTGGGTGTTCTCGTCTTAGTTGGAAATTTAGTTGCTGATATTTTGTATAGTGTTATTGATCCTAGAATTCGTTATGATTGAGGTGAGTGAAAATGCAATCAATGCCACAAGAACCAGTGCCTAGTGCTCCTGAAGAAGGTATATTATCCAAAAAACAAAAAAGTAAAAGTCCTTTTCAAATAGGATTAAGTAGATTTTTAAAAAATAAACTAGCATTAATTAGTCTTATCGTATTGATATTAATTATTTTAATCTGTATATTTGCTCCATTATTTACTGACCTTGATCCTGAAAAAACGGATCTATTAAAGATTGAGAAAGGTCCAAGTGAAGAACATATATTAGGGACAAATGGAGTTGGACAAGATAATTTTTCCCGTCTTCTATACGGAGGAAGGATATCTTTAATTGTTGGATTTAGTGCAATGTTCTTTACATTAGTAATTGGTGTTGTATTAGGTTCACTAGCTGGATACTATGGTGGGAAAGTAGACAGTGTAATTATGCGTGGGGCAGACATTATGTTAATGTTACCATTTTTAGTATTGGTACTTACTATAATGGCTGTAATTGATAATGTTACTATTGGTTTATTTGTTACAACAATTGCACTAACGTCATGGCCAAGTTTAACAAGGATTATTAGAGGAACATATTTATCCTTGCGTGAACAAGAATTTGTATTGAGCGCACATGCTATTGGAGCAAATGATTTTCGAATTATATTTAAGCATTTTATACCAAATGCAGTTGGCCCAATTGTCGTAAATGCGACACTTATGATGGCTTCTTATATCATTATAGAATCTGGGTTGAGTTTTATAGGATTTGGGATTCCACAACCAACACCAACTTGGGGGAATATGATATCTGAAGCGCAAAATATTCGGATTTTACGTGACCATCCGGAAGCATGGGTGCCTCCAGGGCTTGCTATTTTTATTACAGTGCTTGCCATTAATTTCATTGGAGACGGTTTAAGAGATGCATTTGATCCGAAAAGTAATCAACGCTAAATGAAAATGTATACCGCAAGAAATCAATATCTTGTACATTGATTTCTTGCGGTATTCTTATGTACAAAAAGGATTTACTTTTTTTAGGTTATACGTAACAATAGGAAGGAGACAGTTATAAGGAGATAGAAGCAAATGCTAAAAGGTTTGAATTATGAACAAGTAAGGAAAAAGTGTGATGAAATAAGTGAAACTTATGATATAAATGAAGACTTATTTTATGAAGTAATTGAAGATTGGGATGAAACGGAAAAGCCAATTAATGATAAATTAAAAGGGGTATTCCAGGGGTTATTAAAAATAGTATCTAATGAAATTTCTACTATGGAAGACAAGGTGTCTTTACAACCGACTTGTCAAATGGGCTGTGCTTTTTGCTGCTATTTTCCAATTATTATAACAAAATTGGAAGCTAAGTTACTTCAGATGTCTATGAATAATTTTGATTCTGAACAGAAAGAAAAATTATACCATCATATTGACCAATATTTTAGCAAATATAAGCATATCCTTGAGCAAGTCCCTGATAATATGGAAGAGGATATTCATGATGTGAAGTTAGCATATAAAAAATTACAACTCCCTTGTGTAATGCTAGATACGAAAACGAATCAATGTATGGCTTACGAGATACGTCCAATACCCTGTAGAACATATATGAGCTATTCTGATCCACTATTATGTAAAGAAAATTTACTTCCAAAAGAAACGGTTAGTTTTGAATTTCTTTATGAACCATATATATCAGCATTAAATGAATTTATTCGGTGGGCCTATGAGGATGGAGATACAGGTGAAATTACATATCCAAATGACTTATATCAGACAGATTATTTGTTTAACTGGATGAACAAATCATTAACTTAGTAAGAAAGCGAACAAGCAAACTTTTATTCAATGAGGATTACTGCCGGATATATGAGAAGATATAAAAAAGGTTAGACAAATAAAAAAATTAATAAAAAAGAAGCGCAATGTACATAGAAAGTATTTTATTGATGTGTATATTGGTCCTTTTAATTAATATTTTATAGTCTAACCTCATTTTAAAAATTAAATGTAAATACCTATTTCACCTTATACTAAAAAAAGATTGCCTGAAATGCAATTGGCATTAATCCCATAAGTACGTTAAAATTTGGATCTGAAGTAGGGAAATAACTCTCCGTATCCCATATACTCAAGTCCATTCCATTATCGAAACCCTCAGAAAAATCATCTGTTCCATCAGAAGTAAAATCTTGACCAGCTATATAAGAGTCAACTGCTAACTCGAGTTCCCAAATTGTCTCGTAGTTTTCGATAGAATCGTTCATACTATTTAAGTACTCTTCTAATTCTTCAGAAGAACTAAAATCATAATACTCAAGTAGACCTTGAATATTTTCCTCCGTGATTTCTTCGTCCCAATCTGTTATTTCAGCAAATTCACCAGAATCTTCTACTCCTTGATCTAGCGCATATGCTACATCCTCAATAAATAAAAACCAAGTAGACTCAATCACATCTTCATTTTCTAATAGTTGTCCATTCTCTCTTAATTTTTCATTTAACTCTTCGTGTGTTATGTCATAGGTATTATAAATTTCTTCTAACGTTTTTTCAGTTACAGGAATACCTAAGTATTCGGTGCTAGGAAGACCATCAAGAGAATAATACTTACTATCTAAGTATTCAATGTATTCTTCCTTATCCCAATCAATTTCCTCGAGAAATGCTTCGAATTCTGGATCGTCTGCTTCAAGAGCAAATACAACAGTTGGAATAATCGTGAAGCTAAACATAATAATAAATAGTGCAGATAAAAATTTGTTACGCATATGAAACCTCCTATAAGAATTAAAATACAAATTTAGTATAAATTGTTAACGCCTAAATTGCTACGATTAACCTGTGATGTGCAAAAAAATAAATCAAAAGACCTAAAGTCAAGTTTTAATATCTTAGTTCATGAAATTGTAACCAATTTATTGACAACTTTTTGAACATGTATCATAATGTAAACAAAGGGGATGAAGTTTCATGGATATCAATCAAAAATTGCTGAAATATGTGTCAATTATTTGTGGTACGTTAATTACAATTGGATCATTATTATTTATTTATGGATACTTTGTAAGCGGTTTACCGACAGTGACTGCTATCGGTATAGGGTTGGTAATGGGCGCAACTTTCATCTTTATAATGGGTATTTTCTTAGTAGCAACGGAGGAATCTTTTGTTAATAAGAAAGAACAACGAACAAATTTATATTAATGATACGCATATAAAAAGCCAAAGGCACTTTTGCCTTTGGCTTTTTCAAATTACATATATCCCCAAACCATTGCAAGTAATGATCCGAATACGGTGAGCAATGCAATCAATGCACCGTAATATATACTAGTATATATTGTACCTTTATCTTCACTTTCTCCTGCGTGCATAAATACAATTAATTGTACTCCAGCTTGAATGAATGCTGTAACAATAAGAATTGTTAGCCCCATTGCAAAGGACATGTCTAAAAAGTAGACGCTCAGAGCAATCACTGTGAGGAGCAGGGAAAAGATAAATCCGTTAACCTGCTTCATAGGAAATAATTCTCTCATGTTACATCATTCCTTTCAAGTACACAAAGCTAAAGATGAAGATCCACATTACATCAAGGAAGTGCCAATATAATGAGAATATAAATGATTTATTCGCTGTCTGAGCAGTTAAGCCATGCTTCACTAATTGAATAATAATCATTATTCCCCAGAATAGACCAAATGTAACGTGCGCTCCGTGTGTTGCTAGGGTAGTGAATAGTGTTGCGGTGAAACCACTTGTTTGTAATGTTGCGTTTAAGTGATAGAAATGGATAAACTCATAGATTTCAACACTGACAAAGGCTGCACCAAGTGCGAGTGTAACAATCAGAAAACCGATCATTGCTTTAGTACGTTGGATTCGCATTGCATGTATTGCTAAACCAATTGTAAAACTACTTGTTAATAAAATCATCGTATTAATGATTACAGGTCCAATTTCGAAGATTTCTGCTGCGCCTGGACCAGAACCGACACGACTTTCATAAATAAAGTAGCTTGTAAACAGTGTAGCAAATAACATGATCTCTGCACCTAAGAATATCCAAAAACCAAGGATATTCATCTTATTTTGTTCGGTACTATACTCAAGAGGTTGATTAGAATCTATTTTCATTTCTTGTCACCTCCAAATTTCTTTTCAGTCTCAATAATTTCTTCTTTATGGATATGGTGACCATCATCTTTTTCAAATGTACGGTATAGTAGACAGCCTAATATTCCTATTGCTCCGACAATAACTCCAGCCCATACATGGAATACAAAGAAGAAACCAAAGATAAAGAAGAAACCTGCTAATATAATGGACCAACCACTGTTATTTGGCATATGGATGTCACTAATTGGTTCTTTGAATAACTGATATCCGTTTTTCTTGTAATCCCAAAATGCTTCTTCTGAATCTACAGTTGGTGTAACAGCAAAATTATACTCTGGAACTGGATTATGCGTAGCCCATTCTAAAGAGCGAGCGTTCCATGGATCGTCTCCAACATTTCTTGGTGCATGACGGAAACTATAGTAAATATTGAATACCAGAAGGATAAATCCTAGGGTTAATAATGCTACTCCACCAAATGATAGTAAGTTTAATGGACCGAAACCAGAAGCTTCCGAATACGTGTACATACGTCGTGCTTGCCCGTCTAATCCTGTGATGTACATTGGGAAGAAGGATAGACAGAAACCGATAACGATATTCCAGAATGCCCATTTACCAATTCTTTCGTTTAGTAAGAAACCAAACATTTTTGGCCAGTAATAAATTAATCCTGCAATCATCGCAAATACTACACCAGGAATAATTACGTTATGGAAGTGAGCAACTAAAAACATCGTGTTGTGATATTGATAGTCAGCACTTGCGATCGAGAGCATTACACCAGTTACTCCTCCAATCGTAAATAAAGGAATAAATGCGATGGAATAAAGCATTGGTGTGGTAAATCGAATTTTACCTTTCCACATGGTCAGTAGCCAGTTAAATATCTTAATTCCGGTTGGAACTGCTATCGCCATTGTTGTAATGGAGAAGATACTGTTTGTAAGTGCACCTTGACCCATTGTAAAGAAGTGGTGAACCCAAACAACAAAGGATAATAGTGAGATAATAACCATGGAAGCTACCATCGATTTATAACCATATAGGTTTCTTTGTGAGAATGTCGAGATAATCTGACTGTAAATACCAAATGCAGGTAATATCAAGATATATACTTCCGGATGTCCCCATATCCAGAATAAGTTTGCCCACATCATATCCATACCGCCGTCGGATGTTGTAAAGAAATTCGTAAAGAACTGACGGTCAAGAGTACCCATTAATAGGGCGATTGTTAATACAGGGAATGCAAATACAATAATAATATTTGTAATTAAAGCGGACCAAGTGAACATTGGCATTTTCATCAATTTCATACCTGGTGCACGCATTTTCATTATCGTGACTACAAAGTTAATACCAGTCATCAGTGTACCAATACCGGATATCTGTAATGCCCAGTTGTAGTAGTTAACACCAACATGTTCACTAAATTCTGGTCCTGCTAGAGGATAATAGTTGGTCCAACCAGCATCTGGTGATCCTCCAACAACGAAGGAAATATTGAACAACATTGCACCAGCAAAATATAGCCAGAAACTTAGTGCGTTTAAGCGAGGGAATGCAACATCTCGCGCACCAATTTGCAATGGAATAACATAGTTCATTAAACCTATAATAAATGCCATGGCCATGAAGAAAATCATAACCACACCATGGGTGGTAAATACTTCATTATAATGCTGTGCATCTAAGAAACTGTTGTCAGGTACTGAAGTTTGTAGACGCATCATAACTCCATCAGCACCACCGCGGAAAAGCATGAGAAGTGCTGAAATTATATACATAATTCCGATACGTTTATGGTCAACGGTAGTCAACCATTCATTCCAAAGGTATCCCCATTTTTTGAAGTAGGTAATGCCTACAACAACCGCAATAGAAACAAGTGCAATGGCAACTAAGGATGCATAAAGCATCGGATCGTCATGCGGAGGAATGGCAAATCTTTCTAATATATTCATATTTTATGAATCTCCTTTCGATGCTCTTGTTGCATGAATCTTAAAAATTAGTGGTGATCGTGCCCTTCATCTTCAGACTCAGATGGTCCATGATTATGAGGACTATTCTCACCTTCAGGAGCAGGTTTGAATTCTTGATGTGTTCCTGTGAATGTCATTTGACCAAGATGACCTGGTTCTAGTAACTCTTCAAACTTATCTTCTGTAAGAGGATCTGCTGTAGCATGAATTTCCTCTATCCAAGTGTCAAATTCGTCATGAGGCATAACGGTTACATTAAACATATTTTCTGCAAAACCTTCACCATTAAAGTTAGAGTTTCTTCCTACAAAATCGCCTGGGTGATCTGCAACTACGTTCAATGTATTTACCATGTCAGCCATTGCATATTTCTGACCAGCTAGTTGAGGAACCCAGAAACTAGAGATTGTACTATGAGAATATAATCTAAATTCAACATTTCTATCCTGTGGTATAAATACATAGTTTACAGTTTCAATATCTTGTTCTGGATAACTAAAGTGCCATTTCCAGTTAGAAGACGATGCATAAATAACTAAAGGCTCTTCATCTTCATACCCTTCAGGTACAGATTCTACTTGATACGTAGAAATAACAGAAACAACTGCTAAGAATGTTACAATTAATACTGGAACCCCTACAATAATTCCTTCTACAATAGGACTTCCTTCTATGTGTGGTGGCTCATAATCGTCACTTTGTTTTGAAGCTCTATACTTAAACAAAACAACTGCTAGCATTGCTATTACAACAATTACAATTACTGCCATTGTTATAATTGAAATCCATATAACATTTGCGGTCGTTGCTGCTTGTGGCCCCTTAGGATCAAGTACGAGTAATGGTTCACAACCCGCTAAGAACAAAGCTGTTGCTGTTAATAACATTATATAGGCCCACTTTTTCTTCATGTAGATACCCCTTTCATCGGTATGTTTATGGATAGTTTGTAAAATCCTATCAAGTTAACATGTCAGAGACAATCTTAATACTCGTAAACTAAAATAACAAGAGTTTGAGAAATGCTTCACAAAATGTTCATGAATATGTGGAATTTATATGGATAACAAAAAAAGTTGTAACAGAATGCTTGACATCTTTTTTAAATAAAAAGGAAGTGAGGTAATTGTTTGCTGTGATATAATAGCCGAAAGGGGGATTAGATATGGATCCGTTAGATGTAATGTTAGATATGGACCAATTACTTCCTTATTATAAGCCGATCGTCAGTGCAGATACGCAAATGATTATTGGATATGAAGTGATTGCTTATTTTCAAAATAAGAATGGAAAGTTACAACGTATGGATTGGTTTTTTGATGATGTATCCATTCCAGATGAATTTCGTATAGAAGTAAATACGTATCTTCAACGCAAAGCGATAGAGAATAAACTGGAAAAGAAAAATAATAGTTTAGTATCTTTTTATTATGACGCTGATTTACTAGTTCGTAATAATGGTGAACAGTTACTTGCAATACTTGAAGAATATCAATCAAAAGGATTAAAATTAAATGAAATAATACTAGAAGTGAAAGATACTGCATTTCCAAAAGATATGGATCAACTATCTAATCTAATGAAATATTTAAAAACATTAGGTGTAAAAGTCAGTATTCAACTTGAAAATCCCAATGGTATCCTTGACCAACTAGCTACATTACATCCAAATGTATTAAAAGTAGATACTAGTTTTCTAAAGGATGATTTATTACCTCATTTATACAAAGATGTGTATCATGCGATTTCCATGTTGTCACGTAAAATTGGTGCATCGCTCTTATTTAAAGGAATTAACAACTATAATCAATTTAATTATGCATGGAGAAGTGGCGGACAATATTATCAGGGTAGGTACTTAATTCATCCTCAGAAAGATTTTGTAGATGTTGATAGCTGTAAATCAATCATTCAAGATAGTTTTAGGCAATTCGTTACATATGAACGAAAAAAGGGTAAAGCGCAACTGGAACTTCTTGAAAAAATTCACGCGACATTTACTAGTATTTTAGCACAATCAACATTAACTGATAACTATGACGAATTTATATTAAATGTAGGTAAGGCATGTAAGGAATTCGCTTTTCGTGTTTATATTTGTGATGAAGAAGGAATTCAACTCTCTTCCAACGCCGAAAAGGATCAACAAGATACGTGGAAACTGGTTAAGGAAGGTTTAAATAAAAACTGGAGTTGGCGTCCATATTTCTTTGAAAATGTGATGCGGATGAACTTAGAGAAGAAAGGCTTGCTTTCTGATCTGTATACGGATATAGAAAAGTCCGAATTAATCCGTACTTATTCTTATCCACTTGCGGATGGACGTTATATTTTCTTAGATATTCCTTATCGTTATTTATTTGAACAAGAAGGTTTATTATAGAATGAAGCTTTATTCCAGTAGTTAGTTCGTACTTCCCCAGATAAATGTCAGTTCTGTTCAAGGGCATAAATTAATTGCCCTTGAACAGAACTGACATTACTGCAAGTTACATGCGAGATAAAAAAGAATCTATGTAAAGGAGTGACATAATGAAAATATTCCATACTGCAGATTGGCACTTAGGGAAGCTGGTTCAAGGAACATATATGACAGAGGACCAAATGTATATACTAAATCAATTTATTGCGGAAGTTGAAAAGGAACAACCGGATGTTGTCATTATTGCCGGAGACTTATATGATCGGGCAGTTCCTCCAGTTGATGCAGTACATCTATTAGACCAGACATTAGATAAAATAATTCATGGACTTCATATTCCAGTATTAGCTATTGCTGGAAACCATGATAGTCCTGGAAGGCTACACTTTGGGAGTGGATTAATGAAAGAGAATGGCTACCACGTTACTGGCAGAATATCCCCAGAATTAGAACCAGTCATTATAGAAGATTCGTTTGGAGAAGTGCATTTTCATTTTATTCCTTACACAGATCCTAGTACGGTACGCACACTTTTAGATAATGATGACATACGTTCACATGATGATGCTGTAGAATGTATAACAAGAAAAATTCATGAAAATATGGATCCTCATGCAAGGCATGTCGCAATTGGACATGCTTTTGTAACGCCATTTGGTGAAGAACGTGAGAATACGAGTGATTCGGAACGTCCGCTTTCCATAGGTGGAGCAGAATATGTAGATGCACATCACTTTAAAATATTTGACTATACAGCACTTGGGCATCTCCATCAAGCGCATTATGTATTAGAGGAGAAAATCCGCTATTCGGGATCTCCTTTAAAATATTCTATTTCAGAGGAAAATCATAAAAAAGGTTTTCTTATTGTAGAGCTTGGTGAAAATGGGGAAGTCTCTGTTGAGAAAAGGCTTTTACATCCACGAAGAGATATGCGTCGTGTGAAAATGACGATAGATGAAATATTTAACGAAAAACCAAGCGATGATTATGTATTTGTTCAATTAATGGATCAAGCTCCAGTGTTATCACCGATGGAAAAAATCCGCTCTATTTTTCCAAATGCCATGCATGTTGAACGGGTGCAGGTATCACCGATTTTTGTAAAAGAAGAAGATTCAATACCAAAGACAAAAATGAATGAAATGGAACTCTTCCATGCCTTTTATAAAGAAGTAAAAGGTGAAGGACCTTCTGAAGAGGCAACTGAAATTATTAAAAAGATAATGGATGAATTAAATAAGGAAGAACACGAAGAAGTCAAGATGAAGTGAATGGAGGTGTAAACAATGCGACCATTATATCTTAAGTTAACAGCTTTTGGTCCATATAGAGACACAGAAATAATTGATTTTACCAAATTAGGCGATGTACAGCTTTTTTCTATATCCGGCAACACAGGAGCAGGCAAAACGACGATATTTGATGGAATTGCATTTGCTTTATATGGTAAGGCTAGTGGGTCCGATCGAGAGGATAACCGTTTGCTTCGAAGTGATTTTGCAGAGGATCATATACACACATCCGTAGAATTAGTATTTACGATTAAAGAGAGAACCTATCGGGTACTACGTCAGCCTGGTCATATAAAAAAAGGAAATAAAACGAAAACAGGCGAGAAGTATGAACTATTTGAAATAAAGGACCAACAAGAAGTGTCGATAGTAGACAGACAGATTGTAAGCGAAGTAGATAAAAAGATTGAAGAGCTAATAGGTCTAACACAAGATCAATTTAAACAGATAGTAATGCTACCCCAAGGTGAATTTAGAAAACTCTTAACATCAGAAACAGAGAATAAAGAAGCAATATTAAGACGGTTATTCAAAACAGAACATTATAAGTATATGAATGAAATATTACGCCAGAAAAAAAATACCTTTGAACAATCGTATAATCGAGTTTCGGATCAGTTAAATCAAACAATGAAACAAGTTTCTTCTGTTTTTCCACTTCGTGAGAATTCCAAATTACAAAATGTATTTCAAGCAGAATATTATAATGTACAGCAGGTTCTTGAGGCGTTGAATGATGAAAAAGTATATTATGAACACGAAATTGAAAAGAAAACCGAGGAATATACATCGAGTTATAAGAAGCACGATACGGCACAAAATGAATATTATGCAGCGAAACATATAAATGAACAATTTGATCAACTTCAAGTGAAAAAACAACATAGTCAGGAGTTGGCAAATAAGCAAGCGGATATACAACATCTAGAGAATCAATTAAAAGCAGCAGAGATGGCGCAACGTATTGAACCGACCGAGCAATATGCGTTAAATTATCGACAACAATATCAAGAAAAAAACATTCAATTAAAAAATCTATTGGAAAAAGAACAGAAAGCCTCTGATCGCTTAACATCTGTCACCTCACAATATAAAAAAGAAGAAGAAAAAGCTGAACATAGAGAAAAAATATCGTTTTATATTAATCAACTTGAGTCGTATCTCCCGATAGTTGAGCAACTGGACACGGAAAGAAATGAAATCAATTCTTTAAAGAACCAGTGTGAACAGAAGGAACAAAAGATACATGAAGACAGACAGTTACTTGAGAGAAAAGAGAAGGAACAAGAAAGTCTAGCTGAAGAAATAAAACAATTAACAAAACAAGTGGAACAAGCTTCCGAATTAAATAAGCGATTAACCGAATTAAGACAAGTAGGGAAGTTACTTCAGAGGCTTATTAATTTGCAAAAAGAAGAATCAAACATTCAAAATAAGTATCAACAAACAAAACAAGCCTATGAAAATAGCAAAAAAGAATATCAAGAATTGGAACAAAGTTGGTTAAATAATCAAGCATACGTGTTGGCTTCACACCTACATGATGGAGAAGAATGTCCAGTTTGCGGGAGTACTGTACACCCTAAAAAAGCTTCTATCGAAAAACAACCGATTACGAAAGAAGCGTTAGAGACGCTTCGGAACCAAATGGAGGAAAAAAATCAATTTTGGCAGAAACAACAAGTTGTGTTATCTTCAAATAAAACCTCTTTGACTGAAGTGTTTACTGAACTCAATGAATGGGGGATATTACTGGACGAACCTACTAAAACTTTCCATAAGATTGTACAAGAAGGTAAACAATTAGCTGAAAAAGAAAAGGAAATTGAGCAGGCAAAAGAGAAACGAAACCAATATGAAGAAAAATTAGAGCAAAAAAAACAAGAAGATAAAAAGAATAAAGAAGCATTTGAACACCTTAAGCAAAAATATCAAGAACAAATAGCTATGCTACAGACGAAGCAAGCTAGTCATAAAGAGAAAAAGAAACAAGTACCAGTGGAGTTTCATGAATTATCGAAGCTGAAAGCAAATTTACGTAATCAAAAACTACAAAAACAAGAGATGGAACAAGCATGGAAAGAAATTCAACAAGAATATCAGCAAATAACACAATCGCATTTGGAAATTCGTTCTGAAGTAAAAAATTATCAAAAGCAGTTGACAGAACTAAATAAACATCTAGAGAACGCGAATAAAGAGTTTGAGCAAAAAGTCAGTGAAGCTGGTTTTACTATAGAAACGTATCGAGAAGCGAAATTAGAAGAAAATATATTTACTCAACGAAAACAACAAGTCGAAAGGTTCAAACAAGAAAAACAACAATTAGACAGTCAAATTAAAGAATTAGAAGCAACTTTAATGAAACAAGAAAAACAAGATCTTGATTACTTAGAAAGAAGACTTGTAGATTTAAAACGAAATTTCGAACAAAATTTAAATCAATTAAATACCCTTAAAAAGTATGGCCAAGAAATTCGTTCAATGAAAGATCGAATGGAAATATTACACAATGAAGTCGCAGAAACAGAGAATAATTTAATGGTAATTACAGAAATTTATGATGTATTACGAGGGCAAAATCAGAAGAAGGTTTCTTTTGAACGATATTTACAAATGGAATATCTAGAACAGATTATCGAAGCTGCTAATTACCGATTAAAAGACTTGTCTAATGGACAATTTTATTTAACTAGAAGTGATCGACAGGAATCTCATGGTCGTCAAAGTGGACTTGCTTTAGATGTTTACGATGCATATACCGGGCAAACAAGAGATGTTAAAACGTTATCTGGTGGTGAAAAATTTAATGCCTCTCTTTGTCTAGCATTAGGTATGTCTGATGTTATTCAAAGTTTTCAAGGTAATGTCATGATTCAAACGATGTTTATTGATGAAGGGTTTGGCTCATTGGATGAAGAATCATTAACAAAGGCAATAGATACGTTAGTACAACTACAAAAGTCTGGAAGATTAATCGGTGTAATATCGCATGTCCAAGAATTAAAGGACATACTACCTGCTACCATAGAAGTTAAAAAGACAAAAGAAGGATATAGTCATACAAAATTAATGGTGAAATAAAAAAGATCGTCTATCCGATCTTTTTTCGTATTTTGGGAAATGACTAAGAAGAATTTTAATGATGATTGGCGGGGATAAAGTGAATATCCGGTTAGCATATATGTTTCAAGCTGGAAAAGAAATTGAAATAAATTTCATGTCAGATGAAATGCGTATTGAAGATAGCATTGTAGTTGCAGAAAAGTTAGAAAAGGAGCGGTCGGTTCAAAATATATATGCAATAGATGATCTAGACCGAACTTGGACGATCAAAGAATTAAAACGTCTAGTAGTCCAAGTAGAAGAAGAAGCCCATCATATTTTGGTTTATTTTGATGGTGGATTTGATAGAAATGATTTGATTGCTGGTGTTGGAGTAGTTATTTACTTTGAAAAAAATAAAAAATATTTTCGACATAGAAAAAACGTAAAGTTGGAGCAGTTAGATAATAATAATGAAGCAGAATATGCTGGATTATATCATAGTTTAGAGATACTTGAAGAGATGCAAGCTACACATCAAGCTATCACTTTTAAAGGTGACTCAATGGTGGTTATACATCAATTGAATGAAGAATGGCCTTGTTATGAAGAGAAACTTCAACGATGGATAGAGCGTATTGAAAATAAAATAGAACAACTTGGAATTAAACCTGATTATCAAACTATATCAAGAAAAGATAATAAGGAAGCGGATCATCTAGCAACACAAGCAATTCAAGGAATACAAATTGAAAGCACATTGGAAATAACGAAGAGAAAATAATAGGGTAGCTAACTTAGTTGATTTTTTGAGAAAGGTTATATTATCATTTAAGTATTGGATTTCGAGAAATTTATTAGAAATATACGAATAAGATAAGTTGTAATAGTGAAGGAGAATGACATTGAAGATAGGAATAGACAAAATTGGTTTTTATGCTCCACATTTGTATTTAGATATGAATGAATTGGCAAAAGAGCGTGGAGTCGAACCAGAAAAATTCACGATTGGAATTGGCCAAGAAAAAATGGCAGTACCGCCAATTACACAAGATACAGTTACGTTAGCTGCGAATGCGGCTGCACAAATATTAGATGAAGCAGATAAGCAAGATATCGATATGGTTATTTTTGGAACAGAATCAGGTATCGATCATTCCAAATCAGCTGCGGTAAATGTTCATCAACTACTAGGATTGCAACCGCATGCACGAGCTGTTGAATTAAAACAAGCTTGTTATGGTGCTACAGCTGGTATTCAGATGGCAAGAGGACATATTGCTTTAAACCCAAATCGCAAAGTATTAGTATTAGGTTCAGATATTGCACGTTACGGATTAAAGACTCCTGGAGAATCGACGCAAGGAGCTGGAGCGGTTGCGCTATTAATTTCCGCTGAGCCTAGTATAATGGAGATTGAAGAAGAAAGTACCTACTATACGGATGATATTATGGATTTCTGGAGACCTGTATATTCAGACATCGCGTTCGTTGATGGCAAGTACTCCAATGAGCAGTATATTGCGTTTTTCCAAAAAGTGTGGGGTGCTTACAAAGAACAAACAGAGCGCAGTTTAGATGATTTTGCGGCAATTTGTTTCCATTTACCGTATACAAAAATGGGATTAAAAGCTTTACGTACAGTTTTAGATGAAGTTGGAGAAGAAGCACAAACACGTTTGAAAGAACAATATCAATTAAGTACTCAATATAATCGGAATATCGGAAATATCTACACAGGTTCTCTTTATTTGAGTTTACTTTCATTATTGGAAAATAGTGAGCAATTAACAGCTGGCGATAAAATTGGAATGTATAGCTATGGATCTGGTGCTGTAGGAGAATTTTTCTCTGGTATATTACAAGAAGGTTTTGAAAAACAGTTACATCGTACAGAACATAATGCTATGTTTGAAAAACGTCAGAAAATATCGGTGTCCGAATATGAAAAAATCTTTGAACAACAAATCCCAACAGATGGTTCGGTTATTGAATGGTCCGCAAAAGAGGACCCGGCTGAAATTTGTCTGACAGGGATACAAAATCATCAACGTATATACCATGTGAAATAAACGTTATAAAAATCAACTAAAAAATGTACGTAGAGGTCCAATTCTTTTATGAGATTTGGGCCTTTTTTTGATAGATAATTGTTTGGATTTTATCGTTTATTGTCGAACGATTACATCGTAAGGAAATAAGGGAAAAGGTATAATAGAGTCAAGAAAATGAATAGGAATAATATAGGAGGGTATAAGTATGGCAAGAAATCAAGAATGGATAGAAGTAACAAATCCGGCAACAGGTGAAGTGATTGATCGTGTCGAGCGCGGAGGGAAAGTTGAAGCAAGAGAAGCTGTCAATCAAGCATATGAAGCCTTCAATGATTGGTCAAAACGTACTGCTTATGAACGAAGTGAATTATTGATGAAATGGAATGCATTAATTACCAAACACCAAGAAGAACTGGCAAAAATTATGACAATGGAACAAGGGAAACCATTTAATGAAGCTTTGGGTGAGGTACAATATGCAAATAATTTTGTATCTTGGTACGCTGAAGAAGGAAAGCGACTTTATGGGGAGACAATACCTGCATCAAAAGCAGACAAACGTATTCTTGTTCAGCGTCAGCCGGTAGGGGTTATAGCAGCGATTACTCCATGGAATTTCCCGGCAGCTATGATTACCAGAAAAGTTGCTCCGGCTTTGGCTGTAGGTTGTACAGCTGTAGTTAAACCTGCCAGTGCAACTCCAAGAACAGCAATCCGATTAGCAGAGTTAGCGGAAGAAGCAGGAATTCCAACAGGAGTTTTGCAAGTTGTAACTGGTAGCTCAGGTGATATTAGTGATGCATGGATGGAAGATAGTAGAGTAAGAAAGATTTCCTTTACTGGTTCTACAGAAGTAGGAAAAATATTAATGAAAAAATCAGCAGAAACTGTGAAGAAAGTATCGTTAGAGCTAGGTGGTCATGCTCCTTTAATCGTTATGAAAGATGCTGACATTGAAAAGGCAGCTGCTGGGGCAACAGCATCAAAATTCCGAAATGCTGGCCAAACTTGTGTTTGTACGAATCGTATATACGTACACGAATCGATTAAAGATGAGTTTAACGAAGCTTTTGAACGGAAAGTGAGAGAATTAAGAGTTGGTAATGGATTAGAAGAAGGTATAGATGTAGGACCGCTTATAGACTATGATGCATTGGATAAAGTGGAAACACATATAGAAGATGCAGTAAATAAAGGGGCTTCCATTATATATGGGGGAGGTAAGGAGGACAAGGGTAGTTTGTTTTATAAACCAACCATCTTATCCGAGGTAACCGATGAAATGTTGTGTATGACCGAAGAAACATTTGGTCCATTAGCTCCCGTTACAACATTTAAAACTGAAGAAGAAGCGGTCAAACGTGCAAACCACTCTCCATATGGACTTGCCGCTTATCTATTTACAGAAAATCTGTCTACAGCAATTCGTATAAGTGAACAATTAGAATATGGTATTGTAGGTGTAAACGACGGGGTACCATCAACTGCTCAAGCTCCATTTGGAGGTTTTAAAGAAAGTGGGATTGGTAGAGAAGGCGGTCATCATGGAATGGAAGAGTATGTAGAGGTGAAATATATTTCTATTCAGCTATAGAAACTTCACCATGCATTAGCTGTATTGCCTCGATATTTGTGGTGACAGACATCAAAGAAAAAGGTATACTACTGCTAGTGAGGTGCAAAAAACATGGAATTTAATATTGGACCGCGTATGGTGAAAACGGGACTAGCCGTTGCGCTGACATTGCTTATCACAGGAATGTTTGATTTGCAATTTGAGATTATTGCTGCAATTGCTACGGTACTTGCGATGCAACCATCTATTATGCGGTCTTTTAATTACATTAAAGAAGTATTATTATCTAACACAGTCGGTGTTATCTTTGCAGTTATTGGTATTGTATTGTTAGGAAGTCATCCGATATCTGTTGGGGCGGTTGTGATTATTGCAATCGCAATTAATATCAAATTAGGTTTAAATAAAACGGTTAGCTTAACGGTTCTAACAATAGTTAGTATTATGCTGGCTAGCACGGATGATCATGCAAATATGTTGTACATTGTAGAACGAGTCTCTTTAGTAGCAGTTGGGGTCATATCCGCTTTTGTTATTAATGTCATCGTGAATCCACCAGATCATCAAAAAATATTGTTTAGTATGATAAAACGAGCAAGTGAAAAATCGAATTTTCTTCTTCGTGTCATCCCAAGCAAGACAATGAGTGTTCCCCAAGTAAGAGATGAGGAGCGGGAAATAGAGAAGGAAATTAATAAAGCAAGAGATTATTTTGATATCATTACGGATGAACGAAATCGCTTATTTATTCGTAAACGTATAGACTTTTTAAGAAATATAATTATTTATCAGCATATGATTCAAGTTCTAAGAAAGAAATTTACATTAATCATTGAATTAGAAAAGAATTTACAAGAGATTGAAAAGATTGCTAGCGGAAAGTCCCATCTAATTAAAAAATTAGTAAGTGAAATTAATAACTATAGCGAGAATGTATTTTTAATGTATGAAGATCGTATCGAATTGGACCGAGATTTACAAAAAGAAACAAAGAATGCAATGCGGGTAACGATTAATAATTTAATTGAGGCTTTACAAGGAAGTGACTATGAAAAATGGCATTATGTCTTTCCTGTAGCAAATAGTATTATTGAACTGTTTTATGAATTGGATAAATTGGAGAGATTTGTACGTAGAAAAGAACAAAAACAATATGATCAGTAAACATATGATGGTTAAAATTTTAAGAAATGATGGATAATATTATTCTGACAATGAACTTTTGATGGTATAAAAGCTGAGATTTTTGTATATAGTAAATAACGAGCTATATTGTAAAATGAAGGAGAGCGAGAAAAATTTGACAAGGTTTTTATCCCATCATGAGATAGAGAATTTATATTATCTATTAGGTAAACATGAGCAAGCTTACCATCAACTAACAGAATTCATGGATGCAAATCCAAATCAAAAACGTAATCAAAGACTACAGACGGATTTAGAATTGGCAAAGCATATTCAACAGCAATTAATATCAAAATTAACGTAAAGATAATAAAGTAACAGGACCTCTAAGTATATTAGGGTCCTGTTTTTGTCGTTATTCTTTTTTGCTATCATCATCATTTTTAGATGGGGTTATTTCTTCACTTGTTTCTGTTTGAAAACGATGTGTAGGAAAATATGCAATCTCCCCCATTTTTTTCTGATGAATGACATCATCCAGCATATATTGATGAAAGTATATTTCAATTAATGATATTGCGATAGTAGATATAAGTGTAGCTATACCAATACTATTCATTTCATTGACTATGGTTATACTCGCAAACCAAAGTACAGCCCAGTATAAGATGAAATCAGCTATAACAGCTGCTTGTGAACTTAATCTTGGCAAAATGAATAAATCTCCAATATATGTGATAGTGGTAACGATCATACTTAGTACGAAAATAGAGCCAAACGAATTACCATATATAAAACCTAGAACAATCCATAAAGTAAATAATGTAATTAAGAATTTTAAAAAAAGTGCTGCAATATATCTCATCGTTAGTTTTCCTTTCCAAAAGCAGTAAACGCCTAGTAAATGAAATTTCGCTTTTATCTATGGAATAGGATAACCAACTAGAAATATATCCATACCTTAAATGTTACTTACGCTATTTATCAAGTATGTAACGGGCAGTAATACACCAGTTCGAGACTATAAAACTTATCAAACGAAGATAACTGATCTGCCAGACGTTCAATTCTTTTCAAGTGCCTTTTAGGTTATGCTTCATAGTAATAACACTTGTATGAAAAAACCTACTGCAATGAAATTGCTTATTTACGAATTTACACTTTTCATTTCATTTTTTATATAATCTATAAATTCATCTGCTTTTTGTTTAGGTGCCCGAGTCAATAAACTAACAACAATAAATAATACGGTTGACACCAATAATCCCCATAGTCCAGAAGCTAGTCCTAATGGTTTTAATTGGAAAATCTCCAGAATACACACAAGTAAACCAGCAATGATAACACTCGATAGAACACCTGCAGCAGTTCCTTTTTTCCAGAAGAAACATCCTATAATTGCTGGAACTACTACGATAAGTCCTGCAGAAGATGCCACTGATAATACTGCGATGAGATCTAATTGTAATTCGGCAAATAAAAACGCAAGAAGAGCAATAATAGGGATAATGATTTTTCCTACTTTTAATTGAGCCTGATCATTACTATTTTTTCGAATGTTACCATAGACGTCTTTTGCAAATAAAGACGACACTGTAAGTAATATAGAGTCAATAGTTGAAATAGCTGCTGCCATAATACCTATCATTACAATGACTGCTAATACAGAAGGGATAGCATCCGATGATAAAACAAAAGGTGTTGCCAGATCCGCATTCTCCATTCCTGGATTTAAAATAAATGCAGTGAATCCCCACATAATTGCAACAATAGTATAGATAAATCCAAATAACATAAAGCCGATTAACATTTGACGCATACTTTTTAAAGACGCAGGCATAAATAATCGCTGACTAACCTGTGGGTTGGAAATACTAAAGAAAAACCAAGGGATTGTTAATCCTAAAAATGTCCAAAAGCTAAAATAACCATTACCAGGAACAGTTAACATCTCTGGACTATGTGTTTCTAATTGGTTAAAGAACCCACTGATACCACCCAATTTATTTACTAAGAATATAACTACAAGAGTCGATCCGATAATCATAAATAAAGATTGTAATGAATCCGTCCAAGCAACTGAACGAATTCCTGCAATATAAGAAAAGATAATAGCTAAAAGTGTTGCAATGATTACTCCTGTGCTAAATGTTATCGCTTGATTCGACACACCTTGTAGTAAATACCCAATACCTGCTAATTGCACTGCGCTATATGGTATTAAAAACAACCCATTAGAAATAGCAATAGCAATAGCAACACCTCTATGCTGATAGCGATCTCCGAGCATTTGTGACGGTGTAACATATCCGTATTTCTTTCCAACGAGCCAAAAACGAGGACCAAAAAAAACAACTAGGGAAACTCCCATTAAATAAATTAATTCAAATCCTAACGCTCCTACACCACCGCTGTATGTTAGCCCAGCTAGTCCGACTAACATAAAAGCACTATATGTAGTTGCACTATAACTGAGTGCCGAAACAAATCCGCCTAACTTTCTGTCACCTAAAAAGTATGAGGTCATGTTTGATTGTTTCCCTTGTCGTGAAAGAATTGCAATAAACATAGCAATAATTATATAAATAATTATTCCCCACCAAATTATTGTCGTATTCATTTATATTTACCCCAATTCTTTGTCATAGTGATATTACATATAACAACGATTAATGCAAGTACAATCCAAACAAAAAAACTACCATACCATTTTTCGATATTAGTAAGTAACGTAAATGGTAAGAAAAATGCTAGTAATACGATAGAACCAATGATTATAGCCCATTTATTTTCTGTCATCCTAAAATTTCCCCTTTCTAATCAATTAGTTATTGTGAAATTATTCACATTAAAATGCGATTTCTTGCAATTAAAACTCAAAAGTAATCATAGCAGACTGTACACAAATTTGCCACAATTATTTAAAAAATACTAGACTATTGATAGCGATTACATGTAAGATTACTCTAGAAACTAGATGTCAGAAGGGAGCGATTGAAAGTGGAGACACTAGAAATAGGACGTGCAAAACTAACTTGGTTAAATGGAGGGGTAACGCATTTAGATGGTGGGGCAATGTTCGGAGTTGTACCAAAATCGCTATGGTCTAAAAAATATCCTGCTAATGAAAAGAATCAAATAGAGTTACGCACCGATCCGATTTTATTACAATTGGATGGGAAAAATATATTAATCGATTCTGGAATTGGAATAAATAAACTAACTGAAAAACAACAACGAAATTTTGGGGTGAAAGAAGAATCAAAAGTAGAAAGTTGTTTAGCTAATTTAAATCTAACAGTTAATGATATAGAAATTATATTGATGACACATTTGCATTATGATCATGCATGTGGATTAACGAACCCCGTTAAAGAAGAATATCAGAGTGTGTTTCAGAACGCGGATATATACGTGTCACAAATAGAATGGGATGAAATGCGTCATCCAAATATTCGTTCGGTTAATTCCTACTGGGAAATGAATTGGAAACCAATTGTGGAACAGGTAATCCCTTTTGATGAAGAGATTGAAATTCTGCCCGGCTTATCGATGATACATACTGGTGGTCATAGTGATGGACATTCCATAATACGATTTAAGGATGGGGGTCATTCATTTACACATATGGCGGATATTATGCCAACGCATGCTCATCAAAATAAGTTATGGGTATTGGCATATGATGATTATCCGATTGAGTCTGTGCATCAAAAAGAGAAATGGATGGATACATTGTATAAAGAAAAATCTTGGATAACGTTTTATCATGATGCATATTATCGAGCAATAAAATTCAATGAACGTGGTGAAAAGATAGACCAAGTAGAAAGAAATCAGCATGCATACGATTAGGAGAAAAAAAGCTGTCGAACAAAGTTCGACAGCTTTTTGTATTATATAGCCTCTTTTGTTTCTATTACCGCGCCAGTTTCAATATCTACATAAAACTCATATTGTTTATTATCGCCATCTATATTACGAGTTACTCCACCTCGATAGACATCGTATAACAAACCATTCTTTTCGATTTCTTCTGGCTTCATATAAATCCAAGAACCACTAATTGGACCTTTACGTTTAAACATTTCCTTCGCTTGATTTAGTGCTTTCTCTGGTGTGATCTTTGTTTGTTTACTAACTTGTTCTCTTGCTATATAACCAATTGCAACACCGACTGCTGCAGCAAGAAGTACTTTTTTTCTACTCAAATCGTTCACCCCTACTTACTATATTTATTGAAGGATAGATTATTTGTAAGTATACAGGAAATTACTTAAAAATGACAAGGATTTAAACAAGATTACTGGAAAGATTTTGACTTTTTCAGTTATACTACTATTTAGATGTTACATAGTATGAAAAATAGAAAGGGGAGTAAGGGAATGGAAAAAGAAACGTTATCTCTTTTTAAAACGTTAACAGAATTACAAGGTGCACCTGGTAATGAACATCCGGTACGCGCATTTATGAAGGATGAATTGGGGAAATATTCAGATGAAATAATACAAGATAATCTAGGTGGAACATTTGGCGTGAAGCATGGTGATGGACCAAGAGTTATGGTGGCAGGTCATATGGATGAAGTTGGTTTTATGGTTACACAAATTACCGACAATGGTATGTTGCGCTTTCAACCACTTGGAGGCTGGTGGAACCAAGTTATGCTTGCACAAAGAGTTCAGGTTATGACTGCAAATGGACCAGTTATAGGTGTTATTGGGTCTATTCCACCACATTTACTTACAGAAGCACAACGTAGCAAACCAATGGAAATTAAAAATATGCTTATTGATATTGGAGCGGACGATAAAGAAGATGTAAACAAAATAGGTGTAAAGCCAGGAGACAGTATCGTTCCTATTACACCTTTCCAACCGATGGCTAATAAGAAAAAGATTTTAGCAAAAGCTTGGGATAATCGCTATGGCTGCGGACTAGCCATTGAATTGTTAAAAGAATTACAAAATGAGGAACTACCAAATCAATTATATTCTGGAGCAACCGTACAGGAAGAAGTTGGACTTAGAGGCGCGCAAGTAGCTGCAAATATGATTCAACCTGATGTGTTCTATGCTTTAGATGCTTCTCCGGCAAATGACGCATCTGGTGATAAACAAGCATTTGGGCAATTAGGAAAAGGTGCATTACTTCGTATATTTGATCGTACCATGGTAACTCACAAAGGTATGCGAGAATATGTGCTTGATACTGCAGAAAGCAATAATATCCCTTACCAATACTTTATTTCCCAAGGCGGAACAGATGCTGGTCGTGTTCATCTTGCAAATGATGGTGTTCCATCGGCAGTGGTCGGTATTTGCTCCCGCTATATCCACACGTCTGCTTCTATCATTCATGTGGATGATTATGCAGCTGCAAAAGAATTAATTGTAAAATTAGTAAAAGGTACAGATAGTTCCTTCGTATCACAATTAAAAGAAAAATAAAGAGATGAGCAGTTGCCATTAGGTAGCTGCTCTTTCATAGGAGATTATTAATATGCAAATACAAGTAGGGTCAAAAAATCCAACGAAAATTCAAGCGGTAAAAGAAATGTTTCCGAATATAGATGTAATCGGAACTCGGGCAGAATCAGGAGTAAGTGCGCAACCTTTTTCTGATGAGGAAACTAAATTGGGAGCTATTACTAGAGCAAAACATTGTGCCATTAAGAATCCATATACAATTGGAATCGGTCTCTCATGTATATAGACAACGAGTTGTATCTTTGTAATTGGGGAGCACTTGTCACACCTGAAAATGATATCATTACAGCTAGTGGTGCGAGAATAAAGATACCTAAAGATGTCGAAGAAGGTTTGTTAAAAAATGTAGAACTTGGAACATTAATGGATATCTATGCGGAAAAGAAGGATGTTAGTAAAAAAGAAGGAGCAATTGGTATTTTTACGAATCAACTAATTACTAGACAAGAAATGTTTCGCCATGTTGTTACTTTATTAAAAGGACAATGGACGATGTTAAACAGTTACAAAGAATAATAAAAAACGAACTACGTTTAAGGATAAAGTGCTATCGCTTAAAAACGAGTTCGTTTTAATAGTTTATTCATAGATATAAGCAATAACGTCCAAGGCTTGTTCAATCGACTCGACGGTTACATTTGCTTTATTGGAAATTTCTTTTAACGGATGAATTAAAGATTCTGGACGGACGATAATGGTTGGTTTTCCTAATGTAATTGCAGTGCTAGCATCCATTGCAGTATTCCATTGTTTATAAGACTCACCGAACAAAGCAATAACAATATCAGACTTGGAAAGAAGAACTTGTGTACGGAAATTATTAATACTCGATGCTGCATCGTCTCTATGTAAATTACTCGGTTGTTTACCGATTACTGCCTCACCAATATCATCGGATCGATCATGGTTAGTTTGTGGAGATACAAATTGTAGAGGTAAATTCTTCGATCTTGCTATTTCTTTTACATAGTCTCTCCAATTATCATGAATTTGTCCAGCTAAATAAACCGTTAATTCCATTTAAATCCCTCCTAAGTATAATCTAATCTTATAGTAAACGTTTTTCAATAATTTGAAAAGTAAGGCGGTATCACGATATCCTCCATTATAGTTAAGTATGGTATAATCACGATAATTGAAACGAACTACAATGCAAGCTATGATAGGTGTAGAAAGGAAGTAGATGACATGAAAGTATTAGAAACTATCGAGCAATTTGAATCATATAAACAAGAAGGACCAGTTATTTTTATGTTTACAGCTGGATGGTGTCCAGATTGTAGAGTAATAGAACCTATCTTACCGGAGATTGAACAACAATTTAGTGATTATCAATTTGTTGAAATAAATCGTGATGACTTTATTGAACTATGTCAATCCCATGACGTCTATGGGATACCAAGTTTTCTAGCGTTTGAAAAAGGTAAAGAACTCGGTCGATTTGTCAGTAAAGATCGAAAAACAAAAGAAGAAATTGAACAATTTATACATGGCCTTAAAGAGTAGGAGGAGGAATTTTGATGGCTAAAATAACAAGTATAAAAATGAAACGACTCCTCGAAGATCGTTTAAAACATCCAGATTATCGTGTCGTATATAAGCGTGATGACGATGCTCTCCGTATTGAATGGAGAGATTCTGGACAAGGAATGACCGTTTCTCTTCCTAATCTGATTACAAAATACAATAGTCGCGGTGATATTGCCATTCAAGAAATGGAAGAACACATTACAGAAGCTTTAAAGATAATGAATGAAACACATCATTTACAAGGGATGGAAAAACACATATTTCCTGTATTACGGTCACCTTCTTTTCCAACAGAAACAAAAGCTGGTAAGAAACTAATCTATAAAGATCACACTGCAGAGACGAGAGTTTTCTATGCTTTAGATTTAGGGAAATCGTATCGGCTTATAGATGAAAATTTGTTAAATGAAGAAGGATGGACTGCGGAACGTTTAGATGAAATTGCTAGCTTTAATGTGCGCTCATTACCTCATGAAGTGAAAAAGGACCAAGTGGCTGATAATGATTTTTATTTCTTAGCAACTCAAGACGGCTACGATGCTAGTCGAATCTTAAACGAAGCATTTTTAGAAGAGATGAAGGCCAATGCTCAAGGTGAACTAGCTGTAGCTGTTCCGCATCAAGATGTATTAATTATTGCTGACATTCAAAATAAAATGGGTTATGATATTTTAGCGCAGATGACAATGAAGTTTTTTGCAGAAGGACGTATTCCGATTACATCACTTTCATTTGTGTATGAAGATAGAAAGTTAGAACCTATCTTTATTTTAGCGAAAAACAAACCAGAAAATAAATAGGAGCTGAATAAACATGGATGTATTTTATAATCCAAATGGAATTGGTGATGTACTACTTATTCCTGTAAAAGATGGTAATCGATATGAAATAGAATCAACTAATTATAATAATGTAACAAGAATCACGTCTACCGATGGAGAATTGCTTGGATATAATATTTTTCAAGCTTCTCAAGTAGTTGACCTACCAGATGAGAATGGACCTATTCGCCTAACTGAAGATTTGTTAGAAAAAATACGTGCCCTTTTTATTGAAAAAGGAATTAAAGACCCCCTTGATTTTGATTTAAGTCCGAAATTTGTAGTAGGGTATGTGACTACGAAAGACCCCCATGAGAATGCTGATAAACTTAGTGTATGTCAAGTTGATGTGGGTACAGAGAAGTTGCAAATTGTTTGTGGTGCACCAAATGTAGATGCAGACCAAAAAGTAGTAGTTGCAAAAGTCGGTGCAACGATGCCAAGTGGAATGAAAATTAAGGCCTCTGAACTCAGAGGAGTACCTTCAAACGGAATGATATGCTCCCAAAAAGAATTAGGAATTCCTAATGCGCCTAAAGAAAAAGGAATTTATGTATTGGATGATTCTTATACAGTGGGAGAAGAATTTATATTGTCTTAACACATGCCCCCTAAGCAATTATTGCAGGGGGATTTCTTGTGCAATTAGACAACCATTCTCCCACATCGAATGGATGATTCCAAATAGGTGAAAAAACTGATAAACTAAGCATGTACGATCTTTTAGAGAAATGAGTGAGTGTGAAATGTGGGAACAATGGAAAGAAAAATTAAAAAATGTATTTACAAAAGAAGTTGAAGTAGAAGAGACGATCGAAGTAGAAGTGGATGATCCTGAGCCAAAGTCAGAAGTAAAGGCAAAAATGACTTATCAGTATCCTTCACGTTCGTCATTTAAATTTCCTGTAATTCCCGATGAGACGGAAAAAAACCAAACAAAACATCAAACATATGAACCTGCTTATAAGAAACGGCAAACCGAACGTAGTGTTAGAAGGGAAAAAGAAGAAAAGCAAAACCAAGAAGAAACGTATACGTATAGACGGTCGAATAAAAGTAAAAATAAAGAAAAGATAACACAGCCTAAACGTGTAAATGAAAAATATAAAAATACGGAGAGTAATGAGAGAAAGATATACAAGAAAAATCCAGATATTCCTTTCCAACCTACAGATGTACCTTCTCCAATCTATGGATATCAAAAAAGATATTCAACATCGATCGATGATATACCTGCTTTTCAACGGAAGAATGAAGAGCAAAATAATGATAACACTATTGTTTTTGAAGATAATGAGGAGAATACAGTTAGTAATCATTTAATTGAACAGGAGCAAGAAGAAAACGAACGAACTTTACCGATGGAAATAGATAATAAGGAAGATAATGCAAGTACATTAATTGATTCTAAACCACCAATAATTGAAGTAGAGAGTTATGGAAGAGACGAAGTTGCTTCTACGGAAGAACAAGCTATGAAACAAAAAGAAGAAAAACAAACAAATAATAAAAAGTTTAACCCAGTAGATGATAATCAGAGTAATCAAGCATACAGAAAACATTCTATCCAGAAAAATTCTACTCCATTTAATGTTATGATGACGCCAAGAGATAAAAAAAATGTACACGAACAGAAAAAAAGAGAAAAAGTTCACAATCAACTATTGGAATCTGAACGGAAGCGAGAAGCAGCTTTACAACAAGCTCAGCAAAAATTTAATACTGTTAATGAGTCGAAAAATAAAGTGAAAGAAGAAATACAAGCAAAAAATGAGCGTGGCCCTGTATCGATTCCTTATCATTTATTAGATGATCCTGTGCAACGTACGGAAGATGATAGTGTTTGGCTGAACGAACAACGGGAACTCTTGGAAAAAACGTTAAAACATTTTCAGGTAAAGGCAAAAGTAGTTCATGCAACTCAAGGTCCTTCTGTAACACGTTTTGAAGTTCAACCGGAGATGGGTGTAAAGGTAAGTAAAATAAAGAATTTAGCAGATGATTTAAAATTAAATATGTCAGCACAAGATATACGTATTGAGGCTCCAATACCGGGAAAGAACACGGTAGGAATCGAAATACCGAATCGGCATGCAGAGATGGTAGGTTTACAATCAATTTTTGAAAGTACGTCATTTAAAGAAAGTAAATCACCACTTAGTATAGCACTCGGATTAACAATCGAAGGAAATCCAAAGATAACGAATATACAAAAAATGCCTCATGGTCTGATTGCCGGAGCTACTGGATCCGGAAAAAGTGTTTGTATTAACACCATTTTAATCAGCCTAATTTATAAAGCAAGTCATGAAGATGTGAAGTTTTTACTTATTGATCCAAAAATGGTGGAACTTGCTCCATATAATGGTATACCTCATCTAGTCTCACCGGTTATTACAGATGTAAAAGCCGCTACGCAAAGTTTAAAATGGGCTGTTAATGAAATGGAAGATCGGTATGAACGTTTCGTTGAAGAAGGCGTTCGGGATATTGAGAGATATAATCAGAAAATGATTAAGCAAGGCAGAAATGACAAGAAGATGCCATTTATCGTTATTGTAATTGACGAGCTAGCTGATTTAATGATGATGTCCCCACAAGATGTCGAAGATGCCATTAGTCGGATTGCTCAAAAAGCGAGAGCCTGCGGGATTCATTTACTATTAGCTACACAACGTCCATCTGTCGATGTAATTACAGGCTTAATTAAAGCAAATATACCTACAAGAATTGCGTTCAGTGTATCATCACAAGTGGATTCAAGAACAATCATAGATTCAAGTGGTGCAGAGAAGCTTCTTGGTAAAGGTGATATGTTATTTGTAGAAAATGGTGCAGGAAAAAGTGTCCGACTACAAGGGCCTTTTGTATCCGATGATGAAATTGAGCGAGTTGCAACGTACGCAAGATCAATTGCTGAACCGAATTATTTATTTGAACAAGAAGAGCTCTTGGAACAAATTACTGTCGATGAAGAAGAAGATGAGCTTCTACAAGAAGCAATTTCCTTTGTAATTGCTCAGAATGGTGCGAGCACGTCGTTGTTGCAAAGACACTTTAAAATTGGTTATAACCGTGCTGCGAGATTAATTGACTCATTAGAAAGCAGAGGAATAATATCTGGTCAGAATGGAAGTAAGCCTAGAGAAATACTGATTTCTAGAACACAGTCGGATGACATGTAAATGGGGAATGCTAATAATTTAATATCTTAGATGAAATTAAACACATTATGTATTAAAATTAAATACGGTGCCCTCCTAATGCTAGTAGAACTAGTGTGAAGAACATCTTACCTAGTAATTGTATAGACTAAGGTAAAGAGTGCGAGAACTGTTTGATTAAGAAAGTAAAACTAGGATTCGTCAGATATATTGATTTATGCTGTATCATGTTTAAAAATTTATACACAGAAACGTAGAAAAAAGATATATGTATAAACAAGTATAAAAGGTGAAAACTGGAAAAACATATGAAATAAATATATTTAAGTTTGAAAGCAAGCAATTTTTTGCTATAATGTAGCGGTATGAAAAAGTACTAAACATCATAAGAATGAATGATTGTATGAACATGTTGGAGGTTCGTTTATGACAACTTACCATTTTATCGGTATAAAAGGAACTGGAATGAGTGCACTTGCACAAATCCTCCATGACTCTGGAGAAAAAGTGCAAGGGTCTGATTTTGAGAAGCGTTTCTTTACTCAAGAAGCGTTAGAGCAAAAAGATATTACTATTTTACCGTTTTCTAAAGAAAATATTAAAGAAGATTATACAATAATTGCAGGAAATGCATTTTCTGATGATCATATTGAAATTCAGAAGGCAAAGGAACTTGGTTGTAAGTTTTATCGTTATCATGAGTTTTTAGGTGAATGGTTAAAACAATACACGAGTATCGCAGTCACTGGAGCACATGGAAAAACTTCAACGACTGGTTTGTTATCTCATGTTTTAAAATCTGCGTATCCTATTTCTTATTTAATTGGAGATGGAACTGGAAATGGTCATGTAGACAGCGAATATTTTGTTTTTGAGGCATGTGAGTATCGTAGACACTTTTTAAAATACGAGCCTGATTATGCGATTATGACGAATATTGATTTTGATCATCCAGATTACTTTACGAGTTTGGATGATGTCGTTGACGCATTTCAGTCTATGGCAGATCGTGTTAAAAAGTGTATTGTCGCATGTGGTGATGATGAGCAGTTGCAAGGAATTCATACGAAGGTACCTGTGATTTATTATGGATTTAATGATTCGAATGATTTTCAGGCACAAAATGTCGTAGAAACTGCAAATGGTACTGAATTTGACGTTTTTGTACGTAACACGTACTACGATCATTTTATTATCCCGACATATGGAAATCATACTGTGTTAAATGCACTAGCTGTCATTGCGATTTGTCATTATGAAGGAATTTCAGTTGAACATATGAAACAATTGGATTCCTTTGAGGGAGTTAAGCGTCGATTTACCGAAAAGGAAATTGGTTCGCAAATTGTTATTGATGATTACGCGCATCACCCTAAAGAAATTTCCGTTACAATCGAATCCGCAAGAAAAAAATATCCAAATAAGAATGTGGTGGCTATTTTTCAACCACATACATTTACCCGAACAAAAACATTCTTGAAGGAATTTGCGGATAGTCTAAATGAAGCTGATAATGTATATTTGTGTGAAATTTTTAAATCAGCAAGAGAAGATTCTGGACAGTTAACCATTAATGATTTGCAGAAATTAATTCCAAACAGTCAAATCTTATCACTAGAAGAAACAGAAGTTTTACAAAAATTTACTGATAGCGTATTGATCTTTATGGGAGCAGGAGATATTCAAAAATTCCAGTCTGCTTATGAAGAAACAACTACTAGATCAACAAATTTCTAAAAGTATTATAATAAAAATTATCTTAAACCGGACCTTAGAAATTAAGGTTCGGGTTTTTTCTATCTTTTTTGTTACACGAAGTAATCGAGCACGTTAGTATTTGTACAAATTATGGGAAATACTATACAATGGACATACAGTTCAAATTGAAATTACATAGGTTTATAAAATTGAATTCAGGGAATAAAACGAACAAGAAACTAATAAGCCCTTAAACATTTGAGCTGTATAACCTGAACAACCAACATAAAAGGAGCTGATTAGAAAAAATGGAAATCATACTATACATTGCCGCAGGGATTGCAGCTCTTGCTTTTGTAATACTGGTGGTTTATGTAATTATCACACTGAAAGCAACAAAACAAACACTAAACGATGTTTCAGGTACATTGCAAGGGCTGGAAAAGCAAATGCAAGGAGTCACATCTGAAGCTACACAATTATTAAATAAGACGAACCGACTTGCGGAAGATATGAATCAAAAATCATCAAAATTAGACAGCCTATTTGAAGGCGCAAAAGGAATTGGCAATACACTTCAAGATTTTAATCAGACATTAGCACATCTATCAAAAATTATTTCTAAACACTCGAAAGAAGACCAGGAAAAAGCAGCACAAGCAGTAAAATGGGGTGCATCGCTGTTTGAGTTTTGGAATAATAGGAAGAATAAATCGAAATAATACTTAGGAGGTAATACAGTATGGCTGATAATCAAGATAACCAAATTAATACAAAGGACTTTCTTATCGGATCACTGATAGGCGGATTAGTTGGAGCATCTGCAGCATTGCTTTTTGCTCCGAAGTCAGGAAAAGAATTACGTGATGATATAAATGATGGTGCTGTACAAGTGAAGCACCGTGCAGATGAATGGAAAACAGTTGCACAAGAAAAAGGATCAGAATGGAAAGATAAAGCATATACAACATCAAAAGAATTTAAGAAGAAGGCAATGGAAACAACTTCAGATCTTTCTAAATCAGTTGCTTCAACATCAAAAGAGTTTACAGATAATGTGAAGCAGAAGGCTTCTGATTTAAAAGATAACGCAGCTGAAAAAGTAGAAGAAGTCAAAGAAGACGCATCCAACAAGAAAAAGGAAATTCAAGCAGATGCAGAAATTAAAAAAGCTGAGTTAGAAGTGGAAGCAACAAAGAAAAAAGCGGAAGCAAAAGGATCAGCTAAAAAAGCAGTAGAAGAAGTAAAAAAATAAGTGAATAATTAATCAAAAGACTTGGAGCTATATACAATCTCCAAGTCTTTTTTGTGAGATAAGAAAGTATAAAAGTTTGGTATTTCCATCGTCAGCAGACAGAAACGGCAACGTCCAGATCCAGCACCCAGAAACTAAGCGACCTCACGAACCGCCCTACGATAAAGAAGACTGCCGAATGTTTTTTAAGAGGCATAGTCGCACTTATACCCTGAGGTGAAAAGAAGACTGCCGAATGTTTTTTATGAGGCATAGTCGCACTTATACCGTGTGGTGAAAGTCATCATCGATTCGTCATCTCACTGTGAATCCTTTATCTCAACGAAAAAAAGGAAGTTCGACTACTGTCGAACCACCTTGAAAGCAGGGGCACTCGCTACGTGCCCGAAGGACCCGGGTGGGCCATGTCGACGTTGTTTCAGGACGGAGCGTTCTTAGTCGCCTTTCCTTAAAAACGGGCGATTGTGTTTTTGTTCTATGTTATTTAATTTCTAACCGATCCCCTGGCTGGATAATTTCATCAAAGGAAGCGAGTTGTTCGTTTCGATAGATTTTAAAACCAGGATCTAAATTATAAATATCTAATGAAATATAACGAAAAACATCTTGAAAAATAAATGGTTTCGGAACTTCTTCCGTTAACTGAATATGATCTCCTTCATATAGCAAAGCATCCGTAGCCAATTGCTCACTATTTCGATATAGCAACGCAATTGATTGTGTAAGAACAACAGGGCTATCATTAAACATAATTTTACACGTTTGTTCCTTTTGAAGGTCTAATTGTGTTAAAAGATCATCTACAGTAGGAGAAATAATCGTTGAAATCTCCAATTTATCCATATTAGAGAGGATAGTTTCTGTTGAAACTTTTCGACCATTAATATGAATCGTTGTTTCTGCTTCCTGAATAGTATATTGTCGATTATTCACGTATACGTAAAAGCTATCTTTTATAGGGATAGATTTTAAGTCAATAAAATCTTGTACCGTTAGTTTTTCTTTCCATTCTATATCATCTTGATCTTGGATGATATAGTCACTACTACGTACTTTACCATTAACTAATATTTTTGCAGGAAGCGTAATCATCTCATTTTCATGATAAAAAGTTAAATTAGGCGGTTCAATGATCTCATTTAATTGTAAATGGGGAGAACTACCTGGAGCCCCTGTTTGAACTTCTATACTATCTCCGTTTTTAATGAAATCATCAATCGACGAAATTACCGAATTAACATAGATTATAGGAGGCTGACCAATAGATCCAGGTATAACCATATCCTTTCCATTTACATTTATGACAATACCGGTTCCTGATTTTCCGTATAATTTATTTGTATCAATGCCTGATTGAATAATACAGTCACCAACAGTTAGTTTTTTCATTTCAAACATACGAATGCGCTTTTTATTCACGGTAACTGTTACATAATGAACTGGATTTTGACTTGCTGCGATTGCTATTCCAATTGGAGTTACAAAAGCAGGACCCTTTGGTGTATGATCTTTCTTCTTTAAATTTGCTATAGCTTCAATGCCTCTTATTGCTACTCGATTCTCAGGAAGATCTAACTTGGCAGCAATTTTATTGCTGAGTTCTGGAGTTAAACTTCCTCCACCAACAAGCATAATAGCACGCGGTACTTTTTCATTTAATCTGAGAATTTCCTCCGTGATTTGATCAGATAAACGATGAATAGAAGAATTGATATCTTCAACACACTGATTGTAAGTTACTATTGTCTCGAATCCCAATATATCTTCTATCTGTGCTTCGCCTTCACTGACTATTTGTCGTTTCATCTGTTCAGCTTTTGGAAAATCTAATAAGTAATGATCACTAATTGCTTCTGTTATCTCATCTCCAGCAACAGGAACCATACCATAGGCAATTACTGTTCCTTGATCTGTTAGAGCGATATCACTTGTACCAGCTCCAATATCAACTAAAGCTACATTTAACCTTCGCATAGATTCAGGGATCAATACTTGAATGGCGGCAATTGGCTCTAAGGTTAATGCTTCCATTTCTAATTCCGCACGTTGAAGCGCAGCAAGAAGAGACTCCACTACGACTTTTGGGAGGAAAGTAGCAATAATATGTACAGTTGCAGCATCACCTTGTTGATCAATAAATGAACCAATATCCTCATTATCTAGTTGGTATTTAAGTACGGAATACCCGACACAATAATGTTTGATTGTATCCTGTTTTTCTTCCATTATCAGCTGCCGTTGTGCTTCTTGAACAGCGAGAAGTTCCATATGTTTTATTTCTTCCTGTTTCGTAATCGGCTGATTATTAAGTGTAATAGTTGCCTTTGCTTTCGTTGTTTTTAACGATCGCCCAGCTGCTGCGACACAAGCTTTATATAACGTAAGGCTATTCCTTTCTTCTAATAGTTGCTTAACTTGTTTTATTACCTCTGCTACAGCAACAACATGATGTATTTGGCCATCACGCATAGACCGTTCAGTATGTTCTATTTCCACATAATCTAAGACTTGATAGGTACTTTCTTCCATTTCTAATAAAATACCAGTAACGGAGCGTGTACCAATATCCAGTGCAAACATGGTATTAGGCATAGGTATAAAGCTCCCTTCTTTCTCGTAAACTATTGATATAATTATATCATTCTTAATTTATTATAAACTTAATGGTGACAAATGAAAAAAATTTAGCTATAATTGTCTCTAATTATTCGAAAAGAATATAAATTGTATCTTCAAGGAGCGTGTCAAATGAGTAATGAAATGGAACAACTAAGACAACAAATGGATGATATAAATCTAGAAATATTAGATTTAATTAATCAACGTGCAAGTGTTGTACAAGAAATAGGTAAATTAAAAACAAAACAGAGCATTATTCGCTTTGACCCTGTACGCGAACGGGAAATGCTAGATTATATTAAAGAGAATAACAACGGGCCATTTCAAGACGCCACGTTAGAACATATATTTAAAGAAATATTTAAAGCAAGTTTAGAATTACAAGAAGATGATCATAGCAAAGCTTTATTAGTATCACGTAAGAAGCAACCAGAAAATACAGTAGTTAATTTAAAAGGAAAAGAAGTTGGAAATGGTGAATTAAGTTATGTCTTTGGTCCTTGTGCTGTAGAAAGCTATGAGCAAGTTGCAGCGGTAGCACAATCTGTAAAAGATAAAGGTCTAAAATTACTTCGAGGTGGTGCGTTTAAACCACGTACTTCTCCATACGATTTCCAAGGTCTAGGTGTAGAAGGGCTACAAATACTTAAAAAAGTAGCAGACGAATATGATCTAGCTGTAATTAGTGAAATTGTTAATCCTGCTCATATCGAAGAAGCAATAGAATATATAGATGTCATTCAAATTGGTGCTAGAAACATGCAAAACTTCGAATTGCTTAAAGCAGCAGGCGATTCAAAAAAACCTGTATTATTAAAACGAGGACTTTCTGCTACTATTTCAGAATTTATAAATGCTGCAGAGTACATTATGTCTAGAGGTAATGGGGACATTATTCTTTGTGAACGTGGAATTCGAACATACGAAAAAGCAACAAGAAACACATTGGATATATCAGCAGTCCCAGTATTGAAGAAAGAAACGCATTTACCAATAATGGTGGATGTTACGCATTCAACTGGTCGTAGAGATCTCTTGTTGCCTACAGCGAAAGCAGCAATTGCGGTTGGTGCAGATGGTGTAATGGCAGAAGTGCATCCTGATCCAGCAGTGGCATTATCCGATTCTGCTCAACAAATGGATATTCCAACTTTCGATCAATTCTATAAAGAAATTAAAGAAACTGAAAATCGTTTGAAATAAAACAAATTACAAAATCTTTTAATGATGAAATGCTCTCCTTTAATAGATAGATTAAAGGAGAGCATTTTTACATAATAATGGGCCAATTTGCCACTTATGTAAGGTAAAAACCCTGCTTCAAGATGCATAGGCTAAAGCTTAGTGTGGAATGTCCAATTCTGATTCAATAGGGGAAGAACCACCATTGAATGAAGATTCACTTTAGGAGTAAAATACTATAATAAATGAAAAAAAACTTGATTCACTAGTTAGAAACTGGTATTTTTGACAAGAATGAAAACTGTAATGAAAAATTTTCATTTTGTTTACATGAAAACTTTGTAATTTTTTTCATGGTAGAGTATCATATATAGAAAGAACAGTGGATATTGTCATTTTACTGGTTTAGAAAGTATAAATATTCTTTACTGTATGATTGCAACTGAATCTTTCGCCAATAAAGATTGGTGATGAGAGTTTCTAATAGGAGGTATATATATAATGAATGTAACTATTTACGATGTAGCAAGAGAAGCGAATGTCTCCATGGCTACGGTTTCTCGTGTTGTTAACGGAAACCCGAATGTGAAACCAACCACAAGAAAGAAAGTATTAGCTACGATTGAACAACTTGGTTATCGTCCTAATGCAGTAGCAAGAGGTCTTGCAAGTAAGAAGACAACGACAGTTGGAGCGATTATTCCTGATATTTCCAACATCTTCTTTTCAGAACTAGCACGAGGTATTGAAGATATTGCTACCATGTATAAATACAATATAATTTTGAGTAGTTCGGATCAAAACAAGGATAAGGAATTAGAATTAATTAATACCATGCTGGAAAAGCAAGTTGATGGAATACTGTTCATGGGTGGTAATATTTCTGAAGATCATATTCATCAATTCCAGACTTCTTCGGTACCTGTCGTCTTAGCTTCCACTTACGATCCAACAGACACAATTCCTTCCGTAAATATTGATTATGAACTTGCTGCATACGAAGCGACAAAGCAATTAATTCAAAAAGGAAATAAGCAACCTGCATTAGTTGGAAGTAAAGCTGACACTAGTGTAAATAACTTGAAAACGACTGGTTATTTAAGAGCATTAAAAGAAGCAAATATAGAAGTGAATGAAGATTATATTTATAAAGGTGAATATGCTTATCAAACAGGAATTAAAGCAGTAGAATATCTAATGGATTTAGATGACAAGCCTAATTCTGTGTTTGTTATGTATGATGAAATTGCATTAGGTGTTATCCATGGAGCTCAGGATAAAGGACTCGATGTGCCAAATGATTTAGAAGTATTTGGATTTGATAACATTCGTTTATCTTCAATGGTTCGACCAACATTGACAACCATAGTACAGCCAACATATGATATTGGTGCTGTAGGAATGCGATTGTTAACTAAATATATGAACAAAGAGCAAGTAGATGAAAAAAATGTAGTATTACCACATCGAATTGAATTCAGAAACTCAACAATTCAATAATAATACCGATAAAAGGTATAGATGAATAGAAGTTCAAAAGGTTATCATACAGATAGCATTTTGAACTTCTATTATGTCAGAAAAGCTATGGGAGAATGATTAGATGACAAAACGTGATTTATTAACTCCACTAGGTATTACACTTGGATTTGCAATGATAATGGCAGCAATTATGTCTAACAGTGGTTCTGAAGGGATATCATCATTTGCAGATATTTCATCTATATTCATTGTGATAGGTGGATTAACTGCTTCCATGCTAATTACTTTTAAGATGGAACAAATTCGACTAACAAAAAGAGTATTAAAAGAAGCATTTCATAAAAACCAACGCTCCATCCCTGAACTTATTCAGTTATTTATTCATTTATCGGACCGTGCTAGAAGAGAAGGTATTCTTGCTTTAGAAAATGAATTGGATGAAGTGGAAGATCCATTTATTCGCAAAGGTATGATGTTAGCAGTAGATGGCGTAGAGCCTGAAGTAATTACAGATATATTATCTGCTGAAATAACTGCTATGGAAGATCGACACTATAAAGGACGTCAACTAATTGAAAAAGCTGCAGAATATGCCCCTGCTTGGGGGATGATCGGTACGCTTATTGGGTTAGTTCTTATGCTGAATAAGTTAGCTGAACCTGCCGCATTAGGTCCAAGCATGGCTGTAGCATTATTGACTACATTGTATGGTACTGTCTTAGCCAATCTGTTTTTTACACCAATGGCTGGAAAACTTGAATCTAAAACGGAGGAAGAGGTTTTTATAAGACAGATTATCATTGAAGGAATAATCGGGGTCCAATCAGGGCAGAATCCACGGATCTTAGAAGAAAAGCTAAGTGCTTTTCTAACTGAAGAGGATATCCAAAAAGAGAAAAATAAAACAAATGAAGAGACCTTCACAGGGGAGAAGCTAAATGAAGCGTAGACCTATAAGGCATAAGCCCAAAAAAGGTGCTCCAAAATGGATGGTTACATATTCGGATATGATAACACTTATTTTAGTGTTTTTTATATTATTATTTTCCATGTCGCAAATTGATCAAACAAAATTCGATCAAGTAACAGAGTCTTTCCAAAATCGAATGATACTAGATTTCTTTCCTTCGGCTGTACCTTTAGACCATCCGACAGAAAGTACTGGTGAAAATAGTGAGGATGGTAAGGTTGATGAAATTGAACCTATTTACCTTGTAAAAGATAAAGAAGCAGAAGATAATAATGATGAACTTGACGAATTAATGATGAGTGTTTCTCAATACTTAGAAGAAAATAACCTTAATGAAGTTATTACAGCAAATAGAAATGACCGAGGAGTTGTTCTTGTATTACAAGAAAAAATACTATTCGAGTCAGGAGAAGCTGAAATATTAGATGATGCAGAACCTTTTCTAAATCATATTGGTTCCTTGCTAAGTGAGTTACATAATCAAGTGAAAGTCGAAGGGCATACAGACTCTAGACCAATAGCTAATTATCGGTACCCTTCAAATTGGGAATTATCTGGTGCGAGAGCAAGTAGTGTTGTTCGATATTTAATAGAAGCACAGTCTCTTCAAATGGCACGATTTTCAACCGTTGGGTATGCTGATACGGTTCCATTAGAACCAAATACCAATGAAATGAATATGAGTAAAAACCGTCGTGTAGAAATTATTATTTTAGATAATGACTAGGAATATCTTTAGCCAACTAACATTCAGTGGGGGACAGAACTAATCCAACCCCACTGATTTTTAATATCACTTTATTGGGAAGACACTTTTACTTTTGTTTTGTCGACACATTACTTATATGTTTAATTGGTTTTGTATATTTTAATAAACTTTGTAGTAACTGATAGTTTTTCTCTGTAATTTCATTTTTCCTAGGAATGTTTGGTTGAATATCCTCAAGATCTTGCCATAGGTGAGGAAGTGTAGCTGGTGACTGACCTTGCCATTTTTCTATCCAAGTTGTCGGTAAATCACCATAACTAGCTTCATTTTTTTTCATCACATTCCATATTTGTCCCCAAGCTCTTGGGATAACTCTCCACATATCGTATCCACCACCGCCAATAGCAATCCATTTTCCATTACAGTATTCATGTGCAATTTCATGGGCAATACGAGGAATTTCCTCATAAATACGCATGGTTCCACATAAATGTGTGAGTGGATCTAGGCAGTGAGCATCAGCTCCATTTTGTGTAACAATAATATCTGGCTTAAAGAAAGCAGCAATCTCTTTGAATGCGGTTTCATAAAGTGTTAAGAATGAGTCATCTTGTGTAAAAGCATCAATTGGCAAATTAAAAGTGTAACCATGACCTTCTTTAATACCACGTTCGTTTATACCTCCTGTACCAGGAAACAAATATCTACCAGTTTCATGGATTGAAAAAGTACATACATTTGGGTCATCATAAAAAGCAGATTGTACTCCATCACCATGATGTGCATCCGTATCCACATAAAGAACTTTTAAATTGGTAAGTTCACGTATATATTTTATAGCTACTGCGCTGTCATTATAAATACAAAATCCAGATGCACGACTCCTAAAACCATGATGCAGTCCTCCACCTAAGTTTAACGCATGTGTATAGTCATTGTTTAATACAGCGTCGACTGCTGCTAATGTACCACCCACTAGATAGCTAGCTGCCTCATGCATTTGAAAAAAAGCAGGCGTGTCTTCCGTGCCAATACCATATTCTAGTGATCTCTCTTCTGTAATTTCTCCGTTTCCAGCTCGTTTTACGGCTTCAATATAATCAGGGTGATGAAATAATAACAATTCTTCCTCAGTGGCCAAACGAGGAGATATCAAATCATGTTCGTTTAATACTTGATGAGCTTCTAATAATTCTTTCGTTAAAAGCACCCTTTTTTGATTAAATGGATGGTTTTCATGAAAATGATATTTCAAATAATCTGGTGAATACACAAAACCTGAAGAACCGGTCATCGTTTAGGCTCCGCAATATTATTTGGCCACAGTAATGGATATCCAGCTTCACGAAGATCTTGTATGATTGGCATTGGATTTAATGTTTTTACTCGAAATACTAATATTTTATAATCTGGATCTTTATATGGATATATGAGAACGGATACAATATTAATTTTTCTCTTACCAAAGATTGCGGCAACCTCTGGTAGAATCCCTGGTCGATCTGGAACTTTTACTTCTATTAGAGAGCTTTGGACATGAGTTCCAGTTAATTGAATTAATGTATATAGCATATCTTTTTCTGTTACAATTCCAATAAGTCTATTGTGGCTTACGACAGGGAGACAAGCAATTTCTCTTTCATAAAAAATAGCTGCTATCTCTTCTACAAAGTCTAACGGATGGATGGTAACAACAGAACTGGTCATAATTGATTGGATTTCATTGTTTAATACATCAATATCTGTTGTTGAATCGAAAAATGTAGATGGACTAGCATCGCGTACATCACGATCAGAAACAATTCCAATTACTTGGAAATCGTCATCAACAATTGGTATATGTCGAATCTTATGCTGTTGTAATAATTGCAGGGCATCGTTAATAGTTGCTTTTGGTGGAAGCGTAATTACCTCCGTATTCATAATTTCTTCAACTAGCATGTTAAAGACCCTCTCTCATATTTCTGTATTTTGACCTTCCTAAAAAACGTAGTACGTCAAACTGTTCAATGGACTTTTGGGTAACATTGGTACCGGTTCTTACCATTAAGCAGTTTGCAGGGTGAGAAATAATTTCAGGATCATCTGTTGGAGCGGGTAATAGTCCACCAGCAGCCATCATTTTTTCCATCACCTTACGATATTCCCAAATACTTAAGTTTGTACCATCTAAATCCCAATGCCAATAATATTCTGTTGATATAATAATATAATTTTCCATATAATCATCCATCATAGAGACTCTTAATAAATTGGATGCTACTCTTGCACCACGATATGCAGGAATAATTTCAATTGCTCCTAATTCAATGAGGTCTTCCATATTAAAAGTAGACCATCTCTCTAATGGATCAGGATGAAGGTAGGTGACATACCCAATAATGGTATCTTCTGTTCTTGCAACAATAATTCTCCCCTCAGGGAATTCAGCAATATCTAATAAAGCTTCAAATTGTTTTGGAGCAGGACGAAAAGCTGTTAGCTCAGAATGAAATTCATATTTTTCTAGTTCTTTGCGTGGAATAGGTCCTTCGATTGTAATTTGACCCATATTCGTTGAATAGGAAATTGAATGGTGTTTCTTTGTATGTTCCATTAATTCACCACCTGTGATAATACATAATATTTCAACTTCTATTATACAGGAAACAAAAAGTTGTTTTTAGTATTTTTTGAAATTTACATAAAAAAATAGTACATTAAAGATATCAAATTATAAGGAGTATGATTATGAACCGGTTAAATTTAGTAACATTAGGTGTCCATGATATAGTGAAAAGCATTAATTTTTATAAGGAAGGATTGGGATTTGATGTAAAAATTTATGGGAATCCAGAAGATCCAGATGTAGTATTTTTTAACAGTAATGGTTCAAAAATTTCCTTGTATCCAATAGATTTGTTAGCAAAGGATATTTATAAACAAAATCCACCAACCTTAGAAAATAAAGCTTTTAGTGGAGTAACATTAGCATATAATGCAAAATCAAAACAAGAAGTTGATGAGATATTTATTTTAGCAAAAAATGCAAAAGCAACAATTGTTAAATTACCAGAAAAAGTAGAGTGGGGAGGATATAGTGGTTATTTTCAAGATCCAGATGGACACTTATGGGAAATAGCTTACGGGGATATGTGGCATTTCGATGAGCAAGATATGCTGATTATCAAGTAAGCAGATAAATATCCAGTTCTTTTTTATAAAAAAACCTCTAATTAGGTTCAAATTCTAATTAGAGGTTTTTTCATCGTCTTTTTAACAACAGATACTATTCTTCATCGTCTTCTTCAGCATTACTTTCATTTGCTTCTTCATCAGAACTTTCTTCTTGGTCCTCTTCATTATTTTCAGATTCATCATTGGTTTCATCATCATCTGGAGTTTCTTCTTCTTTATCAGATGTTTCACCTATGATTACTTCACTTGAGTTATCGGATTCTTCACCGAAATAATCGACTGCTCGAACAATATATACACCGTCATCATTTCCGATTTCATAACTTGTAGAAGTTGTAATTCCAATCTTTTTAAAACTTCCTCCAGGTTCATTAGATCTGTAAACTCGATAACCGATGATATCTTTACTAGATGAGGATTTCCAAGTTAAGTTGCTACCAGATTTCTTTACAGAAGTTGGTTTAGCAGGTGCTTTTCCATCATCTTCTATAGATGATCCAACAGAACCTCCAGGAGCAGCAATTTTTTCCCACTTTTCTCTTTCTGTTATTGGATATAGCTGAGTAATATCATTAAGATTATCATAGCCTTTACGTTCCAACCATTCTGGATTAAACATTAGTCCATCACCTTCAACAAATTCAGAAGGAGTATTAGGTCCTGCTTTTACCGATTTTCCGTTCACTACAACGTAGCTTCCTGAAACGAGACTATCGTCTTCTTCTGATGGAACATATTTTTCATTGAATAAATCGGTTTTCACAAGTCCCGCTTGTTCACAAAGGTCGGATGGAAGCATACCTGAAATCGCACAATAACTGCGTTCAACGATTCCACCCGGACGTTCAAAACGGTCACTCGGTGTAACGAGCTCTGGATTTTCATTTGCAGCAGCATTAATTAATTTTGCCCAAAGCTGCAAGTTTCTTTGACTATAAGATAGGGCATGGTTTTGTGCATTGATTGAGTACGGGGTATCATAACCAATCCATGTCCCCATCGTAATGTTCGGATTGGTCCCCATAAACCAAGCATCTTTATACTCTTGAGAGGTTCCTGTTTTTCCAGCCCAATCGACACTTGTATTATTTAATTGGGAATTCAAATAACCAGCAGTACCGCTTGAAACTACGCCCCGCATCATGTCAAGTGTTAAATAATTGGTTTGTTGGCTAAATACTTCGACTGGTTCAGATTCATGTTCATAGATTACTTCCCCGTCAGGATTAACAATTTTCTCAATCATATAACCGTCTACAAATTTTCCGTTGTTACCTATAGTACTATATGCATTTACCGTTTCTTCCACGCTTACACCGTGAGCCATTGCGCCCAAACTGAGTGAAGGATTATAATGGTCACCTTCTGTTAACGATGTAATCCCCATTTTTTCCAAATAATTAGCAGCTGGATCCTGATTAATTATTCTCATATACGTATCAACAGCCGGAATATTATAGGAACTTTCCAGTGCTTTACGAGCGGATACCATTCCATAACTTCCGCCACCATAATTTCCTACTTCGTAACTACCATTAGCAAATGTTCTAGGATAATCTGCAATTGGTGTCCCCGGTTGTACTACTCCTGCTTCCATGGCAGGTCCATAGACAAGAATTGGTTTACTTGTACTTCCGATCGACCGTACTGTATTAAATGCATAGTTGTTTGAATGATCTTCATCATGACCTCTTCCACCAACAAATGAAATTATGCGACCGCTGCTGTTTTCAATCATCACTGCACCGGTTTGTATTCGTTCTGTTACTTCATAGGATTCGCCATCATCGTTGGTTTTTGTAAACGTTCGATCGTGGCCATAATTTTCATAGTTACGGGCTACTTTTTGCATTGCTTCATAAATTCCTTTATCAATAGTCGTATGAATTTCATAGCCATTCATACGCATTGAACGTTCAGCTAACTCTTCATATTCAGCTTCTAGATTTTCATCTTCATCTAGATCTTCTTTTGTAATATCATCTTGCTTCATTAAAACATCTTTAATAATATCTTTTGCACGTTTTTCAACCTCAAATGTAAGGTATGGATATTGATCTACAATTGACGGTTTCCCTTTGGTAAAATCTTGTGCAATATCATATTCTAACGCTTCGTTCAGCTCTTCATCTGTTATGTAATCCATATCATGCATACGATTTAAAACGGTTTTCATTCGATTTATTCCAGGTTGCAAGCCATTTTCATCTTTTAATTCACCACCATTTAAAAATGGCGTATAAACAGTAGGACTTTGTGGTAATCCGGCTAGATAAGCTGCTTGTGGAAGTGTGAGCTTATTCGCATCCACACCAAAAATACCTTGAGAAGCTGTTTGGATACCTGCAATATTAAGACCAGAAGAATTGCGACCATACGGAATAATATTTAAATAAGCTTCCATAATTTCATCTTTCTCGAAGAATTGTTCTAATCGCATGGCAAGCAATATTTCCTTCGCTTTTCGTTCAAACGAAACTTCATTGGTTAGAATTTGGTTTTTAATTAACTGCTGAGTTAATGTACTACCTCCAGTTTGTATGGAAGAGTTGGTTAATTCTTGTACCATAGCTCGTAAGATTGCTTTTGGGACAACACCATCGTGCTCCATAAAGTATTCATCTTCTGTAGCAATAACTGCATCAATTAAAACGGGTGATACGTTATCTAACGTTGTCTCTTGTCGATAAAGGTCAGCACGTATATCTCCTGCATACTCTTCACCAGCAAAATAAATACTTGATGTTTCTGAGTAATTGTATATGTCCATAGCCATAGATTCTTTATCTCGAATAGGTTCATCTTTTACTAGTGAGGCGAAGTAACCTAAACCGATACCTCCAACTAAAAAGAATCCAATGAACATGATCACGCAGACAAACAAGATTATATTCCAAACAATATCATATGTAATTCTAGAAGTTCGTTGGATGATACCTTCATGCCACCAACGCTTTAATGTATCCCAAAAACGTAGTAGTTTTTCTTTCATATTCATGTTAAACCTCCTAAATTCTCTAAACTATTATAGCATATGACAAATTTTTGTAGGGGAAGTTTATTAAAATTGTTGCATTCACATTATGATTATGCTATGAATAGTATCATACAATAAAGTTATATACGAAGAAGGATCGAAGTAGCTATGCAAATCACTATTGAAGAGAACTGACGGGTGGTGTGAGTCAGTATATATTTGCAGGTGAATTACAATCTGGAGTAGTTCTCTTTGTTAGAGATCGGTGGAAACATCGTTAACAATTCCAAGTGGCTGATAATCCAGCAACAAGGGTGGTACCGCGAATACAACTCGTCCCTTCCATTTTAGGAAGAGACGAGTTTTTTATTTGAAAAATATAAATTTTGGAGTGAGATTACATGGATATTTTACAAGATTTAGAAAGCAGAGGTTTGATTCATCAAACCACAGATCGCAAAGGATTAGAAAAACATTTGCAAAATAATCAAGTAACATTATATTGTGGATTTGACCCCACAGCAGATAGTTTGCATATTGGACATTTAGTACCTTTAACGATGTTGAGACGATTCCAACAAGCGGGCCATAAACCAATTGCTCTTGTTGGTGGTGGAACAGGGATGATTGGAGATCCTAGCGGCCGCTCGAGTGAAAGAAGTTTAAACGCTCCAGAAGTGGTAAATGGATTTACTTCGAAACTTCAACAGCAAATTGCAAAATTAGTTGATATGGAAAGTAACGCAAGTGGAAATGAGGTAGTAGCACGCAATAATCACGACTGGTTAGGTAAAATGACAATAATTGACTTTCTACGCGATGCAGGTAAGCATTTCGGAATAAATTATATGTTAGCAAAAGAATCTGTATCAGCAAGGATTGAACAAGGTATTACCTTTACAGAATTCAGCTATATGATTTTACAATCATTAGACTACTTAAAACTATATGAAGAAGAAAATTGTACTTTACAAATTGGTGGTAGTGATCAGTGGGGGAATATCACTGCAGGTATGGAACTTATCCGTCGTTCCCGTGAAAACCATGATGAGAATATTGAAGTATTCGGTTTGACAGTGCCACTAATAACAAAAGCGGATGGTACTAAATTTGGTAAAACTGCTGGTAATGCAATATGGCTTGATGCAACAAAAACTTCACCATACGAGTTTTATCAATTTTGGATTAATACGGATGACCGTGACGTTATTCGCTTTATTCGCTACTTTACATTCTTATCTGTAGAAGAAATTGCTGAACTTGAAAAAGAAGTAGAAACACAACCTGAAAAACGGGTTGCTCAGAAACGTTTAGCAGAAGTAATGACGAAAACCGTTCATGATGAAGCTGCATTAGAACAAGCAAAACGTATTACAGATGCGTTGTTTAGCGGTGACATTAAACAGTTAAACGTCGAAGAGGTAGAACAAGCGTTTAAAGATGTACCAAATCATATTATTACCCGTGAACCTGTTGGTTTAATTGATTTACTTGTCGATGCGAAAATATCTTCATCAAAACGACAAGCACGTGAAGATGTAAAAAATGGGGCAATTTACATTAATGGTGACCGTGTACAGGAAATGGATTACCATGTGGATGAAAAAGATCATTTAGGCAATAAATTCACTGTCATTCGTCGTGGGAAGAAAAAGTATTTCCTTATTCAAGTACAATAGAATAAATTAATATAGAAGGACGGGACACATAACAATGTCACTCATACGAGTATATTTTTGTCTCGTCTATATTTTTTACGTTAGAATTATAGTAGCAATCGGATTTCATTAATATCTTAATTTATGAAATTGGTACGATTGGTTTATTATATTGTTCCTAAATGAACAGATGATAATTATGATATTTCAGAAAATTCATTGGATACATCCATGATCTATGATAAAATAATTAACAAGTTTATTAATTGAATTTGAGAAGGGAATGCCATAAAATTGTAAGCGTTTTCTAAAGAGATCAATAACAATACAAACGTGATTGCTAATATGATGGAATAAAAAGGGAGAAGATGCTATGACGGAACTAATTCATAAAACAGTAGGGCAATTATTACAAGACAGAGCTGACGAAATGCCAGGACAAGAAGCAGTTGTATATTCAGATCGTGGCTTACGTTACACATATAAAGAATTTAATCATCTATGTGAGCAAGTGGCAAGAGGAATAATGGCTTTATCGATTGGGAAAGGAGAGCACGTAGCTGTGTGGGGTACAAATACTCCTGAATGGTTAACTCTTCAATATGCAACCGGGAAAATGGGCGCAGTCCTTGTTACGGTAAACACGAGCTACCGTGCAAATGAATTAGAATATTTACTTAAGCAATCTGACTCTACCACTATATTTTTGATAGAAAATTATCGGAATCACTCTTATATCGATACTTTATATGAAATTTGTCCAGAATTATATGATTCAAAACCGGGTGAATTGAAATCTGAACGACTACCATTATTAAGAAATGTTGTAATTATGGGAGAAAGAAGTTATCCAGGTGCTTTTCATTGGAATGATATCATTGAGAAGGCAGAAGAAATTACATATGAGGAACTAATTACTCAATCTCAAAATCTTGATCCAAATGATGTCATTAATATGCAATATACGTCAGGGACAACAGGGTTTCCAAAAGGCGTGATGCTAACACATAGTAATCTCACAAATAACGGCTATAATATAGCTTCCTGTATGAGATTGACCGCAGAAGATCGATTATGTATTCCTGTGCCATTTTTTCATTGTTTTGGATGTGTTATTGGTACATTAGCAGCGGTTAGTGTAGGGGCAACTATGATCCCTATACAAGAATTTGAACCAGAACAAGTCTTACAAACGGTGGAGATGGAAAATGTCACAGCACTTCATGGTGTGCCAACAATGTTCATCGCAGAATTAAATCATCCAAACTTTGAACAATACAATTTGAGTACATTGCGAACGGGTGTGATGGCGGGAGCTAATTGTCCGGTGGAAGTAATGAAAAATGTAATGGATAAAATGAACATGTCAGAAATAACCATTTGTTACGGACAAACGGAATCCTCACCAGTAATTACACAAACAAGAACAAACGATCCGATCGAGTTGAGAGTTGAATCAGTCGGAAAAGCATTACCGAATGTGGAAGTGAAAATTATAGATCCAGCTACAAACGAGGAACTACCACGTTATACACAAGGGGAGCTGTGCACAAGAGGATATCACGTGATGAAAGGTTACTATAAAAATCTCGAAGCGACTCAACGAACAATAGATGAAGATGGATGGTTACATACTGGTGATCTCGCAGTAATGGATGAAAATGGTTATTGTAAAATAACTGGAAGATTAAAAGATATGATTATTCGAGGTGGAGAAAATATCTATCCTCGTGAAATTGAAGAATTTTTATACAAGCATTCTAAAATTCTAGATGCACAAGTAGTTGGTGTACCAGATGAAAAATTTGGTGAAGAAGTTCATGCTTGGATTATCTTAAAAGAAGGTGAGACTAGTTCACCAGATGAAATAAGAGAGTTTTGTAATGGACAAATTTCCAAACATAAAATTCCTAAGCAAATATTTATTACAGATGAGTATCCAATGACAGCTTCAGGTAAGATTCAAAAGTTTAAGTTACGAGAAAAGTCGTTGAAGGAAGTTGAAAGAAACATATAAAAATAGCACAGTTAAATTACTACTAATTACATCTGAAAGTAAGTAGAGGTTGGGATGATCCGTCAATTAATAAGATTGATTGTTCTATTCCAACCTCTATTACTATTCTTATATGTTAGACAAAGAAGCTTAATGCAAATACAACTGCAAATCCAACAAATCCGATGATAGTTTCCATTACTGTCCATGTTTGTAGTGTTTGCTTTTCTGTCATTCCGAAAAATCTATTAACTAACCAGAATCCAGAATCATTTACATGTGAAAACACAGTAGCACCACTCGCTATAGATATTACAATTAATCCTAACATAGGTTCAGAGACTTCCATCATACTAATAATTGGCGACATTAACCCTGCAGCAGTAATCATTGCAACTGTAGCAGAACCTTGGGCTATACGCACAAATGTAGAAATGATGAACGCTGCCAATACTAAAGGAAGGTTTGATGTTGCTAACATATTACCTAAGACATCACCAACACCACTATCAATTAGTGTTTGTTTAAAAACTCCTCCTGCACCAGTAATAAGAATGATAATACCGGCAGGTTCTAATGATTTTGTAGCAATATTTTGTACTTCTTCTTTTGTATATCCTCTTTTCGTACCCAAAATATAGAAGGTTAATAGGGTGGATATAGTTAAAGCGATAAATGGATGTCCGATAAATGTAAGGAATGAATGTATAAACGTTCCTTCTTCTAATATTAACCCAAATACAGTGTTAATAAGGATTAAAATGAGTGGAATTAATATTAATAGACATACAGTTTTAAAGCTTGGTAATTCACGATTCGTTTTTTCTACCTCTTTTTCAAGGTATTCTTTATCAACGATATATTTGGGAACATCTAAATGAATTTTTTTGGAAATATATTTACCAAAAATAGGTCCCGCTATAATCATCGCTGGTAAACCTGCTAAAGCTCCAAATAAAATTACCCATCCTAGATCAGCATTTATAATGGAAGCGACCGAAATAGGTCCTGGAGTAGGCGGTATGAAACTATGAGTAACAGCTAGTCCTGCTAGTAAAGGAATACCGAAATATAATAATGATTTTTTCGTTTTTTGGGCAAGGCTGTACACAATTGGGATTAAGATTACCAAGGCAACATCTAGAAAAACGGGGATTGCTACAATAAACCCTGTTAAACCAAGCGCCCATTGAACTTTTCCATCACCAAATTTATTTACCAAAGTCAATGCTAAACGTTCTGCCCCTCCTGAAACACGGAGCATTTCTCCGAACATAGCTCCTAAACCAACTACCACTGCAATAAAACCTAGGGTTCCTCCCATACCTTCTTCCATAGTAGCTACAAGATCATTTAAATCCATACCAGATAAGATACCTATAAAAATACTAGAAATAAGTAATGCAACAAAAGCTTGAAGCTTTGACCGCATAACCAAGAATAGCAACAGCGCTATACCTAGTATTGTTACCAGAATTAACATAGTAGTGTTTGACACAAGTAATCCCCCTTTATAATTAAAAATTTAAATAATAAATTTACCATTCTGCAATCGAGCCGTCTTTGTGTCTCCAAATTGGATTACGCCAGTTCTCTGTATCGTTTGCTTTTTCTTTAACATATTCTTCATTTACTTCAATACCTAATCCAGGTCCATCAGGAATTTTGACATAGCCATTTTCATAGGTGAAAACGTCTTTATCAACAATATAGTCTAGTAAATCGTTTCCTACGTTATAATGTATTCCTAGACTTTGCTCTTGAATAAACGCATTATGCGAAGTTGCGTCAACTTGCAGACATGCAGCGAGAGCAATCGGTCCTAATGGGCAATGCGGAGCTACTGCAACGTCATAAGCTTCTGCCATTGAAAAGATTTTTTTAGCTTCTGTTATTCCACCTGCATGTGATAGATCGGGCTGGATTATGTCTACATATCCATCTGATAATAGCTGTTTGAAATCCCAGCGAGAGAACATTCTTTCACCAGTTGCAATCGGTGTAGTTACATGATTAGCGATTTCTCTTAATGCTTCATTATTTTCTGGGAGAACGGGTTCCTCGATAAACATTGGTCTAAACTGCTCTATTTCTTTTGCTAAAATTTTAGCCATCGGTTTATGCACACGACCATGAAAATCAATTCCAATTCCAATATAAGGGCCTACTGATTCTCGTACAGCTGCAATTCTTTCTACAACAGCATCAATCTTTTGATGGGAGTCAATATATTGTAGTTCTTCCGTCCCGTTCATTTTTATTGCTTGAAAACCTCTATCTACTACTTCTTTTGCTGCTGCTCCAACATCTGAAGGTCTGTCTCCGCCAATCCAAGAATATACTTTTATTGAATCTCTACATGCTCCACCTAGTAACTGGTGGATCGGTGCATTGAATGATTTCCCTTTAATATCCCATAATGCTTGGTCAATTCCAGCGATAGCACTCATTAAAATTGGACCACCTCGATAAAATCCAGAGCGATACATTAAATTCCAATGGTCTTCAATACGATGGGGATCCTTACCTATCAAATTTTCCATCAGTTCTATAACTGCTGTTTTTACTGTAGCTGCTCGACCTTCAATAACTGGTTCTCCCCAACCTACAATTCCCTCATCAGTTTCTATTTTTAAAAATAACCAACGTGGTGGTACTTGATAGATTTTGTAATTTGTTATTTTCATATGATCAGCTCCAATTTATAACGTTTTCATTTTTGATGTAAATTGTTTTGCATTATTTATTACTTGCTCTAAGAATTCATTTGTGACATTTGCTGTGTTAGGGACTAATGAACTGCCTAATCCAACTCCAATTGCACCTTTTTCAATGAATTCGGTTACATTTTCGACATTTACCCCGCCTGTAGGTAGTAGTTTTATATGTGGTAATGGCCCATGAACGTCTTTTACATAATTTGGTCCTAATGAAGATGCTGGAAAAACTTTAACAACATCGGCTCCTGCTTCTACTGCAGATAATATTTCAGTAGGAGTAAAAGCAGCAGGTATACTAATGACGCCGTACCTTTTTGTTGCTTTAATCGTTTCAACATCCAATGTCGGAGAAATAATAAATTTTGCTCCTGCTTTCATAGCTAATATAGCTGATTCGGAGTCAAGTACTGTTCCTGCTCCGATAAGTACATCCTTTTCTAAGTGAGAATGTAATGCATTAATTGTTTCTAACGCATTATCACTATTAAGGGTAACTTCAAGTAATCTAATTCCACCCTCATACAAAGCTTTTGCTATTTTAATAGTTTCATTAGTATCGTATCCACGTATAATAGCAATAAGCTTTTCTTTTTCGATTTGCTTTAAAATATCCATAGAATAATCCTCCTTCTAATAGATTAACGACTCACATCTTCAGTTGAAGATGGGCTGGATAAACGTTGAAATCGAGTTCTATCCGGAAATCCCTCATAATCTCCAATAAAAGTTGTAGCATATCCACCAGTTATACATGCACGTTTTACTGCTTGATCGATGCTTAATTCATCAATTAGTCCAGATAACAGTCCAGCTGCAAATGCATCTCCAGCACCAACAGGATCGATCACTTGTTTTACAGGAAAACTAGGGACATAATCACTTTGATTACTTGAACAATAATAGGCGCCATTTTCACCTAGTTTGACTACAGCTAACTCTGCACCTAATTCCAAACATTTATTACCGATTTTTGCTGGGTTATCACTATCGAATAAAAATTTACCTTCACTAATACCTGGTAATATAATATCGGATAGCTTTACGATATCAAGTAATGTTTGTTTTGCTTCTAATTCTGACCATAGTTTTTTACGAATATTTGGGTCGAATACAATTTTCACACCATTTTTTTTAGCCATTTTTATTGCAGTAAATATCGTTTGCCTACAACTTTCACTAATTGCTGGCGTAATTCCAGTTACAAAAAGGTAAGAAGCAGAAGAAATATAATTCTCGTCAAGTAGATCAGGATCCATTTGGCTAGCTGCTGAATGTTGGCGATAATAATATACGTGGACATCGGACTCATTAATGATTTCTTTTAGAAATAATCCGGTTTGGTGACTCGAATCAAACTCAATTAAAGTAGTATCTACACCTTCTCCGCGTAATTCTTTTAATACCATCGCACCTAATTCATCGTCTCCCAATCTACTTATAAAACCAGTTTTATGGCCTAATCTACTTAATCCGATTAATGTATTGGTTTCTGTACCAGCTACTCGTGGTTCGAAGGATGATGTTTGCCTAATAAGTCCATTCTTATCTGGGGTCAGTGATATCATTGTTTCCCCGATTCCAATAACATCCAATTTGTCATACTCCTTTCTTTATATATCCCATACCATTTGAAATAAGTTGAGCTGTATTTTTCAAGTTTGTAATGATAGTTTCTTTTTGCTTTATCATTCTTTCTTTTGGTCCCGCAACACTTATAGCAGCCAAAAGCTGTCTTCGACTATCGAAAATGGGGGCAGCCAAACAGTACAGACCTTCTTCATTTTCTTCGTCATCAATACTGTATCCTTGTTTTTGAAAGAATTGCAGTTGATTTTCTAATTGAGATCTATCTGTAATTGTATTTGCAGTGATTTTTTCTAAGGTTATTTGATCTAACAAATTATCTTTCTCAAATTCAGGCATAAAGGATAAAAACGTTTTGCCAAGTCCAGTACAATATATTGGTTTTTTATATCCAGGTTGTGCAGTGGTACGTATTGATCTATCGGCATCCATCTTTGCAATATACACTAACTCATCTTTAGATAACATCGCCATAAATACAGTCTCCTTAACCGCTTTCATAAGGTCGGTTAAATAAGGTTTTGCAACTGTGTGAATATCTAATGATTCTAAAGCACTTGTTCCTAGTGGTATTAACTTTTCACCTAAGTAATATAGTTTCATGCCATCTTGCCGTACGTATCCTTCGTTATGTAATGTTTTTAATAAATTAAATGTACTGCTTTGTGGTAATTCTAACTTGTCACCGATATTCTTAATTGTTAGACCATTTGTATGTTTTGCTAATAAGTCTAGAATGTCCAAGGCGCGCTTGGCAGATTTAACAGACATCATATCACCTCCTAAAATCACATATATGAATTTTAATCATGTATGTGATTTTATTGAATATACCACACTTTATTTAGCTCGTAAAGACTATTTTTAATTAAAGCATATTGTGCTCGAATTAGTAAAAGCTATGAAAAATTCTAATTTGTTAAAGGAGTGTAAGAAATGTTTGAAAATAAAGTTGTATTAATTACCGGCGGGGCCGGAGGGATAGGTTTAGAGGTTGCAAAAGCATTTGCACATGAGGGAGCGAAATTGGCATTAGTAGACCTTAAAAATGAAGCATTAGAGGAGGCTGCTAGTGAGATCGATACTGAAGAAATTTTACTGATTACAGCAAATGTTGGTAAAGAAGAAGATGTAAAAAACTATGTAGATAGAACAAAAGAACAATATGGAAAAATAGATATTTTTATTAATAATGCAGGTATCAATGGAAATTTTAGTAATATCATCGAGCAGACAAAAGAAAATTTTAAAAATGTATTTGATGTTAATGTTATGGGTGTATTTTTTGGAATGAAGTATGTACTGCAAGTGATGAAAGAACAAAAATCTGGTGTAGTTATTAACACTGCATCCAATGGTGGATTATTAGGAGCACCAGGCATGAGTGCATATGTTGCGTCTAAACACGCTGTAATCGGATTAAATAAAACAGCTGCTTTGGAAATGGCGGAGTATGGTGTACGGGTAAATGCAGTTGCACCGTCAGGAGTTAACACAGAAATGATGCGAAGTATAGAAAAGAATGCAATGGGGGATAAAGCGGAAGATGCTAGATCTCAATTCGAAGCTTCTGTACCAATGAATCGTTATGCTACAGCTGAGGAGATTGCAAACCTTATGTTATTTTTATCTTCTGATAAAGCGTCATTTATTAGTGGTTCCTATTATCGAATTGATGGTGGCCAGGGTGCAACATCAGTATAGGCGAGATGGTAATATTAGGATTGACATAAACGCTAATAATACTTATAATCATTGATTGTACACCAAACATAATTTTGGTAGAGGTTCTTAGCTTTAACCCTCTATAAAAAACTAAGGACAAACAATGATTATTCAAGTCATGTTCCTTAGGGGCATGGCTTTTTTTATGGAAAAGGAGGTAATAGATATATGGCAGGAAGAGATGAAAATGAACTAGAAGATGTTCAGTTATTAGGAAGTCAAGGAACTACTTATGATTTTAATTACACACCGGAAGTGTTAGAGGTATTCGAGAATAAACATCCATCACGTGATTATTTTGTTAAATTTAATTGTCCGGAATTTACAACTTTATGTCCAAAAACAAACCAACCAGATTTTGGAACAATTTATATTAGCTATATCCCTGATGTTAAAATGGTAGAAAGTAAATCTTTGAAACTATATTTGTTTAGTTTTAGGAACCATGGTGATTTTCATGAGGATTGCATCAATATTATCATGAATGATTTGATAGAATTAATGGATCCAAGGTATATAGAGGTTCGAGGGAAATTCACTCCCCGTGGTGGTATTTCTATTGATCCATATTGTAATTATGGTAGGCCAGGAACAAAATTTGAGAAGATGGCAGACCAACGACTAATACAACACGATATGTATCCAGAAAATATAGATAATCGATAGAGGGAATGCGTAAGATCCTCTACCCTAATAATAAAGGGAGAAGAGGATAACATGTATATTTATTTTAGTGCAATCTTTGTAGGTTTGTTGTTGCTATCAAATATTCTTTCAGTGAAGTTATTTGAAATGGGAAGTTTTATCCTTCCAAGTGCGGCGATTGTTTATGTTATTACATATTTAATGACAGATGTTATTGGTGAAGTTTATGGCAAGGCTGCAGCAAGGAAAACGGTCCAAGCTGGTTTCCTTACACAAATTATTGCAATGGTATTTATCTACATTTCTATACAATTACCACCTGCACCAGATTTTCATGCACAAGCCGAATTTGAACAAATCTTAGGTGGAAGTTTTCGGCTTATACTTGCTAGTTTGACTTCTTATGTAATTAGTCAAAATTTAAGTGTTTCTATATTTCACTGGTTTAAAAATAAACATGGCAAGAAAAAATTATGGTTGCGAAATAATTTAGCAACAATGTCAAGTCAATTTATAGACACTGTATTATTTATTACCATTGCATTTTGGGGGATAGTACCAACAAATATATTACTAGGTATGATTGTTTCACAATATATTTGGAAATGTCTAGTCGCATTATTAGATACTCCATTTGCTTATATATTGGTTAAATGGACTAGAAAATACGAAGGCAACAGTCCAGACCATGTGGTAAAGGCTTCTTAATTTTATAAACTTCAAGCAATGTTAGTTAACCCAAGATCTAGTGGGAAAGGTATAAGTTATACATTGCTTGAAGTTTTTAATATGTACGTACATAGTTATTCAATAATAAAAAAGTAAATTGGTTTATAAATGGATAAATAAACTTAAATAACAGGTATAGGTGTAATTAGGTGTTCCTGATTAGTGATTCTTTTCCAGTTATAAATATAAATTCTCCTTATTAAAGCAATTTGACATAAATAAATCATAAAATCCATATAGTTAAAGAACTTTTATTAATTTTGTGAATTTTCTATTGATAATCTATTTTGAACATTCTATAATAAATGTACGTACAAGAAACAAATAATTACATCTTGTACGAACGTATTCATTGCTATCGCTCAAAATAGATTGAATATTCTTTTTTAAATGCGTGATATGTTTTTCTTTCCTTATTTTTTGCGATAGAAGAAAGAAGGGGGATTAAAATGAAAAGGTTTTCATTTATTTTGTGTGCTTTTTTAGTTAGTGTGTTGTTGGTCGGGTGTGGTGATAATACTAGTGGTGCAAGTGATTCAAAAACGGTTGGTATTGCAATGCCAACTAAGTCTTCTGAGCGATGGGTATACGATGGTGACAATATGAAAGGAGAATTTGAAGAATTAGGTTATGAGGTTGATCTTCAATATGCCGAAGACGTAGTAGAAAATCAAGTATCACAGATTGAAAATATGATTACGAAAGGCGTAGATATTTTAGTAATCGCTTCCATTGATGGAGAAGCAATTACCGATGTATTAACACAGGCAGAAAACATGGATATTCCTGTTATTGCTTACGATCGATTAATCATGAATAGTGATCATGTTAGTTACTATGCAACATTTGATAATTTTCAAGTAGGAGTTCTACAAGCTCAATATATAGAAGAATCTCTTGGTTTAGCAGATGGTGAAGGTCCATTTAATATTGAATTATTCGCAGGATCACCTGATGATAATAATGCATACTTTTTCTGGGATGGCGCAATGTCGATATTGCAGCCATATATCGATAGTGGTCAATTAGTGGTTCAAAGTGGTCAGACTGATTTTGAACAGGGAGCTACTTTAAGGTGGGATGGATCAAAGGCGCAAGAACGAATGGATAATCTACTAAGTGCAAATTATTCTAGTGAAAAAGTAGATGTAGTACTTTCACCATTCGATGGAATTAGTAGAGGTGTTATTTCTTCATTAAAAGCAGTAGGGTATGGGAGTGGTGATAAACCAATGCCTGTAGTTACTGGACAAGATGCTGAGTTAGCATCGGTTAAGTCAATAATTGCCGGAGAGCAGACGCAGACAATATTTAAAGATACAAGAGAATTGGCTAAAAAAGCAGTTGAGATGGCAGATTCTGTTTTAAATGATGAGGAACCTGAGATTAATGATACAGAAACTTATGATAATGGCAATAAAGTAGTCCCATCTTATCTTCTTGAACCTATTTCGGTAGATATAGATAATTATGAACAGGAATTAATAGAGACCGAATATTATTCAGAAGATGAAGTAAGTAATTAATCTAATAAGGTGATTTAGCATATCTTCTATGCTAAATCATCTTTTTGTAAGGGTGTGAGTACGTTGGATAATTATATTTTAGAAATGAAAGGTATCGAGAAAACTTTTCCAGGTGTGAAAGCTCTTAATAATGTAAATCTAAAAGTAGAGTCTGGAGAGATTCATGCATTAATTGGAGAAAACGGAGCTGGAAAGTCAACATTAATGAAGGTATTAAGTGGAGTGCATCCATATGGAAGTTATGAAGGAGATATTGTATTTCAAAATAATAAATGTGAATTTAAAAATATTAATCAAAGTGAAGAATTAGGGATTGTTATTATACATCAAGAGCTTGCGTTAATTCCTGAGCTATCTATCGCAGAGAATATATTCTTAGGGAATGAACGAAGTAAAAAAGGAGTCATTAATTGGAATGAGACTATATTAGAAACTAGGAAACTTCTTTCTAAAGTTGGCCTTCGTGTCAATCCAGAAGAAAAAATTAAAAATATAGGTGTCGGGCAACAACAATTGGTAGAAATTGCCAAAGCGTTATCAAAGGAAGTTAAATTGCTTATATTAGATGAACCTACTGCAGCCTTGAATGAAGAGGACAGTGAGAATCTATTAAACTTATTACTAGAGTTTAAAAAACAAGGTATGACTTCAATTATGATATCTCATAAACTAAAAGAATTATTGAAAATATCCGATAGCATTACCGTTTTACGAGATGGAGAGACAATTCAATCCTATAAACATAAAGACCAAGAAGTTAGTCAAACACAAATTATAAAAGACATGGTAGGAAGAAACTTAGGGAACTTGTTTCCTGAGCGCACTTACAACATTAAGGATGAAATTGTTTTTGAAATTAAAAATTGGTCAATTGATCACCCAATAGATATTAGTAAGCAAATTCTATACAACGTAAACTTACATGTGAAAAGAGGAGAAATTGTTGGGGTTGCAGGCCTTATGGGTGCAGGAAGAACGGAGCTCGCAATGAGTGTTTTTGGTAAATCCTATGGGAAAAACATTACTGGACAACTCTTCAAAAATGGAAAAGAAGTTGTTTTTAATAATGTTACTGAAGCCGTTAGTAGTGGCGTAGCTTATGTATCTGAAGACCGAAAAGAATATGGATTGGTACTGATTGATAATGTAAAGAACAATGTAACGTTAGCCAATTTACAGAAGCTGGCTAACTACTTAGTAATAGACAACCATAGGGAGATTTTAGAAGCCGAGAAACTTAAATCACAAATTAATATTAAGACGCCTTCTATCGAACAGAAAGTTCTTAATTTAAGTGGTGGAAACCAACAAAAAGTTGTATTAGGAAAATGGATGTTTGCTCAACCAGATATTCTCATTCTTGACGAGCCAACAAGAGGTATTGATGTCGGTGCAAAATTTGAAATCTATAAGTTAATTAATGAACTTGCCGAACAAGGAAAAAGTATCATAATGATTTCCTCAGAATTACCAGAGTTAATTGGAATGTGTGATCGTATTTATACATTATGCGAAGGTAAAATCACAGGGAATCTATCCAGGCAGGAAGCGGATCAAGAAACATTAATGACTTATATGACGCAAAGCTGGGGGTCTTAAAATGGAAATAATGAAGAATTTAATTACAAATAATATTCGTAAGTTTGGAATGGTAATTGCTTTAGTTGGTATCATTATTCTATTCCAAATCTTAACGAATGGTATATTACTTACTCCACTAAATATAACTAATATTATTATGCAGAACAGCTATATTATTGTACTTGCCATTGGCATGATGTTAGTGATTATCTCAGGTGAAATTGATTTATCAGTAGGTTCTGTAGCAGCATTTGTAGGCGCGATGGCGGGGGTATTATTAGTAACCCTAGATTTACCTGTAATTGTCGGAATTGTACTGTGTTTGCTTATAGGAGCTTTAATTGGTGCATGGCAAGGGTTTTGGGTTTCCTATGTGAATATTCCTTCTTTCATTGTAACGTTAGCAGGAATGTTGATTTTTAGAGGCTTAACACTTATTGTGCTTGATGGAAGAACGATTGCTCCTTTTCCTGAGAATTTCCGATCCCTAAGCGCTTCCTTTATACCAGATATATTTGCTACTGAAATGCACTTTTTAACTATTATAATAGGGGGAGTATTATCGCTTATATATGTTTTAAATGAAGTTAGGATTAGAAGAACGAATGTAAAATTTAATTTTGAGACGCTATCTTTTCCTTTATTTGTAAGTAAAATATTTTTTAAGATGATTATCCTAAATCTTTTCACCTTTGTTTTGGCACAATATGCAGGTATTCCTTATGTGCTGATTATTTTACTGCTTCTCATATTCGGATATACATTTGTGATGAACAAGACTGTCATAGGTCGTCATATTTATGCACTAGGAGGCAATATTAATGCTGCCCAATTATCTGGTGTAAAAACAAAGAAGATGAAATTTCTTGTATTTGTTAATATGGGTGTGCTTGCAGCATTATCTGGGTTAATTTTTGCGGGAAGATTGAACGCCGCAACTCCACAAGCAGGCAATTTATTCGAATTAGATGCCATTGCAGCTGCTGTCATAGGAGGTGCTTCGTTTACCGGTGGCGTAGGTACAATATTTGGTGCGGTAATTGGTGCATTAGTAATGGGCGTGTTGAATAATGGTATGTCACTAATGGGGATAGGAATTGATTGGCAACAAGCAATAAAAGGTCTGGTATTATTAGGCGCTGTAGCATTTGATGTTTTAAATAAAAATAAATAGTAGATAAACGAAGAGACTCGACATAGGAGTCTTTTCGTTAATATCATATAAAATAATGTAGTTCCTTATTCAATCCGTATATAATAGGAAATAGATTACTAGTTTGGAGTGAAAATATGCAAATTCATGTAGATAATGTACATAAAAATTGGAAACAATTTACGCTAATTAATGATCATGAAATGGAAGTTTCTATTTTAAATTATGGAGGGATTATCACACGTATTATAACACCAGATAAACATGGAGAAAGAGAAAATGTTGTTGCACGATATAACAATTTTGATGATTATATTCAGAATCCAACTTATCTTGGAGCAGTAATTGGCAGAGTGGCAGGAAGAATTCAAAATGCAAGTTTTACTATAGAAGAAAAAGATATACATTTACAAGCCAATGAAGGTAACCATGTGCTTCATGGTGGTCCTAGTGGATTCCATCAAGTTTTATGGGATGTAACAACGATTGAAGAACCGGATTATGTAGGAATTGAACTAACTTATACAAGTAAAGAAAAAGAAAGTGATTTTCCAGGTAATGTGAATGTTACAATAACCTATTATTTGGATAATCAGAATAAATTAACAATTGAGTATAAAGCGCTTAGTGATAAACAGACTCCGATTACATTAACAAATCATTCGTATTTTAATTTAAGTGGAGATTTAAAACAAACGATACATGAACATGAGATAACATTAGATAGTGATCATTTTTTAGAGTTAGATGAAGAACTAATTCCAACTGGAAAGATAATGGATGTAGATATGACCCCGTTTGATTTTCGAAGTGGACGTCGTCTTGGAATTGGTTTGAATCAAGATTTTTATCAAAATAAAATTGTTGGAGCAGGGTACGATCACTATTTTTTATTTAACCATGAGAAAAAACATGTCGTGAATATTGTTGAACCGAGAAGTGGTAGACAGCTCTTCATTTCAACTAATCAACCGGGGATGGTCATGTATACGTCAAATTCGGTAGATTCTAGTCATCAGTTTTATGAAGGGGAGGCAAAGAAATACATTGCCGTATGTTTTGAAACTCAAGGAAGTCCTGCATCCCTACACCATGACAACCTTGATACTATTATTCTAGAGGCGAATCAGCTTTATCAAAAAACAACAACATTCCAGTTTGGGATAATTTAATTCTGTAATTAGGTGATAAAACGTTTTTTTAATGCATAACGTTTAGGAGAAGATAACGTTGCTTATATTAGACATCTCTATTGAGGTGTCTTTTTCTTTTTGAACTACACTACTCTTTGAAGAAAGGAGTGAATACTTTCGTGTCGAACTGGACAAGTAAAGATTGGAAATGGCTGACTGGAATTCTTATTGGTATTATTATTTTGGCTTTTTCACTGTGGCTAGTCGATTTCACTGTGAGTTTTGGGATTATGTCTAGTTCTGTTTCCATTGCTTTAGCAATCGTGGCTATATCCATGTCGTTGCAGCAAAGTAAAGACAATCAAAAAATGTTAACTTCTGTCATCAATATGAGAAATGAAGTAATTAATCATATAAAAGATGTCGCAGTAAAAGTAGATAATATTACAATGATTGATATAACTGAGTTGATAAATGCACATAAGAAGTTGGACAGCAGCGGAAATACAGAAAAGAGCAGTGGTAATGATAGTAAAGGGAGTGTGAAGCAGTTATCAGATGATGGAAATGAAAGAATAAGGCTTTATAAACAGTTTTTAAATTTTAATACATTGGGAGAAAGCACTCAGCAGAATAAATACCAACTTAATATAAACATAGCAGAAAATGTAGATCAACATAAAACAATGAAAATGATTAGTAAACTCATAGTTAACTATTTAGAAGGTGAACATATTTTATATAATAATGTTAATGCGAATGTATATGAATTTGTATTTGTATCAGATATCCCAGATGTAATACTAAAAAATAGCGAGATAGAAAATATAATAAATTATCAAGGGGTGGAAGTTCTAGGTTTTTTTCAGATTGATTGAGAGTAGCAGAGCAAATAACCCAGGAATAGATTGATTCACTTTTTTGAAGAGAAAATGAAGAAGTTTTTTAGTATGAAAAACATAAAAACCTTGAACCGTTGAATTAACAACAGGTCAAGGTTTTTATACTTATTAAGGAATCAAGCTTAACGAGAGTAGAACTCAACAATAAGTTGTTCGTTAATTTCAGCTGGAAGTTCAGAACGCTCAGGGAAGCGAGTGTATGAACCTTCCATTTTGTCAGCATCAAAGCTAGTGTACTCTGGTACAAAGCTATTAGCTTCTAAAGCTTCTTTTACGACATCAAGGTTTTTAGACTTTTCACGAAGTCCAATAACTTGACCAGGTTTAATAGCGTAAGATGGAATATCCACGCGTCCGCCATCAACAGTTACATGACCATGATTTACAAGCTGACGAGCTTGTCTGCGAGTACGTGCAAGTCCTAAACGATAAACAAGGTTATCAAGACGAGATTCAAGAAGAATCATGAAGTTCTCACCATGAATACCTTTCATTTTTCCAGCTTTATCGAATAGAGTACGGAATTGACGTTCGTTTAATCCATACATGAAGCGTAATTTTTGCTTCTCTTGCATTTGCAAGCCATATTCAGATAATTTTCTGCGTTGATTCGGTCCATGTTGACCAGGAGCGTAAGGGCGTTTATCTAATTCCTTACCAGTTCCAGTTAATGAAATGCCAAGACGACGGGATTTTTTCCATACGGATCCAGTATATCGTGCCATAGGTCATTTCCTCCTTTATATGTTTTATTTGCATAAAATAAAACGAGCGTGATCGTTTCGTTGTCCATTTTGTTTTCATGTACCATCGCTCCAGCAGCAGAGAGTTACACGATACACCTTCTCATCAATTCGATAAGTAAGGAACAAAATGGGTGCAAGCGTCGATGCACTTAGGCTACCTAATTATTTTACACAAATTACAGTATATAATTTTTATATAATCATGTCAATAGCCATAATAAAAGTAATAATTTTCTCGGTATAGGAAAATGTGACTAGTTGATGTATAATTATAGTAGAAAGTAATCGATTTGGTGATTTAATTTTACATAATCGTTATGTTATAGAGAAAAGGTGATTATTTTGCACGTTTCGAATCAATTACGAAGCAATTTTATAGAGAAACTATACCGGAATATGTCTGATTTTATTGAAAATAAAAATTTAAATTGGATACCTTCACTATTTGATACTGTTGGGTCCTATTTAAATTGTTCGAATATTACTGTTTATGAATGGGATGAGGGAGAATCTTGTTATTTCTTAATTTATCATTCAAACGACGAAAAAGTTCCGCATATATTTATGTCAAATCATTTAGAAGCTATTGATGATAAGACAAATACAATAATAAAGATAGATACCCCATCACATCCCTGGAAAATCATTATAAATCATACAACTAATGATAACATGGACCAATTAAAAATTGATGTTGTAAAAATAGAAATCAATAATTACCTTACTACTTTTTCATCTATATTACATAATATGCATATGCCTTTATTCAATAATCGTCTTTTGCAATTAACTAATGAATTGTCTGGTTCCATTCACACGTCATTTATATTCCAAAAAATAGCCGATGTTATTCAATCGACTTTTCATGGAATTACTGTTTCCTACATGGTAACACAGGAGTTTACGATTCCTGATCATTTAAATGTAAAGGTAATGGCTTGGAATGATGCATCTCTTAGTAGTGAGATTAAACAAACCTTTATGAAAGGTCATTTGCAATATGATAGTGATAAATTAACTCTTTATTTGCCTATTACAGGTAAGCAAGGTAATTACGGAGTGATAGAAATACATGGTGAAGTAATATTTACTATGAATAGCAATGGAAAATATTTTTTAACTGAAGTTGCAAAAGTATGTGGTAATGCTTTAGAAACAGCTTTTTTATTTCAACATTCTAGAAATGAGATTGACCAATTAACAAAGATTAATCAAACGAGTAACCATTTTAATTCTCGATTAGATTTTCGTGAAATTATTAATACTTTAAAGAGTCAGTTTGCTTCTTATTCTTCTGATTCGACATTTGCTATTTTGCCGTTAGATGGTAAATATGCTGGAGCAAGTGTAGGTAATGACCCATATTTCGAACAAGAAGAAGGATTAATGTTTCTTCATAATTTGAAAAACTATACAAAAGATTATAAAGAAATATTCTTCTGTGGAAATTTTAGAGATAGTGAGCCAAACTCTATATTTCAATCTGTAATAGCAGTTCCCATGAAGCATGAAAACAATTTAATTGGAATTGTGTTTATTGGACATAAAGAAGAATACCAATATGATTATCATCAATATAAATTAATGGAAAGTATGATTCAACATTCAGTTGTAGCTATTGCAAACACTTTACAAAAAGAACAACTTACAAAAGCATTGGCAGTGGATCATTTAACAGGACTATATTCAAGACAGTATTTAGAAGAAACTGTAAATACTCATATGAAAGAGGGAAGTAAAGGCGCGTTAATTCTATTTGATATTGATGATTTCAAACAAGTGAATGACTCATATGGACATTTAATTGGAGATCAAGTGTTAATACAAGTTTCACAAGCACTACAACAAGTAGTCAAGGATAAGTATATAGCAGCAAGATGGGGAGGCGAAGAGCTCGCTATATATGCACAGCAGATTTCACTAGAAGAAGCAATTGAAATTTCTAGAAAAGCTTGTGATATTGTAGAAAAAACTACGAACCCTCGTGTTACACTTTCTTCGGGTGTATCATCTTGGTCTAATGACGATAATAACAGTGCAAATTCGATATGGGAAAGATCTGACAAAGCTTTATACGAGGCAAAGGAACTTGGAAAGAATAAAGTGATATATAAATAGAAGCTTTTGATGTTGTTATATGCTAGAATTTTTACTAGACTCAACGAAATAAAAGTTTTAGTAAAATTAAAATCGAACGATTATCCAATCATTTATGTTTGCGGATAATCGTTCGACTTTTTCACGCTTAGTATTCTTTAAAAACTGTCGAATAAATTAAACATTTACTGCAGGTGTTTTGTTAAATGTAGCACAAATTTCTCTAGGAAATATTGGTCTTCTTCATCAAAACGATTATTAATCGGGCTATCTATATCTAGAACTCCATAGATTTGGTCACCAATGGTGATAGGCACTACGATTTCTGAATTAGTGGAACCATCACAAGCAATATGACCTGGAAAGGCGTGCACATCATCTATTCGTTGTGTCTGTTGTTCAGAGACAGCTGTACCACATACTCCTTTTCCATACGGAATTCGTATGCATGCTGGTAGGCCTTGGAAAGGTCCGAGAATGAGTTCGTTTTCTTCCCAAAGATAAAAACCAACCCAATTTACTTCGGTTAAAAATTGGTTTAATAATGCAGAGGCATTTGATAACAATGCGACATTATTATTTTCACCTTCAGATAATGCATCGAGTTGTTTGATAAGTAGTTCGTAATCTTTTGTTTTTTCACCAGAATAGTTTTTATGTTCAAACATATATATCCCCCTAACATGGTTTTACAGCGGATGACAAATGGTGACAATCATAATTTTTTTGTCGAGAATTTATTGAAGGAATTTCATCATTAACTGTCGTAACTGATTAATAAGGAGCTGAATTATGATGAAAAATAACCTAACTAAACAAAAAGTTGTTGACGCCGCTTCGTCATTGTTCTTTCAAAAAGGTTTTCATGGAACCTCGGTCAGAGATATAGCAGACAAGGCTGCTGTCAATGTATCTCTGATAAGCTATTACTTTAATGGAAAGCAAGGGCTTTTAGAATATGCTGTCACAGCATATTATGAAGCGTATTTACAAAGTGTTGAATCTACACTAGAAGAAGTAGTACCTCTAAGTCCAAAAGAACAATTGCACCAATTAATTTTCACTATTATACATTATAAGCAATCCCATCATCAATTAACGTGCTTCATTCAAAGAGAACTTTCTTTGGATTCGGTATTCGTTAGAGAAATGGCTGTTACTTATTTGGCGAAAGAGAATTATTATATACAGCAAACCTTTTATGAAGCTCTTACGAATAAAATTCATCCTGATGAAAAAACGTATTTATTAATGCAATTAAAAGGTATGTTAATCACGCCATATATTTTGCATAGTGAGTGGAAAGACCAAATTATTGGCGAGTATTCTCATCAACAATTTATAAAAAAATATGTTAGAACGATTCAAAAATGGTTGGATTTTGTTTTGGAAAATAATAATGAAAAAGATTTTATACATTCTGGTAATAGATCTTCGCAAAAATCGTGACGAATCCGCAATAAATTTGCATTTTTTTAGCCAAAAATGCAAATTACATGGTATCATTAAGGAAATATAGTTACATATATTCAATTTTAATAAATATGACAAAATAGATTGTAATGAGTTATAGGTATTCTGGTTGGGAGGCATATTATGGTTTTCGTCATCAGCGTCATTTTAGCAATTATTGTAATATTAACCATTGGACTTATTCTAAGAAAACGAATTTATGACAAAGTAGACCATCAAGAAAAGTGGAAAATGGATATCATGGCAAGGGATGTTGCACAACAAATAAGCAAAATTAAAAGCCTTAATTTGTCCGGAGAAACACAAGAAAAATTTGAACTTTGGAAAGGTCGTTGGGAGCAAATCATTACGAAAGAACTTCCAGACATTGAAGATCATTTATTTGATGCAGAAGACGCGGCGGATAAATTTCGAATGAAAAGAGCAAATAATATATTATCAGAGGGAGAGCAGAAACTACAAAATATTGAAGTTCAAATAGAAGAAATACTTTTGGAATTGGATGAACTATTAAGCTCAGAAAAAACTAGCAGAGAAGAAGTTTCCCAAATTGTTCCTACAATTAAACTTCTTCGTAAATCATTATCACAATCAAGATATCAATATGGAAAAGCAGAGAAGTACTTTGATAATAAATTGGATGATTTTGATGCTCGATTAGCTACATATGAAGAACATGTTGAATCTGGAGATTATTTAGAGGCCAACAGACTTATACAAATTTTAAAAGAAGAAATTGTTGAGTTTGAAAATAAAATGGAACAATTCCCAGAAATACTAAGAAGATGTAGACAGGAATTACCTTCTCAATTAGAACAAGTGTTATCAGGAATTCAGGAAATGAAAGAAGACGGTTACCGTGTAAAACATTTTGGGTTTGATAAAGAAATTATTACATACCAAGAACAACTTAAAAAATTACAACAACAGTTAGAACAAGGTGATATTACAGATGTTTCTTCAAGGTTAGATGATATAGATGAACGTATTGCCGAGATTTATGAATCTCTTGAAGGGGAAGCTATCGCTAAAAACTATTTAGAACAGCGTATTCCAGAATATGAAAAATCCATTAGCGAAATTGCTGCTACTTTTGATGAGACAAAATTGGAAGTTGAGGAAATAAAGAAAGCTTATTTTGTAGAGAATAATGACATGGAACGATTCTTAACTGTTGGTAAAACCATTTCTAACTTAAGAGAACAATTAAAAGAACTTCACAAAGAAATGAATGACGATCAAAAATCCCATTCGGATTTACAAGGTGTGGTTGAGGATGGATTTAGCAAAATTGAACAATTAGAAGAACAGCATGAGGAATTTAAAAAATCAATTGAGAATCTTAGAAAAGATGAAATGGAAGCTAGAGAAAAACTTATAGAGATGCGCAAACAGCTTTATGAGTTGAATCGAAAGCTGAAAAAGAGTAATATACCAGGTGTACCAGGATTTATTTGGACGAGATTTGAAACTGCTTCTGCTAAAAACAGTCAAGTGGTAGATGCTTTAGAGGATTATCCATTAGATATTGCCAAAGTTCAACATGCATTGTCTGAAGCGAAACAAGCAGTTGATCAGACAGATGAACAAATTGATATAATGCTTGATCAAGCTTATTTAACGGAACAAGTCATCCAATATGCAAATCGTTATCGTAGCCAACACCCTGAACTAAATGGGAAATTAAGAGAGGCAGAGCGATTATTCCGTAACTATGAATATGAATTATCCTTAGAGCATGCGGCTAAGGCAATAGAAGAAATTGAGCCTGGTGCCTTAAAGCGAATTGAAGAGAACCAACTAACCTTGAATAGATAGACTAAAAAAGGCTGTCATTAAGAGACGATATGTTTTCTTAAGTCAGCCTTACATTTTTGTAAAAGTAGGTGAATCCGATGATTTATTTAGATAATAGTGCAACAACGCAACCAAAAGAAGAGGTAATACAAAGTTTTCAACTAGCTTCTTCTCAATTTTTCGCAAATCCTTCTTCTATTCACCCGCTTGGTGGCAGAGTTGAGAAATTATTAGTTACTGCTAAGCAACAGGCTGCAGAAACGTTAGGAGTACGGAAAGAAGAAATCATCTTTACATCCGGTGGTACTGAAGGAAACAATACTGCTATTAAAGGAATAGCTTTAGAACATGAACAAAGAGGCAAGCATATAATTACGACTGAAGCGGAGCATCCGTCTATTTATGATACGTGTAAGAGTTTAGAAAAATTAGGATTTCGAATCACTTTCTTACCAGTGGATGAGAATGGGTACGTTTCCGTGGAGCAAGTAGAAAAAGCAATTGAGTCTGATACCATCTTAATTACAATGATGTACGTTAATAATGAACTCGGTACCATTCAGCCAATTGAAGCGATCGGAAATATGTTGAAAAAATATCCAAAAGTATTTTTCCATGTTGATGCAGTTCAAGCATTGGGAAAAGTACCATTGAAATTAACCGATAGTGGTATTGATTTATGTACCTTTTCTGGGCATAAGATTCATGGATTAAAAGGAACTGGGATGCTTTATGTGGAAAAAACTACTACGCTGTTTCCGTTGATGCATGGAGGTAATCAGGAATTTGGTCTACGTTCGGGTACCGAGAATGTTGCTGGTGCGGTTTCCTTTGTGAAAGCACTTCGATTAGTGATGGAACAATATCAACAAAATCAGCAGCATCTTATCCAGTTAAATAAAGTGTTAAGAGAAGGGTTATCAAAAATGGACCATATCGTTATTCATTCACCATCACATGGAGCGAAGCATATTGTTAACTTTTCTGTTCTTGGTGTAAAACCAGAAGTAATGATTCATACTTTAAGTGAAAAGGAAATTTATATTTCAACAAAATCTGCTTGCTCATCGAAAGAACTAGATGAAAGTAGAATTCTAATTGCTTGTGGGAAATCACGTGAAGAAGCAATTTCTGGTTTACGTGTTAGTTTTTCTTATAATAATACAGTAGCAGATGTAAAAGAATTTCTAAAAGAATTGTATAATGCAATTAAACAATACAAAGAAGCATTGGGGTAGATAGTAATGAATTATGATCATATATTAATACGCTATGGAGAAATGGCGTTAAAAGGAAAGAATATAAAACAATTCATCATAAAACTACAGGAGAACATTCAGCAAAAAATTAAACATTTTGAGGGTGTTAAAGTTAAACGAACGCAGGGTAGGATGTTTGTTTTATTAAATGGAAATGACCCTGAGCCAATTATAGAAAAACTGAAAAATGTATTTGGTATTCATAGTATAAGTTTAGCGATTCAAGTAGAGAACAGTGAAGAGGAAATAAAAGAAGGAGCGCTGTATGCTTTAAAGAAAGAAGAGAACGCAAAAACATTTAAAGTAACTGTGAAACGCATATCTAAGGATTTTCCTATTCCTTCTCAACAAATGAATCAGATTTTAGGTGGACATCTATTAACTAATACGGATGGGATCACTGTAAATGTACATGAACCTGATGTGGAAGTACGTGTGGAAATTCGCAAAGAAGCTACCTATATAACTTCCGGAGCAATCCGTTGTAGAGGCGGACTTCCGGTTGGGACATCTGGTAAATCATTATTATTATTATCGGGTGGGATCGATAGTCCGGTAGCTGGATTTTTAGCAATGAAACGGGGGGTTCAAATAGAAGCCATTCACTTTCATTCTCCACCCTTTACAAGTGAACGAGCAAAACAAAAGGTACTTGATCTAACACAGACATTAACGAAATATGGAAAATCCATTAAAGTGCATATCGTCCCTTTTACGAAGTTACAGCAAGAAATTTTTCGGGAGATGCCAAATGATTATGCAATGACGATTATGCGCAGAATGATGTTTCGTATAAGTGAGCGAGTTTGTGAGCAAGAAGAGATTTTATCACTAACAACTGGAGAAAATTTAGGTCAAGTGGCTAGTCAGACAATGCAAAGTATGCATACGATTAATGAAGTGACAAATTATCCGATTATTCGTCCACTCATAGCGATGGATAAGCAAGAAGTTATTGAGATATCCCAAGAGATCGGAACGTATGAGACTTCCATACAACCTTATGAGGATTGTTGTACGATTTTTGTACCGAAGTCTCCAAAAACAAAGCCAAAGCGGGAAAAAGTAAATTATTATGAGGCTCATCATGATTTTACTCCAACAATGGAAGAAACAATCAAAGGGATTGAGACAGTTAAAATTACGGAAAAAACAGTGATGGACCAATCTTTTGAAGATCTCTTGTAATAAAGATTACTTGTTAGATGAAACAAGAAAAAACTACCAATAAATTAGATGCATGGTTTTCCTCCAAACAACACAATCTATAAGTACCAAGGAGGTGAACTAACATGGCAAACAATTCTTCAAACCAATTGGTAGTTCCAGGAGTGCAACAAGCACTTGATCAAATGAAATACGAAATCGCTCAGGAATTTGGTGTTCAGTTAGGAGCTGACACTACTTCACGTGCTAACGGTTCTGTTGGTGGTGAAATCACAAAACGTCTTGTAACAATGGCTGAGCAACAATTCGGTGGAACAAAATAACTTATAAACAATAATATTTGGCTAGCTACCCTTGTCAACGACAAGGGTAGCTTTTTAAAATTATAAAAAGGTACGTTTCACTCGTTCCCAGTATGAGTTATTCTTTAACTTCACTGTTTTAATAATTGTATCGTCCATCGTAACTTCTATATTCTGAATACGTTTGATTGGTGATGCTTCGTTATCCAGACTAATGATTGGATGATCATTGCCATCTTGTAATATCTCAAGTTGTAATTTTCTGTTCTTATTTAATAAAAAGGAAGAACCAAGGGTACGATATTGGTTATTATTTAAAGATGCAACTTCTGAAACTTGAAATCCATGAATTAATGGATCGATAACTGCTCCTCTTGCTGACTTGGAATAACCGGTACTTCCTGTAGGTGTGGACACGATCATCCCATCACCTCTAAATGTTTCGAAATGGAATCCATCAACAAGCACATTAATAACGATCGTTTTTACAATCGTTGATCTTATGGATACTTCATTTAAACAATAAAAAGGTGTTTCACCATTAATTTGTACTTTAATTGTAGGAAATCTTCGTACTTCTAGGTCTTCATGTAGTACGGAATGAACCATATCATCAAAATTGTCAATATTGAAATCACAGTACAATCCTGATTGCCCTTCTCGCATAATTCCAGTATAAATACAATCTTGCCTGAAACCGGTTTTTCTTACAGCTTGTAAAAAAGTACCGTCCCCACCAATACTTACTATAATAGAGGCATCTTTAGAATCCTCTACTACGTTTAATCCATTTTCCGAAGATATTTTTTTTAGTGCGTTAATTTTTCCATCCATTTCTTCATCAGGATGATAGTAAAAGAAAATGTTTTGTCTCTCTGCCATGATGAAACCTCCAAAACTTTATTATACAACCTACTTTAAGTTTACCATGTTTATTTCAACATATCCCTATAAAGGGTTTAAAATATAGTGAATTGCCTAAAAATAGTTTATATATGAAGAAGAAGAAGGGGATTCTAATGTGGGTAACAATAGGTATTATTGTTTTTAGCTTTTTTTTACTTGTGGTATTAATAGCTCTCTTAAAAATATCCATACATATAACATTTCATTATTCAAAAGAGCAAAGTGTAGTATATATTCAAGCTCTTATTTATAAATGGAAAATATATCAGAAAGAATTGAAGATAGAAGAGAATCAAAGTGAAAAAATAGACTATTTGAATTTTCGTAAAGAAATTATACAATTTATTCGATCCATACCAATTGTTTATCGTAATGTTACTCATTTTCTATCGTTGATTGAAATCTCCCTCTTTGAATGGAAGACAAAAGGAGGGACTGGGGATGCAGTAACGACAGGAATATCGACAGGAGCAATATGGGCAATAAAAGGAATAATTATCGGGTTCTTACGAGAACACATGAAGAAAGTAGATGACTTACTTGTTGACGTTACTCCAGATTATCAAAAGTCTTTTATCCAAACTGATATTCGTTGCATGATATCTATAAGATTAGGAAAAGCTATTTATGGAATTCTACAACTATCAAAGTTAACGAATAAACAGAAGGAGGCTACTAATCATGGATGAACATCCAATTGAGGGTTTAATGACTACAGCAATGGAAAGTATACAGAAGATGGTAGAAGTAAATACAATCATTGGTGATCCTGTGAAAACACATGATGGAACGGTAATTATACCCGTTTCTAAAGTTGGTTTCGGGTTTGCTGCTGGGGGGAGTGAGTTTTCTCCTAGTCAAATATATTCGGATGAAAGTAGACAACAGGAAATGCCATTCGGTGGAGGAAGTGGTGGAGGAGTATCTATAACTCCAGTAGCTTTCCTTGTAATTGGAGAAAAGGGTATGGAAATGATCCATTTAGATCAACATACGCATCTTTATGAGAAATTAATTGATGCCGCCCCACAACTTGTAGAAAAAATGAAAAAATTAATGAAAGAGAATGAGGATGGAGAAGGATCCCATAAAGAAGAAAAGAAAGATAAGAAAGAAGAAAAGAAATCATCATCTTTCCACCACTACGATATTTAAAAAGAATATATCTCCTGATTTGATGTGTAACATTGGACATGTTTTTTGTAAAGCTTCATAATAAATGTAGACACAATATGGTTGGGAGAGATAATTTATGTCAAATGTAACATTTAAAAATGATCCTGTAACATTACTAGGTGCAGAAAAGAAAGTTGGAGATAGTGCACCAGATTTTAAGGTTCTAGCAAATGATTTATCAGAAAAACACTTAAGTGATTATAAAGGAAAAGTAAAAGTGATAAGTGTTGTTCCTTCAATTGATACGGGTGTATGTTCTGAACAGACACGTCGTTTTAATGAGGAAGCTAGTAACTTTGAAAATGTTCAAATATTAACTATCAGTATGGATCTGCCTTTTGCTCAAAAACGTTGGTGTGCAGCGAATGGAATCGATAAGGTAGATACGTTATCAGATCATCGTGAAGCTGACTTTGGTGAAAAATATGGTGTTCTTATTAAAGAGTTACGTTTATTATCTAGAGCTGTTTTTGTCGTTGATGAGAACGATAAGATAACTTATGTTGAATATCTATCAGAGGTTTCTAATCATCCTGATTATGAAGCAGTAATCGCTCATTTAAACAAATAACTTTTAATGATAGTCATCCCGGTCATTTGGGATGGCTATTTTTAAATGAACCAATCTTTTTGTTTAAATCAATAAAAAATTTTCTTTTTATTTGTATATTTACTCAAAAGAAGATATAGCAACGAACAATTTATTACTGAAATAGAGAAAATAAGGTTTAATCACTTAAAAGAGTGTATAAAAGGGAATAAATATTAACAAAGGTTTTTATAGGTGATTTTTTATTCCTTTCTTATTTTTTTACATATGAGAAAAGTGTTGATACAATATAAAAGTTGTCAGCATGGATAGGAGGGTATACCATGGAGCAAACGAACGTGGAACTTATTTTTAATTGGCTTGATAAAACAACTGAAAATGTTCAACAAACTAAGAATGAAACATTTTTAGATAGTCTTGTAATCACATTAGAGATGTTGTTCGAAAAAGATGTGCCAGAAGGTTTTGATGATATTGCAAAACATAAATTAAACCAATTATTATCAGAAATAAACGTAAGTGATTTCCTACATGAAGAAATTCGAAAAGGAATATCGTTGGCAATATTAAAAGGGATGAAAGGATCTACGCAACAGCAACATCTAATGACTCCTGATACAGTTAGTCTAATTGTGAGTTATGTAGCAAATAAATTGTTAGCTTCACAAAAAGAAGTAGCATTATTTGATCCAGCTAGTGGTACGGGTAATTTACTAACTGCAGTGATGAATCAATTGGATAAAGATGTTGCTGCATACGCAGCTGAAGTTGATCCAACATTAATAGGACTAGCTGTACTTAATGCAAATCTACAAGAAAAAGAAGTTGAATTCTTCCATCAAGATAGTTTACGTCCTTTTTTAATGGAACCTGTAGATATCGTTATATCGGATCTTCCAGTAGGATATTATCCTGATGATATATCGGCTAATGACTATGAACTAAGGGCGGATGAAGGGCATTCTTATTCGCATCATCTGTTCATAGAGCAAAGCCTAACATATATGAAGGAAGGCGCTTATTTTATTGGAGTCGTGCCTGAATTCTTATTTGATAGTGATCAATCTGATAAGCTGCATGCGTTTTTACAAAAGCACGCACATATTGTTGGCGTTATTCGTTTACCTGAATCGGCCTTTAAATCCAAACAACAAGCAAAGAGCATTTTAATTTTGCAGAAAAAAGGGGAAGCTACAAGTGATCCAAAACAGCCATTACTTGTTCAGATGCCCTCTTTCAAAAATGCTCATGCAATGGCAGACATCTTAAAGAAAATGGACCAATGGTTTGCATCCTATCCAAAAGGGATCAATAGTAAATAGGAGTGAGAGTAATGAGTAATGTGTTAGCAATTAATGCTGGTAGTTCTTCATTAAAGTTTCAACTTATTCAAATGCCAGAAGAAGAAGTAATTGCAAAAGGACTAGTAGAACGTATTGGAATGCCTGACGCAATTTTTTCAGTCGAAGCAAACGGAGAGAAAGATAAGCAAGTTACAGATATTCCCGATCACAGTGTTGCTGTAAAAATGTTACTAGAATCATTAACTTCTACAGGTGTTATTCAATCATTTGATGAAATAGACGCTGTAGGACATCGTGTGGTTCATGGCGGCGAATACTTCTCTGATTCTGTCTTAATTACAGATGAAGTTATTCAAAAAATAGAAGAAATATCTGAATTAGCTCCATTGCACAATCCTGCGAACTTAACAGGGATTCATGCATTTAAGGAAATCTTACCTGAAGTTCCGATGGTAGCTGTATTTGATACTGCATTCCACCAAACAATGCCTGAGGCATCTTATATGTACAGTCTTCCAAGAGAATACTACGAAGAATATGGGATTCGTAAATATGGTTTCCATGGCACTTCCCATAAATATGTCTCCGAACGTGCAGCGGATTTATTAGGTGTACCTTTATCCAACCTACGTTTAATCTCTTGCCACATTGGTAATGGAGCAAGTGTAACTGCAATTAAAGATGGTGAATCCATTGATACTTCGATGGGATTCACACCATTAGCGGGTGTAACGATGGGTACTCGTTCAGGAAATATTGACCCAGCACTAATTCCATATATTATGGACAAGACTGGTAAAACAGCAGATGAAGTATTAAACGTGTTGAACAAAGAAAGTGGAATGTTAGCATTATCAGGATTCTCTAGTGATTTACGTGACATTGAAGAGAAATCTGATACAGATGCAAGAGCGGAGTTGGCATTAGATGTATTTGCAGGTCGTATCCATAAATATATTGGCTCGTATGCTGCTAAAATGAATGGACTTGACGCAATCATTTTCACTGCTGGAGTTGGTGAAAACAGTGTTACTATCCGTGAAAAAATCCTAACTGGACTTGAGTTCATGGGAATCTACTGGGATCCAAAATTAAACGATGTACGCGGAAAAGAACAATTTATTAACTATCCACACTCTCCAGTAAAAGTAATCATTATTCCAACAAATGAGGAAGCAATGATCGCAAAAGATACGGTGAGATTAAGTGGACTAAATGGATAATTTTTTTACTTTATAATTATTTTAGCGAATACGTTATAAGTAAATAAATATCAAGAATTGTCCTTGATTAACCTTTTTATAATTATCGATCTTCTACTTTGTAACGAAACATTACATTGAAGGAGGTCGTTTTTTTATATCATAACTGTTCATCTTAATGGCTTTATAGAATTGTTGGAGTAAGGGAAAATTTAAACAACAAAAAAGAAGCGTATACAACTATACGCCTCCTATAATAATTGTTCTTTAGTTTATGTTCTTTTCTTTCACACTATAAATTACATAAGCAATTACACTAACTGCAAAGCCTATAATTATTCCTAGTGTGGTTGAAAACAAAAGGCTCATCTGAAGTGTATTACCAAGAATAATACCGATAATACAACCTATTCCCATACCTAAGGGCATTAAAATAGTCATAAGGTTATTAACGTTCTTTGAACCATCCATACAGAATCTCCTTTATCGAATAACCAGTACATCACATGGCGCATATCTAGTAATGCTTTCAGAAACACTTCCAATAAGAAAACGTTCGACAGCATTCATTCCTGTTGCTCCACAAATAATTAAATCTGCATCAAATGTTTTGGAAATTTCTTTTGCAATTTTTACTTTAGGGGACCCATATTCGATAACGCGTGCTAAATCTGTTATACCAGCTGCTTTTGCTGTTTCTACATAAGAATTAAGCAATTCTTTAGCGTAAGTTTCGGCACGTTCAGATAAACTGCGATCATAAGCTTCTGCTGTAGCAAAAGTACGAGAGTCTACCACATGGGCGAGGATAAGTCTGGAGTTGTTACGTTTAGCAATGTCTAAAGATTTGTTAAATGCATTTTCTGCTGCTTTTGATCCATCTACAGCTACAACGATATTTTTATATTCCATCAATAATCTCCCCTTTCTTATCTACTTATTATATACCCGTTTTTAGTTATCTCCAATCCTAAAAGGAATAAAATAACATTATGGTTTTTAGGGATAAGGTTAAAATAAAAACATGGAGGTGATAGAGAATGTCCAAAAAACAAGGAAAAATGCAATCTTTGTATGAGGATAATAAAGGTGTCGCTGCTGTGAAAAATCAATTAAATGAAAGTTATCAAAGTGGTGTCATAGAAGATCAACTCCATAACAACCGTGGAATTAACACATTTAATAACCGTAAAGCCTAAATACGAATAAGAGGAGTAAACCTCCTCTTTACATAAAACATATATATTCTATTAGTGATGATTTATTCGCCATCGTATTTAGATGGTAAATTGAAACAATAGTGCGTTTCTTCACAATATTTGTTACAATTTATTTATCGAAGCTCGTACATCAATTTGAAAAGAGGTATGTACATGAAAATTGGTATTCCTAAAGAGATTATGAATAATGAAAACCGAGTGGCGATTGCTCCTTCAGGAGTTATGTCATTAAAAGATGCGGGACATGAAATTTATGTGGAGACAGAAGCTGGTCTAGGTTCTAATTTCACTGATGAACATTATACTCAAGCTGGAGCTATAATTGTTCCGACAGCACAAGAAGCCTGGTCAAAAGAAATGATAATGAAAGTAAAAGAGCCTCTACATGAAGAATTTATTTATTTTCAAGAAGGACAGATTTTATTTACGTACCTTCATCTAGCTAATGAGCCAGAGGTAACGAAAGCGTTAATTGAAAAAAAGGTAATTGGGATTGCATACGAAACTGTTCAATTGCAAAACCGCTCTTTACCATTATTAACACCAATGAGTGAAGTAGCAGGCCGAATGGCAACACAAGTAGGTGCACAATTTCTTGAAAAACCTAGAGGTGGGAAAGGGATAATACTTTCGAGTATCCCAGGAGTTAAAAGAGGAAAAGTGACCATTATTGGTGGAGGAGTAGTTGGTACGAATGCTGCGAAAATAGCGATTGGATTAGGAGCAGATGTTACGATCATTGATCTGAATCCTGAAAGGCTGCGTCAATTAGATGATATTTTTGGTAGTTCCATTAATACACTCATGTCAAATTCGCTTAATATAGGAGAGGCGGTTAGAGAATCTGATTTGGTAATTGGTTCTGTACTCATTCCTGGTGCAAGAGCGCCTAAATTAGTAAGTGAAAAAATGGTGGAGAGTATGGCTGAAGGATCAGTAATTGTAGATGTGGCAATTGATCAGGGTGGAAACTTTGAAACGAGCGATCGCATTACTTCTCATGATGCTCCTACCTATACAAAACACGGAGTTCTCCATTACACAGTTGCAAACATGCCGGGTGCTGTACCTCGTACATCAACAATTGGATTAACGAATGTGACTGTTCCTTATGCATTACAATTAGCAAATAAAGGTTATAAACGAGCTTGCTTAGAAAATGAAGCTTTATTAAAAGGAATTAACACTTTGGAAGGATTTGTGACATATCAAGCTGTGGCAGACGCGCATCAATTAGAGTATCGTGATGTTATTAGTATTATGGAGTAAAGAAGAACTGTTCATGTTAAAAAACCGACCCTTCTATATTTGTCTAGCTTTTAGGTCGGTTTTTAACATGACTGCTTAATTTACTATTTGTAAGTTTTTCGGATATTTCGTTAGTGTTTTCGGTCCTTCTTCAGTCATATAGATCATATCTTCAATTCTTACTCCACCAACATTGGGTACGTAAATACCAGGCTCAATCGTAAATGTCATGCCACTTTGCAGAGGTAATTTATTTTCTCCATGCATGGATGGATATTCATGTGTTTCGATTCCTAGTCCGTGACCAATACGATGAGTGAAGTACTCACCGAAGCCCGCGTCGGAAATGATTTTTCTTGCAGTTTGGTCTATTGTACCAACAGAAGTTCCTATAGTTGACCGTTCGATTGCTGCTTCTTCTGCTTTTAATACTGTTTCGTATATGCTTTTCTGTTCTTCGGTTAAGTTACCAAAAGCAACTGTTCTGGTTATATCAGAACAATACCCTTGGTAAATAACTCCTAAATCAAAAAGAACGAATCCATTTTTTTCTAATTGAGATGTTGATGGGTTGCCATGTGGAGAGGCTGTTTTAGCACCGGATAATGCCATTGTTTGAAATGACATTTCTCTTATCCCTTGTTTTTTTAAGGAATATTCAATCGTAGCTACAAGGTCCAATTCGGATACACCTTCTTGAATAGTTTCTACTCCGGTTTGTATTCCAAAATCAGCAAGTTCAGCAGCTGTTTTTAATAAAGAAAGCTCTTTTTCTGATTTAATTACACGTAAATTGGCGAGCAATTCTTTCGCATCTAGAAATTGAGATCCCGGTAATGTATTTTGGATTGCTTGGTAACGTTCCATTGTTATATGATCTTGTTCTAATGCAACCGATTGGGGTTGATGATTTTGTTTGTTCAGATAATCTTTAAGTAAATTCCAAGGATTTTCATGATCATAATAACTTAAAATGGTATATTTCCAGCCAGCATTCCTAGCATCACTTTCTTCCATTTTAGGTAATAAAAAGATAGGATCAAATTTTTCGGATAGATAGATTCCCACTATTCTTTCGTGTGGGTCTGTATAATAATTACTTAAATAATAGACATTGGCTTTTGATGTTATAAATGCGCTATCTATGGATTGTTCATTTAACTTTTTTAAAAAATTTTCTAAACGTTCTTGCATTTCATTACCTCCTCGTTTCGTATTTTGATATTATAACAGGATATTAATATTTTTTAAAAGGTGATGAAGTATAGACTCCTTGAAGGTTACAAGAAAATGTTTAAAATAACGATGGAAATGGGAAGAAGTAATATAGAGCAAAATGAAAAATAGTATTAAAATTACCTTAACTATAAAGGAGAGATATTAATGAAAGTATCTTATCATGGTCACTCAGTAGTACAAATTGAAACAGAGAATCATAATATTATTATCGATCCATTTATTAATGGAAATGAAGCTTGTGATTTAAATGCAAGCACATTAAAAGCAGATGTAATTCTATTAACACATGCACATAATGATCATGTGGGAGACACTTTTGAAATTGCCAGAAATAACGATGCTTTTATTGTTGCGCCAAATGAGTTAGCTAACTATCTTAGTGCTCAAGGTTTAAATGCCCATCCAATGCATATTGGTGGCTCTAGACAATTTGATTTTGGTACAGTAAAACTTACTCAAGCTTTCCACGGATCTTCTTATGAAGCAGAAGATGGGTCAATAATATATGGTGGAATGCCTGCAGGAATCCTTCTCACTATTAATGGTAAGACAATTTATCATGTGGGGGACACCGCGTTATTTAGTGATTTAAAAATGTATGGTGAAATGAATGATATTGATATTGCGTTTATTCCGATCGGGGATAACTTTACAATGGGTCCAGAAGATGCAATACATGCAGCTGATTGGATAAATGCAAGTATATCTGTTCCGGTACACTACAATACTTTTCCAGTAATAGAACAAGATGCTAAAGCATGGGCTAAACAAATAAAAACTGGAAAAGGATACGCAATGAATATTGGAGAAGTTATCGATTTGTAGAGAGTATTTTAACAAGTAAATAGAATTCTAATAAAAAAGCCTTATGAATCACGTTCTGTTGATTCATAAGGCTTTTTAACTGTTATATATCTGGTATAATACTTTTTTTGGAAGAACAATAAGTAAATATACCTAATTAAAATGTAAATAAGTCTTTTGGCTGTGTGAAAAAAATGATATTATAGGTTATAAGAACTATATATTACCAAATTTTACTAGAATTGAGGTTGGCGTTGTGGGGAGAAATGGGGATATTAGCTTCGTTATTACCAATAATGTTATACGATATTCTGAAGGCCATAGTAATCCAAAGAACGATGAGAGTCACGTTGGGGAAGTGGAGCTCCCTTTGGGTATTATTGATAAAGGGATAATTAAAGATAAAGAAGAACTTAAATTTGTTATTACAGATTTAGTGCAGCGCTATCAATGGGAAGGAAGAAAAGTTGCTTTCACTTTACCAAGTGAATTAGCGCACCTCTATCAACTTTATAAATCAAAAAGGAAAAACAGAGAAAGTTTACTAATTGTGAATCAATGGTCTAAAGATATACATAATTATGATCAATATAGAGATACATCAAACCTATTAATCTACTCATATTATCTTCATCATATTCAAACGTATACAACTTTATTAAATCGATCAAAAGTTCATCCTATAAGAGTAGATGTCGCACCACAAGCCATTTATCGATTGTATCAAGAGCGAGTCTCCTATATTCCAAATGATGTATTAGTAGTTTATTGGAATAAAGATGTATTAACTATGACTACATATTATTTAGGACAAGCTGTCTATACAAAACATTGGCATGTTGAAAGCTCAACCTATTTACCTGGATTATTTAAAAAATACTATACCGAGATAGTTTCCAATCAAGGAACAATTGCCTTTGGTCAGGTTGTTCTAAGTGGTGATGTTACTTATTTAGCTGAAATCTATTCTGAAATAAGGGAAAATATCCGTTCTCCCATCTATGTATATGGAAATCAATTTATTCCTACTAAGTTTATGGATGTCATCGGTGTGGCTATGTTGTAGCTTACAATAATTGGTTATGAAATTCTTTTTTTCTTCATAGACTAGTATGAAGATAAGGAGGGATATCTATTGAGACAATATGCTCTACTACGCTTACTTTTAGCAGTTTTTTTCTTATATATTGCTTGGCCATTAATACCTGAAGCAACTTCACAGCTCGAATTTATTTTTTGGGGATGTTGGTTAGTTTTCTTATTTCTTTTTGTGGGAGCAAATCTTTCCACGCTTTTACAAATTACATCTCCACCTGTAATGGAACAGAAGGAATTTTTAAAGAGAAAACTTGGAAATAATTGAGTTTCCGTATTTTCAACTGTATAATAATAGTCAAGATAACTATATAGTACAGTTGAAAGAAGGTGAATGACCATGTCTACAAAACATGAGCAGATCATTCAACATATTATCGCTTTACCTGTGGGGAATAAAATATCTGTCCGCCAGATTGCAAAAGAACTTCATGTAAGCGATGGAACTGCATATCGGGCAATAAAAGAGGCGGAAAACCAAGGGTTAGTCAGTACTATTGAGCGTGTAGGAACGATTCGGATAGAACGTAAGAATAAAGAAAATTTCGAGCAACTTACTTTTGCTGAAGTGGTTAATATTATTGATGGACAAGTCTTAGGTGGCAGAGATGGATTATATAAAACATTAAGTAAATTTGTAATTGGAGCCATGGAGCTTGATGCAATGATGCGCTATACACAGGCGGACTCTTTATTAATTGTTGGTAATAGAATAAGAGCACATGAGCAAGCTCTACATGAAGGAGCAGCTGTATTAATAACTGGCGGGTTCGATACGGAAGATTATATAAAAAAACTTGCAGATGAGAAAGAGCTTCCGATTATTTCCACCAGCTACGATACATTTACTGTTGCTGCAATGATTAATCGTGCAATATACGATCAATTAATTAAAAAGGAAATAGTATTCGTAGGTGATATATCTACTCCTTTTGAAAGTGCTTATTATTTAACTACAAATGATCGCATTGAACAATGGTATCAATTAAATGAAAAATCTTCGCATACTCGTTTCCCGGTTCTAGATGATAAATTGCGAGTAGTTGGTATGGTGTCATCTAAAGACATTGTTGGAAAAACAAAGGAACATCGAATTGATCGAGTCATGAGTAGAAAACCGCAAGTTGTCCAAGAAAAGACTTCTCTAGCTTCGGTTGGGCATATGATGGTTTGGGAAGGAATAGAATTAGTTCCGGTAGTAGACCAGTCTCATCAACTAAAAGGCGTTGTATCTCGACAAGACGTTTTAAAAGCAATGCAGCAGATTCAACGTCAACCACAAGTTGGGGAAACAATTGATGATATTGTATCAAGTAATTTAGTTGCTAATGAGGAAGATGAATTGTCTTTCACTACGAAAATAATTCCTCAAATGACAAATCAATTAGGTACTTTATCAAATGGAGTATTTACTTCGCTAATAACAGAAGCATGTAGCAGAATGCTCTTAAAAGTGAAAAAAGCAGATATTTCAATAGAGAACATAACCGTTTACTTTAGTAAACCTGTTCAAATTGAAAGTGAGTTAACGATTAAACCTAAGATAATTGATGTAGGTAGACTCTATGCAAAAATTGATGTCGAAGTTTACAATTTACACCAAATGGTTGGTAAAGGATTAATTATGGCACAACTAATCAATAGATAAAAATACCCGCTGAATGAAGTTCTCTTTATGAAGATAAACAAAAAACCGACTATAATCGAATCGGATATTTTTCTAGATTATAGGTCGGTTTTAGTTTTTTTGCTTTTTATTCATTAGGGTTAAGACGTCGCCATTCGCTTCGGTAATGTTTAGTTTCACCAATACCTCTTACTAATTGGAGAATCCCGAAAACAAGCAAAAGAATACCAATGAAAAGACTTAATTGTGTTAAATAGTTTAAATATTGATTAATCGCGAATGCTGAAAGGAATATACCTAAACAGATTCTTGCCTTACCATTAAAATATCTTTGTGTAAGAATGTCTTTTTCACGAATAATAGCGACCTTATAGTAAATATAAAGAACTGCAGAGAGTACAATAAATATTGGAAATATAACCATTTTTTAAATCGCTCCTAGCTCATGCTATAATATTATAATCTATACCGTTAATATTGTAACGTTTTTCCAATTGGATAGCTAGAGTAAAGTAGATATTATAGAGGAGGAAGTAGATTGACAAGACAGCAAATTATCGAAGCAATAAAACAATATAATCGGATAATAATTCATCGACATGTGCGTCCCGATCCAGATGCTATTGGATCTCAATCGGGATTAAAACATTTGATACAGCATTCTTTTCCAAATAAGGAAGTATACATTGTAGGTGAAACCGAACCATCTTTAAGTTTTTTAGATATGATGGACAGTGTCAGCGATGAAACTTATGCAGATAGTTTAATTATTGTATGTGATACCGCTAACCAACCTCGTATAGATGATCAACGATACGATAGAGGAGAAAAGTTAATTAAGATTGATCATCACCCAGAGACAGATACATACGGAGACATTCAATGGGTGAATACTAATGCGAGTTCTGTTAGTGAAATGATTGTTGATTTAGCGATATATGGTGAAAGTGAAGGTCTGCAACTCAATGATGAGGCTGCACGGCTTTTATACGCAGGGATTGTAGGGGATACAGGGAGATTTAAGTTCCCAAGCACGACGAAGAAAACGTTTCAATTAGCGGCAGAGTTGGTAACATTTAATTTTGATCGATCGCAAATTTATAATGCTTTGTATAGTGTAGAAGATAAAATTTCTAGGTTAAGTGGACACATATTGCAAAATTTTGAACTATCCACGTCTGGGTTATGTACCATTAAATTAACCACAGAATTATTAGAGAAATATAAAGTTAGTGTGGATGAATCCAGTCAGCTAGTGCAAGTAGTAGGAGATGTGAAAGGTATTAAGGCGTGGGTGTTCTTTATTGAGGAGTCCGACCAAATACGCGTACGATTACGTTCTAAAGGACCAATCATTAATGAAATAGCTTCACAATTTAATGGTGGCGGGCATCCATTAGCATCCGGAGCTACTGTTTACAGCTGGGAGGAAGCAAAAGCATTAGAATCGAAGCTTGAAAGAGCATGTGAGGAGTACATTATGTAATAGAAAAGAGACTAGAACTTATATTTAAAGTTTCAGTCTCTTTACTCAATAAGAGGAACTTAACTGGAAATTTGATTTGAATTATTATTGGGAACAAACCAACAACCAGCATGATCATAATCATATTGTACAGATATATTTTCCTTTTTAATGGAATTTTCCATTAATCGAATCAATTCTTCCGTTTCCGCATAGGCAGTGATACCTTGTCGAAGAAGTTGCATTTTTTTATCCCGAATTCTTCTTAAATGGATGGGTAACATAACTATAACTCCCTTCATTTAAGGTTTTTATATTTTTATATTATAAGTATAGCCGATATTATGTTGATTTACTATATATGGAAAGATGTGTCACATAACATTCATTATTGTACAGCTTCGGGATATAATACGATTTCTAATTCAGTATCAATAACAATTTTTTTTACGGAAAAGTGATAGGTAAGCTCCTCTAATTCAAAACCTTTATGTTCTATAGTGGAGTACAATAATTGATCTGCTTTGGATAAGGTAGCTAGTTCCTCTCCGATTAGATGATCAATTTCCTGTCGAATCAGAGCCTTTAATTGATCTTGAATAAGTAAATCCATTTTTAATCGTTCCGGTTCTTCAAAAATGATTTCAATACTTGAAACAATTAGCGGTTGTTGAGATTCTTCATCTCTTTCTTCTTTATCTTCAAGTAAAGCATTGTTTTGTTTCTTTAGTTCATTGACCTCACTCGTTAATTCTATATTTTCTTTTAATAAATCTTCATACATTGTTCCATACATATATATAATCACTAGATAACCAATAATGGAACCGAAGAATACACCTACAAAAAACAATCTCCAAGTGGGTTTTTTATGATATGGGGGGATATGCATTAGGTATCTCCTTGGACAAACCAATTAATAATAATAATTCCTAGTTTAACACCGCCCATTGCTGATAAAATTAAGAGAATTTGTTTAAAGAGATCTAGAGGTGTCCCATCTAGTAATCCTTTTTCGAAATTTGCAATGGCATCAAATGTACCCCCTATGGCAGCAACGATGGCCCAGATTCGTAATCGGTCAGCAATTCTGCTAATTGAAGTAAGAGCTGCATCCCCAGTTGCAAACTCACCAATGCTTCCTATAATCGAACCTCCAATAATGACTCCTAGTGCAATAAAAAAACAATGAATAAAGGCGGCAAAAAACCGTTCTTCCATATACATACTCTCCTTATGCAGTGTATCCTTGTACATGTATATGAGATATTTGTACAGGTTATGCGGGATCAAACCAAAACCGTATACATGTTCGTTCATTGCTTGTTATAATTAACTTGTTAAGATCAAAAGGCGGGATTATATGTCATTTACACATTTATATATAAAATCGGGATATAGTTTAATGGAGAGTACAATTACTATCCCTAAATTAATAAATAAAGCAAAACAAGAAAATTATGATTCTTTAGCTCTAACTGATGTCGGAGTACTTTACGGGGTAATTTCTTTTTATCAAGCATGTATTAGTAATGGAATTAAGCCAATTGTTGGACTTACGGTAATGGTGAAGGACGAACATTTGGATGAGGCAGTACCATGTATTCTTTTAGCAAAAAATAATGATGGCTATCAGCATTTAATTTCATTGAGTACAATTATAAATTTAAATGAAAATAAAGAAATAGAAAAATCATTATTGAATAGCTACACGAATAATATTGTAGGTATATTGCCAGTCAGTTCCTTTGTGAAAAAATCTTCTACAAAGGAGATAATGACTTCTATTCCTTCTTGGAGCAACCTTTTTTCGGTTGGAGATTTTTATATTGGAGTAGATCGACATAGTTTGGACGTCGTTCAGTCTGTACAATCAATTTCGATACCTTTAACAGCCATACAAGAAGTTCGTTATCTTCATGAGAATGATGATATTGCTTATGACTGTCTTCAATCAATTCGTTATGGTGAAAAGTGGAACGGAACCGAAATAAATCAAAAAAATAAACAACTCCATTTCGCTTCTGAAAAAGAAATGGAATCAATATTTCAACATATAGCACCGGAAGCTATAGCAAATACTGAAAAAATAAAAGAAAAATGCAATTTGGAAATTGACATGAATGGGCGACACATTCCTTCTTTTCCTGTACCGAATGGACTAACAGCAGATGATTATTTAAAACAACTTTGCTATAGCAAAGTAGAACAGTGTTACAAAGAACCTGATGATCAAATCATGAATCGATTACACTATGAATTAGAAATTATTCAATCGATGAACTATAGTGATTATTTTTTAATCGTGGCAGATTTTATTCAGTATGCAAAGGATAATCAAATTGCTGTAGGACCAGGTCGTGGTTCATCCGCAGGTTCTATAGTTGCTTATGTATTAGGGATAACTGAAGTAGATCCTATAGAATATAACCTATTATTTGAGAGATTTTTGAATCCAGAACGGTTATCCATGCCAGATATTGATGTTGACTTTTCAGATGTTCGCAGAGATGAAGTAATTGATTATGTTAGAGAGAAATATGGACAAGATCATGTTGCACAGATTATTACGTTTGGCACATTTGCTGCAAGATCTGTATTAAGAGAGCTAATGAAAGCATTGGATGTTCATGAAATAGATATGAATTATGTAATGAGGGAAATTCCATCTCAATCGAACCGAACACTTACAGAAATACTACAAGAAAAAGAAGAGTTAAAAGTGTACGTAAAGCAATCACCTAAGTTAAAGTTATTGTTTTCTATAGCTGTAAAGTTAGAAGGAATCCCAAGAAATGTTTCAACGCACGCAGCAGGTGTAGTTATAAGTAAGAATAAATTAACAAATCATGTCCCATTGACAACTGGAACCAATCAAACTTATTTAACACAATATGCAATGGGTGAACTAGAAACTATTGGTTTGCTGAAAATGGACTTTTTGGGACTTCGTAATTTATCTTTAATTGAAAAAGTGAATAAAGCCATTACCTCTAGTAAACATCGTCCCTTACACCTTGATGAAATTCCTGAACAAGATGAAACCACTTTTCAATTATTGAGAAAAGGTCATACAAATGGGGTTTTCCAATTAGAATCTGATGGGATGAAGAAGGTTTTAAAAGATCTAATGCCATCTACTTTTGAAGATATTGTTGCAGTAAATGCGTTGTATCGTCCAGGTCCAATGGATTTTATCCCTGTATATATTAGAAGAAAGAAGAATTTAGAACCTGTTAGCTATCCACATCCTGATTTAAAACCTATTCTAAGTAAGACTTATGGAGTGCTTGTTTATCAAGAACAGATAATGCAAATTGCTAATAAGATTGCTGGGTTTACGTTAGGTGAAGCAGATATACTTCGTCGAGCTGTAAGTAAAAAGAAAGAATCAGATATATATAAACAAAAGCAAGTATTTATTGATGGTTGTATAAATAACGGGTATGAAAAAGAAGTCGCAGATGAAATTTTTAGTTGGATTGTAAGATTTGCTAATTACGGCTTTCCACGTAGTCATGCAGTAGCTTATAGTAAAATATCTTATCAATTAGCTTATATGAAAGCTCATTACCCAAGTGCATTCTATGCTGAATTAATTAGTGGTGTCAGAAATCAACAGGAGAAGATTAATACTTATATTCAGGAATTTAAAAGACTTAATCGCAATATACTGCCACCAGATATTAATAAAAGTTTTGGAAAGTATGTGGTAGAAGGTAATGATATTCGTATGGGACTTAGTGCTATTAACGGAATTGGGATACAACCAATTCAGGAGATCATTCAGATTCGAAAACAAGGGGCATTTAAAAACTTTTTTGATTTTTGTATGCGAGTCAATTTAAAAATAGTCTCTAGAACTATTATTGAAAATCTTGTGCTTGTGGGGGTATTCGATTCTATCTATAATAATCGAGCTAGTTTACTTGCTTCGATAGATCAAGCCATTGAACAAAGGGAACTATTTAAAGAATTTCTAGATCAACCGAGTTTATTCCAAGATCAATTAGAAATGGTGGAAAGTTATACAGAAATAGAAGATTTTACCAAAATTAGAAAATTGAGTGATGAAAAAGAACTTCTCGGATTCTATGTCTCCAGTCATCCACTTAAAGAATATCGTAAACAATTACGACAAGCGGGAAAAATTACACTATCTCATGCAATGAAATTAGTAAATACAAGAAAAGTCGTACATGCAGTAGTAATTGTAGATACAGTGAAGGTTATTCGGACAAAACGGGGAGAAAGAATGGCTTTTTTAACGATAAGTGATGAAGAGTTTGAAGTGGATGCTGTAATATTCCCCGATTTATTTAGACAAATAAGCAATAAAGTTGAAGAAGGAATGTTATTACAATTATCTGGAGTGGTGGAAGATAGAAAACAAAGACTACAAATAGTCATTCAATCAGGTTCTCCATTCCAAGTAAATGATCTCGAGGAACAAAAACCTTCAGGGGAAGTTTTTATACGAACACATTCTAGCAGAAGAGTCCAGGTCGTGGAAAAATTGAGACAACTAGCTGAATCAGAACCTGGAGCGATACCAATCATCGTTTATGATAGAGATTTAAATCAGTCTTATCGGCTTTCAGAAAACTATTTTTTACGAGTTGATAGCCGAATACAGAAACAATTAGAAAGCTATTTTGGTAAAGAGAATGTGGCATTGAAATAGTAGTGATGACTTTACACTTTTATATCATTTGTTATAATATAGAGGTCACAAGTGGTCTGACCACTTGTGGTATCGCAATTATAAAATATGAATTATCGATAACGAAGTCTAAAAGGAGAGGTACTGTTATGGCAAACTTAAGAGATGAAGCTTTGCATTTACATAAAGTAAAGCAAGGTAAACTAGAAATAAATACAAAGGTTCCCGTAAAAGATGCAAAGGATTTAAGTTTAGCTTATTCTCCTGGTGTAGCAGAACCATGTAAAGAAATCTATGACCGAAAAGAAACTGTCTATGACTATACGATGAAGGGTAACATGGTTGCGGTAGTAAGTGATGGATCAGCGGTATTGGGATTAGGAAATATCGGACCAGAAGCAGCACTACCAGTAATGGAAGGGAAAGCAGTATTATTTAAAGGTTTTGCTGGAGTTGATGCGTTCCCAATTTGTGTAGATACACACGATGTAGAACAGATTGTTCAAACAGTTAAATTATTAGAACCGAATTTCGGTGGAGTAAATTTAGAGGATATAGCAGCTCCTAACTGTTTTATTATTGAAGATAGATTAAAGAGTGAGACTAATATTCCTATTTTTCATGATGATCAACATGGTACAGCTATTGTTACAGTAGCTGGATTAATTAATGCATTAAAACTGGTTGGAAAGAAATTCTCTGAGATTAAAGTAGTAGCCAATGGGGCCGGAGCGGCTGGTATCGCAATTATTCGTTTATTACAAAGCTTTGGCGTACGAGATATGATTATGTGTGATTCTAAAGGTGCAATATATGAGGGACGCCCATATGGGATGAATACGGTAAAAGACAGTGTTGCTAAATATACCAACGCCAATAAAGTTGAAGGTAGTCTTGCTGATGTGCTTGAGGGTGCAGATGTATTTATTGGTGTTTCTGTTGGTGGAGCATTATCAAAAGATATGGTAAGAAGCATGAATGATGATGCAATTATATTTGCAATGGCGAATCCAGATCCAGAGATACTTCCAGAGGATGCGAAGGAAGCCGGAGCGAGAGTTATTGGGACAGGGCGTTCTGACTTTGCCAATCAAGTTAATAATGTGTTGGCTTTTCCTGGGATATTCCGAGGAGCGCTAGATGTCAGAGCGACAAGAATTAATGAAGAGATGAAAGTAGCTGCTGCTGAAGGAATTGCAACGCTGATTTCGGAAGAAGAGTTACATGATGATTATGTTATTCCATCGCCGTTTGACGAAAGAGTTGCACCATTGGTAGCTTCCCATGTGGCAAAAGCTGCTATGAGCACAGGAGTTGCTAGAATGAATGTTGATCCTGAAGAAGTGGCAGAAAAGACAAGGAAATTAACACAGCAGAAGAATTAAGGAGTGAATCCCCGCATGACTATGACAAATAAACAAAAGGTTTATCAAAGCGTGATTAAGGAATTACAGCGCTATATAGAGATAAATCAATTAAATGCAGGGGACAAGCTTCCTTCTGAGAGAGAACTTTCAGATAAACTTAATGCTGGAAGATCTTCCATAAGAGAAGCTTTACGAGCATTAGAATTAATAGGATTAATAGAAACAAGACATGGAGAAGGAACATTTCTTAATTCTTATCAATCCTTTCAAACAGTTGAATTGCTATCTTCGTTTATCTTGACTCAAAATAATATAAAGCATGAAATACCATGGACCAAACAAATAATTGAAAAAGAAGCAACTAAACTTGCGATAGAACATCTAACCGAATCGGATATAGAAGAATTAGAGAAAATAGATCAATTGTATAGAGAAGATGACGATTTACATCATTATTTCTTTTCCTTTTTGTTAAAAAAGACGAATAATTTGTTAATGGATCGAATTTGGATGCTCTTAGAAGAGTTTTCATCTACCGTGCCAAAACATTATTATATCGATGGATTTTATCCTCGATTGATTAAGCTTATTCGGGATAAAGACTATGGATCAATTGAATCCATCTTTTCGAACCCTTCTTAAAATCAAAGATGTATCAATATCAATTTTTTAGATATACTCGACGAGTTTCGATACTTTTTTCAGTTAATTATCTATATAGTGGTTTTATACCGCATGTCCAGGTGTACAAAAGGGGGAATAGACTTGCTAATAAAAGATCTCTTCGGCAAGCGAAAAAAATATGCATCCATTCCAAGTGAAAAAGCAAAGATGGATGTACCTGAAGGTTTGATGCAAAAATGTTCAAACTGCAAAAAAATATACTATCGTAAAGAAATGGTAAAAGCTTTGCATGTATGCCCTAATTGTGGTTTTCATCATCCTATGACAGCATGGGACCGAATTGATAGTTTATTTGACAACGGAACATTTGAGGAATGGGATAAGGAAATTACCTCTGCAAATCCATTAGATTTTCCTGAATACGAGAGTAAGATTGCAAAAGATCGTGAAAAAACATCTCTTAATGAAGGTGTGGTTACTGGCAAAGGGAATATAAATGACGTCCCAATTGCTTTTGCAGTTATGGATTCTCACTTTCGAATGGGAAGTATGGGATCTGCAATTGGAGAGAAAATTACAAATGCAATTGAAGCAGCAAGAGAAGAATCGACGCCTTTTGTAATTTTTACTGCTTCTGGTGGTGCCCGTATGCAAGAAGGCGTCTTAAGTTTAATGCAGATGGCAAAAACATCTTTTGCAGTAAAACGATTTCGAGATAGTGGAGGTTTAATGATCTCTGTGATGACTCATCCGACTACTGGTGGGGTTTCTGCAAGTTTCGCTTCCATTGGAGATTATAATTTTGCAGAACCGGGGGCATTAATTGGTTTTGCAGGAAGAAGGATTATTGAACAAACTATTCGAGAGAAGTTACCACATGATTTTCAAACTGCGGAGTTTCAATTACACCATGGACAAGTTGATAAAGTGATTCATCGACACGATATGAAGGATACACTTGGCAAGTTACTTAAAATGCATGTGGATGGAGGGCAACCCAAATGACTCCAATACTAGATTTTGAAAAACCAATTGTAAATCTTAAAGAAAAAATAGTAGAATTAAAATCGTTTACTGAAAATAGTGAGATAGATTTAACAAAAGAGATTGAAACGCTAGAAGAAAGACTAGCCAAACTTGAAGAGGATATTTATGGGAATTTAAAACCATGGAATCGAGTACAGATGGCTAGGCATCCTAATCGTCCTACAACATTAGATTATATTGAACGTATTTTTACGGATTTCATTGAGTTTCACGGGGACCGTTTCTATGGTGAAGATGAAGCAATAGTATCAGGTATTGGATATTATAAAAATTCTCCAGTTACAGTAATAGGACATCAGCGAGGGAAGGACACAAAAGAAAATATACGAAGAAACTTTGGTATGCCGCATCCAGAAGGATATCGTAAAGCATTACGACATATGCAACAAGCTGAGAAATTCAATAGACCGATTATAACGTTTATTGATACAAAAGGTGCTTATCCTGGAAAAGCTGCTGAAGAACGAGGACAAAGTGAAGCAATTGCGAAAAACCTTATGGAGATGGCAGGCTTACAGGTTCCAATTATATGTATTGTCATTGGTGAAGGTGGTAGTGGAGGAGCACTCGGTCTAGGTGTTGGAAATCATATTCATATGTTAGAGAACTCTACATATTCGGTGATTTCACCTGAAGGTGCTGCTGCAATTTTATGGAAGGATTCAACTCAAGCAAAAAAAGCAGCTGAATCCATGAAAATTACTGCACCAGACCTAAAGGAATTAGGTATAATAGATCAAGTAATTTCAGAACCAAAAGGTGGAGCTCACCGGGATGTCGATTCACAAGCAGAATTGATTGATAATATGATCCAACAATCCTTAGATGAACTAATGTTACTTTCGGCAAATGAGTTAGTAAATAAAAGGTGGCAAAAATATAAACAAATGGGGACATTCATGTCTTAATAAATACAAAGGCTGATAAAATTTTTATATCAGCCTTTTATTTTTGCGAGAAATTTTGTAAAATGAGTAGGTTGTGGGGTTTTTAATTGATATTTAAAGTTTTTTTCTTTATCTTTAAATATATAGTTAGTACTTTGGCATTTAATGATAATCTAATTGGGGTGAACAATTCATGAAAAGAATAGGAGTATTAACAAGTGGCGGAGATTCTCCTGGTATGAACGCTGCTATTCGAGCTGTTGTTCGTAAGGCGATCTATCATGACCTTGAAGTATATGGCATTAAAAATGGCTATCAAGGACTAATGGAAGGTAATATTGAAAGAATGACATTAGGATCTGTAGGTGATATCATTCATCGAGGTGGTACAATCCTTTTTTCTGCTAGAAGTGAGGAATTTAAAACCGAGGAAGGTCAGATTCGAGCAATCGAGCAACTTAAAAAACATAATATAGATGGTTTAGTTGTTATTGGAGGAGATGGAAGCTTCCAAGGTGCAAAAAAATTAACTGAAAAAGGTTTTCCATGTATAGGTGTTCCGGGAACAATTGATAATGATATTGCGGGAACAGATTATACAATTGGTTTTGATACATCCTTAAATACAATTATCGATGCTGTCGATAAAGTACGTGATACTGCCACATCCCATGAAAGGACTTATATTATTGAAGTAATGGGAAGAGATGCTGGTGATCTAGCGCTATGGGCAGGATTAGCTGTTGGCGCAGAAAGTATATTAATACCAGAAGAAAAAGAAGAATTTGCCGATATTGTTCAACGATTAAAAAATGGACATGACCGTGGCAAAAAACATAGCATTATCTTATTAGCTGAAGGTGTTGGTAGTGGCTTCGAATTCGGGAAGCGAATTGAAGAAGTTGCAAAACTTGAAACTCGAGTAACTGTATTAGGTCATATCCAACGTGGTGGTTCACCAACTGGGCAAGATCGTGTTCTGGCAAGTCGATTAGGAGCCAGATCTGTAGAGTTATTGATTGATAATCAAGGCGGCAGAATGGTAGGTATTCAAAAAAACATGTTAGTGGATTATACATTCGATGAAGTGTTCAACGTTGAACATACAATTGATAAAGGAATGTATAAACTTTCTAAAGAATTATCAATCTAAGGATATGAGTCAATTTTATCGGATATGCTTATAACTAACTTATCGGATGTTAAAATGAATTCATTTAAGTGAATTAACAAGGAATTATGCAGCAACATCAAGGAGGATATATAATGAGAAACACAAAAATCGTATGTACAATTGGTCCTGCATCAGAATCAATTGAAAAATTAGAGCAACTTATAGAAGCTGGGATGAATGTAGCTCGTTTAAACTTTTCCCATGGGGATTATGAAGAGCATGGAGCACGAATTGAGAATATCCGTAAAGCAGCAAAGAATAAAAATAAAACGGTAGCTATACTTCTAGATACTAAAGGTCCAGAAATTCGCACGGGAAGCTTTAAAGAAGGTAGAGCAGATCTTATACAAGGTCAACCTGTAACTATCGCCATGGCTGAAGTAGAGGGAACGGCTGAGAAATTCTCTGTTACATACCAAGGGCTTATCGATGATGTACATGAGGGTTCCAAAATTCTATTAGATGATGGACTTATTGAATTAGAAGTAAAATCTATTGATAAAACTAAAGGTGAAATTGAAACAATCGCACTGAACTCTGGAGAAATCAAAAACAAAAAAGGTGTTAATGTTCCTAACGTTTCTGTAAATCTTCCTGGTATAACAGAAAAGGATACAAATGACATAATTTTTGGAATCGAACAAGAAGTTGATTTTATTGCTGCATCTTTCGTACGTCGAGCTTCAGATATTCTAGAAATTAAAGAAGTACTTGATCAACATCAAGCACAATATATTAAAATTATTCCTAAAATCGAGAATCAAGAAGGTGTCGATAATATCGATAGCATTCTTGAAGTAAGTGATGGATTAATGGTAGCTCGTGGAGATTTAGGAGTGGAAATCCCAGCAGAAGATGTACCATTAGTTCAGAAAAAATTAATTAAGCAATGTAATAATGCTGGAAAGCCAGTAATTACTGCTACACAAATGTTAGATTCTATGCAACGTAATCCACGTCCAACACGTGCGGAAGCATCAGACGTCGCTAATGCAATTTTTGATGGTACGGATGCTATTATGCTTTCTGGGGAGACAGCTGCTGGAATCTACCCAGTAGAATCTGTTCAAACAATGAGTAATATTGCATTAAAAGCTGAATCTGCGCTGGATCATAAGCAAATGTTAGAAGAGCGTTCACAATATGTTGATATGACTATAACTGAAGCAATTAGTCAATCAGTTACCCATACAGCATCTAATTTAGATGTTGATACAATTATCACACCGACAGAAAGTGGACATACTGCAAGAATGATTTCTAAGTATCGTCCGAAAGCTTCTATTCTCGCTGTTACTTTCAACGAGGTAGTAAATCGTCAACTTTCCTTAGTTTGGGGAGTGCATGCTGTTCTTGGTAAGCCAGCAACTTCTACAGACGAGATGCTTGAAATTGCTGTTGATAAAGGATTAAATACTGGCATTTGCAGTAGAGGAAGTCGTGTGATTATAACAGCAGGTGTGCCTGTTGGAGAGAGTGGAACAACTAACTTGTTAAAAGTTCATGTCATTGGCGATGTGATTGCTAAAGGACAAGGAATAGGCAGAAAAAGTGCATATGGACATGCCGTATTTGCTAAAACCAATGAAGAAGCTATAGCGAAAGTTCAAGACGGTGATATTTTAGTAACTTACGCTACAGACAAAGAAATGATGCCTGCAATTGAAAAAGCAGCAGCAATCATAACTGAGGAAGGTGGATTAACTTCCCATGCAGCTGTTGTTGGATTAAGCCTTGGTATTCCTGTTATTGTAGGAGTAGATAATGTATTTGAAATCCTTCAAGATGGACAAGATATTACGGTTGATGGTAACCGTGGAGATATTTACGCTGGCCATGCAGGTGTATTGTAATGTTGAAATAAATAGTTGTAAAGGTTCCTGCCATTTTATAGGTTAGGAACCTTTTTTAATTCAAAAATACTCATCCATTTAGCGATTTTAGGATAATGCTATCACCAAATTTCTTTCTAGTTATTTTCCATGATAAAATAGAGAGGAAAGGATGATTACAAATGCAATTAAGATTTTTCTTGTTATTGTTGATTGTTATCCCTGCACTTGAAATAGGAACATTTATATGGCTAGGTAATCTTATAGGTCCATGGTGGGTTGCAGGATTGATTATTGCAACAGGGCTATTTGGCTTTTACTTTGTTCGGCAACAAGGAGCAGAAACTTTTAAAAAAGCTCAACTACAAATGCAACAAGGATATGCTCCTGCTGAAGAATTAATGGATAGTATTGCTTTATTTATTGGAGCTATATTACTCATATTCCCCGGATTTATTTTAGATGCAGTGGGTCTAATACTTGTATTACCATGGACAAGGAACTTGATTAAGCATCAATTAAAACGATTAATGACACGTATGATGGGTAAGGGAGCAATTATTTATCGACGTTGGTAGTTTATCCCTTGATATATTTAAATAGCAGATGGAATGCACCAGTTTCCATTAAACCTTTAATAAGAACAAGTAATATTGGGGATAGAAATAATCCAATAAACCCAAGTACTTTTATACCGACGAACATTCCAATAAGCATTATTAGTGGATGAATACCAATCGATGAAGATAATACTTTGGGTTCTAGAATTTGTCGAAGTATAACAACAAACCCATAAAGTATTGATAGTCCGATCGTTAATGCATAATTTCCACTAAAAAAATTAAAGATTATCCATGGAATAAAGATAATCCCCGTACCAACGTATGGGATTATATCTGCAATAGCAGCAAATAGAACAATTGTTAAAGCATGTTCCACTTTCAGGATGAGCAAACCGATAAGTATAATGCATGCTGTCGTAAATACTAGTATTAATTGTGCACGAAAATAGCCAACCACCGCGTGTTTAAAATGGGAGGCTATTTTATTTTGAATAGATTGTATGTGAGTAGGGAAGATACTTTTGAAAAATGAGTGAATTCGATCCATTTCATAACTAATCATGCAAGAAGCAATAAGGATAAAAACGATGTTCGTTATAGAGCTAGGAATTGCAGCAATGAACATTGGTATATTACTTATTGCTACTTGCAAAAAAGAAGCTCCTCCAGATGCAATTAAATCACTAAGTGTGGCGATATAGTTTTTAACAGTCTGTTGATATCCTTGATCTAATGAATCAATATATGAAAGAACTTTTTCATACATAGGTAAAATATGAGTATTGAACATATTTTCTAAATATAAAACAAATTGTTGATAATGGCTGGGGATCTTATCTGCGAGAAAAAGAGTGCCTTGGTATAATTCCGTAATCGCTAAAAATAATGCACCTGTACAAATGGTTAAGAAAACAGTAACCGTAATAATGATCGCGGGGATTTTAGGAAGTTTTAATCTGTTTTCAAACCAAAGAACCATGGGTTGAAATAAAAGTGCAAGGATGTAAGCAATAAGAATGGGATATATATACGGAAAACTAAAATATATAACAGCTACAATAGTTAAGATTGTTCCGATAATGATAATTGCTCTGAAAAATTTTTGAATCAGTTCAGTACTCATAATGATTTCCCCCGCTTTTTGTCCTGCATGTAATGGGCAGTAATCTCACTTCAAGACAATAAGGCTATGGCCCATAGAGGATAAGTGAGGAATAAACTGCCATCAATGTCCGATTCTATTTAATTAACATTCATGGGGGAATTATCAAAACCCCACTGAATAAAGTTTTACTTAATAGCTTGTACTAGTTTATGAAGTAACAATCAAAAAAAGAAGCAATATTGAGCAATAAAGGCTATAACGAAAGGAAAGCGACATAACGTCGTCTTAATTGGTAGATTTAAGTAAATATTAAAACATTAAACGGTTTCATTTCACAATCAACGAATTATACTTTATAATGATACTTGGGGTAGACAAAAATAGGCTCTTTTTGTCAGTTTTAAAGATTAAAATTGACATTCTTTGCCAATGTGATGAACAATGGTTAAGAGGAAATAGCCTGTAATTGTCTTATATTATAATTCGCATTCTTAGTAATGCTTGAATATTTTTTAAAAAGGAGAGGGTTATTTTGACAGCATCGACAAAGGGGTTAGAAGGTATTGTCGCTACGCAGTCATCGATTAGTTCGATTATTGATGATCAACTATCCTATGTAGGGTATAGAATTGATGATTTGGCTGAAAATTCAAGCTTTGAAGAGATTATTTATCTGCTTTGGAATCAAAAATTACCAAATAAGTCTGAATTGGATGAATTAAAAACTCAATTGGCTGAAAATATGGAAATACCTGATGCAATTATTGATCACTTACGTTCCTATGATTTAAGTACGGTTCACCCAATGGCCGCATTACGTACTGCAATATCATTGCTGGGGCTTTATGATAATGAAGCAGATGTTATGGATGAATCAGCTAACAAACGAAAAGCGGTGCGTATTCAAGCACAGATTGCAACGATCGTAACGTCTTTTTCTCGCATTCGTAAAGGGCAAGAGCCAGTAAAACCGAAGAAAGAACTTAGCTATGCAGAAAACTTCTTATATATGCTTAATGATAAAGAACCTGAGGATATCGAAGTTGAAGCAATTAATAAAGCGCTCGTACTTCATGCTGATCATGAATTAAATGCATCTACTTTCACTGCCCGTGTATGTGTGGCAACATTATCTGATATTTATTCAGGTATAACAGCAGCAATTGGAGCATTAAAAGGACCATTACATGGTGGTGCGAATGAAAACGTAATGAAAATGCTAACTGAAATTGGTGAAGAGGAAAATGCTATTCCTTATATTGAAGAAAAATTAGCAAATAAAGAAAAAGTTATGGGTATGGGTCATCGTGTATACCGTACAGGGGATCCTCGTGCTAAGTTTTTACGAGAGATGTCTAAAGAGCTTACAAAATTAACAGGGCAAGAAAAATGGTATAATATGTCAGTAAAAATAGAAGATTATATTAAAGAAAATAAAGGGCTTCCTGCAAATGTAGACTTTTACAGTGCATCAGTATATCATAGTTTAGGTCTTGATCATGATATTTTCACACCTTTATTTGCCGTAAGTCGTACTTCAGGATGGATTGCTCATATTCTAGAACAATATGAAAATAATCGCTTAATTCGTCCGCGTGCAGAGTACACAGGTCCAGAATTACGTGACTATGTTTCTATTGAACAAAGAGGTTAATATAGATAAACTAAAGAAGATACATTGCGAATAACATTTGGGAGGTATTGTAATGACACAAGGAGAAAAAATTATAGTAGAAAACGGAAAAATGAATGTACCTGATACACCGATTATTCCATTTATTGAAGGAGATGGAACAGGACCAGATATTTGGGCTTCTGCTCAAAAAGTTATAGAAGCGGCAGTTGAAAAGGCTTATGATGGTAAGAAAAATATTGAGTGGATGGAAGTATATGCTGGTCAAAAAGCATATGACAAAACTGGTGAATGGTTACCAAAAGATACACTTGATAAAATTAATGAATATAAGATTGCTATAAAAGGACCTTTAACTACACCAATTGGTGGGGGTATTCGTTCTCTTAATGTAGCATTACGCCAAGAGTTAGATTTATTTACATGTTTACGACCAGTTCGTTATTTTGAAGGAGTTCCTTCCCCAGTAAAACGTCCAGAAGAAGTAGATATGGTTATTTTCCGTGAGAATACGGAAGATATCTATGCTGGAATAGAATGGCAAAAAGGATCTGACGAAGTGAAGAAAGTAATTAACTTCCTAAAAGAAGAAATGGGAGTAAAAAATATTCGCTTCCCAGAAACGTCTGGAATTGGTGTGAAACCAGTATCTGAAGAAGGTACGAAACGATTAGTGCGTTCAGCGATTGACTATGCACTTAATGAAGGTCGTAAAAATGTTACTTTAGTACATAAAGGTAACATCATGAAATTTACAGAAGGTGCATTTAAGAATTGGGGTTACGAAGTAGCTGAACAAGAATACGGTGATAAAGTATTTACATGGGCAGAGTATGATCGTATTGTAGAAGCAGAAGGTAAGGATGCTGCTAATAAAGCACAAGACGAAGCACTTGCTTCTGGTAAAATTCTTGTTAAAGATGCAATTGCTGACATTTTCTTACAACAGGTTCTTACTCGTCCAAAAGAATTTGATGTTGTAGCTACAATGAATTTAAATGGTGACTACATTTCTGATGCACTTGCAGCACAAGTAGGTGGAATCGGAATTGCGCCTGGAGCAAACATCAATTATGATACTGGACACGCGATTTTTGAAGCAACACATGGGACTGCACCTAAGTACGCAGGGTTGGACAAAGTAAATCCTTCTTCTGTTATTCTTTCTGCTGTACTTATGTTAGAACATTTAGGGTGGAGAGAAGCTGCAGACTTAATTACGAAATCAATGGATAAGACAATTGGTTCAAAAGTAGTTACGTATGACTTTGCACGCCTAATGGATGGAGCAACAGAGGTGAAATGCTCTGAATTTGGACAAGAACTAATTAAAAATATGTAAAGCAACAAATGGATGATGAAGTAGGAATGAGAATTAGATATTCAATTGGAAATTCTGTTTCTTCATTCCTACTCTTTTCATTTGTGAAATTAGATCTTACGATAAAGGAGATATTACGATGGGATTAAAACGTAAAAAGATATCAGTAATTGGTTCGGGTTTTACTGGTGCAACAACTGCTTTAATGGTAGCGCAAAAAGAATTAGGCGATGTTGTACTAGTTGATATACCTGATATGGAAGACCCTACAAAAGGAAAAGCGCTAGATATGGCAGAAGCAGCTCCTGTTCAAGGGTTTGATGCAAAGATTACTGGTACATCTAATTATGCTGATACAGAAGGGTCCGACCTAGTAATTATTACAGCTGGTATTGCCCGTAAGCCAGGAATGAGTCGTGATGATCTTGTAAATACAAATGCTAATATTATGAAGTCAGTTACAAAAGAAGTTGTACATTACTCACCAAATACAACTATTGTTGTTTTAACTAATCCAGTGGATGCAATGACATATACTGTATTTCAAGAGTCAGGACTACCAAAAGAACGTGTAATTGGTCAATCTGGAATTTTAGATACCGCACGTTTCCGTACATTTGTAGCAGAGGAGCTTAATCTTTCTGTAAAAGATGTAACTGGTTTTGTATTAGGTGGTCATGGTGACGATATGGTCCCACTTATTCGCTATTCTTATGCTGGTGGAATTCCATTAGAAAAATTAATTTCTAAAGACCGTTTAGATGCAATTGTTCAGCGTACTCGTACAGGTGGCGGAGAAATTGTTAATCTATTAGGTAACGGTAGTGCTTATTATGCACCAGCTGCTTCCTTAACTGTGATGGCTGAAGCGATTCTAAAAGATCAGCGTCGTGTATTACCTACGATTGCATATCTTGAAGGTGAATATGGGTATCAAGATATTTATTTAGGTGTTCCAACCATCTTGGGTGGGGAAGGAATTGAAGAAATTATTGAGTTAGATTTAACAGAAGAAGAAAAAGCACAACTTGATAAATCTGCTGAATCTGTTAAGAATGTATTAAATGTTCTTCAATAAGTATAAAAATTCTGCTCTATTTGTCTATTAGTAGACTTGTAGAGCAGTTTTTATTTAGGCTCTAAAATAATTGTAGGGGTAAGGGAAAAATTAAATTAATAAAAAACACGCAATCTCCTATTTTTGTTATCATGTTTAAACCACTAAACCAAAAAAGGAGATGCATGCAATTTTTGGTCAAAAGACGGATGATAAGTAAAATAAGCGTAAGAAATATAAGGAGACTCCTGTGAGAGGAAGGCCTAGTTGAGACCCCGGACTGCGTAGCACCCGGATACTCATCAGCCGCCTTAGGATAAGCGCAGTATATTTCTAAAGCGGGTTTTCAATACCCATTAATTTGGATTTCTCTTTTTATTAAATACTTTTGTCTCAACCCCAACATTTGACTTAGAACCTTTATTTATTTCCATATAGTAAGAATTCGTTTTCTCGCTTTGGATTATTACTATTTACAGACTTAAATGTAAATCACCAACTTTAATATTAAATACGTTTGATGTGCATGTTAATTTTTTTTAACATTTTGTGATTCGTTATGCGTTGCTGGATAATAATGATAATATAGATGTATGAGTTGGTAATAAATTGGGTATGTATATGCTAGGGGGACTATTGATGAGTAAACGAATATTAATCGTTGATGATGAAGAATCTATTGTAACTTTACTAAAATATAATATGGAAAATTCTGGTTTTGAAACTGATGTGGCTTACAATGGAAAAGATGCGATTAATAAGGCAGAGTCAAGCAAGTATGATTTAATTGTATTGGACCTAATGCTTCCTGAAATAGATGGTATGGAAGTGTGTCGTACATTACGGATGAATCAAATAAATACACCAATTCTAATGTTAACAGCAAAAGATGAAGAGTTTGATAAAGTGCTTGGTCTAGAAATGGGTGCAGATGATTATCTAACGAAACCTTTTAGTCCAAAGGAAGTAATTGCAAGGGTAAAAGCAATTTTACGACGATCGCAATTATCTAATAACAATGGGTTTCACGTATTAAAAATTGGGGAAATAAGTATTTATCCTGAAAGATATGAAGCAGAAATGAATAATAAAATCATTACATTCACTCGAAAAGAATTTGAATTATTGTATCACCTTGCAAAGCATAAAGGGAAAGTTATTTCAAGGGATCAATTATTGAGTAGTGTGTGGGATTATGACTTTATTGGAGATACACGAATCGTAGATGTTCACATTAGTCATCTTCGAGATAAAATAGAACCTAATTCTAAAAAGCCCGTATATATCAAAACGGTACGTGGCTTGGGCTATAAAATGGAGGAGCCTGTTTAATGAAAGTAATTTTTTCTAGAACTTTACTTCCAAGTATGATTATTACTATATTGAGCTTATTATTATCTGGTTGGATGATTGTTCAAGCTGAGTCTAATTGGATTATGGTTATTGCTGTATTAATTGTTCAGTTTATGATTATTTCGATATTATTTATCCAATTTTATAATCGTTATACACGGCCAATTGGAAAAGCTACAAAAACAGTCAATCGGCTTATAGACGGAAATTATAGTGCTCGATTTTATAATGGTAATAGTCCTGAAATGGAAGAACTAAGTGTAAAAATCAATACATTAGCAAGAAATATGAGTGAAATTGCAATACAAGAACAAATGCAATCAGAACAATTAACAACAATTGTTGATAATATGCAAAGTGGATTAGTTCTAATTGACGAAAAAGGATATGTCCATGTTGTAAATCGAAAGTTTCTTCAAATGTTCGGTGAGGAAGAAAGTAATTATAGAGGATATCTTTATTATGATGTTTTTGAAAATGAAAATGTTCATGAAACAGTCCAGAAAACATTTTTATATGAAAAAGCTGTTAAAGATTCATTTGTCCATCGAGTAGGATTAAACAAAATTTACGTAGAAGTTGTCGGTGCGCCGATTTTTAATGATAGAAATATGTTAAAAGGTGCAGTATTAGTACTTTACGATATTACCGAACTAAAAAAGTTAGAGAATATGCGTAAAGATTTTGTTGCAAATGTATCGCATGAACTTCGTACACCAATTACGTCTATTCGTGGTTTTGCTGAAACGTTATTAGACAATGAAATAAAGGATCCTGCTACGAAAGAGTTTATGGAAATTATTTATAAAGAAAGTCACCGATTGCAATTGTTAATTGAAGACTTACTTGCTCTTTCAAGACTAGAAAGAGAAGATTTTCGACTATTAATTGATAGTTATGATGTAAAAAAAATGGTGGAAGAGATATTGCCACCTCTTCAACAAAAAGCAGAAAAGAAAAACCTGACATTTGATCTAGTGGTTCCCGAACAACTTACAATGCGTGCAGATAAAGATCGTATGAAACAAGTGCTAATCAATTTGATTGATAACTCGATTCATTATACACCGAGTGGAGGAAATATCTGCTTAGCTATTTCTGAGGAAACGGATGCCATTCATTTTCAAGTGAAAGATAGTGGAATTGGAATGGATGAAAAATCACAAACAAGAGTCTTTGAGCGATTTTATCGAGTAGATAAAGCAAGAAGTAGAAATACAGGTGGAACAGGTCTAGGTTTGGCAATTGTAAAGCATATTGTTGAGGTTCATAAAGGCAAAATAGATGTAGAGAGTACCTTGAATGAAGGAACTACCATTCATATCTATATACCAAAGTAAATGAAAAAGAGTTGACGTTGTATTAAATCGTCAGCTCTTTTTGTATCCGAAAATTAAAGAAAACGTGAAACTCACGTATTTTTTCCTTTTCTTTAATGAGAATGCTAAAATAGAGCTAAGGATTAGAATGAGAGGATGGTATATCAAATGTCAAATAAGTTAGTGCTCATTGATGGAAATAGTATTATCTATCGAGCATTTTTTGCGCTGCCTTTGCTAAATAATGATAAAGGTGTTTATACCAATGGAGTATATGGATTTACTACAATGCTATTGCGCATTTTAGAAGAAGAAAAACCAACACATATGTTAGTAGCTTTTGATGCGGGTAAGACAACATTTCGTCATTCAACATATAAAGAATATAAAGGTGGACGTCAAAAAACCCCACCTGAACTTTCCGAACAATTTCCCGTTCTTAAAGAATTACTGGATGCTTTCTCTATCAAATATTATCAGCTTGACCAATATGAAGCTGACGATATTATCGGTACTTTATCCAAACAAGCAGATAAAAAAGATTGGGAAGTTACAGTTATTTCAGGAGATAAAGATTTATTACAACTTGTTTCTGAACAAGTAACGGTAAGTGTTACGAAAAAAGGGATTAGTGATATCGAAAAATATACTCCATCCTATATGAAAGAGAAAATGGAGATAACTCCAGACCAGATTATTCATTTAAAAGCTTTGATGGGTGATAGTTCAGATAATATTCCAGGTGTTCCTGGAGTAGGAGAAAAAACTGCTACAAAATTACTTAAACAATATGATAGTCTTGAAAATGTTTACGAGCACTTAGATGAAGTATCTGGGAAAAAATTAAAAGAGAACCTGACCAATCATCGCGAAGATGCCTTTATGAGTAAAGAATTAGTAACGATTAATCGTGAATCACCTATAGAAGTATCACTTGAAAAAATAGCGTATAGTGGTTTTCAATCTTCGAGTGTTATTCAGATGTTTAAGAATCTTGGTTTTCAATCACTTCTATCTCGAGTTAGTGACGAATCAGAAGTTGATTCTGAAGAACCTAAAAAAGAGATGGAATCAATTGAGTTCGAAGTTGTTGAAAATATAACGAACGATTTATTTACTGATAGTGATGCAGTATATATAGAAATGCTTGGTGAAAATTATCACCTTATTCCAATTGAAGGAGTAGCTGTTGTAAATAAGGAGAAGGCTTCTTTTATTCCAACTGATATTGCGCTTAATTCTGATATATTCAAAGCGTGGGCGGAAGATCCACAAAAATGTAAAATTGTTTTTGATGCAAAACGAACAAAAGTTGCTTTGCTTCGAAACAATATCAATATCCAAGGAATAATTTTTGATTCACTCTTAGCATCTTATCTATTAAATCCGTCTGAGAACAACCATGATATACCAGCAATTGCCAATCGAAAAGGTAGAACGGATGTTCAATTTGACGAAGAGGTATTTGGAAAAGGTGCAAAACAAAAAGTTCCTGAATCAGAAATATTGAATGAGCATATTGTTCGTAAAACACAATTATTATATGATCTTCATCCAGAAATGGAAGAAGAACTAAGAAATAATGAACAATATGAGTTATTAAAAGAATTAGAAATGCCATTAGCACTTATCTTAGCTGAGGTGGAACATTATGGTGTTCAAGTAGACATTGATAAATTAAAAGATATGGGGGAGGATCTAAAAGAACGGCTAGATACGCTTGAACAAGAAGTTTATGAACTTGCCGGAGAGACGTTTAATTTAAATTCTCCAAAGCAATTGGGACCAATCTTGTTTGAAAAATTGGGTTTACCTGTTATTAAGAAAACAAAGACAGGTTATTCTACTGCTGCCGATGTATTAGAACAACTTGAAAATGAGCATGAAATCATTCCGAAACTATTAATGTATCGCCAATTAGGAAAGCTGCAATCAACCTATATTGAGGGATTATTGAAGGTTGTACGCAAAGATACAAGTCGCATCCATACAAGATTTAATCAAGCTTTAACACAAACAGGTAGGTTAAGTTCGATTGAACCAAACTTACAAAATATACCTATTCGTCTCGAAGAAGGTAGAAAAATTAGACAAGCTTTTGTACCTTCAAAAGATAAATGGATTATGTTTGCTGCAGATTATTCTCAAATTGAGCTTCGTGTTTTAGCACATATAGCAGGGGACGAAAAACTCATCAAAGCATTTAAAGAAGATACCGATATCCATACGCAAACAGCGATGGATGTGTTTCATGTAGAGGCGGATGAAGTAACATCAAATATGCGAAGACAAGCAAAGGCAGTAAACTTTGGAATTGTCTACGGCATAAGTGACTATGGTTTATCACAAAACCTTGGAATTACTCGTAAAGAAGCGAAAAAATTTATCGAAAGATATTTCAATAGTTATCCGGGTGTAAAAAGTTATATGGATGAAATTGTACAAGAAGCAAAGCATAAAGGTTTTGTATCAACGATCATGAAGCGGAGAAGATACTTGCCAGATATAACAAGTAGAAACTTTAATTTGCGTAGTTTTGCAGAACGTACAGCAATGAACACCCCTATTCAAGGTAGTGCTGCTGATATTATAAAAAAAGCTATGATTGACCTTGATCATCGTCTGAAGAAAGAAGAGTTACAAGCTAAATTATTATTACAAGTTCACGATGAGCTTATCTTAGAAGCACCAGAAAATGAAATAGACAAATTAAAGGAAATAGTGCCAGAGGTAATGGAGCATACTGTGGAACTTAATGTGCCATTGAAGGTTGACTATTCCTTTGGAAATAGCTGGTTTGATGCAAAGTAAGGAGAAGAAATAAATGCCTGAATTACCTGAAGTAGAAACAATAAAAGAAACATTGAAGCTGTTTGTATGCAATAAAACAATTAAACATGTAGATATTAAGTGGCCAAATATGATTAAGTATCCAGATGATGTTGAGGAATTTAAAGCATTGGTTACCGGTCAAACGGTTCGGTCGATGGGGAGAAAAGGAAAATTCCTTTTGTTTTATCTAGATGAATATGTACTCATCTCCCATTTACGAATGGAAGGAAAATATAGTGTCCATTCCCCGGGGGATCCAGTTAAAAAGCATACTCATGTAACTTTCTATTTTTCAAATGGAGAAGAATTACGTTATAACGATGTACGGAAATTCGGTACAATGCATGTCTATCCAATTGGTGAAGAGTTTTTGCACAAGCCATTAAATCAACTTGGTCCTGATCCGTTTGACACCTCATTTAATTTAGATTACTTTTATGAAAAATTAAAGCGAACAGATCGATATGTAAAGACAGCTTTACTAGATCAATCAATCGTTACAGGACTTGGGAATATTTATGTAGATGAGACATTGTTTCGCGCAAATATTCATCCACTTAAACGGTGTAGCAAATTAACAAAGCAGGAAGTGAAAAAGTTACAAATAAATGCTAAAGAAACATTACAAGATGCTATTAAAGCTGGTGGTACAACTATTCGTAGTTATGTAAATACCCAAGGGGATATGGGGATGTTTCAGCAAGATTTATTTGTATATGGCCAAGATTCCAAACCATGCAGAGTTTGTGGTGAAGATATTATTAAAATGAAGGTTGGTGGAAGAGGAACCCACTTATGTCCAACTTGCCAACCGAATAAGCAAGGTGTGAGATAATGACTTTAGTTATTGGTTTAACAGGTGGAATAGCAAGTGGTAAAAGCACTGTCTCTTCTATGTTTCAAGAAAAGAATTATCCAGTTATTGATGCTGATATTATTGCAAGAGAAGTAGTTGAGCCAGGAGAAAAAGCTTATGATCAAGTTATAGAAGCATTTGGGAAAGAAATTATTCAAGATGATCACAAGATAAATCGTCCTAAATTAGGATCAATTATTTTCACTGATGAAGATAAAAGAAACCAATTAAATGCGATTGTCCATCCGGCCGTACGAAGTCGTATGATATCCAAAAGAGACGATTACATCAACAAAGACGTGCCGTGTATTGTGTTAGATATTCCATTATTATTTGAAAGTAACTTAATCAATCTAGTTGATAAAACATTAGTTGTTTATGTAGATGAAAATATACAACTTACCCGATTGATGAAGAGAAATGGTTATAGTGAAAAAGAAGCTTCTGATCGGATAAATGCACAAATGCCCCTTAAGGAAAAAGCTGATTTAGCAGATATCGTCATTGATAATAATCAATCAATAGAGAAAACGAAATTGCAGTTAGACCAAGTTTTACAAACATGGAATATTGATTAGATAATTTCAACAGAGTAATTTATGAACATGAGGTTCATTCATAAATTACTCTGTTTTTTTTATTTAGGTAAAAACTTATTTATATAGCCTGTTAGATTATAATGATAACTTTATATATAGACAAGATACCTCTTTTTCATTATTTTTAACACAATAAAGTTAAATTATGTTATACTAATTTTGCATAATGGATTATGAGTATATCATAATTAGGGGGATTATTTCTTATGAATGCAAAACGTATCGCAATTACTGGATTTGGTCGAATAGGTCGAATGATTTTTCGACAAGCAATACAAGATGATCAGTTAGAAGTTGTTGCTATCAATGCTAGTTACCCATCTGAGACATTAGCACACATGGTGAAGTATGATAGTGTTCATGGAATTTTTGACGGAGAAGTGAAAGCGTTTGAAGATTATCTGGAAATAGACGGAAAAAGAGTGAAAATCGTTAACAATAGACAGCCTGAACTTCTGCCGTGGCAACAATTGGATATTGATATTGTTATTGAAGCTACTGGGAAATTCAAGTCGAAAGAAGAAGCAGGATTGCATATTAAAGCAGGTGCAAAAAAAGTTATCATCACAGCTCCAGGGAAGCAAGTGGATAAAACAATTGTTATGGGAGTAAATGAAGCTGCATATATTCCTGAAAGTGATGATGTAATTTCGAATGCTTCTTGTACAACGAATTGTTTGGCTCCTGTTGTAAAAGTTATTGATGATCATTTTACGATAAAAAATGGATTAATGACTACAGTTCATGCTTTTACAAATGATCAAAAGAATCTAGATAATCCACATAAAGATTTACGGAGAGCAAGAGGTTGTACACAATCAATTATTCCAACAACAACAGGAGCTGCGAAAGCGCTTGGTGAAGTTTTGCCACATTTAAACGGCAAATTACATGGAATGGCTTTAAGAGTACCTACACCAAATGTATCGTTGGTAGATTTGGTAATTGATCTAGAAGAAAGTGTTACTGTCGAGCAAATAAATCAATTATTTAAGGATGCATCTAGAGGATATATGAAAGGAGTATTAGAATACTCTGATGAACCTCTTGTATCAATTGATTATACAACAAGTGATTTTTCCGCGATTATTGATGGGTTATCTACCATTGTAATGGAGGGAAGCAAAATAAAAGTAATTGCTTGGTATGATAATGAATGGGGCTATTCCAAACGTGTTCTTGATTTAGCTCTTTATGTAGGAGATCGTCTAGAAACAGAAATGAAAGTATCCTCATAAAAATTTTAATTATATTGAATAGCTATTAACACTAGAAATAGAAATTGAATAAAAAACGGACAATAGATAGGATAAGTTAATTTCTTTCCTGGATATTGTTCGTTTTTATTTTGCGTGAAAAATGACTACTAAATGAACTAACTTCTTTTCAAAGAATAAGATTGAACTTTTCTTGAAATAGATTGTTTTATGTAGATGCAAAACACTTATGATTGACGGTTCTATCCGTTTATTGTTAAAATCTTAAATTGTCACTTTTAAAAATTGACACTATTTTAATTTAACTAGAGCATTTGTTAAAAACATGTTAAAATAATAGAATAATAATAATTAGTTATACTAATTCTATGAACGTTTGAGGTGTGTTTCCAAATGTCAATCGGCTATAAGATAAGGAAGTTTTTTAGTAATCATGCAGAAACAAAAGACCGTCATGAGGAAAAAAAGTTGCAGACCCATTACTATAAAGCAAGCAAAGACTCCGTAATGAAAGTCATTGAGTCCTATTTTCAATCGAAAGATACATATTCTATCAATGCAGTTTCAAAGGAACATGGTGAAATTAGTGCAACATCAAAAAAAGGCAAGAGTGTCTTTGTAGTTGCAACTATTATTATGGTGCGCCCTTATCATACAGCTGTTGATTTTTCTGTGACCACAGAAAGTTTACTACAAATAGATTTTGGATATAGTTCTAAAGTAATTCAAGAATTATATGAACATATGAATAAAGAACTTGAACTAATTACGGAACATTAGAGAATGGAGATGAACAATGATGCGATGTTCCAATTGTCAAAATAAGAATACCAAAGTTCTAGACTCTCGACCGATAGAAGAGGGGAGAGCAATAAGACGGCGTAGGGAATGTGAACGGTGCGGATTTCGATTTACTACTTTTGAACGAATTGAAGAAGTTCCTTTAATAGTGGTAAAGAAAGATGGCGTGCGTCAAGAATTTTCGCGTGAAAAGCTAACTCGTGGGTTAATTCGTGCGTGTGAAAAAAGACCAGTTGCCCTAGAAACCATAGAAAGTATAGCGCTGGAAGTAGAAAAAAAATTACGGAATGCAGGAAATCCAGAAGTTTCGAGTAACTCCATTGGTGAGATGGTAATGGAACTCTTATCTAAAGTAGATGAGGTGTCGTATGTACGTTTTGCATCTGTATATCGCCAATTTAAGGATATCACAGTATTTTTGGATGAATTAAAAGATATTATTAATACGGATAAATCGATGAAAGATAAATGAAAAAGTAGAAAGGGTGTATGATTACATGAATTTTATAGGGAAGATTCTTCCTATTGATGGGTATTATGTTATGAGAAAAGAACATTTACCTGTTGATTACGCCGTTTCACTAACTCATTTATATCAACCATTAATTGGAATTTATGCTGTTTCTCTGTATCATACCCTATTACACGACTCAAGTATCCATGCACATGTATCCCCACAGACACATCACACACTGATGAATTATCTTAATCTTTCATTGGATGATATTTACCGATCTCGTTTGAAATTGGAAGGGATAGGTTTACTAAAAACATATAAATATAAAGAAGATAATCGTGATTTTTATACATATGAATTGTTGAGTCCATATGCTCCACATGATTTCTTTAAAGATGATATGCTATCTCAATTGTTATTACATCATATTGGAGATCAAAAATTTGATATGCTATTTTCGCATTATGTTCCTAAAGAACGAGAATATGGAGAAGAAATAACGGTTGATTTTAGTGATGTCTTCCAAACAGTAACACCTTCAGAAAAAGTAGCTAGAATAGATAATTATAATAGTCAAAATAATTCAGGGGAATATGAAGTTCCAATGGATTTTAGTTGGATAGAGCAAATGTTATACAAACGAATGATACCAGTTAAACAGGTTTTAACAACTGCTATCAAGCGTCTTATTTATCAGATGAAAGTTCTATATAATTTGGACAGTCATGAAATTGAACGTGCTTGTCAATATGCAATCAATGAATCATATCAGTTTGATCAAAAAGAATTTAAAGCAGCGTGTCATGATATTTTTCGTTCAAAAAATAATCAACAATCGGTTCAGCTATCTGAAAAAAATAATCAGGATAAAATATATGAAGTGACGAAACCCAAAACCAAAAAAGAGCAATTAATTTATGAACTAGAAAGAATATCTCCAACACAATTGTTGAAAGACTTATCAAGAGGTAATGATGCTTCTGACCAAGATATTAAAGTAATTGAGTCTGTAATGACAAAACAAGATTTACCAGCACCAGTAATGAATGTGCTCATTCATTACGTATTACTGCAATCGAATATGAAACTTTCAAAAGCATATTTAGAGAAAATTGCTAGTCATTGGTCTAGGTTAAATCTTCAAACGGCAAGTGATGCAATGAATTTTGCTAGACAAGAACAGCAGAAATCTCATTCTAAAGTTAAGATGAATAACTATACGAGACAACGTCAAACTACAACAAAAGAAGTTATTCCCGATTGGTTTAAAGAGCGAAAAAATAAATCACAAGTAACTTCTGGAAAAACAAATTCTTCGATGGAAGATCAAGAAAAAATAGCATCAAGGTTAAAACAATATTTAAATGAAAATTAATCAAGATGTATAAGGGTGGTTGAGTGTGAAACCGATACAATCAGAATTGAAAGCATGGATGAAAAAAAACGAAAACTTCCAAACAAATTATCAAAACATCAGGAAAGAAGTATTAGAAGACCCATCCATTAAGCATTTTTTATCTAGCCACCCAGAGTTAACAAGTGAAGTTATTGATAAACATTTAATAAAGTTATATGAATATAAATCTCAGTCCAAGCAATGTGAACGATGTAAATCGCTTGGTGGGTGTCAGAATATGATACAAGGATATTCTCCTGTTTTGGAAGCTGGCAAAAATGAAATTCGGTTAAGTTATGAAAAGTGCCATAAACGAATAGACGAAGAGCAAAACGAACAGCAACAAAAGCTTATTCAAAGTCTTTATATGCCGAAAGAAATTCTTCAAGCAAGAATATCTGATGTTATTCAGGATGAGCACCGATCAAATGCATTAGGGAATGTTCTTGACTTTTTAGAAGCTTCCAAGCATGAGCTACCCAAAAAGGGACTCTATTTATATGGTTCGTTTGGAGTCGGAAAGACTTATCTATTAGGTGCAATAGCTAATGAACTAAAAAAACTTCAATACTCAATATCACTAATATATATGCCGGAGTTTGTCCGTGAAATTAAATCATCTTTTAAAGACGATTCATTCAATGAAAAAATAGATTTCTTTAAAAAAGCAGATGTATTAATGTTAGATGATATGGGAGCTGAGATGCAATCTGCCTGGTTCCGTGATGAAGTATTAGGTTCTGTTTTACAATACCGGATGATGGAAGGTTTACCAGTTTTTATTACATCTAATTATGATTTAGATCAACTAGAACAAGAATTATCTACAACAAGGAATGGAGTAGAACAAGTTAAAGCAGGAAGAATTATTGAGCGGATTAAACAAGTTACCACAGATGTGAAGATGAGTGGTCCGAATCGCCGTGACTAATGGGTACCTTTTATTGAACTCTACTAAAGCAGTTCAGTAAAAGGTATTTTTTAATACATTCATACCTATTTTCATAAAACCATTTGCTAGTTTGAGTAGTTTATTCATTTTTTTAAATGGTTGTCCATATAATGTAACAGTTCGGTTGTGGATGAGGGTGATATGTATTGGTGGAAGTATTTTTTGAATTAGACAAAGAAGTAGTAAGTTTTTGTGAATCTGTCTTTCGTAGAAATAGAAAGATGGAATTAAATTGGAAAACAAATGAAGATTGGGGAAATCATTTAACGATTGATGAAATATTACCTGCTGAAGATCTTCGTAAAACAATAAGTAAAGCGATGGCAGATGTAGTATTAACACATCGTTTAGGTAATATGATTCGAAAGATGATTAAAGAGTACTATTATACGGAGCAAGAAGAAATCGAACGTATACTTGATCTCACCAATTGGATTTTGACGGGGGAGGACGAGGATAGTAAGCATTTACGCAATAATAAAGATATTCATGGACTACTGACAAATTTGTTTGAAGAAAATATTCAAATTAATTCCGAAATTCATTTCGATTCATTAGTGAACTTTCGTTTATTACCTTTTCGTGATGAAATTAGAAGATGTGTTGGAGATGCGATTGATGAGTTTAGAAGAGAGGAAGATCATCAAGCATTTATTGATATGTTACGTGCCTACATACAGAAGAAAGATGTTGGTATGGAAATTATTCATATTATGCAAGGTGATACTTTCCAGTTTTATTATGACAATGGCAAACAATTATCGCGTCTTGAATTAAGAATGTTAATGCGTGAAGAACCATTATATGTTGTAGGGTTACATGATAATGAATTTAATCTAGCTCCACTAATTGCTATGGGACCAAAGAAAATTAAGATTTATGGAGATGATCCATCAGAACCGAAAACATTAACAGTTATTAATGTCTTCCAAGAAAAGGTGGATTTTGAGCCAACCCGCAATTTTCCTTTTTCTTACTATTTAAAAAACGATTAAACAGGCTTGATTTTCTTATATGAAAGGTCTATAATACGAATAAATGACTATATATTTATTCGTGATGATGAGGATAAGATTATTTATATTTCATAATTTAGAGAAGGAATCCATTGGCTGAAAGATACCTTTATGAGATAAGTAATTACCACCTCGGAGCTTTGTTGGTGAAATATTTAGTAATCAACAACGTATTTCTGCGTTAAAGATGTAATGAAGCTATCTAGTTGAAATTATGGATAGGAATTAGGGTGGAACCACGACGATACCAACGCTCGTCCCTTTGCAATAGTGCAAAGGGATGGGCGTTTTTTAATTATAATGGAAAAGGAGAATGAACATGGCAGATTTATCGATTATTTTCCCTGATGGTTCAGAAAAGCAATTTCCAGTGGGTACCACTGGTGAAGATATTGCAGCTTCCATATCACCAGGACTAAAAAAACAAGCACTTGCAATCAAACTTGATGGTGAGCTTGTAGACTTACGAAGAGAATTATCTTCAGGTGGAAAAATAGAAATAATCACATATAAAAATGATGAGGGTATTGAAGTGTTACGCCATTCTACTGCCCATTTATTAGCTCAAGCAATAAAACGCTTGTATAAAGATGTGAAATTTGGAGTTGGACCTATTATTGAAGAAGGTTTTTATTATGATATTGATATGGAACATAAATTAACTCCTGAAGATTTACCTAAGATTGAAAAAGAGATGAAGCGCATCGTCGATGAAAACCTCGAAATTAAAAGGATAGAAGTTTCACGAGAAGAAGCTCAAGAAAGGTTTAAAGAAATTGGCGATGATTTAAAATTAGAACTCATCGACGCTATTCCAGAAAATGAACAAGTTACTATTTATGAACAGGGTGAGTTTTTTGATCTATGTCGAGGAATTCATGTGCCTTCTACGAGTAAGATTAAAGCATTTAAGTTATTGAGCATTTCTGGTGCATACTGGCGTGGAGATAGTAACAATAAACAATTACAACGCATTTATGGTACAGCTTTTGAGAAAAAAGGACATTTGGAAGAACATCTCCAAATTTTAGAGGAACGAAAAGAAAGAGATCATCGTAAATTAGGAAAAGAATTAGGTATATTTACGGTTTCACAAAAAGTTGGACAAGGTTTACCGCTTTGGTTACCAAAAGGAGCAACCATTCGTCGTAATATAGAGCGGTATATTGTTGATTTAGAAGAAAGATTGGGATATAGCCACGTTTATACGCCTGTATTAGGTAATGTAGATCTGTACAAAACAAGTGGACATTGGGACCACTATCAAGACGATATGTTTCCAACAATGGAGATGGATAACGAAGAACTGGTATTACGTCCAATGAACTGCCCTCATCATATGATGGTGTTTAAAAATCAACTATGGAGCTATCGTAATTTACCAGTTCGAATCGCTGAACTAGGAACCATGCATCGGCATGAAATGAGTGGTGCACTAGCTGGATTACAACGTGTGCGAGCAATGACATTAAATGATGCGCATATATTTGCTCGTCCGGATCAACTTAAAGAAGAATTTATCCGTGTAGTGGAATTAGTGCAACATGTCTATAAGGACTTTGGGATTGAAGACTATTATTTCCGCCTTTCCTATCGTGATCCAGAAGATAAAGAAAAATATGTTGATAATGATGAAATGTGGGATAAAGCTCAAGCAATGTTGAAAGAAACAATGGAGGATATGGATTTAGAGTATGTAGAGGCTGAAGGAGAAGCAGCATTCTACGGTCCGAAACTCGATGTACAAGTTAAAACTGCATTAGGTAAAGATGAAACCTTATCGACAATACAATTAGATTTCCATTTACCTGAGAGGTTTGATCTGACGTATATTGGAGAAGATGGTAACCAACATCGACCAGTTGTAATTCACCGAGGTGTAGTATCAACTATGGAACGATTTGTTGCATTTTTAATTGAAGAATATAAAGGTGCTTTCCCTACATGGCTCGCACCAGTACAAGTGAAGATTATCCCAGTTTCGTTACAAGCTCATTTAGATTATGCGAAGGATATGGAAGAAAAGCTTCGTTATCAAGGAATTCGTGTAGAATTAGACGAACGTGATGAGAAAATTGGATATAAAATCCGAGAAGCACAGACACAGAAAGTTCCATTCGCTTTAGTATTAGGAGATAAAGAAATAGAAAGTAACAGTGTTAATTATCGTAGATACGGAGAACAAGATACAGAGACATTGGAATACAACCAATTCTTAAACTTAATCAAGGATGAAGTAGATAATAAGAAGATTAAATAAGAATCAGTGGTAAGGGATATTATTCAAATAAAAGCTGAACTATAACGTGATGTTTTTCAATATCGTTGTAGTTCGGTTTTTTGTTGTAAATATGTATTAAAGGACAAAGTGCCCAACAATAGACGGAAAAAAGCAACTTTTGGCACTTTTTTTCCAATAATATGAGATAGTAAACTAAAAAATAATAAGAAAGATATGTTTTCTCTCGCATCCAGCCAAGAAACGATCGTCTTCTAGAGCGGTAGAAATAAATACTAATCTATTAGGAGGTGAAGTGGTAAGGGTACTGGATTAAAATTATAGGAGGAGAGAGAACATGAAACGGATAAAGACAAAGGGAGTAGTTGTTGTATTTGTTATGTTGATTGGGATGTCTTGCCTCACTCTTACACCTTTTACCACCACAGAAGCTTCTCTACAAAAAGAAAATCCATTTATACGAGCTTTTTGGGTACAAGCCTTTGAACCCGGCTTAAAAACTCCCGAAGATATTGATGAACTAGTTGAAGATGTTGATAAAGCTAATATGAATACGATTATTGCACAAGTGAGCAGAAGACATGATGCATATTATCATAGCGATGTTTTACCATTTACAGAAGATCCTTCTGTTCCAGAAGGATTCGACCCATTAGGCTATTTATTAACAAAAGCACATGACAAGGGAATCGAAGTTCATGCTTGGGTGGTAGTAGGTCCAATGTGGCATAGCGTATACGGTGGTGCTCCTTCAGATCCAACACATATTTGGAATCTACATGGGCCGGACGCTGTAGAAGATAAATGGGTAACAGAAGATTTTAATGGTACAGTACCGTACTGGCAACCTTATCTTGACCTTGGTCATCCTGACGCAAGAAACCATGTAGTTGAAATGGTAAATGATATTGCAAGAAATTACGATGTAGACGGTGTCCATTTGGATTACATCCGTTACCCCGAAGACGGGAAAGGATACAATGCTACTTCTTTAGCGAGGTTTCATGAGGAAACAGGTCGTACTGATCGACCACCAGTAAATGATCAAGAATGGATCGCTTGGAAAGTAAAACAAGTTGATTCACTAATTAAACGCGTGTACACGGAGCTTATGGCAGTAGACTCTGATGTTGAGCTATCTGCAGCTGTTTTATCATGGGGATTTCATGATCCAAGTAAAACGAATTGGTGGGATATGGATCCTATTCAGCGAGCACATCAGAATTGGAAGACATGGGTTCAAGAAGGATATCTAGATTATGCTTATGTTATGAATTACGATAGTGATGCAGACCCACGAAGGGCTGAACGTTATGATCAATGGATTGAATGGCAAAAAGATTTACCAAGAAATCGAGGTATAATAATTGGACCAGCACTCTATTTAAATACGATAGCGGATAGTATGAATCAAATTCATCGTGCGTTAACACCATCTGTCAATGGTAATATGGCAGAAGGAGTAAGCCCGTATGTTTATAATATTTGGAGCAATGATGGTCTTCCTAAATCGGAACTCATTGATTCGCTTTACTTACCAACAGAACATAATGAAGGAAGTGCACCATTTGAAATACCTACAGAGTTGCCAGATCCTTCATGGCGTCAGACGAATCATGGACATCTATTAGGACAACTAATCAGTGAGCAAGCTACTGAAGAAGTTGTTATACGACGTGGCAAAAATGGAAAAATAATTAAAACAATAGAAACAGATGCGAATGGTTATTTTGTTGCTACTGATCTTTCACCAGGTAATTATTTTATCCATAATAAGAATCGTGACGAACGAACAAAAGTACAAATAAAAAAACAACACGTAACGAAAATTCTTCTGGAAGATTAGAAGTAAATCTTGGGATTGGGACAAAAGTACCTACGCAAAAGGTAAATCAGAATGAATGGCTTATAAAACCTGCTTCAGAAATATACTGCACTTTTCTAGCGGAGACTGGGGAGCCTCACTCCCACAGGACAAAGAGGACCTCGAAAGCATTACATCTCAGGAAAGAATCGATTTTTGACTTTCAAGGAGTAACCGTGTATTTCTTACGCTTATTCTATCTATCATTCGTTTTTTGAAAGAATCTTTTTGCTATGTCCCAACCCAAAAAATTTATAAAGGTGATTGACAGTTTTGTCATGACATGATAATCTAAAACAGTTGTATAAAAACTAGTGAAGCTGTATTGACGTCATAGACGAGATATGGTACACTATAAAAGTTAATAAAATGATCTAAGACAAGTAGAAGCACCCGCTTCTCACCTGATTGACACCGATTATGGTAGTTGACTGGTTCCAACCTTTTATTTAATTGTATTTGGAGATGTGTGGGTGCGTGTATGTACCGACACTTTTTTAATTGCATAAAATAAGCTTGTCAAATAGATCAGTAACAATAATTTCGGAGGTGGCTGGCTATTAGCAAGGATATGAACGTTAATGAAAAGATTCGTGCTAGAGAAGTACGACTAATCGACTCAAACGGTGATCAGCTTGGAGTAAAATCTCGTCAGGAAGCATTGGATATTGCAACAACAAGAAATCTTGACTTAGTACTAGTTGCTCCAAATGCGAAACCGCCAGTATGTCGTATCATGGACTACGGTAAATATCGTTTCGAGCAACAGAAGAAAGAAAAAGAAGCTCGTAAAAAGCAAAAAGTCATTAATGTAAAAGAGGTTCGTTTCACACCAGGAATTGGTGACCATGATTTTGAGACAAAACTGAAAAATGCTCGTAAGTTCCTTGAAAAAGGAGACAAAGTAAAAGCTGCAGTGCGTTTCCGTGGTCGTGCGATTACCCATAAAGAACTAGGTCGTGAAGTGTTAGATCGTTTCGCTGAGGAAGTAAAAGACCTTGGTACGATTGAAACAAAACCTAAAATGGAAGGCCGTAATATGTTTATGATGGTCGCTCCAATTAATGAAAAAAATTAATTCGTACAGTAGATAACTAGGAGGAATGAATTATGCCTAAAATGAAAACTCATAAAGGTACAGCAAAACGTTTTAAAAGAACGGGTTCTGGAAAAGTAAAAAGATCTCATGCATACACTAGTCACATGTTTGCAAACAAATCACAAAAACAAAAACGTAAATTACGTAAAAGTGCACTTGTTTCTTCTGGAGATTATAAGCGCATTAAAGACATGCTACCAAAATAATATAATCGTAGAAATGGAAATGAATTAGGAGGGATTTCTTATGCCACGTGTAAAAGGTGGAACAGTAACGCGTCAACGTCGTAAACGCGTATTAAAATTAGCAAAAGGTTACTATGGTTCTAAAAGAACTTTATTTAAAACAGCGAAACAGCAAGTAATTAAATCTGGTCAGTATGCTTATCGTGACCGCAGACAGAAAAAACGTGATTTCCGTAAATTATGGATCACACGTATTAATGCTGCAGCTCGTATGCATGATATTTCTTACAGCAAATTAATGCACGGATTAAAAGTTGCTGGAATTGATATTAACCGTAAAATGCTTTCTGACCTTGCAATTAGTGATGAAAAAGCATTTGGTCAGTTAGTATCTCAAGCAAAAGATGCTTTAAAATAATAGTTTGATAAAGACCGAATCCAACTAGGATCGGTCTTTTTTTAAACAGATGTAAAGTAAAGGGAGGCTAGGTGTACAATGGAAGAATGGGGTAGCATATTATATTATTTAGTGGCGGCAAATATTATTGGCTTTGTAATGATGTACATAGATAAAAGGAAAGCTGTTCGTGGACATTATCGGATTCCAGAAAGAACATTTTGGTTGCTAGGAATCATTGGTGGAAGTATTGGGATATATATTGGTATGAAATCATTTCGACATAAAACGAAACATCGATCGTTTACGATTGGAATACCTGTCCTTATTGTTATTAATGTGATTAGTTTTAGCTGGATTCTACTTTTCATGTCATAAAGGCTCGTCTACTGTCATATAGATATATGGAACTTTGTATAATCAAAGGTAAAGACAAAGGAGGTGGAGGATGGAATATATAGGAAATTATTTATTTTCTATTGTTGAAATGGGTGGAGTTCTCTCACCGCTTTTATTTATCATATTTCATTTATTTAGACCTTTATTATTTTTACCTGTCGTATTTATATGTATTTCAGGTGGAGTATTGTTTGGTCCAGTAGCAGGGACGATTTACTCAATTATAGGTATTACACTTTCAAGTTTACTGTTCTACGGTTTAATGGGATGGACTCCAAAATCTGTACAGCGTTTGATTGGAGTTAAACAAAAACTGTTAGGCAAACATGCAGAACTGACAAAATCTCAGATTACCTTATTACGATTGGTCCCTTTTATACATTTCCATCTATTATCCTTATGTCTTATTGAAATAAGTAACGGGTTTAAAGATTATGCGCGATCATCATTGTTTTCTAGCATACCACTCGCAATGGTCTACACTTCAATAGGAGGTTGGATATCTAATTTAAATCCAATGTTCATCGGAATATTACTAGTTGCATTATTACCAATGTTATATTTATTAAGAAGAAAAGAAATCATCATCAAATGGCAAGAGTTTTTCTCCGTACATGACTCACAACAACACACTTCATTAACACGGTCTCCTTCTTAAAACACACGTGAATCTACGTGTGTTTTTTGTTATTGTTGATATATACGCACAAAAAAGTTGGAAGTGGTTGGATGGAATTAGATTTAATATTGGATGTGATAAAGACTAGGGTTACAGAAATTTTGCATAGAAAACTAGAAGGTGTTTATGTACATGGGTCTATCGCATTAGGTGGATTTCAAAAAAGTAAAAGTGATATTGATTTGATCATTATTGTTAATCAAACGTTGAGCTTACAAGAAAAACATGGATTACTTTCATATTGTTTATCACAATCGAAGAATCCTTATCCGATTGAAGTTTCTGTATTAGAAAAAAGTGGATTGGAAAATTGGAGGCACCCTAGTAATTACGATTTCCATTATAGTGAGTATTGGAGAGATTTTTATGAGAATACTCCGATTAGTGAAGTAAACACATATCTAATGGAAGTTCATACCGATCCAGATTTAGCGGCTCATTTAACTATTGTAATCAATTCAGGATTGTGTTTGTATGGAAAGCCAATAGGGCAACTGTTTCACTCCATACCTAAAAAAGATTATCTCCTTTCATTACAAGGAGAATATAATGATTGTTTAAAATCAATAAAAGAGAAGCCAATATATTGTATTCTTAGTTTGCTTCGAATTGAATATTATTTAATTTTTGGTAAAATTATATCAAAACAACAAGCAGCAGGATGGGGCGTGAATGGGAATCACTCACACTCAAAGAAGTTATTAAAAAAAATTAAAGATGCATATGAAATTGGGGAGAATATAAGTATCTCATTTGAAGAGCTTGATAAGCTAAGAGAAGAATTTCACATTATTCGTTCGCAATTTTCGAATAGTTGAGGGAGGAAAAAAATGAAGTTGCCACGCTGCTGGAATTGTAAACATCAATTTGCCTGGAAAGACTTATGTTTACGTATTAAACCATGTCCATCATGTGAAAAATCGCAGTATCTAACAAAGGAGAGCAGGAATAACGCTTTTCTATTTACTCCAATCTGTTCAATATTTATAGTTGTTATGTTAAGTATTAATGTAAATAATAGTATAACCGCTTGTATATCAGCAATTATACTATTCGTAATATATAGCTTATTACCATTTATTTATCAGTTTACAAACAAAGAACAACCATTTATATAGTCTAAGGATAAAGATGTAATGAGCAGTAACACCTTACTTCATAAAGAAGAATTTGTTAAAATGTAAAGTGAGGTGTAAACAGCCCATGAATGTCCAATCTAGTAAAAACAGGGGCAGGAGCCCATCACTATTTTGAGGATTGTAAAATCTTGTTTATTGGATGCTTCCACGTAATCACAGCATAAGGATAGTGAAAAATAATTTCATCTTCTATAAAGAATAAATCTTCTCTTGAAAGCCCTTGAAGTTGATGTGGATCTTTAACTGTAACATGAATATCTACTACTTCAAATTTGTTCTCCGTGGCACCTAAATACTTTTCTCCTTCAAACAAACAACCCATATACGTGAGTTGAAAATTCTTCTTATCATTCTGCTCTTCATCTAATAAATAAAATTGTTTATTATTTTGAGCAAGTTTTAACTTGCGTTCAGGTTTACGTAAGTATTGTACAAGTGTATAAATAAGCAAACCTATAGCTATTATTAGTAATATACGAAAGCTAATCACTAGCATGTAATCTACTCCTAGTTATTGTTTTTATAGTATACGTTTTAAACGAGTGGGAGGTTTCACTAATATTATAATTTCATGATACAATAAATGAAAGCGAGAAGAAGGAGGGTGCAGTTTGGATTGGATAGCACTATTTAATATGCAAAAACAACTAGATTCCTACATAGAAGAAAATCATGGCTTGCGAAAAGCAGATTTATTCGAAAAGAAAGTCTTAGCATTATTAGTTGAATTAGGAGAACTAGCTAATGAGACAAGATGCTTTAAATTTTGGAGTAAGAAGCCAAGAAATAATCAATCTGTAATTTTAGAAGAATATGTAGATGTCATCCATTTTCTAATGTCAATCGGCATTAACAAAGGTTATGATAGTTTTGAAAGTAAAACGAATCATAATATAAATAGCTCAGAAGTAGTTCAGTTTCAGATTGTTTATGAACAGACGATAATATACAAAAACGAACCGACAAAAGCTAAATACGAGCAACTTTTCTCATCTTGTATTAACCTTGGAAATATATTAGGTTTTTCAGAAGAAGATATTCAACGTGCATATCTTGAAAAAAACGAGATAAATTATAAAAGGCAAAATCAAGGATATTAATCTTTTAAAAAGGAGAAGACTACATATGGCTAAATTAGATGACACGTTAACAATGCTCAAAGAACTTACCGACGCCAAAGGAATTCCTGGTAATGAAAAAGAGGTTCGTGAAGTATTTGAAAAATACATCACACCTTATTCTGATGATGTTTCCCTAGACAACTTAGGAAGCTCTATTGCAAAAAAAGTTGGTGATGCTAGTGGACCGAAAATTATGATTGCAGGACATCTGGATGAAATCGGAATGATGGTGACTCGTATCGATGACAATGGATTTATTTATTTCCAAACTGTTGGTGGCTGGTGGAATCAGGTAATGCTAGCTCAACGAGTTACTATTACGGGAGATAAAGGTGATGTAACTGGAGTGATCGGTTCAAAACCGCCTCATGTATTATCTCCAGAAGCAAGAAAGAAGCCATATGAAATTAAAGATATGTTTATTGATGTTGGGGCATCAAATAAGGATGAGGTGGAATCATTTGGTATCAAACCAGGGCATTCGATTGTTCCTTATTTTGAATTTACTCCAATGAAAAATGAAAAAATGTTATTAGCAAAAGCTTGGGATAATCGAATTGGACTAGCGATTGCAATCGATGTTCTAAAGCAATTAAAAGATGAAAAGCATCCAAATACCGTATATGGCGTAGGTACCATTCAAGAAGAGATTGGATTAAGAGGTGCCCGTACTTCATCTCATGCTATTCAACCTGATATTGGTTTTGGAGTGGATGTTGGGATTGCAGGAGATACTCCGGGAATTTCAAAGCAAGATGCAGATAGTAAGTTAGGAGAAGGTCCTCAAATTGTTTTATACGATGCGTCGATGGTCTCTCATAAAGGATTGCGTGATTTAGTAGTACAAACGGCAGAAGATAATCAAATCCCTTATCAATTTACATCAATGGCTGGTGGAGGAACAGATTCTGGATCTATTCATCTTACAGGGAATGGAGTACCATCACTATCTATAACAGTTGCAACTAGATATATACATTCACATGCAGGGATTTTACATCGAGATGATTATGAGAATGCAGTTAAGTTAATTGTAGAAGTAGTCAAGAAACTTGATCAGAAAACCTTAGAGAGTATTCGATTATCTTAATAACGTGAGTTAAGAAAACTTAGAGCGATATAGCTTTAAGTTTTCTTTTTAAATTGGAAAGAAAGCATTAAAATTTGGCTCTAAAATAATTGTTGTTGTAATTAACAAAAAACAGGGGGCACTCGATATGTTCTAAACAGGTGTTTAGAGCTTTTGTACTCACTCGATATGATTTGACATATGTGATTTAAATTGCTATATTGTAATTAATTAAAGATAATTTAATTAAGAGTAAAAGAGGAGGATCTTTTATGAATCCAATTAGAGGTATGCATCATGTAACTGCTATTACAAGCAGTGCAGAGAAAAACTATGAATTTTTCACCTATATTCTTGGTATGCGATTAGTTAAAAAAACTGTAAATCAAGATGATATCCAAACCTATCACTTATTTTTTGCCGATGATGAAGGGAATGCCGGTACGGATATGACATTTTTTGACTTTCCTGGCATTCCAAAAGGCTCTCATGGTACAAATGAAATATACAAAACTTCTTTTAGGGTTCCGAGCGATGCCGCATTAGATTATTGGGTAAAAAGATTTAATCGCCTTGAGATCAATCATTCTGGAATTCAACAACATTTTGGAGTACAGACATTGTCTTTTTCAGATTTTGATGATCAGCAGTATCAACTAGTATCTGATGAAACTAATACGTCACCGAATACAGGACTACCTTGGAAAGGCGGTCCCATCCCTTTAGAATATGCAATTGTCGGTTTAGGGCCAGTTGTAGTGAGAGTGGCACAATATGATTTCTTTAAGGAAATCTTAGAGAAAGTATTTCAATATAAAGAAGTAATGAGAGAGGGATCAGAGTATCTTTTTGAAATTGGCGAAGGTGGAAACGGAGCACAATTAATAGTTGAACATAATGCGGTTCTTCCAATAGCAAGACAAGGATACGGAACTGTGCACCATGCTGCTTTATGTGTTGATGAACAAAGTGATATATATGAATGGGATAATCATATTAAATCATTTGGCTTACAAACTTCAGGTTTTGTGGATCGCTTTTTCTTCCAGTCCTTATATACTCGAGTAGCTCCGCAAATACTTTTTGAATTAGCAACGAAGGGTCCAGGATTTATGGGAGATGAGCCTTATGAAACACTTGGTGAAAAACTTTCATTACCTCCTTTCCTAGAATCTGAGCGAGACAAAATTGAAAGCATGGTTCGCCCTATTAATACAATACGAAGTACTAAAACAATTGAAAAAGAATATGAATAAATCTTTCAAAAAAAGATAATCTCAAGACCTGAGATTATCTTTTTTTGTTCCCTCCTTTTTTAAATTTGTATTCGATTATATGTATAGAGGAAGGAGGTGTTATATATGGCTGTAGTAGATTTGATAGATTCGATGTTGCAATTAACTTTCAGTGAAGGAGTCGATGCAGAGTCTGGTGAACCGATTTTAACGTATAAACGTTTTAATCAAGTCAAGGTGGAAGCGAATCACGAACAACTATACAATGTTGCGACTGCATTTGCAGGGTTACAGGAATATACGTTATATCAGGTAAGTCGAAGAGATATTTCGGATATTTATGAAAGTTAGTCTGGATTAAAATAGAGAAAGGAGGAGGAGAAATGCGTAGGTTAGAACTTAAATTTACAAATCAGGAAGGGAAAGTTGTCACTTATTCGCTTGATCAGCCAATTGAACCGGTCGATACGAATGCAATTAATGCGGCGATGGATACAATTATAAGTGAAAATGCTTTTACATCAAGTGGAGGAGACTTAATCGAAAAGCATAGCGCAAGAATAGTAGAACGTACAGTAGAAGATATCGAATTAGGTTAATAATACTCGGACCAGTGAAATGCTGGTCCTTTCCTTATTACAAGTGGAGGTGGTAGTTATATGGATGCTTGGATCTCTTTTTTAACCGATGTCGGTTTTCCCATTGCGGTTACGTTTTATCTTCTTCACCGCATTGAAGGAAAGCTTAATCAACTAATTGAAACGATCCATTCACTTCCTGATAAGCTCCATTAATCAAAAAAAGCTGTCCAATTTCTCAAAAAATGGACAGCTTATGCTTATTATTTACTGTAAATAACTTTATACATGTGAAGATTGCATTACTTTGGATACATATGCAGTAGTTTCACGAAACGGAGGAATTCCTTGATATTTATCTACATTTCCTGGACCGGCATTATAAGCAGCTAAAGCTAGCTGAGTGTTGCCATTATAGCGCTGTAACATTTGACTGAGATATTTTGTTCCAGCGTTAACATTCTGAGCAGGGTCATAAGCATTTGTAACACCAAGACTTGCTGCGGTTTTTGGCATTAATTGCATTAATCCTTGAGCACCAGCTGAACTAGTAGCGTTTGGATTATAATTAGATTCATGTTTAATTACCGCATGTATTAGTTTTTCGTCTACTCCATACTTTTGACTAGCGCTTGAAATTATTTCTTGAAAAGATGAAGCACCAGCATTGTTATAAGTTAATGAGGAATGTATATTATAAGGGTTAGATACTAAATTTGATCCAAAATCCAAACTTGTTCTTTTTTCTGCTTCGTTTATTTTTTCTAATAATAATTGTTGAAAAGATACACCTAAAGAATCAGTAGAACTACTTGTTTGTAGGGATGACATAAGCTGATAAGGCATCATTTGCTGAAGACCTTTTATATCCATTTCATCACATCCGTTTTCCTAATCTATTAATTCTATTTTAGCGGTTTATAAATAAATAGGCAATATTAAATAGAAAATATTTCCTGTCCTGAAGATTTTAATACATTCTCATAAAATCTATCTTCACCTATACATATAACCCAATCACATAAAGAAGTGATTTCATCCATATCATGAGAGGTGTAAATAATAGTTTTATGATGTTCTTTTGATTGTTTGAGTAAGTATTCCCCAATTTCTTTTTTTGATTTTAAGTCTATACCTACAGTAGGTTCATCTAATAGTATAAGGCTCGGATCATGAATGAAGCTAATTGCCATGTTCAATTTTCTTTTCATTCCACCAGATAATGTGTGAACAGGTTCTTTCCACTTGGAAAGTTTCATCTCTATACATAATTGCCTAAGTTCTGATTGGGAACGATGAACCCATGATAATTTTTCGAAAAATTTCATATTTTCTTCAACCGTAAAATCTTCCCATATGGAGATATCTTGGGGAACAAATCCAATCTCTTTACGAAGTTTTTTTGTTTCTTTTTCATAGGATAAATTATTCCAAGTAATCGTTCCTTTATCTGGTTTAGATAGTGTAGCAAGAATACGTAATAGGGAAGACTTTCCTGCTCCATTCTCACCTACTAATCCTACGATATCTCCTGGGTTAATATCTACAGATAACTGGTCAATAACTACATTTTTCTTATAAGACTTTCTTAAGTTTTGTACAGATAGCAAGTTACTTTTCTCCTTTCATATACCATAGAACAAGGAAAATGGTAGATAATATAAATAGTGGATGCCATAATTCCCCTTCACTAAATGCATACATTGGATTTATTACATTTATCCACGGGACTAGTTGCGTTAAACCTTCAATAGGGATGATAATACCACTAATAAGAAATACGATGAGAACAAAGCTAAAAACAAAACTGTAATAAATTAAATATCTTTGGAAGCATAGAGCTATGAGAAAAGATATTATCGTTATTAACACTCTAAAACCTAACAGAACAAAAATTGATTTCCATTGCCATTGGTCTTGAAATAAGTAATGAAATCCAATGGCCGTTAATAGATCAATAATATAAAGGAATAATATATAAAATATCACATTCGATAACATATAATGTTTGAAAGAATAACGTATAAAAGCAAAACGTGATTGCATTAAATGATTTCGATCGCGAATGACCCAATCAAATATGAGTAATGTACTTAAGAGCGCAAAAACACCCCAGAGTTGCCAAGGATCAAATAAATAACTGCGATTATTATCTTTTGTAGCATTCTCTCCTTGAAATTGAAAAGAGGTATATACTAAGTTTTCACTAATTTCTACTTCTTGAACCTTTTCAATGATTTCTGAAGTAGTTGGTAGATTATTAACATTTAAATAATCCCCCAATTGTAAAATAGTTTGAGCAGCTTTTGCTTTCCCACTATCTTCTTGTACAAAAGAACCAATCATTTCTCTAATTGGTACGTATCCAAAAGAGAAGTTTGTAGTATATGAACTTATTAATCGATTTCTTTCTCCATTTAAAATGGCTTCTTCATAACCTTTTTCAATTACAAAAGCACTGTCAATTTCATGTGTAGCAACCATCTGTTTTGCTTCAGTTTCCGTAATATCCAAGACATCAACAAATGTAGAAGACTGCAAGTTTTCTTTTAGTAGATGAGCCATCTCTGTATTTTCTTTTAGAACGATACCTACTGGAATTTTACTCTCATCTTGTATAACTTCTGTAGTTTCTAAGACTATCCAAGTTAAAAGAAAAGGTAATATAGCCCAAAAAGCAATCGATAACCATCGTTTTTTTAATTGCATGAGTCTTGTTTTCCAAACATGTATCAAGTTCGTGCACGCTCCTTCCAACTTGATATGGCTAGTATTAAAAATAGAAGGGCGCCATTTATCATTAATAATGAAGTATATTCGGCATGGTGTCGACCGTTTAACGTAATCTGTTGAATCCAATCCATAGCTAGATAGCTTGGTATGTAATGCATCACATCTTGAAGGAATGCCGGGTAGTAAATAGTTGGAATAATAGCTCCACTTAATATAATAATTAAAAGAATAAACATAGATTGGGTAAACATTCTAATTTTCTCGGATGAGATAACCAACTCTAAGAAAGCAGTAAATAATAACAAGGACACCACAAATAATGTTATGAGAGTGATTATTCGTGCAATATTCTCAATAACCAAGGTAATATCTAGTACATACAAAGTTCCTAATAAGGTAGGAATGATGAAAAGAAAAGAGACTAACAAAGAGATTATTATTTTCGCAGTTATCTGCTGCAAAACAGTAACTCCATATAAGCGCATTCTTTGATAAATAGAGTCCGGAGTTTCTTTTGCGAAAAAATGGTATATCATAAAAATCCAAATGCTTATAACGACAAACCATATACCAATTCCAAAAAAGTCTTTAGGGGAAGAGGTAGCCTGGTTAGAAAGTTCATTTTCCTGTATTATTTGGTCTCTGCTAATGGTATACAATAAAAACTCTTGAAATTGTTGAAATACAAAATCGTTTCGTTCATCGTCATTCATTTCAAATTGCTTTGCATAGTAGTTCATGGTAAGAATATTTGCTTGAGATGAACGAATATGACGGACGACACTTTCCATCGTTTCATATATCATATAACTCTCTGCTGATTGTTGTCGATTTCCTATAATTGGAATATCTACAGTGGTTCCTTGATAAAGGTCTTGAATAAAATTCTTTGGAAAAGCTATGTAGGTAGTTAATGTATTATTTTCTAATTTTTTTTCCGCTTCATTTTCTCCTAGTTTATTAATATGTAAAAACTGATTGAATAAAGATGAACCTTCTAAGAATTGGACCATTAACTGAGTTTCATCAGATTTATCTAAATCTACTAACCCAACTTGAATAGGATCTTGTTCATCTTGAGAAATAAAGGTATATAACATAAATCCGATTAAACTTACGATAAGGACAGGGAACATGAAAAGAAGAGGAAGTGTTAGACACTTCCTCTTTAAATGGACCATGTAATTTTTTAGAAATAGTCCTACATGTTTCATAAACGTCATTGTAATGCACGCTCTTTTCTATCTATAATTAACACATATTAGAATTCAAGATCCGATCCACCCATAAATTGCATGATCCACTGTTGAAACTGTTCGGCGAAATCAGTGCTAAAGTAGGTTGAAATTTCCTCTGAGGACATTGCTCCAATGTCTACAATATTAGAAGTATCCATTTCTGCTACACTATCAATAATAGAACCGTCTACATTCATATCGAGTGCGAAAACTTCAGGCATTTCTGTAGTTCCGAAAGTTATAGTATTGCTAGAATTCATTTGATCTTCATCATAAGTGGATTCACCAGACCAGATCATACTTCCTTCACCTGTATATGGTTCACTAAATCCAAATGTTCGATCAAAGGTACGGGTGTTGTCACTAACGGACTCTTCACCTTCATAATATAATTTCATTTCAGCATCTGGAACTGAGATTTCCACATTGTCTTTGATCATACTATCTTTAGAACTTAAATCACCTGAAAGAACTAAAGATGAGCTTTCATCTGCTGTAAATTCAAAATCAAAGAAAATTTGATCATCGGTTAAGTGTTGTTGTCCATTGATATCTAATGTAACTAACTCGTCTCCTTCAGGAGCTATAGCAATATTAAACTCACGTTGTACTACTTTATCATCGGCAACCCATAAAGCAGATTGAATACCATCTTTAAATTGGAAGGTTTCAACTTCTTTGATTGCATCTTCAAATACTGTTTCATAGTCTTCAAGAATTAGGTCAATTTCTTCTTCTAACTGTGACATATCGGATCCAGCTACGTAAGAAATATTAACTAATTGTTCGTGGACAAGTTCTTTCAATTTCTCATCATCTTTCATTTTTTCAAACAGGCTAATCAATACTTCTCTTGTTTGTTCTTCTGATAAGTGCATAGTAACTTTTTCGGCACTAATGGATTCGCCATTTACTTCAACGTCTTCATTAGAGCTTTCAAATGCATCATCAGGAAGTAAATCATAAGCATACATCACATATTCTTCTTTAACGTATTCAAGATCTTCTTCTTCTAGTGCATACATATTATCAAATAATATGCTATCTAAATTCAGAGTTTCATTTCCAGTAAAGGTATATGGATCAAGTTCATACATAAGACTTCCGAAATCTTCATCATTAAATTGAAGCGTTTCATTAAGGAACGGTAATCCTGCTGTTAGATTTCCTTCATTAATAGCTAATTCAATATCATTTAATTCAATTCCATTATAGTTCACACCAATATTTGTATAAAATTGACGTGCTTCCATATCTGTTTGTGTGTTGAACATAAGTCTGGAATTATTAATCATTTCAATTGCTGGATCTGCTTGCAAGCCGCTTGAGTTTGGATCATTAATTGTAACACCGATGTCCAGGTTTTGTTCGATTGCTTCTTCTTCTGATTTCTCAACCCAAGCTATTTCATCCGAATACCGATTTTCCACATATTCTTTTACATGTTCTAACGAATTCTTCTCAGCAAGAAAATATGTAGCTTTTGGAGAAGAGCTATTAATAAAGAATGCAGCCGCTGTTCCTCCTAAAAGCACTATGACACCTACTATTAAGGCTATAATTCCTTTGGATAGACCTTTTTTCGATTTGTTATTCGTATTTTCTTCCAAAACATTTACCCCTTTCTGATACTGTTCTCTTAACAAGTTTATTACAATACTGAAAAACATATAATAAAAAATTGCTACAATTTTTTATATCATTTAACAGATAGGTAGTCAAATATATCTAATAATCTTCTAAATAGTTATATATATTAAAAGTTTGATATGAATTTTAAATTTAAGATATATACATAGTTCTTTTAGCATATTTGTATACGTTATTATGTAAAATGCTGTAGAGAAAAATGTTGTATTTTTTAAAATTTTGTCATTTAGTGATTCTTTTGGCTTATTTTTAAAAATCAATAAATATTTTTACTTATAAGCAAATTGTACGAACGTAAATGATTCTTCGTTAAAAATAAATTTATTAAACAAGGAAAAAAGTCCTTGATCAATGAAAGAGACTGGGACATAACAAGTTTTGCTTTGATGTCCCAGTCTCCTAAATTTAATTAAATCTGCTTTACACCAGATTCTAATGCTTGTATCATTTCTTTTTTTTCCTGATCATCAGAGTGCTTCCAAATTAATTCAAATAATACTCCTAGACCAGGAAGCATTTTTTCCTCACCATTTTGAATGGCATCCACAATTGTAGCTTCGAGCTGTTGCTCGTCATTATTGGAAATGTTGGAATAAATTGCTTTACGTAAGTTTAAATCCATTATACACACTCCTCTTGAAATAGTGGACTATGGATAGTTTGACCAGAACAACAAAATATATGTATGATACAGATAGGAAAATAATGAAGGATGTTTTGAATCATGATTACTTCTATAAAAAATGAAAAAGTGAAAAACTGGAAAAAATTACATCGTAGAAAAGAAAGGTTAAAAACCAACACATTCTTAATAGATGGTATCCATTTAATTCAAGAAGCCTTAAATAGCAATTGGGTTATTCAAGAATTAATAGTTGTTGAAGGATATGAAATACCAAACGATGCTAAAGATATTCCTGTGGAGTATGTAAGCGAAAATGTATTAAAAGAAATATCACAGACACAAACTCCTCAAGGAATTATTGCTGTGGTAGAAATGAATAATACCAATGTACAGGGGGCGAACGAGCTGGTTATCCTTCTTGATTCCCTACAAGACCCTGGAAATATGGGGACGATTATCCGGACAGCCGATGCAGCTGGAGTCGATGCTGTTATATTAGGTGAGGGATGTGTTGATTTATACAATGATAAAGTTATCCGTGCTACACAAGGGTCTCTTTTTCATATACCAATTTATACTGCAACTTTGGAACAAGAAATTCATAAGTTACAAACACAAGGATTTACAATTTTAGCAACTGCATTACATGATGCTGTAGACTACACTGAAGTAAGAAATCAAAATAAAGTTGGTTTAATTCTTGGTAATGAAGGGGCAGGAGTAACTTCATCATTATTAGACATAGCAAATCAACGTATAAATATCCCTATCTATGGAAAAGCTGAATCATTAAATGTAGGCATTGCAGCTGGAATATTAATGTATCACTTAAAAAAATAACCTTGCATGCTTAGTATGTTTTTTCTATAATGGTTTTATTACTAAAAAAATCAATACAAGCGAAGAAGGAGCTAGCAAGACTCATTTTTGATCATTTAAGGGAGGGAATGTCCTGACTGAAAGCATTCCTATTGATGATGAGAATTGCATTTCACTCTGGAGCTAACACTTGGACCATAGATGAATGTAAAGGTGTTTCGGAACCATCCGTTATCAGGTTAAAGTTGGATTATAGAAATAATGTATAATCAACAAGGGTGGTACCGCGACCATAGAGCCTCGTCCCTTTTTGGGATAGGGGCTTTTTTGTATGTAAATCCGTTTTACGTATTGATGAGATGAATTAAGGAGGGTATAAAAAATGAAAGAAGAATTACACGCCATTCGTGATGAGGCCATTGCGTCTGTCGAAGAAGCAAATGATATGAAATCATTACAGGATTTAAAAGTGAAATATTTAGGGAAAAAAGGTTCGTTAACGAGTGTTCTAAGAGGAATGGGGAAATTATCAAAGGAAGAACGCCCAGTAGTTGGTGAAATTGCGAACCAAGTTCGTGAACAAATTACTTCTGCGTTAGATCAGAAAACAGAAAAAATTGAAGAAGAAGCGTTAAATGAAAAGTTAGAAAAAGAAACGATTGACGTGACTTTACCTGGTAATTCGGTACACATAGGCGGTAAACATTTGTTAACCAGTGTTGTTGAAGAAATAGAGGATTTATTTATCGGTATGGGATATGAAGTAAAGGAAGGTCCAGAAGTGGAAACAGATTACTTTAATTTTGAAGCATTAAACCTTCCTAAAAACCATCCAGCAAGAGATATGCAGGATACATTTTTTATTACAAATGAGTTGTTACTTCGCACACAAACTTCACCAGTTCAGGCACGTACAATGCAGGCATACAATGGAGAAAAGCCAATTAAAATGATATGCCCTGGTAAAGTTTATCGTCGAGATACTGATGATGCGACGCACTCTCATCAATTTAGACAAATAGAAGGATTAGTTATCGATAAAAATATAACATTAAGTGACTTAAAAGGAACGCTAGACATCTTTGCCAAGAAAATGTTTGGAGAGGAACGTGAAATTCGACTTCGTCCATCTTTCTTCCCATTTACAGAGCCATCAGTTGAAATGGATGTTTCATGTAAAGTGTGCAGTGGTCAAGGTTGTTCTGTCTGTAAGCAGACTGGTTGGATTGAAATTTTAGGTGGAGGAATGGTACACCCCCGAGTATTAGAAATGAGTGGATATGATCCGAAAGTTTACAGCGGATTTGCTTTTGGAATGGGTCAAGAACGTATCGCAATGCTTAAATTTGGAGTAAATGATATTCGTCATTTCTATACCAACGATATTCGATTCTTAAATCAATTTCACCAAGCATAAAACGGAAAAAGATAAAGGAGGAAGACCATGTTAGTATCTTATAATTGGCTAAAAAATTACGTGAATTTAGACGCGGTTACACCCGAAGAGCTTGCAGCGAAGATTACAAAATCAGGAATTGAGGTAGAAGGAGTAGAATACATCGCCGAAAAAAACGAAAATATAGTAGTTGGCTATGTGGAATCTTGTGAAAAACATCCTGATGCAGATAAATTAAATTTGACACAAGTAAATATAGGAGAAGAGACATTACAAATTGTATGTGGTGCGCCTAATGTAGCTAAAGGGCAAAAAGTTGCAGTAGCCAAACCAGGAGCAGTGTTACCAGGGAATATGAAAATCAAAAAAGTAAAACTTCGTGGAGTGGAATCAAACGGGATGATCTGCTCTCTTCAAGAACTTGGATTAGAAGAGAAGTATATACCAACAGATATTGCAGAAGGAATATTTGTTTTCCCAGAAGATGAGGATATCGAAGTTGGAACCAAGGTAGATCAGTGGTTGAATTTAACAGATGCTGTTTTAGATTTAGACGTTTTAGCTAATCGACCGGATGCACTGAGTATGTTGGGTGTAGCTTATGAAGTTGCAGCTGTTTTAGATCAACCAATTGATTTACCGAATGAAGAAATTGATTATATTGATGAGAATGCGTCTGATGAAGTTGAGGTTCACATTGATGCCAAGGATTTAAATCCTTATTACGGAGCATTTGTCATTAAAGATGTAGAGATTAAACCATCACCTTTATGGATGAGAAATTACTTAATGGCATCCGGGATTCGACCAATTAACAATGTAGTTGATATTACGAACTATGTACTGTTAGAGTATGGGCAACCACTGCATGCATTTGATTTTGATCGTTTTGGATCAAATAAAATTGTTATTCGTCGTGGATACGATGGGGAAGTAATCAAAACATTGGATGAACAAGAAAGAAAACTAACGAAAGATAATCTTGTGATAACAAATGGCAGTGAGCCGGTTGCCTTAGCAGGAGTAATGGGAGGATCAAATAGCGAGGTTACTGATAAGACCGTTAACGTATTATTAGAAGCTGCGTATTTTGAAGCTACTTCTGTTCGACATACCGTGAGACAAACTGGTTTGCGAAGTGAATCAAGTACCCGTTTTGAAAAAGGTATAGACCCGAATCGAATTGTTGAAGCGGGTTTGAGAGCATGTCAACTCATGCAGAAATATGCAGGTGGTAAAGTATTACAAGGTTGTATAGAAGAAAATCATCTAGACACGAAAGCAACAACAGAAGTAAAAGTACCACTTAGCCAAATAAATCAACGACTAGGAATGGAATTATCGGAAAAAGATGTACAGGCTGTCTTAAATAGATTAAAATTTGACTTTGATCAAGATGGTCATACATTTATTGTTCATGTGCCAACCCGTCGTAGTGATATTACAATTTTCGAAGATATGTTAGAGGAAATTATTCGTATTCATGGGTACGATCACTTACCATATACGATACCACAAGGTTGGGTGAAATCTGGAGGATTAACCGATAAGCAATTACTGCAACGAAAAGTTAAAGAGTATATGATGAGTAGTGGTGCAATGGAAACATTGACATATTCCTTAACTAATGAACAAAATGCAAAGCGTTTAGTGACTCCTAATATTGATATAGACAATAGTTATCCAATTTCATTAGCGATGCCAATGAGTGAGGATCATAAATATTTGCGTTTAAGTATTGTGCCTGAATTGCTTCGTACACTGCAACATAACGTTGCCCGTAAGCAAACAGACTTGAGTTATTTTGAAATTGGAAAAGTATTTATATCAGAAGAACAGGAACTAACGCATCAACCAACAGAAAATCTGCACTTAGGTGGGGCGTTTACTGGTTTATGGCATAACCATCCATGGCAACAAGAGAAAAAGCCAGTTGATTTCTTTTTAGTTAAAGGAATTATTGAAGGATTATCTAGGTACTTGCGATTAGATATTTCTTTTACACAAATCAAAATGAAAGATATGCATCCAGGGCGTTGTGCTGAGCTTACCATTGATGGAGAAAAAGTAGGTTATATGGGCCAACTACATCCAAAAACAGCAAATGTATTCGATTTACCAGAAACGTATGTATTTGAATTGGACTTAGAAACCGTATTTGAAAAATACAAGAATGTTCCATCTTTTACAGATATTCCAAGATATCCATCCGTTTCTCGGGATATTGCGTTTATTCTTGATACTGAAGTATTCTCAGGAGAAGTACAACAGTATATTCAAGAAATAGGAGCACCTTTAGTGAAGGAAGTTATCATCTTTGATGTATATCAAGGTGAACATATGGAAGAAGGTAAAAAATCAGTTGCCTATCGATTAATGTATCAAGACCCTTCAAAAACATTGCAAGATGACGAGGTGGACAATTCTTATCAACAAATTATAGAATTTGTAAATAAGAAATTTGGTTCTTACGTTCGGTCCTAATGTAGAGATTTAAACGTGAATTAATTTTATTAAAGATAAGTGGGTAAAGTCATCGATCAATTGAATTTACCCACTTTTAGATTGTAATGACATGGAATACGACGTCACCTTCAGGTCGTGCCTGATAAAATGCGCTTCAGTCTTTAAACATTAGATCTTATAATGAAATTCATTCAATTTTTTCAAATTCATTAATTATTACTCAGATAGGGGAATGAGATTTCAATTTATATTTTCGGAATTGACCAATCAATTTCTTCTAAATTATTCTCGCGTAAAATTTGATTAGCTTGGGAAAAATGATTCGACTCAAAAAATCCGCGATAAGCAGACAATGGACTTGGATGAGGAGCTTTTAATATAATGTGTTTGTTTGTGTCGATTAGCTCCCCCTTTTTCTGAGCCGCACTTCCCCAAAGTAAGAATATAACAGGATGTTCTTTTTGATTGAGTGTTTGAATAACTTTGTCTGTAAACAACTCCCAACCCTGACCTCTATGAGAATGAGCATTTCCTTCACGTACTGTTAGTACATTATTTAATAATAATACTCCTTGTTTAGCCCAATGTGTTAGCTGCCCATGAGTAGGCATAGTCATGCCAAACTCATGGGTTAATTCCTTAAATATATTCTTTAAAGATGGTGGTATGGCTACCCCTGGCTGCACAGAAAAACTTAATCCATGTGCCTGGTTTGGACCATGATATGGATCTTGTCCTAATATGACAACCTTTACTTTATGGAAGGATGTAAAATGGAGCGCATTAAAGATATCTTCCATCGAGGGATGAATCTTCTCCTCTGTGTACTCTTTCTTTAAGAAACTTCTTAATCTAAGGTAGTAGTCCTTTTGGAATTCATCCTCTAACAAAGATGCCCAATCATTATGTAAAGGGTTTTTCATTTCATATCATCCTTACATTAAATTAGATTTTGTGCTTTTTGCGTATTGGCAAAATGAGTTTTCGTATATTTATCAAGTGCCTCGGAACCTTTGGAGCGAATGAGCATGGCAGCTGCTTGATCAACCTTTGCTGACGCTCCTTTAGGTAATTCTATATTTGCATCAGCGGATAGGTCATCCATTGCTTTTACAAACCTTGCCCTAGCCAATATTGATGCCGCGGCAACACTAATAGAATGACTTTCCGCTTTCGTAATAAAAGTAGTGTTTGGATGTAAGGTTTTCTTTTCTGATAGTAAATACTTTTTATATACAGGCGGTTGACAAAATTGATCAATCACAATACCTTTTAACGAATTGACATCGATTTTTTGTAACAATTTATCAATTGCATGGTGATGTAGCATTGCTTTCATTTTTCCTTGTGACCATCCTTTTGCTTGTAACTTATTATATTTTTCATTAGGGAGCAAAAGAAGGGTATAAGGAATTTGTAACCGGGCAATTTCCTTCGCGATTTGTTTTATCTTTGTATCATTCAAATGTTTTGAATCACGTACACCAATTTGTTTTAGTTTGACTTGTTGCTCCTTCGTTGCAAATAATGCAGCAACTGTAATTGGACCAAAGTAATCTCCTGTACCTGCTTCATCAGAGCCGATATGATTTTCCGTAAATAATCCGACTTGTGGAGAATAGGAGTGTTTTTGTTCTGATGAGGGTTTCTTTTTATCATTTAAAGTAACGTCACCCCACTTCATGACTTCCGATTCAGGTGCAGAGCCTTGGAAAAGAACTTTCCCTGATTGATAAGCAGTTATTACTGCATTATTTGTTTTTGCACGAAAAATAGCTCCTTGCGGTGTAGATGTGAGCTGTGAAAGATAATGTTTCTTCATTTCTTGAATTTGTTCTTTTGTAGTTACAATTACTTGTTGGCTCATTTTTTGACATCTCTCCAATCCTTACATACATTAGACTATAGCAAATTGAACGATACAATGAAATACTTCTTTTTATAACAACTTCATGTTACTATTATATGAGAATTATTGTCGCAGGAGGCAACATTATGAGTCAAGAAGATAAACAACGTATTACAGTTGAAATATATAATCGTAAGTACACCATCGTAGGTGAAGAGTCTGAGAGACATGTAAAATTAGTGGCGAATCTTGTCGACCAAAAAATGAACGATATTCATGAAGTGAATAAACAATTGGACACTTCTAGTCTTGCAGTTTTAACTGCGGTAAACACGATGAATGACTATTTAAAACTAAAAGAAGATTATGCTACACTTTTAGGGTCGATAAAGAAGAAAGAGGATTAAAAACATATGATAGATATATTATTATTTTTACTTTTGATTTTTGGATTTTTAATGGGGTTGAAACGGGGATTTATTCTTCAACTGCTTCATTTGACAGGTTTTATTGTTGCTTTTGTCTTGGCTGTCATGTACTACAAGCCACTAGGTGAGCAACTATCATTGTTTATCCCTTATCCTGAGTTATCTAGCGATAGTTCATGGGCTAACTTTCTACAGTCGCTGCCACTTGAAGGCGCGTTTTATAATGCGATCGCGTTTGCACTTATTTTTATTGCGGTGCGAGTAATTTTACAAATTATTGCTTCAATGTTAGATTTTGTAGCTTCTATACCAATTATTAATTCCGTTAATAAATTATTGGGAGCAGTATTAGGGTTTGTTGAGATTTACTTGCTAACTTTCATTTTACTATTTATTTTAGCATTAACACCGCTTGGTGGAGTACAAGAGGCAATACAGCAATCATCCATTGCCTTGTTTATGATTGAAAAGACACCATACTTTTCTGAGAAAATAGTTGACCTATGGTTTTCAATTGGAAATTAGAACGAGCTAAATAGTAACTTAACGCACTGACTCATGTTGTTTGGGAGACTTGAAGAGTACATCCTAGAAAATTGCGTGGGTCAGTTTTTTATAGACAATTAATCAACATAGAGACTCAAACATAGCAAAAAGTTTTGTTCAAAGGATAAACGATATGTGGTAGTAAATAACTCGATTCGTTTATCTATTTATACGTGAGTTAAAAAATATAATACTAATGGCAAGTTGGCTTTATCGAAAATAAGACTTGAATGGGTGAAATAAATGAGTATAAATAAAAAAGATGTTATTAAATTATTAGAAAATATAGCTGTTTATTTAGAATTAAAGGGAGAGAATCCATTTAAGATATCTGCTTATCGTAAGGCAGCACAAGCATTGGAGACAGACGACCGAAGCTTAGAAGAAATGGATGATTTTACGAAGATTAAAGGCATAGGAAAAGGGACAAGTGTTGTTATTGAGCAGTTTATACAAGATGGTTATTCAGAGACGTTAAATGAATTGTCAAAGCAAGTTCCACCAGGTTTACTTCCATTATTGGATTTACCAGGTTTAGGTGGGAAAAAGCTATCTAAGTTATATCAGGAATTGCAAGTAGTGGATGCAAGCACTTTAAAAGAAGCGTGTCTTACTGGGAAAGTAGAAGCTTTACAAGGTTTTGGAAAAAAATCAGCAGAAAAAATTGTTAAAGCTCTCGATGAAGTTGGAAAGCGACCAGACCGTTTGCCTATAGCTACGATGTTGCCGTTAGCTGAAAAGATAGAAGGTTATTTAGACGAAATGGATGGGATAATCCGTTTTTCGCAAGCCGGCAGTGTTCGAAGAATGAGAGAAACAATAAAAGACTTAGACTTTATTATAGGTACAGATCAAGCAACGGATGTTCGAGATGCTTTATTAGATTTACCACAAATTAAAGAAATTATTGCTAATGGAGATACTAAAGTATCTGTGACGATTGAAGATGTTTATGATATTAATGTTGATTTTAGGTTAGTGACGGATAAAGAATTCCCGACAACTTTACACCATTTTACAGGTTCAAAAGATCATAATGTGGCAATGCGTCAGTTAGCGAAATCACGCGGAGAAAAAATTAGTGAATATGGTGTAGAAGTAGAAGAAACTGGAGAAGTCATTACATTTGAAACAGAAACCGATTTTTTTAATCATTTTGGATTAGCCTATATTCCTCCAGAAGTTAGAGAAAATACAGGGGAAGTGGAAGAATTTCAACAAGAACAAACATTGATACAAAATTCAGATATCCTTGGGGATCTCCATATGCATACTACGTGGAGTGATGGTGCTCAATCTTTAGAAGAAATGGTAAATAAAGTTAGAGAAAAAGGGTACCAATTCATGGGGATAACCGATCATTCAAAATATTTGCGAGTAGCAAACGGATTAGATGAAGATCGGTTACGAAAACAACGTGAAGAAATTATAAATTTAAATAAAAAATTTGATGATTTTCATATTTTTTCAGGAGTTGAAATGGATATTAAGCCGGATGGTGAATTAGATTTTTCCGATGAGTTCTTGCAGGAAATGGATTATGTGATCGCCGCAATTCATTCTAGTTTTAATCAATCTGAAGAGAAGATTATGGAACGATTATGGACAGCTTTAGAGAATCCATATGTGTCTATAATTGCACATCCAACGGGTAGATTACTTGGAAGGCGTTCGGGTTATTCTGTGAATATGGACAAATTGATACAAAAAGCAAAAGAAACAAATACTGCATTAGAGATAAACGCAAATCCAAATCGTTTGGACTTGTCCCATGAGTGGGCAAGAAAAGCACAAGCAGCAGGTGTATTGTTAGCAATTAATACAGATGCACATAATTATCATATGTTAGACCATATGAAATACGGTGTAGGAACAGCAAGAAAAGGTTGGATAAAACCTTCAACTGTAATAAATAGTTGGACGAAAGATGAGGTAGAACGTTACTTTAACCGAGGTAAGTAACTGCCCGTTGATAGGTTTAGCAAAAAGGGGTTTTTAAAATGAATGAACGAGTTTTACGAGTACTAGATTTCCAATCAGTTACTGAAATGCTAAAAGGACAAGCAGAAACAGCTTTAGGTAAAGGAAGAGCAATAAGCATTAAACCTCTTTCTAATTTAGATGATGTAAATAAGTTACAAGACGAAACCGATGAAGCTGCAAAGATTATTAGGTTAAATCAAACGATTCCTTTAGGAGGAATAACGGATATTAGAGCTAGTGTAAAACGTAGTTCTATAGGTGGGATTCTTTCTACAGATGAATGTTTAGACGTTGCCAATACTTTATACGGAAGTAGAAATGTTAAAAGTGCTATAGAAAATATGGAAGAGCTAGAAATCCCTATTTTGAAAGAATTAGTGAGTCATATTACACCTATTCGTGAACTAGAACAGGCGATTAAAAGTTGTATTGATGACCATGGTCATATTATGGATGGGGCATCTATTCAATTAAGATCGATTCGTAGCTCTATTCGTACATTAGAAAGTCGGGTTCGAGAAAAGCTAGAAAATTACACGAGAAGTAATAGTAAAATGCTTTCAGATGCAATTATAACAATTAGAAATGATCGTTACGTTTTACCAGTAAAGCAAGAGTATCGTGGAGCTATTGGTGGAATCGTGCATGATCAATCCTCTTCAGGTCAAACACTGTTTATGGAACCAAAGGCAGTTGTTGACATTAACAACAGTCTGCATGAATCAAAGTCGAAAGAGCAATTAGAAATTGAACGAATACTAAAAGACTTGAGTAATCAGATTGCTTCTTATGAACAGGATTTATTAGAAAATGTTAAAGTATTAACAAATATTGATTTTATCTATGCTCGTGGAAAGCTAGCACAAGAAATGAAAGCATCACGCCCTATAATGAACGATGAAGGATATATGAAGATGCAGCAGGCTAGGCATCCAATGATCCCTATAGATGAAGTTGTTGCAAACGATATTGAATTTGGTAGAGAGTATACGTCTATTGTTATTACTGGACCTAATACAGGAGGTAAGACAGTAACGCTTAAACTAGTTGGACTTTGTACATTGATGGCCCAATCAGGATTACAGGTCCCAGCGCTAGATGGGTGTGAGATGCCAGTATTTGATGAAGTGTATGCTGATATTGGCGATGAGCAATCAATTGAACAGAATTTAAGTACATTTTCTTCCCATATGACGAATATAGTCGATATTATGAAAAAAATAACCGATCGATCTCTTGTCTTATTTGATGAATTAGGTTCTGGTACAGACCCACAAGAGGGTGCTGCGCTAGCAATGGCGATACTCGATGAAGTGATTTCTAAGCAAGCTCGTGTAATTGCGACAACACACTATCCTGAGTTAAAAGCATATGGCTACAATCGTGACCAAGTAGTAAATGCATCGGTCGAGTTTAATGTAGAGACTTTAAAGCCAACTTATCGCTTATTAATTGGTGTACCTGGACGAAGTAATGCATTTGATATTTCAACTAGACTTGGTCTAGAACTAACAATTATTGAAAGAGCTAAAGGTTTAATCGGTGTGGATTCGAAAAGTGTAGAGAATATGATTGCTTCTTTAGAAAAATCGCATATTGAGGCCGAACAAGATTATGAACAAGCGCATGATGTATTATTAGAATCAGAAAGACTTCGAAATGCTTTGGAACATGAATGGAACCTTTTCGAACAAAAAAAAGAAAAATTATATAAGAAAGCGGAAGAGAAGGCAGAAAAAGCAATTCAACAGGCAAGAGAAGAAGCGGAGACTATAGTTTCTGAGATGCGCCAGATGAAAGACTCTGCAGGACTGAAAGAGCATGAGTGGATTGAAGCTAGAAAAATGCTTGATGAAGCTAAACCAAACTTGACGAAAAATGGTAATCAACAACAAGTTGATCAAAAGAACACTGAAGATAAAGAACTTCAACCTGGTGATGAAATTAAACTATTAACCGTCAATCAAATGGGTGAAGTGTTAGAAAAAGTTAGCGACAAAGAATATCTAGTTCAGGTTGGTATCATGAAAGTGAAAGTGAAACGAAAAGACCTTGAATTGATACGAAAACCAAAGAAAAAACAAGTGGATCCAGTAGCAACGATTAAAGGTTCTAATTATCATGTAAGTACAGAATTAGATCTACGCGGAGAAAGATATGAAGATGCTATTCTACGCTTGGAGAAATATGTGGATGATGTATTATTAGCAGGTTATCCAAAGGCATCCATCATACATGGGAAAGGAACTGGAGCCTTACGAAAAGGGGTGCAAGATTTTGTGAAAAAACACCCACGAATAAAAGGTGCAAGACCAGGTGAATCAGGAGAAGGTGGTAGTGGAGTAACTGTAATTCAATTAGGTTAAGTTATCGGGTTTCGGACAAGACGATCTTTTACTATTAATTATGATGTTAAAAAATTATTAAAAAGCTATCGTTTTGTCTTTGCCCTATTATACATAGGAAGGAAGGACCGAATTGGAAAACTTCTGGGATCATATTATTGTTGTTACAACAGCAAGGTATAGTGTGTTTATTTTATGTACTTTACTGTTTTTAGCGATATTTGAATTAGTAACATCATACAAAAACTGGGATGAAATAAAAAAAGGCAATCTGGCTGTTGCAATGGCAACCGGTGGTAAATTATTTGGTATAGCGACTGTGTTCCGGTTCTCCATTGAACATAACGATAGTCTGCTTATATCGATTGGTTGGGGTATTTACGGCTTTATTTTATTAATGATTGGTTATCTAATTTTTGAATTTTTAACTCCTGCTATGAAGGTAGACGAAGAAATAGGAAAAGGCAATAAAGCGGTAGGATTAATATCAATGGTAATATCTATCGGGTTAGCTTATGTAATTGGAGCCAGTATTGTTGGTTAGGGGGACAAGCGAATGGTATTAGAGAGATTGGCGAAAATTTTAATCGCAGTTTCAATTGTGTTTTTAGTAGTGGGTATTTTTTACCTGATTTTATAAAAAAATATAAATAAAAATTCAAAAAATAGAAATTAATCGGTATAATGGTTATAGTATTAACTAAAGGAGGAATAAAATATGGTCAAACAAGAGAAGGTTTGGCATAGTCGTTATCCTAATGAAATACCAATAACCATCGATTATGTCAAAAGGCCGCTTTATGATGATTTGGCAGAAAGTGCAAAAACGTACGGTCAAAAGAAAGCGCTTCATTTTATGGGGAAGGACATAAGTTATCAAACACTGTATGATGAAGCAAAGAAGATGGCAAATTATCTCCAGTCAATTGGTGTTCGAAAAGGAGATAAAGTAGCAATTATGCTTCCAAATACTCCGCAAGCGGTAGTGAGCTACTATGGAATTTTAATGGCTGGAGCAGTGGTAGTACAGACAAACCCTTTATATACTGAAAGAGAATTAGCCTACCAAGTGAACGATTCAGAGGCGACAGTTATTATTTGTTTAGACATATTATTACCGCGAGTGAATAAAGTACGTAGTCATACTCCATTAGAACATGTAATAGTCACAGGTATTAAAGACTACCTTCCATTTCCCAAAAACTTGATTTATCCATTCGTACAAAAGAAAGAATATAATATGGTAGTGAAAGTAGAAGCAAGCAATGATACTCATGTATGGCAAAAAATAATGGAACATTCTGTTGCTGATTATTTAGAATCAACTATTGATCCAGAAGAAGATATAGCATTATTGCAGTATACTGGTGGGACCACAGGGCATCCTAAAGGAGTAATGTTGACACATTATAATCTTACATCGAATGTGCAAATGTGTGAAAAGTGGTTATATAAAATAGTTGAGTCAGATTCTAAGAAGCAAAATGTAGTACTTGGTGTATTACCATTTTTTCATGTATATGGAATGACTACCGTAATGAACTTTTCGATAAAAAAAGGATCTAAGATTATCCTAATGCCTAAGTTTAATGCTACAGATATATTAAAAGCTATTGATAAGCAGAAGCCAAACCTGTTTCCCGGAGCACCAACAATTTATATTGGTATACTTAATCATCCAGATTTAGATAAATATGATTTATCATCTATTGAGGCTTGTATTAGTGGATCGGCACCGCTTCCAATTGAAGTACAAGAGAAGTTTGAAAAAGTGACTGGTGGAAAATTAGTTGAGGGATATGGTTTAACTGAATCATCACCTGTAACTCATTCTAATTTTATTTGGGAAGAGAGAATTAATGGAAGTATAGGAGTTCCTTGGCCAGATACAGATGCAACCATCTTTAAAATGGACGGTGAATTAGAGCCAGCTGAGGTGGGAGAAGTTGGTGAATTAGCGGTAAAAGGGCCACAAATAATGAAGGGTTATTGGAAAAACGAAGAAGAAACAGCGAAAGTACTAAAAGATGGCTGGTTATTGACTGGTGATATGGGTTACATGGATGAAAAAGGATATTTTTATGTAGTGGATCGTAAAAAAGATATGATTATTGCAAGCGGATATAATATCTACCCTAGAGAAGTGGAAGAAGTACTCTATGAACATCCATCTATTCAAGAAGCAGTCGTTGCGGGTGTGCCAGATCCATATCGAGGGGAAACAGTAAAGGCCTATATTGTATTAAAAGAAGGTGCCAATTTAACAGAAGATGAGTTAAATGAATATGCTAGAAAACAATTGGCAGCGTATAAAGTACCTCGTATTTATGAATTCCGTGATGAATTACCAAAAACAGCAGTAGGAAAAATACTACGCAGGAAATTAGTAGATGAAGAGAAAGAAAAACAATCTGAAGAAGAAGTTTCATCCGTTTAAATGATGAGCCTAGTGCTCTTTTTTCTTAAAAAAATAGACAAGCTTTCCTATTGACAGAATAATTCGAGGAATGTATATTAAAATTATGAATGATCATTCACTCAGTTTAGAAACACATCTAAGGAGATAATCATGAAGAATCAAAAACCAAAATATCATCAAATAATTGAAGCAGCAGTCAAAGTTATCGCTGAAAATGGCTATCATGGGTCACAAGTATCAAAGATAGCTCGTGAGGCAGGCGTGGCAGATGGAACGATCTATCTTTATTTTAAAAATAAAGAAGATATCTTAGTTTCTGTTTTTGAACAAAAAATGGGGCAATTTGTAAGCAAAATAGCAGACGCAATTGAAGGGAAAGATAATGTATCTGACAAATTGTTGAAACTAATAGAAATGCATTTCAGCCAATTATCTGCAGATTATCATTTAGCGATCGTAACTCAGTTAGAATTAAGACAATCAAATTTATCTTTACGCCTACAGATTAATCAAGTATTAAAACCATACTTGGCCATGATCGATCGTATTGTCCAAGAAGGGGTGGACCAAGGTGAATTTCGTGAAGGTTTAAATATACCACTTGTAAGGCAAATGATATTTGGTACCTTAGATGAAATTGTGACGAACTGGGTAATGAAGGAACAAAAGTATAACTTGATTCGTATGGTTCCTGAGGTACATTCTTTGATAATTGGTGCCTTAGTATATGAATCTTAATTATTAAATACTATTACTATGGGAGGTGCCATTATTGACAAAGATAGCTTATGAATTAAAAGACCAAATTGCCTGTCTGACTATTCAAAGTCCACCAGCCAATGCATTATCCGGGGCTTTATTGGAACAGCTCAATGAGCGACTCGAACAAATAGAAGAAGAGGGGCAAGCGAAGGCAGTTGTTATATCCGGTGAGGGTAGATTCTTTTCTGCTGGTGCAGATATTAAGGAATTTACGGGATATCAACATGCATCTGAATATGAATCTCTTGCTACTGCTGGTCAAAAAGTATTTGATCGTGTAGAACATTTTTCTATACCTGTTATTGCAGCTATTCATGGAGCAGCTCTAGGTGGCGGGCTTGAACTAGCAATGTCTTGTCATATTCGATTAGTGACAGAAAATGCAAAGTTAGGGTTGCCGGAAATGAATTTGGGTATTATACCTGGTTTTGCTGGTACACAACGACTACCACGGCACATAGGGAATGCAAGAGCCTATGAAATGATTTTAACTGCCGAACCAATTAGTGGCCAACAAGCAGCTGATTGGGGACTAGCAAATCACGTAGTTACAGAAGAAGAGTTGCTTCCAAGAGCGATGGAACTCGCTAATAAGATTACAGTGAAAAGTAAGCCTGGCATAAAAGAAGTAATGCATTTAGTTCCGTATGCAAATAAAGATCAATTCGCAAATGGTGTAACGGAAGAAGCAAAATCATTCGGCAGAGTATTTGGGTCTGATGATGCAAAAGAAGGAGTTACAGCATTTATTGAAAAAAGGAAGCCAAATTTCCAAGATAAATAGATCCATAGTTTAGGAGGAAGCTAGATGAATATATATGTTCTTTTAAAGAAAACTTTTGACACAGAAGAAAAAATTACTGTCTCAGGCGGTAGAATAGAAGATGATAGTGCTGAATACATCATCAATCCTTATGATGAATATGCAGTTGAAGAAGCAATCGTACAGCGTGACGAACATGGTGGAGAAGTTACTGTTGTTACCGTTGGGGATGAAGAATCAGAAAAACAACTACGTACTGCATTAGCAATGGGTGCCGATAAAGCAGTGTTGATAAATACAGAAGAAGATATTGAAAATGGAGATCAATATACCACTGCCAAAATTTTAGAAGCATTTTTTGAAGATAAGGAAGTGGACTTAATTCTTGCCGGTAATGTAGCTATTGACGAAGCAAGTGGGCAGGTGGGGCCACGTTTAGCAGCACTGTTAGATATTCCTTATGTATCAACAATAACAAGCTTAAAAGTAGATGGCGATACTGCTTCTATTGAAAAAGATGTAGAAGGCGATGTTGAGATTGTTGAAACAAGTTTACCTCTTTTAGTTACATGTCAACAAGGATTAAATGAACCTCGTTATCCTTCCTTACCAGGTATAATGAAAGCGAAGAAAAAGCCTTTAGAAGAAATTGAAATTGATGATTTAGATTTGGATGAAGATGATATAGAAGCAAAAACCAAAACAGTAGAAGTATATCTTCCTCCAGAAAAAGAAGCGGGTAAAATTCTAGAAGGAGAACCTGCAGATCAAGTAAAAGAATTAGTATCATTATTGAAAAACGAGAAAAAAGTACTTTAATGTTTGATTGCAGAAAGGGGTTTAAATAATGAGCGACAAAATTTTAGTAATAGGTGAAATGAGAGATAACGAAGTACGTAACGTTTCATTTGAATCGGTTGCTGCTGCTAAAAAAATTAATAGTAATGCAGAAGTTGTTGGACTGTTATTAGGTAGCGGTGATATCGAAACTCAAGGTCAATCATTAATAGCTTACGGTGCTGATCGTGTGATAGTAGTTTCTCACGACAATTTGAAAACGTATACATCAGAAGGATTTGGGCAAGCAGTTCTAAAAGTAGTTAATGATGAGTCACCAACAGGAATAGTAATGGGGCATACTTCGATTGGGAAAGACTTGACTCCAAAAATTGCAAGTAAATTAAACACCGGACTTATATCCGATGTGGTAGATATTGAAGATGATGGTGTATTTGTACGCCCTATTTACTCAGGAAAAGCATTTGAGAAAAAAGTTATCACCGATGGCATTACCTTTGTAACAATACGACCAAACAATATACCTGCTCTTGAGAAGGATGAATCTAGATCGGGAGAAGTTAGCTCAGTGGATGTGGATATTACTGATTTACGAACAGTGATTAAGGATGTTATTCGAAAAGCATCTGAGGGTGTAGACTTATCTGAAGCAAATGTGATTGTAGCCGGTGGTAGAGGTGTAAAAAGTGCAGATGGATTTAAGCCATTATATGAATTAGCAGAAGTACTTGGGGGTGCAGTCGGGGCTTCTCGTGGAGCATGTGATGCAGATTATTGTGATTATGCATTACAAATTGGTCAAACTGGTAAAGTTGTAACACCAGATTTGTATATAGCAGTAGGGATATCTGGAGCGATTCAACATTTAGCGGGGATGTCTAACTCGAAAGTAATTGTTGCGATAAACAAAGACCCAGAGTCAAATATTTTTAATGTAGCGGATTATGGAATCGTTGGAGACTTATTTGAAGTACTTCCATTACTCATTGAAGAAGTGAAAAAAGTTAAAGTAGCGATGTAAAATAGAAAGAGACAATAGGGTTTTTTTGATTATGAATAGAAAAGCATTCATAGATTACCAAGCCCTATTGTCTTACTTTTTAGTTCAATCTAAACAATTGATTCAATTTCATGAAACATACAGATTTGCTTACAACATATCTAATTATAAAATTGATTTAATTACATAAAAATAAGCAAACTATTAGGAAGTATATGTCATGGGTGATATACTCATAATAAGCTTTAGATGAAGCTTGATGAATATGTTTTTTAAGGAGGTAACAAATAATGGCTATTAAGAATGTATCAGACCAAAACTTTACAGAAGAAACATCAAAAGGTCTTGTATTGGCTGACTTTTGGGCACCATGGTGTGGACCTTGTAAAATGATTGCGCCCGTATTAGAAGAACTTGATGGTGAAATGGAAGAAAAAGTACAAATCGTTAAATTAGATGTAGATGAAAACCAAGAAACTGCAGGTAAATTTGGAGTAATGAGTATCCCAACATTACTATTATTTAAAGACGGTGATGTAGTGGATCAAGTCATTGGATTCCAACCAAAAGAAGCTTTAGCGGATCTTATAAACAAACACGCATAAGTAAATTTTACTTGGTGTTGTAACTGAATACCTGTATAATTATAAGAAATAGAGAAAAATCCCTTGTCTGTCGTTGTTGCTGATAAGGGATTTTCTGATTAAGGAAACCGTAGAGTTGTTTTAGCAATGTACAAATTGCACCTGGTTTTTTGAGGGGCGACTTTTATCAAACTTCTACTCTTTTTTAGAGAATAGGATTTGATCATGACTGCTAACAAACTGTTGATGAACTTATTTGATGGAAAGTTACAATTGTAGCTAAATATTATTCACATATTTAGAAAGTATTTATTAACCATATTTTATATTTTTTATCGATGAACAAAGGATTTGAGACGCTTATGAATGAAAATATAGAGAAAAAGCTATCTATATTGCCACAGCAACCTGGTTGTTATTTAATGAAAGATAAAAATGGAACTGTTATTTATGTTGGGAAATCAAAGAAATTAAGAAATCGAGTGCGATCGTATTTTAGAGGGGCGAATGATCGAAAGACACAACGATTAGTTCAAGAGATTCGCGATTTCGAATATATGGTAACTTCTTCAGAAATTGAAGCATTGATTCTAGAAATGAATTTGATTAAAAAATATGACCCTAGATATAATGTCATGTTAAAGGATGATAAATCGTACCCTTATTTAAAAATCACCTCAGAAAGGCATCCTCGTTTAATTGTTACACGTCGTTTGAAAAAGGATAAAGGCAAGTATTTTGGGCCGTATCCGAATGTAATAGCTGCTAGAGAAACAAAGAAACTTCTGGATCGAATGTATCCTTTGCGAAAATGTAATAATCCACCAGGTAGGCCATGCCTTTATTATCATATGGGACAATGCAAAGCTTGTGCTGAACATCCACCTTCCGTAAGAGTATATCAAGAAATAGTTCAAGAGATTAGCTCATTTCTACAAGGTGGATTTAAGGATATTAGAAAAAATTTAGCAGGTGAGATGCAAAAGGCAAGTGAAGAGTTAAATTTTGAACGAGCGAAAGAGCTACGAGATACTATACAACATATTGATGCTACAATGGAACAGCAAAAAATGACGTTAAATGATCAAGTGGATAGAGATATCTTTGGCTATAGTTATGATAAGGGATGGATGTGTGTACAAGTATTCTTCATACGACAAGGGAAATTAATTGAAAGAGATACAAGTGTTTTCCCATTTTTTGATAGTCCCGAAGAAACGATTGTTAGCTTTATTGGAAGATTCTATTTACATGAAAACCATTTGAAGCCAAAACAAGTGTTGGTTCCGGTTGGTATCGACACAGAAATCATAGCTGAAGTACTGGAGACACAAGTGCATACTCCTTTAAGAGGAAGAAAAAAAGAATTAGTACAGTTGGCTTGTAAAAATGCAGAAATCTCCTTGGATGAAAAATTTCAATTAATTGAAAAAGATGAAGAACGAACCATTCAAGCTATAGAAGATTTAGGGGAACAATTAAGTATCGAGACTCCACATAGGATTGAAGCTTTTGATAACTCTAATATTCAAGGAACAGACCCGGTTTCAGCGATGATTGTTTTTGAAGATGGGAAGCCCAATAAAAAAGAATATCGGAAATATAAAATTCGTGATGTTCAAGGGCCAGATGATTACGATACGATGCGAGAAGTTGTTCGAAGACGGTATACACGAGTGCTGAAAGAAAATTTACCGTTACCAGATTTAATTATCGTAGATGGCGGTAAAGGTCAAATGTCTGCCGCGATAGAAGTGTTAGAAGATGAATTAGGTCTAGATATACCTTTAGCTGGACTAGCCAAAGATGACCGTCATAAAACAAGTGAACTTTTATATGGCGTGCCACCTACAATGGTTCCGTTAGAAAGACAATCTCAAGCATTTTATCTTGTTCAGCGAATTCAAGACGAAGTGCATCGATTTGCCATCACGTTTCATCGTCAATTAAGAGGGAAAAATTTATTTCAATCTGAATTGGATAAGATTCCAGGTGTTGGCGAAAAGAGAAGAAAACTTTTACTATCACATTTCAAATCGGTAAAAGAAATAAAAAAAGCAACTATTGAAGATATGAGAAAACTGGGAATTCCGAGTAATATAGCTGAATTGATATTGAATCATTTAAATTCACCAGATGAAGAAACTTAAGTAAAGATTTTATAATAAAACCACAAGATCTCTCAATCGATTTCTTGTGGTTTTATTATATTGAATAATATGTAAGATATTTTACTCATCTGTTAGATGAACCAAAAACTCAACTTGTTTAATTCGCTTATTAATTGACTCGACACATTCGCATTCTGTTCCTTCGATTTGCTGAATTGCCTCAGCCAAAAAACCAGCCTCCAAACGAAATTCAGTATCCATTTCAGAATTGAGCCGAAGTACTATTGAATCAGATAACAGTTGGAAAACTCTTTCCTTCCTTTTACTTTTTAAGAGCTCAAGTGTACCCCAACCACTTTTTTCAAAGAATAATATAATGTCCTCTAAGGTATTGATATTAAATTTTCTAGCTATATTCTTACCTAAAAAATATAATAATGTATCTTTTTCTTCCCCAAATAACTCTGGTAATCCAATATAACGCAGGATGTCATAACCCGCTCCTGGTGTATGTAAATTTTCTAATTGGGGTACATCAAACGTTTGGTACTTTTTTGACATCCTTTCCATCCTTTCCTTAATCGTATATAAAACGATCGATAAAGTGAGACTCCCATCGGTGAATGACTTCCTCATCACTGCTTAGTGAGACTTATCAGGGTATTAGTGTCTATTATCCCAGCATTTAGGACTGCTCTCTTCTTAATAGAAGATTATTTTACAGACGTTTATTTACCGTGATAGAAAAATAACTAATCTCATTATCTATATTATTTATACATTTATCAAGTAAACTTGACAATTTTAGAGGTTATTTTAGTTATATTTTATTTTACTAGAATTTTCATGACGATTTCTTGACGGTAATCACAGTTAGAAGTACAATAAACATGTTACATTTTGTACTACTTAGATAAGGCACCGTTTTCTGACAATAAAGCGCTTTATTGTTTAGTAGTATACATAATTATCGAGTGATCAATTGACTAAGGGGGGTAAACATGGCAGAGCATCGTGAGTTTTTCTACAGAAGACTGCATTCATTATTAGGGGTAGTACCAATTGGAATCTTCTTAGTGCAGCATTTGTTTATTAATCATTTTGTTGTGTATGGGGAAGAAAGTTTTAATGCAGCTGCAGGGTTCATGAAGAACCTACCATTTGTATTATTGTTAGAGACATTTGTTATCTATTTACCAATTTTATTTCACGCGATTTTAGGGGTTTATATTGTATTTGTCGCGAAACAAAACACACGTAAATATGGGTTTTTCCGAAATTGGATGTTTAGATTTCAACGTATTACTGGAATTATTCTCGTAATCTTTATTGCATGGCACGTATTTGAAACACGCGTTCAAATCGGTCTAGGTAATGCGGAACTAGATTACAGCTTGATGGAAGGTATTTTAACCAACCCAATTATGTTTTGGTTCTATGTTATTGGTGTAATTTCTGCAGTATTCCATTTTGCAAATGGTTTATGGAGCTTCCTCGTTACTTGGGGAATTACACAAACTCCAAAATCGCAACGCATTTCAACGTATGCGTGTCTAGTCGTTTTCTTAGCAGTGAGCTATTTGGGGATTAGATCACTAATTACATTTGCTTATGGAGTCTAATTGAAAGAGAAGGAGTGAGTGATCGAATGAGTAATCGTAAAGTTGCAGTGGTTGGTGGTGGTCTTGCAGGACTTATGGCTACAATCAAAGCTGCTGAAGCTGGCGTAAAAGTAGATTTATTTTCTATCGTACCTGTAAAACGCTCTCACTCTGTATGTGCGCAAGGTGGAATAAATGGTGCAGTAAATACAAAAGGGGAAGGGGATTCTCCTTGGCTACACTTTGATGATACGGTATATGGTGGCGATTTCTTAGCTAACCAGCCACAAGTTAAAGCGATGTGTGATGCAGCACCAGGCATTATACATATGTTTGACCGCATGGGAGTTATGTTTAATCGTACACCAGAAGGTTTACTAGATTTCCGTAGATTCGGTGGAACACAAATGCACCGTACAGCATATGCAGGAGCAACAACAGGACAACAACTACTTTATGCTTTAGATGAGCAAGTTCGTCGTTACGAAGTAGAGGGGTTAGTAACAAAATTTGAAGGCTGGGAATTCCTAGAGGCTGTTATCGATGAAAACGGTGTTGGAAGAGGAATTGTCGCTCAAGATATTAAAACACATGAAATCAAAGCATTCCGTTCAGATGCTACGATATTTGCTACAGGTGGACCAGGAATCATCTTCGGTAAATCAACGAATTCCATGATTAATACTGGTTCTGCTGCAAGTAAACTATATCAACAAGGTGCAAAATACGCGAATGGTGAATTTATTCAAATTCATCCAACTGCCATCCCTGGTGATGATAAGCTACGTCTAATGAGTGAGTCTGCACGTGGGGAAGGTGGACGTATTTGGACGTATAAAGATGGAGAGCCTTGGTATTTCTTAGAAGAGAAATATCCGGCATATGGTAACCTTGTTCCACGTGATATCGCTACACGAGAGATTTTTGATGTGTGTGTAAATCAAAAATTAGGTATTAATGGGGAAAATATGGTTTATCTCGACCTTTCTCACAAAGATGCGAAAGAGCTCGACATAAAACTCGGCGGAATTATTGAAATCTATGAAAAATTCGTTGGTGAAGACCCTCGTAAAGTCCCAATGAAAATCTTCCCTGCAGTACATTATTCTATGGGTGGATTATGGATTGATGAAAATCAAATGACAAGCATCCCTGGTATTTTTGCTGCGGGAGAATGTGATTATTCTCAGCATGGTGGTAACCGTTTAGGAGCAAACTCACTATTATCAGCTATATATGGTGGTATGGTTGCTGGTCCGAAAGCAATTGATTATATTGATAGTTTAGATCAGCATGTCGATGATTTACCTGATGAACTTTATCAATCTCGTGAAAATGCGGAGCAAGAAAGCTTTGATCAACTCATGAGCATGGAAGGTACGGAGAACGCTTACCAAATTCATAAAGAATTAGGCGAGTGGATGACGGATAATGTTACCGTTGTTCGTGAGAATGAAAAACTCTTAAAAACGGATGAAAAGATAAAAGAATTATTAGATCGCTGGGATAATATCAATATCAATGACACATCTCGGTGGAGTAACCAAGGTGTTATGTTCACACGTCAATTGAAAAACATGCTACATCTAGCACGTGTTATCACTATTGGTGCATACAATCGAAATGAAAGTCGTGGAGCGCATTATAAACCAGAGTTCCCAGAACGTAATGATGAAGAATTCTTAAAAACAACCATTGCTGAATTCAATCTAGAAACGAATTCTCCTGAATTTAGCTATGAAGAAGTAGATTTATCTTTAATTGAACCGCGTAAACGTGATTACACTACAAAACACTAAGGAGGAGTAATATAAATGGCTGAACAGAGTAAAGTTACTTTTATTATAACTAGACAAGACGGCCCGGATTCGACTCCTTACGAGGAAACGTTTGAAATTCCATATAGACAGAATATGAACGTTATTTCTGCACTAATGGAAATCAGACAAAATCCTGTTAATAATAAAGGAGAGAATACCACACCTGTTATGTGGGATATGAACTGCTTAGAGGAAGTATGTGGAGCATGTTCTATGGTAATAAATGGGACAGCACGACAATCTTGTGCTGCGTTGGTTGATCAATTAGAGCAACCAATTCGTCTAGAACCAATGTCTACGTTCCCTGTCGTTAGAGATTTAATTGTTGATCGTGAGCGTATGTTTGATGCATTAAAACAAGTAAAAGCTTGGATACCAATCGATGGTACACATGATTTAGGTCCTGGTCCACGTATGCCGGAGAATAAACGTCAATGGGCATATGAGTTATCAAAATGTATGACATGTGGTGTTTGTTTAGAAGCATGCCCAAATGTTAACGATAGCTCAAACTTTATCGGACCTGCGGCTATTTCACAAGCACGTCTATTTAATGCACATCCAACTGGTGAAATGAATGCAAGTGATCGTCTGAATGGATTGATGGAAGATGGAGGTATTGATGGTTGCGGAAACTCACAAAATTGTGTGCAAGTATGTCCGAAAGGAATTCCTCTTACCACTTCCATTGCAGCAATGAACCGAGCTACTAATATTCAAGCGTTTAAAAACTTCTTTGGAAGTGACCAAGCGTTATAAAATTGAACATCGAAGACCCTATCCGATGAACTGGCTAGGGTCTTCATCATATAATATGGAAAACTGGAGGAAGTTACAATGAGAACCATTGAGTATATAGAAGATTTTACATCTTGGGCAGAAGAGTTTAATTTCTACATACCTGTAAATATTCGATTTTCTGAGACGGATATGTATGGGCATATGAATAATGTATCACCGTTCATTTATTTTGAAGAAGCAAGAATCGCATATTTACAATCACTCGGACTTTTTAATGATTTTTCTAATAAAGAAGAAGGTATTATTGTAGCTGACCTTCAATGTAATTATATAAAGCAGCTGTTTTTTGGAGATGAAGTGCAAGTTCATGTGAAGACGAAAGAAGTAGGAAACTCATCATTTGATATTCATTATATGGTGACAAAAGGGAATTTTGATGTAGTCCTTACGGCAAGAGGCAGATTAGTGTATATCGATGCGAATCTTGGTAAATCTAAACCATTAACGGAGGATATGAAAGAAAAACTTTTAGGTAGAACCTTTTCCAAAACACAAGTAAAACCGACCCCCTAATAAGGGTAGTCGGTTTTATTAGAGCTTTAATTCCCCCATGCGAAGAAGCTCAACTACGGCTTGTGACCGTCCCTTGACTCCCAATTTTTGCATAGCATTTGAAATATGGTTCCGGACAGTTTTTTCGGAAATAAACAACTCTTGTGCAATTTCTTTTGTTGTTTTATCCTGCACTAATAGTTCAAACACTTCTTTCTCGCGTTTGGTTAATAATTGCTTCGGTTTATACTCGTTGTCCTTCAAATGTTACCCCCTCCTTGCTCTATAGAGCTGCATGATGAAGGGAAATTATTTAGTCAATATAGCTTATGATATTAGAAAAAAATTAGTGCGTATATTTGTGCGGAAATCAGCCAGTTACTCAAAAAAGTTTTCAAGAACTTCATTTTGGTTTACTATAGTAACAAGCCTTGCATGAAACAACTCCCATCAATTACATAAGATGAATACAATGAAATGGATAGATGATCAGTAAGTAGGAGGATGAACGTTGAAAAAGAACGAACTAAGTGATCCTGTAAATCAAATGGAAAAGAGATTACGCTATATATCTGGAATGATCAAGCAAAATGGCCGTAAAATTTTAAATAATTATCCGATTACTTCTCCCCAATTTATCGCTTTACAATGGTTGTTAGAAGAAGGGGATTTAACTATTGGGGAATTATCCAACCGAATTAGTCATGCGTTCAGTACAACAACAGATTTAGTAGATCGTATGGAGAAGAATGAACTGGTGGAGAGAGTACGTGATACAAATGATCGACGAGTCGTGCGCATTCACTTATTAGAAAAAGGAAAACATATTATTGAAGAAGTAATTGATAAACGACAGGCATATTTAGGAGAAGTCTTAACGAAATTCTCTGAAGAAGAAAAAGAACAGTTGAATCAATTATTAGATTTTCTATATAAAGAGATGAAAATGGTTAACGAAAAATAATCAAACGGAAGAGGAGACATCTTTGTGGACAAAGCGATTGGGGTAATTGATTCGGGTGTAGGTGGACTTACTGTTGTTCACGAACTCATGAGGCAGCTCCCAAAAGAGCAGTTAATTTATTTGGGGGATACAGCTAGATGTCCTTATGGCCCGAGATCAAAAGAGGAAGTACAACAATTCACGTGGGAAATGGTGGATTTCTTACTAACGAAAAATATAAAAATGTTGGTTGTTGCATGTAATACAGCCACTGCATTTACATTAAAGGATTTAAAAGAACAATTAGATATACCGGTTATCGGTGTTATACAGCCAGGTGCCCGTGCTGCGATAAAATCTACTGAAAATAACCAAGTTGGTGTAATTGGAACAGAAGGAACGATAAGTAGTGGAGCTTATGCACAGGCATTAACGAAAATTAAGTCGGATATCCGAGTAAGTGGATTAGCGTGTCCTCCATTTGTTCCAATGGTTGAACGAGGTGTGTTATCTGGTCCTGAAGCGAAAGCTGTTGTATCAGAGGCTTTACGTCCATTCTCAAATAATAAAGAAATGGATACGTTAATATTAGGCTGTACACACTACCCATTACTTAAATCCACGATTCAGGAAGTAATGGGAGAAGAAGTCACTGTTATTTCCTCAAGTGAAGAAACTGCACGAGAAACAAGTACACTTCTTGAGGCTCATCAAATTATGAACCGTAGTGACCTCGTCCCACTTCATCAATTTTATACAACAGGCGATTTGGAGATCTTTATTGAAATTGCAAAAACAATATTCCATGAATCTAATTTCCAAATGCTAACCATTAAACAAGCAAATATATCAACAAATAAAGTTTGGTAAATAATATAGCTATATTGATTAATACGTAAGTTCCAATCATCTTTTATGAAGGATTGGAACTTTTATGTTTTATCCTGCATGAAACAAGCATTAAAATCCAATTTCAAGAAAATGAGGATTTGTTAATCAATGTGGAGGTTATCTTTGAGAAATAAAAACACCATAGATTAAAAGCTGTTTCATCGTTTTAATTGCATATATTTCTGCTTTCATGCCATTTAACATCATTTATAGGAAATTTATTCTATTATTGGTCTATTTTCTATATAGGCTCGTATATATAGTAGTACAAACCATCGTGGGAGGTATTTTGCATGAAAAAGCGATTAATGCTATTAGCGGGGTCAATTAGTATTGCCACTATTTTATCTGGGTGTTTTGATGGAGAACAATCACTTGATGAAATTGATCCACCTCAAAATGCACAGGAAGTAGATAATCTTGACAAAGTAGATGAGGAAGATGTTTCAGCTACACCTGAAGAAACGGCCGAAACAGTATCTAGAGACTTATATCTCCTAGATGCAAATGGAATGGTTGCTTCTCAAACACTAGAACTTCCAGTCCCAGATACAAACGAAGTTGCAGCACAAGTATTAGAGCATCTTGTAAAAGGTGGTCCAGTAACACCTCTTCTTCCGAATGGCTTCCAAGCGGTGTTACCAGAAGGTACCGAAGTACGTGGAGTTAATTTGCAAGAGGATGGAACAATTATTGTAGATTTATCAGAAGAATTTACCCAGTATGAAGAAAACCAAGAAGTACAAATACTAGAATCTGTTACACATACGTTAACACAATTTGAAAATGTTCATAAAGTTAAGCTACGAGTAAATGGTCAAGACTTAAAAGAAATGCCCGTAAATGGTACCCCGATTAATTCTGGCTATTCAAGAGCAAATGGAATTAATATAATTAACAATGATACGTTGGATTATTTACAGAGTGAACCTGTAACAATGTATTATCCAGTCGAACAAGAAAATAATCGATATTATGTGCCAGTAACGCAGTATATTGAAACGAATGAAGATGAAGCCATTGCAAATATTATAGAAGAATTAATTGATGGTCCTGGACACCAATCAAAAGTAGTGAACGTGTTCAATCCAGAGGCGGGGCTTGCATCTGAACCAACATTGAGTAATGGTATTTTAGAAGTCGTCTTTAATAAGGAGATATTAGCTGATAGTGAGCAGGGGATTATAGCTGATGAGGTTATGGAAACCATGGTTCGTACACTTACGGAACAGCCAAATATAGATGCAGTCGATGTAAAAGTAGAGAATGTAGAAAAAGTCGTAAATGAAAATGGAGAAGCATATACAGAGCCAGTAACAAAACAAGTATTCTCACCAAGTGAAGAATTATAAAATATTTTAAATTAAAACCTCTATTACTACAATTTAAGTAGAATAGAGGTTTTTTAATTTGTTAAGATATAAATAGTAGTTATAACAATCTTATGGAAACATAAGGAGAATGTTTCTTTTTGAAAAAATATGATAAGCTATTCAGTGTACAATTGAGGAGGAAGAAATAAATGAGAAATGATCAAAGACAAGTAAACCAATTAAGAAATATAAACATAACAACCAATTATATATCGCATCCGGAAGGATCCGTACTAATAGAAATGGGAAATACAAAAGTTATTTGTAATGCAAGTATCGAGGATCGTGTCCCTCCGTTTATGCGAGGTCAGGGCAAAGGATGGATAACTGCGGAATATGCCATGCTGCCAAGAGCTACTGCCCACAGAAATATTCGTGAATCTTCAAAAGGAAAAGTAAGTGGAAGAACGATGGAAATTCAACGACTTATTGGAAGAGCATTACGTTCAGTTGTCGACTTAGATCAAATTGGTGAACGTACAGTATGGATTGATTGTGATGTAATACAAGCGGATGGAGGAACAAGAACAGCTTCTATTACAGGTGCATTCGTAGCAATGTCACTTGCCTTTTCAAAACTTGTTGAATCGAAAACATTAAAAAAGATGCCAATTCATGATTATTTAGCAGCTATTTCTGTAGGCGTGTTAACAAACGGAACGGAAATTCTAGACTTAAATTATGAAGAGGATTCCGAAGCAGCAGTAGATATGAATATTGTGATGACTGGTAAAGGTGAATTCGTGGAAATTCAAGGAACGGGAGAAGAAGCAACCTTTACACCAGCCCAATTACAAAAGATGCTTAAATTAGGTGAAGAAGGTATTCAGCAGCTGGTGAAAACACAGAAAGAAATATTAGCTGATAAATTAGTTTAAGAATGGAAAGTTAATTGTGAGGGGGAGTCATATGAAAAAAATAATTGTTGCTACTAAAAATAAAGGGAAAGCGAAAGAATTCAAGGAATTCTTTGCTAGCTTTGATATTGAAGCAATATCATTATTGGATTTACCAGAATCTATTCCAGATATTGAGGAAACAGGAACCACTTTTGAAGAAAATGCAGCTTTAAAGGCAGAAGAAATTAGTGAACGTTTCAATACAGCTGTAATTGCGGATGATTCAGGATTAATAATTGATGCTCTAGATGGACGACCTGGCTTATTCTCAGCACGATATGCAGGTGAACCTACGAATGATCAAGCGAACATAGAGAAAGTATTACAGGAAATGCAGGATGTTCCTGAAAAAGATCGTAATGCAAGATTTATTTGTGTTTTAGCTATTGCACAGCCTGACCAGGATACAATATTTAAAACCGGTTTTTGTGAAGGAGAAATTGGGAGTGAGTCCCGAGGGTCTCATGGGTTTGGATATGACCCAATTTTTATTCCACAAGGATATGAAGTGACGATGGCTGAATTAGATCCTAAAGAAAAAAATCGTATAAGTCATCGGAAAAATGCGATTGACCATCTAGAAAAATGGTTACATACATTATAAGGAATGAAATGGAGGGAAAAGCATGACGAGTGTATTAATAACGAGCGATAGTCACGGTTTGACTAAAGAATTATATGAAATAAAACATCGGCATGCAGTCAATTGGTATATCCATTGTGGTGATTCAGAATTAGATTTTGATGCAGATCAGCTCCAACCTTTTTATAAGGTTGGAGGGAATTGTGATTTTGATCCACGGTATCCAAACGAAGAAATTAAAGATATGGACGGAATTCGATTCTTTATTACACACGGACATCTTCATCAAGTAAAATCTAGCCTTACCACGCTTTCCTATGCAGCAGAAGAACATCAAGCTAAAGTTGTTTGTTTTGGACATACGCATATTGCCGGAGCAGAGAAAATAGGTAATCAATTATTCATTAATCCAGGTAGTATACGAATGCCAAGGAATCGGATTGAAAAAACATATGCTATCCTAGAATGGTCTGACCAACAGTCTGTTTCTGTTAACTTTTATACAGTTGATGGTCAATATTTGAAGGACATGTCATTTACAACATCCATATAAGAATAATCACTGGGACAAAATAGGAGCTTTTGATCAATAATAAAAAAGCGGTATTAAATTTTTTTGTCCCAGCAGTTAATTCTTTTAGAAAACCTGTTGACAAATTCTCTCCACGGTCATATAATATTACTTGTCCGTTAAAAAAGACGGCATACATAATTATTACGTAGAGATAGAGTTTGCGGGTGTAGTTTAATGGTAAAACCTCAGCCTTCCAAGCTGATGACGAGGGTTCGATTCCCTTCACCCGCTCCAATTTTTGTCCCAGTAGCTCAGCTGGATAGAGCAACAGCCTTCTAAGCTGTGGGTCGCAGGTTCGAATCCTGCCTGGGACGTTCCGCGCACAAATCGCGCACAAACACCGTCATATCAACGATAAGACTACCTAACAGTAGCACGTTCACATGGCGGTTTTTTCTTTTTCCAAGGGAGGACGTTGAACGAGCGAGCAGGAAGCCATCGAACATTCGAAGGTGAATCGCAAGAATAAACGAAAATTAATCGGAACACGTGATCGCAAAGTCACACGTACAAATAACGTCCCACATACTCCGGCAACTGTACGGAAAACGAGCGAGCCACTAACTCTACAACAGGCGTTGACTTTATTCTTACGTGCAAAGGAAACGGAGGGTGTACGTCCTCGAACAGTATGCGACTATATTAACCACGTCGGATACTTATCGGACATTATACCGGATACTATACGTGATTATATAACGTATATAAGAACGCAGAAACGCCGTTATGAGAACTCGGAAGGACGTAAAGATAAGACGGTAGGGTTGTCGGTAAATACCCTTAATATCCGCCCTAGAACGATTAGTACGATGGCGAAATTTTGGCACGAGGAAGGGTATCTCGATTATAATCCGATGGAAAACGTCAAGCAAGTTAAGGCCTTTCAAGAGGACGAAGTGCCGGGATTGACATAGAGGAGATAAATAAGGTGAGAATCTGAAAAGGTTCGATAATTCGAAATAAAAATCGACTATTTATAATTACGTTTGATTACAACAATCCTTTACCATAATATGTTAGTAAAGGGAGCTGAGAGTAAGATGCCTAAGAAAAGAGTGAATCTAAATAACGGTGAAGTCATTGCTTATCAGACAAAGGGGTATGGAGAAAAAGTGGTGGTGCTGGTTCATGGTAATATGTGTTCAAGCGAACATTATTCAACATTATTAAACGAAATTGATCCAAAATCATATACGGTTTATGCACTTGATTTAAGAGGTTTTGGCGACAGTACTTACGGTACTCTAATCAAAACAGTTCGTGATTTTTCTAATGACATTCATCAATTTTTAGATTCTATGCATATCAAAAGGATTTTTCTAGTTGGTTGGTCTGCTGGTGGTCCAATTTGCCTGCAATTCGCTATTGATTATCCAGATTTTGTGCAAGGAATGATCCTCTTGAGTTCAGTAAGTCTTAAAGGAGACCCGTTACAAAAGAAAGATCAATTAGGTGCAAGCACTGGAAAATATTATGCTAGTAAAGCTGAGATGGCTCAAGACCCCGAAATATCAATCCCCTCTAAAGCCATTCAAAATAACGATTTTAATACATTAAATAATATGTGGAACATAGGTATTTATACAAATAAGAAGCCTCCTTTGTCTATATCTCAATCATTAATTAGAGAAACAATGAAACAACGAAACCTAGAAGACATTTATTGGGCTCTTGCTCATTTTAATATTTCCGATGAGCATAATGGTTATATTCAAGGCAATGGAAAAATAAAAAGTATACAAGTACCCGTACTGAGCTATTACGGAGAGCAAGATCGGATCATTAAGTTACAGGATGTAAAAAATACAGTTGAGTCACTCCCAAATGCTACACTACGTGTTTTAAAAAATTGTGGACATTCTCCACTAGTAGATAATCTAGATGAAATACTTGTTGGTATTGATGAAATGTTTGGCTAATACTATCTAAATAATTCAATAATTTAAATTGACGGTTTCAATATTATTTTCTTCTGTTTGTTTCTCTTGTATTTTAGAACACTTGATTATAGTAGCATAGATTGGGTGGAGATCCTTATTGCATCGTTGGCTGGAAATAGAAACCGAAGTTAAAGACACCTCAACAAGGGTGTCTTTTTTATATAAAGGGATTATTAACATTTAGGGAGCAACCATTGGCATTTATCTGTCGAAGGGTAAGGGGTTAATAAACAGAGCTGCGAGGTGCTGGTCTACTAAATATATAAAGAGTGTTAAATCATGGCTGGCAATAAGTCGAATGAAGATAAAGTTTCTACACTTGAATGTATGCAATGAGAAAAGTGTTTACTGAACAACAGTTTAAATTCGTTGATGGGTTAAGTTGTTGTAAGTGTAATGGCCCAGTTAATCATTCTTTTACCAAACCGGATGAGGAATTAAATAACAGACGTATGAAACATAAAAGTGGTAATGGTTCTATAATTATTCGACTTTTATGATTATTTTTATTTTTGTATTTGCTGTTAAGTTATAGTGCTTTTGGTCGATATAAAGTTCATAAATGCACAATTACTTATAGCAGGAGGTAACATCTTGAAGAAGATAAAAAGAACCAAGAAATCAATAAGTTTAAGAAATAGATTAATAATAGCGTTTCTTATCATATTATTAATCCCAAGTATTGCAATTGGAGCAACTTCATACCAAAGTGCAAAGAATAAGATTGAGGAAAGTATGTTAGACTCTTCCCAAAAGAGCGTAGAAATAATGAAACAAACAATTGATCAGTTTATGAATGACCAAATGGATAGTATCGAATACTTATCAACTGCAATTGATCCATCGGATATAGAAGATAATGCAGATGAAGCGACAGGAAGAATTTTAGAAAATATGCAAACTGCGAAAGATGTAGCTTTTGAACAAACATATGTAGGGACGGAAACGGGGGAGTTTATGAACTTTCCTACATCCTTTAAAAATCCGCCAGATTATGATCCAAGAGAGCGACCTTGGTATCAACAAGCGATGGACAATCAAGGAGAAGTAATTGTCACAACTCCTTATGTATCGGCTTCTTCTAATCAAGTGGTGGTGACTCTTGCCAAAACTACTTCGAATAATAATGGTGTGGTGGCAGTAAACCTTGAGCTGGCTAGTTTAACAGATATAATTAATTCAGTCACTATCGGAGAAGAAGGGTATTTGTTTCTCTTAGATGAAACACAAAATTATATTAGTCATCCCGATTATGAGGCTGGTGCTGAAGCAACCGAAGATTTTTTCACCAAACTATATGATTCAGAAAGTGGGAAGTTCAGCTATCTTTTTGAAGGTGACGAAAAACAATTAGCATTTGCTACAAGTGAGATTACAGGTTGGAAGATAGCGGGGGCTATGTTTAATAGTGAGATTTCATCTAATGTGAGTCCAATTTTAAACACGACAATATTTGTTATTACAATCGCATTAGTACTTGGTGGAGTATTAATTATATTTATTATTCGCTCCATTTCTAAACCGATTTATCACCTTGTAAGTGCAAGTAACACAATAAGTCATGGAGACCTAAGCGATGAGGTAAACTTATATAGAAATGATGAATTAGGTACACTTGCACAATCATTCAATAAAATGCGAGAAAACTTGAATGGAATTATACTGCAAGTAAGAGATAAATCTAATCATTTAGCGTCTTCTGCAGAACAATTGAATGCAAGTACAGAACAAAATACTTCAGCAACAGAACAAATTTCTTCATCTGTACAAGAAGTAGCTGAGGGGATGAGTAATCTAAATAACAATATAACGCAAAGTTCCAAATTAGCTAAGGAAATGACGGATTCTATTCATACTATTGAATCAAGTTCGAAAGAGGTTTCAAATACAGTTACCAATACCATATCAGCTGTTAATGAAGGAAATAAAGCACTGAATACGACAATAGGTCAAATGAAATTTATCAAAGAGAATACACATCAACTATCGAATAATATAGAAGGTTTAGGAAATCAATCAGAAGAAATTAGTAAAATTATTGATGTTATAACAGATATTTCCGAGCAAACAAACTTATTAGCCCTAAATGCTGCAATCGAAGCAGCAAGAGCTGGAGAGCATGGGAAAGGGTTTGCTGTTGTAGCTGATGAAGTAAGAAAACTTGCTGAGATGTCTTCTCAATCAGCAGAACAAATTAAGACAATGATTAGTGCAATTCAGTCGGAAACAGCCAATACAGTGAGTTCGATGAAAGCTGCAACAACAGAAGTTGAAAAAGGAATTACCATTGCACATAATGCGGATCAATCATTTTCTACAATTACTGGTTATGTTGACTCCATAACGAATCAAATTATGAGTGTAACTACTGAAGTTGAAGAAATTTCAACTGCAACTAAACAATTTACTTCTATATTTGAAGGGGTAGCTTCTATTGGTGATACAGTTTCAGATGAGGCGGAAAATGTTTCAGCATCCACACAAGAACAACTCGCTTCTATGGAAGAAATTACAAATTCAGCATCTGATTTAACACTTGTAGCTGAAGAATTACAACAGTTAGTAGAGAATTTTAAACTGTCTAAAAATTAAACAACACATCATAAAACACTAGCGCGAGGGGGGCTCTAAATTATGTTAAGAGCCTCATTCTCATTATAGCTATTATACTCATACGTTTTTCTACGAATTTGGAACCGAGGAAGTAATTGAAAGTTACTTAAAAGTATATAATCTCTTACAGCTAGATATAATTGACGATTAGTAATATGGTATGGTTAGTATCAATGGAACTTGGTTTAACTGTATCTCTTTAATCACTAGATAAAAATATATAATCATATTGACAAATCAGGATTATCAGATTATGATTATTCTTATTATTTTTAATTTAAAATTGAATAACTTATCCAGAGTGACGGAGGGATCAGGACCGATGATGTCACAGCAACCTACCTTTAAGGAGTGGTGCTTCTTCCTGCAGAATTTTTATTCTGAAAGATAAGGTGATGATATGTAAAAACCTTCTTTCGGAATGAAAGAAGGTTTTTTGATGGAGTGTGTTGTGGATGATCCAGTTGGAAAATATCGAGAAATACTATGAAACTAAAAAGAAAAGAGTAATTGGGGTAGATCAAGTTTCCCTTGATATCAATGAAGGGGAAATATATGGCATTGTTGGATATAGCGGTGCAGGTAAAAGTACGCTTTTACGGTGTATTAATGTACTGGAAAGACCAACAAAAGGTAGAGTGATTGTCGATGGCATTGACTTGTTAGATTTAAACAGTAAACAGTTACGCAAGGCAAGGCAATCCATGGGGATGATTTTTCAAGGATTCTATTTAGTATCTTCCAAAACAGTGGTGGAAAATGTCTCATTTGCACTAAAGGCAGCTGGGATTGGCAAGTTGGAGCGGAATAAGAGGACTCTGGAACTATTGAAATTAGTGGGAATAGAAGATAAAGCAAATCAATATCCTTCTCAATTAAGTGGTGGACAAAAGCAACGGGTTAGTATAGCAAGAGCACTTGCAAACAATCCAAAAGTGTTACTTTGTGATGAGGCGACATCGGCATTAGACCCTAGTACAACTAAATCAATCTTAAAACTTTTAAAGAGAATAAATGAAGAAATGGGTATCACTATTGTCATCATAACCCATGAGATGGAAGTAGTAAAAGAAATTTGTGATCGTTGCGCCGTGATGCAAGATGGTAAAGTCATTGAAAAAGGAAAGACATATGACATTTTTGCGAATCCAGTTGAGAGATTAACGAAAGATTTTATCCAGACAGTTCTAGATTTTCAATTACCGGAAGCTTTGTTAAAGCAATGCACTGGAACACTACTTAAACTTCAATTTCGTGGAGATATAGCTGCTGAATCAGTCGTATCTGATATGTTACAACAACATAAGATAAGCGGAAATATTCTTCACGGAAAAGTAGAATACATAAAAGATAAACCATTAGGTGTTTTCATTATGGAGGTAAACGGAGAATCCTCTGAAATAAGTAGTGCTATTGGTTACTTAGAAGAACGCTTGAAGCAAGTGGAGGTGATTCAATATGCATCTCGCTAGTATTTTTGATATACTTCCTGAGCTAAACCAAGCTTTCTTAGAGACCATGTTGATGGTTGGTCTTGGTTTACTTGTTGCATTAATTATTGGACTGCCTATTGGCATTCTATTATATGTCACAGACCAAGGTTTATTTTTAGAAAATAGACTAATTAAATCTACGTTAGGTATTGTCGTTAATTTAATTCGTTCGATTCCATTTATTATACTACTTGTATTTTTACTTCCATTTACAAAATGGTTAGTCGATACAACAACAGGTCCATTAGCAGCATCCGTATCATTATCTGTTGCAGCTATTCCTTTCTATGCAAGAATCGTAGAATCTGCTGCAAGAGAAATTGACCGTGGGGTGATTGAAGCTGCAATTGCAACAGGAGCATCGCCTTGGTTAATTATTAAAGATATTGTTTATCCAGAAGCAAAACCTGGTTTTATTAGTGGACTTACTATAACGGCAATCAGTTTAGTCGGATATTCAGCTATGGCTGGTACTGTTGGAGGAGGCGGTATCGGTGATTTAGCAATTCGGTATGGATATTATCGATATGATGATACCGTGATGTTTACAACAGTTATTGTTCTTATTGTACTAGTGCAATTCATTCAATATTTAGGTGATTTTATTGCAAAGAGTGTAAATAAAAGATAGAGAATGGAGAAGTGAATTAATATGAAGTGGAAATTATTCTTAGTCATTTTAGTTAGTGTTACAATATTGGCAGCCTGCGGTAGCGAAGAAGTTGAAGGTGGAGATGGGGAAAAGAAAACAATTGAATTTGGCGCAACTGTCGGCCCTTATAGTGATATGGTTATAGACGCAATTGCACCATTACTAGAAGAAATGGGTTATGAAGTGAATAATACAGAGTTTACGGATTACGTTCAACCGAATAATGCATTACATAATGGGGATATTGATGCTAATCTTTTTCAGCATAAAATTTATTATGAAGCATTCGCAGAGGAAAATGGAATGGATTTATCTGAAGTAATCATTGTACCTACTGCCCCTATGGGATTATATTCTAATTCCTTTGATAGTATTGAATCAATTGAAGATGGTAGTAAGATTACCATTGCGAATGATCCTACGAATCTAGCTAGAACATTAATCATGTTGGAGGATGCGGGTCTTATTGAAATTAGTGAAGAGGTAGATCCCTTAAAAGCATCGGCTAAAGATATTGTAGAGAACCCTAAAAATCTTGAGTTCCAAGAAGTAGAAGCTGCTCAATTACCACGATTAGTAGATTCTGAGGATGCATCAGCAGTACCAGGGAATTTTGCGCTTTCAGCAGATATGGATTTATTGGATGCCTTAGTATTAGAAGATATGCCAGATGATTATCGAAATCGAGTTGTTGTAAACACAGAAGATTTGGAAGAACAGTGGGTGAAAGATATTAAAGAAATTGTGGAATCAGATGAATTTGAACAAATTATCGATGACAAATTCCAAGGTTTTGGAAAACCTCAGTGGATGCTTGAATAGGTGTATAAAAAAGCAGTCGGAATATAAAACCGACTGCTTTTCTTTATTTCTCTAACCATTCATTAATTAATTCTTTATTCTCTTCGACCCATTTTTCAGCGCCAGCAATGGCTTCTTGACCATTTTCTTCTGCTTCATTGACATAACTCATTAACTCACCAATTTGTTCATCAGACATTTTCCAGTTTTTAAACCATTGGTTAACTTCAGGGAAATCATTGCTGAAATCTTGGCGTGTAGCATGGTGAATCTTTTCAGCATCACCAAATAAATTTTTCGGGTCTTCTAAGTATTTTAAGTCCATTTCAGAAAACACGCGATGTGGGTTCCATAAAGGCACAACAATTTCTTCTTCTTTATTAATGGCGTTTTGCAATGCGGTTAACATAGCTGGTTCAGAACTTGCTATACCTCACCAGTTTGTAAAGCAGTAAAACGTTCTTGAGCTGATAAAGGACGGAATTCTATTGCTTCAGCATCACCGAGAGCTTTTTTTATAATAAAGATTACACTACGATTGTTTCTATCTGATGTGATTCTAATTTGCTATTAAATAACGGATCTATAGGTTGATCTGTTATAATCCGATCTATCTGATCGAACTTTGCAAATACGGCACTTGATGATTTGCCAATTTTTGTGGAATCAATAAGAGCAACAACTTTTGAAGCTCTTCGGACTATATCCTTTTTTAATTGTACTTCATATAGATTAAAGTCTTCTAAGCCATTCTCAAAAGAGAAGGCATTTGCAGAGGTAAACATAATATCAATATTAACGTTATCTAAAATATCGATACCTAAAGTACCCTCGATCGAAGCGGATTTTTTTGTAACGACTCCTCCGATCAAAATTGTAGTGATATCAGGATTATCTTTTAATTCAAAGGCAGTTTGAATACCACTTGTTACTACTGTTACTCTCTTTGAGGATTGATTTAATAGACGTGCTAGTTCTAGAGCAGTGGAACTAGCATCTAGTAAAATACATTGCTTTTCTTCGATAAGTTCAAAAGCCTTATTACATATTTGAACTTTCTCCTCTCTATTTCTTTTTTTTCTTGCATTGAAACTTGTTTCATTTTCTTCATTTATGATTGCCCCACCATGCGTTCTTGTTAGTAAGCCATCATTTTCCATTTTGTTTAGATCTGCACGTAAAGTTGCTTCAGATACCCCTATTTGTGAAGAGATATCTTTTACAGTAATTCTTTTTTGTTCTTGTAATAGAGCAATAATTTTATTTCTTCTTTCACTAGCAAACATTTTCATGAAACTTCACCCTTATAAGTAATCTAGTTTCATATTAGGTTATTTTACAAATTTAATCAATAAAGAAGTAAAAATACTTTCGTTTACTTTCGAATAAATTCATTAAATCATCATATAGATAATAAACAATAGAAATTAAAAGAAATTGTTGACAATACGAAAATGGATGATAATATATAATTATAATTTGAAAACGATTTCAAAACGGAATATTGAAATTAATTTTTATTAACTATTAACAAGGGAGATGAAAGAATGGAGAAAGCAGTAGAAAAAACAGAAATGAAGAAACAGCAAGAAATACCAACACATATGAAAGCTGTTGTAGCATATAGCCCTAAAAATTATAAATTTGAAGAAAGTGTAGAGACTCCAAAACTAGAAAATGAAAAAGAAATTATTGTGAAATTAGAGGCTTGTGGAATTTGTGCTGGGGATATTAAAGCGTATGAAGGTGCACCCAGTTTTTGGGGAGATGAAACACAACCTGCATATATTAAAGCTCCGATGATTCCTGGTCATGAATTTATTGGTCGGATTGTGCAAAAAGGTAGTGAAGTGACTGATTTTAAAATAGGTGACCGTGTTATTTCTGAGCAAATTGTACCTTGTTGGGAGTGCCGTTTCTGTAATCGAGGTCAATATTGGATGTGTGAAAAACATGATTTATATGGATTCCAAAATAACGTAAATGGTGGAATGGCGGAATATATGAAGTTTACGAAAGAAGCGATTAACTATAAAGTTCCAGAAGATTTACCAATTGAAGATGCTATACTCATTGAACCATATGCTTGTAGCTTACATGCGGTACAACGTGCTCAAGTACAATTAGGAGATTTCGTTGTTCTTTCTGGTGCGGGTACATTAGGTCTAGGTATGATTGGTGCCATTAAAAAATCAGGACCTGCTAAATTAATAGTATTAGATATGAAAGAAGACCGTTTAGAACTTGCTAAACAGTTCGGAGCAGATATTGTTATGAATCCAAGTAAGACAGATGTCGTGAAAGAAATAAAAGATATGACTGATGGATATGGTTGTGACATATATATTGAGGCTACTGGACATCCAAAATCAGTAGAACAAGGACTACATGCTATTCGTAAATTAGGTAGATTTGTAGAATTTAGTGTATTTGGAGAACCCGTTACGGTTGATTGGAGTATTATTAGCGATCGTAAAGAACTTGATTTACTTGGATCACATCTTGGGCCATACTGCTATCCGTTAGTTATTGATGGAATGGCAAATGGAGATTTCCCTACTAGTGGAGTAGTGACACATCAACTTCCTTTAGAAGAGTTTGAAAAAGGATTCGAATTAATGAAAAAGGGAGATAAGTCACTAAAGATTATTTTGAAACCGTAAGAGGTTACCACTATAAAGGGGGAGAAAAATTGTGCAAAATTTAAGTCAAAATCAGACTTTTTTAGATAAGATTGGTATTCCTGCCAATTTAGTATGGGGGTATTTTGGAGTATTAATCTTTATGATGGGTGATGGGTTAGAACTTGCTTGGATTAGTCCTTACTTAGTAGATCAAGGATTAACAGTACAGCAAGCAGCAGTGCTTACTACATCTTATGGTGTAACAATTGCAATTGCAGCGTGGTTATCTGGAGTACTAGTAGAGGCGTTCGGTCCAAGGAAAACAATGACGATGGGATTAGTGCTTTATCTACTTGGACACGTTCTTTTTGTTGGGTTAGCTATGCCAAACTTAGTATATGAGTTAATGATTCCTACGTACGCACTACGTGGATTTGGGTATCCGTTGTTTGCTTATTCATTTCTTGTATGGGTCACCTACCGTACTCCAAAACATCAACTAGGCACAGCGGTAGGTTGGTTCTGGTTTGTATTTACAGGTGGACTAAGTGTACTTGGTGCATATTATTCTAGTATTATGATTAATTGGGTTGGACATATTCCAACTATGTGGAGTGCAGTATTCTGGGTAATATTAGGAGCTTACTTTGCTTTAATTGTTAACAAAGATAAGTTTGACCTAGAAGAGAAAGAAAGTAAAAGTAGTAAATTTAAAGAATTGTTAAATGGGGTAACTATTTTAAAACGAGAACCCAAAGTTGCTATAGCAGGTATTGTCAGAATAATTAACCAAGCGTCGCAATATGCGTTTCCGTTGTTCTTGCCAATTTATTTATCAGGACAAGGAATTTCAACGACAGTATGGTTGAATATTTGGGGAACCATCTTTATTTCAAACATCGCATTTAATTTAATATTTGGCTATGTTGGTGATAAATTTGGTTGGAGAAATACTATTACTTGGATTGGTGCAGTAGGTTGTGGTGTATTTACGTTAATGATGTTCTATGTACCGCAAGTGTTTACTGGAAACGTATTCTTAATTGGAGCAATTGGAATGTTATGGGGGGCATGTTTAGCTGGTTTTGTACCACTCTCTGCTTTAACTCCATCGTTAGTTGGAGACGGGGACAAAGGTGCTGCAATGTCTATCTTAAATCTGGGAGCAGGTTTATGTGTATTCGTAGGTCCGGCTCTTGTTGCTTTATTCTATGACTTCATTGGTACTCAAGGATTAATGTGGTTACTTGCAGGATTATATTTTGCAGCAGCTATTATGACAAGGTTCTTGAAATTACCCGAAGAAGAGAAAGCAAAAGGATCAAAGGACGAAGCTATCGTTTAATGAATAGACTGTACACTGATATTGAGACTTAATATTAGTGTAAACGCTTTATGTTAACATAAAATAAAGATTAATTAATGAGAGGTGCATACAACAATGAAAAAACTCTTAAATAATCCAAACCATGTAGTAGAAGAAATGTTAGAAGGTTACGTCAAAGCACATCCAGATTTTATAAAACAATCAGTTCAAAATAAACGTGCATTAGTAACCACACGTGAAACAAAAGAGAATAAGGTCGGTATTTTGATAGGTGGAGGTTCTGGACACGAGCCTGGTTTCTTGGGGTATGTAGGTGAAGGAATGGCAGATGGAGTAGCAATTGGAAATATCTTTGCATCTCCATCTCCTGATCCAATTTTTGAGGTTACAAAGGCTATTGACAAAGGAGCTGGTGTTGCCTATCTTCATGGTAATTATGCTGGAGATGTAATGAATTTTGGTATGGCTGCAGAAATGGCGGACTTAGAGGAGGATATTAAAGTTAAGATTGCATTAGGCTCAGACGATGTAGCTTCTGCTCCTAAAGAAGAAAAAGAGAAACGTCGAGGGATTGCAGGCGAGTTCTTTATTTTCAAATCAGCTGGAGCAGCAGCCGATTTTGGTTATGACTTAGACAATGTAATTCGTATGGCAGAAAAAGCAAATGAAAATTCTCGTTCAATGGGTGTTGGTCTATCTCCGTGCGCTTTACCGCAAACAGGTGAACCTAGTTTTGAGTTAGGTGAAAATGAAATGGAAATTGGTCTTGGTCATCATGGTGAACCAGGTCTTGAAAAAGGACCACTTGGTACTGCAGATGAAGTAGTAGAACGACTTGTAACGGATATTTTAAATGATATGCCTTTGACAAATCAAGATGAAGTAGCTGTATTAGTAAATGGATTAGGTTCCACCCCACGCATGGAATTATATATTATATTTCGAAAAGTAGAACAAATGCTATCAGAAAAAGGTATTCATATTTACCGTTCATATGTTGGTGATTATATAACTTCTTTAGAAATGGGCGGTTGTTCCGTAACTTTAATGAAACTAGATGATGAACTTAAGAAAGCAATTGATCACCCTGTCAATTGTCCAATGTTTGTTCAGAAGTAGATCAACAGTATTAGGAGGATTAACATGGAATTTACATCAAGAGAATTTAAAGATTTTTTTCAAAATATTGTAGATATGATTGAAGAAGAAAAAGATTATTTATGTGAATTGGACCGTAAAATTGGAGATGGAGATCACGGTGTAACAATGTCAATCGGATGGCAAGCAGTGAAGGAAAAATTAGATGGTGATCTTTCTGATGAAGAAGATATAGCCAAGATAAATCTTACCGTTGGTAAAACATTTTTGAATGCAGTTGGTTCATCGGTTGGGCCACTTTATGCTACTGGATTTATGAGAGGTGCAAAACAAGTAAAAAATAAGTCAATATTAAATGAGGAAGATTTAATCAATTACTGGCTTGCATTCGCGAAAGGGATTAAAGAAAGAGGACAATCCGACATTGGAGATAAAACTATGGTAGATACACTTGCTCCGTTTGCTAGAGAATTAGAGGCAAAATTTAATACAAACGAAGACTTTTATACTTCATTTGAAAGTGCTGTTGTAGAAGCGAAAAAAGGAATGGAATCAACAAAGGATTTAATTTCTAGAAAAGGACGTTCTAGTAGATTAGGAGAAAGATCTGTAGGTGCTCAAGATCCGGGAGCAACGTCTTCTTATCTTATTCTTCATGCATTTTTATCCTTTATAAAAGAACAACAATCACAAGCAAGTTAATTTGTATTTGTATTTGTAGTTCGTAAAAACAAATAAGAAAAGGAGTCAGATCACAAATTCTGATTCTTTTTTTTCGATAAAAAACTTCAAAACGAAACTAAATAAAAATAAATGAAAACAAATGATTGAAAAAATATATATTATAAACTAAAATGAAAATACAAAGTAAAAGTAGGAGGATACACCATGAAAATTGGAATTGGTAGTGATCATAATGGATTTGATTTAAAAGAAGCAATTAATCGATATTTATCTGGAACAGAACATGAAATTGTAGATTATGGTTGTTATTCTTGTAATGCTGTTGATTATCCGGATGTTGCATATGAAGTTTCAGAAGCAATTAGTAAAGAAGAAATTGATAGGGCAATATTAATTTGTGGTACAGGAATTGGTGTTTGTATAGCTGCAAATAAATACCCTGGTATTCGTGCTGCACTTGCTCATGATGTCTATTCTGCAGAAAGAGCGCAATTGAGTAACAATGCTCAAGTAATCACGTTAGGTGCTCAAATTATTGGTGAAGAAGTAGCAATAAAAGTAGTGGAAGCATATTTAAATGTAAGCTGGGCAGAAGGTTCAAAGAGAAAGGTCGATAAAATAACAGAAAATGAAAATAAATTCTTAGCAAAACAAAATCAAGAAGTAGCTGCAGATTCACATTGCAGCTAAATCCAAGGGGGATATACTTCATGCAGTCTTTACTGTTTGATTTTTTGAAAGTTACTGAAATAGCAGCGATAGCTTCAAAACCATGGGTGGGAAGTGGTGATAAAATTTCTGCTGATGGAGCTGCAACGAAAGCAATGAGGGAACAATTAAATAAAATGGAGATAGATGGAACAGTTGTTATTGGAGAAGGGGAAATAGATGAAGCTCCTATGCTATATATCGGGGAAAAGGTGGGCCTTGGAATTGCATTAGCTGTTGACATCGCTGTAGATCCAATAGAAGGAACGACACCAACAGTAAATGGTCAACCAAATGCAATAACAGTAATTGCTGCAGCACCTCAAGGTACACTTTTACATGCCCCTGACATGTATATGAAAAAAATGGTTGTAGGTCCTAATGCAAAAGGGGTTATTGATATAGAAGCAACTCTAGATATAAATCTTTCTAGGGTTGCTGATGCAACAGGGAAAAATATTGAGGATTTAAATATTCTTATCCAGGATCGACCAAGGCACCAAAAGTATATTGATGAGATCAGAAATATTGGAGCCAACGTAAACTTGTTTTCGGACGGTGACGTTATATATGCAGCAGCTACATGTATGGAAGATTTAGATATTGATATGTTTTATGGAATTGGAGGAGCCCCTGAAGGTGTATTAGGAGCTGTAGCTAGTCGTTGTCTAGGGGGAGAAATGCAAGCCAAATTAATCCCTCGAAATGAAGATGAGATTAGAAGATGTAATGAGATGGGGATATATGAACTGGAAGCCCCGTTACGACATCAACAGTTGGTCTCAACAGATGATTGTATATTTTCTGCAACAGGAATTACCTCTAATATATTTTTAAAAGGGATACAGTGTAAGAATGAGCATTATATAACACACTCTGTTCTTGCAGATGGAAAAAGTAAACAGTTGCGTTATATTGAAAGTAATTATCCAATAATGCAACTTGTTTAACTAAAAATTGTAAAAAACAGCGATGAATTATTTATCGCTGTTTTTACTATATGAAAACCATCAAGGTTCACTTTTTCTATCGTGATTTAAAGTGCTTTACTCGTTCTTCAAGAAATTTAATATCTTTATCCGGACTTAATAGCATTATTTCCTTAAATATCGGATCGTTATAATATGCATCTAATTGATCAATAACTCCTTGGTTAATTAGTTTTTTCTGATTTAAATAACGATCTACTTTTCTTAGTCTTTCCTTATCGTCTCCTTGTCTTCCTACTCCAATATGAAAACCGTGTGGAGGTCGAAAAAAATGTTCCTCAATTTTGCCAAAACCAATACCTTTCTCGATAATTGTATACAAAAACTCTTCATCGTAACGTAATTCTTTTACTTCATTATAGAGTTGATCGGGATTATTCAAATAATTTAGAATGATAGGGTTCATCTTTTCATAGTACTCTTTTACTTTGAAAAAATGAAGACCTGTAAGTCGTTTTGAATTGGGACGGATGACATTACTATAAGGGACGCCAATTTTTTTGGAATGTTTTTTATGAACTTCTAATAAAGTGGGCTTTTCTCGAATAATTAAAAAGTCGATATCTCCTATATAAACGTAGTTAAAGTCCTTAAATTCCTCATAAGGAATTAAGAATCGTAATAAAGTTCCAATACTACCCACCATTTTTGATGGTTCTTCTAGATTAATATATTCGTCTAGATATCCTTTTACAATTTCGAAATTAGGTGAAACTTGATTTCGGATTAGGTCTAAGGCTTTGTTTTCATTTGCTGAAAGAGGATCTTTACAAAATACCTTCACATAGTAATCTGAATAACTTTTTAAAATGCTATAAATATAATAGGGCGCATAGCGAGTGTAATCTCCAAAAACATAAACAGCTATACATATTTTTTTCATTAACGTTCACCCCCTATATTGAATAATGTATATAACCAGTCATCAATATTGTGTTGAATTGTCCAGTTGTTTTCTGTATTTTTACGAACTTCTTTTTTTAGGATTTGATGAAGTTTTTGATTAGATTTTAATTGGTTAATTTTATTTATAAATTTTTTAGGGTCATCGGAATTAAGAATTAAAGTCTTTGCATTAGGTGATGCCCAATCTTTAATGATACCAATATTAGTACCTAATACGGGTACTCCACATGCATAAGCTTCCATAGCGGGGTTTGGAAGACCTTCATTTACTCCAGTAACAAGTAATAAATCAATGGAATTATAGAATGTTGGCATATCTTCTCTATCAATTCGAGTTTCTTTTGTTGCCTCTTTAAATTGAACTGTAGGATCATCTTTAAAATGATCTTTTATTGCTTTATATACCGTATGATAATTCTTCGATCGCTTATCGGCATTACCTACCCAACCAATGGTAAATGTCGATGAGTCATTCATAGTTAACGACATTGGCTTAAATTTGTCTGTTTCAACAAAAGCTTTCATATATTCTACATGTTTATCTGGACAGTATTTTTTAATTGTCTTGGCTAGTTTCCTATTTACAGCACCAATCCTATCTATTTTATTAATTACCTGTTTGATGTACCTATAATTCGGCTTGATTTCTTCAGACCATTCGCGAAAGTCATCTTGGTTTGAAGCTAGATAACTATATGAACCAGCAACAGAAGAATTTACATGGACATTGTATTGAATTAGGCGTTCAGCTGTCCACAAACCTAAGGTTGATATTATTTCGTATTCCTTATTAATCCCTTTGACTCCCTTTTCCTTTACTAAATCTATAAAATCATGATAGGACATTATTTCTAAGTTTGGATGATATTTTTGTAAAAGCAACGCTCTCTGTCCTTGAATCCACCATAGTCGATCATAGATTAAAATATGTTTTCCTTTTAATGGGTTGTCTTTTTCTGATTTATTTATCATTATGATTTCCTCCAGTATTTAAATAACATCTTATACATAGTATGAATTAGAAACTTGGAAGTGTTAGGAGAAGTGCGTAAAAGTGCTACACATTAGTGGATTTCATAAAGTATATTGTAGTGCGAAATGAAATCTAAGAAAGAAAAGAAAAAGCGAGCAAAATCAACTGTTTATGACTTTACCCACTTGTTTTTTCTGTTGTGTTTCTATTGGTCAAACCATTTAACCGTTTTCTCCAAGCCTTCATCAAATGTTGTAATTGGTTCATAGTTTATAATTTTTTTCGCACGCTGTATATCAGCTAAAGAATGTTTAACGTCACCTGCACGGTCCTCTGTGTGAATAGCAGGGATGTTCTTCCCCAAGATGTTATTAATTCGATCTACTAATTCATTTAATTGAATTTGTGACCCTGTGCCGATATTAATTACTTCCCCTTGTAACTTTTTAGCAGTAGCAGCAAGTAGATTAGCAGATACAATGTTATCGATATAAGTGAAGTCTCTTGATTGCGTACCGTCTCCATATATAATAGGTGATTGATCATGAATAATGGAATCTATAAAAGCTGGAATGACTGCAGCGTATTTTGAATACGGATTCTGTCTAGGACCGAACACATTGAAATAACGTAAGGAGATTGTTTCTAATCCGTATATTTCATAGAATACTCTACAATATAATTCGCCTGTATATTTGCTAACAGCATATGGAGACATAGGATTAGCGGTCATATCTTCTTGTTTTGGTAACTTCTTGTTATTACCATAAGCGGAAGAAGATGCAGCATATACAAATCGATTAACACCTTCCTCTACTGCAGCATTTAGAAGAGTGAGTGTACCGTTCACATTTGCGTAATTAGATAATATTGGATTGTCGATTGATTTTGGAACAGAAGGAATAGCTCCTTGATGTAAAATGATATCTACATCTTTTATAGCTTCTTTAACAATTGCATTACTTGTAAAGTCTCCATTAATTATCTCTAATTTATCACTGATATCTGCTATATTTTCCTTATTTCCAGTACTGAAATTATCTAGTAATCTAACCGATTCGCCATTTGTTATAAGCTTTCTTGCAATATTTGACCCTACAAAACCAGCACCACCAGTAACTAAATATCTTGTCAATTTCATTCCCCCTTATAGCTTGGAAGCTAGATCTAGATATACTATGAAAATTATGAAAATGCGTATAGGGGGGATATAATTGATATCTACAAAATAGGCATACATTTTCTGTAATTACTGTTGAATTATAGAATTAAAATCATTTGTACAGATAAGATCTGTACATGCATTCATTAATTGATGATCTGTAATTTTCCACGTGTGTTGTTGAAGGTGTTCGCTACGGAAAACAACATGATTAAATCTGTCTGTAGAATAAATCTTAAAACCATAATAAATACAATCCTTCTGAAATTTTGTGTCAGAGCCATACTTACTCCTAATGAAAGGCACTTTGGATAACACTTCTTTTTTGAAAGTCAATGTTGAATCTACTACTCGATCTGTATATTGGTTTTCTTTATTAGAATGTAAGATACCAAGGTAATTGCTCTTCTGAAAATAAACATAAACCGTACTCTTTCCTATAATATCTACGTCATTATTGGTCTTGTAAATAGACCAAATGGATGCTAAATAATTGGGGGCATAGTAGTCATCGTCATCAAATTTTGCAATATAATCATAGGATGCTTGTTGAGCTGCAAACATTTTACACTCGCTAGCTGATTTCCATTCAGGTAATTGAAAAACAGATACATTCGAATAATTGGTAGCTTTGCATAACCACATGTCTAAATTAATGCTATCGTTATTTAGAATGATAATTAATTCCTTGTTCTCTAGAGATTGTGAAATATAGTTATGGAAGATATTTTCCATCATATGGTCTCGATTTGTACAAGTAATAATTGATATCATAATCCATCACCTAGGAAGACATATTTCCGTTACCTAATAAAAATACTTTAGCATTTCCGGATAATCCAGCCGTTACATTTTTAGTATCATAAACTTTACTTGCGTGATCTAGTATCTCCTGAACAGGAATGGTGGAATGATCCACCAATAAGACAACAATATCCATTTCTTTCAATAATTGAGGAGTTATTTTCGTACTGTGATATGTTTTCTGGTTGATTGTAACAGTTGGAACTGAAGGATCAAAGTACTCCAAGTTCTTAAAATTATTTAATAAGGCTTTCATGATATCTAAAGGCGGAGATGTACGAACATCATTCGAATCTTTTTTATAAGATATTCCGCAGATAAGAATATTTGCCTCACTAGTAGGTTTTTCTTCATTAACTAGATTGTTAATTTGATTGATTACATATTGACTTATATCTTTGTTTTTTTCCTCTGCCAAAGAAAGGAATTGGTTTTGAAATCCATGTTGTTGACCTATCCAAGACAAATACAGTGGATCAATGGGAATACAATGCCCACCAATACCAGGACCTGGGTAAAATGGTTGGAAACCATATGGTTTCGAACTAGCAGCATCTATTGCTTCCCATAAATTAATTTTTAATTGGTCGCAAAGCATTGCCAATTCATTAATAAAGGATACATTTATAAAACGGTAACTATTCTCCAGTAATTTACATAACTCAGCTATTTCAACGGAAGAAGTTGGAACTATTTCATCAAATACATTTTGATAGAAATCGGATACCTTTTGCAGGCAATCATCGGTTATACCGCCAACTACTTTCGGAATTTCTTCTACTTTCAATGTGTTATTTCCGGGATCAATTCTTTCAGGAGAATACCCTAGATAGAAGTCTAAGCCAATCTGTAATTTGCTTTTTTCTAATATAGGTAAGAGAATATCACGAGTAGTTCCTGGATAAGTGGAACTTTCCAAAATAACTAACTGATTAATTTGCAGTCTTGGATAGATTTCTTCACTTACATTTTTGATATAACTAAGATCAGGAATTTGTTTACTCGTTAAAGGCGTTGGTACGCATATTACGATAATATCTAATTGACTTATTACATCATAATCTGAAGTGAATATAATACTATCGGATTGTAGCGCTTCATGTAGTTCTTTGTCTTTAATATCTGGGATATAACTTTTTCCGTCTTGTAATTGGTTAATTTTAGATTGATTAATATCAATTCCAGTAACTTGATATCCTTTGTTTAAGAATAATAAAGCTAGAGGAAGTCCGACATAACCCATGCCAATTACTCCTACTTTTGAATTTACATAGGAATGGTTTGTGATATTGTTTATTTTTTTCATAGTTGACCTCCTAATAAATATACATTCAATTAATCAGCTTCTGTATTTTATAGATTTTTAAATGTATTAGGAACGGCTGCTACCTATTGGTATCACTGCATTTATCCATGATGTACAAGAGTGAAAGAAAAAATAAGAAAATAGTTTAGTAGAGATATATTTTGAGATGAGGGCTCAAGAATGGTGATTTTAGTCGAATTTTGTTAAAATTAATCATCTATTCAGAAGTTCTGTCTATTGGCAGGATTTAAGTAAGAAATTCTAGAATGTATTAATGTACATCGAAATGGTTTAAGTATTAATATTTTTGCTTAGATATATTTACATGAAGGCATGTAGCTATTTTTAGGGTGTTTAAGTTATAATTTATAGGGTATATATAAATTATTGTTAATTTGTATGTAGAAAGTGGGGTGAAGAAATGAATTATAAGGAAGTAGATAATGTAGTTTTGTTTCCCTCAGTTAAGAAAACATTAGAGGATGAAAGTTTAAGGGCATTACAGGAAAAACGGTATGAAGAAGCTTTGGACAAGCTCAACCATTTAATAGAATATCATGCAAGCAGTCATGAGATATACATAGGAAAACTAATGTGTTTAATGGAGTTAGGCAATTATCAAGATGCACAAGATCTTTGTGAAGAACTTATAGCAAATAAAGATGAACATTATTACCATTACCTACATATTTACTTAACTATTTTGTTTCAGACGAGTCAGTATGAAATACTTATGGAACAAGTGGATTATGAGTTTGAACAAAATAATGTACCAGAGCTTTTAAGGGAACCATTTCAACAACTATATGAAATGAGTCAAAGTATGAAGATAGATATTGAAAAAGATCATTCTTCAATTCATATAGATGAGTTACAGCAAGCAATCAATCAGGATCAACATAAAAAGCAATGGCAGCTTATAAAAAAACTTAGAGCATTAAAGGTAAGTCCTACATCTGATATGTTTCCATTACTTGAAAATAATCAAATACATCCTGTTGTGAAGACCTGTCTAGTCGAATGGATTGTTGATTGTAAAGTTAGTGAAGTTATTACCATACATAAGTTTGATGTAAGTTTGGATATTATACCTACTCAGATAAGTGCAATAGAAGATTTAGGAGAATATCACTTAGCTAAGAAAGAGTTGGAAATTAGGATGGAAAACAATCCTTCTATGCAGCAACTGATCGATCAGCTTATTTACCGATATTTTTATGTGATATATCCTTTTGAAACACTGAATGAACAATTGGATTCATTTATCACTGCAGCAATTTATTTAGCAAAACGTTATCTACAAATGGATATAGATATTGAGGAAATAACAGATGATGTGAAGAAATGGATGGATTCCATTCAAATGTGCGACTCACTATATTTAAGTATCATTGAAGAATAGCTTAAAATGCTTGAAACCATTAGCAATTATGTTATAATGAGATGGTTGTAAATAGCGATCAGTGATCATTCCATTAATGAAAACAAGAAATTTGTATTATAGATTTTGGAGGGAATAAATAATGACAGCAAAATGGGAAAAACAAGAAGGTAATAAAGGTGTACTAACGTTTGAAGTATCTGCTGAGGAATTTGAGCAGGCACTAGATCAAGCCTTCAAAAAAGTATCGAAAGACGTTCAAATTCCAGGATTCCGTAAAGGGAAAATTCCTCGTGGAATATTCGAAAAACGTTTTGGCGTAGAAGCACTTTATCAAGATGCGGTAGATATTGTATTACCAGCTGCATATACAAGTGCAGTAGAAGAAACGGATATCTTCCCTATTGCTCAACCTGCAGTGGATATTGAGCAAATCGAAAGAGGAAAAGAATTAATCTTTACTGCTGAAGTTGAAGTGAAGCCAGAAGTTAAACTTGGTGAATATAAAGGTTTAGAAGTAGAGGAAGAATCTGTTGAAATTACAGATGAAGACGTTGAAAAAGAAATTGAAAACTTAAGAGAGCGTCACGCTGAACTTATAGTTAAAGAAGATGAAGCAATTGCAGATGGTGATACTGCTGTAATCGACTTTGAAGGTTTCCAAGATGGAGTAGCTTTTGAAGGCGGTAAAGGGGAAAATCATTCATTAGAAATTGGTTCTGGTCAATTCATTCCTGGGTTTGAGGAACAGCTTGTTGGTAAGAAAGCTGGCGATGAAACAGAAGTTACAGTTACTTTCCCAGAAGAATATCATGCAGAAGATTTAGCTGGTAAAGAAGCTGTCTTCAAAGTGAAAATTCATGAAGTGAAAGCAAAAGAGTTACCAGAACTTGATGATGAATTCGCGAAAGATGTCGATGAAGAAGTCGAATCATTAGATGAGTTGAAAAAGAAAAAACGTGAAGAGTTAGAAACAAACAAAAAGCAAGAAGTTGAAAATAAAAAGCGTGAAGAACTAATCCAAAAAGCTTCAGATAACGTTGAAGTAGACATTCCTGAAGCGATGGTGGATACGGAAGTTAATCAAATGGTTCGTGAATTCGAACAACAACTTCAAATGCAAGGTATGACATTAGATATGTACGCTCAGTTCTCAGGGCAAGATGAAGATGCTCTGAAAGAACAAATGCGTGAAGATGCTGCAAAACGTGTGAAAACTAATTTAACATTGGAAGCTATTTCTGAAGCAGAAGAAATTAAACCTTCTGAAGAAGATGTTAAAGCAGAGCTTGAAAAAATGGCTTCTATGTACGGAGCAGAAGTTGATCAACTTGTACAAATGCTTGGTGGAAACACAGAGACATTGGAAAATGATTTGAAAATTAAAGCAGCAATTGACTTCTTAGCAGAAAACAGCAAGACTAAATAACAATGACAGTTGGATAGAAGACAAGGTGCGATTTTTGTCGCACCTTGTCTTTCATATTTCTAGGAATTATATGGATAATTCGTTACGGATGAAACATATAGTGGAAGTGGAAATAATTGTTTGTAAAATTGTTGACTTTTTATTAAAAAAACCCATAATGAAAGAACAGACTTATTTATCACTGACAAATGGGAGACACTAAAAGGTATATTGTTTTGTTTTTTATTTTGTATCTGATATGATGACTATAAAAGTTGATTGCTGAACGATTTCAGCACGTTTAGGGGTGAAAAGTAATGTTTAAATTTAATGAAGAAAAAGGACAATTAAAATGTTCCTTTTGTGGAAAAAGTCAAGAGCAAGTACGAAAATTAGTTGCCGGACCAGGCGTGTATATATGTGATGAATGTATAGATCTCTGTACTGAAATCGTCGAAGAAGAATTAGGTACAGAAGAAGAAATGGAAATGAACGAAATTCCAAAACCAAAGGAAATTTGCGATATACTTGATGATTATGTAATCGGTCAAGATAAAGCAAAGAAGAATCTTTCGGTTGCAGTGTATAATCACTATAAGCGCGTGAATTCTGGAAAAGGTAACGATGAAGTAGAAATTGCCAAAAGTAATATCGCAATGATTGGACCTACTGGTAGCGGTAAAACATTATTAGCACAAACATTAGCTAGGATTATTAATGTACCATTTGCAATGGCAGATGCTACCTCTCTAACAGAGGCTGGTTATGTAGGGGAAGACGTTGAGAATATTCTTCTAAAACTAATTCAAGCTGCCGACTATGATGTGGAAAAAGCGGAAAAAGGTATCATATATATAGATGAGATCGATAAAGTAGCTCGTAAATCTGAAAATCCATCTATTACACGTGATGTATCTGGTGAAGGTGTACAACAAGCGTTGCTAAAAATACTTGAAGGTACCGTAGCTAGTGTTCCACCTCAAGGTGGTAGAAAGCACCCACATCAAGAATTCATTCAAATTGATACAACGAATATTTTGTTCATCGTTGGTGGTGCGTTTGATGGTATTGATCAAGTAATCAAACGTCGTTTAGGTAAGAAAGTTATTGGTTTCGGTGCAAATGAAAAACAAGAGGATTTAGACACTGGTCAATTACTTTCAAAAGTTTTACCTGAAGATTTATTACGCTACGGTCTGATTCCAGAGTTTATCGGTCGTATCCCGGTAATTGGAAGTCTAACTCCATTAGACGAAGAAGCGTTAATAGAAATTCTAACTAAGCCAAAAAATGCTTTGGTAAAACAATACCAAAAATTATTCGAAATAGATCATGTTGAACTCGAATTTGAAGAAGAAGCACTAAAAGAAATTGCCAAGAAAGCAATTGAACGAAAAACTGGTGCTAGAGGACTACGATCCATTATTGAAGGTATTATTGTTGATGTAATGTTTGACATTCCTTCAAGAGAAGATGTAGAGAAATGTATTATCACAAAAGAAACTGTTTCTGAGGATGATGGTAGTCCGAAACTTGTATTTCGAGACGGCACAGTAAAGCTTGGGAATGAAAAGTTACCAAAAGAAAGTGCTTAATACAAATTAGGACGGAGATGTAGCAGTTATGTTCAATCTGCCTTCTCCGTTTTTTTTTATCAAATACATATGAGAAGCGAATTTTGTGTATTTTAATAATACGAGTATTTTCAATTTCATCGCCAAGTTCAATTTTAATGTTTGAACTTATAGGAAATGCTTGACTTTGATAACAATGAAAGACGGTGACCTCTGCTTGAAAGTCGTTCGTCTAAAATGGAAATCAAACAGAACATCATTCAGAATTTATACTCTGATGAGGAAATTGATTCATAATAATAAAATATTTAAAGATAGTTTATATATCGCATTTTATTTTTTGATACATAGTGGAGGTACACAAAATGACAACTGAATTTAAAAAGATTCCCCTCCTGCCATTACGTGGGCTATTAGTTTTTCCTTCCATGGTTCTGCATCTAGATGTGGGGCGTGATAAATCAATTGCCTCTATAGAACGAGCTATGGTGGAAGATCAATACATATTTTTGGCTGCCCAAAAAAAGGGGAATATAGATGATCCTCAACCAGAAGATATATATACAATTGGTACAGTGGCAAAAGTTAAGCAAATGTTAAAACTTCCTAATGGAACGAATCGTGTATTAGTGGAAGGTATGTACCGAGGAGAATTAATTCGTCACATTGATAATGAAGATGAATATCTAGTAGAAGTTCAGAGATTAGAGGAAACGAAAAGTGAAGAAAATGAAATAGAAGCTTTAATGAGAACCTTACTAGACTATTTTAAACAATATGTTAAAGTATCGCGTAAAATAACAGAAGATACATTTGAAACTGTAGGTGACATTGAAGAGCCAGGTCGACTCGCGGATATAATAACATCCCATGTTACGTTAAAGGTGAAAGAAAAACAAGAGCTTTTGGAATCACTTAACATTAATGAGCGAATCAAAAAACTATTGAAGATTATTTCAAACGAGAAGAAAGTGTTAGATATAGAAAAGAAAATTGGACAAAGAGTAAAATCTTCAATGGAAAAAACACAAAAAGAATACTATCTCAGAGAACAATTAAAAGCAATTCAAAAAGAATTGGGTGAAAGAGATGGTAAGGCGACAGATTTAGATCAATTGCACTCAAAGATAGAGAAATCGGACATGCCTGATCATATTCGTAATGTAGCATTAAAAGAATTGGGTAGATATGAAAAAGTTCCTCAATCATCTGCAGAGAGTTCAGTTATTAGAAATTATATTGAATGGCTTGTTGCTTTACCGTGGCAAAATAAAACCAAAGATAATATTAATATTAAAAAAGCAGAGAAAGTATTGAATACGGACCACTATGGATTGGATAAGGTTAAAGAACGTATTCTTGAATATTTAGCTGTTCAGAAGTTAACAAACTCCATAAAGGGGCCAATCCTGTGTTTAGTTGGACCACCTGGTGTTGGGAAAACTTCTTTAGCAAATTCTATCTCAAATTCCATCAATAGGAAGTTTGTGAGAATCTCCCTAGGTGGAGTTAGAGATGAAGCGGAAATACGAGGGCATAGAAGAACTTATATTGGAGCAATGCCTGGTAGAATCATGCAGGGAATGAAAAAGGCAGAAACCATAAATCCTGTTTTTCTACTTGATGAGATTGATAAAATGTCCAATGATTTTCGTGGTGATCCATCTTCAGCGATGTTAGAAGTATTAGATCCGGAGCAAAATCATGCGTTTAGTGATCACTTTATAGAAGAGACGTATGATTTATCCAATGTACTCTTTATCGCTACTGCAAATAATGTATCAAGTATCCCTGAACCTTTACTTGATCGAATGGAACTAATCTCTATTGCCGGTTATACAGAGGTGGAAAAACTTCATATTGCCAAGCAACATTTAATTCCAAAACAATTAAAAGAAAACGGAATGACAAAAAGCAAACTACAAATGCGAGAATCGGCATTAATGAAACTTATTCGTAGATATACTCGTGAAGCTGGAGTAAGGGGATTAGAAAGACAAATAGCAACATTATGTAGAAAAGCAGCTAAAACGCTAATAACGGATACAAAGAAAGAACGAATTATAATTACGGATCAAACTATTGAGGATTATTTAGGAAAACCATATTTTCGTTATGGATTGATGGAACAAGAGAATCAAATAGGTGCAGCAACGGGTCTTGCTTATACTTCTGCTGGGGGAGATATACTTTCCATTGAAGTAAGTCATTATCCTGGAAAAGGCAAATTAACTTTAACCGGGCAATTAGGCGATGTAATGCAAGAGTCTGCACAAGCTGCATTTAGTTACGTACGTTCAAGAACGAATCATTTTCATATTGAACCTGATTTTTATGAGAAATATGATATTCATATTCACGTTCCAGCTGGAGCAACACCAAAAGATGGGCCATCTGCTGGCATAACTATTGCCACTGCTCTAGTAAGTTCATTAACAGGCAGACCAATTAAAAAAGAGGTAGGGATGACTGGCGAAATCACGTTGCGCGGAAGAGTATTGCCAATTGGAGGATTAAAAGAAAAGGCGTTAAGTGCGCATCGTGCTGGATTAACTACCATTATAATTCCTGAAGAAAATGAAAAAGACATTGAAAATATCCCAGAAAGTGTACGAGATGACTTAACATTTATACCAGTAAAACATTTAGACGAAGTTCTAGAACAAGCGCTTTTGGAGGAATAAGAATGAAAGTAAACCATGCGGAAATTGTCATTAGTGCAGTAAGTAAAAAGCAATATCCTGATGATTTATTACCTGAAATTGCACTAGCAGGTAGATCGAATGTTGGGAAATCATCTTTTATAAATCGATTAATTAACCGAAAAAATCTTGCAAGAACGTCTTCAAAGCCGGGTAAAACACAAACATTAAATTTTTACCGTATAAATGAGTCGTTTTATTTTGTGGACGTACCGGGTTATGGATATGCAAAAGTATCGAAAAAAGAAAGAGAAAAATGGGGACGTATGATGGAAGAGTACTTCCAAACAAGAGATACGCTTCGAGCAGTAGTACTTGTTACCGATTTAAGGCATGATCCTACTCAAGATGATATACAAATGTATGATTTTATTAAGTACTTTGATCTTCCTGTAATCATTATTGGAACTAAATTAGATAAAATAACAAAAAACAAACGTCAAAAACATATTAATAGAGCGAAGCAAGTATTAAATATAGATGAGGCTGATATATTTATTCCATTCTCAGCTGAAATAGGTGATGGAAAGGATGAAGCCTGGTCAGCTCTTTCCCAATATATAAAAAGATAAATTATATATGACAAGTAGTGGGTACAATCATTCATTGTGCTCACTACTTTTTTAATACTTAAAAGCAATATTTGATATTAATATTTAGGAAAATTAGATTAAAAACCGTTATAAAAGGGTTATATAACTGCATGGTTAATATAAATGCCAATTGCTTAATAACTTGTACAAATTATTAAGCATTCGTAAGTTGGGCAACGTTTAGTAAATTGTTATACTATACTACATGAAATTAAGGGAGTAACTAAATGAAAAAAATGGGGAAATTATTAGATAAAAAAACAGGCAGATGAGGGAATGACGATGGTCATTGTGGCACATGAAATAGGAATTGCAAAAGAAGTAAGAGACCAAATCGTATATATGCATGATAGAAAAATAGTTGAAGTAGGTTCACCAACAGAAATATTTACAAATCTCTTGAAAAACGAACCTAAAACTTCCTTAGCTCGGTAATACAAAAAGAACCAACGAAAGACGGAAACCTGATAGATAACTGGTAGTCTTACGTTGGTTTTATTTATTTTTTTGGTTTCTTCAGCATATAGAATCCTAGAAGAATCAGCAATAAAGGCCAAAAACGATCTACTAATTCAGTTATTGGATTCATCCATTCGGTATAATATGATAATTGATCGGAGAAAATAAGTAGTAATCCAATAATCACAATGATTATGCCTGATAATAATCCTTTTTTTGTCTTAGAGTAACGTACGAGTAATGCTAATCCAATAATTAAAGGGAATACTCCCCAATGATCAATCCAGAAATTATAATGTTTAACACCATGAAGATGAATCCCGATTCCAAGTATTAATGTACCAGCAAAAAGGTTACTATATGTACGTGTAGTGTAACTATGTATGAGGACACCAATCCCTATAATCATCAGTAATGTTTGCCATGAATAAAAATCAGTAAAGAAAGGTAGTTTTAGTTCTCTAAATAAAAAATATACCCCTATTGCAATACATAAATATGCAATTAAGGAATGTTGCTTTTTCATATTCTATTTGCCTCCAATATTGAGTTGATTCCTTGCTATCCCGGTGTTGTTGTGTTAAAGTACAGTCGAATTGATTCTTTCCAATATATATTAACATATTGTTTCAGATTCTGTTCACATTTTAAAGATTCACGATATAATTTACATGTTATAATAAGTATTAGGTTATAATAATATTAAAAAAGTCCGATTTAAAGATTTTGGGGGTAGTACTGTGCATATTCTAAAAGTTGGGTTTAATTACAAAACAACCCCTGTTGATATTAGGGAAAAATTTACATTCTCTGAAGAATCGTTGCAAGATGCAATGGTGGAATTGAAAAATCAAAAAAGCATATTAGAAGATGTAATTATCTCTACATGCAATCGTACGGAGATTTACGCGGTTGTAGATCAACTTCATACTGGCAGATATTATATAAAACAGTTTTTATCTGATTGGTTTGGTATTGAAAAAGAAGAATTCTCTACTTATCTAAGAATAACAGAAGATGATGGAGCAATGGAGCATTTATTTCGAGTATCTACTGGTTTAGATTCCATGGTGCTTGGAGAAACGCAAATTCTTGGCCAAGTAAAACAAGCCTTCTTAAATTCGCAACAAGTTAATACTACGGGAACCATATTTAATGAGCTATTTAAACAAGCTATTACTTTTGGGAAACGTGCACATAAGGAAACGGCGATTGGAGAACACGCAGTTTCTATTAGTTATGCGGCAGTGGAATTAGCAAAGAAAATTTTTGGCGATTTGCAAGAAAAACATGTAGCTATTCTTGGTGCAGGAAAAATGGGCGAGTTAGCAGCAAAAAACATTCAAGGATCAGGCGCTACAAAGATTACTGTAGTAAATCGTACGCTTGAAAATGCTACAGAAATGGCAGGAAAGTTTAATGCAGATGTTGCAAGTATAGATCAACTTCCAGCTATCTTAAAGCAAGCTGATATTTTAATTAGCTCTACTGGTGCTGATTCGATTGTTGTTACAAAAGAGATGATGGAGAAAGTGCAAAAACAGAGAAAAGGTCGTGCGCTTTTCCTAGTTGATATTGCAGTACCGCGTGATATGGATCCAGAGATTTCTGAACTTGAAAATGTATTCTTATATGATATTGATAACTTACAGCATATTGTTGATGACAACCTTGAGTCTAGAAAACATGCCGCTGAAAAAATAGAAATGTTAATAGAAGAAGAGATTGTTACGTTCAAGGAATGGTTAAAAACATTAGGAGTAATTCCAGTCATTTCCGCACTAAGACAAAAAGCATTAACCATTCAGGCAGAAACAATGCAAAGTATAGAACGTAAAATCCCAAACCTTACTGACAGGGAAAGAAAGGTATTAAATAAGCATACAAAAAGTATTATAAATCAACTATTAAAAGAACCTGTTACACAAGCAAAAGAATTTGCAGGTAAAGAAGACGCAGAAGAATCATTGCAGTTATTTATAGATATATTTGGCATTGAAGACGAGGTTAAGGAAGAATTAGTTAAACAAGCAAAAAAAAATGAAACTTTAATGAAGATTGCTAAAGAAGAACCGTCTTCTTTTCCAATGCTTGAAAAAATCACAACAGCCTGATCGAAAGAAAGGATACCGAGATGGTTGAAATAAAGTGGCTATACGAATTGTTGTTATTGCTATATAGCTTTAGTCTTATCGGATTTATGATTGATTTTATTCATACGAACCGGAAAGCGGTACGAATTGCTTTCTGGTTGCTTTCAATGGTTTGGGTTATTCAAACCGTTTTTTTCTTTTATCATGTTTTTAGTGAGAAGGCGTTTCCGGTAGCTACAGTTATAGATGGATTATATTTTTACTCATGGATATTAATTGGTTTATCTTTGGTAATTTATCGGCTATATTCTATTCGTTCTATTGTCCTGTTTATTAACGGTTTTGCTTATATACTAATGTTAATGTATATGACCGCCCATGCTGATACTCAATTTCCAGGTGGAACAATTCAGTTTGCACAAGAAATGCTAATAGCTCATATAACATTAGCACTTATTTCATATGGTCTATTTACGATTGGATTCTTTCTATCATGTATGTATTATATACAGTATGGACTACTAAAAAAAAAGAAGGGTTATCGGTGGATGTCTCGATTTGGAGATCTTCAAACACTAGATAAACTAAGCTTTAAGATTAATCGTATTGGAGTACCAATATTATTAATTGCTATAATTTTAGGGATTGTATGGGCTTATGTTTCTAATTGGCCATTCATATGGTTTGATATGAAAACAATCGGCTCCTTCGTTGTTTTAATTATGTATATAATCTTTTTGTTTATGCGGGTTATAGGATATCGAGGGAAGGGCATAGCTTTGTATAATATTATTTCGTTTTTGGTATTATTAATTAATTTTTTCCTATCCAGTACGTTATCAAACTTTCATTACTAGGAGGATCTTAGATGAGGAAAATTATTGTTGGCACAAGAAAAAGTAATCTTGCTTTAACTCAAACAGAATGGGTTATCGATCAGTTGAAAAAAGCTGGCGTAAAAAATGAATTTGAAATAAAAAAGATTGTTACAAAAGGAGATAAGATTCTAGATGTAACCTTATCTAAGGTTGGTGGTAAGGGACTATTTGTTAAAGAAATAGAAAAAGCAATGTATGATAAGGAAATTGATTTTGCAGTACATAGTATGAAGGATATGCCTGCTGCAATACCAGAAGGACTTACAATTTCGTCTATTCCAGAGCGTGAAGATCATCGTGACGCCTATCTTGCAAAAGACAATATTCTTTTGCAAGATCTTCCTGAAGGTGCCATTGTAGGTACAAGTAGTTTACGTCGAGGGGCACAGATTTTAGCAGAGCGACCGGATTTGACTATAAAATGGATTCGAGGAAATATTGAAACTCGAATTCGTAAACTTCAAGAAGAAGATTATGATGCAATTATTCTCGCAGTTTCTGGATTAAAACGGGTGGGACTAAGTGAAGAACTAATTACAGAGTACTTGGAACCAGAGGTGTGTGTTCCCGCAGTAGGACAAGGGGCACTGGCAATTGAAAGCAGAGAAGATGATAAAGAACTTACAAATATAGTTGAAAAGATTCATGATGCTTATACTGCGAAGACTGTAAGTGCTGAAAGAACGTTTCTAAATTTATTAGAAGGTGGATGCCAAGTCCCAATCGGAGGTTACGCGTATTTAGATGGAGATGAGGTAGTATTAACCGCCTTAGTAGGAACGCCAGATGGAACGACAATCTTAAAAGAAACAGTTCGGGGTACAGAACCTACAGAAGTAGGAAAAAAAGCAGCTGAGTTATTAATTAATCAAGGCGCAAAAGAAATCGTTGATCGGGTGAAAGAGGAGATGGATCAGTAATGAGCCACTCTCTTCAAGGAAAGAGTGTTTTGATTACTCGAGAAGAACAACAAGCAAAAGTTTTTGCTGAACAGATTGAAAGTTTTGGTGGTAAACCAATGGTTGTTCCACTTTTGTCTATACAATATAAAAGTGATATAGAAAATCCGATTTGGTTGCAATTAGAAAAGTATCAATGGATTCTTTTTACGAGTTCAAATGGAGTTCACGGTTTTTTTCATTACCTACATCAGTTAGGTATTAAATTACCGACTAATATAAAAGTTGGTATTGTCGGATCAAAAACAAAACTCGCTTTAAATGAGTATGGATTGAAACCGGAATTTATTCCCACTAAATTTGATGCAGAGACAATGGCAGAAGAGTTTATACAAAATTATAAACGAGAACAACCAATATTAATTATAAGAGGAAATCTTTCCAGAGAGATTATTCCAAATGCCTTTTCTCATTATAAAATTTCCTTTGATACATTAGACGTATATGAAACTACTTATCGTTATGAAGCGAAGCATGAATTAAAAAATACGATTAGTAATGTTGACTTTGTCACATTAACAAGTCCTTCAACAGTGATGGCATTAAGTGAACTAGTTGAAGATATACCATCTTCATGTGACTATATTTGTATTGGAACAACTACAGAAGCGAAAGCAGAAAAATTACAAATACCAAATCGTCATGTTCCTAGTGAATTTACTACGGAGGCAATGATAGAAGTTATGATTGATTTGGTTTTACGAAAGGGTGTAACTTAATATGGATCAACAATTGTCTTTTAAACGTCATCGTCGCTTACGTTCTTCATCGTCAATGCGTTCATTAGTAAGAGAAACTCACTTAAGACCGACTGATTTTATTTACCCTATATTTGTAATTGAAGGATCAAATATAAAAAATGAAATATCTTCAATGCCGGGGATTTATCAGTTATCCTTTGATCATTTATTAGAAGAAGTTAAAGAAGCATATGAATTAGGTATACGTTCAATAATCTTATTTGGTGTGGTGTCTAATAAAGATGAGATAGGCTCTGAGGCATTTCATGATCATGGAATTATCCAAGAGGCTACACGTATGGTTAAGAAAGCTTTTCCTGATATATTGGTTGTAGCGGATACTTGTTTATGTGAGTACACTTCTCATGGTCACTGTGGCGTTATACAGAACCAAGATGTAGATAATGATGCTTCATTAGAATTATTGGCTAAAACTGCTGTCTCACAAGCTAAAGCTGGTGCAGATATTATTGCGCCATCTAATATGATGGATGGGTTTGTGGTAGTAATTCGTAAAGCTCTAGATGAAGCAGGGTTTAGTCATATTCCAATCATGTCATATGCAGTAAAATATGCTTCTGCATTTTATGGTCCGTTTAGAGACGCTGCTGATAGCACTCCTCAATTTGGAGATCGTAAGACGTATCAAATGGATCCTGCAAATCGTTTAGAAGCAATTCGCGAGGCAAGTTCGGATGTAGAAGAAGGCGCTGATTTCCTAATTGTGAAGCCTGCTATGTCTTATCTTGATATCGTTCGTGAGATTCGTGATAACTTTGATTTGCCAGTAGTAGCATACAATGTTAGTGGGGAATACTCCATGGTAAAAGCTGCTGCACAAAAAGGATGGATTGATGAAAAAGCATTAGTAATGGAAAAACTTATATCGATGAAACGAGCTGGTGCTGATTTAATTATTTCTTATTTTGCTAAGGATGTTGCGAAATGGTTACAGGAATCGAATTAAGGAGGTAGTATAATGACGATAAATCAATCAATTGATGCGTATAAGGAAGCGGCAGATCTAATGCCGGGTGGGGTTAACTCACCAGTAAGAGCATTTAAATCTGTTGGAATGAATCCAATTTTTATGAAAGAAGGCAAGGGCTCTAAAATAGTAGATATTGATAACAATGAATATATTGACTATGTTTTAAGTTGGGGACCATTAATTCTTGGACATTCTGATGAACGTGTTGTTAAAAAGCTTCAAGATATTACTGCTAAAGGAACAAGTTTTGGGGCGCCAACCCTATTAGAGAATGATTTAGCTAAACTGGTAATTAATCGCGTTCCTTCAATTGAAATGGTTCGAATGGTTAATTCAGGTACAGAAGCAACGATGAGTGCCATTCGATTGGCTCGTGGGTATACGAATAGAGATTTAATCATAAAGTTTGAAGGAAGTTATCATGGTCATGGTGACTCCCTACTTATTAAAGCAGGATCAGGTGTGGCAACACTTGGATTACCTGATAGTCCTGGAGTACCTGAAAATATTGCAAAGAATACCATTACTGTACCTTACAATGATATGGATAGCTTAAAACTAGCTTTTGAACAATATGGAGATCGCATTGCAGCAGTAATTATGGAGCCGGTATGTGGAAATATGGGAGTAGTTCCACCGAAAGATGGTTTCTTACAATATGTTCGACATATTACGGAAGAAAATGGTTCCTTATTAATATTTGATGAAGTAATGACTGGATTTAGAGTCGGTTATCATTGTGCACAAGGTCATTATGATGTAACTCCTGATTTAACATGCCTAGGAAAAGTAATCGGTGGTGGATTACCGGTTGGTGCTTATGGTGGTAAGCGCGAAATTATGGAACAGATTGCTCCTACCGGTCCGATTTACCAAGCTGGTACACTATCTGGTAATCCATTAGCCATGACAGCAGGATATGAGACTTTATCTGCTTTATCCGAGGAATCTTATAAAGATATCAATAATAAAGTAGATAAGTTAGTGCAGGGCTTTAAGGAAGCTGCAGAGAAGTTTGATATACCACTCCACATTAATCGAGCAGGTTCAATGGTTGGTGTATTTTTCACAAATGAAGAAGTAATTAACTTTGAGACAGCACAAACCTCTAATCTTGATTACTTTGCACAGTATTATCGTGCGATGGTTAATGAAGGCATTTTCTTACCACCTTCTCAATTTGAAGGATTGTTCCTATCGACTGCTCATACTGATGAAGATATAGAAAAAACTGTTGAAGCTATTTATAAAGCTTTTGAACAGATAGAAAAATAAAAGTTCATTATAAAGCAATGTTTGATGAGGTGAGAGCTTCATTTTACATTGCTTTTTTGCATATCCTTGTTGGTAAGCACATATAAATGATAAAGAAAAAGTGGCATAGGAAGCTATGTGAAGGGAGGAATAAGACTTGTCGACTGATTCCAATGCTTTTACGTTTGAATTAGAAGAATCCTTGTTCTTTGAAAAAGGACAGGAAGTGGAGGAAATCAGAGGAATATCGTTGGAACCGGAGATATCTATTCATGCGTATGAAGACTATATTTTAATTCGTGGTGTGATTGAACTGCAAGGTGAATATCAAAAGGTTCCTTATACAGAAATAGAAGAAGAAACATTGGATTTTGATCAAATTCAATCCAAACGCTACGTAGAAAAAATTGAGGAAATAAATGGATTATATCTATTTTCTCACACATTTCCAGTAGAAATTTCTGTTCCGCCATATCGAGTAGCTAATCTTGATGATGTGACTGTTCAAATTGAGTCTTTTGACTATGAATTATTGGAAGAGGATCAATTAAAAGTATATGCTTCTATAGATATTGAAGGTATACAACAGGATAATAATCTAGAGCCAGAATCAGCCAGGGAAAATTCAGAAGAAGAAGATTCTTTTTCTTTTGAAATAGAACATCCAATACAAGAAGAGGACGCAGTAAAACTTGAGAGAACAGAGGAAAATAAAGATGAAGATTCAAATGATGACCCTGATCGTTGGAAGGTGAAGTCTCAACCGTTATCAGAGTACTTTCAAAGTATTTCGGAAGCAGAAGCGTCCCCAGAAGATGATGATTATGAAGAAGAATTTGTAGAAGAAACTGATTACGAAGTTAATGATCAGGAACAGGAAGATCTTGATATTCTCGATAATGAAGATAATCCGGAAGATGCAACTTATTTGTCTGATATTTTCCGTAATGCAGAAGAAGAACAGTATACAAAAATGCGCCTATGTATTGTTCAACAGGATGATACTATAGAAACCATTGCACAAAGGTTTTCTATTAGTCCATTACAATTAATCAAACATAATCAATTAGAGTCAGACTTTGAAGTAAATCAAGGTCAATTACTGTATATCCCTCCAAAATAAGGAGGTCCTGCGCAAACAAGCTTTGCGTAGGTATACATAATTAGTGAATGAGGATAGTTAATTAATTTTGTGTTTCTTAAGGGGTGATAACAGGTGGAGATATTAAAAGAAGTACTTGAACATTACAGCATTTATCCTCTAGAAATTGAAAAAGTTACGAATCGACTTTTTCGAGTATATGATGGAATGCGTGATTATGCTTTAAAACGCAGCTTTCTAAATGAAGATACAATTGAATCATGGGTCAGTATTTATCATGTTGCTAGCGAAAAGAATATCTCTGAAATCCTACCTGTATATGTAACAAAAGATGGATCACTTTATCAGAGACATGAACATTTCTATTATTATTTAACTCCATGGGTTGATATTCCAAGAAACAAGGATATTAATTATCAAATCGAGAGTACGATGCAGACATTGGCTCTTATTCACAAAAAAACAAAGCAAACTGAACGGATTCAAATCGACACAATGAAAAAGGACTTTGAAGGATTCCAATCGTTTTGTAGAGAGGTGCCGGACGGTCTAAAAGAAAATATCGTTCATTTTGAAAGCAGAAGGTACATGTCACCTTTTGAATTAATTGCATGTTCTCAGTATAAAGGTGTCGTACACGCTTCAGAATTACTTCAAAATAAAATGAATGCTATATTCGATCAGGAAGAAGAGAGTATTTCCTGGTCAAAGAGTTTATGCCATGGAAAAGTAGAACCATCACATTGTAGAGGTGGATATTTGTTGAATTGGGAAGAGGCCAGTTTTGACCATCCTTCTACTGATATTGCTAACTATTTTCAACATCTTACTGGTCAATATGACCAACCAATTGAAGAGATTCAGCAAGCTTTTAAGTTATATCGTAAAACAAATCACCTAACCGTAAAAGAGATGCATTTATTAACTATAAATTTATTAAATCCTGCTTTTTATATAAGTGTTGTTCAAAATTTTACTGAGCAAAGAACAAAAAAATCTATGTTTGAACAAACGAGAGAACTTCAACATCAATTTAGACGGTTACAATTTGGAATGAAATGGGTCGATTTTATACAAGAAGAGTACGAAACGATAAATGTTGATACAAATTAAATCCATTCAAGATAGAAGGCAATTACTAATCCAATTAATACACCAGTTAAAAGTATATCAAACGTAGTTGGAATCAGTAATGTTCGAACAAGTTGAAATACCATAATGGGTGTTACCGATACTTCTATAATAATAATACACTTTCGTGCCCAAGGTGGAAGTCGAAAACGATAAAACCTTGCCATAATTAAATAACCTCCTGAATTTTAGTGAATGTGCACACCTTTTTTATTCTAAAGTATATTATGTATAAATAAGCTTGTTTCGTGCCTATAATAAATAACAGTTGACGCTATAGGAAGTTCCAGATAAAATAATAATACGAATAAGCAAAATAAATGCGAAGATAGGGAGTAGTAAAGAATACACACTTTTAGAGAGGGAAATCTTGAGCTGGAAATTTCCTAAGTACGTTGTTCTTGAAGTCGTCCTTGATGCAGTTTCTCTGAAAGAAAAAGTAGGGGAGACCGGCGATTAAGCCGTTATCCGAACAAGAGTGTGCAAGTCATTGCTTGCAAACAAAGGTGGTACCACGGAAACTATACCCTTTTCGTCCTTTTATAAGGATGAAAAGGGTTTTTTGCTTTATTAAAAGGAGGTTTATAAATGAAACAGGACAAGGGTAAAAAGCAATCACTTTCTCCAAAGTATAATCCAAAAGAAGTGGAAGATGGTCGATATCAATTTTGGTTGGATGGAAAGTTTTTTGAAGCAACAGGAGATCCCGATAAGGAACCATTTTCTATTGTTATTCCACCTCCAAATGTAACTGGACGATTACATTTAGGGCATGCATGGGATACGGCGATGCAAGATACTATTACAAGGATGAAACGTATGCAAGGCTATGATGTTTTATGGCTCCCAGGAATGGATCATGCTGGTATTGCGACTCAAGCAAAGGTGGAGGCAAGATTAAAAGAATCAGGCACAAATCGCTATGAATTAGGTCGTGAGAAATTTTTAGAAAAAGCATGGGAATGGAAAGAAGAATATGCTAGCTTTATTCGTTCACAATGGGAAAAACTTGGGCTAGGTCTAGATTACTCAAGAGAACGGTTTACATTGGACGAGGGATTGTCTGATGCAGTTCGAGAAGTATTTGTTAAGTTATATGAGAAAGGGCTCATTTATCGTGGTGAATATATAATTAACTGGGATCCGTCCACCAAGACAGCTCTATCTGATATTGAAGTAATATACGAAGAAGTTCAAGGTAAATTTTATCATATGCGCTATCCGATTAAAGGTAGTAATGAAACTATTGAAATAGCTACAACACGTCCAGAAACGATGCTGGGAGATACAGCAGTTGCTGTTCATCCGAAAGATGAGCGGTACCAGCATCTAATCGGTAGAACAGTTATATTACCTATCGTTGGGAGAGAAATTGAAATTGTAGCAGACGATTATGTTGATATGGAACTTGGTTCTGGAGCAGTAAAAATAACACCAGCACATGATCCAAATGATTTTGAAATAGGTAATCGACATCAATTAGAACGCATCCTAGTGATGAATGAAGATGGGTCTATGAATGAAAATGCTTTAGAATATCAAGGGTTAGACCGTTTTGATTGTCGTAAACAAATCGTAAAAGATCTTCAGGAACAAGGAGTATTGTTCGATATTGAAGAACGATCTCATCAGGTTGGCCATTCTGAACGTAGTGGAGCCGTTGTGGAACCATATCTTTCAACACAGTGGTTTGTTAAAATGGATCCTTTGGCAAAATCAGCACTCGATATGCAAGCAGATGCGGACCAAAGAGTAAATTTTGTCCCTGAACGATTTGAACAAACTTATTTTAATTGGATGGATAATATTCGCGATTGGTGTATTTCTCGTCAATTATGGTGGGGACATCGAATTCCAGCTTGGTATCATAAAGAAACGAATGAGATATATGTTGGTAAGGAAGCACCAACTGATATTGAAAATTGGGAGCAGGATGAAGATGTATTAGATACATGGTTCTCATCTGCGTTATGGCCATTTTCTACATTGGGATGGCCGGATGAAGAATCCGAAGATTTAAAACGTTATTTCCCAACGAATGTATTAGTAACAGGTTATGACATTATTTTCTTCTGGGTATCGAGAATGATTTTCCAATCCAAAGAATTTATGGATGAAAAACCATTTGAGGATACGTTATTACATGGACTTATTCGTGATGCTGATGGAAGAAAAATGAGTAAGTCACTTGGAAATGGAGTAGATCCAATGGATGTTATTGAGAAATATGGAGCAGATTCGTTACGCTATTTCTTAATGACAGGGTCAACACCAGGTCAAGATTTGCGATTCCATTGGGAAAAGGTAGAATCAACGTGGAATTTTGCTAATAAAGTATGGAATGCATCTCGTTTTTCTATCATGAATTTGGAAGGATTCACTTATGAAGATATTGATTTAACAGGAAATCTATCTCTTCCAGATCGTTGGATTCTAGCGAGATTAAATGAAACCATTGAACAAGTGACACGAAACTCAAATAAGTATGAATTTGGTGAAGCTGGTAGACATCTATACAACTTTATCTGGGATGAATTTTGTGATTGGTATATTGAGATGGCAAAATTATCACTATATGGAGAAGATGAAGACAAGAAAAAGACAACTCGTTCTGTTCTTGCTCATGTGCTTGATCAAACGATGCGAATGTTACATCCGTTTATGCCATTTATTACAGAAGAGATCTGGCAACAGTTGCCTCATGAAGGACCATCGATTACAGTTAGTAACTGGCCAGAGGTTAATTCTGAATTTGAGGACAATCAAGCGATACAAGAGATGCAACGCTTAGTATCCATTATTCGTTCGGTACGAAATAGTCGTGCAGAAGTAGATACTCCAATGTCGAAGCAAATTAAAATGCTTATAAAAACAGAAAATCAACAGCTAACTACGGAATTGGAGAAAAATCGAGATTATTTAGAGCGTTTTTGTAATCCGAGTGAATTGTCTATCTCAACAGATATAGAAGCACCTGGAAAAGCAATGACTTCTGTAGTAACAGGAGCCGAAATATTCCTTCCGCTTGAAGGTTTAATTGATTTTGAAAAAGAAATTAAACGATTAGAAAATGAACTTACAAAATGGACGAAAGAAGTGGAACGAGTACAGAAAAAACTATCTAATCAAGGTTTTGTAAGTAAAGCACCAGAATCAGTGGTGGAAGAGGAAAAACGAAAAGAAAAAGATTATTTAGATAAACAAGCAAAAGTCAAGACACGTTTATCTGAACTAAAATAGTAAGATAACAAAAACAAAGGCGCAAGCGCTCGTAAGCAACGTAGCGAGTGCGCCCCTGTTTTATCAGGGAGGGGTGGTTCGACAATGGTCGAACTTCATTTAAATAGATGATTTAATATGTTTGATGTAAAGCTCGAGTAAATTTATATTGCTCACTTTACTCCACGTACGTGAACCTACAACATCTTCAATTTCATTGAATCGTAATTCTCCTTCAGTAGATAGAAGAAAATCAATTCCTACCATATCGAAATGAAATTCATCTATAATTTTCTGTACGAGAGATCGTTGATGAGAGGTTAAATTATACAAGGATGCAGTTCCTCCCAGTGTATAATTAGCTCGAAAGTCTGTTTTGCTTTCTCGCAATACGGCACCAATGATTTGTTTACCAATCACGAATACTCGTATATCTTTACCAAACTGAATATCTTCAGTGGATTGAAGTATGATATCTGAATGACAATTTAACCTGTATGTATCCCATTCGTTCATATTATGAATTAAGGAAACTTGCTTTCCGCCTTTTCCATTTGCTATTTTGCCTATGAACGGGAATCCAAGTGGCGGATTGTGTGGCAGGAGACCATTTGAATAATAATAGGTATCTGGCATAGAGACTCCAGTTTGGATTATAGCATTATGGGTATAGCCTTTATGGTTGAAAATTTGTGAGATGGTGGAGGAATTGAATACACTTATTCCTATCCCCTCTAAATGCTTACTTAATAATGGATCCATATATCGGACAATGGCGAAATCCGGTATGGTTATCTGTTTATTGTCATAACAAAGTATAGGTTGATTTGTATTAATTCCAACAGTTAATTGTTCACGAATAATTAATTGTAAAGACAGGCCTTGTTTTGTTGCCTCCAATTGAAACCATTCAATATAGCTTGCATTCTTTATGGCGTCTCCTTCTGAATAAATTAACCAGCCTACAGTCATCTTATTTTCCCTTCAATATAGGTTATCATTTCATCCGCTATATCCACACTCGTACATTCCGTCAGATTCCGAATATGAGCATTGGCGTTAATTTCACAAACCAAGTAAGAATCTTCCTGCCCAAATAATAAGTCTACTCCAGCAAAATCGGCATTAATAGCTTGTGCAGCAGCAATAGCGATATTAGTTGCCTTTTGATCAGGTGTAAATGGTTTCATATTTCCACCATTTGTTATATTTGCTCTAAAATCTTGATCATTATTTCTTTCCATTCCTGCAATAATTTTATCTCCTACAACTTGTAATCTTAGATCTCTTCCATGGCTAGAAGAAATATAAGATTGAAATAAATAAGGTTTTCCTTGTAATTGATTCGTCAATTTTTTAAGTTCCTTAAATTCGTGCACGAGGTACACTTGCTCACCAAAAGAACCGAACGCTTCTTTAACTATTAGTGGTAAACCTAGTTTGTGAATGATTGACTGTAGATAATCATCAGATAGTATACCTGTAGAGTAGATTTTAGGAGCAATTATTGTATGTGGAATAGGGATTCCAATATCTGTGAGTTTTTGATACGTTTGTATTTTATCATCACTCATCTCTATCGTAGCAGAACTATTGAAAACGGGAATTCCAAGTTGTTCTAGATATTTTGCCAAGTAGATATCTTTATCAATAAAGAATACAAAATCAGGCAATGTATACGTTTGTCTATGTAATCCAAGCGGATGCCTATCAGATAAATCAAGTAAAATTTCATTGTTTTTAATAATACTGACATCCATATGCCGCTTTTGTGCAGCCGATTGTATCATTTCTGCATAATCGATGAATTTATTCGTTGTTAGATTGCCATTGACAATAATCCATCCAGTCTTTTTCATTAAACGAATCATCCTTTCTGATATAATTATTATATGATGGTTTGGAAAGTAGGGAAAGTATGTTATTTCAACAAATAGAGCAATTTTTTAATGAAAGAGAAACGATTGGTGTTCAACCTGGATTAGAAAGAGTGAACAAATTATTGAAGTTTGTCGACAATCCAGATAAAAACCTATCTATTATTCATATAGCTGGTACAAATGGAAAAGGGTCAACGAGTCAATTTGTTCAATCTGCACTCATAGCTAATGGTTATAAAGTTGGTTCATTTACCTCTCCTAGCTTTTATGGAATAAGAGGATTTATTCAATTTAATCAACAACCAATTTCGGAAAGTGAATTTTCACATGCATTTCAAAAGATATTGCCTGCAATTGAAATGTTAGATAAAGAAGAGAACTCCCCTAGTAATTTTGAGATATTAACTGTACTAAGCTTTGTTTGTTTCAAAGATAATGTGGATATTACAGTCGTCGAAGCAGGCATGGGAGGAATGTGGGATACTACAAATGTAATTTCACCAATACTCACTGTAATCACTACGGTTTCTTACGACCATACTGCATTTTTAGGAGAAACGTTAGTAGAAATAGCTGAACAAAAAGCGGGAATAATTAAACCTATGATCCCAATGGTTACCGGAGTCAGTGATACTGCACCTTCGTATGACATAATTGAGAAGAAAGCAGAAGAAATGAATTCACCATTATTTGTTTTAGATAAAGATTTTACTTATGAATCTATAACCTTGAACCGTTTTAAATTTTTTATATCTAATAAGCAACTCCATATAAATTTAAGTATGAATGGAAAACATCAACACTATAATGCTTCTATAGCTCTTTATGTATTACATCTATTAAGTGAGCAAGGCTGGCAGATGAAAGAAGATAAGATAATTGAAGGAGTGGAACAAGCTAAATTATCCGGAAGATTAGAGAAAATCCATAATAACCCGTCAATAATTGTAGATGGTGCGCATAATTTAGAAGGTATACATGCTTTGGTTGATACGATAAAACGACAACATTCTAATGATCATCATATATTGTTTGCAGCTTTTAAAGATAAGGACGTAAACAACATGATAAATTGTCTAAAAGAAAATTTGTCAAACATAAGTGTGACAACGTTTGACCATGTTCGAGCACCAACCTTTAAGGAATTGGAACAATTAAAAACGAATCATCCAGAAGCAATTGTTTATGACTGGAAAAAATACATGGATAAGACTTTTGAAAACAAGGCTAGTTGTTATTATATCACTGGATCCTTACACTTTATATCATTAGTAAGGCAATATGTACTTGAACAAAAGCGAAATATGTTGAACGATTCTTAGTGCTAGTGTCAGATTTCGTCTTACTTTTTATATCTCCTGTGCTAGAGTGAGGAACATACTACTGGGCACAGGAGGAACATAATGTGGAGAAAAAGAAACCAATATTAGTAGAGAAAAATGGAAAAAAATGGACGTATAAGTTACCTACAGAAGAATTCTCAAGTTCACCAGAAGAATCAGCTGCTGCCCAAGAAAACCATGAACAGGATAAACTGCCAGTATTAACCGCTTTAAAAAAATCTAAAAAAGGCTTTTCTAATAAACAAAAACAAAAGTCATTTCAGTTAAAGCCCTTATTTATGGCAGTTATATCCGCAGTAATTATCGGGTCGATTCTTGGCTTTACTTTAATTCGGATGTTTGTACAAGTGGATTCTCCATCTTCAACCAACGGTTCAGTCCCAACTGCCGGAGGGGTGAATGGTACTGAACCATCATTGGCGATGTCTGAAGAATCATATCAATTAGAACCATTACATTCTTATATTATACAAGTGGGAATTTTTTCTGAAGAAGCGAACGCTGCTGAATGGCAAAAGAATTATACCGAGTTAGATATCAAAACGATTATTTGGGAAAGAGAAGACCAATATTTTTTATTAGCAGGAGTTGCTCCTACAAAAGAATTGGGTCAATCTATTGCAGAGTCGATAAGTCAACAAGGTAATGTTGATCTATATGTGAAAGAATGGAGTACCACTGAAGGTGAGGCAGATTTAACAAAAGAAGAAGTACAGTGGATAGATTCATTACATTCTTTTTGGCAGACGGAGTTAACAAATCAATTGAATGCGACAGATCCAATCACTAGCGATAAAATTCAACCATTGATAGAGAATGTTCCGAAAGAAACACATGCAATAAATAAATTGGTAGAGACTTTAAATGAGACGAGCGGAGAACCATCTTCTCAGCAACTCTTAAGATTAATGCATGAGTACGAGATGCTACAAAGGTAATATAGAGCTTGTGAGGAAATCTATCTGGTTTCTTCACAAGCTTTTTGACGTGGTTCAAATTGATATGGATTTATATTTTTTATAACTTCGACTAGGTTTCTTTGCAAGTTTCTTTAAGGATAAATACTCTTTATATGTTAGAAAATTTAATGTGAAATACAATTTTTTACATTTGTTGTATTTCCCTCCTACCGATATGCTAAACGAAGAAAGGAGGGAGAGGATGAAAACGTCGGTACTAACTATGAAGAATGTACCAAAAGAAGATCGACCTAGAGAAAGATTACTAAAACATGGAGCATCCCATTTATCGAATCAGGAAATACTATCCATTCTTATCGGAAGTGGGACCAAACAAGATTCAGTGAATGTATTATCCAATCGAATTCTAATGCATTTTGAAGGGATGAAATTATTAAGAGATGCGACTATTGAAGAACTTATAGCAATTAAAGGCATAGGCACAGCAAAAGGACTTATCATTCTTGCTGCCATTGAACTAGGGAAAAGATTGAATGCCTATAAGCCCGATGGCCCTTATGTTATACGATCTCCGGAAGACGGTGCCAGCTATATTATGGAAGAAATGCGTTACTTAAGCCAAGAACATTTTGTAGTCCTATTCCTAAATACCAAAAATCAAATTATTCATTACCAGACAGTTTTTATAGGTAGTTTAAATGCTTCGATAGTTCATCCAAGAGAAGTATTTAAAGAAGCAGTTAAACGTTCTGCAGCATCATTAATTGTAGCCCACAATCACCCGAGCGGTGTGCGCCTGCAAGGTGTCTCTATATAGTGATACTTTGAAGTATCTAGAACCCCTTACAATGTTCTATGGTCAGCATCTTACCTTGATTGGGAAACCAATTAGGGGACAATAGCATGATGTGAAAAGGAGGAAATAGTAAGCGTCTTATATTATTGTCCTTCAGATCAAGTGGTGCATGGTAAAAGCTAAATTGCTTGAACCCAAGATGAAGGGATAGTGGGTGTGTAGCTATTATATTAAATAGTTAGGATATTATGAGTCAAGAATTCACCGCTTTCTAACTCATTGTAAGGATTATCCTCCCATCTTCAAAAAGAAGAAACCATCGAAATGGGTACCTAAACATCACGTAACTATATATTGACATAATGCAGGGATTGCCTAAGTGCCGTATCAGTTGGCATATGGTAACGGAGTCTTCATAGTACTCAATGTTAGCTTGTAATAAGTTTAGCAAGGGGAAGGGAGACAGGTTGAAATACGTCTTGACGATAGGAGTCATGAACATGACGATTCATCCATTTCCTCAATTGGACGTAATACAGAGAGCATCTCAACAGGAAAGGACAATATTCGATTGTTACCGGTTATTGTATAAGAAAGATTTATGGCAAATAGTTATTAAGCGTATAAATCATCTAAGTAACGTACAGAGTCATATTGTAAACAACATGATAGAAGAAATTATTTATGAATTAAGATTAGGAAGGTTTTGGTTTTCGAATTCCCACAAGATAAATGACCCTCTCCATACTAAGAATATATTAGTAATAGAATCAGTAGTCGTTATATTAGAGCATATTTATCATATAAAGAGCTTTGATCAATCACTACCAACAAAAATTAATCCTCCATTTTCTACACTCCAAAAATTAAAAACATGGAATGACATAAACTGGTGCATAAAAATAACTTTTGAGAAAATTACATGTACAGAACAGTTTGTTAAATTTGTAATGGCTATTATGAAAGGTAAGATAAATGATTATAGATTTATTCAACTCGTTTTTCATGCATCGAATCAGCAAAAACATTGGCACTCTTATACCTATCCAAGGAATAAGTTAATGACTATTTTAAAAACTATTTTCTGGGAATCGATTGCTCACAACATACAAGATATCATTGGTGAATTTGAAAATAATGATGTTTCTCATAAAGTTGTTTTTTATAAAGAGGAGTTGCTAGTTGGTATAAATGGGGCAAAACTTCATGCGTCTGTTTTGCTTAACCATATTAATAATGAGCTTAACCAGAATGGTATTCATTCTTTCTGCAATATACAATCAAACCTACGTCATATAAGCGATAAAATCTATTTTCAAAAATTCCAGCTCTTATATAAAAGAAATGATGAGTTAGTTTCTAATAGAAAACAGCAACTTAGATTAATTATTCCTAAGCAACAAATGAACCAGTGGGTATCTCAAAAAGGATATGGTGATTTGCAAAAGTATATACCTTTATCTAGAAAAAGCCTTTTACAATTTTCTGCCCAACGAATCTTAAGGATATACAATGAGGAGCTTATTTCATTTGCTAATCATTATCTCTTTGCTGCGAATTTTAATGATATTGAAAAAATCGTTCATTTAGCAGAAAGCAGCTTTTTAAAAACGATTGCTTTTAAATATAAGACTACATCTAAGCAAATCGCTTTGTCTATGAAACAACAACAAAATGGAAGGATGGGTCTTATATGTATAGATAGGTATGGGAATAGTAATTTTTTCGTATTTATTAAAATGCATCATTTAAAGTTACATCGTAAGAAAGTTCTACTGCTAATCTCTAAAAAGTAACCCAAAGTCTTTCCTGTTGACTTGCTTAATTTCAACTAGCGAGCCGTATACGCTGAAAGGTGTACGTACGGTTCTGAGGGAGGGAAAATAAAACCTTCTAACTTCAATGTAGAAAGGCGTATTTTTCCTACCCTACGACCCTACACCGTCACAAGAAGATATTCATGTGACGAAACGTTTAGTGGACTCTGGTAAATTAATCGGAATTGAAGTGTTAGACCATCTCATCATTGGCGATAAAAAATTCGTATCTCTAAAAGAAAAAGGTTATTTATAAATACTATCTATTTTATAAGTTTTTTCGTATAATTAAATAAGAATTGATAAATTTAGCGCCATCTTTCATTGTTAGAAAGGAAGAGGCGCTTCTTATCATTTATAATGAATAGAGTATAATAGTGATAAAAGCGAGATACATAAAGAAAATAGGGATTGATGGAAAGGGAGATACACTTGGGTATGTTTAATTTTTCACAGGATTTAGGGATTGATTTGGGCACAGCCAATACACTTGTTTTTGTTAAAGGGAAAGGGATTATTGTGCGGGAACCATCTGTAGTAGCAAAAAATCTAGAGACAGGTAATATTGAGGCTGTAGGTCGTAATGCACGAAACATGATTGGAAGGACTCCAGGAAATATTTCTGTTATCCGTCCAATGAAAGATGGAGTAATTGCAGATTATGATACTACCTCTGTAATGATGAATTATTACATGAAAAAAGCAATGAAAAAGCGTTCCTTATTTGCAAAAAAGCCAAATGTTATGGTATGTGTTCCTTCTGGAATTACAATGGTAGAGGAACGTGCTGTAATTGATGCAACCAAACAAGCAGGAGCGAAAGAAGCGTATCCAATAGCGGAGCCATTTGCTGCAGCAATTGGAGCTGGTCTGCCTGTCTGGGAGCCTACTGGAAGTATGATAGTAGATATTGGTGGTGGTACTACTGAAATCGCAGTAATATCACTTGGGGGTATCGTAACAAGTGAATCCATTCGAATTGCCGGGGATGATATGGATGAAGCCATTATCAATTATATTCGTAAACATTATAATCTTATGATTGGAGAACGTTCAGCAGAATCTATTAAAATGGACATTGGATCAGCAAAAGGTGGTAAAAATGCTGAAGAAATGGAGATTAGAGGTAGAGATTTGTTGACTGGACTTCCAAAAACCATTACAGTAACATCCGAAGAAATATCTAAATCATTAGATGATACAGTTGATTCTATTGTCAATGCGGTAAAAACAACATTGGAAAAAACACCTCCAGAATTATCAGCTGATATTATGGATCGTGGAATCGTACTTTCTGGTGGAGGGGCACTATTAAAAAATCTAGATCAAGTAATTAGTGATGAAACAAAGATTCCAGTATTTGTTACGGACGAACCTTTAGAAAGTGTTGCAATAGGAACTGGAAAATCTTTAGAGTATATCAATCAATTTAGAAATAGTCCAAGTGTGTCTGCTCGTCCGTTAAATTAATAAGTAGGTGTGTTAATATGCAATTTTTACGTAGCAAAAAGCTTTTTATTATCCTAATTGGAGTCATTGTTTTAGTAGCTCTAATCGGATATTCCTTAAGAGATAGAGAAAATATGAGTTTTGTTGAGACCATTATCAATGATACTGTGGGTTGGGTGCAAAATACAATTCATGCACCAGTTTCCTTTGTAACGGGTATTATATCTAATATCGATGATATGAAAAATACTTATGAAGAGAATCAAGTTTTAAGAGAGCAAATTGCTCAACAAGATTCTTTATTATATGATGTACAAAAATTAGAAGAAGAGAACGAAGAACTAAGAGAAATAATTGGGATGACTGAAACGGTTAGAGATTATGATCCTATCCACGCGTCTGTTATTTCTCGCTCACCGGAACAATGGATGGATCAAGTGACCATCAACCGTGGATCAGAACATGGGGTAGAAGCAAACATGGTAGTGATTACTGCTGATGGAATGATCGGGAAAGTGTTACAAATATCCAATGTTACAGCGACTGTACAATTACTTACAGGTTTTGATGAATTTAATCGTATATCAGCTACAATAACAAAAGAAGATGATCAAGATGTCTTTGGAATGATTGAAGGGTTTGATAAAGAATCGAATTCTTTATTATTCCGTATTATTGAAGAATCTGAGAAAAATGTAGAAGAAGGAGATGTAGTATATTCTTCTGAGAAGGGTGGAAAATTCCCTGCAGGTTTAAAAATCGGAGAAGTTAAGGAAGTAGTATCTGATCAATATGGACTTACTCGAATTGCTATGGTCGAACCGGCTGCAGACCTTTATGATATCAACAATGTCATTGTGGTAGATCGTGCTATAGAACAACCACAAGAAATGGAAGAAAATGAAGATGGAGATGAGGAGGATGAGTCTTGATTAGGCGCCTTGTATTACCTCTCATTTTATTTATAATAATTGTATTAGAAGGGCTAGCATTAGAGTTACTACCACTACAATTATTATCGGGAGACTATTTCATCGTACCTCATTGGCTATTTATCTTTTTAGTTTATATAGCTGTATTTTTTGACCATAACGATACGTATTATTCCGTATTATATGCATTAATTTTTGGGTTGCTTTTTGATGTTGTGTATACGGGTATTCTCGGAGTGTATATGTTTTCTTATGCGTTAGTAATTTATATTGTTCATGGAATTAAAAAAATGTTGCAAGGTAATTTCTATGTTCTATTATTACTAGCCACGTTTGGTATAGTATTAATAGAATTTGCGATTTATGGAATATTCTCTGTTGTTGGAATGGTAGATATTTCATTAGAAAGTTTTATATTAAATCGATTAGCTCCAACAATCTTATTAAATCTTGTCTTTTTAATTGTTATTTATCCATTCTCATCAAAAAGGCTCGATAAATGGAAAACAGAAATTCCACTTGGAGAACGAATGCGTTAAGTGAGATGTATGATACATATATCATTAATGGAGTGTGAAAATGAGGTGATTAGAGCGTGCAAGATCTAAAACAAATCATTACAATTAAAGGTACCAGAGACGGATTAAGTCTATTTATAGATGAAGATGCTTCATTTGAAGAGATTTTAAAAGAGTTAGAAGAAAAAATTCAGTATAGTAAACCTAAACAAGACGAGCCTGTTGTTTCTGTTAAAGTTAAACTAGGAGATAGATATGTAAGTGAAGATAAAGAAGAGCAGATTCGTCAAATTATTACTACTGACCAGCGATTTCAAGTGATAGGAATCGATTCAAATTTGATTCCTATCAATGATGCTAAGAGATGGATGGACGAAAGTGAAGTTAAAGTAATTAACCGTGTTGTTAGATCCGGGCAGATATTAGAAATTCAAGGAGATTTACTATTAGTTGGCGATGTAAACCCTGGAGGACGAGTTATAGCTAGTGGGAATATTTATATAATGGGTAATCTATTAGGGGTTGCTCATGCAGGTTATCATGGGGATAAAGATGCTTTTATAGCAGCGTCTTACATGAAACCAACACAATTGCGAATTGCTGATTATATAAGTCGGGCACCTGACTATGAATCTGATGGTGTTTATATGGAATGTGGTATTATTGATACAGATCAAGATAAAATCACTATCGATTCCCTAAAGGTTCTTTCAAAAAAACGGAAAGAAATAAGTGGATTTGAGAGGAGAATGAATAATGGGTGAAGCTATCGTAATTACTTCTGGTAAAGGAGGAGTAGGAAAGACAACTACTTCAGCGAATATCGGAACTGCCCTGGCATTAATGGAGAAAAAAGTATGTTTAATAGATACAGATATTGGGCTAAGAAATCTGGATGTTGTTATGGGGTTAGAGAATAGAATAATTTTTGATATTGTTGATGTAATAGAGGGAAGATGTAAATTAAAACAAGCTCTAATTAAAGACAAACGTTTTGATTATCTAACGCTTTTACCAGCAGCGCAGACGAGTGATAAAACTGCTGTTACGATTCATGGTATGAAAGAGATAATAGCGGAATTAAAACAAGAATATGATTATATTATAATTGATTGCCCAGCGGGTATAGAGCAAGGTTTTCAAAATGCGATTGCTGGAGCAGATCGAGCGATAGTAGTAACTACTCCAGAAAAATCCAGTGTTCGTGATGCAGATCGAATTGTAGGTTTGTTAGAAAAAGAAGATATGAAAGATACACCTCGTTTAGTTATTAATCGAATTCGCAATCATATGATGAAAAATGGCGATATGTTAGATATTGATGATATCGTTAATTTACTATCGATTGATTTAATTGGAATCGTTGTAGATGATGATGAGGTAATTAAAGCTTCTAATAATGGAGAACCAATTGCGCTTCATCCAAATTCTAAAGCATCTATTGCTTATCGAAATATTGCTAGAAGAATATTAGGAGAGACAGTGCCACTCCAAGCACTTGATGATGAAAAAGGTATTTTTCAACGTGTAAAAGAGTTTTTTAAAATATAAACTATTGTAAAACACTTCAAAACAGTGGATATGTTTTGAGGTGTTTTTTAATCCATACGGTATTCCTGTTCATACAATGTGATGCTTGTACATATACATGTTATAAATCAATTGAAGGAATGTGAGGCTATGGATAAGGATATTCAAAAGATTAGAAAATCAATTGAACAGCGAAAAAAAGCAAGAGGAATAAAGACAGATCAATCTAAAGGAAAGGAATACCTTCGATCACATGCTCTACCAGACACGGAAGAATCACATGGATATTATCCTGCATTTCCAACAAGTACAGGTCAAAGTAAAACAACTAGCTCTTCTCCAGTAGCAAAATATGCCGTAAAGGCAATATTATCTCTTATGCTTTTTCTTGGAGCAGCAATCATATGGGAATCGGAATCTACTGCTTTGAACAAACCAAAAGCATGGGCAGCTTCTGCATTAACTGATCAATTCCCATTTGCTAAAGTGAATGTTTGGTATAAAGAAGTATTTGGAAGACCTCTGTCTCTTACACCTAGTGTAGTGACTGAAGGGGATAATTCTCAACCAGTGGCTCTACCAGTTACCGGAAATATTTCTGAGTCATTTGAAGCAAATGGAATAGGTATTATGATTGATCCAGGACAATCGACCAATGTAACTGCGATAAATGAGGGGGTCATTGTATTTGCAGGAAATGATACAAATACAGAAAAAACAGTGAAGGTTCAACATGCAGATGGCTCGATATCTCAATATGGAAATTTAAGTTCTGTGGATGTTCATCTATATCAATTTATTCAAGCAAATGAGTTAGTAGGAACTTTTACACCTACTACGGACGAACAATCGGTTTTCTTTTCGATTGAGAAGGATAATCATTATGTAGATCCTGCTCAGGTGATTCAAGTTGATGACAATAATTAAAAGGTGGATACCACCAATTCGTATACATCCAATATTATTAATATTTATAATAGTGTCCTTTTTAACAGGTACTATTATGGAAATGGCGATCATATTTTCTCTTGTTCTTTTGCATGAACTCGGGCATTTCTTTGCCGCTACGTATTATAAATGGAGAATTCCCTTAGTTATTTTGTGGGCATTTGGTGGAGTAATGAAAACCGATGAACATGGTAATAAACCGATTCGAGAAGAATTAGTTGTAACTATTGCTGGCCCTTTTATTCATATTCTTATTTATGTTGGTTTATTTTTTGTGGATGGGTTTCAATTATTACCGGAAGCGTTGATTTCTTCAATTTTCTATTATAACTCGATGATACTGTTCTTTAATTTAATTCCTGTTTGGCCATTAGATGGCGGTAAATTATTATTATTGCTTTGTTCGTATTTATTTCCTTTTAAAGGAGCATACCATTTTACGATTATATCCTCATTTGTTATGATAGCATTTGTTGTTGCTATACAATTCTTGTTCTTACCTTTTACACTGAGTGCATTTTTTGTTTGGGCATTTCTATTTGTAGAAAATTGGAGAGAGTGGAAGCAACGTTTCTATGTGTTTATAAGATTTTTGCTTCACCGATATGAAGGAAAACATGTTGTACGTTCTGTGAAGCCTTTATATGTATCATCTGAAAGTACATATGGAGAGGTATTGTCTTTCTTTCATCGTGAAAAAAAACATCCAATTTATATACAATATCCGGATCAATCAAGAATTTTTATTGATGATAGTGAATGTCTAGAACATTATTTTCAAGAGAATCAAATTAAAGGTAGAATTGGTGATTCTTTTTTGTTTAAGTAATCGGATTTTTGGATGAGTGCTTGACAAACTAGATCAAAACATGGTAACATCAATCTGTTATTCATCGTAGCACCCGTGCTACAACCGCACAGAATAGGTGAATGGGAAAAGCGTAAGTAGCAATCGCTGGTTGTGCTGAACATTTAAAAATCCGCATTGGATTACCTAAATGGCGAGTCTGAGTTGAATGAGGAGGTGCAAGAACATGTACGCAATTATTGAAACTGGTGGTAAGCAAATTAAAGTAGTTGAAGGCCAAGAAATTTATGTAGAGAAAGTTACAGCTGACGTGAATGAATCTGTAACGTTCGACAAAGTACTATTCATTGGTGGGGATGACGTTAAAGTTGGTGCTCCATTAATTGACGGTGCTACTGTAACTGCAAAAGTTGAAAAACACGGTCGTCAAAAGAAAATTGATGTACACAAGTTTAAGCCGAAAAAGAACTATCATCGTAAACAAGGTCATCGTCAACCTTACACGAAGTTAGTAATCGACAAAATTAATGCATAAAGGTTCTGTGGATTATAATGATTAAAGTTACTGTATTCCAAGCAAACAACCAAATAACAGCATTTGAACTTTCTGGACATGCAGATAGTGGCCCATATGGTTATGATCTTGTTTGTGCAGGAGTATCTGCTGTATCATTTGGAGGAGTGAATGCAGTAATTAAATTATGTGACACAGATTTGCATATTGATCAAGGGAAAGACGGAGGCTACTTATATGTAGAGATTCCTAAAGATCTTGATCTAGAGGTAGCTGAACGAGTTCAACTACTATTAGAAGGTATGATAGTATCCCTTCAAACAATTGAAGCGGAATATGGAGATCATATGCAAGTGAATTATAAATAAGGAGGTGCATTTCTATGCTACGTCTTGATTTACAATTTTTCTCTACGAAAAAAGGGCAAGGTAGTTCTAAAAACGGACGTGATTCTGAATCGAAACGTCTAGGTTCTAAGCGTGCGGACGGTCAATTTGTGTCTGGTGGATCTATCCTTTATCGTCAACGTGGAACAAAAATTTACCCAGGTGAAAACGTGGGTCGCGGCGGAGATGACACGCTTTTCTCAAAAATCGACGGTGTTGTTAAATTCGAACGCTATGGTCGTAACCGTAAAAAAGTAAGTGTATATCCAGTTGCTAAAGAAGCATAATTTTATATGCTTAAGATAAAGAACTCCGGTTTATTATAGCTGGAGTTCTTTTTTCTATGTCTTTTAAAAAGTTTTCCTCTTACTTTTAATGAGTCATTCTTTTGCTTTCTCTCTTTTTCTGCTATACTCAGATTTAATGAGGTGAAATCGATGACTGAGGATGTACTGCATATAATTCAACATTATCGCCATGATCTAATGAATCGATTACAACTAGTTTCTGGATATTTGAGTATGGGGAAAGTAGAAAAAGCAGAAGATAAATTAAATGAGGCAATTGCATATTATGAAGAAGAGAGGAAATTAATGCAATTACATGCTCCTTCTTTAATGCTATGGATATTAGAATTCGAACAAAACTACCGTTCTTATTCAATATCTTATTTTATAGAAGTGACTTCCACTACCTCTAATCATCCAATAAATGATCAATGGATAGTAAGTAAATGTAATCAAATAATGCATGTATTACAGAATCATTTAAATTCTGATTGCATGTATGAAGTGGAAATACGAATAATTGATAACATCAAAAGAGACCAATGGGATATTGTTTATGCTATACAAGGCAAAATTCCAAATATGGCAGTTGACGTTTGGCAAAGTAGTTTAGGAAATATACAAATCGAACGATTTAATGACCGGTTGCAATTCGTATTCTCGCTAACTAGAGAATAATGAGGTGAAATAAAATGTTTGTCGATCAAGTAAGTGTATATGTAAAAGCTGGTGATGGTGGTAACGGCCTTGTAGCATATCGTAGAGAGAAATATGTTCCTAAAGGCGGCCCAGCTGGTGGAGATGGCGGAAATGGTTCAAATGTTGTCTTTAAAGTAGATGAAGGTTTAAATACTTTAATGGAGTTTCGTTATAACCGTCATTATAAAGGAAAACGAGGAGAAAATGGTATGAGTAAAACTCAGCATGGGAAAAATGCTGAGCCACTTATAGTCCCTGTACCCCCTGGTACGACAGTTATTGATGAAGATACAGGAGAAGTAATTGCTGACCTTACAAAACACGAACAAGAAGCAGTAATTGTAAAAGGTGGGCGAGGAGGTCGTGGGAACACACGATTTGCAACACCTAGAAATCCTGCACCAGATATGGCTGAGAATGGTGAACCAGGTCAAGAAAGAAATATAAAGGTAGAATTGAAATTAATTGCGGATGTAGGTCTTGTAGGCTTTCCAAGTGTTGGTAAGTCGACTTTACTTTCTGTGGTTAGTGCTGCAAAACCGAAGATTGCTGATTATCATTTTACAACGTTATCACCAAATCTAGGTGTTGTTGATACTCAGGATTCACGGAGTTTTGTTCTGGCTGACTTGCCAGGTTTAATCGAGGGAGCATCACAAGGAGTAGGGTTAGGGCATCAATTTTTAAGACATATAGAACGGACAAGAGTTATCCTACATGTGATTGATATGGCAGGAACTGAAGGTAGAGATCCATATGAAGATTATATAATGATTAATCAAGAACTAAGTGATTATGATGAAAAACTAATGGTTCGTCCACAAATTATTGCAGCGAATAAAATGGATATGCCGAACGCACAAGAGAATCTTATTCATTTCAAAGAAAAATTGGAAGTTGATATACCTATTTATGAAATTTCAGCACTGACGAAAGAGGGATTGAGAGACCTCTTATTTGCGATAGCGGATAAATTAGAAACAATTCCAAAATATGAAAAAGAATTAGAAGAAACAGACGATACAGTCGTGTACAGATTCCAAAAGGAAGAAGATCCTTTCCATATTACGAGAGACCCGGATGGGGCATTTGTATTATATGGACAACGTATTGAGAAATTATTTAAGATGACTGATTTTCAACACGATGAAGCTGTACAGCGCTTTTCTAGACAACTTCGTGGAATGGGTGTAGATAAAGCTTTACGAGAAAGAGGAGCCCAAGATGGGGACGTTGTCAGATTGCTTGAGTATGAATTTGAATTTATTGAGTAATACGATGTGACAGTAGCTGCAAGGGGGAAGTAAAGTGACAAGTATAGGATATTTAGGACCAAAAGGTACATTTACTAAAATGGCAGTAGATTCTGTTTTTAACGGGGAAATGAAAAATGGGTATAGAACGATTCCAGAATGTATCGATGCGGTCGATAAAGGAGAAGTAGATATTGGAGTCGTGCCGATAGAAAATGCGATTGAAGGAACTGTTCAATTGACAATTGACTACCTAATACATCAAGTGCGTTTGCCAGTAGTTGCTGAGATAGTAGTACCGATTCAACAACATTTACTTGTACGCAAAGAAGTGACAAGCACCCTATCAGATATCCATGAGGTATATTCGCATAGTCATGCAATTGCACAATGTCACCAATATTTACATCGCCATTTGCAATCCGCAATGACAAAGCATACGTCTTCGACCGGAAAAGCTGCTGAAATTGTAAGTAACACAGAAAAACCCATTGCTGCAATCGGAAATCGATTAGCAGCAGAAGAATATGGGTTACATATCTTGCAAGAAAATATTCATGATTATCCAAATAATCATACGCGATTTTTAGTTCTTTCAAATCATCCGGAGAAGGTACACATTAAACACAAGAAAGATTCGGAGAAGACGACAATGTTGATTACTTTACCGAACGATCAGTCAGGTGCGCTGCATCAAATATTATCTGCGTTTTCATGGAGAAAGCTAAACCTCTCTAAAATTGAATCACGTCCAACAAAGACAGGGTTAGGTAATTATTTCTTTATAATTGATGTTGATCAACCTTATGATGATATACTATTTCCAGGAGTGAAATCAGAACTGGAGGCACTTGGGTGTCAAGTAACAATTTTAGGTACTTATCCTGTATATCATATGTTGCAATCCTAAAACTAAAGAAAACCATCATTTGGCTATCGATTGAAATCGATAGCCTTTTATTATTGGAATTATAAAGAACTGCTTTTTCCATATATGCAACTTTTTATTTCTAGTGCATATGCTGATATAGAGTATTAGCCCAGCCCAGAAATGAAGGGAAAGGAGTTCGTTCATTTTGAAAATACACATTGTACAAAAGGGAGATACCTTGTGGAAGTTATCCAAAAAGTATGGAGTTGATTTTCAAGAATTAAAAGATGTAAATACACAGTTATCAAACCCAGAAAAAATAATGCCAGGGATGAAAATAAAAATACCAGGTTCAGCGAAGCAAGTTAAAAAAGAAACATCCGTAAAAGAGACGCAACAGACTACAAAAAAGGAAACAAAAAAAGAAACCCAACATCCTTATAAGGATCAATCTCCCACACCTATTGCTGTAGTTAAAGAAGATGAGTATAAGAAAGAAAAGCCAAAAGAAGAAATGCAAACAAAACCTAAGATGCCTGCAATGCCTTCGATGCCAAGTATGCCGATCTTAGAAAAACCGAAAGAACAAGTTAAAAAAGAAAAGCCAAAAGAGAAACCGAAGGAAAAACCTAAAGTAAAGCCAAAGGAAAAACCTAAAGTAAAGCCAAAAGAAAAACCCAAAGAAAAACCAAAAGAAAAACCAAAAGAGAAGCCAAAGGAAAAACCAGTGGAGGATTTCTGTCCACCAGGGGCAATTCAAGTACCTTGTCCACCGATGCCTTGTCCGCCAAATATGGGCCCGGTCTATTTTGTTCCATGTCCACCGCCACCATGTTTTGACCCTTGCTTTGCACCAATGCCTATGATGCATCCGGGTCATGGATTTCATCCAGGAGCAACACATGGTGGAGATTGTGGATGTGGAGGAAAAAATAATTCCGCAATGAATTTTGCTGGATACCAAGGCAATGACAATAATGGAATGTGGCAGGGGAATTTTGGTTCAACAGAAAATTGGATGAATGGACAACAACAAAATAATACAGATGCTTCTATGAATAATGGTCAGGATATGAATTGGATGTTCCCTAATATGAATCAAGGACAAATGGTTCAAGGCTTTGACAGACCGATAAATGAAAATAATTTTATACAATATCCAGGAACACTGCCTTCTGTAAATAGTGGTGAAAATAGAAATGAAAATAAACCTGAGCCAAACCAACAGCATAAGCAAGTAAATGCTCAACCACATCAGGTTCCAACAAATTCTCAACAAACATATCCTGCACAATTTATAGATAGTCAACATCGTTCAGTTTATCCAAAACCACCATTTTACCCTCAATCGCCAAATTCATCCTCGTAAAGAAAAATGAATATAGTAAAACTTTATTTAGTGGCGGGTTTTCGTTCTTCCGCCACTAAATGTTCCAAAACATGGGCATGACCTGAAGATTTTTTGAACAGGACGAACATTTCCAGGCAGTTTATCCACCAATTGACTTTTTTGATAATAACATCGTTTTGAAGGGACAAATTGATTTCCCTCGAAATTACCTATATTTAACTGTGTAAAAGAACCTTCCTTATACAAAATAAGTTTAAGGGAGGTTTTTATGATGAGAATATATAATTCTAATTTGCTCATATCCGTCGTAGTTCTCGGAACAGTATTAATGGGTTGTACGGATGATAATACTGCTAGCGATCTGCAAAATAATAATCGTACAGAATCAGAATCTGTACAACCAATTCACTTTGAAGATCAAGACATGGAAGATTCTAATCAACAATCAATTGGAGAACAAGGTGGTTATATTCAAAGTAGACAATATGGTGTAAATGAAACTCGTGCAAATCATTATACGGATGCTTTCACGAATGAAGAGTCTATTCGATTGACGGAGTCATTGCGAAATCGTGTCGACGTTGTACAAGCACAAGTAGCATCTACGGAAGAACGTATTGTAGTCGGAGTGATATTAAAAGAACATGCAAGTCCAGATACTGGAGATAAACTAGTTAAGCATATTGAAAGACAACTTGAAGATTCGAATAAAGAAATTATTGTTTATACGGATGATGTACAATGGGACCGCATGAAAAACTTGGACTCCAGGCTCCAGGCAGAAGAAATCGGAGAACAAGTGGAGAGCTTATTTGAAGATATATTTCAGTTAAACACAAATGAATGATAGAAGTCTTTATCCCTTTTCCAATTAGGCTTTTTTTGATATAGTAAAAAAAGAGTTTGAAGAGAGGGGAAGATCTTATGGCTGGTCATTCCAAATGGAAAAATATACAAAAACGTAAAAATGCACAAGATGCCAAAAAAGGTAAAGTTTTTATGCGTCATGCTAAAGATATATATCTTGCAGCTAAGCAAGGTGGCGGGGATTTAAATACAAACGCTGCGTTGCGTACAGCTGTTGATAAAGCAAAAGCTGATAATATGCCAAATGACAATATTGATCGTAACATTAAAAAAGCTACAGGTTCACTTGATGGAGCAACCTATGAAGAAATAACTTACGAAGGTTATGGACCAGGTGGAGTCGCAGTAATTGTTAATGTTCTTACTGATAATAAGAACCGTACTGCTGCTGAAGTACGACATGCTTTCAAGAAAAATGGTGGAAACCTTGGGGAAAATGGCAGTGTATCATTTATGTTTGATCGTAAAGGATATATTGTTATTGAAAATGAAGAGGGTACGTTAGACGAAGATACGATTACTATGGATGCTTTAGAAGCAGGTGTGGAAGATGTTGTTCCACAAGAGGGTGCTTTTGAACTCTATACAGAACCGGAAAATTTCCAACAAGTTGTAAAATATCTAGAAGATAATGAATATACCTTAGCTGACTCTGAAGTGACATTATTCCCGCAGAACTACAATCAATTATCTTCAGAAGATGAAGCGAAGATGATGAAGTTAATAGATGCGCTTGAGGAAAGTGAAGACGTTCAAGATATCCATCATAATTTAGAAGAAAGAAATTAGTTAATGGAATGTTTAAGCTTCTATTTCATAATGAAATAGAAGTTTATTCATTCTTTTATGTAATTAAATAGGGGATGAAAATATGATTGCATATATTAAAGGGACGTTGGTTTCCTTAGGGGATGAATCGCTTATCATCGATGTAGGTGGAATTGGTTATGAAATAGTGTGTCCAAATCCTTTTGTTTTTCAAGATTTATTAAATCAGCAAATACATATACAAACCTATCATCATGTGCGAGAGGATGCACAAATTCTGTTTGGATTTCGAAATAAAGATGAAAAATACTTATTTACAAAACTAATATCTGTTTCAGGCATTGGTCCAAAGGGAGCTTTAGCCATTTTAGCAGGAGTGGATATATCAGGATTTATTTCTGCAGTTGAAAATGAGGATGATAAGTTTTTAACTAGTTTTCCTGGTGTTGGTAAAAAGACAGCAAGACAAATTATCCTTGATTTAAAAGGAAAATTAACAAGCGAGCTTTCGATAACAGATGAACAGCAGAAAAATAGTAACATTAATGTCAGTGATAATGAAGTGTTCTCTGAAGCGAAGGAAGCACTAAAAGCATTAGGCTATACGGATAAAGAAATTAAGCAAGTTCTGCCGCATTTGAAAAAAGAAAATGGTGAACTAAGTATAGATGAAGCTATTCGAAAAGCATTGGCATTATTAGCAAAATAGGAAGGGGGGAGAATAAATGGATGATCGAATGATAGACGGAGAACTTCAAGATCAAGATGTAGAGATAGAATTTAGTCTGCGTCCATCCACACTTTCTCAATATATTGGACAAGATAAAGTAAAAGAAAACCTAACTATCTTTATTCAAGCAGCTAAAATGCGTGAAGAACCGTTAGATCATGTGTTATTATATGGTCCGCCAGGTTTAGGGAAAACGACCTTAGCATCCATCATATCTCATGAGATGGGAGTTCAATTTCGTTCTACTTCCGGCCCAGCTATTGAAAGAGCGGGAGACTTAGCAGCAATATTGTCATCCCTTGAGCCAGGAGATGTTCTATTCATTGATGAAGTGCATCGACTCCCTAGATCAGTAGAAGAGGTGCTCTATGCTGCTATGGAGGATTTCTTTATTGACATTGTTATTGGTTCTGGTCCGAGTGCAAGGTCTGTAAGAATTGATTTACCTCCTTTTACGCTAGTAGGAGCTACAACAAGAGCCGGATTATTAAGTGCTCCTTTGCGAGATAGGTTCGGAGTACTTAGCCGCCTCGAGTATTATGAAATAAAGGATTTGTGCAACATTGTAGAGCGTACTGCAGATATATTTAACATGCCGATTGCTTCAGAAGCAGCTATTGAAGTGGCTAGACGATCAAGGGGAACACCACGAATTGCTAATAGGCTCTTAAAACGTGTGAGAGATATTTCTCAAGTAAAAGGAGAAGAGGAAATAAGTCTGGAATCAACAAAAGAAGCATTGCAGATGCTTCAAGTAGACGATGCAGGTTTAGACCATGTTGATCATAAATTGCTTAAAGGAATTATTGAAGGATTTCATGGTGGCCCGGTAGGTTTAGATACAATTGCAGCTACTATTGGCGAGGAATCACAAACAATTGAAGAAGTCTATGAGCCTTTCTTGTTACAACTTGGTTTTATCCAACGAACACCTAGGGGAAGAGTCATTACGTCTAAGGCGTATGACCATTTAGGAATAAAAAGGACTGGTGAAGACTAAACATGGGTAAAATGTTTATTATCATTGGAGTTATTTTTATCATAATTGGTATTCTGTGGACGTTTATTGGCAGATTACCCGGGGATATCACAATAAATAAAGGTAATTTTACATTTCATTTTCCAATTGTAACCTCAATCGTTGTTAGTATCATACTGACATTGATTATGTTTATCATTGGAAGATTTCGTTAAATGAAGGAGATAAACATGCAAATAGAAGATTTTGATTTTGATTTACCAGAAGAATTAATTGCACAAACGCCACTTAAGGATCGTACATCTTCACGTTTATGTGTTCTGGATAAACAGACTAGTGAAATAACCCACCGTCATTTTAAAGATATTACTAGTTATCTTCAAAAGGGAGATTGTTTGGTATTAAATGACACAAAAGTACTACCTGCAAGATTATATGGCGTGAAATTAGACACTGGTGCAAAAATAGAAGTTTTACTATTACACCAAGAAGAAGGAGATACATGGGAAGTACTCGTTAAACCAGCTAAAAAGGTAAAAGTTGGTACAGAAATTGTTTTTGGTAATGGGGAGTTAAAAGCGACATGTATTGACTATAAAGATCACGGTGGACGAATAATGACCTTCTCTTATACAGGTATTTTTTATGAAATTTTAGATCAGTTAGGTGAGATGCCACTACCTCCATACATTAAAGAACAATTGCCTGAACAAGATAGATATCAAACTGTCTATGCGAAAGAGAAAGGTTCTGCAGCTGCGCCAACTGCAGGGTTACATTTTACAGATAAGCTATTAGAAGATATTAAGGCTATGGGTGTCAGTATTGTGTTTATCACACTACATGTAGGACTCGGTACGTTTCGACCAGTTAGTGTTGATTCAGTTGAAGAACACGATATGCATTCAGAGTTTTATTCCATGTCGGAAGCAACAGCAGCAACACTTAATGAAGCAAAGGAAACAGGTCGGAGAATTATCACTGTAGGAACTACCTCTACTCGCACACTAGAAACGATTGCGCGCGACAATAATGGTAAGTTTGTTGCTACTAGAGGGTGGACAGATATCTTTATCTATCCTCCATATGAATTCCGAGCAATTGATGGTTTAATAACAAATTTCCATTTACCTAAATCAACATTAATTATGATGGTAAGTGCGTTAGCTGGTAAAGAAGCAATCCTTCATGCTTACAATGAAGCTGTAGAAGAGAAGTATCGTTTCTTTAGTTTTGGTGACGCTATGTTAATCTTATAAAAAGGAAGAATAAAATGAATCCTATAACGTATGAATTGATTAAGACGGATAAACAAACAGGAGCAAGATTAGGACGAGTTCATACTCCTCATGGTTCCTTTGATACACCAACATTTATGCCTGTAGGGACTTTGGCTACAGTTAAAACGATGAGTCCTGAAGATTTGCAATCCATGGAAGCAAATATTATATTATCGAATACCTACCATCTCTGGTTACGGCCAGGTGAAGATATTATACGTGAAGCAGGTGGACTGCATAAATTTATGAATTGGGATGGTGCAATACTGACCGATTCAGGTGGTTTTCAAGTATTTAGTCTGAGTGATATGCGTGAAATAAAAGAAGAGGGAGTCCATTTCCGTAATCACTTAAACGGTGAGAAACTTTTCTTATCTCCTGAAAAGGCAATGGATATTCAAAATGCTCTTGGATCTGATATTATGATGGCTTTCGATGAATGTCCTCCATATCCAGCAGAATACGAGTATATGAAATCTTCGGTAGAAAGAACCTCACGCTGGGCGGAAAGATGTCTACAGGCACATACACGTCCCAATGACCAAGGTTTGTTTGGAATTGTCCAAGGTGGCGAATATGAAGCATTACGAAAGCAAAGTGCAGAAGATCTTGTTTCATTAGATTTTCCTGGCTATGCCATTGGTGGACTTTCTGTTGGGGAGCCAAAACATGTAATGAATAAAGTATTAGAATTTACAACACCGCTTCTCCCATCGAATAAACCTCGTTACTTAATGGGGGTTGGTTCGCCAGATGCACTTATAGACGGAGCTATTCGTGGGGTTGATATGTTTGACTGTGTATTACCAACTAGAATTGCACGTAATGGTACATGCATGACGTCAAATGGACGATTAGTAGTTAGAAATGCTAAATATGCGCGAGATTTTAGTCCGATAGATGAGAATTGTAGTTGTCATGTTTGTAAAAATTATACAAGAGCGTACATCAGACATCTCATAAAATGTAATGAAACACTCGGGTTCAGACTTACGACTTATCATAACTTGCATTTTCTGTTAAAATTAATGGAGCAAGTCCGAACTGCTATAAAAGAAGATCGACTTGGTGATTTCAAAGAGTCATTCTTTGAACAATATGGATTAAACAAAACTAATCCAAAGAACTTTTAGAAAGGAGTTGAGGTAGATGGAGGCTATTATGCCATTTATGTGGATTATAATAATGTTTGCGATTTTTTATTTCCTACTTATTCGTCCACAACAAAAACGTCAAAAGCAAGTAAAACAAATGCAGGATAATTTAGAAAAAGGTAATGATATCATTACTATTGGTGGATTGCACGCTAAAATCCATGCATTAGATGAAGGTACGATTGTTTTAATTACACAAGAAGGTACGAAGTTAACTTACGATCGTAATGCTATTCGTGAAGTTAAACAAGACTAATTTCACTTAGCCCATATATACATATGATGTAGTTATGGGAAGATAAAAGAAGCTAATGACGATGTTGCGCTTTAAAAGGGCAAATACATCAACATTAGCTTTTTTTAATTCCTTTATTTTTATTCAACTTCTGTAGTGCCAGATAAATTCACACCTATTATACCACCTAGAAGTGCAACAGCTAGATAAAGACTATGATAAGCAGACTGTTTTAATGTGAATCCTTGTTGATAACCTAGATATTGTACTAAAAATATTAATAATGTGAAACCCACCCCAATCATAGCTCCAATCATCCATCCTTTAGTTTTTCCTTTTAATCCTGCAATTAATCCTCCAATGAATAGAGCTAAAATACCAATTATTAAAGTAACTAAACTTAAAGCTGACTCACTAAATTCTGTGAAATTAAGAAGCAAAGCAAGAATTAAACTGGATATGATTAGAATGCCAAATAAAGCTACCCATCCATATAACAACGCAGTCCATTGATTTCTGTTCAAACCATTATCCCCCTTTGGAAAGTGTTTGTCCTCATCTAATACAGTTTATTCCTAAGAATTCAATTTAGAAGAAGATATTTCATTCTATCTTTGCATATAGTGTTATAGAGGGGACTTCCTTCAATAGGTGGATTAATTACTGACGACGTTTGGTAAGACTTAGCGAATGATACTCTCATGAACATATTACCTTCTTTTCTAGTATTTTACGGAGTTTTGTTGTCGCCTTATCACGGTATAAAGTGTGAAAATTTACTCTGTGGGGTATTATTGCCAGTTACATACGGAATAAATAAATATTTGTAACGAGAGGATAAAAAATATGGAAGTAATTCTTACAGCAATTATCTTTATCGTAAGTTATATATTTATTATGACGGAAAAAGTAAATCGAGCAATTATCGCACTAGCAGGAGGAACTCTGCTAATATTAACAGGGGTATATACGATAGATGAAGTATTTACGCAGTATATTGATTGGAATACAATTGCATTATTATTTTCTATGATGGTCCTCATTTCAATTACTGAAAAAACAGGACTATTTACATTTATCGCAATTCGTTTTGCGCAAAAAGTAAAGGGGAATCCGATTGCTTTACTGATTGGGTCTGGTATTCTAACGGCTATTGGTTCAGCATTTCTAGATAATGTAACAACTGTGTTAATTTTTGTACCTGTTATGATTCAAATAACGAAATTATTAAATTTACCGTTGTTTCCCTTTTTATTAATGATCATTTTTAGTTCAAATATAGGAGGTTCTGCAACATTGATTGGTGATCCTCCAAATATAATGATTGGACAAGCTGTCGATCATTTTACATTTCTATCATTTCTTCAACATACAGCACCAGTGGCAATAATAATGTTTGTTATCCAGCTATTATTCTTGTTAGTTATATTTCGAAAATCTTTAAAGGAAGCACGACCAGAAGTTGAGAAAATAGCGAAACTGAACGCAAAGGAAAAATTACTAATCTCTCCTTTATTATATAAATCTGTAAGTGTATTATTGCTAACCATAACGGGTTTTATATTTCATTCAATTGTACATGTTTCTATGACTGCTATTGCATTATCAGGGGCTATTCTTCTTCTACTGCTTACAGAAAAAGATTTACATACAGAAAAAGTATTCTCTAAAGTAGAGTGGGTAACATTATTTTTCTTTATTGGTTTATTTACTATTGTTGGTGGGTTAGAACAGGTTGGTATTATTGATGAACTAGCAAGATTTTTAGTTGCAACTACAGAAGGGGACTATGTAACGACTACAATTCTTATATTATGGATGTCTGGGATTTTCTCTGGGTTTATTGATAATATTCCATTTGTTGCAGCTATGATTCCAGTAATTCAAGAATTTGAATCTTATGGAATGATATATTTAGACCCAATTTGGTGGGCACTAGCAATAGGAGCTTGTTTAGGAGGTAATGCAACGTTAATTGGTGCTTCAGCAAATGTTGTTGTTGCGGGGATGGCAGAGACTGCAGGTGAAAAAATATCTTTCCTTCGTTTTATGAAATTTGGATTGATAATCGTATTTATATCACTAATTGTTTCTTCCATATATATTTATTTTCGCTATTTATTACCGTATACCAATATGTAAATACGTGATCACTGAATGAAATTAAATAACGAACAATAATTAGGATATTTGAATGTGCATGCTTTAAGGGTAAGCATGTCAAATCCAACTATTGTTCGTTATTTTTGTTTTCCATGTTTTAAAACGTGTGACTAGAAAGGGTTACTTTTTTCTGAATATAGGTATTTGTTGAAGCTCTTGTTTTGTAATAAATTTTAATATAAATAACAATAGGATATATATCAAAAGCAATGCCATCAATAACGCACCAAAAATTATTATCTGCCCGTCAAGATTAGGTATGATTTGTTTCAAAGCATATCCGATTCCAAATGTAACAATAATCAAGACAATCATCTTTACAAAGTCAATAAATGGAATCATATAATTAATATTTTTCTTTAATACGGCTAAGTGAAGCAGAGTGACAATTACGACACTTGCACAAATTGCCATAGCAGCACCTAATATGCCAAATGAAGGATTGGATGCAAATAAAATCATTACTATAAATTTCATCCCCATACCAATAAGACTATTCCACATAGCTGGTCTAGCTAAATCAAGTGCTTGTAGTGCAGATTGTAGGGGAGCTTGTATATAAAGAAATATGAAAAAAGGTGCCATCAACAATAGAAATTTACTTGCAGAACTTGTACCGTACATATAGGTAAGTATCTCTGTAGCGAAGATCGTAAGAACAACAGTTGAAATTGCTCCAGATGCAAAAGAAATACGTATTGATTGATGAATTCGATTATGAATCATACTCATTTGTTTATTCGCTTCTGCTTCTGCTATAGAAGGGACAAGGGCAATAGATAAAGAACTTGTTATAAATGTTGGTAGAAATAATAATGGCATCGCATAACCGGTGAGCTCACCATATTGCTTCGTAGCGACTGTAGCTGTTACTCCGGCAATTGCAAGACTTTGAACAACCAAAATTGGATCTAAAAAGTTAGAGAAAGAACCAATCATTCTGCTACCCAAGGTAGGTAGGGAGATAGAAAATAAGTCTTTTGCAGTTTGTTTTCCTTCAGCTAACGCTTTAAAAAAATTATTCCTTACTTTAATGGTTCGCTTTCGTTTAAACTTACGAACCATATACAGTAATGAAATGAATTCACCAAGAATAACACTAAACATTGCTCCAGCAGCTGCATATTCTACTCCATAAGGAAGAAGGAGGTGAATAAATATAGCGACACATATAATTCTTACTACCTGTTCGATAACTTGAGCTACACTTTGAGGAGTCATATTTTGCTTTCCTTGAAAATACCCGCGTAATACTGCTGATACAGCTGCTATTGGAATAATGGGACTAATTACAATAAGTGGAACCATTACGCGTTCATCTGTTAACAATGTTGATGCAACTAAAGGAGAAAGAAGTATTAATATTGCGGTAAAGACAATACTAGCAGATAGAGTAATTGCTAACGATACAACGACTATTTTCTTAATTCTTTTTTGATCATTTTGCGCATCTGCTTCCGCAACCCGTTTTGAAATAGCAACTGGAAGTCCGAACTGTGTTAATGTCATTACCAGAAATAAAGTTGGTAATGCCATCATATATAGTCCAACACCCTCTTCTCCCATTAATCTTGCAACAACAATACGGTTAATAAATCCCATAAATCGGGTAATCATTCCAGCTACAATTAATATTATAGCTCCTTGTAGAAATGATTGTTTGGTCATAATTGTCGACCTGCCTTCTCAAATATTTAAAATTGATATACAATGATATATATGCAATTAGGTGGACAAAGCATGACAGTTGTTCCTATCTATTAATGGAATTGGTGGCGATAAAATGGAAATGAAGCATACTGTAGATGAATGGAAACAATCCATTATTCCAGCATTACAAAGCAAGGCGGAAGAGCTAGAAATGCTAGGGTATTCACAAGCTACAGTGGATGATGTTTGGAGATGCTTAAAAGAAAAGGTTTGGAAAGGAGATCCTGAAAAACGTCTATATGAAGTTGTGCAGGATATTTTTCACCTAGGTTCAAACATTTACTTAAGCTATTTAACCATGTCTTCCTATCAAAATGAGGACTTGATGGCATCTATTGCTGCATTGACAGAGAACAATGCAGATGCAGAATAATAATCGTACTACATATGAAGGAGGAAATGGATTCGATGAAAAAAAGAGGTAGAATCGTTGCCTTTTTTCTTGTTGTATTAGTTTTGGCAGGAGTAATTGGAACAACGTTTACCAATATCACAAAAGATGTAAATCTTGGGCTTGATTTGCAAGGTGGTTTTGAAGTTTTATATGAAGTAGAACCGGTTGATTCATCTCAAGAAGTGTCACAAAGTTTACTAGAAGGAACAGTACAAACATTAAATGACCGAGTAAACCGGCTCGGAATCAGTGAAGCTGTAATTGATATCGAAGGTGATAATCGTATTCGCGTTCAATTAGCAGGAGTAGATAATCAAGCAGAAGCTAGGGAAATGTTATCAACTTCCGCGCATCTAACCTTCCGTGATGTCAATGATAATTTGTATTTGGATGGTACCGATTTAGTAGAAGGAAGTGCAAAGCAAGACTTTGACCCAAATACAAATGCCCCCATCGTTACTTTGCAATTAAAAGATGGATCTAAGTTTGGGGATGTTACCACTGAAATTAGTGAAATGGAAGATAGCCGATTAGTTATTTGGATGGATTACCAAGAAGGTGATTCTTTTGAAGAAGAAGCGGCAAAAGCTGAACCCAAATATGTATCTGCTCCAAATGTAGATGGACCCATTAATTCTAGTAATGTAATGATTAATGGTAATTTTACAGTTGATTCTGCACAACAAATGGCAGATATTATCAATTCAGGTTCGTTACCTGTACATATGACTGAAATATTTTCAACTTCTGTAGGTGCACAATTTGGTGAACAGGCATTAAACGAGACAGTCTTTGCGGGGATTGTCGGTGTAGCTTTAATTATCTTATTTATGATTGGTTTCTATCGTTTTTCTGGAATAATTGCTGCAATTAATCTCGTAGTATATATATATTTGGTAATCTTAGTTTTTGAAATGTTAAATGGAGTTTTAACATTACCGGGTATCGCTGCGTTAATACTTGGTGTCGGGATGGCGGTTGACGCCAATGTCATTACATTTGAACGAATAAAAGAAGAGCTTCGATTAGGAAAATCCGTGAAAGCTTCCTTTAAATTAGGTAATTCAAATTCGTTTATAACGATACTAGATGCGAATATAACGACTTTAATTGCTGCTGGTGTATTGTTTATTTTCGGAACAAGTTCTGTTAAAGGATTCGCTACGATGTTAATCATTAGTATAATTTTGAGCTTCCTTACAGCAGTTCTTGGAACACGATTATTACTAGGATTATGGGTGCAAAGTGGATTTCTTAAAAACCGCAAAGCATGGCTGGGTGTTAATAAATCACAAATTCAAGACATTGCAAAAGCAGAGGAAGAACCGAAAATTTTTGGACGTTCCATCAATTTTGTCAAACATCGCAAGAAATTTTTTGTTACAACGTCAATTATTGTTATTGTCGGTGCGATAGCAATTGGTATTTTCCGAATAAATCCTGGTGTGGATTTTACAAGTGGTTCCAGAATAGAAGTGGTTGCTGATCAGTCTTTAACTGCCGAAGAGGTGGAAGTGCAATTTGCAGAACTTGGTCATGAAGTTAGCTCCGTGAATTTATCAGGCGAAAATAATCAAATTGCAGTTGCACGTTTTGACACCGTCCTTGATGAATCAGGTGTTGATGAAGTTCAACAGCATTTTAATGAACTTTATGGTCAAGAACCAAGTGTCAGTGTCGTATCTCCAATAGTAGGACAAGAGTTAGTTAAAAATGCAATTTACGCAGTGGCTATAGCATCTATTTTTATGATAGCCTATGTAACCATTCGATTTGAATTTTTCTTTGGTATTACTGCGGTCATTGCACTATTACACGATGTATTTTTGATGCTTGTGTTATTCAGTGTAACTCAAATTGAATTTAACATTACGATAGTCGCAGCAATATTAACTATTGTGGGGTATTCGATCAATAATACAATTGTTATATTTGACCGAATTCGTGAAAACATTCGTCGTGAAAAACGAGTGAAATCCTTTAAAGTGTTAGCCGCAGTAGTTAACAGGAGTATTGTACAATCATTTACCAGAACCATGAATACTTCATTGACAACAATTCTTGCTGTACTAGCATTCCTGATTTTAGGTGCTTCGTCTATTTGGAGTTTTGCGATTGCTTTGCTAGTCGGGTTACTAGCTGGTACGTATTCCTCTTTATTCTTTGCAGCACAACTTTGGCTAGTATGGAGAGGGCGCACGGTTAAAGATAAACCAGTAGATTTTAGGAAAAAAGAAAAAGTAGAAGGACCACAAGTATAAAAATTTAGACTCCATTTTCTAAAAGGAATATGGAGTCTTTTTCTATATCTATATATTTTAAGATGCTAAGATATATTGTGTGCAAATGTGAATGTAACTTTTTTTGATTTTCATTACTGGCGGCATTTTCACAAGACTGGGGTTATAAGGTTTTGAGTAGCAGAAAACAGCTTTTTTAAAGTGGATTGTTGTTTCTGCTTGAGTCGATAGATGCTAAGAATAATTGCAATCTATTTGCTCCTCTTGACTTACTTTTGTATAATAGATTAGTCAGGGGTGAACGTATGTTAGATAGTAAAATGAAATGGAGATATAATCAGCCAATAGACGATGATAAAAGTTCTTTACTAGAAGATCTAGATATATCTCCCTTATTGAAGCAGTTGTTTATTCAACGAGGTGTAACTACAAATGAAGAGGTGCAACGGTTTCTATCCCCGCAAATAGATGATCTTCATCAACCATTTCTTTTAAAGGACATGGAAAAAGCGGTTCAACGAGTACATAAAGCAATACAAAATGAAGAAAAGATTTTAGTATTTGGTGATTATGATGCAGATGGTGTAAGTTCAACAGTAGTTATGTTAAAAGCATTAGCTGAATTAGGGGCTAAATGCGACTTCTATATACCTAATCGATTTACGGAGGGGTATGGCCCAAATGAATCTGCTTTTCGTATGGCATCTGACCAAGGGTACAATGTGATTATTACTGTAGATACTGGTATAACATCTGTTCATGAAGCAAATATTGCAAATGAACTGGGTATGGATTTAATTATTACTGACCATCACGAACCTCAAACCAATATACCTGAATGCTTTGCGATAATACATCCAAAATGTTCTCCCAGTTATCCGTTTAAAGAATTAGCCGGAGTTGGAGTAGCTTTAAAATTTGCGGAAGCTCTGCTAGGCTATTTTCCATCCCAGTTATTATCGTATGCCGCAATTGGGACTATCGCTGATTTAGTACCTTTATTCGATGAGAATAGAGTACTTTCTTACTATGGGTTAAAGGAATTACGAGCTACAACGGATATTGGTTTAAAAGCATTAATTCAAGTATGCCAAATAGAGGATTTAGATGAGCAGTCAATCGGGTTTTCCATTGGCCCGCGACTTAATGCTGTTGGAAGGTTGCAGGATGCTGATTTAGCAGTTGAATTACTTCTTACAGAAGATATGGAATCAGCTATGGAGATGGCCAATGAAATTAATAAAATAAACGATGAACGAAAAAAAGTTGTTCAACGTATTGTTAGTGAAGCGGATCAGATTGTGAGTTCCAAACCAGAGAGAAGAATTATTGTGGTCTCTAATGAAGGCTGGAATCAGGGTGTTCTAGGAATTGTGGCTTCACACCTTGTTCGAAAATATGATCGGCCAGCAATTGTGCTATCAACTCAGCCTGAATTAGGAGTTGTTAAAGGTTCTGCTCGTAGTATTCCTGCCTTTGATTTATTCGAAGGATGTATGCGAATGAGAGACTTGTTTACACACTTTGGTGGACATTCACAAGCTGCAGGCATGACCCTTCCAATAGAAAATGTAGATAAGTTAGAATTTCAACTTGATCATATATTAACTAACGAAATTGATGAAGAAGATTTAAAACAGGAATTGGAAATAAGTGGGCAATTAAATATAGAAAATATCAATTTAGAATTAATACGTGATATATCAAAACTTGCTCCTTTTGGGATGAAAAACCCGAAGCCTGTTTTTCAAATTAAAGAAATCCCTGTAGACATAAAGCGAATTGGGAGTCAAAAGAATCATTTGAAAATGCAATTTCGTAAAAGTTCTACTCGTATGGATGCTATTGGTTTTGGATGGGGGGATGTCTATAATCAAATTGCCCCACAAACACCGATAAAACTTGCTGGAGAATTATCAATAAATGAATGGAATGGTAACCAGACCGCGCAATTAATGATACAGGATATGAAGATAGATGAGTGGCAGTTATTTGATTTTCGAGGTAAACGTAGAGAAAATATTATTCCTCGTTTTGAAGAGGATGCAATCATCATTAGTAATCAAGTAGAAAATCTTGTAAGTGAAGTCAGTCGAGTGAGTTATAATAGAGATATTATTGATGAGTATGATAAATGCAAGACTGTTTATATATATGAACTTCCCAAGCATTTAGATGATTTAAAATATGTGATTAATTATTTTCAACCAAAGAAAATTGTAGCTTGTTATGAGGTCGAATCAAGCAATTATCTATTTGCGTTTCCAAGCAGAGAAGAATTTGTTTGGTACTATGCATTAATTAAAAAACAGGGCTCATTCTACATTCATTCTTATATAGAACCGTTAAAACAGCACAAGGGCTGGAATGATGATAAAATTAATTTTATGTCTGAAGTGTTTTCAGATCTAGGCTTTGTTAGAATAGAAGATGGCAAAATAACGGCATTAGATAAGCCACCTAAGAAGGATTTATCAGAATCAACGGTTTATCAATCACGTAAGCAACAGTCTGAAATAGAAAAACAACTATATTATTCAAATTATGAGGATTTAAGAAAATGGTTTATGGGATGCATGGATTATTTGGAAAATCCAAGGGAGGAAGTAACACATGGAATTTAAAAATTATATTGAGATTGTAGAAGATTGGCCTAAAAAAGGTATTAAATTTAAAGATATTACTCCTTTAATGGCTGATGGAAAAGCATTTAAGTCAGCAGTAGATGAAATTGTAAACTATGCTGAAAATAAAGAAATTGATTTAGTTGTAGGTCCTGAAGCTAGAGGTTTTATTGTTGGTTGTCCTGTTTCATATGCACTTGAAGTAGGTTTTGCTCCAGTACGAAAAGAAGGCAAACTACCTAGAGAAGTAATTAAAGTAGATTATGGATTAGAGTATGGTGAGAATGTACTAACGATTCATAAAGATGCTATTAAGCCAGGTCAACGCGTACTCATCACAGATGATTTGCTAGCAACAGGTGGAACGATAGAAGCTACGATTAAATTAGTTGAGCAACTAGGCGGTATCGTTGTTGGCTGTGCATTTCTTGTTGAATTAGGATACTTAGATGGAAAAGATAAATTAGAAGGATATGATGTATTAACTTTAATGACATATTAAAGTTGTAACGGTAGGTCTGACATTGCCATTGAATTGTCAGACCTACTTCTTTATAATTTTATCCCTCATGTAACGAGCAGTAATAGCACACTTTTAGACTGTGAAGTTTACCAAAGAGGATAAGTAGTGGGATAAATTGTTCAGTAAATGATTAATTTTGTTCAGCCGATATTCAGCGGGGAAGAGCAAAATCCCACTGAATGAAGTTTTACTTTATAGTTGGACAGTATGTATCAAAAAGATTTATAATTGATATTATTTAACAAATGACTCAATTTGATAATTTATATGAATATACAGCAAGTAAAGGTGATTACATGGCAAAAGATGAAAATATAACGATAAGGGATATAGTAGAACAGGCAAAAACATATTTATCTGATGATGATATTGCATTAATAGAGCAGGCATATGAATTTGCTTCCGATGCGCATAAAGATCAATTTCGGAAATCTGGAGAACCATATATTATCCATCCAGTTCAAGTTGCAGGCATATTAGCAAATTTACAGATGGATTCAGAAACGATATCTGCTGGATTTTTACATGATGTTGTTGAGGATACGGATGTAACAGTAGAACAATTAGAGGAAGCTTTTAATTATGAAATTGCGATGTTGGTAGATGGTGTTACCAAGTTAGGTAAAATTCGTTACGAAACAAAAGAAGCTCAACAAGCGGAAAACCATCGGAAAATGTTTGTAGCAATGGCAAAAGATATACGTGTCATCATGATTAAACTTGCAGATCGATTGCATAATATGCGCACATTAAAACATCTTGCTCCAGAAAAACAGCGCAGAATCTCTAATGAAACATTAGAAATATTCGCTCCATTGGCACATCGTTTAGGTATTTCAACAATTAAGTGGGAGTTAGAAGATACTGCCTTACGATATTTAAATCCACAGCAGTATTACCGGATTGTTCAGTTAATGAAGCAAAAGCGTGAAGAAAGAGAATCTTATATTCAAGAAGTTATAGATGAATTGGCCCTCGAATTAGACACAGTTAATATCGAAGCAGAAATGTCCGGTCGGCCGAAACATTTATACAGTATCTACCAAAAAATGGTGAAACAAAAAAAGCAATTTAATGAAATTTATGATTTACTTGCTGTAAGAATCCTTGTTGAAAATATTAAAGATTGCTATGCCGTACTAGGTATTATTCATACAAATTGGAAACCAATGCCAGGACGATTTAAAGATTATATTGCGATGCCTAAACAAAATCTATATCAATCACTTCATACTACAGTAATTGGTCCGAAAGGCGATCCATTAGAAGTACAAATACGTACAAAAGAAATGCATGATATTGCAGAATACGGTATTGCTGCACATTGGGCATATAAAGAAGGAAAAACTTCTCGAGAAAAAAGTAGTTTCGAGGAGAAACTTTCTTGGTTCCGAGAAATATTAGAATGGCAAAGTGAGACTCATGATGCAGAAGAATTTATAGAGTCATTGAAAATTGATTTATTTTCAGACATGGTATATGTATTTACACCTAAAGGAGAAGTGATTGAGCTGCCTTCTGGTTCGATTCCTTTAGATTTTGCATTTAAAATCCATACAGAAATAGGAAATAAAACGATTGGTGCAAAAATTAACGGTAAAATGGAGCCATTAGATTACGAATTACAAAATGGCGATATTGTGGAGGTAATGACTTCCAAACATTCTTATGGCCCTTCTCAAGATTGGTTGAAGATGGTACAAACTTCACAAGCGAAGAGTAAAATTAAGCAGTTCTTTAAAAAACAACAAAGAGACGAGAACATTGTTAAAGGAAAAGAAGCAGTCGAAAAAGAAATACGTGAAAATGATATTGATCCTAAGGAAGTTTTAACCCAAGATAACTTAAATCGAGTATTTGATAAATTTAACTTCCAAAATGAAGATGATATGTATGCGGCAGTTGGTTATCAAGGAATTACTGCTTCATTAATTGCAACGAGGTTAACAGAAAAAATAAGACAATCTCGTGAGAAGGAACAAGATCTAGAAGCAACTATTGAAGAAGTTAAGACAGATTCAGACCAACATATAAAAAGAATGTATAAAAAGGATTCTGGGGTTCGGGTTGCTGGCGTAGATAACTTACTTGTTCGTATTGCTAAATGTTGCAATCCCGTACCAGGAGATGAAATACTAGGCTATATCACAAAAGGCAGAGGTGTGTCAGTACACCGAGCAGATTGTCCAAATGTTCAAACGGAAGAAGCGAAGCAACGATATATAGATGTAATGTGGGAAAGTGAATACGCTGAACGGAAGCAGTATCATGTTGATTTACAAATAACTGGATACGATCGTAGAGGGTTAGTGAATGAAGTTCTTCAAGCAGTAAATGAGACGAAAACGAATATTACACATGTAAATGGAAGATCAGATCGAAATAAGATGGCGATCATTCAATTAACTATATTAATTCATAATACAAATCATTTGCGAAAAATTGTCGACCGAATTAAACAAATTCGAGATGTCTATACTGTAACAAGAACAGTGCAATAGAACAATCATATTTCATCGGAGTGAATTATTCACAACTCGATTCTGTTCAAGGGTATTTGGTTCATACCCTTGTGGTACTAACTAATAGGAAGAACAAAAATCACCACGGAATGCAGTTTCATTTTTTGGTTAGGAGTTATTGTACATGAAGGTAGTTATACAAAGATCAAAAGAAGCAAGTGTATCAGTAGATAATCAAATTGTAGGCAATATATCCAGAGGATTTGTAGTATTGTTAGGTATTACACATGAAGATACACATGAAGATATACAATACTTGGTAAATAAAATTCCTAATTTACGTGTGTTTGAGGATGAAAATGAAAAAATGAATTTATCCTTAAAAGATATAGGTGGAAGTATCCTTTCTGTTTCTCAATTTACTCTGTACGGTGATACGCGTAAAGGAAGAAGACCGAACTTTATGCAAGCAGCAAAACCATCGGTAGCTGAAGATTTATATAATACATTCAATACTTCTTTAAAGAATGAAGGGATACATGTAGAAACAGGGCAATTTGGTGCCATGATGGATGTTAAATTAACCAATGATGGGCCTGTAACTTTAATTATTGATAGTAAAGATAGATAAAAAATCGCCAGTCTTTCGGAAACTGGCGATTTTTTATCGGTTAAAATGTTTGGATAATCCTTCAAGAATTCCACTTACAAGTTGTTTTTGATAACCATTTGTTGAAAGCAAGGCTTCTTGTTCTTTGTTCGAAATAAATCCTAGTTCTAGTAAAAGAGATGGCTGTAAACTTAAGCGAAGAATTTGAAAATCTCCATAAGATATACCACGATCTTCATCCCCTGATGCCCGAACCATTCCTTGGTGAACTGATTCAGCAAGTGGTTTCATTTGATCACTATAATAGAATGTTTCAATCCCGGTGACGTCTGGTAAGTCAGCTACACTGTTGTAATGAATACTAATAAATGCGTCTGTATCAACAAAATTTGTGTAGGATGCTCTACTATTTAAAGAAATGAACTCATCATGGCTTCTTGTCAAGTGAACATCAGCTCCAAGATAAGTTAACTCACTAGCTAGTTCTTGAGCGGTTAGAAAAGTGAAGTCTTTTTCATACGTATTAGAGGTACCAATTGCTCCTACATCTCTTCCTCCGTGACCTGGATCGATAACGATGGTTTTATTTTTAAACCCGTCATTGTTCGGTAACTTTGTTGTATCTGTAACAAAATCTCGATGAACAAAGGCCGTTGATTCTTCGTATTCAACCTCTAGCCATTCTTTCTCGCTGTGAACTATATTTAATATAGTTCCTTGATCAACATATTCAATAATAGCATCATTAACGGATGGACCTGATCTTAGATGTGTATTATTGTACATTGTCTCTGCGGAGTCACTATCTATTTCGTCATATTCTTGTTCTGTTCTTTCTATGTTTATGTACTCTTGTGAAACCCAGCCAGACTCACCGTTATAATCAATTTCGACCCAATCATTTTGTTGTTGTACTAATGGATAAGATTGTCCATCATTTACATTACCGATACTATCGTATTCTGAACCTGGACCACTTCTAACATTTACACCTTCTCCATTTACGATTGCAGTGTTTGCAGTTACTGATTGTTCAAATACAAAGATAGACAGTACTGTAAATAAAATGGTTGTAATTATTTTAGTTAATTTCACGATCTTCCTCCCCAAATGGAACTCTATCTTTTAACAGTATAATAAAAAATACTATTTTAGGCAAAGCTAGAAGTAGAAAAGGAATTTATTTGAGGAGTGGCAATATTGCGAGTGCAAAAAAAGCATTGGAGTGCGAACCAGAATTCTGATCTATTATCTGCAGATCTTCATCATTTTATGGAAATAGAAGAAAGCTCGAATTATATGGAAATTGCTTCTGAACTAGGAATTTCCATTGGTGAAGTGAAATTATTAAAGAAAAAGATAATACGTTCTTGACATTCTTACAAACAGCGATTATTATAATAGACATTCCAAACAAATAAGAACGTACAACCGTTGAAGGAAAAAGTAATTTGGAAGCAGTAGCAAAGAGAGAAATAGTCATTGGCTGGAAGCTATTTCCTATATGCTCCATATGAAAGACATTCTGGAGGTTTTATATCGAATATAGTAGGTATAAACGTGTTGCAGGCGTTAACTGTGAAAGCGGATGTTCTATTTTTGAACATCAACTAGGGTGGCAACGCGGGTAAACTCCCGTCCCTTCTTTATATTGAAGGGACGGGAGTTTTTTATATGTACGGATAATCTTAAGGAGGTAAGGTTATGAGCATGAAAGCTCCAAGAGGAACTATGGATTTATTACCGGAGCAAACAGCAAAATGGCAATTTGCTGAAAATAAAATTAAAGAGATATGTCATAATTATCATTATCAAGAAATACGCACTCCCTTGTTTGAACATACTGAAGTATTCCAACGAGGAGTAGGAGATACAACCGATATTGTTCAGAAAGAAATGTATACTTTTGAAGATCGTGGTGGAAGAAGTCTTACATTACGTCCAGAAGGAACTGCTTCTGTAGTTCGAGCTTATGTTGAAAATAAGCTATTCGGAAGTCCGAATCAACCAACTAAATTATTTTATTTCGGTTCCATGTTTCGTTATGAACGTCCTCAAAAAGGTAGAATGCGTCAGTTGAATCAATTTGGCACAGAAGTTATTGGTAGTGAGGATCCAGCCGTGGATGCAGAAGTAATGGACTTTGCAATGACCATCTATAAAAGTCTTGGTTTAAAATCGGTAAAACTTGTTGTTAATTCATTAGGTGATCAAGAAAGTAGAAAATCGCATCGTAATGCATTGATCCAACACTTCGAACCGTACAGGGAAGAATTATGCCATGACTGTCAAAATCGTCTAGATAAAAACCCATTACGTGTTCTTGATTGCAAGAAAGACAGAGAGCATCCTGCTATGAAGACAGCTCCTAAAATAAGTGATTACTTAAATGATTATTCTAAAGCTTATTTTGCAGATGTAAAGGCATATCTAGATGCTTTGGATATTGAATATGTAGTCGATCCAAACCTTGTGCGTGGGTTAGATTATTACAACCATACTGCTTTTGAAATTATGAGTGAGGCAGAAGGGTTTGGGGCAATAACAACCCTTGCAGGTGGAGGACGTTATAATGGATTGGTGGAAGAATTAGGTGGTCCTATTTCACCTGGAATTGGTTTTGGAATGGGCTTAGAAAGGCTTTTAATGGCGCTTGAAGCTGAAAATATAACACTACCTATTAATCAACAACTTGACTGTTTTGTTGCGAATATGGGAGATGGAGCTAAGCTGGAGGCAACAAAGATAGTGAAAAAGCTTCGTATGAATGGAATACAAGCTGATATGGATTATCAAAAGCGCAAAATGAAAGGGCAATTAAAAGCTGCAGATCGTTATCAAGCTAAGTTTGTCATTGTTCTTGGTGATGATGAAATTGAAAAACAGGAAGTTACTTTAAAAGAAATGTCTACAGGTGATCAAAGTAAGGTTTCCATGTCTCAATTGGTAGATGTATTTAAGGAAAAGTTGAATGGAGGAATAACAAATGAGTGAAAGATTAATGGCGGGAAGACTGACTGAAAAAAACATAGATGAACAAGTGCTGCTTAAAGGTTGGGTTCAAAAACGTCGTGATCTTGGCGGGTTAATTTTTATTGACCTTCGTGATAAATCAGGAGTAATACAAATTGTCTTTAATCCTGACCATTCAAAAGAGGCTTTGGAAACAGCAGAGAATATTCGTTCAGAGTATGTAATCGAAATTAATGGCACGGTCGTTGCTCGTGATGAATCAACTGTCAATCCTGCAATGAAAACCGGTAATATTGAAGTTAATGCTTCATCGATTCAAATTTTGAATAAAGCAAAAACGCCACCATTCACAATTCAAGATGAGACCGACGTTTCTGAGGATGTTCGACTTAAATATAGATATTTAGACTTGCGCAGAAATTCATTACAAGAAACATTTCGATTACGTCATCAAACAACCCAATCTATTCGAAACTTCTTAAATGACAATGATTTTATGGAGATGGAGACACCAATTCTTACGAAGAGTACACCAGAAGGTGCAAGAGATTATTTAGTACCTAGTCGAGTACATCCGGGTGAATTTTATGCTCTACCTCAGTCTCCACAGTTATTTAAACAATTAATCATGATGGGCGGATTTGAACGTTATTATCAAATTGCAAGATGCTTCCGTGATGAAGATTTGCGTGCAGACAGACAACCTGAATTCACGCAAATCGATATAGAGACATCATTTTTAACTAGTGATGAAATCATGGATATGACGGAACATATGATGAAAAAAGTCATGCAAGAAGTGAAAGGTATAGAAATTTCTTTACCATTACCACGTATGCCTTATCAAGAAGCGATGGACAGATATGGTTCCGATAAACCTGATACACGTTTTGGTCTAGAGTTAATTCATGTTTCCGATTTAGTAGTTTCCTCTGGCTTTAAGGTTTTTTCTCAAGCAGTAGATAATGGTGGGAAGGTAGCTTTATTAAATATAAAAGGTAAAGCTGAAAACTATTCTCGTAAAGATATTGATAAATTAACAGAATATGTAAAAGTTTATGATGCCAAAGGGCTTGCATGGTTAAAGGCTGATGAAAGTGAATTGAAAGGTCCTATTGCAAAATTCTTATCTGTAGAGGAAATTGCAGGAATTCGTGAACGCGCAAATGTAGAGCCAGGAGACTTATTGCTATTTGTAGCGGATAAAACGAATGTTGTATACGATAGTCTAGGAGCTTTACGTCTTCACCTAGGTAAAGAATTAGATCTAATTGATGAATCCAAGTTCCATTTCTTATGGGTAACAGATTGGCCACTTTTAGAGTATGACGAAGGATTAGGCAGATATTTTGCTGCACACCATCCATTTACATCTGCCGTTGAAGAAGATATAGATAAATTAGAAACTGATCCTGCAAGTGTACGTGCAAATGCATATGACTTAGTTTTAAATGGATTTGAACTTGGAGGAGGTTCAATACGTATTCATCAAAAGGAACAACAAGATCAAATGTTTCATGTTTTAGGATTTTCAGAAGAAGAAGCTCGCAGTCAATTTGGCTTCTTATTAGATGCATTAGAATATGGTGCACCTCCACATGGAGGTATAGCACTTGGTCTAGACCGTATTATCATGTTGTTAGCGGGTAGATCGAATCTACGTGATACCATACTATTTCCAAAAACAGCTTCAGCCTCTGATTTGATGACTGCAGCTCCAAGTGGTGTTAGTGGTGATCAATTAGATGAATTATCTATTCAATTGAACTCAGTAGAAAAAGAACAATAAAATATCGTTCAGCTGACCTATTGTTTACAAAAAATATATATGCTAATATGAACACACAATATAATTTACTCTACGTGTCATCCTGATGTGTTCGTCTATTAAAAGTATTTTGACCGAACAACTGTAAAATTGGGAGTTTAATTGGTTTTTAAGGTGCGTGCAAGCCTAAATTGTAGGAGGCACAATATCTTTAAAACAGGACACCCACCTGCTGGTAGCGGGATCAAAGCTTGAAGTATGACGGCACAATCGGGATTGAGCGTATACATAGAATTGACTGTCAAGAAATTTTCTTGGCAGTTTTGTATTTTATTCATAATATATTATTACAATATAAAAAAGAGAAACTAGAAATCACCTAGTTTCTCTTATCTTTACTATTAATTTGAACCGTGAGCTAGTTGTTCTAAATTACCATTCTTATCCATTCGGAAAGCTGGAGCAACAAAACCATTTTCATTATCATTAAAAACAGTCATTTTTCTTGCACGATCCATTATTTGGATAAATGTTTGATAATCTTCTTGCATAGTAGCTAGTTGTTTTTCGGTATCCGCTAATTTATCTTGTAGTTCTTCTACTTTTGTTTTTAGAGATGTATTCTCATGTTCTATGGATACCAATGCAGATTTTGATTGATTGGAAGCATGATAGTCTTTTTTTAATTCTCGTAAATAATGTATGACAGTATCTAAATTAATAGTTGGTGTAGAGTTAGTTACCGGTTTTGGAGAAACATTATGCTCTACTTCTTCTATGCTAGAAGAGAATGTTGCAGGTTGTTGTGTACTGTACGTTTTTTTCATGCCTGCACTAAGCGCTCTCTTCTTCTCTTTTCGTTGTCTTTTAGCTAAATCAATTGCATTGTCATATTTCATACGTACTTCTGCGTTCCAACGGAATCCACATGCAGCAGAAGTTCTATTTAGCTTATCACCAACTTCATCAAACGCATTTAACTGAGTGCTTCCTTCTCGAATATGACGAAGAACAGTTTCTGCTAGTAATAAATCATCTTCATGTGACCATGCATCTTGTCTTACTTTTGCCATTTGAATCTTCACTCCTCTTTTTTAGAAATCAATAGAAATTGTGTATAGTAGTTTCTATTGTTTCCGGAAAGAAGTGTTAATATACGTTAATTCTTCCTATCTCGTTGAATTTTTTCATAAACTTGTTTTAGCGCTTTTTCAAACTTACCTGTATCTTTTGGCGAATAATAGATTCGGTTTTTGATAGAGTCAGGAAGATATTGTTGATCTACCCAAGCACCAGGATAATTATGAGGATATAAATATTCTTGTCCTCTTCCTAATTTTTCTGCTCCTTTATAGTGAGAATCTTTCAGATGAGCAGGGACATCGCCGCTTCTACCACTTCTTAAATCACTTAATGCTGCGTCTAAAGCTTTATAGGCAGTGTTCGATTTGGGAGATAATGCAAGTTCTACAACAACATTTGCAAGAGGTATACGAGCTTCAGGAAATCCTAATCGTTCTGCAGCCTGTACAGCAGCTACTGCTCTTGGACCAGCTTGCGGGTTAGCGAGCCCGATATCTTCATATGCAATTACAATCATACGTCTTGCAATACTATCGAGGTCTCCAGCCTCAATTAAACGACTTAAGTAATGAAGTGACGCATCTACATCACTTCCGCGTATTGACTTTTGAAAGGCGGATAAAACATCATAATGCGCATCCCCATCTTTATCATGTGAAAAGGATTTTTTTTGCATACATTCTTCTGCGATATCTATTGTTAACTCGATGATGCCAGCTTCCGTTGGTGGCGTCGAGCTTATCGCTAACTCTAAACCATTTAATGATGAGCGTAAATCTCCATTCGCTGCTAAAGCCAGATGTTCAAGTGCATTTTCCTCTATATGAAGATCATATTGAGAGGTTTCATTATGTTGTACTATTGCACGATGTAATGCAGTTTTTACGTTCGCAATCGTTAAACCATGTAGTTCGAATAAATGACAGCGGCTTCGTATTGCCGGATTAATAGAGTGATACGGATTACTCGTTGTACAACCAATCAAAGTTAGTAAGTTGCTCTCTAAATGAGGGAGTAGAAAATCTTGTTTTGCTTTGTCTAGTCGATGTACTTCGTCGAGAATAAGTACCATCTGTCCTCTCATTTTTGCTTCTTCTACTACTATTTCCATATCTTTCTTTTTATCCGTTACCGCATTTAATATTTTTAAAGGAAGACCGACACTATTTGCCAGAGCGTAAGCCATAGAAGTTTTCCCCGTCCCTGGTGGTCCAAAAAGAATCATGGATGATAACATGTTTGCTTTTACCATCCTGTCAATTATTTTCCCTTGACCTACAAGGTGTTCTTGTCCTATAATTTCATCTATGTTTTTCGGGCGCATACGATATGCGAGCGGTTGATGATTCATGATAAATCGTCCTTTTTATTTCTATTTTATCCTTCAAGCTTATAGTGGATTCTACTGAAATGCAAGAGGATGGTTGTCATGATATAATAACATGTAGAATGAATTAGGAACGAAGAATTTGAGGTGTCCATAAATGAAGATATCAACAAAAGGTAGATATGGTTTAACGATTATGATTGAGTTAGCACTTCATTACGGAGAAGGTCCAACTTCTTTGAAAATGATTGCAAAAGAAAATAATCTTTCAGAGCATTATTTAGAGCAGTTAGCTTCTCCACTAAGAAATGCAGGTTTAGTAAAGAGTGTGCGTGGAGCTTATGGTGGATATATGTTATCGAGAGAACCAAAATCGATTACAGCAAGTGACGTCTTGAGAGTTCTTGAAGGCCCTTTAACTATTGTAGAAGGAATGGAAGAAGAAAAACCAGCTCAACAGTCCTTGTGGTTAAGTATACGAGATGCGGTTAAAGATGTTTTAGATAAAACTACGTTACAAGATTTAGTAGATCATGAAAATGATGAACCACGTGATTCGTATATGTTTTATATTTAAATAGCCTAGAGGGAAAGGGTTTTTTATCATGCAACCTATATATTTAGATCATGCAGCTACTACACCAATTGCCAATGAGGTTGTGCAAGCAATGGTACCTATTTATCAAGATGTTGTAGGTAATGCTTCAAGTGTTCATTCGTTTGGAAGAAAAGCTAGACAACATCTTGATCAAGCGAGAAGAGTTCTTGCACAATCTATTCATGCAAAAGAGAAAGAAATTATCTTTACGAGTGGTGGAACAGAAGCAGATAATTTAGCGTTAATTGGAACAGCAAAAGCGAATGTGCACAAGGGTAGGCATATTATTACCACTGTACAAGAACATCATGCTACACTTCATACTGCAGAAGAACTAGAAAAACAAGGTTTTACCGTGTCTTACTTACCAGTAGATGAAACAGGACGAGTTAATATAGAAGATTTAGAACAAGCTTTAACGGATGAGACAATACTTGTATCGGTAATGTTTGTAAATAATGAAACTGGTGTGATTCAGCCAATTGAAGAGATAGGTCAACGATTGCAATCACATCAAGCATATTTTCATACGGATGCGGTGCAAGCTTATGGTTTATTAGATATTGATGTTGATCAACTAGGCATTGACTTATTAACTACTTCTGCTCACAAAATTAATGGGCCAAAAGGAATCGGTTTTCTGTATGTGAGAGAAGGCACAGCTATAAACGCAGTGTCATATGGTGGCGAACAGGAGCGGAAGCGTCGTGCTGGAACAGAGAATATACCTGGAGTCATAGGATTTCAAAAAGCGGTTGAATTATCAATGCAAAATAAGAATGAACGTTTGAATCGTTATCAATCGTATAAACAAATCATTATTCAAACATTAGAAGAAAATAATATAGCATTTTCTATTAATGGAGATAAAGAGCACACGATTCCATCGATTATTAATATTAGTTTTAATGGAGCTAATGTAGAAGCGATGTTAACTAATTTCGATCTTGATGGTGTTGCTGCTTCAAGTGGAAGTGCATGTACGGCCGGGAGTGTTGAGCCTTCTCACGTATTAGCGGCGATGCATGGTGAAGGAAACCCAATTACAACGAATTCTATTCGATTTAGTTTTGGTAGCATGAATTCATTGGAAAATATACAAGAAGCAAGTAATCGAATCGTTAAGGTTGTGAAGAGATTAATTAAATAAAGGAAGGAACGATCATGAAAAATAACAAAGATATACGCGTAGTTGTTGGAATGAGCGGAGGCGTTGATTCTTCTGTAGCTGCTTTACTACTAAAAAAACAAGGCTATGATGTTGTAGGTATCTTCATGAAGAATTGGGATGATACTGATGAATTTGGTGTATGTACAGCTACGGAAGATTTTGATGATGTTGTACGTGTTTGTAATCAATTGGATATTCCGTACTATTCCGTTAATTTTGAAAAACAATATTGGGATAAAGTATTTACGTACTTTTTAGATGAATATAAAGCAGGAAGAACACCGAACCCGGATGTTATGTGTAATAAAGAGATTAAATTCAAAGCATTTTTAGATCATGCATTAGCTCTAGGAGCAGATTATTTAGCAACCGGGCATTATGCACAAGTTCGTCGAGATGAAGACGGACGTGTCGAAATGCTGAGAGGTAATGATGATAATAAGGATCAAACATACTTCTTAAATCAATTATCTGAAGATGTACTAAAAAAAGTGATGTTTCCATTAGGTCATTTACCAAAATCAGAAGTTCGTAAAATTGCAAAAGAACATGGATTAGTAACGGCAGAGAAAAAAGATTCTACCGGTATTTGTTTTATTGGTGAACGGAATTTCAAGGAATTTCTAAGTGAATATCTTCCAGCACAGCCAGGTAAAATGCAAACATTAGATGGTAATGTAAAAGGTACACATGATGGTTTAATGTATTACACACTTGGTCAACGTCAGGGCCTTGGTATCGGGGGATCAGGGGATCCATGGTTTGTGGTAGGTAAAAATCTAACTGACAATATTTTATATGTTGGTCAAGGATATGAAAATGATTATCTATATTCAAATGCACTTGTAGCTACAGACATTAACTGGATTCAGCCAGACAAAATCACAGATTCATTTACATGTACTGCTAAATTCCGTTATCGTCAACAAGATAGTGAAGTAAATGTAACTGTGAGATCAGATAATGAAGTATATGTAGCATTTATGGAAGACCAACGGGCAATTACTCCAGGGCAAGCAGTTGTATTTTATGACGGTGATGTATGTCTTGGTGGAGGAACTATAGATACAATTATTAAAAATGACCACAAATTAGATTATGTAGGATAAATGGGTGAATCAATAATGGACAAGAACCAACAAGCAATTAGTCTAATGAAAGAGAATAAGTATCAAGAAGCAGCAGCTCTTTTTAATGAAGTAATTGAACAAAATCCAGAAGACCCAACCGGTTATATAAATTTTGGGAACTTATTACTCCAGTTAAATGACACTGAGCGAGCAAAACGTTTTTTTGAAAAAGCCATTGAACTAGATAAACACGCTGCGACGGCTTATTACGCATTAGGGAACTTATATTTTGATAAAGAATTGTTCTCTCAAGCACAGCAGTATTTTAAGCAAGCAGTTGAACAAGGTTTAGAAGAAAGCGATGCTTACTTTATGCTTGGAATGAGTTTGAAGAACGATGAACAAATCAAACTGTCCCTACCATATTTATTGCGTGCGACGGAACTCTCTAAGAACGATGAAATAATATTATTCCAATATGGTCTTGCTCTTGCTCAATTGGAATATCTAGACGAAGCTGAAAAAACATTTTTACAAGTTCTAAAGCTCAATGAAGAACATAGTGATGCTTATTATAATTTAGGTGTTATTTCACTATTCCATGATAATGCTACTGATGCAATGCGTTATTTTGAACAGGCATTGGAGATTCAACCTGATCATGTGCTGGCTGCAAATGGTAAAAAAACGGTATTGGCATTTTTAGCAGATCAGGAGTAAAGATAAAAGGGTATATTTTTAAGGGGTTATTAAAATGACAGAACAAATTATGTCCGAAGAACAAAATATGCCTTTATACGCTAAAGGTACCGTTCTTGCTACAATATTTCAAAATGCAGCCGAACATTTTTCGATTGTTCGTGTCGAAATAGATGATACGAATTTGGCTTATGAGGATAAAGAAATTATTGTAAAAGGATATTTTGATACCCTTCAAGAACAGACTGCGTATTGTTTTTATGGTGAATTAGAAAAGCATCCACGGTACGGAACACAATTAAAGGTTCAGTCATATGAAACAATAATACCAAGTTCAAGAGATGGTTTGATAAGTTATTTATCAAGCGATCTCTTTTATGGCGTAGGAAAAAGAACTGCAGAGAGAATTGTAGATAAACTAGGTGAACAGGCAATATCAAAGATTTTAGATAATGATGATACTTTAAAAGGAATTAAAGGATTATCCAATGAAACAGCGGAACGACTGTCAAATCGACTTAAGGAAAACCAAGGCTTTGAACATGTTGCTGTTCATTTGGCGACCTATGGAATAGGATTGAAAATGGCTCAAGTTATATATCAAACATATAAGGATGAAGCCATAGAATTACTAAAACAAGATCCATATCAGTTTGTGTTTGATATTGAAGGATTTGGTTTTCGAACAGCAGATCAAATAGCTACTCAACAGGGTATAGCGGGAACACATGAAAGTAGAATTGGGGCAGGAATTATCTTTGTTTTACAGCGAGCCATTCAATCTGGTCACGTTTATATGCCTCTGCGAACGTGCCTTGAGGAAGTGGTTGATTTATTACGTATTGCAGCAAGTGATATAGAGATAGTTTCTCAAGTTTTCAATCATTTAAATACAGCAAAGAAAATTATCGTCATTGATGAAAAGGTTTATCTACCTTCCCTTTACTATGCAGAAGATGGTTTCGCTGCTAACCTAAAGCGAATTTTAGATAATCCAATGGAAGAAAATATTCCTATGGCAGAAATGTTAAAGATTATTGGTTCGATTGAAGAAGAAGAAGTCTTAAGTTACGGAAAAGAACAATTTGATGCTATTAATCATGCAATTCATTCTAAATTAATGATATTAACAGGCGGGCCTGGAACAGGAAAAACGACTGTGATAAAAGGGATTTTAAAAGCGTATGCTGCCTTGCAAAAATTATCTTTAGATCCAAAAGATTATAAGAATAAATCAGATTTTCCATTTGTACTTACAGCTCCTACAGGTAGAGCTGCAAAGCGTATGACAGAATCCACAGGAATACCTGCAGTAACCATACATCGATTATTAGGTTGGAACGGGATTGGGAGCTTTGAAAAAGATGAACATGAACAAATTGATGGAAAGTTATTAATAGTAGATGAATTTTCTATGGTTGATATTTGGTTAGCAAATCATTTGTTCAAAGCTATACCAGCAGATATGCAGGTGTTATTAGTAGGTGATGAAGATCAACTTCCGTCTGTAGGTCCAGGACAAGTTTTAACGGATCTTATGCATAGTAACTTGTTACCAACAATCTCTCTTCAAGAGGTGTATCGGCAAAAAGAGGGCTCAAAAATCATTCAGTTAGCTCATGAAATTAAACAAGACAATTGTACAGTAGATTCTTTATCTAATGATCGAGATTTTAGTTTTATCTCATGTAGAGAATCTCAAATGATTGAAGTTATATCTTCTATTATGAAAAAAGCAAAAGCAAAAGGAATTGATTTGAATAATATTCAAATTTTAGCTCCTATGTATCGTTCCCAAGCAGGAATTAATATCATTAACCAGGAACTGCAAAAATTAATAAACCCACCAACAGAGAAGCATAGAGAGATTCATTACCAAGATGTCATTTACCGTACTGGCGACCGTGTCATTCAACTTGTCAATCAACCCGAAGATGGTGTTTATAATGGAGATATTGGTGAGATTGTAGCGATATTCAACCCAGAAGAGAACACAGAACATGAAGAGCAAATTGTTATTGCTTTTGAAGATCGCGAAGTTGTTTTTATTCGTAAGGACTATAATAATTTTACACACGCTTTTTGTATATCGATTCATAAATCGCAAGGAAGTGAATTTCCGATCGTACTATTACCGGTTGTATATGCACATCACCGTATGTTAAGAAAAAATTTATTATATACTGCGATAACAAGAAGTAAAGAATCACTGATTATATGTGGAGAACAATCCGCTTTTATAAAAGGCGTAAACACCAAAGATACAAATCAACGGAATACTTCATTAAAGGATGCTTTAGTCTCAAGAATAGAAAATGAACCTGTAAAGGTAGAAGTCCAACAAGATGATGAAGAAGTATCTCCATATGACTTTATGTAACCAGGTATAATTATAATTTAATTGGGCAAAGATAGTAGCAATAATTCTATAAAAGAGGGGATATATATGCTACGTTGCCCAAATTGTCATGGAAAGCAAATTGGTAAAATTGGTTCCCAAGACTATTATTGCTGGTCTTGCTGTATCGAATTGACTGTATCCGGTGATCAAATCAACGTTAACCAAATTGAATCAGATGGTAGCTTAAGCTCATTAGATGATCTATTTACATTGGAAGAACGACGCTTGTGATATACTCCCAGCTTTAAAATGAAAAATAGCTGAGGAGTGTATTTATGTGGAAGAAATTTGACCGGAAAACAATCGTCTACTATCTCGTAATAGGTATCTTAGTCATTATCTTTTTTTATTTATTTGTTATAACTGTGCCCTATTATAGCGGATTCTTTACGTTTGTTGGAAAACTATTAATTCCATTTATTATAGCAATGTTAATTACTTATTTATTACATCCAGTCATTGAGAAATTACATCAACTTCGTATTCATCGAGGAATAGCTATTCTACTTATCTATCTTATTTTCTTTGGTGGAGTTGGTTTGTCGATTTATTTGGGGTATCCAGTTATTGTTCAGCAAATAACTGAAATAAGTAAAAATATACCGGAGTTCTTTTCACTTTATGAACGTTTAATATTACAAATTTATGATTATACTTCTTTTCTTCCTGAAGGTGTCCATGACCGAATGGACGATATGATAGCATCGATTGAATCACGAGTAGATCAATTACTTTCGAATTTAGTTGGTGGCTTTGACGGTTTAATGGACAAAGTGATTATTATTACCGTTATTCCTGTTCTTGTCTTTTACTTTTTAAAAGACTTTAAACAAATCTTTTCTTTTTTGGGGAAGTTTATACCTTTCCGGTATCGAGATGATACGAAGGGGTTAATGAAAGAGCTGGACAAAGGATTAGGAGGATATATCAGAGGTCAATTAATCGTTAGTTTGTTTGTAGGAATTGCATCATTTCTGTTATTTATGATGATGAAGATACCCTATGCATTATTATTAGCGATTATATTGGCGATTGTAAATATTATCCCTTATTTTGGTCCAATTATTGGAGCCTTCCCTGCAATTACAATTGCTTATACAGCAGGGGATGGCGGAAAGGTTTTACTTGTTATATTAGCGATATTTATATTGCAAATTATCGAAAGCAACTTATTATCACCATATATTATGGGGAAAACAATTCGAATTCATCCAGTGGCAATTATTTTTGCACTATTACTAGGTAGTCAACTTGGAGGAATTTGGGGAATGATCATGGCTGTACCAATTCTGATGATCATAAAAGTTGCCGTTGAGCAATTTAATGAATTCCGACGTACCTAGATTGACTATTATGATTAAATTTTATATAATTGCGCTAGCATAATAAGGCTTATCACGTAGAAGGTAAAAGTACATGACTGTAGTTTTTTTAAAGAGAGGCGTTCCCTAAGGCTGAAAGGAACACTAGAGCAATTTTCATGGAAAGCTATGCCTGAGTACGGCTAATCACCGTCGGTATCACACCGTTAACATGACTCAAGTGGTGGATAATTAAACTTTATCCATAATTAGGGTGGTACCGCGATATCTCGTCCCTGCATGATGCAGAGAGGGGATTTTTTTATTGGGCGATAAGTTTAGAAGGAGGATAAAAAAATGAAGTCACTAACGTCAGCAGAAATTAGACAAATGTTTATCGATTTTTTCAAAGAGGAAGGACATTCTGTAGAGCCAAGTGCATCACTTGTACCTCACGAAGACCCTACATTATTATGGATAAATAGTGGAGTAGCTACATTAAAAAAATACTTTGATGGTAGAGTTATTCCAGAAAACCCTCGAATTGTTAATGCACAAAAGTCCATTCGTACCAATGATATTGAAAATGTTGGTTTTACGGCAAGGCATCATACATTCTTTGAAATGCTAGGTAATTTCTCAATTGGAGATTATTTTAAAAAAGAGGCAATAGAATGGGCATGGGAATTCTTAACGGATGAAAAATGGATTGGTTTTGATGAAGCATTACTTTCTGTTACTGTTCATCCGGAAGATGATGAAGCGTATGATATTTGGTTAAATGACATCGGAATTCCAAAAGAACGTATTATTCGTATCGAAGAAAACTTTTGGGATATTGGTGAAGGACCAAGTGGTCCGAATACAGAAATTTTTTATGACCGCGGAGAGTCATATGGTAATGATTCAAATGATCCTGAACTTTATCCTGGAGGAGAAAATAACCGCTATTTAGAAGTTTGGAACCTTGTATTTTCTCAATTTAACCATAATCCAGATGACACGTATACCCCACTTCCTAAGAAAAATATTGATACTGGAATGGGATTAGAACGTTTGGTATCTATTATCCAACAAGTACCAACTAATTTTGAAACAGATTTATTTATGCCAATTATTCGTGAAACAGAACGTATTTCTAACCGAAAATTTGGTAACTCGGATGCAGAAGACACTTCCTTTAAAGTAATTGCAGATCATATTCGAACTGTTAGTTTTGCTATTGGAGATGGAGCAATGCCTTCTAATGAAGGTAGAGGTTACGTTCTTCGTCGATTAATTCGCCGTGCAGTAAGATTTGCGAAGGACTTAGGTATTAATCAACCATTTATGTACCAGTTAGTATCAGTAGTAGGAGACATAATGAAAGATTTTTATCCAGAAGTTCAAAAAGATACCGATTATATTTCTAACGTTATTAAAGTGGAAGAAGAGCGATTTCACGAGACACTAAATGATGGATTAAACATCCTAACATCCATCATAGAAGAAGAACGTAAAAAGGGAAGCGAGGTATTCCCTGGAGAAGAAGTATTCCGCCTTTATGATACGTATGGATTCCCGAAAGAGTTAACAGAAGAATATGTGGAGCAACTAGGCTTTACTGTGAATCAATCTGGTTACGAAAAAGAAATGTCCAAACAACGAGAGCGTGCAAGAAGCGCACGTCAAAAGGTTGATTCTATGCAAGTGCAAGATACGATTTTTACTGAGACAAAAGTAGATAGTACGTTTATTGGCTATGATCAATTGCATAAGGAAACTACTATTGAAGCGATAATAAAAGATAAGAAGCAAGTTGAAGAAGCAAATCAGGGAGATATACTGTACGTCTTCTTAAAAGAAACACCGTTTTATGCAGAGAGTGGTGGACAAGTAGCTGATAATGGATGGATGTATACAGAAAATGCTTCTGCCTATGTTTCCGATGTTCAGAAGTCACCAAATGGACATCATATCCACCAAATCGAAGTAAAAGAAGGTAGTTTCAAACTAAATGAATCTATTCATGCTGCTGTGGAAACAACTTTCCGAAATCATGTCATTAAGAACCATACAGCTACCCATTTATTACATCAAGCACTAAAAGATGTATTAGGCAGTCATGTAAACCAAGCAGGATCACTAGTACGTCCAGAAAGACTTCGATTTGATTTCTCTCATTTTCATCGTGTTACAACAGAAGAATTACAGCAAATCGAACAAAAAGTAAATGAAAAAATTTGGGAGTCCTTACCTGTAGCAATTGATAGTAAGAAAATTGACGAGGCAAAAGAAATGGGTGCAATGGCTTTATTTGGTGAGAAATACGGTGATATTGTTCGTGTTGTTCAAATTGGTGACTATAGTATTGAATTATGTGGTGGGTGTCATGTAATAAATACTTCGGAAATTGGTTTGTTTAAAATTGTACAGGAATCAGGAATCGGAGCAGGAACACGTCGTATCGAAGCTGTGACAAGTAAACAGGCATATGAATATTTAAATACAAAATTGGATCTTTTAGATAACAGTGCTCAAAAATTAAAAACTACAGATGAACAATTACCTGAACGTATTGAAGGATTACAGGTTGAATTAAAAGAAACACAAAAACAAGTAGATTCGTTAAGTGCTAAGTTATCTAACTTAGAAGCGTCTTCGATTCTTGATGAAGTAAAAGATATTTCTGGGGTGCCTTTACTTGCACAAGAAGTGAACGTGAAAGATATGAATCAATTACGTTCGATGATGGATGAATTGAAACAAAAACTTTCTTCAGGAGTTATTTTACTTGCGGCTGAAAACAATGGTAAAGTTCAACTAGTAGCTGGGGTAACAAAAGATATGTTAGATAAGAACATGCATGCTGGAAATATTGTGAAACAGGCTGCTATTGTTTGTGGCGGTGGTGGTGGTGGCCGTCCAGATATGGCTCAAGCAGGAGGAAAAGACCCTTCTAAAATCAAAGAAGCTCTCCAATCTGTCGAGCATTATATAGCAGAAAACGTCAAATAATCTTGATGGTTGTATGTTGATTAGGAAAAAAGTATAATAATAACCACAAACATGTTAAAATATTTGTAGAAGGCAAATTGGGATGAGGTGTCACGATGAGTTCAATTGATAAAACGATGAAATTCAATTTTTCAGAAGAACCATTTGATCAAGATATTAAAGAAATCTTGATGACAGTACATGAATCACTGCAAGAGAAAGGATACAACCCGATCAATCAGATTGTAGGGTATTTATTATCTGGTGACCCTGCGTATATCCCGCGGTATAACGATGCCAGAAATTTAATTCGTAAGGTAGAACGTGATGAAGTAATTGAAGAACTTGTTAAGTTTTATCTAGAACAGAACAGGGAGACTAAATGAAAATAATTGGCTTAGATGTCGGCTCAAAAACGATTGGTGTTGCAGTTAGTGATGCGTTAGGGTGGACTGCTCAAGGAATAAAAACCATTCGATGGGATGAAAATGATTTGTCCTCTGCCGATGAAGAATTAGCAAAAATAATAAATGAACATGAAATAGGAAAAGCTATTATTGGATTGCCTAAAAACATGAATGGTACAATTGGTGAGCGAGGAGAAGCATCTCAACGTTATGCCAAACATGTTGAAAAAGTATTTTCAATTCCCGTTGATTTATGGGATGAACGTTTAACAACAATGGCAGCTGAACGTGTTCTACTAGAAGCAGATATGAGTCGTAGTAAGCGGAAAAAAGTTATTGATAAAATGGCTGCTGTCATGATTTTACAGGGATACTTGGATCAAAAATAAAGTTTATTCCTACTAAATTCAATTGTTTGTTGAACGAATCAGGCTTTTACTCTGATGTTGACCTTCTTAATTACAATTCTTGAAATGAGGTCATACATCCAGTTAATCTGCTAAAAAGGAGGATCCATATGACTTTAGAAGAAAAAGAACGAATTATTATTCCAGATGAAAATGGGGACGAGCATTTATTTGAAGTGTTGTTTACGTTCGATGTAGATGAAACGGAACAATCCTACATCGCAGTAGTACCTGCTGAACAAGCTGAAGAAGAAGAAGTTGAGGTATATGCATTTCGATTTGAAGAACAAGACAATGAAGACTTTACACTTTTCCCAATTGAATCTGATGACGAATGGCAAATGGTAGAAGAAATGTTAAACACTTTAGCTGAAGAAGAAGAAGCTTAATACAACAAAATATTGTAAGCTGGTGCCTTTATGGGCATCAGCTTTTTATATGTTAACCTCTAAACACCTTCTTGTTTCCTATATCTCTGACAGACGTGGTCTTGAGTTTGTACGGCTCAAGCCCGATTTATGAAGCTTTTGATATAATAATGGAATATGTTGGCGTTTTTTAGTATAATATAGCGGATGGAAGGGGGATACATAGTGTCGAATAAAGAAAAGCAGGGTGGCTTCTTTTATAATATGAAAAAACGTGCAGAAGAGGCTTCTACTGTTAGAAAAATTGTATCCATAATTATTATCGCAATGGTGCTCATATTAATTATTGGTGGAATTTCAGGTTATTTATATATTAGTAGTTCTTTAAAACCTGTAGACCCTGACAGTGAAGAAGAAGTTACTGTAGAAATTCCTATGGGCTCGTCAACATCAACGATTGCGAATACACTAGAAGAGAACGGAATTATAAAAGATGCTAGAGTTTTTCGTTTCTATACAAAGTTCAATAATTTAACGGAATTTCAAGCAGGGGAGTATACGTTTACTCCAGCCATGAATTTTAATGAAATTATTGATTCACTGCAAACAGGCAGAGTGGTTATGGAAGCAACTCATAGAATTACAATTCCTGAAGGTTTAACCGTGGATCAAATTGCAGAGATCTATAGTGAGAATTTAGACTTTACAAAAGAAGAATTTCTTGAAAGAATTAACGATGAAGTGTATATAGAGGAATTAATTGAAAAGTATCCGGATATATTAACGGAAGAGATATTACAAGAAGATATACGAACACCTTTAGAAGGATATTTATTTGCGTCTACCTATGATTTCTATGAAGAGAATCCTAGCATCGAGACAATTATTGAAAAAATGCTTCAACAAACCCAAACTGTATATAATCGTTATCGTGAGCAAGTAGAATCAACGGAATTTACTATACATGAAGCAATTACATTTGCAAGTATTATTGAAAAAGAAACAGCCGCAGAGGAACAACGTCCTCAAATTGCTGGTGTTTTCTACAACCGTATAGAGGATGAAATGAAATTACAAACCGATCCTACTGTTCTGTATGCATTAGGGGAACATCAGGAAGTAGTTACATTTGAAGATTTAGAAGTAGAATCGCCTTATAATACGTATCTTGTTGAGGCACTTCCTATTGGACCTATTTCTAACTTTGCGGAAAACTCGTTAAAAGCAGTGGTTGAACCAGAGGAATCTAACTACTTATACTTCCTTCATGATTCAGAAGGAAATCTGCATTTCGCAGAGGATTTTGAACAACATGTAGAGAATAGAGAAGAATATATTAATTAAACGGAGTTGTGGAGAGAATATCTCTTCACATTCCGTTTTCATTTAGATGAGAGGGAATACAATGGATGATACGATATCACATTATTTAGCAAGTTTAACTCCTAATTCTCCTGAATGGGCAGAGCAACTTGAGCTTGTTGCAGAAGAAAATAATATACCGATTATGGACAAAACAAGCATGCATTTTGTACAAGTATTGTTACAAATTCACCAACCAAAACGGATTCTAGAGGTTGGGACTGCCATAGGTTATTCGGCATTACGAATGGAAGAAAATGCTCACCAGGCTTCCATCGTGACCATTGAAAAGGATGAGACACGTTACAATGATGCAATCGAAAATATAAGTAAGCTAAACAAAAATGATTGCATAAAGGTCATTCATGGAGATGCTTTGCAAGAAATGATCCAGTTGAAGGAAAATCATGAGAAGTTTGATACGGTTTTTATTGATGCGGCAAAAGGACAATATGGCAGATTTTTAGAGCTAGCCGATTCAATGGTGAAAAATGGTGGATTAATCATTACGGACAACGTATTATTTAGAGGGTTTGTTGCAACACCAGAGGAGACACCTAAACGTTTTCGTAGTATGGTAAAGAAATTACGAGATTATAATGAAAAACTAATGAACCATTCACATTATCAAACCTCAATATTACCAATTGGTGATGGAGTAGCAATTAGTTACAAGAAAGAAGAAGGAAATTAGGAGGAGCAAGGCAATGACAAAGCAAAAACCGGTAGTAATTGGAGTAGCAGGAGGAAGTGGATCAGGAAAAACTTCTGTCACCCGTTCCATTTGTCAACGATTTACAGAAACATCGATTCTGGTAATAGAACAGGATTATTATTATAAAGATCAGAGTCACTTACCATTTGAAGAAAGATTGAATACTAATTATGATCATCCATTGGCGTTTGATAATGATTTATTGATAGAACATTTGCAGCAATTAATGAAGAATGAACCGATTGAAAAACCTGTTTATGATTATAAAATTCATACACGATCAAAAGACATTATTCATGTGGAACCAAAAGAAGTTATTATTGTAGAAGGTATATTAATACTTGAAGATCCACGATTAGTTGATTTAATGGATATAAAGGTTTATGTTGATACTGATGCAGATTTACGAATTATTCGTCGTTTAATGCGTGATATCAAGGAGCGTGGTAGAACATTGGATTCGGTAATCGATCAGTATATCCAAAATGTTCGCCCATCACACCTGCAATTTATTGAACCAACAAAACGTTATGCTGATATTATCATACCTGAAGGTGGACAAAACCATGTTGCAATTGATATCATGGCTTCTAAAATAGAAAAAATATTGTCTAGAGGGTTATAATTAACGGAAAGATATATTGAAAATTAATAATAAATCTGCCATAGTAGGCATTAGTATATTGTAAATGTTTCCAGCATAAGTTGTAAGACTTATTTAATTGGAAAGTGAAAAGAAGGAGTGTAGAGAGATGACAGTTGAAAAAAGCTATTACATGACACAAGAGGGGAAAGATAAATTAGAGGAAGAATTACATTATCTAAAAACAGATCGTAGACAAGAAGTTGTAGAACGCATTAAAGTTGCTCGTGACTTCGGAGATCTATCTGAGAATTCGGAGTACGATGCTGCAAAAGATGAGCAGGCATTTGTAGAGCAACGTATTACGCAAGTTGAAAAAATGATTCGTAATGCTGTAATTATAGAAAATGATAATGATAATCCTAATATTGTATCACTTGGTAAATCAGTTTCTTTTGTGGAGTTACCTGATGGTGATGAAGAAACCTATAAAATTGTAGGAAGCGCTGAAGCAGATCCGTTTGAAGGGAAAATTTCTAATGATTCTCCAATGGCTACAAGCTTATTAGGAAAAGAAATCGGTGAAGAAGTAACCGTAGTAACTCCGGGTGGAGATATAGATGTACGAATTACAAATGTAGAGTAAGTAGTAAATGCCTGTAGAGTGATATGCTTTATAGGCATTTCATTTTGATAAGTGAATAGAAGTAAATACGAATATAATAACCTTAAATTCCCTATTAGAAACGAATGATATAAAGTATTGTTACCGTTATAATATTTTTATACGTAAAATTAGTTGTCACTACAAGATTACGGTAGTATGCTACAATTATAGAGATGGGGAGGTAATCTGATGAGTCGTGATATGAATCAAACGAGATCGGATAAATTTGAAAAAAGAAGAAAAAGTACAAAAGCCATAACAATTGGTATAATCGCAGCTAGTATACTAGTTATTATTCTCCTCGGAATTTGGGTATTTGGCGGTACTGGAGGAGAAGAACAAAATGCTGAAGAAAATGAAAACACTTCTTCAGATGAAGGTTCTGATTTCCTTATAACTGAACCAGATGAAGAAGAGGATGAAAATAATAATTCCACAGACAATGAAGAGAGTGGACAAGATGAAGAAAATGAATCATCAGAAGAAAATAATGATAATGATGAACAGGATAATGAACAAAACAATGTAGAAACAGAGTCAGCGGAACCATCGGATGATAATGTTTCGGAAGCATATACAGGTAATTGGGAGCCGATTGGCACCGAACAAGAAGGACCGCATACAACGATATATGATGATGGTTCTCAAGATAGAATTGAAATTAAAGAAGCAACTTCTATGGTAACAAATATTGATCCAGACAATATGGTGGAATGGCGTGTCGAAAATGGCGGTGATCAAAAAGTAGTTGCTACTGTGTCAGATATGGATGAAACGAAGGTGTTCCGAGTATACCTTCAATGGGTTGATGGAGAAGGTTGGCAGCCTACAAAAGTAGAAGAGCTAATCGAGAATGATAAAAAATAGATTTTGGGGGTTACTATGACAATTGGTATAATTGGAGCAATGGAAGAAGAGATTGCTCTTTTAAAACAACAAATGGAATATATTGAAGAATTAGAGGTAGCCGGGTGCTATTTTTATACAGGAATTTTACAAGATAAGAAAGTCGTTTTACTATTATCAGGTATTGGTAAAGTAAATGCTGCAATGGCTACAACCATTTTACATGAGCGATTCTCACCGACAATTATTATAAATACTGGTTCAGCCGGTGGGTTTGCTAGTGATTTACAAGTAGGAGATGTAGTGATTTCTACAGAAGTGTTGCATCATGATGTAGACGCAACAGCGTTTGATTATGTGTATGGACAAGTACCTGGTATGCCAGCAACTTATAAAGCAGATGAGCAGCTAGTTAATTTAGCCTCTGAGGTTATGAAAGATATAGAAATTAGTTCTAGAACAGGTGTTATTGCAACAGGTGATTCATTTATGCAACATAAAGATCAAACAGATATTGTTAAAAAGCGTTTTCCGGATATGTTAGCTTTAGAGATGGAAGCAGCCTCTATCGCACAAGTATGTTATAGATACAATACACCTTTTGTTATTACCCGTGCATTATCTGATATAGCAGGAAAGGAATCATCCTTGTCATTTGATCAATTTCTAGATACAGCTGGAAAAAATGCCGCTCAATTAATAATAAATATGGTTAATAAAATATAATTTGATTGATTATAAAAGCAGCCAAACTATTTAGATTGTTTGGCTGCTTTACTATATCTTTTAGTTCTGCCTTTCTTTTCGATAATACTCATGAAATACTTTCATTAATGCCCGTTTTTCAATTCTAGAGACATAACTTCTTGATATGTTTAATTTCTTAGCAATCTCACGTTGAGTCATTTCCTCACGATCATTTAAGCCATAACGATAAACAATGACTTCCCGTTCTCGTTTATCCAATACAGAAAAATACTTCTGCATTTTTGATATCTCCATATTTAACTGAATATACTCAATTACATTTTCGTTCTCTGCTTCTAAAATATCAATCAAACTGATTTCATTTCCTTCTTTGTCTTGGCCTATGGGGTCGTGAAGGGATACATCTTTCTTAACTTTCTTCAATGCCCGCAAATGCATTAAAATCTCATTCTCAATACAACGAGCAGCATAAGTAGCTAATTTGGTACCTTTATCGGTAGAGAAGCTTTCTACACCTTTAATGAGACCAATCGTTCCGATAGAAATTAAATCTTCCATATCCTCACCAGTATTTTCAAATTTTTTAACAATATGTGCAACGAGACGAAGGTTATGTTCGATAAGTTTATTTCTAGCCATCTCGTCTCCATCTTGCATAAGTTGGAGATATTTAGCTTCTTCATCTGGGGGGAGGGGTTGAGGAAAAGAATGATTCTTTACATAGGATACGAAGAATAATGCTTCTTTAATAATAAGGCCAAGTACGGATAATATTCCGGACAAACGCGATCACCTCCTAGAACTATAGCATATGTGTCAAAATAGCTAGGTATTAGCCTATGTAACACTTTATGAGCGTAGAAGTGAAATCGTGTCTGTCCAAATAAAATCAATACTTTTTATATATTTGGAAATAATTCTTTACTGCATTCTAGTGCAATTGTAGCATCATTATGAGCTACCTTTTTATTTTTGATTATTTGATACGGTTCTTTTCCTTTCCCAGCAATTAAAATAATATCGTTTGGAGAAGAATGATTTATTGCTTCACGAATAGCTTGTTTACGATCCGCAAGACAAGCATATTTATGATGTAACATTCCTTTTTCAAGGTCTTGTAATATTTTACTCGAATCTTCATGTCTCGGATCATTAATCGTTAATATAACATAGTCTGCTACCGAAGCGGCTTTTGCTAATAACGGACGTATGCTTTTATCTCGGTCACCACCCGTACCTACGACGACAATTAATTTGTTTTGCTTAAAAGGAAGTAAACTATTTATTGCTTTTGTTAGTGCATCTGGAGTATGAGCATAGTCAATGTAGATATGTCTACCTCCATAACTTTCTAATTTCTCCATTCTTCCAGGAGGGGTAGGAGTGACTTCAATTGATTTAACTAATTTTCTTAAGGGGACAGATTCTTTTACATAAACGGATGCGATCGCTGCAAGTATATTATATACATTAAACTCTCCCATAAGTTTTGTTTGGACCTGAAAGTTTCCTTCCGGTGTTATTAATTCAAATGTTGTTCCATCTTTACGATATTTTATAGCAGTAGCTCGAAAATCTGCAGCTTCATAAATACCATAGGAAACAATTTGTACAGGCGTTCGTTTTTGAAAATAATCGTACCAACTATCATCTCGATTTAAAACAGCAATCTTTTGTTTATTAGGCTGGATTGCCAGAGAACTAAATAATTGAACTTTTGTTGCAGCATATTCTTCCATACTACCGTGATAGTCCAAATGTTCATGAGATAAGTTGGTAAAGATGGCTACGCTAAAATCAATTCCCCATAAACGACCTTGTTCTAATCCATGTGACGATACTTCCATTGCCACATGTGTCACACCCTGATTCTTTGACTTATACAGCATATGTTGATTAGTTAAAATGTCACTCGTTGTATTATTACTGCTAGAATATGTATCTTCATTTATCTGGAAACCATTCGTTCCAATTAAGGCAGTAGAAAGTCCGTTGTGAGCTAATAAATGCTTAATAATGGTTGTCACAGTAGTTTTTCCATTTGTACCTGTTACACCGTACAATGTCAAGTTATGAGATGGATGATTATAGAAGGAAGCAGCTAGTGTTGCTAAAGCTTTATTTGTATCAGGAACAATAATTAAGGCTGCTTTATTTGTATCGACATCAACTTCTCTTTCTGCCACAATACATGTTGCACCATTTTCTAGAGCTTCCGTTACAAATTTATGTCCATCTACAGTAAATCCATTTATACAAATAAATAAGGAGTTATCGACAACTTGACGAGAATTGTGTGAAATTGAGGAAATAGTGTTCGGTAATTGACCAATTTGTTGTTTTATTTTTAAGGCTGAAATAAGATCAAAAGTATTCAAAGGTGATGTCTCCTTATTCTTTAAGTTATCATATCTAAGTTGTTAGTAATATTTCCAATTCCTATATTTATTAATCTGGAAAATATAGAAAAAAGAATCCAATTTTATCAATTGGATTCTTTTGTATCTTCCTTATACATATCCGTAAGATCATTGGTAGTAGTATTATCTGATAATTTAACTCCTGTTCGATATGCAGATCGTGTAATCATTAAACTTGCTAATGGGGCTGTCATAAATAGAAAAATTATCGCTAAAAGTATTTTTGCATTCATTGTACCATGAGACAAGAAATGAATAAATACTGCTAACATAATTGACATTACTCCGAGTGTCGCACTTTTTCCTGCTGCATGTGCACGAGAATAGACATCAGGCAAACGCAAAACTCCAATTGCAGAAACAACCGTAAAGAATAAACCAATTATTACCAATAATACTACGATCGTATCAATCACCGCGCTCAATAACAGCACCCCTTTCTAAGAATTTTGATAGAGCGAAGGTACCAACAAAAGCTAAGATACTTAACAGAAGTACCACATCCGAGTACACGATAGTATCTTGCTTTATCATGATGATACCAATAAAGCCTACAAGCGTTACACCAATCGCATCTAAAGCTAAAATTCGGTCAGGAATGGAAGGACCTATGATTACACGTATAAATAACAAAGCAAGCGTTATTGCCATGATTACTAATGCAATCATAAGAATCGTATTCATCATTACTTTGTCACCTCCATAATCGCTCGTTCGAATGTATTCTGTACATCACGAATCATTTCTTCTCGATCTGGAACATCAATGGCGTGTACATAGATAGTCTTACTATCTGGTGAAAAATCCATCGAAATGGTACCAGGGGTTAAAGTGATTAAAGCTGCAAGCAAAGAAATTTCTAAATCGGTATCTAGCTTTGTTTCAACAGCAACAATTCCTGGTTCATTGTTAAGTTTTGGGCTTAAAACTACTCGGACAACATCGATATTTGCTTTAATTAATTCCTTTAAAAATAAGAAAATCAATTTAATAGCCGCCCAAACTCTCCTAAAATAGAACTCGCTTTTAAGAAAGCGTCGAATGAAAAACAACAATAATATACCAATAAGATAGCCTAGTATGAAATTAATTGCAGTATAATCATTCTGTAAAAACATCCATAAAAATGCAATTAATACATTTAATAAAATTTGAAAAGGCATAGTCATTACTCCTTAAGGACAGATTCAATATAATTTGAAGGATCCATAATCTGTTCAGCAACATCCATTGAGTAAGTGAAGATAGGTTCAGCTGCAAAACCTAAAATTATCGTTAATGCAACTAATGGTATTATTGGTAATAATAACTTACCGATAGGAATATTCACTTGTTCTTCTGTATGCTTTTGCTTACCCCAGAAGGCATAGCTGAATATTTTCATCATCGAAAATAGTGTTAATAAACCTACAAGTAATGCTACTCCAGAAATCACATATTGTCCTTCTTCAAAGCCTGCCAAGATAATCGGGAATTTACTGAAGAATCCACTTAAAGGAGGTATACCAGCTAATGAGACAGCGGTAATAAAGAACATCCATGCTAGGGCAGGATGACTTCCAAGTAGTCCCCCCATTTTCTTTAAATCTGTTGTTCCCGTAATTTTCTCCGTTACACCAGCAAATAAGAATAATGCCGTTTTTACAATCATATGGTGTGCAATATAATAGATAGCTCCTGCCATAGCTAATGGTGTGAAGATACCTAGTCCCATAACCATATAACCAACCTGGCTAATAATATGGTAGGAAAGGATACGTTTAAAATCAAATTGTGATACAGCTCCTAATACACCAAATAACATTGTAAAACCAGCAATGGTAACGATAATTCCTTTATGAGTAAATCCAGGATCATGGTTGAATATAACTGTAAAGGTGCGGATGATTGCATATATCCCGACCTTGGTTAGTAATCCACCGAATAATGCCGCAATTGCAGCTGGAGGACCAAAATAAGATTTTGGTAACCAAAAGTAAAGAGGGAAAAGGGCACCTTTTGAAGCAAATACAATAAATAAGAGGATAGCTACTACATTTAATGCACCTGCTTGGTCAAGTTCTGCAACTCTTTCTCCAATATGAGCCATATTCATTGTACCAGTGATAGAGTAAATCCATGCAATTGCTACTATAAATAACCCTGAAGCAAAAACATTTATAATCACATATTTAAATGATTCTCTTAACTGATAGCCTGTACCGCCATGGACAATTAATCCGTATGAAGCAATTAACATTACCTCAAAAAATACAAATAGATTAAATAAATCACCGGTTAAAAATGCTCCATTTACACCGATTAGTAAGAAAAAATAAAGTGGATAGAAATAATATTTTTCTCTATCCGAACTAATTGTTTTAAAAGCAAAGAATAAACATACTGCTCCAACAAGTGTAGAGAGTAATACCATAAACGTTGACAGTAAGTCAGCAACAAGCACAATACCGAAAGGAGCATTCCAATTTCCTACTTCCAAAACTAAAGTACCATGTTGGTATGCATAAATAGCGAGGTATATAGCTAGAGCTAATAGTATAATTATGGAAATACCACTAATTATACGCTGTACTTTATGGTGCTTTGCAAACATTAATAATATAGCACCGATTATAAAAGGAATTATAATCGGCAAAATAACTAAATTACTCATCAGCAGAACCCCTTAACTGTTCTAGATCATCTGTTTGATGCACTTTATATGTTCGATATGCCATAACAAGCAATAGGGAAGTTACTGCAAAACTAATCACAATTGCTGTAAGTACTAATGCTTGTGGAAGGGCATCTGTATAGGCATCAGATTCAAAACTTAAAATTGGTGCAATACCTCTTTGTAATCCAGACATGGTTAGAAGAAGTAGGTGAACACCATGTGAAAGTATAACACTTGCTACAGCTACACGGAGTAAACTTCTGGACATGAATAAATAGATACTGACACTGAATACTATTCCAATGATGATTGACATCAATAGTTCCATTATTTATCATCCTCCGCGATGGTTAATATTATCGTTAATGCACTACCCACTACAACAAAGTATACGCCTAAGTCGAATGGTAGTGCTGTGGTCAATTCTACTTCCCCTAAAAGAGGAATATGAAAATAGTCAAAGAATTGAGTAAGATATGGAAATCCAAAAAGCATGGATACTACGCCAGTTATACTTGCAAAAAGTAACCCAATACCAATAATCTTAACAAAATCTATTGGTATTGATTTACGAATTGTTTTCATATCAAACGCTAAATATAGAATCAAAATGGCGCTGGCAGTCATCAAGCCACCTATAAATCCTCCTCCAGGACTATTATGTCCAGCCAATAGTAAGTAGATGGAGAAGGCGAGTATTATAAAAATTAATATACGAGCAAAAGTTTGTAACATAATATCATTCGGTTTTACTTGTTTCATACGTCTTCACTCCCTTTAAAACGGAGTTTAATTAGGCTAATTATTGATAACACAGCTATAGCTACTACAAGAATTTCTAACATCGTATCTAGACCACGAAAATCAACCAAGATTACATTTACGATGTTATATCCTCCAGCAAGTTCTTTGGAGAATTCTGTGAAATATTCAGATATAGAGGTCATCCCAGCTTTACTACCCATTGAAAATGCACTTAATGATACAAGCGTAATCATTACTCCAAATGAAATTGAAATAATTAGTTTTATCGCATGTATTCCTTTACTTGTTTTTTCCTTCTTCATCTTAGGTAAGTGATAAAAAGCAAGCATGAATAGAATAACTGTTACAGTCTCAACAAGTAACTGAGTTAGTGCCAAATCTGGAGCACGGAAAATGACGAAAAATAGAGCTACGATAAAACCAGTTACCCCAGTTGTTATAATCAAGCCTAGGCGGTTATTGATAAATGGTACTGCAATAACAGAACCTATAAACACAATTGCAACTATCCACATAAAAGGATCAATTGGTGAAAGGTCCATTGTGTCAAATGATGGAAGATCAAACTTATACATGGTATATCCTATAAGTAGGATCATAAATCCGCACATGTAAATAAAGTAATCCCGAAGACGTCCAGTCATTTGAATACGAGTTACCCATTGAGATCCCTTAATTAATCCGTCATAACCGTAGTCATAGGCATAATTAAATATATCTCGTTCGCCAAGGTAAAAAGCAGATTTTTGCCATTTACTCATTGTCAAATATAGAAGAACGCCTAGAACTATTACCCCAATTGTCATAAAGAGTTCTGGTATAAATCCATGCCAATGACTGATGTGAACTTCGAAAAATTCACCAGGAGTTAAAATTCCTGGTAATATTCCAGCCATCGCAGGCTCAATTAGCGAATATGCTAATACATTTGGGAATAGACCAAAGAGAATAACTAGAATTCCAAGAATAACAGGACTTACTAGCATTCCAACAGGAGCTTCATGTACATGATCAACTTTCAGTTTGCTGCCATCAAATTTACCTGTAAATGTACGGAAGAACATAATCATACAGTATAAGAATGTAAACACACTAGCGACCCATGCAACAACAGGTATGATGAATCCCATGGTTTCTAAGTTGAAAATGCCATATTCAGTTACATTTAACATACCGGTAAAGAAGAGTTCTTTACTTAAGAAACCATTAAATGGCGGTAATCCAGCCATAGAAGCAAGTCCAACCAATGAAACGGTTGCTGTTATAGGCATAATCGTCATTAAACCACCAAGATTTCGAATATCTCTTGTGCCAGTTTCATGATCAATAATTCCTACAGCCATAAATAAGCTTCCTTTGAAGGTAGCATGGTTAATTAGATGAAATACTGCTGCTAAAATAGCAGTGGTATACAAAGCGTTATCTCCATCTTGGAAATAGAATGCAGCAGAACCTACACCAAGTAAGCTCATAATTAACCCTAATTGACTAATTGTTGAAAAGGCTAATATACCTTTTAAGTCTTTTTGACGGACGGCAGATATGGATCCCCACGTTAATGTCGTTAGTCCAGCAATCGTGATTATCCAGAACCACTCTGGGCTCCCACCAAACACACCGGTTAATCGAGCAACCAAATATATTCCCGCTTTTACCATCGTAGCTGAGTGAAGGTAAGCACTAACTGGAGTTGGAGCTTCCATCGCATCAGGTAGCCAGATATGGAAAGGAAACTGAGCAGATTTAGTAAATGCACCTAATAATACAAGGATCATTGCAGGTAAAAATAGTGCACTCGCCATTACAATATCTGCATTAGCTATTAACTCTCGAATACTGAATGTTCCAGCGATTACATATAAAAGGGAGAAGCCCCCAAGCATCGACAAACCACCAAATACAGTGATAAACATTGATTTTTGAGCACCGTAAATTGATTTTTCTCTACCATACCAATAACTAATTAACAAGGACGAAGCAATACTTGTTACTTCCCAAAATACGTAGATAACAATAAGGTTATCAGATAATACGACCCCTAGCATAGCTCCCATAAACATTAAGAGATATACATAAAAATTGTTCAGCTTCTCTTTCTTATCCGAAAGATAATATATGGAATAAAGTACAACTAAGGTACCGATTCCAGTAATTAATAAAGCAAATAATAGACTAAGTCCATCTATGTATAAATCAAAATTGATACCAAGCGAGGGCACCCATGCAAAATGTTCAGAAATTACATTTCCTTCACGAGTACTTGGTAAAAACGAAAGAAAATAGATAAATAAAGTAAGAGGTAAGAGTAAAACAAACCAACCAGTATGCACTTTTCTTACATATTTATACAAAAATGGAATAAGAATGGCTATCAAAAAGGGGGATAGAGTAGCCCAATGTAAAACTGTCAAAGATAATTCCTCCTTTTCTATACATAAAGAACGTTAATGTTATTCAGTAGTTATCTTTCTGTTTTTAATTAAGATTCCACAATGGAAAGAAATCATCCATACTGAAATAATAATACTTGTAGTTAAGTTACATACAATATCTCCGGTGTGATAACTAATAGTTGCTGAACTATTTAACAGTATAACCTATAAGAGAAGCGTATGCATGTATAAAGTATGCAAGAAAGCTGTCTTCAAATTACAATATTAAATAGGAAAAAACAGCATCAAATGTCAAAAAAAAGTCAAAAAAAAAGGACCTTCAAAGTAGAATTTGAAGATCGCTTGCTTGTTTTAGACAAAATTAAACAGTATTTTTGATTTTGTGAGAAAGACAACGTTTATGAATTTCCTCTTCAAATAAAGAAAGAAAGTCAGGACTTAACTGTAATTCGCATGCTGTATAATAGGATTCAAGCAGTAATTCATCCGATAAATTTTCCATAATACAGCCTCCTCCTACCCCTCATCTGTCTTAAAGTTATTAATAATTTAACATGTAATTTAAGGTTGGACAAGGTTGAAGTTATCTACATAGACTTGTAGATAACTTGTGTATAAAGCTATTAATAACTTCTGTAATATACGTTATATAAACTTTTTTGATGTTAGTAAAGTTATCCACAGAATCGATATTAGTAAGAATTTGTCGAACGATTCTTCAGATAATATTGATAATTTAGGGATGATTTCACATCAATTTGCATAGAATTATTCTTTTATATGGTTATTGCTTTAAAAAACCTAGTAAGATGTTATAGGATTAGTTATAATGAGTTATTGCATTAGTGATAAGATGGAAGAACATGAGGTGTGGAGATGTTATCTAGATTTTTACCAAATGAACATGTGAAAAGTATATTTGACTTGCAACCGACCACATTAAAAGAACGTGGTATTAAAGGAATTATAACCGATTTAGACAATACCTTAGTTGCTTGGGATGTTAAGGATGCCACTCCTGAGGTTGTCAGATGGTTCCAAGAAATGCGTGATCATGATATTAAAGTAACGATAATTTCAAATAATAATCAAGAAAGAGTGCAAGTGTTTTCTGAGCCGTTAGAAACGCCATTTGTTTATAGTGCAAGAAAACCATTAAGCAAAGCATTTAAAACGGTGGCTAAAGAAATGGAATTATCTAAAAAAGAAATTGTAGTTGTTGGAGATCAACTCTTAACAGATGTGCTAGGAGGAAACTTTGCAGGATTTTATACTGTTTTAGTTGTTCCTATTGTCGAGACTGATGGTAAAATTACGAGAATAAACCGTACGATCGAACGCAGGATTTTAAATTATATGCGTCGAAAAGGAAAAATTAGCTGGGAGGAATAATTTTGGAGCAAATCATTTGCCAAGGCTGTGGAGTAGAAATCCAAACTTCGGATCCGTCAGAAGCTGGTTACGCGACACCAAGCTCTTTAAATAAGGAAATAGTATTGTGTAAACGTTGTTTTCGTTTAAAACATTATAACGAAATTCAAGATGTAAATATATCTGATAATGATTTTTTACAAATGGTAAGTTCTATTCGAGATACTAACGGACTAATCGTTCATATTATTGATATTTTTGATGTGGACGGAACATTATTAAAAAGTTTACCTAGAATTACGGGTGACAATCCAATAATTCTCGTTGGGAATAAATTAGATTTACTTCCAAAATCAACGAATGTAAATAAACTGAAAAGTTGGTTGCAACGAGAAGCTAGTCAGTTAGGAATAAAGGTAAAGGATATTGCATTTATTTCTTCAATAAAAGGTACTGGGATAGAATCGCTAAAACAATTAATCGAGACGCATAGAGATATGAAGGACGTATTTATTGTTGGTACAACAAATGTTGGGAAGTCTACATTTATAAATAAATTGATTGAACAGTCAACAGGGGAAGCAAATGCGATCACTACCTCTTATTTTCCTGGTACAACATTAGGTTTTATTGAAATACCTTTGGATGAGCATAACGTTTTAGTGGACACTCCTGGTATAGTAAATAAACAGCAAATGGCTCATTACGTTTCAGATAAAGATTTAAAGACGATTACACCTAGAAAAGAAATTAAAGCAAGAGTGTATCAATTACAGGATCAACAAACATTGTTTATTGGCGGATTAGCTCGTTTAGATTTTCTAAAAGGGGATAAGCAGTCGTTTGTTTGTTACTTTTCCAACGAGTTATCTATTCATCGAACAAAATTGGAAAAAGCAGATCAATTATATAAAGATCATTTGGGAGAGTTATTGTCTCCGCCACATGCTGAATACATTAGTAGCTTACCTGAATTTGTAGGAAAAACGTTTAAGTTAAATGATGAGAAAACGGATATTGTATTCCCAGGATTAGGGTGGATCAGTGTGCAAGGTAAAGGAGCAACTGTACAAGCTCATACTTGGAAAGGTATTTCAATTACTGTTCGTAAATCACTTATATAAGTTAGTTGGAGGGAGAAAACGTTGACATTATCTTTAAAATTAATTGGTTATCCAATAGAACATTCGATGTCACCGTGGATTCATAATGAATTTCTAAAACGTTCAAATCTGGAAGGTTCTTATGAACTTTTTGAAATTAATCCGCAAGACAGTTTTGAGGATAATATAGCAAAACTTAAAAGCACACCATTGACCGGTTTTAATGTGACGGTTCCTTATAAGCAAAGGATTATGCAATACCTAGATCATGTTGATGATACCGCAAATCTCATGGGTGCAGTAAATACCGTAGCTATAAATGATGGAAAATGGATTGGATATAATACAGATGGACAGGGTTATTTACGATCCTTATATGCAGCATATCCTTTTTTGAATCGAGTAACGGATAAACGTGTATTAATCCTTGGAGCTGGTGGAGCGGCAAGAGGTATTTTTCATGCTCTTGTAAAAGAAGGTTACAATAATATAAAAATAGCTAATCGAACTTTGAGCCGCGCAGAATCCATTGTTGGAACAAATAAAGAAGCATTAGTAATCAGTTTGGAAAAAGCAGTATCCGAATTGGATCAATTTGATTTGATTATTCAAACTTCTGCAGTTGGGATGAATGAACCGCGTTCAATAATTGCATTAGAAAATATTAATGAAGAAACGGTTGTAAGTGATATCGTATATCAACCTTTAGAAACTCATTTTCTGCAATTAGCAAAACAAAGAACTCCTTATATTCACTATGGTCATACTATGTTGTTATATCAAGCGCAAGCAGCATTTGAGATATGGACAGGCACACATGTTAATGTATCCGATATGGATATGCAAATCGAACAAATTTTGAAAGGAAGATAATAATGCTAACAGGAAAACAAAAAAGATATTTACGATCTCAAGCAAACCAACTCAAACCTATTTTTCAAGTGGGAAAAGACGGGGTTAATGAGAATATGGTTGTACAAATAGAGGAAGCACTGGAAAAAAGAGAATTAATTAAAGTAAGTGTTCTTCAAAATTGCATGGAGGACAAGGATGTAGTTGCTGAGCAAATTTCAACTTCAGCTAATGCTGAGCTTGTACAAGTAATTGGCAATAATATCGTATTATATAAAGAGTCATTGGAAAATAAACAGATTAAGTTACCATAACAGAAACACAGAAGGTGATTAAAATTGAGGAAAATAGGTATCCTCGGTGGAACTTTTGACCCTCCGCATATTGGTCATTTATTGATAGCAGAAGAAGTTAGAAGAGCAAAACAATTGGATGAAATATGGTTTATTCCGACGAATACACCTCCACATAAGGAGGAAACAACCACAAGTGCAGAACATCGAACATCGATGTTACAACTAGTGATTAGAAGTCATCCTTCATTTAAGTTAAATAAAATAGAATTACAAAGAGAAGGGAAATCATATACGTATGATACCATTCGTGAATTAAAAAAAACGTTCCCTTCTATTGAATTCTATTTTATTATTGGTGGGGATATGGTAGAGTTTTTGCCTAAATGGTATCGAATAAATGAATTGTTAGATATAGTTACTTTTGTCGGTGTGGAACGACCAGGATACTCTCTGGAAACGACTTATCCTGTACATTTTGTAGATATACCCACTATTCATTTATCATCCACAATGTTGAGAGAAAGACTACAACAAAAGGAATGGGTTCGATATTTACTACCTGATTCTGTTATGCAATATGTGAAGGAGCATCATTTATATGGATTTAGATGTAATTAAACAAGACGTGAAAGATCAATTAACAGAGCATAGATTCGCACATACGTTAAGAGTCATGGATACTGCAATTGACTTATCGAAACGATATGATGAATCTATTCCTGATGCTGAATTAGCAGCCATTTTTCATGATTATGCGAAGTATTTTAAGTTAGAAACAATGAAGCAGATCATTGCGGAAACCGATCTCCCTAATGAATTATTAGATTATCATCATGAATTATGGCATGGACCGGTAGCGTCGCATATTATAAAAGAAAAATACGGGGTACAAACAATTGATGTAATTAATGCAATTAAATATCACACAACCGGCAGAGCAAAGATGTCTCAATTAGAAAAAATTATCTTTTTAGCAGATTATATTGAACCAGGAAGACAATTTCCCGGTGTAGAGGAAGTGCGGGAGATGGCACAAGAAGATTTGGCAAAAGCTTGTTGGATGGCAGCTAAAAATACGACGATGTATTTAATATCTAAGAATAACACGATATACCCTGATAGCATACATGCCTATAACGACTTGCGAAATCAAATTAATGGAGGAATTTAAATGAATAAACAAGAATTAATAAAACATGTTGCAGAAGCATGTGATGATAAACGAGCAGAAAATATTATTGCATTAGATATGAATGAGGTATCTCTCGTTGCAGATTATTTTCTAATTTGTCATGGGAGTAATGAACGACAAGTTCAAGCAATTGCTAGAGCAGTTAAAGAAACTGTAGAAGAAAAAGGTTTGAGCATAAAAAGAATCGAAGGCTTTGATCAGGCTCGCTGGGTATTAGTAGATATTGGAGATATTGTTTGCCATATTTTCCATAAAGATGAACGGTACTATTATAATTTAGAAAAATTATGGGGAGATGCAAATCAAATCCCACTACATTTAGGACAGGAACGTTAATGTATGGAATATAGTAAAATGGCACCTCTTTATGATCGATTAATGATCGATGCACCATATGATGATTGGGTAGCGGTTATTCAAGAAGTGATTGCATCATATTCCGACCGTAACGTTAATTCTATTGTGGATTTCGGATGTGGAACGGGAGTAATCACCAGAAAACTTGCTGTTCAAGGTTATCAGTTAACTGGAATTGATATATCTGAGGACATGTTAGAACTTGCAAAAAAAGAGGCGGACCCATCTCTTTCTATTAAATGGTTAAAACAAGATATAACCAAATTAAATAATGTGCCAGATATGGATATGGCCATCAGTTGTTGTGATGTTGTTAATTATATTGTAAATCCTACTCATATAGCTGAGTTTTTCAATTCAATATATCGTTCACTAAATAATAATGGATTATTTCTTTTTGACGTCCATAGTTTGCCGCATATTGAAGAAATCTATATTAACAACACTTTTGCTGATGTTACTGAAGCGGCTGCGTATATTTGGTTTTGCCAACCCGGTGATCAAGAAGGGGAGATGTATCATGAATTGACCTTCTTTGAAAGTGACCAATCAGGAAAATATGACCGTTATACAGAAACGCATCACCAACGGACATTTTCAGTAGAATTTTATAAAAAATTACTTTTTGATACAGGATTCAATAATATCCAAGTTTTCGCTGATTTTTCCATTAAAACAAAAAATAATATACAAGAAGGCGAAAGAATCTTTTTTTTAGCTAAAAAAAATGAATAACTTTTTTATTTTTTGTATTATGAGTTAAAGAAGGAGATAAGAGATATTTGTCGAATTGATATATATCTTTATAAAGTCATTTTCAGGAGGAGGTGTAAATTCTGTTGCTAAATCTTCTGAAAAAATCCTCGTTTTTCTTGCTTGCAGGATTAGCTGTTTTCTTCTTTATAGTATTTACTAAAAAGCAAGATTCCTCTGCAGAACTCCCTATCGAGACACATGATACCGATGAACTTTTTCAAGATGATATTAATTCCGTATCAACACCGGATAATGAACAATCATTTGTTGTAGATGTGAAAGGAGCAGTTCAAAACCCTGGGGTCTACACTGTAAAACAAGATGACCGTATTCATGATGTTATTGAATTAGCGGGTGGATTCAGTGTGGATGCTGATCAGTCTCAAGTCAATCTTGCTCAACTTGTTCAAGATGAAATGATTATTGCTGTCCCTGAACAAGGTGATCAAGAAGCTAATATGAATACAAGTATTGAAACGGTAAGTGATAAAATACGAATAAATTATGCATCCGTACAAGAAATAGAACAATTACCAGGAATTGGTCCAAGTAAGGCTGAAACAATTTTTCAATATCGTGAAGAAAACGGATTGTTTCGTGAATTAGAGGATTTATTAAATATTTCTGGTATTGGTGAAAAGACCGTTGAATCACTAAGAGATTATATTCAAGTTCCATAGAGAAAAAAGCTTTTTAGCAATGCAATAAAAGGAGACGAGTCTAAGATGGAGAGAATTTCATGGGATCAATACTTTATGGCACAAAGTCATTTACTGTCATTACGTAGTACTTGTACAAGACTTGAAGTGGGAGCTACAATTGTCCGAGATAAGCGGATAATAGCAGGAGGATATAATGGTAGTGTTACAGGAAGTGTACATTGTGCAGATGAAGGTTGTTATGTCATTGATGGCCATTGTGTCCGAACAGTGCATGCAGAAGCGAATGCATTATTACAATGTGCCAAATTTGGAGTACCAACGGAAGGAGCTGATGTTTACATCACTCATTTTCCGTGTTTACAATGTACGAAGCAATTAATTCAAAGTGGCATAAAAACAGTGTACTATGCGGAAGACTATCATAATCATCCATATGCAGTTGAATTGTTTGAAGAAGCAGGTGTGGCAACCGTTAAAGTCCCTTTACATCAGATATCTATTGATGTGAATATTGAAGAAAAAGCACAATTTATTCAAGAGATAATCGATAAAATTGATGAAGTCTCTGAGAACGATACTGAAATTTCCCGTTTTAAAGAAAAAGCAGAGCAGCTATTTAAATAGGTATATATCAATGAAAGGGTATTGGTATTATACTGCGATAACAACAGGGGCAGCTATTCTTTATGTTACTTCTAAAGCAGAATGGTTGCCACTGTTGATTTTTCTTTGGTTATTTTGGTTAAAAACACGTAAAGGATTTCCTTCACTACCATTTTTTATTTCAATCATCACTTTCTGTTTTTTTACATTTTATATACCTGAGGTTGAAGAAGGGATCGAGAAGAAGAAGTTATCCCAACACCAATTGTCTTCTTTAACTGGTAGTATTAATGGGTCTGCCATCATAACAGATGAATACATGCAATTTCAATTGGAAGGATCACATTCTAATTCTAATCTCAACTTTTTAGTTATGTACTTTTTTGACCAACCGACACTTTCACAAGCTACATTCGTTAAGAATAACGAATTCTTACACGGAGCTTCATGCATCATTGAAACCTCACATGATTCTATAGAAAAACCACCTTCGAGTACAAATCCTGCTCAATTTAATTATCAACAATTTCTACTACAAAAAAATATCCATTATCAAATTATTATTGACAATGTAAATCAAATACGCTGTAATGAACCACAACCATTAAGTCATATTTATTTGTTACGCCATCAACTTATTGATTATATGCGTGGAAGGTGGAGTGATGATACTGTTACTTGGTTAACATCTATCGTATTTGGTGACGATTCTTCGATGGATGAATCTACGGAAGAATTATTTCAACGATGGAGTTTATCACATATAATTGCGATCTCAGGATCAAATATCACATTAATAATTGCCATAGTGTTTTTATTACTAGTAAAAGGAAATATTGTAACAAAAGAGAGGGCACAATCACTTTTAATTTTCTTTTTACCTTTATATGGAATATTAGCCGGAGGGGAGCCTTCTGTGTGGAGAGCGGTTTGGATGATTACAATTTTGCTTGTCGTTCAAAAGTTTAAAAGGAAATTCTTGTATATAGATATATTTAGTTTCGTTTTTATGTCAATAATCCTCTTTGATCCGTTTGTTATATATGAGATAGGATTTCAATTTTCATTTGCTGTCACATTTGCTATCCTCCTCTCAGCCAAGTGGATTACTTATTCAACATCAACTTTATGGAATATCGTGCAAATAAGTTTTATTTCTCAAATGGCTATCCTCCCATTACAGCTGTATTATTTTTATATTTTTCAACCTCTCTCTATTTTACTAAATGTCATTATTATTCCTTACTTCACTTTGTTCGTCATACCATTTATGTATATTGCTACGATATTATCATTCTTACCGAAGCAATTGCTTCTTATTTTGGACAATTCCTTTCAGTGGATTCATTCTATCGTAGTTTCTTTTTTGTTCTGGGTTGATACCTATTTGTCATTTCCTTTGTTTATGGATGGGTTATCTATAACGGCAATAATTATTTATTATATCTTTTTCTTTCGATTTATGTACGAATTGGAATTAAATAAATTGAAGTTAGCATTTCTGTCAGGGCTATTGTTCTGTCTCCCTATAATACTCGGAGCATTGAAACCGTATATAAGTGAAGAAGGAATTGTTACGATGTTTGACATTGGGCAAGGAGATGCAATATTAATTGAAACCCCGCGCCGACAAGATACTTTGTTAGTGGATGCAGGCTCATCCTTTGATTTTGATAGTATGGAGGCGAATAGAAGTGTATATAAGCAGATATTACGTCCTTATTTTTATTCAAGAGGGATAACTCATTTGGATGCAATTATATTAACACATGAGGACTTAGATCATATAGGGAGTTTGGAGTATATTTTGGAAGAAGTAACTGTGGATACAATAATGGTGAGTGCGTTCTTTGATGATGAAATCATCAAAGATATTCAATCTTCATTTCCAAATCAATTTATTAAAAGAATTGAAGCTGGTCAAACTATCAAGGGCAACTTTTCTAATTTTCAAGTTCTTTCTCCAACTAAAGATAACCAATCATCAAATGACAATTCATTAGTTTTATATGCTGATTTAGGAGCGAAATGGCTTTTTACAGGAGATATTGGCAGCGATGTCGAAGAGAAGTTGATAAAAAACTTTCCCGAAATAAATATTGATATCCTTAAAGTTGCACATCATGGGAGTAAAACATCAAGTAACCGTTTGTTTATTGAACACACTCGACCCAACTTTGGGCTAATTTCAGTGGGGAGAAATAATCGCTATGGTCATCCATCAGTTGAGGTAATTGAAACACTGGAATCCGAAAACATCGACATTCTACGTACGGATTTACATGGTGCAATTCAATATTATTTTTCCAAAAATCAAGGAACGTTTTTAATACATTCTCCATAAACTATCGTGGATGAGACAATAAAAAAGAAGCGACCAAATGATCCCTTCCTTTTTATACGATTCATTTCTTCAGTTATTGACCAATAAAACTAATTACTACGCCAATAGCAAAGATTAAAAAGAAGAATAGAAATGAAAAAGTAAAACCTTTGATTGAATCAACTACATCATTGCCTTTATACTGTACATCTTTTTCAAATTCGTTCAACTTGTACCCCTCCTATTATCACAATTTAAGTATAAATGAATTACTTTAAAAAATCTACCTCATTGGACAACACATATGAAAGCCAATTTTAGCAAGAGTTAACATCTATACTTTTACTATCATCGGAAAACCTAACGATAAGTAAAAAATATCGTCAATAGGGAGGGTTTCTAGAGCTTTTCCTATGGCGTTTAATATAGATGAGCTAGGAGGAGAAAGCGTCCATTAAGAATTATGCGTATCTCCTCCTAATAAATGAAGTATCACTTGCTATTCATTTCATTCCATTTTAACATATGGATATAATGTACATAGGTGTGTGATTGAAATGTCAGTAATGAATGTTGTAAATAATATTAACAAAAAATCCGTACAACCTGTTTATCTTGCATTTGGGTTGGAATCTTATTTTTTAGAAGAGTTGAAACAGGCTCTAATAAAACAAGTATTAAACGGAGATAAAAGTAATTTATCGTTATATGATTTAAACGAAATACCAATTCAAGAAGTATTAACAGATGCAGAGACATTTCCATTTTTTGAAGAAAAAAAACTAATCATTGCTACGAATGCATCATTTTTGAAAGCAAAACCGGACAAACTATCATTTGAACATAATACCTCTTATTTAGAAGAGTATGTTCAAAATCCTCCAGAGTATACTATCTTATTACTTATTGCTCCTTACGAAAAATTAGATGAACGGAAGAAAATTACAAAACAGCTTAAAAAGAATAGCGAAGTTGTGGATTGCCAAGTAATTAAAGAACAAGATGCGAGAAAATGGCTGGAATCAATTATATCAAAAAATAATATAACAATGGATTCGAAAGCTAAAGATATGTTAGAGGCAGAAGTTGCGAATAATATCCAATTATTACAAAGCGAAATAGAAAAGATGGCTTTATATGTAGGAGATGGAGGGCATGTTACTGTAGAAGATGCTCAACGGTTGATTTCTCATACTCCAACAAGTACTTCATTAGCAATGGTGGATGCAGTTATGCAAGGAGATATTCAACGTGCAATGAAGATTTTTAAGGATTTAGAAAAGATGAATGAAGATCCAATTGCAATGATTGGTTTATTATCTTATCAGTTCAGGATGATTCTGCGTGTGAAATTATTGAAACAAAAGGGTTATACACAGTTTCAAATACAAAAACAAATTGGTGCTCATCCATATGTTATTAAAATTGCAATGTCGAGAGAAAAAAATATTTCACAAGAAAGATTAGAACAGATGATTCAACTTCTCGCTGAGACAGATAGTGTAATGAAGCAAGGGAAAATGGAAAAAAGCTTAGCGTTTGAGCTGCTATTAATGGAATTAATAATAGCTGCATAAGAATAGTTATTCACAGTACCCTAATTTTAAAAATTTGGTTATAAGTCACATGTTGGGGATGAGACAAAAGTATTTAATAAAGAGAGAAATCCGAATGAATGGGTATTGTATTAAATAAATTTTCCCCTTACCCCAACAATTATTTTAGAGCCATAATCTTATGCAAAAATAAAAGCCGAATGAATTCACAGGAAATGAATTTCATCGGCTTTTTAGTTAAATGGAATTCTTATTCCATTTAGACTATAATGCGTTTACTTTGCTAGCTAAACGAGATTTTTGACGGTTAGCAGCGTTTTGATGGATGATACCTTTTTGAGCTGCTTTATCAATGTGTTTTGATGCAGATTGGAAAAGAGACTTCGCATTGTCTGTATCGTTAGCTTCTACTGCTTTTTCTACACGCTTGATTTCTGTACGCATTGCAGAAAGTTGCTTAGTATTAGAAACACGTTTCTTCTCGTTAACTTCTACACGTTTAATTGCAGATTTAATATTTGCCATGTTGATTCACCTCCCACAAAAGCTTCTATAGATTCCAGATTCGATTATTCAAATACTTCTATTTAAGTTCTCCTTTTCTCATCAGGACAACAAGTATTGTACCAAAGCTAACGCTGGTTTTCAATAGAATTGTTGATTGTTCAAGATAAAATAAAGTATGAATTTATGAAAAAGGCTCATTCTAAGAATGGAATCATAATTTGAAAGGATGAGACGATGGAAGAACAACAAATCCCTTTCCAGGTTCGTACTGACTTAGCGGTTGAAGCGAAGGATATGTATACAGAATCTAAGCCTGAAGATACAAGTGATAAAGAAATAAAAGGAGTAACATTTAAAGAAAGAACGGTTAAAGATATCAAAGTTTCTTATGTCGATATTGATGAAGAAGGAGAAAAATTGCTCGGAAAAAAACCGGGTTCCTATGTCACCATTTATGCTGATGGAGTGAAAAAACAAGATACAGATCGTCAAGGCCAAGCAGCTCAAGTGCTAGCAAAAGAGCTTGAAGACCTTATGATGAAAAATAACGTTACAAAAGAAAGTACTTGTTTAGTCGTTGGATTAGGGAATTGGAACGTTACCCCGGATGCATTAGGTCCGATGACTGTAGAAAAAGTATTAGTAACGAGTCATCTATTTCGTTTGCAATATGAGACTGTGGCGGAAGGGTATCGTGATGTTGCTGCTGTGACTCCAGGAGTCATGGGGGTAACAGGTATAGAAACAAGTGATATTATATTCGGTATAGTGGAAAAGTATAACCCTGATTTGGTCATAGCAATCGATGCTTTAGCTTCTCGTTCTATTAATCGTGTGAATGAAACGATTCAGCTTTCAGATACAGGTATCCATCCTGGATCTGGAGTTGGGAATAAACGAAAAGAAATCAGCAAGAAAACATTAGGTATTCCGGTAATCGCTATTGGGGTTCCTACTGTAGTTGATGCAGTTACCATAACGAGTGATACGATTGACTATGTCTTAAAACATTTTGGTAGAGAGTGGAAAGAAAAAGACGATCCATCTAAATCACTAACTCCTGCTGGTATGTCATTTGGGAATAGAGAATTAACAGACGAAGATTTGCCAAATATGGAAAAAAGAAAGACGGTTCTTGGTATTGTAGGAGGACTGTCAGACGAAGAAAAGCGAAAACTTATTACTGAGGTACTTACACCATTAGGGCATAATTTAATGGTAACTCCAAAAGAAGTTGATGGATTTATGATTGATATGGCAGAAGTAATAGCTAATGGTATAAATGCTGCATTACATGAAAAGGTTGATGTTGATAACTTTGCTAACTATTCTCGTTAGCTCTATTAAATACTCTATTTTTTATAATTACACGGTTCTACTTTTTAATTCCTTCTCATAGATTAAATTAAGAGTTGGATGGAAAGGTGGAGTCGTGTATTCTTATGAAAAAAAACATCAAGCCAATTATACAAGTCATTTCAAGGAGAAGTGGACTATACCTAGCGAGCATACTCGTATTATTTTTGATGATTGGTATCCTAACTACAGTTCAACCGGCTTATCGCTTTTCTTCAACAATATTATCTGATTGGACGAGAAATATAGATGAATTGGTATTTTATAATATGTTAGGTATGGAGAACCGAGCGTATAAAAGTTCTTTCCCTGATGATGAAGAATTGCCAAAGTTATCAAATATATTCTTTCAGCTAGCAACTAATATACAACCAAGTGATCCAAGAAGTCTTTTAGGAAATGAATTACCTGGTTTTTCAATATACGATAGCCAAATTTTAATGGCGAGCGGCGATGATAATCATTTTACAAGTTTTCCAATTGAATCGAATCCACCTTTGGAAGAAGTGCTAAAGGATCGGGAAGCAGTTGTAGAAGAAGACGTCGATGAAGAGCTCCCTCCTGAAGAAAATGTTGAGCAAACTACCGGAGATCGGGATGTTGTTTTTCTCTATACAACACATAATCGGGAGTCGTTTTTACCACATTTACCTGGTGTGGAAGACCCAAACTCAGCAATGCATGCTGAAATCAATATCTCTAAAGTAAGTGAACGACTAGGACAATCTTTAGAACGAAAGGGTATTGGAACTTATGTAGATCAAACAGATTTTGGCCAACAACTGAATGAACAAGGAAAAGAATATCATCAGTCCTATGAAGTATCCAGAGAAGCAGTAGAAACCGCCTTTTCTGGAAATAAAGATATTCAGTATGTTTTTGATTTACATCGGGATGCATTAAGAAGAGATAAAACAACTATAGAAATTGATGGGGAGAGCTATGCCAAACTCATTTTTGTTGTTGGGACAGGACATGCGAATTACGAAGAAAATATGAAAACAGCTACAGAATTAAATGCACTAATTGAAGAAAAATATCCAGGATTAAGTCGAGGAATTTATCCAAAAGACGGTTCCAATGGGAATGGAGTATATAACCAAGATGTTTCCGGAAATGCACTACTAGTCGAATTTGGAGGAGTCGACAATACGATGGAAGAACTTTACCGCTCCGCTGATGCGTTAGCTGAAGTATTTAGTGAATATTATTGGGATGCAGAAGAAGTTTCTAATCCTTAGGAGGTATAGTAATATGCGTGGTGTAATAGTATTGTTGATCATGGTTATTTTTTTCCTGTCTGGATTTGTATTTGGAATGCAAAAAGAGGAACAAGCATCAACAGTAGAAAATATCGAAACCACACCTGCTGTAGAAGAAACAAATATGCCCGTTTCTTCACAACCACCTTTGGAACAAGAAGCAAACGTATATGAAGTCGAACAGGGACAATATTCACTTACAAATAAAACTGCATCGGTATTAGAAGCTACAGTAAAAAAAGTATTTGATATCATTGTTGGAATTATGTATGAAATATCGAAAATCTTCTTCTAAATACCAATTCCTTTAGTTAACAATTGAATCTCAAGACGTCAATTGCTATAATCATCCTAGTAATTGACGTCTTATTTTAATATAGTATATATAGAAACGTGTAGGATTAAAACTAGGAGTGTGCATGAAATGGCGAACAAAAAAAGAAACGTCAGGAATTTTTCGATTATCGCTCATATCGACCATGGAAAGTCTACTTTAGCAGATCGAATACTTGAAAATACAAAAACAGTAACAAAGCGTGAAATGAAAGATCAATTACTAGATGGAATGGATCTAGAACGCGAACGTGGAATTACAATAAAATTAAACGCAGTTCAACTTGCTTACACAAGTAATAAAGGAGAAGAATTCATTTTTCATTTAATTGATACACCAGGGCATGTCGATTTTACGTATGAGGTCTCTCGAAGTTTGGCCGCATGTGAGGGAGCAATATTAGTAGTTGATGCTGCTCAAGGAATCGAAGCTCAGACATTAGCGAATGTATATTTAGCTATGGAAAACGAGCTAGAAATTATCCCTGTAATTAATAAAATTGATTTGCCTAGTGCAGATACTGAAAAAGTAAAAAAAGAATTAGAAGATGTACTAGGAATTGATGGTGACGATGTAATATTAGCTTCTGCAAAGGCGAACATTGGTATTGAAGAAATATTAGAACGTGTTACAGAGGTTGTCCCTGAACCAGCTGGTGATGGTGAAGCACCCTTAAAGGCTTTAATTTTTGATTCTTTATATGATTCGTATCGTGGCGTTATCGCTTATGTATGTGTGAAAGAAGGTTCTATAAAAGTCGGGGATAAAATCCAAATGATGGCCACTGGTAAAGAATTTGAAGTTAATGAAGTAGGAGTATTTACACCAAAAACAGTTCCGAAAAAAGAATTACACGTAGGAGATGTAGGATATCTTACAGCTTCTATAAAAAATGTGGGAGATTCTCGAGTTGGGGATACCATTACGCATGCAAATAGAAAAGCAGATGAAGCTTTACCTGGGTATCGACGTTTAAATCCTATGGTATTCTGTGGAATGTATCCAGTTGATTCAAATGATTATAATGACTTGAGAGAAGCTTTGGAACGTCTGGAATTAAATGATTCCTCGTTACAGTATGAGCCAGAAACTTCGCAAGCATTAGGTTTTGGATATCGTTGCGGGTTCTTAGGTCTATTGCATATGGAGATTATTCAAGAGCGAATTGAGCGAGAATTTGGTATTGATTTAATTACAACAGCACCAAGTGTTATTTTTGAGGTTGAAAAAACAGATGGAGAGGTATTAAATATCGATAACCCATCTGAAATGCCTGATCCTCAAGTAGTGGAACAAATACGTGAACCATATGTAGAAGCAACCATAATGGTTCCTAATGAATATGTTGGTCCAGTAATGGAAATTTCACAGAAAAAACGTGGTAACTTTATTGATATGCAATACTTGGATGACATTCGCGTAAATGTCGTCTACCACATACCATTATCCGAAATTGTATTTGATTTCTTTGACCAATTAAAATCGAATACTAAGGGATACGCTTCATTTGACTATGAATTAATTGGCTATCAACAATCGAACTTAGTTAAGATGGATATCTTATTAAATGGAGATACGATTGATGCTTTATCTTTTGTTGTCCATCGTGATTTTGCATATGAGCGCGGAAAACAAATTGTAGAGAAATTAAAGGAATTAATTCCGAGACAACAATTTGAAGTGCCGGTACAAGCTGCAATAGGAAATAAAATTGTAGCACGATCAAATATTAAAGCAGTTCGTAAAGATGTTACAGCCAAACTTTATGGTGGAGATATTACACGTAAACGTAAACTATTGGAAAAGCAAAAAGAAGGAAAGAAACGAATGAAAATGGTTGGCTCCGTAGAAGTACCGCAAGAGGCATTTATGGCGGTATTGAAGATGGATGATAACTAATAAAAGACTTATAATAAATAGTAATTATGAATACAGGAGGACTGGTAGAATGATATCTATCAGTTTTCCTTTTTATTAGAAGGGTTGATTAATTTTGGATTCAATAAAAGCAGTTTACATACACATCCCATTTTGTAAACAAATCTGTCATTACTGCAATTTTGTTAAATACTTTTATATGGAAAATAAAGCTGACGATTATGTTGAAGCACTAATCCATGAAATAGATTGCTCTATATCTGGATATAATGTTCATGTGAATACAATTTATATGGGTGGAGGCACACCTACGGCTTTAAATATTAAACAACTAAAGAGATTATTTAATTTTTTAGATAGAAAATTTAATTTAGACACTTGTAAAGAGTTTACGATTGAAATAAATCCCGGAGATATTGATCAAGAAAAAGCTAAGTTACTATCTTCGTACGGAGTGAATCGAGTGTCCTTTGGTGTACAAGTAATGGACGATGAAATGCTTCGTGAAATCGGTAGAATGCATTGTGTAAAAGATGTTTATGAAACGGTCAATATATTGACCGAGAATAAGTTCCATAATATAAGTCTTGATTTAATCTATGCATTGCCAAACCAAACAGTAGCTCACTTTGAAAAAACATTAAATGATGCGCTACAATTTGGATTACCACATTATTCTACCTATGCCTTACAAATTGAACCTAAGACGGTATTTTTTCATAAACAGAATAAAGGGCAGTTACAACGACCTCCAGAAGATGCAGAAGTAGAAATGTATCGCATATTACAACAAGAGATGAAAATACGTGGCATAGAACAGTATGAAATAAGTAATTTTGCAAAACCCGGGTTTGAAAGTAAGCATAACCTTACATATTGGAATAATGATTATTATTATGGGTTTGGCGCAGGAGCCCATGGTTATATTCCAGGTAAGCGAGTTTCCAATCTTAAACCACTAGGGATGTATATGCGTTCTGCTAAAGAAGATGGAAGTGCGATAGAAGAAATTGATGAAATTACTATAAAAGACCAAATTGAAGAGGAACTTTTTTTGCAGCTGCGCAAAACTTCTGGAATTAATAACAAAATGTTTCAAAAAAAATATGGGTTATCACTTGAACAATTATATGCAAATGAATTACAGGAGTTATTAGAACAAGGTTTATTAAGCTTAAAAGATGGGAACTACCGTTTAACGGACAGAGGAATGTTGTTAGGCGATCGAGTATTCTCTAAATTTTTAATGATGCAGTCTTTTGATGATAAAATTATTCAACTAGAAAGCTAAACTGTTTGACAAAGAAATAGGGATTTGATAATTTATTTATAGAATTAGCACTCAATAAACAAGAGTGCTAACAGAGGTGATCATCATGTTAACTGAAAGGCAACTGATCATTTTACAAGTCATTATTGATGATTTTATTGAAACTGCACACCCAATAGGGTCACGTGCATTATCAAAAAAGGATTACCTTCCGTATAGTGCAGCCACTATTCGGAATGAAATGGCGGACTTAGAGGATTTAGGTTTTCTTGAAAAAACGCATACCTCTTCTGGGAGAATTCCTTCAGAAAAAGGTTATCGTTATTATGTAGACCATCTTATAGGTCCAGTGATAAACCAAGATGAAGCGGGGATTTTACGCAAGTATACAAATGGAGAGTTTTTTGAATTTGAACAAGTAGTACAAATGACTGCAGAAGTACTATCTGAGTTGACGAATTATACGTCGATTATTTTAGGACCAGAAATGTTTGAAGCTACTTTAAAACAAATTCAAGTTTTAACACTGTCCGATCATACCGCTGTAGCAATCTTAGTAACCAATACGGGTCATGTAGAGCATCGATCTTTTGCCCTACCTGAAGGAGTAGCTTCTTCGGATTTAGAAAAGTTAGTAAATATTTTAAATGATCGTTTAAGAGGAGTTCCGATTATTCGATTAGGAGAGGTTATTTCTACTGAAGTTGCACAACTAATGCGACGTTATATAGATGATTTTGATGCTTCCTTTGATTTGCTTCGGGCTTTCTTTATAGATGAACATCCTGTTAAATTGTATTTTGGCGGAAAATCAAACATTTTAATGCAGCCTGAATTTAACGATGTTGACAAAATTCGATCGTTTTATGCCTTAATTGAACAAGAAGATGAAATAGCAAATCTCTTGAAAAACACACATCATGGTATTAAAGTATCGATTGGTAATGAAAATGAAGTGGAAGCGATTAAAGATCTAAGTCTCATAACGGCATCTTATCATGTTGGTGAAAATCTTATGGGCACAATTGCTCTATTAGGGCCAACAAGAATGGAATACAAAAAGGTGATTTCTTTAATGAAAGGAATTTCCGATGAAATGACCAACACTTTAGATAAGTGGTATAAGCGAGATTCTTAGCTGAAATTCTTTATAATACGTCTTGGTTTTCTAAATAGTGCAATCATGATATAGTCAATGATGGAAATTGAAAGCGAGGTGCCACTCAAATGAACGATAAAAATGATCAAGTAACTTCTGAACAAGAACAAGAAAATGAACAAGAAGTAATTGATGTAGATGAATCCGTTGATCAATCAAAAGAGAGTGAAACGGAACAACCTCAAGAAGAGGCTGTTGAAAATGATGAAATAGCTAAATTACAACAAGAAAAAGAAGTGACTTACAATCGTTTAGTACGTCTTCAAGCAGAATTTGATAACTACAAACGAAGAACGCTAAAAGAAAGAGAAGCGGATCGTAAGTATAAATCACAAGATTTAATCACTGAACTTTTACCAGCTATTGATAACTTTGAACGAGCTTTACAGGTTGAAGTAACTGAAGAAAACAAAAGTATTATTGATGGAATAATGATGGTGTATCGTCAATTACAAGAAGCTTTAACGTCTCAAGGTGTTGAACCAATTAAAACCGAGGGTGAGGCTTTTGACCCGAATCTTCATCACGCTGTAATGCAAATTGAAGATGAAAACATGGAATCCAATATAGTTGTAGAGGAATTACAAAAAGGATACCAGCTTAAAGATCGTGTTATTCGTCCAGCAATGGTAAAAGTGAATAAATAATTGAAAGTTATTGCAGTTAAGGAGGAAATAAACAATGAGTAAGATTATTGGAATTGACTTAGGAACTACAAATTCATGTGTATCAGTAATGGAAGGCGGCGAAGCTGTTGTCATTCCGAATCCGGAAGGTAACCGTACTTCTCCATCCGTAGTTGCTTTTAAAAATGGTGAACGCCAAGTTGGTGAAGTAGCTAAACGACAAGCAATTACAAACCCAAACACTATTCAATCAATTAAACGTCATATGGGTACAGATTATAAAGTTAAAATTGAAGATAAAGAATACACTCCTCAAGAGGTTTCTGCGATTATACTTCAATACATTAAGTCTTATGCAGAAGATTACATTGGTGAAAAAGTAGAAAAAGCAGTAATCACTGTACCAGCATACTTTAATGATGCCGAGCGTCAAGCTACAAAAGATGCTGGTAAAATTGCTGGTCTTGAAGTAGAACGTATTATTAATGAACCTACTGCAGCAGCATTAGCATATGGTATCGACAAAGAAGATCAAGATCAAACAATTCTTGTGTATGACCTTGGCGGTGGTACATTTGATGTGTCTATTCTTGATATTGGTGATGGTACTTTTGAAGTAGTATCCACTGCAGGTGACAATCGTCTTGGTGGAGATGACTTTGACCAAGTAGTTATTGATCATATGGTACAAGAATTTAAGAAAGAAAACGGAATTGATCTTTCTCAAGATAAAATGGCTACTCAGCGTTTAAAAGATGCTGCTGAAAAAGCGAAAAAAGATTTATCTGGTGTAACGCAAACGCAAATCTCACTTCCATTTATTACAGCAGGAGAAGCTGGTCCATTACACTTAGAGATGACTATGTCCCGTGCGAAATTTGATGAACTTTCTTCAGATTTAGTTGAACGTACAATGCAACCAACTCGTAAAGCATTATCTGATGCAAGCTTATCGAAGAGCGATATTGATAAAGTAATTCTTGTTGGTGGTTCAACTCGTATCCCAGCTGTTCAAGAAGCAATAAAAAAAGAATTAGGTCAAGATCCTTCAAAAGGTGTTAATCCGGATGAAGTCGTAGCACTTGGTGCCGCAATTCAAGGTGGGGTTCTTCAAGGTGATGTAAAAGATGTACTATTACTTGATGTAACACCATTATCTCTAGGTATCGAAACAATGGGAGCAGTAACCACAAAATTAATCGAGCGTAATACTACTATTCCAACAAGTGCGTCTCAAACATTCTCTACTGCAGCTGATAATCAAACAGCAGTTGATATTCACGTCCTTCAAGGTGAACGTGAAATGGCATCAGATAACAAAACGCTTGGTCGTTTCCAATTAACAGACATTCCACCAGCACCACGTGGTATGCCGCAAATTGAAGTTAGCTTTGATATCGATGCTAACGGTATTGTTAACGTCCGTGCAAAAGACCTTGGAACAAATAAAGAACAATCGATTACAATTAAATCATCATCAGGTCTGTCAGATGATGAGGTGGATCGCATGGTAAAAGAAGCAGAAGAAAATGCAGATGCGGATAAACAACGTCGTGAAGAAGTAGATTTGAGAAATGAAGCAGATCAACTTATCTTTACAACTGATAAAACAATCAAAGACCTAGATGATAAAGTCTCTGAAGAAGATAAACAAAAAGCAGAATCTGCTAAAGATGAATTGAAACAAGCGCTTGAGTCTGGTGATATGGAACAAGTGAAAGCGAAAAAAGATGCTTTAGAAGAGCACGTACAACAATTATCTGCTAAGCTTTATGAGCAAGTACAACAAGAAGCTCAACAAGCTTCTGGCGAGCAAGGTGAAGAAAGTGGTCAAAAACAAGATGATGATGTTGTAGACGCTGATTATTCTGAAGTAGATGACGATGATAAAAAATAATAGCTGATGAAATAAATGAAAAGTCAAAGTCAGGATTCTCTTGGCTTTGACTTTTTTAAGGGTTTTTGGAAATAACTATTTGCTTTAGACAAATAGTTGATGATAAGATAAAACTTATGCTATAAGTGTGTCGGGAGAGTGATGTAAGATGAGCAAACGAGATTATTATGAGATATTAGGGATTGATAAATCTGCATCTCAAGATGAAATAAAGAAAAGCTATCGTAAATTGGCTCGTAAGTACCATCCAGACGTGAATAAAGAAGAGGATGCAGCGGATAAGTTTAAAGAAGTGAAAGAAGCTTATGAAGTACTTAGTGATGACCAAAAGCGTGCTCAATATGATCAATTTGGTCATTCAGGACCACAAAGTCAAGGCTTTGGCGGCGGTTTTGGTGGGGGAGCTCAAGACTTTGGAGGCTTCGGTGATATTTTTGATATGTTCTTCGGAGGTGGAGGTCGTTCACGTGATCCAAATGCTCCACAACAAGGTAATGATTTACAATATACAATGATTTTAAACTTTGAAGAAGCTGTATTTGGAAAAGAGACGGACATTGAAATTCCAAAAGAAGAAACGTGTGATACATGTAATGGATCAGGTGCAAAACCAGGTACAAAACCGAAGACATGTTCACATTGTAATGGTTCTGGTCAATTAAACCAAGAACAGAATACGCCATTCGGACGTGTTGTAAATCGCAGAGTATGTAATTATTGTGAAGGGTCCGGTAAAATTATACCTGAAAAATGTAATACTTGTGGTGGTTCAGGAAAAGTCCAGAAGAAGAAAAAAATTCATATCTCAATTCCTGCAGGTATTGATGAAGGTCAACAAATTAGAGTGGCAGGTAAAGGCGAAGCTGGTAAAAATGGTGGGCCAGCAGGAGATTTATTTGTTGTAATTAAAGTGCGACCACATGATTTCTTTGTGCGTGAAGGAGACCATATTTTCTGCGAATTGCCACTGACATTTGCCCAAGCTGCATTAGGTGATGAATTAGAGGTTCCTACGGTACATGGGAAAGTAAAAGTTAAAGTTCCAGCTGGAACGCAAACTGGAAAAACTTTCAGAATTAAAGGCAAGGGTGCACCGAATGTACGCGGGCGAGGACATGGTGATCAGCATATCAAGATCAAGGTGATGACACCTACTAACTTATCTGAAAAACAAAAAGAACTACTTCGAGAGTTTAATGAACTTGGTGGAAATGAATCAACTGATGAACCAGATGATAATATTTTTCAACGCTTTCGTAGAGCTTTTAAAGGAGAATAACGGTACAAATACTTTGTGCCGTTTACATAGATATTTTTCCATTGGACGGGTGGTAGCCAAATGAAATGGTCAGAGATAAGTATTCATACGACAAACGAAGCAATTGAACCTATTTCGAATATTTTACATGAAACTGGTGCAAGTGGTCTCGTAATTGAGGATCCATTAGATCTTGAGAGGGTGGAGTGTACTCAATTTGGGGAACTTTATGATCTAGATCCCGCACTATATCCTGAAGAAGGTGTGCGTATTAAAGCATACCTTCCTATGAATAGTTTTTTAGGAGAAACAGTTGAAGAAATAAAGCAGGCAATTAATCAATTGTTGTTGTATGATATTGATTTAGGGAAGAATGAAGTCACGTTAAGTGAGGTTCATGAAGAAGAGTGGGCAACGGCTTGGAAGAAGTATTATAAACCGGTTAAAATATCGAATCGTATTACAATTACTCCTACATGGGAGGAATATACACCAGTATCTAGTGATGAATTGATTATCGAATTAGATCCGGGTATGGCTTTTGGTACAGGGACACATCCTACAACAGTTTTAAGTATTCAAGGTCTAGAGGCGTATGTAAATCAAGGGGATTACGTAATGGATGTAGGCTGTGGTTCAGGTGTTTTAAGTATTGCTGCTGCTAAATTAGGAGCAGAGAAAGTTTATGCTTATGACCTTGACGAAATTGCTGTGAAAAGTACAATATTAAACAGTAAGTTAAACCAGATTAATGAATCTGTAAAGGTAAAACAAAACAACTTACTAGAAGGTGTTCAGCAAGAGGCTGATGTTATTGTATCCAATATTTTAGCTGAAATAATCATACGTTTTGTCGATGATGCATGGAATAATTTAAAAGAAGGCGGGTATTTTATCACTTCTGGAATTATCCAAAATAAAAAACAGCTGGTAAAAGATAGATTGACTGAACAAGGATTTGAAGTAATTTCTTTAAACGAAATGGAAGACTGGGTATCAATAGTAGCTAAGAAGCCAAGTGAAAAGTAGGTGAAGAGATGCAAAGATACTTTGTATCGCAAGAGAATGTCACTGAGAATTCAATACGCATTACAGGAGATGATGTTCATCATCTACAACGAGTAATGCGAGCACAAGTTGGTGAAAACATCATTTGTAATTCAGAAGATGGACAAGCTGCGATGTGCCGTATCACTATATTAGCGGACGATTATGTTGATGCAGAAGTAATGGAATGGCTAGAAGGTACGAATGAAATGCCGATATTCGTTACAATTGCACAAGGTATACCAAAAGGGGACAAGTTTGATCTAATTCTCCAAAAAGGAACAGAGTTAGGTGCTTCAGGGTTTATTCCTTTCCAGGCTGAACGATCTATAGCTATTTGGAATGATGAAAAAAAGTATCATAAGAAAGCAAAAAGGTTTCAAAAAATTCTAAAGGAAGCAAGTGAACAAAGCCATCGAAATCGAATCCCTACTTTATATCCAGTAATGAATTTAAAATATTTACTGGATGAAGCATCTGCTTACACAGTGAAACTATTTGCTTATGAAGAAGAGGCAAAAACAGAGAAGATGTCTTCAAATTTAGTAAATTCGTTACAGAACATTTCAACAAATGATAACATAATTCTCTGTATTGGACCTGAAGGTGGTTTTTCAATTGAAGAAGCTGACCGATTAAAAGATAATGGATTCATACCAATACGCCTTGGTAAACGGATTTTACGCACAGAAACGGCAGCTTTATACGCTTTATCAAGTATTTCCTATCAATTAGAAGAATTGAGGTGTTTAACATGACCACAGTGGCTTTTCATACACTTGGTTGTAAAGTTAATCATTATGAAACAGAAGGAATCTGGAGAATGTTTAAAGAAGAAGGTTATGAAAGAGTAGACTTTGATCACAATTCGGATGTTTACGTGATTAATACTTGTACGGTTACGAATTCTGGTGATAAAAAAAGTAGACAAGTTATCCGTAGAGCGATTCGTAAAAATCCAGAAGCAGTAGTTTGTGTAACCGGATGCTATGCACAAACGTCTCCGGGAGAGATTATGGAGATTCCTGGTGTAGATATTGTTGTAGGAACACAAGATCGTAAGAATATTTTTTCTTATATAAAAGAACATCAAAAAACAAAAGAACCTGTTAATGGTGTATCAAACATAATGAAAAATCGCGTGTTTGAAGAAATGGACGTCCCAGTGTTTACAGATCGTACGCGTGCATCATTGAAAATACAAGAAGGATGTAACAACTTCTGTACATTTTGTATTATTCCATGGTCTAGAGGATTATTACGATCTAGAGATCCAGAGAATGTATTAGAACAAGCCAATAAATTAGTAGAAGCAGGATATAAAGAACTCGTTCTAACTGGTATTCATACAGCTGGGTATGGAGAAGATATGAAAGACTATAATTTTGCTATGTTACTAAGAGAGCTAGAAGAAGTAGAAGGATTAGAGCGAATTCGAATTAGTTCCATTGAAGCGAGTCAAATTACAGATGAAGTCATTGACGTACTGGATCGAAGTAAAAAAATTGTACGTCATCTGCATATACCGCTTCAGTCAGGATCTGATAGTGTCCTAGCTCGAATGCGAAGAAAATATTCTACAAGCTTTTATAAGGAAAAAGTTAATAAACTTCAAAGAGCATTACCTGGACTAGCTATTACTTCCGATGTTATCGTTGGATTTCCTGGTGAAACAGAGGAAGAATTTCAACAAACTTGTTCTTTTATAAGAGAAATAGGATATGCTGAACTACATGTGTTTCCATTTTCAAGAAGAACAGGAACACCGGCTGCTCGCATGGAAGATCAGGTGGAAGATACTATCAAAGAGGAACGTGTCCATCATTTAATTACACTTTCTGATCAACTTGCGAAAGAATATGCTTCACAGTATGAAAATGAAGTATTAGAGGTTATACCTGAAGAAAGGCTAGATGAGGAACAACCAAATACATTAGTTGGCTATAGTGATAATTATATGAAAGTACAATTTGAAGGTACTCCAGACTTAATAGGAAAGATTGTTAAGGTCAAAGTAACTAAATCAGGATATCCTATTAATCAAGGAATTTTTGTTCGAGTTATGGAACATTCAACTCACAGTAAAGCAAAAGTTTATGGAGCTTAACATATTTGAAGGGAAGAGATTAAATGGAATTAGCTAAATATATCGATCATACTCAATTAAAACCAGATACTACAAAGGAAAGTATTGCAAAGATTGTCGAAGAGGCAAAACAACATGAATTTGCTTCCGTTTGTGTAAACCCCCACTGGGTGTCATACTGCTATAAAGAATTAAAAGATACACCAGTAAAAGTTTGTACAGTAATTGGTTTCCCATTAGGATCAACTTCTACAGAAACGAAAATTTTTGAGACAAAACAAGCAATTGCTGATGGGGCAACAGAAGTTGATATGGTAATTAATGTCGGTGAACTAAAATCAAATAATGATGAATTTGTTGAGAAAGACATCCGTGCCGTAGTCGAAGCTGCAAAAGGCAAGGCCCTAACCAAAGTAATTATTGAAACTAGTCTTTTAACTGAAGATGAAAAAGTAAGAGCTTGTAAATTAGCCAAAAATGCAGAGGCTGATTACGTGAAAACATCTACTGGATTTTCTGGTGGTGGTGCGACTGTAGAGGATATTCGCTTAATGCGTGAGACAGTTGGGCCTGAGATGGGAGTAAAAGCATCTGGTGGTGTTCGCGATTTAGAGCAAACAAAAGCAATGATAGAAGCAGGAGCAACAAGAATTGGAGCTAGTTCTGGCGTTGCGATTATATCAGGAGAACAAGGAACATCTGACTACTAAATTTGAATAGATTATGTAACATAATGATGATATTAGATATAAATAACCGTTGACCTGATTCATTGTTTATATTATAATTTATAAAGGCATGAGATTAGATTCATGTTTGTATAAAATGGTTTTGTGCTTCGGAGGGAGGGAAATTAGCATGTCAAATACAACTCGCGTTCGTAAAAACGAGTCTCTTGAAGATGCTCTTCGTCGCTTTAAACGCAGTGTATCAAAAAGCGGTACACTACAGGAATATCGTAAACGTGAACACTATGAAAAACCTAGTGTAAAACGTAAGAAGAAATCAGAAGCTGCTAGAAAACGTAAATTCTAAAGAAGGTGCGAGCGTATGACGTTACTTGATCGTCTGAATCAAGATATGAAGCAAGCGATGAAGAACAAAGATAAAGAAACCCTTAGCGTTATTCGCATGGTTAAAGCTTCAATTCAGAATGAATCGATTAAACTTGGTAAAGATACACTTTCCGAGGACGAAGATTTAACAATTCTGTCTAGAGAAGTTAAACAAAGAAAAGATTCCCTCCAAGAATTCAAGAATGCTGGAAGAGAAGATTTAGTAGAAAAAATCGAAAAAGAACTGGAAATACTTGATGCGTATTTACCAGAACAACTTTCAGATGATGAGTTAAGATCGATCATTCAGGAAACAATTCAAGAAGTGAATGCTACATCGATGAAGGATATGGGTAAAGTGATGGGCGCTGTTATGCCAAAAGTAAAAGGTAAAGCAGATGGCTCTCAAATAAAAACGAAAGTGCAAGAAGAATTGCGCTAACTAAAAGAGATCATCCTAAATTAGGATGATCTCTTTTTAATAATATTTATCAGTTGCTAAGGTCTGACTTTCTCTACTGTTCAATTGTATGGTACTATCAAGATGTACCGAATACACGAAAAAAGATGAATCCTTTTAACTGATTGCTTCGTATTATAGGTATAGGTGCTTTATAGGGGGTGATTTAAGTTGATTGGGAAGCGGTTAAGATATGCTGTATACATAACTTTCATTGTGGTTCTTTTCTGTATACCTTTTGCATCTGGAAATATAGTAGATGCAGAACAAGGAGAAGGAGAAACCGTCTATATTATTCCAATAGAAAATGAAGTAGAGAGAGGTTTAGAAGCCTTCTTGAACCGAGCAACAGAGGAAGCGATGGAAAATGGTGCAGATCATATCATTTTTGAAATAGATACACCAGGAGGAAGAGTAGATTCAGCAGGCAAAATTGGTTCGCTGATTCAGAGCTTGGTAGTACCTTCCACATCGTATATTGTTAACGAGGCACTCTCGGCTGGGTCTTATATCGCATTATTTTCTGATAATATCTACTTTAACCCTCACGCTACAATGGGAGCAAGTGGGGTAATTAATCAAGATGGAACAGCTGCTGATGCAAAAGCTCAATCTGCTTGGCTAGCTCAAATGAGAAGCGCTGCCGAGTCACAAGAAAGAGACCCGCTTTATGCAGCAGCAATGGCGGACAGTAGTATTGACCTTCCAGAATTTGGTGCGCCAGAAGGAAAGTTTTTAACTTTAGGGCCAAGTGATGCTGTAGAAGTAGGTTATGCTGAAGGAATTGTAGATGATCGAAATGAGTTACTATACGAATTAGGATTAAGTAACGCAAGTATAGTAGAAGTCGAAACATCTTTTGCAGAAGAACTAGCTCGCTTTCTAACTAACCCTGTAGTAATCCCTATTTTACTCTCCGTCGCGAGTCTTGGTTTAGTAGTAGAGCTGTACTCACCTGGTTTTGGTGTGCCGGGAACAATGGGAATTGTTGCACTATTACTATTCTTCTATGGCCATATTGTAGCAGGTCTTGCTGGTATGGAAGCAATCATTCTCCTATTAATTGGTGTTGGTTTAATTATTGCTGAATTTTTTGTTACAAGCGGTATTTTGGGCTTTATTGGTATAGCTGCTGTAATAGGTTCTTTGTTTATGTCCGGGTATGATCTTGGCCATATGTCATTAAGTATTGGTATAGCCTTTTTGATTGCCGTAATTGTTGGAGTAATATTGTTTAGGAGAATTGGTATGGATAAAGGAGTTTTTCGCCATATTATACTAAGAGATAGTACTGCAACTGAACAAGGATATGTCTCTTCCGTTAACCGAATAGAACTAGTAGGTTTGGAAGGAACAGCGTTAACACCACTGCGTCCATCGGGAATTGGAGTTTTCGAAAATGAACAAATCGACGTGGTGTCAGATGGTTCATTTATTAGTAAGGGTAAACATCTTAAAGTTATTCGTGTAGAAGGTGTGCGTGTAGTAGTGAAGGAAATAAAAGAATAATTAGGAGGCATATAAATGGATAGTAGTGTTATTTTACCAATTATAATTATAGCAGCGGTACTTATCGCTTTAGCAATTTTGTTTACATTTGTACCAGTCGCACTTTGGATTAGTGCACTTGCTGCAGGGGTTAAGATAAGTATCTTTACTCTAATTGGGATGCGTTTACGTAGAGTAGTACCAAATCGAGTAATTAACCCGCTAATTAAAGCACATAAAGCAGGATTAAATGTGAAAACCAATCAATTAGAGAGTCACTATCTTGCTGGTGGTAATGTAGACCGAGTAGTGAATGCATTAATTGCAGCACATCGGGCAAACATTGACTTGCCTTTTGAACGCGGTGCTGCTATTGACCTTGCTGGTCGTGATGTTTTAGAAGCTGTACAAATGAGTGTTAACCCAAAAGTAATTGAAACACCGTTTATTGCAGGTATCGCTATGGACGGTATTGAAGTGAAAGCACTTGCTCGTATAACAGTGCGTGCAAATATTGATCGATTAGTCGGTGGTGCAGGTGAAGAAACAATCATCGCTCGTGTTGGTGAAGGTGTTGTAAGTACAATCGGTAGCTCTGACCATCATAAACAAGTATTAGAAAATCCAGATTCCATTTCGCAAACAGTATTGAGTAAAGGACTTGATTCTGGTACTGCATTTGAAATTCTATCTATTGATATTGCAGATGTAGACATCGGTAAGAACATTGGTGCCATTTTACAAACTGATCAAGCTGAAGCAGATAAGAATATTGCACAAGCAAAAGCGGAAGAACGACGTGCAATGGCTGTCGCACAAGAACAAGAAATGGTTGCTCGTGTTCAAGAAATGCGTGCAAAAGTTGTGGAAGCAGAAGCAGACGTACCACTTGCTCTTGCAGAAGCATTACGTTCAGGAAAAATGGGTGTTATGGATTACATGAATTACCAAAACATTGATGCGGATACAGATATGCGTGATTCTATTGGTAAATTGTCTAAAGAGAATAAAGATGATGACCAACAGTAATACCTTTTCCAATTGTGGATGTAAAGGAGGGATATAATGGACTGGATTTTTGAAAACCTATTTCTAATTTTTATTATCATTTCAGGTATTATTGCAGTACTTGGTGATGGCAAAAAGAAAAATCAGGAAGAGCAAAACAAAAAAACTCCTCCACAAAAACAGTCCAACTCTGCTCCTAGAACTACCCAGCGTCAACCTAGAGCAGAAAGAAAGGTTTATACCGAACAAGAAAGACCTACTATGTCAGCAGGCAATATTCAGGAACAACAGCAAGAGCAAATGAAGCGAATTGCTAATAAGTATAGTGCCCAGGTACAGAATGTAGAGGATCTGGAGGAGAAAGATACTTCGACAGTATTACCTGCAACCAAAGATGACAATCAAGGTATAAGCCAGCAAGAAATGAAGCGTCGAGTTACAAGTAATTTAAGCGCAGAAGGTCTTGTAAATGGTATAATTATGTCAGAAGTTCTAGGATCTCCAAGAGCAAAGAAACCGTATCGAAGTGTGGTACGTGATCGTTCACATTAGATAGGTAATAATTTTTATAAATATTAAATCCCGATTATCCATAATGGTAATCGGGATTTTTTGTGTTTAATTTATCAGAATTATATTAATTAATCCGTCTGTTACATGTAATAATATCCCCACATCAAACGATGAGGCTTATCCAAAGAGGCTAAGGGTGATAAACTCTCCGTAAGTGTACACTTGAGCTTAACAAGCTTTCGGTACGAAAAATCTCCCGCTCAGTGAAGTTTCACTTTATGCTGTACAGTTTATATTTCTTTACTTGTTAATTACAGATAGTGGACGGTTCTTGTTCTTATTGATGAATTTTTTTCATACATATCTATGTGAGGGGGGATCATCATTGGCTAAATGGCATCAGCGAATTCGTTCACTATTAATTGAACAATTCTCTCTTCCTTCTGATGTTATTCTGGAAATGCCTAGAATAACAATCATAGGGCATATTCATTTTTATATTGAAAATCATCAAGGACTAGAGGTTTATTCCAATAACGAATTAAAATTAAAGGTAACGAATGGTTATGTACAAATTAAAGGAGATGCATTTGTATTAAAAATGATGTTACCGAAAGAAATTATGTTAGAAGGTACCATTCATGAGGTAAAGTTTTTACCGGATTAACTCGTAGAATAGGAGGTTCCAATGAAACGTAATTATGGCAAGAGGATACGAGGATATGTAACCGTTCGAGTCTCTGGCGAAAAGCCGGAGCTATTCTTCCAAAAATGTGCGAATGAAGGTATTTTTGTTTGGGATGTTAAAAAGGTCTCTTCAAAAGATTGTATTGCTAAATTAAATTTGCAAGATATTAAGAAACTAAAGCAATTACGTAGAAGAACAATATATAAAATTTCTTTTGAAGAGAGGAAAGGATTGCCATTTGGATTTTCTCGGTTTTTGAAGAAACGATTCTTAGTAATAGGAATTTTAGGTGGAGTGTTATTTTTTTTATTTTTATCTAATTTATTATGGTCTGTTAATATCACTGGTGTACCGAAAGAGATAGAAGAAAAAATTAAAGTACAATTAGATAGCTATGGAATCCATCCCGGTGTTTGGTTATTTTCTGTGGATACACCGAAAGATATTCAAAGGAATTTATTAGATGATGTTCCAGAATTGTTATGGGCAGGTGTTGAATTGCAAGGGACAACCCTATACTTAGAAGGGGTAGAAAAGATAATAGTTGAAGAACTAGATCCCAGTGAACCAGGAAATATTGTTGCTGCTAAAGAAGGAGTAATAACGAGGATGTATGTTTCCAAAGGAGAACCTGTAAAACAAATCAATGATTATGTTAAACCAGGAGATTTACTTGTAGCGGGAGACTTAAGCTATGAAGAAAATCAAGATGAAGACGAAAATGAGACAGATGAGAATAAAAGTCAACCAATTACTGCTGAAGCAGAAATATTTGCAAATACGTGGTATGAAGTTACATTAACCGTTCCCTTGTCTTATAATTATGAACAGTTAACAGGGAATAGTAAAAATAAATATTATATGAAAATGGGACAACTTCAATTTCCAGTATGGGGATTCCGTGATCCTGATTTTAAACAAACCCAAGTCGAATTGAATGAAAAACCGATACAGTTTTTAAAATGGAAATTACCGATTTCAATTGTAGAATCAGAAATAAATGAAAAACAATTACATGAAGGTCAAAGAACGAAGGAAGAAGCAATTGAAGCAGGTAAAAAGCAAGCTGTAAAACAACTAGAGACAGAACTAGGTCCTGATGCGGAAATATTGTCAGAAAAAGTTTTGCATGAACGTATCGAGCATGGTAAAGTAAAATTAATCGTTTATGTTTCTGTAGAAGAAAATATTGTTAAAAATGAACCTATTCGCCAAGGAGACTGATTATGTCCGAACGCTTAACTGATCTAGATTTGCAATTAAATGGTACCAATGAAACTTTAGGTCTATTTGGTACCAATGATAAGCACTTACAACAGCTAGAAACATTGCTCGATGTGAATATTGTATCACGTGGAGAAGCGGTTAGTGTTTCTGGTTCAGAACAAGCAATACAACAAGTTAAAGAAATTCTCTTAGCAATGTTAAATGTTATCCGTAAAGGACAAACAATAACTGAACGTGATGTTGTTTACGCTGTAGAGCTGTCTCGTAAAGGTAAGATTTCACAGTTTGAAACCTTATTTGAAGATGAAATTACAAAGAACTATAAGGGTAAATCAATAAGGGTAAAGACGCTTGGACAAAAAAGCTATATACAATCAATCAAAAGTAATGATCTAGTATTTGGAATTGGTCCAGCAGGAACTGGAAAAACCTATCTTGCGGTAGTAATGGCAGTACATGCATTGAAAAATGGACTAGTTAAAAAGATTATACTAACTCGTCCAGCAGTTGAAGCAGGAGAGAGTTTAGGGTTTTTACCGGGAGATTTGAAAGAAAAAGTTGATCCTTATTTGCGCCCGCTATATGATGCGCTGCATGATGTTTTTGGTTCAGAACATACATTACGTCTTATTGAACGAGAAACGATAGAAATTGCACCTCTTGCATATATGCGCGGCAGAACATTAGATGATGCTTTTGTTATATTGGATGAGGCCCAAAATACTACTCCTGCACAAATGAAAATGTTTTTGACTCGTCTTGGTTTTGGTTCAAAAATGATAATAACAGGTGACATCACACAAATTGACTTACCTAAAGGGGTTACTTCCGGACTACAAGTTGCAGAACAACTACTTTCTAAAGTTGAAGGTATTTCCTTCATTCACCTCAGTCAAACTGACGTAGTTCGACATCCACTTGTCCAAAAAATAATTAACGCTTATGAAAAATGAAAACTTATACAAAAGTAAGACCCGTAAAAAGGGTCTTATTTCTATATCATTGGGGTGAAATTACGTGAAAGAAAAATGGGTAGAAAGGTATCAGTTGTTTAAACAGAAACATTCAACAATTATTATTATTCCACCAGCGATTTTATTAGGGGTATTCTTTTTTATATTAATGTGGGATAACGTTCAGACGGAAACTTATGCAATAGAGAGGTTTAGTAATTCTAATCAAACGATACGATCACCAATTACAATAGAAGATGAAGGTGAGACAGAAAGAAGGACAAGGGAAGCTGTTCAATCTGTACCAGATCGATACGATATATCAGAAGAAGTAACTGAAGAGCGATTAAATTACGTTACTGAATTATTTGATGCTGTTGATAAATTTTATGAAGAGCAAGATGATGAGACGAATGATGACAATGATGTACTCCCACTAACCGATCAAGATAAAGCAATTCAATTAAAGCAATTACTATCGAATGAAATAAGCAACGAAATTAGTGATCAAACTTTAATTACATTCCTTTCCCAATCAGATGAAGATTTAGAACAAGGCCAAGTAATATTTATGGAGGCTCTAGAAGAAACCTTAGATAGGGGAGTTCGGACAGAAAATATTCAGACTGCGATAGCTAATGTAGAACAGACTGTGGAATATTCAGATTTCAATGAAGAACTAACATTAGCACTCAATGATTTAGCTACTTTTGCAGTAACGGAGAATTCCTTTTTTGATTATGAAAAAACCTCCCAAGCTCGAAAAGATGCTGCTACAACAGTTGACCCAGTTATGATACGAGCTGGAGAAATCATTGTTCGAGAAGGTCAAACAATTACAAATGAAATCTATGAAAAGCTAAACTTAGTAGGTGTACTAGACAGTGAAAGAAATATCTTTCCTTTATTGGGCTTAAGTTTGTTAGTAGTGATAATTACGATATTTATCGCAGTTGAGTTATATCGAAGTGCAAAAGAAAATGATTGGAATATGAAAAAGGTTGCAGCAGTTCTATTAATAAGTGTAGTCGCCGTACTGCTAATGAAGGTCGCAAGTTTATATACAACACAATCAAATCAATTGTTCTATGTAACACCAATTGCTACAGCAGCAATATTACATAAATTACTATTACATGAGCGCATTGCCATAAAAATGGGGATTTTTTATTCGATTATTGCAACGGTTATCTTTAATGGCCAAATTGCAGGCGCGTTGAATGTAGAGGTTGGAATATACTTTTTAGTATCACAAGTAGCAGCTGTTGGTCTACTCTCCAATGTCAAAGATAGATATGCAATTCTTAAATCCGCTTTTGGAATGTCGCTTATTCATATTGCAACTATATTATTATTTATATTTTTATCATTTGAAAAATATACATGGCTGGATATTATTATTCAATCCAGTTTTGGAATAATTTCTGCGTGTTTAGCAGCGGTATTAGCGATGGGAATGCTTCCGCTATTTGAAAGTCTATTAGGTGTATTATCTGATATGAAATTACTACAATTGTCTAGTCCTAATCAACCTTTATTAAAAAAATTATTAACAGAAGCACCTGGTACGTATCACCATTCTGTGATGGTGGCAAATATAAGTGAAACAGCCTGCGAAGCTATAGGTGCTAACGGATTATTAGCAAGAGTTGGGGCATATTATCATGATATAGGGAAAACAGTCAGGCCACAGTATTTTATTGAAAATCAAGTTGCCATGCGTAATCCTCATGATTTTATGTCACCAAAGAAAAGTGCTGATATTATTATTAGACACCCTTACGATGGTGCTGATATGTTAAAAGAACATCGAATGCCGAAAGAAATTATCGATATTGCAATGCAGCATCACTCTAATTCTTTACTAAAATATTTTTACATGAAAGAGAAAGAAGAAAATCCGGAAGTAGAAGAAATTGAATTTCGTTATCCAGGTCCAAAACCAAAACTAAAAGAGACCGCAATCATTTGTATCTGTGATTCAGTGGAAGCAGCAGTCCGTTCTTTAAAAGAGCCGACTGAAGAAAAAATAGAAGCAATTGTGTCTGGTATTATCCGTGATAAAGTTGCTGATGGACAATTAAATGATAGTCCTTTAACATTAAAGGAGCTTACCATAATTCAATTTACTATATGTGAATCTTTAAAAGGAATATTTCACTCTCGAATCCAATATCCGAAAGAGGAGGAAAACTAATGCACATTGACTTTCATGATGAAACAAACTCTGTATCGGAGGATTATATTGATTTAATTCAACGATTATTGGATTTTGCAGCAAAAAAAGAATCCATTACATCCGAAGCTGAATTATCCATTAATTTTGTCGATAACAAAGAAATTCAAATTTTAAATCGCAATTATCGTCAAAAAGATACTCCAACAGATGTTATTTCTTTTGCAATGCAAGAAAGTAACGAAGAGGAGATGGAGATAATTGGAGCTGATGGACCGCTTGTATTAGGAGATATTGTTATCTCGGTTGACAAAGCAAAAGAACAATCCATTGAATATGATCATAGTCTAGAAAGAGAGTTAGGATTTTTAGCAGTACATGGATTCCTACACTTATTGGGATATGATCATATGAATGAAGAGGATGAAAAGAAAATGTTTGGTCGACAAGAAGAAATACTAGGTGAGTTTGGCGTTGAAAGGTAAACGAAGAAAAATAGGTTTCCGATATGCATGGAATGGTCTAAAAGAGATCGCTTCGACAGAATCTAATTTTCAGCTGCATTTAATTTCAACAATGGTCGTTATTTTATGTGGCATTATGATTGGTTTATCGAATGTGGAGTGGGCAATCATTATGCTCACTATAGGGCTGGTATTAGTTACGGAGATGATTAATAGCTCCATTGAAAAAGTTATGGATTATGTTCAACCTGAGATTCATCCGGCAGTAAAACATATAAAAGATGTTTCAGCAGGGGCAGTTTTAATTGCTGCTATTATTGCAGTAATAGTTGGTATAATGATTTTTGCTCCTAAAATAATGGAACTATTATAAGAAGGATGGAGTAGTTTATTCCATTAGTATCTCTAAACGTAAAGGTCTAAATCTTTCATTAGATTTGGGCTTTTTTCCTGTAAAAAGATGGAATAGATGAAAAATGTAATATCAACCACTTTTAAGATCGATTTAGAAAGTTTATTTCTTATTCATATTCATGCTATTATGATAACGATGTAATTTAACTTATATGACACGTTGTTGATAGAGTAACTCTCTATCGCAAAAAAAAGAAAGTTTTTAAAGGTTTTGTCGATTTAGTGAAACTGAAATCATTTTATAGTATGATATAAATTAATAAAATTAACGTCTCGGAGGATACAACATGGAAACGAATTATAAATCAGGATTCTTATCAATTATTGGTCGCCCTAATGTTGGTAAATCAACTTTTATGAATAAAGTAATTGGTCAAAAGATTGCTATTATGAGTGATAAAGCACAAACAACTAGAAATAAAATACAAGGTGTATATACTACAGACGATGCGCAAATGATTTTTATCGATACACCGGGAATTCATAAACCGAAACATCGACTGGGCGATTTTATGGTTCAAATTGCAGAAGATACCTTAAATGAAGTTGATAGTATATTATTTATGATAAATGCAGATGAAGGATATGGAAGAGGAGATCAGTATATAATTGATTTATTGCAAAAGGTTAATAGTCCTGTCTTTCTTATAATTAATAAGATTGATTTAATTCATCCGGATAAACTATTACCACTGATAGAGAAGTATAAGTCACTTTACGATTTTGAAGAAATTATTCCAATATCTGCACTAGAAGGAAATAATGTCGACCATTTAGTCGATGTATTGAAGAAGCATTTGCCAGAAGGACCTCAATATTATCCAGAAGATCAAGTTACTGATCATCCGGAGCGGTTCGTAATTTCAGAATTAATTCGGGAAAAAGTATTACATTTAACAAAAGAAGAGGTGCCTCATTCAATTGCTGTAGTAATTGAAAATATAGAGAAGAATGAGAATGAAAAGTTACTGATTCAAGCAACAATTGTGACTGAAAGAAGTTCTCAAAAAGGTATATTAATTGGGAAGCAAGGAAGTATGTTGAAAAATATTGGAAAACAAGCACGAAGAGATATTGAAGCGTTACTTGGCTCCAAAGTGTATCTAGAGCTATGGATAAAGGTGAAAAAAGATTGGAGAAACAGGCAAAACCAATTACATGAATTTGGATTTAGAAGTGACGAATATTAAACATGGAAATATTTAATACTTATGATTTGATTTAGAAAAGCCATTCTATAAATAAGTTACATTTTCAACCTAATAATTAAAGAAAGGTGGGGTTTCTTGTGGTAGATATAACATGGAAGTTGTTTAGTCAGACAGGAAACATTGAAACCTATTTATTGATGAAAGAATTAGAAAATGCAACATTGGATTATGATGGACAGGCTAAAGAATCAACAGAAGTATCTTCTACTGAAACCAATATATAGCTCATCTTGTAAAGAAAGTAAGGTGAAGCGATTGCTTGAAAAAATTGATGGGATTATTATTAAAACACAAGATTATGGAGAAACGCATAAGTTAGTTACTATTTTTAGTAATAAAATAGGTAAATTTAATGCCTTGGCAAAAGGAGCAAAAAAACCAAAAAGCAGAATGGCTGCTGTAACGCAGCCATTCATTAATGCTCGATTCTTTGTATATATCGGTACAGGATTAAGTACGATTCAACAAGGAGAAGTACTTGATTCTTTTCGAATCGTTCGAGAAGATATTTATAAGACTGCTTATGTATCATACATTGCAGAATTAACCGATAAGTTGCTTGATTCCAAAGACAATGATCCACACTTATTTGAACAATTTTATCAGACGTTATTGTGGATAAATAATCATGATGAAGTTGATATACCTGTAATTATGTATGAATTAAAATTATACAAAAAAGCAGGGTTTGCTCCTATTCTCCACAAATGCAGTAGATGCGGTAAGGAAGATAAGTTAGTGAGATTTTCGATTAATGAAGGTGGTATGTTATGTCAACAATGTGCTCATTTTGACGCGGAAGCAATTAATATTCCAGCTAAGTTATCTCGATTAATGTATTTATTTAGTGAAGTAGATTTGGAGCGAATTGGAAATATTCGAATGAAAAAAGAGAATGTTCAATTGATTAGAAATATACTATATGCGTATTATGATCAGTACGGTGGATTTTGGATTAAATCACGTAAAGTGTTGGATCAATTAGATTTATTTATCCCTCATGTAACGGAAAGTAAACCTCCCAATGAATAAAGTTTCACTTTATGTAATTATTGACAAATACAAACCGTATAGAGTATTATTTTTACATATTTAAAAATAAATTTGATTGCAGTGAAGAAGAGGAGTATTAAGAATATACTATGGATAGCGACTCTAGAATAGTGAAAGCTAGAGGATAGTAACCTTAAGAAGGAACTTCTGAGCAATGAACCATAAAGTGGCTCAATCAATTGAGCAAGTAGGGTGGAACCGCGGAAAAACCGTCCCTATGTCTATTTATAGACATAGGGACGGTTTTTCTTATCTTAGCGGTAGAAAGAAAAATTGTGGGATAGCGGATGAACTCCCGGTAGGTCTCGCATTATAAATTAAGGAGTTGACAATATGAACATTCAAGAAATGATATTAACATTACAAAATCATTGGTCAGATCAAAATTGTATACTTATGCAAGCCTATGATACAGAAAAAGGTGCAGGAACAATGTCTCCAATGACATTATTAAGAAGCTTAGGTCCTGAGCCTTGGAATGTAGCATATGTGGAACCATCGAGACGTCCTGATGACGGAAGATACGGTGAAAATCCTAATCGACTTTATCAACACCATCAATTTCAAGTAATTATGAAACCGTCACCTGATAATATTCAAGAATTATATCTAGAATCATTAAAAAAACTTGGCATTAATCCATTGGAACATGATATCCGTTTTGTGGAGGATAATTGGGAAAATCCTACCTTAGGTGCAGCGGGATTAGGATGGGAAGTATGGTTAGACGGAATGGAAATTACGCAATTTACGTACTTCCAACAAATTGGCGGGCTCGAAGCAAACCCTGTTACAGTAGAATTAACATATGGAATAGAACGCTTAGCATCGTATATTCAAGATAAAGAGAATGTGTTTGATCTAGAATGGAATAATGGTGTTACTATTCGAGATATCTTTTATCAGCCTGAATTTGAACATTCCACATATACTTTCAAAGAATCTAATACGGAAATGCTTTTTGACTTGTTTTCAATGTATGAGAAAGAAGCAAAGCAAACTATGGAAAAAGGACTTGTATTTCCTGCATATGATTATGTTTTAAAATGCTCTCATACATTTAACTTGTTAGATGCAAAGGGAGTAATTTCAGTTACCGAGAGAACCGGGTATATTTCTAGAATTCGTAACTTAGCGAGAAGTATTTCAAAAATATATGTATCTGAACGTGAAAAATTAGGATTTCCAATGCTTCAAGAGAAAGGAGCTAAATAAAATGGCACGTGATGTATTAATTGAGATTGGATTAGAAGAGTTACCTGCACGATTTATAGATGATGCAGAATTACAATTTTATACAAAAACAAAACAATGGTTAGAGGATAATCGAATTTCCTTTGATAGTGTAATATCTTATTCAACTCCTAGAAGGTTAGCTGTTTATGTAAAAGATATGGATGAAAAACAAACTTCCATTGAAGAAGATGTAAAAGGACCAGCACTCAAAATTGCCAAAGATGAAGAAGGAAATTGGACTAAAGCAGCACAGGGCTTTACGAGAGGTCAAGGACTATCAACAGATGATATAGTTGTTAGAGAGGTAAAAGGCAATTCCTATATTTACGTTACAAAGCATATTGAAGGAAAACCTGTCCAAAAACTATTACCGGAATTTAAATCGATTATTGAGTCGATTACGTTTGGTAAAAATATGCGCTGGGGTAATGAGACCATTCGTTATGCAAGACCGATTCGTTGGTTAGTGGCCTTATTCGGTGAGGAAGTCATCCCTTTTGAAATCGCGCACGTAGCTACAAATAATATGACGTATGGTCATCGTTTCCTAGGAGAAAAAGTGACAATACAGCAACCGGCTGAATATGAGGATTTACTAAAAGAAAATTATGTAATTGCAAAAGCAAAGGATAGAGAAGCACTAATTGTCGAAGAATTATCTAATCTTGAATCAGAACATACTTTTGAAATTTCAGTTGATCAAGAGTTACTAGAAGAAGTGAGAAATTTAGTAGAATATCCTACTGCCTTTGTTGGAAAATTTGAAGAAGCTTATCTTGAAATTCCGCCTGAAGTTTTAATTACTTCGATGAAAGAACATCAACGATATTTTCCAGTTCACAAAAAGGGAAAGTTACAGCCTTATTTTGTAGGTGTTCGTAACGGCGATAGCTCTCATCTTGAAACAGTCGCCAGGGGTAATGAAAAAGTATTAAGAGCCCGTTTAGCTGATGCAGAATTTTTCTATAATGAAGACCGTAAGCATTCCATTGATTTTTTCCAAGAGAAGTTATCAAAGGTAGTTTTTCAAGAAAAACTAGGTACTTATTCCGATAAGGTAGAACGAATGAAAAAAATTGCTGATCGTATTTCAGAAAAACTCACCTTAGCAGTGGAAGATAGAAAAAAAATTGTACGTACAGCTGAAATTTCTAAGTTCGACTTAATGACAAATATGGTAAACGAATTTACGGAATTACAGGGAATAATTGGTGAAAAATACGCGAATTATTTTGGAGAAGATAAATCTACTTCACAAGCAATAAAAGAACATTATCAACCGAAACATGCAAAAGATGATTTACCACAATCGGTTATCGGTTCCGTGGTTAGTGTAGCGGATAAATTAGATACGATTACAGGATGTATAGCTGTAGGGCTAATCCCAACCGGATCACAAGACCCATATGGGTTAAGGAGACAAGCTTCTGGAATATTACGGATATTACACAATGAAAAATGGAACCTAACAGTGGAAGAATTAATCAATATTGCCCTCGAGGTAATCCAGCAATCAAATGTACCCATAAGTGAGAATATTACAGAAGAATTAATTGAATTCTTCCGCTTGCGAGCAGTATATCTAATGAAAGATGCAGGTTTAGAGGTCGATGTTATTCACGCTGTAACGGATCAAAAGCTTGGAAATATATTTGTATCATTTGATAAGGCACAAGAATTGTCCGAAAAGCGAAATGAAGAGACTTTTAAACCAATCCAAGAAGCTCTCGTTCGTGTTTTGAATCTATCGAATAAAGTAGAAACAAATGGATCGATAAGTGAAGAAAAATTAGAAACAGAATCAGAGAAAAACCTTTACACACGTTATTTAGATATCAAAGCAGTATATGAAAATCAACTCATTCAAAATGAAACGAAACAGGCGTTAGCTACACTTGCACAACTAGCAGCACCAATTCATGCGTTCTTTGACAACAATATGGTGATGGCAGATGATGTTGAGATACGCAATAATCGTCTTGCATTAATACAAGCACTAACATCTCTTATTCTTCCATACGCTGATTTAAGAAAAATTGAATGGAAACAACAGTTTTAAATGGAAAAATAGATGCTTGTTCTTGTTATAACTGATACAATTAATAAAAGGATAAAGTAAAATTAACGTTTAGGGGTTCGTTCTTCTCCCACTAAATGTTAGTAGCACAAGGGAATGACCTAACGCCCCTTGAACAGTATCGGACATTTACGGGTAGTTTATCCCCCACTTATTCTCAATGGCTATAGTCTTGTCGTCATGAACTGGGAGTATTACTCCCAGTTATATGCGGAATCAAGGTCGCAATCAAAATTAAACAGCAACGAATATGTTGTTGTTTGGGTGGTGAAAAAATGGACTTAACAAAACGACAACAGCAAATAGTAGAAATCGTAAAAGCTGATGGTCCAATTACTGGGGAGCATATTGCAGACCGACTAGATTTAACTCGAGCTACCCTTCGTCCGGATTTAGCCATTTTAACAATGGCGGGATTTTTGGATGCAAGACCACGAGTTGGGTATTTCTATACAGGGAAAACCGCTTCAGAGTTATTGTCTGAAAAAATCAAGAAATATAAGGTGCATGAATTTCAACAGGTACCTGTGGCAGTGAAAGAAAGTGTGTCTGTATATGATGCAATTTCTACTATGTTTTTAGAGGATGTAGGTACATTATTTGTCGTTGATGATTATGCTTGTTTAACAGGTGTACTATCCAGAAAAGATTTACTTAGAACAAGTATGGGACACCAAGACTTAACAAGCATTCCAGTGCATATTATAATGACACGTATGCCAAACATTACAGTTTGTCGAAGAGATGATTTATTAATTGATGCTGCTCATAAGTTAATTTCAAAACAAATCGACGGACTTCCGGTAGTAAAGGATAGTGATCGAGGATTAGAAGTAGTCGGTCGAATAACAAAAACAACAATGACAAAATTGTTAGTGGAACTAACTACGGATGAAGATATTTAATCATTATTGATTCTTAAGAGAGGGGTAATATGGATGTCTACCCAGCCAATTATTTACGTGCTTTCTGATTCTGTCGGGGAAACTGCAGAATTAGTAGTTAAAGCGGGTCTGAGTCAATTTAAAAATGGAGATTATAAAATTCAAAGAGTTCCATATGTAGAAGATAAGGAAACTGTGGATGAGTTTCTTACACTTGCAAAAGATACAGTTAGCATAGTAGGATTTACACTAGTTGATCCAGATTTAAGAGCATACGTAAATCAACAAGCGAAAAAACTTGAAGTAGAAGCTATCGATATTATGGGTCCAACAATGGATGCGATGGAACGAGTATTTCATCGAACTCCTCGTCTAGAAGCAGGATTAGTACATAAATTGGATGAAGACTACTTCAAAAAAATCGAAGCCATTGAATTTGCTGTTAAGTATGATGATGGTAGAGATCCAAGAGGAATATCACGTGCTGACATCATTTTGATAGGGGTATCACGTACATCTAAAACACCATTGTCGCAATATCTAGCTCACAAAAGAATTAAAGTAGCAAATGTACCAATAGTTCCAGAAGTAGATCCCCCAGAAGAATTAATGATGGTTGATCCGAAAAAATGTATTGGATTAAAGATTACAGCAGAAAAATTGAATAGTATTCGAAAAGAACGTCTAAAAGCACTTGGGCTCGGAGATCAAGCAACTTATGCGAATATGAATCGTATCGAGCAAGAATTAGAATACTTCCAAACTATTGTAGATAAAATTGGTTGTCAGGTCATTGATGTTTCTAATAAAGCTGTCGAAGAAACAGCAAATCATATATTGCGATTGAAGCAAGAAAACAATACATTATAAATTAGTGAAGATGACATTCTGTCGTAAAAGCAGAATGTTTTTCTTTTTACTAGATTTTGAGGCAAAATGATAGATATCTATTCAAAAATATATTATAATAATCATTCGTGTGAGCATAACAACACAAAATCCAATTCTGAAAAGTAAAACATTAAGAAGAAAGAAGGATTCTACTATACACTTGTAGAATTTAAAGAAAGGCAATTAACGAAAAAAATATTATGAAAGCCTTCTGAGAGTTACTTTTAGCATTTAGAAGGTGTTTTTTTCGGAATAAGAGAAAAATATGTCGAAAAGTGAAGGATTTTTTTAAGAAGTCACGAATAATATTATAGTATGGTGGTAAACATGACCAATCAAGTACCAGATGAAATCATTGAACAAGTAAAAACTGCTAATGATATTGTTGATGTTATTGGAGAGTATATTCAACTGAAAAAACAGGGTCGAAATTATTTTGGTCTTTGTCCGTTTCATGGGGAGAAGACACCTTCTTTTTCGGTATCTCAAGAAAAACAAATTTTTCATTGTTTTGGATGTGGAAAAGGTGGTAATGTTTTTACCTTTTTGAAAGAAATAGAAAGTTTTACATTCTATGAAGCGTTACAGTTCCTATCAGAGAAGCAAGGAATTGAATTGCCACAATCATCTATTAAAAAAGAATCCTCTTTATCAGATGAAGATCAACAAGTGCTTACAGCAAATGACTGGCTTATGAAGTTATACCACCATTTACTGAAGTACACAAAAGACGGTAAAGAAGGTTATCAATATTTGAAAGAACGTGGTATTACTGATGAAGGAATAGAGGACTTTCAGATTGGCTATGCTCCGAATATAAAAGACTTTACCTTAGAGTTTCTTACCAAAAAAGGATTTAGTAAACAATTACTTGTAAAAAACGGTATTTTATCAGCACAGAATGAACATGATGTTATAGACCGTTTTCGTGGTCGAGTAATTTTCCCGATACGTAATGCTATAGGAAAAACAGTTGGTTTTGTTGGGCGTGCATTGCATGATGGTGTAGAACCAAAGTATTTAAATAGCCCTGAAGGCGGGTTGTTTCAAAAAAGCAAAATATTATTTAATTTTGATTTAGCAAAAAAACACATCCGAAAAGAAAATGAAGTTATTTTATTTGAGGGTTCTGTCGATGTTATTAGTGCTTACCAGGCTGGTTTAAAAAATGTAGTAGCCACATTAGGTACTGCTTTGACTGAATCTCAAGCGAAATTATTAAACCGTTATGTGGATACGGTAATTATATGTTATGACGGGGACAATGCAGGTTTGAATGCAGCTTATAAAGCTTCCCAGTTACTTCGATCCGTAGGTTGTGATATAAGAATTGCAAAAATGGATCCCACTGATGATCCGGATAGTTTTATACGAAGTAATGGTATGGAGGCTTTCCAGAATCGGGTGATTCGAACAAGTGATACCTATATGACCTTCTATATGAGATTTTTACGAAAAGATTATAACTTAAAAGTAGAAGGAGATCGGATTGCTTATATCGAAAAAGTACTTAAGGAACTTTCGATGATTGAGAGTACCCTAGAACGGGAATATTATGTGCAAGAATTGCATAAAGAATTTAATCTGTCTCATGATTCTCTAATGGCACAATTACAATCTTATCGGAATAATCAACTGAATTCTAGGGATAATCAACAGTATAACAGATATACTAATAAAAGTATTTCATCATACCAAACAAAGCTCCATCCTGCTTATTTAAATGCAGAAAAGAAATTAATTGCATATATGTTACAGGATTCGTATATTACTGAAAAGGTACAAAACGATTTAGGAGCGTCATTCAATATCAATGATCACAAAGTTATTGCTACGCATTTATATGCTTATTATGAGGAGGGAAATCCTCCAGATATAGGATTATTTATGGAAAGACTATCCGATGATCATTTAAAAAAACAAATTGTTGAAGCTGTAATGATGACGGATATTGTAAATAGTACAGATGAAGAAATTGATGATTATATTCGTTTTATCTTAAACGAAAGTAACCAAAAAGTAAGTATTAAATCTTTGAAGGAAAAGCAAAGAATTGCAGAGCAACAAAACAATCCAATGGAAGCAGCTGAAATAGCAATGCAAATTATTGAAATTCAAAAACAGCGTAAGCACATGAACTAAAAATTATTTGACTTGGAAGGAGGGGGACTCATGGCCGAACAAAAGCCTTCGCATATGAAAGAAGAAGCAACAGAAACAACAGAAGTAACTACTTTGGAACAAGCTAAGAATAGACTTTTAGAAATTGGGAAAAAACGCGGTTCATTAGCCTATGAAGAGGTGGCAGACGGTTTATCTAATTTCGAACTTGAATCAGAACAAATGGATGAATTTTATGAGTACCTAGAAGAACAGGGTGTTGATGTGATTGGTGAGTCGGAAGATGACCCCGAAATGCAGAAAATCGCGAAAGAAGAGGAATTTAATCTTAATGATTTAAGTGTACCATTAGGTATTAAGATAAATGACCCTGTTCGAATGTACTTGAAGGAAATTGGTAGAGTAAATCTATTGTCTGCTGCAGAAGAAATCGACCTTGCTTCACGTATTGAAGAAGGCGATGAAGAAGCAAAAAGACGGCTAGCTGAAGCGAACTTACGATTAGTAGTTAGTATTGCTAAACGTTATGTTGGACGAGGAATGTTATTCTTGGACCTTATCCAAGAAGGAAATATGGGTCTTATCAAAGCTGTTGAAAAGTTTGATTATCGTAAAGGATTTAAGTTTAGTACGTATGCTACATGGTGGATACGTCAAGCAATCACTCGTGCGATAGCTGACCAAGCAAGAACGATTCGTATTCCAGTTCACATGGTAGAAACGATTAATAAGTTGATTCGGGTACAACGGTCATTATTACAAGACCTTGGACGGGAGCCTACTCCAGAAGAAATTGGCGAAGAAATGGAATTAAGTCCGGATAAAGTAAGAGATATTCTTAAAATTGCTCAAGAACCAGTATCATTAGAAACTCCAATTGGAGAAGAAGATGATTCTCATTTAGGTGACTTTATCGAGGACCAAGAGGCAATTTCACCCTCAGATCATGCAGCTTATGAATTACTAAAAGAACAGTTAGAAGATGTTTTAGATACACTAACTGACCGAGAAGAAAATGTCCTTCGATTACGATTTGGACTTGATGATGGGCGAACAAGAACATTAGAAGAAGTAGGAAAAGTCTTCGGAGTTACTCGTGAACGTATTCGACAAATAGAAGCAAAAGCACTCCGTAAGTTGAGACACCCAAGTCGAAGCAAGCGTCTTAAAGACTTTTTAGATTAAATCAAAGTCATTATCTGCTTATGGTGGATAATGACTTATGTATATCTAAAATGGGGTGATCCGGATTTCAAAAGAGAAAACGAAACTTATCATTAATGAAATTAATTATTGGAAAGAACATCGACTATTACCAGAAAGGTATTGTGATTATCTCCTTGCATTATATACAAAAGGTGGCGAACTAGAAGTAGATGATGGAAAGAGAAAGAAACTGAGAATTGCATTTGTATATTTTAGTTTAATACTGGTAATGCTAGTGGTTGTATCAACACTATTTATTTTTTATAATAATTCAGTATTACAATTTTTAATTTTAATTTTTGGATTTATGTTAAGTGGAATAGGTATTATTATTTTTCGTCCCAATCACCAACCTTTATCTTTTGTTGGGTGGATATCATTTTTATTGTTTCTATTGCAATTATCGATACTGCTTTGTCAAATATATTTTGATGCGTTAATAGTTATTGCTATGGCAGGTATTCAATTTTTTCTATGGTTTATTATAGGGTATCTCCGTAAAGATACTATTTTAAGAATGGTTGGACTAATCGCTCTGTTATCTATGTTAATTTATGTCGTTTTTTTAAATTTTCTATGATAATCCTTTAAAATTATCGAATTTTAAAGTACACTATATATAGTCTTTTATATATGCATTAAGGGGATTACATAAGGGAGGAAGCATAATGAAAAAAAACCCGGTTATACCATATGCAATTATTGCTGTTATCGGGATCCTTGCTGTAATTATTATTTCAGTAGTTGGAATTGATCAAAGACAAGCTATTCATGACGCTGAAGAAAATGGTGGGGAAGAAACCGAACAATCTGAAGAAGGCGGTGGAGAAACTGCTGGAGGAGATGGAGATGCGGTATTCCAAAATAATTGTGCAATGTGTCATGGATCTGATTTAGCTAGTGGATCTGCACCTGATTTAACTGAGATTGGAAGCAAATATTCTCAGGAAGAACTTGCTCAAATTGTACAAGAAGGTATCGGAAATATGCCTGCGCAAACTCAAGTGCAAGGTGAAGATCTGGAAGCATTAACGCAATGGTTAAGTGAGAAACAGTAATTATAAGTTTAAATGAATGAAAGCTTTCTGCTTAAAAATCAGAAAGCTTTTCTTAATGTAGAAGGTGAATTAGGTAATGGGTAAGCGAGTTAGTTTATCAAATCGTTTAAAGAAAGTAGCATCTTATCTCCCGGGAAATGCAAATTTTGCTGATATTGGATCGGATCATGCGTATTTAGCTGCATATGTTTGTCAAAACAATTCAGATGCAAAAGCAATTGCTGGTGAAGTGAATATTGGTCCTTTAGAAAGCGCAAAAGATACAATTAATGAATATGGATTGAAAAATCAAATTGATGTTCGGCTAGGAAATGGGCTAGAAGTAATCAAACAAGGGGAAGTTAATCAAATTGTAATTGCAGGTATGGGTGGATCGTTAATTACATCTATCCTAAATCAACATAAAGAAATTTCTTTAGAAGTAGATCGAATGATTTTACAACCCAATGTCGATGCAAAAGAATTACGACAATGGTTAGATAATCATCATTATCTTTTAGTAGCGGAAGAAATTATTGAAGAACAAGGACATATTTATGAGATTTTAGTGGCAGAAAAAGATGACTCATATAAATCTCCTTATAATAATTTGGAAAAAGAAAAACAACTTTATTTTGGTCCATACTTATTGCAAGACAAAAGTGATGCATTTATGAAAAAGTGGGAGTTGGAAAGAGAAAAGTTAGCGCGTATAGTTAAACAGATGAAGCAAGCAAAGCAGGTGGATCGAGAAAAAATTAACCAATTTACAAAAGAATTAGATTGGATGCAGGAGGTCTTAAACAATGAAAAAAACAACTTGGAAACACGCTGATTTTTTTCAAGCAATGGAAGTTTGGGCACCGAAACATTTAGCTTATGATTGGGATAATGTTGGTCTGCAGATAGGAACTTACAATTCGACTACGAATAGAGTACTTATTACTTTAGATGTCACTGAAAGTGTGGTAGATGAAGCGATAGAGAAGGGTATAAATTTAATTATTGCCCACCACCCTGTATTATTTCAGTCATTAAAGCAAATCAATATGGATACACCTAAGGGAAGAACGGTTCAAAAATTAATAAAGAATGATATCACTGTATACGCATCTCATACTAATTTAGATGCAGCAGATGGCGGTGTTAATGATATGTTAGCTAAGGAGCTAAATTTAACTCATACAACTCCACTTGTGCCTGTATATAATGAAGCGTATTATAAAGTTGTCATCTATGTTCCGGAAAGCCATGTGGATAATATCCGACAGGCTTTAGCTGACTCTGGAGCAGGGCATATTGGAAATTATAGTCATTGTACATTCCAAAGTTCTGGCCAAGGAACTTTTAAACCTCTAGATGGTACTAATCCATATATTGGAGATCAAAATGAAATCACATATGTTGATGAATTTAAAGTTGAAACGATTGTCCCTGAGCGTATACTTTCAAAGGTTATGAAGTCAATCCTCCACGTGCATCCTTATGAGGAACCCGCTTATGATATTTATTCACTAGAAAATGAAACTATGGAATTTGGCATCGGGCGTATTGGCAATTTAACAGAGCCAACCACATTAGACTCTTTTATTCAAACCGTCAAAAACCAATTTCAGCTAGAAGGTATGCGTATATCAGGAAATAAGGATAAAATGATTAAGAGAGTAGCAATTCTAGGTGGAAGTGGAGAAAAATATGTTTCCAAGGCTATGCGTCAGAAAGCGGATGTATACATCACCGGGGATATGACTTTCCATATCGCACAGGATGCTGCTGAAATGGGATTAACCATAATAGATGCCGGGCATTATATTGAAAAAATCATGAAATATTATACGAAACAAACACTGGTACAATCGATGAATTTGGACAAAGATTTTATAGAGATATCTGAGATAAATACTGATCCATTTCAATTTGTATAGATGGAGAGATAGGAGGTCATTACATGGGTATGAAATTTGAAGATTTACAATTAAACCCCATTGTAAATGATGTTATTGAACAATTAAAATTTAAGAATCCAACAGAAATTCAGGAAAAAGTTATTCCTGCTATTATAAAAGGAGATAGTGTAGTTGGACAATCTCGTACGGGGTCTGGTAAAACACATGCATTTCTATTACCTCTTTTTCACAAATTAGAAAGTGACAAAAAAGAGGTACAATTTGTAATTACAGCACCTACACGAGAATTGGCTACACAATTATACGATGAAGTAAGAAATATCATCACACTAGCTAATAAAACGACTGAATGGAATGCTAAGTTGCTTGTCGGGGGTACGGATAAACAAAAAATGATAGAGAAATTAAAGACGCCTCCTCATATTATCGTAGGAACCCCAGGTAGAATTTTAGACCTTGTTAAAGATGGAGCTGTATCTATATACACTGCGAAATCTTTTGTGGTTGATGAAGCTGACTTAATGTTGGATCTTGGGTTTTTAGAAGAAGTTGATCAATTATTAGTACGGTCGAAACAAGATATTCAATTGCTTGTTTTTTCCGCAACAATTCCACAACGACTACAACATTTTTTCAAAAAATATATAAGAAATCCATTAAATGTTAAAATTGATGAACACTTCTCACCAGAAAAAATGGATCATCGATTAATTCGTAAAAAACATCGGAAAGAAGCAGAAATCATTTGGGAAATTTCTCAATCCATCCATCCGTATCTTGCACTTATATTTACCAATGGGAAACAGCAAGCAAATGAACTTGCAGATGAATTATTAGAGTATGGTTTAGAAGTAGGAGTCATTCATGGGGGATTAAGCCCGAGAGAAAGAAAACGAGTTTTAAAAGAAATTCAAAATCTGAAATACCAATACGTTGTAGCTACAGATTTAGCCTCTAGAGGAATAGATATTAAAGGTGTCAGTCATGTTATAAACGCACAAATACCAAAAGAAGAATCTTTTTATATTCATCGAGTTGGTAGAACTGCTAGAGCTGGTTTAGAAGGAACGGCAATTAGTATTTATGATGATAATGATTTGTCATTAATCCAACGTTTAGAGCAAAAAGGGTTAATATTTGAATTTGTCGAAGTAAAGAACGGGGATTGGAAGAAGGATCAATCGTGGAATGAACGACAACGTCGCAAAAAAGTTGATACTTCCATTGATAAAGAAGCTTGGAAACGAGTATCTAAACAAAAAAAAGTTAAACCAGGCTATAAAAAGAAACAAAAACGTCAACACCAAGAGATTAAAAGACAATTAACTAAGAAAAAGAAAAAGTAAGGGAAGAGAGGAAACAATATGGTAAAGATTGGATCACATGTTTCAATGAATGGAAAGAAAATGTTACTAGGCTCTAGTGAAGATGCTGCTTTATATGGAGCAAATACCTTTATGATTTATACTGGTGCACCTCAAAATACAAGAAGAAAACCTATAGAAGAGTTGAATATTGAGGCAGGGAAAGAACATATGGATGCCAATGGAATACAAGATATTGTTGTACATGCACCATATATAATAAATATTGGTAACTCTATAAAACCTGCGACTTTTGAATTGGGAGTTAATTTCTTAAAAAATGAAATAGATCGTACCGAGGCATTAGGTGCTAAACAAATCGTACTTCATCCAGGAGCGCATGTTGGAGAAGGTCCTGAAAAGGGAATTCCGAAAATAATAGAAGGTTTAAATGAAGTACTAGATCCCAATAGTACTGTCCAAATTGCATTGGAGACTATGGCTGGAAAGGGATCTGAAATAGGACGTACCTTTGAAGAACTAGCTCAGATTATCGATGGTGTAACCCACAATGATCGTCTATCTATTTGTTTGGATACATGTCATATTCATGATGCAGGGTACAACATTGTAGAAGATTTTGATGGAGTATTAGAGCAATTTGATAAAATTATTGGTATTGATCGATTAAAAGTTATCCATGTAAATGATAGTAAAAATGAGCGAGGAGCTCATAAGGACCGTCATGAGAATATTGGATTTGGTTATATCGGCTTTGACGCTCTGCATAAGGTTGTTCATCACCCACAATTATCTGAGCTACCTAAGATTTTGGAAACACCATTTGTAGGTACGGATAAGAAAAATAAAAAACCTCCTTATAAACATGAAATTGAAATGTTAAAAGAAGGTAAATTTGATAACCAATTAAAAGATAAAATATTGGAAGCGTAAATTAGTGAAGCTGATTGTTATAATCAGCTTCTTTTTAATTAAAGAGATGTCCTAATCCATAAGATTGGATAACTTCATCCATTAACGCTTGTGCTTGTTGTGCTGTTTGTTGATCGGTAATCGTAGATAATTCATGAAACATACGATCACGATCACTAGCTTTAAATGGATCAGGGGAATTGGTTCTCAAATAGTTAATAATTTGTCTTGCTTGGTGTTCTGTTATGTGAAAATTATACTGTTTGCTATAATGAAGTAACTCGCCAACTGTCAAATTCCGAACTTTACTTTTTACCATTTCTTTAATAAAAAATGACATATTCTTCTCTCCTTTTCACACTCATATATAGATATGCAAAAAAATTAAAAATGATTACTTTTGAGATTGGTTGGTTAACCATATTTTAACAGTTTCGAATAGTAATTGTCTCCATAAAATAAGGTCGTATCAAAATATATGTTGGAGGGAGGATTTTATGATGGAAGATGAAAGAAATAAGGATGTTCATACAGAGGATGCACCACATCATGGGGATGATGAATATCATTCTTTTATTGGACATGATTTGAATAGTAAAAGAAATGAAGAATACGCACAAGAATTTACTGCAGATGATATAAGGGATAGTGACATACCGGAAGAAGAAGACGACGCTAATCCAGGTATCTTCTATGGATGGGCAGGGATTGCATTAGCTTTGATTTCATTCTTTGTTTGGCCAATAATCTTAGGATCTGCAAGTATCATCTTTGGTTTTGTAGCTAGAAGTAGAGATGTAGATACTCTCGGAAACATTTCAATTGGATTGGGTGCAATATCCATGCTAATGACTTTATTTGTTATACCATTTCTTTTTTAAGGCTGTTCATCCAGCCTTCTTTTTTATATAAATATTTTACTGTTTTTCTAAGGGGAAATAATAAATATGGTCTACTCTAATATCTGTTGGTTCTGTTGTTGGGTTTAATTGCTGAAATTCTTTCAGTAGTAGTTCTATTTCAATCTCTTGAGTCCTTCCCTGATGTAAACTTTCGATTATGCTTAAAACTGTATCACCAGGCATTACCTTTATTGGTATGATATTATAATTGAATTGTTGATTCTGAAAATTCGGTTCAGTGGAATAATTATCATTAATATGAGATAAATCTTGAAATATACTTATGAAAACCAATATAATTAATATGGATAATAATAGTTTTTTAAAGGGATGCATCGTTGTCTTGTCTCCTTTTATGAAACCTTTTTTGTTTTGAGATCGTATATATAGATAGAGAATGGAAGGGGCGAGTAATATATGGATTTATTTGATGTACAATGGATTGGTTTTCTTGCATTATTTTTAGGAACGTTATTCTTATTAGGTGAAGTATTAGTAAATATGCGTGGAATATTTGGTTTATTAGGAATAGGATTTATTTCTGTTTATTTTACGGCTTATTTAAATACAGACTCTGTCTTACTTATCATTATTGTTTATTTTATTGGTTTATTACTAATCATTATCGATGGAAAAATTGTTAACGATGGTACTCTGGCTACACTAGGGCTTGGAACGATGATTGCTGCTGTAGCACTACCACAGCCAGATTTAGCTAGTGGTTTATATGCAGTTATAGCGTTACTTTTCGGTACAGGATTATCATTGGTATTTTTAAAAGTTTTTAAACGTAGGAAAATGTGGACGAAGTTGGCTTTAATGGATCAGCTAACAAAAGAAGCAGGTTATAGTTCACTGTCAAAAGAATATGAAGAATTATTAGAAAGAGAAGGAGAAGCTTTAACGGACTTTCGGCCGTCAGGAACAGTGGAAATAAATAAGAGACATTATAGTGCCGTATCCGGTGGTCACTGGATAGAAAAAGGATCGAAAGTAAAAGTAGTAGAAGTTGATGGAACCAAAATTCGAATTGAAAAAATAGATGATTCTACAGTTACTGAATAAAATATAGCATTGTCATTATCCCGAAATTATATCCTCTATATAGAAAGAGGTTTAATTCCGGGATTTTTGTGTTAAAAGTAGATATGTATCAAACGATAAATCAAAACTTGAAAGTATTATAAATTGGAAATTACTTATAAACGAAAGAACACATATTTACAAATAATTGTTTAAAAATAAGACTTAACTAAAGATGCTTTATCCCACAACGTGCAGTAGTTCTTCCCATAGACTTGGCCTAATTAATGAGGATAAGTGATGGATAAACTGACCGTAAATGTCGATATGTTCAAATGCCTTTAGGTCATGCCTTTGTGCAATTAACAATCCGTTTAGGAAGAATATAAACTCCCACGGAATGAAGTTTCACTTTAATGAAACGTAAAGAAATATTAAGAGTATGTAAATTTTTCAAAAGAACCTTTACAAACAGTATAATATCATCAATAATGGATAAGGCACAAAATTCTACAAGAAATAACATAGGCCTTAGAAGGGATGAAGTAATACGTGGATATCGATGTACAAACACTATTAATTGAATTTATCGGAGGTTTAGGAATATTCCTATTAGGTATTAAATTCATGGGTGATGGATTACAAAAATCAGCAGGCGATCGTCTCCGAGATATACTGGATCGATTTACGAGCAATCCGTTTCTTGGAGTACTCGCTGGTATGATTGTAACTATACTTATACAAAGTAGTTCCGGAACCACAGTATTAACTGTTGGTCTTGTAAATGCAGGTTTTATGACTTTAAGACAAGCTATCGGGGTTATTATGGGTGCCAATATTGGTACAACAGTAACTGCTTTTATCATTGGTATCGACATTGGTGAATATGCATTGCTTATAATGGCTGTAGGTGCAATGTTGTTATTCTTCTTTAAGAAACCTATTGTCAATGCAATTGGACAAGCAGTATTTGGTTTTGGATCCCTATTCTTTGGTTTAGAATTAATGAGCAGTGGAATGTCACCGCTTCGCTCTTTAGAAGCGTTTCATGAACTTACTGTATCCATGAGCGATACGCCAATTCTAGGAGTAGTAATTGGAACAGTGTTCACATTAATTGTTCAGAGTTCATCTGCAACAATAGGAATATTACAAGGTTTATATTCTGAAGGTGCAATTGAATTAGGCGCTGCTTTACCAGTATTATTCGGGGATAATATAGGTACAACAATAACTGCAATTATTGCTAGTATTGGTGCTTCTGTAGCTGCTAAAAGAGCGGCATTAACACATGTAACTTTTAATTTAATCGGGGCAACTGTCTTCTTAATATTGTTGATACCTTTTACAAATTATGTAGCCTTCCTACAAGATTGGCTCAACCTAAATCCAGAAATGACAATTGCTTTTGGCCACGGGAGTTTTAACATTGCTAATACAATTATTCAATTTCCATTTATTGCAGCTCTTGCTTGGTTTGTAACCAAACTTATACCTGGTGATGATACAATTATTGAGTATAAACCACAGCACTTAGATCCAATATTTATTCAACAATCTTCTTCTTTAGCATTAGATCAAGCAAAAGCTGAAGTTGTAAGAATGGGTGGATATGCGCATAAAGGTTTAGAAGAAACACATTTATATGTGACTACTCAAAATGAAAAAAATTCTGAGATGGCGTTACAAGTTGAGGGCGCTCTAAACAATCTAGATAGAAAAATCACGGATTATTTAGTAGAAATTGCGTCAACATCTCTATCAGAAGTGGAAAGTGCTGAGCACACGGCTCTAATGAATACGGTACGAGACATTGAACGTATAGGCGATCATTTTGAAAATATAGTGGAATTGATTGATTATAAAATGTCAAACAAAGTAATCTTAACAGACCAAGCCATGGAAGATCTAAATAATATGTTTGATCTTACTGCGATGACGGTAAAACAAGCAATTGATTCATTAGAATTAAAAGATAGAGAAGCGGCATTGGAAGTTATTCAAAAAGAAGATCAAATTGATAAAATGGAGCGTAAATTCCGAAAAAGTCATATCATTCGTATGAATGAAGGTCTATGTAATGGATCAGCAGGGATCGTCTTTGTAGATATAATAAGCAACCTAGAAAGAATTGGCGACCATGCAGTGAACATTGCTGAAAATGTATTAGGTGAACAGTAAAATAATACAAAATCGTAGAGTGGGTAAGACCTCTCTACGATTTTTTTAATGGATTAATTCAAGATTCGATTATTACTGTTCTTGAAAAACTCGAAGTTCGTCACGCATATGTATTAGAGTAAATGATTATTGGTTTAATTTTATTATTTAATTCTAGGTATTACTTTTCTATAGGCTACCAATATAGTATTGGTCTAAAAAGCACAAAATTCTATACTTATATATGAATAGGAGACAAATTATCGTTAAGGAAGCCAATGATGGCAATACAGGTGGTTCGGGGATAGTGGAGATGGAATAGATGAAAAAACTAAGTAGGAGATAATGGAAGCTCAAACGAAACCGACAAAGAATCGGGAAATAATGGTGCAGATGAAGGAGAAAAGATTCTTGATAAAGCTACTAATATTCCATTCATGCTACTTGTTGGTTGTACAATAATGTTAATAGGTAATACTGTACTTTTTATACAATTTTTTTGTTGAATTTAATGCATAGTTAATCGAAATATATATCTTTTCAGATTTATCAATTATTAGTAATATAAGTAGTAAGGGGGGATAAAGTGGAAGAGATAGAGCAACTAATAGAAGAATTAAATAATGAATTACAGATTAATCCTATGATTGTAAGTGAAATTGACAGTATTGTTGAATTGAAATTGAAAGATGCAAATACGAATTATATTCTCTTTTTAAAAGGAAACAATCCTTACGTCACTCGAAACAAAGTAGATAATGTAGATTGTATGATTCAAATAAATACAAAAGATTTTATTAAGCTTGCAAACAACGAATTAAATACGACGATGGCTTATATGACTGGAAAATTAAAGGTGACAGGTAATATCGGAATAGCCCTTAAATTACAGGAATTACTTCAGAAATATAATACTAAATGAGTAAATAGAATTAAAAGTAGTTTTGAAATCTATAATTGCAGTTTAAAATTAGGATCACATTTCTTGTGTACTATCCTAACTAACTCGGAAAAGCAAGAACACTTTTCCGAGTGGTTTTCGCCTTTTGCTATTTAAGCTTGGCTCTCAACTATTTCAATTGTAGGAATAAACGGGTAGTAAATACCTTTAATGGAATCACTATACGGTGTGACAGTATCTAGAGATTTTTGTTGTTGGCTAAGTTGATTTAGTCTGTTGAAAAAAATTAATTAAAAATGAGAATAAAGGAGATATGTGTAATATTGACTCATTTGGAGTACATAATAATATAAACTTGTCTTCAAGAACATATGTAATTACGCTATCATAACTATTTTCTTTCAATAAAATTTCTATTAACTGATGCGTCGAAATAGCTTTAATATGTTTATAATTAATAGATCTATCGACTTGGATAAAATTATGGATGATAAAAGTTATCCATATCTTCTTTTGCTATTGTTGCCCATCCTATTAGTAGTTGCTTGGATGTTACAATTCCCCTCACAAAAAGCTTAAATAATGAGTTATTAAATTGATAGAGATTAACGCTTAGAAGATAAAATAGGTATCCGATAGCTTGTTGATTGAAATCATTGTCTAACCCTTTTTTAGTTTTTGCTTCTATCCAATGAAAATAAAATGGGGTTATTTTAGATGGTTTTGTTTAGGTTAATTGTTTGTGAGTGAGGATAAAAGAGATTGAACATTCTAAAAATGTTCACTTTGTTTTAAGTGAATTTAAATGCACTTCTGAATGCTTATTTTGAAAATTATAATTTAAATAATATCAAATTTATTTTCTTTTATGAAAATCTGTTCTAAATTGTTGTTCAAGAAGTTTATTGCAAGACAACTACATCACTCCATTAAAATAGGGCTAAGTATTTTAATATATAAAAAATAGTATAATTGAACTATAATAAAGTAATCGAGGATATTCAAATTGAAAGAAAATTATACTAAAAAAGTAGCTTTATATGATAAAAAGAAAAAAATGTAAAAATCTATTAAAATTTATGTTGAAATATAAAAAAGAACATGCTATTATAAATAACGCAGTCGAAAAACGAAATAAAAACTTTTGCAAAGACGCAAAAAAATGATTGACAGATTATGTTATACATGATAAATTATATTTCGTTGCTGTTATTACATAAACAACAATATTCCACAGTAGCTCAGTGGTAGAGCAATCGGCTGTTAACCGATCGGTCGTAGGTTCGAATCCTACCTGTGGAGCCATGGCGGTGTAGCTCAGCTGGCGAGAGCGTACGGTTCATACCCGTGAGGTCGGGGGTTCGATCCCCTCCGCCGCTACCATATATAATCATGGCGGTCGTGGCGAAGTGGTTAACGCACCGGATTGTGGCTCCGGCATACGTGGGTTCGATCCCCATCGATCGCCCCATGATAAATTTAATATTGAATAGAAGGACCCTTAGCTCAGTTGGTTAGAGCTATCGGCTCATAACCGATCGGTCGCAGGTTCGAGTCCTGCAGGGTCCACCATTTAACTATTCGGAGGTATACCCAAGTCCGGCTGAAGGGATCGGTCTTGAAAACCGAGAGGCGGGTCAAACCGCGCGGGGGTTCGAATCCCTCTACCTCCTCCATACATATTTTTCGTTTTATGAACAAATTAAATTCTAATACGGCTTGGTAGCTCAGTCGGTAGAGCAGAGGACTGAAAATCCTTGTGTCGGCGGTTCGATTCCGTCCCGAGCCACTTTTTAAAAAACAAGCAAATGCTTGTTTTTTTTAGTATATGAATGAAACCGAATACAAACATTGGTAATATAATGCATATCGTTTGCAACTACTTAAAAGCTTTGATAATCTTTTTAATATAAAGGGACATAAACCTTTACATCATTTATTTTAAGGAGGAAGATAAACATGGCAAAATATGAATTACCGGAATTACCATATGCATATGATGCATTGGAGCCAACAATTGACAAAGAGACAATGAACATTCACCATACGAAACATCACAACACGTATGTAACTAAATTAAATGATGCATTGGAAGGACAGGCAGATCTTCAAAGCAAGTCTGTAGAAGAATTAATCAGCAATCTAGATGCAGTCCCTGAAAGTGCTAAAACTGTAGTACGCAACAATGGGGGCGGACATGCAAACCATAGCCTATTTTGGAAGCTATTATCTCCGAACGGCGGTGGTGAGCCAACAGGTGAACTAGCAGATAAAATTAATGCTAAATTTGGTTCACTAGACAAATTCAAAGAAGAATTTGCAGCAGCAGCTGCTGGTCGTTTCGGTTCTGGTTGGGCATGGCTTATAGTAAACAACGGTGAACTCGAAATTACAAGTACACCAAATCAAGATTCTCCATTAATGGATGGTAAAACTCCAATTCTAGGACTTGATGTTTGGGAACATGCTTATTATCTTAAGTATCAAAACAAGCGCCCAGAATACATTTCAGCATTCTGGAATGTAGTTAATTGGGATCAAGTAGCGAAAAACTACGAAGAAGCTAAATAATTTTATAACTATAAATCAAAACACGTGAAATGATTTTCACGTGTTTTTTTTGTATAGATACGACTCCTTCGCAAAAAATAAAGTAGGAAAAGAAGGAGTCGTTATGATGTTCCAACAAATAAACAAATACTATCAAAAACATAAAATTGAAAATCGTGATTTAATCATTCTTTTATTAATTGGCGGATTATATTCAGGAGGTATTTTCTTATCGAATACATTTGTCAACGTCTACATTTGGAAACAATCCGGAGAATTAATAACAATCGCTAATTATAATTTAGCTAGTTACATTTTTCAGGCACTTGCATTTGTATGGGCGGGAAAGTTATCAAAAGCAATTGATCGTATACTTATCTTACGTGTTGGAATACTATTTCTTTGCTTATTTTTTGTTTGTGTATTATTTATTGGAGAATTGGCAGCTTATTATAACTTTATACTAGGATGCTTAATAGGTATCGGTTATGGGTTTTTCTGGTTATCTTTTCATGTTCTTACATTTGAAATAACTGAACCTGATACAAGAGATATGTTTAATGGAGTGTTTGGAATTTTAAGTTCCTTTGCTGGCATGGTGGGTCCGCTTTTAGCAGGTTTCATTATAGCGAATATGGTAGATGATGTCGGATATAATGTGATTTTTGGTATTTCTTTCTTATTATTTGCTTGTGCAGTGATTGCCAGTTTCTTTATCGTTCGAAAAGGCTCTAAAGGATTATTTGCAATGAAGCATATAGCAAAAGAAAAAAAGAGAAACAAAAATTGGAAAAGAATTTTACATTCGCATTTTTTCCAAGGGTTAAGAGAAGGGATCTTTGGGTTTTATATCACCATCTGGGTGTTTCTCGTTACAAATAGTGAACTCGCACTGGGGACATTTAATATGTTTTTATCCGGTTTATCGATTGTGTTTTATCTAGTTGCAGCAAAATTTATAAAACCACATTTAAGAAAAAAATCGATATTATTAGGTGGGTTATTACTATTTGTTTCTATATTTATCATTATTTTTGAAGTGAATTACACGTTGTTGATGGTCTATGCAGTAATTATAGGTATTGCCTATCCTATCTTAAATGTGCCATTTGTTTCAATGACTTTTGATGTAATCGGGAAAGCCTACAAAGCCGCGGAAATGCGAGTGGAATACATTGTTGTACGAGAAATCTTTTTAAATTTAGGTCGGGCATTATCGATAACTGTATTTATATTCGGGATTATTTTCTTTGAAGAAGAACAAGTTATTCCTATTCTACTTATTGTTTTTGGAGCTGGTCACCTTGTTATTTATTTCTTTGTTAAAAATATTCATATAGGAACCAGAAAGCAAAAAGAAATTTTAATAAAAGAACAAATTACAGACGAAAAAAATCGTTAATTATGGTAAAATCAAACAGAGGAAAATATTGTACTAAATTATTGGGGGAGAAGAAACATTGAGTATTGATAATAAAAAGAAAAGAGCCCAACTTCCCTTTCGGATAAATATATTATTTTTTGCAATCTTTTTGATGTTCTCTGTATTAATTTTGCAATTAGGGGTTGTTCAAATATTAAATGGGGAGGCTCACCAAGAAGAAATTGAAAGGACAAATATTGATACGACGAGTGTACCTGTTCCAAGAGGGAAGATATTAGATACGAACGGAAATGTAATAGTAGACAATAAAGCAATGTATTCTATTACCTATACACCACCAAAAGGTGTTCAAGCTAAAGATCGCTTAAAATTAGCTAAAAATTTAGCAGAGTATATTGATATGAGTCAGGAAGATAGGTTAAAACGTATCACGGATAGAGATAAGCGAGAATATTATTACTTACTTAATCAAGACGATGTAGACGAAAGGTTAGATGGCTTAGATACTTCCGAGATGGACAATGCGGACGTATATAACCATACATTAGATTTGATTACTGAAGAAGAAATTAGTGATTTCTCTGATGATGATATGGAAATTATCGCTATAAAAAAAGAGTTAGATAAAGCTTACTCATTAACACCACAAGTGATAAAAAATGAAGATGTTACAGCTGAGGAATACGCTACTGTTGCAGAGAATTTGGATAGATTACCAGGTATAAATGCGACTACAGATTGGGATCGAGTATATCCTTACGAGGATACCTTAACGAGTCTGTTGGGGAGTATTACAAGTCAAGAACAAGGAATTCCAGCTGAAGATGTGCAAGCGTACTTAAGTAAAGGGTATAGTCGAAACGATAGAGTTGGTAAAAGTGGTCTTGAAGAGCAATATGAAGACTTCTTACGTGGTAGAAAAGAACAGATTCAATATGAGACGAGAAAAGATGGTACCATAGTTGGTACGGATACCGTTGTTGAAGGGCAACGAGGAAAAGACCTTGTCTTGACGATTGATATGGAATTCCAAGAAAAAGTAGATGAAATAGTACTGGATGAATTCAAGGATGCTAAAGAAAAATATCCTGGGCCTAATCAGTACTTAACGAACGCATTTGCGGTAGTAATGAATCCGAAGACAGGTGAACTACTGGCAATGTCTGGTGTGAATTATGATAAAAAAGAGAAAGAATACAATGATGCCGCATTTATGGCTCTTGCAAGTGCATATGAACCAGGTTCATCAGTGAAAGGTGCTAGTGTATTAGCAGGATATGAATCAGGTGCGATTTCGCCAGGTCAATCGTTTTTTGATAACCCAATTCGAATCGCTAGTACACCAGTAAAAAAATCAGTTAGAAATTTAGGTTATGTAAACGATTATCAAGCTCTCGAAAAGTCTTCAAACGTGTACATGTTCTATATTGCTTTACGAATGATGGGAGAAAATCGTCATCCATACCCAGATAACTCTAGCCTTAATGCAAGTTGGAATGAATACAACAACGCATTAAATGATTTACAAAATTATTTTAATCAATTTGGTTTAGGTGCTTCTACAGGTATTGATTTTCCTTATGAATCTACAGGTGTTCGTTCAAATAGCGCGCCCAACCCTGGTAATGTATTGGATTTTACGATTGGACAATATGATACGTATACGACTTTACAATTAGCACAATATGTATCAACAATTGCTAATGATGGTTATCGAGTTCAACCACACTTTTTAAAGCAAGTTCATGATCCGGTAGCATCATTTGATGAATTAGGTCCAGTGTATTATACAAAAAATACACAAGTAATGAACAAGATTGATATGAGTCAGTCTGAAATTGAACGTGTGCAGGAAGGGTTTAGAAGAGTATATAGTACGGGAACAGCAAGCAGTTATTTTAATAACGCAGATTATACTGCTGCTGGGAAGACGGGTACAGCGGAAACATCCATTTATGAAGATGGAAAATTGCTAGCTGATACCAATAGTCTTTCACTTGTTGGTTATGCTCCATATGATGATCCTGAAGTTGCGTTTGCCATTATTGTTCCACATACTGGGGAAGGGAATGGAATAAATAATAAAATTGGCAGACGTATCCTTGATGCTTACTTCGAAGTGAAAGAAGAACAAGATGAAGAAGAAGCAGTTGATTGATAAAAAACAGTGAATCCAATTTGGATTCGCTGTTTTTATATAAATGATTACATAGAGTTTACAAACAATTAATATTAATCCTTTATAATTAGTTACATATAGAAACTATTAGGGGGAGGAACATATATGTCAACACGTAATCAGTTCCAAGATGAGCTACAAGAATTGTATGCTGAAATACTTCATATGTCAGATTTGGTTGGTGCGGCTTTAGACAGATCAATGGAATCATTAATACAACAACAACAAGAAATTGCAGAGAATGTTATAGCTAATGATAAAGAAATTGACAAGCTAGAACAAATTATCAATGATAAGGCTATTTTATTAATTGCAAAACAACAACCTGTAGCTACAGACCTAAGAAGAATCGTTACTGCTTTAAGAGTTATGATTGATATTGAACGAATGGGGGACAATGCTAAAAATATTGCCAAATCAAGCATACGGTTACTCGATAATCCTTCAAGTATACCTCCTGATCTTTCGAATATGCATCATCAGGTCAAAAAGATGCTTCACACAGCAGTACTAGCATTTGAACAGGAGGATATTTCACTGGCGGGAAAGTTAGCGGAAATGGATGATGAAGTAGATCGTGTTTATAAGCGAGTAGTTAGTGATTTGCTATACGAAACAGCGACTCGACCTGATCAGATAGAATATGTGATGCAAATGTCTTTTTGCGCAAGATATTTGGAACGATTCGCTGACCATATCACAAATATTGGTGAAAGCATATTATATTTGGTAAAAGGAGAAAGTGTAAATCTAAATAAATAGCACAGCATATCGCTGTGCTATTTTTAATTATAGCTTGTAATTACTTCTGCTATGTCAAAGTGAGACATATCACTTGATAATTCAAATGTGCCTGGCTTAACGTTAATTGCGTAATCATTGTCTTCTAAGTAGTTATTAAAGTCAGAAGCACTTTCAATAATATCTTCGTTTTCTAGTATGTCACTTATTTCAGATGATGCCATTCCAGTTTCCACTGTAAGCTTATATTCTACGGCAGAATCTTGTTCAGATTCCTCTTCACTATTTTCTTCTTCATCTTCTTTATTATTCTCAGTTTCTTCCTTACTCTCTACAGTGTCTTCATCTTCTGATTCGTGATTGGTTGCTGATTTGTTATCTGAATCGTTTCCATTCACACTATAAGAAATGTATTCTTCTTGTGATAGAATAGCATAACCTTGGTCTTCTAATACAGGAATGAGTTCTTCTGCTTTAACATCCTCAATTGGTGTTTGTGAATCTTGTACTAAAAAGAATACAATCAGAATAATTAAGGCACTTGTAAACAGACCGACTGCAAAAGCTCGAATGTGGTGTTTCATTGATTTACTCCTCTAATTATTGATAAGATTACTATTTTCCCTTTTATGATCAGTTAAATCACCAGGTAATAGTTCTTCCTCAAGTACTTTGATTTTCTTTTTAAGCTGATATGTATCTTGCATTGTTGTAATCGACATTTGTTCTAGCTGTGATTCTACTTCTTCAATTCTATCATTCATAAAATAAGATAGAATGAATAGAACAACTGCAACTACGATAATTGCTATTATCGCGTAAAACATCTTATTCCCTCCTTCATATTCATTACTAGTTATACCATAAAAAGACAATGGAAACCATGAATAATCATTATTATTTCACTGATTTTTATAGTTCAACTTAATTATTATAATAATTGAAATAAGTTAATAGCTTATTTTCATGCATTATTACTGTAAACAATCTTGATAATTACTGGAAAGTTTGATAATATAATTAAAGTCTGCACGATTATGTATGAAGAGGCAAGTTGAAAAGTTTGGAGGGATAAAATATGCGCGTAAATATAACTTTAGCTTGTACAGAAACAGGAGATCGTAATTACATCTCTACAAAAAACAAGCGTACAAATCCTGAACGTATTGAGCTTATGAAGTACTCACCACGTCTTAAAAAACACACGTTACATCGTGAAACAAAATAATGTCAGTAAAAAACTCTTATCGTTAGGATAGGAGTTTTTCTATTATTAGAGGTGTATATATATGAAAAAGCAAACATTAAGAATAAACATGATTCAACAATTAAATGAATTACCGCAATATAAGAGGAATGATATTCAATTAAAACAACAACAACTATTATTTCAATTAGATCTTTGGAAGAATGCATCTATAATTGGAATTACTGTTTCTAAAGGATTTGAGTGGGATACAAAACAAATTATTCAACAAGGATGGAAAGAAAACAAAGTAATTGCTGTTCCAAAATGTTATCCGACTGATAAAACAATGACATATTATCAAATTACTTCTTTTGAACAGTTAGAAGTTGTATACGCTGGAATTGAAGAACCTATTATTGAGCGAACAAGTTCTGTGAAAGTTGAATTACTTGATTTATGTATAGTTCCTGGTGTTGTTTTTGATAAAAGCGGTTATCGGATTGGATTTGGGGGAGGTTATTACGATCGTATGTTACCAAGCACACAAGCCCCTACATTATCAATATGTAGTGAGTTACAGATAGTTCCTTCTTTACCCAAGGAATCACACGATCTACCGGTTGATTATCTAGTAACTGAAAAAGGAATTATTGGTAGTTAATTTTTCTATGTATAAGTAAATCATTCTTGAAAAAACTATATTTACATATAGAGTTAGGAAGGAATGATTTCTTAATGCGTCCACTCATTTCGATTGCATTATTTATATCTTTGATTTTAGTCATATTAAAGTGGAGGTATAAATTATTTAATACACTATTTGCAATAAGTATTATACGTAAGTTAGCAGTTCGGTTAGCTATGAATTTCCCAGGTGTTCAATCAAAACTTTTTGATGAGCCAACAGCAAGTAGAAATAATTATTAAAACCTTAGAAGATAAGTGTAGAGATCTCTTCACTCATCTTCTAAGGTTTTTTAGAAGTATCCGCCATGATAATCCTGTGCAAAGATATTTCGTTTTGGTATGATATTCATGGGGAGGTTGGTGTATGTACATAAACGATTTATATATGGAGTACCAATTAGCTTATCAACTATTTCAACAAGGATTTGAATTAATTAATAATAATGAGGAAACAGATGAGCTTTGGTTCGAAAGATTTCAAAACAACACTTCAGTCATCATTAGAGTATTGCCACAGAGGTTTGATTGGCAAAATCAACTTAAACAAGATGTAACTAGTACATATCAACGCATTCATCAAATGAGAAAGATGTTCAAAGGAAAACATATTGAAGCAATCACCATTTATACTGCTAGCGAGGAACCGATTGGTGATGACTGGCAAACATTAAAAAAACCGATTACTTCAAATGCAAAAAAGCCATTTACGATGAATGTATATTTTTTACATGAATCAGTGCGTTCCGATGAAATTAAACGTTTACGAGAAAAAACAGGTCTAGATCTCTCTTTAGATGAAATAGAAGAAATGGATGATGAAGAAAAAGAAAGAAAAGTTTCTTTCTATAAGCAAACCATACTTCATGATTTTAACAACAGAATAGAAAAAAGGCGTAAAGTATTTTCAAACGGGAAACCATTATTTACATATATTTTAATAGCACTTAATTTACTCTTTTTCTTACAACAAATAAATAATGGCGGAAGTGAAAATATTGATACGCTTATAGATATGGGTGCAAAATATAATCCATTGATTATGGAAGGAGAATGGTGGAGGTTGTTAACTTCCATGTTCTTACATATTGGTTTTGTCCATATCTTAATGAATATGGTTGCTTTATTTTATCTCGGAACAGCTATTGAGAGAATTTTTGGTAGAACTAGATTTTTAGTTATTTATTTCCTTGGAGGAATTGCTGGTTCGATAGCTAGCTTTGCTACTTCCATTAGTATTTCTGCCGGGGCATCTGGTGCAATATTTGGATTGTTTGGGGCATTGTTATTCTTTGGTTTAATTTATAAAGATGTATTTAAAGATACGATGGGTATGAATATTGTTTTCATACTTGTAGTAAACCTTGTCATTGGATTTTCCATTCCGGAAATAGATATGGGTGCTCATCTTGGAGGTCTAATTGGAGGCTTTTTAGTAGCCGCTTGTCTATACGTACCTAATAAGAAGAATGGTAAATATCAATTAGGAGCAATCATCGCATTTATTATTTTATGTGCAGGGTTACTCATGTATGGTACTGATAACAACGCTTCTTCTTTAGAGTTTAAATTGATTGAAGTAGAAGAAAAATTATCTGATAATCAATTTGAGGAAGCAATTGACATATCTACCAATGCATTAAATGATTTAAAAACAAATAACGATAATAATGAGTTAATGCCTTATTTTCTCTTCCATCGTTCATATGCATATATTCAGCAAGATGAAATTGAATTAGCACAAGCTGATTTAGAAGAAAGTCTAGAGTATGAAGAAACTATTCCTGAAGCATACAATAATTTAATTATAATTTATGCAAATAATTTTGAATTTGATAAGGCAAAAGAAGTATTGGGCGAAGGTTTAGACCGATTTCCTGATAATCAGGATTTAATTGATCTTCAGCAAGACTTATCCAATTATTAATCATTTTAGAGTAGCTTTTGGCAATCGCTGAATTAGCTGCTCTTTTTTTCCGTTTAGTTCAAATAGAACAAATAAATGTTTTGCTTCTTTATCGATTAAAATTAGCGGTACAAAGCTACTAAGATTATCGTTCGGTGGATCAAGTGCTGGAATAATATAATTTTTGTAGAGGCCCTCCCACAATTGTCCAATCACTTGATCTGATTTTTCTTTTGTCATATTTGGCAACGGAGACGCTTCATATAAAACTAATTTTGTTAAAGGTATAACATAATAGTTGGAGGAATCAACTTGATAATAATGTATGAGTTGCTGCCATTGATAAATTAATTGTTGATTAGACGTCCGATTTAAGACCTCTTCCCACTCCTTTTCATATTCGTTAGCAGGTTCTTTAAATGAAGCAATTGGCTCTGAAGGGGAGTCAATGACATACAAATCATCTTGAGACATTTGCTGGATGCTTCTTATTGTATTATCATCAATATGAATTTCTCCTTGATGAAAAGAAATACTCTCAAAATGATTCGAGTTTTGTCCAATAAAATTTTCTTGAATATCAATTTTATCTGTATTTTGTTGCCATTTACTACGAACTCCTTTCAGCCTACCATTTAGAAATAATAACGAAACATCTTGCCGCATGGTTAATTCCTCATCACTCTGTGAATTTATATTCCATTGCATTTCGTAACGATTTGTATCTTCCTCTCCTATAAGTGAAATCTTTGTATCTGCATAATTAAAAGTGTGTGTATCATCTAACGGAAAAAAACTAATTGCTTGTTTATCAATATTGATAATATAAATAGTAAGCACAAATATTAAACCGCCTATAATTGGAAGGATATATTTTTTCCACATCTTCCTCATCCTTTATCGCTTGTCTATATGTTTATATATGTTAAACAAAAAGAATATATGAAGGATTCTAGTATAGAAATTATGGTTCGTAATAAACTATTCATATCATATAGATCATGGGTGGTAACGAATGGAACAGGACAAAAGACCAATTGACCATAAATTAAAAAACAACGTTACATTTCTAAAAAGTTATTTAGGTGTGGATAAAAGTTTTGATTTAATCTATTTAGATTTAAATTATGCAGGCAAAGATATGGCTATGTTCATGGTTGATGGTTTTGCTAAAGATGATATATCGTTATTTATCATGAAAACATTGGCTGAGTTAGAAGAGAATGAACTGGATAAAGATACATTAACAAAACTCCTTAAGAGATACATTCCTTATATAGAAATTGAACCCATAGATAATATCTATCAGGCAGCTGATTTTGTATTAGCAGGAGCAACAGCTTTATTTGTAGATGGTATAGATAAGGCGATTATAATTGATTCAAGAACTTACCCTTCACGTTCACCTGAAGAACCAGATTTAGAAAGAGTAGTTCGTGGACCGAGAGATGGATTTGTTGAAACATTAGTATTTAATACCGCATTAACAAGACGAAGAGTACGAGATCGTTCACTTCGAATGGAATATTTGCAGGTCGGTCGAAGATCAAAAACAGACGTAGTGATAAGTTATATAGAAGATATTGCAGATAATAAACATATAGACAAAATACGATCAATATTAGAAAAAATTGACACAGATGGACTACCGATGGCTGAGAAAACAATTGAAGAGTTTTTAAGTGATCGTTATTTGAATCCTTATCCATCTGTAAGGTATACAGAAAGACCAGATACTGCAGCTGCTCACTTATATGATGGACATATACTGCTAATTATTGATGGCTCTCCTAGTGTTATGATAACTGCAACAACGTTTTGGAATCACTTACAACATGCGGAAGAGTATCGTCAGAAGCCAACAGTTGGTGCATATTTAAGAATGGTACGTTTTTTTGCGATTGTATTTTCAATGATATTACTGCCTCTTTATTATTTAATGTCTTCACATCCAGAGTTATTGCCAGATGCTTTAGAGTTTATTGGTCCTGATGATCCAGGGGTAATACCTCTACTTGTTCAATTTCTAATCGCGGAGATAGGGCTAGATATGTTAAGGATGGCTTCCATTCATACTCCATCTGCATTAGGGACCGCACTCGGATTAGTTGCCGCGATTATGATAGGTGAAGTATCCGTACAAGTAGGGTGGTTTACCAATGAGGTTGTTCTGTATATCGCTACTGCAGCAATCGGTTCTTATGCGACCCCTAGTTATGAGTTGAGTATGGCTAATCGAATTGTACGTATTATTTTATTACTAGTAACTGCAAGTTTTGGAGTGATTGGCTATGTAGTAGGGATAACTTGTTGGTTATTGTATATAACAAAAATGACAACATTTAAAATTCCTTATTTTTGGCCGTTTATTCCATTTTCACCTAAAGCGTTGCGAGATGTGATCATTCGTATGCCAGTACCGATAAAGCATCGCCGACCTGATATATTAGACCCGAAAGACCCGGATCGTTAAGTGATTCGGGTTTTCGTTTGTTTAGTTCCCATTACTAAAAGCTTTTGGTATAATATTCATTGGTGATTAATTTGAAAACGATGATTGATGTTCGTAATTTATTAAAACGCTTTGGTGCGTTTATTTATACTGGTGATCGTCTTGGAGATTTGGAATTAATAGAACTTGAATTAAATGATTTGTACCAATATGGATTTATTACTCAACAAGAATTTCAAATGGCTAAACTTTGCGTGAAAAAAGAAAAAAATAATCATTTAAAGGGGAATGGATAGTGGAGAAACATTTATTAGTGGGGATTGATATTGGAGGAACTACGGTTAAGATAGGTTTTATCTCTGAAAATGGAAGTATACTACACAAATGGGAAGTACCTACAAGCTTAGTAGATGGCGGAAAACATATTGTTCCAGAAATCTGGTCATCTATTGAGTCAAAAATGGCTAATTTAGGATACTCTTTATCATCGATAGCAGGACTCGGTGTAGGCGCACCAGGTTTTATCGATTCAGAAAATGGATTCGTGTATGAAGCAGTTAATATTGGATGGAAGAATGTTGCTCTAGCTGAAGCGTTTAAACAATATGCAAAAGTCCCGGTGTATGTTGAAAATGATGCGAATATTGCAGTACTAGGAGAAAATTGGGTTGGTGCAGGAAATCAAGCAGACAATCTAATTGCTATTACACTTGGAACTGGTGTTGGTGGAGGGATTATTGCCAACGGCCGAATTTTAAATGGGGCAAATGGAATGGCTGGAGAATTGGGTCATATGATAGTGGAAGAGAATGGGGCACCTTGTAATTGTGGTAATAATGGTTGTTTAGAAACAATTACCTCAGCTACAGGTATAGTAAGACAAGCATTAGAAAAAGTAATTGAAATACCTGAGTCAAAATTAGCGAAAGTTTATAATAGTAATGGTGAAATAACATCGAAAGAAATTTTTGAACTTGCATCTGAAGGTGATATAGCCGCAAAATCGATAGTTGATCACACTGCTGATGTATTAGGGAAAGTGTTAGCTAATATGGGTGTAATAATAAACCCTTCCAAAGTGTTAATCGGTGGAGGAGTTTCCAAAGCTGGGAATCAGTTAATTGAAGCTATCCAGCAAGCTTTTAATAGACATGCACTACCAAGAGTTGCAGAAGCATGTTCCATTAAAACTGCGCAATTAGGAAATGATGCAGGTATTATTGGAGCAGCATATTTGGTATATTCTTCAAAAAATAGCACATTTTTCACTTGATTTTTTTTGATTTTCTACTAAAATAGTAACTTATGAGTACAGTGTAAAAAAATCTTATAAAAGTGAAACTTTAATGGCATGATATTCGTCTATATTAATAAGTATTTTATTAATTGTAGTTTACAATTGCTAAAAAGGTGGAAGATAATCCATAATGAGTAATTGTACTATGAAATTTAGATGAATGAGTTAGGAAACTAGGAGGAGAACTATGAAATTCTTCAAAAAACCAAAGATGCCGTTGTATGTACTAGCAGCGATATTATTTGGTCTAAAAACGTATATTGTATATAGATTCATGTTCAACATTGGAATAGACAATTCGATGCAAGAGTTAATTTTATTTATTAATCCATTTGTATCTGCATTCTTAATATTTACGATTGCAGTTTGGTTTAATAAGACTTCAAGGCAAATGAAATATATTCGCTATATGGCGTTATTTGCTTCCTTGATTATTTGGGCAAATCTCGTATTCTATCGTCAGTTTACAGATTTTATTACCATCCCACAATTATTTATGGGAAGTAATATGGGAGATTTAGGTTCAAGTATTTTGACCTTAATCAAACCGTATGATGTATTATTCTTTGCTGATGTCGTTATTATTTGGATTTTAAGTAAGAAATATGAAGGTACTTTATCTGTTCAATATCCAAAGAGTGGAAAAGTTGGAGCAGTTGCATTTTCTCTAGTCCTACTTGCAGGAAACTTTTTCTTAGCAGAGATGGAACGTCCACAATTATTTACTCGTGCGTTTGACAGAGAATATTTAGTTAAAAATATCGGTTTATTTAATTACCATATATACGATATTGTTGTTCACTCAAAGACAGAATCCCAACGAGTATTTGCAGATGGGAATGAAATACCTGAAATTGAGGAATTTATCGAAACGAATATCGATCATAAACGTAGTGAAGAAATGTCCGGTGTTGCTGAAGGTAAGAACGTTATCTTCATTAATGCAGAGTCATTACAACATTTTGTAATTAATAATGATGTCAATGGTGAGGAAGTAACGCCGTTTTTAAACAGTTTAGTTGAAGATGAAGATACGTATTACTTCGAAAACTTCTATGAACAGACTGGCCAAGGAAACACTTCTGATTCTGAGTTTTTAGTTGAGAACTCCTTGTATCCACTTTCACGTGGTGCAGTATTCTTTACTCATGGTGGGAATGAATACAATGCATTTCCTGAAATGATTAAAGAAGAAGGGTATACTTCATCAGTTTTACACGCAAATAATAAAAGCTTCTGGAACCGTGATGGTATGTATGACAGCTTAGAGATTGACAATTTTTATGGAGAAGAGGCTTATGAAGTTTCAAACGAGAATTCAATTGGTTGGGGATTGAAAGATAAACCATTCTTTGAACAATCAATTAAGTATTTAGAATCAATGGAACAACCTTTTTATAGTAAGTTTATAACTTTAACAAACCATTTCCCATTTGAAATGCATGAAGAAGACACGTCTATTGATAAATTTGATTCAAACTCAAATACACTTAATAATTACTTCCCAGCTGTAAGATATATGGATGAAGCTATTGAACAGTTCTTCCAAGATTTAAAAGACAGTGGGTTATATGAAGATTCGGTAATTGTGATTATGGGCGATCATATAGGAATTAGTGCGAATCATAATCGTGCGATGGCACAGTATTTAGATAAAGAAGAGATTACTCCTTATGATCAAGTACAGTTACAACGTGTTCCTTTATTTGTTCATATTCCTGGACATGGAGAAGGAAAAGTAATGGATGAAGTAACAGGACAAATTGATCTTAAACCGACAATGCTTAATATGTTAGGTATTGAAGAAGATAAAGATATCTATTTCGGTAATGATATGTTTAGTGAAGATCGTAAAGATTATATAGCACTTCGTAACGGTGATTTCGTTAGTGAAGACTATATAAAAACTGTAGGTGTATGTTATGACAGGGAAACTGGTGAACCTGTAGATGACATCATTGATGAAGAAACATCATCTGAACAAGAAGCAGATCAGCAAAAAGAACAAGTAGCGAGTGCATGTGATTCAATTCAAGAAAAAGTTGACCAAGAATTAGCTTACTCAGATTCCATTATATATGGTGATTTATTCCGCTTCGTAGATTTCGGTAAAGATGAATCAAATGAACATAATTAAACCTATAGGAAACCTAACAACAATCCGATTGTTGTTAGGTTTTTTTGGTTCTAAAATAATTGTTGGAGTAAAGGAAAATTTTAATTAATAAAAAACACGCAATCTCCTATTTTTGTTATCATTGTTTAAACCACTAAACCAAACAATAAGGTGATGCGTGCAATTGAATTCTTAAAAAACATTACCTGAGTTGGAAGAAGGAAATACAGAAGTACGAGAAGGTATCTATTACATTAGGTGGGAGTTGGAGTCCACAATGTGGTGAGTGGACAAAAAAGGTACATGATTATGGATATAAACGTTTTCGATCGTTTTCGAGCAAGGATACTATTACCATCATCAATATAAAAACAAAATGGTTTAATATAAATAGGAGTGAGCTAATTGCTCACCCCAACATTTGACTTAGAACCAAAAAAACAACAATATTGCAAAAGCAAAATTGTTGTTTTTCTCATTGTAATTAACCAATAATTTCTTTAATAATCGTAGCGATTGAAAAGAATCCGAAGGTTACAGCAGTAATCGCTGAAAATAATAATGCAAACATGTTTTTATACTTTAGCTGACGAATAACAGAAATAACAGCTAATAAAGTGACTCCTAAAAGTAATACTCCAAGGATAATGTGATAATACGCTTCCATCTTTAATTAACCTCCTCATTCCAACTCTTTTTCTTAATTACTATTGAGTCGAAAGGAATATATGTATTATTATGTAACTAACGGTTATCAATTATTATTTTATAGTATTCCATCTTTTTTGTCGAGTTATTATAAAAAATAAGGAGAGAATTTTATGGAAATTATTGCTAGACCAGTTGGCCTTGTACAGGCGAATTGTTATATTATCAAAGAGGGAAGAAATGGGATTGTTGTTGATCCAGGTGGAGATGCAGAAATAATTCTTTCTATAATTGAAGAACATAACTTATCTATTAATGCGATTTTATTAACTCATGCACATTTTGATCATATTGGGGCGTTAGAACAGATTCGTCAGAAAACAAATGCCCCAGTTTATTTACATCAGGCAGAACACGAGTGGTTAAGCGATCCAAATTTGAATGGATCATATAAGTTAATGGGAGAATCTATTACAGCAGCTCCTGTAGAATTCAGTGTGGAAGAAGGTAGTTTAACTATTGGAGAGTTTTCAATGCAAGTATATCATACACCTGGTCACTCCCCTGGTAGTGTAAGTTATATATTTCCTGAACAACAATTAGTTATCAGCGGAGATGTCCTGTTTCAAAAAGGAATTGGTAGAACTGATTTGCCAGGAGGAGATATAGGCATATTAGAACATTCAATTCGAGAAAAACTATATCAATTACCGGGACAATATCAAGTTTTATCCGGACACGGTCCAATTACGACCATACAAGCAGAAAAAGATGAAAATCCTTTTTTTCAAGCCTGACGGGCATAAGAAAAAACCACATGATTCATGTGGTTTTTTCTTGGTTTTAATGTCCAAACCCAGGTACAAGTATAAACTCGGAATACCAAGTATATCCAATTAGAAATACAGTACAATATGCACCAAATAAATACATGTACATACGTTCGGATAATTTTAAATAGCCTAATGTAAGGAAAAACGCCGTTTGAGCCAGGAATAGAAGTGCAGTATTCATCATGTCACCGACATAAAACATTACTGTAAAAATACCTGTCCAAAAGGCAAGAACACGAAACATACGATCCATGTCTTCCCCCTCCTTTGTAGGTAGCCTTTTCATAGTTATTATATACGAGCTGGATAAGATTGTAAACGTTTCTCATAAACATTTGTATTAGAAGTTGTAATTAGAATAACCTATTAAATAAATTTTATTCGTCAAATTTGTAAAAATGATCATAGGAATAAAAAGGTTCCTCATCCAAAAAAATAATGAAAGATAATGAAAGAATATGTTGCTTTCTTGATTTTATCCGTACTTCAACCACTCCATCAGGATAAGAATAATATTTAGATTTTTGTGTATCGATAAATTCCTCTATATCGTTTTCAACGTCTACCTTGCTCATTTGAAACAATGTCTCTGACTGGAGTTGTTTTAAATGAAAATCGGTTATCTGTTGATCATGATGATAATAAATAGTCAATAATGATATATTTATAAATAGGAAGCTAATAATCCAAATAACATAAATGAATAGAAATCCTTGTTCATTGTTAATAAAAACTAATTGTTTTTTCATATTGTTCCCCTGAACTTGTCGTTAATATAATTTGAAATCCAAATTCTAACTGTTGGAAGTATAATTCAGCTATGTTTCTTACATAAATTTCAAATCCTTCTCCATCTACTTGGCGTCGAATCACATTTCCGTATTGTTCGTAAATAACGGTTTGTTCATTTAACTCACTTGGCACAGTTAATACCAGTTTTTCATTTGTGGTCACTGCATGAAGAGAGCGAATCACATCATCACGTATAAATTGGAAAAATTGATGAACAGACAGTTCTTCCTTAGTAGATGGAGTTTCTGTGGACTGTAACATATAACTTATAAAAGGAAGTGTAATTAAGATAATTGTCAACATCAATAAGTGACTGATTAACGAGAAACCTCGATTATTTCGGAGATTTACCATGCAAACAATACTCCTCTTGGCGATGATTTATATTTACCCACTGTGCACATCCTGTGAGTATTCTTTGATCTGTTTCAAAATCAAACATTACCTCTGTTTGAGAGTTCTCCAATAAGAATGTAGATTGTTCGTGTTGAAGATCATTCCATAGGTTTGATTGTAGTTTATCATGTAATTTATAAGCTATTGTTCGTCTTTCTTGAAGCACGAGTTGCTCTTTCATTAGAAGAGAGGAAAGAGGAAGAAGCAATATGATTATTGTAAAAAAGAGTAAAGTTGCCATTAACACTTCCATATAACTAAACCCATTAGATTTCTGCAATATAAAAACGCCCTTTCCCTAGTGGAAAAGTTAATCGATATGATTTATAAATTCCATACACCCGTACTGTTCGCGGCTGAATAAATGTGCCATTCGTATTGAAATATATTTCTCTTCTACCAAATGTGTCAATTGATAATCCTGTTGGATATGGACGAACTTCATTGGTATTCATTCCTTCAATTATTCTGTATTCATCAGCATAAAATCGAATTAGAACACGTTCATTTTCATACATTCTTGCTCGTGATTGAATATACAAGACATCATATTCTAGTAACTCAAGAAATCGGTTCTCTTTTAATTGATTTAGTTGATTTATTTGTAAAGGTGAGAAGAGGGCTATTATAACCATTAAAATGGCTAAAGAGAATAATACTTCGATGAGTGTAAATCCATTCTTGCTAGGAGGCATTTACTTTGCCGTTCGAATAAGTTAGTGCATTATTGTTAGGACAAGTTAATTGATCTCCAGTAATATAATTATTGTCCACTAAGTCATCCAATGAACTAGGGAGTTGTCCCGTCTCTAGTAAAAATGCATCTACTTGAGCTTGAACAACACTGACCAATGCTTCGCAACCTTTTGAATGTACGTCTTCACTTTTTTTACCAATATTAGGGATGATGAGGATCATTAAAACGGAAATGACCATTAGCACAATTAGCATTTCAATGAGTGTAAAACCTTCTTCTTTTTTAAACATATTATCTACTCCTTAAATTGTATTCATTATTTCAAACATTGGAGAGAGGATACTAATATAGATGAAAATAATAAAAGCACCCATAATGATAAAAAATATAGGTTGAATATACGTAATTATCTTGTTTAATTGGTAGTACATTTCTTCCATAGACAATTCAGCATACACGTGTAAGTCCTTAGCAAGCGTCTTTGCATCAACTCTAGTAGACATAATTGCTTTTAGTTGTTTTTCAATAAAGACAAAAGATGTAAGTAAACTCTCTAATGATTTTCCTTTTGCTAATTGCAAGTGCATCTGTTTTGAATAATTGGTAATAATCGGCAATTTCTCCTGATTAGCCATGTAAGAAAGTAATTGATGAAATGACAAACCTGCCTCAAGCAGTGAACTTAATTGCGTAGCAAAATGAAAAGATGTTTGTTTTCTATAGTAACTTGCAAGAAGAGGGATTTTAGAAAAGATCTTTATCTTCAGCTCCGTAGATATCCTTTTTTTGTAGAAGGACCAAAATACAAAGGCAATTAGGAAGAAAAATAACACAATAAGAATAAAATAACCAACCCATTGTAACATAAAAAACACGAGTTGAAGTGGAGGGGAAAGGTTGCTTACGAACAGATATTGAAAGGAAGGAAGGACTTGATTATACACAAAAAATAATATAATACTAAACGTTATTATCAGAATAAGTGGATATCGGACTACTTGTTGAAATCGCTTCTGATAATTTATTCGATTTTGGTATAGATTTACACTTTGCTTTATGCGGTTTTCTAAATTACCATTATCCCTCACAACATAAAGGTGTGTAATAATAGAGTGGTGAAAATGGACGTTTTCAAGTGCTTCATCTAGATGTAATCCATTCTTAAGATCTTGTTTTATCATTTCAGCAATATGTTTATATTCTTGATAGAAAGTAAGTGTGTCAAGTGATTCAGAAATCGTTAACCCTTTCGATAACATTCTGCTTAGAATTTGTAAATAGCGAAGTTGTTTGCTAGAAGATAGCTTATGTTGTTGAATAATCTTCCTTAGATATAAAGCCATATGCAAAAGCCTTCTTTCGTAGATATTCAAATGTAAAACGGTATTCAAGTTGATTTCGTTGATTATTTATTACTTCTGACAACTGTTCTCCTTCTAACAATTCCATTATTGCAGCTCTTCTATTTTTGCCTTTATATTGAATCGGTAAGAGTTGGATTGCTCCAATAGCTAATAAGCTTTGCTCAAGGTCAATATCCTTCAACCCCATTTCTTTTAATCGAAATATAGTTCCAATAGCATTCTTAGCATGTAAAGTACTAAAAACGAGGTGTCCAGTTAAAGCAGCTTCAAGTGCAAAATGAGCGGTCTTACGATCACGAATTTCTCCAACCATAATAATATCTGGATCATGCCGTAGTGCAGCTTTTAGTCCAGTATGGTAGGATATACCTGCTTTCTCGTTAATTTGAATTTGTAATACATTATCCATCTTTTTTTCAATAGGATCTTCTAGTGTAATTGTTTGACATGGCTTTTCAGCAAGTATGGATTCTAATAGTGCATATAAAGTGGTTGATTTGCCGCTTCCAGTTGGACCTGTTAGTAGAATGATACCTGCTTGATTTGTTAACCATTCTTTTTTTATGTGACGAATTTGATTTGGGAAAAGAAACAATTTCTGCTCTATCTGATGAGATTGTTGTGGGTGGATTCGTATTGCTATGCTCTCTAGTAAATAGTGGGGAAGGGTAGAAATACGCAAAGAATAAGTGTTCGACGTTTCACTCCAGATTATTGTACCATGTTGTGGTATTCTGGACTCGCCAATATCCATTCCTGAAATAAACTTATAATAGGTGATTAATAATCGATATTGATTTGAAGAAATCTTTCGATGTAGTGTACGTTTTCCATGAATACGAAAATATATTTCCGTCTGTGTAGAATAAGGATAAAAGTGTATGTCCGAAGATTGTAATGCGACCGCAGATTGAATGAGGGAGTCAGAAAGTTTTTTTACTTCATTCATGCATCTACCTCCTTTCGAAGATTTTCTGACTATATATACTTTCTACATAACTCAGTATTATCCTGCATGTATTTGAAAATATTTTGAATAATAATTTAAGGACTGACCAAACTAATTAGTAAATAAAGGCGGTGTGCGTATGAAAGGAAATGACTATTTAAGATATATGACTGAACAAGTAATTACTTATATCGATCTGCCAAAGGAAGAAAAACAAAAAAGAAAGAATACTCATCAAAAAACAAATGGATTATATCAGAGTCGTTGGTTTGGAGTTTTACCATTTACATTTAAACTATGGTATAAAAAAAGAAATGGAAAATGAACCATTTCTTTTTTTATTACAAGGAATTATTTTTTAAATAAAAAATACCACCGTTTATAACCGTAATTTCAATCGTAGGTTGATATCTCTTTTTTAGGTCTTCTAATTCCTGCATGTATCGTTTATGCTCTAAATCATCTTCATAAAAGTGTGTAAGCGTCTTTTTCTCCTCTTTCCAAACTTCAAAAGAATCGGTTGCCCAATTATGTTCCTGATTTTCAATATATGTGGTAATGGTATCTTGAATGCGCTTAAAACCACTCTTGAGTTTAATCATGGGTGACATGGTAAAACAGTAATCGGAAATGGATTTTTCCAATGGAATTTTCTGTAGCTTCTCCATTGCATCGACAATCATTTTACCATTTACTAATTGTACCCCCATAGATAGTATTTCATCCTTTTTGTATCTTCCACTATAACTAATTTTGATATTGGTAATTAACCACGGATACAGAGGGGTTTTTTCGGCAGTATGAATGACCTCAAATAATTTTGTAAGTCGTTCACCTTGTTTTAATTTTTCAAGTATTTGGTGTAGGCGAGGGCTGCCGAAATGAATCCATTCTCCTTGTTCGTCTTTCTTATCAGGGTTGGTTATCAGTGACAATTTCATTGGATCACCTTGACGTCCTATCTTTTTTATATAATGCCAGTAAAATGGCCTATTCATTAGTTCTCGATCCATCTCTTCCGTTAACTGAATGATCATTTTTCCATCTAGATTTTCTTCAATCGAGCAGTTCTTTGTTTTAAAATAATCACTAAGAAAAGAATTTAAATCATGAATTTCCATACTTTTTCTCCTCCATTTCACTATCTGATGGATTTGATTGTTCTATTATGGAGGTCAAATTATCTAATTTAATACGAACTTCCCCACTAGAACTCGATTCATTATAAATGGATTCCATCTCTGCCTCAAGACTTTTAACATTTAACTCAGCTAATATAGCATCTAGATTACCGATTACATTTTGGAATAAATCAATTTTTTCATACAATAGGGAGAGCATATGTTCTTCGATCGTATTTCTAATAACTAAATTATATATTTGTACGTCTTTTTCTTGACCAAATCGATGAATCCTTCCTATCCGTTGTTCTAAACGCATTGGATTCCATGGTAGATCATAATTAATCATATTATGACAAAACTGAAGGTTAATACCTTCGCCTCCAGCCTCTGTAGCAATAAGTACTTGGGCATGATCTTTGAATAACTGTTTCATCCAGTCTTTTTTTCCGCGTTTAAATCCACCACGGAATGGAACGGACGTAATTCCATGTTGTTGTAAGAACCATTGCAAATAGTATTGTGTAGCTCTATATTCTGTAAATACGATTACTTTTTCATCACCTAAAGATTGAATTAACTTTACCATCTGTTCCGCTTTTACATGTTGTTCTAATGATTCTAAATCAGAGATTATTTTTTTTAGTGGATGTTGTTCATCTTCTATATCTTTTACGAATTTAACTAATGACATATAGCACGCTTCACGAGAAGAACAAAATTCACGTAAATAGGTAATCTTTGAAAATGAAGACATTCCAAACGAAAGTTGAACTAACTGATCGTATATTTGTTGAAATTCTTTCGGGAAGTCCATCCACACCGTTTCTATTTTCCTTTTTGATGGTTGCAAAGCTGTCTCTTTCCTTGTATTTCGAATCATTACTTTTTGAACTAGTTGTTTCAAGTAAGGATCTTGTTCCATTCTTTTTCTGTCTTTTCCATATTTTTCAGTAAATGTTTGGTAGTTTCCTAAATGCCCTGGCTTTAATATACTAATCAAGTTAAATAACTCAAGTAGTTTATTTTGAACAGGAGTAGCAGTAAGTAGAAGACAATATTTCTTCTTAAGTTCACGAACAAATTGATAATTTTTCGTTTTATCGTTTTTTAATTTATGAGCTTCATCTATTATAATGAGATCATAGTCAATGTCTAATATTTCTTCTCGATTTGGAGAGCGTTTTGCTGTATCTATAGAAGAAATTACTACATGATTATCTAACCAACTATAATTTTTACGATGTGCAATAGCAGGAATAAGAAACTTTTCATTGAGTTCTTTCTCCCATTGATTTACCAGTGAAGCTGGAACTAGTATTAATACTTTAGAAACAAGTCCTCTTACCATGTATTCTTTTAATATTAGACCAGCTTCAATTGTTTTTCCCAGACCAACCTCATCAGCAAGAATAGCTCTACCGTCCATTTCTTCGATAACTTGTTCAGCTGCCTCTCGTTGATGATCTAATATTTGAAGGTGTGATAAATGATTAACTGATCGTAGCCCTTTAAATGAAGGACTCATCGTTTGCTTTTCAGCTTCATATGCCATAGAGAAAAGTTTCCAGCTTGTTAGATTTTCTTCTCGCTGCATTGCATCATCCAGGTCTATGATAAACTGTTCGTCTTTGTTGACTTGGATAGAATCCATATGTTATCCCCTTTTCTTGTTAATAAAATTTGGTTTTTTCTATAAAATCCACAATATCTGTGTTATAATCCAAGTGAAAATAGATTTTCCTTTATTTTGGTATTTAGTATATCCAAAATATACATATTTCATCAGCGGAAGATTACAAGGGGAGAGCTTACCACATAAGGTAACGCCGAAGGAGCAAGTGAAGAACGAATCTCTCAGGCAAATAGACTCTTGTAGGACGCAACTCTGGAGAGTGTTTACGAGATAAGGTAAACCACCCACGAAGCAAGTATTCTTTCTTTTTTGAAGAATGAGTATGCAACTTTCTGGTTAAAGGACAGAGATTCTTCTTTTTGGAGGAGTCTCTATTTTTATGCGCTTTTCATCAAACTAAAATGGGAGTGGATGGAATGAGTGAACTAAAGCGAACACCAATTTTTCCAGAATACGAAGCTTCTGGAGCAAAAACGATTGATTTTGGAGGGTGGGATTTACCCGTACAATTCTCCGGTATTAAACATGAACATGAAGTAACGAGAACCAAGGCAGGTCTCTTTGATGTATCTCATATGGGTGAAATATATATAAAAGGACCAAAAAGTGAATCGTTATTGCAATACGTATTAACAAATGACATCTCTAAATTGGAACCAGGTAAAGCACAATATACCATTATGTGTTATGAAGATGGTGGTACCGTAGACGATTTAATTGTTTACATGCTAGATAAGGAAGAATATTTGCTAGTAGTAAATGCAGCAAATACGGAAAAAGATGCAACTTGGATAAAACAACAAAATTCGTTTACAAATGATGAGGTTGTAGTTGAAAATATTTCTGATCAGTATGTTCAGCTCGCAATCCAAGGGCCTAAAGCAGAAGATATACTGCAAAAATGTACAGATGAATCTTTACAAAAAATTAAATTTTTTAGATTTAAAAATAATGTATCTATAAAAGGGATAGAAGCTAAAGCACTTATTTCGCGAACTGGGTATACCGGTGAAGATGGTTTTGAAATCTATATCGATGCTTCATCAGGGGCAGCATTATGGAGATTGCTTCTTGAAAAAGGAGAAGCGGAAGGGTTAGAACCCATTGGATTAGGTGCTCGTGATACATTACGATTTGAAGCTAATTTAGCACTATACGGGCAAGAGTTATCAAAAAATATTTCTCCAATAGAAGCTGGTTTAGGGTTTGCGGTAAAAGTTAATAAAGAATCGGACTTTATAGGAAAGGAAGTCCTAAAAAATCAAGTAGAGACAGGTGTGAATCGTAAATTAGCAGGAATTGAAATGATTGATAAGGGGATTCCTCGACATGATTATGTGGTACTTAAAGATGATGAAGAGATTGGTTTTATCACTTCTGGCACACAATCACCAACGCTGAATAAGAATGTTGGTTTAGCTTTAATTAATACTACATTTACAGAAATAGGTACTGAGGTTAACGTGAAAGTTCGAAAACGTATATTGAAAGCTAAAATAGTTTCAACACCATTTTATAAACGAGGAAGATAAGGGGGAAAACCAATGGAATTTCGTTACTTACCAATGACCAATCAAGATAAGCAGGAAATGCTTGATGCAATTGGAATTCAATCAACGGAAGAACTTTTTTCTGATATTTCAGAGCATGTTCGTTTTAAGGGTGAAATGAATCTAAAAGCACCTATAAGTGAGTATGAACTAACGAAAGAGTTAACAGAGCTTGCTAATCGAAATATTCATACAAAAGAATACACATCTTTCTTAGGAGCAGGTGTTTATGATCATTACATTCCTTCTGTAGTAGATCATGTGATTTCTCGCTCAGAGTTTTATACTGCGTATACACCATATCAGCCAGAAATATCTCAAGGGGAGTTACAGGCAATCTTTGAATTTCAAACAATGATATCAGAATTAACAGGATTACCGGTTGCAAACTCTTCTATGTACGATGGAGGAACAGCCTTGGCAGAAGCAGTCAACCTTAGTGCTGCTCATACAAAAAGAAAAAAAGTACTTGTATCAAAAGCGGTTCATCCAGAATATCGTGCAGTAATTGATTCTTATACAAGAGGCCAGTCAATTGAAGTTGTAGAAATTAATACCGAAAATGGAATCACCGATGTAGCTCAATTAGATCAAGCAATGGATGATACGATTGCTGGTGTAGTTGTTCAATATCCTAACTTTTTCGGCCAATTAGAACCAATGAAAAAAATCGAACAATTACTTGAGAACCATCAGAAAACAATGTTGATTGTTTCTAGTAATCCATTGGCCCTTGGATATTTAACACCTCCAGGAGAGTTCGGAGCAGATATTGTGACAGGAGATACACAAGTTTTCGGTATCCCCGCGCAATTTGGTGGTCCTCATTGTGGATATTTTGCAACTTCGAAAAAACTAATGCGCAAAGTTCCGGGGCGACTTGTAGGAGAAACAGTAGATGAAGAAGGCACAAGAGGATATGTGTTAACTTTACAAGCTCGAGAACAGCATATCCGACGAGATAAAGCAACGTCCAATATTTGTTCAAACCAAGCTTTAAATGCATTAGCTAGTTCTGTTGCAATGAGTTCGATTGGTAAGCATGGATTACGTAAATTGGCCAGTGTGAATATGCAAAAGGCAAGATACGCAAAGAAAAAAATTCTTGAAGCAGGATTGGAGATCGCTTTCGATGGATCTTTCTTTAATGAGTTTGTTATAAAAGTTCCAGATGCAGTCTCGAAAATTAATAAGCAATTATTAGAGAAAGGTATAATTGCTGGTTATGATCTTGCTAAAGTTGATAAATCACTTGAAGGGTATATGTTAGTTGCTGTAACAGAAGTACGAACAAAGCAAGAAATCGATCAATTTGTGAAAGAATTGGGGGATGTTCATGTCTAATAAAGATTTTCCACTAATATTTGAGAGAAGTAAAGAAGGAAGAACAAGTTATAGTTTACCAGAGTTAGATGTTGAATCGTTTGATTTAGAAGAAGAGTTGGGTTCGGAATATGTACGACAGACTCCTCCAGAACTACCTGAAGTAAGTGAACTTGATATTATACGCCATTTTACAGGTCTATCAAACCGTAATTATGGGGTTGATTCTGGATTCTACCCATTAGGTTCTTGCACAATGAAGTATAATCCAAAAATAAATGAAGATATCGCTCGATTAGATGGGTTTAGTCATATCCATCCGTATCAAGATGTCAGCACAGTTCAAGGCGCAATGGCAGTTATGTACGATCTTCAAGAATCATTAAAAGAGATAACAGGTATGCATGAAGTGTCTTTACAGTCCGCTGCTGGAGCACAGGGCGAATGGACTGCATTAATGATGATCCGTGCATTTCATGAGTCTAAAGGAGATTATGGACGTACAAAGGTAATCGTTCCCGATTCTGCTCATGGAACAAATCCAGCTTCTGCAGCTGTTGCTGGTTTTGAAGCTGTTACGGTCAAATCTAATCATGAAGGGTTAGTAGATTTAGATGATTTAAGACAGGTAGTAGGAAAGGATACTGCTGCTTTAATGTTAACAAACCCTAATACACTTGGATTGTTTGAAAAAGATATCTTAACAATGGCTGAAATCGTCCATGAAGCTGGTGGTAAGCTGTATTACGATGGGGCAAATCTGAATGCAATCATGGGTTATGTACGTCCTGGAGATATGGGCTTTGATGCAGTACACTTAAACCTTCATAAAACGTTTACTGGCCCACATGGTGGTGGAGGACCTGGGTCAGGTCCAGTTGGAGTTAGCGAAGAGCTAGCTGCATTTTTACCGAAACCACTAATTATTAAAAAGAAAGATAGTTACGATTTTGATGAAAATCGACCGCAATCTATCGGAAGAGTTAAACCATTCTATGGGAATTTTGGAATAAATCTACGCGCTTATACGTATATTCGTACAATGGGAGCAGAAGGTCTTAAAAAGGTCAGTGAGTATGCTGTATTAAATGCGAATTACATGATGAGAGAGCTGGAAGGTGCATTTGAACTTCCTTACCCACAACATTGCAAACATGAATTTGTCTTATCAGGTAGTAAGCAAAAGAAACTCGGCGTAAGAACATTAGACATGGCAAAACGATTATTAGACTTTGGTTATCATCCTCCTACAATCTACTTCCCATTGAATGTAGAAGAAGGTTTGATGGTGGAACCAACTGAAACAGAGTCAAAAGAAACATTGGATGGATTTATTGATACGATGCGCACAATAGCGAAGGAAGTGGAAGAGAACCCCGAGCTTGTCCAGGAAGCGCCTCATCATACAATTGTAAAGCGTATGGATGAAACAACTGCGGCTAGAAAACCAGTATTAAGATACAATCCATAAGTAGTTATTCATAAGTCCTGTTTAAAATCTAGTTACATTAAAATAAATCTTGAAAAGACCGTTACTAATATAAGTAGCGGTTTTTTAAGTTAACAAAATGGAATCAAACAGCACAACATTTGGATTTCATACCAAATATAATAATTATGAAATTGATTCAATGACATAATTTGCTTACTAATAGTAAAAAGTAAAAACCGAACTACATCACACGATGGTTCGGTTTACATTTTTCATGCTATTTTTTTGTCTTAATTTTACCTGTCCACTTTTTAAATCCACCTTTAAGCTGGTAGATTTCTTTATATCCTTTTTTATGGAGTAATTGGGCTGCTCTTGCTGAGCGTGAACTTCCTTGGCAATATAAATAAATTGGTTTATCTTTACGCATTTCTACAAGACGTTGTTTCATTTGGGTCATTGGAATATTTCTAGCTCCTAAAATATGACCTCTATCAAATTCTTGAGGCTCTCTAACGTCTATTAATTGTGCTTTTCGATATCCTTCACGAAATTGATCTTCGGTTAATACTTTTAAATAATTCTTTTGTCTATAATAGCGGAATAGACTTACCGCTAATAAAACGACTAATGCAATAATTAAAATTTCCATTCTAGGTCCCCCGTAATTCTAAGTCTACATTATCATTATATGTGTAGTGAGCCTATTTTTCAAAGTTTTTATTTAAAAGGAAAGAATTTAGACTTCATATTTATTGTTTGTAGATAGACAAGGTTTGATTTAGTAGAATATTTCAGAAACTAGTGGGATTTACAAGATTGCCCAACAGCATCTGCTCGTCATTTCTATCCGAGCCAATAGGGCACTCGCAATGCTACGGTTAATTGCACTCTGTAATAAAAACTTGAGTCTAACCCAACATTCATGTATGCTCATAGTATAGAAAAAAAGTTGCCTACGATAAAAATTATTTATATCTATTTAAGGAGCGCGTTTTATGCCTACACCTAGTATGGAAGATTATATTGAAATTATATATAACTTAATTGAATCGAAAGGATATGCCCGTGTATCAGCAATTGCTGAAGCCTTAGATGTTCATCCATCTTCTGTCACAAAAATGGTACAAAAATTAGATAAAGATCAATATCTAGATTACGAGAAGTATCGTGGTTTTGTATTAACGTCTAAAGGTAAGAAGATCGGAGAACGTCTAGTATTCCGTCATGAATTGTTGGAAGAGTTTTTAGAAATAATTGGAGTAAATGATGAAAATATTTATGAAGATGTAGAAGGAATTGAACATCATTTGAGTTGGAACTCTATTGATCGTATTGGGGACCTTGTTAATTATTTTAAAAATGATGATTCACGAGTAAAGGATCTAAAAAAAGTAATTAAAGAAAGTGACCAGCAAGTAAATAAGACAGACCAAAACTAAAAATAGAACCGAGCTATTAGGGATGTTTGATCCGATTAGTTCGGTTTTTTCATTTTATATTTACTTATTGGAATAACTCCTAATCGTTGTGCTTATATATGAAGTAACAACTGTATGGAGAGATGCTATGAATATAGATGGTGTTTTTTCTGGAGGAGGAGTTAAGGCTTTTGCGTATGTAGGTGTCTTAGAAACCTTTAAGGAACATCATATTGAATTAGAACGAGTTGCAGGAACATCTGCTGGAGCGATTATTGCTTCGATGATTGCAGCAAGGTACTCATATGAAGAAATTAATGAGCTTATAAAAGAATTAGATCTTTCTTCATTAGCGGACCCACCTTTGCTTACAAAATTCTTACCTTTGTCAAAATGGCTATTTCTTTATTTCCAGCTTGGAATTAACAAAGGGGATAAACTTGAAACATGGTTGACGGATGTCTTAGAGCGTAAACATATTAAAACCTTCTCTGATATTAAAGATGGTTATTTAAAAGTAGTTGTAAGTGATTTATCTTTGGGGAAATTAGTAGTGATCCCTGATGATTTAGAAAGAGTATATGGTATAAAACCAGAATATTTCCCGGTTTCAAAGGCTGTCCGTATGAGTGCTGGCTTTCCGTATTTCTTTATGCCCAAAAGAGTACCTGGAAGGTATAAACAAAAAAGCATTGTTGTTGATGGAGGATTACTCAGTAACTTTCCAATGTGGATTTTTGATCAGCCTGCAAATAAACCGTTACGGCCATTATTAGGTGTGAAATTAACGGAAATAACTCAAGAGATTGGGCCGAGAAAGATCGATAATGCAATTGACATGTTTCAAGCTCTCTTCTCTACAATGAAACAGGCACATGATTCTAGATATATTTCTACTAACGATAAGAAAAATATTATTTTTGTACCTGTTGAGGGGACAGCAACCATGAATTTCTCATTATCAGAAGAGATGAGACAGAGATTAATTGTTTCCGGAAAAAATAGTACTGAAAAATTTTTGAAAAAGTGGCATGGATAAATCGAAAAAAAAGAACCGTTAATATGATGCACGGTTCTTTTTTTTCGATTTACTTCCTTCAATTACACGTAAATGACTTGCTTTTTTTGTTCGTTTCTTTTTATGGGATGTTTTTTTTGGTATAGAAGAAGAGGTGGAACTATATTTAGTCTTAGATTGTTTCACAGCTTGTTTATACTTTTTTCGATCTTCTGTATTTGTAGGGGAATTACGCTTAACAAAAAAGTAGTAAAGTATACCAAAGATGGCTGCCCCAATTACAATGGTAACTAATATTCTGGAAAGGAAAGAAATAGTATTCCCAAATAATTGTGAAAAAAGCCCAACAGCAGCTAATCCAATTATTATATACACCAGTATAGCCATAGATTTATTTCTCATCTACACCCCTCCTAATCAATTTTATATACATCACTTGATGGTTATCAACTTTATAAGTGTCTTCGTAGCCCTTCACTTAGCATGATTAGTTTTCTCTTGGTTTAATAGTGAGGATTAGACGGAGATTACTTACCTTAATAATATACCAATTTGCTATATTTGAACAAGTTTGTATTAACGAGTTAGACGTTATTTATATTATATTCTTCCCTTTAAATTATTATTTATGCAATGTTCGATTGTCTTTATAGTAAAGAATTTTCATTTAAAATGTGATAGTTCATCTTCGATTGGCAATACTAATCGATGGAGGTGTAACTACATGAGTTCTGCGAAACAAAATCATTCTAACCAAAATGTTGATCGACTCACATTACTAGCAAGGTCGTTATTTACCGGGTTTATAGGAGGGGTTTTATGGAGTCTAATAGCTAGTATATTTTATTATTTTAATTTTATGGAGGTATCACCTAAATCTTTTTTATTAACTTCATGGATCAATGCTGATTGGACAGATAAATGGTTAGGGAATTTTTTCACAATTCTTATAGGTGGTATAGTATCTGTAGTTATTGCATTTCTTTACTATATATTGTTAAAGAAAGTTTATTCACTCTGGGTGAGTATCGTATTTGGGATAGCTGTATGGGGAATTGTTTTCTTTGTATTTCAACCACTTTTTCCGAATGTTCCACACATAACTGAACTATCGTTGAATACATGGGTTACAACAATTTGCGTGTTTGTTCTATACGGTACATTTGTAGGTTACTCTATATCTTATAATTATGAAGACTGGCAAAAGGCGAAACCTCCTCAATCAGAAAGCTCCGAATAATTATTCAAACTATTGAATTTGTGTTAAACTAAAATACAAAAATAGATAGTTTTCTGACTACATGGGAGGATTGGAGAATTGATTAAACTAGAACAATTAAGAAATCGAATGGAAGAACATAATGTTGAAGCTGTTATCATTAGTAGCCCGTATAATAGACGCTATATTACAGGTTTTACTGGGAGTGCGGGGACTGCTTTGATTACTGAAAAAAAAGCAGTATTTATTACAGATTTTAGATATACAGAACAAGCTACTGCTCAAGCACCAGACTTTGATATCGTAGAACATAAAGGTGGGGTAGCTACGGAAGTTAGTAAACTAATTAGTGAAAATAATATAAAACGATTAGGATTTGAAAAGGACTATACAACTTATTCAGAGTATTTATCCTACCAAAAATCTTTTTCTGTTGACCTTATTCCCGTAAGTGGATGGATTGAAGAATTGCGTATGTTTAAAACTCAGGATGAATTAGAAGTGATGAAGAAAGCTGCTAAAATTGCTGATGATGCATTCGCTCATATTCAAAATTACATTAAACCAGGAGTACCTGAAATTGAAGTTTCAAATGAATTGGAATTCTTTATGCGTCGTCAAGGAGCAACCTCTTCCAGTTTTGATACCATTGTAGCATCTGGATACCGATCTGCCTTACCGCATGGTGTTGCTTCAGATAAGAAAATTGAATCTGGTGAACTTGTCACTCTAGATTATGGTGCTTTGTACAATGGGTATTGTTCTGATATTACCAGAACGGTTGCAGTAGGTGAAATATCTGTAGAACTTAGACAAATATATGATATAGTATTAGAGGCGAACCTTCGTGGAGTGAAAGGTACGAAACCTGGGATTTCTGGAAAAGAAGCTGACAGCCTAACAAGAGATTATATTACAGAGAAAGGTTACGGGGAACAATTTGGACATTCTACTGGCCATGGACTAGGTTTAGAGGTTCATGAAGGTCCTGGATTATCTTTTCGTTCTGATATAATTTTGAAGCCTGGAATGGTAGTAACCGTAGAACCAGGAATATACGTACAAGGACTTGGTGGTTGTCGTATCGAGGATGACATTGTGATAACTGACACAGGTAACGAGCGACTAACCTTTGCTCCAAAAGAATTGATTCAGCTTTAATACCCATACATAGGAGGAACAAAAAATGATTTCAGTAAATGATTTTAAAACAGGGCTCACAGTTGAGGTAGATAATGATATTTGGCAAGTAATCGAATTTCAACATGTGAAGCCAGGAAAAGGAGCTGCTTTTGTAAGATCTAAACTACGTAATTTACGAAGCGGTAATATTCAGGAAAAAACGTTCCGTGCAGGTGAAAAAGTTGCCAAAGCACATATTGAAAATCGTAAAATGCAATACTTGTATGCTTCTGGAGATGCACATGCATTTATGGATACGAATACGTATGATCAAATTGAAATTCAAGGCAAACAAATTCAAGAACAGTTGAAATTTATCAAAGAAAATATGGAAGTTTCTATCATAAGCTATGAGAATGAAATTCTAGGGGTAGAACTACCAAATAATGTTGAACTAACAGTAACAGAAACAGAACCTGGTATTAAAGGTGATACTGCAAGTGGTGGTTCTAAACCTGCGACGCTTGAAACAGGATTGATTGTACAAGTTCCATTCTTTATAAACGAAGGAGATGTATTAGTTATCAATACATCTGATAGTAAATACGTATCAAGAGCTTAAATCACGTAGCCATTTTAATATGTATGTACGAACGCCCCAAAAAGTCAAAGAGACTTTTTAGGGCGTTTTTTTGTGCTTATACAAAAACAAGGTTACCCCCTAACTAAATATCAATTTTTCAGTTACCTCCAATTGGTCATAATATATCTTCTATCACATACATTTAGTATAAAGATTATCTAGAGATGAGGAAATATTATGGACAAGATTTTACGACTCTTCCCAATACACTTACAACGCCGTATAAAAGAAAAAATTATCCATAATGAAGAAGAACTTCAAGAAATTAGAGTTCGAATAGGTAGACCTATCGAACTGATATTTGATAAATACACAGAGTGGCTCGAAGATACAAAACCTCAATTAAGTGATGGGAATTATTTATTAAATCAAATAAGTGAATTCTCTTTATATCGCATGGAAGAAGAACTACGTTCAGGTTATATCACCATAGAAGGTGGACATAGGGTTGGAATTGCCGGAAGAGTAAACACCTCGGGTAAAGGTGTCAAGGCATTACAACATATATCTTGTTTTAATATTCGCATTGCTAAGGAAAAAAGGAATGCAGCACAAGAAGTATTTAAATATATGTACCAAAATAATAACTATCTTAATACTATGATAATCGGTCCCCCTCAATCAGGAAAAACAACGATTATTCGTGATTTAACAAGAATGATTGCGACGATAGATCAACCAATGAATAGGTCAAAAAAGGTAGGAATAGTAGATGAAAGGTCTGAAATAGCTGCTTCATTACGAGGTATTCCTCAACATGATGTAGGAGCACGAACTGATATTATGGATGCCTGTCCAAAAGCAGAAGGAATGATGATGCTCGTCCGTTCTATGTCACCAGAAATAATTGTTGTCGATGAAATTGGAGCGGAGGAAGATGCAGAGGCATTATTGGAGGCGATTCATACTGGTGTAACTATTATCTGTACGGCTCATGCGAATCAATGGATGGATTTAAATAAGCGACCATCTATGAAAAAGTTAATAGAACAACAGGTATTTGAAAGATATATTTTATTGGGGAAAGGGACAAACATAGGTAAAATACAGAAAGTTTATGATTCAACTGGTGATGAAATTAAATTGTCAAAGAGGAGTACTATACATGAAGTGGATTGGAGCACTGCTTTTAATCGTGACAGCAACCACCATCGGGTTTGAATGGAGTAATCGCTTGAAGCAACGACCAAAACATTTACGACAAATAATTAATGCTTTACAAGTACTTGAAGCAGAAATGGTTTATAGTCAAGTTTCACTACAAGCTGCTTTCTTTATTATCGCCCATAAAAGTCCTGACCCAATTCGATTGTTTTTTCGTGGTATGGCTGAACAAATGGACAAAATACCCTTTGATTTTGATCAAATTTGGGAGAAGCAGGTAAGTCTTTTAATAAGAAATTCTGCATTACAGTCTAGTGATGAAGAAATCTTACTTCAATTCGGAAAATCGTTAGGGCAGCATGATATTGAACAACAACAAAAGCATATCCATCTAACAAAAGTTTATTTAGAAACACAGCTGAGTGAAGCTCAAGACGCCTATCAACATTATGGAAAGTTATCAAAAACACTAGGAGTGCTATGTGGACTATTTTTAGTACTGCTATTTATTTAAGTTACTAATATATCTCGATGGGTGGGAAGAAAGGGGCAAATGCATGTTTTTAGACGCATCGATACTGTTCCAAATTGCAGGTATTGGAATTATAGTAGCACTCATTCATACAATTTTAAAACAAATGGGAAAAGAAGAAATTGCTCAATTTGCGACATTAATTGGTTTTATTATTGTTCTTGTCATTGTCGTAAATGGATTATCAGATTTATTCCAACAAATTAAATCGGTATTTTTATTCTAAGGAGCTTTCTAATGGATATTCTCCAAATTGTATTATTAGGTGTTGTGGCAGCTATTCTTTACATTTTACTAAAAGAAATTAATAAATCACTTGCTTTTTTCTTAATTTTAATTACAGCTATCATTATATTTTTTTCAGTAATTCAACAAATTCAACTTATTTTCGAAACAATTCGTTCCTTAGGAAATCAGGCGAATATTCAGACGTTATACCTGAATACGATTCTAAAAATAATAGGTATTTCATATATAGCAGAAATAGGATCTCATCTAACGAAGGACGCAGGACTAGATTCGGTATCAAAGTATATTGAACTAGCAGGGAAGATATTTATTTTGTTATTAGCAGTTCCAATTATTACATCAGTTATTGAAGCAATTGTTGGCTTTTTACCGAATGTCTAAAAATATAGAGCCTGAAGGGAGCAATTGAAGTGAATGAAGTATTCAACAGGAATTCGAGTGATTCTCTTCACTATATTGTTCATGTTTATTGGACAAGCTTCTATATCTGCTGAACCAATCCCTACTACAGAACTAAAGGATGCGCTATTAGATGAAATATCAATAGAAGGGGTTCAGACTTATTGGGAGGAAATTGTCGATGAATATGGACAGGCTATACCTGATTTAGAAAAAACAAGTTTTTACGATTTTATAAAAGATATAAACTCTTTCTCTATCAAAGATATCCTTACTCAATTACTGCACTACCTATTTCACGAGTTAATTCTCAATGGAAAATTATTAGGAAGTTTGCTTATGCTGACATTATTTGCAGTTGTATTACAATCTATGCAATCCGCATTTGAAAAAACAACTGTTAGTCGAGTGGCGTATTTCGTAATATTTTTAGTATTAATTTTTCTCGTGTTGAATAGTTTTTATTTAGCAACTTCTTATACAAAAGAAGCAATTGACACAATGAAAGGTTTTATGATTGCATTATTGCCTCTTGTTTTAGGAATGATGGCTAGTTTTGGAAATGTTGTTTCTATTTCCTTCTTTCATCCCATTATTATTTTTTTAATTAATTTTAGTGGCGTATTTATTTCAGTATTTGTTTTGCCATTATTATTCTTGGCTGCAATGTTAGTGATTATTAGCGGTTTAAATGAAAATTACAAAGTTACTCATTTAGCGAATCTTTTTAAATCTGTTGCGTTAGGTACACTCGGAGTATTTCTCACCATATTTTTAGGGGTTATCTCTGTTCAAGGAACCGCTTCAGCAATTCAAGATGGTGTAGCAATGAAAACTGCAAAGTTTGTTACCGGTAATTTTATACCTGTGGTCGGTCGTACGTTTACAGATGCAGCAGATACAATTTTGAGTGCTTCATTAATTTTAAAAAATGCGTTAGGTATTGCTGGTCTAGTTGTTATTTTATTTATTGTTGCATTTCCTGCAATAAAAGTCGCCGCAATAGCGTTAATTTATAAGATTGCAGCTGCTGTATTACAACCGATCGGTGGAGGACCAATCGTACAAGCATTGAATACGATTAGCACGTACATCCTTTACATACTTGCATGTTTATTAGCCGTTTCGCTTATGTTTCTATTGGCAATTGTGATTATCGTGGCGGCTAGTAATCTCACCATACTATTACGATAGGGAGATAGAATCAATGAATTTACTAATCGATTGGGTAACTCAAATCATAATTTTTATCATAATTGCCTCTATCATTGATTTACTTATTCCTGCAAATGACCTTAAAAAATACGTTCGTTTAGTAACAGGATTGGTATTAATTTTAATTATTTTGCAACCAGTTTTTCACTTGTTTGATACCGATATAGATACTGTCATATCAAGTTCCATGAATGAAATAGAACAACAATATAAATCAACTGATTCTCTAGAAAATCAAATAGAATTTCAAAAAAATGAAATACAAGCGAGTCAAGATGCATATATTTTAGAACAAATGGCTGTCCAATTGGAAAATGTTGCCGAGGACCCCTTAAAGGAACAATATAACATGATGGTAGAAGACATCGAATTTCAATTTACAGAAAAGAGCGAAGTTTCCTTTGAGGATCTTACAGAAGTCATTGTATTTATAAAAGAAGCTGAACAAGGGGAGGGAGCGGTGAATACAGTTGAAGACGTGGTAATTGATTCAAATTCGGAGAAAACAAGTCCGGAGGTGGATTTTTCAGAAATGGAGATGCTTCTTATGGAATTGTGGGAAATTACTGATAAAAAAGTAACCGTTTATTGGGAGGGAGGGACATCTTGAAAAATAAAATAGATTCTTTTTTCAGGCCGAACAATGAACAGAATGATAAGGAAAAGAAGGACAAGAAGCCATCTAGGAAAATTGGTTATTTAATCATATTAGGTTTAACAGGATTGCTACTGCTTTTTATAAGTAATATATTCTCATCTAATGAAGAACCAGAAATGAGTTTAGAACCACCAAGCGATCAATCAGAACCAACCAAAGGGGAAGAAGAAATGGCAAGTTCTGATATATCGCAATTAGAAGAAGAGATGTCGGGTCAGTTGGCTACGATGCTTAACAAGATACAGGGTGTGAATGATGCAGAAGTTATGGTAAATCTTGATGCAACTAGTGAACAAGTTTACGAAAAAAATCAAACGAGAGGTCAACAAACAACGGATGAGACAGATCGAAATGGCGGTTCTAGAGTAGTAGAAGATCAAACTGAAGAGAGTCAAGTAGTTTTGTTTCGTAGCGGTGATCAAGAAATACCACTACTTATACAAACAAAACAACCAGAAGTTAGAGGAGTTTTCGTTGTTGCAAAAGGGGCTGAAACACCATCTTTAAAAAATCAAGTGATAGAAGCAGTGTCACGAGTACTTGATGTCCCTACGCATAAAATTTCAGTAATGCCAAAAAATTAAGGAGGAATTTATATGTTAAAAAAACAAACAGTATGGTTATTAACAATGCTTAGTCTAATGGTTGTTCTTAGTGTTTTCTACATCTTCTCACCAAATGGTGATGATTTAGCTTTTATTGATGATGGACAAGATGGTTCAGAAGAAACAACTGCTCCTGCAGATGGAGATGAAAATGCTGAAATAGAAAGTACAAATAATGTTGGTAGTGACGAAGTATTCACCACTATTCGTATGGAAGTTCAAGATGAGCGCAGTAAACAAAAGAGTCGTCTAACAGATGTAGTAGCTTCGGGATCTGCTAGTGCAGAAGAGAAAGATGAAGCTTTAAAAGAAATTGATCAATTAGAAGAATTATCTTCTAAAGAGAAAATTTTACAAGAACAAATACTAGGTGCAACTGGTTATGAAGATGTTCTTGTTCGCACTGACGGTGATAAGGTTCATGTACATGTAAAAGTAGAAGAACTATCAGACGAAGAAGCAGTAAATATTATGCAAATGGTTCGCGATGAATTTGGTAGGGATATTACGACTGAAGTTAATTTCCAACCTACTACAGGAGAATAATAATAAGATCTAATTCAACTAATCGACGGATTTATTCTTCCGTCGTTTTTTTTGTGAGATTTAAAATATATTTTTCTGCATAAAAGAGAAGTTGATTCCTACATAGCAAAGCATTTTTATTACTGATATAATTAAGTTAAATTGTTAGAAAATATAGATTTACTTGATGTTTACCCTGATTGTATCGTAATATATTAAGAGGTAATATTAGTACCTAATCGTAAAAGCTTGAACAAAAGATAAGAAAAAATACAAGCGAGGAGTGCCGGTTATGTTAAATGTAGAAGAATTAAGGGAAATAATTAGAATGGTCGATGAATCATCTATAACAGAATTTTCATATGAAACAAATGGGACAAATATATCGATGAAAAAGTATAGTAGTCAGCAACAAGTAACACAGCCAAGTCCAACTGTAACAGAAGTTACTAGTCAACCAACTTTGGAGAACCAACAGCAAATAAGAGCTGAAGAAACGAAAGAGGCAACAAATGAATCATCTAGTTCTTCAGTAGATTATGATTATGAAATTACTTCACCGATGGTTGGTACATTTTATTCTGCTTCATCACCGGAAAAAGATTCTTTTGTGAATAAGGGAACAAAAGTGGACCCTAGCAGTGTTGTATGTATTGTCGAAGCAATGAAATTGTTTAATGAAATTGAAGCAGAAGTATCAGGAGAAATCGTTGAAATTTTGGTTGAGAATGGAGAACTCGTTGAGTATGGACAACCATTATTCAGAGTAAAGAAGTAAGGGGATGGAATAATTGATTAAGAAGCTATTAATAGCTAATAGAGGGGAAATCGCGGTTCGTATTATTCGTGCTTGTAAGGAAATGAATATCGAAACGGTTGCCATTTACTCAGAAGCCGATAGCGAATCATTGCATGTACAATTAGCCGATGAAGCATATTGTATTGGTCCAAAATTAAGTAAAGACAGCTATTTAAATATAACGAATATCATGAGTGTTGCAACATTAACTGAAGTAGATGCTATTCATCCAGGATATGGTTTTTTAGCTGAAAATGCTGATTTTGCAGAGATATGCAGAGCTTGTAATATCACCTTTGTTGGCCCTACTCCTAAAGCAATTCAACAAATGGGAATTAAAGATGTTGCCAAAGAAACAATGAAAAACGCCAATGTACCTGTTGTTCCAGGTTCAGAAGGAATTGTCGATACAATAGAAGATGCAATTGAAGTGGCTAATGATATCGGCTATCCTGTCATTATCAAAGCTACTGCTGGTGGTGGCGGAAAAGGGATTCGTGTTGCACATAATGAAGAAGACCTTATTAAGGGAATGGAGATAACGCAAAAAGAAGCAGAAACAGCTTTTGGAAATCCAGGAGTTTATTTGGAGAAATTCATTGAAGATTTTCGTCATGTTGAAATTCAAATACTTGCTGACACTCATGGTAATGTTGTTCATCTTGGAGAAAGAGATTGCTCGATTCAAAGAAGACTACAGAAATTAATTGAAGAATCACCTTCTCCTGCACTAAATGAATCCATCCGTGCTAAAATGGGAGAAGCATCTGTAAAAGCAGCAAAAGCAGTAGAGTATGTTGGTGCTGGTACCATTGAGTACATTTTTGACAGAAAAACAAATGAGTTTTATTTTATGGAAATGAATACTAGAATACAAGTAGAGCATCCTGTAACAGAAATGGTGACGGGGATTGATTTGATTAAAGAGCAAATCAATGTCGCAAATGGTGAAAAGTTATCAGTTACTCAATCAGATATAACGATGGATGGTTGGGCTATTGAATGTCGTATCAATGCAGAAAACCCATACCAAAAATTTATGCCATCTGCCGGTGAGATTGAAATGTATTTGCCACCTGGTGGATTAGGAGTACGAATTGATTCTGGTGCGTATAGTGGCTATCGAATTCCTCCGTATTATGATTCGATGATTGCTAAGCTAATAACGTATGCATCAACAAGAGAAGAAGCGATTAATAAGATGAAGCGTGCATTAGATGAGTTTGTTGTTGAAGGAGTCTTTACAACAATTCCTTTTCACTATCAAATTATGAATCACCCAGTATTTCAAGAAGGTGATTTTAATACCAATTTCCTTACTGATTATCCGATTTTGCAGGAAACAGATGATTCCGAATAAGGAGTGAATGCAATGAGTGAACAACCATTATTAGAAGTAAGTGATCTAAATGAGTTAGGTAAAGTAGAGATTGCACCTGAAGTGTTAGAGGTAATAGCTGGAATAGCAGCTACAGAAATACCAGGAGTATATGCAATGAGAGGTAACTTTGCATCAGGCGTTGCTGAACGTTTCGGGAAGAAATCACACAGTAAAGGTGTAAAAGTAGAATTAAAAGAAGACGGAGTTTCCATTGACATTTATGTTATTTTGAAATTTGGTCCACCCATTCCAAAAGTAGCGCAGGATTTACAAACGAATATTCGTCAAACCATCTTTTCCATGACAGCCATTGACTTACAGGAAGTAAATGTTCATGTTGTCGGTATTCAGATGGAAGACGACGTAGAAGAATCAGAGTAGTTAGTGTGAAAACATGGGTCATGAAAGCATGACCTGTGTTTTTTTATGAATAAGCTTAATAATTTTTATAAATTTCTTTCATTTATGTTACAATTAGACTTATTCAAAGATAGTTATGGGAGAAAGGTAATATGTCTGATTTTACTGTTAAAAAGTCATTGAATAATAACGTATTAATAGCCAGAGATAATTATCAAAATGAAGTGGTGTTAATAGGTAATGGAATAGGTTTTCATTATAAAAAGAATGATACTATCCAAGAAGAATTCGTTGAGAAATTATTTGTATTACGAGATCAAGAACAACAAAATCAATACAAAAAAATGGTACCACAGATAGATGATTACTTACTGCAGAAAATTATTGATTCCATTGAAATGATTCAAAAAAGATCGAGTGAAATATTAAATGAACAAGTCCACGTTGCTTTAACGGATCACCTTTTATTTGCAATTAATCGATTGGAAAAAGGTATGGCAATTATAAATCCATTCTTATCTGAAACAAAAATCCTTTATCCATTTGAATTTGAAATTGCTTCAGATATTGTTGATTTTCTAAACCAACAATTAGAGATTAATTTACCTGATGGAGAAATTGGCTTTATTGCTTTACACGTACATAGTGCTATATACAATAAAAAAATATCAGATATTAATCGATACTCTCAATTAATCACACAATTAATTGATTTAATTGAAAGTAAATTAAATATTAAGATTGATCGAGCAGGTATTGAGTACATTAGGTTGGTTCGTCATATCAGATATACAATTGATCGATTGGTAAAAGGTGAAGTTGTACAAGAACCTAGAAAGATTGCAGAGTTATTGAAAACAGAATATCCAATATGTTATAATTTGAGCTGGAAATTAATGAAAATTATGCAGCATAGTATTAAAAAACCGGTCTACGAGGCAGAAGCTGTCTATTTAACGATGCATTTACAACGTCTTTATCAAAAATATGAATAAAGTGACACTTCATTTCAATGAGGTATTACGGGCCCGTCACACGTGGAAGAAATTACGTGCTACTGATACGATCAGGCATGAGTAGATAAATGCACAGTCGTTAAGTCTAACAACTTAACGGTTGTTTGCAATAGATACTCATGCTTTTTTTATGTTTTACTGTACTCGGTACTTGCTAGAGGGGGGAGAAGAATGTTTAGGAAAGCATTTGGTGTGTTACAGAAAATTGGTAAAGCACTTATGTTACCAGTTGCACTATTACCAGTTGCTGGTTTGATGCTCGGCTTTGGTAATGCAGCGCAACAGGATACGATGTTAGAGTACCTTCCATTTCTTCAATTGGAGTGGGTTCAACTAGTTGCCACTGTTATGGAAGATGCAGGTGGAATTATTTTTGAGAACTTACCATTGATATTTGCTATTGGTGTTTCTATAGGGCTTGCGAGTGATGGTGCAGCGGGATTAGCCGCATTAGTCGGTTATTTGGTTTTAAATCAAGTTATGGGATCTTGGATTGGTGTAAATCCTGAAATGATTGAATCGGATCCGAGTTTTGCATCTGTTTTAGGTATTCCAACATTACAAACAGGTGTATTTGGAGGAATTATTGTCGGTCTAATTGCTGCATTTTGTTACAATCGATTTCATAATATCGAAATGCCTTCCTTCTTAGGATTCTTTGCTGGAAAGCGTTTTGTCCCTATAGCTACTGCTGGGTTTTCATTTGTTATAGGCATATTGTTACTGTTTATTTGGCCCCCAATACAAGACGCAATGAATAATGCTTCTTATTGGCTAATTGAAGAAGGAACATATGTAGCAGTGTTTTTATTTGGGTTTATAAAGCGATTATTAATTCCGTTTGGACTTCATCATATATTTCATGCGCCTTTTTGGTATGAATTTGGATCCTATACGACCGAAGCAGGTAATATTGTGCGTGGAGACATGACCATTTTCTTTGCGCAATTAAAAGATGGAGTGGAATTCACAGCTGGTAATTTTATGGCGGGAGAATTTCCTATTATGATGTTTGGGCTACCGGCAGCAGCCTTAGCCATGTACCATGCTGCTAAACCAGCTAAGAAGAAATTAGTTGCTGGTCTACTTGTTTCAGGTGCACTTACTTCTTTCTTAACAGGAATTACAGAACCTCTTGAATTTTCATTTATGTTTGTGTCACCATTACTATTTCTGCTTCATGCAATTTTAGATGGTTTTTCTTTTGTTCTAATGACTTTCTTTAGTGTAAATATAGGATATACTTTCTCAGGTGGAGCAATCGACTTTGTTCTTTTTGGTATTTTACCAGGACAAGAGCCTTGGTGGATCACAATAATGCTTGGATTAATTTTTGCGTTAATTTATTATTTCCTATTCCGATTCTTTATTAAGAAATTTAACCTATTAACTCCAGGTAGAGAAGAATCAGATGGGAATAATCATGGTACAAATTCTGGTAAAAATGAGTTAGCGAATGAAGTGTTAGAAGCAATAGGTGGATTGCAAAATATTACTCATATAGATGCTTGTATTACCAGGTTGCGCGTATCAGTTGATTCTATTCGTGATGTAAATAAGGATAGATTAAAACAATTAGGAGCATCCGGTGTTTTAGAAGTTGGAAATAATATTCAAGCAATTTTTGGTCCTCGCTCCGAAACCATTAAGGGACAAATTCAAGATATTGTTACAGGTAGGAGACCTCGAGAAGGAGAAGATGTTAAAGCAATAAAGGAGAATAATGTTGGATCCGTTAAAGATGAAACATTCGTAGCACCATTAACAGGTCAAATGATACCGATAACGGATGTTCCTGACCAAGTGTTCTCTGGTAAAATGATGGGAGAAGGATTTGCGATAATTCCTAAAGAGGGAGTGGTTGTTTCTCCTGTAGACGGGAAAATCAATAATATTTTTCCGACCAATCATGCAATTGGCATACAATCTAATGGTGGTAGAGAAATATTAATCCATGTAGGATTAGATACTGTAAATTTAAAAGGATCCGGATTCAATATTTTAGTTGATGAAAATCAATTTGTAGAAGCTGGACAACCATTGTTAAAAGTAGATCTAGACTATCTGGACAAGCACGGGTTCTCAACAATAACTCCAGTTGTATTTACAAACATACACGATTCAGCATGTGTACAAATACAAAAGGAAAATGTTGAAAGAGGACAATCCGATATTATAACCTGCTATAGGGTACAATAAGAGCCGTTTGAGTAATATATCTTTTACTGACGGCTTTCTTTTGTTCACTAAAAGGTTATAGGATATGCTAAAATCGTTTATATGGTATGGTTGAATCCTAGCCAAGCAAAAGTGAAACGTGTTATTATTTTAACAGTAAATGAAGGAATTAGAAGGAGTCAAAATAGAATGAATCGACATAAAGCAAGAGAAAAAGCTTTTCAGGTCTTATTTCAGTTGGATATTAATGAGACGGAATTAGAAGATGTAATGGAAACTTTAAAAGAAAAGGAACGTAATGATGTTTTCTTAAGATCATTAGTGGAAGGAGTTATACAGAAAAAAACCGTTATTGATGAGAAGATTTCTGCTCACCTGGAAAAATGGACAATAGATCGTATAGCTTCTGTAGAAAGAACGATTCTCCGAATGGCTATCTTAGAAATAATGTACATGGATGATATTCCACAAAATGTTTCTATAAACGAAGCAATCGAACTTGCGCATACATTTGGGGATGAACAATCAGGGAAATTTGTGAACGGTGTTTTATCAAAAATTATTGCATAAGGGAGAGAAAACCAATGGCTACGTTGTTAAATGGTAAAGAATTATCTGAAGAATTAAAGCAAAATATGAAAATAGAAGTAGATGAATTAAAAGAAAAAGGTCTGACTCCACATTTAACAGTAATATTGGTTGGAGATAATCCTGCTTCCAAATCCTATGTGAGGGGAAAAGAAAAAGCATGTGCAGTGACAGGAATTTCTTCTAATTTAATTGAACTGACTGGAGACACTTCCGAAGAGGAACTCTTAAGAATTATTGATGAACAAAATAAAGACGAAAGTGTTCATGGCATTTTAGTTCAATTACCATTACCAGATCAAATGGACGAACAGAAGATTATACATGCGATTTCACCTGAGAAAGATGTAGATGGATTTCATCCTATTAATGTTGGAAAAATGATGACAGGTGAAGACACATTTATTCCATGTACTCCGTATGGTATTTTAACAATGTTGCAATCAAAAGATATTTCTCTTGAAGGAAAACATGCCGTAATTATTGGCAGAAGTAATATCGTAGGAAAACCAATTGGATTGCTTTTACTACAGGAAAATGCAACGGTTACGTATACGCACTCACGTACAAAGAATTTGCAAGAAATAACCAAACAAGCTGATATACTAATTGTTGCAATGGGACGAGCTCATACAATTAATGCTGATTATATTAAAGAAGGTGCAGTAGTTATTGATGTAGGAATTAATCGTAAGGATGACGGGAAACTTACTGGAGATGTCGACTTTGAAAGTGCCAAAGAGAAAGCATCGTACATTACACCAGTACCACGTGGTGTCGGTCCAATGACGATAACAATGCTATTAAAAAACACAATTAAAGCTGCAAAAGGATTGAATCACGTTGAAGGATAAATATTTGACGGTAACCGCATTGACAAAATATGTGAAAAGGAAATTGGACGCTGATCCACATTTGCGAGATATTTGGTTGCGTGGTGAAATATCAAATTTTAAACATCATAGTCGTGGTCACATGTATATGACGATAAAAGATGATTCAGCACGTGTTCAAGCGGTAATGTTTGCTTCCAGTAATCGTAGGCTACTATTTCATCCGGAAAATGGAATGAACGTTCTTATTCGTGGAGAAATTAGTGTATTTGAAGCTTATGGTCAATATCAGTTGTATATTCATGAAATGGAGCCAGATGGAATTGGTTCATTATATCAAGCTTTTGAACAATTAAAAGAAAAATTACATAAACAAGGGTATTTTGCTGAAGAGCATAAAAAATCAATTCCGCGTTATCCAAAAAGTATAGCAGTGATTACTTCCCCTACTGGAGCAGCAATTAGAGATATCCTGATAACAATGAAACGCCGTTATCCTTCTGTGAAAATAACGGTTTTTCCAGTGCTTGTTCAGGGAAATCAAGCTCCGGCATCAATCGTTCAAGCGATACACCAAGCAGATGATCTATTATATGATGTTATTATTGTTGGTAGAGGTGGGGGATCGATTGAAGAGTTATGGAGTTTTAATGAAGAAATAGTTGCAAAAGCTATATATGAGTCGAAAACGCCAATTATATCCGCTGTTGGACATGAAACAGATACAACAATAAGTGACTTTGTTGCTGATTTACGAGCTCCTACACCAACTGCAGCTGGAGAATTAGCAGTTCCTTCTCAACTTGAACTACAGGATAAAATTGAAATACAGCAAAGACAATTATCACAGCAGTTAAAGCAATATATTAATCAGCATAAAACCAGACTTCGTCAATTAAGACAAACTTATGCGTTTAAATATCCGCATCAATTAATAAAGCAAAAGGAACAACAATTGGACTCAACAATTGATAACTTTCAACGGATGATGAAAGCAAAAGTTTCTGACGATAAATTAACACATTATCACTTGATAAAAAGACTTTCCAGTCAACATCCTAAAAGGGAATTTTCATTAGCTTTTGATAAACTAAGTCAATTACATTCTCTTCAAAATAAGGTAATGAATAACTATTTACAACAAGAATCTCAACGATTATATTCGCAAATAGACAAGTTGAGCTTAGTTAACCCTTTGGAGATTATGAAAAGGGGATACGCATTACCTTATAATGAAAATGGAGAATTAATTAAAACTGTTAAAAATGTAAATATGCATGATACGATACGATTAAAGATTGCTGATGGAGAAGTGATTGGAAAAGTATCGTCAATTAAGGAGGGAACCGAAAATGGCAACGAAGGATTTGACGTTTGAACAGGCCATAGAGAAATTAGAAGAAATCGTTTCTAAATTAGAAGAAGGTGACGTTCCACTAGAAAAAGCAATTGAATATTATCAAGAAGGTATGAATCTTTCTAAGCTTTGCAGCGAAAAGTTAAACCGTGTGCAAGATAAAATGGTGCAAATAATGAACGAACAAGGAGAACTAGAACCTTTTGATATACAGGAGGATTCATCGTCGTGAATGAAAACTTACAAATATATTTAGTGAAATATCGTGAGAAATTAGAAACAACATATAACACATATTTTTCGCAATTAGACATACCGTCTAATTTAAAAGATTCCATGCTTTACTCGTTAGAAGCTGGCGGTAAACGATTAAGACCGATATTAATGTTTGCTAGCTATGAGGTTTATGGAAAAACATTAGATAAAGTGATGTCTTCAGCGGTTGCATTAGAAATGATTCATACGTATTCACTTATTCATGATGATTTACCAGCAATGGATGATGATGATTATCGTCGCGGAAAATTAACAAATCATAAACAATTCAACGAAGCTACTGCGATCTTGGCTGGTGACGCCCTACTAACGTATAGTTTTCAATTGATTAGCTCAGATGAATTGCTCTCTTCAGAGGAGAAAGTTCAGTTAATTCGTATATTATCGGAAGCTAGCGGGCCTTCTGGAATGGTTGCTGGTCAAATATTGGATATGGAAGCGGAAAAACAAGCTGTTTCATTGAATGAAATGGAAGAAATTCATGCCTTGAAAACGGGTGAATTAATTCGGTTTGCAATTTTTGCTGGTGCATATCTTGGTGGAGCATCAGATAATCAGTTAAAACATTTAACTGATTATGCTTATTATCTAGGTTTAATATTTCAAGTACAAGATGACATCCTAGATATAACTGGAGACGCATCGAAAATTGGAAAGCCTGTTGGCAGTGATGAATTAAATGAAAAAAGCACGTATCCGAAATTATTAGGATTAGACGGTGCAATTGAGCAGAAAAATCATTACGTTGATAAAGCCTTTAATAGTCTACAGTTAGCAGGAGCAGAAGATTCTCTGTTAACAGAATTAACGAAGTATTTCAGTGAGCGTGATCATTAGAAATGAAAAAGAAAAAAAGAGTTGATGAATTACTCGTTGAGCGAGAATTAGTTGAAGATATTGAGAAGGCAAGACGTTCAATTATGGCTGGAATTGTTTTTACAGAGAATGAACGAATAGATAAACCAGGAACAATTATTTCACTAGAAACTCCATTACGTGTAAAACAAAAAGATAATCCCTATGTTGGTAGGGGTGGAAAAAAACTAGACAAGGCATTACAAGAATTTGATGTAGATGTATCTGGCAAATTATTTATGGATGTTGGCTCATCTACTGGAGGATTTACTGATTGCGCATTACAACATGGCGCAGTCAAAAGCTATGCCATAGATGTTGGTTATAACCAATTAGATTGGAAGCTACGAAACGACCACCGTGTTATTGTAATGGAACGAACAAATTTTCGTGATGTTACACCTGATTTATTGAGTGAAGGTCTTCCTAATTTTGTATCTATAGATGTTTCTTTCATATCTTTAAAGCATATATTTCCAGTTCTTAACAAGATTCTACAACCAAATAGTGATATAATTGCACTAATAAAACCACAATTCGAGGCAAAGCGTGAACAAGTAGGAGATAGAGGAATAATTCGTGATCCGGCAGTACATTACGAAGTCTTAGATAAAGTGATCGTTTACGCAAGACTGAGTGGTTTTTCCTTGTTGAACTTAACTTACTCACCGATTACTGGCACCGAAGGCAATATTGAGTTCTTAGTTCATTTAGGATGGGAAAAAGAAAGTAATATGGAAGTGTCTATATCCTATGAACATGTTATAAAAGAAGCACATATGAATTTGAGTTGAGAAACTGAGGAGGTGTAATCATGAGTAAATTACAGCGACATATTAAAATTAGAGAACTTATAACAGAAAATATAATTGAGACACAAGATGAATTAGTCGACTCCTTAAAAGCATTAGATTTTAATGTTACTCAAGCAACCGTTTCTCGCGATATAAAAGAACTCCAATTGGTAAAAGTACCTACAACGACGGGTCAATATAAATATAGTTTACCTGCTGATCAACGATTCAATCCTTTGCAAAAGTTAAAACGACTTATCGTTGATACGTTTGTAAAAATTGAACATGCTAGCCACTTTATTATTCTTCATACATTACCCGGAAATGCACATGCTGTTGGTGTATTAATTGATAATCTTGACTGGGAAGAGATTATGGGTACGATTTGTGGGGATGATACATGTTTAATCATTTGCAGAACTCCAGAACAAGCAGAAATGATAAAAAATCGCTTTATTGAAATGTTATAAGCTGGAAACAATGGGGTGTATAGAAAAGTGCTAACCGAATTATCAATTCAAGATTTTGCCATTATCGATGATATTTCTATTACTTTTAATGATGGATTAACTGTTTTAACAGGAGAAACGGGAGCTGGTAAATCCATTATAATCGATGCAATTCAATTGCTAGCAGGTGGGAGAGGATCGGTTGACTATGTCAGACATGGTACGAAAAAAGCAACAATTGAAGGATTGTTTTTTATCTCGGACAACCACCATCCTATTTATCGAACTGGCAATGAATTTGGAATTGAAATACAAGATGAACAAGTAGTATTACAGCGTATCATTACTTCTTCTGGTAAAAGTATTTGTCGTGTTAATGGTAAATTAGTTACGTTAGCAATATTACGTGAATTTGGAAAAACATTAATCGATATTCATAGTCAACACGAGACGCAGTCATTAATGGATGTTGACCATCATATTGACTTTCTAGATATGTATGATGATAAAGCAATCAAAGAGACAAAGTTAGAATACAGGAAAATATATGATTCGCTTGAAACAGTTAAACGTAAGTACCGTAAATTAAATGATAATGAGCAAGAGATGGCCCAGAGACTTGATTTGTTACAATTTCAACAGCAAGAATTGGAGCAAGCACAATTACAACCTGAAGAAGACACTGAAATTGAAGAAGAAATTCATCAGCTTGCAAATTATGAGAAGTTACACCGAGCTTTGAATGATGCTTATTATGCTCTATATGGTGAACAACGTGGTCTTGATTTTGTTAAACAAGCTCAATTAGCATTGGAAAGTAATCAAGATGTTGATCCTTTTATTACTGAAAAAAATGAAGAGATAGCAAATCATTTTTATGCTTTAGAAGAATTGGCATACTCATTACGAAATCATTTAGATGAGCTCCAATATAATCCAGATCGCTTAAATGAATTGGAGCAAAGAAAAGATGAACTAAATAAGTTAAAACGAAAATATGGAACAACAGTAGAAGAAATGTTAGCTTATTTAGCTAAAGTTGATGAAGAAATAGAACAGATTACGAATCGGGATTCACACGTTAACGCATTAGTTGCCGAAATAGAAGAATTGGAAAAAGATACAATGTTAGAAGCGGAACAACTACATCATTTACGTAAATTGGCAGCAGATAATTTGGTAAATGAAATACATCAAGAACTGAAAGATTTATACTTAGAGAACGCTTCTTTTGCAATTGATTTTGAGGACGCAGCACCACCTAAATTAACGAAAAATGGGTTCGATAAAGTTCGTTTTCTGATTTCAACGAATGTCGGTGAACCGTTAAAAGACTTATCTAAAGTTGCGTCAGGTGGAGAATTATCTAGATTTATGCTTGCACTTAAAAAAATATTCTCGAAACATCAAGGTGTTACTAGCGTTATTTTCGATGAAGTAGATACAGGAGTGAGTGGACGAGTTGCACAAGCTATCGCTGAAAAGATGCATCAGGTTTCTACAGATTCACAAGTGTTATGTATTACTCATCTTCCCCAAGTAGCAGCAATGGCAGACACTCATAAGTTTATTCAAAAAAATGAGAAAGCGAATCGTACTTATACAAGTGTTCATGAATTAAATGAAAAAGAACAAATCGACGAATTAAGTCGTATGATTACAGGAACAAAACTTACTGATACTGCAAAAATCCATGCAAAAGAAATGCTTGAACTTGCTTCAAATTTTAAAGTCAAAAATTAAAAAATAAATAGGATAAAATCAGTCAAAAACCGGAAAATAAACTTACCGGTTTTTTATTTTACCTCGATTAACAAATATAACTAAACTTCTTATATGTATATAGCTGACTCATCGAGCTATGTAATTTATACAACCTCTTTTATAGGAAAAGATACACATTTCACATAGGTTGTTCCAGTTTAAAGATTTGTCGATTGCAGAAATTATAAGTACATAAAAAGAACAAATCGATGGTTGGAAGAGGAGAGTGATGACGTGCAAAGTAAACCAAAAAACTTTATAAAGCGAATCGTACTATTTTTAGTAACTTCTCTTATGCTTTCTTCTATGTTTATTTTTCCAGAAATGACCATAGCTGATCATATAGATTCGGAACAAATCCAATCGACTAGTGCAACTACAGACATTCAAAAAGTTTTTCCTTATGCTGCCCCAACACCTAAAAAGGATAATGGGCATGAACCAACAAGAAATTTGCAAGATGTCAAAGTAATTCCCGGGGGTCAATCAATTGGAGTTCAACTGGAAACAAAAGGTGTGCTCGTAGTTGGTCATCATTTAGTAAGTGGAAATAACGGTGAAATTTCACCAGGGGAGAAAGCAAAAATTAATGTCGGTGATGTTATCGTTAAAATAAATGGTGAACAAATTAAAGGAATGAATGATATCAAATCTTATGTAGAAAAAGCTGGAAAAAGTAACAAATTGATGGATGTTACCGTAAAAAGAGGAAAAGATACGATTGACACGAAACTCGAACCTGTATTAGATGAAAAGGAAAAACAATACAAAATAGGGCTATATATTAGAGATTCAGCAGCTGGAATAGGTACAATGACCTTTTATGATCCAGTAAGTGGGAAGTATGGTGCATTAGGTCACGTGATCTCTGATATGGATACAAAGAAACCAATCGAAATAGAGGATGGATCTATTGTACATTCTTCAGTAACCTCGATCGAAAAAGGAGATAATGGGATTCCTGGAGAGAAACAAGCAAGATTTGAAGATGGGAACCATCGAATTGGTTCCATAAAAAGAAATACAGATTATGGTATTTTTGGTGTGTTAGAGAAAGAAATTGACCACGAGAAATACAACAAACCTTTTCCAGTAGCATTATCCCATGAAGTAGAGGAAGGACCAGCAAAAATTTTAACAGTTATAAATGGAGAAGAGATTGAGGAATTTGATATTGAAATTGTAAGTAGTGTTCCACAAAACAATCCTTCCACCAAAGGTATGGTAATTCAAATTACAGATCCTAAATTATTAAAAGAAACAGGCGGGATTGTGCAAGGAATGAGTGGAAGCCCAATCATTCAAAATGGAAAAGTAATTGGAGCAGTAACTCATGTATTTGTTAACGATCCAACATCAGGTTACGGTGTTCATATTGAATGGATGTTGCAAGATGCAGATATAATTCCGCACCGAGATGAACAACAAACAACAGCTTAATAAATGCTTGTAGTGGTTAATCCATTACAAGCATTTTATTTTTGCTTTAGGCTATAAAAGCAGTTGGAATTAATAGAATTGAAATCATCATCTTATAATCATTAAAGATTTTTCGACACTATTCTTAATTATTTATCGAATCATATCGAAAACATAAGAAAAACGAAGCATATTTGAATAAATATAAAATAATTCAAAGTTTTTTAATTAAAAAGAGGATATTTTATACTTTTGTAGAATATGTAAATTGTGGATCAAAAGATAAAGGGAGGAAATAACTGGTGGAGAAAATTTCTGTTTGTTTAGTAGACGATAACAAAGAACTTATTGAGATGATGGAGGATTATTTTACAGAACAACACGATATTGAAGTTATTGGTACTGCTTTTAATGGAAGAGATTGTATTAGTATGCTGGAGGAGAAAAATCCTGATGTACTAATATTAGATATCATAATGCCACATATTGACGGATTAGCGGTATTAAATAGTATTAAATCGATGGATTTAGCTTCGAAACCGAATGTCATAATGTTAACAGCGTTTGGTCAAGAAGAAGTTATGAAAAAAGCAGTTGATTTAGGTGCGTCTTATTTTATTTTAAAACCATTTGATTTATCTAATTTAGCAGATCAAATTCGACAGGTACAAGGAACGAAGGTAACTTCCAGCCCTTCATTATCTAAAACCGCTAAAGTAGAAAAGAAGAAACAGGATCTTGAGGCAAATATTACGAATATTATTCATGAAATTGGAGTGCCTGCACATATTAAAGGCTATATGTATTTAAGAGAAGCGATTACAATGGTATACAATGACATTGAATTGCTTGGTTCAATTACAAAGGTACTTTATCCGGATATTGCAAAGAAATTCAATACCACGGCATCACGCTTAGAAAGAGCGATTCGTCATGCGATTGAAGTAGCATGGAGCCGCGGTAATATTGATTCCATCTCAGCATTATTTGGTTACACCATTAACATTTCAAAAGCTAAGCCAACGAACTCTGAATTTATTGCAATGGTTGCTGATCGATTACGATTAGAACATAAAGTTAGCTAAGGCGTTTGTATGTTGTACATACGCACAATAGGCGATAAACTATGTACGAAAAAAGAAAGGAAAAGCGTTCTTCTTGATTAGATTGATATCTGATGGAGAGGGACGTTTTTTCCTTGTAAGTAAACTTCATTCTAATTTTTTTTAGACATAAAGAAAAAACACCACTGCATTACACAGTGATGTTTTCTATCTTCTGGCTTACTTCAAAAAACTCGTGATATAGTGATTGGATAGCTTTGTCAATATCTTCAGCATGAATACCAAACATCATTGATACTTCTGAGGAACCTTGGTTTATCATTTCAATATTTACCCCTACTTTGGAGAATGAAGAAGTAGCTCTGGCAGCCACTCCAATCGTATTTACAAGACCTTCTCCCACTACCATAATAACAGCTAAGTCTCGATGAATACTAACTGTATCAACATGTAATTCATTTTTAATACGGTTAATCACTACACGTTCTTTTTCTGGAGTAAACTTGTGATCTCTAAATATAACGGACATGTCGTCTATTCCAGATGGTGCATGTTCGAATGAAATGCCTTCATCTTCAAAAATATTGAGTAATTTACGCCCAAATCCGACTTCTCTGTTCATGAGGAATTTACTTACATAAAGACTGCAAAATCCAACATCACTAGCAATACCTACAACACAATTATCGTTTGCATCACGTTCCGATACAATCATTGTACCAGGTGCATCCGGATTATTGGTGTTTTTAATACAAACAGGAATTTGTTCCCTAAATGCAGGTATTAATGCTTCATCATGGAATACCGAAAAGCCGGCATATGATAACTCCCGCATTTCTTTATAGGTTAATACATTGATTTCCTTAGGATTATTTACGATTGTTGGGTTAACAGCATATACCGAATCTACATCAGTGAAATTTTCATATAGGGATGCTTTTGTTCCTGCAGCTAATATAGAACCTGTTATGTCCGAACCACCTCGAGAAAATGTAATGAGTTCTCCATTTTCTGCATATCCAAAGAATCCTGGAACGATAACTACTTTCTTAATATCACGTAGCTTTTTAATGATCGGAAAACTTTCAGGTAATAATTGTGCACGGCCAGGTTCATTACTAACTAATATACCTGCATCCTTCGGGTTCATATATGTAGCATCAATACCTATATGTTGAAGGTATGCACTTACTATTTTTGCAGAGCTATCTTCACCAATTGCCTTAATAGCATCCATTTGTTTACTTGGTGTTAAATCCTTATTTAAATCTTCTTCAATTGTTTGTTTAATATCATCAAGTATATTGGAATGTAAGTTTAAATCATCAACAATTACTTTGAAACGATCTAATATAATTGCTAACGTCTTCTCACTTTGTTCGAATTGGTTTCTTTGATGACTTGAAGCAAATTGAATTAATAAATCTGTGATTTTAACATCCTCTTTAAATCTTTTTCCTGGTGCGGATACAACAATTACTTTTCTGGAGGGATCCGCCTTGATAATTTTTGCTACTTTCTGAATTTGTTCTGCATTTGCAACTGAGCTTCCTCCAAATTTTGCTACTTTCATTTATAATGATCCCCCTGTATCGAATTTATTTTTATAATATAACATATTTTATGGAAGATTAAAGTAATTTTAATGAAAAAAGACGGAAATTATCCGTCTTTATTTGTGTCAAAATGCTGCTGTTGTCGTTTTTGGTTTTTCCTATCTCGGTAAATAATGAATCCACCTAAGAATGCTACTCCGACTATAAACAGGATAAGTCCAACTATAAATTGAATACTACCATAGAAAAAAATTGCATAGAAATCATCAAACAACGTATCACGCATCAGTTTTATGCCAATTGCTGCGATAATTCCAGGAATAAATATAACAATTATAGCAAGTAGACGTTGCATCGCTTAACTCCTTTATGTAAACACATATTCACCTTAATTATATCAAATTCTAGAGAAAATAGAAAAAATTAAAGTTTGCTAATAAATGCAGAATATCATAAGATGTAGTTATGCAAAATAATGCAAGGTGGAGAGATAATGAAACAAGTTTTAATTGTTGGTGGCGGAAAAGGTGGTACTGCATTATTTAATTTATTACAGGAAACAAGACGTATGAACATAAAGGCAGTTGTTGATCTAGATTTAACTGCCCCAGCTATACAACTGGCAAAAAATGCACGTATTCCAGTTAGTGCTAATTGGAAGGATTGGATTTTTGACGATGTTGATATTATATTAGAAGCTACAGGGGTCGAATCGGTTTTAGATGAAATTATTGATATACGTCCTCGAAAAACAGTAGTAGTTCCAGGATCAGTGGCCAATATAATTTCTGAATTACTTTATGAAAAAGAATTCCTTGTTGAAAAAGTCAAATCACAAGCTAATAGACTAGAGCTGATCTTGAACCATATTCATGACGGAATGATTGTCATAGATAAAAACGAAAAGGTAGAACTATTAAATAAACGAGCAGAACGAATTTTAAATAAAAAAGAGAATGATTATAAAGGAAAACATATTTATGACTTGTTACCTTCCAGCAGATTACCGAATGTATTAAAGGCTCAACGAAAAGAATTGAATCAAAAAACAATATTGGATAATGGAAAGAAAGTAATATCTACTCGAATCCCAATTATTAGCAAAACCGGTGACTTAGTAGGTGCTTTTGCTGTATTTAAAGATATTACAGAAGTTGTCAAGCTTGCTGAAGAAAATACAGATTTAAATGAAATTAAAACAATGCTAGAAGCGATTATAAAATCTTCGGATGAAGCGATAAGTGTAGTAGATGAGAAAGGGAACGGATTAATTATTAACCCTGCTTATACTCGAATTACCGGTTTAACGGAAGAGGATGTTATTGGAAGACCAGCGACTGTTGATATTGCTGAAGGAGAAAGTGTGCATTTGAAAGTTTTAGAAACACGGAGAGCAGTTAGAGGCGTACATATGAAAGTTGGTCCTCATAATAAAGAAGTAATCGTTAATGTTGCTCCTATAATTGTACAAGGAAAGATTAAGGGTAGCGTTGGGGTTTTACACGATGTCTCAGAAATACAATTATTAACAAAAGAATTAAAACGTGCACGACAAATCATTCGTAATTTAGAAGCACGGTATACATTTGATGATATAATTGGAAGTTCTTCTGAGATGAAGTTAGCACTTGAACAAGCAAAAGTTGGGGCAAAGACTCCTGCAATTGTTTTGCTCCGTGGCGAATCAGGTACTGGAAAAGAATTGTTTGCACACGCCATTCATAACGAAAGTGATCGTAAACATAATAAATTTATTCGAGTGAATTGTGCTGCACTTTCTGAATCTTTATTAGAAAGTGAGCTATTTGGGTATGAAGAAGGAGCTTTTACTGGTGCAAAAACTGGTGGTAAAAAAGGATTCTTTGAGGAAGCGAATGGTGGAAGTATTTTCTTAGATGAAATAGGTGAATTATCATTAACAATGCAAGCAAAATTACTTCGTGTGCTGCAAGAGAGGGAGGTCGTTCGTGTTGGTGGTTCTACTCCTATATCTATAGATGTACGAGTTATTGCAGCAACGAATGTAAATTTAGAAAAAGCTATCATGAATCGATCATTTAGAGAAGATTTATACTATCGACTAAATAAGCTACCGATCACTGTTCCTGCAATAAAGGAACGATTATCAGATTTACCAGAGCTTATTCAACATATCATTCATAAAATGAACAATGAATACGGAAGAAATGTTGGGCGAATTTCAACAAAAGCTACTGAACAATTAACGAAGTATCATTGGCCTGGTAATGTTCGTGAATTAGAAAATGTAGTTAGTAGGGCGATGATATTTATGGATAATACAGAAGAAGTACTAGATGTTAAGCATTTACCTAATATGATTTCAAATAAACAAGAAGATGTATCAGTAAGTGTAACCACTGACGAAGATATAATGAAATTACAAGATGCATTGGATAACTATGAAAAACAGTATATTAATATGGCCTTTCAACGATGCAATAAAAATAAAACGAAAACAGCAAAAGAGTTACAAATTTCTGTACGTAACTTATATTACAAGTTGGATAAATACAACCTTGAATAATATTTCATGCAATAAATTGCAGGATTGAAATTTATTGCGCATTTTTACATTTATACATCCGTATATACTTGATATTTTAGTTGGCATATAATTTGCAAGCTAATATTGAAAGGAGTGATGTAGGTTAAGTGTACCGATTGAAGCACTGTGAATTCATTTTTAGGAGGAATTAGTAATGGAAATCTTTAAAAGCTTACAAAAATATGACTATGAACAATTACTATTTTGCCAAGATAAAAACTCAGGATTAAAAGCGATAATTGCTATTCATGATACAACATTAGGGCCTGCATTAGGTGGAACGAGAATGTGGACATATAAAACAGAAGAAGATGCAATTATAGATGCTCTGCGACTGGCAAAAGGAATGACATATAAAAACGCTGCGGCTGGATTAAACCTAGGTGGCGGAAAAACAGTGATTATTGGAGATCCAAAAAAAGATAAGAACCCGGAAATGTTTCGAGCATTTGGACGATACATTCAAGGCTTAAACGGTCGTTATATTACTGCTGAAGATGTTGGGACTACGGAAATAGACATGGACTTAATACATTTAGAAACCGATTATGTAACGGGAACTTCTTCTTATTCTGGTGCATCCGGTAATCCGTCTCCAGTCACAGCACTTGGTTTATACCACGGGATGAAAGCGACTGCAAAAGAAGCTTTTGGAACAGAGTCACTCGAAGGGAAAACTGTGGCGGTTCAAGGTGTTGGTAATGTTGCCTATCATCTATGTGATTTTTTACATAAAGAAGGTGCAAATTTAATTGTTACGGATATAAATAAAGAATCTGTAAAACGTGCAGTAGAAGATTTTGGAGCAAAAGCAGTAGACCCAGATGAGATTTATGGAGTAGAATGCGATATTTATGCTCCGTGTGCTTTAGGAGCTACAATTAACGATGAAACGTTAGATAAGTTAAAGGCTAAAGCTATAGCAGGATCTGCTAACAACCAATTAATGACAACAAATCATGGTGATATGTTACATGAACGCGGAATTATCTACGCGCCAGATTATGTTATTAATGCAGGTGGAGTTATCAATGTTGCTGATGAATTGGTCGGTTATAACAGAGAAAGAGCTATGAAAAAAGTAGAAATGGTTTATAACAATGTTGAAAAAGTATTTGATATCTCAAAAAGAGATAATATTCCTACTCATGTAGCAGCAGATCGTATGGCAGAAGAAAGAATTCAATCAGTGCGTAATTCTAGAAGTCAGTTTCTACAAAATGAAAAACATATATTAAATTTTAATTAAGAAAGATAAGTCGTTGGAGGTTGTCTCGTGCAAACAAATGAAAGGATATTAGTGATTCAACCAGAATTATACGCAACTACTATTGGTGTGTTTGAAAAAGAAAGGCTTCTATATGAGCAAAAGATTCACCATAGTGAAGAAGAACTAAATAATTTAAGTAGAATGATGGATCAAGTTCCTTATCGAAAACAAAGCCTTCTCCATCAGTTGGATATGGATGGTATTAATATTTCAAAATTTAGAGCCATATGCGGAAGAGGCGGGCTACTACAACCTATAACGGGCGGAACATATGCTGTAAATGATCAAATGCTTTATGATTTGAAAACAGCTTCCTTTGGTGAACATATCTCAAATTTAGGTGCAGTTATAGCGGATAATATTGCGAAGGGCTTAAATATTCCAGCATATATCGTGGATCCACCAGTTGTTGATGAAATGCAGTCAATAGCACGTATATCGGGAATTCCTGAAATTGAAAGGAAAAGTATCTTTCATGCGTTGAATCATAGACAAGCAGGAAGGCTAGCTTCTAAGCGTCTCGGAAAAACGTATAATGAGCTTAATCTTATTGTAATTCATATCGCACGAGGCATTACAATTGGTGCACATAGATACGGAAAAATAATTGATGTTACAAATGGTTTAGACGGTGAAGGACCTTTTACTATAGATCGTTGTGGCGGCATTCCTATTGGAAGATTTCTGCGATATGGATTAGATAAAAATGATCGTATCGACGATTGGGAGCAGAAATTAATAAAAAGTGCTGGCTTAAAAGCATATCTTCACACCGAAGATCCTAAAGTCATTCATTCTAATTTATTAAAAGAAGATCCATGGACTATCGAAGTTATGCAGGCATTAGCATATCAGATTGCAAAAGAAATAGGTTCAATGAGCACAGTTTTAAATGGAGAGATAGATGGCATAGTTTTCACGGGAAATGTAGAAGAAGATGATTTTGTAATGAAAGAAGTCATTACAAGAATAAATTGGATTGCAGATGTTATGGTTTTTCCAGGTAACAATGAACTGGAGGCTATGAATGAAGGAGTTCTTCAGGTAATTCGAGGGGAAGCACCTGTGAAGATTTACCCGTAAAAAGGAGGGACATTAATGGCAACGGAATACGATTTAGTAATTCTTGGAGGAGGAACTGGTGGTTATGTAGCTGCCATTCGAGCTTCACAATTAAAAATGAAAGTTGCAATTGTTGAAAAGGCTGAATTAGGGGGAACCTGTCTTCATCGAGGCTGTATACCTTCTAAAGCATTACTTCGAAGTGCCGAAGTATATCAACAAACGCTTAATGCAGATAAATTTGGCGTTCAAGTAGCAAAGCCTATTCTTGATTTCTCAAAAGTTCAACAACGAAAACAGAAAATCATTAATCAGTTACATCAAGGTGTACAAGGTTTAATGAAAAAAGGGAAAATTGATGTTTATCAAGGCTTTGGTAGAATACTTGGACCAAGTATATTTTCACCGATGCCTGGAACAATTTCTGTTGAATATAGTGATGGGAAAGAAAACGATATGCTCTTACCGAAAAATGTTCTGATTGCAACGGGTTCAAGACCTAACCAATTACCAGGTTTTGAATTCGACCACAACGATGTATTAAGTTCAGATGATGCGTTAAACTTAGAAACGCTTCCTCATTCTATGTTAATTATTGGTGGTGGAGTTATTGGTATTGAATGGGCATCTATGTTGAATGATTTTGGAGTAGATGTCACTGTTTTAGAATATCAAGATCGTATTCTCTCTACAGAAGATAAGGAAATCTCTAAGGAAATGAGTAAATTATTAATAAAAAAAGGAATAAAAATTATAACCAATGCGAATGTAAAAGCAGATTCGATTAAAAATGATAAGGAAATTTCACTAGAAGTGGACGTTGACGGAGAAATACAAACTTACCAAGCCGATAAAGTTCTTATGTCTGTAGGCAGAAAAGGAAATATTGAAAATATCGGGCTTGAAAATACAGAAGTCGTAACAGATAAGAATTTGATTAAGACAAATGAGTTTTATCAGACGAAGGAATCACATATTTATGCGATTGGTGATGTAATCGGTGGTCTTCAATTAGCTCATGTTGCATCACATGAAGGAATAAAAGCAGTAGAACATATGGCAGGGCATACTGTCGAACGAATAGAAACGAATGCTGTTCCTTCTTGTATTTATTCTAGTCCTGAAGCAGCTAGTATTGGTTTAACAGAGGATCAAGCAAAAGAAAACGACTATAATGTGAAAGTTGGTAAATTCCCATTTAAAGCAGTCGGGAAAGCTTTAGTATATGGTGAAAGTGAAGGTTTTGTTAAAATAATTTCTGATAAAAATACCAATGACTTATTAGGAGTTCATATGATTGGACCACATGTTACGGATATGATTGCTGAAGCAAGTCTTGCAAAATTTTTAGATGCTACCCCTTGGGAAATCAGTGAAAGTATACATCCGCATCCAACTTTGTCAGAAGTAATTGGTGAAGCTGCACTTGCAGTAGAAGGAAATCAAATTCATGGTTAATTTAGGGAGGTATTCGATGTCTGAGTCGCAACTAGGAGTAAGTAATGATATTGCCTTAGAAATGTATGAAATGATGTTATTGGCAAGAAAATTAGACGAGAGGATGTGGCTATTAAATCGCGCAGGAAAGATTCCTTTTGTTATATCGTGTCAAGGTCAAGAAGCAGCTCAGGTTGGTGCTTCCTTTGCGTTAAATCGTACTGCGGATTATATTGCTCCATATTACCGTGATTTAGGGGTTGTATTATCCTTTGGTATGAGTGCAAAGGATGTTATGTTATCTGCTTTTGCAAAAGCAGAAGATCCAAATTCAGGTGGAAGGCAAATGCCAGGCCACTTTGGTCAAAAGAAAAATCGAATTCTAACTGGATCATCACCGGTAACAACACAATTACCCCATGCTGTTGGAGTTGCATTAGCAGCAAAGATGGATAGTAAATCACTAGTTTCATTCGTTACATTAGGAGAAGGATCTTCGAATCAAGGAGATTTTCATGAGGGTCTTAATTTTGCGGGAGTTCATAAACTGCCCGTCATCACGATGGTAGAAAATAATAAGTATGCTATATCCGTGCCTTATGACCGCCAAGTTGCAAGTGAATCTATTTCTGAAAGAGCAAGCTCATATGGAATGCCTGGTATCACAGTGGATGGAAATAATCCGATTGCTATATATCAAGCAGTAGCAGAAGCGAGAGAGAGAGCGGTTAACGGAGAAGGACCTACATTAATTGAAGCAATTACGTATCGACTAACGGCACACTCAAGTGATGATGATGATCGAGCATACCGTGAAAAAAATGAAGTAGAAGAAGCGAAAAAGAGAGATTCTATTATTACATTTGCAATGACTTTAAAAGAAGCTGGAATACTTAAAGATGAAAAAGAACAAGAAATCATGGCTCGTATTGATGAACTTGTTAATGAAGCAACGGATTATGCAGAAAATGCTTCCTATGCAGAACCAGAAGATGCTTTACGATATGTATATGAGGAAGAGTAGGGAGGAGGATGAGTTATGCCAGTAATGTCTTATATTCAAGCAATTACGACTGCTATAAAAGAAGAGATGCGTAGAGATAAAGATGTATTTGTTTTAGGCGAGGATGTTGGTAAAAAAGGTGGTGTTTTTAAAGCTACAGATGGCCTTTTTGAGGAATTCGGTGAAGATCGAGTTTTAGATACTCCTTTGGCGGAATCAGCTATCGCCGGAGTAGCAATCGGTGCTGCGATGTATGGGAAGAGACCAATTGCGGAAATGCAGTTTGCTGATTTTATTATGCCAGCTGTGAACCAGATTATTTCAGAAGCAGCTAAAATACGATATCGTTCGAATAATGATTGGAGTGCACCTCTAACGGTAAGAGCACCGTATGGTGGTGGAGTACATGGCGCTCTCTACCACTCGCAGTCTGTAGAAGCAGTTTTTGCTAACCAACCTGGACTAAAAATTGTTATGCCTTCGACTCCGTATGATGCGAAAGGACTTTTAAAAGCAGCGATTCGTGATAATGATCCGGTACTATTTTTTGAACATAAACGTGCATATCGTTTGTTAAAAGAAGAAGTTCCTGAAGATGATTATGTACTTCCAATTGGAAAAGCAGACGTTAAGCGCGAAGGAGAAGATATTACCGTTATTACCTATGGATTATGTGTTCACTTTGCACTCCAAGCTGCAGAAAAATTAGCAGAAGAAGGTATTGATGCACATATTTTAGATCTTAGAACTGTTTATCCATTGGATAAGGAAGCAATTCGTCAAGCAGCAAGTAAAACAGGTAAAGTACTTCTTATTACAGAGGATAATAAAGAAGGGAGCATTATCGGTGAAGTTGCTGCAATTATTTCAGAATCATGTTTATTTGATTTAGATGCTCCGATTCAACGATTAGCTGGTCCAGATATACCTGCTATGCCTTATGCTCCAACAATGGAGAAGTACTTTATGGTAAATCCAGATAAAGTAGAAAAAGCAATGCGAGAGCTTGCAGAATACTAATTGGAGGTATACAGATGTCAGTAGAAAAAATTAACATGCCTCAGTTAGGAGAGAGTGTTACAGAAGGTACGATAAACACTTGGCTCGTAGCGGTAGGTGATAAAGTTAATAAATATGATCCCATAGCTGAAGTGATGACAGATAAAGTGAATGCGGAAGTTCCTTCATCATTTACTGGTGTAATTAAGGAATTTATTGCAGAAGAAGGTGAAACTGTAGAAGTCGGTCAGTTGATCTGTTACATCGAAACAGAAGATTCAGCTTTATCGAGTGAACCAACAAGTAATGAGAGAAATACAAATGCCCAAGAAAAGATAGATAACGATACTAATAACGAAGATAAAGACAAATCCATGAAAAAAAGATACTCCCCGGCAGTACTTCGATTAGCGCAGGAAAACGAAATTGATTTAACAATGATTGAAGGTACCGGTCGCGGAGGAAGGATTACCAGAAAAGATGTAGAGAAATTTATTAATGAAGGTACAACTACAACTCTTCAAACAGAACAAAAAGAGGATTCTAGTAAAACATCACGTACAGTAAATGTCGAATCAGGATCATCTGCTAGTACGGTTGTCAGTGAGACAGGGGATAAAGAGATACCTGTAAGAGGGGTACGGAAAGTAATCGCGGATAATATGGTTCGCTCAAAACAAGAAATCCCTCATGCTTGGATGCAAGTAGAAGTAGATGTAACAGACTTGATGAAGTATCGTAATTCTATTAAAAACAAATTTAAATCTGATGAAGGTTATAGTTTGACACCATTTGCATTTTTTATAAAAGCTGTTTCTCAAGCTTTAAGAGAATTTCCGGAGCTGAATAGTGCTTGGGCAGAAGATAAAATAATTCAGAAAAAAGATATTAACCTATCTATTGCAGTAGCTAAAGAAAATGAATTATTCGTTCCAGTAATAAAACATGCAGATGAAAAAACAATAAAGGCAGTAGCTCGTGATATTTATGAATTGGCAAACAAAGCACGAACTGGGAAATTGACTTCTGAAGATATGCAAGGCGGAACCTTTACGGTAAATAATACTGGAACATTTGGCTCGGTTTCTTCTATGGGGGTAATTAATTATCCACAAGCAGCTATATTGCAAGTAGAATCGATTATTCGTAAGCCAGTTATTATTGATGATATGTTTGCTGCCAGAGATATGGTTAACCTTTCTCTATCACTTGATCATCGTATTTTAGATGGATTAGTTTGCGGAAGATTTCTAGCGAGAGTGAAAGAAATTCTAGAAGGTATGAATGCTACCACGATTTCTCTTTATTAAGAAATTAATAAATTGAAATTTATGGATGTTGCTGATAAGCTATATTTATAATATTTCATATTAAAAGGATGGGTTATCATGGATTTCAACTTATTTATGCAGGATGTTGTAGATGCTGCTCGAAAAGATATTGCAGAAGCAGGTTATAAAGAATTAAAAACAGAAGAAGAAGTTGACCAAGCGTTAAAACGCGAGGGTACAACTTTAGTAATGGTAAATTCCACTTGTGGATGTGCAGGCGGAGTTGCTCGACCAGCCGCAATGAACTCTATTCATTATGATAAACGACCAGATCATCTGGTAACCGTATTCGCAGGGCAAGATCGTGAAGCAACTGAAAAAGCACGTACGTACTTTGAAGGGTTTCCACCTTCTTCTCCGTCATTTGCGTTACTAAAAGATGGGGAAATAATTACAATGATTGAAAGACATGACATCGAAGGATTTAGTGCTATGGATGTTACCGGAAAACTACAAACATTATTCGACCAACATTGTGAAGAATTATAATTCTATAAGAACGTAGGATATATGGAGTTCTTTAAAAAACGAATAATTGGATAATACTAAAGTTAACCATCTTTTGTGTAAGGATGAATTTATATGCAGCAATAAAAATGTGAGCGGCTCCTACGAGAATCCACCATTTGAAAAGTATGTTTTCTCTTTCTGAAGGTAGCAGAACTTGTAAACGGGGTGCGACTCACATTTTAGCTGCAAACATCACGAAGATGTTAGAAATAATTTTAGTTAGTCCTAAGTTATATGGAGATATTTGAGGGAGAGTAATAAAAGTTGAAAATTGGTTACCGCACGATAAAAACTGCAATTGGGACACCAGTTTCCATAACGCTTGCACAGCTTTTTGGTTTAACCAACTTTGTGTCAGCTGGAATATTAACAATATTATGTATACAGCCATCTAGGAAAAGATCATTGATGAGTGCATGGCAGCGTTTTCTTGCATGTGTACTGGCAATGGTCTTTTCGTTTATATTTTTCGAACTCATTGGCTATTATCCTATTTCCATTTTTATCATGTTGATATTATTTATTCCTGTAACTGTAATTTTTAAAGTCACCCCGGGAATTGCGTCTAGTTCAGTAGTAACACTAAATTTATACAGTACATCATCGATTACTGGTCCATTATTAGCTGATCAGTTACTTTTGATTACTATTGGCATAGGAACTGGTCTTTTACTAAATCTGTACATGCCTAGTCTGGATAAGATGCTGAAATCAAATCAAGAAAAATTGGAAGAAAATTTTAGCCGTATACTTTATGAGTATTCTTTATATATTCGAGATAAAGATTCAAGTTGGAAAGGTGAGGAAATTACCGACACGGAAGATATACTTACTAAAGCCAATACTTTGGTACAAAGAGATAGAGAAAACCATTTATTACGAAGTGATCATACGTATTTTGATTATTTTCAAATGAGAAAAAGACAGTTTGAATTATTAAAAAAGATGCTACCATTAGTTACGCATCTACCCAACACAGATTATATATCCAATCGTATTGCAGACTTCATTGAAAAATTGTCTACTTCGGTACATCCGGGAAACACTGCCATATTATTTTTAGAGGAATTAAGAGAACTTCGAAGAGAATTTCATGAAGAAGAACTGCCAACGAATCGAGAGGAATTTGAAACAAGAGCAAACTTATTTCAGTTACTACATGAAATAGAGGAGTACCTTATCATTAAAAATAAATTTAAGAAAACGGATATTCCGCCGCGGAAATCTCGTAAAGAAAAAAATCGAGAAAATAGCTTGTCATCATGACTGCTATTTTCTCGATTTTTAAATAATAAATGCTAATCCAGCTGTTAACGTCGAGATTAACATAAGAAAAATCATAATATAAATTATAAACTTCGTTCTACGCTCACGCTTCGAACGTTTTTTCTTCAATGATTGTTTCCCCTTGGAAGTCACAACGGCTCCTCCTTTAATTCACCGATATTCAAATTTCTCTAATTTATATTCTATCGTGAATTACCAATTAGAACAAGCTACATTTATGTTTTTATTTAAATTATAGAATAAATACAAAAAAACTTCTATATCATGAATTACATGAGTCATTTTCATTTTAAATAATGAATATCCAGTGATAGTTATAAGTTAATGTTCGGATGATAGGAACAACTTGCCTATAGGAGGGAGTTTATGCAACTTGATCATATAGGAATAGCAGTTTATCAATTACGACCAGCCATTTCTAAATTTACGAAGGAATTAGGATTTCAGCTTGTAAGTAAAGAAACGATTTCAGAGGAAGGAATTCGGATTGCGAAATTAATGAATGGTGATGTTTGTATTGAATTAATGGAACCTATAGGAGATCACTCCTCGATATCGAATTTTTTAAATCAACGTGGTGAAGGGATTCATCATTTTGCATTGAAAGTTGAAAACTATCTTGCACATGTTTTATCAATAACAAATAGCACTATACAGACGATTTATCCTAATATTAGAGTTGGATCTGATCAACGCAGAGTCACTTTCCTACACCCTCATTCCTTGCATGGTGTTTTAGTTGAAATCTGTGATTCTTAAAAGGAGGAGTCAATATAGATATTTATACGAAATTAGAAGAACTTCAGCAAAGAAGAAAAATATTATTTAGAGGGGGAGGAAGTGAAAAAATTGCCGAGCAACACCATAAAGGAAAATTAACTGCTAGAGAGAGAATAGATACTTTGGTAGATGAAAATTCGTTTGTTGAGCTCTACCCATTTATAAAAAAAGTTGAAGATAGTAGTGATCCACCGGGTGAAGGAGTAGTCGTAGGCTATGCGACTATAAATGAAAAGCCGATATATGTATTTGCTCATGACTTTACTGTACGAGGAGGTTCATTAGGTGAGTTGCAGGGAAAAAAGATAGCGTCCATGATGGATCTAGCAGCTAAAACAAAAGTACCAATTATAGGGCTAAATGAATCTGCTGGTGCTCGTATTCAAGAAGGAGTTACTGCCTTGGATGGTTATGGACAAATCTTTTATCGTAATGTCAAGTACTCTGGAGTAATTCCACAAATATCTATCATTTTAGGCCCAAATGCAGGTGGAGCAGTATATTCTCCTGCACTAACTGATTTTATAATTATGGTGAAGGACATATCTCAAATGTATATCACTGGACCCAAAGTTATAGAAGCAATTACGAAAGAAACGGTATCTGCAGAAGAATTAGGCGGGACATATATGCATTCAGTGTTAAATGGTAATTGTCATTTTCTAGCATCTGATGAACAAGAAGCTTTTCAAATCACAGCAAGACTTCTCACATTTATAAATACTACTACTATGTCTAAAGGATTGACGGATAAAGATTATTGTAATAGTCTATCTGAACTTGTACCGAGTGAATCAGGGAAAACATATGATGTGATACCAATTATTGAGAGGATTGTAGATGATGGTAGTTTTTTAGAAGTACATAAATATTTCGCAAAAAATATCGTAGTCGGCTTTGCATCTATGTTAGGTAAAACCATTGGTATTGTTGCCAATCAACCGAAACATATGGCTGGAGGAATTGATTCCAATGCGAGTGATAAGGCAGCACGATTTATAAGATTCTGTGATTGTTTTGATATTCCAATTATAACTTTAGAAGATGTAACTGGATTCTATCCTGGAATACGTTATGAGAAAGAAGGGATAATACGTCATGGAGCGAAGTTAGTTTATGCATATGCTGAGGCTACGGTACCTAAAATAACTGTGATACTACGTAAAGCTTATGGAGGAGCCTTTGTTGCAATGAATAGCAAAGCTTTAGGGGCGGATATGCTGTTCGCATGGCCCGGTGCAGAAATTGCAGTTATGGGACCAGAAAGTGCTTCCAGTGTTTTTAAAACAGTTGAAAAAGATAATGACATACTAACAACAAGTCCATATTACGCTGCTGCGAAAGGGATGGTAGATGACATTATTGATCCCAGAGAAACAAGGATCAAGGTAATACAATCTCTTATCATGTTAAACAATAAAAAAGAAACACGACCTAATCGTAAACATGGAAACATTCCACTGTAAAAAAAGAATATTTTGTAGTAGCCTATAATAGGGAGGTATTCAATTATGCTAGTAAATGAACAACGATTAGTAGATGAATTTCTAGAATTAGTACAAGTAGATTCCGAAACAGGATTTGAAGCAGAAATCGCTCAATTATTGGTTAAGAAATTTTCAGACCTTGGGGTCAAAGTGGAAGAAGACGACACGATGGAGCAAACTGGTCATGGAGCAGGTAACTTAATCTGTACATGGGAAGGAAATGTAGAGGGAGCTGATTCCATCTATTTTACTTCACATATGGATACAGTTGTACCGGGTAAAGGTATAAAACCATTAATTAAAGATGGTGTGATTTCAACAGATGGATCGACGATTTTAGGTGCTGATGATAAAGCTGGTTTAGCGTCCATGTTAGAGATGATTCGTGTAGTAAATGAAAATAATATTCCACACGGGCAAATCCAATTTATTATCACAGTAGGTGAAGAATCTGGATTAGTTGGAGCAAAAGCGCTTGATAGTGAGAAAGTTGATGCTTCGTATGGTTATGCTTTAGATAGTAATGGGGATGTAGGTGATATTGTAGTAGCTGCTCCTACTCAAGCAAAAGTACATGCAATAATTAAAGGAAAAACCGCACATGCTGGTTTAGAACCAGAAAAAGGTATTTCAGCTATTACATTAGCAGCAAAAGCTATATCTAATATGCCATTGGGTCGGATCGATAATGAAACAACAGCAAATATCGGTCGATTTGAAGGCGGTAAGCAAACAAATATCGTAGTTGATCATGTAGAGATATTAGCAGAGGCTCGCTCATTAGTGCCTGAGAAAATGGAAGCACAAGTGGAAAAAATGAAAATTGCCTTTGAAGAAACAGCCAAAAGCTACGGTGGTTCTGCTGATGTAACGACTGTTGTAGCTTATCCTGGATTTAATCATAAAGCGGGAGAGCAAGTTGTTGAAGTAGCTCGTAAAGCTGCTAAAGCAATTGGCCGTGAAAGCAAATTAGAAAAAAGCGGTGGCGGAAGTGATGCAAACATTATCGCAGGGTTTGGTATCCCAACTGTTAACTTAGCTGTTGGCTATGAACAAATTCATACTACGGATGAACATATTAAGGTAGAAGATTTAGTAAAAATTACCGAATTAATTACAGAAATCGTGAAGGAAGCTTCTAATCAATAATCAAAATAGAAGTTGGAGGTTTTGGCACCCTATTCGTAGAGAAGGGGTGCTTTTCCTCATAAAGGAAGGTTATTTATGCAACCAACTAAGGCCAGAAAACATCGGATTATTTTTCATATAGATATGAATTGTTTTTATGCGTCTGTAGAAATGGCATTTAATCCATCATTAAAAGGAAAGCCACTTGCCATTGCAGGAAACCCTGAAGAAAGAAAGGGAATTATTGTAACAAGTAGTTACGAAGCTAGGGGAAAAGGTGTAAAAACAACGATGCCAATATGGCAAGCGAAAAAGCTTTGTCCGGAATTGATACTTATGCGTCCAAATTTCGACCGTTATCGAGCAGCATCACGTGAGATTTTTAAAATGTTAGCAGAGATTACACCGTATGTACAACCGGTATCGATTGATGAAGGATACATGGATATTACAGATACTATTTATGCGAAAGATCCATTGGTTACAGCAAAACAATTGCAACAGCGTATTTTGAGTGAACTCGATATTCCTTGTAGTATTGGAATAGCTCCAAATAAATTTCTTGCTAAAATGGCATCGGATATGAAGAAGCCACTCGGTATTACCGTGCTTCGAAAAAGAGAGGTAGAGAGGTTACTTTGGCCAATGCCGGTGGAAGAAATGTATGGGGTAGGAGAAAAAACAGCAGAGAAATTAAAAAGTATAGATATCGAATCAATTGGAGATTTAGCTAAGAAAGACGTATATGAATTAAAACAACTATTAGGTGTAAACGGAGAACGACTGCAAAATCGTGCCAATGGAGTAGACAACCGTCCAGTTGATCCAGAAGCCGTCCATGATTTTAAAAGTATAGGCAGTTCTCAAACATTGCCACATGACTCCACTGATGTAACAGAATTAATACAATTAATCCATGAATTAGTCGACAATGTAGAGCGTCGAGTGAAACGTAAGGAAGCCGCTGGTAAAACGGTACAAATAACAATTCGATACCATGATAGAAAGACGATTACGAGAAGTAAAAAGTTATATAACTATATTGATAATCATTCAGAGATATTATTTGTGGCAAAAGAGCTTTTTGAGCAACATTGGAATAAACAACCCGTCCGTTTATTGGGTGTATCATTACAGGATATGGAAACCAAACGAAATATAGGAGAGCAGTTAGATTTATTCACGTACGAAACATTAGAGAAGAAAGAAAAGCTTCAAGTAACAGTGGATAATTTAACAAAAAAATATGGTCCTAATATTATTACTTCACAAAAAAATAAGAGTGAGAATCTAGATAATCAACAACCACGTACTAGTTTTCAAAAAGATTTTCTAGATGATTATAAAAAGCCATAAATCCAATTCTAATGACGAATGGAAATATGGCTTTTTTCAATATCATAGAGGTATAATTTCTATGTTTTGACTACCTTTTTAACGCTTTTCATATATATTTTACGTTAAGAACTTTTTGACGATATTCGAAGAAATTTTACCACCAGGATAACGAAACGGTATATCAAATTTGGTTGTTTGTTTCAAGATACTCTTATGGTGTGAAAAAGTATCAAAACTAGCTTTTCCATGATAAGCACCCATTCCACTAGAACCTACCCCTCCAAACGGAAGGTGAGGGTTAGCTAAGTGGTAGATGGTATCGTTAATGGCACCGCCCCCAAATGAGACATATTCCATCACTTGCTGTTGCATTTTCTCATTCTCTCCAAAGTAATATAGAGCTAAAGGCTTTTCTCTTATTTTAATTTGATATAAAGCATCTTCAATATTTGTATAAGTTAATACAGGTAGAATTGGGCCAAAAATTTCTTCTTGCATAATTGCTTCATTCCATGTGATTTTATCTAATATTGTCGGTTCAATGGATAAATTATCTCGATTATATTCACCACCATGGACGGTGGTACCATTTGAAAGGAATTTGGTTAGTCGATCAAAATGACCTTCGTGAATGATCCTCGTGTATCCTTCATTTTGAAGAGGATCTTTACCATACATGGATTTGATGTATTTTTTCATCGCTTTTAATAGCTTAAATTTCACTTTTTCATGAACAAGAATATAATCAGGAGCTACACAAGTTTGACCTGCATTTGTATATTTCCCCCATACAATACGTTTTGCAGCAACTTGGATGTTCGCATCCTCGTCAACGATAGCAGGACTTTTACCGCCTAATTCAAGAGTAACAGGTGTAAGGAATTCACTAGCTGCACGCATTACAATTTTACCGATTGCTGCACCACCAGTGAAAAATATATGATCAAAACGTTGGTTTAATAAAGCTTCTGTTTCTTCTTTTGCACCTTGTACTACAGTTAAGAATGAACTGTCGAATGTATTTTGAATCATTTCAGCGAGTAATTCTGAAGTATGAGGTGCATGTTCAGACGGCTTAATGATAACGGTATTACCAGCTGCTATAGCACCAATCACAGGGGCTAAAGATAGTTGTAACGGATAATTCCATGGAGCTATTACTAGGATAACTCCTAAAGGTTCTTTCATAATATAACTTTTTGATCCTTTATGAGTGATCGGGTTTGTTACTTTATCTGGTTGCATCCATTGACGTAGGTTTTTTAACATGCTATCAATTTCCGAGTGTAAAATACTTAATTCTGAAGTAATTACTTCATGTCTCGACTTATTTAAATCATTTCGCAACGCTCGAAAAATATGACTTTCATATTCTTTTAGCATTTCTTTCATTTTTTCTAACTGTTGCTTTCGAAAAGAGTAGTCAACCGTATTGCCGTGATTATAATAGGCTCGTTGATTTTCTACTATTGATTGATACCTTTCTAATAATTCCATTACGTTTGTCTCTCCTCTATATATAAATATCTAAATTTTGTAGACACTAAAATCATTCGCTAGCCAAGTATTTGGAAAAACTTCTCTTGCTTCTTCAATGATTGTTTCTCCATCCACTGCTTGATAACGAGAGGATATATGGGTTAAATATAATTTTTTAACATTTGCTTCTTTAGCTAGTTTTGCTGCTTGGACATTTGTTGAATGATTATATTCAAATGCTAATAATTCTTTTTCTTGTGTAAACGTTGACTCATGTATAAGTATATCACTGAACTTGATGAATGGAATATGTTCAAGTGAAAAACGGGTATCTCCTAGGATAGATATGATTTTGCCTTTTTTTGGTGATCCAACAACATCGTCGCGATAAACGATAGTACCATTTTCTAATTTGGTAATTTCGTTTTCCTTTATTTGTTGATAAATTGGCCCAGGAGAGATACCTATTTGCTTTAATTTATCTACTAAAAGTTCACCTGGTTTGTCTTTTTCTTTTATACGATATCCATAACTATCAATACCATGCTGTAATTTTTTGGTTTCCACCGTCATATCTTTTGTATCAAATAATTTACCATCTTTTGTTATTTCTTTAATTCTAATTGGGTACGTAAGGTTTGTTTGACTTATACGTAGGGTAGTTTCCACAAATTCTTTAATTCCTACAGGCCCATAAATACTTAGTGGTTGGTTTTCACCTGATTGAAAGGCACGGCTACTTAATAATCCAGGTAAACCATAAATATGATCCCCGTGAAGGTGTGTAATAAATATCTTCGTAATTTTTCTTGGTTTTAAGTTGGTATGTAATATCTGATGTTGTGTAGCTTCCCCACAATCAAATAACCAAACTTCATTTATCTCTTGAGTCATATTTATCGCAACAGCAGAAACATTTCTATTTTTTGAAGGTAGTCCAGCACCGGTTCCAAGGAAGACGAGTTCCATGTTTGTCACCAACTTTCTATTTACAAATAGGTTTGATACGTAGTTTTTGCAATATCTGGTACGTCTGTAAAAATACTATCACATTTATATTGAAAACAACGGAGAATTTGTTTGGGTTTATTTACAGTATATACCCTTAAAGGTATGTTCTCCGTTTTTGCTTGTTGTACAAGTTTCGGTTGTAAGAGACGGTATTTTATATGAATGGCGTTAGCACCTAACGCCCGAGAAAATAAAGGGAGTTGATGTCTGGATTTACTTGTTAGCCAACCGATATTCGTATCTATGCTAATCTTATTTAATCGCTGAATGCTTCTTGTTGAAAAAGTAGAAAAAAACGTCCGATCCAGTAGACCATATCTTTCAACAAGATTGTATGTAATTGCTTCTAAGCGAGGATAATCAAATACATTATTTTTTAATTCCAGATGTAATAACAATGGTTTATCAATTACCCATAAAAGAAATTCTTCTAGTGACATAATGGTTTCCCCGATATATTGGCTTCCAAACCAACTACCTATATCCAATTTTTTTAACTCGTTATATGTATATTCATGAATATATCCTTTTTTACGCGTGGTACGTTTGATTTTTTCATCATGAAATAGTATCGGTATTCCATCTTTTGATAATTGAACATCAGTTTCAATACCATCCGCGTTCAGTTGATATGCAAGCTCAAAAGAAGATCTTGTATTCTCAGGTGCGTATCTACTTGCCCCTCGATGGGCAATAATCTTTGTCATTCTTTCACCCCTTCATATTATTGTGTTTGATTTTTAAAAAGAAGTCAATTATCAAGAATGTACACAGTATACGATTCACGGTACAATAAGTGTATATACAGACGTTCTAAAAAGAGGTTTTTTATAATGAAGATTAATCAACGTTTAATAGATAAAAAAATAATTATTACCGGCGCTTCAAGCGGTATAGGAGAGATGTTAGCTAAAAAAATCGCGAGTCAAGGAGGATTCCCGATTTTATTGGCTCGTTCTCGAGATAAACTCTTATCAATTCAAAATGAAATTGATCAATTGTATAATCAAAAAAGTGCAATTTATCTAGTTGATTTAACTGACAGAAATAAAATCGAAAATTTAATACCAACAATTATTAATGAAAACAAGCAAATAGATGGGCTAATTAATAACGCAGGTGTTGGAGTTTTCGATTCTATAGAAGATATGAATTATGATGACCTATTAGAAATGTTTCAATTAAATGTATTTGCAGGAATTCACTTATCAAAAAGCATATTACCGTATTTTAGAAAAACGAATGCTAGCACGCAGATTGTAAATATAGTATCTCAAGCTGCAAAAATATCTACACCTAAATCTGCGGGATATGCATCATCTAAACAAGCAATGCTAGGGTTTACAAACGTATTAAGATTAGAATGTAAAATGTCATCTGTTAACGTTATGGCAGTGAATTTAGGTCCAGTAAGGACGAACTTTTTTGATCGTGCGGATAAAGATGGAACTTATAAACAAAATGTAGAGAAGTATATGTTAGATCCAGAACAAGTAGCAAATAAAATCGTTACACATTTATTTACAAACAAGCGTGAGATTAATATGCCTTGGTGGATGGAATTAGGAAGTATCTTCTACCGGTTAATACCTGGGTCTATAGAAACAATTCTAAGAAAACAATTTGATAAAAAATAATCGAGGTGCAATATGAAAATAGAATTTTCAAATGAAGCGAAAGAATTATTACAGAAACAATATGAACAGGGGATGAAATTATATTTGTTTTACGATACGGAAGGTGTATGCGGAGTGAATGGTATCCCTACAGTGCGTTGGATTACAAGCTTACCTGATAATGCAGAAAATGTTGAAACTGATACATTTCCAACTTATATTAATCGCGAACAGAAAGTGTTTTTTTATAAAGAGCTGAGATTAGACGTACGTGGAAGCCTATTTCGATTATACAGCAAAGAAGGCATATTAAATCCTTCTATAACAATTAATAACTAAGTCAAAAACTAAAGCGGCGCCTCTTCGCAGGTATGAGTTAAAACCAACTTAGCAAAACTTTCATTTTCACAAAAACTTATATTCGTACCTACATGAAGCGGACGCCGCAATTTAATGAAGCTGAACAACAATGTCGCATTTTACGAAATAACTTATTGTCAAATAAGTGCATAAAAGGATAATGTTTATCTCAATCCGTTTATATTCATCTATGCTTATCGTAATTTTCTGCTTTTGTAATCTCTTGTAATTGATGATAAATGGTTTCATCTATTCGGTCTGTTTTATTATACTCACGAACATTCTCTTCTAACTGGTTTAAAGAACTAGCCCCGAACACGGTGGAAGTGACAGCTGAGTGATCACCCACATAATGCATAGCTAACTCTTGAATAGAATAATCTCCACGAATTTCATGTAGTTTTTCATTCAACTTTTTTAATTCAGTAAAACTATAACTTAAATATCCATCTTCACCTTTTTTCTCAATAACATCCTTCATTTGATTACTTATCAACCCTTTTGCAAGAGGTCCTCTACATACCACACTAATGTTATTTTCCAGTGCTAAAGGTAGTATTTCTTCTTCTGGTCTGCGATCAAGAAGGCTGTATTGAGTCATTAATACATCAATAGTGGAGCGTTTAGCATATTCTCTAATAACATTTGGACGAATAGAGGAGATACCATATGTGCGTATCAAGCCATCTTCTTTTAATTCTTCAAACGCTTCAATAGTCTCGTCAATTGGATCATCAAGCGTACCTCCATGTAACATACAAACATCAAGATAATCGATTTGCAGTCGTTTTAAACTGTTCCTTACAGCATGATGAATATATTCTTTCGAAGGATCCCAAAACCAGTCTTTTGAACCTTCTTGGAAATGGTTTCCCACTTTTGAAGTAATGACTACTTGATCACGGCGATGTTTAATTGATTTTCCAACAATTTGTTCATTAATACCAAAATCATATAAATCAGCTGTATCTAAGTGATTAATACCGTTCTCTATAGCAGTATCAATAATTTTACTTGCATGTTGATAATCAAGTCCAAGTGACATGCATCCTAATGTTAATTCAGATATACTTATATTAGATTTACCTAGTAAATTATGACGCATTATTTGCCTCCTCATCATATGGATTATATGATTATTGTAGGTTTTGTAATAAAAGAAAACAACTTTTAGACACTCAGTAAATTAAGAAAGGAAGAAAAACAAATGCATAAATTTGAAGAAAAGACCATTTCATCAGAATCTATATTTAATGGAAAAGTAATAGATTTAAAAGTAGACGAAGTAGAATTACCGAATGGACAAACTTCGAAGCGGGAAATCGTTACTCACCCAGGAGCAGTAGCCGTTATTCCAATAACGAAAGATGGAAATATTATTTTAGTAGAACAATATCGTAAACCATTAGAAAAAGCACTATGTGAAATTCCTGCTGGTAAACTGGAAGTACGCGAAAACCCTTTAACAGCAGCTGTGCGGGAATTAGAAGAGGAAACAGGTTTTACTACTACTAACCTTTCTTTTGTCACTTCCTTCTATACTTCACCAGGTTTTGCAAACGAACTGATTTATATCTACATCACAGATGATTTGATTCCATTAGAACAACCACCTAAAGGAGACGATGATGAATTTGTGGAAGTAAAAGAAGTATCTTTAGAACAAGCAAAGCAAATGGTATTGAACCAAGAGATACATGATGCTAAAACAAATTATGCTATATTATACTTACATGCTCTAAAAAAAGACTAACTTATATGTAATCTATTAAAAATATAAAATAAGTTATTTTTAAGATGAAATCCTCATAGATTAAATTATAGATAATCATTTTAGGAGGATTTCGATGCATAAGAGCTATGTAGTCTTCAATCACTTTAAACAACATGCAACCATTTATATATTTATGACTATATTATTTTTAACGGGTATAGTTTTTGGTGCCGTTATTGTAAATAGTATGGATGTTGTTCAGAAACAAGATTTATTCTTTTATTTAGAACGTTTTTTTATCCAAACAACAGAAGAAGGTTCGACATTAAACAATAGAGATATTTTATGGCAAAGTTTCTTTTACCATATAAAATATTTAGGCTTAATGTTTATTTTTGCATTAAGTGTCATCGGCCTTCCAATTGTGTGGATATTGATTTTTATTAAAGGAATGGTAGTAGGTTTTTCTGTTGGTTTTATGGTGAATTGGCTAGGAATGGATGGATTGATATTGTCCGCTGTTTCAATTGCTCCTCAAAACATTGTTATTATTCCTATTTATATTATTGCTGGAAGCATATGCATGATATTCTCATTAGGATTATTGAGTAAATTAGTCGCTAAACGAAATAACACCTCTTTATCTCAACCATTTATTAAATTAACATCTTCGTTTGTTATTTTAATTGTTTGTACAGGCGTAGCAGCTATTGTAGAAGCTTACATTTCAAACACGATAATGGTCGAGTGGATCCAAAGAGTTTACTTATAGTGAATACTATATTATAATTATTATAATTTGAAAGTGATAATACACTTTGACACGTTCTAATTGGAAGATTATAATATAGTTGGGTAAAGAGGGAGGCGACTTTCCATGGAACATCGGATTGACCAAATAAAAAAACAGCTACACTCGCATAGCTATAAATTAACTCCCCAAAGGGAAGCAACTGTACGTGTGCTTCTTGAACGAGAAGAAGATCATCTAAGTGCTGAAGATGTTTATTTACTCGTAAAAGAGAAATCACCAGAAATTGGCTTGGCTACGGTGTATCGTACATTAGAATTGCTTTCGGAGCTGAAAATTGTAGATAAAATAAACTTTGGTGATGGCGTTTCCCGTTACGATTTACGTAAAGAAGGCGCAAAACATTTTCATCATCATTTAGTATGTATTGAATGTGGTTCTGTTGAAGAAATTGAAAATGATTTATTAGAAGATGTAGAACGTATCGTGCAAACAGAGTGGGGATTTGAAGTCAAAGACCATCGACTAACTTTTCACGGAGTATGTAAACAGTGTCAGGAAGTTATTGTAAAAGCAACTTAGTCTGCCTTTTTCCAGTGGGAAGAGGCAATATTTTTTTATGAAATAAATGATTGTAATATTTATGGATAGGACAAGCATATTCTTTCAATAGAATAATAAATTGGGAGATATGTGATGCGTAGACTATTAATCGATATGATAAAAATATTTTTGTTATTCATGATTAGTGCGTGCATCTTTTATTACGTACTACAGCTTATGCATAATGAATACTTAGATATGCACCGGTTTGATCCACCACAGGGTCCAGCGATAAAAGTTATTCAAAGGAATAACGGAATATTTGACCTGCTTCCTTTTAAATTTTTAGGAGATGAGTAACGCTATGTTAGAATATGCTGTCGAAGACTTTTTTCATTTTCTACGTATTGAACGTGGATTGTCTGAGAATACATTAAGTTCCTACAAAAGAGATTTGACGAATTACTTGCAATATATGAAAGACCATGATAAAACTGCATCGTGGGATAAGATTTCTAGAACAGATATTATGGGGTTTCTTTATACTTTAAAAGATCAAGGAAAATCAACTGCAACTATTTCTAGGCACATTTCTTCAATTCGTTCTTTTCATCAATTTTTAATTCGTGAACAGATCACAGCAAATGATCCGAGTTTACATATTGAAACACCTAAAAAAGATCGTAAACTCCCGGATATTTTATCTCAAGATGAAGTAGATCGATTATTGGATATAGATATGGAATCCAAACTTTCCATTCGAAATAAAGCGATGTTAGAATTATTATATGCTACTGGCCTACGAGTATCCGAGTTGATTTCTCTAAAAGTAAGCGATTTACATTTAACGATGGGATTTGTGCAATGTTTTGGGAAAGGTTCTAAAGAAAGAATTGTTCCACTTGGAGATACGGCTAAATATTATTTAGAAAAGTATATTTCTGAGGCAAGAAACAGCTTGATTAAAAAGAATAGACAAGAAGATGCTTTATTCGTCAACCAACATGGTAGAAGATTAACAAGGCAAGGCTTTTGGAAAATCTTAAAAGGGCTTACATTGGAGGCTGGAATAGTAAAATCGATTACGCCACATACACTTCGCCACTCTTTTGCTACACACTTATTAGAGAATGGGGCAGACTTACGTATGGTGCAAGAGATGTTAGGTCATGCGGATATCTCGACAACTCAAGTATATACACATGTCACAAAGGCTCGTTTAAAAGATATGTATCAAGCTTATCATCCCAGAGCCTAATTTTTTTCATTAAAGTTGTCTGACATCTAACATCAAATAGAGACAACATAGTTATTGCATGCTTGAGGGAATATACATAACAGGAGGTATGAACTATGAATAATTTTAAACGAGTATTTTTAATTGTAATGGATTCAGTAGGGATTGGAGAAGCCCCCGATGCGAAAGATTTTAATGATATAGGGGCAAATACATTAGGACATATTGCAGAAAATATGAATGGACTAAATATGCCTACGATGGGGAGCCTTGGGTTAAGTAATATCCGTAAGATAGAAGGTATTGAATCTGCAGCTCATCCCAAAGCACATTATACAAAGATGCAAGAAGCATCAAATGGTAAAGATACGATGACTGGTCATTGGGAAATTATGGGTTTACATATTGAGAAGCCTTTTCGTACATTTCCTGATGGATTTCCGGATGAATTAATCCAAGAATTAGAACAAAAATCCGGGCGTAAAGTGATTGGCAATAAGCCAGCATCTGGTACAGAAATTCTTGATGAACTTGGAAAGCAACATATGGATACTGGAGCGCTAATAGTTTATACATCGGCGGATTCTGTATTACAAATTGCTGCGCACGAAGAAATTATTCCAATAGATGAGCAATATAAAATTTGTGAAATTGCGAGAGAACTAACACTAGATGAAAAATACATGGTTGGAAGAGTAATAGCACGACCATTTATTGGTGAGCCAGGTACATTTGAACGTACATCTAATCGCCACGACTATGCGTTGAAACCCTTCGGCAGAACAGTAATGAATGAATTAAAAGATAATAATTATGATGTACTGGCATTAGGTAAAATATCTGATATTTATGATGGTGAAGGTGTTACAGAAGCTATTCGAACAAAAGATAATAATGATGGTATGGTCCAATTACGAAAGTCAATGGATAATTCGTTTACTGGTTTAAACTTCTTAAATCTTGTTGATTTTGACGCTAAATATGGGCATCGAAGAGATCCTATTGGATATGGAAAAGCTTTAGAAGAGTTTGACCAACAATTGCCAGAGATTATCGAGCAGTTACAAGATGATGATCTTTTAATCATTACTGCTGATCATGGTAATGACCCAATTCACCATGGTACTGATCATACAAGAGAATATGTACCATTAGTCGTTTATCATAAGCAAATTGAACAAGGAAAAGAATTACCTATCAGAAAGACATTTGCAGATATTGGAGCAACTGTTGCAGAAAACTTTGGAATTAAGTTACCTGAACATGGAGAAAGCTTTTTGAACGATATTAAATAAAGGGGAAGATAGAATGGACAATCAACATATTCAAGAAGCAGCAAGCTTTATAAAAGAAAAAATGAACAGAGAACCATCAATCGGTTTAATTTTAGGATCTGGCCTAGGTGTATTGGCAGATGAAATTGAGGACGCAGTCTCCATTGAATATAAAGATATTCCACACTTTCCAACGTCTACTGTTTCTGGTCATAAAGGACAATTAGTAATTGGAACGATGGAAGGAAAGCAAGTTATTGCAATGCAAGGTCGTTTTCATTATTATGAAGGCTACACTATGCAACAAGTAACATTTCCAGTACGTGTAATGAAGGAATTAGCTATTCAAAAATTAATCGTAACCAATGCAGCTGGAGGGGTAAATAAATCTTTTTCTGCAGGAGACTTGATGTTAATCACTGATCATATTAACCAAATGGGGGATAACCCATTAATTGGTCCAAATGATGAAAGACATGGTCCTCGTTTTCCTGATATGTCTACCGCATATGATAGAGATTTATTACAACTAGCACAAAACGTGGCGAACGATCTAGAATTAGACGTTCAACTAGGGGTTTACGTTGGTAATAGTGGACCAGTATATGAAACACCGGCTGAGGTGAGAATGTTACGAGTGTTAGGTGGCGATGCAGTAGGTATGTCAACTGTTCCGGAAGTAACTGTAGCTAATCATACTGGTATTAAAGTGCTTGGAATTTCTTGTATATCAAATATGGCAGCTGGAATATTAGATCAGCCTCTAACACATGACGAAGTGATAGAAACTACTGATAAAGTTAGAGAGAGCTTTTTACAATTTGTTCGCAATATCATTCAATCAATGTAGTTTGTACTAATTTTGGAGAGGATGTAGAAATAATGAATACGGTAGAGATTATAAATAAGAAAAAATATGGTGAAGTCTTAAGCTACGATGAGATAAAACATGTGATTACCGGTTATGTAGAAGGTAATATTCCCGATTATCAGGTTTCTTCTCTATTAATGGCGATTTATTTTAATGGATTAACGAATCAAGAGACATCTGATTTAACTGAAATTATGGTGAACTCTGGAGATCAGATAGATATGTCTTTCTTAAATACCATTGTGGTCGATAAGCATTCTACAGGTGGTGTAGGTGATAAAGTTAGCTTAATTGTTGCACCAATTATCGCTTCATTAGGTATCCCGTTTGCAAAGATGAGCGGAAGAGGATTAGGTCATACTGGTGGCACAGTGGACAAGTTAGAATCTATTAAAGGATTCCATACGGAATTACCATTAGATACATTTAAAGAACAGGTAAAAGAGCATGGTATTGCATTAGTTGGACAATCAGGAAACTTAGTTCCTGCAGACAAGAAATTATATGCATTACGTGATGTAACAGGTACAGTAGATTCAATTCCTTTAATAGCTAGTTCTATCATGAGTAAAAAAATTGCTTCAGGAGCAGATTCAATTGTATTGGATATAAAAGTTGGTAATGGAGCTTTTATGAAGACAGTAGAAGAAGCTGAAAAATTGGCTATTGCAATGGTTGAAATTGGTAAAAAGTTAGATCGTGAAACTGTTGCTGTGCTTACACGAATGGATCAGCCATTAGGAGATGAAGTTGGTAATGCAAATGAAGTTATTGAAGCCATAAAATTATTACGTGACCATGATTATAGCCAAGATATTTATGATGTATCTGTTGAGATTGCTTCACAAATGGTATTACTAGCGAAAAAAGCTTCAACGATTGAAGAAGCAAGAAATTTGGTCTCAGACGTTATTACAAATGGTACAGCTTATAAAAAATTAGTTGAATTTGTTGAAGCGCAAGATGGAGATATAAATAGCGTAGATGAATTAAAAGCGAAAAAATCAATTGACGTATTAAGTGATGAGGAAGGATACTACGCATCCGTAAATACACAAGCAATTGGTGAAGCTGCTATGCTACTTGGTGCTGGTAGGGAAACGAAAGAAGATCAGATTGATCATCAAGTAGGAATAACATTCCATGTGAAATTAGGAGATGCAATTAAAAAAGGAGATAAAATTGCAACCATCCATACAAACAAACAAGATAATGAGGAAGCTATCCAAAAAATCAAGAAGGCAATGGGTTATACAACAGAGGCTGTTGAAACAAAGGATAGCGTAATTAAAATTATAAAATAGTTTTTAATTAATCCTTTAGAAAACTTCATGTTAAATAGAAATAAAAGAACCTAAATTTCCTATTTCCACGTTAGGAGTTTTAGGTTCTTATTTTTGTAGTTTGAGTTATGAGCAATCAAGGATGGATTGTTTTGATGAAGTATCTTTTGTTCTATAGTCTCTTATAGATAAAAATGAGGCAATTATAAGACGGGGGAGGGAACTAGGAAAATAATTACTTAATTTCATAATTAAGGTATATGGTTTAAATTCGAATGTTGTGCTGTTTGATTTCCATTGCAGATGCGCTTTTAGTAGGTACATTTTCCATTACAATCAAAGCCAAGATTTCCTGTAATCCGAACATTAATATTTATAATATTAATACTAATTCGTTTGTTAATAAAACTTGGCAATTATGAAATTGACTCACTTAACTAACTGATAGACAAGTCAGGAGACTTATTATTGTTAAATAAGTCCCTGCTATTGTCCCAATAGTATTAAAATGGGTTTGTTGCCCATTGAAGTGATTGTTTTATAAAAATCCGAGGATGTAACTTCAATTGAGATACAATATATTCCGCTAAATCTTCTGGTTGCATATACTTGTCTTCATTTTTTTCGGCTAATTCATTTCCAAATACTAATTCTGTAGCTACTAAACTCGGGTTCATCGTAAATACACGTATATTATTTGGACGAACTTCCTGCATTAATGCTTCTGCCATACCTTGTATTGCAAATTTTGAAGCACTATAAGCAGTAGAACCAGCAGTTCCTTTTAGACCATTACTGGAAGAAATCATAATAATATCTCCTTGATTTTTCTTCTTCATATGTGGCAACACTCGATGCGTCACATGATACGTTCCAAATACATTTACATTGATTACTTGTTTCCAATCGGTAGGGCTAACTTCATCTAAATTGCCGTAAGTTGAAATTCCCGCGTTGTTAATGAGTATATCGGCCTCACCAAGATTGTTTTCGAGTTGTGTAATAGCATAATCCACTTGCTCTGCATCACTAATATCTACAATTTCGTACTGATAGCGAACTCCCAATTTTTTTATGCTTTCTGATACATCTTTTAACTTCTGTTCAGAACGAGCCAATAACCCAATATGAACTCCTTGTTTGGCTAATTCTATAGCGGTTGCTTTCCCAATTCCACTACTTGCACCCGTAATAAATGCGACTTTTCCTTTAATAGATTGACCCATTTTAATTCCCTCCAATCTTTAATTCATGTACAAATTATACGGAATAACAAGCTTTCTATCAAAATAAAAGTTTATCCCTTATATAGGGTAGTAATTCATAATTTCAAGATGATGTGGACAAGCCAAAAGGATAAGTGACGAAATAAAGAAAACTCTCACTTTGTGAAGTTTTATACTTTATTTTTTGTAGCATGATAATTTCAAAAGAGGTATGAAAACCCTATTAGAAGGAAAAACTAACGAGTATCTATTGAAGTTGGAGGTAAGGCTATGAGAAAGATACGAAACGTAATGATAATTGGGATATTAGGTGTATTATTTTTTGGTCATACCGTGTCAGCAGAAGAAAGTGAGCAGGAGATTAATCTAATTGAAGATGCTACTTCTGGGATACTTATGGAACAAGATACAGGAACGATTCTTTATGATAAAAACGCACATGAACAACTTCCCCCAGCAAGTATGACGAAAATAATGACATTACTATTAGTTATGGAATCTTTAGAAAAAGGAGACATAGCAAAAGACGATGTTATTATTGTAAGTGAAAAAGCTGCTTCTATGGGTGGTTCACAGATATTTTTGGAAGCTGGAGAAGAAATGACAGTAAATGATTTATTAAAAGGGGTAGCAGTAGCTTCTGGTAATGATGCAAGTGTCGCTTTAGCAGAGAAAATAGCTGGTAGTGAAGAAGCGTTTGTAAATAAGATGAATGAAAAAGCAAAAGAGTTAAATTTAAAAAATACGTTATTCCAAAATACTACTGGTTTGCCTGAAGAAAATCATTATAGTAGTGCCTATGATATGGCAATTATGGCAAACGAACTCTTAAAACATGAGTCAATTACAGACTATACATCTATATACGAAGATTACCTTCGCCAAGGCAAAGAAAATGAATTTTGGCTTGTTAATACAAATAAACTAGTTCGTTTCTATAAAGGTGCAGATGGGTTAAAGACTGGTTATACTAGTGAGGCGAAATATTGCTTAACAGCCACAGCTAAACGAGATGACATGCGAGTAATTGCCGTAGTTATGGGCGCGAAATCACCAAAGGAAAGAAATGCAATGGTAACTGAATTACTTGATTATGCATTCCACAGCTATGAAACAAATCCTTTATTTTCAAAAGGGGATAAGGTGACTGAGATAGAATTATTAAAGGCAGAGCAATCTTCCGTAGATATTGTAACAGATCATTCTGTTAGCACGATACACAAAAAAGGAGATGAAAAGAAGAATATTTCTACAGAAGTAAAATTACAAGAATCTTGGACATTTCCGATTAAAAAAGGGGATGAAGTAGGAAAATTAGTAATTAAAGATGGAGATACAATTATATCTGAAGTACCTTTAACTGTTAAAGAAACCGTAGAAAAAGCATCTTTTGGTGATTTAATGAAAAGATCCTTACAAGAATTGGTGAAACATTAATAATAAAGTAACATTTCCACTTCTTTTGTCGATGGGCAGGAATTAGCGCATTGTTTGAAGAAATTAGCTATCTAAGAAATTTTATTAAGGGAGGAATCGTGAAACATGGCACTTCATTCTGACTTTGATGTTGTAGGGGATGTCCTCATCGTCAGACTATCTGGGGAATTGGATCATCATGAGACGGAGGCTTTACGAGATATATGGAAGGATAAGATATATAATAATCCGATTAAACACGTTATTTTGAATCTTGAACAAGTAAGTTTTATGGATTCTTCTGGATTAGGAGTAGTACTGGGGAGGTATAAAGAGGTAATTCAATTAGGGGGAGAAATGATGGTCTGTTCCGTTTCTCCGCCAATACAACGTTTATTTGAAATGTCAGGTCTATTTAAAATTGTTCGTAAAGCAGACAATGAACAATATGCGCTAGAAGCATTGGGGGTGGCATCATGAAAAATGAAATGTCTCTCTCATTTGCAAGTGTAAGTGAGAATGAAGCATTTGCTCGAGTTGCAGTAGCATCATTTATTACTCAGTTAGATCCGACAATGGATGAGTTGACAGAAATTAAGACAGTTGTTTCCGAAGCAGTAACAAATTCGATTATTCATGGATACCATAATGAACCTCAACACAAAGTCTATATTGAATGTGTAATTCATGATGATGAAATTGAATTAACCATTCGTGATGAAGGTGTAGGTATCGATAATATTGATGAAGCAAGAGAACCATTATATACTTCCAAGCCAGAACTTGAACGATCTGGAATGGGGTTCACTATTATTGAAAATTTTATGGATTCTGTGGAAGTTATTTCTGCTCCCGAAAAAGGAACTTCCGTATATATGACCAAACAACTTTCAAAATCAAAAACCGTATATAATTAAGGGCTAATCATGAATGTGAATAAAACACGGGAGCGGGAGCAGCTAACCGATGAGCAGGTAAAAGAACTTATACGCTTGAGCCAGCAGGGGGACCAAACGGCGCGAGACCGTTTAGTAGAAAAAAATATACGACTTGTCTGGTCAGTAGTTCAACGTTTTATTAATCGGGGGTACGATCCGGACGATTTATTTCAAATTGGAAGTATTGGTTTAATTAAATCAATCGACAAATTTGATTTAAGCTATGATGTTAAATTTTCCACCTATGCAGTACCGATGATTATCGGAGAGATTCAACGTTTTATTCGTGATGATGGCAGTATCAAAGTAAGTCGATCCTTAAAAGAAATAGGAAATAAAATTAGAAGAAAAAAAGATGAAATGACGAAACAGTATGGACGTTCTCCAACGGTAAATGAATTAGCCGAAGCTCTCGAATTACAACCTGAGGAAGTTGTACATGCCCAGGAAGCAGCGAAGTCACCACAATCGATTTATGAGACGGTGTTTGAAAACGATGGAGATCCAATAACTTTATTAGATCAGATTGCAGAACAAGATTCAAAATGGTTTGAAAAACTATCATTACAAGAGGCAATCCGAAGTTTAACGGAACGTGAGCGTTTGATTATTTATCTTCGTTACTATAAAGACAAGACGCAAACAGAGGTAGCAGAAAGATTAGGAATTTCGCAGGTACAAGTATCACGACTAGAGAAAAAGATCTTAGAAGATATGAAAAAAAATATGGATTCAAGTTAAACCGTAAATGAGTCTTCTCTTTGGAAGGCTCTTTTTATGTTCATAATGGCAAGTTGGTCAAAAGACGGATGATAATTAAAGGTCTGGTTGAGACTCAGCTGCATGAGCATCCGGAGGCTCATGCAGCTGCCGCCAGATAAACGAAGTATATTCCTGTAGTGGGTTTTTCAAAACAATTCAACCGAATTATCTTTCTTTTGAGTTAATACTTTGTCTCAATTTCTCTTCTAAAATGAAGTTTCACTTTATGGGATGTTTTTTAATAAAAACATTTAATTTGACTAATACTATACTCACTATACACCAATGGAAAGAAGGCTGAGTTATGGCTGATATTGTCTACTTACGAATGCATAAAAAAGTTAATATATCCCATAAAAAGCAATTGTATTTAGAGGATATTGCTCATGTCTCTTCTAATATTTCCTATAAGAAAAAACTTGAATTGACACCCATTTATCGTATTACTGAAAAAGATAACAACATTTTAATTATTGATAGCTTCTTAATTGTCGATCATTTAATTTCCATATTTTCGGATATAGAGGTTCAATTATTAGGGTCTGAACAAACAATTATTCATATTCAAAAAAGGAAGAAACAAACCAATCTCTGGATTGTAGCTTTTGTATGGCTGTTACTTTTTGTTGGTACTGCAATGACAATCATGAATTTTCACTATGACGTAAGCATGCAACAAGTTCAACAAAAAATTCATTTACTACTAACTGGCAGGGAAAACGAATTTCCTCTATGGATTCAGATTCCATACTCCCTAGGATTAGGAGTAGGAACATTATTATTTTTTAATCACTGGTTTAATAAACGTTTCAATGAAGAACCAAGCCCCTTAGAAATAGAGATTTTTAATTATCAGCAGGATATTAATCAATATATCACCTATATGGAAAATGATTTAAATGATCCAAGAAATCTTTCTTAGATTCTTGCAAGTTTTTATTGGTTTTAGTGGTGGTTTAGCAGTTGGGGCAGGGTTTGTAGCTTTTATAACTGTACTAGGAATTATTCCTCGTCTAGTACAGTTAAGTAAGTCTGAAGCTTTTACAAAAGCATATGGTGGTTCTGTGATTTTTGGTTTGTTAATTGGAACTTATTTCTCCTTTGCGTCTATAACCCTTAATCAGACGATTATAACACTGTTATTTTGGGGATTGTTACACGGAATATTTAATGGCATGTTAGCGGCTGCTTTAACGGAAGTGTTAAATGTTTTTCCTATCTTGACGCGAAGAATTGGAATGGACAAATTTGTATTAATTTTTATGATGGCATTATTACTAGGTAAAGTTTTTGGTTCCTTATTTCAATGGACTGTATTTGTAAGATAAACAAAAAGGCAGGTTATTGTTTTATGAGTAAATTAAAATCTCAACAAAAGCGTATGATTTCACCAAAGATTGAAGAAAATTACAATTATATGAAGACCAAACTTGGAATTAAAACTTCCTTTGACATTGGTTATCGAGAAATTATAATTTTAAAGCAACGTATTCATTTATATTATGTAACTGGACTTTGTGATGCCTCTGTTGTTCAGGAAATGTTAAAAAAGCTAGTGGAAATTAATGATGTAGAAACAAACAAAAGAAAGCTCCCTGAAATAATTGAAAATAGGCTTGTACATCAACAAGTAGAATCAGTAAAAACAATGGATGAAGCAGTTGATCAAGTACTAAGTGGTCTTATTGCAGTATTTATAGATGGAGAGCGATTTGCTCAAATTGTCGATGTTCGTAATTACCCTGGAAGGACTCCGGAAGAACCAGATACAGAAAAAGTCATTCGAGGATCAAGAGACGGATTTACTGAAAATATAATTGAAAATACCGCATTAACCAGAAGAAGGCTAAGAGATGAAAATTTAAGAAATGAAATGGTAAAAGTTGGAGAAAGGTCGAAAACAGATGTATGTATTACTTATTTACAAGATGTAGCTGATGATGGATTAATTGAACTTATTAAAAACCATATCAGTAAAATTAAGCTAGATGGGATTTCGATGGCAGAAAAAACATTAGAGGAGTTTTTAATTTTACGAAGATGGAATATATATCCTTTAGTTCGATATACAGAACGACCAGATGTAGCAGCAAGTCATTTATTAGAAGGTCATGTTCTTATATTTGTAGATACATCACCCAGTGCAATAATACTGCCTACGACTTTTTTTCATCATCTTCAACATGCAGAAGAATATCGACAAGTACCATCTATTGGAACCTTTATTCGAATAATTCGCTTTATGGCAGTATTAGCAGCGTTATTTTTACTGCCAACATGGGTGCTTTTTGCTATCGAACCGTCACTTTTACCAGAAGGTTTAAGTTTTATTGGTCCGAATGATGAAGGTAATGTTCCAATTGTTGTGCAAGTACTCTTAGCAATGATTGGTATTGAATTCTTAAGGATGGCGGCCATTCACACCCCTACGCCTTTATCTACAGCAATGGGGTTAATTGCAGCTGTATTAATTGGAGAAATCGCTATTGAAGTAGGTTTGTTTTCACCAGAAGTTATACTTTATGTGTCTACAGCTTCCATAGGTAATTACGTTACTCCAAGTTATGAAATAAGTGTAGCGAATAAAGTTGTTAGTATGACACTAGTCGTGATTGTTGGACTGTTTGGCTTGCCAGGATATGTGATTTCAATAACTTTATACATTTTATTTTTAATTCAAATAAAGTCATTGAAAACACCATATTTATGGCCACTAGTTCCATTTAATCCGAAAGCAATGATTCAAATTCTTATCCGCGTACCTGTTCCTTATACGAAGAGCAGACCAAGTATTGTCCATCCTAAAAATAACTATCGTCAACCTTAACTGTAATTTGGGCTTGTGACAAAAACAAAAATTTCCGTCAATAGACAAATGATTAAAAAAATAGCAAAAGAATATACGGATACTCCGGTGGGAGGAAGGCATAGGTGAGACACTGATGCATGAGCACCTGGCGTCTTATCAGCCGCCAGATGTGGATGAGTGGAGTATATTTCTTAAAGCGATTTTTCAAAACCTATTCAAACGGATTTATCTTTTGAGTAAATACATTTGTCTCAAGCTTTTATTAATTTATGAGTATATTGATTATAATTCATGCTTTTGTTTTTTACGGTGTTGTGATAAAGTGTTTTTATTATTTGAAATTACGGGGGAAATTTGAATTATGATAATAGATACTCACCCTTATACAGTTAATGAAAAAGGACATTTAGAAATAGGTGGCCTGGACACACTTGATTTAGCACAGAAATATGGTACTCCTTTGTATGTATATGATGTAGCGCTTATTCGAAATAACGCTCGGGCATTTGTACAAGCGTTTACGGATAATGGTATAGTAGGAAAAGTCGCTTATGCGAGTAAAGCATTTTCTTCTATCGCTATGCTTCAGGTAGCTAAACAGGAAGGATTATGTCTTGATGTTATATCAGAAGGAGAATTATATACAGCTTTACAAGCTGACTTTCCAACTGAACGAATACATATGCATGGGAATAATAAAAGTATGAAAGAGATTAGGATGGCAGTAGATTATGAAATTGGGTGTGTTGTCATTGATAATTTTCATGATATTGATCTGTTGGAAGAAGTACTAGAAGAAAAACAAAAACAAATGGATGTTTTAATCCGTGTAACACCAGGTGTTGAGTCGAAAACACATCAATATATCATGACTGGAAACGAAGATTCAAAGTTTGGATTTGATTTACAAAATGGACAAGCTGAACAAGCATTTAAACGTTTATATCAACATCAACGAATTCGTTTTCAAGGACTGCATTGCCATATAGGCTCACAAATATTCGAAACAAGTGGATTTAAAGTAGCTACTAATTTATTGTTTTCTGAACTAGAAAAATGGAATACTAAATATCAATATCAGCCCAATGTCCTCAATTTGGGCGGAGGGTTTGGAATACGTTATACAAAAGATGACCAACCATTACCGCTAGAAGATTATATAGAGGGTATGGCGGACGCTGTACAGTCACATGTCCAACGATTGTCAATGGAGATGCCAGAAATTTGGATAGAGCCAGGTAGATCTATTGTTGGAAATGCTGGAATCACATTATACACCATTGGATCAAACAAACAGATACCTGGAATTAGAGAATATTACTCTATTGATGGTGGAATGACAGATAATATTAGACCCGCCTTATATAATGCGGGATATGAAGCAGTTATTGCGAATCATCCAAAAAAACCTATTACAAAAGAAGTTTCTATTGCAGGTAAATGCTGTGAATCTGGAGATATGCTGATATGGGATTTACCAGTTCCAGAAATTAATAGTGGAGATATTCTAGCTGTCTTCTCAACAGGTGCTTATAATTACTCTATGGCGAGTCACTATAACCGACTTCCAAATGCTGCAGTAGTATTTGTGGAAAATGGAAAAGATCAATTAGTCGTTAGAAGAGAAACCTATCAAGATGTAGTACGTAATGATTTATCCTACGAATAAGGAGAGTTATTCATTTATATATTTGACAAGAAGTGATAAAATATATAAGAATCTATGATATAAGGAGATAATTATTATGAAAACAGGATATGTTTTAATGGAAAATGGTAATAAAATTGAATTTGAACTCTATCCAGAAGAAGCGCCTAATACCGTTGCTAATTTCGAAAAACTTGCTTCTGATCAGTTCTATGATGGCCTTACTTTTCATCGTGTGATTCCAGGGTTTGTAAGCCAAGGAGGATGTCCTGTAGGAAATGGTACTGGTTCAGCTGGATATACAATAAAGTGTGAAACAGAAGATAATCCACACAAACATGAAGAAGGTTCTTTATCAATGGCGCATGCTGGTAAAGATACTGGAAGCAGTCAATTTTTCATTGTGCATGAACCTCAACCTCATCTTGATGGAGTCCATACTGTATTTGGTAAAGTTACATCAGGAATTGAACATGCAAAAGCAATGCGAAATGGCGATACGATGAAAGAAATTCGTATTGATTCTTAATCGGTTATAATAATGAGCTTAATAGATATTGTTTTATTTTTGTTTATTATTGCTCCGATTATTACCCTGATACATGAAATTGGTCATGTTTCAGGGTCATTTGTTTATAAAGCAGTTCATATCTCTATACATATTGGCTGGGGATCACCTATAATAAAAAAACGTGTAGGAAATCTTCAGGTCAACATATATTCCTTGTACATATTAGGTGGGGGAAGTTATTATCATTTTAGTCATGACTTGCTACCACACCAACGAGCATTTATTGCTCTTTTAGGACCTCTATTTAATATCATTGTATTTTTTATGCTATTAATTCCGTTTGGGATAGATAGTGATTATCTGTTAGTTAGCTTAGCTATGTGGTTTAATCTTTGGATAGCAATTGTTAATATGATTCCGTTCCAATGGAAGAATAAATCATCTGACGGTTTAGTTGTATGGTATGCTATAAGAGATATTTATACTAAATCTAAATGGAGCAAAGTTGACAAATAATATATAGCATGACATAAATAATATATATAGTTAGTTGGTATTAATAATTGTCTAACTATAATATAGAATTACCATTACAGCAATAATGAGGGGTAATTATGTTAATTCGTTATAAAAAAAATCTTGAAAAAATTGCAATGGGCTTATTATCGTTTATGCCCGAAGAAAAGAAAGACGTAAAAAAATTACAGCAAACAATCAAAGATTATGAACAACTTGATCACTGGCATCTACATTTATGGAAAGAAGAGGACGATGTATTAGGTGCAATTGGTGTTCAGATTTTGGATGAAACATCATTAGTAATTCAGCATATTTCCGTAAATCCATCTCATCGTAACAGTGGGATTGGTCAGAAGATGATTCTGGAGATTCAACGGATTTATGGTAATAAGTATGAAATTACACCGACCGAGGAAATAGAAGATTTCTTTGAAAAGTGTATAGACAGTTCAGAGGTCGATAGCAAGGAATAAATGGTGAAAACCAGCCCATTGACTAATGGGCTGGTTTTCTTCGTCAGCTGTATATACTGCTTGAAAAAGTATAATGCTTTTATTTAAGCTCTGCTTTCTAGTACCAAGCAGCACCGACAATTACTAACAAGATAAACAATACTACGATTAACGCAAATCCTCCTGCATAACCATATCCACCACTCATGTTTAACTGCCTCCTTTGTGTTCATTACATAAATGTTTTGTGATAACATTTATATTACGCTATAGCTTATGTAAGATATGTATACTGTGTATGGGCACAACTCACATATCTAATTATTTTTTGAAAGGAAATCATATTATGCACGAAGGATATAAAGTAAAACTGGATACATTTGAAGGTCCATTAGATTTATTATTACATTTAATTAATCAATATGAAATCGATATATATGATATTCCTGTCGCTCAAATTACACAGCAATACATGGAGTATATACATACTATGCAACACTTGGAATTAAATTTAGCTAGCGAATACTTAGTAATGGCTTCCACATTATTAGCAATAAAAAGCCAAATGCTTTTGCCAAAACAAGAATTAGAAGATGATCTTGATGAAGAGTATATGGAAGATCCAAGAGAAGAATTGATGCAACGATTGATCGAGTACCGCAAATATAAAGAAGTAGCAGAACGGTTAAAAGAAAAAGAAAATGAAGAAAATCAATTATACACTCGACCACCAGTTGTATTTGAATTCAATGACATACCAGAGAAGGTTACAACAAATCAAACGGATATTTCTATATTTGATATGATTGGTGCATTAAATAAAATGTTGAAAAGAAAAGAATGGTCCGAGCCACATGATACTACAGTGCAACGAATGGATATTCCCATTGAGAAACGAATGAAAGATGTGCTTCAACGGGTGAAGTCTGCTTCAAACGGATTGGTATTTGATGAATTATTTCCAACGCCAACTAAAAATTATGTTGTCGTTACATTTGTAGCAGTTCTTGAATTAATGAAAGATAAGCAAATATACGCTGTACAAGAAAGACACTTTGAAGACCTGTATTTATTTAGCATGGAGGAATCTACGTGAATATGAATGAACTTAAAGGCGTTACAGAAGGGTTACTATTTGCCAGTGGTGATGAAGGTGTTACGTTAAAACAACTAAGTAAAATATTAGATATCGGAATTGATGCAGTGGAGCATCTATTAGAGGAATTACGGTTTGAATACGAACGGGAAGACCGTGGATTAATGATAATTCAATCGAATGATATTTTTCATTTAACTACAAAACCAGAACATAGCTCTTATTTTAAACGTTTAATTGATTCTCCACGTACAAGTAAAATGTCACAAGCAGCTTTGGAAACACTTGCTATAATAGCTTATCGTCAACCTATAACAAGGGCAGAAATTGATGAGATTAGAGGAGTTCGTAGTGAACGACCTGTCCAAACACTGATAACACGAAGTTTGATAGAAGAATGTGGAAGAAAAGACACGGTTGGAAGACCAGTATTGTTTCAAACAAGCAAAGAGTTTCTTACCTTTTTTGGTTTGTCAGCCTTAGATGAATTACCACCACTACCTGAAAATATTGACCCTGATAAAGAAGAACGAGAAGCAGATTTATTTTTCGAAAGATTTCAAGACGAAGTATAAATGATATTGAATCATCTAAATCCCTTTATGGGATTTTTTTATTTTTCATTTCTTCTAGCAAAATAAATAATTATCGCTTGTACTCATAACCATTTTTGACTTGCATAAGATAGTTATAGAAAAGATATCTAGGAGGACAAGAACTGATGCGTGTATTCATTGGATTATTGACATTTTTACTTATAATCATGAGTTTTCCTTTGTATGGACAAGCATTACCATCTGTTTCTGCAAATAACGCAGTATTAATTGAACAGTCTACAGGTAGAGTGTTATTTGAGAAAAGTGCTAATGAAGAAGCTTCTATAGCTAGTATTACAAAAATCATGACAGCAATCATCGCTATAGAATCTGGAATGTTAGATGAACAAGTAACTACTTCTAGAAAAGCAATTTATACAGAAGGATCCTCTATCTATCTAGAACAGGGTGAAGAAATCCCCTTAAAAGATTTAGTTTATGGATTAATGCTCCGCTCTGGAAATGATGCAGCCGTAGCAATAGCTGAACATGTAGGGGGAAGTGAAGAAGGTTTTGTTTACTTAATGAACGAAAAAGCGAAGTGGTTAGGGATGGAAAATACGCATTTTGATAATCCACATGGCTTAGATTCAGACACGCATTATTCGAGTGCATATGATATGGCGATTCTAATGAAATATGCAATGGATGATCCTATGTTTCGAGAAGTTAGTGAATCTGAGTCATATCTTTCAGAAAACAGAACCTATCACTGGCAAAATAAAAATAAACTCCTGACTCGTTTATATAGTTATTGTACTGGTGGTAAGACTGGATATACGAAAGCTACCGGAAGAACATTAGTCACTTCGGCTCATAAAAATGGTATGGATCTAATTGCAGTAACTTTAGATGCTCCAGATGACTGGCAAGATCATATTAGTATGTTTGAGTGGGGTTTTGATCAATTTGAAATGAAAACAGTACAAGAGGAAGGGACAGCACTTTATCATATTAAACCTGAGACAAGTACCGTATACGGTAACTTTAAGAAAGCTGTACACCTCCCTTTACTAAAGGATGGAAAAGATAAACTTGATGTGAAAAATTATCTCTTATCAAAAGGAAATAGTGATTTGAAGCAAGCGATTGGGAAATCTGTTTATTATATAAACAATTTAGAAGTGTATGAATCATATATTTATCCGGGAGAACCACAGAAAGAAGACTCTATCTTTGATAACTTAAAAACAGTATTTGAATCAATTATTGGAAGAGAAGCTATATGATCAATTGGATATGGATCTCCATGGCAGTAATAGGAATTGTCTATGCGATGTTTAGCGGAAATATGGAGGCAGTAAATCAAGCAATCTTTGAAAGTGCTGGAGATGCGGTTACATTATCCATTGGACTTATTAGTATATTAGTTTTCTGGTTAGGTATGATGAGAATCGCCAAAGAGGCGGGATTACTTGATTTATTAGCAAAAGTATTTCGCCCAATCGTAGTTCGAATATTTCCTGACATACCAAAAGATCATCCTGCAATTGGCTATATTCTTTCAAATATGACAGCAAATATGTTTGGACTTGGAAATGCGGCAACTCCGATTGGTATTAAAGCCATGGAAGAAATGAAAAAACTAAATAACGATAATGATACCGCTTCTCGATCAATGATCACTTTTCTCACATTGAATACAACAGGACTTACCATAGTGCCTACGACAGTAATTGGAATTCGAATGCAATATGAATCTGCTTCTCCAACAGAAATTGTCTCTGCAACAATAATGGCCACAATCATTGCCACGACTGCAGGACTAATAATTGATCGTTTTTACCATTATAAAAGTACTTGGAGGAAAAATTAATGGAGATTATAACATCTATTAGTATTTGGATAATTCCTTGTTTTATATTGGTTATTCTAATAATGGCAGCGGTAAGAAAAATACCAGCTTACGATTTATTTGTGGAAGGAGGGAAAGAAGGTGTCAAAACGGCATTTTCTTTGCTTCCTTTTTTGGTTGGAATGATTGTAGCTATTTCTATTCTTAGGAGCTCGGGAGCAATGGAAGCTTTTGTTCAACTAATCTCACCAATCTTATCTGTCTTTGGAATTCCATCCGAAGTTTTACCACTGGCATTAATAAGGCCAATATCAGGTACAGCAGCATTAGGAATGACTACGGAATTGATTTCAACTTATGGTCCCGATTCTTTCATAGGAAGAATTGCTTCTGTTATGCAAGGAAGTACTGATACGACTTTATACATTATTACTGTCTATTTTGGAGCTGTAGGGATTAAAAAGATTCGATATGCTTTGAAGGTTGGATTACTTGCAGATCTTATTGCTATACTTTCTACAATAGTTCTTGTTAAAATAATGTTTGGATAATACACTTGATAGCGTTAATATAATATTAACGCTATTATTATGGTTAAATACAAAAAGAATGGTGATTAGAATGACGAACAATGGTGAAAGACTTCAAAAAGTAATCGCACAGAGTGGGGTTACATCACGAAGAAAAGCTGAACAAATGATTCTTGAGGGCAAAGTTAAATTGAATGGAGAAATTGTTCAAGAAATGGGAGTTAAAGTTACAGCGAATGATGAAATTGTTGTAGACGGTGTCCCACTTGAAAAAGAAACTCCAGTTTATTTTCTTTTATACAAGCCAAGAGGCGTAATTTCCAGCGTGAAAGATGATAAAGGCAGGAAAGTAGTTACCGATTATTTTAAAACCGTAGAACAACGAATCTTTCCGATTGGAAGATTGGATTATGATACTTCTGGAGTTTTACTATTAACAAACGATGGGGAATTTGCTAACCTACTCATGCATCCTCGACATGAAATGGACAAGGTATATATTGCAAAGGTAAGAGGTATACCGAATAAAAAGGAATTAGCTTTATTACACAAAGGAATACGTTCAGATAAAGATGTACTAAAAGCAGTTCAAGTAAATTTACTATCTACGGACCAACAGAAGAAGACTTCAATTATAGAATTAACATTACATGAAGGGAAAAACCGTCAAGTACGTCGAATGCTGGAAGAACTGGGCTACCCAGTCATGAAGTTAAAACGTGAACGGTACGACTTTATTGGTTTAGAAGGCTTAAACGCAGGCGAATATCGAGCGTTAACTCCTAAAGAAGTCAATCAATTACGTGCACATGCTCAAAAATTGTAAGATAATGGTCAAATTTACAAATAGTTATAAGTGATATAATGACCTGGGAAGGGAGTGTTACATTGGATATTCAACAAAATAAGACTAATAAACAGAAGAAAAAAAGAAATCGCTTCATTTTTAGGTCATCCATATTACTTATTCTAGTAGCCGCAGTAGTGTTCGCTATTGTTTCTAATATGAAAGATGATAATAAAATATATCGTGTTGGTGATGCAGCTCCCGATTTTCAACTAAACCAGATTAGTGATGAAGTTGAACAAACAACGGTCCAGTTAAGTGACTTAGAGGGAAAAGGTGTAATGTTGAACTTCTGGGCAACATGGTGCGACCCATGTAAAGCAGAAATGCCTTATATGCAGGATTTATATCCGGAATATAAAGAAAAAGGTGTTGAAATTATTGCAGTAAGCCTAGATGGAACAGAGTTAGTTGTAGATCAATTTATTGAAGAATATGACTTAACTTTTCCGGTTCCTCATGATAAAAATGGAGAGGTAAAGGATCTATATAAAATTGGCCCTATGCCTACTACCTATTTTATTAATCCTGATGGGGAGATAGAAGAAATTGTCCAAGGGGCACTAACCTTAGATAGGTTAGAAGGATATTTAAATGATATTACTCCGCAATAGAATTAAGATTGGCCTTGGGATGGAGGGATAGTATGAATAAGATAAAATGTGAGTGTGGCCATGTTAATCCCGAAGGAACAGTATTATGTGAATCTTGTGGAAAGCCCGTTGAAGGGAACCAACATATTGATGGGAATCAAGACTCCAAACTGTTAAATATGAGATATGATGGATCAGCTCGTCGTTCACAAACATATAAAAAGTCAATTGTAGATAAAATCTGGAGTTTCTTTTCATCTGTAAAAGTAGGCGTTTGGTTAATTGTTATCGCTTTAGTTGCATCTATTTTTGGAACTATTTTTCCACAAGAAGAATTTATTCCACAAAATGCAGTATCTCGTGATCCAGCAATCTTTTATGAAGATCGTTATGGCATTTTAGGTTTAATCTATTATCAGCTCGGTTTCCATAATTTATATAGCTCATGGTGGTATATGGTACTTATTGCACTAATTGGTATTTCGTTAGTGATTTGTAGTTTGGATCGTTTTGTACCATTATTTCGAGCGTTACGAAATCAAAGTGCTAAAAAGCATGTTAAGTTTTTATCAAGACAACGTTTATATAGTGAAACAGATCAGATAAGTAAAGAAGAAATTGATCAATTAGCGTCGAACTTAAAAAAATCCAAGTACAAACTTACTTATGATGATGGCCATATTCTAGCTGAAAAGGGAAGATTCTCTCGCTGGGGTCCGTATGTCAATCATATCGGGTTAATTATTATACTTTTAGCAGCATTGTTGCGGACTACTCCTATTATGTTTTCAGAAGAGTACATGTGGATTAGAGAAGGCGAACAGATGGTAATTCCAGGAACAGAAGGGCAGTATTACATAAAGAATGAACAATTTGTAATGGAAACTCATGATCCTGAAGATGAAAGATTTCAGGAAGCAATTTTAAAAGAAGGGGAAATACCAAGTAATTTTCAAACAGATGTAATCATTTATGAAGCAAAGAATGCAGATATTCCTGGTGCTGAACCAGAATTAGAGGAACAATCAAGGCAATCGATTCAAATGAATCAACCAGCAAAATTTGATGGTTATACTCTTTATCAATCTGGTTATCAAGTAAATGAATTTGATTCATTTACATTTAAGATTCATGAAACAGACGATGAAAATGAAACAGCTTTATCTACATTTTCAATAGACTTATCAGAACCGCAATCTACCTACGAACTAGATAATGGATTTAGAGTTGAGCTAACTAACTATTTTCCTGATTATGTGATGACAGAGGAGGGAAATCCCGCCTCACAAACAAATCATCCGAGAAATCCTGCGTTCGTGATGACCTTATTCCCACCAGAGTCTGAAACGGGAGAAGTAAGCTTTTTAGGAATAGGTAAAAATATCGACGCTACTGGTGAGAATGATTTTAAGATTAGCATGGAAGATTTTGAATTAAGAGATGCAAGTGGATTAACGTTGAATGCTGACCGGACGTTACCTTTCTTTATTGTAGGTGCTGCTATCTTTATGATTGGAGTCATTCAAGGTATGTATTGGCAACACCGTCGTGTTTGGATTCACCCGACAGATAATGGCGTATTCTTAGCTGGGCATACCAATAAAAATTGGTTTGGTATTAAGAAGGATATTGAAAAATCACTAGAAGGTACTTCGATTAACATGGTTAATGATCAACAAGAACTGGATGAGTAGTTGCTTTTTTATGCAACTACTCCAGTATTAGGAGGATAATCAATGGATTTATTAAGTATTAGTAATGGAGCGTTATTTATAGCCTTTATTTTATACTTGATCGCGACGTTCTTTTTTGGTGGTGCCATCCGTCAAAATAAGAAAGAACGCCATCAAAAATCGCTTTCAGGAACAATTGGCCTAGTTATTACTATTGCGGGTTTTGTTTCACAACTTGTTTTTTTCTTTACCCGATGGGCGGTAACAGGACATGCACCTGTAAGTAACCTATTTGAGTTTACAACATTTTTAGGTATGTCCATGATACTAGCATTTATCATAATCTATATTTATTACAAAACTGCATTTCTTGGATTATTTGCGTTACCAATTACAATGATAATTATTGCTTATGCTAGTATGTTCTCAACAGAAGTATCTCCTCTAGTTCCATCGTTACAAAGTCACTGGTTAAGTATACATGTAACGACTGTAGCACTTGGACAAGGAATTCTATTTATCAGTTTTGTGGCCGGACTAATGTATTTAATCCGTCAAATTGATCAATCAAAAGTTTCCTTACGCAATATTTCATTAGAAGTAGTTTTATATTGTCTATTTTTGTTTATTGGTTTTATCGTTATCACTTCTGCATTTAATATGGCATCCTATCAAGCTTCTTTTGAATATACAGAAAATGGTGCAACAACGACGACAGAATATCATCTTCCGGCAATTGCAGGACCAAATAATGGTGAGTTGTTAACGGAAAATGCAATGTCACCTATAATTGAAGCTCCTAAATGGATGCAAGGTGCTGATGCTGGGAGAAAATTCAATACAGTTATTTGGTCATTTATTACAGGATCAGCCATATACCTATTAACATTGTTATTTACAAGAAACCGAATTGGAGCAAAACTACAACCAGTATTAAAAGGTGTAAAACCAGATATGCTTGATGAGATCATGTATCGTTCTGTAGCAATTGGATTTCCAGTTTTTACACTTGGTGGGCTAATCTTTGCTGCAATCTGGGCACAAATTGCCTGGGGAAGATTCTGGGGATGGGATCCAAAAGAAGTTTGGGCACTCATTACGTGGTTCTTCTATGCAGCTTTCCTACATTTAAGATTATCAAGAGGCTGGCATGGTGAAAGGTCTGCTTGGCTTGCAGTAGTAGGATTTGCAATCATCATGTTTAACTTAATTGTTGTCAATCTAGTATTAGCAGGTCTACATTCTTATGCTTAAATGACAGAATAAGTTAACAAATAGTATCCGAACTATACATCGCATAGAATGTTTTATGCTTTTGATAGTTCGGATTTTCGTATAAATATATTTTTTCATCATGTAATTATGTGAAATTATTAAGAACGCTGGATTTCTTAACTTTTACTATGTATTCGTTTATAATTTATATAGAATTGACCTGAGGAGGACCGATGATGGATATAACACATAAAATACTAGTAGTTGACGATGAAGATAGAATTCGTCGATTAATAAAAATGTACTTAGAAAAAGAAGATTTTGAAGTAGATGAAGCAGCTGACGGAAATATTGCTTTAGAAAAAGCGCTAGCTAATGATTATGATGTAATTATATTAGATATTATGATGCCCGAAAAAGACGGTATCGAAGTATGTAAAGAATTACGTAAAGAAAAAGATACTCCTGTGATTATGTTAACTGCTAAAGGGGAAGAATCGAATCGTGTACAAGGATTTGAGGTTGGGGCTGATGATTATATTGTAAAGCCATTTAGCCCAAGAGAAGCTGTACTACGGGTAAAAGCCCTACTTCGAAGAGTATCAGCGAAAACCTATCAAGAAGTAGATACATCATCTAAAAATATGCTTGTATTTCCACATCTAACAATCGATCATGATGCACATCGAGTTACAGCTGATAACCAAGAAGTAAGTTTAACACCGAAAGAATATGAACTATTATGCTTTTTAGCGAATGCTCCAGATAAAGTATTTAATAGAGAACAGTTATTAAAAGAAGTTTGGCAATATGAGTTTTTTGGTGATTTACGAACTGTCGATACACATGTAAAACGACTACGAGAGAAATTAAATACTGTTTCTAAAGAAGCTGCCAAAATGATTGTAACGGTTTGGGGTGTAGGATACAAATTTGAGGTAGAAGATAGCTAATGTTTTGGAAAAGTGTTGTAGGTAAACTGTCTTTAACTATTCTATTATTAGTATCATTTGTTCTATGTATACTCACCTTTTTTTTAATGCAATTCTTTGATAACTACCATATTCAAGAAGCTGAAGACGAAATGAAACAAATGGCGACAAAAATATCTTCCTTGGTGGAAACAGATCATGACCAGCCTTTTATTGAAGAAGTTACTGAGATGTTGAAAGATCCTTCTAGCCGGATTGCTATTATGTATTCCGAAGAAGATAATTGGATATCAGGTAGTAATGATGAGAGCCTTCATGAGTTTGACGTTGAATGGATAGAAGAGCAAGATGAAATTTCAACTGTAATCGTGGAAAAGAAACAAATTAGTAATCAATTATATACTGCTAATGATACAGAAGTAATTCTTGTAGGAGCACCAATAGATGACGGTGGAGCAGTATTTGTTTTTAAATCACTTGATATGATTAACCAGACAAAAGATCAAACAACAAAACTTATTTTGTTGAGTGCTGGGATTGCCATACTTTTAACTACGTTCTTTGCTGTCTTTTTATCCACGCGTATTTCATCACCGTTGATCAAGATGAAAGAAGCTGCTCATAATTTGACACGTGGGGAATTTAACACAAAAGTTCCTGTACTTACACGTGATGAAATTGGTGAACTAGCAATTGAATTTAATCGTATGGGCCATCAATTGAATTATCATATTAATGCGTTACGACAGGAGAAAGAACAACTTTCCAGTATTGTTAGTTCTATGGCAGATGGTGTATTTACATTAAATCGTGAAGGGGAAGTTCTTGTCATTAATCCACCAGCAAAGAAATATATGGATGAATGGTTTTATGAAAATCCTGAAGAAACGAAAAAACAGAACCATCTTCCGACAGAAGTCGAGGAAGCACTATTAGAAGTGATTTCAAAAGAACATGCCGTTCTAAAAGAGTCTGCAGTACAAGGTCGTAGTTATGTCATGCTCGTTACGCCTCTATATGATGATGCCCATGTTCGTGGTTGTGTTGCGGTGGTCCGGGATATGACGGAAGAAAGAAGATTAGATAAGTTAAGAAAAGACTTTATTGCAAATGTCTCTCATGAACTTCGCACTCCTATTTCTATGTTACAAGGATATAGTGAGGCAATCGTTGATGATGTTGCTAGTTCAAAAGAAGAGAAAAATGAGTTAGCACAAATTATATATGAAGAATCCCTAAGGATGGGAAGGTTAGTAAATGAATTGCTCGATTTAGCCCGAATGGAGGCAGGTCAGATTCAGTTACGTTTGGATTCTGTAGCAATTCAACCATTTATTGAAAGAATCGTTCACAAATTTCAAGGGATTTCTCGTGATGAACTAGTCGAATTAGAACTTAAAACTGATATCGACCTTCAAGTTGGAGAAATGGATCCTGACCGAATCGAACAAGTATTAACGAATCTAATCGATAATGCAATACGACATACCTCTCACAATGGTTTTGTAAAGGTATTTGCTACAAGTAATCAATATAAATTATATGTAGAAGTGGAAGATAGTGGTAGTGGAATTCCAGAAGAAGATTTACCATTTATATTTGAACGATTTTATAAAGCAGACAAATCCCGAGTTAAAAAAGAAAAGCAAGGGACCGGTTTAGGTTTAGCTATTGCCAAAAATATTATTGACGCTCATCATGGAACAATATATGTGAAAAGTAAACTAGATGTTGGAACAACATTTAGTTTTGAAATTCCAATAAAGCAAAAATAATATTGACAAATCATGGTAATGAATACAGAAAATATTTGGCATGAAAAAATCAATACATTTTAATTCATGGTTTGGCGTGTGCAATGATGTTAAAAGGAGATGGGTTTATTGAAAAAATGGTTTTCATATGTAGGAGTCTTGCTATTATCGATTGGATTACTTTTAGGTTGTTCAAATAGTACATCCGAGGAAAATAATAGTAATACAAGAGTTAGCACAAACGAAACTTCTCAAGAATTGGCTGATGATGAAGTTCGTATAACAATATCCATTGATCATGGAAGTGAACACGTAAATGAGAAGACAATTTCAATTGAAGAAGGAGATATTCTATTAGAAGTATTAGAAGAAAACTTTTTTATAGAAGCAGATGACAGTGGATTTATTACATCCATTGAACGTGTAGAATCTAGTGACGAAGAACAGACTGCATGGATGTACACGGTGAATGGTGAAATGGCTACGGTAGGTGCTGGTGATTATGAGTTATCACCAGGAGATGAAGTCGTTTTTGATTTACAGTCTTGGGAATAGGCTATGAACACGTATAGACTGACACTACTTGCAATTCTAAGCGCACTAGCAGTCGGTGGCAGATATGCATTTCAATTTCTTCCTAATGTTCAACCAGTCACAGCTATCATCATCGTTTGTGGAATTCTATTAGGTCCATTGTCTGCTATTATCGTTGGAATACTAACTACTTTTTTGTCCAATATGTTATTAGGTATGGGTATATGGACAATATGGCAAATGATTTCCTGGTGCATGATAGGTTTAATAAGTGGTTTAATAGGTAAATATGTAGCGAAAACTCCACTATGGTTTATTGTAACAATTGGTATCTTTGCTGGTTATTTATATGGATTTGTTATCTCATTAACAACCTATCAAGTAACTGGTCATTTTATTCCTTATTATGTAGCTGGACTACCATTTGATACAGCTCATGCAGTAGGAAATGGAGTATTTCTTTTATTGCTGTATCCAGCAATAAAGCGACTAATAAAGAATTATAGTAACAAACTCTTTTCAGAGAAAACATAAAGGGGAATCTAATATTCAGTGATGATTTACGTCTTCTTCTACTGAAACGAAACAAACATGACTACCCTTCGGAATAGATGTCGGATAATTACGGTCAATAATCCCCTATAGATGATCACATCTATAGGGGATTATTATGGTCGATGATATAATTATAAATAGAAATAAAGAAATGTTTATTTGATAACAAATGACAATTGTTATATCAATTTTCAAATCGACGATCAATCGGTATAATTATATATGTCTATAGGTGAGCGAATGAGCTCCACTGATGACAGTCTTCCTATAAAGAAGGAGGTTATTATGTTTCTTGAACGTATTATTCTACTATGTTTCGAGAGAATTCAAGTTGAACGTTCTGCTTCAAGTATCTATCATTTGTTAACGGCTAAAAAATCAATTCAAACTGTACAAGATGCTTATTTGTATAGGATTGATTCGTTTTATGGTGTCTTACCATCGTTATCAAAAGAAACATATAGTAAGAAGATTGTTTATTTAGAACATCATCGTTATTTAATACAAACCAAAGAAAGCTATTATGAAATAACACCAAAAGGTAAAGAATTTGTAAAGATGCAAATCGATCAATTACAAAGTTTTTACGGAATAAAATATCATCAACTAGTACAGCCATTTATGGATCGATTACTACTGTTAATTCAAACTATATCAAATACATATCAACAGAACTTTAATTTTATACCTACCACGGATAAGTGGATTGCTGAAAATTTTGTAAAGCGAAAGTTTCAATTGTATAAAGGTAACTTACACAAGATTCAAACTCAATTATATCAAGAGCTACATCAACAGCTTATGTTACTTAGCGATAAAGAAGCATCAATTTTTGTAGATCGACTATCTGGTTACAAATACTACGGAGCTAGTATAGAACAATTATCCCAGAAACATAAACTTGGACATGAGGACATTGAATTGTTACTTTCTAAAGTAATCATGCATTTTTTGCACATTATACATACAAAACTAGATGAGTATCCGATAATGCGGGCAATAATTGAAGATTTACAAGATAAACATACTCCATTAAGTAGCAGTGCAACTAAAACTTATACATTATTAAAAAAAGGACATCGAATAAACGATATCGTTCGTATAAGAAACTTAAAAATTAATACGATCCAAGACCATATTGTAGAAATAGCAATCCAGGATCATCAATTTCCTATTTATAATTTTGTTAACAAAGAGACTGTAGAAACCATCTTTAAAGCAATGGGAAAATCAAATACCTATCGTCTGCGAGAAATTAAACAATCCGTAGATCATAACATTAGCTACTTTGAGATTCGACTGACTTTAGCTTTAATAGGTAAGGATAGGGGGGATAGCAATGATAAATTCCAAAGTTAACTTAGTGGAAGCTCTAAAGTATTATTTCCAATACGATACTTTTCGCCAAGGACAAGAAGAGATTATAACGGACGTGATGAATGGTAATGATGTTCTCGGTGTACTACCAACAGGTTCCGGTAAGTCAATCTGTTACCAGCTTCCAGCAATATTACAAAATGGATTAACAATCGTTGTATCCCCGTTAATATCATTAATGATAGACCAAGTTAAGGAATTAAAGGCAAAGGGAATAAAAGACGTAATCGCTTTAAACAGTTTCCTTTCTAGAGATGAAAGGTACCATGTGCTTAATAATTTAGGAAATTATCGTCTTATCTATGTGTCTCCCGAATGGCTGCAAAATACCACATTTGTTCAACAACTGAAGCAGATTAATGTAACATTATTTGTAATTGATGAGGCTCACTGTATTTCACAATGGGGGCATGAGTTTCGTCCGGACTACTTAAAACTTAAGGATATTATTGCTAAATTGGGTAATCCCACTTTATTAGCATTAAGTGCGACTGCTACTCCAGATGTTCAAGATGATATTATTAATAGTTTAAATCGATCTCACATCACGAAGCATATCTTTCCAATGGATAGAGATAATATCGCTTTTTGTGTGGAAAAAATTGATAATATTGATGAAAAGAAAGAACGAATACGGGAATTAATCCAACAATATCATGTACCAACTCTAATTTATTTTACTAGTAGGTACTTAGCGGAGGAAACTTCTAGATGGTTATCTTCCACCATACAAAACAGAAATATCGCATATTACCATGGTGGGATGGAGGCTACCGACCGAATACATATACAACAACAATTCATGAATAACCAGTTAGATGTAATTTGTTGCACAAGTGCATTTGGTATGGGAATCAATAAATCTGATATCAGGCTCGTTGTACATTATCATTTACCTTCACAAATAGAGTCTTATATTCAGGAAGTTGGAAGAGCAGGAAGAGATGGAAAAGAAAGTGTGGCAGTGATTTTATATACTAGTGGTGATTGGGTATTGCCTAAACAAATAATTCAACAAGAACTACCAACGAAAGAAGATGTATACCGAATTGTAGATTGGTTGCAGGAATTTTCAAAACAAGGAGTTCACACCATTAATGATGAGGAAGTCATTTCTTATCTACAAATTAGTGAGCTTCAATGGAGATTCATACGGTCGCAGTTAGAAAAACATGATATGATAGTGGAAAATCAATTAATTACAGAAGAGACTAATATAGATATTATTAAAAAAGAAATAAGTGCCTATATAGAAAAACGAGTTACCTATAAAGAAAAGAAACTCGCGGAGATGATCCATTGGGTAAACAGTGATCAATGTTACCGCCAAAAACTGTACATGCCTTTTCAAGACAGCTATCGTCCAAGCAAAGGGCAATGTTGTAGTAATTGTTATTTTCAGTGGAGTGAGTGGCAACCAAAATCAACTAATAATAAATCACCTGAGTTTTTATCCTGGCAGAGCAAATTACAATCTATTTTTCATATGGCCGAGGTAGAATATGAAACAAGATGAAATTATAAAGCAATTATCCGATAAAGAATTAAAGTATCAATTAGTTTTTTCACAGCTTTTATTGTTAGCTATTAGTCTTGTTTTAAGTCTTATTTTATTTCCTTCATGGAAAGAGTGGTTGAACTATATTGATCTTAACATTAATGAAATCTTATTAATTGGCTGTGGTTCAGCTCTGATCGTGATTGTATTTGATGTTGTTCTGATGAGTGTTTTTCCAAAAGAATCTTTTGATGATGGTGGAATTAATAAACGAATTTTTGAAAATCAATCTATCTTGTTTATTATTGGTTTTACATTGTTAGTTGCAATATGTGAAGAGTTATTATTTCGAGGGACAATTCAAATCACTTTTGGTTATGTTTTTGCAAGCCTATTGTTTGCTTTGGTACATATCCGTTATTTAAAAAAACCCGTGTTATTTGTATCGGTAGTTTTAGTAAGTTTTTTTATTGGTTGGATATTTGAACGAACGGAAAATTTACTTATTACAATTACCACTCATTTTGTCATTGATGTAGTATTAGGTTTCATTATCCGTTTCAAGAAATGAGGTGCTTAGCATGTCGAATATTACTGAAGAGACAAAGAAAGATCAGGCAGAAGATTTAAGAAAAGCGGTAGAAGAACTTAACGATAGTTCAAATGAAGAATTTAACAGTGATTCTATACAAACATCCAAGCATAAAGAGCTGGAAATGGATATATTAAACTTACCACCAAGAAAAGACGTTCATTATAATTCTAAGCGTATGCGTTTCAAATTAAATTTTTCTTTGTTTCGCCTTATAATGATAATCATTATATTATCCGTACTGGTTTCAGGTGTGTTATGGATAGTTGATTCTAATATATTTTTTATTGAATAACTGAAACAAGTTTGAACTGTTCATCACTCGGATAAAATGCATATAGTATATAAAGTGCTTCTAAACATCACTATATTTGTAAAGTGGAATGTAGAATGAGCACTTCGATAAGAGGGAGGATGCAGGATGCGAATAGAACGTCTTTCAACAGATCAATTTAAGATTTTTTTAACGTTCGATGATCTTATTGAACGTGGTTTTACAAGAGAAGATTTATGGCATGATGCATCAAATGTTCGAAGCTTATTCAGTGATATGATGTATGAGGCAAGTAGTGAGCTTGGTATTGAATTAGAAGGAATGTTATTAGTTCAAGTTCATTTAATGCAAGCTCAAGGAATGCACATATTTGTAACACAACAATTTGAAGATAATAATGAGGATGAAGATTATATCGAGATGAAGGTTACATTGGATGAGAGTAAAGAGTTAATTTTCTCTTTTGTGGACTTTGAAGATATAATTTCTGTTACATCTTATTTAGATCCTATGGGTCTGGAAAACATTCGTCTGTATCATATGGATGATAGATATTATATGATCTTAGATAATGTTGAATTATCAAGTGTCGATAAAGAAGATATAATTGGTGTCATGTCTGAATACGCTAACCCTAGTATTGTCACTTCTCATAGAATTGAGGAATATGGAAAACTAATTATGGAAGAGGATACTGTGCAACAAATCAAGCGTTTCTTTTACTAACATTAAATTTTAGTTTTATTGTTAACACATTTTCAAAATAAACGATATTATTTTGAATAATTCCATTATAAGAACATCTGTTAAAAGGTGTCAGATTTGGTTTATGTTATTGCATATTCTGTTTGAAGGTGTATACTAATTTTTGAGTGGGCAAAACAAGGATATATATATTGTAGGAGGTTAATTCATGGTAGCCGATAAAGCAGCAGATTCTTCAAATGTGAATCAAGAAAATATGGACGTTTTAAATACAACACAAACTATTATTAAAAGTGCATTGGATAAACTTGGTTACCCCGATGAAGTATTTGAACTATTAAAAGAACCGATGCGAATTCTAACTGTCCGTATACCGGTAAGAATGGATGACGGAAATGTAAAAGTATTTACAGGTTATCGTGCTCAGCATAATGATGCAGTTGGCCCAACCAAAGGTGGCATACGTTTTCACCCTGATGTTACAGAAACTGAAGTAAAGGCGCTTTCTATCTGGATGAGTTTAAAATCGGGGATTGTTGATCTTCCTTATGGTGGAGCTAAAGGGGGAATTATTTGCGATCCTCGTGAAATGTCTTTCCGTGAATTAGAAGCATTAAGTCGTGGATATGTTCGCGCGGTTAGTCAAATTGTAGGACCGACAAAAGATATCCCAGCACCTGATGTATTTACGAATTCACAAATCATGGCGTGGATGATGGATGAGTATAGTAAAATTGATGAATTTAACAGTCCTGGTTTTATTACTGGTAAACCGATTGTTCTTGGTGGGTCACATGGAAGAGAATCTGCTACAGCAAAAGGTGTAACAATAGTTTTAAATGAAGCAGCTAAAAAGAAAGGGATAGATATTAAAGGCGCTCGTGTTGTTATTCAAGGTTTTGGAAATGCTGGAAGCTTTTTAGCTAAGTTTTTACATGATGCAGGTGCGAAAGTTGTCGCAATATCTGATGCCTATGGTGCCTTGCACGATCCGGAAGGTTTAGATATTGATTATTTATTGGATCGTCGAGACAGTTTTGGTACGATAACGAAATTATTTAATAATACTATTTCCAATGATGCACTATTTGAATTAGACTGTGATATTATTGTACCAGCTGCTGTGGAAAATCAAATTACCCGTGAAAATGCACATAATATTAAAGCGTCGATTGTTGTAGAAGCTGCTAACGGCCCAACAACAATGGAAGCAACCAAAATACTAACTGAACGTGATATATTACTTGTACCGGATGTTTTAGCTTCTGCAGGTGGAGTTACAGTATCCTACTTTGAGTGGGTTCAAAACAATCAAGGATTCTATTGGTCAGAAGAAGAAATTGATAAAAAATTACACGAAATAATGATAAAATCATTTAACAACATTTATAACATGTCTAGAACACGGAGAATTGATATGAGATTAGCTGCCTACATGGTTGGTGTAAGAAAGATGGCAGAAGCATCTCGTTTCCGTGGATGGGTCTAAATGTGTTGTTTAAAAATAGATCAATAAGTATGAGTGACGCTGACATAACAAATAGGCTTAATTCAAAAAGTTGAACAATACGTGCACTAAATCTTTGGAAATATACGTATAATCAATCTGCGGAAGAAAGCATAGGCGAATAATCTCTAGTAGATATACATGAGGTGATTCGCCAGCATCCCAGTTGATAAGCGAAGTATATTTGTAAAAAGTGCTTCATTTGTTTCTTTTGAATAAAACTCTTTTGTTTTTAGCGTCATTTTTAAACTGGCAAGGAAAGAAGGGCAATTCATGCAACAGGAGGAAGTAATTATTATTGGTGCAGGTCCATGTGGTATGGCTACTGCTCTTGAATTACAAAAAGAAGGTATAGAACCATTATTATTAGAAAAAGGAAACGTTGCTCAGACCATAAGTAATTATCCTACACATCAGACATTTTTTAGTTCAAGTGACAGACTTGAGATTGGCGATGTTCCCTTTATTACAGAAAATAAAAAACCAGTTAGAAATCAAGCGATGGTTTATTATAGAGAGGTTGCCCAAAGAAAAAAGTTGCGTATACGTCCATATGAGAACGTAATTGAACTCATAAAAAACAAAAATGGTAAAGGTTTTATGATAACTACATCAAATATACATGGAGAACAAAATGTATATCATGCGTCCTATGTCATATTAGCGACTGGTTATTATGATCAACCAAATTATTTGGATGTTCCAGGAGAATCAAAACCAAAAGTTACGCATTATTTTAAAGAAGCGCACCCATACTTTGGTCAAAATGTTGTTGTTATAGGTGGGAAAAATTCCTCGGTAGATGCTACGATTGAGTTACACAAAGCTGGAGCTCATGTAACTGTCTTATATCGAGGAAATCATTATTCTAAAAGTATTAAACCGTGGATTCTACCTGAATTTGAGTCTTTGATTCGCAATGGAAAAGTAAATATGGTATTTGAGGCTACAGTTAAAGAAATTAGTGACCACACATTAACGTACGAAGTCCATGGTAATACGTCTACAATTGATAATGATTTTGTATTTGCAATGACTGGGTATCAACCTAATTATTCCCTTTTAAGACAAGCGGGAGTGGAAATAAATAAGGAAACAGGAAAGCCACAATTTGATGATGAAACCTTGGAGACAAATATAGAAGATGTATATATTGCTGGAGTAATTGCAGCAGGTTACGACAATAATAAGGTATTTATAGAAAATGGTCGCTTTCATGGAATACCGATTACAAAGTCGATCTTACGTAAAAAAAAGAACATATAAGAAACATATCCACGAAGTTCGTTGCTTTGTGGATTTTCTATTTTTAATTGAGTATGTAAAGTATCCACCAGTAATTAAAATCGACATAGCAAGATTCAGATTCGCTTATAACATATTTAATGTTGAAATTGATTTAAATATGGGATTGGTCTCAAAAGGTAATACATACTTGAAAGATTTCCTTTGTCAAAGGATAATATAGAAAGAAATAATTACATACAAAGAAGGGTTAACAATGACTAAAAGAATCTTATTATTGGCTACTGGCGGTACCATAGCAAGTGAAAAAAAACCAGACAGTGATAAATTAGAATCAGGTGTATTGACAGGAGAAGAATTACTAGAACAATGTGATATTCCTAACGGGATTAAGGTAGTTGTTCATTCTATATTTCAAAAAGCAAGCATACACTTAACATTTCAAGATTTGTTAGTATTAAAATCGAAATTGGATGAACTTTTGTTAAGTAATACCTTTGATGGAATAGTCATTACTCAAGGAACTGACACATTAGAAGAATCATCGTACTTTATGAATTTGATCACAGATTATCATATTCCAATTGTTTTTACGGGTTCACAACGGTCTCCACTTGAAGTTGGTACTGATTCATATATCAATATAAAAAATGCAGTCCTAACCGCTTGTAGTGAAGAATTAAATGAAGTTGGAGTTACAGTAGTATTTAATGAACGAATTTTCCATTCACGTTATGTTCGTAAAGAACACGCTTCAAATATTCAAGGATTTAATGCGTTTGGATATGGTTATTTAGGAATTATCGATAATAATCAAGTACGCGTATTCCAAAAGCCTACTTACAAAGATTATTATCAGCTACAAAAAGCTTTACCTGAAGTAGATATTATCAAAGTGTATATGAATGCTGACGGTAAATATATTAAAGCAGCACGCGAGAATCAAGTTGATGGAATTGTAATTGAAGGTGTTGGGAGAGGACAAGTATCCCCATCGATGATGGATGAAATTAAACATTGTATTGAAGAAGGGATTGCTGTAGTTATTACAACGACAGCTGTAGAAGGAGAAGTTTATCCAACCTATGATTATGCTGGAAGTACGTATGATTTATTACAGAATGGTGTTATTTTAGGAAAAGATTATGATAGTAAAAAAGCGCGAATCAAGCTTATGGTCGGACTTGCTAGTGAACAACCTTTACAGACCCTTTTTCATCCATTCTAAATTTGAATGCTTTTTTATGTAAGTGAATCAATTTCATAATAAGATGATATTTTGTATAGAAGCTGAATGTTACTACGTTTAGCTTCCATTGCAGACGAACTCTTACTAGGGAATCGGATTTTAGCTAGCTTGAAAAAGAAGAATGCAATTTCTGAGTTATCATTATACATTCATTAAAGTAATAAACAATTACTAGATGCTAAAGTGAACGAATTGGGTTTTAGAGAAGAGGTATATTTATGTTGTCGATATTATCAGTTGGTATCGCCCCTGCTATAGCTTTACTATCGTATATTTATTTGAAAGATAAAATAACTGAACCAATCTGGTTAATTATACGAATGTTTATATTAGGTGCTTTGCTTGTGCTACCAATTATGTTTATCCAATATGCAATATCTAGTGAAATTGAATACAATTCCATCTTTGTCGAATCTTTTTTTCAGATTGCATTACTTGAAGAGTTTTTTAAATGGTTTTTATTTATGTTTGTTATATATCAACATGAAGAATTTGATAATCATTATGATGGAATTGTTTATGCCAGTTCAATTAGTTTAGGTTTTGCTTCTATTGAGAATATCTTTTATCTAATTACTAATGGAATTGAATATGCGTTCCTGCGAGCTTTATTCCCAGTATCTTCTCATGCGTTATTTGGAATAATTATGGGATATTATTTAGGAAAAGCAAAAACATATCCAGATTACAAAAAAAGAAACCTCACACTAGCTTTTCTAATACCTTTTCTTCTACATGGAGTATATAATTTTATTTTAAAAGGATTTAGTAGCTTTATTTTAATTTTGACTCCGTTTATGATTTTATTATGGATATTTGCGTTATACCGGTTAAAACGTGCTAATGAAAATACTCTAACTGATTTAAAATAACTACTTAGCAAGTCATACCGTTGACTGTTAAGTAGTTTTTTATTTACCTTGTAACGGGCAGTATATATCCACACTGAATGAAGTTTTAATTAATATTTCTTATCTGAATGAATAAAAAGGAAAATAACACAAAAAATAGTGATGCATCCTATAACAAGGAACGGAGGAAATAAAAATGCATCAAACATATAAGGCAATCATGTTATTTCTTGTTGTTTGTAGTAGTATCTCTATATGTTTTGTACAAACAGACAATACAAAAACCTATGCATTTAGTGATCAAGTAATCCAACAAGGTGCGGTTGGAGATGATGTTATTGAGTTACAAGCAAGGCTACAATATTTAGGGTTTTATAACGGTAAAATTGATGGTGTCTTTGGTTGGGGAACGTATTGGGCCTTACGTAATTTCCAATATGAATTTGGCATGGAAATAGATGGATTGGCAGGCCAAACAACGAAGGATAAATTAGTGCAAGCCAGTAATTACGATAAAGAATATGTTAATGAACAAATAAACAATGGAAATCAATTTACTCACTATGGTGGTGGAGATAGGAATACAGATGGCCAAAGTAATTCTGGTGGTGGAAATACAGGTGAGAGTAATGGTGGAACTACTGCTGTAAACGTTCCACAAGGTTATTCTCAAAATGATATTCAATTAATGGCAAATGCGGTATACGGTGAGGCCAGGGGTGAACCGTATGAAGGGCAAGTTGCTGTTGCGGCTGTTATTCTTAATCGATTAAATAGTGCGTTGTTTCCAGATACAGTATCAGGTGTTATTTTTGAACCACGCGCTTTTACAGCAGTAGCTGATGGGCAGATTTGGTTAGAACCGAATGAAAGAGCTCAAGAAGCAGTTTTAGATGCTATTAATGGTTGGGATCCTTCAGGAAATGCCCTTTACTATTTTAATCCTGATACCGCAACTTCTGGTTGGATTTGGACGAGGCCTCAGATCAAACAAATTGGAAAACATATATTTTGTAAATAGGAAGGTGTGAAAATTATGTTTCGCTGGATCGCTATAGGTGTACTTAGTGTAGCAGTAATTGGAACAGCGGTATGGGGTTATAACGAATATAGTGAAAAAAATGAAATAAAAGTACAAGCAGAAAATGAATACCAACGTTCATTTCATGAGTTAACTTATTACATGGATTTATTAAATGATGAGATTGGAACTGCATTAGCGATGAATTCGAAAGAACGGTTATCTCCACAATTCGTTGATATTTGGAGATTAACGTCTCAAGCACATTCGAATGTAGGTCAATTACCTTTAGGGTTATTACCTTTTCATAAAACAGAACAGTTTTTATCAGATATTGGAGAATTCACTTATCAAACAGCAGTACGAAACTTAGATGATGATCCATTAACAGAAGAAGAAACCCAGAAATTAAAAGACTATTATGCTCAATCTGGACAAATTAAAGATGAATTAAGACAAGTTCAACATGTTGCATTAGATGAAGGATTAAGCTGGATGGATGTTCAACTTGCGCTTTCAGATGAGAACTCACAACAAGATAATACAATCGTTAATGGCTTTCAAACTGTAGAGAAATCGGTAGAAGGATTTGGAGAAGGTTCCCCAGAGAATTCAACGATAAGTACAAAAACGCAAGACCACTCTTATAAAAATTTGACAGGATCAGAAGTCACAGAAAACGAAGCATTACAAAGAGCTATGGAAATATTTGAAATTAAAGATAAAGACTTACTTACGATTTCCGAGAGTGGAGAAGGTGCTGATACACCATTATATAGTATTTCCTATACTAAAGACGAAGAACACGGGTATATGGATATGGCAATAAAGGGAGGACACCCTTTAAGTTTATTAGTAAGTCGAGAAATGGGAGAAAAACAAGTCAGTTTAAATGAAGGTTCAGATAAAGCAAATGAATATTTAAAGTCGTTTGGACTTGAAGACATGACTTTATTCCAGAGTAGTGAATACGACCATATAGGTGTATATTCATTCTTATATAATGATAATGGTGTTCGAGTATATTCGGATGCTGTTGAGGTTAAAGTTGGATTAGATAATGGAGATCTACTTGGTCTTACCACCGACAGTTATTTTATGAATCACACGGATAGAGACATACCGGATCCAAAAATTTCAGAAGATGAAGCAATAGATAATGTCAATAGTTCTGTTGATATTCAAGAAAGTCACTTAGCAGTTATTGATAATGATGCTGGTGATGAGATCTTAACTTATGAATTTTTGGGTGTTATGGATGATGAAACCTACCGAATTTTCATAAATGCAGAAAATGGTCAAGAAGAACTCGTGGAGAAACTAGATGGTAAGGAAGTAAATTATAATTCTGTTTTATAAGGGAAGGTGAAAAAGCCTTCCCCTTTTTTAAATATTTTGTCATAATAAGTATAAAGTATGATTTTATTATCGTAATGGGGGTACTTTATGCTAGACATCGGAATTAAAATTCAATTGGAAGTTAAAAATCATGAGAAAAACAAAACAGATATCTATCTGTGTACGATAATTGATGAAACGGAAGATAGCTATATTATAAATTATCCTGTACACAAAGAAACATTGAAAACCACATTCTTTAATGTAGGTACATATTTTTCTGCTGTATATATAGGGGAAGATGACGCGATTTATCGTTTTCCAACAAAAATTACATCTAGAAAAAAGGCGAAAATCCCATCTCTATACATAACGAAGCCTGATGAAGAGCAATGGAAGAGAATTCAACGACGTGAGTATGTGCGTGTAGATGCTTCTGTTGATGTTGCAGTTCATAGTGTTCTTCAACAATTTGAACCTTTTACCACGACCACAATAGATATTAGTGGGGGTGGTGTTGCTATCTTAGCTCCAACAGTAATAGACCTTTCGCTTACTATGATGGTTGACATATGGTTGCCTCTTGAACGAAAATCTCAAAATAAAATTCATTATGCATACGCTCAAGCAGAAGTTGTTTCTATTCGTGAACTTAATATTAGAATGAATGTCGTATCATTGCAATTTCATTCCATCACTCAAAAAGATCGACAAGAGATAATTCGCTATTGTTTTGATAAAGAACGTGAAAAAAGGTTGAAAGAGAGAAATTAATTCGACCATAAAAAATAGAATATGTTATGATAATCATGAAGAAAGAGAACTTGGCACAAGCCAAGTTTTTTATTGTAGGAGTTGAACAAGAATGGAACAAACAATCACAGTAGCTATTGACGGACCCGCAGCAGCAGGAAAAAGTACTGTAGCAAAAATGATAGCAAATCAATTAGGATTTATTTATGTTGACACGGGCGCAATGTATCGTGCTTTAACCTATCAGTCTTTACAAGAGGATGTAGATCCTAAAAATGAAGAGAGAGTTTTATCTATATTAATGAATTCAATTATAGAATTAAAACAGACTGAAAATGGACAACGAGTCTTTGTAAATAACAAAGATGTCTCTGAAGAAATCCGTTATCCTGACGTTACCTCAAAGGTTTCTTTTGTTGCACAACACCCATCTATTCGTAAAGAGATGGTATCTAGACAGCAAAAGCTTGCAAATAACCTCAGTGTCGTAATGGACGGTAGAGATATTGGTACACATGTATTACCAGATGCAGAAGTGAAAATCTTTTTAATTGCATCCGTTGAAGAACGAGCAAAGAGACGTCATGAAGAGAATATTAGAAAGGGTATACCTTCGGACATTCAGACATTAAAAAAAGAAATTAGTGATCGAGATGAAATAGATTCAAATCGTGAAGTATCTCCATTAATCAAAGCAGATGACGCAATAGAAGTTGATACAACATCACTATCAATTACAGAAGTAAAAGATCAAATCTTACAAGAGATTTTTAAATATAGTACCCAAAATAGTAAGGGTGTCTAGAGGGGGGAGAAGGATGCTTTATAAATTTGCTAGATTTGTTATAGCAATCATTTTTTACCCGCTTTATCGCATTAAAGTGATTGGCAAAGACAACATACCTAAGTCTGGTCCTGTTATTATTTGTTCAAATCACATATCTAACTTTGACCCACCTGTTGTAGGTATCACCTCCAGTCGTGATATATCGTTTATGGCAAAAGGTGAGCTTTTTGAAAAACCATTTTTAGGAAAACTGTTAATAGGGATAAAGGCCTTTCCAGTTCGTAGAGGTCTTGCAGATCGCAACGCACTGCGTAACGGACTTAAGATTCTTGAAGAAGGACATACATTAGGCCTATTTCCAGAAGGTACGAGAAGTAAAACCGGAGAATTAGGAAAACCATTATCAGGTGTTGGATTCTTTGCTTTACGTTCAGAGGCTGTAGTCGTTCCCTGTGTAATAATTGGTGAATATAAACCTTTTTCTAAAACAACAGTAGCATACGGAAAACCGATGGATGTAAATTCCTACCGTGAACAAAAAGCTTCGGCAAAAGATATGTCAGAAGCAATTATGGGAGAAATCAGAAATTTGTATGATATTCACAAAAATTAATTGTCTTTACTTGACAAATAATTGTAATTATTAGAAGTTATAAATAGAAACTAGAATTTATCTTTCTTACTATTCCCTTATAAATGGATAGTTGAAGTGTACCTAGGAGGCTATGGAAATGAGTGAAGAAAGTAAAGATCTACAAACATTGGAAGTTGGAAGTACAGTAACAGGAACTGTCGTAAAATTAGAAGATAAGCAAGTTCTTGTAGATATCGGTTATAAAACAGAAGGTATTCTACCGATTGGCGAATTGTCTAGTATGCACGTTGAAGCAACAACAGATGTGCTAGCAGAAGGGGACACAGTTACATTAAAAGTAAAAAAGATAGAAGATGATGAAGTTATTCTATCAAAAAGAGCAGTCGATTCAGAAACTGCCTGGGAAGAATTGGAACAAAAATATAACTCCGGTGAAGCATTCGATACCACTGTAAAAGAAGTTGTAAAAGGTGGGTTAGTTGTAGACGTAGGTGTTCGTGGGTTTATACCTGCATCATTAGTAGAAACCTATTATGTGGAAGACTTCAGTGACTATCTGAATAAGTCTTTGAAAGTAAAAATCGCAGACTTAGATCGTTCACAAAATCGTGTGATTTTATCCCATCGTGCCATTGTAGAAGATGAGGAAAAAGCAAGAAAGAATGATGTGCTTCAATCACTTGAACCTGGACAAGTTATCGAAGGGACAGTTCAACGTATTACAAATTTCGGTGCATTTGTTGACCTTGGTGGAGTAGACGGTTTAGTTCATATTTCTCAACTTGCACATGAACATGTAGAAAAAACTTCTGACGTTGTTTCTGAAGGAGACAAAATTAAAGTAGAAGTATTATCTGTTGATTTAGATAATGAACGAATCTCTTTATCTCATAAAAACACATTACCGGGACCGTGGGCTAATGTTGAGGAACAATTTAAAGCTGGATCTACAATTGAAGGTACAGTGAAACGTTTAGTAAGTTTCGGTGCATTTGTTGAGTTACTTCCTGGTGTAGAAGGATTAGTACACATTTCTCAAATCGCCAACCGTCATATTGGAACACCGCAAGAAGTTCTTGAAATAGGACAAACTGTTCAAGTGAAAGTACTAGATGTTAGTGAAGATGATCAACGAATCAGCTTAAGCATAAAAGAATTAGAAGAAGAACAAGAGGCTAAAGAATTTAAACAATATGAGAAAGATGACGACCAATCTGGTTTTCAACTAGGAGATTTTATTGGAGATAAACTCGATAAATATAAATAAATCAACTTACTATAAAATGCCAAGGAAGAAATTATATTCTTTGGCATTTTATTGTTTACATACATTATTATTATAAAAAATTCAGCTTTTGTTTCCAGGTACTAATATTTATAAAATAAGCCATACTAACAGATACAGTTTTTAAAGATGAGGTGGCTTTCATGGAAATAGAAGCATATTTAAATGCAATACTTTTCGGAGTAGTAACTGGCACTATTGCAAGAATGCTAACACTACGGTCAGATTACCGTCAATATCCAACATACTTACATGGACGTATTATACATTTATCACTAGGATTTATTGCTGCTTCTTTAGGAGCTCTAGCAATTCCTGCACTACTTGAAATGGAATTTACAGCCGTCACATTTTTGACAGTTGCAGCCACACAATTTAGAGATGTTCGAAATATGGAAAGAAATACTCTAACGGAATTAGATGGGTTTGAACTGGTATCAAGAGGCAATACATATATTGAAGGGATAGCAATTTCATTTGAAAGCAGGAATTATCTAGTTATGTTTACTGCATTCTTAACTACCCTTGCATATATTGCTTGGGGATGGTTTCCTGCATCCGTTGTAGCGGTACTATCGTTTTTAATCGGATTGAGTCTTATGAGTGGATCTACTTTGAAGGATATAGTGGATATTGAACAATCGGAGATATCTTTTGATGGGGCAGGACTATACGTTGACAATATTTATATTATGAATATCGGTTTACCAGAAAGACAAGAAGAAATCTTAGAACACGGAATGGGTTTTATATTAAAACCAAAGAATATCAATATTGTTACTACTATAGCTAACCTTGGGCAACGTCAAGCAATATTGCATGATGTATCGGTTTCATTGGGTGTGTTTCGTGATTCAGGTACACCTGCATTAACACCATTAATTAAACGAGATTTAGATGATGGGCGCTTAGGTGTATTTATCCTCCCACTTGTAAAAGATGCAGAAAAGGCAAAAAAAGTAATAGGTGCTGTACCTGTATTAGAAAGTGCAGTCCGAATGCCATCTGAATCGAAATCAATTAAGAGGAGGAAATCGTGAATATGGAATTAGATAAAACTGTCTTAGCGATTATTACATCTAATCAATCTAAAGTAGCAGGCGGTGCACCGATCTTTATTTGTGATGAGGGAGAAGAACTAGAGTTGTTTGCAGCTAATTTAGAAGCAATAATTGATGGTATAGCACATCGATTAAGTGATGAAGTCTACATTATTGTAAAACACTAAATATAGAATTTAATTGTTTATCTTACCTTATTTTGCTAGAATGTATAAAGGCAAATAGACAAAAGAGAGAGGATGTTCCTTAAAGATGAGGAAATCTGTAGTAGCGATTGTTGGTAGACCAAACGTAGGAAAGTCAACCATCTTTAATCGCTTAGTAGGAGAAAGAATTTCAATTGTAGAAGATATCCCTGGAGTAACAAGGGATCGAATATACGCGAATGCAGAATGGCTTAATCATACTTTTAATATCATTGATACCGGTGGTATTGAGATAGGAGATGAACCATTACTTGTCCAAATGAGACAACAAGCAGAAATTGCTATTGATGAAGCAGATGTTATTGTATTTTTACTGAATGGAAAAGAAGGAATTACAGCTGCGGATGATGAAGTAGCTAAGTTATTGTTTAAGTCCAATAAACCTATTGTTGTAGGCGTAAACAAAATGGATAATCCACAAATGCATGAAACGATTTATGAATATTATTCATTAGGCTTTGGACAACCATTTCCAATCTCAGGAACACATGGACTGGGGTTAGGTGATTTACTTGATGAAGTCGTAGGTCATTTTCCAAATGAAGCAGAAGAAGAAAAAGATGAAGATACGATATATTTCAGTTTGATCGGGCGACCGAATGTAGGGAAGTCTTCACTTGTAAATGCATTACTAAATGAAGATCGAGTGATTGTCAGTGAAATAGAAGGAACAACTCGCGATGCCATAGATACGAAGTTACATCGAGATGATCAAGACTTTGTAATTATCGATACAGCAGGAATGCGTAAACGCGGGAAAGTGTATGAATCTACAGAAAAATATAGTGTACTACGTGCTTTACGTGCAATCGAACGTTCTGATGTTGTTTTAGTGTTAATTGATGCTGAGACAGGTATACGTGAACAAGATAAGCGTATAGCTGGTTATGCACATGATGCAGGTAGAGCAATTGTTATTGTTGTGAATAAATGGGATACGGTAGAATCGAATGAAAAAGCAATGAAAGAATTTGAGAAAAATATTCGAGCGCACTTCCAATATTTAGACTATGCTCCAGTTGTATTTTTATCAGCTAAAACGAAAAAGCGTATGCATACATTAGTGCCTGCGATTAAGGTAGCTAGTGAAAGTCATACGAAGCGTATTCCAACCAATGTATTAAATGATGTAATCATGGACGCTATAGCTATGAATCCTACTCCTACATTAAAAGGAAAACGCTTGAAAGTTCTCTATGCAACACAAGTTGCTGTGCAACCTCCAAGTTTCGTTGTATTTGTTAACGACCCTGAGTTAATGCACTTTTCATACGAAAGATTTTTAGAGAATAAAATTCGTGATGCATTTGGATTTGTGGGTACACCTATAAAATTATTCGCAAGAAGACGCCAATAAATTAGGGAGAGATGATCACATGAAAAAAGTTGCTGTACTAGGTGCTGGAAGTTGGGGAACCGCACTTGCAATTGTATTAGCTGACAATGGCCATGAAGTTCGATTATGGACACATCGGAAAGAACATGCGGAAACAATTACTAACACTCATCGAAATAATAAATATTTAGATGTTGATATTCCAAATGAAATTAGCGCTTTTAACGATATGCATCAAACTGTTTCTGGGGTAGAGGCAGTTGTGGTTGTAGTCCCAACGAAAGCGATTCGAGAAGTATGTAGTGAATTGAATAAGTGGATTGAACCACAAACAACGGTTATTCATGCGACAAAAGGTATAGAACCTGTTAGTTTAAAAAGGGTATCTCAAATGATCGAAGAAGAGATGGATATAAGATACGAAGATGTTGTTGTATTATCTGGTCCAAGTCATGCTGAAGAAGTTGCATTAAGACATCCGACTACAGTTACTACTTCATCTATTAATCTAGAAAAAGCGAAGCATGCACAAGACCTTTTCTCAAGTGATTCATTCCGTGTGTATACAAGCGATGATATTCTAGGTATAGAATTAGGGGGCGCATTAAAGAACATTATTGCACTAGGAGCAGGTATTTCTGATGGTTTAGGTTATGGTGATAACGCAAAAGCTGCTTTAATTACAAGAGGACTGGCTGAAATTGCTCGATTAGGTACATCGTTAGGAGCAAATCCGTTAAGTTTCCTAGGATTATCCGGTGTCGGAGATTTAATCGTTACTTGTACTAGCGTGCACAGTCGAAATTGGCGTGCAGGGAATCTATTGGGTAAAGGTAACCAGCTTGATGATGTACTAGAGCAGATGGGTATGGTAGTTGAAGGTGTACGTACAGTAAAAGCAGCTCATCAATTTGCTAAAGATCAAAACGTTGAAATGCCAATTACAAGTGGTATATATCAAGTCATATTTGAAAATAAAAACCCAAAAGATGTCGTGGAACAACTAATGAACAGAGGAAAACGAGACGAAATGGATGATTTAGCAGCGTTACTAAGAGAAAGATATTCGGAATAACACGAAAATTACCTCCTTGCATATAATATGGTGAATGAAATCGCAAGGAGGAAAAAATGTGAATAATTTTCAAAAAGGACTATTTGATAAATTACAGAAGAATGCAAACATTAATCCAGAAGACGTATATAAAGTTGCAGACTCTGTAAAGCATGCTAATTTTAAAGATGAACAAACCGTGCGTAATTTAGTAAAACAGCTAGCTCAAATGGCTAATAAACCCCTTTCAAAAGAAAGAGAAGATAAAATTGTACAATCCATTGTAAATAATAATATGCCAAGTGACATGAATAGTTTAAATAAACTTTTCAAAAAATAGCAGAGCATAGGCAATTGAGTATACGAAATCTTATTTATATGCATAAGATAAATCGCACAAGCATTCAAGGATAGAGTTGCTAAGGAAACTTATTTAGTCATCCCGTGGTAGAGTCACCCCCTTTATCACGGGATTCCTTATGTTTAATCCGTCACATAATATTAGTAAAATTCACTCATGCTATTGATGGATTATGTTATAATGACACCTATGTAGAGGATATTTATAGTTAGCTGAGGTGAAATCGTTGTCAATTTCAATGTTTATGATGTATGTTTCATTTGCAGGAATGTTTTTATTAATTCTCGCAATGGGACTGATTGTTTGGAGCAGAAGTAAACTTCGTGGCTGGGTACAGATGATAGTATCATTACTTGCTTACATCTGTTTAGTCAGTGGAGGATTTATTATCTTGTATGTCGTATTTAGCGGGCCTACACGATAATGATAAGGAGTTTTAAATTATGGAGAACCGTACATATTTGTTAATACCGATTATTTTACTTAGCTTCTTACTTACTGGATGTCTTTATCCGCAAAGTGAGAAGTCCGAGAACCAAATACCATATGAGGAGCAATTACAGACCGTTCAACAATCCGTAAATAGTTATAAAGAAGGTGAAAATGGTCTTGTACCAATTCGAACAAAGGATAATGATACTCCTGAATTTGAAAAATATTTAATTGATTTCAGTCAACTTCGTGAAAAAGGATATCTATCAGAACCTCCTGGAAATTCCTTTGAAAAGGGAGGCGTATATCAATATACCTTATTAAATCCCGAAGATGATCCAACAGTAAAGTTAATTGATTTACGAATTACAGAAGAAATTCGCCGTGTTAATGTTCAATTGGACTTTTATAGACAGGAAAATTATTATCCTGCTTTTGGGAAAAAAATCACGGACAAGTATTACACTATTGATTATAATAAATTAGGTCTTGAAGAAGCACCAACAGTAACTAGTCCTTATTCGCAAGAAGAATTGCCAATTATTATGGATCTAGATGGTAATCTTTTTGTTGATTATTCATATGACTTAAACAACGCTTTACAAGAATCTAATCATGCGTATTCGGAAGGTGACGATATTCGTTACTTACTAACTGACCACTCCCCGTTTGTTCCTGCATATTCTGTTCCGTATACGGTAAAAGATAATCAAGCTATTTTTTTAGATGAGATGGAATAAAAAAACCCTTGTAGCAATATATATTGTTGCAAGGGTTTTTTATATGGATGATGTACCTGTATGGAAAAATATATTAAAAATATTGCCAAACAAGGCATATTTTAATAGGACAACATCATAGAATCATAATGTCAATATATTGCGGGTGGTTAATATTAAAGTACGGAGATCGGGAGGGGATCTTTTGGAAAAAACGGATATTTTCAAAGACATTTCAAAACGGACTAACGGTGATATCTATTTAGGAATAGTTGGAGCAGTCCGTACAGGTAAGTCAACTTTTATTAAAAAGTTTATGGAGCTCGTAGTATTACCTAATATTGAAAGTGAAAGTGATCGTGCACGGGCACATGATGAATTACCACAAAGTGCAGCAGGAAAAACCATTATGACAACTGAACCAAAATTTATACCGAATCAAGCTGTACAAGTAAAGGTAGATGAAGGACTGGATGTAAATGTAAGACTTGTTGACTGCGTAGGATATGCAGTAGAAGGTGCCAAAGGATTTGAAGATGAAAACGGTCCAAGAATGATTCACACACCATGGTACGAAGATCCAATACCATTTCATGATGCAGCAGAAATTGGAACACGAAAAGTGATTCAAGAACATTCAACCATAGGAGTTGTTGTTACAACAGACGGAACAATTGGCGAAATTGAAAGACATGACTATGAAGATGCTGAGACAAGAGTAGTAGAAGAATTAAAAGAGGTCGGTAAACCATTTATCATGGTGGTGAACTCCACTCAACCTAAAAGTCAAGAAACAGAGTTGTTAAGACAAGAATTAGTCGAAAAACATGATATACCCGTATTGGCAATGAGTATTGAATCAATGACTGAGCATGATGTATATAATGTACTAAGAGAAGCATTATTTGAATTCCCAGTACTTGAAGTGAATGTTAATTTACCTAGCTGGGTAATGGTGTTAAACGAACGTCACTGGTTACGTCAAAATTATCAAGATGCTATTCAAACTACTGTGAAGGATATTAAACGATTGAGAGATGTGGATCATATCGTTGGTAACTTTACAGATTATGACTATATAGAGCAGGCAAGTCTAGCAGGAATGGAAATGGGGGAAGGTATAGCAGAAATTGACCTTCACGCTCCAGACTATTTGTATGATGAAGTATTAAAAGAAATTGTAGGAGAAGAGATTCGTGGAAAAGATCATTTGCTAGAACTTATGCAAGATTTTGCCTATGCGAAACGAGAATATGATCAAGTAGCCGGCGCATTGCAAATGGTGAAGCAAACTGGTTATGGAATTGCAGCTCCAACATTAGAGGATATGCAATTAGATGAACCAGAGATTATTAGACAAGGGTCTCGATTTGGAGTCCGTCTTAAAGCAGTAGCTCCATCGATTCATATGATTCGAGTAGAGGTAGAGTCGGAATTCGCACCGATTATTGGTACAGAAAAACAAAGCGAAGAACTGGTAAGGTATTTGATGCAAGATTTTGAAGAAGACCCACTATCGATTTGGGAGTCTGATATATTCGGAAGATCATTAAGTTCAATCGTTCGAGAGGGAATTCAAGCAAAAATTTCTCTAATGCCTGAAAACGCAAGATATAAATTAAAAGATACGTTAGAAAGAATTATAAATGAGGGCTCTGGTGGATTAATCGCCATTATTTTATAGCAGCTTATACATAGCTGCTATATTTTTTTGTGTTTTTTTAATAAAAATTAGAAAAACGGTAGGAAATATTTTATTTTTGTCGTATATGTATAGTGAAATATGACAATGCTTTGTGTATACTGAGTTGGAGGGATTTACCAAAACAACTCTATATTTTATACGGATATAGGTAAAAATAGGTAAAAATCCCAATAAATATTGAAGAAATCGATACTTTTTGTTGAATTTTATTCCAAACTCAGTTAATATAACCTTGTCATCACTTGTAAGGGATGACTTACTTGTAAGCAGACAATGAATCCGACATTAATATGTCGATTTGTCGAAATGAACATCCTGGGAGGAGGTGAATGTCATGAACAAAACAGACTTAGTGAATGCTGTTGCTGAAAAAAGTGAGCTTTCTAAAAAAGACGCAACAAAAGCTGTAGATGCAGTATTTGAATCTGTCATGGATTCACTGAAAAACGGTGAAAAAGTACAGTTAATTGGTTTTGGTAACTTTGAAGTACGCGAACGTTCTGCTCGTAAAGGACGTAATCCGCAAACAGGAGAAGAAATCGAAATTCCTGCAAGCAAAGTTCCAGCTTTCAAACCAGGTAAAGCCCTTAAAGACAGTGTAAAATAATAATTTTACATAGGGCTGCTACAAAGGGGTACGTTTTTAGCGTACCCCTTTTCTTCATTTTCATGAATATTTTATTCAAAAAATGCTAAAGGAGAAATAGAATGACAGACCGAACCGATAAAGCCGAATATTTTATTATAAAAGCTCTGGAGAATGGAGTGAATGTCATCGGATTAACAAGAGGTCATGATACTCGTTTTCATCATACCGAAAAATTAGATCAAGGAGAAGTGATGATTGCTCAATTTACCGAACATACTTCAGCCATCAAAGTAAGAGGTAAAGCATTAATACAAACGAGCCATGGTGAGATGACAAATGAATAATTTCTAATTATTGGAATTTAGAAGCTACATATATTCAATCGTTTTTATAAATGTAGAAATGTGCTATAATAGCTAAAGCAATTGAATGGCTGAAAGGGTCCAGGTGATATTCTTGACTACATTTATTACAAGAAATCAGAGCTATAGAGAGCTTCTAGATGAAAACTTAAAATATGGATATATTCATAAACATATAGAACAACCACTAATTGATGAAGCAAAATGGGGTTTACTCCAGTTCCTCGTTGAACAACATAGGTCATTGTCTCCGATGCAACGCGAGAGATATATTATTACAACAATGCTCGTACAGATCGCCTTGGATACCCATGATCTTGTTCCTATAAAAAAGGTTGCCGAAACAGAACAAGAAACACTGTCAAAGCAATTACAAGTGCTTTCTGGCGATTATTATAGTGGATTATATTATTTTCTATTGTCAGAAGTAGGAGAAATAGAATTTATTCAAACGTTAGCAAATGCAATACGAGAAATTAACGAATTAAAGATGACATTATATTACCAAGATTCTCCCACCTTACATGAGTGGATAAATGTAACCAAAAAGATTAATTCGATGTTAATTGTACATGTAACACAATTTTTATATGATGATACTGCAAATGAATTAATTACAGATTGGCTTATCTTACAACGACTTGAATTAGAGAAAGAGTATAATAATTCAGTAATTGGAGAAACAACGATTAACACTTATCGGAAAAATGTAAGTAATCTTGTTCAAACATTATCAAATCAAACTGCATTTATTACTCATTATATTCAAGATCAACCAAACGATAATGTGAAAATCTCGACTAGACTTTAGAGGAAGTGTGTTTTAATGGGGAAACCATCATCAAAAGAAGAGCGTGTGCATCATGTTTTTGAAAATATATATTCCAAATATGATTCAATGAATTCGGTTATATCTTTTCAACGCCACAAAGCTTGGCGTAAAGATACAATGAAACGTATGAATGTTCAAGCAGGGGAAACTGCATTGGATGTATGTTGCGGAACAGGAGATTGGTCCGTTTCACTTGCCGAAGCGGTTGGAAAAACAGGTAAAGTAATCGGTCTTGATTTTAGTCAAAACATGCTCTCAATTGCAAAACAGAAAAAACAAGACATGCAATTAAATCAGCTAGAACTCATTCCTGGTAATGCGATGGAATTACCTTATGAAGAAAATAGTTTTGATTATGTTACAATTGGATTTGGACTACGTAATGTACCAGATTATATGACGGTTTTAAATGAAATGCATAGAGTTGTTAAGCCTGGTGGTAAAGTGGTCTGTATCGAAACCTCGCAGCCTACCTTAATTGGTTATCGGCAAGCATATTACTTTTATTTCAAATTTATCATGCCGATATTAGGTAAATTGATTGCCAAGAGTTATAAAGAATATTCTTGGTTACAAGAATCAGCAAAAGATTTTCCTGGAAAGAAAGAATTAAGAGAAATGTTTTTAAAAGCTGGATTCGATCAAGTAGAAGTGAAAAGTTATACAGGCGGAGTTGCTGCAATGCATATGGGCTTTAAAGCATCTCAATAAGAACGTAGAATTGTTAAAGGTAAAATAAGGTGACTTACATGAAACTACCAAAAATTTATGGCTTTTTAAAGAAGGATATGGAAAGTATAGAATCTGCATTGCAGGATAGTATACAGGCAAATCATCCCGTGTTACGTGATGCATCAATGGAATTATTACATGCAGGAGGGAAGCGAATTCGTCCTGTTTTTGTTTTGTTATCTTCTCAATTGGGGGATTACGACCTTTCTAAAATTAGAAAAGTTGCAGTTACATTAGAATTAATACATATGGCTACTCTCGTTCACGATGATGTGATAGATGAAGCAGAACTAAGAAGAGGAAAACCGACAACAGCCTCCATATATGGCAATCGTGTCGCTATGTATACGGGAGATTATATTCTAGCTAGAGCACTAGAAGAAATAACCGATATACCCGACAAGCGTGTACATGAATTATTATCAAAAACGTTAGTGGAAGTTTCCATTGGAGAGATTGAGCAAATTGAATATAAATTTAATTGGGAACAAAACTTTCGTGATTATCTACGACGTATAAAAAGGAAAACTGCTTTATTGATAGCTAGTAGTTGCAAGCTAGGAGCAATTGTCGGTGGTTTAAATGATTATCAGGCAAGTAAGCTTTACCAATATGGCTATTACATAGGAATGTCCTATCAAATTATTGATGATATATTAGATTTTACTTCTACCTCCAAAGAGCTAGGAAAGCCTGCAGGCAATGATTTATTGCAAGGTAATATAACACTACCGGTTTTATATGCCATGGAAGATAAGACCTTCAAACAATCACTTTTTGAAGTATTTACAAAAGATGCTCATGTCACGACAAATGATATGAAAATACTAATTCAGCAATTAAAAAGAACAGATGCAATTAAAAGAAGTTATGCTGTAAGCGATTTGTATTTAACAAAAGCTTTATCTGCATTAGATGAAATACCAGATTCTCGTGCAAAAAAAACACTCCAAGACATTGCAACGTATATTGGTAAAAGAAGATCCTAAGTAATTGTTATTTTTAAGAAAATTTGATATTATTTTATAGGTTGCATATTTAAATACATAAGTTGGGGTGATTTTTTATGGAGAAAACATTTTTAATGGTAAAACCAGATGGAGTTCAACGGAATTTAATTGGTGAAATTGTAAAAAGGTTTGAAGCAAAGGGGTACAAGCTTGCTGGTGCGAAGTTGATGCAAGTGTCTAATCAATTATCTGAAACGCATTACAGTGAGCACAAAGATCGTCCTTTCTTTGGTGAATTAGTTGATTTCATTACTTCTGGACCAGTATTTGCAATGGTTTGGGAAGGTGAAAACGTAATTGCAACAGCACGAAAAATGATGGGTAAAACAAACCCGTTAGAAGCAGACCCAAGTACAATTCGTGGTGATTTCGGGATTAGTGTAGGAAAGAATATTATTCATGGCTCTGATTCAGCAGAAAGTGCTGAGAGAGAGATATCTCTTTTCTTCGCAGAAAATGAAATCGTTTCCTATGAAAAACATGCAAACAATTGGATTTATTAATAAGTGAAAGCGGAAACAAATTTGTTTTCGCTTGATACATCACCTCCGTTAAAGTAAACGGAGGTTTTTATATACATACTGTTGATTCGGAGTGAAATGAATGGATGATTATAATACTTTTTTAGAAAAAGTTCACCAAACTCTTAGTTTGGATTTAGCTTTATATAAAGAAACACAGATGAAACGAAGAATAACAACTTTGAGAGACAAACGGGGATATACTTCCTACATTCAATATCTTCAAGCTTGCATGAAAGATGAGCGACTGTTAAAGGAATTTACAGATCGATTAACAATTAATGTCTCCGAATTTTATCGCAACCCTAAACGATGGGAAGTATTACAAAAAAATATATTTCCTGATTTGGTATCCGAAAAAACAAAAATAAAAATCTGGAGCGCCGCATGCTCTACTGGAGAAGAACCTTATAGCTTAGCAATTCTATTGCGTGAACATTTTCCAAAACTAGACTTTGAAATAATCGCTACGGATATTGATGAAAATGCTCTAAAAAGCGCAAAACAAGGAATGTATCAAAAACAGTCTCTAAAAGATTTACCTGAACGACTAAAAAATAAATACTTTGAAATAACAGGCACAATATATTCGATTAATCCAGAATTGAAACAACATATTACCTTTAAACAGCATAATTTATTAGCAGACGTTTATCCTCATAACGTCGACCTAATTGTATGCAGGAATGTATTAATCTATTTTACTGATAAAGCGAAGAACAACATCTATCAAGGATTTAGTAATGCTCTATCACCAAATGGAATATTGTTTGTAGGGAGCACAGAACAAATCTTTACTCCTCAGCAGTATGACTTTGAACTAGAAGAGACATTTTTCTATAAGAAGAAACAATCAATTTCTTCATAAAAAAATTAAAAATAAATCATGTTAAAGACTACCCTATCTTTTCTTATCTATGATATAGTAATTAGAAAACTTTCAACTATTTAAGAAGGAGAATGTAAATTGCGATACATAACATCTGGTGAATCTCATGGTAAACAATTAACAACGATAATCGAAGGCCTTCCTTCACAATTACCGATTACTGCGGAAGATATTAATGCTTCTTTACGCAGAAGACAAGGAGGACACGGTAGAGGGAAGCGAATGCAAATAGAAAAAGATACCGTAGATATTGTTAGTGGTGTTCGTCATGGCTATACATTAGGATCTCCAATTTCACTAGTAATACGCAACGATGATTTTAAACATTGGACTGATATTATGGGCGAAGAACCAATGGAAGATCCAGCAAAAATGCGTCGAGTAGTTACCAAACCAAGACCTGGACATGCAGATTTAAACGGTGCGCTTAAATATGGGCACAGAGATATGAGGAATGTATTAGAACGTTCTTCTGCAAGAGAAACAGCTGCGCGTGTTGCCGCTGGTGCTGTTGCTAAAATACTCTTAAAAGAACTTGGAATTGAAGTGACCGGCTATGTAAAAGAGATAGCAGGTATTGAGGCTAGTGATCTACCAGACTTAAATGCACAAGAGCGAGCAGATAAGGCAAATCATTCACCAGTAATGGTTCTTGATGCTACTGTTGAGGAACAAATGACAAATGCTATTGATCAAGCTAAAAAAGAAGGAGATTCTATTGGTGGTGTCTGTGAAGTATTTGTTGAAGGTATGCCCGCAGGAGTTGGATCTTACGTTCACTATGATCGAAAGTTAGATAGTAGATTAGCAGGAAGTGTCGTTAGTATTAATGCGTTTAAGGGTGTCGAATTCGGAATCGGGTTTGAGGCAGCGAAACGAAATGGCAGTGAAGTTCATGATGAAATAGCGTGGGATGAAACACGTGGATACTACCGTACTACGAATAGATTAGGTGGCTTTGAAGGTGGTATGACTACCGGGATGCCAATTATTGTACGAGGAGTCATGAAGCCAATCCCAACACTCATGAAAAGACCACTAACAAGTGTCGATATCGAAACAAAAGAACCTTTTAAGGCAACTGTAGAACGATCAGATGCATGTGCTGTTCCTGCGGCATCAGTAGTGATGGAACATGTAGTAGCATTTGAATTAGCAAAAGCTCTTACCGAACAATTTTCTAGTGATCGATTTCCACAATTAAAGAAAGCAATTGATGATTACAGAGAAGAAATTAGGTGTTTCTAAAAATGGAAGAAATGACAGTAAAATCAAACCATTCCTCGTATCCAATCTATATTGGTCAAGGACTAAGATACCAAATAAGCACATATATAAATAAAAAATATACAAATATATTTATTATTACGGATGACCACGTAGGAAGTCGTTATCTTAAAGATGTCTTACAGGGATTTCCAACTGATGAAAACATCTGTCATTTCACCATTCCTTCTGGAGAAAATTCAAAAAGTATCGATAAGTTTTATAGTTTGCAAACGGAAGCTCTCAAGAATGGCTTAGACCGTCAGTCATTAATCATTGCATTAGGTGGAGGAGTTGTAGGTGACTTAGCTGGTTTTGTTGCTGCGACGTTTATGCGTGGTATTGATTATATTCAAGTTCCGACAACTATTCTCGCGCACGATAGCAGCGTAGGAGGAAAAGTCGCAATTAATCATCATTTGGGAAAAAATTTAATCGGAAGTTTTTTTCCGCCCGTTGCCGTAATTTATGATGTAGAAACTTTGTCAACACTACCACCTCATGAGATTAGAAGTGGTTATGCTGAAATTGTAAAAGAAGGGTTAATTGCAAATCAAAAAATGTTTCTTTCTTTATTGGATCATTCATTAGTATCAATCAAACCTCATCAGCTAGAAATATATTTGAAAGCAGGAATTCAAGTAAAGGCTAGGATTGTAGAGCAAGATGAGAAAGAAGCAGATATAAGAAAGTTTCTCAATCTAGGACATACATTAGGTCATGCATTAGAAACCATACACGGGTATGGGAACATCACCCATGGTGAAGCAGTTGCAAATGGTCTTTTATTTGCGCTTCATGTCAGTGAACAAGAATTTCAAGTGCAGCTACCTTTTTACCAGTTGTATCAGTGGTTAAAAGATAATAACTATCCTATCCTTTCTATTTCTGAAGAAGAAATCACAAAGCTAATGGAGCTTATGAAAACAGACAAAAAATCAATTGGCGGCAAAATACAGATGGTTCTTTTGAAAGAAGTGGAAAGTCCAGTAACTGTCTCATTAGAAAATGCAATGATAAAACATCATTTACAGACCTATCAAGAAAGGATGGAGAAACTGTGACGAGAGGTGTACGAGGAGCAACAACTATCCAAGAAAACGAAGCAGACGAAATCGTCTTGCAAACAAAAAAACTTGTTAAAGATATGGTAGAACAGAACAACATTAAACCTGACGATGTGTCACATGTATTTATCTCAGTGACTAAAGATGTGACAGCTGGGTTTCCAGCCAAAGCATTAAGGCAAATAGATGATAGTTGGAAATATGTACCTGTTATGTGTATGACAGAGATCGATGTGCCAAATAGTTTATCCAAATGTATTAGAGTGATGATGGTTATTCGAACGGATAAAGCACAACAAGAAATCCATCATGTGTTTCATAATAATGCTGTGAAACTTCGACCAGATTTGCTACAAAAGGAAGGCGAATAGATATGCAAGGTAAAGAAATCTTAAAACAGTTGAGTCCTTACAAGCAAGGTAAGCAAACAAAAGATATTCAAAAAGACTATCAACTAGATTATATTGTAAAATTGGCATCGAACGAAAATCCATATGGATTTTCTGAACAGGTTTCTGAAGCGTTAAAAGCAGAAAATTTTGATTTTCATATTTATCCTGACGGTTACACCTCTGATTTACGTACTGCTTTAACAAGAAATTTAAACATTGATGAAACAGAAATTATCTTTGGTAGTGGTTCTGAGGAAATTATTCAATTATTATGTCGCTCCTATATTGTCCCTGGATCGAATGTTGTTATGGCTACTCCAACATTTCCACAGTATAAGCATTACTCGCTTATTGAGGGGGGAGAAATTAAAGAAATCCCAACAGACGAGGAAGGTTATCATCAGTTGGATAAGATGCTAGCTACGATAGATGATCACACTGCAATTGTTTGGCTATGTACCCCCAATAACCCGACAGGAGCTGCGTTCTCAAAAGATGCGCTTATTTCTTTCCTAGATCAATGTCCAAAAGAAGTGCTTGTCGTATTAGATGAAGCGTACTATGAATATTTGCAATCCGATAAAGAATTAGATGCATTACAGTTGCGTCATACCTATAGTAATGTAATTGTGCTTCGCACGTTTTCAAAAGCTTATGGATTAGCTGGATTACGTATTGGTTATGGTATCGCTAACGCAAACATCATCGAAACATTAGATAAAGTTCGTGGGCCATTTAACACGAACTCAGTAGCTCAAAAAGCAGCTTCATATGCACTGGAAGATCAAGAGTTTATTCAACATACCAATCAAGAGAATTATAGAAACCTAACAGAATTCCAACGTTTTCTAGAAGAATTAGGCTGGGGTTACTATGATTCGGAAGCTAACTTCCTATTGGTAAAAACACCGACCAGCGGGATGGACGTCTATGAGTATTTACTTCGATTTGGTTTTATCGTTCGACCAGGTGAACTATTAGGTATACCAAAAACCATTCGAGTAACGATTGGTAAAGAACACGATATGAAAGAATTACAAAAAGCGTTAGAACAATTTGATCATGAACTAGGATAGGTGTATGCATGAAACAACAAACGATATTAATAGCAGGATTAGGCTTAATTGGAGGCTCTATAGCAAGAGCAATCAGAAATTATTCAGACCATAAATTAATTGGCTTTGATGTAGACGAACTATCTTTAAAATATGCCAAAGATACTGGAATCATTTCAGATTACGATACTAACTTACAAAGTATTGCCCAAAGCGCAGATATAATAATTTTAGCCGCACCAATTACAGAAACAATTAAGATGATTGAAGAACTAGATCAAGTGGAATTTTCAAAACAGGTAATTGTAACGGATACCGCCTCTGTGAAAGGGGCAATTTTAACAGCAGCACAACAAGTCAAAAATCCAAACATTACATTTGTTGGCGGGCATCCGATGGCGGGTTCACACAAACGAGGAATTGAAGCTTCTAAAGCGCATCTTTTTGAAAATGCGATCTATGTATTGTCTCCTCTAGATGATGAAGCTTTAGAACAAATAGAAATAATTAAATCGGTACTTCAAACAACTAAATGTAAATTCTTAGTTTTAAAACCAGAAGAGCATGACGAGATGACAGGAGTTATCTCTCACTTTCCACATTTGATTGCATCTTCACTTGTTCATCAAGCAAAAAAATGGGAACGAACGCATGCATACTTACCAAATCTTGCAGCTGGTGGATTTAGAGATATAACTAGAATTGCATCGAGTAACCCTCAGATGTGGCAGGATATCTTTCATCATAATCAATCAAAAATGTCTTATTTTTTAGAAGACTGGATACAAGAGATGAGTCATTTGAAATTGCTAATAGAAACAAATGAGAAAAATGAAATACTGGATTATTTAGATAGCGCTAAAAAATATCGAGATGGTTTATCCGAAAAGGAACAAGGTGCTATTCCATCTTTTTATGATGTTTATGTAGATATTCATGACCAATCTGGTGCTATAGCTAAAGTTGTACAAATATTAGCGGATGAAAATTTCAGTATTAAGAACATCGAAATCCTAGAAGTACGTGAAGGAATAACTGGAGTGTTAAGACTAAGTTTCCATACCCAAAAAGAACAAATAGAAAGTTCGAACAAACTCACTTCTTTAGGATATGAGACAATGATACAAAATTAAGAAAAGGGAGTTGTAGAGATGAATCCAATAACATTACAACCAATCTCTGGTTCTCTTCATGGAATAATTAAAGTACCTGGGGATAAATCGATATCTCATCGTTCGATCATTTTTGGTTCCATCGCAACAGGGACAACAACTGTAACCAATTTTTTAGATGGGGAAGACTGTATGCGTACGATCAATGCCTTCAAAGAAATGGGTGTACCGATTCAAAAAAATGGATCTAATATTACAATCGAAGGTACTGGTATAAGTGGACTAATCGAACCAAAAAAGGAATTAGACTTTGGAAACTCAGGAACAACGACTCGATTAATGTTAGGTTTACTAGCTGGACTCCCATTTAATACCAGAATATATGGTGATGCATCGCTTTCTAAAAGGCCGATGAATCGAGTTGTTGATCCACTTCGTTTAATGGGAGCGAGTATTGATGGTAAAGAGCAAGGAAATTATTTACCTCTAACCATAAAAGGGACAACATTAAATTCGATTGAATACGACTTACCAGTCAAAAGTGCTCAAGTGAAGTCTGCCTTGCTTTTAGCAGGATTACATTCAGAGAATACTACAGTAGTTCGAGAAAAAACACCAACTCGAAATCATACTGAAACAATGTTACAAGCATTTGGAGCAAATATAAATACAGATGGTCATACAACATCCATTTCAAAAATGGATGAACTTCAAGGCTGTCACGTAGAAGTACCTGGTGATATTTCTTCAGCTGCTTTCTTCATTGTTGCAGCATGTATAGTACCTGGAAGTGAAATAGTATTAAAAGATGTTGGACTTAACAATACGAGAACCGGCATCATCGATGTTGTTCTTCAAATGGGGGCTAAGCTTACAATTGAAAATGAGCGTATTGTTGGAGGCGAAAAAATAGGTGATATACTTATAAATAGTTCCCAATTACATGGTGTTACTATTGAAGGAGACACAATACCTCGTCTTATCGATGAGATACCAATTCTGGCGTTATTAGCGACTCAAGCAGAAGGAACAACGATTATTAAAGATGCACAAGAGTTAAAAATAAAAGAGACAGATCGATTGCTCGCGGTTTCTGAAAATCTTTCACAACTTGGAGCGGATGTAACTCCCACAGAAGATGGAATGATTATTAAGGGGAGTGCGCAACTAAAAGGTGGTAAGTTCAAATCTTATGACGATCATCGAATCGCCATGATGGGAATTATTGCATCATTAGTTACGAAAGACAACGTAACCGTAGATAATATTGATTGTATAAGTATTTCATACCCTAACTTTGTCAATGATTTACAGTCTATATTAAAATAAGATTATGTATGGATTAACCCTGCTATGAAAGGATATGTTTATCCTTTTCCGCTGGGTTTTTCTCATTCCAAGAAATTATAAAATTTGTTTGGTTTTGATAACAAAACAACTGAACCATCCACGTCTTGAGCTTGCGCATTGTACTCTAAGCGCGTTATTTGAAGGATGAAGTTCTTTTCTGTATGATTAAACTTGATAGATATGAATGAAGATAGAAAGGGTGTTCCAATGAATACCATTCAAGAGGCAATGCAGTTAGCAGAGAACAACGAAACAGAACAAGCAATTGCAAGGTTAAAAGAATATGAAAAGATTGCAAGTGATGATGAACTATATACAATATCAGAATTGTATTTACAGTGGGGTTTTTTAATAGAAGCACGAACTATACTAGAAAAATTATTAGAAAAATATCCTGAAGAAACAGATTTAAAATTATCTTTATCAGATATTTTCATTGAATCGCAAGAAGATGAGTTAGCAATTGCGATTTTGAATGAGATTGATCATGATGACCCTGGATATATTCAAGCTTTAGTACAACTGGCTGATTTATATCAGGCACAGGGCCTGTTTGAAGTGTCTGAGCAAAAGCTATTTGAAGCAAAACAACTAGCTCCAAACGAAGTGATTATTGATTTTGCCTTAGGTGAGCTATTCTTCTCAATAGGAGAATATCTTAAAGCAATTACGTATTATGAAAAAGTAATTCCAAAACAAACCAGTGTTGGTCATATTAATATTGAGGATCGATTGGGTGAAGCACTGGCAGCGGTTGGTGAATATGAAAAAGCTTTAACCTATTTTAAAGAAGAAGAAAACCCAGATCCAGATAAATTGTTTAAACATGGGATCACAGCACATCAAGCAGATAGAAATGATATTGCTATAAAAGCTTGGGAACATGTGTTAGAACTCGATAGTGATTATCATACTGTATATGAACAACTCGCTAAGGTATATGTAGAAGAAGGTATGTTAGAAGAAGCATATAAAATGGTGAAAAAAGGTATTGAAAGAGATGAATATCAAAAAGAGTTATTCTTTACAGCAGGTGATATTGCCCATCAGCTTGGCTATAATCAAGAGAGCGAAAATTATATTAGACAAGCTATAGCGCTAGAACCCGACTATAAAGAAGCTATTTTATTTATGATTGAACTATTGAAATCACGTGATGCTTACGAGGATATTGTAGAGTTAATTACATCCATTAAACAAGCAGGTGCAGATGATCCACTCTATGATTGGGAACATGCAAAGGCAAATGTTGAATTAGAATTGTTTGATGATGCATTAAACAGCTATCAAGAAGCATATAATAGCTTACAACAAGATAGCGACTTCTTAAAAGAATATGGATATTTCTTAACAGAAGAAGGGCGTATTCAGGAAGCAATCCACGTATTTGAAAAGTATATTACAGAAGAACCAATGGATGAAGATGTTGTTTCTTATACGGAGCGTCTAAAACTCGATGTAGAACAATGAACCTTATTCAAGGTCCAATCGTCCCTAAAAACTTCTACCTCAAAACATAAATAAAGTTATAATGAGGTAAGAGAGAGATAAGAGACGTTCATACCCTGATTAGTTCATGAAAACAGGAAGGGGATAAAATGCCTTTCTGCTGATTTGGAGATTCACTTTATTTAATTGTGGAGAGGGGAGAGGGAATGCTGTCGCCAGTTACTGCCAAGGATAAGAAGAGTTTTATTCAATGGTTTCTTAATCATTACCGGTTAAAGAAACGGGAAAGTGTGTGGATATTAAATTATTTAGTTAACCATAGTGATTTGTTGGCGAATGTTCACTTTGTTAGAGACGTAAAATATTGCCCAAGAGGTATTATGATGACTAGTCATTGTTCTGATGAAGTACCATTTCGGTTTTATAAGAATCACTTAGTGACAACTGATGCAGAGAAATCGTTTCATGATATTCGTTTAAATCAAAACGAACCGCTCTATGTACAGCTGAACTTTCGAAAATCAAATCAACATTCTTATTATGCATCTGTTTTGGAAGAGAACCCCTTCATTCCAGAGGATTACTACTTAACAACAGATGACAAAGAAACCGCAAATAATTTACTTGATCACTTACTATTTGAACAGAAGAGGAACAAAATTATTTTCGATATTGATCAAGCATTAGATAATGGCGATAAAGAACTTTTTAACAAACTCTCCAAAAAATTAGAAAAATTGTCATCAAATCGTCAAAAATAAGTATAGAGAAAATGCCGAACGAAATTAAATTTTGTTCGGCATTTTAATGATTTTCTAGTTATTGAATCAATTGGATAACTATAACAATTTATCTCAAAAAATGATACAATACGAACGAGGAAGCAGTAGAAGGGATGGCAGTCGCATGAAATGGATAAGAGAAGATATTAATACATATGATGGAGCGAAAGAATTTGTTGATACGTTGATAATTCCGTTAAGCCCATTTCAGTTAGTAAACACAAATGAAGCAAAAAAACTTTCCAGTCAATATGAAGAGATGAACTTAATGGTTAAGGAACTGGAAAAGGAATTAATGGGGAGAGTATTATTAACTCCTAATTATACATATCTAAAAACGACCGATAAAAAAGCAGAAGTACAACGTATTAATCAATGGACAAGCCATGTTAAGGAATTGCCATTTGAACATGTTATATTTATTACTTTTGATCCTAGCTGGAGAAAAGAATCACAAAACTTAGAAGGAGAAGTAGTATGGTTACCTTCTATTCAACTGGATTCTTCTAATTCAAATGAAATACAACGCATAATTCGAGAGCAGGTAGGGCAAACTGTAGAACTGATAAGATCATTCTGGTAAACGGATGTCAAAAAATATCACAATATTATACGAATTGTTGCATATGCCTTCGATTATATATTGACCGGATTATAAGATTGCGCTATCATTGGTATTGTCCTAGTAATCTAATTTAATCTAATGATGTCCGTGATTATTGTAAAGAGGGGGGAATAACATGAGTGATGAAAAACAGCAAGTATCCCGAAGACAGTTTTTAAACTATACACTTACTGGTGTAGGGGGTTTTATGGCAGCTGGACTGCTTATTTCTCCAGTAAGAATGGCAATTGACCCAGTCTTAAAAAGTACTGAAGGCGGAGACTTGGCAAATGTAGGTTTAGCTGTCGATGATATCACATCTGATCCACAACGAATTGATTGGACAATTGACCAAGTAGATGGTTGGTATGAATCAGAAGTAAATCGCTCAGCATGGGTATATCGAAATGATAATGATGAAATTGTAGCTTTTTCCCCAGTTTGTAAGCATTTAGGTTGTGTAGTTTCTTGGGAAGGTAATGAAAGTTATCCAAATGAATTCTTCTGTCCTTGCCATAACGGTCGTTACTACAAAGATGGGACAAACGTTCCTGGTACACCACCGTTACAACCATTAGATGTTTATGAGCAGGAAGTAAGGGATGGCATGCTATTCCTAGGCGAAGCAAAACCATACGGGGAGGCGTAATGAACAATGTTACAAAAGATTTATGATTGGATTGACGACCGCATTGATATTACGCCGATATGGCGCGATATCGCTGATCATGAAGTGCCGGAACATGTTAATCCCGCACATCATTTTTCCGCATTTGTTTACTGTTTTGGAGGATTAACATTCTTCGTAGTAGTTATTCAAATCTTATCTGGCATGTTCCTAACAATGTACTATGTACCAGATATTGAGAATGCATGGAAATCTGTATATTACTTACAAACAGAAGTTGCACATGGACAAATTGTACGCGGAATGCACCATTGGGGTGCCAGTGTTGTTATCGTAATGCTATTACTACATACTTTACGTGTATTTTTCCAAGGTGCATATAAAAAGCCACGTGAACTTAACTGGATAGTCGGAGTGCTTATATTCTTTGTAATGTTAGGTTTAGGTTTTACAGGTTATTTATTACCATGGGATAACAAAGCATACTTCGCAACTCAAGTTGGTCTAGAAATTGCAGAACAAGTACCGTTTATTGGAGAACAATTAAAAACATTGCTAGCTGGAGATGCAACGATTGTTGGAGCGCAAACATTAACTAGATTCTTTGCGATTCACGTATTCTTCTTACCAGGTGTATTATTTGCACTATTAGCAGTACACTTTATTCTCATCCGTAGACAAGGTATTTCAGGACCACTATAAAAAGGAGGGCAACCAATGCATAAGGGTAAAGGTATGAAATTCGTAGGAGATTCTCGTATTTCTGCGGAGAGAAAACCAAATGTACCGAAAGATTATTCGGAGTATCCTGGTAGAACTGAAGCGTTTTGGCCCAACTTTTTATTAAAAGAATGGTTGGCTGGAGCAGTATTCCTTGTTGGTTTCTTGTGTTTAACACTTGCGCATCCATCTCCTCTAGAAGGAGTGGCTGATCCAACTGATGCTGCATATATACCTCTACCAGATTGGTACTTTTTATTCTTGTACGAGTTATTGAAATATGAATTTGCTAGTGGAGATTGGACATTAATGGGTATCATTGTTTTACCTGGAATCGCGTTTGGTGCATTATTACTTGCACCATTCCTAGATAAAGGACCAGGAAGACGACCACACCAACGACCAATTGCAGTAGGTATGATGCTTTTAGCATTAGCTTCTGTTATTTGGTTAACGTATACGTCAGCTGCTGTAGTAGATTGGGAAGGCCGTGCAGAAGCAAACAAACCTGTTCCCGAATCTGAGGTTTCTATAGACACAGAACATCCAGGTTATGCTGCATACGAAAATAGCTGTTTGTCTTGTCATGGCGGAGAACTTGAAGGTGGTGCAGGACCAGCGCTAGTTGGTATTGACTATTCTAAAGAAGAGATTATGACAATCGCTACTGATGGTATTGGGTCCATGCCTGCTGATCAGTTCCAAGGCTCTGAAGAAGAGTTAGATCAATTAGCTGAATTTATTATTTCAGTAAATGAAGAAACTGAATAAATTATAGGAAAAACACCTTTGCCTTTCATAGGTAAAGGTGTTTTTCCACATAAAAGAGAGGCATTATTATCATGATTCGATACATACTACAAGATAAAAAATTTATAATTTCCTTGTTTATTATCAATTTATTCGGAACGATATATGGATATTATTGGTATGGGTGGCAACTAGAGATAACACCACCAATTTTTATTCCATTTGTACCAGATAGCCCAACAGCGAGTTTATTCTTTACAGTATTTCTACTGTTCTTCTTATTTGGGAGAAATATTCCTTTTATAGAAGCGCTAGCTATTGTATCGTTATTTAAATACGGTATTTGGGCAGTAGTGATGAATCTCCTTACACTTTATGTAGATGGATATCTTCATCCTACAGGATATATGTTAATGGCATCTCATTTAGGTATGGCAGTTCAAGGACTATTGTATGCACCGTTTTATAAAATAAAGCTGAAACACTTGGCATTAGCAAGTATTGTCGTATTGCATAATGATATTATAGACTATGTATTCGGGCATATGCCAATGTATGGAAGTCTCTCCTCATTTACAAATGAAATAGGTTATTTTACGTTTTGGTTAAGCATTCTTTCCATTAGTATCGCCTATTGGCTTACGATTCATCAAAGAACGAAGAACTGACATATGAACTATCATCTCATCATACACTGGAATAACAAGAAAAATGGATGAGGTGATCTCTATGGGAGACAGAAAGCGACGACTTGTCCGATTGATGACTACAGTGTTCATAGGGATTTTCTTTTTTGACGTTCACTCCGTTGCAGCAAGTAGTTTATCCTCTTATTCAATAATTCATAGTGGTATGGTACTTTCCCCCTTTTCTTTAGGAGTTATAATTGTAGGTGGATGTATTATCGGTACATTATCTTATGTAAGTTGGAGAAAATATAAAGCAGAAGTAAAAGGTGAAAGTAAAGCTCGTAAAAACGACAAATCAGTTGACTAAAGAAAGGAACCTGACTAAAATTGACCTTAAGAGATAATAAATGGAGGAATGGAAAATGGGGCTAGGAGCATATTTAATTTACATTGCTTTGTTAATGATTATACCAATGCTTGCTCAAGCGAAGGTAAAAAGCACTTATACAAAATTCTCAAAGAAACCAACATCCTCCGGTATGACCGGAGCAGATGTTGCTCGTAAGATCTTAGATGATAATGGATTATACGATGTCCAAATCGGCAGGGTAAAAGGTACATTAACGGACCATTATGATCCACGTAAGAAAATCGTTAATTTATCTGAAGGGATTTATAGCGGGCGTTCAATGGCATCTTCTGCTGTAGCTGCACATGAGGTTGGACACGCTATTCAAGATCAACAGGAATATGCGTTTTTAAAATTTAGAAGTGCATTAGTACCAGTGGCAAACTTTGGATCAAATATTTCCATGTTTTTAATTATCGCAGGTATTATATTCAGTGCGACTAATTTATTACTGTTTGGAATTATTTTCTTTGCAGCAGCAGTATTATTTCAACTTGTTACTTTACCTGTTGAGTTTGATGCATCTAATCGAGCAATGACCCAAATGATTTCAGCAGGTGTTATACGGAACGATGAAGAACGTGAAACGAAGAAAGTGTTAAATGCAGCAGCAATGACATATGTAGCGGCAGCACTTGTAGCTGTAGCTGAATTAGTAAGATTTATTCTTATCTATGCGGCAAATCGTGAATAATAAATAAATTAAACACCCAAATGGAGTTTTTATCTTCCATATGGGTGTTTTTGCATTCGACTAGATTTCGATTGGTTTTTTGTTCTCATCTAATGTAAAACCTTCACCCATGACATCATGTACAGTTGTTAGCGATACGAATGCATGAGGATCAGTTTGTTCAATAATTGATTTTAAGCGGACAATTTCATTTCGAGCTACAACACAGTATAGTACATTTCTTTTTTCTTTCGAATAACTTCCTTCGCCATTTAAGATCGTAACTCCTCTATCCATCTTCTCCATGATCTCATTAGCAATTTGTTGATTAGAGTTGGATATAATTATTGCACCTCTAGCGGAATATGCACCTTCTTGAATAAAGTCAATTACTCTAGCACCTATGTAAACAGCTACAAGTGTATACATACCTTGGGCCAGGTCAAGAATAACAAAAATAGATGTTACGATAACGATGAAGTCAAAAACAAACATTGCTTTACCAATACTCCACCCGATATATTTATTTACTATTCGTGCTATAATATCTACTCCACCGGTAGTACCACCGTACCGGAAGATTATTCCAAGACCTATCCCAATAAAAACTCCAGCAAATAAAGCTACCAACGTCATGTCGTTCTCCAAATGAATTGGAAAAGTATTTAATTGAAATAACCAAAGGAAGAAAGAAACTGCAAACGTACCAATCACAGTATACATAAAAGTATTTCTACCTAACAATTTCCATCCTATAAAAAACACGGGGATATTAAGTACTAAATTACTGATTGCTGGATCAACGTCCCATAAGAAATATAAAAGCAACGTAATCCCTGTAAATCCACCTTCACCAAGGTTATGCTGCATGTTAAAGTGAACAACTCCAAATGAAAATATTGCTGAACCGAGTAATATAAAACCAATATTTTTTAATTTCAATCCAAACATAATCCTATCCTCCTAAAGCCGATTATTCGAAAAATACCAAACCAATCTAATTATAGTCAAAATCTAATCAACAAACAATAAATCTAAAAAACCTATTATTTGTCAAAACGTTGTCTTTTAGCTACCATTAAAGGGTAATAAGGAAGATGGAGGCGAGTTCTAATGACAAAACGTGTACATAATATTGAAGACATTCAATCAGTAACCGATGATTACATATCTCAATTTAAAGAAGGTTATTTTTCTCCATTAGCACTAATGGCAAGACTAAGTGAAGAAACCGGAGAACTTGCGAGGGAAATAAATCATTACTATGGAGAAAAACCAAAAAAAGCAACAGAAAATATAAAAACGGTGGAAGAAGAGGTTGGCGATATTATATTTGTACTCGCTTGCTTAGCAAATTCACTGGATTTTCAGTTGTCTGATGCTTTCCAACAATCTATAGAGAAATTTGAAACACGCGATAAAGATCGATGGACAAGAATAGATAAAGGAGAATGATTAATAATGTCAATAAATATAATTGTAGCTGGACCTAGAGGGAAAATGGGACATGAGGCAGTACAAATGATTACAAAAGAAGAATCCTTCCGTCTTCTGGCTTGTTTAGATCATAAATATGATGGATATAAACTATCGGATTTAGATGATTTTTCGAACGATCTTCAAATACCGATCTACACAGATATTGAAACTTGTTTAAATGAACATCAAGCGGATGTGTTTGTAGATTTAACTACACCAGAAGTTGGATACAAACATACAAAGATCGCATTGCAGCATAAAGTTCGACCTGTAGTAGGTACAACTGGATTTACAGATGAACAATTAATTGAACTGAATGAACTAGCTAAAAAACAAAAACGAGGATGTATTATTGCGCCTAATTTTGCAATCGGAGCTGTGTTAATGATGAAGTTTTCAAAAATGGCTGCAGAGTACTTCCCTAATGTAGAGATTTTAGAAAAGCATCATGATCAAAAATTAGATGCACCATCTGGTACTGCAAAGAAAACAGCAGAATTAATAAAAGAAGTTCGTGAAAGTAAAAAACAAGGCCATCCGAACGAAGAAGAAACAATACCTGGTGCACGAGGAGCTGATATGGATGGTATGCGTGTACATAGTATGCGTCTTCCAGGGTTAGTAGCACATCAGGAAGTAATCTTTGGTGGAGCAGGACAAACGTTAACGATACGACATGATTCAATGAATCGTGCTTCTTTTATGGATGGAATCAAAGAATGTGTTCATCGAGTAATGGAATTAGAAGAACTTATTTATGGTTTGGAAAATCTATTATAAGTAAAATTAAGGGGATGAAGTCATGAATATTGCGTTAATCGCACATGATCAAAAAAAAGAAGACATGATTCAATTTACTACTGCTTACAGCTATGTGTTATCTAAACACCATTTATATGCTACCGGAACAACCGGATTAAAAATTTCAAATGCAACCGGATTACAAGTGCATCGTTTCCAATCAGGACCACTGGGTGGCGATCAACAAATCGGTGCAATGATTGCAAATAGCGAAATGGATCTGGTCATCTTTTTCCGTGACCCTCTAACAGCTCAACCACATGAACCGGATGTGAGTGCATTGATGCGGTTATGCGATGTCTACCAGGTGCCTTTAGCAACCAATATTGCTGGTGCGGAGATTTTTATTCATGGGCTTAAGCGAGGAGATTTAAATTGGAGAGAGATTATAAAAGAAAGAAAGAAGAAAGAAGGTACACAGTGAAAAAAATTGGTATTACTTGTTATCCTACTGTAGGAGGATCTGGTGTCATCGCTACAGAGTTAGGAAAATTATTAGCTGAGCAAGGGCATGAGATTCATTTTATTACTTCAAGTGTACCTTTTCGATTAGATAAAGTTTACCCGAAAGTATATTATCATCAAGTAGAAATGAGTCACTATCCTGTGTTTCAGTATCCACCATATGATTTAACGTTAGCTGCAAAAATGGCTGAGGTAATAGATCGAGAAAAACTAGATATATTACATGTACATTACGCCATGCCTCATGCCATATGTGCAATTCTAGCTAGAGATATCGCAAAACATCCGGTTAAGATCGTTACTACTCTGCACGGTACCGATATTACTGTTTTAGCAATTGACAATGCATTTAAATCGATTATTCGACATGGTATTGAACAATCTGATGCTGTTACTGCAGTATCAGATAGTCTGGTTCAACAAACAATTGGAATGTTAGATACAGAAAAACCAATTCAAGTTATCTATAACTTTATAAATGAACATCAATATTATCCAAAAAATATGCTTGAATTAAAGAGTCAATACGGAATCGAAATAAATGAAAAGGTGTTAATTCATATTTCAAATTTCCGACAGGTAAAAAGAGTTCAAGATGTTATCCATACATTTAAACAAGTACAAGATCACATTCAGAGCCAACTACTACTTATTGGAGATGGCCCAGAATATGGAAATATGGTTCGTTTAGTTAATGAATTAGGTCTTAAAGATAAAGTACAGTTTTTAGGTAAACAAAATAATATTAGTGATATCTTATCTATTGCCGATATTATGTTATTAATGTCTGAGAAAGAAAGTTTCGGTCTTGTCTTATTAGAAGCGATGGCATGTGGCGTACCCGGGATTGGAACTAACATTGGAGGAATACCAGAAGTACTCATTCATGAAGAAACTGGATATATTGTTGAACTTGGTGATACCGGTAAAGCTGCTAAATATACGATAGATTTACTAAATGACAATAAAAAATGGCATGCTTTTTCTAATAACTCACTAGCGCATGTAAAAAAGCATTTTGCTTCTAATACGATTGTAAACCAATATGAAGCGTTGTACGATAAAGTTTTACAAGAAAAATAGGTGAGGTGGAATGATGTTATCTGAACCTTTTACAAAAGCTTCCTCTATATTGAATACACTAGCGTCTAATGGCTATGAAGGATATTTTGTTGGAGGATGTGTAAGAGACTTTCTCTTAAAAAAAGATATTCACGATATTGATATTGCTACTTCTGCGACACCTAGTGAGGTTATTACACTGTTTCCAAAAGTAATTCCGGTCGGTATGGAGCACGGTACGGTAATTGTTCGACAGGGAGGCGAATCGTATGAAGTTACTACTTATCGACTAGATGGCGAGTATACAGATTACCGTCGACCAAACGAAGTACGTTTTGTTACGAATTTAGCGGAAGATTTGCGGCGTCGTGATTTTACAATGAATGCATTGGCGATGGATAGTAATGGTCGCATAACGGATTTATTCCATGGCAAAGAAGATTTAGAAAAGAAGTTAATTCGTACAGTTGGAAATGCTGAAGAGCGATTTCAAGAAGATGCATTACGAATTCTTCGTGCGGTTCGTTTTTCAAGTCAGTTAGGTTGTACGATACAAGCAGACACATTCCAAGCGATGTATGTCATTCGATCACAAATTCAACATCTCGCAGTAGAAAGAATAACAGCGGAGCTCACGAAGTTATTTCAGGGATACCATGTTGCTAAAGCAATTCAGTATATTATTGATTTACGCCTTGATGAGCAGCTTCCGATTTTTGAAGCGGGGAATAGTGATATTTTTAAAGAAATTAAAAAAAATATTATTCCGCTGCAATCATTCTCAGAAGTGATTGCAGTATTCCATCAATTAGAGCCAACCATTAAGATACATGATTGGATAAGGAAATATAAGTGCTCTAACCATATTAAAAACGATGCTTTAAAATTAATTAACGCTTTTCAATTTTATCGCTCTCATGGATTAGACAATTGGCTTCTCTATATTCTTCCAAAAAAACTTTGGGCTGGTTGGATTCGCCTTGTCTTCGTTATGGATCATACTACAATTCAACACGAACAATTAGAAGAAATAGACGCAATACTTCCTATCAAGGAACGAGCAGACTTGGATGTAAACGGAAATGATTTGATAGATTGGTTTCCTCAACGGTCAAAAGGAAAGTGGATTAAACAGATTTTGGAAGAGATCGAGTATTTAGTAGTAACGATGCAACTAGCTAATGAGAAAAAAATAATAAAGGAATGGGTATTATGCAATCAACAAGAGCCAAATTAATCGAGATACTATCTAATCATCGTGAAGCTTATGCATCTGGGCAACGCCTTTCTGAACTATTAAATATTTCACGTAACGCTGTTTGGAAACATATGAAGGAATTGGAAAAAGACGGATATGTAATTGAAGCTAAACCAAGAAAAGGATATCGTATTATCTTATCACCGAATAAAATCAGCACAAATACAATACGATGGGGCTTAGAAACGGATTGGTTAGGTAAAGAAATTATTCATAAAACCTCCGTTGGTTCAACTCAACTTGTCGGTCATGAAGTAGCGCAGAATGGAGCAACACATGGGACCATTATAATAGCAGATCAACAAACTGCTGGAAGAGGAAGAGTTCAAAAAAATTGGGACTCTAATGGCGATGGATTATGGATGACAATAATTCTGCGCCCTAATATCCCTCCCAATCGTGCATCAGAATTGACCTTACTTACTGCAGTTGCAATTACAGATGCAATACAGCAAATAACAAATATTAACCCTTTAATTAAATGGCCCAATGATATTTTAGTTAATCAAAAAAAGTTATGTGGGATATTAACAGAAATGCAAGCGGAACAAGATCAAGTGCAATATATCCTCATTGGAATTGGATTGAATGTAAATCAATCGAGTCAACTTTGGGACAAAGAATTACAAAAAATAGCTACGTCTTTATACCAAGAGACAGGACATACGTTTGAAAAACACATACTTTTGCAACAGATTTTATTACAATTTGAACGTACGTATAACGATTATCTTAAACAAGGATTTCTCCCTATTAAACAACGGTGGGAAGAACACGCGTTTAAAATTGGCTCCGAAATCGATATAACCACATTTCATGAACAATGGGTAGGAAAGTTTTTAGGAATTTCAGATGAAGGAGCTTTGTTAGTGGAATCTTCAGAGGGGAAGCCTATTAAGCTATATTCAGCAGACATCAAATGGTTTTCACGATCGAATTAACGTTTAGAAATATATTGATTGTTTAAGTTTTAAGCTGTTTAAAACTATTTATTGTGGACGAAAGCATAAAGTTTCTGTTGCTCTAAAATTCATTGAAAGAACTTAACTCGTTGTTGACGGTGTTTGAAATCCTGCTATCATTGTAAAAGAGGAAAAATACTTGAATCAAAAAATAATAGTTCATGTCTTAATGAGACATTACGTGGATACTTTAAAAGACACTGTAATTAAATACTAGCTGCCAATACCTTTAAAGGGATGTAATAGGACATAACTTTTTTTATCGTTGAGAATAAGGAGATGGAATCATGTATCGTACGATGATGAAAAGTAAAATTCATCGAGCTGTTGTCACAGAAGCAAATTTAAACTACGTAGGTAGTATTACTATTGATGAAGCTATTTTAGCTCAAGTTGATATTCTACCTAATGAAAAGGTTCAAATCGTCAATAATAATAATGGTGCTCGATTAGAGACATATGTTATTGCTGGAGAAAAAAATAGTGGAACTATTTGTCTAAATGGTGCTGCTGCAAGACTTGTTCAACCAGGAGATACTGTAATTATTATTGCCTATGCACTTTTATCACAAGAAGAACTTAGCACTTTTCATCCCAAGGTAGCAATCATGGACGAAAACAACCATATTAAGCAAATGATAGAACAAGAACCTCCAATGACGGTAATGTAATGTCTTAAAACTCTTATTCGTTTTCTTATTTTATTCCTAAGGTAGAAAGGGAGGTGAAGCATAAATGAATCGTTTCGTCGTAATCGATCTAGAAACAACTGGTCATGCCCCTTCAAAAAATGACAAGATCATTGAAATAGGTATGGTTATTATCGAGGATAATGAAATTATTGATACGAAAACGACTTTCTTTAATCCAGATCAGCCAATTCCACCATTTATAACTAATTTAACAGGTATTTCTGATGAAGATGTTGCAGACGCTCCTTTATTTAAGGAGAAAGCTTCTACAATTACTTCATTACTGGAAGATAGTTATATCATTGCACATAACGTAAATTTCGATTTAGGGTTTCTAAATGCGGAACTTAAAGAAAATGGAATAGATCGTCTGCATAATTTAGTATTAGATACAGTAGAATTATCAAGGATTTTATTCCCGACAGCTCCCGGATATAAATTAAGTCAATTATCTGATCATTTCAATTTGCAGCATGATGATCCACATAGAGCTTTGTCTGATGCATATGTAACAGCAAAGCTATTTCAAAAACTACTTGATAAAATCAATCAACTGCCATATGAAACAATTGAACAGTGGCTAAAATTAGAAGGTGCGTTCATTTCTGATATCAAAGAAATACTAATGAATAGGTTGGATGATTTAGCTTTTTCTACAGATCAGCAACCATCTATAAAAACCTTTCAAGGTTTAGCTTTTCAAATGAAAGAAGTTGAAGCGAGAGAACTACATAGTGTAGAAACATCCTTTGGTACGTACTTAGATACAATTTATGAAGAAAACGGTAAATTATCTCAGCATCTGTCAAAGTATGAAAAACGGTCAGGTCAACAAGAGATGTCTGAAACCATTTATGACGCTTTCACTTCTAAAAGTCATGCGTTGATAGAAGCAGGTACTGGTACTGGAAAATCACTAGCTTATCTTCTTCCAGCCGTATACTATGCAGTAAAACAAAAACAAAAGGTAATTATTAGCACCCATACCACGCAACTACAATCACAGCTATTAGATGAGGAAATACCACTTATACATACAATAAGTGAAATTCCTTTTCAAGCGGCTTTATTAAAGGGGAAAAATCATTACATTAGCTTAGAAAAATTCTTCATTGAACTTTATGAGCAAGGTCAAGATAATTATGATGTAGCACTTACAAAAGCAATGTTATTAGTTTGGATTACAGAGACGGAAACCGGTGATATAGATGAAGTACAATTGCCGACCAGTGGATATATTTTCTTTAGGAAAATTTCTTCGGATACAGAAAAGTCGGTTAATCCTCAATCTCCTTGGTTTCAATATTCTTATTATCAACAAGCTAGAAAAAAAGCACAACGAGCAAATATAATAATTACGAACCATGCGTTATTGTGTACCGATATGTTTAATGATTATGCTTTTCTTCCTTCTTATGAACGGGTAATTATTGACGAAGCTCATCATTTTGAAGAACAAGCAGCACATCATTATGGTTTAAAAATGGACTACATGAGTATGCAATTTACATGTAACCAAATGGGCTCATCAGAAGAAGATAAGCTATTTGGTAATTATGTACAAGCTTATCAATTATCTAGTGTCGAGATTCCATTACATGATTGGAATGATACGTTAAAAAGTGCAAAGCAAGAGATTGAAGATCTTTTTCAAACTATATATCATTACGTCTCCAAACAACACTTAAGTAATCAAGCTTTAAGTGACGTAGGTAGAATACAATATCGAATGGATACGGAGAAGGAAACTGGTGAGTCGTGGCAAGTAATATTAGATATGTCATCTCGACTAAGTTTATACTTTCGAGATCTTATTCATATTCTTTTTATGGTTGAACAAAGAATTATCCAAGAAGATCAATCTGAAAAAAATCATAGAGAAGAATTATTACAAATGGTCGAATTGTTGCAAAGGTATATAGATGGATTAGAGCTAATGTTTTTCTCTAATGGAGAAGTAGAACAAATTAAATGGATTGAAATAGATAAAAAAGGCCAAAATCACTCTGTATTTTTGTATAGTGAACCAGCAAATGTAGCAGAACTTTTAGAAAACGAGTTTTTCAATGAAAAAGAAAGTGTAGTAATGACGAGTGCAACATTAACGATGAATCACTCATTCTCCTTTATGAAGAAACGATTAGGTCTATCTTCACATTCGTGTATTACAGAACAAATTGAATCACCGTTTGCTTATGATCAACAAGTACAAATGTTTGTACCGAATGATTTTCCGAACATCAAGTACGGAAATATAGATGATTTTGTCTATGCGACAGCAGAAGCAATTATATCCTTAGCCGAGATAACATCTGGAAGGATGCTTGTATTATTTACTTCATATGAGATGTTAAGAAAAGCGTATTATGTTTTAAAAGAAACGATGGAAACGGACAAATATATGCTCATTGGACAAGGTATTACTAGTGGAAGTAGAGCACGCTTAAAGAAAAATTTTCAATCATTTGACCAAGCGATTCTTTTAGGTACTAGTTCATTTTGGGAAGGTGTGGATATTCCAGGAGATGATTTATCATCTTTAGTCATTGTTAGATTACCTTTTCAGCCACCAAATCATCCTGTAGTTGAAGCAAAATCGGCAATTTTGAAGAAACATAAACAAAATCCGTTTATGGAACTTTCATTGCCCAATGCAGTGATTAAATTTAAACAAGGATTTGGCAGGTTAATACGTTCATCTAGCGATAGAGGAATTGTCTTTGTATGCGATGCTCGTATTGTTCATGCAAGATACGGAAAGTATTTTACAGAATCTATACCAAAGGTTCCCATCCATTATGATTCTACACAAGAACTAATCACTAAAGCGGAACAATGGTATAAAAAAACTGATGCCTTTTAATAGGCATCAGAACAATAATTAAAGAACAATCGAATTGGTCGGTAAAATTTTTACATCAAAACAGCAATCATCTTTTTGACGTGTTATTATTATTTACAGATGATTATTTGCTATGTATAGTAAATAAAAGAAAATTACACTTCGTATAATTTTAAAATTATACTTCAATTAGAATGGGATCGGATGGATATTTATGACGAACACGAAACGTAAATGGTTAGTTTATTCGCTTGTTGGTATAGGTATTATTTTAATTTCGTTGCTTGCCTATTGCATTTACTTATATCAAGTCATTAATGATAGTAGAACATCAGAAATGGACACAACAACCACCCAGTTATTACAACAAACTTCTTATGTAGATATCCATTCCATTGAATCATTTCATGGAACAAACAGTTATCATGTTTTAGAAGCAACGAATGAAGCAGGTGAAGATAAACTGGTCTTTTATCCACTGGAAGGCGAACAGCGACAATTAAAAGTTTTTGACATGGAAGATATGTTATCAAAAGATACATTAATTGAGAGCTGGCAGTCATCATGTGATTCTTGTAAGCTTGTAAATGTAACTCCTGCATTAATGGAGGAGGAAGCTTATTGGGAAATAACATATCATGATAATGAAAATAATTATGTGATGAATTATCATTCCATTACAGATGGTTCTTTACAAGAACAATATAAATATCCAAAGATGTTTAATTAGTGAGAGGGGAAAAAACATGGAATTAGCACAAAGAGTTCAAACATTAACTCCATCATCTACATTAGCGATAACTGCTAAAGCAAAAGATTTAAAAAAACAAGGATTTGATGTAATTGGCTTAGGAGCAGGTGAGCCAGATTTTAATACACCGGAATATATTATGGCTGGTGCTCAGCAAGCGATGAACAATGGTCTAACAAAGTATACTCCTGCTGGTGGTATTGCGGAGTTAAAACTTGCAATTATTGACAAATTTCAAAAAGATAACGGACTTTCCTATAATGACAAGCAAATTATCGTGACAAACGGGGCAAAACATGCTTTATATACACTTTTCCAAGTTATCTTAAACAAGGAAGACGAAGTGATTATTCCATCACCATATTGGGTTAGTTATCCTGAACAAGTAAAACTTGCTGAAGGAAATCCAGTTATTTTACCTGCAGCTGAGAATAATAATTTCAAAATTACACCAAAACAATTAGAAGAGGCTATTACTGCAAAAACAAAAGCAGTGATTATTAATTCACCATCTAATCCAACAGGTCTAATGTATTCTAAAGAAGAATTAGCAGCTCTTGGTGAAGTATGTCTTAGACATAATATCATTATTGTTTCAGACGAAATTTATGAAAAATTGATTTATACAACTAAAGAGCATGTATCTATCGCTTCCATATCTGACGAATTATATAATCAGACAATAATTATAAATGGGGTTTCTAAATCACATGCAATGACTGGTTGGAGAATTGGCTATGCTGCAGGTAATGAAAAGATTATTAAAGCGATGACCAATCTTGCTTCTCATTCAACATCAAACCCTACATCGATTGCACAATATGGAGCACTAGCGGCATATACGAAAGATCCAGGTGATATATCTTTAGAATATCAGAAAATATTCGCTGAGCGATTAGATGCTTTTTATAAATTAATTCAAGATATTCCTGGAATGGAATGCATTAAACCAGAAGGCGCATTTTATCTGTTTCCTAATGCAATAAAAGCAGCTGAAATGAATGGTTTTGCAACGGTAGATGAATGGGTAGCTGCACTTTTAGAAGAAGAGAAAGTTGCATTAGTACCTGGTTCTGGATTTGGATCACCAGATAATGTACGGTTATCTTATGCATTATCAACTGAAGAACTTACTGAAGCAGCTAATCGAATTCATCGATTCGTTCTAAATCATAAATAATGGAGGACTTACCATGAAAATTACAATTGCACAGGCACCACAATATGTAGAAAAAGAAGTAACCATTGGTGCATGGTTATCTAACAAACGCTCAAGCGGTAAAATTGCTTTTTTACAATTACGTGATGGAACAGGGTTTATGCAAGGTGTCGTAGTGAAAAGTGATGTATCTGAAGATGTATTTACCACATCAAAAAACATTACACAAGAATCATCCCTATACGTGACTGGTAAAATTGTTGAAGATACACGCTCTGACTTTGGATATGAAATGCAAGTGTCCAATGTTGAATTGATTCATGAAGCTCATGACTATCCAATTACACCTAAAGAACATGGAACAGAATTCTTAATGGATCACCGTCATCTATGGCTACGTTCCAAAAAGCAACATGCTGTAATGAAAATTAGAAATGAAATTATTCGTTCTACGTATGAGTATTTTAATGAAGAGGGATTTGTAAAAGTAGATCCACCGATACTTACTGGATCTTCTGCAGAAGGTACTACAGAGCTATTCCATACGAAGTATTTTGATGAAGAAGCATACCTATCACAAAGCGGACAACTATACATGGAAGCAGCTGCAATGGCATTAGGAAAAGTATTTTCATTTGGTCCAACTTTCCGTGCGGAAAAATCAAAAACAAGAAGGCATCTTATCGAATTTTGGATGATTGAACCTGAGATGGCATTTGTTGAACACGAAGATAGCTTGAAAATCCAAGAAAACTATGTCAGCCATATTGTTCAATCTGTATTAACAAATTGTAAATTGGAGCTATCCATTCTTGAAAGAGACCTCTCTAAATTAGAAAAGATAAAAGCTCCATTTCCGAGAATTTCTTATGATGAAGCCATAGATATGTTAAAAGAAAAAGGCTTCGATGATATTGAATGGGGAGAGGACTTTGGTGCACCGCATGAAACTGCGATTGCGGAAAGCTATGATATGCCAGTATTTATAACCAATTATCCGAAAGATATTAAAGCATTTTATATGAAGCCAGATCCTAATCGATCTGATGTCGTTTTATGTGCGGATCTAATTGCTCCGGAAGGTTATGGTGAAATTATAGGTGGTTCCCAACGAATTGATGATTTAAAACTAATGGAACAGCGTTACGAAGAACATGGACTAACTGGACCGGCGTATCAATGGTACTTAGAACTACGTAAGTACGGAAGTGTACCACATTCTGGATTTGGATTAGGATTAGAACGTACAGTAGCCTGGTTATCTGGAGTAGAACATGTTCGTGAAACAATCCCATTCCCACGTCTACTAAATCGTCTATATCCTTAATATTAAGGAATCGATCCCTTGCATTTTTCGCGAGGGATTTTTCTTTCTAATCTAATTGTACATGCTATACTGTTATTGAGGTGCTTACCAATGAAAAAGACAAATATACAATTACAAGAAATTTTAAAAGATCAACTTAGTATTCCAGCCAAACTTCTTACTGATTATCATCTATTAGGTCTTCAGGAAGCAGAGGTAATGATGATTTTACAATTACTGCGATTTTCGGAAAAAAATAATGATTTTCCAACTCCGTCAGAATTGGCACAATTTGTTAGTTTTGATGAAAAACAATGTGCTCAAATTTTACGTAAATTACTTCAACAAGGCTTATTAACTATAGAGAAAAATGAACAAGTCGAACCTTATAGTGAATCTTATTCTCTAGAACCCTTGTGGGAAAAGTTATACACATCACAACAAGAAAATAGTGAACCTGAAGATCCAATTGGTACCATTTTTATTCTTTTTGAACAAGAATTCGGTAGACCACTATCTCCGTTTGAAATTGAGACCATCAACTCTTGGATAGATGTAGATGAGATAGAATCATCATTAATTAAAGCAGGATTAAGAGAATCTGTATTAATGGGGAAACTTAATTTTAAATATATAGATAGGATCTTAAGAGAGTGGAAGAGGAAAGGGGTTCATTCCGTGCAGGATGCTCGGAAAGCAAGCCAACCATTTCATCAAAATCAACAAGCTTCATCAAGCAACCAAAAAAGAGATACATCGTTTTACTATAATTGGCTAGAGGGGGAATAAACAGTGCTAAACCAAATACAAATACGATATTGCTTAGATGCCATGGCAGAGATGTTCCCTGATGCAAAAGGAGAATTGGAACATTCTAATCCTTTTGAACTGGTTATTGCCGTTCTTTTGTCTGCCCAATGTACAGATAAACTTGTAAATAAAGTAACTGCGGATCTTTTTCAAAAATATAAAACACCGGAAGATTATTTATCTGTCGATTTAAACGAACTAGAAAATGATATTCGTTCTATCGGACTATATCGCTCCAAAGCAAAAAATATACAGAAACTTTGTCGAATGTTATTAGATGAATATAATGGAAAAGTTCCATCGTCAAAAGAGGAGCTAGTAAAATTAGCAGGCGTTGGGAGAAAGACAGCCAATGTCGTTGCATCAATTGCATTTAATGAGCCATCTATAGCGGTAGACACACATGTAGAACGTGTATCCAAACGTCTTGGTATATGTAAATGGAAAGATAGTGTTCTTGAAGTAGAAAATACTTTAATGAGAAAAGTACCTCGAGATGAATGGAGTGTAACACATCATCGAATGATATTTTTTGGCAGGTACCATTGCAAAGCAAGAAATCCGCAATGCCCGGAATGCCCACTTCTTGAATTATGTAGAGAAGGAAAGAAAAGAATGAAGAAACTAGCAGTTGCAGAATAACTATTATCCATAAGAATGTTTAATAATACTAAAAAGACGCAGCAATTATTAATGCTGCGTCTTTTTATATTAGTTAATTTTGATCTCCTGGGTCTTCATTACCAGGTTCTCCATCTTCGTCTTCACGATTTCCTTCACCTTGATCAGGATTACCTTCATCTTCATTTCCCTCATCATTATTACCTTCTTCATCACCATTACCATCTTCACCACTTCCATTACCTTCTCCATTACCACCAGATTCGTCTGGAACAGTAGCGGATGTAGATTGAGGAGGGCCGGTAATCTCACTATCTTCGTTACTAACCGGTGTCACTTCAATGGTATATTCACCAGGACTCGCACCTGTTACTTCTAATCCTTGAGATTGAACCGTTTGCGTCTGGCCATTAACAATCACCTCAAATGAAGCTGATGGTCCATCATAGCTCCAGCTTACATCGATAACTCCATCTCCTACATATTGAGCAGATAACCCACTAACAGATGGGAGTTCATCCACTTCTTCTTCATCTTCACCAGGAACCGTTAGCGACGTTCTAGCTGGTTCACTTGTTAAGTTCCCTTTGGATGCTGTTACTTCTATAACGTATTCAGTGCCAGCTTCAACTTCAGAAATCTCCATCGATGTATCCTCAGTAGAGGAAAGATCTTGCATATCTCCACCATCTACACTTGCACGAACATCGAAACTAACATCATCATCAGACTCGTAATCCCAAGTTACATCAATCGAGTTTGAATCTTCGTTGTAAGTAGCATTCAAACCACTTACTGCATCAAGTTGATCAAATTTCTCTGACACACTTTTTGGCTCTGTGCCCTTTACAAATAGTTCCGTTAATGTCTGCTCACTAGGTGTGTAATCACTAGCTAGAGCAGGTGGATTAGAACCTTTTTCCACTTTTACTTCTACAACGGAATCTGGCTTCTCGAAGTTGGCAGTATCATTACCCTCTGAGATATGTGCCATTGTTTGGCGGAACATTTCTCGAGAAAGACTAGTATCTGTTAAGGCTACTCGGCTTACGCCTCCGTCTTCCTCTACACGCTGACCTCCTGTCCAAGCTGCAATCGTATAGTCCGTAGTATAGCCAACAAACCAAGCATCTGGACTTCCCTCAGCGCCATCTAATGTAGTTGTTCCTGTTTTACCAGCTATATCAAGTCCTGGGATTTGAACAGAAGACCCTGTTCCATCTTCCACTACTGAACGCATCATATCAGTAACCATATATGCTGTGGAATCTTCCATTACCGGTTCTGCTTCAGGTGTTAAATCGACGGTACGACCATCCGGAAACTCTACTTTTGTTACTGCATATGGTTCATTGTAAATTCCTTCATTACCGAATGCGCGGTACGCACCAGCCATCTTCATTGGATTCGAACTATTTCCTGTACCTCCGATTACATCTCTTACATCTAAATTGTTTTCAAAGGTTTGACCTAAATTCTCCGCAAAGTTTTGCGCATTTTCATATCCAACAGATTCGATTGTTTTAGCAGCTGGAACATTTAGAGACATTTGAACTGCATATCTTGCTGATACCCAACCATGATATTGACCGTAGTTTTGAATTGGAGTAGACCCAGCTACTTCAAACGGTCCGTCATCATTAATTTGATGGTAGGTAGACATTTGATCATACTCAATTGCCGGTCCATAAGCTAGAAGTGGTTTAGCTACAGATCCAATTTGCATTTTTCCTTGAGTAGCATAGTTAAAACCGCTAACGTCACCGGTATCCACTCTTCCGCCAATTGCTTCAATCGCACCAGATTGTGTATCAAGCACTACGATAGCACCTTGTGTATCTTCTGGATAATTAATCGAATTTCCATCATTCGCTAAGAGTGATTCAACATGCTCTTGAGCATCTGGATCAATTGTTGTATGAATTCTTAACCCATCGGTATCAATATTTGCGTCTTCTACTTTTGCTTCTACTTCTTTTCTTACTTGTTGAATAAATGCCTCATAAGGCGTCGGATCTGGTTTTGATTCACTTAATAGGGAAGTAACTTCTACTTGTCTTGCTTCTTCAGCTTCTTCCTCCGTGATTTTACCGTGTCGAACCATTAATGTAAGTACGGTATTCATTCGCTCTTCAGTTAGCTCTGGGTTTTCAAACGGATTATAAGCCGAAGGACGTTGCGGTAACCCCGCCAGAATTGCTGCTTCAGGTAATGTTAAATCATTAAGATCCGTTTTACCAAAATAGGTTTCCGCAGCGTTCGCTACACCATAAGCTTGCGAGCCATAGAAAATACTATTTAAATACATTTCCATAATTTCTTCTTTTGTATATTCGCGCTCTAACTTAAGAGCTAACCACATTTCTTGTACTTTGATACTTATTTTCTTATCTGGTGTTAAGAAAGCTCGCTCAACAACCTGTTGAGTGATCGTACTTGCACCTTGAGAACCGAATCCATCGGTAAAGTTTGCTAGTACAGCACCGCCAACCCTTCGCGGGTCGACACCAGCATGATCAAAAAATCTTGCGTCTTCTGTAGCTGTTACTGCATCGATTAGCACATCTGGAAGATCCTCATATTTTACTTGAGTTCTACGTTCCTCTGCACTCAGTTCTGCAAATTGTTCGCCATTCTTATCTAGTAAAGTAGAGGAAAATGGAACGGTAAGTTTTTCTTCGTCAATATCCGGAGCCGTAGCAATCCAATATGCACCAACTCCAATACCAATGACAAGCATTGCTAAAATAATGAATAAAAATATTTTTAAAACCTTTTTCCAAGTTGGGTTATTCGATTTTCTCGGTTTTTTTGATTTCTTCTGTTGTTGTCTTCTTGCTGTTCTACTCTGGCCTTTATTCTCTGCCATTTGTTTCTACCTCCGTAATTAAAAATAAAGCTTATCTACAGCAGTTAAATAATCAACTCGTTTTTGATAATGGAATGGAATAAGCTGGCTTTGATTTTTAATCATATCATAAGGAATTGATTTCTTTCCGCCTTCTTGCTTAAGATTCCAAAATGTTAAAAGTGCTCTGGCATCTAATAAGTAAGTCTCATCATGAGCTATAAATCGAATTAACATAAAACAAATACCCTGTTGATCAATAACTTTTTGCATATGATTGATTTGATGTTCATGTATATTAGCTAATGGAAATGATGTTTTATTCTTCGTTTCTTTCGCCTCAAAATCAATATGTTTACCTCTATAAACACCGTTATAATCAGTGGTAGAAGCTTGTTTAAAATATGCTTCAGTAATTACTGCTGCGCTTCTTTTCGGATAATGTACATTAACAATTTGAACGGGTGTTGGTTTTTTGTGTATAACTGCTTGGTTCGTTTCTAAATAAAATTCATTTGTTACATTAATATCATCCTCTAAGGACATTCCTCTATTGCTAAACATACGATTATCCTGTTTACGAGCAACATTGTTAATAGTCATTCTCTGTTGGCCGTTCGGATAATTCAATAAAATCCCTCCTCGCTTCTTTTGCATGATTTTAAGAAAAGAAGCAAAAGATAATTCATAACTCTTTTAGAAAGTATGTGGTAATTGATGAGTAAACTACAACAGTCTTTCCTCATCCATTATATAACAAAATCGACTACAGCACATAATATAGACAACATTTCTAGAACGAAAGCATATCAGACCTACTATGAAAAACATCCTGAAATAGTATGGACACTAATTGCAACTGTCGTATCTCGAAATGCAGGATATAATATGACAGATTTAACTTTACCAACATATAAAAAAATGCTAGGTAGGGAGGAGAGAGAGTATTTATTCCAAACTTATGAACGTGCAAATTGGACTATATTCTCTGATGCTTATCCTCAATTATTAGTATATGAATTATCTAAAGAGTTTCAAACGCCATTATTTCCTTTATTAGTACATTTTCAAGTATCACGATTTATGATAAAAGAGTGGCATTATTTTTGGAAAACCAACGATAAGGAAAGGTTAATGCTCGCTCTAATTATTAATGAACAGAATGTTATTGAGCATCCATTAATAACAAAATCAAAATACGAAAAAGAAGTTTTTCATCGCCTACCTTATCGAATAATCAATGTTCTATGGATGAATGCCGTATTGATTCCAGCAATGCACCAGTCTTCTTATGGAGTATTTATACATCATTTTACCTCCTTAAATCGTAGAATTAAAACAGGTAGACGAATTGCGACGATGTTAAGCGATCCGAAAATTTATAAGAATACTGTAGATTTTATTAGAACGATTAAGCCAACTGGATCTCGATTTGAATATGAAAGATTTCGCAAGAGAAAATTCACAAGTGAAATTAGTCAACCATATCGGCAACTCTATCCGATTGTTCAGCATCAGGATACTATTCGAAAAGACTGGTCAAAAAGGAAGGGTGTACACAAAAAATGGTTAACTCCATTAACAGTTTCCCAATATTCACCTATTGAAAACCAGTTTAACTTTAAACGGAAATTATTATACCTATATGGAAAACTTCATATTTAAAAAAGAGGTTGGAAAAAGTATGTGATTAAATGAATGACTTTTTAAAATCCGCTTTAGAAATATACTTCTTTGTGGGAGGTTGGTGAGCAACCGTTTATTTATCAATTTACGGAACTCACCTAGATCTTCCTTCCACAGGATTTTAACTATATTTCAATTCATTTTTTGATCCATACGTTTTTTTGTATCCAACCTCTTCATTTTCATTGAGTAATTAAGTAGATGGGCGATTTGGTCCATCTAATTTTTTATCACCTGTTTGTGGTGCTTTTTTCAAATGTTTGTCAGTTTTTTGTTCTTTCTTCGATTTTCGCAATGAAAGACACCTCCTTTATATTAGTTTGTCTAATCTTGGTTATTTGATGAGTATAATCACTAGTTTTGTATCAATCCTTCTAGTTTTGTCGATAGGGAAGGGAGTAGAGCCTGTAATAAAGAATTAAATTATAAATAAAAAGGAGAGGTGTGAGATAATGCATGCTATGAAGCATATTAATTCCATGTCCAATAGAGGGTACAGTAAACATGAAACCGAGGCAAAGATGAATGAACTTCAAGCACAATTATCGTATATGCATCACAAATTAAAAGTACAAGTAGATAGAGAAGTTTGGTTACAATTCCAATCTGAAATTACCCAAATTGAACATACAAAAGCATTTATTGAAAACATTTGTAGCAACGGTAAGAGATGAGTTTATCCTTCATTCATGATAGAGTATGAATAGATAAAAAGGTAAGGGGATATATCATGAATGTAAAAGAAATTACCATACAATTAAAAAAAGATCTGGAAAAACTAAAATATAGATTTCAGACTTCTGAACCACCGGAAGATAGAAAAGATAGGGATTACTTCCAAATGGTAAAGGAGGAGACCACTCCAATTTATCAATTAATTGCGAACTGGGAAGAGGATGCTCTTATCGTTGTGAAAGAAAGAAAGGCTAATGTTCACCCCAATCAAGTTGTTTCGACAAGAGAAAATATGGAACTTCTATTAATGCATAGTTACTATATGGATACAAGAAAGAAACGTTATATGGAGTTATACCGTTCGATATTATATGTGTTCGACTTATTATTAGATGATCTGGAACAGTAAAAACCTTTACAGTTTTCTAAAAATAATCTATAATAACGAACACTACTAATAAAGGATGAAGTGGATGAACAAGAATCAATTATTAGACGCTGCTCTGGGGGCGATGGATAGTGCGTATGTACCGTATTCGGCTTTTCCAGTTGGAGCAGCATTATTAACAAAATCAGGTAAGCTTTATACAGGTTGTAATATCGAAAATGCAGCATATCCTGTTACATGTTGTGCAGAAAGAGTAGCTATCTTTAAAGCGATATCTGAAGGAGAGACAGAATTTGCAGAAATGGCTGTAGCGGCCAATACAAATAGGCCTGTTCCTCCTTGTGGTTCCTGTCGACAAGTAATGAGTGAATTCTTTACTTCGTCAATGAAGGTTCATTTAACGAATGTAAATAAAGAAGTTAAAACGTTGACAACAGAAGAATTATTACCTTTTTCTTTTCAACCCGATGATTTAGAGAATAATTAACGGAACTCCTCTGTAATATTCCTATCATGAATTTTTAATTTTAAAAAGGAGACTGGCAAACAGTTCTCTTTTTTTATGTTATAATAATAAGTAAAAGTTCTAATTCAGTAGATAATCAATAAATATAATGTCAAGGAAAAGCTATCTATTAAAAATGTTTGTAATGATTTAAGAGGTGATTATATGAGTGTTAATCGTATTCAACTAAGTGGAAAAGATATTTTGGAAAAAGACTTCAAAACTGGTATAAGAGGATATTCACAAGAAGAGGTAGACGAATTTTTAGATATTATCATTCAGGACTATGATAATTTCAAACAGGAGATTGATCGATTAAAAGCAGAAAACGAAAAACTGAAAAAGAATCCACCTGCTGCAGAGCAATCGCGTACGAGATCTCAACAGCCACCAACTTCCCAAGTTAATTATGATGTGTTAAAACGTCTTTCTAACCTGGAAAAAGCTGTGTTCGGCAAGCGTTATACCGAGCAAGAAGAATCCTAATTGGAAATAAAATTATGTTGATTTAATACAAGAGCCATGATAAGATATTTTAAGTCAATTAAATGCTCATGTAATCGCTGCATCATTTCTGATGTAGAGGAAAGTCCATGCTCACACGAGCTGCGATGCTCGTAGTGTTCGTGCTTGACGAAGTCATAAGTCAAGGTAGCTCTAATGCTAACGGCAGATATGAAACCCTAAGTTATCGATATAGATAATATGGATTCATTCTTGAAAGTGCCACAGTGACGTAGCTAGATTGGAAACATTCTAGGTGGAACGCGGTAAACCCCACGAGTGAGCAACCCAAATTAATGGTAGGGGCATCCTTTAGTAGGGAATTAGAACCGAAAAAGGGACAGATTATCTGTAGATAGATGATTACAACCGGCGTACAAGGTTGACCACCGATTGTAGTACAAAGGTACAGAACATGGCTTATCGAGCATTTAATGGTCACGTATATATGAAAACCACCCTTGTATGAAAGTTGTTTATACAAGGGTTTTTTATATGAAATAATGTTATCTTGGTTGAGTATATGAAAATATGTTACACTTATACTACTTTTGAACGGAAAGGACTTATCCCTTATGAAACAAGTTAGGTTATTGGCAACTACTGCAATGGGTTTAGAATCAATTGTTGCAGATGAAGTTAGAAATTTAGGTTATAATGTGCAAGTTGAAAATGGAAAAGTGCTTTTCGATGCTCCTATTCAAGCGATTCCTCGTTGTAATTTATGGCTCCGTTCAGCTGATCGGGTGAAAATAATTGTAGGAGAATTTGATGCCTATTCTTTTGATCAACTGTTTGAAAATACAAAAGCGTTACCTTGGGAAAATTATATATCAGAAGATGGACAAGTTCCTGTTTCTGGAAAATCAGTTAAATCAAAACTATATAGTGTTTCAGATTGTCAAGCGATAGTAAAAAAAGCAATTGTAGAGCGTTTAAAACGAAAATATGGTCTAATTAATAAATTAACGGAAACCGGATCCTTATTTAAGACTGAAGTATCTATTTTAAAAGACAAAGTAACATTAACTATAGATACATCAGGAACTGGTTTACATAAAAGAGGATATCGAGTGGGACAAGGCGAAGCTCCATTAAAAGAAACATTAGCTGCTGCTCTTGTTCAACTAACCAATTGGAAACCAGACTTTCCGTTAATTGACCCATTTTGTGGATCGGGGACGCTATTAATAGAAGCTGCTCTAATTGGTCAGAATATCGCTCCAGGTTTTAATCGTGAATTTGCTGCTGAAGGTTGGGAATGGATTCGTCAAAAACATTGGGATCAAGCCTTCCAGGAAGCAGAAGATTATGCAAAGTATGATCAACCTTTAAATATTGTTGGAAGTGATATTGACCATCGTATGATTGAAACATCTAAAGCTAATGCATTAGAAGCTGGACTAGGAGATTTAATTACTTGGAAGCAAATGCAAGTGAAAGATATGACTATTAAAAAACCAAATGGATACATTATTACAAACCCTCCATACGGACAACGACTGAGTGATAAAGCAGAGGTAGAGAAAATGTATCGTGATCTCGGCGAGGTAATGAATCAACATACCTCTTGGAGTGTTTATACCATCACAGCATTTGATAAATTTGAACAAGCATATGGTAAAAAAGCAACTAAAAAAAGAAAACTATTTAATGGGTTTATTCAAACCAACTATTATCAATACTTTGGGAAAAAAGAATAAATAACGTAAACCTCCTGCATGGTACAAATCCTTATTCGTAGAATTTTTTCACTCTACCTATATCGAGGGATGACCTAATGGAGGTTTTTCATTTGTAAGTGCTTGTATGAATCATTCTTGAATGGGAATACTGTTTGAAGAAAAATTCCTATGAAACAAGGTGATTATAATGACATACATAAGTTCCGTTGGTCTAGGCGTACCACCTCACAGAATTCCCCAACAAGATGTGAAACATATTGTAAAGCAATTATTTTCATATTCCGAAAAACAAATTGAACGACTACTTCCAGTTTTTGATCATGCTGCAGTAGAAGAAAGACAGTTTGTTGTTAATTCATCTTGGTTTTTCGGTGATCATAACTTTGAAGAAAGAAATCACATTTATCAAACAGAAGCGATAAAACATTGTTTAGATGCTATAGACGCATGTTTAACAGATTCTGATTTTTTACATCAACCAATTCCTTACGAAGCAGTTGATATGATTGTTTTTGTTTCAAGTACAGGAATTGCAACGCCTTCATTAGATGTGAGTTGTATAAATGAGCGACCATTTAGAGAGAACATACAGCGTATGCCTCTATGGGGATTAGGCTGCGCAGGTGGAGCGATAGGATTAAGTAATGCAATGGATTGGTCAAAAGCTCATCCAGATAAGATCGTCTTAATTATTTGCTGTGAGTTATGTAGCCTGACATTTCAAAAACAAGACAGTAAGAAAAGCAATATGGTTGGTACTGCATTATTTGGAGACGGCGCAAGTGCTTTACTTCTTGTCGGAAAAACTTCACAATACTGTAGCAATTTAAAAGGAACAAAATTACATCTGTACGAACAAAGCTCTTTATTAAAAAAGCACAGTGAAGATATTATGGGTTGGAACGTAAAGGATACAGGTTTTGAAGTTATTTTCAAAAAAAGCATTCCAGCATTAGTGCATTCCTTTTGGAAGAAACATATCGATGAATTTTTAAAAACAATTCAATATACTAGTGAAGATATCCACTCATTTATCGCTCACCCAGGAGGAAGAAAGGTAATGGAGGCAATGGAAGAAGTGATACCATGTACTAAAGAGAAACTTCAATCATCCTATGATGTGTTAAGAAAGCATGGAAATATGTCATCTGCTACAGTCTTTTATGTTATTCATGATTGGATGAAGAAAGGTGTAAAAGAAGGGGAGCGGAGTATAATAAGTGCGTTAGGCCCTGGATTTAGTTCGGAATTACTATTTGCGGAGTGGAAAAAAATATGAGTGTCTTTTTGAGTATGTTGTTTGTATTTATTATCTTGCAACGAATAACAGAATTAATTATTGCAAAGAGAAATGAAAAATGGATGCTCGCAAAAGGTGGAATTGAAATAGAACCGCAACAGCACAAGTGGTTTATTGTTGTACATAGCTTGTTTTTTTTGAGTATCTTTATCGAAATAGTTATAACAAAATCAACAGCTGTTCCAACATTATTTACACTTTGGTTCAGTTTGTTTATATTAACGCAGTTCCTTCGAATATGGAGTATTTCATCTTTAGGTAAGCACTGGAATACCAAGATAATTATCCTGCCAGGGAGTACATTAGTTAAGCGAGGTCCTTATAAGTATATTAAACATCCTAATTATATAATTGTAGGGATAGAACTATTTGTTATCCCGATGATGTTTGGTGCGTATTGGACAGCGATTATATTTCCATTTTTACATCTCATTCTAATGAGTATACGTATTCCAGCTGAGGAAAAGGCACTCACTAGTTTAAACGATTAATCTACCAGTTAAAAATTTTGACTAACATAAAGGTTAATTATAATCGCTAAGGTAATACACATATACTTTACAGGGGAGAGGGCGCGGCTAGAAGCTTATTTCCTACCATTATAGTATATTGCCTTAGCGATTTTTCGTTTCGTATATACTTTATCTTTGAATTAATTACCGATTATAGCATCAAATGGTGGTGAACCAGGTGGTGAGTTTTGAATAATATCAATTACAGGGATAGTATAAGCAAATAAAATTAATGCTATGGTAATACCTATCCATAATTTCCAATTCTCCATCCATTTTGGTGTAGTTGGTGCATGATCTTCTTCCTCAGCAATCGGAAATTCTTCTTCTCCCTCTGGTGCAAAAAATACAAGATGAATAAAAATATAGACCATAAGAATAATTCCAATAAAAAGTATCGTACCACCAACTGCTTGAGCCATCTGATATGCACCCCATTCAACGGCTTGCTCGGATCCACCGTACTCTGAATAGGAAGATCTTCTCGGACCGCCTAATAAACCTTGGATATGCATAGAACCAGACATAATCGTCATACCAATTGTCCAAATGACGGTTTGATAAATGCCTAAACGATGAATTTTTCTTGTTAACTTTCGACCAGTTAAATGTGGAATTAACCAGTAAGCAATTCCAAAAAATGTAAGTAACACGGTTGTTGCTACAGTTAAATGAAAGTGTCCCGTTACCCAAATTGTATTATGAACTAATGTGTTCATTTGGTGGGAAGCATTAATTATTCCACCAATGCCACCTGGGATAAATGCAAGCATGCCTACAAATGGAGCGAAGAAGCGGACATCACGCCACGGTAAATTTTTAAACCAGCTGAATAAACCTTGATATCCATTTTTTCTGCCAGTAATTTCAAATGTTGCAAACATGGAGAATGCAGTCATTAAACTCGGTATAACAACCATAAATGTTAATACAACTTGGATGAATTTCCATGTAGGATCTATACCAGGTTCCGTTAATTGGTGGTGAAAACCAACCGGAATCGAAAAGAATAAAAATAAAATAAAGGATAATCTGGCTAAGGAATCACTAAACAATTTACCTCCGATAATCTTTGGAATAATAGCGTACCATGCCATATAGGCTGGTAATAACCAGAAGTATACTAAAGGATGGCCGAAGTACCAAAATAATGTTCTACTTAACAATACATTAATGGTTTCTGCATATCCTAATGACCATGGAATAAATTGAACTAATACCGCAACAGCCACACCTAATGATGCAATAACCCACATAATCATATTGATTGTAACCATAAAAGCAAGGAGTGGTGATTTTTGATTTGGGTTTTGTTTTTTCCATACAAATAGTTGTCTCCAATTTACAACCGCCGCAATCCAAGTCCCCACGACAACAAGAGCTAAGCCAATATAGAAGAGGGGATGTGCTTTTAATGGTGCATAGAATGTATAGAGCACATTTGCTTTACCAATTAGAATTGTAACAGCAGTCATTGATGTACCAATAGTCATTACCCAAAAAGCTAGCCATGCTGCTTTACGCTGTTTTTCAGAAATTCCCACTGTTTTTCCCAATAAGGCAAACTGAAATCCAATAATAAAAAAGGTAGTCAGTACTAGAGCAAGAACAACTCCATGGAAAGTAAGAATTTGATAATAACCAATTCCAAATGGAAGTGTAAATTCTCCTGTTCGTACTAGTACTTGCAATAACCCCATTAATCCACCTAAGAACAGTGATATAATTGCTACGTAAATAAAAGATAAGTATAATTTAGAATCTTTTTTTGTAATCTCCATAGGTTCAGCTGATATATCCTCAAAAACATGTAACTTAGCAAGAGCCATTATTCATACACCTCCACAGTCGTAAACATCATATGATGTCCAACTCCGCAATACTCATTACATAACAACGTAAATTCGCCAACTTTATTCATTTGAACTTCCATACTGCTAACGTAACCTGGTTCAACCATCATGTTTACATTCGTTCCAGCAATATTAAAGCCGTGTATTACATCTGTTGTAACCACTTGAAATAAAACAGAAGAACCTTTAGGGATTTTAATATGAGTTACAGAATTTCCGTCTTCATCGACTCCAAGGTTATAATTAAAAGCACTGGCAACAACATTAACTATATAATGATCTTCATCCACTTTGGTTAAACCAAGGTTTTCTTGTTGAAAGGCTTCATTTGCTTCAACATTATTAGGATCAATCGTCAGTCCATGACTTTGAGGATGTGTGCCCATGTAAAAAGCACCGAATCCTAATACAACTAAAAATATGATTAATGCACTAATCCCGAGAATCAACCACCATTTTTCTAATTTATGCAGGTGCACTTTCTCTCATCCTTTCTTCTTATCTAGTCATAAAGAGTGTAAATACGGATACCCAACAAACAACAATAAGCCCACCTAATATTAATACCGAAGCAAATGTCCCTTTTAGGTTTGGCTCCGCTTCATTGTTATCTTTATGAAAGAGATTTTTCATTTTCATCACCCCTTTTGTATCTATAGTTTTATCATACACAATACAAAGGTCCTATTTGTACACATCACGGACTATTCACACTTTGTTCAATTATGCACAAATTAGGCGTTCTATAGATTTTACAAACTTTTAAGTTAGAAAAGTTTGTGAACGATTGATGAACAAACAGGGGCTTTTATTGACAAATTAGAAGGAGAAGAGATGAAGATTAAAATCAAACACAAAAAAAGCGGAAAGCTTTTTGTTAAGCTTCCGCTATATATTAGATATTATTTTTTTACAACGTTTGCTGCTTGAGGACCACGTTCACCTTCAACAATTTCAAAAGAAACTTCTTGTCCCTCTTCTAAAGATTTAAAGCCTTCTTCTTGGATTGCTGAATAGTGTACGAATACATCATTACCTTCTTCTAGTTGGATAAATCCGTAACCTTTCTCAGCATTGAACCATTTTACTACTCCGTTTTCCATGTAAATTTCCTCCTAATACTTCCACGTAAAACGCGTGTTATTACAAAGTTGACCAACGGAATATTAAAAAAGGGCAGCTCCTATAGAAGTACGGATCATAAATCATCCACTTCTATAGAAGCTGCCTTAGGTAATTAATGATTCCGTACATCTTCTTTGCTTGTTACTAATATTAGCCTATTCAAACAAATCAGTCAAGAAAATGGCTTTAATTTTTGATGAATTAACTAAAATTTACAAATAGTGTAACGAATGATAAAGTAATCTTAAAATCTATTCATATTGGAGGAAATAATGAGTTCGAAGGAGATCCAATTAGAAAAAATTACTGAATACGTAAAACACAAGTTCTCGAATGATACTACTGGTCATGATTATTTTCATTTAGAAAGGGTTGTAAATAACGCGACTAAGATCGCTATAGAAGAGGAGGCTAATCTATTTATAACCATAGCTGCTGCATGGCTTCATGATATAGCTGATCATAAGTTAACCAATAATCAAGAAAATGAATTAAATGAGCTTTCACAATTTCTTCATCAACTAGGATTACAACATTCTCAAATTGAAGCAATAATGACGATTATCAATACTACTTCATATTCTAAAGGTATTATACCTTCAACAATAGAAGGTAAAATTATTCAAGATGCGGATCGATTAGACGCACTCGGCGCCATCGGATTAGCTAGAGCTTTTGCGTATGGAGGTTCAAACCAGCGAGCCATTTATGATCCAACAAAATCATCTGGTTCTACCATTCACCATTTTTACGAGAAATTACTTCTTTTAAAGGATTCAATGCATACGAATACAGGTAGAATGATAGCAATAGAACGCCATCAATACATGCAAAAGTTCCTACAACACTTCTTTAAAGAATGGGAGGGGGAGTAACCTTTAAATTCGTTTCGCACCAATGTACCTCTCTTCCCAGTAAGGATTAGATAATTCACCAATAGCTACACCACTAGAGGAACCAGCATGAATAAACTGTCCATCACCTATGTAAATACCAGCATGAGATGGTCCAGAGTGTGTGGTCGAAAAAAATACGATATCACCAATTGAAGGACTATCAACAGGAGAACTAAAATTCCATATCTCACTAACCGTTCGAGGGATTACGATATCATTACTTTCATAGACGTACTGTATGAATCCACTACAATCAAAACCTTCTGGGCCATCACCACCATATACATAAGGGGTCCCTATTAAGGATCTAGCTGCTTTTATAACAGGCTGTTTATTTCCACTTACATCGAGTTGTTTCGAGTAGTAGGGGTCCTGACTTTTCTCTTCGGTGGAATCATTATTATTTTCATTAGTTGATAGGTCATCACTCTCAATTGTTTCTACACTAGAACTTTGGGATTCTTCTATAGTTGATGACTCCACAGCATAATATATTTCTTGAATCCTTTCGTCTTGTTGTTCACTGACTAATGATAAGTCATAATCTTTCTCTATACTAACTAAGGCATCATGGGTTAAAGGACCATAAATACCATCTATCTCACCTGAATAATAATCCAGAGTAACTAACGCCTTTTGGACTTCTTTTATATTATCCGATTTCATACCTGGTTGAATAGAGTTTATCTTATCTTCAATTATAGAAAGTGAATTGGCTTTTTCCATTTCTTCTAATTCAGTAATACTAAGTGCATCATCAAATTGTTCGGTATCTATTTGATAGGCTAATTGTTCTGAAGTAATACTATATTGTTCCGTATTCCAATTTTCACCAAACCAAATATCTTCCTTTTTTATTAACGCGTTCGATGATTCAAAATGATCACCGTTTTGAACCACCTGTTCAGATGCCATTATATCGACTGGTAATCCAGTCATGGCAATAAATGGTTGGCTAGCAACATATGTATATACAATAGAATTTTTAATTATTTGTTCTAAAGTGGTATTCAAATTTGGAACCTCCTTTGAAAAACCGAGCTTTACTCTAGTTTTATGTCCGAATCTAAGAGCTTATGTTTTACGTTTATGTAACAAAAGCGGACTAGTATCTGTTATAATTAAGTCATTTAAGAATTAATAAATCTATATTTCCAATATAGTTAGGAGAGATTACAATGCAAGGGGAACAAGCATACTTAGATTTGTGTAAACAAATATTTGAAAATGGAGAACAACGTGGAGATCGAACCAATACTGGAACACATTCTATATTCGGACACCAAATCCGATTTGATTTAAATAAGGGATTTCCTCTTCTAACGACAAAACGTGTTCCATTCCGTCTAGTTGCAAGTGAACTACTTTGGTTTATAAAAGGTGATACGAATATTCGTTATTTATTAAAACATAATAATAATATTTGGAATGAGTGGGCGTTTGAAAAATGGATAAATAGCGCGGATTATCATGGTCCTGATATGACAAATTTTGGCTTGCGTAGTCAAGAAGATGAGAACTTTAATAAACAATATCAAGAACAAATGGAGCTCTTCAAAACACGTATTCTTGAAGATGATGCTTTTGCGGACAAATACGGGGACTTAGGTTCTGTATACGGAAAACAATGGAGAAATTGGAAGACTACTCAAAACGAAACAATTGATCAGTTAAAAGATGTGATTCATTCCATTAAAACAAATCCAAATTCAAGGAGACATATTGTTTCAGCATGGAATCCTGAAGATATTCCAACAATGGCTTTACCTCCTTGTCATACATTATTCCAATTTTATGTTTCAAATGGAAAGCTTTCTTGTCAGCTTTATCAAAGAAGTGCAGACGTATTTCTTGGTGTACCATTCAATATAGCCAGTTATGCTTTGCTCACGCACCTTATTGCACATGAATGCGGACTAGAAGTAGGCGATTTCGTACATACTTTTGGAGATGCACATATATACTCTAACCATGTTGATCAAGTCAAAACACAATTGGAAAGAGAAATCCGCGTTTTTCCACAATTAAAAATAAACACAGACAAAGAATCTATTTTTGAGATGGACTTAGATGATTTAGTGATTGAAAATTATAATCCTCATCCAAGTATAAAAGCACCGATTGCTGTATAGTCCAAATATAGATACATGTATACTAGACGATGATTCTAACTTAGGAAGGTGAGGATATAAGATGATTTCGTTATTACTTGCTATGGATCGTAACCATGTAATTGGAGTTAATAATCAATTACCTTGGCATTTACCAAAGGATTTGCGTTTTTTTAAAGAAAAGACAACAGGAAATACTATAATTATGGGAAGAAAAACATTCGAATCAATGGGTGGGGCATTACCAAATCGAAAAAATATTGTTTTAACTAAGCGTACAGATGTACAATATGAAAATACAGAAATAATTCACCACATAGATGAAATCAAAAAATGGAGCAAAGAAAATCCAGAAGAAGAATATTTTGTAATCGGCGGTGCAAACTTATTTAAACAAGTGATGGACATTGCAGATCGGATGTATATTACCTGGATTGATGATTCATTTTCCGGAGATACATTCTTCCCAGACTTTGATAAAGAGAATTGGGTATTATCATCTAAAATAAAAGGTGACAAAGATGAGAAAAACCCGTATGATTATTACTTTATTCAGTATGATCGAAAATAAACTCAGGAAGTTTAATGAATAACTTGTTTAATTATTTCTAATCGTGCTATGATATGTATAAAGTACAGAGATGCTAAATAATAATGGATTTATCATAGGTAGTACCATTTTTATTACTCATGTATATAAACAATAGATGTTATTAAAAAACCTACGACGGTGGAGTGATGCATGATGTTTAGTAATATCGGCTTTCCAGGCTTAATATTGATTTTAATAGTAGCATTAATTGTATTTGGGCCAAAAAAGTTACCTGAAATAGGACGAGCTTTAGGTACTACACTAAAAGAATTTAAAAATGCTAGTCAAGATATTATGAATGATCACAATAAAAAGAAACAATAAAATAAACAACGAAATGGAGGTGTAGGGGAAATGCCCTTACATCTTCTTTTATGTCGTACATAAGGAGTGCTTGTATATGTCAACACCTGAAGATCAATATACCAATAGTAATGATAGTACAGAAAAAGAAATGAATGTAGTAGGACATTTATCCGAATTACGCAATCGATTAATTGTTACAGCGGTAATATTTATTATTCTATTTATAATAGGTTTTCTAAATGTGAAAGATATTTACTGGTTTTTTGTTAATGATATAGATTTGGAATTAACAGCAATTAGTCCAACAGAAATTATTTGGGTTTATTTCTCAATGGCTGGTCTGGTTGCCATAGTCGGGACAATTCCTATTTTAGCTTACCAAGTGTGGGCTTTTATAAGTCCAGCTCTAACTTCTCGCGAGAAAAAGGTTTCCTTATCTTATATACCAGCATTATTCTTGTTATTTATTATTGGACTGATATTCGGATATCTTATTTTTATTCATCTAATATTTCCATTCTTGCTATCGTTAAACGAAGATATGTTTAATATTATGTTCACAGTTGATAGATATTTCACCTTCTTAATGAAAATCACTTTACCATTTGCATTTCTATTTGAACTACCATTAATAGCAATGTTTTTAACTAGTTTAGGTATATTAACACCACAATTTATGACTAAAAACCGTAAGTATGCTTACTTTGTACTTATTATTATAGGTGTGTTAATTACACCACCGGATTTTATTTTACAAATTGTTGTTGCCGTTCCACTTATGATTATTTATGAAATTAGTATTTATTTATCTAAAATAGTTTATAAAAAGAAACAACAAAAACATGAAGAATTTATGAATGAAACATAATAGCAGAGGAGAGGAGCAAAGATGGAGCAAACATTCTATCAGTTTTTAATGACCTACCGAGGCAAAATTAAAAAAGATGATAATTCTGAACTTGCTGAGTGGGCGTTTCGTGATCATAATTTCCCTAAACATTCCAATAGCTATGATGAAATTAGTGATTACTTAGAATGGAATAGTCCATTTCCAAGTGCAATAGTAACTTTTGATTCTATTTGGAATGAATACGAATGGAAAAAAGCAGCTCATTAAGTAGCTGCTTTTTTCATGTAGAAATAACACGCAGTAATTCAAACAAACGTTTGATTAATTTTTTATTTTTTCGACAAATACTTTGTTTACATGTGCTGATTTTTGTATATTATGCCATTTCATGCGGTTTCCCGGGAAATGTTCGTAAACCAAGCCTACACATTCTAATATGTAAACGCGTATTCTATAGGTAGAACATCATGATAAGGGGGGATAAGTATGGTTTTTCCACCATCCGAACGACAACAACCTTATGGACCTATGAACCATCAACAAAATAGGAATCCGTTTTTAAACAATAGTCAAATGAGAAGTAGAGATAATTCTAGAGGAGTTGCTGGTTTATTATCCTCGTTTGGAAGCGGCAAATCAGTAGGTGGAATAGGATCGGTATCTTCTGGCGGTTTACAAAAGTTAACTAAAACCTTGGGAGGCGTCCAACAATTTTTAGGAATATTACAATCTACAGCACCATTGATTCAAGAATACGGTCCAATGGTTAAAAATCTTCCTAGTATGTATAGAATGATGAAAGCATTTAAGGAGATATCCAATGAGGATGAGGAAGTCTCTGAAAAATCAATTGAAAATACAGATTATAATACAGAAGAGGATACATCTAAGTCTGAAGGTATAAATATAAGTCAAACTGATAAAGACACCGACGCAATTACCGATCCACCAAAGCATGTAAATGAAAAGAAATCAGGGAAATCTACTCCTAAGTTATATATATAATGCTTTGCGCTTGATTTTTTTCATTAAAAAGGGAAAAATAGGGTTAAACTAATATATTAAAATGTGATTGGAGGAGTTACATGTCTAAACAAACAGAAATAGCTACATTTGCAGGAGGTTGCTTCTGGTGTATGGTAGAGCCATTTGACCAACGACCAGGTGTTATAGATATTAGTTCTGGTTATACAGGGGGGCATGTAGAAAATCCAACCTATGAACAAGTGTGTTCAAATACAACAGGTCATGTTGAAGCGGTACAAATTACATTTGACCCTGAAATCATGCCTTATAAAGAATTAGTAGAAACTTTTTGGCAACAAATTGACCCTACTGATGCTGGCGGCCAATTTAATGACCGTGGAGAGTCATACCAAACAGCTATCTTTTATCATACGGAAGAACAGAAAAAGGTAGCTGAGGATTCAAAAAAAGCATTAGATGAGAGCGATCGCTTTAAGATGCCAATAGTGACTCCAATTCTCCCAGCTGAACCATTTTATGAAGCAGAAGAAGAGCATCAGGACTATTATAAAAAACGCAGTTTCCATTACAGGTTGTATAAAAAAGGATCAGGCAGACAAGATTTCATTGAAAACAATTGGAAAAATCCAATTAATAAAAGTGATTTAAAAGAGAAACTGACTCCGATTCAGTATCATGTTACACAGGAGAATGGAACAGAACGTCCATTTGACAATGAATATTGGAACAACACACAAGAGGGAATTTATGTCGATATTATAAAAGGCAATGTTTTATTTTCATCTAAAGATCAATATGATGCTGGGTGCGGTTGGCCAAGCTTCACGAAACCAGTTGATCCTTATCAAATAGAAGACAAAGTAGATAAAACGCATGGGATGGTACGTACAGAAATTCGTAGTAAGCAATCCGATTCACACTTAGGACATGTTTTTGAAGATGGTCCTCAAGATAAAGGCGGGTTAAGGTATTGCATGAATTCTGCAGCGATGCGTTTTATTCCAAAAGAAAAAATGGCGGAAGAAGGGTATAGCAAATATTTATATATATTTGATTAACCATAATAATAATATGTAAACAAGAGGGGGACTTTTTATGATCCACTTAAATTGGGAGAACCGACCAACTATGAAGCAAATTGAATGTGTACATGCAGATGCAAAAAAATATATTGTAGATAATAAACTAACACCAGGTAAACGTTATGATGTGAAAAATGAAACGGAAGAGTTTTATTTTGTGATTGATAATAGTAATCGTATGGCGGGATTTCATAAAGAGTATTTTAAAGAAGTGTAAAACAGGGGGACATGCCCCTGTTTTTTTATGGAAAGTTGTTCTATTAATAGTAAACTTTCTTTTATTTTCATGATATACTAGTGAAGATACTTAATATTTAGAATAAATAATGAGGTGGCTTTGCTATGAAGAGAATATATTTCATTCGACACTGTTCTGCAGACGGACAACATCCTGACGCTCCTTTAACAAATGCAGGTTTGCAACAAGCAAAAGAGTTATCATTATTCCTCCAAAACACGAATGAATCTTTCTGTGGCATATGGTCAAGTCCTTATTTACGAGCAATAGACACAATAAAACCATTTTCAAACTATCTTAATATAGAAATTAATATCGATGACCGTTTAAAAGAACGAGTTTTATGTGCTGAGCCAACAGAAGATTGGATGGACGCATTAAAACAGTCCTTTGAAGATCCTGAATTTTATTTGCCTGGTGGTGAATCTGCATCTGCGCTTTTACAGAGAGCAAATGCAGTTTTAACTCCATTAATTGATGATCCTAAATTAGATACCATTATCATCGTCAGTCATGGCAATATATTATCTCATTTATTTCAACAATTTAATGGTAATTTTGGTTTCGAAGATTGGAAAACACTTGGAAACCCTGATATATACGTATTAGATATTAATTCTAGTAAAGATATGAAATTAACATCCATTTATAAATAAAGGTTTGCTATCAATATTCCTAAAGTTTCTTCATAAATTTCATCAAACTGACTAATTGGAAGTGGATTGGTTCCTTGGCCTAATTCTAATGTAAAACCAGGACGTCTGTATTCCTGTATAAACCAATCTTTATATCCAGCATAACTATCTACATATTGAATCGGTATATATCCACTTACCCTTTCGAATTCTGTTACAATTGTTAAAGATTCAGGCGGTTCCAGCCCTTCAAATCCCCAAAAAATTACTTCCCCTTGGGTATGAAGTGCATTTACTCTACTAAAATCACGATCTCCCGTTAGTTCCGCAATAGCTAAAGCTTCCGGCTCTGTAAGTGGGGCATAACCAGGAAAATCTCTAGGCTGTGGTGAAGTTGGATTTCTTTCTGCCTCAACATCCCATAAGGCAGGGTATTGATTATTTAAATCCACCCCTCGAATATTTGCTTTCCAATCGGAAAAATCGATGTTTTGGTTATTAATTTCTAATACAGACTCTTGGAGTTCTCCTGCAGCATCTGCTCCAAGTATTACAAGATCTACACCATCAGGATTCACCATAGGAACAATGGATAATTGCGTTTGTTGATAGAAAGGCAACATCGGTAATCCTCGAATGGTGGTGCTATTCGTTAAGGCAAGTACGTATTCATTTATGAACTTCATTAATACTGGTGTAGTAATCCATTCGTTTGCATGAAATGAGCCATTCATATGCACTTGTTTTGAACCTGACCCAATTTGCAATTCAATAATATCTTTTCCTAATACGGAATTTCCAATATTTCTTTGTTGGATAAACGGATATACTTGTTGTAGCAGTGTTAAATCCTGTATAAATTTCTCATACGTATATTGATCGATATCATTTACAAATAAATCTTGTATTCTTACTGGAACAAGTATAGTTTGACCAGCTTGAAGATTTTGTGAGTTAATATTTGGATTTACAATTTCAATACTATCTAAAGGTATTTGATAACGATTAGCAATTGACCAATAACTGTCACCAGTTTGTACAATATATTCATTTATGATAAACCCAGGAATCTCAATTGATTGGCCAATAGTTAAAGTTGCAACGTTGACATCAGGATTTGACGTTTCAATAAGAATGAGTGGTATTTGAAATAATTGACTATAATACCAGGCAGTGTCTCCAGGTCGAATAGTAATTTGCATATTTTAACTCCTTTCATATGCCTTTTTATCATGTTATGAAACGGATGGATAATGAATGATTCATTTATTTTTAAGACATAATGAGTTATAATAGGGGAATATCTGACAATATTGGCAAGAAGGAGGAGAAATTCGTTGGCTTTTGTTATTACGTCACCTTGTAAAACGGAAAAAGCAGGAGAGTGCGTTGAAGTATGTCCTGTTGATTGTATAGAAGAAGGCAAAGATATGTTCTACATTGAACCTGATATCTGTATTGACTGCGGTGCATGTGAAGCTGTATGCCCTGTAGAGGCAATTTACATGGAAGATGAGGTTCCGGAAGAAGAAAATGAATATATATCATTAAACCGACTATTTTTTGAAAATCGATAAATATTACTTAAACACCTGTTTTCCATGTGAAAACAGGTGTTTTTTGAGTAAAGAATAATTAGAAGGGAATGATAATACATAAATTCTTTAATAAGGAGACCTAATAATGAACGAACAACCATTGTCATCTGCAGAACCATTATGGAGAAAGAATGTAGATCTCCCAAAATTCGATAAGTTAAATGAATCTGTGAAAACAGATGTATGTGTTGTCGGTGGAGGAATTACCGGGATCACTACAGCCTACTTATTAGCAAAAGAGGGAGTTAAGGTAATACTGATTGACGCAGATAATATATTAAATGGAACAACTGGACATACAACAGCAAAAATAACAGAACAACATGGATTAATATATGATGAACTGATTAAAAACCTTGGGGAAGAAGTTGCGTTAAAATACAATCAAGCTGCTAAAGAAGCGAATGATTTTATAAAAAACACGATACAACAATTTGATATATCTTGCGGCTATGAAGAACAAGATGCTTACTTGTATACGAATGATTATTATTATGTAGATAAAATTGAAAATGAATTCAAAGCATATAATACACTTGATATTAAAGGTGAATTAGTCGATAAGTTACCGATTGAACTACCAATAAAAAAAGGGTTATTAATGCCTGGACAAGCTCAATTTCATCCATTAAAATATCTACAATTCTTACTTCATGATGCAATTAATAACGGATTAGAAGTTTATGAACATACGGTTGCTATGGAAGTAGAGCGAAATAAGCACACGACAGTAATTACAAAAGATGATCATCGAATTACTTGTAATTATGTAGTTTCCGCAAGCCATTTTCCATTTCATGATGATGAGGGATTGTATTTCACACGTATGTACGCAGAGCGTTCCTATGTGATTGCTGGGAAAACAAATTCGAAAATAAATGGCATGTATATTAATGTCGAATCTGCTACAAGATCTGTACGCTCTGTAACCATTGATAATGAAGATTATATAGTAATTGCTGGTGAAAACCATCGAGCTGGTCAAGGGAAATCATCAATAGCGCATTACGAAGAATTGCAATCGTTCGCAAAGAAATATTTTGATATAGATCATATTGCTTATCGATGGTCTGCACAAGATCTTACAACTCTAGATAAACTTCCTTATATTGGTCCAATAACTGATGGGGATCCAAGTATCCTTATAGCAACAGGATATCGTAAATGGGGCATGACAAATGGAACATTGGCCGCAAATGTGCTAGCAAGTTATATATTAAAGCATGAAAATAATCGATACCGTGAATTATTATCACCAAGTAGGTTTAAGGCTGATCCAATGATAAAAAATTTATTTACCGTAAACGCAAATACAGCGAAGGAATTTATAAAAGGAAAGTTCAGTTTTACAGATAATACAAAAATTGATGATTTAAATCAAGATGAAGCAACGATTACACACAACAAAGGAATTAGAATTGGAGTATATAAAGATAATCAAGATAATATTTATAGCGTTGATACAACTTGTACACATTTAGGGTGTGAAGTAAATTGGAATCAAGAAGATCGAACTTGGGATTGTCCATGTCATGGTTCAAGATATAATTACACTGGAGAAGTTATCGAAGGTCCAGCGAAACAATCGTTAAAAAATATATCATTAGGTGATTAATTATAAATGTGAACAAAACTAAAATAAATAATTTTTAATCTTGTCTCACTATCCAGAGTTTACTTTGATTATGAGACAAGATTTTATTGTTTTTCATTTACTTCCTATAATAAATATTATGTAAACTAGAAGAATTAAATAGCCTAATGCTTTTATTACTTACTCTCTTCCTATACTGACGAATTGCACAATAATACTTACTTCATCTAACTTGTTTGTATATTTTGCTCTTGCTGTACCGTATGTATGATTCTTATAGTAATTTTCATCAAATATTACTTTTTCTACTTTTTAACAGCTCTCGCTTATCGTTCTGATCGATTGCCGTTTTAAAGATAAAATTATATGTCTCATTCTCAGATACCTACTTGACCAACACCTATGTAGCACGTTTATTCAATTACCGTGCCCTATTCTTGAACACCCTAGGGCTACTAGCTTGTATTTTTAGATAACACCTTAAAATCTCTATTTATCCCTAATATTTAACTGTATTTTATCTGATTTAATTGTTCTTAATATGTTATCGAGGTTTGTTATCTGAAATGGAAAGCGTGCACCCGATAAATTATGCTTGAGTAAAATATTGCTAAGCGCAGCTGTTATCATAGCCGTAGTATAGTAGTCTGAAGGTGTAACTAACTGCAAAAGTTTGGAATGTTTAACGTTATTACTTTTTCCTTTAATTTCGACAGTTAAATAGGCGTTTTCGCTTTTTCGAGGGTTATGTTTAACGAACTTACTCAAGGTATGTTTGTATCGAGCTTGAGTAATAAAATTTATGAAGCCAGTTTTATTGAAAAGTGATATGGCTTTATTAAATATTGGCTGATCCCATGCTGTCCAATATCTCAAATTATTTATTTTTAGGTTTTCTTTCAAGTGCTTCTGTTCAGCATGATGAATTAACCTCACATTACTTTGCTTGTCTTTTTTATAAAACTCCATACGTTTTTTAAAAGAAAAACCTTTAATTATTTGATTGTTCAAATCTACAGGGTCGGATACGATAGACAACATATCAACGATCCCCGTAACTCCTACCTTTGCATTTGTGCTCTGCAAAAATCCTAAATTTACTTCTTCCACTTCTTGAAAACCTCTTATCCCCTCTTTTATCATTAATCCTGATAACCCCGGCAAAAAACCTGACATTACTATTGATGCAACTTGATTATTTTCACACTTACTATTTAACATTAGAACCATATCAACGAACGGTTGATATGGAGTTACATCAATACACATAATTTGTTTTTCTATGCACTTTTCTTGTACCATTGGGTGTTTTTGTTCAATGGCTACAATAACTAAATCTAAATTTACTATCGTTTTATGTATTTCTTCTTCATTATTAATATCTAGTTTCTTAAAAAAAGTGTATTTGTGCTCCAAAGAAGAAGCAAATAATTCACCTCGGGTCTCTTTATAGTCTGTAACGATTAGTTCAAATGGTTTATCAAATATCCTTATAATTTCTTTACAAATTAGTTGACCTAACGAGCCAGAAGCACCTACAACCATAATCTTCACCATAAGCTTATACCTGCTTTCGATAAAAAATACCATTACTTTAGTTTATTATACTATATTGTGTTATTTAAAACTTATTCAACAATCTGGTCTAATTGTATAAATGCGTTAAATATATTAAATAATACAATAAGCGCACGAGAAAAAGAAAAAATTCACATTAAATTTACAATTGGTGTTGAAAATGGATGGATGTAGGAAGGCGTAGCGACAGAACAATGTGGAGACGATTATCCAGATTAATGAAACGCATTATCGGAATTAATATGGTATTCTCCTAGTAAATAGATGATTTACCATTCTACTAAAGAAGACCTATGATGTAACAATATCTCATTAAGCTTAACTGTCCGGTGATCTCAAAGCGTTGAAAAAAAGAAGACGGTACAATCATCGTCATTAATTTAACAATACACCTTTGTTTATATTTAGTTATTCAGTGATTCTAGTTCTATCCCGATGAAAAAGCAGGACTGCTTTTTTACTTTATCGTTATTGTTAATTCTTGATTATTTCCACCTGATGTAACATTTATTTCCTCTTCATATATTTTCTCGTCATTCTTATAAAAATCAAGTTGATAAGTTCTGTCTGATTCTAATTCCACTTCAAACTGATTGTCATCAGGTTCAACAATTACTCCATTTTCTGGTGCTCCTGGGGTCATATCAAAAGCATACATAGTAGCTTCTCTAACAGAATTAGAATCTCCATCTATTAGACTAATGGTTACTTTTACATTTTGCTCTTGATTTTGTCCTTCATCTTGTTGACATCCTACTAAAATGAATAACAGCACCAAAAAAATGATTTTCTTCACACTTATTCACTCCATGATGGAATTTTATCAAAAACACCGTTAGTTATACGTGTTGATATATTATGTGTCGTCGCTCCAGCTGTATGAATACCAATCGCAGTCTGCCCAGTATCCGAATAACTTCTGTAAACAGGAGATCCGCTTGGCATCCAGTTGTATCAGGGTTGTGATTTAAAGTCCTTGTATTTGCGTCAACAACAGTTCCAATATCCCGTCACATGGTTTCCCCCGATCCACTTGGTGGAGTAAATGAATAACCAATAACAGTAACTGCTTTACCTTCAGGATTTAAATCAGAACCATTTGTTGTTCTATATCCATACCAACGAATTATAGAACCAGGATTTCCTCTTAATTTAATTACTCCATAGGATTTGTTATTAAATACGCATCTTCTAAAAAGTAATTATGAATACACCCTAAAGCAAATTCTAGACAGTCGTTATCTAAGTGGTTATAAATTTGTCGTAAATCAAACCCTTTCTTTTCTGGTGATTCAAAGAAATAAATTAATGTGAGAAATACTACTTTTTCCCCTTCGCTTAATGCCTTAAAGTTTTCTTCTTCATAATGCTTCTTTAAAAGAGGCATATTCTCTAATATTCTACCTGTTGCTTTTTTCAGCATTATCTCTCCTTTGTCACCAATGTTGACAACTAATTCACTATCTTAAGGAAAGTTTGATATAATTACGTTGACAGCACGGAAATTAGTTTCCAACATTTCCTAGAAAAAAGTTATTTCGTTATTAAAAGAAAAAGGAAGATGATATATGAAATCGTCAAACATTTCTAACAACATGTTTATTTTCACGTTGTTTGTTTTTATGGCTGCTGGATTCACTTTGCTTTATATCCATTTCAGTAGTACCATTCATGATGAACCTGTAGAAGAAACCGTTGAACTAAAATATAGCAAAAAAGGATTATACTTATATCCACGCTTTGAAGTTCATGTCTCAAACTCAGAACGACCTAGCAAAATTTCCAAAGAACAATTTGATGCTATCCAAGTAGGAGATAAAATTTCTGGATACATGAAAAACGCTGATACTTTCGTAACGGAGAAAGATATTCAATTTGAAAAAACATTAGCAATACCTGTCTTTATTTTCTTATATTTCCCTGTAATGATGTTTGGCTGTCTTTTATTGAAGGATATAAAATTCATTAAAAATAATCACACTCGCAAAGAACAGATAAAAAGGATACTAAAGATAAGTGGCTACTCCTTATTAACTGCTTACATCATACTTGGAATGATTTTTGTTATACTGACAGCAATAAATATTTTCAATAAAATGAATGAATGGAATCAAACAGAAGTAACAGCTACTGTAATAGATGGCGACTTTAACGAGACTCGTTCACACAAAGGTGCATCTTATACAACCTATGAATTATTCCTTCATTATCAAGATCGAGAAGGAAGAGATTATATAACTAAAAAAGCAGTAACCGGAACTACATATAATGAATATCGTTTGGAAGAAAACATTCCACTCATTTATCGGAATAATAACGTGCATGATACTTTTATTTCCACTGAAAGTGTAAACGAAATTTGGCCAGCTTTTTTAAATCTGTTTACGATATTTTTGGGATTTTATATAGTTTCGCTATTTGCGATGTATAAAGCATGGCGTAAAATGAAAAAAAATAAAAAGGAAATACAAGACGTGATTATAGAAAACAACAAGAAAAATAAACATCTTTATTAAGGAGTTAATATATATGAATAAACATCACGTTCGTAACGCAACAGCGGTTGTAAAATATTCAGGAAAATAGTTTCTAATTGATCCAAAGTTAGCAGAAAAAGGGACTATGAGACCTTTTTGGAACTAGTGTTGGTTTACATCCTGCACCAAAAGAAGACCAAAATAATCCTTTGGTTAGCTTACCGACATCCATTGACAATATTATATCTAATATTGATGCTGTCCTTGTCACTCATCTGCATCCTGATCACTGGGATGATGCTGCTAAAGAAGCATTGTCAAAAGAAATAAAAATATTTGCTTAAAATGATGACGATATGACAGAAATTCGAAACGCCGGAATCTTAAAGCAGCTTATAAATTTGTAACTGGTAATTGAAGAGATGATTGGGATAGTATAACTCCCAAATGGAGAAATATAATTAATCAATTGGTTAATATTTCGACTGGTAATGATACTGGATATGATGAAGTAGCATCAGCAACTGAAAATAATTAATATAAATATCGTATAGGTAGGTCGAAGATCAAGTAAGTATTTAGTTGTTACAATTTTTATAATACATATGGTTAATGGTTCTAGCGGTATTTTGACACGATGAACTACACCAGAGACTGTACTCCTTCAACTCATCGTAAAGTGCTACTCACCAATTGGTAAGTAGCACACCATTTAATAAAGGCTATCCTCCCCTTATTTTTATTTACACTACAGGATAATTAAAGGTATATTCTGGATAGCAATAAAACGGTGGACGCATTCCAATTACAGGTAAATAAAATGAAGTATCAAGATATTTTACAGATACTGTTTCTTCTGAATAAGGTTCTAGAAGCCAATAAACTTCTTTTGAAAATGTATATTTCATAAAAAAACCCCTTTTAAGAATTTGTAGACTGTCCCCCGTCTACATGAAGAACCTGGCCAGTTACATAACTGGAATCATTAGAAGCGAGATAAACAAAAGTAGGAGCCAATTCAAATGGTTGTGCGGCACGCTGCATAGGATTATTTGAACCAAATATAGCTACATTATCAGCAGAAAAACTAGATGGAATTAACGGAGTCCAGACTGGCCCAGGAGCAACTGCATTCACTCTTATTCCTTTTTTTACAACATTTAATGCCAATGATCTGGTCCAACCGACAATCGCTCCTTTGGTTGCAGTGTAATCAATAAGATCTGTCTGACCAGAGTATGTTACAACGGATGCTGTACCAATAATTGAACTCCCTGGTTTTAAAAAAGGTATCGCCGCCTTTGTTGTGTAAAAGTGCGAAAAGAAATTCACATAGAATGTGCGTTCAAATTGTTCATCAGATATATCTTCTAATTCATTTTGTTGAAACTGGATACCCGCATTGTTAACGACTATATCAATCCCACGAAATCGTTCCACTGTTTGTTCAACAATTCCTTTTGCATGCTGTTTGTCTTCCAAATCTCCTGGCAACAATAAACATGCTCGCCCCAACTGCTCAATGCGTTTTTTTGTTCTTTCTGCATCATTATGTTCATCTAAATAGGATATTGCTATATCTGCACCTTCTTTAGCAAAAGCAATGGCAGTAGCAGCCCCAATCCCGCTATCACCTCCTGTTATGAGCGCTACTTTTCCTTTTAGCTTTTCACTACCTTTATAATTTGGATTCTCTATTATTGGTAAAGGAACCATTAATTCTTCTACTCCAGGCTGTCGCAATTGTCTTTGTTCAGGATTAGATATTGGTATTTCTTTAAATTGAGTAATTGTTCCATAATGTGGGTATAGCGGGTAAGGTACATTTCGAAGATGATCCAAAAATTTTTGTTGTAATTCGATTATATTTTTTTCGGGATTACTTTCAGGCATAATTAACCTCCTTTAAATAAAGTGGTTATTTAATATATGCGAACCATTCCTTGTACTATTCACTTACCTATATTCATGTACACTGATAGATAAATATAGCCTGATTATCAAAAGATAATTATTTATTCAAATTATTTTCAAGAAATTACTCTAACTTAAATTCATACCCTTTATAGTTCAATACCCTCCTAAATCCAATATTCTCCGCTACTGCCATCGAGGGCTTGTTAGATTCCATACAATCCCAATACGGAACGAGATGTTTATCCATATATTCTTCTACAAAAGCTATTGCTACTCTTTGGGCTAACTTCTTACCACGATGCTTTCTAAGCGTTTCGATATCAATACAGTGAATCTTATCAACTACAAACCCAGAGAAACAGACACTTACAATTTCACTTTGATACACCATACAGTAACCAATTCCTTCACTAAAGAATTTATCAGGTGAAGGCCAAAACTCTAATATCTTGGAATGTAGAAATTCAATATTTATAATCGAATGATCAGTGTTGTTATAGAGTATTTCACTAATCTTAACAACACTATATCCAAGTTCAGTAGGAAGTCTATAATTTCCTTTGTAATCTGTTTTTTGCAACAAATAAACTCTCTGATTCCAGCTTCCAAGATTACGATTTTTAAAGACTCTTTTAATAGTGTCATCCCATTTATTATGATTACCAATAGCCTCGAACCAATCTAATCCTACCATTATTGCTTCTGGTATAATTATCTTTTCAATAAACTAGTTTATATTGGAATTGAATTTTTCGTTGCTCTCATTTCCAATAAAGATAAAACCATCATTATTACCTAACCAAATAAGTCCCGAAGTGGGAGAATCGGCATCATCCACAAAAATGCGACCAGGATTCACACCAAGGACTATTGCTTTAGCTTCCAATTGACTTTGTTCACTAAGCAACCCTTTACATTTATAAAAGTCTGCATTATTTAATTCTGTAATCAAATGTTACCAAATCCTTCTGTAATAAATTATTTTTAAAAAGTCTATGAGCTTTAGCGGTCTTTTAATCATTTATACTTCTATTAGATATATATATACGGGAATTTTCGTAAAAAACTTCCAATATTTCTGCTAATTTTTTAGGTTCTTGTACGTTTATTTCATGTGAAGCATTCGTTATGAACTGAATCTTTGATTTTGGAATAAGCTCTAGCAAATTTTTTGAGGCATTTCTATTTGCGTGGTCTTTCTCTCCACAAACAATTAATGTATCACAAGAAATATCGATTAAATCTTTGCTGAAATTTAAATCTACCATTGAATTTGTTAATTGAATAAAATGTTCCTTTTTAAACCCCATTTTTCCAAAAGCAGACTTTGGCATAAACCGAAAAATACTATTTTGAAATTTTAGTAGTAGTTTCGGCATCTCATATTGTGCTCCGATTAATACTAAAGACTTTACCTTGTCTGGAAAATCAACGACATAATTTAACGCTAATATTCCGCCTAATGACAATCCACAAAGATGTAATGGTTCATCCATATCTTCACAGTATTTTACAAAACTATTGTACAGGTTGTTATAAGTAACATCTTTATGATTAACCATTCTAACTAAATCAGGGCACGTTGCACGGTAGTGTCTTGGTAAGTAAGAAATAACATTATCCCAACTAGATGAGCTTTGCCCAAGTCCATGAATAAATACATATACCATAAAATCCACTCCAGATATATTTAAAGTTTAACTTTTATTTCAATGTGAAAAAATCATTCAAGTTAACCTAGATAATAAAATGAGGTATAAGATTTCTCAGATAACCTACTCCTCTTTAAAAGCCTTACACTTCAATTTCATTGATCTCCTTTGCAATAACTTCACACTTTTTTATCGCCCATTGGTAATGTTTCGAGGTGTTTGCTGCAAAATAACCTAAAAGATTACTCGTTTTCGTCCATTTATAGTATTTCTTTGTCATAATTTCTTCGTCGGTATGCAGCTCAATTAATTTCATCACTCTGTTATGGCTTAGTTTTAACTTATTTATCGCCTGATTTATTTTTACATCCTGATAACTATCTCGAATTCGTATATTTAATTGGTTAATGTCTCTCCATTTATACCCAGGTGCAGGCATCGAAGGTACATCATCATTCATCCCTTCTCTATACCATCGCTCAAGCATTGCATGCCATTCGTATAAATGCATGCATACATCCCGGAAATTCTTATCTCTTTCTTCTGTATCAATTGAGATTTTTCTTTTTCTGTAAGGTACTGACTCGATTATTTCAAGTAACTTTTTAAATTGTTCCTCGCTATTTATTAACAAAACTTCTTTTGGACTATCTGCTGACATGGTAATCCTCCCTCATTACTTATTCACTCTTGAATAATCGTTATATCTTTTGCTATTGCTTGTTCTGGATAAGATGCCATAATATCTCCGTCTAATTTTACTATTACGTAATCACCAGGTTTGAACTCTTGGTCTCCATCATACCTTAAGTCAATTAAAGAGACATTATCATCTATTAACTGTTGAACTGTTTTATCTTGAGATTTATTATATTCTTCCTGCGTCATACCCTCAGATAAATATATATCATTGCCCTCTATCCCAACGATATATCCCGTTATATTATTAGAGCATCCAATTAATAGTATTATGTAGAAAAAAACGGTTAAAAGAATGATTTTTCTTGTCATACGCTCTATCCCCTCCAATAAGAACAAGTGTTCCTAACCCTTGGAATCGGCACTTTATTGAAATATTCCGTCTAATCTAATTGTTTTGATAGAGCGAAAATTAATATACTAATGATGATTGGCAGGATTAAAAACAAAAATATTGAGGTAGTATTAGTAAATGTACCTAAAGTAAAATACAGAAAAGCTCTACCAATAATGTACCAAACAACCGCTAAAACAATGATAAATACAGCAACATCTATAATACCTTGTTTCGTCATTACTCCTATATCTCCATCCTCTAACACATATTTTACTCATTCATTCTAAATGAAGTCACTTCTATAATTGGAGCTTGTTTTCCTGCGCTTTTAAATTCGAATACATCACAAAAATAGGTTAACTCATTGTTTGATATATACGTTCCTTTAACCGCAGCTTCTTTTCCATGTGTGATGATGGATTCTATGTTCATTTCTTCTATATCTTTATGTCGCTCAATCAGCCATAAATTTATGTTCTCCGCTCCTTCTACGTAAGTATTGTGAATTTCTTTCCATGTAATTGCAGGCGATACGACTTGACTAAGATTACTAGATCGACTTTCTAATATGTTGGCATAAAATTGAACGAGTAATTCTTTTCGTGGCGCATTATTACATCCTTGTGGGAAATGCAATACTTTCCCATCCCTTAACACTATTTCATCTAACATTTGATTAAGTCACCTCATTTACATACCAATCTTGTGTCCAGCTAAGTGGTAATTCCTTAGTGATACGTCAAGATTATTTACATACGGAACATAAATACTATTGTCTTATTCCTTATAATTTCTTTTTAAAAGCCCCATGAAGATGATATCATGCCAGGCTCCATCCCGATAAAGCTGTTCATTTAATGTCCCCTCTTCTACAAATCCCAACTTTTTATATAAATTTATTGCTCGATCATTGAAAGAAAACACTCGGAGATATACTTTATGCAAGTTTAATTCTTTAAAAGTAAAGTCCAATAAAAGCTTAACAGATTCACGCCCAAATCCCTTACTCCAATAATCTTTATCTCCAATGTCAATGATACACTCTGCGTTACGATTTCCATAATCAATGTTAATCAGCGATGTAACACCAATAGGCTTATCAGTTTCAACTTCCTCGATCATATATCCCTTAGAATTTTCAGCTTCAATTATGCTATTGACGAATTTTTCAGTATCAGCATATGTGAAGACATCTAAAGACGGATTTGTAAAATGCATGACCTCTATATCATTTCTCCACTTATGATAAATAGAGACATCTTCACTGGCTAATTTTCTTAATCGAATTCTATCCCCGTAAAACAACATTGAAAGCAGCTCCTTATTAGCATGTAATGTAACGAAAGCAAGCAATATATAATGTTAGAAAATCAATTAATCGATGTCATATTATTTGTCATTTTTATACTCCCCTTACTGCATCTATTAGTTTTTTGTTTTTTAGTTTACATAATATGTTTATGGTGAACTAATTGCTTAATGGTAATATCAGACTTTCATCTTGGTACTCGGAATACATTTCGCTGTATTTTTCTACTTTTGTACAACGATCATCTTCACAACCAAATAAATGAGTATGTTTATCCGTAAATACTAAAACATCATAATGATAAGGAAAAACTCCTCCCTTATTTTGGTCTATTGAAGTTTTAATACTAATAATCTGTTCATTTTCATTGATCTCTCTAATCATTCGAATTAATAGCTTTTACTACCATTTCTCCAAGGATTGTTTCATCTTCTTCATTTGCTACATACCATTGATCAATTAACAGCCACTTTCCTAGAAAATAAATGTTAATAAAAAGACTAACAATAAATAAAGTGATATATATTTTCTTTTTCAATAGTTGGTTACTCCTCATATTTTACTTGTACAACCAAATAACACACTTAACTTATCAAGCACCATCTTCAACGTTTAGTTCCATAATTAGTTCTCCCTCCGGATCTGTCTCCCCTGTTAGCACAAACCCATACTTCTCGTACAATTGTTTTGCAACATAATTTGTAGATATGATACTTAACTTTATCGTTCTAACTTGATAGGTAGTTTTTATATAATCCAAGATTAACGGTATATATAGATGTGCATAGCCTTTTCCTTGATGTTCTGCAGCAATCATAAATCGATCAAACCATGCGCTTTGCCTTTCCTCGGAGTGAAATCCTACCATTGCATACCCTATAGGTGCATCATCATCGTATAACCCGAGAGAAATCGTATATTGTTCGATAAAACTTTCCGCTAGACAATATGATACACTCTCCACGAAATGTTGTTGATGAGATCCAACTGTTAAAGTTGCAATCTCTCTCCAGTTTTCTTTTGTGATCTCTTCAATATGTACTTTCATAGTTAAATAACTTCCTTAATTTTTTAATTATTTCAACATATTTATTATAATAAATAATAACATGGTTCACCAATATTTTTTATATCCCTTTTTAAACTTTAATAGTACGGGTATAGACTCTTATCCTAAGAAAAAGGAGAATTATATGCAAAATAAAACGATAATTGTAACGGGTGCAAACGCTGGAATGGGATTGGCAACGACGATAGAACTTGCAAAAAAAGGTATTCATGTAATTATGGCATGCAGAGATACCAAGCGTGGTAACGAAGCAAAAGAAAAGGTAATCGAGGAAAGCAACTCAACAAACATCTCATTATATCAATGTGATTTAGGTTCTAAGCAAAGTATATATAAATTTGCAGATCAAATAAAAGAAGACTTTGATAAAATTGATGGGCTAATCAATAATGCAGGTGTTGTATCAATGAAACATACCAAAACAGAAGATGGATTTGAATCAATGATTGGTGTTAATCATCTCGGTCATTTCTTGCTTACCAATCTTCTCTTAGATGTGTTGAAAAAATCGGATCAAGCTCGAATTATTAATGTTGCTTCCGGAGCGTATAAAGCGGGAACCATAGATTATAATGATATGCATTTTAACCATCGTTCCTTTAATGTCATTAAAGGATATGGACAGTCTAAATTATGTAATATACTCTTCACCCTTGAATTGAATAAACACTTAGAAGGTACGAATGTATCTACGTTTGCCCTGCACCCTGGAGCGGTATCCACAAGCCTTGGAGTAGATAGACAAACAGGGTTTGGTGAAAAGGTACACAATCTCCTTCGTCCCTTCTTCCTGACATCAGAAGAAGGTGCAGAAACTGCTATATATTTAGCAACCGAACCGAAAATTGATCATCTGACAGGCAGATACTTTTATAAGAAAAAATTACAGCCAACAAAATATAGTAAAGTCAATGAAGATGAAGCAAAAAAACTATGGAATTGGAGCATAAAAGAAGTAGGATTGGATCAAAAAGCAACTGAAGAAGTGACTTCATAAACGAATAGAGCTATCTCAAATTGTGAGATAGCTCTTTATTTCATTATTCCATATTTAACGTTCTTGCATTGATCGCAACAATAATCGTACTTAGTGACATGAGTACCGCTCCAACAGCAGGATCTAATATGATACCCCACGGGGCCAATATACCAGCAGCTAATGGAATTGCAATAATATTATAACCTGCCGCCCACCAAATGTTTTGAATCATCTTACGGTAGGTTAATCGAGATAGCTCAATGATTGAAACAACATCTTTAGGATCACTATTAACCAGTACGACATCGGCACTATCCATCGCTACATCCGTTCCCGCTCCAACAGCTACACCTAAATCTGCGTTTGCTAATGCAGGAGCATCATTAATCCCGTCACCCGTCATTGCTACTCGTTTATTCCTAGTTTTTAATTGTTTTATTTTATCTGCCTTTTCATCTGGCAATACTTCTGCAATAACTTCGTCTATACCAACTTCTTTTGCTACACTGTAAGCCACTTTCTGATTATCCCCTGTAAGCATTTGTGCTTCGATATCAAGTTCATGCAAACGACTTACAGCTTCCTTGGACGATTCTTTCACTTGGTCAGCTAATGCAATCATACCGATAAGCTCATCAATTTTCAGGATAAAGATAACTGTTTTTCCCGCTTCAGATAATTGTTGGAACTGCTGTTTATCAAAGGATAGGTTCTCTTTCTCCATATAACCAGGGCTGACTGCCAGAATTGATTCATTGTTTAATTCCGCTTTTATCCCTGCCCCTGTAATAGAATTAAATTCTTCAGGAGAACTGATATCAATATCTCTGTTTATCGCCTCATTAATAATTCCTTTTGCAATAGGGTGTTCAGACTGCGATTCTACCGAAGCTGCTATTCGCAATAAATCATTCTCTGAAAAATCCCCTTCTGTAATAATATCCGTAACACCAAATTCTCCTTTTGTTAATGTTCCAGTCTTATCAAATACAACTGTATCCACATTTCTAGCATCTTCAAATCCAATTCTATTTCGTATGAACAAGCCTTTTTTAGCAGATAGTACGGTTGATCGTGCAACTACTAAAGGAATTGCCAATCCAAGTGCATGCGGACATGATATTACTAATACCGTAACCATTCTTGTAGTTGCTTCTGCAATCCCATACCCTAATACAAGCCAAATGATAAATGTTAGAACACCGGCAATAACAGCGATATAGAATAGCAATTTCGCTGCACGATCTGACAGCATCTGTGTTTTCGATTTGCTTTCTTGAGCCTCTTTGACTAATTGAACAACTTGAGATAAATATCCTTCTTCATTTGTTTTTGAAACTTCAACGGTTAAGGATCCTGACGTATTAATGGAACCCCCGATTACTTCATCTTTTACTGATTTTTCTACTGGAACAGATTCTCCTGTTAGCATCGACTCATCCACAGAGGACTTTCCTTTAATAATCACAGCATCCGCTGGAACTTTTTCACCAGGTTTAATTAAAAGGTTGTCACCAGTTTGTAATTGAGAAACGGAAATAATTTCTGTATTACCCTCTGCATCAATTTTTGTTGCTTCATGTGGCATTAAATCTGCAAGCGCCTCTAATGATTCCGAAGCTTTGTTAACAGATTTCATTTCAATCCAGTGTCCAAGAAGCATAATCACAATTAAGGTCGCAAGTTCCCAAAATAAGTCATTACCTTCTACACCAAACACCGTTGCTGCACTATATACGTATGCAACAGAAATAGCAAAGCCAATTAAAGTCATCATCCCAGGAGATTTTTGTTTTATCTCATCGAATAATCCGGTAATAAATGGCCATCCACCGTAGAAAAAGATAACTGTTGCAAGAATGAATTCTACCCAATGATCTCCATTAAACGATAATGTATATCCAAAAATCATTTGAATCATATCAGATAAAATGATGACTGGAATTGCTAAAATTAAAGAAATAAAAAACCGTCTCTTAAAATCTGCAATCATATGTTCATGGTGACCATCATGAACATGGGATCCATAATTATTATGTTCATTTGTACTGTGGTGATGGTTATGTTCATGATTCATATTTATCCCTCCTCATTTAACAATATACCCCATAAGGGTATTTGATAAACAAAACAAAAAAATCTCTTTTCTCCTTTTATATTTAGAGGAAAAGATTTTTATATACATTACTTATTTAATAGTTTTTACCGTCTTGATATCAATATCAATATATCACGCAATGAAACTGCCATGTACAAAACTGTTCACGTTTCAGGCTGATACTTTTATAAGAAGATAGCTCATTTGTAAAAAATCATATTTACTCGAAACAAATCAGTTTAGTAAATTAATTAGAAAAATACTTTGTTAGATTATCTAACAAGTTCATTCACTATCTTTTTAATAAGTTGTATATTAATTTGTAACAGTCAATTTAAAGAAACGTTATTGTATGGAGGTGGGTTGATATTGATTATGTGAGTCCGTCATTAGTTGTAGAGAATATGGTTGAAGCTGGATCAAAAAAAGCTAAATTACCAATCACACAATTATTAATGCGTGGCTTTATGGGTGCTGCACTTCTCGGATTTGCAACAACATTAGCGTTTATCTTTGAATTACAAACGAATGTTGGTATGTTAGGAGCTATTATATTTCCAATTGGATTTGTTATGATTGTCCTCCTTGGTTTTGAATTAGTTACAGGAAATTTTGCACTCATCCCGTTAGCTGTTATTGAGAAAAAAGCTACGATCAGTGAAATGCTACATAACTGGCTTTGGGTATTTATTGGACATCTAATAGGTGGTAGCTTTTATGCTTTACTAACCTTTATCAACATCACTAATATGGGTCATTCTTATGAGCATGTATTAGTACAAAAACTAATTACAGTTGCTGAAACAAAAACAGTTGATTATGCAAATATGGGATCTAATGGCATGGTTGTAGTTTTTGTAAAAGCAATATTATGTAATTGGATGGTCACGTTAGGTGTAGTTATGAGTATGGTTTCAAAAAGTACCATTTGATCGAATTAAAGCGTTATCTTGACATCTACATATCTACTAGGTACTGGTAACCATAGCTATTCACCACAACTAGATCGTCTCACTCAATTTATGAATCTTTGAGTGAGAAATTAAATATACATTGCCGAAAATGTCGATTTTGTCTCCCTTTGTACGTATGGCGCAATCTTTGTTCGACGCATAAATATTCATTTCTTCCGATAAGGGAGACAGTTCACTTAGAACCAATGCAGTGTTATTTTCAAGATCAAAATGAGACAGAACGGAAAAATCGTCAAGTCCGATTCCGTCGTAAACAGCTCTTATTTCATCTCCAAAGTTTTTCGAGCATAACCATTTAGCGGACATATTGATCGCACCAGCGCTTGCTCCCATCACAACTGCTCTGCTTTTTTTAATCAAATCCGACAATTCATATTCCATCAAAAGACCATTTTGTTTAAGAATATTACCACCCAATAAGAAAATCACTGAAGCATTTTGAATTATCGTTTGGGCATCTTCCTTCTGTACTCGATAATTTATTAAATGATATTCATCAAATATAATGCCAGCCTTGCAAAGCCACGATCGTTCCACAGCTCCATCATCTTCATAAGAAAATGGATTCGAGCTAATCATAACAAGCGATTTTCTATCAGTTATATCCTCATGTAAAACCCTAGCCAAATTCTCTGGAATAAAATTGTTAAACCAACCTAGATAATAATGAGTTTTCATAAGTACCTCCCTGCATTACTCATTCTGTTTCCTTGTCATCAACACAATACTTTCTATCTGGCCTAATTTTTGAATAATATCTCTTCTGGATAAACACCCGTTTGCTAAATAGAACCTTATTAAAAATCCTTTTTAAAAGAAGTTAGAAACAGACCTTCTGCCACTCTTTTTTCTTCGATCTTTGAGAATCCATAGAAGATTTGCTGGTGCATTTTTCAGATCTGACACTATTATTGTTTCAAAAGCTTTTTTATGACTTTCAATGAAATCCAATAATATCTTAGCAATTCCTTTTCTAAAATGTTTAGGATCAAATTGAATTAGATTAACCACGGTGCTGCTTTTCTCCTTGATAGAAAAGATGTCCGTTACCGCCTTTCCAAATAGAGCAATTACGAAAAGGATCGTGGCCAGATTAAACAATGGGAAACTAAATGGAGAGATCCATTCATTAAAGATCCTTGATTCTGAAAGCCCGTCTGCTGCCCTACCAGCTATGTTGTTTGAATCATTTAAAATTGGTTCCAAAGATGTTCCATCAATGGTATAGAAAACCAATAGCACTATAAAAAATACACCAAGGTTAATTATCCAACTCCTTAATCGATTAGGACCACTCTTTTTAATTTTTTCTGTCACTTGGCACATTCTCCTTCCTTTTTCAATTTACTCTGTTTCATAAAATGGCCCGATTTAGGCACAGTGCTTATTCAACAACTGCGTCCGTTTACGGCAGAACTAAAGAGTCCATATTTGCAATATCCAACGTTTTATCAACATTGATTATGGCTAATTAGTCATAACTTCAAATAGGCAACCATCTAAATTGGTCCAAAACACCCCACGGGAAGCAAAAGGGTGATCTGTGCGTTGATTGTCTGTTTCAAACGGGTTGTTCCCGAAGGCGACATTCCTTTTACAAAGTCGGTCAAGAATCTGGTCAAAAGTATGTCCATCAACACTGAAAGCCAAATGCTGTTGTGGAGTATCATCCTCGATTGTCATAAAGAAAACAGAAAGATCGTCATTAACTTGCACCTCTGCAAACTTATTGTCTATCCCTTCATAACCATCAAGTTTAAGGCCCATATTCTCTGCAAATTCGTGTGCAGCTTTATCATTATCTTTAGCGAATACCACTGTGTGGTCAAGTGTAATTGTCAATTTAAAGTCTCCTTTTATATTTTTAAGAATTATTGACCATCTGAGTTTTTCTCTTCGTCATCACCTATTTTCAAAAGCTCTGCACGTGTTTTTTCGAGCAGCTTTTGTAGTTGTTCCTTTTTTTCGGGCTTTTCTATAGCTTGACGGCCCACCTTGAAAAATTCATGGAATAAACTCTGAATGTCAGATCTTAAAATCTGAATTTCGTCTAGATTCACATTTTCAAGCAAATTCATCCTTGAGGTGAAAGGATCTTCATCTTGGTTTTTTTTCAAAAAGGCTTGCCCCTCATCTGTAAGATGATAAACTTTTTTCCGACCCTCTTTGATTACATTAACTAGATCTTGATCCTCAAGCATCTGTAGAATAGGATAAACGGAACCAGGACTAGGCGAATAAAACCCCTTAAACCTTTCCTCAAGCTCTTTAATTAATCCATATCCATGTCTTGATTGTTCTTGTAACAATTTTAATAAGACAATCTTGAGATCACCACGCCCGAAAAAACGTTCACCACTATTATCCCCATCAGATTCTTTGCCTGCGAAAATATGAGGTCCGCCTTGCCCGTCAAAGTTACCGTTTTCCATCCCAAATTCCGCGTCGAATCTGTCGCCTTTAAAGACACCATGATGATAAGAATGACTCTGTCCTTTTAAAAAAGGATATTGGGGCATATCGGGTCTTTTGTACATATTCACAACCTCCTGTTGATTTTATTCTAAAATAACGATATATCGTTATTTTAGAATAACCGATATATCGTTAGCTGTCAAGATGGTGAATATATTTTCTTCAGTTCATCTTACCTATAACACGCTTTATTTAGAATAATGCCTTCTCTTATTCAGGCCCTACAATGAAAAATAAGCGCTTATCCTTATTCAAGGATAAGCGCTTATTTGTTGCGTAACTTTGACTTTAACATGTAATTACAAGAGTGGAACTGCCAACATTTTAACGAAAGTATACCATAAGCCCTGAATCATGTTCGACTTGGCATTTCTGTTTACTATATGCTCAAACGAGATCCTCACCTAAATGGACTTGAAAAAAAGCAGTCACTGACTAGGCACACAAATCTAGACAGTCTCTTCTTTATTGAACTAACGTTACTGGTTAGCGTAACACTCCTTCAAAAGACCGAAATCCACCAACTACAAATGATGCAATCTTCTTGGCTACTTCTTCCTTTTTCATGGTATGTTTACCAAGACACAATTGCAATCCACCTTCGTGAATTATTTGTGTGAAAATTGGCACGAACATATCCTTTTCATTATCTGAATACTTATGGTCCAAACTTTTCGACAAAAATACCTTTAATTCATTTAGTATTTTTTCCTTCATTTGAGGTAAGGCCCATTTACCATAGCTGCTGCGACATTCAATGTTCGGTTGTTGATAAAAATCACATACTGCAAAAATGAGTTGAGTTATACTATTCTGATCGAATTTCATATCATCTGAAGTATGGCTTTCGATAGATGCTGAGGCAAAATCCTCCATAATATAGTCAATTAAATCGTATTTATCATTAAAATGTGCATAGAATGTAGCCCGATTAACCTTCGCTCCCTTTGCTATATCAGCTATTGTAATCTTTTCAAAATCTTTTTGAGAAGCTAAATTGTAAAAAGCATTAATTAAGAACTGTTTCGTTTGTGTAATACGTAGGTTCCTTACTTTTGCCAATTGTCTCACCTCCCGCCCGACAATTTCGTGATATTGTGGCTATAGCAACATTCTGCAGTAGATTGTTGGTTGTTGTACTAATTTATTGGCTGTATAGTTTTTATTAAAGCAACACATGTTGTTTTAATATATCACAGATTGGAGTTTATAAAAAATGAAAACTATTGCTATCGTTGGTGCAGGCCCTGGATTAGGATTGTCTATAGCAAAAAAATTCGGAGAGAAGGGTTTTAGGGTAGCGACCATTGCAAGGAATCCTGAGAAATTAGCAATTATCGAACGTGAACTCAAGGAACTAAATATTGAAACACAATCTTTTGTAGCCGATGTTACGGACTTAGCTGCCTTAAAACAAGCTATTCAATCAGCTAAAAAAGCATTCGGTTCGATTGATGTACTAGAATTTAGCCCCTATGCTAAGGAGGATATATTCACTTCTGTGCTTGAAACGAAGCCGCAAAGTGTAGTAGATATTATGAACAGCTATTTGTTGGCTGGCATTCTTTCCGTGAATGAGGTGCTACCAGATATGATAAGTAACGGTTCTGGTGCCATATTATTTACAACAGGCGTATCTACTATTTTCCCTTTACCATATGCGGGAAATGCCGGAATCGTTGGGGCTGGTATGCGTAATTATGCCTTAAACCTGCACAATGAGTTGAATGAAAAAGGGGTGTTTATCGGACATCTTTCAATCGGAGCCATGATACAACCTGGAACAGAAGGAGACCCAGATCTTATTGCTGAAGCTTGGTATAACTTATATGAGAATAATGACCATTTTGAAGAAGTATTCCCTCCAGGACTCGACCCAACTATACTTCTTGGCGGAAATTAATATAAAGGAGATAAGACAACTATTGAAATGATAGTTGTCTTATCTCTTTTGCCCGTACTTAGTGCAACATTTAGCTATTTACCTCTCTGTCAAAATTAACATGAGTATTCTGTTTTATTAGGAAGTATTATTCAACTAAATAGCGCTATTCATGAATAGCGCTTATTTATAGTTCAATTACATGCTTCCCACTAAACTCCCATTAATTTTAACACAAAAGGTAATATTTAGAATATATTGGTAAAAAAAGTACATCCTTTAAAAATACTTGCTATAGAAATCATGTCTTAATTTACCACTGAGATGAGCGTAAATTCTTGTTGTTTCACTCTTTTCATGACCAAGGAGGCTTTGAATTATTTCAAGTGGGGCACCATTGTCTACCAAATGTGTGGCAAAACTGTGCCGTAATTGATGTGGGTGAATCGTTTTTTTGATTCCAGCACGATTAGAAATACGTTTAACTATGTGTCTCAAAGTATCTATACTCATACGTCTTATAGGTTTACGCTCTGTGACAAATAAACAAGGTTGATTATCTTCACGTTCCTCTAGATACCTTTTTAGCCAAATGGCACAACGTATATTAAAATAAACTTCTCTTTCCTTATCGCCTTTCCCATGCACGATCACCGAGTTTCCAGTGAAATTAATATCATCTCTATTTATTTTAGCAACTTCTCCAATCCGACAGCCCGTCGAATAAAAAAATTCAAACAAAGCATTTTCCATCGGTGTATGACATCTCTCACGGGGGTGTTCAATCTCATGTTTGGTAAGAAACTTTGGAATTCGTTTGCCTAACTTAGGTTCTTTTAATTTCGCAGCTGGATTTTTCAAAATATAACCTTCCTCATGGGTCCATTTAAACAACGACCTAATAAATCGTATACGATGTCCTAAACTAGATGGTTTTAAGTGTTCTCCAGCTTCAACCAAGTATTGTTTCAAATTTTCTGTTGTAATATCGCATATTCTAATATCTCCAAAATAACGCTTTAAAAGGTTACATTGGAAACCATACATCTTCAGAGTAAGAGAAGAATAACCTTCAATTCTTTTATCAGAGTGGTACTTGTCCCATGCTTCAGACAACAACATTTTTTTCACGCTCCCATACTATGAATCAATTAACTTGATTCCAGTATGATCTGCTTAAACATCCTTTATTCAACAAGCGAAATGTATAATAAAATATATTCCTATAATAATGGTAAAAACACACAGATTAGACGCCTATCAATATTCAAGATAAGCGCCCGATCGTATTATAGGGTCAGCCAGTCATTTCTGGTTGACCTATTTTTTATAAGTATTATGCTTAAGGTAGCCGGGGTAGGACGTTCGCGCCCGTGGGAGACTGATCCCGTCCGCAATACTGTCCACCCTCTACTTATAGAAACATGTTTGAGGCTGGTTGGGACTCAGATCCCGTATAACAAGCGAAGCTATGACACTATAAGTATTGAAGAGGCGAACCGGCAAATCTATTAAAAGGTGCGTGGTTTATATGGACCCTGTCATTGGCTTGGATGTCGCAAAAGGTGAAAGTCAGATTCAAGCCTTTTTACAAAGAAAAGAAACGTATAAGCAAAGTTTTAAAATCACACCTGATTTACCAGGTCTTCAAACGTTTCATAGCTTTTATCAGGAAGTAAAAGAGATCTCTGGTCAGCCTCCGGCTGTAATCTTTGAATCTACTGGTCACTATCACGAGCCAGTACTTCAATTTCTTGAAAATCACGATATAGCTTACTTTTTGGTTAATCCAGTCGTTTCTTTTGAGGCAAGAAAGACAAGTTTACGTCAAGTAAAAACGGATAAAGCTGATGCGTACCATTTGGGAGAGCTTTATTACAAGGAAGACCTTGAAATCTATCAAAAGAAAACAGAGAAAGCTCTTAATTTGCGTCTCTTAACAAGACAGCACAGTGCTTTAACAGACAGCTATGTACAAATAAAACTTCAATTTCAAGTAGCATTGGATCAAGTATTCCCAGAATACCATAGGGTTTTTAGTGATCTTTATGGGGAATTATCATTAAACACTTTATTGAGTTATCCTACTGCTATAAATGTTCATGCGCTCTCGGAAGAAAGTCTGGTTGAGGAGATGCGACAATTTGGAGCTAGATGCTCTTATGATTGGTTTCTAGACAAAGCACGACAATTAAAAGAAGCTGCAAGACGCAATCCTTATCAGTCTCCAATTAGCCATGGACAACTTGTCAGTTTGAACATGTATATTCATATGCTTTCCAGTATCAAAAGCACCTATCCGAATTATTAAAAGAAATAAGTATTCTAGCTAAATCCTTTAAGGAATACAGAATAATCCAATCCATACCCGGCATCGGAGATAAGATTGCGGCAACAATCCTTTCCGAAATTGGTGATATCAATCAGTTCGATCATCCTAAAAAGCTTTGTAGCCTATGCAGGATTGGATCCTTCTGTGTTTGAATCCGGCAAATTTAAAGCTTCCATCAATCGTATCACGAAGAGAGGTTCATCGAGATTGCGACAAACACTTTACACGGCCGTGCAATGCGGTTTAGCCAAGGAACGAAACAAAAAGCTTACTGCTTTTTATAATCGCAAAAGAAATGAAGGCAAGCCACATAAAGTCGCAATTATTGCTTGCGCAAACAAGCTTGTTCATTGGATTCATGCGATGTTAAAACGTCAAGAAGTCTTTGTAGACCAAGCGTAAGTTGCTTTAATTTCTTATTTTTTTTCCTTTAAATCAAAAGGTTTATTTAGTATGTTCAATTTTAGTGTAACATGTTTTTTTAAAGTTTTTTAGCTTTAATTATTTACAGCTATTAGCTGGTATTGTTTAACACCAATCATTCAATATCAGCTTTTGACATTTCCAATATATGACTAGCTTTATGAATTCCTTCTACTTTTGAGAATCCACATTCTATATATAAATTAACGGCAGCTGGATTATCAGTAGAAAGTAACCTTATTGTCCGAAAACTCCCCCTTGCTTTATCAATTATTGTAGTTAGAAGTTTCTTTCCTACACCAATACCTCTCTTCTTACGCAAAACATAAAGATGCCTTACTCGTCCAACATCGGAAAGATTAAGATAGGGGTCAATATTAAGACCCCCAATTCCTATAACCTCGTCATTAATTCTTGCAACATAAAGTGCCTCACCATTATTATCAAATTTGTTGCTCCCTAATGTATATTCATCAACTAATCTCTTTATAAATTTATAACCTTCAGATAAACTATCTTCTATTAGTAAATCTAACTTATACTGTTCAAGCGATGTAACTCTTTCAATTATCATCGTATTTTCCTCCTCGTCATATAGATTTACCAACTTTTAGTATGACGTTCTCGCATTTCCGATTTTAAAGTGACTTTTTATACAAGTAATTCGATATTTTTATCCAATAATAATCCTGCTCGTTGCTGATAATCCTTATGCAATAGCCTTTTTACGCTATATGGCTACATACATTGTTAATGAATCGCGCCCTATTGCGATATTACACAACTAGACCTTTTTAGATTGACTATTCCAAAAATAATGAGTGGATCTTAGATTTTATATTTTTGGGAACTCTTTTTCTATTTGAATTTGTGTTTTTTTGCTCAGAAGGAGTTTAATGAAATCACACTCATTCCTAGGAGACACAAGAATATCCAAATTATATTTCCTGTATTACCAATCTATCAGTAGCTAAAGCAGCTGCTGTACACACACTTTTCCTCTGACTTATTTTGTTAATTTCTTGTATATTTATTGTTTTTTTAAATGGTCCAGCCTTTACTTTAACAATATCGTTTGCAATTTGATAACCAGTACTAAACCACACCCAAATAAGTAAAACCACTATAATAAATCCAACTAATCCTTCAATAAAATTAGATGCGCTAAAAGTAATAATAGGGGTAGCGTCAGGAAAATGCGGATTTACAACGTTAAGGAAATTTTAATATCAAAAAGCCTATTTTCTCATTGACTGTGAAGAAATTAGGCTTTTTTCATTTCTCAATTAAAGCGCGTTGAATATAATTTTTTTGTTAACAGTATCGTTGTACTGCGTTATAAGATTTTTCATTTCAGACTCCTCTTATTAACGGTTCCATTCAATATTGAATTACTTACCTTAACAGCCTTATGTAAAAATAAATTAATGCTATTAAATGAATAAATGCTAGTGATTTCTTTAAAGAATCTAATATTCGATTTCACGAAGATTTTGATGGCTAGCAGAACTTTTTTGATTACTTCATTCCGTGTGTTGAGAGGAGTGCCGACATGCTCTCAGCTGATTCTTGCATGCCCCGTCCAATCCATTCTTCAATCCAGCCATAAGTTCCGTAGGTTATAAAAGATGTAACATAGGCAGCCATATTGTCATGTTCGGTTTTAGCTCCATAAAGCTCGATAAACACATTTAAAAACAAATAGAATAACTTTCGTTTTTTTAGCAAAAGGTAAAAATCGCTATGTTCTTTTAAGTGTTTAAACAAGCTGCCAAATAGTTCTGCATTGGAATCCTTATTTATTAATTGATACTCCGCATCCCACTTCGAAATTAAATTGTTTACGTATTTCAGTAAGATATCCTCTTTATCTACATAATTTCGGTAGAAAGAATTTCTGCTCACCTGCGCTTTCGTGGTTATTTGACTTATGGATATTTGGGAAAGTTCATATTCCATTAATAGGTTTATGGTAGCTTCCGTGATTTGTTCTTTTACAAACGTGTTTTTTTCTTCGTTATTCATGATGGTACATTCCCCCCGTATTTGTACCATTTTCCTTGTATGTATTGAACCTACAGATAAGGGCTGGTACATTTGATACATCGAAAGAGTACACTTGATGCATTAGATTGTCAAGTAGAATTGATAGAATTTAAAAATACGAAGATAAAGGAGAAACATATGACACATTTTCTTACTATAAAACGAATCATTATTCTCGGTATAGTGATTATTGCCGGTCTAATTTTAGGAAGATTGGCAGTTCGAATGTTTATTAATCTGATGGTCGGCGGATCATTGTTCGGAGGTAATTTCCTATGAGAAAAGATAAAAAGAAAAGAAACAAAGTAGGCATGTTTATTCTGCTGTGTGTAGGGGCGTTTATCGTTTCTTTTGCAGGATCAGCTATCTTCAAAATGACGTATACTTCTCCGGAGTTAAAGAAATATTCCGTAGACTGGAATGAGGAGATTGGGACGACTTATACCGATATTGCTTACGGAGATGGTGAAGCAAATAAATTTGATTTATATGTACCTGCTGATAATACAAAAGAAACTTATGGTCTTGTCGTATATCTCCATGCGGGAGGATTCACGACGGGTGATAAATTGGATGATGCAAGCATGCTGCAGTGGCTGGCTTCTAAAGGCTATGTGGCAGCAGGAATCAATTACACCCTTCGCAATGAAGAACACCCTGAAGCCAGCGTTTATTCACAGTCAGTGGAAATTAAGAGCAGTATCCCTGCTATTGTCGAAGAGGCAAAGAAGTTAGGATACAACCTTGATTCAATGGCAATATCCGGAGGATCTGCAGGTGGGACGCTAGCAATGCTCTATGCATACCGCGATGCGGATGAATCACCGATTCCAGTGAAGATGCTATTTGAGGCTGTAGGGCCGTCGAGCTTCTACCCAGAAGACTGGTCTCCATACGGCTTTGATCAGAACCCAGAGGCAGCAGCCAATTTGTTTTCAGTCATGTCCGGTACGGAAATTACGGCGGATATGTTCGGCACGGAAGCTTATGATGAGGCAATCAAACCAATTTCAGCATATATGTGGGTGAATGAGAAATCGGTACCTACTGTCGTCGCCCATGGTGTATATGACAAAGTGGCCCCGTTTGATACAGTGAAGCATCTTGTGAATGCGTTGGAAGAAAATAACGTCATACATGAATACATTGAATTCCCGCATTCTGGACATGCACTTCAAAATGACAATGACCTGTATGTCAGGTATATGCAGACAGTGGAAGAATACCTGGATACTTATATGCCGATAAATTAAAAAGATCGCACAGGCTAAAGGAGGATACCAAGCTTGAACATGAATAAGGTTACAATGTTTTTGAAGGCTAAAAAGAAAGCAATACTAACATTGGCAGTTATTATTGCAGTAGCTTGGATATTAGGTCAAATCTCTGTTCCAACATTATTAAAAATCATTTTTCTATAAAGGGGGCGATTTTATGAAAAAGCTCTTATGGGTTATTTTGTGTGTGTTTGTTTTTTGTTGTGTGTGTGGATTATCTGCATTTTCAAAATTCAAAGATATATTTGGTGAAGATTTGGTTGCGGCATTAACATTACAAGGAAACGATGCCATCGAGACTTTATCAGAAGATGAATTTCAAAAAGAAATCATTGATATTAAATACATTAAAGCTAATGGTGAAATCGATACAAGGCAGATTGTTTTATACAAGCCGTCAAATGTGCAAGGAGATCATCCCGTTATATTTGTTCCGCATTATGCAGTAGATAAAAATACTGCTGATTTTGTAGCTTATATAAAAAACGGTTGGGCAGTAGCTTCACCGTATAATGTGAAAAATGAATATAACGGAATATTAGCTACAGATGATTTGGTTTTCAATAATGCGGCACTATATACGCTAAGAAATATGAATGGAATTGATAAGCAAAGAATAGCAATGGTTGGAGGCAGTGCAGGAGGATACACGACCTTAATGCTGAGCCAACTTCACATGGGAACGGTTGCTTCGATTGCAAATTCACCAATCGCAAATATTTACTTTAATGCTCATGTTTATTTTCCGAAGGCTGATGAAGTTAACCGCAACTCCGGATTATTTAATTTTAAAATGCCGGTGCAGGGTATGATATCAAAATCGTTTCAGCCTATTAATGACATTCTACCGAAAGAAAATGACCCTTTATGGGAAGCATTATCCCCAGTTAGTATGGCAAAATCCTTCAGCAGTCCAGTTGTTATAAACCATAATACAGCTGACATATTGGTACCTGTCGACCAAATAACAAATAAATACACCTATGACGATAATGACGGAACATTGCCGAAAGGTTTTAATGCCAGCTTAGAGGACAACTATCCTGGGATATTAAGTTCTTCGCTTGAACAATTAGCAAACCAGAATGAAATGTCCGTTAATAAATATGTATTTAAGAACAACGTAGTAGCGGGAAAAATGCCATATAGTGAAAAAATATTGACCATCAATGTGATTGATGACGGTCCTATCAGTGCAAAAGGAAGTCATTCAGCACCTACCACAACTGGCGGCTATGATACCATGCCATACTTAAAGGATATGATGGATAAAACTTTAAAAAATACAGAAAAGCTAGTACCAGAGAAGCTCCTCTTGTTGTTGGAAAGATATGCAGGCAACAGCAAACAGTTGCCCGCACACAAGGGAATCGATGATACGGTCTATGGCTCTCTTGCCATCTACCAGAAGGAAGTCGCTGATGAACTAAGTACATGGGTAGAAAATCATTCATTAGAAGAAATGGATTCTACAATGCAGGAGGCACTATCAATCAGTACAAACAAGGAACAATATACAAAAGTATGGAATGAAATTAAGGCACGCATTGAGTAGAATAACTTGATACCTATATGCCTGTAAAATTATTGGAGGTATCATTATGAAGAAAGTATTGAAAATCCTGAGTATTATATTGGCTTTCATTTTGATTGTCTTGTTGGGTGTCTATCTATTTGTCTTGCAATATCCCGAATTAAAAGATGATCCGAAAGTTGACAAATGGTATCGTGTTACAACTGATGAAATGAAATCATCAGATGGAAGCAAATATCGTGCACTGTTCAAAAAAGGCAGTGAAAATAAAGTGATTGTTTACTTCGCAGGTGGCGGAGTCAGCGTTAATGAAGAAATGGCAAGGGAAGAAACTTATAATACAAAACGAATTTCTATAGATGCTGTGGCAAATTTAACCATGAACATGGGCGGAATCGCAACCGCAACAGATGATAATCCTTTTAAAGACTGGACTGTCATTGCGTTCCCGTATGCAACAGGCGATTTTCATGCAGGAACCGGAGAATTCAAGTATACAGACAAAGACGGAGATGAAAAAACGCTCTACCATAATGGATATACCAATTTCACAGGTGCGATGAAGGAAGCTATGGAACATGCCGGTATCGATAATCCCGATGCGGTTTTAGTTACAGGCTACAGTGCCGGTGGGTTTGGCGCATCTTTACTTGCCGATGATGTATTTAGCAATTATTTTCCAAACGCAACGAGTAAGACGGTTTTGGCAGATTCATCTTTGCTTCTAAATGATGATTGGCATAGTATTGCAACAGATGTTTGGAAATCACCAAAACATATATCTGATCGATTAGTATCCAATAATATTACGTTAGACAGTTTAACTGCATTACATGAAAAGTGGGGAGATGAGGTTAATATTTTATTTGATTCATCTACTCGAGATGGAGATTTAGCAAAGGTACAAAATTATTTTGATACAGGAAATATGGAGACAGATGAAGAAAGAGCAGATATATATCAGCAAAAATTAAAGGAAACGATACCGAAATTCAAAGAGCAAGCTGGTGCATATTTGTTTATTTGGGATGGGTTACCATGGTACGATGACCCACGAAATTTAACAATGCATACCATAATAGCAACACCTGATTTTCATACCAAATTTGAAAATGTGGATATGTCTATATCCGAATGGGCATGGAATGCGGTTAATGGCAAGCTGGAAGATTACGGGCTGGATTTAGTTGACAAGACATATCCTTCGTCTGATGAAGACTAAATATGCAACAAGATATGTGAGTAAAGGATCGGGAAACCGGTCCTTTTTTTATACACGAAAAACTGAGGTGATGCATTTTTCAGATTAAGTGTAATACTTCTCAATATCGGTCCGATTACTTAAAAAGCCACATTTCTTATGGTGGAATAATTAACGATTATTGTTTCCCTTCCGACAGCTTTCTATATAATGAAGCTCTAGAGACATTTGTAATTTCACAAATTTGATTTACAGTCATACTTCCTTCTTTATACAGCTTCACCGCGTAATTCATTCCAGCATGATTTTTATGATACTTCTTTAACCGTCCTTTAAACTTTCCTTCCTTTTTAGCTAACTCAATCCCTTCACGTTGTCGCATACGAATAAGATCTCTCTCTAATTGGTTAACTCCAGCCATTACCGTAATTAAGAATTGGCTGTATGGATTATCTTCTGATAAATCTAGCCATGAATCTTTTAATGATTTTAAACTTACCTTTTTACCTCTTATATCATCAATTAATACAAATAAATCCTGTGTACTACGAGTGATCCGAGTTAAGTCTGTCACATAAATAATGTCATCTTTTTGTAAATTCTCTAACATTTGTTGAAGTTGCTCTCGATCCTTTGTTGCTCCTGAAACTTTCTCTTCATATATAATATCCATTCCGATCTCGTTCAGCTGCTGAAATTGCCTTGAAGGATTTTGGCTAGTCGAACTGACACGAATATAACCGATTTTCCGCAAAATATCACCTCACTTTTGAGATAAGTCTTATGAGACACTCTTAACTATGATTTTATCAGTCTACTAGACTTGTATCAATAGAGTACACTCTATTGGTATATAATTGTACTAATAAACTGAATAATTGCAGAGATGGGATGATACAATATGAAAATTGCGAGAGGAAGAGAATTACTTACGCCAGATCAAAGACTGGCTCTTATGCAAATTCCTGAAGATGAGTGGGTAATGGGAACCTACTACACTTTTTCCAAACGGGACTTGGAAATTATTAATAAGCGAAGGAGAGAGGAAAATCGTTTAGGGTTTGCTATTCAATTAGCTGTTCTTCGGTATCCCGGTTGGCCATACACCCATATCAAAAGCATCCCAGATTCGGTCATACATTATATATCGAAACAAATTGGTACCAATCCATCCTCGCTTAGTCATTATCCTCAAAGAGAAAATACACTTTGGGATCATTTGAAAGAAATTCGAATTGAATACGACTTTGTAACTTTTACTCTGAAAGAATATCGAATGACATTTAAGTATCTTCATCAAATAGCTTTGGAAAATGGTGATGCCATTCATCTATTACATGAATGCATAGATTTTCTAAGAAAAAACAAAATCATACTGCCTGCTATCACTACACTTGAAAGAATAGTTTGGGAGGCGAGAGAAATAGCTGAAAAAAAGTTGTTTAATATGGTTAGTCAATCCCTAACAAATAAGCAAAAAGAAAAGCTTGAAGAAATCATTACTTCGCAGCATCCATCCGAATCCAATAAAACAATATTGGGTTGGTTAAAGGAACCACCGGGTCATCCTTCACCCGAAACATTTCTAAAAGTAATAGAACGACTCGAATACATACGGGAAATAGAATTGGAGACGGTAAAAATTAGCCATTTGCATCGCAATCGCCTGTTACAGCTATCTCGTTTAGGTTCAAGATATGAGCCTTATGCATTCCGTGATTTTCAAGAAAATAAACGATATTCGATATTAACAGTCTATTTATTACATCTTACTCAGGAGTTAACGGATAAGGCTTTTGAAATTCATGACAGACAAATACTTAGTCTGTTATCAAAAGGCCGTAAGGCTCAAGAGGAAATTCAGAAACAAAACGGTAAAAAGCTGAATGAGAAAGTTATACACTTTACGAACATCGGACAAGCTTTAATCAAAGCAAAAAAGGAAAAATTAGACGTTTTCGAGGTTTTAGAATCCGTTATCGAATGGAATTCTTTTGTCTCTTCGGTCGAAGAAGCTCAGGAGCTTGCACGTCCTGCCGACTATGATTATTTAGACTTACTGCAAAAACGATTTTATTCACTAAGAAAATATACGCCAACGTTATTAAAGGTATTGGAATTTCATTCTACAAAGGCAAATGAGCCACTTTTACAGGCCGTTGAGATTATCCGAGGAATGAATGAATCCGGAAAGCGAAAAGTACCTGATGACTCACCTGTGGATTTTATTTCAAAACGTTGGAAAAAGCATTTATACGAGGAGGATGGTACAACAATTAATCGTCATTACTATGAAATGGCTGTTTTAACAGAACTTCGGGAGCATGTTCGGGCAGGAGATGTTTCTATTGTTGGTAGCAGACAATATAGAGATTTTGAGGAATATTTGTTTTCAGAAGATACATGGAATCAAACGAAGGAGAAAACGAGATTATCAGTCAGTTTATCATTCGAAGATTATATGACGGAGAGAACCAGCAGCCTTAATGAAAGGTTAAAGTGGTTAGCTGCCAATTCCAACAAGTTGGACGGAGTTTCTCTTGACAAAGGAAAGCTGTCACTTGCACGTTTAGAAAAGGGTGTTCCAGAAGAAGCAAAAAAATTTAGTGCAAGCCTTTACCAGATGCTGCCAAGAATAAAATTAACCGATTTACTCATGGATGTTGCTTATATAACAGGATTTCATAAGCAATTTACTCATGCTTCCAATAATCGAAAACCGGATAAAGAAGAAACAATTATTATTATGGCTGCCCTTTTAGGAATGGGAATGAATATTGGTATGAGCAAGATGGCTGAAGCAACACCCGGAATTACATATAAGCAATTAGCCAATGTATCTCAATGGCGCATGTATGAAGAAGCAATGAATAAAGCACAAGCCGTATTAGTAAATTTTCATCACAAATTACATTTGCCTTTCCACTGGGGTGACGGCACAACATCTTCGTCAGATGGTATGAGAATGCAGCTCGGTGTTTCGTCATTACATGCAGATGCAAATCCACATTATGGAACTGGAAAAGGAGCCACCATCTACCGTTTTACCAGTGATCAATTCTCTTCTTACTACACAAAGATTATTCATACTAATTCAAGGGATGCGATTCATGTTTTGGATGGTTTGTTGCACCATGAGACGGATCTAAATATAGAAGAGCATTATACAGACACAGCCGGTTACACAGACCAAATATTCGGACTAACTCATTTATTAGGATTTAAATTTGCCCCAAGAATAAGAGATTTATCAGACTCGAAATTATTTACAATAGATAAAGCAAGTGAATATCCAAAATTAGAAGCCATTTTACGTGGACAAATAAATACAAAGGTCATTAAAGAAAATTATGAGGATGTTTTGCGATTAGCTCATTCTATAAGGGAAGGAACAGTTTCAGCATCCCTTATTATGGGGAAACTAGGTTCTTATTCAAGACAAAACAGCTTGGCTACAGCCTTACGTGAGATGGGACGAATAGAAAAAACGATCTTTATTTTGAATTATATTTCGGATGAATCACTAAGAAGAAAAATACAAAAAGGATTGAATAAAGGAGAAGCCATGAATGGACTGGCAAGAGCTATTTTCTTCGGAAAACAAGGAGAGCTTAGAGAAGGAACCATACAGCATCAATTGCAAAGAGCCAGTTCTTTAAACATAATTATCAACGCCATTAGTGTCTGGAATACTCTACATCTGACAAAAGCAGTTGAATACCAAAAAGGTTTAGGTAATTTTAATGAAGATTTGTTGCATCATATGTCTCCTTTAGGCTGGGAGCATATAAATTTACTAGGAGAGTACCGTTTTAATTCTGAAAAAATGGTTGAGTTAGATTCTCTAAGACCACTAAAACTGTCTTAACGTTGTTAAAATTGGGGTAATCGTCAGGAAAATGCGCTTAGCGTTGTAAATCCGCTTTTTCCTGACGGTACCCCTAATAGAACGAATAACAACACTTAAAATCAAAACTATGGTTCCCCATATAACAACAGAGTATAAAGCATCTTTCTTAGAGACAAAAAATATTTGGCTCACCTCTTTCACTGCCCGATAATGCAAATTTGAACGCTTTTTTATTCCGTTAAAGCGGCTCGTTTGCTGAAGTTCGATATTGAAGATCCCAAACTTAAATGTAACTCTTCCCTTAACAATACTGTGCTAAAGTATTGTTTTGTAAGGTTTTTGTTCAAGATTACCGATAATGGATTTATAGTACGCTTTTTATTGGTGTATCTATTATTCGTATTAATAGACACGTTCAACATTGTATCCTTTTTCCTCAAGTTCGCTTGGGAGACTCGGCTTAATCACCGTATGTCCACAACCGACTATAACGAAGTAGGTTTTTCCACTATTACTTTGTAATAGTTTATCAAGTTTGTTAACCATATTCATATTGCGAGTGTCATTCATCTCTTTTTGATACTCACCATCAGCACGCTCAAGGTCATTAGATACAATTTTAATTAGTGCTTCTTTACCGCTATTGCTGTTGCTGTGTATCCAGTTATATCCCAATTGGTTTATCCAATCAGCTTGCTGTTCATATGTTTGTATCGTATGTTCTAGCATTTGGACTTGTGTATCTATACTATAGCCACTAAAAACGTTATATTGATCTTCAACCGTTTCTAATTCAATAATTTCTTTTCCATCGTTTGAAGCTCGTTTTAGGAAATATAAATCAACCCCATACTCTGGTGCTACCTCGCTTTTTTCTCTTACGAATGCTCCTAATAAACTTTCTATATACCATGGTTGATATTTATTAAATTTCTTTAGAGACAATCCTTGCGCATAAAATATGTCTGAAAGTTTTTGTATATACTTCACTGATAAAACTTCATCCAATGTCATCCCCTTACGAAATAAAGCCAATTTATTAATTTCTTCTTCATTTACTTCAGGTTTTATCACATTAATCTCTGGAAGAATTACATCGGCACTGTCATAAGCCTTTTCAATTTCAGTTGCAAGCGGATAGAAATCTTCATGGCCTAAATGAATGATGCCTTGAACATACAGAGTTGTCTCATTATGAACAATCCTCCATAGTAATCCACCATTTCCCTTATAATTATTTGCCATTACGTCACCTTTCCTGTTAGTAGTCTTTTATAATAAAATTATCCTAAATATCAATTTTAGTACTATTTGCATCATTAAATGATTTAGTTACACATTTAACTACTTTTATTCCATTCTCGCCCGTTGATTGAACAATTAACGATTACTGTTCTCTTTCAGGAAATCAATAATTGAATTCATCAAACCTTTTGCTAAAGGAATATCCGGATTAAAATAAGTAGCTAAATTTCCCTTCTGCTCGGCAGGTGCTTCTTTCAATACATGGTTCATATCCTCTATAATAAGAAACTCGGAATTCGGCTTAGCACTGTAAAGGATCTCAGCATCAGAGACCGGAACCTGCAAATCTCTTGTTCCATTGATAATCAGGATTGGGGAATCTAATTTGGCCAGCTCCTGCTTTGGATTATATTCCATCCAGGACATCATATATGGTTGAACGGAAGGACGAAAGATGCTTTTTAATTCCGAGCTGATATTTTTAACGGTTTCGCCACGTTTAAGGTTATCCAAAATCTCCTTGGCTTCCTTCAACAGGTCACCGGAAAGCTGTGTCTCTAATTGCTCATGTAGAATATCATTGGCTTGCCTTCCTACTCCCGCCAACGACACAAATGCATCTGCATCCTCTTGATAAGACGCCACCATACCAATTAATGATCCTTCACTGTGACCAATCACGCTCACACTAGAAAACAAATCGTTGTTTTCAGCATATGTCATCCATGCTACAGCATCGTCTATATAATCATCAAAGCGTAGATCCTTTTCATTTCCTCCCAGAATCATGTTATCTCCAACTCCCCGTTTGTCATAACGAATGCTTGCAATCCCTTCTGAGGCCAAATCTTCAGCGATCATTTTCAAACTATTATTTTCCCCCGGCAATGCTTTAGAGTTACCGTCTTTATCCGTTGGACCAGAACCAGCAATGATTATCGCTACCGGAAAAGGTCCTTGTCCTTCAGGAGTCTCAACTTTTCCTTTCATCACACCATCTGAAACTTCTATTTCCGTCAGATCTTTATCCACAAGTTCAGATGCATTGTCTAAGTTCCCTTTCACCAACTCAAACGAAAAGGATCGTCCTTGCTGAGTAAAGATTCCTTTTATTTTTTCCTCTTCAAATTGACCATCAAAAGTGAGAATATCTCCTTGAATCTCCATTTCAAAAAATACGCTAGAATCGTCAACTTTCACATGACTTAACGGGCAATCATTCAATCCCTGAACAGGAATACTCAACTTACCATCCTCTTCTTCAAATTCCACAATAATAGGGAGTTGCTGGTTTGGAACCTCGATTTTCCCTTCCCAATAACCGTCTAAGTTCATTGCTTCTCCTCCTATATCTTTAGAGTGATTCATCAGTACCATCAATTGACTTACGAATCCCAAAGACAAAATGTTTCATGTTACACAAAAGTTATTCCATAATCTGGCCCAATAAATGAACATCTTTACTCAGCTAAAGCGCCCGTTTATTTAATAAGTTATCTTTAACATAAGCTTTTTGTTTTAGATTTTCCAAGAAAATAATGAGAACTACTAGCTCATTTTTTGAAGAATTTTAAAAAGGGTCCAGTTTAATTCTATAAAGCGCCCTTTGCATAGCTTTAATACAATTCACCTCATAAATCTAACTTAAGGCGTATTTAGGATGCTCATATTACTAACCCTGATTTATTGTTTTTTCGTCTTAGATTTTAGTAAATGGGTGTTATCTTGTCGATAGGTTTTTCCTTTCCACAAAATAAATAGAGCAATGATTAGACCTGTAAGAGAAAATGCCAACATGACGTTTTGAATATCGAACCCATTCGAAACAAATAGCGTCACTCCTACGTAGGCAATCGGATCAAAACCGTTCATGGCTAAAAAGATAACACTCATAACACGTCCCATAATTCGTCCATCCGTGCTTTCTTGAGCAGAGGAAAAGAATGGAATGGAAACAAAGGTCATGAAAAAACCGATTAGAAAAGCGAGTCCCGTAAGTACATAAAGATTAGGTACTTGGCTAAAGACAACAGCAACTATGAGTGTTATAATAAGCCCTATTACTGATGTTAGTCCCCTTCGCTTAATCTTTATTGACCCAATAATTCCTGAACTAAATAACATCCCTAATCCTAGTGAAACTTCTATATAACTTAAATTTATTGGAGTTCCTCCATATAACTCGACGAGAATTGGAATACCTATTTGTATCGCACCAAAAGCAAAGAAGTTTAATGTAATCAGAACTAAAATTCCTGTTAGTAGAAAGGTTCTTGATTTAATATATGAGAACCCTTCTTGTAAGTCTTTTAGCGGTGTCTGCTTAACTTTATTTTCTACCTCTCCTTCTTTTAGAAACGGAGGAAACATGAAAACTGCCGACAAAAAGACTACAATTGTAGCAACTAGATAACTTGATGCTACATTCGATGCTTCCATTACAGCCCCCGCTAAAGCAGGACCTGCAATAATACCAATTTGGGTGGCTCCTTGATAAAAGGCATTCGCCTGTTGGATTTGTGATTCTTGAACAATTTTAGGGATTAAGGATGAACTAGCTGGTCCTGAGAAAGCATCTAAAGTACCAAAAAACATCCCAAGGATGATTAAGGAAAACATTGACATATTATCTGAATAATTCAACAGGAAGATTGTTAATAATAAAATACCCTGTGTTAGACTCGTACTAAACATAATCGTGGTTTTCTTAAATTTATCGGAGACGACTCCACCAAAAGCCATCATCATTAATCTTGGTACGGTAATTGCGATAAGGACAATTCCTAATGATCCAGCCGATTCTAATTCAGATATGACATACCAAGTGGTCGTCGTAAAAAACATGGTATAACCCATAATTGCCAAAAAACCAGCAACCATTATGAAATTAAAAGCTCGGTTTCGAAATACAGACGCGTGCGTCATTGTCATTCACCTCATTTTTTCTTGATGAATTCAATTTTACTGTGAGACGCAACGTCCTCCGCAAGTATTTATTGATATTATTTTTACACCTTAAAGATTATTTACTCCTGGCTTTCTAGTAAAACTTCAATCGCCCCGGCAAGAAAGTTAACCATTTCATTTGGCAACAGTGATATATATGGTTCAAGTTTTTCATATAACTCTTCGTTGGTTTCTTCAGTTTCTATACTCAACTCTTTTAAAGGGCTATGCAACATCAACTCTTTTAATTCTTCCTGTACTAATTCTTCATTAGGCGAATAATCATTGATAACTGCATTATTAACGATATTCAATAAGTTCATATTGAGTTTATCAATTTCTTTTTGTTTCGATTTATCTTTTGGGAAGTATTTATTGACAAATTCTTTGGAGTAATACTCCCCGAATATATCTCTTTGAACTTTTTCAAACCGCATTAAATTCATAAGTAACATCGAGATCTCAACATCCAACTCTTTGTTTCGATCTACATCGTTTATAGATTTAATTCGATCAATCATCTCCAAAGAATAGTCAATCGCCTCTTTTTTCCTTACTAATACTTTTTCCTGTATATCAATCATTTCTTCAAAAGAATACTCAGGTTCCTCAAAGTAATCTTTAATCTCTCTTAGTGATAGTCCTAACCTTTTCAGCACTTGGATATTATGGAACTTTTTAAACTCTTTAATTGTATATACATTCTGCTGTTTCTCATTTTTCTCTGTTGGTACTAAAACACCCTGCTGTCTATAATGTCTTAATGTCCTTACGGTTGTATCAGCAATTTGAGCAAATTTACTTACTGTTAATTTCATGCTTATCTACTCCGATCTTATTGCTAAAATTTAATACTAGGCTTACGAGAAATAGTATCCCGCATAAATGATTAAACAAAATATCATTTACCACTTGACCCTACCGCATACATCTAAGTTATTCAAAATTATTTTAAAGCATGACCCAACGTCCTTAGCAATACTTATCTCCATAAGAAATGCCTCTGCAATTAGAAGAAGCAAGTTAATTAGACGCTATTAATAAATTGATTACAACAATAAAGACATTGTTTATCTAAAATTATTTTGGTAAGCTTTCTCTTCAACAATATGGCCCGATTGCTGTATAACCTAATATTATTTACCATCTCGACTTGTATCAAAACCATACTTATATTTATTATCAAAATACAAAAAGGGTTTTTAAATCCCTAACGATTAAATTGTTCCTGTACTTCATCACGGAATGCTTCTTCTGTAAGTAATTTCACTTGAAAGTTACTTATGTGCTCACTTAATAGTTCCAATTCCTGTGAATTTAAATCATTCGAAAAGAAGGCCATTTCTATTTGATTTCCTTCGTTATCTGTACCATACATTGCCCATGTAAACACAAATGCTGTCGAACCACCTTTAAAACCAGCATGCTCTGCGACAGTTTGATATACAGGATTATTCATCATTTGTTCCATGACGGGATCTAAATAAGAGTGAACTTGTTCAGAATAATAATCTTTACCATTTAGTTTTTCCATTATCTGAATATAATCGTTCGTAGATGCTTTTGGTAATCTATCTGACCAAACACGTTGAACATCCATGGTTAGCACTTCTAAACCTTCCATCTTCTCTTGATCAGTAAGAGAGGACTTTTTCCACTCTTCAAAGATCTCTATCGATGTATTTCGGTATGCTTCATCACTCATACTTCGCAATGATTTCACTAAATCTTCTTCGTTGACACCATCATTTAATAAGTGATGTCCAATCCACAATGTACTAGTAAACGGATACAAAGGTTCATGGTGGGATAAATTTAATTCATTAACTCGATTATTAATGGCGTCTAGACCTAATCTTTCAATAAGATAGTCTGTATTCGCGTTCGAGCTATACCCAATCATTCCTTTTGCAACCTCTTCTAATGAAACAGATTCCGTGCTACTTTCAAATTGACTCAACCAAGCCTCATGAGCACCCCCATCGGTATATGGAAGATAATATTTATTCAATTCTTCTAAATCAATTTCTTCGGTCGGATCAATTAGAGATTCTGCTGCTTGATTAGCATATTCAATCGCAACGATGATTTTTGCCGTACTTGCTAACGGTAAATCTTTATTTGAATTAATCTCTACTATATTCTGATCATTCCAGTGCAAAGAAAAAGCTATATTCTCATTTTTCTTATTATCTTGTATGAACTTGATTATCGGATCACTTTCTTTATTGTCTTTCTTCTCCTCTTCTTTAGGCTGCTGCGTATTTTCTTTCGAACAACCTATTAACCAAAACAACAGTAATAAACTAAAAATTGTAAATGTACGTCCCATCCCCACACCCCTTATTTGTTGTAAAATAATAGTCCAACATATCCGCTTGTATGTTGAACTATTATTCTATTATTCTGTTACTGCTATAAATATGAAGTTGTTCTATCAAACTGGCGAGTAGCTTTAATTTCCTGCAACATCTCTTTTCGTAAATGAAAACCACGAAATAGCTATAAAAATAATATAGTAAATAATTAACATCGTAATCGAAAAACCTAATGTCATTCCTTCAATATATGGAGTACCATTTGCAGTATACTGATTTAAATCCATATTTAGGAAAAGAATGTATTTCGCCCAATCATATTGGCTTAAAAAGAATGCGATCATTTGATTCGATAGAAGTAAAAAGATCGAGATTCCGATTGCCATTGCACTACTTCGGAACAAAGTAGATATCGTAAATGCTAATGTAGTTATGAGAATAAATGAAGCACTACCTATTACCATATCCTTTTGTATTTGAACTAAATAGGTAGTTTCTGTGAAACTCATCCCAGATTCGACTATTAAAGTAGGATTAGCTCCATTCACACCAAACATAATTAAACCAATGATAAATGAAGAAATCATCATAAATGCCATAATCGTAATAGCAAATAAAAATACAGAAACATACTTAGATAATAGAATCTTTGCTCGTGTACTAGGGCGTATTAATAATAATTTAATCGTTCCCCATTTAAATTCGTTGGATATAATACTCGATGCAATAATGATTGTGAATAAACTTATAACTGATATAAGAAACATATTTTCATATAGAAAGGCCCAAGCATCATATGCAGGTACTTCACCTAGTGTATTCATGTAATATTCATGTAAAGTTGGTTGGAAATCCGAGCTAACTACACCTTCTGGACCAAAAAACTTACTAATTAAGGCCCCTCCAACAACAAATAACGTAAGAAGAATATACATTGCCCATGTAGATTTTAAGTGATAGATTTTGATTTGTTCATTTTTGACTAGATTAACAAAATTACCCAATGACATTCTCTCCAATCAGTTCAAAGAATTTATCCTCTAGAGACCCTTTTACTTGTTGTACTTCATAAACAAGAACTCCTTGATTAAGTAGTTCTTTTAAAAGAGATGGAATTTCATCTCGTTCACAATTAACTGTAATAGAGTCCATTTCTTTATGAATGGATAACGATTCTTTACTGGCAAGAATTTCTTGCGCTTTATCTGGGTTATCCGTGGTGATTTGCATCACTTGTTTATTTTCTTCACTAGACTCATCTCGTACAGATTCAACTGCAATTAATTCTCCATTTTTAATAATACCAATTCGATCACACATTAGTTCAATTTCCGTTAATAAATGACTAGATACAATGACTGCCACATTTTCTTTTTCCGCAAGTGCACGTATGTATTGTCTGATTTCTCTAATACCTGCTGGATCTAAACCATTGGTAGGTTCATCTAAAATTAAAATAGATGGTCGATGCAACAAAGCTTGTGCGATCCCTAAGCGTTGACGCATCCCTAAAGAATAACGTCCTGCTTTTTCGTTAATCGCTTTTTCTAAGCCCACTAATTGAATCACTTCTTTTATTCGCTCATCCGTTACGTCTGACATCATTCGAGCAAATTGTTTTAAATTCTTCCATCCAGACAAGAATGGATACATCTCCGGATTTTCTACAATTGCGCCAACTTCTTTAATTGCCTCCTTATAGTCGGATTGAATTGATTTCCCTTGAATCAATACTTCACCTTCTGAAATACCCATCAAACCAACCATCATACGAATCGTCGTCGTTTTACCCGCTCCGTTGGGACCTACAAATCCAAAAACTTCTCCTTTTTCAATGGAAAAATTCAACCCTTTGATGATTTCTTTTTTCTTAATTTGTTTCGAAACATTCTTTAGTTCCATAGCTGCTTTTGACAACATGATACCCCCTAACATTTTTCTACAACTTTTCATACGTATCACTATTAATAAAAGTTTCAAAAATCAATAAAACCTCTACAACCTTAAAAAGTTAATAGAGGTTTTTTCATAAATAACTGTTCCACCGCTTCCATATCATAATCACTATATTCAGCAATTATTTCTGAACTAAGTTTTATAAGTTCCTCATAACGTTCTAGATCAAATTTATCTCGTGTAAAACTCATACCAGATTGTGATATAGCTTGTATTTTTTTTGCCCACTGTAACCATTTATAACTCATTGATGTCTCCTTTTATTTAAATAATTCAACTTTGAATTGTTCTATTCTAGTAAAATAATAATCTGGTTTCGTAGTGAAATTAGCAGACTGAACTTCTTCACTCCAATGAACTCCAGCTGTCGTTACATTGGCTTCTTTTCCAGCTAAAATATCTGCTTCACTATCTCCAACAAACAATACTTCTTCCGGAGTAACATTTAATTCTTCCATTGCCCTGATTACACCTTCTCCATTGGGTTTGGGATTAATTACATCATCTCCTGTTACGACTACATCAAAATTTGATTGTATTCTTAATTGTTTTAAAGAAACATCTAAACTTCTTTTTGCTTTACCCGTAACAATTCCAAGATTCATACCATTTGTATCTAGTTTCTCTAGTAAATCGTGAAGATCCATCATTGGTTTAACATAGGATTGATGTAATGCTTCATATACTTCATAAAAACGTTCAATCGCTTGTAATTTATCTGGATGCTTAACATTTAGTTGAATTATTTCTGTTTCAGATGGTCCAAACATCTCTTTTATCTCATCATTGGTCAAAGAAATATGATCGAACTCTTTAAATACTGTTCTAAATGCCTCAAAACACAATGGGAGAGTATTCGCAATTGTTCCATCGAAATCAAACAGAATAGTTTTCACCATAGTTATAACTCACCTTTGCTTTCGTTTATTATTGATGCTGTTCGCAGACCATAACCATATTTTTATCCATATCAGAGAAGACAAAAAACGAAACCATATCATCTCTAGAAATCTCTTTTTCGATGATACCATCATTATCTTTAATCCAATCATAAGCTCTGTCGATATCTTTAGTCAATAACATAAAAGAAGGCCTTATATAATCCGGATTATTTCGATTATCATCTAATAACACGCCTCTGCTTCCGAGTCCAAACCAATGTACGGGGTGAGAAGTATTTACTTCTGGCTTTGGCTCCCCTAAAATTTTCGCATACCATTCAGCAGATTTCTGTAAATCATTTACATGTAAAAATACATCACCAATTCCTTTAAATAGACTCATGAAATTTCCTCCTTAATTTAATTCAGTATATATTGTCATTTATCTATAAATTTCAGGTATAATACTATCATTCCACTAAAATGCTACTATTCTCTTTATTAATTCCAACTCGAATCCCATGGTATAAACTATTATCGGGAACAGTATAGTACTCACCATCGATATATAATCCTTCTTTATCTATCATAAAACTTTCACTTCCAAAATTGGTCTGTATCAACATTTCGCTTCTTAAACTTGGTGTTTATTTCGTGGATTTTTTGTTCATTTCATATCTTTATGATCCCCCAGTATACTATCCAAAAGTTGTTTGAAGTGATTGATAAATAACCGCATATAAACCAATACTTACCGAAAAACAAACGATATAGATAATAATCGATTGTTTTCTAATATGAAAGGAAGCAGTTCCAGATACAGCATCTACTAATTTATGTGCAATTACAATGGATAATAATAATAAAAATGGGTCTATCAAGATTACTGCTATAATATCAATAGGCTGATTGAATAAAATATCTCTAACAATAGCATATACATAACCAAATAGAAATAAGGCAATGATCACTTTTCTACTTACCACTCCAACGCAATTCATTATCTTTTCAGTTCAATTAAGCCGATTCCAATTCCAGTCGGATCGACAAGGTATGCTAAGTAATAACTGTCAAACTCCATTTTTTCTCGCAATATTAGAGCTTGATGTTGTATAGCTAGATTTAACGTTTCTTCAATAGAATCTACCTCTATTTGTATACGAGTTCCATGAGGGAAATCACTTGGCCCTTTACTTATTCCACCAACAAATGCATCGAATTCACCAGTGGTTTCTGGAATAATCGACCAATAATCCCAATTAGAATCTTCTACCTCCCATCCAAATACAAGTTTGTAAAACTCGATTGCTCTTTCTGGATCTTGACTGCTAATCTCAAATCCTATCACTTTTGCCATTGCCTATCTCCTCACTTATACATTTACTCGTTCATCGCTATAAAAAAGCTCATCTAAATAACGATTGACGAACATCTTCTCCGGATCAATTTGCTGCCTTATTTGGATAAATCGATCCCATTTTGGATACATTTTGCGCAAATCTTTCGTTTCTTGTTGATGCATTTTCCCCCAATGAGGTCGACCATTATATTTCTTCATAATTGCTTCCATATCTCGAAAGTACGTACGGTATTCCATCCCTTTATATACATGGAATGCAATATAGGCAGAGTCTCTCATGTATGACGGACTAAGCCATATATCATCATGTTTTACTATACGGCATTCAATCGGAAAATGAACCGTATATTGATTTTTTACAATTGTTTCTCGTATTTCTTGAATAGCTTCTTTAAAGTGCTTTAACGGTATTCCATATTCCATTTCAACAAATCGAACTATACGAGGAGTAGCAAATAATTTATAACTCTTCGCATCGATAGTAGATTTACTGACAAGTTTTGAAGAGAGACGACTTACTGATCTACTTAAGCCAGGAGTTATTAAACATAGATGAGATACTGCTTGAAACATATAATTTTCCACAATGAGGTTATTCCACTGATGTAGTTTTGTGCTCTTTGGAGATGAGTTTGTAGGATTCATTGTTTTTGTTTGAATTTGATCGGCATAAGGGAACATAAAAAATTCAAAATGCTGATTATCTTGAATATACGTTTCTAAGTTTTTTAGGAGGTTCGGGTAATAAACATGGTCACTGATATAACGATATACAGGGCTTGGTACTACCCGGATTTTCACTTCAATAATTATTCCAAACATTCCTAGTGAAACTAGACTTGCTTTGAAGATTTCTTGATTATTCTCCTCATTCAGTGTTAGAAGTTTACCACCAGCTGTAACAAAAGTTATTTCCTTCACCTGCGTAGAGATACTCCCGAACTTAATCCCAGTACCATGGGTTCCGGTTGAGATTGCTCCTGCGATACTTTGTACATTGATATCTCCTAAATTCTCTTGTGCAAAATCCAGTTTTTCTAATACTTTACTTAAGTCATAAAGACGGGTACCTCCATAGACTGTTACGGTATGAGTATTATAATCGACTTCCTTAACACCAGATAAATTATCTAAAGATAGAAGCCATTCGTCAGTCATTACTAAGTTTGTAAAAGAGTGTCCTGCTCCAACTACTCGTATTTTCTTTTTATTATTTGATGCTGCTTCTACAATTGCAATTACATCATGAATAGAACGTGGATAATATATTCGTTCCGGTGAACAATTGGAGGTAGAAGACCAATTATGCCACTTGTAATTTTGTAATTGTTTCATAGAAAGCATTCTCCTTCCCCACGATAAGTTGGATATGTCTTCATCCACTTACCATTATCTATCACTAAAATTTCAGAGAAACGTTCACAAATTTCACCTGCTTTTGCAGCTCGAAAAATAACTGCATCTCCAATTGATAATTTAACTTTTGTTTGAATTGGTGTTTGTACTTCTCCTGCTCCTTCCAAAGAAATTAATGTAGAATCAGATGGATACACTGGTTGCGGTTGTTTCTCTTCTCCGATACTACCAGATGCGACATACCCCCCACCTAAACAGGTATAAATATGCTTTTTCGGTTGTCTAACAATCGGAAGTGAAAAGAATAAAGCTGGTTCAAATTGAAAATCTCGATAGTGATCAAATAATAATGGTGCATAAAAACCTGAACCGACAGTAACTTCTGTGATAGCTTCTTCCTGTGAAGTAGTTTGTAAACTGCCCGTTCCACCGCCATTGAAAAATTCAATTTGAATATTGTGTTTCTGGAGTAATTTATGCACTTGTTCTCTACGTTTAGATATAGTAGGGAGTGATTTTTTCTTTAACTGCTTAACGACGTTACTTTTCATCTTTTCTTCCGCATTATTATCTATAACTCCAGCAATTTGCGCCTCATATCCCATTAGTCCTTTAAGAAATACACCTTCTTGAGATTCCAAATATTTTGCGAATTGAATAACTTCCTTCGAAGACTTTAGTGAAGACCGACGTACGCCAAAATGAAATCCTGCCCAATCATTGCTCATATCCATTTCAATACAAGTGTAAAACTGACCCCCAACTTCTTTTTGAATCGTTGTTAATAATTCAATATGTTCTTTCCTATCTACCATACATGTGATTGTTTTTCCTTGAAGATTAAGCGTTGCGATTTCTTGGAGAGATTTCTTGTCGAATGTTGGATAACCAATTAAGATATCATCAAATCCTTGTTTAACTAAGAATAAAGCCTCTGAAGCGGTAAAGCACATTAATCCTTTGAACGTTGAACTTGATGATAAAATTTTGTGTAAAACAGGGATCGAACGAATTGACTTGGTAGCTAAACGAATGCTTTTACCGTTTGCTTGTTTTTCAATGTTAACTATATTTGATTCAAGCGCATTTTGATCTAACAATAATTGAGGTTTAGCCTGTAATGGTACATTTTTAATAATTGCTTTCCAGTCCATTTTTCCACCTCCACTATAAAAGAGATTTCTATCAATACCCTTCACTGACAAGCTTGCGATTCTAATCAAATTATTAATATCCAGTACCTCATTCGAACGTTAAATTCGGACGGGACAATAACTTTTTAAAATAAATACAATTTATTCTGATATTACACATTATTGAAACATAAGTAAATGAATTTTATTTATTTACCTCTTGCAATTGACCTTCCTACAGTTCTACCGCTAAATAAGCAGCCACCGACAAATGTTCCTTCTAATGCTCTATAACCATGCATACCTCCACCACCGAAACCTGCTACTTCACCTGCAGCATATAACCCTTTGATAATACCTTTTTGTTGATTAAATACTCTTCCAGATAAGTCCGTCTGTAATCCTCCAAGGGTTTTCCGACTAAGTATATGCAGTTTGACACCTATTAATGGACCATTTTCAGCTTTTAAAATGGGATGTGGTTTTGCAGTACGGATTAATTTGTCTCCAAGAAATTTACGTGAGTTATACATGGCAGCTAACTGTAAATCTTTTGTAAATTTATTTGCTAATTGAAGGTCTCTTGCTTTAATTTGAGATGTTACTTGTTCTACCTGTAATAACGGCTTTTCCGTCAGCTTATTCATTTTTTGGATGAGGTCTTTCAAATTTGAAGCCATTACAAAATCTTCACCATGATCCAAAAAATTTTGAACTGGTCCCGGTGCACCAGATTGTGCTCTTTTTAGAACTTCACTTATTCGTTTATTGGTTAAGTCTGGATTTTGTTCTGAACCAGACAAGGCAAATTCTTTCTCAATAATCTTTTGAGTTAATATAAACCATGAATAATCGTAACCTGTCTTTTGTATTGCTTCTAACGTGCTTAATGTATCAAATCCTGGATAGTTTGGTGCATTGAATCTATTTCCTTCTGCATCTAACCAAATCGACGATGGCCCTGGTAAAATACGAATCCCATGATTTTCCCAAACCGAATTCCAATTTTTAATTCCTTCTGTATAATGCCACATACGATCACGATGAACAATTCGTGCCCCCGCATGTTCCGCTATTTCTAACATCTTACCATCAACATGCTCAGGAACTCCGCTCAACATATTTTTTGGTGGTTTTCCAAGTCGCTCCGGCCAATTTTTTCGTATTAATTCATGGTTTGCTCCAATTCCGCCAGATGTAATCACTACATTTTCTGCCTTCAATGTAAAGCTATCTACTACAATTCTGTTACTTGCTTCTCCTCGTTGTGCTATCGAATTTTTTAATATAGAACCTTCCACACCGTAAGCGATTTCATTTTGAACCAATAGATGTTCCGCACGATGACGCGGTAAGTAAGTGACTAATCCTTGCTTTACATAGGATTGCATGCGCTCTGCAAATGGAGTTACAATACCCGGGCCTGTTCCCCATACAATATGAAATCGAGGTACTGAATTTCCGTGTCCAGAAGCTAGACTACCACCTCTTTCTGCCCAACCAACAACTGGAAAGAAACGTATCCCAAAACTACGTAACCACTCTCGTTTTTCCGAAGCGGAAAATTCAACATACGCTTTTGCCCATTTCTTTCCCCATTCATCTTCTTCACGATCAAAGCCCGCTGTTGATTTCCAATCATTCCATGCAAGATCAAAAGAATCTTTTATTCCTAGTCTTCGTTGTTCCTTGGAATCTACTAAAAATAAGCCCCCAAAAGACCACCAAGCTTGTCCACCAAGTGACGATTCAGGTTCCTGATCAATTAGAATCACTCTTTTCCCAGATTGCGCTATCTCTACTGTAGTAACTAGACCTGCAATCCCCGCTCCAACAACAATTGCATTCGTTTTCATTACACTCCCCCTAATAATTATTCATAAAACTAGTATATCTTATTGTCCAAGTAAAGATGACCAATTAACTAGTTTCTCCAGTCTCTTCATATTTTCATTCTCTACTGTGTGAAAAAAGGCGTCTCCGTATATTTCTAACGTTAATTCTAACTATCATTCGTCTTTTGACCAAACCATTCGTATGTCTCAATCTCATCAACATACTCCGTTACATCATCGTTCCAAACCATGTTCCTAAAAACGTGCCTATATAGTTACCAATGATATAACCTAACGTTCCGACAATTAATATAGGACCGATAAGTTGCCTCCAGCCTTTAGCAATTGCAAATGCAGCAGCGGTTGTTGGCCCTCCAATATTAGCATTACTAGCAAGCAGAATCTCTTCTAAATCAAACTTGAATAATTTCCCGAACAATAAAGAAATAATCAAATTGATCATTACAATAATAAATGCAAAAATTAATAATAACGGTGCCGTTTCAAAGATTAGCGAAATAGATGCTGGAATACCAATTACTACAAAGAAAATATGAATTAAAAAGGTTCCGATTTCTTGACTGCCATTTAGTTTTTCAAAATAACTCGGGAACAACGCTAAAACAATAAATGTCATAGTCGTCAACACAAGATAGTGATCTCCGAATAGACCGTGTAATAATTGAAAGAAAAATGATGCTTGTTCGCCACTTGGAATAATTCCTGCAAAAAATTCAGCTACTTTTAAAGAAATAATAACTAATAAAAATGCTGTTCCAACAGACATTGCAATATCTTTTAGTGAAATTTCTTTTCTTTCCCAAAAACTCTCTGCCTGTGTTTTACCTTTATTTTCCGCACTTTGCTTCTCTACTTCTAACACATGCGGAGTAGAAAATCTCTTTCGAAAGAAATTCATTGCAGGTATCATCATTAATAGTAAGAACAAAATAGCCATCATTAGATTATCAGCAACAACTGCAGCGGATACCAATTCACCTGGAGTTTCAAATTTAGCTGCCATTGCTGCAAAGTTAACTCCTCCCCCTATGTAAGAACCACTAAACATTGCTCCTAATTTATCAAGCATTGGGATATGATCTTTAAAAATTAAAAATGCAGTTATTGCTCCTGTTACCGTACCAATCGAACTAAGTAAAAATATCGTTAATAATCTACCGCTTTCCTTCCAAATTTTCTTGAAATTCACATGAAATAAAAGTAAAGGAATTGCTAATGGCACAATTACACTCCATACAGCATCATACACGCTTGAAGCTGTAGGGATAATTCCCAAGTTAGATAAAATTAGAGCACTGACAAGCGCAATAATTGCTCCAGTAACTTTAGAAGCCCAATTAAAACGTTGTTCTAAAAAAATACTTAATGAAGCTAGGACAATGATAATCCCCCATAATGTAATTGTATCGTCTGCTTGAATTAAGGTGTTCTCCAAAATGAATTCCCCCTTTAAATATTTATAATTACTTATATTATCATAAAATACAATTTCATTTAGAGAGAAATTAACTATTGAGAAACAGGTGAAAAAAATTACAATTGAATGCCTTTGCTTATTAGAGATTCATTGGATTGTAAATACGCTATATCATTTAAGTAGATTTCAAGATGACCATTTTCAATATTTAACTTAAAATCATCATTCCCATTATTTGCTTCAGAAACCATAAAATCTATTAGCTCTTTTAATCTACTAGTTAATATCGCTACAAATGCTTTTCTTTTTATATTCGTTACTTCATAAGTATCCATAAACAATTTGGTTCTCCTTATTTGATCATATACATCTACAAATTCATCAGATGAATTCACTAAAGTGAAAGGCACCCATCTGTAAATAGCATAAGATATATCCCACATTTCTGATCCTGGATGCAATGTATCAAAATCAATAATACTTGTTGCTTTATGGTCCTCTATCGTCACATTATAAGGCGCAAAATCTCCATGACACAATACTTCTACAGGGGACATAATAGGTAGCATCCATTGTTCTTTGTTGGTCAGTCTAGACACATAACTTCTACTATATTGATGAAAATTCCATAATAATTTAGCTGCAGATATAAGCATGTCGTCTGTTAATGCTTGTTTAGGTAAAGGATAATGGAATACTTCACCTGGTAAAAAAGACAATACTTCCTTATTATCTTCGGTTATTCCATATGGGTATGGCACAAAATCAGCACCTTCTGCATGAATAAACCTTAAAAAGTCATGAACATCTTGTGTCCATTTATTAGATGGGCGAATTACTTTCTCTCCTAATTTATGTATCTTTCCATTTCTTCCACCATGTAGTATTTCTTTCTTGTTCACCTTATCCCTCCACTCATAAAAAAACAGCCTATAAAACGATTGCTTGTTCATAGGCTGTTCCAATTTTTACTTATATCATTTTAGAATGTTCGAAATCCGATAATACGGATTGTAAATTTTGTAACTGTTCATCATTTAACTCTATTAATGGTAAACGAACTTTTCCAACAGAAACAGATTGTAAATTCAATGCTGTTTTAACTGGAACAGGACTTGGATTTGCAAACATTTCCTGCATGACAGGTAATACTCTCTGATGAATATTAGCTGCTTCTGCTACATGCCCTTGTTCAAAACGACGAATCATTTCTTGCATATCATTCCCTATAATATGCGATGATACAGATACAATCCCAGCAGCACCAACAGCTAAAGCTGGTAAAGTTAAACTGTCTTCCCCGCTATATACAGAGAAATTATCGTCTGTAAGGCGAATAATATTTGTCATTTTTTCTAAATTCCCGCTTGCATCTTTGATGGATACGATATTATCAATTTGGGACAAACGTACAACAGTGGAGACATCCATGTCCACACCGGTTCGTCCAGGAACGTTATATAACATAACTGGTAATTCTGTACTTTGTGCAATCACTTTAAAGTGTTCATACATACTATCTTGTGAAGGCTTATTATAGTAAGGTGCAACCAACATAACTCCATCTACACCAGTTTTTGCTACTTCTTTAGTGAGTTCAATAGATGCTTTCGTATAATTAGAACCCGTTCCTGCAATTACTGGTACCGCTCCATTTACTTTTTTTACAACATATTCGAATAATTTCATTCTCTCTTCATGTGTTAACGTTGGAGATTCACCTGTTGTACCAGCTACTACTAAACCATCTGATCCATTATTAATTAGATGGTCAATTAAATAGTCCAATGCTTGAAAATCGATCTCTTCATGTTTATCGAAAGGCGTCACCATCGCTGTCAATACTTTTCCAAAATTCATATAAACACACCCTTTTTATAATTTGAACAAATTTGCTTAAGAGGGTTTAAGCCAAACTAAAAAGCACCAACGGAAGCCCGTTGCTGCTGAACATATAAGTTCCCCAGCTCGATAGCCCTCCATATAGTCTCCTATATGACAGCACTGTATTTGTTCAATAGCAGCACCAACGAGTTAATGAATGAGTATTTCACTCGCTTCGGCAGATTCCCCTTTCCATACGCTTCAACAGGGCTCATTTCCCTTCTACGTATATACTGATGGTCTCCGCACCTCTATCCAAAACCTATGAATTATGATTCACTTGGTACGTGTATTATAGCAGGAACCATCATGAAAGACAAACATTTTTTATCATACACAAGCTCATCCACAACTATTTTCTAAATAGGTGTGGATATAATCTTGCAGATACGCTAAATTACTATTTAAATTTTAGATATTGAAAAAATAAAAACCTTTATAAAAAATACAGATTGGTTTCCTTTTTAGTATAACTTATGCGCAAATTTATTAGTCGTGCGAAATCTATTCATTTATTCAAGCATAACTTCGCATAAACAGGAAAACCTATATTGTACTAATAATGGCATAAAGGAGAATTCATATGGTCATGCACCGTTTCAAAGATAAAGATGAACCATTCCACTCAGGTGAAGTATATCATTTATGGGGTTATTTATATCAAGTCAAGACATCCTTAGTGACACTGCAAGTTTTTATAAATCATAGTGTCGATCATGACTTCCGCGTATTAGTCGAAGATTTATTAGAAAGTTGTTTTACGCAAGAAAGTGAACAAATTGAAGGAATTTTGAAAGAAGCTGGAATTCGATTACCTCCTTCACCTCCCGATCGACCAAATGTAGATCAACATGATATCCCGGCCGGAGCAAAGTTTAATGATAACGAACTGGCTATCCTTGTACAAAATGAACTAATGGCTGGAAGAATACTTGCAAATACGGTGATCTCTGTTGCTCTAAAAGAAGATATTCGTGATTTATTCACAGAATGTATTAATCAACGTATGGAATACGAACAAAAAATACTACATGTAATGAAACAAAAGGGATGGCTCGTCATACCACCAATTAATATAAAATAAAGGGGAACAAATAGCATGGGAAAGAATCATACAGGTGCTGCGATCCTATCACTGGGTTCTATACCGTTTATTACCACTCTCGGTAATTCTACATTAATTCCAATACTACCTGAAATGAAAGAAGCATTAGGCTTAAGTAATATCCAAGTAAGCTTAACCATCACGCTTTTTTCTATAGCAGCGGCAATTTGTATTCCTGTTGCAGGCTATCTATCTGATCGTTTTTCTAGAAAGGCGATTATCGTACCTTCCTTAGTTATTTTTGGTGCTGGTGGATTGTTGGCCGGGATAGGTGCTGCATTTTTTTCATCTGCATTTATTTGGTTACTTATCGGCAGAATTATTCAAGGTATCGGGGCCGCGGGGACGTTTCCAATTGCCATGGCATTAATTGGAGATCTTTTTAAAGGTAGTGAACAAAGCCGAATGTTAGGGATTTACGAAGCCTCTAATGAACTTGGCAAAGTTCTATCTCCAATTATCGGCGCTGCTTTTGCACTGATTACATGGTATTTTGTATTTTTCACATTTCCTGTGATTAGTTTTCTCAGTGCGATCCTGGTTTTCTTTTTAATTAAAGAAAAGAGAAATAGACAGACTCCACCTCCTTTTTATCAATACGTTAAAGGTCTATTTTTAGTATTTAAACAGGAAGGCCGATGGTTAATTACGGTCTATCTAGCAGGTGGAACGTGTTTACTTACTATCTTCGGTATTCTTTTTTACTTATCCGATAAACTAGAAACAGAGGATCATATTACTGGAGTGTGGAAAGGACTTATCCTTGCCATTCCATTACTTATTTTAGTAACAACATCATATAGAACCGGTAGTAAAATCGGCAAAAATTTTGTAAAAATGAAACGACTAGCTGTGATTGGATTTTTACTTATGACATTCTCCTACCTCTCCCTGATATGGATAGAACCTTTAGTATGGTTTATTTTTGCATTATGTTTTAGCAGTATAGGTGCCGGCCTGGTTTTGCCTTGCGTCAATACAATGATTGCCGGTGCAGTAGGTAAAGAAAAAAGAGGCTTTATCACTTCACTATATGGCTCTGTAAGATATATCGGTGTTGCCCTCGGTCCTTTGCTATTTGGCTGGCTCATGGATTGGTCTAGAACAGGATTATTTTTATCGGTAGCTTGTTTTACTTTTCTCGTAGCAATGTTAGTTTTATTACTGCTTCATGTAAACGGCATGGATGGAAGGGATAAACGAACGAAGATTACGTATAATTATTACTAATATTAACTTCAGAAAAAATCTCCATGTCCTTCAAGTTGTAGTGTTACCAGACCTAGCATAAAACAACTAAAAGCCAGATGTTGTAAGAAGCATCTGGCTTATTCTTAATTAATATTTAATTCTTGTGGAGTTTCTGTCTTTTTATTCATTTTGTGCCTTTCCTTTAAAATGCTCCTCAATATATTGGTAGTGTTCAATATTGTTTGTTATATTAGCGAGCTTGTGTAAGTTTCTTAATAATAATCGGCGATCAATATCAAAAATAAACTCAGTATAAATATGATCAATGGTATTACTAGCAAACCCCCAAATGACATCATGATGTTTTTTATCAGCAGCTCCTGCCAGCCTTGTAAGTGCAGCAATGATATCAGTGATAATAGGATAATTCTTCTGTGCATAATGCCTGATAACACCTAAGCCTTGATACAGATGATATTCAAAATTATCTACTTCTAAAATTAGACGAACCTGATTGTTCTCATCGACTAAATATGGAGAGAACGTCATTTTCTCATCTAAGGTCAATAACAAATCAGTCACTTGAAAAATGGTATTTGATGCAGTTTTAGGATCATCATTCCCCATAGCTTTAATTGCGATTTCTCCTAGTTTATTTAATCCAAATTTTAAATCTTGAATCTCTGTCTCCTTGTGACCAATTCGAATTAATTCAACATACTTTGATTCATCTACATTTTTTGCACCTGGTCCCCAATAGGTAAACAGTTGATTTCCATTTAAAACAAAACTGCCTACACGTACTTCTATTTTAATTACAATATTATCCTTTCTTGCCTCTTTAATAAGATCTTTAAATAAAATTAATTGGATATAACCAGATTTTGGTGATATTACTGTTTCACTTTGAGGATAATCAATATCTAATAAGTTTCCCGGTTCCTCCCTACGTAAATCCTCTAGTTCTTGCGAAAAAGCACCATTTATTATTCCTTCAGAAACATCTTTCATCATATCGGTAATATTATGAACCTGCATCCATGATGTTGCATGATTGATAAAATAAATAAAGACAATGGCAGTGATGAAAGCAATCAAAACTGTCACAAAAGGTACAGCAGAAAAATAATCTACTGGTTTACTGCTAATAAATAAAAACATAATTAAAACATAGACAAAACTACCATTAAATACTCCAAGAATATGTTGCGTTTGTTTGTCTTTTACAAAGTTTTGCAATAGCCTTGGCGAGAATTGTCCACTAAACGTTGTAAGGACTACAAGTAAAGAGTTTAATGTAAAAGCACTTAAAGTTAAGACGCCTCCGATTAGCGAACTAATAAGTAAACGGGTAGTTTCAAATTCTGCCTTAAAAAAATCAGGCATATATAGTGCTAATCCTATACCAACATCAAGATATAACGTAATTGCCGCAAATAAAAAAGTTGCGATAATATAAAGTAATGGTGTCCGCCATAATGTTAAACGAAGTTCATATTGACGTTCTGGCTTAGACATTTGGAAATACTTTCTGATTGAGGGCGGTAAAAATTTTACAAACATATATTTTCTCCTCTATTTTGTTTTTAACACCGGTGTGTTTCATATAGTTCTTACCCGGAATAATGAATTCTAACACCTATAACTCCACCCTAGCGTTACTTTGCTCAATTCTATGAGCCTTTCTTCCATTTCTGCGTATATTGTCAATACTGTTTAGAGTTTAAGCACATCAATGTCTATGTACATTTCGATCGATCTTTTATGTTGTTTTTTGGGTTATGATACGAATGAAAATAATCATCACCTGCAACCTGAACCTTCATTTTTCCTTACTATAAAAAAGTGAGAAAGATCAGTTTTTATGATCTTTCTCACTTTTAAAGATAAGAGATTTATTCTTCATCAAATATATCCATTGATAGATAACGTTCTCCTGTATCTGGTGCAATACATACAAGTTTTTTGTTAGGGCCAATCTTCTTCGCTACTTCCATTGCCGCATATACAGCAGCTGCTCCAGATGGACCAAGAAAAATCCCTTCTTTTTGAGCAAGGTCTTTTAATAAAGTGACAGCTTGTTCATCTTTAATTTGAATGATTTCATCGTATACATTCGTATTAAGTATATCAGGTACGAATCCCGGACTTGTGCCAACGAGTTTATGCGGTCCCGGCTTTCCTCCTGATAAGACGGGTGACCCTTCTGGTTCCACAACCGCCACATGTAGATGGGGTAACTTTTCTTTTAATGTTTCTCCTGTACCTGTCACCGTACCACCAGTACCTGCTGTACAGACAAACGCATCCAATTGATTATCCATCTGTTCCAAGATTTCTAAAGCTGTAGTAATTCGATGGACATCTGGGTTAGCTACATTTTCAAATTGTTGTGGAATAAAACTGTTAGGAATGGATTCTTGAAGTTCTAGCGCTTTACGAATTGATCCTGGCATTTTTTCTTCACTTGGTGTAAGTACGACTTCTGCTCCATATGCTTTTAATATATTACGACGTTCCATCGTACTATTATCCGGCATGATCATTATTGCTTTATATCCTTTAGCAGATGCAGCCATTGCCAACCCAATACCAGTATTCCCACTTGTAGGTTCTATAATAGTGGCACCTTTCTTTATTAACCCTTGTTCTTCTGCTACACGAATCATATGAGATGCAGCTCGGTCTTTAACACTGCCACTCGGATTAAACATTTCTAACTTCACATATATTTCAGCTGCATTTTCTGGCTGAAGACGATTTAATTTAACCATTGGTGTTTGTCCAATTAATTCAGTTACATCATTGACAACACGCATGTGATATCCCTACTTTCTTTCAGTACTCTCTAATAAGCGTTTATCAATAGATATGTCCGGATTAATATCCATTAATTGCTGTAAAAATGATTCTTTCTCTTCAGGTGAGATTGTAACAATATCATACTTCCCACTCTTTATTTGCATTCGATCAAATGAAAGCGCTGGAGAAGTCAACGGAAATTTTGTCTTAAAAATAACTTCTATATCTTTGATTTTTACAGTTTGCTTAACGGGACCATAATAAATAAGTATTTTATCATTGTCAATTCGATAGCCTGTACGAAACCAAAACCATAGTAAAAACAGTCCAATTATAATCATTAAACCAGAAGCGAACCATTGACCATTTAACAGAGGAGCAATAACCCCTAGTAATACGACTACCCACAATATAATCGTTAACCATTTGTCTTTTTTTGACCGAAAATACAATGTAGCTCCTCCTCTTTGCTTGTATCCAATAAGTTTATTATAGACATGTATAGGCATTTTTAGCAAAACTTTCACTGTGTTACAACAGACCAAACTATTAACTAACGTTATAAAGAACAACAATTGTAAAGTTTCTTTACAGTTCCGTCAAAGAAACCATAAGCTGACACGGGGGTATCCTGCATACCCCCGTACAGTATGTAGGATACCCCCTATAAACATGACTAAAAAAGACTGTACCCATAAGAACGGTTCAGTCTTTCAAGGTAATTCTCTTTAAATTTTTTTATGATGTTACAAACCAGCGATCTATATTTTTAAATTCTAACTCATTCAATTTATTTGTTGCAGTCTCATGATTTACATTCCATTCAGATATATCTAATGAACAACTGATAGGAACATCACATTTAATCTCTGCCAATGACCGAGAAAGATGAAGCATTTCTAAATTGGCATTTATTTTAGCTTGTACACCTTTTGGTAACTCTTCGATATTGTTTAACAAATCATCAATAGTTTCATATTCTTGTAGTAGTTTAATTGCAGTTTTTTCACCTATCCCTTTAACCCCTGGGTAGTTGTCCGAAGAATCTCCCATTAATCCTTTTAAATCAATAATTTGCTTTGGTGATAATCCTTTTTTTTCATAAAAATTATCCTGGTCGAACACCTCGTAATTACCTTGGCCTTTGCGCATAATAGCTACTCTAATATTTTCTTTAACTAATTGCAAAAGATCTTGATCACCAGTTAGGACTGTAACTTCATTTTCCACACTATACGCATGTGCTAAAGTACCAATACAATCATCTGCTTCAAAATTTTCTAAGCCGATATTCGGCATATTAAAAGCTTCTACTACTTCTTTCACTAAATCAAATTGTGGAACCAACTCTTTTGGTGGTTCATCGCGATTCGCTTTATATCCTGCAAATAACTCAGTCCGGAAAGTTTTGCTCCCCATATCCCAACAACAGATAACATGTGTAGGCTCAAATTTCTGTACGGAATCCATTAGATAGCGTAAGAACTGGTACACGCCATTAGTTGGAACTCCTTTCGATGTATACATAAAATTACCGCGGAATGACGTTGCAAAAAATCCTCTAAACAATAGTGCCATACCATCTACAAGTAATACTTTATTTGATGCCATTTAAGATCAGTCCTTTCCTTTTATATCGTGCAACAGCTTTTCGAGCTGCTTGGAACGCTCTAAAATCATTTCTATATCAACTGAAACAAACATACGATTAATATATTGTTCTGCAATTTCTTCTACTTCAGCTTGCCACTGACTTTTCAGTTGATTAAACTTTGCTGTCCATTGCTCTTCGTAGTCTTTATATAAAATCGTATTCCCTTCATCTACATAAGCTTTTACATAAGGTTCAATTATAGCATAGAATTGATCTTTTATCGTCTCTTTTTGATTTTTAACGAAGAAACTTCTTGTATCTTTATAGTTAGAAATTACTTTTTTCAAACTTGCATCTTTCTCTATTGAAATGGTTGGATATTTTTCAGGTGTGCGCAATTCCGGTAACTCTATGCTTGATAACTCAAAAATACCATCACGATGAAAAGTAAAAGAAGTAATTTCTTCATGAATTTCTTTCATACAATCATGGATTAAATGCTCCATTCGTAGCGCAATAGCTTGTAATTCTTGTTTTAATTCTTGATTAATGTAAATAATCAACTCCTCAAATTGACGATAAAGTTGATCTCTTCCTGCTGAACCAGATTCCGTAATAGTTGTCGGGTTGTAAATTTCTTTAAATAAATCATGGAAACGAATACCGAAACGTTGTGCGACATAAAATGTTTGTTTTTCTAATTTCTGCTGCAATCGAGTAATATACGAATTATCATTAAACGTTGAAACAAATTGAATTGCTTCATTTCTAGCATCATTTATTTCTTTTTTGCGTTGTTCTTTTCCGGATTCATCCATTTGTAAAGATCGGATGTACTCCATTAAAGCATGATATGCTCTTTCTAAATCTCTCACAGCAGCCTGTTTTGTTAAGGAAGTTAGATCATTATGAATAAAACTATAAAATGATTCCTCTAACTTCATCATTTCATCATTTAACGGTTCTTTTGCTCTTTTTTCTCGTAATGACTGTTTGCTCGAAACAGGATATAGACGTGGGTGACGAATTCCCAACTGAATTAATTGTTCTTCTACATAATTTGTCACTAACGCAAGTTCTGTTTGATCTACAGCTAAATCACTAGCATTCACAATGAAAAACATCTTATCTAATTCAAAGACATCCTTCACTCTTCCTAATTGCATTAGAAAATCTTTATCTGCTCGCGATAAGGCATGATTATAATACGTTACATAAAGGATTGCGTCTGCATGTTTAATGTATTCAAATGATACATTTGTATGGCGAGCATTTATGGAATCGGCACCAGGAGTATCTACTAAAGTTATTCCTTGTTGGGTAATTCCACAATCGTAGTAGAGATCCATTTCTTTTATAAAGCATGCTTTCGATTCTTCTGTTACAAAAGAAGAAAACTCCTGTAAAGTTATAATCATCTCACTACCAAGATAATCCTTCATTTGCTGATAACCATTTTCTATCGCCGCTAAATAAGAGCGATACATACGCTGAAGATTTTCGTCTTTTGTAATTGCTTTTTTGTCTACCCACTTAATCAATTCCTCTAACGTACCTTCTGGGGGGCGATAGGCTTTTGTTATTCGTTGTACGTCTTGAATCATCGCAGTCTCGCTTTTTACAGATACCACTACTTGACCATGCTCATACGGCTCTTGAACTGGACGAATTCGATTTACAGCAGCTGTAGTAGGATTAGGTGACACAGGTAAAACTTCTTCACCAATCAACGCATTCGCAAATGATGATTTCCCCGCACTAAAAGCACCAAATAAAGCAATGGTATACGAACGATTTTTTAAGCTATACTCTCGTTTATTTAAATCATTTTGAAAACTTTCAAAACCTGACAAATCCAGAATTGAACTTGCTTCAATCATTGACTTTTGTAATGCTCGTGTACTAACTTTTGAGAGCTGCGTACTATTCTCTTCCACATGATCATCAATCTTTTGCACCTCTGACATCATTTCAGTCTGTTGCTCTGCAGTGTCCTCTTCGTTATACGAGCCATTTGGTTTACGAAAGTGAATTTGATGCTGCATTTCTTCTAACGATTCATTAGAAGGCTTAGGATCAACCAACGTTTCTTCTAAAAGACGAAGATACTCTTTTTTCTCTTGGATAATTAATTCTTTATTTTCAGCTGTTTCTTTTAATTGATTTAAATGGTTTAGCTCCATATTCACGCTAGAAATTTCTTGTGCATTAAGTTGCTCTAATTGTTTTGACACTTCATCAAGCATGGATCTCATCTGACGTCTGAATTGGCCTTTTACCTGTTCTGCCAAATCATTCGTATAAAGTAAAACAAAATCACCGTTCACTTCTGCTCCTTTGCGAATAGCTTTAGCTAAATCGCGCTTATCTAATTGTAATTTTAAATAAGGAAGAATTTGCTCACGAAGACTACTAGGTAACTGTTGTTTATTTATCTCTTCATACCATTTATCACGTATCTTCCATTTTAAAACTGTTTGTGTGGTTTCGTTTATCCCATCTAGAAATTGCTGCTCTCGTTCTTGTTTTGCCTCTTCCGTCTTTTTCTGTGATTTAAAAATACCTCCGATTTTAAAGCCAGCTTGTTGTGATTCTAAATATGCCTTTGCTTTCTCTCGAAGTTCAGCAGGCATTAGGTAAGCATTTTTTAATGTTTGCTGAAGTTCTCTTGTAAACGACTCTTTTAAATTTTCACCTTGTTGTGTAAGTAGTTGTATGCGAGCCGACAAATCATTCCATTTTTCCTCTTTTTCTGACCATTCGGTATCCGTTGCAAATAAATCTAACTTCTTTTCCGTATTATTATGTACAAAAGACTTATGATCTTCTAAAATATGCATCATGCTCGTAGATGTATGAAGATAGTCCTTTTTATTGCGAAGCATCTGGTAAACAAATGCAGATAATTCATCCCATTGATTGTAATTTGCTTGCGGTTCTTTAAGAGATGTGTAGAAAACCTTCGAAGGATGCAAATTCCATTGATCAAATGTTTGTTTAATTTTTTGCTGGAATTCGTCGAACGTTAATTCCTCATCGTCATGTTTGTCGATTTGATTAACAATTACAACATAAGGAAGCTGTTTCTCTTCCATTGTTTGTAAAAATTGCAAGTTAACTTCTGATTGGACATGATTATAATCTGTTATATAAAGCATATAATCAGCTAAGTGTAATGCAGATTCTGTAAGCATCCGATCCGCATCATCTGCAGCATCGATTCCAGGTGTATCTAATATCGCCGTTCCTTCTGGTAAGATGGCTGTGCTCGTACTGATATCAATCCTACTAATTTGTCGTTTGTCTGTTGAATATTGCTTAATTTCTTGTAAATCATATGGCTCTGTATACACTTTTTTATCTCCGTTATGAAAATAAACGTTGGCTACCCCTTGTCCAGACGTAATTTTAACGATATTTGCACTTGTTGGTATAGGGCTATTCGCAAGTAATTCTGATCCCATTAAATGATTAATCATCGATGATTTTCCAGCTGAAAAATGCCCCACTAATGCGATAATCAGTTCTTGATTTTGATATTTTTCTAAAACATCTATTATTCGATCCGCATGAATAAAATCACCATATTCACGCATTTTTTCGTATAATGCAACAATTTGCTTTTGATTAATCGTATTCTGATGTTGAACAACCATGACTGTCTTCCCTTCCTTTTTCCCTGCCCACATTTTACCCCTATTATACGTAATTATAAGGACATTCGCCACCAAAAATCTATCGTCATTAGTTTACATAATATTGATATGGTAAACAAACTGTAAAAATAAAAATATCCCGGATGTCATTCGCTTCATCCGGGAATAGGTGTAAATAATCCCTAAACAGGATAAACACCATGTTTTCTTTCTGTAAATGTCATTTTCTTATTTTCATAGATACTGTATCGTTGAATTAATTCCTTGCGCAGTTCATTTGGATTGATAATATCATCAATTACCATCTCTGATGCAAGTCGATATACATCAATATTTTCCTTATATTCATCTTGCTTTTGTTTAATATAGTCCGCTCTTTCTCCTTCTGGTAATTTAGCAATTTTATTCGCCTCTACTGCATTGACTGCAGCTTCTGGCCCCATGACAGCGATTTGTGCATTTGGAAATGCAAGGCAACAATCCGGTTCAAATGCTGGCCCTGACATTGCGTAAAGTCCAGCTCCATAAGCTTTACGCACGATTACCGATATTTTTGGAACGGTAACTTCACTCATTGCAAATAACATTTTTGCACCGTGACGAATTATCCCTTGCTTTTCTACTCCTGTTCCGATCATAAATCCAGGAACATCTGTTAAAAATAATAGTGGTATTTCAAATGCATCACAAAGTTGAATGAATTTCGCTGCTTTATCCGCTGAATCAGTAAAAAGAACTCCTCCTTTTACTCTTGGCTGATTTGCGATAATACCAACGCTCTTACCATTTAATCTTGCAAGGCCAGTTATTAATTCCGGTGCAAACTTTTTCTTGATTTCGCAAAAGCTATCTTCATCAATCGTACGATTAATTAGTTCATACATATCAAAGGCAGCATTTTGATTTGTTGGTATAATTTCATCAATAGTTTTGTTTAGCTTTTTAGGTGCTTTTGCTTCTTTAGGCGATGGTTTTTGACGAAAATTTGCCGGAAAATAATCTAAATAGGTTCTTGCAAAAGCGATAGCCTCTTCTTCAGACTCGACTAGCACATCGCCCACACCCGAAACAGAGCAATGCATATTTGCTCCACCCATTTCTTCCAGCGTAACCTTTTCACCAATTACTTTTTCTGCCATACGCGGTGACCCTAAATACATGGAAGCATTACCATCTACCATCACGACGATATCACAAAAGGCTGGTATATATGCTCCGCCTGCAGCAGAAGGACCAAACAATAAACAAATTTGTGGTACCCTACCAGAAAGTTTAATTTGGTTATAAAAGATCCGCCCTGCTCCTCGACGACCTGGAAACATTTCGACTTGATCGGTAATTCTAGCACCAGCTGAATCTACTAAATAGAGAATCGGAACTTCCATTTTTTCGGCTGTTTCCTGAATACGCAATATTTTTTCTACTGTTCGTTTCCCCCAAGAGCCCGCTTTTACAGTCGAATCATTCGCCATTACACATACGGTCTGACCGTTAATTTTTCCAATTGCGGTAATAACACCATCAGCAGGTAAATCTTCTGCTGAATGATTGGCAAATAACGCATCTTCCACGATAACATCCTGATCAAATAAAAGTTCGATCCGTTTACGAGCATATAATTTACCCTTATCAGCGTTACTTTCGTGATACTTTTGCTTTCCGCCTTGTTCTATTTTTTCGATTCTTTGTTGTAATTCTTGAATATAATCCATCGTCCTCGCTCCTTTCCTTACTTCATCTACCTTGATAATTCGGTTTTCTCTTTTCTGCAAAAGCTTCGAGACCTTCTAATCTATCTTTGGTAGGTATCACTTTTTGATAAGATAGATGTTCCATTTCTAACCCTTTTTCTAATGTTGTTTCTAAACCATTGTTGATAGCATTCTTCGCTAACTGCACAGCAAGTGGCCCATTAAATGCAATTCTTTTTGCTAATTGAATAGCTTCATCTAGTAATTGCTCGTCGTTGACTGACCGCTCGATCAAATGAAGACGTAAAGCTTCTTCCGTAGTGATTGGTACAGCCGAATAGATAAGTCTTTTAGCATGGCCGACACCAATGGTCCTTGGCAATCGCTGTGTTCCGCCAGCTCCAGGGATAATCGCTAAAGATGTTTCTGTTAATCCTAACTTCGTCTTATCCACGGCTATACGGATGTCACATGCTAACGCTAGTTCTAATCCACCGCCAAGAGCAACACCATTTATTGCAGCAATTACAGGTACTTGTAATTTTTCTACTCGATTAATCGTCTCTCCAATTTTTCTGACGGCTTGAATTACTTGATCATCAGTCATACCTTTTCGCTCTTTTAAGTCAGCACCAGCACAAAAAGCTTTCGTTCCAGCACCTGTCACAATCAAACAACGGATCGTTTCATTTTGTTCAATATCATCAAAGAGCTGATTTAATTCATTCAAAAGACTTTGAGACAGCGCATTTGCTGCTTGGGGGCGCTGTAAAGTTATGATTCCAATATACTTCTCCACTATCTCATAATTTATATAGTCCATCGAATCCTCCTAAAAACGTTTATTCTACGATTGCTAGGACGTCACCTTCGTTTACAAAATCACCCTCGTTTACTTTCCATTCCTTCACTGTACCAGCAGATTCAGCGGCAATTGGAATTTCCATTTTCATCGATTCTAAAATAACGATATCCTGTCCAGATTCCACTTTATTTCCTTGCTCCACCGTAATCTTCCATACATTTCCTGCCATACTTGCTTTCACTTCCATTGATAATTCCTCCTTATTTTTGATAGTAATCTTGGATAAAGGTTGTAGTCGTTTTCCCCTCTATGTAAGCAGGATAATCGATTATTTCTTTTATCATTGGGATATTTGTTTTAATTCCTTCTACTATAAAATGATTCATAGCAACTTTTAAATTCGCAATAGCTTCTGTCCTTGTAACGCCTGTGACAATGAGCTTAGATATCATCGGGTCGTAAAATGGTGTTACTTGATCCCCTTCCTTTACTGCACATTCATTTCGAATACAATCCCCTTTTGGTAAAGAGAAGTGAGTAATATTACCAGGTGAAGGGAAAAACGTAATCGGATCTTCTGCATAAATTCTAGCTTCAATAGCATGACCAGTTTGCAATATGTCATTTTGTAAGATTTGCAGCGGTTCACCTTGAGCTATTTTAATTTGTTGTTCCACAATATCGATACCGGTTGTCTCTTCTGTAATTGGATGTTCCACTTGCACACGAGTATTCATTTCTAAGAAATAGTAGTTTCCTTCCCCATCAACTAGAAATTCAATGGTTCCTGCATTCGTATAATTAATTTGTTTTGTTGCTCTAATGGATGCTTCTCCCATTTCTTTACGTAAAGTATCGGATACAAATGGAGATGGAGCTTCCTCGATGACTTTTTGATTCCTCCGTTGAATGGAGCACTCTCTTTCAAATAATTGAATAACATTTCCATGATGATCGGCTAAAACTTGAAATTCGATATGCCTAGTTTCTTCTATTTTTTTCTCTAAAAACATGGAACCGTCACCAAAAAAGTTTGCAGCTCTTTTTGAATTGCTATCAAATGCTTTCACTAATTCATCATCATTATGAACAATTTGCATTCCAATTCCGCCGCCTCCAGCAGATGCTTTTAGCATAATTGGATATCCAATGTCTGTTGCATACTTTACAGCTTCTTCAACAGAGGAAATTGCCTCTTCTGTACCAGGTACAATTGGTACACCTGCTTGTTTCATCGTCTTTCTTGCTGCTATTTTATCTCCCATTAGCTCAATGATTTCAGGAGATGGCCCTATAAAGGTAATATTCTCCTTCAAACAACGATTAGCAAAACTAGCATTCTCACTAAGGAAGCCATAGCCAGGGTGAATAGCATCAACGTTTTCTTCTTTGGCTATTTCAAAGATTTTATCTACATTCAAATAACTTTCCTGCACTCGATTCCCACCGACCAAATAAGATTCGTCTGCTTCTTTTACAAATAAAGTGTTTTTATCAGCTTCCGAATAAATGGCTATCGATTCAATATTTAACTGCTTACATGTACGAATGATTCTCCTGGCAATTTCACCTCGATTGGCAATTAACAATCTCTTAATCATAGAATCCTCCTCACATTAACATCCTAACTGTCTAGCAATTACTAGTCTTTGAATCTCTGATGTTCCTTCGCCAATCTCTAATAATTTTGCATCACGCAAGTATCTCTCTACTTCATATTCACGCATATACCCATAGCCACCATGAATTTGGATTGCTTGATTAGCCGAACGTGTAGCTGTTTCTGTAGCAAAAAGTTTGGCATACGCAGCTTCTTTTGAAAAATTCTTTCTTTCATCCTTCAGCCAAGCTGCCTTAAGTACCATATTACGAGCCAGCTCTACTTCCATTGCCATATCTGCTAACTTAAATTGAATTGCTTGAAAGTTAGATATAGATTTTCCAAATTGTTTACGTTCCTTTGCATAAGCTAATGCTTTATCTAATGCAGCTTGAGCAATTCCAACCCCCAATGCCGCTATGGAGATTCTCCCTCCATCTAGTGTTTGAAGAAATTGAGGATGTCCTTTATGCTCTGTACCCAATAAATTACTACGTGGTACACGAACGTCATTTAGAACAATTTCTGCAGTGTCCGATCCTCTTACCCCCATTTTGTCGTAATTACTTGTAATAGTTACTCCAGGTGTATCTGTTGGAACCAAAATTGCTGAAATTCGATTACGGCCATTCGCATTTATTTCTGTTACCGCAGTAACGGTAATGAATTTCGCATAACTGGCATTTGTTATGAAACATTTTTCACCATTAATGATATAGTCGTCACCATCAATTGTAGCTGTTGTTTTCGTACCACCAGAATCAGATCCGGCATTTGGTTCAGTTAATCCAAACGCTCCAAGCCCCTCACCTGATGCAAGCGGTTTCAAAAAATCCTGTTTTTGTTCCTCTGTTCCAAAATAATAAATAGGACTTGCACCTAATGATACTGCAGCAACATAACTAAGTCCTGTACTACCACAAATACGACCAATCTCTTCTACAGCTAGGGCATAAGAGGTCGTATCTCCTCCTGAACCACCATATTCTTCAGGAAAAGGAATACCAAGCAAACCTAACTCCCCCATTTGCTTAAAAATATCCTCTGGAAATTCAGCTTTCGTATCAATTTCGATTGCCCTTGGTTGGATAACCGTTTCTGCAAAATCACGAACCATCTTTCGAATCATAATCTGCTCTTTCGTAAGCTCAAAATTCATGTACATCCTCCCTTTTTTCAAGCAACAAACAGTTACTCAGTCATAAAAATCAAATGGTTATGAATTATCATTCATTTGATTCTACATTCTATTTTATCAAAAGGAACGAAATAGGCAAATGTAGATTTCCTACATTTGCCTAAAATTTGTAGTTATTTAATTATTCATCGAACGGTTTTTCATAATTTGCTTGCTTCCATACATGAATGACTTCACCTTCATGATCCGTATCAATAACAAAAGAGCCATTGTTATACCGATCTGTAGCCTTCAATGTAAGTGGCACAATTTCGTGGGTACTTCCATTTGCTGTTTGGAAACAAATTGGTTGCCCATCATGATCTTGTAAAGCGAAAAAGCCTTTTACACGATGTGCTTTGTTTTTCAATTCGCGAAGCATCATTACCCCCCGTTTTGCACGGGTCGTTTTTTCAAAGTCTTTCAACTTCATTCGTTTGCAAGATCCGCGTTGTGTAATTAATGCTAGTGATGGTTCTGATAAATCATCGAATGCTTGTCCATTTACAACTTCATCATCGTCTTTTAAAGAAATTGATTTAACTCCAGCTGCTCGTTGCCCAACAATAGAGATTTCTGACTCATGGTACCATAGTCCATATCCTTTATACGTAGCGATAAATACATCCATATTTCCATTCGTATGGCTAACATGAACAACTTCATCGTCCCCTTTAAGGTTTAGAGCAATTAATGCTTTCGACCTCCGCTGGGCATCGTATAATTGGAATTCACTTCGCTTAACCATACCATTTTTCGTAAAGAAAATGAGATATCCGTGAGCTGATTTAAAATCACGGACCGGCATGCACTGAATCAGGTATTCTTCTTTATCTAGCGGAACAATATTAGAAATATGCTGTCCCATATCCTTCCAACGAATATCTGGTAATTCATGAACAGGACATAAAATGTATTTACCTTTATTTGTAAATAGTAACAGGTTGTCCGTTGTATTTACTTCTAGTAAAGATATAGGATAATCATCGTCTTTTACTGGTAACTCTTCTTCATTTGAAGCAGCATAAGAACGTAAGCTGGTTCTTTTTAGATAACCGTCTCGCGTCACCGAAACAAGTACATCCTCACTAGCGACAGTTACTTCAATATTAATTTTTAGTTCTTCTATCTTCTCTTCGATTACTGTTCTACGAGGCTCTGCAAATTTCTTTTTAATTTGTCGTAACTCTTTTTTGATTGTTTGGAACAGTTTTTTCTCGCTACCTAAGATTGACTCGTATTCTTTTATTTTCTCTTGTAGTTCGGCTGCTTCTCTTTCCAATTCAACAATATCTGTATTCGTTAATCGATATAATTGGAGCATGACGATTGCTTCTGCTTGTTCTTCTGTAAAGCCATATTTTGCTTTAATTTGTGCTTTCGCATCACCTTTATCTTTTGATGCACGAATGGTAGCAATTAATTCATCGAGTATAGAGATGGCTTTAATTAATCCTTCTACGATATGCGCGCGTGCATTTGCTTTCTTTAGATCATAGGTAGTTTGTCTTGTTACAACTTCTTTTTGATGTGCAATATAAGCGTCAAGCAACGAAGGTAATGATAACAGTTTTGGTGTTTTATCTTGAATCGCTACCATATTAAAGTGATACGTAATTTGTAAATCCGTATTTTTATATAAATAGTTGAGTACACCTTCACTATTGGCATCTTTTTTGAGTTCAATTACCACTCTTAACCCAGTTCGATCGGTCTCGTCACGGACTTCAGCAATTCCTTCTACTTTACGATCAATACGTAATTCATCCATTTTCTTAACCATGGTTGCTTTATTTACTTCATAAGGTACCTCAGTGACGACAATTTGCTCGCGTCCGCCTTTCATAGTTTCAACGAAAGCTTTTCCTCGAACAATAACTTTTCCTCGTCCTGTTTCATACGCTTTACGAATTCCTTCGACCCCTTGTATAATTCCACCAGTCGGAAAATCTGGTCCTTTCATCAACTTCATTAAATCATCAATAGAAGCTTCTGGTTTATCAATTTTCAACATTACCGCATCCATGACTTCCTCTAGATTATGAGGTGGTATATCCGTAGCGTAACCTGCTGAAATACCCGTGGATCCATTCACTAGTAAATTCGGAAATTTCGCTGGAAGGACAACAGGCTCGTCTGTTGTCTCATCGAAATTCGGGATATAATCCACCGTTTCTTTGTCAATATCCCGTAAAAGCTCTGCAGAAATACTGGATAGACGTGCTTCTGTGTAACGCATTGCTGCAGGTGGATCGCCGTCTATACTTCCATTATTTCCATGCATCTCAATTAATCCATTTCTTACTTTCCAGTCCTGGCTTAATCGAACCATGGCATCGTAAACAGAAGAATCACCATGTGGATGATAATTACCAATTACGGTACCTACTGTCTTAGCTGCTTTACGAAAATGTTTATCATGTGTATTTCTTTCCATGTGCATAGCATATAAAATTCGTCGTTGTACTGGTTTCAAGCCATCCCTCGCATCAGGAAGGGCACGGTCTTGAATAATATATTTACTATATCTACCAAACCGATCTCCGATTACTTCTTCTAGAGGTAGATCGAGGTATTTTTCTGTTTGTGACAAATTGAATCCCCCCTATAATTGCGTGTTCAAAAGGACCTAAAGAAGAACATCATCTATAAGTCACTTTATTCTTCTGTGTGAATATTCTCGTTTTCAAGTATAGTTGCATCTTCTTCAAGTCCAAATTTAACATGTCCTTCTATCCACTTTCTACGGGGCTCAACTTTATCACCCATTAAAGTAGTTACCCTACGTTCCGCACGTGCAATGTCATCAATGGACACTCGAATAAGCGTTCTAGAACTTGGATTCATCGTCGTCTCCCATAATTGGTCAGCATTCATCTCACCAAGACCTTTATAACGTTGAATAGTGTATCCTTGTTTTAATTCTTGAATAGCTACTTTTAATTCTTGTTCATCCCATGCATAACGAATCTTTTCTTGCTTTCCCTTTCCTTTTGATACCTTAAATAAAGGAGGTAATGCAATAAAGATTTTTCCTGCTTCTACAAGTGGACGCATATAACGATAAAAGAAGGTAAGTAATAATACTTGAATATGCGCTCCATCTGTATCAGCGTCAGTCATGATGATTATTTTGTCATATTGAACATCATCAAGATTAAAATCTCCACCAACGCCTGCGCCTATCGTATGGATAATTGTCGAGATTTCTTCGTTCTTAAATACATCTTGTAATTTTGCCTTTTCCGTATTAATTACTTTACCTCTTAGTGGTAAAACAGCTTGGAATTTTCGATCTCTTCCTTGTTTTGCGGATCCACCAGCCGAATCACCCTCTACTAAATATAATTCATTTTTTTCTGGGTTTCTAGACTGTGCTGGTGTAAGTTTGCCGCTCAATAAAGCATCTTTACGTTTCCGTTTTTTCCCTGTTCTTGCTTCTTCTCTTGCTTTACGTGCTGCTTCTCGCGCCTCTTTTGCTTTAATTGACTTTTTAATTAACATTCCAGATATATCAGGATTCTCTTCTAAAAAGTAATTTAGATGTTCGGATATAACAGAATCTACAGCAGAACGTGCTTCTGTTGTACCAAGCTTACCTTTGGTTTGCCCTTCAAATTGAAGTTTATCTTCAGGAACTCGAACAGAAACAACCCCTGTCAATCCTTCACGTATATCTGTACCTTCCAAATTCTTATCTTTTTCTTTTAATAAGCCTTGTCTTCGCGCATAATCATTAACCGTTCGAGTGATTGCCGAACGCGCTCCCGATTCATGTGTTCCTCCATCTCGAGTACGCACATGGTTAACAAATGACAGCATATTTTCTGCAAAACCATCATTAAACTGAAAAGCAAACTCTACTTCAATTTCTTGTTGTTCACCTTCGATAAAGACAATTGGGTGTAGAGAATCCTTCTCTTCATTTAAATAATCTACGAATGACTTCAGCCCTTCTGGATATTCATATACGTCATGCTTTTCATTTCGTTCATCAATTAATTCTATTTTGAGACCTTTTAATAAAAAGGCTGATTCACGTAGTCGTTCGGAAATCGTTTCATAATTATAAACAATCGTTGAGAAAATAGTTGGATCAGGCTTAAAGCGAATAACTGACCCTTTTTTTCTAGTAGGACCTTTTTTCTCTAATGTCGTAACTGGTCTACCACCATTTTCAAATCGTTGTTGATATTGGAAACCATCACGAAACGTTGTAACTTCTAACCATTCAGATAAGGCATTAACTACAGAAGCACCTACTCCATGAAGTCCTCCACTCGTTTTATAACTTCCTTGTCCGAACTTTCCACCTGCATGAAGTACAGTGAAGATTACTTCCGTAGTCGGCTTTCCGGTTTGGTGCATTCCCGTAGGCATTCCTCGCCCGCTATCTTTTACTGATATACTTTCATCTTTATGTATTGTTACTTGAATTTCTTTACCATAACCAGCAAGTGCTTCATCTACTGCGTTATCTACTATCTCATACACTAAGTGATGAAGTCCTCGTATATCCGTACTCCCAATATACATACCGGGCCTTTTACGCACAGCATCTAGCCCCTCTAACACTTGTATGGAGCTGTCTGAATATTGATAATCACTTGTCACGTGCCATCTTCTCCTTCCCCAACTTACCTTAACAATCATCATAGAACAACTGTTCTTTTTTGTAAATATCTCTGGATGTAATTTCACTTTAACATTAATATTACCGTAAACGATGCTACTTAGTATACTATAATTGGCAAATTCATGCATGAATAACCATATCACATAACATTTTAAAATAATAAATAAAATTATCATTGAATAGAAAACTGCTCACCATTACTAGATTTTTAAACTAGTACGGAAAGCAGTCTTTGAGCGATTGTATTTTACTTGACCAAAACAGAATGAACAACCTTTATACAAAGATCCATCACAACTTCGAACCCTTGATCTTTCAGAAAATGATAAGCATCTTCATTTACAATTCCTTGTTGTGCCCAAAACATTCGACAGTCCGTATTTACCGCATCCTTCGCTACATCAGGTAAATGTTCGGGTCTTCTAAAGACATTAATAATATCTATTTTTTCCGGAACTTCAGCTAAAGTTGGATAAGCTTTTTCTCCTAACACTTCATCAACAGTTGGATTTATAGGGATAATCTTATATCCTAGTTGTTGCATCCGATGTGAAATTTGATACGCTGTCTTATCTTGATTATTGGACAAACCTACTACTGCAATCGTCTTGGCAGCTTGTAAAATACTGCTTAATTTTTCATTGGATGGATTTTGCCAAGCCATGTTTTCTCCTCCTTCTATTCAGATAATAAACCTTCTTGCACTAGGTAATCTCTCGCAACGTCTCCTGCTGGGGCTTCTTCGTAATCAACTAAATAATTCATTTCTCGCATCTCTTGATCAGTGATTTTTCCGCTTAATTGATTTAGAATATCTTCTAATTCTGGATATTGCTCTAATGTCTCTTCACGCATGAGCGGGGCACCCTGATACGGTGGAAATAAATTCTCAGGATCTTCTAGCGTAACTAAGTCTAATTCTACCATATAACTATCGGTAGCATAAGCATCGATTACATCTACCTCTCCACTTTCAATTGCACCTTGTCTTAAGCCTGGATCCATTGTTTTAACATCAGAGAAGTTAATATCATATACTTCTTGCATACCAACATACCCATCGTATCGATCATTAAACTCTAGTGTAAAGCCTGCTGTCAAGTTACCTTGGTATGCTTCTAAGTCGGCAATTGTTTCTAAATCATACTGTTCTGCTAATTCCTGCGAAACAGCAACTGCATACGTATTATTAAACTCCATTGGTTCTAGTAATTCTAGGTTATTTTCTTCTTTTATACTATCTCTTGCTTGCTCATAAACAGCTCTTGAATCATTAGATTCCGCCTGTTCATCTAATAGAGAAACAATTACTGTTCCTGTAAACTCAGGATATATGTCAATACTACCTTGTTGTAATGCATTAAACACCATAGGGGTCTTTCCTAAGTTCGGCTCCAAACCAACTTGAAGATTTGTTTCTTCTTCTATAAGTAACTTATACATATTCATAAGGATTTCTGGCTCAGCGCCTAACTTTCCGCCTATTACTATATCTGGTTCTCTTTCTTGTTGTAATATAAATGGAGCTACTGAAATAATCAATACTCCTGCGAGCATAACTAAAAATGCCTGTATTCCATATTTCTTCGATAGCTTTTCAAACAACCGTAAAATAACATCTAAAATAATTGCTAATAACGCTGCAGGAATAGCTCCTAGTAGTACTAATGGAATGTCTCCACCTCGATCAAGACCTAATAAAATGATATCCCCAAGTCCTCCAGCACCAATTAATGCAGCAATTGTCGTCGTACCAACAATTAATACCATTGACGTACGAATTCCTGCCATTATTACAGGCATAGCAATTGGCAATTCCACTTTAAAAAGTCGCTTCACCGTATTCATTCCCATACCTCTAGCAGCTTCGCTTAATGCAGGATCGACTTCCACAATCCCCGTGTACGTATTTCTTAGTATCGGTAAAAGTCCGTAAAGTACTAATGCTATAATAGCAGGGGTAGTTCCAATACCATAAAAAGGAATTAAAAACGCTAAAACAGCAAGACTTGGAATAGTTTGTAAAACGGCAGACACACCAATAATCGGTTCTGCTAAACGTTTATATCTGGTCAATATTATCCCAATCGGAACAGCAATAATAATTGCAATTGCTAAAGATAATAAGGATATTTGTAGATGTTGCCAAATGGCTTGATAAAACATATCTTGTCGATTTTGAAATACCTCAATAAATTCATTCATGATGGAATTCCTCCCCGACCCTTTTCTCGCTCATGTAAATAATGAACAATTTCTTGAGAACTAATTATACCGAGCAACTTTTCATTCTCATCAAGTACAGGGAATCTTGATTGATCTTGGTCTTGCATTAAAGCAGAAGCTTCTTCTATAGTTGCATTTTCTGGTATTTTTATCGGTTCTTCCAATACCTTTCCATTCTGAATAACACCTTGAAAGATATAATCTTCATTTATTAGAACTTTAAAACCCAACACTTCAGAATAATCGTTTGTAGGAGCGGTCATCATGGTATATTTAGAACCTTTCGATATAAGTTCTTTTACATTTGTGACCCATGGAGAGCGATAATCTCCCATAAACTCTTGGACAAACCTATTTTCTTGAGACTTCATTAATTGTTCCGGAGTGCCAACTTGAACAACTTGTCCATCCTTCATTAAACAGATACGATCTGCAAGTTTTATAGCCTCATCCATATCATGTGTAACGAAAACAATCGTCTTTTTAATCTCGTTTTGTAATTTTAATATATCTTCTTGTAGCTGTTCCCTACTGATTGGATCTAAGGCACTAAATGGCTCATCCATTAAGATAATTTCTGGATCAGCAGCAAGTGCTCTTATTACACCGATACGTTGTTGTTGACCACCTGATAATTCGCTTGGATACCTATCTCTGAATGTAGCAGGATCCATCCCAACCATATCTAATAATTCATCAATTCGCTTATCAATTTCTTTCTTTTTCCACTTTCTTAATTCAGGAACGATAGCTACATTCTCTCGGACCGTCATATGTGGGAACAATGCAATTTGTTGTAATACATATCCGATATTCCATCGGAGTTCATGAATCGAATAATCCGAAACGGGCTTGTCATTAATGTATATGTAGCCTTCTGTTGGGTCGATCAGTCGATTAATCATTTTCATAGTAGTTGTCTTACCACAACCACTAGGTCCTATTAAAGTAACAAGTTCGCCTTCTTTAATCTGTAAATTAAACTTGCGTACAGCCGTAGTTCCATCTGGATATGTTTTCGTTATATCTTTAAATGTAATCATCACTTACCTCCTTCGGTTAAATATTCCCCAATAATATTATTATAAACGAAGGAACCAGCTATTTAATTTTGATTTTTTTGTTCTTAATCTTAGGAGTTCGTGCTAAAATAGCGGTAGAGCGTTTGCAAGCTAACTTTGAATGAGGAAAGAAGGAAAAGCAATGGATTATATAATTTTTGGACTTATTGCTTATTTATTAGGCTCTATTCCATCTGCATTAATTGTGGGAAAAGTAGGCTATAACATAGATGTTCGTGAACACGGAAGTGGTAATTTAGGTGCTACAAATACCTTTCGAATTTTAGGGACAAAAGCTGGAGCGATTGTTACATTAGCTGATATACTAAAAGGAACCCTTGCAACTGTGTTACCACAACTATTTGACGCTAATGTATATGTACTAGCAATTGGTTTGTTAGCGGTAGTAGGTCATATGTATCCTATCTTTGCAAAATTTAAAGGTGGGAAAGCTGTGGCAACTTCTGGTGGAATGATTCTCGGAATGTATCCACTATTATTTGTAATTATGGTCGCTACATTTTTACTCACTTTATATATATCAAAATATGTATCACTTTCTTCTATCATTACGGGACTAGTATCCTTGCTTGTAACAATCTTTTATCAAGATTTAGGACTGTCTATCGTTTTATTATTATTATCAAGTGTTGTCTGTTACCGTCACAGAGAAAATATTAAACGAATAAAGAACGGCACAGAACCTAAAATTAGCTGGATGTAAAAGCAATAGAAGACCGATAAATTGAATAATTGGTTTGTATTCAGTATACTAAACCCTAGTCAATATGTTTGACTCTATACGACAAAAACAGCACTTCTTTGCTAGGAAAGGGTGTTTCACCATGCAACAAATGAAATCAATACCGAAAAAACAACTTCCTTCTAAGGAAGAGCGTCATAAATTATTCGGTTCTGTACCACCAAAAGAAAAGACAAAACCAATCGAAAAAAATAAAATGGCCGATTTACAAAATACCCAAAAAGACTTTTTATTTAAATTAGATGCAGTTGGCATATCTAATGTTAAATACCCAGTTCTTATATTCAGTGATCTAGCACCAAAAGAACAAACGAGTATTGGAACATTTCAATTTTCATCTAGCATTCCTACCATGTCCAAAGGAACGAATATGAGTCGTTTCATGGAATTACTTCAAGAATACAATTCTAATGGCATGAATGTTTCCATTTCCGAGTTAAAACGGTTTACAAAGGAGCTTTCTGTAAAATTAGAACAAAATGATTCAACTATAGAAGTTACTTTCCCATGGTTTTTTGAACGTAAAGGTCCAGAATCCCAATCCACGGGTATGAACCATGCGGATGCAAAATTATCCATGACCTACGATCGTAATTCAGGATACACCATAAACGTGTCATTATCAGCTTGGATTACGACATTATGTCCATGTTCAAAGGAAATTAGTGAATATAGTGCGCATAATCAAAGAGGTAATGTCACGGTTGAGGCCACTTTATTAGAAGACTTTGACGAGACTAACATTGATTGGAAATTAGCACTGCTAGAGGCAGCAGAAAGTAATGCAAGCGCAAGACTTCATCCGGTACTCAAGAGAACGGATGAAAAAATGGTAACGGAACAAGCATATGAAAATCCGCGGTTTGTAGAAGATATGGTTCGACTCATTGCTGCTGATTTATATGAAATGCCATTTGTGAGTAAATTTCACGTTTCATGTCGCAATGAAGAATCAATTCATATGCATGACGCTATTGCATCAATAACGTATGATAAAAGCTCCGAATAGAGGAGATTATTCTATGAAATTTATTTTTATCGGTCTAATAAAATTTTATCGAAGTGCTATTAGCCCCTTCACTCCTTCTAGTTGTCGTTTTTACCCCACTTGTTCAGAGTATGGATTAGAGGCAATTAAACGTTTTGGAGCATTCAAAGGTGGTATATTGACTATAAAGCGGATTAGCAAATGCCACCCTTTTCACCCAGGTGGCGTAGATGTTGTTCCAGATAAAAAAGAAAACAACAACAATGAAAATGGACTAGAAAAAGGAGTTATTCGACATGAAGATTAATGTAACCGAAGAAGCAGCAAATTGGTACAAAGAAGAATTAAATTTAACAGACAAATCATCCTTGCGATTTTTTGTACGGTACGGTGGAGTCGGTGGTCGAATTGCTGGATTCTCATTAGGTGTTAAACTAGAATCTCCCATAAATGCACATGCATCTACAACAGTAGACGATATTCAATTCTTTGTTGAAGAATCAGATGCATGGTATTTTGAAGATAGTAATCTTTCCGTTTCCTTTGATACCAAAAACGGTGAACCAAAAATAGAGTACCCAGAGGCTTAATGAAAAGTTTAATGAAAAGAAAATGAATAGGTGTTGAGAACCCCCGCTTCAGAATATACTCCGCTTATCTAGAAGCGGCTGATGAGCCTCCGGATGCTTATACATCGGGAGGCTCACCCCACACCTTCCTAAACCTAGGACATATTTCTTACGCTTATTTTATCTTCCGTCTTTTGAGCAAAACTTTATCCCTTTTTCGATTTGGTTAATCATTTATTCTAATTTAAACCTCTGGATTTGATTCCATTGTTTTTCTTCTCTCAGAATTTTAATTTGATAATCTCCAAACAAGTCATAATGAGGAAATTCTTCATTCATATCAATCCAGTTCTCTTGCAAACCATACTTTCTTCCCCATGTTTTTAACTTATTTAAATCACTACACCCGACTTTTGTAACTGTATTACATCCAGGAAAACGATCGTCTAACCAATAATGAGTTAAAAAATCAATTTTTCCAGACCGGACATTTTCTTTCCAACGTTGTAATTCTTCTCGCTTTAAGCCAAAAGCCATCAATTATTCTCCTTCTAACTGTTCTTGATATGCTTTATGCCATTCTGGAAAAGTTCGGCGAACGGATAACGGACGGAATGTTTCTTTATTAACGATTGTATGTGTAGTTGTACCTTCTACGGCTATCTTTCCTTGTTCATTAATGATTTTATAACCATAAATAGTACGAACTCCATCGTACGATTCTAACCATGTTTCAACATGCGTTTCTTCTGCATAACGTATAGGTCTTTTAAAAGATATGTTAGCATCGATGACAGGCGATACTACCCCGTGTTTTTCCATTTCATTATATTTTAGGCCTATTGCTTCTATATATTTCGTTCTTCCTATTTCAAACCAAACTAAATAATTTGCATGATATACTACTCCCATTTGGTCTGTTTCTTGATAACGTACTTCTATTGGTGTTTTTACTGTTAACAATGCTCTTCCCCCTATTCATTCTGATATTATCCTATCACAACGGGTTTGGAGAATGAAATAATTAAACTTATTCATTCTATTAAATCAATTTCTAATAAGATATTTTGTGTGAAATCCGTATATTCGCTATTTTGATTTTCATTTCATTATTACTCCAATAAATGTTAGTACCACAAGAGCATAACCTACGTGTCTTTTAAGAGAATCAGATATTTGTGGTTAGTTTATCCTTATTATCTATAAATAAAAAAGGCTCCAACATAATGTCGGAAGCCAGCCCTTTATTGATCTTGGACTTTCTTAATAGATTGCTCCATTCGTTGATCCATGGATTGTTCAATTTTCTCCATTATTAAACGATCTGCTAATATTTGTTTTCTATTTTCTGCTACCAATTCTTCAAAATTCAGTTTCTTTTTTAAAGACATGGCAATACCTCCTTTTTGTGAAGTATTACCAATTATTTAAACAATTATAATCCTGTTATCAATTTAAACCTTCAACCATTTCTTGCATAAATTCATAATTCATTGGTCCGATCTTCCTTGGTTGTTGAACTGTACCATCTGTCCCAATAAAATATGTAGATGGTGCAGCATATATCGTATATGCATCAGCGACTTCTGAATTCTTATCTAGTGGGACAGTAAAACTAAAATCATACTCATCCATAAAATCTTGAACGTCTTGTTGATTTTTTTCGTATTCTGTCATATTAATCGTTACTATTTCGACTTCATCTTTATAATCATCATAAAACTGTTGCATCTCTGGCATTTCTTCTTTGCACGGTGGGCACCATGTATACCAAAAATTAAGGATTATTTTTTCACCCTGATAATCCGACAATCGAAATGATTCTCCTCCCAATGTTTCTAACTCAAAGTCAGGAGCTTTATCTCCTGGCTCAAGACCAACACTTTCAACAGGCGCAATCGAGCCCCCCTGCATATTTTCATCACCAGTCACATGATAATTTTGCTCTGACTGATTATCCTCATAATTACTTTGAATAATATTACCAACTAATATGCCTATTAATACTAATAGAAGCATGAATCCAAAAATCTTCTTAAACAAATTTGTCGCCTCCACCTTAGTTTCCTTCTAACTCTATCGTAAGTCGGAGATTATGCTTTGTAAAGTAAATATATAACCATTTGAAAAATAGACAAATTTTATTAACAATACGGTGAAAGTAAATTTTATCAGCATAAAAGCGCAGGCACCCGTTTAGAAACGTAGCGAGTGCGCCCCTGATTTTAAGGGGTGGTTCGACAGTGGTCAACTTCTTTTTTCCTTGAAATATAAGAATCACGGTGAGGTGACGAAACGATGATGACTTTTACCACAAGGGTATAAGTGTGACTAAGCCTCATAAAATACATTCGGCAGTCTAATTATATACTTTCTTATCTTTTAAAAAAGAGTCCCGCAATTATATGCAGGGACTCTTTTTAGCTATTCATTCACTTATACTTGAACTTTATCACGAAGCACCATTCTTAGGATACCACCGTGACGGTAGTAATCGATTTCTACATCACTATCAAAACGAGCAACTGCATTAAATTTCGTCACTTTTCCATCTTCATCTGTAGCAGTTACTTCTACAAGATCTCCTGGTTTTACAGACTCATCGATTTGTACATCAAACGATTCTTTTCCAGTCAGACCTAATTTCTTTGCACTATCACCTTTTTCAAATTGTAATGGTAGTACACCCATCATTACTAGATTTGAACGGTGGATACGCTCGAAGCTTTCAGCAATTACTGTTTTAATTCCTAATAGATTCGTACCTTTTGCTGCCCAGTCACGAGATGATCCCATACCGTAGTCTTTACCACCAATAACTACTAGTCCTGTACCATCAGCTTGATACTTCATTGCAGCATCATAAATTGGCATAATCTCTCCAGTTGGCCAGTAAGTAGTATAACCACCTTCTGTACCAGGAGCTAAAAGGTTACGGATACGGATATTTGCAAATGTACCTCTCATCATAATCTCATGGTTACCACGACGAGAACCATAAGAGTTAAAGTTTCTTGGAGATACACCTTTATCTTGTAAAAACTTACCTGCAGGCATATCTTTTGCAATCGCACCAGCAGGAGAAATGTGGTCTGTTGTTACAGAATCCCCAAATAATCCTACCGCACGTAAATTGTTTAAAGCTTCCACTTTACCTGCTTCTGCAGTTAAACCTTCAAAGAAAGGTGGGTTTTGAATATACGTAGATTCATCATCCCATTTGAATAATGGTTCATCAGTCGTATCAATTTCATTCCACTTATCATTAGAAGTGAATACATCTTCATATTCTTTACGGAAGATTTCCGGCGTAACAACTCTTTCAACTTCTTCTTTAATTTCAGTTAACGTTGGCCAGATATCATTCATATAAACATTGTTGCCATCTTTGTCTTTTGCAAGAGGTTCTTTCGATAAATCGATATCCACTGTACCCGCTAGAGCATAAGCAACCACTAATGGTGGAGATGCTAAATAGTTTGCTTTTACAAGTGGATGGATACGACCTTCAAAGTTACGGTTACCAGAAAGTACAGAAGAAGCAATTAAATCACTATCCATAATAGCTTGCTCGATTTCTTCACGTAATGGACCAGAGTTACCGATACAAGTTGTACAGCCGTAACCTACTAAGTTAAATCCTAATTTGTCTAGGTAACCTTGTAATCCAGCATCTTCAAGATAACGCGTAACAACCTTTGATCCAGGTGCTAACGAAGTTTTTACATAATCCGGTACTTGAAGTCCTTTTTCTACAGCTTTTTTCGCCACTAAGCCCGCACCTAACATTACATAAGGGTTGGAAGTATTTGTACAAGAAGTAATCGCAGCAATAGCAAGTGCACCTGTTTTCATCACGGATTCTTTACCATTTGGATGATTTACAGTAACTTCTTTGTCAAATTCAGATTTTTCCATACCAAAACCTTGATTACCCTCTGGAGCAGTTATTGCTTTATTAAACTCTTTTTTCATATCAGATAATGCAATCAAATCTTGAGGACGTTTTGGTCCAGATAGATTTGGCTCAAGATCAGAAAGGTCAATTTCAATGACTTTAGTATAATCTGGATCTTTTTGATCTGCATCATACCAAAGGTCATTTTCTTTACAATACTTTTCAACAAGTGCGATTAGCTCATCGTCACGACCAGTAAGCTTCAAATAATCTAATGACTCCTGATCAATTGGGAAGAAACCACAAGTTGCACCATATTCTGGAGCCATGTTAGAAATGGTTGCACGATCTGCAAGTGGCATATCCTTTAGTCCTGGTCCAAAGTATTCCACAAATTTACCAACTACATTTTGCTCACGTAATACTTGAGTTACTTTTAAAGCAAGGTCTGTAGCTGTTGTTCCGTTAGGGAAAGTCCCTATAAATTTAACACCAATAACTTCTGGTGCCGGGAAGTAAGAAGGTTGACCAAGCATACCTGCTTCAGCTTCAATACCACCTACACCCCATCCAAGAATACCAAGTCCATTGATCATCGTCGTATGTGAATCAGTACCAACTAAAGTATCTGGAAATGCATCATACGTGCCATCTTCTGTTTCTAATGCATGAACAACATTAGCGATGTACTCCAGGTTAACTTGGTGGACAATACCAGTTGCAGGTGGAACTGCACGGTAGTTATTAAATGCTTTCTGTGCCCAATTAAGGAATTCATAACGCTCTGCATTTCGCTCAAATTCCAGATCCATATTTGCTTTTAATGCATTTTGCGTTCCGTACTGGTCTACTTGTACAGAGTGATCAATAACTAAATCTACTGGAACTTCAGGATTAATTTTGTTTGGCTCTCCACCAAGATCTACCATTGCTTTACGTAAGGAAGCAAGGTCTACCACTGCTGGAACACCTGTGAAATCTTGCAATATTACACGTGAAGGTTTAAAAGGAACATCTGCCCCGTTTGCCTTTTTTGTTCCCCAGTTCGCTAAGGACTCCACGTGTTCGTCCTTAATTTGATGCCCATCATGTTGACGAAGTAATGATTCTAAAAGAACACGGACAGAAAATGGCAAGCGATCTAATTTACCAAAACCCGCTTCTTCTAAGTTTCTTAAACGATAGTAGTTATACTTTTTACCGTTTAATTCGAACTGCTTCTTTGCGTTAAACGCATTTTTGTCAGTCATATATGTTACCCCTTTCATTTGCACAGCCTCATTAAAATAAACTAATGAGGTATTACTTTTTTTAATCAAACTCATGTTTTAATTTAGTCGACCTTACATACTTATAATATAGGAATCTAAACAATAAAACAATTAAAAATCCTTGAGAACTATATTCGAATTAGTTATGTAATCCTATAACATAAGCTTATATTAGTAGAATAAGAAAAGTTATATTTTTTCAGAATACAAGTTTAAACGTACTTCCTTTTTCTTGATTATTGGACACCTCGAAATTTGCGTTATGTGCTTCTAAGATCTGCTTCGTAATTAATAATCCTAAACCTGTACCTGTTTGTTTTGTAGTGAAAAAAGGTTCTCCTAGCTTATGCAATATCTCCTCTTTAATACCAATACCTTCATCAATAACCGATACGATAACATTATCATCTACAACCTCACTGGTTAATGTTATCTCTCCACCATTATCCATCGCTTCAATAGCATTTTTCACTAAATTAATCAGTACTTGTTTGATTTGCGACCGATCACATTCGATGGTTTGATTACAGGAACCTAACTTAATAATACTTATATTTTTTTGTTTTGCCTGTGGACTTAATAACATAATAACGTCATTGATCATATCACTTATAATTTCTTCCGATCTATTATCTGTTAGTGGTTTTGAAATAAATAATAACTCAGAAGTTATCGATTCTATTTTTTCTATCTCTTCAATCATAATATTAAAGTATTCTTCTTTATGGTTGACTCCAGCTTGAAGTAATTGTAAGAACCCTTTCAATGATGTGAGTGGATTTCTAATTTCATGTGCAATGCCAGCAGCTAACTGACCTGCTACATTCATTTTTTCTGAACGAACCATCATATCTTCTAATTCTTTTTTTACTGTAAGGTCTTTCAAATAAACTAATACATAGGTTTGGTTATCAGCATTTCGATAATATTCTAATTCACAAGTGAGCGGAACATAATTTCCATCGTTATTAAGAACATTCAGATTGAAATCTCTCAATGTTTTCTCTGATAGCTCAGCTTTTCTTTTAGCAAACTCTACATCTTTTCCAGAAACCATTTCATCCCAGTGTAATCCAACTAATTTTGATGGAGAAAAACCTAAAATTCGTTCGATAGATTCTGTAATATATAATATTCTCCCTACTAAATCTAATAAAACAAAGATTCCATCACTCTTCTTATCTATCCAATTTATAATTTCGTCAGGCAAGTCTGTCGCATGCTGTATATTTTTAAGACTTTCAGGAGTTTTCGAGTTCCGTTCTGTTACATAGTTATCTTTTTTATTTTTCATAACTGTGCTCCTTCCAGAATTACCTTTTACGTAATATGTATGATTATGGCGATTGATATATGACACTTGTTATTAAGATTAATTGACATTATAATGAAATCGTAGACAATTTTATCCAATGATTATGTTTATGTTACTACAAAAACATTAAAAAATAAATTAATTATTATAATATTAAACAATATTCATAAGTTTTTTTAATTTTAGAACAGGGTGCGTTATTATGATGTCTATTATATTAGTTTTATGGGGTTTTTTGCTTATTAGCCTTATGGCTATTGGCGGTTATTTTATGTTTCGTAAGTTTTTGAAACGTCTTCCTAAAGAAGATGGAAGGTCTATTATGGATTGGGAAGAGCACTATTTAGAAAAAACGAGACATAAATGGAAAGATGAAGAAAAAGAATTTTTGGAAGAACTTGTCTCACCTGTACCTGAGCTTTTTCGAGATGTGGCAAGACAAAGAATTGCAAGTAAAATCGGTGAGCTCTCGATCAATAAACAAGAAAATATCATTCAACGTTCAACCGTAATCGAAGGCTATATTATTGCTACACCAAAGCGGGATCATAAATTTCTAAGAAAAAAATTAAAACAGAAGAATATTGATACAACTCCATATGAACCTCTATTTCAACAGTCCAAAGATAATTATGATTTCGATTGGAAACAAAAATATCAAAAATAAAAAACAATGTGCTTACTAGGTATATCTTAAGCACATTGTTTTTTGGTAAGCTGCAAAAATTGATAAAGCATGGCAAGTCTCCATGTTCCTATCATTCCCAAAGCTAATAAGAAGAACATTCCTGTTGTTTCTCCTACAGAGATCGTACTTCCAATAATAATCTTAATAGTTATTCGAACCACTAATAATCCGATTAAAATAATAGGAAAAACTTTAGATGGCTTCACATAAATATCATCACCAATTATTTCAAGACGGGAGGTTTTAATTAAAAATATAGAAAATATCATTCCTACAACAAGCGCTTCTAGTACCTGTATCCATGAAATATGAAATATCGGAAGTACAAACATTAACGCTCCAGTGCTCATAAAAATTGGAGGTAAAATAATCTTCCTTGCGTTAGTAGGTTTTTTTGAAGCACGCATTCTTACGAAAACCATCGTAATTGCCATAAAAGCAAATACGATGGTACTTGCTATTGCCCAATACATGGTATCACTCTTCCCCTAAGCTGAACTAAAATGATTACTATAAATTTTTCTACAATCTATTATACATGATATGGTATGTTTAGAAACCCGAAAATCCAAATAAGGATGCTAAATAAGAAGTTAACTTCGTCATCCAATCAAAGAATAATGCTATACCCATAAAAATCATTATCCAGCCACCTATTTTTACTAACAGCTGACTATGTTTTTTAAACCAGGTTATTTTTCCGATGAAAAAAGCAAGCACAAAGAAAGGAATAGAAAAACCTAATATATAACTGATCATCATAATCATACCAATATCAGGTTGAGTGGCAGCTAACGATAGAACAATTGCTAATATTGGTCCTGTACATGGAGTCCATCCCAATGAAAAAGCCATCCCTATTAATACAGATCCGATATATCCGGCAGGACGATTTTTAAAATGAATTTTTCGATCCTTCATTAAGAACTCAAAATTCAATATACCAACAATGACAAGTCCAAAGAAAATAATAAGTATTGCTCCGACTTGTCTAATTGTTGACTGATAGGTCATTAAAAATTCAGAAATAAAAGTGGTTGTAAAACCAATCATGATAAAAATACTAGAAAATCCGATTAGAAAACAAAGTGTATGTAATATTGCTTTTTTATCCATTCGTTTATTGTCATCTGTAATTTCATTCATACTCATTCCAGTAATATATGAAAGAAACACTGGATAAAGCGGTAACACACAAGGAGAAATAAACGATAGAAATCCTGCACTAAAAGCAAGAAAAATATTAATTTCTGACATAAGCTAACTGCCCCCTAACAAGTCAATTTCTATTTTAACAGATGTACTATCAAATAAAAGAAGATATTATGACAATATCTATACATTTTATTCATTTTTTAGTAAGACATGCGATTTCTTTCATTTTTCTAAAATAAAGAACAAGAGCTCAAGTGCCCGTAAGCACTTGTTGGCTGTTTCAGTAAATTTTATAATATCTTATGAAAAATAAAAAACCACTTATTAAAAGTGGCTTCCTATGAGTCTTGATCACATAATACCAAATGAACTCTATGTAATCATTCACTTACATGGTAAGTGAACTTATTCTTTACCAGATTGGTTATTCATGGCACGCATCATTTGATTGATTTTCTTTTGTGATGGCTTTTGACCCATTTGCATCATTAAAGTACGAAGCATTTGCTCATTAATTGGTGGATTCTTTTTAAGATAGCTCATCATATATTTTCTAGCAATAAAAAATCCTAGAGCAACACCTGCAACCAATGCTGCGATTGCAATTAATACTACCCATATAGTACTCATGTTACTGAATTTCCTCCTTCGTGTTGTCTCTAATACAGTATATTAGATTACAGTTAAGAATACAACGGTTTCGAAAAGAATGCTCTTAAAAAATACTATTTCCTATTATACTCTAGCTAGGCTATTTCATCATTCCTATTAATCACATCTAAATTTACTATCACTTTATATTGTCACTTTCAAATTTAAATTGATTTATTATTTTAGTTAACGAAATAGACAATTGTATGAGATCCATTCCTATATTAAGTGTACTACTTGTTTGTTCATTTTGTAATTTATTATTTTTAAGCATTTCTTCCGTACTTGCCAAAGTTTGCTGAGATAAAGCCGCAAGCTGTTCTGAAGATTCTTTTTGTACAGGTAAGTAAGATTCTAAAGAATGAAGTTCACGCTGAATATCTTCAATAGTAGTTATCGTATCAGTAATGTCCGACATTAAGTAATTCAATTCACTTTTTGATCCAGTAGCAATATCTAAATTTTTTTTTGAATTCACTAGCATTTCCTTACATTCATTAGATGCATTCGTTGTTAACTCTTCCATATAAGCTATTGAGTTAGTGATCTTACTAGCCGCTTCAGAAGATTGTTCAGCTAATTTCCCTATTTCATTGGCTACTACAGCAAATCCTTTACCTCTATCCCCTGCACGTGCAGCTTCAATAGAAGCATTTAATGATAATAATTTTGTTTGTTCTGCAACTTTTTGTATTAACTGTACTAGCTCAGAAATATACAATGATTGATGAAATACCCCATCTACCGTTTTTGTTAATTCATCTACATCTTTTTCATAGTCTTCAAAAGTAGATATTAATTTTTTAATACTTTTTTCTCCTCTGTTTGCAGTACCATTCATTTTTTTAGAAATGTGAAGTATATTGTTCATATTATTAAACAACTCTTCTATCTTATCTTTCATTTCTACCGTAGTTTTCAAGTTGATTTTCGAACTACTTGCTGTTTGTTTTGATCCCTTATTTACAATTGAAATGGAATTTGTTAGTTCTTTACTCGATTGTAATGTAAGTGTAGATGAACTTTTCAACTGGTTTCCAGTTGCTTGTAATGAGACCGTACTTCTTTTCAATTCTTGAAGCATATGCTGAATATAATTCATCATAATATCATAACTGTAATGTAAGGACTTAATTTCAGGAATCGTTGTCTTAGGTGAAGAAATTATGAAATTCCCCTTTTTTACTTCCTTCATCGTTTCTTGTAAATCAGTTAATGGAGTTGTTAATGACCTGATAAACTTAATCAAAAAAATCACAGAGATAAGAACACTAGCAAGAATTATAAGTACTAATATGTTACCCATATTTGTTATTGGAGCCATAAAAGAAGCGTTACGGACCAATACAACATAACTTCCACTTACTTCCTCCATTTTTTGAAAAGAAATCGTAAACGCTTCTCCATCAATATTTCTAGTAAATTGTCCATTTCCGATCTCTTCTATTTCAGATACAAGTGAAATAGGCATGGAAGGTATCTCACCTTCACTAACTGGAAAAGCAGTAACATCTCCATTACGTATATACATATATTCTGAATCAATCTCATCTGATTCTAGCCTTTCTTTCTGCATTCGTATATTTGAATTCAGTTGTTGCATAAAGTAATCAGGATCACTTATGTATGTAAAATGTAAATTTTCAGCTATATAACCCATAAGTTCTGTTTCACTTACCAGTCGTTCTTCTATAGTTTTTAAGGTAATATTTTTTGCTTGATAATAAGAAGTAATTCCTACCACGGATATGGAAAGCACAGTTAAAGTAATAAATAATAGAAGTAACCGTAACCTAAAGGATGTCTTTTCTAATATTCTTTTTAAATATGAAAACATGCAGCTCATCTCTCCTTCGAATAGTTCTATAGTCCTGATACTTACGTATTGTACCAATATATTATTAATTTAATGTTAATATTTGGTTTATAAAACTATATGAAGTAAAGATGATAAGCATATTGAGTTACTCGTTACAGATGTTTCTTAATATCCCAAATTGCTTGTAAGTGCATTCCTTCGTGAAAAATCGTTCGAATTAACACTTGTTCAATTGTATACATTCCCATTTCAATCGGTGGAAATTCTTTTGTAAGCACATCTCCATAACAGTTTTCAATTTCTGTAGGTTGTTGTTTTAATAATTCTTTTAATTCTTCAAAATTTGGTGTCTCCGCTGTAAAATTACTTGGTGCCGTCCCAAATCCAAACCACTTATTAAACGCTTCTGTAGTACTTGAATATTCTTTTGTTAATGTCTCAATCCACAAAAATTGATCTAAATAGATATGTCCTAAATTCCAACGAATATTGTTATTAAAATGTTCTGGTATGATTTCAGATTGATGCTCCGATACATCCTCAACCGCTGATAGAATGTCATCACGATACGTTCTTACTTGATTAAACAATACTTGATGCTCATTTCTCATAAGATTAACCTCCATTCTCTATTAATAATAGATATTATTCTACATAATTTTGTGCATTCCTTCTTTACCCGTACAAAAAAAACGGAATTATAACCTAAATTTACTTAGATTATAATTCCGTTCTTATTATTTACAATATCCCATTTCTGCTAAATCAGCTATAAATAAGAGTATAATACTTGTTGTAACTCATTTTTATTATCATAGGTCATTGGAGAAATCCATCCAAAATGCTTGTTATCTTGTCCCTGTACAAAAAAGAAAGGATGAATGTCTTCTAATACAGGAAATAAAATCGATACAGCAGCTTCGAGATTGGAACAACGTAACGATAATCCTCCATTTTCTACATAAAGAAATAACACTTCTTGATCTCGTTTTATTTGAATTCGGTTTCCTATTCGTTTTACGTATATGTTTGGTGATGAGAACTGTTTTAGATGCATAGCAAATTTATACAAATGAAATTTCTGTGTTATAAATGAAAATTGTTTACTCAAGTAATTTCTTTCGGGGTCGTTCTCATATTCATTAAAAAATCGATGCAATAAATCACTCTTATGAAAATAGCTTTTTGCCACTGGTTCTTTAATCCAATAAATAGAGTATGCATTCATACCGTATTCCCCCTTCTATTAACTATTATAGAAAGGTAGACATTCAAATGTTGTCAAATTAGTTCGCAAATAACTTCTTCTTTTGTCGAATCCAAATAAAATCATAAAAAGAAAGACGAAACCTTAACGGAATCGTCTTTCTTCTAAATGGAAGTATTATTTTAATAAGTCTTCCACATGTTTCACAACATTTTCTACTGTAAATCCATACTCTTCAATAACTTTTTCGCCTTTTGCAGAAGCACCAAAACGATTAATACCGATTACTTTTCCTTCAAGTCCTACATAACGTTCCCATCCAAATGAAGCTGCCATTTCAATTCCTACTCTAGCTTTTACTTCTTTTGGTAGTACTTCATTCTTGTATGCTTCTTCTTGAGCTTCAAAACGATCCCATGAAGGCATACTAACGACTTGAACATCGATACCTTTTTCTCTTAATGTTTCTTGCGCACGTACTGCCAATTGAACTTCCGAACCAGTTGCTAGTAATAGTGCATCTGGAGTTTCTTTTTCCGATTTACTAATTACGTAAGCACCTCTCTTCACACCTTCGTACGCATTTTCCTTCGTACCTTCTAGTGTAGGAAGGTTTTGACGAGTTAGAACAAGCGCTGTTGGCTGATGTTCAGATTCAAGAGCTAATCTCCATGCAGCTTGTACTTCATTAGCATCTGCAGGACGAATAAGTGATAAGTTCGGCACTGCTCTTAATGATGCTAATTGTTCAATTGGTTCATGAGTCGGCCCATCTTCACCAACTGCAATTGAATCATGAGTAAACACAAAGTTCACAGGCATATTCATAATAGCTGCTAGACGAACAGCTGGACGAAGGTAATCACTAAATACGAAGAATGTTCCTGCAAATACTTGTAATCCTCCATGTAAGGCCATTCCGTTTAATGCCGCTCCCATAGCATGTTCACGTACACCAAACCAAACATTACGACCAGAATAATCTTCTTTTGTGAAGTCGCCTTCTTCATTTATTGTTGTTTTGTTTGATCCAGCTAAATCTGCACTTCCTCCAAAGAAGTTAGGAACTGCTTTAGCTACTGCATTTAGTACTTCACCTGAAGATGCACGAGTTGCAATACTGCTTCCAGGCTCATATACCGGAAGTTCCTTTTCCCATCCTTCTGGAAGTTGGCCGTTCATCGCTAAGTCAAATTGTTTTCCTAACTCAGGATAAGCTTCTTTATATTCTTCAACTAACTTGTTCCATGCAGCTTCTTTCTTCTCTCCATCGTTAACGATTTTTTCTTGGAAATCAGCATAAACTTCATCTGGAACATGGAATGATTCATGTTCCCACTCATAAAATTCTTTTGTTAATATTATTTCATCTTCTCCAAGTGGAGCACCGTGTGAAGCAGCAGAAGCTGATTTATTTGGAGAACCATATCCAATAACAGTCTTCACTTCAATAAGTGTTGGTTGATCTGTATTGCTTTGAGCTTCTTTAATTGCTTCACGAATAGCGTTAACATCATTTCCATCTTCTACTCGAAGTACTTGCCAACCATAAGCTTCAAAACGTTTTTCAGTTTCTTCAGAGAAGGAGCGATTTAAATCTCCATCTAGAGAAATATCATTAGAATCATAAAGTGCGATTAATTTACCTAATCCTAAATGGCCTGCTAAGGAAGCTGCTTCATGAGAAATCCCTTCCATTAAATCGCCATCACTAACCAAGGCATATGTGTAATGATCTACTACACCATAATTATTTTTATTAAATGTTGCACCTAAATGTGCCTCTGCCATTGCCATTCCTACTGACATTGCAATACCTTGTCCTAAAGGTCCTGTAGTTGCTTCTACACCATCAGTATGATGTACTTCTGGATGTCCAGGAGTTTTTGAATCCCACTGACGGAATTCTTTCAAATCTTTAATAGATACATCATATCCAGAAAGATGCAATAAGCTGTATAAAAGCATTGATCCGTGTCCCGCAGATAATACAAAGCGATCACGGTTAAACCATTTTGAATTTTTTGGATGATGATTCATAAAGTCTGTCCATAATGTGTACGCCATTGGCGCTGCACCCATTGGTAATCCAGGGTGTCCTGAGTTTGCATTTTCAATTGCATCAATAGATAAAGTACGAATCGTATTTATTGATAATTGTTCTACCTTGCCTGACATTTTGTCTACCCCTTTCAAAAATAAAGCCTTTACTTCTACATTCTATATTGAAATTATCATTACAACAAGCATGACAAATAGAATTTAATGTTTTTTGTTTCTATCTTGATAATCACGAAGCTTTTGGGGAGTAACGTCATTACCTTTTGGATCAATAACTGTCATTGTTTTTAACTGGTTATTGAAAGAGCTACGTACATTCTTTAAATATTCTTCACGAAGCTTCTTCTGCTCTGCTTTTTCTTCTGTTGTTAATCCTTCTGCTTTGGACTTTTTAGACAAAACATTTATTCTCTCTAATTTATCCTTAGATAACATGGTGTCAACCTCCCCACCTATTAAAAATGAAAAAAGACAGGATTTCACATCCTGCCTCTTATCGTACTCTACCTCGAACCTAGATTCAAGTATTTTGATATTCTTGGTATCTACGGTGCACAGTAGCTTTTGAAACGGCATAACCTAAACCATTGAGCACCTTTGTAATTTCATTAAATGTTAACCCATTCTGCCTTAATCGAACAATTTCTTCAATAGGAACTTCCGATCGATCTCTACCTGGGGACTGATCGATTTGTTTTAGATTTTTTTCCGGACGATATCCCTCGCGTACTGCTCTACGCATACCTCTTCTTATCTTCATGTTTTGTATTTTTCTTTGATATTCTTCTACTATTCCCACTATTTGTAATACCATTGAATCCGCTTCATTCAATACTAACTCACCTTCGTGAGCTACCGTATATATTGGGATATCTAGCTTAGCTAATTGATGAAATAGCGCTATTTTTGTATTCCCTCTGCCTAATCGAGTTTCATCTTGAATACATAAACAATCTGCTTCTTTACTGGAAAAATATTCGAGAAGTTGAAAAAGTCCTTCTCGCTCGATGTCGTAACCACTTGCTTGTTCTTCAATACAATCAACAATCGTAAAGTTTAGCTTATTTGCTAATGTTTGCAATTCCTCTCGTTGACGTATCAATGACGACTCTTGTGTATGTTTATCCGTGCTGACTCGACAATATACTACTGCTTTCAATCCTAACTTCCTCCTGTTTCCATTAACCGCTCGTTACCATAGAGAAATATAGAAAAGCGAGCGCTAAAGCAAATGCTACCACATAGAATGCATCGGTTCTAGTAATTTTCTTCAGCATGATTAAAAGCTCCTTTCATCCATTTGTCGAACAGTTGTTCTTATCTGGTTAAAGTATATACCGAACGTATGATCTTGTCAATAAAAAATTAGAACGAGTGTTTGCTTATTTTATAGTAAAATGATAAACTATCATTAATAAAAACCTATGCTAGAGGTGAACGTTTGATGACGAAACTATCAAAAAGACAACAAATGATTTTTGACTTTATTAAAAGCGAAGTTAAGTTAAAAGGATATCCACCATCTGTTCGAGAAATTGCCGTTGCAGTCGGACTCGCTTCCAGCTCAACTGTTCACGGACATTTGGAAAGATTAGAAAATAAAGGATATATACGAAGAGACCCTACTAAACCAAGAGCAATTGAAATTATTGATCCAGAAATAGAACAGCAGCTTCCCAAAGACGAAGCGCGATATGCACCAGTAATTGGTAAGGTTACTGCAGGAATACCGATTACAGCAGTTGAAAATATCGAAGAATTTGTTCCGATTCCAAGTTCAAGTGCAGGACCAGACGATAATGTATTTGTACTTGTAATTGATGGTGAAAGTATGATTGAGGCTGGCATTTTAGATGGTGATATGGTAATTGTTAAACAACAAAACACAGCATTAAATGGAGAGATTGTTGTAGCAATGACTGAAGAAAATGAAGCGACAGTTAAACGCTTCTTTAAAGAAGATAAACGTATTCGACTTCAACCAGAAAATGCTACAATGGAACCTCTATTTTATGAAAATGTAACCATTCTTGGAAAAGTTATTGGTTTATACCGAAATATTCATTAAATAAAAGAGTTTAGCTATCGAAGTTTAGCTAAACTCTTTTTTACTGAGTATAAATAGTTGTACATATTTTCACTTCAATACTAATAACATAGTAATAGTTAGCGGAAGGAGTGAATAATAGGTGTCTGAAAACATTTTGAAACGAAGAGGCTTTTATATTCCTGCAGCCATAATTGCAATCATTCTAGGAATATACTATTTAACGAGATACGTTGATTTCTTAACATTACCTTTCTTATGTATCATTTTAATTATTGTTACGATATTAGAAGTTATGGAGACGAAACAAATAAAGTCAAAGGAAAATATATTAAAAATAGGGGCGGCGGGATTATTAGTTGGATTAGCTTTATGGTATCAAGTAACTGTTTTCATTATTTAGTTTTACAAAAGGCATTTAGGAGATTGAATCAACCAAATCTAACTCTAAAATAAAGAAATTCTTCATTCAATAAGTTATTACCGCCCGTTATATGTGGGATAAAAAAACGTCAAAGTTAGAATTTTTTATCTAGTTTTGACGTTATACAATACTCTATTATTGAAATATTTTCTCCCAAGTAGCTTTACCCGCTTTTCCATCAACGACGATACTTTCTTTTTGTTGAAAAGATTTTACTGCATTATTTGTATTGGTACCAAAAATACCATCTAATCCTTTTGGATCTTCTCCATTAATATAAAGCATCGCTTGAAGTATCCACGTAATATTTCCTTTAGCGCCACTTGCTACCGTTACCGTAGCAGCTTTTGTTTTCTGCCCCCACATACCATCAACGTTTAACTTTGCATTGAATTGTTTATTTAATTCTATTTGATATCCTTTGATTGCTGCTTTGATTGTTAACGGGCCAGCTATACCATCAATGGCTATACCTGTCTTATATTTACGATTTAATCCAGACTGAATATCCTGAATGATACTCTTATTATCATTATAGTTTTGTAAATATTTCGTAGGATCTAAACAATTATTCGCCCTATCTGAGGTCCACCCATATGGAGGTTGACTCTCCGCTTTTTTACGTACCTCATAATGCAAATGAGATCCAGTCGTCTTTCCTGTATCCCCTTGTTTTCCTATTACTTGCCCTTTCTTCACAAATTGACCACGCTGCACCGAAACACTATCCAGATGAGCATATAATTGACCCCGGTTATTTTTATCTTGAAGAAGTACTACATTTCCAAAACCACCCAAGCCAGTACCAGTTCTACCCAAACCAGCAAAAATAACTTTTCCTTCTGTAAATGCTTGAATACTTGCTTTATGGTATTTAACTAAGTCAATCCCTGTATGAAACGTAAATCCATCACCTGTCCAAACATCTCTTCTATATCCAAATGGGGATGTTATTCTGTAATCTTTAAATGGCATATAACTCTCCTCCTTTTCTACTATTTAATGAAAAAAGTGACTTGCCCGACCGGACTAGCCACCTAAATAATATGTCTATTTTTCTATTACATCATGATTTATCCAGTGAATACATCACCATTTGGGTATCGTATATTACCTTTAGCAGTTCTCGCCAAAGCAAAAGCTAAGGTAACTGGTCCAATTCTTCCTGCTAACATCAATATACATAGAAGTAGTTTTCCATTTTCGCTTAATTCACTAGTTAATCCCATAGATAATCCTACTGTACCAAATGCAGAAAACGCTTCAAAAATAATTTGAAGATAAGGACCATTTTCCGTTATTGATAATATAAATATCACGATGGTAACCATTAACAAACTGATTACTGTAATAGCTAAAGCCCGATGAACTACATGATTTGGTATCGAACGTTTGAATATTACAGCCTCTTTTTTCCCTCTTAGGTAAGCATGTACAGCTAAAACAATAACGATAAACGTAGTTAATTTAATACCGCTACCGGTAGAAGCACTCCCTGCACCAATAAACATAAGAAACATTGTTAAAGTTAAGGTACCGGGATTCATACTTCCTATATCCAGACTATTAAAGCCGGCAGTTCTAGGTGTAACCGCTTGAAAATAGGATGCCCATAATTTCTCATCCAAAGCTAAATTAGCCAATGTATCAAAGTTTGTATATTCAAGTAAAAAAATAACAATAGTAGCAAGAATATTAATTGATAATGTACTAATTATCATTAATTTTGTATGCAATGATAATTGATGAAATTTTCTTGTCTTGATCAGATCATAAATAACCGTAAAACCGATTCCTCCAACAATAAAAAGGAAAGTAATGATAATATTAACTACTGGATCCCCTACATATCCCATAAGACTATCAGGCCATAGCGAGAATCCAGCATTATTAAACGCAGAAACTGCATGAAACAAACTAGTAAACACACCAAATCCTGGCCCATATACCGGGACCCATCGAATGGATAACAAAATAGTTGCCATTAATTCCATAGAAAATGTAAAGATTAAAAGTGATTTAACGAGCCTTATTAATCCACCAAGAGTTGATTGATTAAATGTTTCCTGCACAAGTATTCTCTCACGCAATCCGATTTTCTTACCTAAGAGCAAGACTATCAATATCGCAAAAGTCATTAATCCTAGGCCACCTAGTTGTATAAGTACCATAATCACAATTTGACCAAACAGTGTAAATTCCGTACCTGTATCAAGTACCACTAATCCTGTCACAGTAGTCGCTGAGGTGGCTGTAAACAAAGCATCTATCACACTTATTGGTTCTGATGTTGCGATCGGCAAAGTTAATAAAAATGTACCTACAGTGATTACTACTATAAATCCTAAAGTTATAATTTGAGGAGGAGTAAGTGAAATCTTCCAAAAGATTGGAAATCGAGTCATCATCTATATCCCCTTTTCCTCAAATTTTCGTATAGATTGATTACTACCCATGGTTACTAGAATGGACCCTTCTGGAATAATATCATCAGGTAGCGGAGAGACATTGATTCCCTCCTCTGTTTTTATCGCTAGAATAGTCACGCCAAATTTTGCTCTTAAATCCAATTCTAATAGGCTTTTATTATGAATTTTCTTCGAGGCGACTAATTCCACAATACTGTATTCATTTGATAAATTTATATATTCAACAATTTTCTCTGAAGCCATGTTATGCGCTACTCTTAACCCCATATCTGATTCAGGATGTATAACTAAGTCTGCTCCGATTTTTGAAAGCACTTTTTGATGATGTATATTCTCGGCTTTAACCCATACTTTTTCTATTCCCAATTCTTTAAGAATTAAAGTTGTTAATACACTTGATTGAATATTATCTCCAATAGCTACAACTACATGATCAAAATTCGAGACTCCAAGACTATTTAGAGCTTCTTCATCCGTACTATCTACTTGAACGGAATGCATCGTGTACGGAATGTACTTCTTAACCTTTTCAATGTCTTTATCAATAGCTAGCACGTCACATCCTAAATGATAAAGTTCTTTGGCGATACTTCCTCCAAAGCTACCTAAGCCAATTACAACAAATTGTTTCTTCTTCCCACTAATTCTTTTTGGCATTTTCACCACTCCTTTGACAGTAAAAAAACCATTACAAAGAAATGGTCTATAAATAAGACCTTTTCTCCTTATGACGCTTACGAGGTTAGCTGTCGGATTAGGGACATAAAGGTATCCCATCTATAATCTAGATTCACCCCTAGACAAGTGTTACATTTGTCAAAAATGGTTCCCCCGCACTGAGCAATATATAAGCAACAGTTTCAGCGACTAAAAAGGCGTCATATTTGGTTTTAACAATGAATTTACGCCTGAATATAAATAAAGTCAATACACTCTTAAATAAACAGATAATTCGAAAAATTTTAAACGCACATACACTAAAATTATGAGAATTTAATACTGAGACGACTCAAGAGTATTAATACAAAATGATGCAATGATTACATGCGGAATTTTATTCACCAAATACTACATGTTCAGACATAAAAGACCGTTCATAATGTTTATGAACGGTTTTGCTTCATATTATTGTTTGATTAATAGTTCGATAGATATTGTTCACGTTGCCAAGGGTGTACAGTTGTATGGATTCTGTACCGCCCTATTATATAGTGTCATTGAGTATCAAAATATCGCTTATTTAAGGAATTCATGAACATAAATATTCTTACTCTTTTACAGGATTTAAAGTAAAGGTGGGTGTTGCATGGGTGGGTGAAATAAAATAGAGAGGGATTCCCCCCTCTTTATTTTATATTTTCTTCGTCTAAAGCACTATCTAAATTTTCGATGGCTTTCTCTATTCTTAGTTACAATAAAAAAGAGCCGATTCCTATAAGACTAGCTCAAAAAATATTTTTGATTTATTCTTTAAAGTCAATTTCTATTTCTAAAGCTTCTCCTACAGTATTACCTTCACTATCGACTGGAGCATCAATTATTAATGTTGCTTCTTCAATTTCTTCGGCAGTTGATTTTTCTAACTGGAAAATAAACATACGAAGTTGTGGCTCAAAATCAGCTACCTGTATCTGTGCATTTTTTAAAATTGCTATGTCTATTATACTACTCAATGATTGATCAGGTCGATCTATTACTTCACCAGTATCAGTGATCAAATGTATATTTTCATCATTACTAAAATTTAGTTTATCCAAGTCAACTTCTTCATCATTTACTTCAAATTTTAAATGAACACCTAAAAGTTCCATATCTTTATATTCTTCCTTATCATAATAAGATACTTTAGTACCCATGCTACCTTTTATTGTTTCCGCCGTTTCAAATTCTATTGTAATTGGACCAGTAGAATATATACCTATTTGTTCTGCTTTGTTGAATCTATAAAATTCACCTTGAGCATGCAAACCAAATTTATGATCTTTTATTAGTGAAGCACTTTCATTATTACTACATCCTGTTAGCATAACAAGCAGCAATGATAAAAAACTAAACATATGTACAACTTTCATGATAAAACCTCCATATCCTAATTGGAAATTTTATCATATCTCGTTTTGGTTTTATATACTACTCAAAAAAACCACTCTTATTTGAGTGGTTCACCAAAATTATATTTAAGCATCATGTCTTCAGCATATACTCATCTTTTGCATCTTTTTAATAGATACTTTTAACATTATATCCTTTCTCTCTAAGTTTACTTGGAATACTTGGGTCAATTACAGTATGTCCAGAACCGACTACTACAAAGTAGGTCTTTCCACTATCACTTTGTAGTATTTCATCTAGTTTGTTTACCATATTAATATTACGAGTTTCATTCATTTCTTTTTGATATTCATCATCAGCACGATTCAGATCATTCGTTACAATATTAATTAGCTCTTCCTTACTGCTACTATTACTACTGTGTACCCAGCTATACCCTAATTGATTAATCCAATCAGCTTGTTGTTTATATGTCTGTATCGTATGTTCTAACATTTTGACTTGCGTATCTAAATTGTAGCTACTAAAAACACTATATTGATCTTCTACTGTTTCTAATTCAATAATTTCTTTACCATCTTCTATGGCTCGTTTAAGGAAATATAAATCAACACCATACTCAGGCTTTAAATCGCTTTTCTCCCTGATAAATGCCCCTAGTATACTCTCTATATACCAAGGTTGGTATTTATTAAAGTTCTCTAGAGATATCTCCTGCGCTTCTAAAATATCTGTAAGTTTCTTTAAAGACTTCGGTGACAACACTTTATCCAAAGTCATACCTTCATTAAATAACGCCAATTTATTGATTTCTTCTGCATTGACTTCAGGTTCTACTACATTAATTTCAGGGAGTATTACATTTGCACTATCGTATGCCTCTTCAATTTCATTTGAAAGTGGATAGAAATTTTCATGTCCTACATGAATAATCCCCTGTACATACAGAGTTGACTCACCGTTCACTATCTTCCATAGCAATCCACCATTTCCATCATAATCATACGTCATTTTGTCACCATCCCCATTGGTAATCTTCAAACCTTATAATATCCTTAATAACTTCATTATCAACGTAGTGCAATTAATCAGTAAAGTCAAATAAATCGACGTGTAAAAACTAGGCATATTCTTATATCATATTATTTTGTTACCTTCTGTTAGGAGAGGATTTTGCAAAAAAGTTGCGTAAAAAATGAGTTACCCTTATTCGAGTGGCTCACCAAAATTATATATAGGTATCATTTCTTCCACAAAGACTTTATTGTTTTATCTGATAAGTTATAATTATAATATAGATAGGTTTGAATAAAATGCCTACAATAAATTTTACCCGATGAGGAAATATCAATGATTGCTAAAGAAGTATCCAAACAGTTATTACCTAAAATACAAAAGTAACTAAAAAAAGAACAAACGCTACCATCTTTAATGACAAGAACGCAATTCATGGAATTCACAGGAATTAGCGGCACGAAATGTAATGAACTGTTTAACAGAGAGGGTTTTCCCCTAACAAGAGAGTTAGGGCATCCAAAAGTTAAAACAGATACTTTTCTTAAATGGCTAGATGATTCAATGATATGATTAATGATTAATTAGAGGTATTCAAATGGACATCACACTAAATCTTTACACTTATGAGGATAATAAATAGAGGGGGTATATAGTAATGGAAGGTTCGTGGATTGTTATTGCAATTGCGGTTGCAGTAGCACTGGGTTTATTTGATTCTAAGAAACAGAAAAAAGACGATGGTGATTAAATGAATGATCTTGTACTAAAATACATATGCATGCCATTAGCAATTAACACTTTAAAACATAATGAAAAATTATACGACTAAAACAAATTCAAGATTGTACCACCTTATTTAGATTTGCATGAATCACTTATTAAAGCTATTGAGATGGATTTTTATGAATTAAAACGTGAGGTTATACAAGATCATCAATTAAACATTAGAAAGCAATCAACTGGTAAATATGTGGTTAATGGTGAAAACATGATTGATATTGAACATAAGGAAATACCGTTAGAACCGAGGTATACACCACCAGGTGTAGATAGTGAGGATAATAGATAAAATTTCCAATCAAATGCTAGTTAAATCTACACATTTTATATTAAAAAGTTTTAATTTATTGGTATATATTTCCTTTTTTGTAAAATTATGTGTTACTACTCTGTGCAATATGTTAGAGTGTAATTTGCTTCGGAATTTTAGACTTTTTATGAAAAGAGACATTTTGAAAGTAAGTGGTTTTAAAGTCTGTTAGTCTTTATGTCTATGACTTTATTGATGACTTCTCTACCAATTTCTACATTGGCAAGATCAAAATGATGATAAAGAAGTCGAAGAACTAGCTAATGATTTAGAGTTCGTTTTCGAAGAAGCAACTATTTATGATTCTAATGATGAAACTATTGGTTTTGATTTCGACAAACTAGAAGGAAGGTTTGGGGATAGTGAAGATTTTAGCCAATTAGAAGAAATAATAGATAGCGAGAATTTATCTTCAGATAATGGAGAAATTATTCTTTTGGCTTGTTGGAAATCTTGTATGGTTGATGCTTTGAAAGATCATTTTGGAATTGCAATTGTTGAAGCGGCAATAACTGGAGGCCTTTGGGCAGCTCTCGGAAAAAAAAGCTTGGAAGCAAGCAGCTAAAATTCTTTTAGCAATTGGTTTACGAGGAAATGTTTTAAGTTTGTCAGCAACTATATCATATTATTCTTTTAAATGTATTTAGATAAATAAAAATACGATTAGATAGGTAATAATTATGAACTCTAACTTCAAGATATACTTTATTGGATTCTTTTTAGTCTTTCCAATTATGTTTAGTTTGGTCTCTATAATATGGAAAACCTTTGTAAGCGGGAATCCATTTCAAACAACTTTAATTGACAATTTGGGGATTCTTGGTGTGTATTACTTTATCATAAGTATCGGTTTCGCATTATATTTTAAAAAACTTTAAAATATGGTTTACTTAGAAAAATGACTTCACAATATATATGGACATTGAGATTGGAAGAGCTTTTTCTCTTTCGTAGAATGCAGCCACTTCAACTCTAATTTTTTCTAAGCTTATTAATGAGACACCTGAAACATTAAATTTTTTTACTTCCTGTGTTGAACTCAACTTTTTATTTATCTCATCTTCTAATTCCTCTAATTCTGTCATAATTCCCTCCCTCTACATTCTTTTATCGGATTATGAGAAGGGATTATTTACCCATAATAATAACGCTTATTGCCCTCAAATATAAAAACACCACAACCCTATGCTGTGGTGTCCATGGGGAGTATCGGCTCCCCATGATAACTAGCTATCTTGATTTGTGCGAACAAATTTCAATTATTTCATTTGGGATTTGACGGATCAACAGTGTTAATATCATTTTTGAATACTAGCTCTGTTTGTGCGCTATGCGGTGCTCCCGTTGCTTGTTTTACAGCGTTGTCTAATGCATTAAATGGCAACTGAGTCTTACCTTCTAAGAGGTTGCTGATGCTATCAGCTGCTAAATTGAGTTTGGATTGATGTCTTTTTGAAAGTCCAGGAGTTCCAAAAGTGAGATTCATGTCAATAATCTCACCTTTCCAATTCTTTGTAATAGACTTATTTACAATCCTTCTGATGTGTATTCCCACATTTCAAATAAATTAGAAACAAAAAATACCTCCCAATTTGAAAAATACATGGAAGGTATTTTAAAATAATTATTTTCTTGGGTGTTTCGTGGGTGCGAAGATAAATTTTAAATGCACACCCACCAAATCAATCCTTCAAAATCTTATTCTATCAACCTTAATAGTTCGATAGATATTGTTCGCGTTCCCAAGGGTGTACAGTTGTACGGAACATATTTTTATTAGTCATAATTCATCAAAACGTTGAAATAATAGAGTTTTTATACTAGGATATTTATAATAAGTCATGATAAGTCAAGATTAATCATCTTCCAGTGGTCAAAAAGTGGTCATTATGGTGGTCAAATGTTAATTTAATACCTTTACGTATATTTTATTTATCCAGCATTGATTACGAACAGTTTCATGATCAATACAATCAAATAAAAACATCATTTTATCTAATGCTAATTCAAGTATACATGTTCTAGTATTATCTCTTATATGTCTTAATTCTCCCAGAAGCTTAGATGCAATTCTAACCCATAGGTATCTTGACCATTGTATATTTTTACTTCCCCTTCTTCATCCTCCTTGGCCAATTTAAATTTTCCTCCAACAATTCCGGTAGCAATTTTAATCTTATACTGGCTTCGTAGCTCCTTAATTTTCGAACAAAGCTCCTTAGGAATATAGCCCACAAAATGTTTTTCATCCTCATCATCTAAAACTAGAACTTTTATTGCGTTCATATCAAACTCATTGTCTGGCTCATCTTCAAATATACAAGTGAAAAATCCTGAATTACTGTGTTGATATACTTTCTCGCCATAATAGTCTTCTTTTATTTCCTTAGCTTTCAAACCATCGTATGGCTCAAAATCAAATCCCACTTCTTTTTTGTACTTATTGAATAATTTCACTAATCTCTTTTGCCTGTCGTCTACTGAAATTCCACGAACTCTAAAGTTCAGACGTTCCACAGCTTCGTCCTTCCTTTGATTTGAAGCAATGCTTACCGGAATTGCTTCATAGGTTTGGCTTTCTTTCGAAGTTTCTGCACTTTCATCTACTTTTTTGAAAATCGAGGTTAAAAATTTTAACATTTCAAATCTCTCCCATCTATTTAAAAGGAATCTTTTATTAGAGTTCAATTAACAAGCTTTGCTTGCACTAATTGTTTATCTTGATCAGTAACACTTAGCAGTTTTTCAGTTATGTGATCAAATAATAATATTGCCTTCAATGAGGTAGTTTCTTTGTTGTAACTTGTCGATGCACCATGAAGAATTGCATGTCTACTTAAATCTGATTGTATTTCCTGTCCATGTTTAAATTTAACTAAAAGATTTTTATCATAGTAACGGTATATTTCATCGTCAAAACTCCAGACTTCATTACTTTCATCAGACCTTAATAAGTTCTCCAAAATTATTTCTATAACTTTACCATTAACAATTCCTTTTATTTCGTATGAATCTACTAAAACTCCTTCAAACTGAGATACTATAGTAGGAACTGATACTCCATACATGCCTAAATTATGTGCCATTAGCACGTTTCTTAATATTGACAATCGACTCTTAAGCATAGGGTTCCTTTCCCATGAACTACCTATATTTAAAATTTCCTTACTGTCATAGTAGCTGCGCATATAGTGATCAATGTTTTCAGCAGTTAGTTCAGCATCATTTTGATATTCTGCAACTATTCTTCTAATTTCTCTTATATCCATTCCTATATGAGGAGGATATCCTAAGTTTAATATAATCACTTTAAATACTTGCAAATCTTTTTCTGATTCGATTAGACCCCTTTTTAGATTTTCTATAGTATCTATCAATTGATTATAGTCAATTTCTGGGAAACTCATTTTTGAAATTGTTTGAGTAATATCAATAAAAATATCATTAGTTTTCTGAACCATGGGAATTATAGTGGAAGCTGTTTCAGCCAAGCTTTTTTGCGTCGTATTTACTAATTCAATCAACTGAAAGATAGTATTTCTATCCATACATACACCTCTTTCTTCAATAAAAAGATTATTTTATTTCTTTTGCATCTCCCAAGCTTAAGTCGTATTCTTTCAATAAGAGATTAAAGAGATGTTCGCATGGTTCTTTCCCACCACAGTATTCAGGTGAAAGAGAAACAGTGGTTAATTTCCAATCTTGCATGTTCTTCATTTCATTCAACTGAAGTTCTATCTTTTGATCATGCAATAATATTGGATCTTCATTACCTTTTATATTATTTAAGTTAAAAAAGTCTAAATCAATATCAACTATTAAGTCCTTCTCATCATCTTCGGCAAACCAAGACATTCGCTTTTCCTTCATATAATGATTCCAAGTATAAGCGCGTTCTGTATATAAAGCTTCTTCGCTTGTAATCCCTACATTGTCGTCACTTACCATGTAACATTTATCGACTAATCCAACAAAACGTGCAGCCTTTATAAAGTCAAATATCTTTAGATTTGATGCGACATTTAACGCTTCACTTTCTTCTTTGATTTCCACATCCAAAATATCATAATTAGGGTCAACAAAATCTAAATGCGAATCAATATGAAGTAAAGAAGCTTCAGATTTTATTAAATTTCTTAATCTCGCTATTTCCCATGCAGCGAAAGCCCAGTGGTGATCTCTAGATACAAAAATATTCTTATCTGGGAAATAAATTTTAAAATTATTATCAAAAATATCCATTATGCCTCTCCCGTCTCTAATAATATTTACTCTTTAATCTATCAACTATAAATTCTAAATACTGAACTCTGGCCTTATTAGAAATAATTAATTCATCATAATCATTATAAGTCTTTTCAAATTCTGTAGTACCAATGCTATAGAAGTGCTCATAACCTTCTAAATCTGTTGCAGTTAGTATAACTTCTTCTATAAATTTTTCGAATTCATTATAATCCTCTTTGAAATCTATTTTTAAATCTGAATTCATAACTAACGACTTAATGGTTGCTAACTTTAGATTATTATCGCCAATACCGTCTTCAGATTTAATAGTAATTTCTAAGTCATTATTATCTTTCCTATATTCCCCTGCTACTAGCTTCATCTAATCATTCCTTCAACTGGTTTTCTATATTTTACCATAGTTCTATAATCCTATAAAACTGTTATTGGCATCATGTGGTTAGACCAAAGAAACAATAATTAGCAGTTTTTACAACCTAAATAACACACTGGTAAACATCATTTTTTAATGTAATTTTATCCATTAAAAAAGAAACGTATATTTTATACGTTTCTTAATATCTTTCCTATATTTTCTCAATGCTTTCATCTTCGGTAAGCTCAGGTTCATTTTCTATAAATGTAATAAGTTCATCTAATATTTCATCTTTCCTATATTTTTTCATTTTGCTATCGTATTCTTTAAGAGTCATATGATTATTAGAAAAATCCATTATATCTCTTTCTCCTATACGAATTAAATAGCTATAAGTAACTATGTCAGCTCTTGTACTATTATGGTGCAATTGCTTTGCACTTGCTATACGACGATTTCTCAAGTCTATTTCTTCTTGCTTTTGTCGTTGTAGTCTTTTTCTTTTTTCTTCTTCAATATTCTTTTTTGTTTCGTAATAATCTTCTAAGTTATTATAATAACTCTGTCCTAGTTTTTCTTGCATTTCTTTTATTAAATCAAACGCATTTTGAGGTTCTAAAAATGATTTATGGAAACATCTTTTCTTCCACTCTAGACTAGGCATTATTTCATCAAGATACCATAATTCAATATCTGTTTTTAAATACGCCTCATATCCAAGGAATCCAAATTTAGAAGAAGTTTCTTTTGCAATTAATGTATGCAAGATAGTATGTTCCATTAAATCACAATAAACCAGCCTGTCACTTCTTTGGGTTTCAAAGGGAATATTATACCTCTTCACAAAACTCTGATCAGATATTTTTAACCATTTGATTTCATCTATATGATGACAGTGTAAGCCTTCGTTTGTTCTTGTTGTTTTACCTTTTGTAATGTTTTTTATTTCTCCATTCATAAATCGTTGGTATGAAGATTCCCTAAAATAATCATCTTTTGCAGCACCGTATTTATTAAGTAAAAAGCTAACTACTTCATCATAAGTTTTAGTTAATAATTCCAAGTACTCTTTATAGTTACTCAATAATAATCCCTCTTATCCTTAGCTTCCCTTACTCTCCCAATTATCAAAGAACCTAAGGCTTAAGCCAACAATTAAGTATATATTCTGTTATTTTTTTATCAGCAAATAATGGCCATAATAAAACTATGCCAGTTGCAATTAAAAACAATTGGAAAATGATCATTAATGCAACCCTTCAAATTATATAGTTTGCATTACGTTATTTCTACAGATTGTGTAGAAAACCACTACTTTCCATGCTGCACTACTTCATACTCATGCTCATTAAGAGGCTTTTTGCTTATATAAACCTTCCATTCACCTTCAATCATTTTTACATCCATAGGCTCCTTAACAGTATATTCTGACTCAAAGTTTTTAATGGTAGTAAAGGCATAATGATCTTTATCAATCATTTCTGATTTTATTATCATATAATTAGCTACAGGATTTTCTTCCATATCCTGTTTATAAAATAACACAGCTTCATTAGAATCTTTAAAGCGCTCATCAATTACACTTCGAGAAAATCCATATGCATCTTGCTTACTCAATTTAGTAAGAGCATCATCTAATACTTCGTCAGGACTATGGTTTTTATCATTGTTCATTATAAAAACAAATAAACCCACAACTAAAACACCACACATCATGGCAATTATTTTCTTTTTCAATTCCTTCATCCCTGCCTTTTTATCTTTATTATAGCATGCTACATTAAAATAACGGTCAAATTAATGACCGTTATTTTAATTAATAATTATACCCTCCACTGCCCTGTGCGAAGCCTATGAATTCAAGAGTATATGAAGAAGGGCTCCTTGTACTTAATGAATAAGAGACTGAATAATTTTTCTTATTACCATTTATCAACTTATTCCCTATGGTTGTGTTACCCGTCGAAGTACGACCAAATACTTTATACCTTACACCACCGCCATCAAACATATGTTGTTCTCTAATATTAAGTCTAAGACCTGTAGTTGGTGGTTTTCTTTCAAACTCACTTGACCTAACGCTCGACTTCATATTATACGTAAAGGTTCTCCATGTGGTAGACATTGGAGCTATTCCATCTCCATCTCCTTGACCACTCTCATTGTACAGCCCTGTTGATTCTTGATTTTTGTAATAGTCATCATTCGTCTCTTTGACAACATTATATTCATCCATTTCTAGGGGTGTATCGGAAATTAAGATTTTCCAGTTGTCGTCTTTCTCTTTTACAGTAATAGGATATATGACTTGTTCTTCTGATTTATATATGTGTAGAACATCAAACGAATACGTTTTATCATCAATCTTTTCTGATTTTGTAATACGATAGTCAACTATTGGATTATTAGCAACTTCAAGATTGTACAACTCTAGTGCTTCTTGTTCATTATATCTTTCATCTATAATCTGATTATAGTAACCTAGAGTATTGCCATTAATCAAATCATCAAAAGCATTTGTTAATGATTTCTTTGCGTTTTCGACTGGCGTTAATTCGTCTGCGAGTACAGTGTCAGTAGATAATATAAGTACAGCTAAAGTGAAAATAATTAATCTTATTACTTTCAATATGTTTCCCACCTTTATAATTTTATTGGGTCTACATCACTACCCTCCTTATAACAACAAGGACAATTATATCATTAAGTTCAGAAAAAGGGACAAAAACGATTGGAATTATACAAAAATAATGAAAAATAACCCTTTTTTTATAACTTATGATTTCATTTTAAAGTTTTTATTACTGATTTTTAACCTCTTTTTAGGCTTCGTTTGACTTCAAACAACAAAAAAGAGACATCTGAATAAATGTCTCCGTTATCTAAAAGCTATTTCACTGACTACTTTCACTGTAAGATACTAGCCTTATCCTACTACAAATACCCAAAGGATAAATATCACACACCAAATTAATGCAATTATTGTAGCAATTATCAACCCATTAGGGACTATTTTATCAGAAAAATAAAATAGTGTGGAGTAATATTGAATAAAAGAGCAATTTTATCTGATTAAAAAAGGCTTTACGGAGCCTAAATTTTTCTTATCGGATTATATAGAATTTATATCATCTAGTTCAGTAAAAGCTTAGTCTGAGAAGATAAAATGTGTTGAATAATGCCAACCGGGATTTTTATACCTCCCAAGAGTTTGTTTAGGTATTCTCTACCATAATATTTATGAATTGTGTTATAATTTAGTATATTAATAGAATGTAATGGAGGGGGGGATTTTTTTGTTCGAAGTCAATTCAACCATAGAAGCAACATGTCAGAGTTGGTCAAAACCTGCAAGTGAAACAGAAGAAGTTAAATGTGATAATGCAGTTAGAATGATAAAAGATGCCTTGAGGATGTCAAATAGTTTAGATTCATTCGAAATAGATTTCATTCCTAAAGGGTCATATCACAACAACACTAATGTCAGATTGAATAGCGATGTGGACGTTGCGGTTGTACTTAGAAATCCTTTCTTTGCTGATTACCCATCAGGTAAAGGTAAAGATGAGTTTGGACATGTTGAATCAGATTATAAATTCTGTACGTATCGTGAAGATGTTTATCAAGCATTATCCGCAAAATTTGGTTATGAAAATGTAGAACTTGGAAATAAATCTATAAAAATTCGTTCCAATTCACATCGTGTAGATGCTGATGCTGTACCTTGCTTGGAACATAGACGGTATGATTCAAATGGTAATTTTATTACAGGTACTGCATTTATCCCTAAAGACAATTCTAACATTGTAGAAAACTATCCTGTTCAACACTACGAAAATGGAAAAAACAAAAATGTAGCTACTTCAAAAAGATATAAAAAGGTAGTTAGAATAATAAAAAGAATTCGATATAGCATGGCTCAAGTGAAGGATGAGCATACCAATATTTCTTCTTTTTTAATAGAATGTTTAATTTGGAATGTGCCTAATAATTACTTTGGCCATAATCTGCTTGCAGATGATGTTTTAGCTTGTTTTAACTATTTAATTGACAATACCGCTAAACATGAACAATGTAAAGATTGGGGCGAAGTATCTGACTTGTTGTATTTATTCCATTCAGGACGAAAGTACACAGTATATGAAACGAGAAAATTCTTAATAGATGCTAAAAATTATATGTTTAGTTAAACTCCCTTATTTAAGGGAGTTTTTAGTCTTCCTTTTAAATTCCACATAGCCAGAAGTGTTCCTCCCTGTCCAATAATGGCCTTCTAGTATTAACTCTCCGTCATGTTTTATTCTTAATCGAGTTGCTCCATCATGTTTGGGGTTCATTTCTCTATTTTGATCCACTTCATTTCCATATAAATAGCAGAGGAATTTTTGACTACCTTTTACATCAATGCCTGCTACATAACTGTTACTATATGATTGGTTAGTTTCTAAATTAACATTGATACTATCAAAATTATGTTCGATTTTCATTTTAGCATGTATTGGTGGCACTTTCTCTCCTGTATCAGGATAAATAAAATCAGATTTTAAAACCCCTTCCCAATCTCCTCCTAAGAAAGGAATATTTGTAATTTTGGCTTTATAAAACAGATGTGGACACCATTTCCAAAATACAAATTTGAGTAAGAACATATCAATAATTAATGTTATACCTGCTGCAGAAAATACATTAGCAAATAATGAAATCTCTAGTTCTCCACCTTGTATATAAAAAATAATTAAGAATATGAGTATACCCAGTATTATTAAGTAACGATAGTATAGCTTTTCATTATACATAAATAGATCTCCTTTCCATGCTGTTTTATAAAAAAAGATACAGTTCTCTTCCATTCTTTGGTTACTATTATAACTTACCGGCAGAATTATGGTTACTTTATAATAGAAATTGTTCATTTAACTATGTTGATTAATTATTTCTCTCTGTTTTAGTCCCTTATCTGCCAATACTCCTCTACAATAAGGCTGAAAAAGATTTTTATGAGTTAAAGCATCATTTAATCATTAGAAAACGATCCACAGGTAAGTATGTGGTTGATGGTGAATTTATGGAGTTTACTTCTGAAGAATTAAGAGAAGGAACAAAACGAGTTATTCAGTCTTATATGTACGGCGAGAATATGGTTAAACTAGAAAATGAAGAATATCCGTGGAGTGATACCACTTACCATCCACCAGATGTGGATGGTGAGGATAATAGATAAAAAAATAAACCCCACCATAGGCAGGGCTCTATTCCTGAAGTACTTTTTCAATACTTGGGTATATTGTACTATTATCTATTAATTAAGTCAATAAAATGTTAGAATATTATTACACTTATTAAGGAGGAATATATTTGAGTAATAATAAAGTTGTATTAGATGTTGAAAGCTTATACTCGTTTGAATTAGCTGATATTAGGAATAGGTTGACGCAAATGGAGAACGGAAGGATTTCTGAAATAACTCATGCAGGGTATGATGGTAGTCTTGCAACTAACGTTGTTAAGTTACGTGAGGATTTTGAAAAGTTGATTTCAGATATAAAATACGGCCGAACTACTTCGCACGATCAATTGGATGATCTTTTTTAGTAAAGCCCCCACTAGGAGGGCTTTTTGTTTTAAAATCGTCTGTTTACTTCTGCTCTAACTTTTTCATATTGGGACTGGCTAATCCCTAACGATTCCCTACGGTTAGCATGACCGGAACCATGTTTACCTTGAATAACTTCGGTTGCCATTTGACTTATAGACTTACCGCTTGATTTAGTACCACCAGATGCACGCTTATTAACCTCAGCACGTACATTATTATAATCTGATTGACTGATGCCCAATGACTTACGTCTATTATCATGTCCGTTACCATGCTTGTCATCGACTACCTCTTGAGCCATCTGTGATATAGATTTACTGGATTTTTTAGGTGTAGATGTTTTTACACCCGCTCTACGATTTACCTCGGCACGAACTTTTTCGTATTCGGATTTGCTAATACCTAGTGAACTTCTTCGTTTATCATGTCCTTGTACATGTTTTCCTGCGATTACTTCATCAGCCATTTGAGATATAGATTTACTCTTTGATGTACTAGACTTAACTTTTTGTTTTGGTGCAGCAACCTTTTTTGGCTTTTCTGTAGCTTTCTGACCAAAGTATCGAACAATAGCATTCGCCTGAACTTTGGCGATTTCTTTTACATATTCATCTTGCTTACTTCCAAAAATCAGTTCAAAATCATCATTTTTTCCTGGTTCATCATTAGTCATAAAGCCATTTTCTGTTAATACTGCAGGCATATTGGTTTCCCTACAGATGTGAAGATTTGTCCAACTACCTCTTTGACTTGCATGCAGACCGTTTCCGTGGGTGGAATAACCAGCCTTTTTGACTTCTTCAACATACAGTTCTGCCATTCTCTTACCTTCTTCAGAAGTGTGCCAATAAAAAACACACCTTCCGTCTGCCTCTTCATCATTGTTGGCATTAGCATGAATACTAAATACCAGATCCACTTTCTTGGCATTGTAGTAATTGGTACGTTGAGTTAAACCAATCTCTGGAGAAAAAGGTTTCTGATACATAACTGTATCAACGCCCTTTGCTTTTAGAAGCTTATCCAATTCTATTGCTACTTTCGAGTTAAAGTCGTGCTCTTGATAGCCTTTGCCGTCAACATACACCCCTTTACTTGGTGGAAAGGTATTGCTTCCATGTCCTATATCAATTGCTACTGTTGGCATTTAAACCACTCTTTAATATTTTTAGGCATTAAAAAAACACCCTATGGGTGCTTATAGATACTTGTTATCGTCTCTTGGGTTTGAATAATTTAATGCTCGTTTACTGTCTCCTAACCCTTTTGTGGTAAGGTCAGTAATAACCCCACCTGTAATAAGAACATACAGAATTGCATCGACATATTTCTCATACGTACCCATTTCCAACCAACCAACGTCAGTTACCACTAATCCAATAAGGGCAAATATAGCCACCCAGAAACTTTTCTTTTGGAATCGTACTTTCCAGTTAATTTTCATTTTGCCCACTCCTTTTAGTTGTAAATTCTTCTTTAATCTCGCTAGTTATTTCAGTTTTATCTTGCTCTTGAATAGTTTTTAACCTTTTTTCAAGTCCTCCTGGAACAGTAACTCCTACTGCTGCTAAATTCTCTAAAATTGACAATCCTTCATTTGCCAAATAAAAAAGAACGGTTGCATATGTTACTGCTCCGTTCAATCCAAGTATCTGATCTACCACATTTGCTAATATGATGACCACTAATATTAATATTTTCCTAGCGTACCCGAATAGTGATTTCCTGCTCCACAAATTACGGTTCTTAGCTGCCTAAACACACCTGTTAAAATGTCTGATGCCATTAGAAGCAACAATAGGTGTAAAAACTTCACATCACCAAATAGGTACATTCGAGCTGCTTCTAAGTGTTCCAAATTAACACCCCCCATTTCATTTTCATCTCCTTCATTAATTTATTTCCCCCCTGTATCTTGGCATTAAAAAAGAGCGTCTATAAAATGACACTCTTTAATTCTAATCTTCATTGTCCTTTAACAATCCTTCGATTTTTGCAACTCTCAACGTTATTTTTGATTTCTCTAAATCTCTTTTATACATTGCATCACTAAATTCTTTTTCCTTTAAAGACTTATTATGATTTGGTAATTTTAAAAACGAACCTGCGTTAGCTATCACTTCTAATGCAACTGTTCCTAAGGTCCAATATAAAACATATTCTGGAATCAATAATCCTACTTGTTTTAACCCTTCCTCGCTAGGTTCTTCGACTTTTAGTAATTGTGCTACTCCCTCTGGTCCAATTAGATTTGAATACAGCATAAAAAACAATACTATATAAGCCATCATTTTTAATCCACTAAACAATCTTTGAATATTTTCATTCATTACCTTACACCCCTACTTCCTATATCGGAATATGGAAGAGGATTATTAACATCACAAAAACGTTATGCGTAGCCAGACATAGGCACCGACTAGTCCAGCAATTGTTAGTAGAGTTCCTTTTATACTCTCGTTTATCGGAATTACCTTACTTAGTAATTTCATAACTATTCCTATCATCACCATAAAGACAGCTATGATTATACCAAGATAAACTAACTGTAATGCCATCCCATTTAATGGATTATTATCAACTTCAAACAATTAAATCCCTCCTGTAATCATATATCGGAATATAAGAAGAGATTCTTTATTGCTTATTCAGTTGCTTCTTCTTCCTCTGGTTTCTGTGCTTCAGCAACTAAATGAGCCATTTCTTTTAATCTATCAATGGATTCATTTCCACTATATTCTTCTGAAGTTAAATCAAAATTCCCGTTCATAGTAACACTTCTATCTTCATTACGGGCAGAATATACAACTTGCACACCAGAAACTTCACCACTGGGTAATCTCTGTTACCTTCTGTTCATATACTTCTTTATTTACTGCAGTATTATCGGTATAATCTTTCGCGTTGTCCTCTGCCTCTTTCGATTGATCAGAAGCATCTTGTTTTGCATTATCTTCAACTATTTTGTCCTTCTCATCTGCATAGTGTTTGGAATTATCTTCTGCTTCATCAGCCTTGTTCTTTGCATCCTCTTTGGCTATTTCATCATAGAAGGTATCTTGATCATCTTTATGACGTTTCGCTTCTTGCTCTGCCTGGTAAGATTTTTCGTCTGCCCATTGTTTGGATTCTTGCAAGTTTTCAAGAGCCTGTTCAATACGCTTACGTTCTTCTTCAGATATTCGCTCATCTGCAAAGTCGATGGCTTCTTTCATTTTCTCCACTGATATTTTGGCAGGAAGTTCTTGTTTATCTACACCTAACAGTTCATTGAACTTGTCATTAATCTTTTTAATTAATGTTGGTTGTGCTTCACCAAAGACGGCTTCCAAAACAAAACCGTTCGCTTCATGAATCTCTTTAAATTCGGTTATTGGTGCATCCATGGTGATATTCCAACGCTTATTAAATACCTCTACCTTATTGCCAAGACGAAAATCAGTTTCATACTCAAATGGTGTACGCATGGTAAAACGACCACTATTATCATTGATGGTAGGCGTTAATATCTGCGCTTCAAGATAAAATGTTGTTTCAAATTCTCGCATCTTTTGTTGTCCACGATCTATGAGAAGTTGTTCAATTTCTTCTTCCGTTAATTCTTCTTCATCTTCTCCACTATCCTCACCAATATCCCTAGCATCAATAAAAGTCTCATGAAGTTCAAACCCTTTTGAATCACCAACTTTTACAATCGTTCTTTCTACCCCTTCGCCTTCATTGTTCCATATTTTAAGAATTTAAAGTTAAAAGATTTGACGCATAACCGCCATCAAAAATTTATTAACCATTTGAGTGAGCAAGGTTATATCAGTAGGACAATAGAACTAGTTCATAGAACCCTATCAAGCGCAATGAGGTTTGCGGAAAATCCACTTGGAAAAATTTCAAAAAATCCTTGTGTTGGTGCGGTAATACCTAAAAGACAATCAAGGAAGAAAAAAGGAGAATTAAAATATATAGAATCGGATCAAATCGCAACTTTCCTGAAAGTGGCTAGACAGGATAATTACAATCATTGGATATTCTTTAAAACTTTAATATTTACTGGTATGAGGAAAGGTGAGGCAGCTGCATTAAAATGGAAAGATGTAGATTTTGACAAAAAAACAATTAGTATTAATAAATCCTTAGATTTTCAACCTCTGGAAGAAGCCGATTTATTTGGAGATACCAAAACATATGAAAGCGAAAGAAACATTAAAATATCGGACGAGTTAATTGAAGAATTAAAAACGCACAAGCAATATATTAACCAAAATAGAGCAATATTTGAAGATGGGTATTTAAAAGATTTGAATTTAGTTTTTTGCAGACAGGACGGAAGTCCATTACCCAAATCTACCCTATTTAATGCTTTCAATAGAATATTAAAGAATGCAGAGATAGAAAAACTCCCGATTCACTCAACAAGGCATACTCATGCTGTCTTGTTATTAGAATCAGGAGCTAGTATGAAATTCATTCAAAAAAGATTAGGTCATAAAACAATGGCCGTCACCAGTGACACTTATTCTCATATCTCTGATAAGTTAGAAAACGAAGCAATGGACAACTTTACTAACTATATGGAGAAAATGACAACAAAAACTGATAAGAATTAATTTTTTTTGGAAAAGTCAGTGGTCAAAAAGTGGTCAATCAGCTATTTACTGATAATATTTAAAAACTGACCACTGACAATTCCACTCATAACCCTTTATAAATCAAGGTTTTTCTAATTAATAGTTTGATAAATATTGTTCGCGTTCCCAAGGGTGTACAGTTGTACGGAACATATCCCATTCAATTTCTTTTGCTTCAATAAAGTGTTCGAATAAGTGTTCACCAAGAGAAGCTACTAATACTTCATCTTTTTTCAAGTTATCCATTGCATCTTTCAATGTTGCTGGAAGATCTTGAACACCATTAGCTTCGCGTTCAGCTTTATCCATAACATAGATGTTACGGTCTACAGATTCTGGTGCTTCTAAACCTTGTTCAATACCATCTAATCCTGAAGCAAGTAGTACAGATAGAGCCATGTACGGGTTAGCAGATGGATCTACACTACGCACTTCAATACGTGTACTTAAACCGCGAGAACTCGGAATACGTATTAAAGGACTACGGTTAGAACCAGACCAAGCAACATAACAAGGTGCTTCATATCCAGGTACCAGACGCTTATAAGAGTTTACAGTTGGGTTAGTTACTGCTGTAAAGTTAGTCGCATGTTTAATAATACCAGCAATAAATTGATATGCAGTCTTACTTAATTCTAGCTCACCGCTAGTGTCGTAGAATGCATTTTCTTTTCCATTAAATAAAGACATATTAACATGCATCCCAGAGCCATTTACACCGAATAATGGTTTCGGCATGAATGTTGCGTGTAAATTATGCTTTCTAGCAATTGTTTTAACTACTAGTTTAAAAGTTTGAATATCATCCGCATGTTTTACTGCATCCGAGTATTTAAAGTCAATTTCATGCTGTCCTGGGGCAACTTCATGGTGAGAAGCTTCGATTTCAAAGCCCATTTCTTCTAATTCTAATACGATATCACGACGGCAGTTTTCACCTAAATCTGTTGGTGCAAGATCGAAATAACCACCATGGTCATTTAATTCTAGAGTTGGTTCACCTTTTTCATCTAATTTAAATAAGAAGAACTCTGGTTCCGTACCAATGTTAAATGCATCAAATCCTAGTTCTTCCATTTTCTTAAGGTTACGCTTCAAGTTATAGCGTGGGCAACCTTCAAATGGAGTACCGTCTGGATTATATATATCACAGATGAAACGTGCTACTTTACCTTTTTCAGAAGTCCATGGAAATACTACAAAAGTATCTAAATCTGGATATAGTAACATATCAGATTCTTCTATACGTACAAAACCTTCAATACTAGAACCATCAAACGTCATTTTATTATCTAATGCCTTATCTAATTGGCTATACGGAATTTCCACGTTTTTAATTGTTCCTAGCATATCCGTAAATTGTAAACGGATAAACTTAACGTTTTCCTCTTTAATTTGCTTAATAATTTCATCTTTCGTAAATGACTTACCCATTCGTTCTCCTCCTATAATTTAATTTAATTTTATGATCAGAAAAAATCCCACTACGCTCTTTGTTATGTAGTAATCTTTTTTCTAACTTACTACTGATATTGGCTCGTAAAGAAACGAGCAAGTTCCCCTTGCCGAATACTTGTTTTCCCCATTCTTCCAGCTTCATTCAACTCATTCCTTAGAATAGTTCGAAGTTCCCTGTCAGATATGTCGGAGTCATTTTTTTTAGATGTATCTTCCGTTTTTTGTCCTTCAGCCAATAATAGCTTTATTCCAGCCATATTTAAGCCTTTATCAAGTAAATCCTTGATTTCTAGTAAACGGTCAACATCATTGAATGAAAACAAACGTTGATTTCCTTTGGTACGTTCTGGTGCTATCAATTCATTTTCTTCATAGTATCGTATTTGTCTGGCTGTTAATTCTGTAAGTTTGATAACAATACCAATCGAGAATAAGGGCATGGAACGCCTATCTTTATCATTCAAAAGATGACCCCCTTTTCATTTATAATGCTATTATATTCAACGTCAGCTTATATGTCAAACAAATGTTAGTATTTCTAACATGAAATTGTTTGTCCATTTAAATTTACCCTAATTTCACGAAACTAAACCCTTATCCTTTAACGTTTTTATTGCTTCTGATAGTGCAATTTTAACATGAGTATAGGTTAAACCACCTTGTACATAAGCGGTATAAGGTTCCCGAATCGGTCCATCAGCAGAAAGCTCTATACTTGAACCTTGAATAAACGTTCCAGCGGCCATAATAATTGGATCCTCATAACCTGGCATATCACTTGGATATGGCTTTACATAGGAATTAATTGGAGAATTTTCTTGAATGGATTGACAGAAAGCAATCATTTGATCTGCTTCATCAAATGTAACTGTTTGAATTAAATCGGTCCTCGTATCTAAATACGACGGAGATGTTTGAAATCCTGCTAATTCTAAAAATCTAGCAGTTAAAGTTGCTCCTTTCAATGCTTCTCCAACTGTATGAGGAGCCAGGAAAAATCCCTGATACATCTCTTGTAGCATCCCTAATGATGCTCCAGTTTCTTTACCAAGTCCTGGGGCTGTTAAACGATTCGCACATAAGTGAATTAAATCTTTATTCCCAGCAATATATCCACCAGCACGAACCAAGCCTCCGCCTGGATTCTTAATGAGTGATCCAGCCATTAAATCTGCTCCAACATGAAGCGGTTCGTTCGTTTCGGTGAATTCGCCATAGCAATTATCTACAAATACAACTACAGACGGGTCAATCCCCTTCACAAATTGAATCATTTCACCAATCTGCTCCACCGTATAAGACGGACGTTGATCATATCCTTTCGATCGTTGAATGGCAATTACTTTTGTATTGCTTGTCCAACTTTCTTCCACTTGCTTATAATTCACAGAGCCATCGGGAAGTAAAGGAATTTCACGATACCCAATATTAAAGTCATGTAAAGACCCTTCTTGTTTTTCGGGATTTCCTATTACTTCTTCCATTGTGTCATATGGCTTCCCAGTAATATAAACCAGCTCATCCCCCGGTCGAAGAACTCCAAATAAAGCTGTGGTAATAGCATGTGTTCCAGATACCAGTTGAGGCCGAACCAGCGCGTCTTCACCACCAAAAACTTCTGCATACACCGCCTCTAAGGAATCTCTACCTATATCATCGTATCCATAACCTGTCGTTCCTTGGAGGTGACTATCACTAATACGATGATGACGAAATGCATCAAGCACACGCTTTTGGTTGATTTCTACATTTTTTTGTATACCTTTATGCTGTAATGTACAGTCTTGTTCTGCTTGTTCTATTAGTGTTTCCATCATGATGACTACTTCTCCTCTACCAAACGATTCAAAGGATGATTCTGTCGGACATAGCCTTGTACAACATACTGTTCCTTTTCCTCATTAAATTCTCTGTTTGTTATCAATGTTTCTGTTTTTAGTCGATACAGTAAATCTCCGTTTCCGGGGTGTACATGCGTAGTGTAAAAATCCCATTCTTCTTTTAGAATCGATTCCACTTGTAACAGCATATGATGAAGATCCTCTTCATCATATGCACTAATCAATATGTTTGGAAATTGATTAGCGATAAAATTTTCGCCTTCCAGTAAATCTTTTTTATTATAGACTGTAAGCATTGGAATACGGTTTGCATTTAGTTCTTCCAGTAAATTTTGAACAGTTTTTTGCTGCTGACTCAAGTCAGGATCTGAAGCATCAACCACATGTAATAAGAAGTCGGCTTCTGCAACTTCCTCTAATGTAGATTTAAAGGCAGCAATTAATGCTGTAGGTAAATCTTGAATAAATCCAACGGTATCTGTCATTAAACAAATCAAATCTGATGGTAATTTTACTCTTCTTGTTAACGGATCAAGTGTGGCAAATAATTGATCCTCTTCTAATGAACTGCTTTTAGTTAATCGGTTAAAAAGCGTTGATTTTCCAGCATTGGTATAACCAACAATCGCGATTTGAAATACATCATTTGCCTTCCTTCGTTGCCTATATTGACTACGCTGTTTCACTACTAACTGAAGGCGACGTTTTATATCATAAATTCTTCGTTCGATATGACGACGATCTGTCTCTAATTTGGTTTCACCAGGTCCTCTTGTACCGATACCTCCACCAAGACGAGATAATTCGGTTCCTTGTCCATGCAAGCGAGGAAGCAAATACTCCAACTGTGCTAATTCCACTTGGAGCTTTCCTTCCTTGGTTTGTGCTCGCATAGCAAAAATATCAAGAATTAATTGACTACGGTCAATCACACGGACACCAAACTCATCCGATAAATTACGCATTTGTCCCGCAGATAATTCATTATTTGCAACAACGATATCAATCGCTTCATTCTCGACGATTTCACGAACTTCATGTAATTTCCCTTCACCCATATACGTTGCAGAGTGGATACGGTCTCGTTTTTGAGTAATTACTTGCTCAACCGAACCACCAGCTGTATGACATAATGATACAAGTTCATGTAATGAAGATTGAAAACGATGATCATCTTGTTTTGTTTGATTTACGGCAATTACTAATACTTTCTCTTGCGTCATGTATGAACCTCTTTCTTTTTAATATCCATTACTTCTAGCATACCCTTATTCTGCATCTAACAACATATCTTCTCCGGTCAGTAAAATTAAGTCTTTAGCATTATAATTATTCTCCGATAACAACCGTACTGCCTGAAGGCGAATTGCACGTTCAATGACATTTCGAACATACCTAGCATTTGAAAAGTTTGCACTACAGGAACGAACTTTTCTCGCCAGATGATTTTTGAGCTTCCATTCTGCTTCCCTCGAAAACTTATATTCTCGCTCATCGACCATGCGTTTGGCTATTTCCATTAGTTCTTCGACATCATAATCATCAAACTCTAATATAAATGGAAATCGTGATTCCAATCCAGGATTAAACGTTAGAAAACGCTCCATCTCATATGGGTATCCAGCTAAAATAAGCACTAAATCTTGATGCTGATCCTCCATATGTTTAACTAGTGTATCAATTGCTTCTTTACCAAAATCCTTCTCTCCACCACGAGAAAGCGAATACGCTTCATCAATAAATAATACACCACCCATTGCACGTTGAATAATCGATCGGGTTTTCTGTGCTGTCTGACCAATATATTCTCCTACTAGGTCTGCACGCTCTGCTTCAATAAAATGACCTTTGGATAGAATATTCATTTCATGATATATCTTTGCAAGTTTACGAGCTACCGTTGTCTTTCCCGTACCGGGATTTCCTTTAAACAACATATGAAGCACTTGTTTTGAATCCTTTAATCCTGATTCTTTTCGTTTTTCATTAATGAGTATACTCGCATAAATTTCTTTAATCGATGTTTTTAAGTCCTTTAAACCAACAAATGAGGAAAATTCTCTGTCAACTAACTGTAAAGGACTATTCGATCGTTTTGCTGATGTAGTACGTGATTCTGCTTTCGGCTGCTCCATCATCTTTTGATCTTGTAAGATGATATTTATTCTTCCGTTTTTGTATCCTTGAACTTGTGCCAACCAACCATCACCCCTTACTCCATAACAGTATACGCAAACGCCCAAAAGGGGTGACAAATGCCTAGTAATTCTTATGTAATTTTACTTATCGAAAAGATGAATCTATTTGTATTAGCATACCATATTTTTCTCTTAGAAATTTATTGTAAATTGTAATCAAGCCCTATTTACCTAGGAAGAAACTTCTGGAATTATTGTTGAGTGAAGATATCTATATTGAACAAAATTTTAGCATCAGTTTTAACCATTTCACTTCCGCCTCTAAATTAGATACATTGTTAGTTAAAATTTGTTTTGGTTTTTTGAATATTTATCTTCATTTAAACTCCATTCTACCATTTTAGAAAGGACTACATATGATAGTAATAGTCCCTCTCAACTTTACAAACTCGAACATTGTACTGTTTGTACCACTCTTTTTTTCCATCTTTTGAGCTTCTCTATGAGATGAATTCTTTTTCCAATTATCAATGTCTTCTAGTGATTCCCAATATGAAATGGTAATACCAAATTTATTTTCTCTAACACTTTCAATACCTAGAAATCCTTTTTGCTTCGAAGCTAATTGCTCCATTGTTTGTGCCATTTTTTCATATTCATTATCATTTCCTGCCCTTAGCGAAGTAAATATCACTGCATAATATGGAGTTTGCTGGTTTTTTTCCAGTTCATCTATTAAATCCTCTCCTCCAAATAAAAATTAAATTATAAAGTTTTAGTTCTCCTTCAATTAAACACGATTTTTTTGCATTAGATCTATGTTATTTATAAAGATTCTAATAATGATATTTCACTAATGGTAGCAGGTTCCCTAATGTTGATGTTAAACCACATTATGATCTGCTTTCCTTACTCCTTCAGGGGATCAATCACAGATAGTATGTGTAATCTTTTACTGCACAGCTCACATTTCAAGCCTTTTTACTTATTATTTAATTTCTATTAAAAATGATTACTCTTTTAATAGTTATTCACTTCGATAAATAAAATTTTCGTGTCTCTTTATCAAATTTTTCTATGGCATATCTTAGTGTAATTCTAGACATAGTAGACACGTGTTTGTTCAAAAAACTTTTTAAAGCTAGTTCATTCTGTTTACCTGCTTCTCGAATCCAACTACCTATAGCTTTTTGATTGAGTTCTTCGTGTTCATTAAGCAATATTTCAGCGATACGGAAAGTATGATCAATTTCACCTTTTTTTAAAAACGCATGTGTACTAACGATCGCCGTTCTACGTTCCCACATATTATTTGAACGAGCTAAATCATATATTATGTTTTTTGGTTTATCTAATAAATATATCCCAATCACAGAAGGTGCTGATCGGTCTACAAGATCCCAATTATTAATACGATCATGTCTACGAATGTAGAGATCAAACAAGCTTTTTCTTTGACTTCCAGAAATCTGCTTGCGTTTAGCCTGGAAATCCATGATACTAACAGCCCCCATTCTCACTTCATAATAGAAGCTATTTAGCAACTTTTCGACTTCAATCAAAGGCATTTCAATAAATTGCTTTGCAATCTGAAAAACTGTACGCATATGTAGCCCCAAACATAATGTGCTAGAGTCAGAATTCTTAAAAAAACGTTTCATTTTCTCAACATCTTCCTCATTTCGATGCTTTTCTAATTCTTTTATAAATTCTTTAGCATTTGACTCCAATGTTTTCACCTCTTATTAGGATGTTTCCTTAGAATTATAATGCAATTTTGAATCGAATACTTCTTTCATATTGCTCTATTTTTATTGATAATTCTAACTTTATGTTAAATAGAAAATAGATTTAAATAATAAAAACATCAGATGTATATTGTTTATTGAATTTCTTACTTATTCCATTCTTATAATATCTTTTGTGAAGCAGAAACTTACACTAATAATTATTCATAATTAGACAAGTATTCCCCTTCTTCTAATACAACTTGAGCCTCAATTCCCAACCACTCTTCAGATGTTAAATCTGGGTGTTTTTCTAAGAAGGAATCTACCATCTTATATCCTTCTGAATAACCGTAATTTGCAGGAAAAGGTTGATATCCTTGCATCACTTGAAATATTCTATCTTCATCTGTCTTGAATAATTCATCTTCTATTGCTTCCCACATACTAAGATTGAAATTTGGATATATAGGAATGTCCATATGTTCTGGATATAACATTTCTTCAAACATAATCGCTTTACCTTCAAAAATCATATTATCTAATAGAGTCAACTCTTTATGATTTTTGTAATATTTCTCTGTCCAAACACTATGGTGGTATTCGTGCGCAATTGTATTTTTAATACTATCTTTTCTATTCTCATCATACAATAAGATGATTTTATTTGACCCTTGTGAATAGCCCGTGGTAAAGTCTGGATTGCTATTAGGAATAATGCAGATAGTAGTATTATTTTCAGTAGGTATCTCATTACTTGAACTTATTAAAGACTCAAGTATATCAGCATAAATCTTCTCCTTATCTGCCTCTTTCACATTATTTAAGAGCTCTTTCTCATAATTTTCGTCTGGGATGTTTTGCGTCAGGAAGTCTATGTTATATTCTGGGTCTTTGTAGCATTGATCGTAGATTGGCTCAATTACTATACTTTTATATTTATCCATCTTTTCTTCATAAGTTAACCCAGTTTCAATTACTTCTTCTAGATATGATGCATATAAATCAATTGCATTTACTATAATAAATGATTGATCGTTATCTGGGTTATGTTCTTCAACTATATCAATCCCCTCTTCTGATTGACTACATGATACTAAAATAAGTATGAAACAAATAATCACAAAGAAATTCTTTATATACATTTCTAGTAGTCCTCTCTCCTATGGAAATAGAAATAATTTGTTACAACATTACCAGTGATTTTATATTCTAATTATAGAGAACTTTAATAATATTTCTACATAATTTTAAAAATTAATGTTTTCTTTATTTATCTCTATGTTTTTTCTATCAATCACCGTTTAAATATTTTAAATATTGACTAAAATTAATGCGTTAACTTATAATTATTTCATATCACCTATTGTTAAAGTACTACTATAATACATTGAAAGCGGTGTGATTAAATGGGAAAAAATATCAAATCGCATTCAAATATTAACCGATTAAATGAAGACTTATTATTTTAACAGAATAGACAACGAATACATATAATCCTTGCGATTATTTTTCTTTGTTTATTTCTATCACTTCCACTTATTATCTCAGTCATTGATTTGCATAATACAATTGTTTGGATCTTTATTTTCTCTTTCTTTCCACTTACTTGGTTAATTGGTTGGCGTTATTGGAGACGGATGAACAAATCGTAAAACTAAAATCGGTATCCTTAAAAGGAGCTTTTTAATGAATCTAACTTATTTCATTTTCTTCTTGGCAATTGTTGCAGGTACGTTAATCATGACGCATTGGGCAGCTGAAAGAAGTAAAACTACCGATCAATTTTATATTGCAAGTGGTAGTTTAACAGGATTTCAAAATGGACTTGCTATTGCAGGAGATTATATTAGTTCTGCTTCCTTTTTAGGGATTATTGGTTTAATCGCCTACTATGGATTTGACGGATTTCTGTATGCAACTGGCTTTCTTGTTTCCTATATTATTCTACTTCTATTAATTGCTGAACCCGTACATAACTTAGGTACATATTCCATTGGCGATGTAATTGCTTCAAGGTTTCCGGGAAGAAATATGCGATTGTTTGTTGCAGTTACTGGGATTGTCATCTCTATCTTATATCTAATTCCACAATTAGTAGCTTCAGGGTTATTAATCCGTTTATTATTAGGAGTAGATTATATTTCGTCTGTTTGGATCATAGGTATTCTCATGACTGTTTACGTAGTATTTGGCGGCATGGTTGCAACTTCATGGGTACAAATTATAAAAACGGTACTTCTCATGTCCGGAACATTGATGTTATTGTTCATTTTATTATCATGGATTAAATGGGATATCCCATTCCTAATAAATCAAGCATCTGTTAATAGTCCACTTGGGGAAGATTTTTTCTCTCCTGGTAATCTACTACATAATAATATTGAAATGTTTTCTCTTACGCTAACATTAATCTTGGGCACTTCTGGTCTTCCTCATATTTTAATACGCTTTCTCACCGTAAGAAATGCCAAGAATGCTCGTCTCTCTGCAATTTCAGCAACTTGGCTTATAGGTTGTTTTTACTTAATGACATTAATTTTAGGGATTGGTGCAATTGGTCTTGTTGGATGGGATGCATTAACTCAATCGGATTCAACAGGCAATTTAACGGTATTTTTACTAGCAGATGTTTTAGGTGGAGATTTTCTTGTTGCATTTGTTATGGCGATTGCATTTGCAACGATTATTGCGGTTGTTACCGGTCTTATCTTTGCAGCCACTTCTTCTTTTGCACATGATATTTACGTTCATTATTTGAACAAAAAAGACGCCAGCGAAAAGAAAAAATTACTCGTTGCTAGAACAACTGCGGTTATCATCGGTGTTATTTCTATTGGACTTTCCATTAGTTTAGAAAATACAAATGTAGCTTACCTAGTATCTTTGACGTTTTCACTTGCTGCCTCTACTATATTTCCTTTACTAATTTTTACTTTTTATTGGAAGCGATTCACTAAAATCGGGGTTTATATTGGCTTATTTTCCGGATTAGTTATATCCGCAATATTATTTCTCCTCGGTCCTGAGGTCATTAATTTGATTGACCTCAATAATCCAGGAATTGTTGCGATACCTATTGGGTTTTTGGCTTGCATTATTGGATCTTATCTAAATCCAAATGGTGATCGTGGAAACTATCAAGAAATGTTGATGAAGATTCACACCGGGATTGGAGTGAAAAATTCTTGATAGAACTAACGATTGTTTTATTTCAACGTATCGGATTGTTATTATTGATGGCATTTATATTAACGAGAATACCACTATTTCGTTCCCTGTTAGATAAAGATATTACATTAAAAACTGTAATCCACCATTCCTTCATATTTGGATTAATAAGTATTATTGGTGCTCACGCCGGAGTTGTTATGATAGGCGATGAGTTAATCATGCAAGCTTGGATCATGAATGTTGCTGAGAATGAAGTCTTAATTGGTTTTAGTATCGTCGTTGTTATGATTGCAGGATTACTTGGAGGACCATATGTTGGATTAGGCACTGGAATGGTAGCAGGATTATATATCATTTTCTTAGGTGGTGGTGGATGGATTGCAAATAGTTTAATTAATCCTTTAGCTGGTTTGTTAACCGGGTGGGCTGGTCAATTCTTCTCGGATGACCGAGTAATGTCGCCAAATAAAGCATTATTCATTGGGATATTTCCTCCTGTTTTACACATGGGATTATTACTCATTATGTTACCTGATCAACAAATTGGAGTACAGATTGTAAATACAATCGGTATTCCGCTAGTAGTTACGAATTCCATTGCATTAGCTATTTTTACAATGATGATACGGTTAGCATTAAATGAAACAGAACAAGAAGCAGCGTTAGAAACCAACCGTGCATTAACCATTGCCGAAAAAGCCCTTCCTTTATTAAGTGAGAAACCCGGTACTATGAATGCTGCTAAAATGGCCAAGTTACTATTCAGTGAATTAGATATTGCTGCTATATCAATTACAAATCAAACAATGGTATTAAGTCATGTTGGCTTAGGAGATGACCATCATCAACCTGGAGAGCCATTAAAAATGCGACTTTCTCGAAAAGCAATTAAGGATGGAAAAATACAGATTGCATATCATCAACGTGATATTCAATGTGGTGTAGATAATTGTAAGTTAAAAACGGCCATTATGGTACCTATTTACCGCTCAGGAGAAGTAATTGGTTTAATCAATCTCTACTATCGACATTCCCAGCAGATAACGGCTGTCGAAATAACATTGGCAAAAGGTTTAGGAACGATTATTTCCAATCAAATTAGCGGGCTTGAAGCAGAAAGAATGAAGAAATTATTAAAAGAAGCTGAAATGCGTAACCTGCAAGCACAAATTAATCCTCATTTTCTATTTAATACGTTTCATTTGATTCATAGCCTATTACGAGTAGATGCAGAAAAGGCAAGGCACATTCTCGTTCAGTTAAGTCAATTTATGAGAGCAAATCTAAAGATTGCAAGTGAATCACTCGTTCCGCTTCATAAAGAGCTTGAACATTTACAAGCATATTTAGAAATCGTCAAAGCTCGATTTCCAGATCAAATTGATACTTCTATTCATATTGATGATAATGTATTAGATATTGAAATCCCACCAGCAACACTACAGCCACTTGTCGAAAATAGTATTCAACATGGGTTGTCTCTCTCTACCACCAAAGGGAAACTCACCATCAATATTAATAAAATAGACAATAATGTCTTAATCGAATTATGGGATAACGGGCAAGGATTTGATGAATGTTTACTTCCATTATTAGGTAAGGAACCTGTACATCAACATGAAAATAAAGGTAATGGAATTGCACTGTATAATATTAATCAACGTTTAATAAGTTTATTAGGAGCAGAAAGTGAACTCCAGATACTAAATACAAACATTGGAAGTTTGGTTCGATTTTTATTACCATATCGAGATGGTAAGAACGATGAACAAATTCAGACGAACTTGTACTAAAAAAAGGAGGTGTATTCATTTGAAAATCCATGTCATGATAGCTGAGGATGAAAGATTGGCAAGAGAAGAACTAGCTTATCTCTTGCAACAAGAAAATGATATCATTTTATGTCCAAGTGCAGAAAACGGAGATCAATTACTCAACTTGTATCGAGAATACAGTCCGAATGTGATCTTTCTCGATATTCATATGCCTGGAATAAATGGGATCGAGGTTGCTAAAAAATTACGTAATGAATTTGAAGATCGAGATATAATTATTATTTTTACTACAGCCTATGAATCCTATGGTGTACAAGCATTTGAAATACAGGCAACTGATTATTTACTAAAACCATTTGATGAAGCAAGATTCAAAATTGCTATGAATCGCATTAGGAAGGGACTCTCTACTAAAGCAATAAGCAAGCCAAAAATCGATAAATTAGTCGTTAATCTTGATGAAAAAATGATTGTAATTGACCCCAGTCAAATTGGTTTTGCTGCTCGTGATGGGAGGACATTGAAAATACATTTTTTATCAAATGAGGTTATTGAAACAAAAATGAATCTGAAGGAGTTAGAAGAAAAATTATCTGGATTTCCCTTCTATCGCCCACATCGAAGTTATTTAGTAAATATGGATTATATTAAAGAAATTACACCATGGTTTAACGGCGCTTATAATTTAGTAATCAAAGATCAAGATGAATCAACAATTCCAGTTAGCCGAACTGCTGCTAAAGGTTTATTTGACGCATTACAAGGTGTGCATTATTAACAACAACATTTTAGAACGCTATACTACAACTTAACCCTCATATCCTACATTTTAGGTTTAAATTTAAAATAAATAAAAGCATTTACAATATACTGAACTCACAGCTGAATATTCAGTATATTTTTTATTGGGTTTATGTAAGCGTTTTCTAAATAAGAAAGTGAGGTGAATTTTCCAAAGGTTACCATTTATTAAGGAGGGATTAATATTGGAGAATAAGCAAAATTACCACACACTAGATGAAAATCAACAAAAATACTGGAAGAAAAATTTAAAACTAATTACCATTTTACTTTCTATATGGGCGATTGTTGGCTTTGGTGGCGGGATCTTATTTGCTGGTCCTTTGAGTAAAGTTCCTTTTTTTGGGGTATCACTTTCCTTTTGGATTTCTCAGCAAGGAGCCATTTTAGTTTTTATATTATTAATTTTGGTATATGCCATTCGAATGGATAGATTAGACAAAGAATACTTAGATTCAATAAAAAATAAGAAACAATCACAGGAATAAACAAAGGGGGTTTTTAATTTGAGTGTAGAAGCAATTACTATTGTGTTAGTACTATTTACATTTCTTATATATACTGCCATCGGATGGTGGTCCCGAGTACGCGATACGTCAAGCTTTTATGTCGCAGGTCAAAATGTTCCAACCGTAGCAAATGGTGCAGCCATTGCAGCGGACTGGATGTCAGCTGCATCATTCATCTCTATGGCTGGTTTAGTAGCCTTTTTAGGATATGATGGAACGATTTATTTGATGGGATGGACAGGAGGTTACGTATTACTAGCGTTACTATTAGCTCCATACTTACGTAAGTTTGGTAAATTTACTGTTCCTGACTTTATTGGAGATCGTTTTTACTCTAACAGCGCACGTGCAGTTGCTGCAATTGCAACTATTTTTATTTCGTTGACTTATATATCTGGTCAGATGCGTGGTGTAGGTATTGTATTTAGTCGTTATTTGCAAGTGGATATTATTGTAGGTGTGCTTATTGGGATGGCAATCGTTGGGTTCTTCTCATTATTAGGAGGCATGAAAGGTGTTACTTGGACACAAGCAGTACAATACTTTGTTATTATCATTGCTTTTTTAATTCCTGCTATAGCAATATCTTTCCAATTAACTGGTAATCCAATACCACAAATCTCGTTAATCGGAAGTGACATTGTAGAAAGATTGGGTCAAATTCAGATTGATCTAGGTATGAATGAATATATGGAGCCTTTTACCAATTTATCCTTACTTAACGTATTTATGATTACACTTGCATTAATGGCAGGAACTGCTGGGCTTCCCCACGTTATTGTACGATTCTATACAGTTAAGAGCGTTCGATCTGCGAGATGGTCAGCGGTTTGGGCAATTATATTTATTGCTTTACTTTATTTAACTGCTCCTGCAGTTGGTGCTTTTGCAAAATATAACCTAATCAGTACGATTGCCGACGAACCACTAGAAGAAGTCCAGAGCATTGAATGGGTAAATAAATGGGAAACAACTGGATTACTACAATTCAATGATTTAGATGGCGATGGTATGATTAATTTTACGGATGGACCAGATAATGAAGTGGTTATCGATGGCGACATTATTGTATTATCGACCCCTGAGGTAGCAAATCTAGCACCTTTTGTCATAGCATTAGTTGCTGCAGGTGGACTGGCAGCCGCTCTTTCCACAGCTTCTGGACTACTCATAACGATGACAAGTGCTGTTTCGCACGATATTTACTACCGAATATTTAATCAGGAAGCATCTGAGAAACAGCGACTTCGAGTAGGTCGAATTACATTATTTGTTGCACTATTAATTGCTGCATATGTAGGAATTCGACCTCCAGGATTTGCGGGTGAAGTTGTAGCACTTGCCTTCGGATTAGGCGCTGCAAGCTTATTCCCAGTAATCCTTACAGGTATATTTGATAAACGAATGAATAAAGAAGGTGCGATTGCAGGTATTCTAACCGGTTTAACATTTACATTAGTAACCATTGGCTTAATCCTATCCGAGTCTATATTTGGAACTGATGGTCCAATCATTGAGAATTTCTTTGGAATTAACGCACAAGGCGTAGGAGTAATCGGGATGTTATTGAACTTTACTGTAGGTTTTATTGTCTCTAGAAATACACAAGCGCCTCCTATTGAAATTCAACAATTAATTGAAAATGTTCGTGCTCCAGAAATAGACGAAGAAGAAATAGCTGCTACAAAAGAGGATAAGTAATATTAGCAATATAAAGGAAGGCAGGAAAAATGATGGGATGGACAATATTATTAGGAAGTTTAGTAGTAGTTCTCTTTCTTCTACACCCTTGGATGAACTTGTTAGCATTACGTAAAGTAATTGGGATTACTTTGTTTTTAGAGATATTTTACTTGGTCGGACACTATATCATGGGATGGCCATTTCCTGTACCGATAATACTACTGCAACTATTTGTTGTTTCTGGTTTAGGTGTTGCCTTAGGAATATTTTTCTCACGTCTTTGGCCACTTCCACCGAAGAAAGGATTTGAGAGGATCTTTCGCACATTTTTAATCGTCGTTCCTTCGCTTGGATTAGGGATGGGATTACAAGTATTTTTACAAGGTGCCTTTGCAACGCAAGCAATCTATTTAATATTTGCACTTGCTGCTTGGTTAGGATCTGGACACTTTGTGAAGAATGCAGATGTAACAAGTAAGACTGTAAAACATAAACTGATAGAGACATAATCCGAGCGAAGTTGGATAATTATTTAATAAAAAATTAAATTAAAACGAACATTTACAACGTGAAAAAGCCAGTAGCTTCATCGCTACTGGCTTTTTCATCTTATTCTTTATCGAGTGAAACATTTTTAACCGGTGAGAACGTGGATATAGCATGCTTAAAGATAAGCTGCTGTTTTCCATCCGTTTCTAATAACACTGTAAAATTATCAAATGCCTTCACTAAACCTCGTAATTGAAAACCATTTGTTAAAAATACAGTTACAGAAATATGATTCTTTCTTAGCTGATTTAAGTACTGATCTTGAATATTGACGGATTGAGCCATGGGAAAGTTCCTCCTCTTTTCTATCTATAATAATTAATTCGATTTATCTTCTAAAATTCCTGCTAAATCATTTAAAATAAATTCAATTTTTTCCTCGATTAACTTTGGTTCCACCTTATACCATTGAACATTCATTTTATTTCGAAACCAAGTAAGTTGTCGTTTCGCATACTTTCTTGAATTTTGTTTTAAATCATCAATTGCGTATTCAATCGGTTGATTACCGGAAATATGTTGGATAATCTCTTTATAACCAATCGCATGCATAGATTGACAGTCTTCATATCCTTGTTCTATTAGATTTCTGACTTCCTCTATTAAACCCATATTAATCATATGATCAACCCGTTGATTTATTCGATCATATAATACTGTTCTCTCCATATCTAAACCAACTATGATTGGATTATAAGGAGATTCAAGCTGTTGCTGTTGTTGGTATTCTGTCATTGTCATTCCAGTAGTTTCATAAACCTCTAGTGCACGGATCAGTCTACGATGATTATTCGGGTGTACTTTTGCAGCTTGTACAGGATCGACTTCTTTTAATCTTGTATATAAATCATCAGGTCCTTTTTGTTCAATTAACTCTTCCATTCGTTTTGTAAAGGATTGATCACGACGTTGCTCTGAAAAGTTATAATTATATAACAAAGCCTGAATATATAATCCACTACCACCAACCAATATAGGTAATTTTCCTCTACGTAATACGTCATCAATACATTTCTTCGCATGTAATTGAAAATCGGCAACGGAGAAGGATTCATCAGGAAAAATAATATCAATCATATGATGCCTAATTCCATCTTTTTCTTCCTTGGTAACCTTAGCAGTACCTATATCCATGCCTTTATATACTTGCGTAGAGTCACCGCTGATGACTTCACCATTAAATCGTTTTGCCATTTCAATACCTAGTAGTGACTTCCCTACCGCTGTTGGTCCGACAATCGATATAACTGTTTCTTTCATATACATTCCCCTAAATAATCACATCATTTTTGATAGGATTCTAACATCCATTTCTTTTTATCTAAATCGGCATGTAGACTTGTCAATAAGTCTTCTGTAGGATGATCATGAAACTCTTCTGTAAGTGCATATCCCTCTTTTTGAATTTCACTGATTAATTGAGTTATATTCTTCACTAGTTGTTGAATAATTTCCGCTTCTTCATCATCCGCAGCCGCTTCTTCTATTGTGGACTCTTTGATATATTTCGACATTGTAGCTAAGGGTTTTCCACCGATCATTAATATACGTTCTGCAATTTCATCAAGTTGAACAGCAATTTGTTCATACATCTCTTCAAATTTATCGTGCAATGTAAAAAAATGAACACCTTTTACAAACCAATGATAACGATGTAATTTCACATATAACACAAAGTAATTCGAAAGTAATTGATTTAAGAAATTAATTAACCGTTGATTTTCCATTGTCACTCACTCCAAATGTTAACCTATGTAATGTTTCTTCTAGGTTTGACATAAAAGAGTAAGTTTATACTGCTACATTACGCGTTTAAACATCTTCTCTAATTCATATGTCGAGAAATGAACAATAATTGGCCTTCCATGTGGACAAGTAAACGGATCCGTTGTACTTCTTAGATCTTCCAGTAATTGATACATCTCATCAGAGGTTAAATAGTGATTTGCTTTTATCGAACGTTTACAAGACATTAAAATCGCTGCTTCTTCTCGAATGCCCTCAACACTTATAGTTGATTCATTCATCACCTGATCAACCATCTCACGAATAACTTCTTCCTCAAATCCTTTTGGGAACCAAGTGGGGTGAGAACGAATTACATAAGTTTGATTACCAAAAGCCTCAAAAAATAATCCAACTCGTTCGAGATCCTCTTTATGATTTTCAATAAACAATGATTCCTGCTTGGAGAAATCAAACGTCATTGGAATCAATAATTCCTGTGATTGATTCATTGGTTTACCTAATTTATTACGAAAAAATTCATACTTCACACGTTCCTGAGCTGCATGCTGATCTACCATATATAACCCGTTCTCATTTTGAGCCAGAATATAAGTGCCTTGTAATTGTCCAATTGGATACATCATCGGAACACGTTTATCATTTGTATTCGTATGCTCTTCTCTTTTGTTATCATCAACTTCTTCTGATGGAGACGTCGATATATCCACCGCTACGTTTTCAGTTACCTGATTTTGATAGTTCTCAGTCTGATTTGAGTCTTGATCAATTTCATAATTGGTCGCTATATCTTGAGCTTGAGGCATGTCAAATCTTTCTGTCTGATCACGTATGATAAAACGCGACTCCTGTGATGAAAAAGATTCTGAATTTACGGGAGATTCTTCACGTTTATTCGAATCAAATCGAAAAGAAGATTGCTCCGATTTTTGTCTCTGAATGGTTTTTTTTTCTACTTTAGGAATCAGTGTAATCTCTCTAAATCGATCACGAATCATATTTTCAATGGATGTAAAAAGTTCCTTATCTTTACTAAATCGAACTTCTAATTTCGCAGGATGAACATTCACATCAACAAGAATCGGATCCATCTCAATATTAAGTACGACAATCGGTGATCGACCAATAGGCAATAATGTATGATACCCTTGTAAAATTGCTTTATTTAGTCCGATATTTCGTATAAATCGCCCGTTAATAATCGTCGACATATAATTCCGCGAAGCCCTTGTCACTTCTGGTTTAGCGATATATCCATGTACGTTATAATCTAGTGTTTTAAGTTCAACGGGGAGCATTTGTTTTGCTACACTCATGCCATATACTTGTGAGATTACTTGCAGCATATCCCCGTTTCCATTTGTTCTGATAAGTCCTTTGTCATTATGAATAGCTTCTATCCGAACCTCCGGATGCGCTAATGCCATTCTGTTTAATACATCCGATATATGACCTAGTTCTGTATGAAGACTCTTCATATATTTTAATCGCGCAGGTGTATTATAAAATAATTCACCGACAGTGATATCTGTCCCCTGTCTAGCATCACTTTTTCCACGATGTTTGACATCTCCACCTTCTAACTGTAAGAGAGTACCAGCTTGATCTCCTTGTGATGTCTGTACAGAAAGTTTACTAACAGAAGCAATACTCGCCAAAGCTTCTCCGCGGAACCCGAGAGTTTTAACATGAAACAAATCCGATTCGTTCTTTATTTTACTTGTTGCATGTCGCAGGAAAGCACGCTCCACATCGTCTTCTTCCATTCCAGCACCATTGTCTGTGATGCGTATTTCTTCCAATCCAGCTTCTTTAATTTCCACTCTAATCCAAGTTGAACCTGCATCGATACTATTTTCTAACAACTCTTTCACAACAGAGGCAGGCCTTTCTACTACTTCACCAGCTGCAATTTTATTTGCTAGTGCATCTGGCATTTGAATAATTGACATGATATCACCCTCTCATTATTGCTTTAACCCTTTTTGTAGGCGATACAATTCATTCATTGCTTCTAATGGTGTTAAATCCAAAACGTTAACGCTTTTTAATTCTTCGATAACTGATTGTTCATGTTGATTTTGTGGTTTCTCCTGTTTTGATGTCTCTTCTCTCTTGCCCGCTTCTTCCACAAAGAAAGAAAGTTGACCAGATTCTAATTTATCCTTTGTTGGTGTTGATTTCGAATTGGAACCATCTTCTAATTCTTCTAATATTACCGAAGCCCGTTCAATAAGTTCATTAGGCAGCTCTGCTAACTTAGCAACATGGATACCATAACTTTGATCAGCTGCACCTTCTTTTATTTGATGAAGGAATACAACATTCCCTTCATGCTCTTCGGCGCGAACATGAATATTTTTTAACTGAGATAAAGAATCCTCTAATGCTGTTAGTTCATGATAATGCGTCGAGAACAACGTCTTAGCTGAAATATTATTGTGAATATATTCTACTATCGCTTGAGCTAACGCCATACCATCATACGTGCTTGTTCCTCTTCCAATTTCATCTAATAATATTAAACTACGATCGGTAGCATTGGAAATCGCATGTCTCGCTTCTAACATCTCGACCATAAAGGTACTTTGACCAGAAACTAAATCATCCGCTGCTCCAATTCTAGTAAATATTTGATCGAATATACATAGCGTAGCTTGTTCAGCCGGGATAAAGCAACCAATTTGTCCCATAATTGCTGTTAACGCAACCTGACGCATATATGTACTTTTACCAGACATATTTGGCCCTGTAATCAATAGCATATTTTTACTTTTATCTAGAACAACATCATTCGGAACAAAGGTTCCATCTTTCATTACTTGTTCAACTACTGGATGTCTCCCTTTACTCACCTGTAGTTGTTCATCATTAAATTCAGGTCGAATATAATTATTCGATTCACTAACAGTAGCAAATCCTTGTAAAACATCGATCTGGCTAATAATATGCGCTAATTGTTGAATCAGTGGAATTTCCTCTTTGATTTGATCTCTTATTTGAATGAATAAATCATATTCCAGTTCCACGCTTTTTTCTTCTGCTTCTAAAATAAGCTTTTCTTTTTCTTTTAGTTCCTCGTTTACAAAACGTTCAGCGTTCGTTAATGTTTGTTTTCGCTCATAACGTCCTTCAGGTAATAAATGAAGGTTCGGCTTCGTTATTTCGATATAATAACCAAATACACGATTATAGCCCACCTTTAAGGAACGTATGCCCGTCTCTTCACGTTCTTGATGTTCTAGTTTAGCAATCCATTTCTTCCCATTTCTAGAAGCATCTCTGTACGTATCTAATTGTTCATGGTAGCCTTCTTTAATTAATGATCCTTCTTTTATGGAAATTGGCGGCTCATCAACAATACTCTTCTCGAGTGATTCAACCATTTGTTCTGGATAAATTAGCATTTCTGCCAATCTTGTAATTTCAGGTTGATCGAATTGTTTCAAAGTTTCTTGTATTGCTGGAATCCTTGATAAAGAATGTTTTAATTGGATTAAGTCTCTAGCATTTACATTACCAAATGCAATACGTCCTGAAAGTCTTTCTAAATCATATACTGATTTTAATAAATCACGAAGACTCTCTCTTTCCATAAACCCATCATAGAAACCTTGTACCACTTCTAGTCGCTCATTTATCTTTTGCTTACTTAATAATGGTCGCTCAAGCCATTTTTTTAATGTTCTTGCTCCCATTGCTGTTACGGTCTTATCGAGTACCCAAAGGAGACTGCCATGTTTTGACTTTTTCATGATCGTCTCGGTTAATTCTAAATTTCGTTTGGAATACATATCTAAACTCATAAACTGTTTTAATTCAATCACTTCTGCTTTTTGCAAGTGATGTAATGATCTTTTTTGTGTCGTTTGAATATAGTTTAATAGTCTACTGAACGCTTTCATTAATCGCTCATCATTTAAGTTCTCACTCAATTCACGGAACTCTGCATTAAAAGTAACTTCGTCTTGATAGGACAGTGTCACATTCAAACGTTCTTTTAATTGCAATTGCATGTCTTCTGGAAGATTACTTGAGATAACAATCTCCTTAATTGGTTGATTATAAAATTCATGGATGACAGCATCCCATCCATCATTAATTAAAGCTATACGGTTCTCTCCAGTTGATAAGTCATTATAAACAATGACATAGGAACCGTCTTGAAAGTGAGATAAACTCCCAATATAGTTATTTTCTCCATCAGTTAACATCGTACTTTCCATAACAGTGCCAGGTGTTATCATTTGGATAACTTCTCTTTTAACCACACCTTTAGCAGTCTTAGGATCTTCCACCTGTTCACAAATTGCTACCTTGTATCCTCTATCGATTAATGTTTTTATATAATTTTCAGCAGAATGATAAGGGACTCCACACATTGGAATAGGATCACCTTTACCACCTGCTCTCTTCGTTAAGGTTATCTCCAACTCTTGGGCTGCACGCGTTGCATCCTCATAAAATAATTCATAGAAATCACCTAGTCGATAAAAAAGAAAAGCATCTTTATATTCATTCTTAATTTGTATGTATTGTTCCATCATCGGCGTGAGCTTTGCCATGTTAAATCCTCCAACTTACCGTATCTTTTTCCATCCATTATAGCATAATTTGACCCTATACTTGTCCAATTCTGTCGAAAAAAAGAAAACGAGAGTAATAACCCTCGTCTTCTGATTAATCCTTATGACTATGATTAAAAAAATCTGGTTTTACTTTTTCTGCTTCATCATCCGTCATCTTATGATCCCAAACGCTCTCTTCATCATCATCATCGTGATCCACGTTCGGATTAACCTTTACAAACACCCTTGTATCTCCAATTACTTGAACAACGAATTCACGTTCAATCTCAACAGAAATATTACTTCCTTTTCCGCTGATTTTGCATTCAAGGCAATTTGGTTGTTGCAGTACTTTTGCAATCACATCGTACTCATCATTAATACAATTATCATCCTTCACCGAAAGTGGAATTGTATCCTTATATTCCACTCTCTCTGTAACTACCTCGGTTTTCGTATTGTCGTTATACGAATACCAAACATTAATATCATAGCTTCCAGTGACAACTACAGTATCCTCAGATTTCTTGGTAGCATGATATAAATGATTAATGACCCAGCATCCTAAAATACTAGTTGGTCGATGTGATGGGGAGATGGTGTGGGTTTCTTTGGTAAACTTTCTACCTTTACCACAGACTGCTTTTGTTATGATTTCTCTATATTCTTTATCAAGAAAAGTCATGATTACTTTTACCTCCTCTTTTTTCATAGTCATTTTATGCAAGACAAATACCTAAAGTGCATAGCATTTCGTGATAATGAAAAAAAGAAGGAGATTTGATGGTTTGATTATCTTTTTTCAATGAAAATTATTATGAATATAATCACTGTGTATTAGTTATACAGACACACAAAAAACTTGGGTAAAAAGAAATTACTCAAAAGAAAAATTAGCTTATAAGGACATAGGTTCATTACTATGAAAATGTATGTCATTCATGCTTTTGTTAAACACATTTAGGCATTCTCATACAAAGAGCCTATGTACATTTCCAATGCTATGTTCTTAAAACCAGATTTCTTTCGATCTAATTTTTGTTATTACCCAAGCTCTTCTATTAGGAAAGCAACCAGCATAACGCTTCCTGTATCAGGATAGCATCATTATTGTTCCCAGTACAGACGCTTAATGCGAGCATCCTGATTTATTTTTCGTTTTAGAACCTGTCTCTCCTGCTAGGACGTCTCCACCTGTTGATTCAATCACTTCATTCGTAACTTCACGAGCGATTGTTTTAGAAACTAACTGTAATACGTCATTAACAACAATTTGTGTTTCCTTAAATTCTTGAACAACCGGTATATCATCAATTTCAGCTTGTAAACGATCGATTTCTTCTTCTACACGTTTTAAAGCCTCTCTCTTCTCATATGCTTGAAAATTTACTGCTTGTTTTTGCAATGTTTTAATCTTTTGGATAAGTGATTGAACTTTTTTATTTTCATTAAGTTTTGCTTCCACTTGTTTAAAACGGTCAATTTCTTCTGTACTTGCTAACATATTAGCTAATTTCTTTGCTTCATCCAATACTTCTTTACGAGTATATTCTGTCATACTAGTTCACCTCAACTGTATTTTCAACCATCACGCCATTTAAAGACCATGTTTTGGTTTCTGTAATTTCCACTTCTACAATTTTCCCAATTGATGATTTTGGTCCTTTGAAATTAACAAGTTTATTTTTTTCTGTATAACCAGCTAACACGTCTGGATCTTTTTTACTTTCACCTTCAACGAGAACTTTCACTTTTTTACCAGCATAATCTTTCATAGATGCAGCAGATTGTTTGTTAACTAGTTCATTTAAGCGGTATAAACGTTGCTTTTTCACTTCTTCTGGTACATCATCTTTTTTACGAGCAGCAGGTGTGCCTTCACGTGGTGAGTAAATGAACGTATAAGCTGCTTCAAAACCAACCTCTTCTACTAAGGTAATGGTTTCTTCAAATTGTTCTTCTGTTTCATTAGGGAAACCTACAATAATATCCGTTGTTAATGTTGCGTTCGGCATTGCAGCACGTATTTTTCGAACTAATTCTAAATAATCTTCTCTTGTATATTTACGATTCATCTTTTTCAAGATTTCGCTACTTCCTGATTGAACAGGCAAGTGGATATGATCTAATAAATTGCCACCTTGAGCCAATACTTCAATCAAACGATCATCAAAGTCTCTAGGATGTGATGTCGTAAATCGAACGCGCGGGATATCAATTTTATGAATATCATCCATCAAGTCTCCAAGACCATATTCGATATCTTCAAAATCTTTCCCGTAGGCATTTACATTCTGACCGAGAAGTGTCACTTCTTGATAGCCTTGAGCTACTAGATGACGGACTTCTTGGATAATGTCTTGCGGTCGGCGACTTCTTTCTTTTCCACGTGTCATGGGAACTATACAGTACGTACAGAATTTGTCACATCCATACATAATGTTTACCCAAGCTTTAATTTTTCCTTTTCGAGCTTTCGGTAAATTCTCAATGATATCGCCTTCTTTAGACCATACCTCTACAATCATTTCTTTTCCAAACAATGCTTCTTTAACAAGGTGTGGTAGACGATGAATGTTATGTGTTCCAAAAATCAAATCGATATGTTGGTGTTTCTTTAAAATTCGATCTACAACAGATTCTTCCTGTGACATACACCCACAAACACCAATTATAAGGTCGGGATTTTCTAATTTTAACGGTTTTAAATGACCAATCTCACCAAACACTTTATTTTCTGCATTTTCACGGATTGCACAAGTATTTAACAGGATAATATCAGCTTCTTCTGTAACAGTTGTCGATTCATAGCCCATTTCGGATAGAATTCCTGCCATTACTTCTGTATCGTGTTCGTTCATTTGACAACCGTAAGTACGAATTAAAAATTTCTTACCCTGACCTATCTTTTCCATATCTTCTGGAATAGAAAAGTCATAATGAAATTGAACATCTTCTCTTTTACGTTTTCTAGCTTTTTTTATATCAGGCGATTGCGGCTCGTACTCTTGTTGGAAATACTTGGCAATCATATCTTCACTTGACGTGTTTTTGATTCTTTCTACATTTGCTTGTTCTGTACGAATCTGGGACTGCTGTTTGCGTTGCTGTTCGTTCATCAGGTATCCCCTTTCTTCATTCGAATCATTGTTAATATGTACAATACTATAGTATAAAGCTTCTTTCCAAATAGTACAATATTGAAAGCCTATACACAAACAAAAACCTTCCTTAAAAGGAAGGTTTTTCCGCTGTTATCGAGGTTCAACGATTAATTTAATCGCTGTCCGTTCTTCGTTGTCAATTAAGATGTCCGTAAATGCGGGAATACAAATTAAATCGACACCACTAGGAGCAACAAAACCACGTGCGATTGCTACTGCTTTAACCGATTGATTAAGTGCCCCGGCACCTATTGCTTGTATTTCTGCTGTACCACGTTCTCTTAGTACATTTGCCAAGGCTCCTGCTACTGAATTTGGGTTCGATTTAGCTGAAACTTTTAAAACTTCCATTACTAGTACCTCCTCATGCACTATTGTAATTATACTGCTACTATATTCTTGGAGATGTTAGCATATTCCCTTTAGGAGCAACAAATCATTATTACGAGAAGAATGGATGGTCCTCGTTAATCATAATCCGCTCGATGTTTTTCGCTTGGCCCGTCATATCATCGATAGTAATAATTACTCCATTTAATTGTGTTCTTCCCGTTTTATCAATTTCAAAACGTACCGGAAGAGATGTCAAGAATCTTTTCATTATCGTCTCTCTTTCCACACCTAAAATACCATCATACGGGCCTGTCATCCCCACATCAGATATATATGCGGTTCTACCTGGTAATATTCGTTCATCTGCAGTTTGTGTATGCGTATGTGTTCCAACAACCGCTGATACTCTACCATCAAGATACCAACCCATTGCCTGTTTTTCACTCGTTGCTTCTCCATGAAAATCAACAAATATAATATCTGTTCTCTTCTTTGCTTCGTCAATAAGCTCATCTGCTTTTTTAAAAGGATCATCAACAGGCGGCAGAAATGTTCTTCCTTGTAAATTAATTACCGCAATCTCTTTGCCATTAAAATTAGAGTAAACGATTCCTTTACCAGGATTGCTATCTGGAAAATTTGCTGGGCGAATCATATTATGAGCATCATCAATGAATTCAAAGATTTCTTTCTTGTCCCATGTATGATTTCCCATCGTTATAACTTGAGCACCAGCTTCAAGGAATTGTTTATAAATCTTCTCTGTAATTCCTTTACCAGCGGCTGCATTTTCCCCGTTAATAATTGTCATATGGGGTTTATATTTATCTTTTAGTTTAGGTAGATACTCAAATACCATATCTCTACCAGGTGAACCAACAACATCACCTATAAATAAAATTTTCATCCTAAAAATCATCCTATCTACAATATATATATTTAGTTTTTCACACCTAACTGCGATTGTCAAAAACGAGTTTGTGGCGAACAATGAATGGGTATTGAAAACCCGCTCCAGAAATTTACTTCGCTTATCCTAAGGCGGCTGATGAGCCTCCGGTTGCTCATGCATCTGGGGTCTCAGCCAGGCCTTCCTCCCACAGGAGTCTTCGTATATTTCTTACGCTTATTTTACCTATCATTCGTCTTTTTTCGTTATGCATCCTTTGTTTGTATTTAAACCACTTTGTTTTTATATTGATGGTGTAACAGTATCTTGCTCGAAAGCGATCGAATCGTTTAAATCCAAACCCATTTCGTTTTATAACCTTTGTTTGATTGTTAATTCCTTCGAATAACCATTATGTAAATCAAACGCAAAACTATTCATAATTTCTTTTTGCAGTTGTGAAAGGTTTAAACAATGATAACAAAAATAAGAGATTGCGTGATTTTTTATTAATTACCCCAACAATTATTTTGCTAAAAAAATTCCGGCTATCAATTAGATAACCGGAATTTTTCTTACAGTGGCAAGTTATATTCCAGCCGCTGCTTTTATTTCGCGTATTCAACTGCTCTTGTTTCCCTTATTACAGTAACTTTTATATGTCCAGGATAGTCAAGTTCGCCTTCAATTCGTTTACGAATATCACGTGCAATGCGTACAGATTCAATATCATCTATTTCATCAGGTCTAACCATGATACGAATTTCTCTACCCGCTTGAATAGCAAATGATTTTTCAACGCCATCAAAGGATTCTGAGATTTCTTCTAGTTTCTCTAGTCGTTTAATGTAATTTTCCAGCGTTTCACTTCTAGCACCAGGTCTCGCTGCAGATAATGCGTCCGCAGCAGCAACCAATACTGCAATAATAGATGTCGCTTCTTCATCTCCATGGTGGGAAGCAATTGAATTAATCACGACTTCGTGTTCATTATACTTCATTGCTAGCTCTTTACCAATTTCAACATGACTTCCTTCTACTTCATGGTCGATAGCTTTACCAATATCATGCAGTAGACCAGCTCTTCTAGCTAAAGTCACATCTTCTCCTAGTTCAGCCGCTAACAATCCTGACAAGTAAGCAACTTCTGCTGAGTGCTTCAGTCCATTCTGACCATAGCTTGTACGATATTTTAGACGACCTAAGATTTTCACAAGATCTGGATGCAATCCGTGAACTCCTATTTCAAAAGTAGTTTCCTCACCTACTTCTCGAATATATTCATCCACTTCGCGTCTAGATTTCTCAACCATTTCTTCAATACGTGCAGGGTGTATTCTACCGTCTTGCACGAGTTTTTCTAACGCCATACGTGCAATTTCACGTCGAATTGGATCGAAACCAGAGAGGATAACTGCTTCTGGAGTATCATCTATAATTAAATCAATTCCAGTTAAGGTTTCTAGAGTTCGGATGTTTCTACCTTCACGACCAATGATACGACCTTTCATTTCATCATTCGGTAAATTAACAACAGAAACCGTAGTCTCAGCAACATGGTCTGCAGCACAACGCTGTAGGGCAAGAGATAAAATATTTTTTGCTTTCTTATCCGCTTCCTCTTTTGCTCGTGTTTCAGACTCTTTAATCATAACTGCTGATTCATGCTGTACCTCTTTTTCAATACGCTCTAAAATAATCTGTTTAGCCTGTTCAGAAGTATATCCTGAAATGCGCTCAAGCTCCGCTTGCTGCTCGTCTTTCATAGCTTCCACTTTGCTTTTCATTTCTTCAATTTGTTGTTGTTGTTCGGTTAGAGATTGTTCTTTACTCTCTAAGCTCGACTCACGTTTGTCTAAGGTTTCACTTTTTCGGTCCAGATTCTCTTCTTTTTGCATCAGACGATTTTCTTGTTTCTGAGCTTCCATCCGGCGCTCTCTTATTTCATCTTCCGCTTGTTGACGGAATTTATGAGTTTCATCTTTAGCTTCAAGAAGCGCTTCTTTCTTGGCGGCATCTGCATTTCTGTGTGCTTCTTCGACAATTTGCTTTGCAAGTCTCTCCGCACTAGAGATCTTTGCTTCTGCAATAGATCTACGTACCAGATAACCAACAACAATACCGACGATCAGAGCAAGCAAAATGGAGATGACGACGATAACGATGTCCATGATTTCACCTCCTATTGCCTATAAAATTGTACATTTCATATGTGTCGGCATGTAACATTCTCTAAATGCATCAAATATTAATTTCATAATGGAAATTATAAAATTATACACTTCTAATATTAATTCTCAATTGGTTGAATGTCAAGGAATCGCCGGAAATAATATCCATGTTGGCAAGCTCTTCTGAATATTAAAATCAAAGAAAATAAAAAATAATAAAAAACCCTAAGGTCATTTTGTTTCAGACCTTAGAGTTTTATATACAAGTTTTATTTCAAATCAAGGCTCTCTTGAGAAGGTTCTTCTTCCGTCTTATCTTCATCTACTTTATCTAATTCATAATGCTGACGAATAGACTGGTGAATTTCATTTAATACTTCTTCATTTTCTTTTAGATATTGTTTTGCATTTTCTCGACCTTGTCCTAGACGATCATTATTGTATGAGTACCATGCACCGCTTTTCACAACAATATCCAGATCAGAACCAATATCTAAAACTTCCCCTTCTTTCGAAATACCTTTTCCGTACATAATATCCACTTCAGCTTGTTTAAATGGTGGAGCAACTTTATTTTTCACAACTTTAATTCGTGCTTTATTTCCGACTGCATCATTACCAAGCTTCAGTGTTTCTGCTCTTCTTACTTCTAAACGTACAGAAGAATAGAATTTTAATGCACGACCACCAGGTGTTGTTTCTGGATTTCCGAACATTACACCGACTTTTTCACGAATTTGGTTAATAAATATTGCCGTTGTTTTTGACTTATTTATTGCTCCAGATAATTTACGTAAGGCTTGTGACATTAAACGTGCTTGTAGTCCAACATGAGAATCTCCCATTTCACCTTCAATTTCAGCTTTTGGTACAAGCGCAGCTACAGAGTCAACTACAATAATATCTACAGCTCCACTTCGAACAAGTGCCTCTGCAATTTCTAATGCTTGTTCCCCTGTATCTGGTTGAGATAATAGTAATTCATCAATATTTACACCTAAAGCTTTCGCATATACTGGATCTAAAGCATGCTCTGCATCTATAAATGCTGCTTGTCCACCTTGCTTTTGTGCTTCAGCAATAGCATGAAGTGCAACAGTTGTTTTACCAGAGGACTCTGGACCATATATTTCGACTACACGACCGCGAGGGTAGCCACCTATACCTAAGGCAACATCTAATGCTAATGATCCACTCGGGATAGTAGCGATTTTTGGAATTTCGTTTTCTCCCATTTTCATGATGGAACCTTTACCAAATTGCTTCTCTATTTGTCTTAAAGCCATATCTAACGCTTGTTTTCTATCACTCAAAGAAACTACCTCCTTCACATATCTGTATCTATCATACAATGTTTTTACCTATTTAACAAGAAAAAAACGAATGGATGTTCTTATTTTTTAACATTTGATTTATAGTCTAATACAGAAAAATGCTTTAAAAATTGTATTATAAATGTTCATTTCTAGTATTAATTGTAATTACTTTTGGTTTTTAAGTATTGATATAAAATTTCAAATCCTTTTAAACACACTCTATCCCTAATATGATTTCTATTTCCAGTAAAGCTAAACTGTTCAGAAACAACCAGCTCACCATTATCTACTAATGAAATATAAACCGTTCCAACTGGTTTTCCTTCTTGTTCTTCAGGCCCAGCCACTCCAGTAAAAGAAATACCTAAATTTGTTTGCATTTTTTTAGCAACATTTGATGCCATTACATCTGAACATGCATGGCTAACTACACCATGAGAATCTATTATTTCACTTGGAACTTCTAACACTTCTTGTTTTATACGAGTCTGGTAAGTTATAAAACTCCCTGCAAACACATTCGATGCTCCAGACACAGAGACCATTCTTTGAGAAAACATTCCACCAGTTATACTCTCTGAAGCGCTAATTGAATAACCCAAACGATTTAATTGCTGAACAACAGACTCTTCAATCGACACGTCATTCTCACCAAAGCAATACTCTCCAACCCTTTTTAAAATAAGAGTTTTTGTTTGTTCTAGCATTTCTTCCGCTTCTTGTTTTGTTTCTCCCCTTGCAGTTAGACGAATGACAACGGCTTGATCTTGTGCAAGTGGAGCAATAGTTGGATTGGTTTGCTTTTCAATTAAGTCTGACAATAAATGTTCTAAAGCAGATTCACCGATACCAATGAATTTTAGCACAACAGATTGTATAATTCGTTGTTTACCAGTTAACTTTTCCAAGAACGGAAAAAGTTCCTCTTGCGAAATATGTTTCATCTCACGAGGCACTCCTGGTAAAAAAAACCAATGACAAGACTGATAATGAACATACATCCCAGGTGCCATTCCTGCATTATTTGTTAATACTGTAGACCCCTCAAATACACGAGCCTGTTTTCGGTTATTCGGTGTCATCGTTTGTCCGCGATTTTGAAAGAATGTCTCTATCTTTTTCATGCTTTCTTTATCTTCAACCAATGGCAATCCTGTCATTTGTTGAAACCCCTCACGAGTAAGATCATCTGCGGTCGGTCCAAGCCCGCCTGTAACAATAACGATATCAGAACGCGATTGAGCAAGCTCAAAAGCCTGCTCAACTCGTTCTAAATTATCGCCTACAACCGAGTGATTGTACATATTAATTCCATAACTTGCTAATTTTTCGGATAGCCATTGTGCATTTGTATTCGCTATTTGACCTAATAACAGTTCTGTTCCAACCGCTACTATTTCAGCTTGATAGTTCTTCATTATTTTGAATCCCTCATTACATGCCAGTTTTTAACAAAATAGTCCACTCCAGAAATAATAGTGAAAATTAATGCAAGATACAGCATGATTATTCCAAACGGGAAATCAATATAAGAGAATGGAAAATTATGTAATAATAATACCGCGATTGCAATCATTTGTGTTGCAGTTTTTAATTTACCCATACTTCCTGCCGCAAGAACAATTCCTTCACCAGCAGCCACTAGCCTTAAACCCGTAACAGCTAATTCTCTACTTATTATTATGATAACTATCCACGCAGGAGCCATTTCCATTTCAACTAAAAGTATAAGAGCCGCAGAAACCAACAGCTTATCTGCGAGCGGATCCATAAACTTTCCTAAGTTCGTAACTAATTGATGCTTTCTAGCGTAATAACCATCAACCCAATCCGTGGCAGCTGCGATGATAAATATTAAAGCAGCCAAGAAATGTGTAATTGGTAATTCAGTGCTTCCAATATTCCAAGACCCCCAAGAAAATGGAATAGATAACAGTAAAATAAAGATTGGTATCATTAATATTCTTGAGAAAGTCAACTTATTTGGTAAATTCATATTGTCTACCCCTTCTTTTCAAATAATATAACCCTCCCGCAAAAATAGGAGGGTTTCATTTCTACGTTTAATTAAATTGAATTTCTAGTTTTTGGTGTACGGTAGAGGTGTCTACTGGATATTCTATTTCTGTTCCATTAATAGAAATGGTTACGGCTGGAGCATTTCCAACATTTAATGAAATGGATTCAAATTCTGAAGCATCCCATTCTTGTGGAGAAGCATCAGCATTAAATACACTACTATAAAGTGACTCACCACTTCCGCTTGTTACCTCCAACCATGATTCCCCATCACCTGTTGAATCCACAGAAACAGTAACTTCATCACCATAATTGCTTACGCCAATAACTGAATTTGGTGAAGCTCCAGTTCCTTCTTCGATTACTTCAACAGATAAATCTTCCGATGTACCTTCTTCGGATTCATTGTCCTCAGCATTATCTTCTGAAGAACCTTCACTTTCTTCATTATTCTCTTCAGCAGTTCCTTCACCTGTTTCATTATTAGAATCATCCGCACCGTCTTCAATAATTACATTGTTTTCCTGAGGTTCTTCAGATGGATCAGTTGCATCAGTAGAAGAATTAGCACGAATAAATAACCAAGCAACAATAATTATACCAATTACTAATAGAACGACGATAATTGAAGGAATAATTGAAGAAATGCGTGACCCTTTATCATTACTATTATTTTCTCTTCGTGTTCGTTGAATACGTGTATATTGAACATTTTCTTCTTCTGTACTAGGCAATTCCTCTCTATGTTCTTCGAGGAGTTCATTTGGATCCAATCCAACAGCCATTGCATATTCTTTTATAAAAGCTCTTGCATAAAACTTACCAGGTAATATATGAAGATTTCCCTCTTCAATTGCCACTAAATACCTTTTTTGAATTTTTGTCGTTTCCTGTAAACTGTCTAGTGAAACCCCACTAGACAAGCGTGCCTCTTTTAATTTCGCACCTACATCCATATAAAACACCTTCCATAATCAAAAAATATTAAAACATAGAAAAACCGTCCTGCTGATGAAAATCTTGCTTCTCTACTGTTTCATATGTGATCTCTTCATTTTCATCCGTACGCAATTCAATGATATAATCAAAATCATCCATACTATATTCCGTAGACTGAACGAAAATGTCTGGATGTTCAACCACTTTAATAGTCGGAAGTTGCATGATTTCTCGAATTAATTGCCAGTGTTGTTCATTCGCCTTTCTTTTCGAAACTACTCCATCTATAATATAAATATTATCAGGATTATATTCACCTTCGATTAAACTTTTTCGAACAGTTTGTTTTATCATCGTACTAGAAACAAATAACCATCGTTTATTTGCGCTAACACTAGCTGCAACAATTGATTCTGTCTTGCCAACTCTTGGCATACCTCGTATACCAATTAGTTTATGTCCCTCGACTTTATATAATTCAGCCATAAAGTCAACAAGTAAACCTAACTCATCTCTTACAAAACGAATGGTCTTTCGATCATCACTATCCGTATGAATGTACTTTCCATGACGAACTGCCATCTTATCACGGAGTTTAGGTTTTCTAATTTTGTGAACTTTAATTGCATCCATCGTACCCAGGATAGACTTTAATCTCAAAATATTTTCATCATATTTCGACAATAATAGCATTCCTCTTCGCGAATTTTCTACACCATTGATTGTAATTATATTAATGGAAAGCATTCCAAGCAAAGAAGCAATTTCTCCTAGTAAGCCTGGTCGATTTTTTAGGTTCTCATATTCTAAATACCACTCGACTCTTTCCATAACGTACCCCTTTATATAATAGGTTATATTCTGTACTATGTATTATCATAACGAATTTATGTAAAATTTTCTATTAGAATATAACATTTTTTACTATTTTTCAAAATTACTTTCAATAATTCCATAAAAATCCTGTCGAATAGAGACCAAAAGCATAAGCCTGTTTTTTAAATGGGGGTTCGACGAAGGTCAAACTTCCTCTTTACTTTAAGATAAGATCAAGGAATCACAGTGAGGTGACTAACCGTTTACGCAAGGGTATAAGTGCGACTAGGCCTCATAAAAAACATTCGGCAGTCTTCTTTAACGTAGGGTGATTTCGTGAAATCGCCTAGTTTCTGGGTGCTGAAGCTGGTCATAGCCGTTTCTGTCTACGAACGATTGAAATACCAAATCCTTATACTTTTTTATTAGATAAAAAAGAAAAAGTTGTACAGTTACAACTATACAACTTTTTCTCTAATTATTCATCATAATTATTTTTTCTGAACAAGTTTGATCATTGTATTCGCAAGAGCTTGTTGTTCTTCTTCAGAAGCTGCATTCCACAATTCCTTTAATACTTCTTCTTCCGGATTTTGAGCATTTACACTTTGTGCAAGATAGTCTCCTACTTCAGCTGCTAATCCAGCAATTGTTTTCTGATCTACTCCATTAGCTTGAGCTTGCTCAAGTCGATCAGCTAAAAAACCTTTCCATGAGTCAAAATTATCTAAAACAGACATTTCGATTTCCTCCTCATTTTCATAGAATCAAACTTATTATTTGAGGGTTCGTTCGAAAATATGCATGAAAAAGTATATTTTTACCATGCTCCATTAACTTCAATGATTTCACCACGAATATAGGTAGATTGATCACTCATCAAAAAGTGAACCGCATTTGCCACTTCTTCGGGTAATCCAGCACGGTTAAGAGGTATCTCCTCTATAATGGAATGAACTTCTTCTGCTGACAAATGTGCATTCATCTTTGTCTGAATAAACCCAGGGCTTACTCCATTAACCGAGATACCGCTTAAAGACACCTCTTTAGCTAAAGCTCTCACAAAACTGTTTTGAGCGCCTTTTACGGAAGAATACATTACTTCATTACTTGCACCACGATCACCCCAAATGGAAGTGATGAACACAATATGACCTTTATTTTTTCGTATCATATTTGGTAATACGTGTTTAGTAATCATCCATGGGGCCTTTACATGCAGCTGTAACATTTCATCCATTTCTTTCTCTAAACTATCTTGAAATAAATTAAAATGAGCATTTCCACTAGCAAACACAATTCCATCAATATCAAAATCCAATTGATTAATTAAAAGATGGATTCCATCACTATTACTTAAATCAGCTTGATAAAATCCTAAGATAACATCTTCGTTCAATTCAAGCTGTAATTGTTGGATCGGTTCAACATTCTGATGATAATGTAATAACAATGAATATCCTTCTCGAGCGAATTTACGAGCTATAGCAATACCTATTTCTCCACTCGCACCAATAACGAGTACATTCTTCCCCATAACTTTCACCTTATTCCGCAGAAATCGTACATGTTGCTAAGCGTTGTTCAATTATCCAATCTTGTAAAAATTGATTGGCGTCATCAACAGTTAATTGTTGTATAAACGGAACAATTTCAAATAAATTCACTCCCAAGTGTAAATATGATGTAAATTTATTTGCAGTAAACTCGAGTGAGTTCATCGAACGTAATAACTGCCCTATTTTCTTTTTCTTCATTCTTGTAAATGTTTCTTTGTCCAATGTGGTATCCTTTGTTGAAAGTAATAATTCTATTACTCGATTACTAAATTGTTCTGGTTGATCTGTATTTGTACCTATTAGAGAATAACCAAATGTCGCATCTAAATTTGTTTCAAAATAGAAGGAATCATCAATTAAACCTTCTTTATATAATTTTTGGTAGAAAGGTCCACCAGTTGAGAAAAAGTGACTTAAAAACATTCCTACCATCAAATCTCTTCTAAGAAAATCGTTTCCTTTTAAGTTATTTATTGGTTCTTTAATCCCAACAGTACACTTAGGAATCGATACTGGCATCTTTATTTTTTTATTTTTTTCCGATACATGATCAGATTCATCTGGAAGGAATCGTTGAATTTTTTCCAACTTTTGGAAGTCCTTCTTGGATTGGTTATCTGTAATTAAGTCCATCATTGATTGTGGATTAAAATTACCAGCAACAACTAAACTCATATTTTCCGGATGATAAAATGTTCGATAGCACGTATATAAATCGTCTTTGGTTATAGAAGAAATAGATTCTACAGTCCCAGCAATATCTATGTTCACTGGATGTTCGTGAAACATTGCTTTAATCGTCCCCATGAAGGATTGCCAATCTGGTTGATCATCGTACATTTTAATTTCTTGTGCAATAATTCCTTTTTCCTTCTCAACGGACTCTTCAGAAAAATATGGATCTTGAACAAAATCAATTAAGGTAAGAACGTTTTTTTCTATTTGACTAGTTGCAGAAAATAAATATGCCGTTTGTGTAAATGAAGTAAACGCATTTGGTGAAGCACCTTGTTTACTAAAATCAGCGAAAACATCTCGATCTTCTTTTTCGAATAACTTATGTTCTAAAAAGTGAGCTACTCCCTCAGGAACAGTAATTTTATTGTTTTCACCTAGTGGTATAAATGTTTGATCAACGGAACCATAGTTTGTAGAGAAAATTCCATATGTTTTCGACATCTCTGACTTCGGTAATAAATATACGTTTAATCCATTAGGTAATTGTTTTGTATAAAGCGTCTCACCTAATTCTTGAAATACTTCTTTATTCATTTTTTTCACCACCCTTACTCGTTAACAGATAAACTGTATCTTCTTCAATTTCCTTAGCGACTTCTATCACTTGTTGTTTCGAAACGGATTTTATATCTGATATTAATTGTTCTGGCGGAAGACTTTTACCTCCTACTTCTTGTTGATATAAAAGCTCCACCAAACCTTGCGGGTGATCCATTGTTTCTAATAGTTGATTAATAATTAATTGCTTTGTTTCTTCAAATTCCTCATCCGTAAAGGAACCACTTTTCATTTCCTCTACTTGCTCTCGAATAATATCACGAGCTTTTTCATAATCTTCTGGAGCGATACCACTCATTACAATCATCAGTCCTTTATGACTTTCCAATCGTGAAGACGCATAGTACGCTAAGCTATTCTTTTCACGTACATTAATAAATAATTTAGAGCTTGGAAATGCGCCAAATAATCCATTAAACACTTGTAAAGCAGCGTATTTTGGGTCATCATATAAAATATTCGTTCGGTAACCAATATGCAACTTTGCTTGTTGCACAGAATCTTCTTCAACAATTTCTTTTGGTGAAGAACTATACGATGATGATTTAGTCGGAGATGCTGACTCATTTAGTAGTTCCGTTTTTCCAGAAAGTAACTCTTCCAACAATTCCATCATTTCTTTTGTTTGAAAATCACCGGTTACATAAACATCCATGATGTCTTCTTTGATTATTGACTTTGCATATGCAAATAACCCTTCATTTTGCAAGGAAATTAAATCATCTTCATACCCTTGTACATGTATGGAATACGGTTCATCTTCACACATTTCATCTATTAATCGCGTATTTGCATAATTCATTTTGTCGTCTTTTAGAGCATGTATCTTTTGTAATAACGTCTTTTTTTCACGTTCAAAAATTTCTTCTTTAAATGTACCTTCCCCATTCAATTGAAAAAGTACCTCTTCAAACAGCATTGCGGCACGCCGCATCACTGTTGATGCATCTGGAATAAATTTTTCGTTCGCTACTTCTAGACGAATCGTCAGGATATGATTTTCTCCTTTTTTCCCTCCAGTAATAGATAGAATTGCACCATATAATTCATCCAATTCTTTTTGCAATTCTACTCTTGTAGGAAAAGATGCCGTACCTTGTTTTAATACATATGGAAGTAACGCGCGTTTGGTTATTGTATCACGTTGTAACGGAGCACGTAATTTTGCAACAAATGAAATTGTTTTATGTTTTTTATTTGGAACAAAATGAAACTTCATGCCATTAATGGTTTGCTGTTTAACTTGTACTTTCATAGACACCCTCCAATAAACATTTTCATATTTCCTATTCTGCACTATTTTTCCAACTGTCATCCATTATACAGGAAAATAATAATGCTGTCGTGAGAGCGAAATCAACTATTTATACTTGTTGAAAAGATAAACTAATCAATTTCGAGACAAAATCAATTTATTGTTTTAAGATTAATTGAAGAATATATCTTTTCATATCTACTAGACGGAAGTATTTGGGTTTTATGCTTGTACCCGCAATTATTAATGGGACATGTGATTCTTGTCTATGCAAAGAACCATGAGCTGCACCACTTATATGAAAGGGTGTTGACTGTGCCTTAAAGTCATGGCCAGGTTTAGCATTTACAATAATATAACGACCTGAATGGGAATTTAATGCACTATTAAGTCTAGCTAATCCATCTGGATATTGCCCGTAAGACACCTCTTTATCATTTATAAGTCGTAAATCTAGAATTTCATGATTTCCCTTTAACTTCCATGTTTGATTATATACATCTTTATATTGTCCACATGAAGAAAAGTGTAACTCCCCGTCTTTTATACCTGAAGTAACATGTACTGAATTTTTATCTTTCCAAGCAATTATATCAATTCGAGGATCGCTTTTAAGTACTTTACTCACCTTATACAAGGGTAACGTTTTGTCCAATACATAGATATACGCCATTCGTTGATTTACACATATGACAAGTTGATCTCTCCTATTGACTTTGCGTTCAATTCTAGATATCCGAAATTCCTTCAATATTTTCCGCAAATCTATAACATATTTTTGATAATTTCCACCCGTTGGAGAATGGCCATTATCACCCATTACCATCCAAATGTTTTGTTTAACCGCGTCCTCCCAGCTCGGATACAAATTGAATATTTTTTGGATTTCTTTATCTATTTTTGCAATGCCTTTGATATCCATGGGACCACGAAAATGAATACGAGCATCTAAATCTTGAAAAATACAAAATGTAAAGCTTGGTAATTTATTTTTTTTAACTAAATAACGTAATTCCTTAGCTGTATATTTATGATTACCTGCTGCGATTTGCTTTGTAAACCCTCTCATTCGTATTTTAGAGAAAAGACCTAATGAGAAAATCGGAGGAGCATTGGTTGTCCATTTTCCATCTTCAAATCGAGTAAATGTAGATAGTAATCGAGGAACCTGAAGTCGTTTTGGACTATTTCCACGATAAACAAATGAATTAATTGAAGCAGAAGGAATTCCTTTATTAGCTAAGTCTTCATATATTGTCGAAACATTATTACTTAAGTGCTCATTATTTAGCCGATAAAGCATATTATGAATAGATTTACGCACGCCTATCCGAGACGTTTCACGTAATCCAGTCCCATAATTAATGATTTGCTTACTCGTATCATCATACCAATTTAATCCAGGAATATGATGTTTATCAGCATATGCTCCTGTTATAAGTGTACTGTCAATTGTTACCGACATCGTTGGAAAAGAACTGACCATATTAGGAATATAAAATCCTTTCTCCATTAAAAATTGTAAGGCTGGTGCATGTCCTGTTTGAGTCGCTGTTTCTAATGGCAAGGACATCAAAGAGTCGATATTTAATAAGATAATTGGCTTTTGATTCTTTGAATACTGTTTCATTCTTCATTTTCATCCTAACTATAATGTCGATAAATACTAGGGTGATCTAAATTAAAAAACATTATTTTTTTATAATCAAATCTAATATTTCTATCATTGATCTTTTCTCTAAACTACTATGATATCTATCCAAGTTAGCTTGATATTTGCTACGTCTTGCTTTGTTAGAGAAAAAGCTCACAATCTGATTTTCGACGGATTGGTTATGTAGATTGATTGGAATAACTAACCCTAAACACTTTAATTGATCTAAATTTATTCTCTCTTGGCCGGGTAAGGAATTACTAATAAATATGACTTTCTTCTTTTTCAAACATTCACTTACAGTGACACCTCCAGGTTTTGTAAGTACAGCATCTACTTTATCGTAAATCCGATTCATTTCCTGTTTACTATTAATATAAGGCATAGGCGTAATCCTTATATTTCCCTTTTTCTTTAATGTGTCATACAAACGTTTATTTTTTCCGCATAAAACATAATAATGCAGATTTTTATATGAAGAATAGTGTGGTAGCAATTCTTCTATATCTCCTACTCCGAGACTTCCTCCAGTTACCAATATATTTATCTTATTGGCTTGAAAAGTAATCAATTTTGGGTAAAATGCTGCATGTACTGGTATTCCGGTTACAAATATGTTTTGTTCCTTCACTCCTTTACGCATTAAATGAAACTTTACGTGTACAGAAGGAACAATATGATAATCAATACCATCTATCCCCCATATATTATTAACAAAATAATCCGTATAGACGTTTACGATAATAGCACGAAGCTGATGCGTACTTTTTAATTGCCCTGCCAGATAAGAAGGGAGTGCATGAGTACAAAAAAGAATATCAGGTTTGGTTTCTTTCATTAGTCGCTTAAAAAAAGAGCGAAACAAAAACTCAAATAAAAATTTTCTATTATTCGTTAATTTGCTATTAGCTACTTGACGGTACATCCAATTATACGTCCTTGGAATATACCTTATCCATAATAGATACGTATTTGAAACTAACCTTTCTAACTTTCCATAGCTGTATGCAAGAATATCTACTTTTTCAGATTGAATAGTATGATCACTCTTAGTAAGTTCGTCCATTAAAGCTTCCGCTACATGATGATGACCTGTAGGAATTTGCATAAAAGGTAGAAATAAAGCCTTATTATTACATTTCATATGCTCAGCTCCATCTAGTAGAATGGTAATTGTTCATTAAATTTTTCTTAGACATTAATAAATAGACGGGGTCTTTTATACTTGTATTTGCAATAAAATGCATTGGAGAGATTGCATATTTTTTATACGTACGATAATAATTATTTTTAATGTCAAATACTTCGAACCCTAACTTATTCGCTCCTTTAGACAATGAAGTAATCCCAATGATCCCCTTAATTTCATTACTTTTTTCATGAAAGCTTATATAATTTGCCAATACAGGTAATGCACGTTTTATTTCGTGGTAAATATATATAGCCTTTTTAAATTGGTTATCTGTTTGTCGCATTTTATTTAGTATCTTTACATTATGAAGGTGAATTTTTATTAATAGATCGTGTTTCCGAATAATGGTGCCATCTTGCAAAACTACGTCATATCCTTGGTAATTAGTTAGCCGAACGCGAAACAAAGTATTATTACTATTACTTTGATTATTTTCAGAAACGTTATGTAATCTTGAACATGTGCAATATATTGGATCAATTATATTCCAGATATCTAATAAATAATTTCTCATTAGGTTCTCCCTACAATAGGTTTGTAAAAATATGTAACTTGTCCCTTACGATCATTTACCAGTAACAATGCTACCAAACATGAATTTTATTTTATATGATTGTTATTTTTTACTATTTAAATGTATTTTAATCGTATGTTTTTCAATAAATTTAATTTATACTATATCTGGATCAATTTCATAAAGGTATTAATTATGAATGTTGTGCTGTTTGATTCATCATTAAGATATTCAAGAGTCTAACCTTAGCCTTTTGTCATTTCTTATTTAGATTTTTTCTTTTTTAATCCTATTGAAATATTAAGATAGGATAGTGCTTAAAAATAATTACATTAAAAAAAGGTGATTTTCGTAATTACACGAAAATCACCTTTTTTTATTAAACTCGTTTTCTTAAAACATAAAAGCTAAATGTATCTGATCGAAAATAATTGGATGAGTACAGAACCGGCTCATCGTCACTCGTATAATGCACTTGCTTTAATAAAAGTAATGGTTGATCAGAAGCATAATTTAAAATACTATAAATCCGGTCATGATAACTTACTGGTTCAATATATGTAACCGCATATGCAACACGTTTTTTTGTATAGGATTCAAACACATTAAAAATAGACGATTCATCACGTAATACTTCGATCGGAATCAAATCGGTAGGAATCTTATCAATACAAAAGACTACTGGATCATTATCAGCCGTACGAACACGTTCAATTTTAGATAATGATGTTAATGACTGATTGTTAAATTTCAAGCGATCTTCATCAGTTGCTTGAACAACTTCTGCAGATAAATATTGTGTACCTGCTACTTTTCCAGAACGTTCAATCATCTGTGTAACACTCGTTAATTCTTCTATCCCTGATGAAAAAATCGGCTTCGGGTTTACAAAAGTTCCTACACCGTGTCTCCTAGTTACTACATTATCTTCTTCTAAAATACGAAGTGCCTCTCGTAAAGTTGCTCTTGAAACACCTAAATGTTTTGACAATTCATATTCCGAAGGGAGCTTTTCATTCTCAAGGTAAACGCCATTATCAATTTCTTTTCGAATTTCATCAATTACTTGCAAATATAAATGTCTTGCATCCGCACGAATAGACATCTATTCACCTCCACTGCTGCCTACTACGAAATCGTTTTCTTGCATACTAAAATTTATATTACCATTCTTCTCAAAAGAAATAAATCCCTAATACTTTGGTAAATTTCATCAAAATGTGATCCTTATTCATGATACCACTAGAATAAGGATCACCATGAATATCTTTACGAAGAAGTGGTTTGTTCTTCTGTAGGTTTAGGCACCAAGACTGCCCTTGGTTTACTACCTTCATATGGCCCTACTATTCCTCTGTCTTCCATAGCATCAATCAGTCTTGCAGCTCTAGTATATCCAATTCGGAAACGACGCTGTAGCATCGATACACTAGCACTTTGCATTTCTGAAATAAGTTGAACTGCATCCTCATAAAGATCGTCATCAACCTCTTCAACTACTTCATTTGTTTCTTCTGGAATCATTTCTTCTTGATAAGAAGCTTTTTGTTGCTCCACACAATGATTTACGATACGTTCTACTTCTTCATCAGATAAAAATGCACCTTGAACACGTGTTGGTTTCGAAGAACCTACTGGCATAAATAACATATCGCCTCGACCAAGTAATTTCTCTGCTCCTCCAGAATCAAGAATGGTACGTGAATCAGTGGAAGAGGACACACTAAATGCAATACGTGACGGAATATTTGCCTTAATGACACCAGTAATTACATCTACTGAAGGACGTTGCGTCGCAATAATTAAATGAATTCCTGCTGCACGGGCCATTTGTGCTAATCTCGTTATAGAATCTTCCACGTCATTCGACGCTACCATCATTAAATCTGCCAACTCATCAACAAGCACAACAATATAGGGTAAATGTGGTTGCTGTTCTTCAGCTGCAAGATTTTGCTTACGAATATATTCGTTGTATCCTTCAATATTTCTTGTCCCAGTCTCGGAAAACAAATCATAACGTCTCTCCATTTCAGCAACAACTTTTTTCAACGCTCTCGATGCTTTCTTTGGATCTGTTACAACTGGTGCTAGCAAATGCGGAATACCATTATAAACGTTTAGCTCTACCTTTTTAGGATCAATCATCATCATTTTGACTTCGTGTGGTTTTGCACGCATTAAAATACTTGTAATTATCCCATTTACACACACACTTTTCCCACTTCCGGTCGCACCTGCAATTAATAGGTGAGGCATTTTATTTAATTCACCTACAACTGCCTCACCTGAAATGTCCCTACCAAGTGCATAGAGAAGTTTTGATGTCTTATTAGACCATGTTTTATCTAACACTTCTCGTAAAGAAACCATTGCGATTTCTTTATTAGGAACTTCTATCCCAACTGCGGATTTCCCAGGAATTGGTGCTTCGATACGAATATCTTTTGCAGCTAAAGCAAGTGCAATATCATCATGAAGGTTAACTATCTTACTTACTTTTACCCCAGCTTCAGGATATACTTCATATTTCGTAACAGCTGGTCCAACATGTACTTTTGTAATTTTTGCCTTTACACCAAAGCTTGTGAATGTTTTTTCCAACTTACGTACTGTAGCTTGAATTTGTGACTTTTCTTGCTGTTGAGAGTTATAAGATGGATCTGCTAATAAATCAGGCATAGGAAGTTCGTAATCATGATTCTCCCTTGCTGTCATTGGCATTGCTTCATCTTTACTATCGTCGGCTAATTGATCAGATTGCCCTTGCTCATTTTTCGTACTTTTCCCTTGTTTTGCTGGTATTTTATTGTCTGTCGCTTGCGGTGGATTATTTTGATAAGCTACATCCGTAAAATCATTGATAAATGGTTCTTCTCTTTCCGACACTTCGATCTCTGTCATCATATTATCTTCTGAGTCTTGTTCAGCTTGTCTGCCTTCATCATCGATATATGCTTGTTGTTTCCTTTCTTTTCTTTCAGATTGATACTGAATCCATTTTGCCTTAGCTAAATTACTAACAGCTTTTACCTTAGTAAATATTTTAGAAGTGACTTCTCCAATTGATAAATTTGTAAGGAAAATAGCACCAATTAATAAACAAAATACTACAACAATCTTAGACCCCGTAATGGAGAACATATAGTGTGAAAACGTGAAGAGAATCGCCCCAATCATCCCTCCACCAGTTTGGACCAATGTACCAGTTCCATTTACATAATCAAAAAATAGCGTCCAACTCATACCTATAATGGAAGTATTATCTGTTGTAACTAATAAACTCTCCAGTATTTGAATATGTGTCAACATTAGTACCCCAGCTAATAGAATATAGAATCCAATCATTCTACGATGCAGGAAATCTGGTAATTTACGTTTTACTAATAGGTAAAATCCAGTTATAAGTAGAAATACGGATGCAATAAAGTACCAAATACCAAAGAAGAATTGAAATAAATTCTCCAGCCATCCTGGTATAGCACCATCACTTAATGCTGCTGCTCCGCTACCAAATATTGCAAGAAATATAAGAAGTAGGCCAACTAACTCTATCTTTAATCGCTTTACTTGCTTAGAACTTTTTCTTTTTTTCTTTCTTTTTTTCGCGGCCATTTTCTCACCCCAACATCTATTACTTTTACGAATAGCAAACCCTTGCCCACAAAAACGGCAAGGGTTATTCTACTTCCATTATAGCATAGATTTGGGAAAAATCGGTATCAGCTAATAATTCTTCCAGGTAAAAAATCATCATTTAAGTAATCATTTGGATCTGTTGATAATAATTGGTTTATTTGATAGTTTCCATTTTCTTGACGTGTAGCATAAATCGTCTTTCCTTGATACATTAGAGCTTCAACACCTTGATAGGAACTTGGATCAGCTGGAAATACATCATGATAACTTAATGGTGTGTATAAAATCATGAGATATCATCATCTCCTGGCTTTTGTTTTGGTCCAATTAGCTCATTTAACTTGTTCATCGCTTCCTTAACTCCGCCAACATCATTAATTAAACCAAACTCAACCGCATCTTTACCAACCACATTTGTTCCAATGTCACGCGTCAAATTGCCTTGGGCAAACATTAATTCCTTGAACTTGTCTTCCTTAATATTTGAGTGATTTACGACAAATTCGATGACTCTTTCCTGCATTTTATCCAAGTATTCAAACGTCTGCGGCACACCAATTACTAGACCGGTTAAACGTATTGGATGTATGGTCATTGTTGCTGTTGGCACAATAAAGGAATGATCAGTAGCAACCGCTATAGGAACTCCTATAGAGTGTCCGCCTCCAAGTACAATAGACACTGTAGGTTTCGATAAGGAAGATATCATTTCAGCAAGTGCCAAGCCTGCCTCTACATCTCCACCAACTGTATTTAGCAATATAACAAGCCCTTCTATTTTGGGATTTTGTTCAATCGCAATTAATTGTGGTAACAGATGTTCGTACTTTGTTGTTTTATTTTGAGGAGGTAACTGCACATGTCCTTCCACCTGGCCAATAATAGATAGAACATGAATATTCGAATCTGGTGCTTGCGGAACATTTGCTTGTCCGAGCTGTTGGATTTTTTCAACCAACGAAGAAGAATTATTACCTTTTTCCTTTTCTGGTTTGTTATCATCATCGTTCATATGAAAACTCATACTAAAAATCCCCTTTCCTACTACTTATCTCTAGTATGAGCACAAACAAGTAAAACATACTTCAGTAGGATCACTTATGAATATATAACGATATTTCACACGATCCGAACTGAGTCGATGTATACCAACAGGCTGTTAGTCATGAAATATTAAAGCATTCTAGTTATTACTTTAAAATCGTCAAAATTAAAAATAGCTGAACGACCAGATTAGTTCTGACTATCGCTCAGCTGTTATTTGCTTATTTCTATTCACTTAACTTTCCTGTAGTTCTTCGGTAACACTAAGACCAAATACATCATGTAATGCATTTACTGCAGTGACTAAATCGTCATTATGCACGAGTACCCAAATTGTGGTATGACTATCTGCGGACTGCAGAATTTGCACACCAGAATCAGTTAATGCCTGCACGATTTTAGATGCAACACCAGGTACGCCACTCATCCCTGCACCTACTGCAGATACTTTAGCACATCCTTCTGTTACCTCTGGATGGAACCCTAGCATTTCTAGTATCTCAATTGCTTTTATTGTTAATGCGTCCGGAACCGTATAGACGACACCAGTCGGGGAGATATTAATAAAATCAACCGATATACCCGCTTCCGCCATCGCTTTAAATACTTCTGATTGAACACGATAAGCTGATTCTTTCGTTTGAACTTTAATTTGCGTTACTGGTGAAATATGTGCAATGCCGGTTATCATTCGATCAGGTATATCCATTCCTAGCTCATGTACTCGAGATGAAGTAACTAGTGTACCTAACTGTTCGGAATAAGTAGAACGGATACGCATCGGAATTTTACCTTGCATCGCAATCTCTACCGCGCGTGGATGAATAACTTTAGCCCCTTGATATGCTAAATTACATATCTCCGTATAAGTTACCACATCAAGAGGTCTTGCATTTTTTACTACACGCGGATCAGCTGTCATAATACCTTCCACGTCCGTGAAAATTTCAATTCGTTCCGCAGCTAAAGCTACACCTAGAGCTGCAGCAGAAGTGTCACTACCACCACGTCCGATGGTTGTTATTTCACCAGACTCACTTTGTCCTTGGAATCCAGCTACAACAACTACATCATGTGTCTCTAATTCTTTTAAAATTCTAGAAGGATTTACTTCTTTAATTTTTGCTCGATTGAAATCTTCATTCGTAACAAAGCCTGCCTGCGCTCCAGTTAAAGCAATTGCAGAAATATGGTTTTTTTGAAGTTCATTCGATAAAACTACAGAAGAAATCACTTCTCCACAAGACATAAGTAAGTCAAGTTCTCGTTGAGAATTTGTATTCGTAGGGAAGTCTACAAGTCCAAGTAGACTATCAGTCGCATAAGGATCTGGTTTTCTACCTAAAGCGGATACTACAACAACGAGTTTATATTCTTGAACTAATGCCTCACGAATATGGCGAATGACATGCTCTCTGTTTTCTGCGGATTGTACCGAAGTTCCTCCAAATTTTTGGACCATCACTTGCACTTTAAAACACCTCTATAAGTTATCCAAGTTTGATTACTGGATGATTGTATTTTTGAATTCGATTATTTTTTTAACCATTGATTCTCAATTAATGTTTGTGCAATCTGGACTGTATTCCAAGCTGCCCCTTTTAATAGATTATCAGATACTACCCAGAGATGGAATCCTTTATCTTCATCTAAATCTTTACGCACACGACCAACAAACACTTCTTCTTTCCCTTCAGCTGATAGCGGAGTAGGATATATTTGAGTCGCTGGATCATCTTCTAAGATAATTCCATCTGCTGATTCTAGTAAATTCCAAATATCTTTTACTTGCACACCTGCTTCCTCGACTTCTACATACACACTCTCTGCATGAGAAGTAACAAAAGGAAGACGTACACATGTTGCTGCTACATGTAATGTATCGTCATGTAAGATTTTTTTCGTTTCATTAATCATTTTCATTTCTTCAAAAGTATATCCATTTTCTTGGAATACATCAATTTGTGGTAAAGCATTAAAAGCAATCGGATAATGTTTTTCATCACCTTTTACAGGAAGTAAATTAGCTTCCAATGCCTCACCATTAAGTTGTTGTTGTGATTGTGTTTTTAATTCATCGATTGCTTCATTTCCTGCACCAGATACTGCTTGATAGGTAGAAACAATAAGTTTATTTAATCCATACTTTTCTTTAATTGGTTGTAGAGCAGCTACCATTTGTATCGTAGAGCAGTTTGGATTTGCTATGATACCTTGATGGTTTTTTAAGTCTTCTGGATTAACCTCTGGAACGACTAAAGGTACATCTGGATCCATTCGGTAAGCACTCGTATTATCTACTACTACTGCCCCTCTTTTTACTGCTTCTGGAGCAAGTTGCTTGGATACAGATCCTCCAGCAGAAAATAGAGCAATATCTACTCCTTCAAAAGATTCAGGTGTAGCTTCTTCTACAATAATTTCTTTTCCATTCACTGTAATAGTAGAACCAGCTGAACGTTTTGATGAGAGTAATTTTAAATTGTTAATTGGGAATGATTTGTCTTGTAATAGTCCGATGATTTTCTGTCCTACAGCGCCTGTCGCGCCAACTACTGCCACGTTATATTTTGTTTCCTGTGTCATTAAAATGACTCCCTTCCACATTCTAATTCTGTTCTCTAGTACACTATTCTAACATACTTTACTCTTGATAAGGTACAATTATCGGCTGAAGTTGTTTTCCTTTTAAAGCTTCTTCCACTGCTGGGATTAGAAAATCTAATTTTGAAGATAATGAGTTTGGTTTTTTAAAAGGATTATCCTGCCCAAATGGAATGAAATAGATATTTTTGCTATTTAATAAAGTAGCTAAATTAGCTGCATTTAATCCTAATGCATCGTTTGTAGTCATGCCTAATACAACAGGATGATTATTTCGTAACGTAGATTTTGCTGCCATTAATACACTGTTATCTGTATGAGCGTGTGCAAATTTACTCATTGAGTTACCTGTTAGTGGTGCGACAACCATAACATCTAACGGACGATTAGGACCAAAAGGTTCTGCTTCTGGAATGGTACGAATGACGGGATGTCCTGTTATTTCCTCTAAACGCTCGATATGATCAGATGCTTTTCCGTGCTTCGTATCTGTATATTGAACTGTTTCTGTAGCAAAAGCAACCACTTCAGCATCCAGTGAGATAAGCTCCTCAATTTTAGGAAATATGTGTTCAAACGTGTGATGAGAACCAGTTAACCCAAACCCAATTCGTTTACCATTAAGAGTCATGATTCGCTCCTCTCTTCATCTAATATTTGATTAACTACATCTGCTAAGATTTTCCCAGCGGTTCTTGGAGCAACAATTCCCGGAAGACTTCTTGCTAATATCGCATTTATACCTCTTCTTTTTGCATACGTAAAATCTGTACCTCCTGGCTTAGACGCTAAATCAATAATTACCGCATTGGTTGGTAAATGTTGTATAGATTCCTTCTTAACAACAAGTGCAGGTATTGTGTTAATCAAAATATCACACTCAGACGTATATTCTGACATTTTATTAAATGGGATCGCTTGTAAGCCCATTTCCGTAATACGTGCTAAATCTCTTATACTTCTCGCACATACAGATACATGTGCACCTAATGCAGAAAACTTATTGGCTACAGTATTTCCTACTCTTCCAAAACCAACCACCATCACCCGTGATGAATGAATCGTTTGATCTGTTTGTTCAAACGCCATCATAATTGCACCTTCTGCTGTTGGAATTGAATTATAAATGGCTACATCATCACGTTCTAATAATGGAATTAGTTTTACACCAGCATTTTTCGTTTGTTCTGTTAAATAATCATTCGTTATTCCTGTAAACACAACACACGTTTTCTTCAATTGTTGAAACCAATCAGGTTCTAAATGAATTTCTTTATCTGTAAACACAGTTTCGATTTTTCCATTCTGATCTGTTCCTGTAATCGGTAATATAACCACATCTAAAGTCGATGGATCTAGTTCATCTAATTCCACTTCATTTAACCCTGTAAATCCTTGCTCTAATTTATCAAATCCACATAAAAGAAGCTTATTATTCGGCACATTTTTTAATTGCTTAATAAGCTCTAAATATCTTGCATCTCCACCAATTACTGCTATTAATCGATTCATAAGGATTATAAACCTCCAAACTCCCAGTTCCATTATTCATTTTTCTTTATAGCTTATGTGTTTAGCTGCTGAGAGTGAATATTTTCCTACGATTAATGCAAAGAAAAAGGCTATTGTCACTCCAATCGTGACAAATAGCCAATTTTTAAGAATCCATCAGTTCCGTATCGATCATAATCATGTCTTCACCAATTTTCCGAATGGATTTCCAGTTAATCTTTGTCTCTTCTCCTTCTTTAACAAGTCCAAACCATTTATAACTTGGGATAATAAAAGCCTCAATCTGTCCGTTTTCTTCATTTATCTCTAAATCTGTTTGTCCTAAAACACCGAGACGTTTTCCTTCGCTTACATTGATTATCTCCTTATCACTCATGTCACGAAACCGCACCACAATATCACTCCTATATCACATACTTTTTAATCAATCTTATGCAACAGAAGAAGCATTCATGATAGTACAAATCCGAAACAAACTAGAAATATGCTCGATTATTCTAAAGAGATATTCTTCATTGCCTAAAAGGTTGAATTTGACTGATAAAAAAAGAACCCGCCCTCAAAACATTCGCATTTAAACTGAATTTTGCAATTATAGTATTGACTCATATTCTAATTGATGCTAGGAGCAATTAAAGCTCGAGACGCTTTCTCCTTAAAAACTTCAGTAATTACTTGTTGAATCGTATCATGATTCACGGCATCTATTTCCTGTATCATTTCATCTAGAGTACGATGCCTTTTTAATAGTAATTCATTTCTACCATTTCGAGACATACGGCTATTAGTACTTTCTAGACTTAGCATTAAGCCGCCTTTTAATTGCTCTTTACTATTCTTAAGTTCTTTATCTGTTAAGCCATTTTGAATTAGAGTGTCCACCGTCAATTGAATCGTATCTTCAAGGACTGGTAATTGTTCTTTACCTGTTCCACCATAAATAGTTAGTAATCCACTATCAATAAATGTGGAATGATAAGAAAATACTGCATAAGCAAGCCCTTGCTTTTCACGAACATCCTGAAATAATCTCGAACTCATGCTGCCACCTAAAACATTATTCATAATAGTTAAACTATACAATAACGGATGACCTTGCTCTAATCCTTGATAACCAAGGCATAGATGCGCTTGTTCAGTGTCTTTATGACGATCGATAGACTCACCCAAAAATGTAGGTTTAATCATTTCAGTCGGATTAGATTTACCTGTGTAACTCCCAAACGAAGAATCAATTGTTTTCATAAATGAAGCATCTACATTTCCAGCTACAGAAATAACCACTCGTTCTGGAGAATAAGCATGCTCAATATATTCTTTTAATTGAGTTGCATCGAAAGAAAGTAATTGTTCTTCTGTACCTAGAATTGGATAACCTAATGGATGTGTCCCATATGCTGCTTTTGCTAATAAATCATGAACAATATCATCCGGTGTATCTTCATACATTTTTATTTCTTCTAATACAACTTTTTTCTCTCTCTCCATTTCTTCTGGATCAAAAGTAGAGTTAAAAAACATATCTGCTAATATTTCCAAAGCATATTCTTTATGTGTGTCTAATACTTTCGCATAGAAGCATGTATATTCCTTGGAAGTAAATGCATTTATTTGACCTCCAATAGAATCAAATTCTTCAGCAATATCTTGTGCGGATCTTGTTGCTGTCCCTTTAAAAAACATATGCTCTAAGAAATGAGAGATTCCATTGTTTAGTTTGGTTTCATTTCTAGATCCAGTTAATACCCAAATACCAATTGTTACTGAGCGTACTGCTGGAATTTGTTCGTGTACAATTCGTAGACCATTATTACATGTATGTCTTTCTATCACAAAATTTCCTCCTATTTTCCTTAGGGTTATCTAGCTTCACTTAGTAGTGCTTCAATCGTACCAATTTTATATCCTTTATCTTTAATAACCGTTATCATTTCTTCTATACCTCGCGTACTAGAAGCGGTAGGATGCATCAATACGGTTGCCCCAGGATGAATTTTTTCTCTAATTCTATTGACCATCACAGAAACAGATGGATTTCTCCAATCTATGGTATCTACCGTCCAAAGAATCGTTTCCATATTTAAATCTGCAGCGGTCTGTACTACTCTATCGTTAAAGCTACCACTAGGTGGAGCAAACCACTTCGGTGTCTCACCAATGATCGCATTTAAAATTTGATTTGTTTGATTAATTTGATCATATGCTTCCTCTTCGGAAAGTGTTGCCATATCGGGATGATTGTATGCATGATTACCAATTAAATGACCCTGCTCATCAATCATTTGTACGATTTCAGAATTCTCTTTGGCCCATTTACCTTCAATAAAAAAAGTAGCCTTTACTTCGTGTCTCTTTAGCACTTGTAATATTTCAGGAATATACTCTTCTCCCCAAGAAACATTAATTAAAAAAGCTGTCATTTGCTTTTCAGGGTGCCCTCGATAAATAGGAGAAGCTGGTAGTTCATCTAAAGACACTTCAGGTGGAATTTCATCAAAAACAAATAAATCATCATTAAAGCGATTTTCTTCGTCTTTCATTTTTTCATATGATGCATTCACATCCACTTGCCTTCCATTTCTACCTGGTGTTTTCTTCCACACATTATCTATATAGGCATTCTGTGGCTCTTCTTTATATTCTTTACTTTTTTGTTCTATTTCCATATAAAGTTCATCAGTGGAAGAAGTCGGTGCTTCCATCGATACCTCTAACGGATTTAACTGAAATGGATTATAGTTAAGATCGATTACAGTAAAGACTAAAATAATAAAAACAAATAAATTTACAAATTTTTGATAGCCTCTCATACAAACCCCTCCCCTTACATGTCTATGCAAAAGGAGGACAAGTATGTACAACCTATGATATGTATTTTTTTAGCCTTTCATATGTAAAACAAGACGCATGCAAAAAAGAAACTGAAAATAGAATGGTTCAGCTTCTTTTTATCGCCTTATAAAGATTATTTTGCTTGTTCTTTTGCTTTCTTCTCGTCTTGAATAACTGCTTTTCTAGATAAATTCACACGTCCTTGACGATCAATTTCTTTAACTTTAACCATAATCTGATCACCAATGGAGACAACATCTTCCACTTTGTTCGTGCGTTCTTCTGCAAGCTCTGAAATGTGAACGAGACCATCTTTACCTTTAAACAATTCTACGAAAGCTCCAAATTTCTCGATACGTTTTACTTTACCAAGATAGATCTGTCCTACTTCCACTTCACGTACAAGATCTTCAATAATTTGTTTTGCCTTTTTGTTCATTTCATTGTCTGTTGAGGAGATAAAGATACTACCATCTTGTTCAATGTCAATTTTAACACCAGTTTCATCAATAATTTGATTGATTTGTTTTCCGCTTGGTCCAATAACATCACGGATCTTATCTGGATCAATTGCCATTGTTAAGATTTTCGGTGCAAACTCTGATAGTTCATCTTTCGGTTCTTTAATTGTCGCTAACATCGATTCTAGAATTTGCATACGACCTTTTTTCGCTTGAGAAAGTGCTTCTTCTAAGATATCACGAGATAATCCATCAATCTTAATATCCATTTGTAAAGCAGTTACACCTTTAGCAGTTCCAGCTACTTTAAAGTCCATATCTCCTAGTGCATCTTCCATACCTTGAATATCCGTTAGAATCGTATAATCATCACCTGATTTAACTAGTCCCATTGCAATTCCTGCAACTGGCGCTTTAATCGGTACTCCAGCATCCATCATTGCTAATGTACTAGCACAAATACTTGCTTGTGATGTTGAACCATTCGATTCTAAAACTTCTGATACAAGTCGAATTGTGTAAGGGAATTCCTTATCATCTGGAATTACTTTTTCCAAAGCGCGTTCCCCTAGTGCTCCATGACCAATCTCACGACGACCCGGTCCACGAATAGGGCCTGTTTCACCGACACTATACTGCGGGAAATTGTAATGATGCATAAATCTTTTTGACTCTTCTAAGTCTAAACCGTCTAAAATTTGCACATCACCAAGTGCTCCAAGTGTACACACACTAAGTGCCTGTGTTTGTCCACGTGTAAATAGTCCAGAACCATGTGTACGTGGCAATACGTGTATTCTTGAAGATAGCGGTCGAATTTCATCTACTTTTCTTCCGTCAGGTCTGATTTTTTCTTTTGTAATTAATCGACGGACTTCTTCTTTTACCATACTATCTAAAATTGATTTTACTTGTTTGATTACATCTTCTTCGACTTCTTGCTCTTCATAATGAGCAACAATTTCCTCTTTTGCTTGCTTAATCGCTTCATCGCGCGCATGTTTTTCCTGTACCTGAATTGCAGTTACAATCTTATCTTTTGCTTCTGTATGAACATTAGCAACTAGTTCTTCTTCAGACTCAGATAATTTAACTTCAAATTTCTCTTTTCCGCAAGCCTTAACAACTTCTTCTTGGAAAGCTACTAAGCGCTTAATTTCTTCATGGCCAAACATAATTGCTTCTAACATAATATCTTCTGGAACTTCATTTGCCCCTGCTTCTACCATGTTAATCGCATCTTTTGTACCAGCGACGGTTAATTCAATATCACTTTTTGCTTCTTGCTCAATTGTTGGGTTTATAATAAATTCACCGTCTACTCGTCCGACATTCACACCAGCGATTGGTTGTTCAAATGGAATATCAGATACTCCAAGTGCGATTGAAGAGCCAATCATAGCAGCAATTTCAGAAGGGCAATCTTGATCCACACTCATTACCGTACTAATTACTTGCACTTCATTTCGGAAACCATCTGGGAACAACGGACGGATAGGTCGGTCTATTAAACGTGATGAAAGGATCGCTTTTTCACTAGGACGCCCTTCTCGCTTTATAAAACCTCCTGGTATTTTACCTACTGCATATAGTCGTTCTTCGTAGTTTACTGTTAGTGGAAAGAAAGGAAGATCCTTTGGTTCACTGGAAGCAGTTGCTACGGATAAGACAGATGTATCGCCATAATGAATCATACAAGCACCATTTGCTTGCTTTGCTAATTCTCCAACTTCAACGGTAAATTTCTTCCCGGAAATTTCTGTGGAGAATAGTTGTTTTTCTTCTGCCATTATTTCTAGTTCTCCTTTCATGCTACGACAATTTATCTGTAGCAATCCTATATTCAAATGTAATTCGGTGTTACATCTAAAAACATTCTCTTTTTATAGCATAAACTATCCATAAATAGGAATCAATCTCAGAATCATATGTAACAACAATTTTGGGTAATAGAAAAAGCAGGATCTCTCCTGCTTTTTTAAAATTATCGACGTAAGCCAAGTTTTTTAATTAATTCACGGTAACGAGTAACGTCTTTGTTACGTAGGTACGTTAATAGGTTACGACGTTTACCAACCATCTTTAAAAGACCGCGACGAGAATGGTGATCTTTTTTATGAACACGTAAATGTTCATTTAAAGAAGTAATTTCTTCCGTTAGTACAGCGATCTGTACTTCTGGAGAACCAGTATCCGTTTCGTGAACCTTGTACTCGCTAATAATTTCATTCTTACGTTCCTGTGTGATTGCCATATGGCACACCTCCTAAAATTCTTGATCCCCAGTCCCCTAGCATACGTCGGAGTTACGTTATGCCAAGCGACGGTTGTACGAATATAAGCATACAGCTTATGACGAAAAAAATCAAGTAAGTTAATTATTCTTTTGTTAAATACAATCGAATTTCCTGTTCGTCTTGTTTCATTCGATCAATTAATGCTTCAACCGTATCGAATTTCTTTTCTGGACGAACATAATCCAGCCATTCAATAATTAGTTCTTCTCCATATAAATCATTGGAGTAATCAAAAATATACACCTCAACAGATACATCTTGCCTATTTTCTGTAAAAGTAGGGTTAGTACCAATATTCGCCATACCTTCATACCGTTGATTTTTCACCCAGACATATACAGCGTAAATACCTTGGCGTGGAAGAAGTGAATCATTGGGAACATCAATATTTGCTGTAGGATAACCAAGCTCCCTTCCACGTTGCGCTCCTCTAATTACCATCCCAGTTGATTGATACGGCCTATTTAATAATTGATGTACTTTATCTACATTACCTTCTTTTAATTCTTGACGGATTCGTGTTGAGCTTACTTTCTCTTCATCTAAAGAAACCTGGTCTATTTGCTGCCAAGTAAATCTTTCATTGGAGTAATCTGAAATATTATTCATATTCCCTTTTCCTTTATGACCGAATGAATAGTCAAACCCTGCAACAAGATGTTTTATATGTAATCCCACGATAAAATGATCAATAAATTCTTGTGGACTTAGCTTGGATAACTGATCATTAAAAGTAATGATATAAAGACGATCTACACCAAGTTCTTGAAGAACATCTTGTTTTTCTTTCAATGTAGTAATATATTGAACTTGTTTAGTATCTTTTTTTAACACTACGGATGGATGTGGATGGAATGTAATCACTGCACTATCCATTCCTGTTTTCTCGGCTTCTCGTACTGCGGTTGTAATTACTTTTTGATGACCTTGATGAATACCATCAAAAAATCCAATTGCACTTACGGTTTCTGGTAATTCTTCCATATGCAAGCTATGTGGATATGTTAACTCTATTGTCCTCAAACTTCTTCACCTACACTTTTTTATCTTCAATTGCAAATACACGAACTGGTTTTATCTGATCTACTATGGTTGGGTGAGATTGATAAATAGCTAGTACATTTTCTTCGTGGACAAATACAAATGGATCTGTCTTGGGACGGGAATTTTTCTGTAATGGTAGTTTCTGACCATTTAAAATCCTTTGTTTCATATCTTCACTTACTTCTATCTGATCCAAGTGTTGCAAACCGTTTATTATTGGAACCAGTAGACTTTCCTCGGATTGATTGGAAACGGCTTCTTCTATCATATCAAAAGTTATGGTATTTTTCTCAGAAAATGCCCCTGTCTTTGTTCGAACAAGTAAAGACATATGTGCTGGATATCCCAATGCTTTTCCTATATCTACACATAACGTACGTATATAGGTACCTTTAGAACAAACAATACGGATGTCAAACGAATGATTTTTCTCATCTATACTTGTAAGTGTTAATTCAAAAACTTCAATTTCACGCACAGGTCTTTCCACTGTTTCGTTCGCTCTAGCATACTCATATAATTTTTTTCCATTTACCTTTACAGCAGAATACATTGGTGGGATTTGCTTCGTTCGTCCTAAAAAAGTTTGCAGTATTTCTTGTATTTTCTCTTTAGTAGGGAAGTTAGATACTTCCTTTTTTTCTACTATTTCTCCTGTCGCATCCTCTGTCTCTGTTGAACTTCCTAGTTGGACTGTAGCTTCATATACTTTCTTCGTATCTGTCAAGAATGGAACAATTTTTGTAGCTTGTCCAATACATATAGGTAATACACCTTCCACTTCCGGATCCAGTGTTCCTGTATGTCCCACCTTTTTAGTCTTAAAATATCGACGACAACGCATCACACAGTCATGTGACGTTAGTCCTTTTGGTTTCCATAACGGAAGAATACCATTCATTGGAAAGTCTCCCTTCTTTATTGCTATTAGGATTTTACCACGTATAAAAAATCTGACCCAACGCTAAGGGCTGGATCAGATTCTAATTTACTTATTTAAGTCTCTAAGAATTGTTTCGATACGATTCCCTTGTTCTAATGCTTCATCAAAATCAAATGTTAGTTCTGGTGTTTTTCTTAAACGAATTCGATTACCAATTTCAGAACGGATAAATCCTTTTGCTTTTGAAAGACCTAAAAGTGTATCTTGTTTCTTCTTCTCATCACCAAGAACAGAAATATACACTTTTGCCTGTTGAAGGTCACCAGTAACCTCCACATCAGTTACGGTTACAAATCCAACACGTGGATCTTTAATTTTTCTAGAGAGAATTTCACCAAGTTCTTTTTTCATTTGCTCTGCGACTCGATGAGCTCTTAACTCTGCCATATCTATCACCTCTGTACGTACGTGGTTTATAATCTTTCCACATTTGTAATTGTTCTCTCTAACTCTGAAAACGAATCAATTTGACCAATCGCATGTTGAATGATTTTCTCGGCTTGCACATAGTCAGTAGAAATCGTTACGATTCCAAACTTGGTACGCTGCCATAAATCATGAAAATCTAATTCTGTAACAGATACATTGGACGTCTGACGAAGTTTAGATATTACCTTCTTAATAATAGAACGTTTATCCTTTAAGGAATGACCATCATACAGCATACATTCTATTTCTGCGCAGACAATCATTTACGTTCAATTTCTTCCATAACAAATGCTTCGATAATATCCCCTTCTTTAATATCATTGAAATTAGAGATAGTTATACCACATTCGTAGTTTGTTTGAACTTCTTTCACATCGTCTTTAAATCGTTTAAGAGCTTGAAGTTCACCCTCAAATAATACAACTCCGTCACGAATTAATCGTACGCCAGCATCTCTAGTAATTTTCCCATCTGTTACATAGCTTCCAGCGATGGTACCAATTTTGGAAACTTTAAAGGTTTCGCGTACTTCTGCTTGACCAATTACTTTTTCCTCATATTCAGGATCAAGTAATCCTTTCATTGCAGATTCAATTTCTTCAATTGCATTGTAGATAACACGGTGAAGGCGTAGATCTACTTTTTCTGACTCTGCTGCATTTTTCGCATTAACATCTGGACAAACATTAAATCCGATAACAATCGCTTTAGATGCCGAAGCAAGAATAATATCTGATTCCGTAATTGCACCTACACCTGTGTGAATGATCTTAACGTTAACGCCTTCTACTTCAATTTTTTGTAAAGATGCAGCAAGAGCTTCAACAGATCCTTGAACATCTGCTTTAACAATTATATTTAATTCTTTCATTTCACCTTGCTTAATTTGCTCAAATAAATCGTCTAAGCTAACAGTAGATTGTGTTCCGCGATTTGCGTCAATTTGTTTTTGTTCACGTGCTTCACCGATTTGACGTGCTTTTTTCTCATCTTTAAAGACAAGAAATTGGTCGCCTGCTTGTGGAACACCATGTAAACCTGTGATTTCAACTGGTGCAGATGGACCTACTTCGGTAACACGTTGACCCAAATCATTTACCATAGCACGTACTTTACCAAAAGTACTTCCTACAACTAATGGATCTCCCACGCGAAGTGTACCATTTTGAACAAGTAACGTTGCAACAGAACCTCTACCTTTATCTAATTGAGCATCGATAACACTTCCAAACGCTTTTGCATTCGGATTCGCTTTTAATTCTTCCACTTCTGACACAAGCAGAATCATTTCTAATAAATCGTCGATACCTTCATTTTTAATCGCAGAAAGGTTCACAAAAATCGTGTTACCGCCCCAATCTTCAGGAATTAATTCATGCTCTGTTAGTTCTTGCATGACACGATCAGGATTTGCTCCTTCTTTATCCATTTTATTGACAGCAACAATAATTGGAACTTCAGCTGCTTTAGCATGGTTAATTGCTTCTACAGTTTGAGGCATAACACCATCATCTGCAGCAACAACTAGGATAGCAATATCGGTAATTTGTGCACCTCGAGATCGCATACTCGTAAACGCAGCGTGTCCAGGTGTATCTAAGAAAGTAATCTTTTTACCATCGTTTTCAACTTGATATGCACCAATATGCTGTGTAATTCCACCTGCTTCACCTGCTGTAACTTTTGTATGACGAATCGAATCCAACAACGTCGTTTTCCCGTGGTCTACGTGTCCCATTATTGTCACAACCGCAGGGCGTTCTTGTAAATCTGCCTCAGCATCTTCTTCAATATATTTATCTAAATCTGTATCTTCTAGTATGATTTCTTTTTCAACCTCTACCTCATACTCACCACAAATCAACTCGATTGCATCATCATCGATGTCTTGGTTTTTTGTAGCCATTACACCAAGGAACATTAGCTTTTTAATCAGTTCAGCAGGTTCTTTATTAAGCTTTTCAGCTAAATCTTGTACAGTTAGTGTACCATGATAAGTTATTTTCTCTGGAGTTTCTGCTGGTTTAGCAGCTGGTTTCTCTTGCTGTTGATTTTTCTTTGGCCCTTTTTGTTTCTTGTTTTTATTCTTATTTGAGTTGAATTGATTCTTTTGCTTATTCTGATTAGGTTTTTGTTTCTTTTGTTGTTGATTGCTTGGTTGATTCGGCTTTTGTTCTTGTACAGCTTTCTCTGGTTTTGCCTTAAATTTATTATCTAGCTTTTTGACAACATCATCAGAAATTGCTGACATATGATTTGATACCTCTATACCTTGAGTTTTTAAGAAGTTGATAACTTCTTTACTTGCTATATTATTTTGTTTTGCATATTCATATATACGTATTTTACTCATACGTTCACCCCCGAATTTATTCCCCAATAAGAGATATTAGCTTTTTTGCAAAGCCTGCATCTAAAATAGCAACAGCTACTCTATGGGTCTTTCCGATTGAATGTGAAATAGTATCACGATCATCTACAAATCGAAACGGAATTTGATAGTATTTACATTTGTCCGTTATCTTTTTTTTCGTTTGTGGTCCAATATCACTTGCTAATAAGACCAATTTTGCACGGTTGGAACGAACTTCCTTTAAGATTGTCTCTTCGCCAAAAGCACATTTACGTGCACGTACTGCGAGTCCAAGGATGCTTAGATAACTAGGATTCATGATATGTGCCTTCTACTACTTGTAATAAATCTTCGTAAAGAGATGCATCAACCTCAGTATTAAAAGTTCGATTCAGTACATTTGTTTGTTTTGCCTGTTCAATTACTTCTTTATCTTTGGAAAGATACGCCCCTCTACCATTTTTCTTACCAGATGGATCGACGAAGACTTCCCCTTCCTTATTTCGAACAACACGTATTAATTCTTTCTTCGGTCTCATTTCATTGGTGACTATACATTTACGTTCCGGAACCTTCTTCTTTTTAACCAATGACATTTACCTCCTTATTCAAACAAGTCGCTTTCATTGTCAGAATAGGATCCTTCTTCATCGAGCAATCCTTCTTCTCTAGCTTCGGATTCACTTTTTATATCTATTTTCCACCCTGTCAATTTAGCTGCCAATCTGGCATTTTGACCTCTTTTACCAATTGCTAGGGATAACTGGTAATCTGGAACTACAACTGTCGTTGATTTTTCTTCTTCGTTCACTGAAACTTTGATTACTTTGGAAGGACTTAACGCATTAGATACATATTCTACTGGATCCTCAGACCATTGCACGATGTCTATTTTTTCACCTTTTAGTTCTGTTACAATTGTCTGAACTCGTTGTCCTCGCTGTCCAACACAAGAACCAACTGGGTCAATTTCAGGATCTGCTGCATATACAGAAATTTTAGATCGATCACCTGCTTCACGGGCTACAGATTTAATCTCTACAGTTCCGTCATATATTTCTGGAACTTCCATTTCAAATAGTCGTTTTAATAAACCAGGATGTGATCTAGAAATGAATATTTGTGGACCCTTACTAGTATTTTCTACTTTTGTAACAAATACTTTCAAACGATCGTGCACATGGTATTCTTCTGTAGGCATTTGCTCAGATTCAGCCAGTTTTGCTTCAATTTTCCCTAAATTAACATATACAAAACGCGGATCCTTTCTCTGAATTATACCTGTCATCACATCTTCTTCTCGATCAACGTATTCAGAGAAAATCACGCCTCTTTCTGCTTCTCGAACTCGTTGTGTCACAACTTGTTTTGCAGCTTGTGCAGCAATACGACCAAAATCTTTCGGTGTTACCTCTACTTCGATAACATCATCAATTTCATAGTTTGGATCAATCTTCTTCGCTTCATCTAAAGAAATTTCTTGTTGTACATCTTCTAATTCATCCACCACTGTTTTACGTGCATAAACTGCCATTTTTCCGGTTTCTTCATTCAACTCTACTCGGACATTGGAAGCAGATTTGAAATTTTTCTTGTACGCTGAGATTAAAGCGGCTTCTAAGGCCTCCATTAAGATATCCTTATCAATTCCCTTTTCTTTTGCTAAATTCTCAATCGCATCAAATAACTGCATGCTCACTTTTACTTTTCCCCCTTTTATTAAAACGTAACAGCAATTCTTGCTTTGGCAATTTTGTTATAAGGTATCTCTACTTGCTTCTTACGTGTTTTCACTTTATATTCCATTGTTACAATTTCTCCATCAAAGGATTGTAATGTACCTTCATACTCTTTACTTCCATCAATAGGCTCATATAATTTCACAAAGATATTTTTCCCAATACTGGAGTCAAAGTCTTCTTTATTCTTGAGCGGACGCTCTACTCCTGGAGAAGACACTTCTAAGAAATATGCTTCTGTAATTGGATCTGACTCATCAAGCTTCTCACTCAAAAGTTCTGAAACCTCTCCGCATTCCATGATGTCAATGCCGCCCTCTTTATCTATATAGACACGTAGAAACCAATTCTTTCCTTCTTTTACATATTCAATGTCTACTAACTCTAAATTTTTCTCTTCTAAAATTGGAGTAACCAACTCTTCCGTTAAAGAAACTACGTGAGAACTCATACTTTCATCCTCCTTAACTTCCGACTTAAATTCATTCAATATAAAACCCCTGCCAGATGTTTCGGCTAGGGGGAGCTAAACTCTTCATGGAAATGGGTAAGAATAAAGAGTGGGCGATTCACCCACTCTTTAAAACCGTACGTATCCAACGTTCTTTCCAAAAAATAGTATAGCATAGTTATCTTACCATTGCAAATGGCTCTAGTACTTGTGTAATAGAACGATTTGTTAATGTAAGTCTACATCTATTTATAGGATGTCCATTTTTATAAAAACTATGCTATATAACACGTATTAGAATAACGATAACTGATTTTTATCTTCCATTCCTTCTAAGCAACCGTGGTTATCCAAGTATTCCAATACAGTTTTCGAGATTTTACTACGTTCTCTTAAATCTTCCTTAGATAAGAATTCCCCTTCTTCTCTGGCTTTCACTATATTTATTGCTGCGTTCGTTCCTAATCCATCCACGGCATTAAACGGAGGTAACAAACTATTTTCGTCAACAATGAAGTCAGTAGCACTAGATTGATATAAATCAACTTTCTTAAAAGAAAATCCTCGTTCACACATTTCTAATGAAATTTCTAGTACTGTAAGTAGATTTTTTTCTTTTGGTGATGCGTCATTTCCTTTTACAGTAATTTCCTCTATTCGCTTACGAATTGCTTCAGAACCTTTTATCATCGTATCAAGTTCAAAATCATCTGCACGTACTGTAAAATATGCAGCGTAGAATAGAATAGGATAATGAACTTTGAAATAAGCAATTCGAACGGCCATTAACACATATGCAGCCGCGTGAGCTTTCGGGAACATGTATTTAATCTTTTTACAAGATTCGATATACCAATCTGGTACATCATGTTTCTTCATCTCGTCAATCCACTCGTCTTTAAGCCCTTTTCCTTTTCGAACGAATTCCATTATAGTAAATGCCATCGATGGTTCTAACCCTTTATGCATTAAATAAACCATAATATCGTCACGACATCCAATTACATCTGGTAATTGGCAGATACCATCATTAATCAACTCTTGAGCATTTCCAAGCCATACATCTGTACCATGAGACAATCCAGAAATAATAAGTAGCTCTGCAAAAGTTTTGGGCTTCGTATCTTCTAACATTTGTCTAACGAATTTAGTACCAAATTCTGGTACTCCTAATGTGCCCGTTTTACAATTAATTTGTTCCGGTGTTACACCTAATGACTCTGTTCCAGAAAAGATTTTCATTACTTCTTCATCATCGGTTGGTATATTTTTTGGATCCATACCGCTTAAATCTTGTAACATACGAATCACCGTAGGATCATCGTGCCCAAGTATATCAAGTTTCAACAAGTTATCATGAATGGAATGGAAATCAAAGTGGGTCGTTCTCCATTCACTATTGCGATCATCTGCTGGGAACTGAATTGGTGTAAAATCATATATTTCTTTATCAGAAGGAACAACAATAATTCCTCCAGGATGCTGTCCAGTCGTTCTTTTTACTCCTGTACACCCTTGTACGAGTCGATCTACTTCTGCATTCTTATAAACAAACTGATTATCAGAAGCGTATCCCTTTACATATCCATAAGCCGTTTTTTCAGCTACGGTTCCAATCGTTCCAGCACGATATACATTATCAATACCAAACAATTCTTTCGTGTAATTATGTGCACGAGGTTGGTAATCCCCAGAGAAATTCAAATCAATATCAGGAACTTTGTCTCCTTTAAACCCTAAAAATGTTTCAAATGGAATATCTTGTCCGTCTTTCGTTAAGGCTTTCCCACATTCTGGACAATCTTTATCTGGTAAATCAAATCCACTAGCAACAGAACCATCCGTAAAGAATTCATGGTAGTGACAGTCTTTACAAACATAATGTGGTACCAATGGATTTACTTCTGTAATTTCCGTCATGGTTGCTACAAACGAGGAACCCACTGAACCACGTGATCCCACAAGATATCCGTCATCTAAAGATTTCTTTACAAGTTTTTGAGAGATGAGATAGATAACCGCAAACCCATTACCAATGATACTTTCAAGTTCTTTTTCTAGACGGTCAACAACAATTTGCGGAATAGGATCTCCATATATTTCTTTTGCCTTGTTATAGCATAGATCACGCATCTCTTGTTCCGCGCCTTCAATATTTGGCGTAAACAAACCATCTTTCACCGGTGAAATATCATCAATCGAATCTGCTAGTTGTTGACTATTACCAACAACAATTTCATTTGCTTTTTTCTCACCTAAGAAGTGAAAACATGTAATCATTTCGTTCGTCGTACGGAATGGCGTATCTGGTAACTTATGACGACTTAACGGATTTCCTGCCTGAGAACCTATTAAAATTTGGCGATACTGTTTATCATGATTATCTAAATAGTGTACATTACCAGTAGCCACTACGGTTTTTTTCATTTTATCTCCGAGGTTAACAAGCTTCCGTAAAATATCTAATATTTGCGATTCATTTTGAACTAAATCTTTTTCTATTAGATGTGTATAGTTCTCAGGTGGTTGTACTTCAATATAATCATAGAAATCTGCGACTTGCTCCGCTTCTTCCTCTGATTTTTGCATCATGGTCTCAAATACTTCGCCTTTATCGCAAGCTGTTCCAACTAAAATTCCATCACGATGTTTTTGCAATACAGAACGTGGTAATCTCGGTACACGGTAGAAGAAATCAATATGAGCTCTAGATACTAATTTATATAAGTTCTTTAATCCTTCTTCTGTTTGTGCAAGTAATGTACAATGGAATGGTCTTGAACGTTGATATGCATTGTTTTCACCCATATGATTATTCAATTCTAAATGATTGCTAATTTCTTTTTCTACTAAACGTTGAACTAATTTCCAAAGTAAATATCCAGTGGCTTCTGCATCATAAATTGCTCGGTGGTGTTGTGTTAATTCTATATCAAGATGCTTACAAAGCGTATTTAAACGATGATTACGTAATTCAGGCAATAAAAATCGAGCTAATTCTAATGTATCAATTACCGGATTAGAGGCTTTCTCATAATCAATTCTTTGGAATCCTTGATTTAGAAACCCCATATCAAAGCTAGCATTATGTGCTACTAGTATATCGTTGCCCATCCATGTGTGAAAATCCTTAAGAACATCGGCCACTTCCGGAGCATCATTTACCATATCGTCCGTAATACCCGTTAAATCTATAGTAGTCTGTGACAAGGCATGATGCGGATTTGCAAATGACTCAAACCGATCAACAATTTCTCCGCCTTTAATTTTAACCGCAGCTAATTCAATAATCGTATCATAAACAGCAGAAAGGCCGGTTGTCTCTACATCAAATACAACAAACGTATCTTCATATAGATTTCGATCCGCTTCATTATAAGCAATTGGTACACCATCATCGACTAAATTTGCTTCCACACCATAAAGTACTTTGATACCATGCTTTTCCCCTGCATTATACGCATCGGGAAACCCTTGTACGCCGGCATGATCTGTTATAGCAATTGCTTTATGTCCCCATTTTGCAGCCTGTTCTACTAAAGCTTCCGGAGAAACGACTGCATCCATCTGACTCATCGTTGTATGTGTATGAAGCTCAACTCGCTTATTTTCTTCTGCAGCTTCATCCATTCGTTGTGATACATGAATTTCATGAATGTCTTTGGCCATCATAGCTAGTTCATTCGTATACATATCAGTTTGAATACTTCCCCTTGCTTTTACCCACATACCTTTTTTCACAGATGCAAATTTAGCTACATCTTCATCACCTTTGGAGAACATTTTTATTTGAATTGAATCTGTATAATCTGTTGCTTTAATAATGAGTAGGCTTCTTCCAGAACGCAATTCTCGCACTTCTGCATCAAATACATATCCTTGAACAGTTATACGTCGTTCTTCGTCCATGATTTGATCCATAGTAATTGGTTCATCTTGAATCTTATAACCAATTGCTAATGGTTGCTGATCTGAAATAGACTTATCTTTGTCTCTTTTCTCTTTTTCTTGAACAGTCTTCATGACTAACTGTTGATCTTCCAATGCTTTTTTATCTCGAAATTCTTGCATTGCTTGCGTGTTCGTTTTCACTTCAACCTCAAGTGTGTACGGTAAACTTCCAATCGATAAACAAAACTGATGAAATTTAGCTTCGAGCCTTTTCTTCAAAGCTGATGCTTCCGCTTCGTTTCGGGCAGTTAACATAATCTTATTATTGGAAACTTCAGGAGCTTGATCCAATACTAAATCACGGTAAGCAGGAGACAAAGAGGTTTGTGCAATAAAATGCTTCCAATATATTTGTATATCGCCTTCCGGACAATGCTTATTTTCAGCAGACAACGTTAAACTAACTTCTGCGATGGATGCAAAAGAATCTTTAAGTGAACGATGGAACAATTGATAAGTTTGAAAAGGGAGTACATGATCTATATTTATATAAAAATGCCATTTCTTCTCAGCTTTATGTACTTCGACTTTTTCCAAGTATGAATCAGAAAAATGTGCCTCGATTTCTTTCTCTGGCATCTGAATTTGCTCTAGTAATAATTTCAGTTTTTCCTTCTTTGAAATGTCCACTTCTTACCCTCCTCTATGCTAAATAAGATCAATCAAAAAGGAAGAGGTTGAGACAAAAGTATTTAATCAAAAGATAAATTCCACTGACCGGGGTTGAAAATCGCTTCAGAAATATACTTCTCTTATCCAACGGAATACAGATGAACTTCGTTTGCTTATCACTTTACGTGGTCCGCCATCCTTCTTCCTAAGGAGTCTATGTACATTTTCTTACACAATCTCAAACTATCCGTTCTTCTTTTGAGCAAAACTTTTTATTAGGTCCCAACCTCAAGTTTCTCTTTTATATATTTTACAAGAATAATCGTTGAATGTCATTCCATGTAACTACTATCATTAATAACATTAATAAAGCAAATCCTACAAAATGGAATATGCCTTCCTTTTCAGGAGCAATCGGTTTTCCACGAACAGCTTCAAGTCCAACAAAGAGCAAACGTCCACCATCTAATGCTGGTAATGGAACAAGGTTGATAATACCTAAATTAATACTTAACATCGCTGTCCATAAAAGGAAGTTTGAAAAACCAGTTTGAACCACTTGGTCTGTGGCGTCATAAATACCAACAGGTCCCGATAAAAGCTCAATAGAAACTTGCCCTGTTATTAACATAAATAAGTTTTGTATAATCATTGTGGTAGTGTCATACGTTCTCTCAATGCCATATACAAATGTGCCTAATACGTCTTTTTCAAATCCTTGATAAACACCAATTTGTCCAATCGTGATAGGATCTCCAACTTCATTCACGGCTTCCGCTTCACCTGGTACAACGGATATATCCTGTGATTCACCATTTCGTTGAATAACCATATCTAATTCTTGTCCCGGGTTTTCACGGACAACAGAAGTGAATTCTTCCCAAGTAGAAATAGATTGATCTCCTATTTGCGTAATAACGTCATCTTCTTGGAAACCAGCCTGTTCAGCAGGTGTATTAGGCTGAATTTCACCAAGTTTAGCTTCTTCTACTGGCACGCCTTGAATTATCCCTAAAATAAGGAAAATTGCTATCGCTAATACAAAGTTCATCATTGGACCAGCAAATAATTGCATGGCACGTTTACCTGGAGATTTGGAAGCGAACTGTCGATTATATGGCGCAATTTGTGTTTCTCGCTCATCCATGATAAACATTGCTTTCTCATCAACGTCAAACCGTAATTTATTCTCATCGTCATCAAGTTCATATCCCTCAATAATTAACTGGTGATCTAGGTCAACTTTCTCAACTTCGATTACACGTGCATAAGGATGTTTGGATTTATTATTTACAATAATCTTGGATACTTTTTCATCTTGATTAAATTCAAGGCCAATATGATGGCCAGGTTTTAATTCAATTATTTCAGGATCCTCACCAGCAACACGAACATACCCACCAGCAGGAATTAATCGTATCGTATACAAAGTCTCATTTTTGGTGAATGAAAAGATTTTTGGCCCAAAGCCTATTGCAAATTCTCTTACAAGCATACCTGCTCGTTTTGCAAAAATTAAATGTCCCCATTCATGAATGGAGACTAAAACTCCAAACATTAGTATAAATGCAACAACCGTTGTCATAATAACACCTTCCTTTTATTGGAGCAGGCATTCGAATTAAGTATACAAGCTCTCCGTTAATTATATTCAGCAAAAGGTTAAGATTAACCTTTTCGACTAAAATGTCTAAATTTATTTTAGAAAAAATGTATAAAATGTAATAACGGAAAAACAAATAACATACTATCAAATCGGTCTAAAATCCCACCATGACCAGGTAGTATTTTCCCTGAATCCTTCACATCATAGTTTCGTTTAAATGCTGACTCGACTAAGTCACCAATTTGTCCGAAAATCGATGCCAATACTGTTACAATAATTACAACTATCCATGTATGATCAAATGGGGCAATTAAATGAAATATAGTTGCTACGATACAAGCTGTTAGTATTCCACCCAATGCCCCTTCTACTGTTTTCTTGGGACTAATGGTTGGCCAAAGCTTTCGTTTCCCCCATTTCTTACCAAACAAATATGCTCCAGTATCCGTTGCCCAAACAATGAAGAACGCAAATAAAATATTATTTAATGCATTATCTCCATTTCGAGTTTCCAGTAGATAATAAAATCCAAGACCTACATAAAATGCTGCTAAAATAACAAAGCCGACATGATCAAATGTAAAACGGTTCTTCACTAATACGGTATAACCTAATAAAATTAGGATTAATAACGCAATTAACTCATATCTTGTAAACCAATTAAACACTGCACCATAAAAGGTCGGCAATAGTATTAGCCAAACCAAACATACAGATAAAATATAAGGAAATAGATAGTTTCCAATATGCCTCATCCGTAACAGCTCTAATAAACCGATTGTAGCAAGCAGATAGATCAATATCATAAATGGAAGTCCACCGATAAGGATGAATGGGACAAAGACTAATAGTGCGAGTAATGCTGTAATTGTTCTTTGTTTCATTAAGAAATCATCACCTTATATACCTCCGTATCTCCTTTTTCGTTGTTGATATTCCATCAACGCTTGAAGGAATGTATCTTCATCAAATTCCGGCCAGAGCTTTTCGGTAAACCAAAATTCCGTATAAGCAAGCTGCCAAAGCATAAAGTTACTTAGACGGTACTCTCCTCCAGTACGAATCAATAAATCTGGATCAGATAAACCATTCGTAAATAAATACTTCTCGAAATAACTTTCATCTAGTTGTTCTAAGTCTAATTCAGATGCTTTCGTATCTTGCACTATTTGTTTTACTGCATGTATGATTTCATACCTACTACCATAGTTTAGCGCAAAATTAAGTACTAAACCATCGTTGTCCTTCGTTTTCTCCATGGCATATTCTATCGCATCCTGTGTATGCTTAGGTACTGCATTAAAATCACCAATTGTTTGTACACGAACATTATTTTCTACTAAACCCGGTAAATATACATGTAGGAACTCTTTTGGTAATTTTAAAATAAAATCCACTTCAGATTTTGGTCGTTTCCAATTCTCTGTAGAAAATGTATAAAGTGTTAATACTTTTACATTTGCATTAACAGCAGTTTTTACAATTCGATTTACTGTAGACACACCTTCTCTATGTCCGGCGATTCTAGGTAAACCCCGTCTTTGTGCCCAACGACCGTTCCCATCCATAATGATAGCAACATGACTGGGAATATTATCCCAATCTTCTAGTTCCGTTTCTTTTACTTGTTTTGATAAAAAAGGAATTTTGATAGACATAATCCGTCCCCCGAATGGTTGTTAATTCACAAACCTTTCTTTCTAACTTGAAGATAAGGTATGAAAGGCATGACCATGCCAATTGAATAAATTGTAAATGAGTGTTCATTTACCTAATTATAACGATTTCTCTTACAGAATACAAAAGCCCCCTTTAATAAGAGGGCTTAATGGCATCTTACTACGTAAGAAGAAAACTGTCATCTAGAAAATCGATTTTTTAAAAATAATTTACCAAGGTGCAGTGTTTTCTATGGGTAGTTGAAAAAAACTACTATATACAACTTTCTTTTCAAATATACTACTCCACATAGTTTCCTTTCACTAGCGCTGAGTAGACGGATATACGGCTACAGAAAATTACAATCGTCCGTAAATCTCGATTTCAAATCAATTGCAAGGAAAAAACGCCCTGATTATCTAACAATCAGCGAGATATACAAACTACACTACTAATTGTTAAATTAGCTTTACACTTCCATAATTTCGTTTTCTTTATTCTTAGCTAATTGATCAATTTTATTAATTTTGTCGTTTGTAGATGTTTGAACATCATCTTGGAAACCTCGCAAATCATCTTCTGTTAAGTCACCATTTTTCTCCATTTTTTTCAACAGATCATTTGAATCACGACGGATATTACGAATTTGAACTTTAGATTCTTCTGCGTACTTTCCAACTACTTTAACAAGATCTTTACGTCGTTCTTGTGTTAGTGCTGGAATATTAATTCGAATAATATTACCATCATTGGAAGGAGATAGACCGAGGTCTGCTTTTTGAATTGCTTTCTCGATATCACCTAATGCAGTTTTATCATATGGAGAGATAGTTAAAAGTCTTGCTTCAGGAGCCCCAACAGTTGCTAATTGATTTAAAGGTGTAGAAGCACCATAATAATCTACATATACATTATCTAAAATACTTGGGTTTGCACGTCCTGCTCTAACGGAAGCTAAATTTTTAGATAAAGCTTGTACTGCTTGTTCCATTTTTTGTTCCATCTCTTTTAATACAGAAGCTGACATTTTTTATTTCCCCCTTATCGTTGTTCCGATCGTCTCACCTTGAACGACCCGTTTAATATTTCCTTCTTCCATAATTGAGAATACAATCAATGGAATATTATTATCCATACATAATGAAGAAGCCGTTGAATCCATTACGCCTAATCCTTCATTTAACATTTCAAGATATGTTAACGATTCGTATTTCTCAGCTGACTTGTTTGTTTTCGGATCATCCGTATATACTCCATCAACATTATTTTTTGCCATTAAAATTACTTCAGCTTCAATTTCAGCTGCTCTTAATGCGGCAGTTGTGTCTGTAGAGAAATATGGATTACCAGTTCCTGCTGCAAAAATGACAACACGTTTCTTCTCTAGATGGCGAATAGCTTTTCTTCTTATGTATGGTTCTGCAACTTGTCTCATCTCAATAGATGTTTGTACTCTTGTTTCGACATCAATTGTTTCCAAACCATCTTGTAAAGCAAGAGAGTTCATAATCGTAGCAAGCATTCCCATGTAATCAGCTGAGGCACGATCCATGCCCATCTCACTACCGACTTTACCTCTCCAAATATTTCCACCGCCTACAACAATGGCAACTTCAACACCAAGGTCGGCAACTTCTTTCACTTGCTTAGAAATGGAGTGAATTACTTTCGGATCAATTCCATAACCTTGATCACCACTTAATGCTTCTCCACTTAATTTTAACACAACTCTATTGTAACGTGCTGTCGTCATAATAACCTCCAGAGAAAAAGTTTTTACTATTATATCATTTTTACTTATTAAAAGGCTTGGTTTATCGCGAAACCTTTACCATAAAAGTTTTGATTGAACAATAGTTAAGAAAAAATATATCCTTACTTGCCAAAATAGGGAACAAATTAATGTCCCCTAATTTGTTGCAACTATTTTTTAATTTGACTCATTACTTCTTCAGCGAAATTATCTTCGCGTTTTTCCATTCCTTCGCCTACTTCATAACGAACAAATGTTTTTACAGAAGCACCTTTATCTGCTACATATTTTTTCACTTTTTGGTCTGGATCTTTAACAAAGCTTTGCTCTAGTAATACTATTTCTTCAAAGAATTTGCCTAGACGGCCTTCTACCATCTTTTCAACAATTTTCTCTGGCTTACCCTCATTTAATGCTTGTGTTTTCAATAATTCACGTTCACGGTTTACTTCTTCTTCAGCTACTTCATCACGAGATACGTAACGAGGATTAACTGCCGCCACGTGCATAGAAATATCTTTTCCTACTTCTTCATCTGTAGTACCTTCAAGTAATGAAAGAACTCCGATACGACCACCCATGTGTAGGTAAGCTCCAAATGCATCATTATCAGTTTTCTCAATCACTTCAAAACGACGAAGGGAGATTTTTTCACCAATTTTTGCAATAACATTTGTAATTACCGAATCAATTGTGTCTCCGTCTCCGTGAAGTTTTTGTTGAAGAGCTTCTTCAACAGAAGCAGGTTGCTGATTAACAAGATGCTTTCCAAGATCACTTAATAATTGTTTGAACTGATCATTTTTTGTAACGAAATCAGTTTCACAGTTTACTTCAATAATAGCAGCTTTATTACCATCAACCTCAATATGAGTTAATCCTTCTGCTGCAACACGGTCTGCTTTTTTCGCAGCTTTTGCCATACCTTTTTCACGTAGAAAATCAATTGCTTGTTCAATATCACCATTTGTTTCTTGAAGTGCTTTCTTACAATCCATCATTCCAGCACCAGTTTTTTCACGTAGTTCTTTTACCATTTGTGCAGTAATAGCCATGTATGGTCCTCCTTATAATCAATCATTTATTTCTTTAAAAAAGGGTGATAAAAGGCTTCTCTCCTCTTATCACCCTCACCTTTTCAACGATTACTCTTGAGTTGAAACTTCTTCAGCTGCTTCTTCTTCAGCTACAGCTTCGTTTGCTTCTTCTTCAACTACTTCAGTTTCTTCCCCTTGTTTTACTTCTAAAATAGCGTCTGCCATTTTGGAAGTCAAAAGCTTCACGGCGCGAATAGCGTCGTCATTAGCTGGGATAACGTAGTCAATTTCATCTGGATCACAGTTTGTATCTACAATTCCGATGATTGGAATGTTCAATTTATGAGCTTCAGCAATTGCAATACGCTCTTTACGAGGATCGATTACAAATAATGCATCTGGAAGCTTAGTCATTTCTTTAATTCCACCAAGGAATTTCACTAAACGTTCTTTTTCTTTTAATAAGTTTACAACTTCTTTTTTAGGTAGTACTTCGAATGTACCGTCTTCTTCCATTTTTTCAATGGATTTCAAGCGGTTAATACGTTTGCGGATCGTTTGGAAGTTCGTTAATGTTCCGCCTAACCAACGTTGGTTTACAAAGTACATCCCTGAACGGATTGCTTCATCACGAACAGAATCCTGTGCTTGTTTTTTTGTACCTACGAAAAGAATTGTACCGCCGTTTGATGCGATTTCTTTTACATAGTTATATGCTTCATCCACTTTTTTAACTGTCTTTTGTAAGTCGATGATGTAAATGCCGTTACGCTCCGTGAAGATATATTTCTTCATTTTCGGGTTCCAACGACGAGTTTGGTGTCCAAAATGTACACCAGCTTCTAGCAATTGTTTCATTGAAATTGCTGCCATGTTACATTCCTCCTAATGGTTTTTTTCCTCCGTATAGATCTTCTTCATAGAAACACTGATTTCATCTCAGCACCAATCCTACAAATCCCCATACGTGTGTTTTTTTGTTCTAATCTTTCATGACTAGACTATTTACACCAAAAGTTACTATATCACAACATGGTTAGTGAAGCAAGTTATTTTAAATATTTTATTGGTGCAACTTTATAATAATCTCAGCTTCTGTTTTACCGCATTCCAATTCACTCGCGATTTCATCAATTGTTTTACCATTATTATAGAGTTGTAATACTCGTGCTTCCAATGATGCTTCTACTGTATCTTCATCATCTACACTAGAGGTGTTCCCTTTTAATTGTTCATTAGAAGGTTCCTCTTGTATATCAACTGTTTTTCTTTCATCCGCTACATAAGCACTTTGCTGCTTTTGGTTATTTTGGTTAAGAGTAGCTTCTGACTGTAACAGTGCTTGAAGATTTTGATTCTCCTGTTTGATTTCTTCTATGTATTGTTTAAGCCTTGATTCCATATTCGATTCAGAAGTAGTTTGTTGCTTTATGATTTGAACTTGTTGTAATAATTTATAAATTGCTAATAAGGCAATCATGTGTAATAAAAAACTAATAATCCATAATAATGAAGACATAATTCACCCCCTCTATACTATCCATTGTAATCAATTTTGTTGCCTAAATACGGATGCTCCGATTCTTGTTCTTGATTATTTTCTTGGTTTTCGTCTTTACTCTCATGTTTGCTCTTGTTGTTTGGATCTACCTTGTATGTATGATCCAATTCATTGACTTTTTTTCTTTTCAGTTCTTGTTGTTTCGCTTGTAACTGTGCTAGTGATTCCTGAAGATGTTGTCCTTGTTTATTCATTTGATCTTGTAACTTTCCTGCATCTTGAACTCGAGGTAACGCTACTTGCATCTCAATTGATTTCCAACTCATACAAGCATCTCCTTTAGCCTATTCAAATAACGGAATAATTTCAATTTCATTCTTTGATACTTGTATTTTAACAAAATGGTGGGCACTTTTAATAATTCTTTTATATTTCCCAAAAGAAATAATGACATTTGGATGAATGAAATTTCGGACGATTAACGATGCTCTATTTTCAGAACCTATCGTTGCTTGAATGATGTGTAAGGATTGATCAATTATTTGCATTTCTTCTTCTGTTTGTTTTAATAGATTCCGTTGACGTAGAATTGATACTCGTAATTTCGGATCATTTTTCATACTTGCATTACTTAAACGATTACCAACTTTTTTTATTTTTTTAATCTCTTCTTCTAATGTCTTTTTTCTTTGCATTAATTGTTTTTCTTTTTCATATTCTTTCTTATTAATCCCAAATGCAATCTCTGTTGTAATCCCTAGCCGATTCCCGATATCTTTCGCTTCCATTGTTTTCCCAGCAGATACAGTTCCGCCAATGATATTACCTTGTTTACAGAACACATGCCCAATTACGGTGCAATCACTATGAAGAATCGATTTTTCTACATATAAATCATTCCCAGCCTGTATATGAGAATGATTACAATAACCAAGGATAATATCATTTCCAGACTGAATACTTCCGATATTTTTTCCGGCTATACCTTCCATAATATAGACAGATCCACCAGCTAAGATTTTTGCGCCTTCCACCATTCCTTTTATACGTATATCACCTTCCGCCTTAATTTCAAAGCCAGGTGGTACATCACCTTGTATTTCAATATTACCAATAAAATCCAAATTTCCCGTTTTCATAGATATAGATTCATTCACCTTGAATACAGGTAGTACTTGAATTTGTTGATTACTAATACTAATTTGTCCATCACTAGCTGCATAAAAAGAATGGACGTCTTCTTTCCAAACCACATTTTTTCCAGCTCGAATAATCTTTGGTTTTCCATCTTTTGCTTTTATTACTCTTCCTGTGACATCCATTCCATCTACACCTGGTTTAGGTGAGATTAATTTGGCGAGCATTTGCCCCCTTGTGACATTAGGGATTCGCATAACTTCTCGATAATCCCAATGATCTTCTCTATTAATAGAAGTGTCTAAATTTGCAAGAATTTCTAGTCGCCCATTTGCTCCATTTATTGGTTTCATACCTTCTGCAATCAAAATGGGTTCAATAACATTCAAATCGATGCTAGTTAGTTTATTTTCCTTAATACCATAAACTATTCCGTGCTCATGAAGTTGACTTTCAATTAATTGATGAAATAATGCTATATCTTCTTCTGATAATGCCTCTTTTTCTATTTCTATATAGGCAGCCATTTTGTCTTTACTCGTATAGATTCTCCACGGGTTATCTAATTTCATCCCTTTTACCCCTTTACGGCGTTTGTTCAAACAATTACATTGCTTGAACTTTTTCTAACGTTTTTTTCAACTTAAAGATAGATCGTTTATGAATTTGTGAGATTCTTGACGTAGTTAATCCAACGACTTGGCCAATTTCAGTAAATGTAAGCTCTTCATTGTAAAACAAACTAACAACCAGTTGTTCTTTTTCGTTTAATAGTTTAATTCCTTCAATAAGCTCCTCCTTTAACTCTTCATTGACAATATGGTTTTCTGGTAATATAGCTCTTTCATCAGATATCGAATATCCAATTCCTTCTTTTAATAGATCGGAGTTACCTTTTGGTTTTTCTTCAATGGATAAAATATTACTAAATAACGCATCTTTCATCGTAGTTTCTACTTCTTCGATGGTCATTCCTGTAAGTTTAGCAATTTCTGAGGAATTTGCTTCTTTTTGATAGCTTTGTTCATATTCTTCCATTGCTTGTTCAACTCTTTTAGTTTTTTCCCGTATAGATCGAGGTAACCAATCTTCTTTTCTTAAACCATCCATAATCGAACCTTTTATCCGAAAAGAAGCATACGTATCAAATTTCAAATCTCTGGAAGGATCAAATTTCTTAAGAGCATCATAAAGACCAAGAATGCCAAAACTTCTTATGTCATCTTTTACTACGTTATTTGGAAGGTGACTTGCAATACGTTCAGTATGATAGTTAACAAGATACATATAATTATTAATTAGCTGATTAGCTGCATCCCCATCCTGATCATTTTTCCATTTGTCCCATAACTTTTTTTCCAGAGGAGAATTTGTCATAATCACTTTGGAGCTCCCCTTTCTATTCTTAATTTCTGGATTTAAATCATAAACGCTTCTTGATTTATTTTTCGAACAGCAAGTAGTTTTGATCGTGGATCAAACTCAATTGTTCTACCTACATTACCACCAACATCTTTGCTTACAATTGGTACACCAAGTTCAGTTAATACCTGCTCTACGGACTCTACATTTCTCGGTCCAATCCTCATCATGTCAGCACCAGTTCGTAATTGAAACATCTGAGCTCCCCCAGCTAATTTGGCTTTTAAAGCAGATTTTTTTGCACCTCGTTTCACAAGTTCATGGTATAGATACGGAATAGCAGTATCTGCATATTTATAAGGGTTAGTTTGTGTTTGCTTGCATTGTTGAGAATTCGGTAATAACACGTGCGATAATCCCGCAATCTCTTTTTTTTCATCATATATAACTGTTCCAACACAAGACCCTAATCCAGATGTACGAATCAGTTGAGGAAATTGGATGATTTTTAAATCAGCGATACCTACTTTTACAATTGTTGTTTCTATACTAGCCATTGTATTCAATCCCTAACTTTGCAAAAAGATGGTGGAAAGAGTCTGGATCTGGAATAAATAGAAAATTGCCACTAATCTTTTCACATTGCTTATCATCTTGATGCATTTCTGTATCGATAATAATTACATAATCACTTGTATGTGATATTTCAATTAATCCTACAGTTAAAATTGCTCCAGCCATATCGATTCCTAAATAAGGGACAGAAGGTTGCATATTCATGGTAGTAAAATCGGACAACGCTGATAAATAAGTCCCCGTCAAAATATTGCCAATCTCACTTAATGCAGATATTGCAATTTCTTGATTTTCCGTATTATCAAACAACGAGTAGTTAGGATTATTTGTCAATTTACGTACAAGATATTCTGCTTCTTCAATTTGTAATACTACATACACTGTGCCAGGAATATCGCCATTTATACGAAACATTAACCCAACTATCGTCTGTTCTGGACCGCCAATCAAATCCATGACTTCATCAAAACCAACTACGCTTACCTGAGGAACTTTCATATCAATTTTTTGATTAAGTAACTGAGATAACGCAGTCGCAGCATTACCAGCACCGATATTACCAATTTCTCTTAACACATCACGTTGGTCTTCATTTAATCGCTTTCTACTCATTCATCTTCATCCAACCAAGTAGAATCTTCTGAGTTCAGTGATAAGATTTGATGCATATCCAGTAAAATTAATAATCGATCCTCTATTTTGGCTACTCCACTTATGTACTCTGGTTTCACAGAATCAATAACTTCAGGAGCATCTTCTATAATATTTTCCGGTATATCAATTACATCATTTGCTTCATCAACAATTAATCCTACTTCTTGATCTTCGACTCTTGAAATGATAATTCGCTTATTCTCATTAATATCTGTTTTCGTTCTTTCTAACCTTAGACGTAAATCAATAACAGGAATAACCACTCCCCGAAGATTGATGACTCCTTTTACATAATCTTCCTTATGAGGTATGCGAGTAATAGGCATCATACTCTCTATAGAGCCAATCCATTCAACAGGAAGTGCGTATTCCTCACCATCTAAGTCAAAAACAATCATTTTTATGCTCTTTATTGTTCCTTGTTCCATTTTGTATACCCCCTATAATTTATCTTAATTGTTTTACAATTAAACTAGGTATTTCATGTAATGATAATTCATAATCTATTAATCCAGCATTCACGGCAGCTTTTGGCATACCATAAACAATCGCGGTCTCTATAGATTCAGCCAATGATATAGTGGATGTATCATGCAATCTCAACTGCTGTAAGCCATCTGTTCCATCATTGCCCATTCCTGTTAAAATACAGGTAATCTTGTTGTAGTTTTTAATATGTTGAAGCGAACTGAAAAGAATATTTACAGACGGTCGATGTCCTTTTAACGGTGGAGATTTATCTAATGATACAGCTAAGGACATGCCTACACTCTCCACTTTCATATGAAATCCTCCTGGTGCAATATAAGCAATTCCCGTTTGTAATATTTCTCCGTGAACAGCTTCTTTAACAGAAATTGCACAAATGGAATCTAATCGGTCAGCTAATGATTTTGTAAACCCAGGTGGCATGTGCTGTACAATGACAATCGGAGCTTGTATATCTTTAGGCAATTCCGTTAATACCTTTTGTAATGCTTTTGGTCCACCTGTAGAAGTACCTATAGAAATAATGCTTCTGCGATGCCTCTCTTCTCTATCTTTTTTAGCTATGATCATCGATGATTGTACTTTTTCCTCCAAGGTATTTTGGGTAGGTTTTACCTTTACCGTAGAAGCCAAAATAACCTTTTTACGAATTTCTTCTTCCACATCTCGAATATCTAATGAAATAGAACCTGAAGGCTTCATGATAAAATCTACTGCGCCACTCGAAATAGCTTGAATTGTTTTATCTGCTCCTACTTTTGTGACACTGGATAACATCACTACAGGAATGGGATGTTCATCCATAATTCGCTGTAATGCCTGCATGCCATTCATTTTAGGCATATGTACATCTAGAGTTACCACATCTGGAGATAACTGTTTGACTTTGTTTAGTCCATCTTCTCCATTACGGGCAACAGCTACTACTTCAATTCTTGGATCGCTATCTAAAATATCGGAAATTACTCTCCTCATAAATGCCGAGTCATCAATCACTATTGCCCGAACTTTTTTCATTAAATCACCCTTCCATCCAGTTCTTTAAACGACCTAAAAAACTTGTATTTATGGAATCACCTATTCCTTTTTCTCGTAGGTACACATCTGCTAATTGTTTTATAGCTTTTGAGGCTTTAGCTTTTGGGTAAATCTCTGAATATGGCTGTTGCGCTGTTACCCCTTTTACAACGAATGAATCATCCGGTATAACACCGAGGGAATTCACTTCGACAGATAAAAATTGTTGGATAACTTTCTGGAATTTTTTTAATGAAGCTAACCCATCGCCTTTTTTATTCCATCTATTTAACACTGCATAAATAGGGATATGGTTATTTCTAGATACGATATGCTTCACCATTCCATATGCATCTGTAATGGATGTTGGTTCTGGTGTTGTGATAACAATACATTCATCCGCTGACAGTGTGAAAAACAAAGACTCTTCACTAGCTCCTGCTCCCATATCAAAAAATATATAATCATACTGATGAACAAGCGTTTCAAAAATTTTATAAAATCTATTTCGTTGAAGATCGTTTAATTTGAATAACTGGTTTAAGCTGGATCCACCAGCAATATAATGTAAACCATTTGTTTCCTTTTCTATTATCTCATTAAGAGATGTATCGTTTTTGAGTAAATCAACAATTGAATAAGTAGAACGATTTCCTATTAAAATATCAATGTTTCCCATCCCAATATCTAAATCTAAGATTAATATTTTTTTATTTCGTTTTATAAGTTGTAGAGAAAAATTAACTACGAAATTTGACTTCCCTACACCACCCTTGCCGCTTACAACAGCTACTGTTTTTGCTTGATGAAAGGAGTGACTTAGCCTTTTTCGTAATCCTTCTGCTTGGTCAATATTCATTGTTATCACTCATTATTAGGTTTGTCATCTCTTCGACAGTTGGTTGTATTACATCTTCTGGAACATCTTGTCCATTTGTCATATAACCAATTCTTATTTTATTGTTCCAACATAGATTTAATATGTTACCGTATTGTTCCGTTTCATCCAGTTTTGTAAAGACCACACCACGAATACCAAGTAATTGAAATCGCTTATAAATATCCAACATATCTTTAGGCTTAGAAGTCATCGATAACACTAAATAATTTGTCACTTGGAGAGAACTTGGCCATTCTTTGATTTCTTCCATATACTGATCATCTCGATAATTTCTACCTGCAGTATCAACTAAAATCACATCGAAAGAGGAGAATTTTTCAACTGCATTTCGATAATCTTCCGTACTGTATGCCACCTCAACAGGGATGTGTAATATCTTCGCATATGTTTTCAATTGATCTACTGCAGCAATACGATAGGTGTCTAAAGTAATAAATGCAACTTTCTTTTTTTCCTCCAAATATAGCTTCGCTGCAATTTTTGCGATTGTTGTTGTTTTACCAACTCCTGTTGGTCCAACAAATTGAACAATTCGTTGATCATAAGTAAATCCGATATCAACTTGATTTAATCTTTTAGATATTAATTGTTTAACTTTGATTAAAATCGACTCCAGATCGCTATACCCTTGATTCGTTTCATCATCTTTTACTGCTTTAATTAATTGTTCAGCAATCGTTGGTGATAATTCTTGAGCTAATAAGTGCTCGTACGCTAATTGATACACAGGTGTGAATTCATGCTTACTTTGTCGTCCTTGTACTTCAATTAAACGCTGTAAATTTACAATTTCATCACGAAGTGGGTTTTCTTCTTTCACTTTTCTATTCTGAATATGTTGAGTTTGTTTTGTATTCTGTTGCTCACTAGGGATTGGTTTACTAATAAGTGGTTCTGGATCTACACCAGCGACCACTTCAATGAATGTCTTTTTAAACATTCCTAGAAAACCACCCTTTTTTACTTCTTTTGATTGCAAAATTACTGCATCTGTTCCAAAATCTTTCCTGACTTCTTTCATCACTTCTGGCATTGTTGGAGCTGTATATTTTTTTATCTTCATGCAATATTCACCACCCCTACACTTTGAACTTCAACAGTTGGTTCAAGTTCATTGTATGAAAGCACAACGACTTGAGGTAAGAATCGATCGAGTAACTGTTTTAAGTACATTCTTATAGCAGGAGAGCATATAAGAATGGTTGTTTCCTCTTGTAATGATAACTTTTCTGCTTCTGCATGAATTGTTTTGACAATTTCTTGCTGTGTTTCTGGATCTAGAGATAAATAATTTCCATGTTCTGTTTGTTGAATGTTATCTGCAATGGTTTTTTCTACTTTTCCTGATACGGTTATAACTTTCATTTGATTATTTTCTTGTGCGTAATTTTTGGTAATCTGAGCAGACAATGATTGTCTTACATATTCACCTAGTAATTCTGTATCATTAGTCATTTTAGAAAAATCAGCTAATGTTTCAAATATGATCGGTAAATTACGAATAGAGACACTTTCACGTAATAGTTTCGCAAGTACTTTTTGTATATCACCTGTAGATAATGGTTCTGGTGTTACTTCTTCTACTAAAATTGGATTGCTTTCTTTCAAATGATCAATTAATTGTTTTGTTTCTTCTCTACCCAGTAATTGATGTGCATGACGTTTAATTACTTCTGTTATATGTGTGGATACTACAGATGGTGGGTCAACTACCGTGAAGCCGGATAATTCTGCTTCATCCTTTACATCCTCATTGATCCACTTTGCCGGTAACCCAAAAGCTGGTTCCTTCGTATCAATCCCCTCTATTTCTTCTTCTCCGAAGTCTGGAGTCATTGCAAGATAGTGGTCTAACATTAGCTCCCCGTTAGCGACTTCATTTCCTTTAATTTTTAAGCGATATTCATTTGGGTTTAATTGAATATTATCTCTAATTCTCACTACAGGTATAACTAATCCCAACTCAATCGCTAATTGACGACGTATCATTATCACGCGATCAAGTAAATCTCCCCCCTGCGCTGTGTCAGCTAACGGAATTAATCCATAGCCAAATTCAAACTCGATAGGGTCCATATTTAATAAATTGACTACATTTTCTGGTTGTTTTAATGCAGTTGATTCCGTTTCTTCCTCTTCTTCCACAGTTGGTTCTTCCTCTTTCGTTGCTCGATTTTGCATCCAATACCCACCTAGTATTAAAATCGCCGCCAAACTAGTGGTTAAGAAGAAATTGATTGGTGTTAGACCTAACAAGAAGATCGTTCCACCTGCAATATAAAGTAATTTCGGAAACTGTAATAATTGGTCCATAACATCTGCACTTAAATTATTGCTACCCGCAGAACGTGTAACTACAATACCAGTTGCAGTTGAAATTAAGAGTGCCGGAATTTGACTTACTAAGCCATCTCCAACCGTTAATCTCATAAATGTATTTACTGCTTCATCCATGGACATCCCCATTTGTACCATTCCAATAATCAATCCAAATAATATATTGATGATGACAATAATAATCCCAGCAATCGCGTCCCCTTTTACAAATTTACTAGCACCATCCATTGATCCATGAAAATCTGCTTCTCTTTCAATCTTTTCACGACGCTCTTTTGCTTGGGATTCGGAAATAAGTCCTGCATTCAAGTCTGCATCTACACTCATTTGCTTTCCTGGCATAGCATCGAGAGAAAATCTTGCAGCCACTTCAGAAACTCGTTCAGAACCTTTCGTAATAACTAAGAAATTAATAATTACTAATATAATAAATACAACAAAACCAACAAATGGATTGTCTCCAATAACAAACGTACCAAAAGTATCAACGACTCCACCGGCTTCTGCTTCAGAAAGTATCGATCGTGTTGTAGATACATTTAACGCCAGTCGAAATAGCGTTAATAGTAAGATTAATGTTGGAAATACACCAAATTGCAACGGCTCTGTGGTATTCATTGCAACTAAAATAACTATTAGCGCTAAGATAATATTTATTAATATGAAAAAGCTTAGTAGTGCTCCTGGCAGCGGAATCACTAACATAATAATTACTAATATAACTCCCAGAAGTACTGATATATCTCGCGCCTTCATAACTACTCTCTCCTAACTTGTTATGCTTTTTTCTCCATCCGGTAGACATAAGCTAATACTTCTGCTACAGCTTGGAAGTATGCTTCAGGGATTAATTCACCAATTTCTACTGCATCATGTAATCCCCTCGCTAATGGCCGATTTTCTACCATCATTACATCATGATTTTTAGCAATCTCTTTTATCTTTTGGGCAATTTGATCTGTTCCTTTTGCGAGAATATAAGGTGCGTTTGCTTTCGCTTCATCATATTTAATTGCGATTGCATAATGGGTTGGGTTGGTTATTATGACATCTGCATTTGGCACTTCACTCATCATTCTTCTCGTTGCGATTTGGCGTTGCTTCTCTTTAATCTTTGATTTGATTAACGGATCTCCTTCAACATTTTTATATTCATCTTTTATGTCTTGTTTAGACATCCGGATATTTTTTTCAAAATCAAATTTCTGATACCAATAATCAAATAACGCAAGAAAAATGAGTAAAATAATTGCCGCAAATCCCATAATCGCTGTGACAGAGGCGAAAAAACCTAGTGCACCTTCCGCATTAAGAAATGCTGTCATCAACATGTCATCTTTAAAAATCCAAATCACAGAAAATGTCACCAATCCAACTAACACAATTTTTAACATAGACTTCAGAAATTCAACTAACGCTCGAATAGAAAAAATTCGCTTTGCACCTTTAATTGGATCAATTTTCTTTAAATCAAACTTAAGTGGCTCTGTACTAAATAAAAACCTGACTTGTACTAAGTTTGCTGCCACTCCCGTGATGATCGCAATAATCATTATTGGGGCCAACATCATCCCTGCATCTAAGGAAGCACTGTTAAACATTAATTGAACGTTCTTTTCTGTAATATCCCAATGGATGTACTCAGTGAATGATTTTTCAAAAAAACCAGTCATGTATTGAAGCATGTAGCTTCCAAATACGAATAAACCAATAAAACATCCCAAGAGCAATAATGCCGTGTTTACGTCTTGACTTTTAGCTACTCGCCCTTTTTTTCGTTCATCTAGTCGCTTTTTTGGAGTTGCTTTCTCTGTTTTTTCACCTGCAAAAAATTGCAAATCTAATTTTAGAAGCAAATCATACACCTCCAAATAATGACATTAAACCATTCATTACTCTATACATTGTTTCGAATAGACGTTGTGCTAGATTCATATAAAGTGCGAGAAATACTAATATAGCAGCAAAACTAACAAGAATTTTTAAAGGTAATCCAACAACAAATACATTCATTTGCGGTACGGTTCTGGCAATGATTCCAAGAGCAACATCTACTAAAAATAAACACCCCACGATCGGGATTGCAATTTGGAATGCAATTAAAAACATCGTATTAAAAGTCGTAATCACAAATTGAACAATCGACTCTTCTCCAAAAGGTAGAAATTGATTTAAAGGTATGTATGAATAACTATTAAAAATTCCATCTAAAATAATATGATGTCCATTAACGGATAATAAAAATAATAATGAAATAATATACAGATACTGACCAGTTAACGGGCTTTGTGCTCCAGTTTGGGGATCAACCACATTCGCAATGGCGAATCCCATTTGAAAATCTATAAATCCTCCGGCAACTTGTATAGCAGCAACAATAATATAAGCAATGAGGCCAATACATATTCCGACGAGAATTTCTTTTACAACTAAAAATAAATATAAGTTATTCACTGCTACTCCTGCAGTATCAACCGTAGATATCATAATAATTGCTAGGAAAAAACTAATTCCTATTTTAAATTGTACGGGAACTGACCGATAAGAAAATAAAGGCATAATTACAAAAAATGCTAAGACTCGTACAAATATTAATAAAAATGCAGGTAATGTATTCAAATCTATATACTCTAACATGTTCTAACCTACAAATTGATTTAAATTTTGATATAGATTTGATGTGAATTCTACAATTGTTGTTAACATCCAGGGACCAAAAAATACTAAGCCGACTAACACTGCAATTATCTTTGGAATAAATGCCAATGTTTGTTCCTGAATTTGTGTCGTTGCTTGAAATATACTTACGAGTAACCCAACTCCTAAAGCAAGTAACAATAATGGAACGGTAATTAATAAGATAGTAACGACGCCTTGCTCAGCCAACGTTAAAACTAATTCACTACTCATGACACATGCTCCTTTCTAAAAACCACCTAATAATGATTGCGTGATAAGATACCAACCATCCACTAGTACAAATAATAATATTTTGAACGGCAGGGAAATCATCACAGGCGGAAGCATCATCATACCCATGGACATTAAAATACTTGCTACAGCCATATCAATAATTAAAAAGGGGATGAATATCAAAAATCCCATTTGGAAAGCTGTTTTCAACTCACTGATTGCAAATGCTGGAACAAGTGTAGTGAGTGGTATATCTTCTAAAGTTTCAGGAGGATCAGCTTGGGTATAATTCAAAAACAACTCCAAATCTTTTTGTCTTGTATGTTTAGCCATAAACTCTTTTAATGGAATACTAGCATTCTCATATGCTTCATCCAAGGTTATTTCCTCGTCAAATAGTGGCGCTAGTCCTTCTTCATAGACCTCTGTGAAAGTAGGAGCCATAATAAAAAAGGTCATAAACAATGCAATCCCGATTAATACTTGATTAGGAGGCATTTGTTGTGTTGCTAGAGATGTCCTCACAAATGAAAGAACAATAATGATTCTAGTAAAACTTGTCATTAAAATTAAAATTCCTGGTGCCAATGAAAAAATCGTTAGTAGTAATAATAATTTTACAGAAGTCGATATATTGGTTGGATCAGAACTGGAAAAAATATCAATAAATTCATTCATGAGAATCTTCCTTATACTTGTGAATCATTTTACTTCGATTAGATTTAAGGCTATTCAGTTCTTTTTCAAAAAGTTTTTCGAACGATTGGTCTGAATCACCTTTTGCGGTGTTTTTCTTTTTTTTGTTTGTCAACATAGATATGAAGTTGGCTGCAAGGAAATCTTCTGATTGTTGTTCATCATTTAGAATCTGTTGAATAGTGTCTTCATCTGTTATTTCTTGAAGCAATTCCACATTGTCACCTACTCCAACCATGTAAACCTGATTTCCAATTCGTACTAATTGAATCGACTTATTTTGTCCAACGGATATTCCTCCAACATTTTCTAAAGACTTGATGTTACTACCTAACTTATTTCGTTTCCCAAGTAGTTTTAATACGATATAAATTAGTCCGATTACAAGTAATAATGCAAAAATCATTTTAATAATTTCAAACACCAATGATGAAGAACTGGAATTATCTCCATTTATGACCATACCGTTATCATCATTTATCACTTCAGTTTCTTCTTCGGAATTTATTTCTTCATCTGTACATTCTTCGTCATTATTAATGCAATCAGACACATTTGGGGATGCCCCCACAGGAAGGGGGAGTATACATAAAATAAAAAGTATCCCTGCTCCCCATGTTAGTAAGATTCTATTGAAGTTCACTATACTCAACTCACTTTTAAGATAACGCTTTTTGAATAGCTTCAATTACACGATCTGCTTGGAATGGTTTTACAATAAAATCTTTCGCCCCTGCTTGGATGGCATCAATCACCATCGCTTGTTGACCCATCGCCGAACACATAATTATCTTTGCTTCTGAATCAAATTGCTTAATTTCTTTTAACGCACTGATACCATCTTTTTCTGGCATTGTAATATCCATCGTTACTAAATCAGGTTTATGTTCTTTAAATTTTTCAATCGCTTCGTTTCCATCTTGCGCCTCATCCACTACTTCAAAATCATTTTTTGTCAAAATATCTTTAATCATCATTCGCATGAAAGCTGCGTCATCCACAATTAATATTCGTTGTCCCATTCTTAATCTCCCTTTCAATCATTTATTTTTTTAGGTTTTTAATTCGATCGGATTGGCTAATAATATCCGTTACCCTTACACCGAAATTCTCTTCGATAACAACTACTTCACCTTCAGCAACTAGTTTCTCATTTACTAGTATATCAACTGGTTCACCTGCTAGTTTGTCTAATTCAATAATCGACCCCGCTGATAGATCAAGAATATCACTTATCGATTGTTTCGTTCTTCCCAGTTCGACTGTAACTTTTAATGGAACATCCAATAGCATGTCCAAGTTTCTGTGTTCTTGTTTTGACAATGGATGATTATTAAAATTAGAGAATGCCGCTTCTTGTACAGTTGGGTTACTGGAAACAGACGCATTACCTAAATAATTTGTCTCCCTCTGTACTTCTTCTTTAGCTGGCTGTTGGTTATAAGATGGGGTTATATCTTCATTCCCCATTCTATTATCCACTTCAGGTTGCGGAACCTCTGAAGCCGTTTTTTCAAGCTCTAGTACGGCAGCTTCTTCTGTAGGAGCATGTAATAATTGATCCACAAGTTGTCTTGCAAAACTTAATGGAATTAATTGCATCATATTGGAATCTATCAAATCTCCTACCATTAATCTGAAAAACACCTTTACGTAAACATCTTCATCAAATACGACTGTATCAGCATTGTCTTCAATCCCATTTATAATTTCAGGAGGTGATATATCTACCTTCATATCAAATACAGTAGACATACTAGTTGCAGCTGCCCCCATCATTTGATTCATCGATTCTTGGACAGCACTTAAATGAATATCATTCAATGTTTCATCTGGAGTAGTTCCATCTCCGCCTAACATAATATCAGCAATGATTGCTGCATCATGCGCTTTTATCACAAATACATTTTTACCAGAAAATCCATCTATGTAATTAACTTGTACACTGACAGGTTCAAACGTAACTTCGCTATCGATATCAGCTTTTTCAATTACTTCAACACTTGGTGTCGTAATTTCTACTTTTTGATTTAATAATGTGGATAATGTTGTTGCGGAACTACCAAATGAGATATTTCCAATCTCTCCTAAAGCATCAATTTCGATGCTAGATAAATAGGCTTGTGATGTTTCTTCATTCGATGGTTTATCAGAATCATCCTCAGATACTTTTAGTAGTGCATCTATTTCATCTTGAGAAAGCATTCCATCATTCATCATCTTCATTCACCCCTTTAATTTCTTCTAAAATTTGAACAGACATCTTATTTTTGAATTTACCTGGTTGTGCAAAAAACTTCGGTTGATCATATATTGATAACAGTAATGGCGCATCAATTGGTTGATCAAGCGAAATGATGTCCCCTTGATGAAAGTGGAGAAAATCATGAATTGATATTGTTGTTTGCCCAAGAACAGCCTTTAATTCAACCTCTGTCCTCTTCAAATTTTGCTGCATTTTGCCATAAGCTTGTTCATCTTTATTCGATTTTGATTGCATCCAGTAATGCACGGACAGTTTTGGAATAATTGGTTCTAAAATTACATGTGGAATGCAAATATTAATCATTCCTGTTGCTTCTCCAATAATTGTTGTCAGAGATACGACAACTACTGTCTCGTTAGGAGCAATTTTTTGCATAAACTGTGGATTTTCTTCAAATTCTTCTAGTGCAGGTTCAATATCCACAACGGAACTCCACGCATCTCTTAATGCGTCTTCTGCTTTTTCAAACATTTGCATAAGCAATGTTTTCTCTATTTCTGTTAAATTTCCATCTTTTGTAATCGTGCTGCCCTTCCCGCCGAGTAAACGGTCAAGTAATGCATAAGCAATATTAGGATTAATTTCCATTATCAAATTACCATCCAAAGGTTCCATACTATATAAATTAAGGATCGTTTTCTTCGGAATAGAGCGAATAAATTCTTCATATGGTACTTGATCAACAGATGTAACAGAAATATTAACAAAGCTACGTAATTGTGTAGCAAAAAAAGTTGTTAGCATTCTAGCATAATTTTCATGTATCCGAGAGATACTTCGAATTTGATCTTTCGAAAAACGAAGTGCACGTTTAAAATCATAAACGCGGACTTTTTTCTCTTCCTCTTCTTTTTTTAACTCATCCGCATCCATCTCACCTGAAGAAATGGCGGATAATAAAGCATCAATTTCATTTTGTGATAAAACTTCATCCATGTAGTACGTTCACCTCCTAGCAGGAGCTAGCTTCTATTGAAGGATCTTACTTATCGTATAGACTTCAGTAACGTTGCCTTCGGTCATTAAATTATTTAATTCTTTTTTTAGAGCTTCTTCAATATCTCCTAAACCAGCTTGAAAATCTTCTTTATTCTTTTTTGCTAATTCCTTTATTAAGATGTTTTTCAATTGAAAATCTCGTTTCTCTAATTCTTTTTTAGCGTCACCACTGTCTGTAATAATTTGAAATTGGACACGAACAAAGGCTCCATCCTCTAAATCTGTCGTAACTTCAGGCGATTCGAATGAATATTCCACCATGTCATCAATGGATTGTTCTCCACTCACTTTTTCCGGTGTACTAATATTTATAACTATTACTAATGCTGTAATCGCACCTGCTAGTAGAATTACTAAAGAAGTAATCATCGTTTTCATAAGTTTACTCATCTGTTTCACCTACCTTAGAAGATAATTGTTGCAACCCAATCGTTTGATAATAACTTGTAACTTGATGAAGTACGTCATTTGCATTGTCCTTTACAACAATTTTCTTTCCATTTATTAATGATATTGTTGTATCTGGTAACGATTGTATTTGTTCGATATAGACAGCATTTAAAACGAACTTTTCATTATTTAATCTCGTTAAATGAATCATTTGTTTGGCGGGAATAACGAAGCTATGTCGCTACTCCCTACCTCCCTTTTATCGTTTTAGGTTTACAAGTTCTTGTAAAATTTCATCCGAAGTAGTAATGATACGAGTATTCGCTTGGAATGAACGTTGTGCTGTAATCATTTCTGTGAATTCTTCAGACAGATCCACATTTGACATTTCTAATGAACCACTGACAACGGAAGCACCAAGATTATCAGATTCCGGTGCGTATAGTTGTTCTGCTAGCCCTGCATTCGGTGAATCTAAATATAAATTATTTCCTGCTTTTTGTAATCCAGATGGATTCGAGAATGAAGCTAAAGCTACTTGACCAGCCACTTGTGTATCTCCATTTGCGTCAATATAGTTGATTGTTCCATTGGACTGTACACTGAAACTTTGTGCGGTCTCTGGGATATTTATTGTTGATTCCTGTGCCGGATCACCAACAAAACCAACTAAATACAATCCTTGAGCATTTACAATGTTTCCATTATCGTCTAAGAAAAAGTTCCCAGCGCGGGAATACGCAGTAGTAACATTATCTAAGTCTATATTGGTTGCTCCTCCATTGGCATTCACGCCTTCTACCAGCACAAACATTCCATCACCTTCAATAGCAAAATCTAATGGATTATTTGTTACTTGTTGGAACCCTTGTGTATGAATATTTGAAATTGCACCTATTGTTGATCCTAAGCCTACTTGTGAGGCATTTACTCCACCTCTATTTGCTGTCGCTCCTTGCGCACCAGAAGTTGTTTGACTCATCATATCTTGGAAGTTTACCATTGCTTTTTTATAACCAGCTGTATTAACGTTAGCGATATTATTACCAATAACATCTAATTTCGTTTGTGAATTTTTCATTCCAGATATACCTGAATACATTGAACGTAACATAATCATTTCCCCTTTATTATTTATTCTGCATCTGTCATTCTGCAGTTTTTTAAGCTTCCCTAAGGGTCCAGCTTAATCTTGAATTAATATTGTTCCATTAATATTCGTAAAGATCTTACTTGCAAATTCATCACGATTCATTGCCGTTACCACTGTATTGTTCTTTGTACTTACAACAAGTGTTGCATCATTTAACACAACAAGAGAATCAGTTACTCCTTTTTCTTTCGCTTCTTGCATCTTTCCTTGGATCAATTCCCATTGTTTATCATCTATTGAGATATTGCGTTCATGCATTCTCTCCGAAGCATGCCTACTTATCTTTAATTGACTTTGTTCATGCAGGACATCTTTAAATGAGACCGTTGATTGTTTTTGAGATTGACTCGTTTTCGTAGGTGGTACAACAAATGGTGGTGTCTGATAAATACGATGATCCATTATTGATCACTTTCCTCTTCATCACCTGAATCTGAATCATCTGAGTTGCCGTCGTTCGACTGCCCGACTTGTATCACTGCATCTGCATAAATACGTTCACCATTTTCCAGTTCAAAAACAGCCCAACCTTCGTGCTGAGTCACTCCAACAACTTTGCTGGTTTCTACGCCTGTTTCTTTTCCTGTTTCTTGATCAAATGTCATATAAGAGACTTCTTCTCCAATCATGTGACTGTATTGAAGGACAGGAGATACGAGTGAATTATTTACTAACATTTCAATGGACTTAGACATATTCATCATTTGTTCCAGGGATGAGAAAGTTGCCATCTGTGACATAAATTGTGAATCGTCCATTGGACTAGTTGGGTCTTGATTTTGCAACTGGACCATCAATAATTTTAAAAATTCTTCTTTTCCTAATTCTTGACTAGGGGTGCGTACTTTCTGTTGGTTGTTTAAATATAACGATGAATCAATTGATGTCATTTTTTCACCTACCTAAATTTGTTCATTGAGTAATTCCGCCATAAACTCTTCAAAATCGTATGTGCCAGCATCCTTTTCATCTTCATCTGTTTGTTGATTAGAACCATTCATCTGTTCCTTAAGTTGATCATCTGTGCTATCTTTAGATTCCTGTAAGTTAGTCGCACTCATGGATACATCCTGTTTTTCAATAATAACTTGATGTGGTGAGAAGATATTTCTTAATTGATGTAAATTTGAATCAAGCATTTCTTTTGCCGCCATGGAAGAAACCAATATTTTCACAGTCATTTCTCCATTTATTTGCGCCATTCTTATCGTCATATCTCCCAATTGATCCGGACTTAGCTTGATGGATAATCCACTACTTCCATTCCAGAAGTTTTGCAACTTATTAGATTGTATAATTTGTTTAAATTTATCGATCATTTGTTGTTCTTGAGTCTGATTTACAGAATTTGAATTTAAATGAATATAAAACTGCTCCAATTTAGAAATCGGTACGGATTGATTCATTGACGTATAAGTAACAGGTTTATCGAGATCGATTAGCTTACTTAACCACTGACTGACATCTGTTGATGTTATTTTCGGTACATTTTTCTGCTGATTATATTGATCACTTATCTGTAAGAGCTTGGACCAAATTCCATCTAATTCGAGTTCATTAGCAGCATTAATCTGAGTAAACATAAGACTCTGTGTATGTTGTGTTGATTGTAATTTCATTTGCTGATTATTTAACTGTTGATACCACTGTTCTAGCAATGATGCTATCTTAGGGGCAATCACATGAACATCCCCTTTATTCGAAACGTTTTGTAACAATTCCATCGCTGTCAGTTGTATTTGTTTCGGCGTCAACAAGTTTATTTTTCCAGTTTCTTGTGCAACATCTTTTGTCAAACTAGGGTTATTTGACGAAACTAACTTATCCACATATGCACGAAAGTAATCATGGTCAGCAAGGATTTGATAAGCTAATTGTTCTACATTTAATTCAGCTATCGACTCTTCAATGTGTACTAAAGTATCATTATCTTCTACACTGCTTGAGAGCACCATTTGCACTTGCTTCATCAACGAATCATATAAACCGGTCTCTTGTAGAAATTGCAATAATTCTTCAGGAACTTTCTCATTCACTAGTTTTTCAGTTAAAATCAATCCAATATCCTTATCCATTGATAATCCGTTACTTTCAGAAAAAGTATTCGCTAGTAGATCGTGAAAGTTTTCTGTTTTCGTATTGGATAAAGATGAATGAGATTTTGGCGAACTTGGCATATATTGTAATGCTTGTAACATCATGACATTCATTTATTCACCTCCTTTCAAATAGATAGTTGGTTATTCATTCTCCAATGCTTTCATAACGAGTTCGGTATATTTGGCTGCTTCTTCTTTCGTCATTCGTTGTAATATTTCTCCGCGATCAGCGGGTTCCATTCCTCGTAAGATACGAACAACTAATTGATCATCGTCGATTGATTCAAGAATTTGAGCAGCCTGCTTTCCTTTCATCTCTGTAAATGATTGAATCATTTCATTCGCAACTTCTTCTTCAGGATTCTGATTTTCTTCTGTGTTATTGTTCGACTCATTTCGATGTTCAAGGCGAAGGACTTCATCTTCTAATTGTTTTATAGTAGATTCTAAATCTCCAATAGAATTTTCTAATTCTGTTACTTCATCTTGTTTTTCTTGCAATTTTGCTTGTGCCGTCTCTAACTCTTTTGAAGATTCCTGAGTAGGTTGATCTTCTTTAATCATCTCACCGACAATTGGGACATTACTTGTTTTTTCTTTTGCCCAATCAACCACCTCAACCCCAGCCATTTCTAGAACAAAAACAGCTAATATAGCAACAACAAATAGTGGAATGACACCTGCAAATAACACCAAGATAAAAGGATTCATCTTTTTCTTTTCTTCATTATTGTTCATAATATTCACCTAGACTTATGGCTTAAATATTGTTGCATGGACATCTCATCCATCCAATTCGCTTCTTTTCTTTTCGCTTCCTCTATTTCGTTCTTTTGTTTAAATTCAATAATCTTATCGAACTTCTTTACTTCAACATAGGCGTTTGATAGTTTTTCTTGTTTTATTTCCATGTCTTTTCTTGCTCGTTGTACAAGAAGTTGAACACTTTGAATGCGCTGATTTAATTTTTCAATATAGGTGGCTTGTTCCTTGATTTTTTCAATTGAAGTTGTAGTTTGGATATACGATTCAAATGAAGCCTCTGCATTCTCTTTTGTTCGTAACAAGTTATAGAGTTCGGTTGCTATTTTTTCGAACGTTTCCATTGATTGATTATAATCTGATTGAGCAACCTTTTTTTCATTCTCTCTAATCTCTCTTATTCTATTTAAACCAACTACTTCTACCATTAGGACACCCCTCCATGTAGTAGATTCTTCATCATTTGTATTGTTTCATCAAACGTCCGTTTTTCATGTATACCTTGTTTTAAAAATTCTTGAATATAAGGTTGAAAACTGATAGCTTGATCAATCTCTTGATTAGTTCCTTTTTTATATGCACCAATCGTAATTAACTCTTGGTTCTCTTCATAGGTAGATAACAGCTTGCGTAATGTTTGACTTTGCTCCTTATGTTCCTGATTGGCAATAACATTCATAACTCTGCTAATTGATTTCAGTACATTTATTGCTGGAAACTGTCCTCGCTCTGCTAACTTTCTATCAAGAATGAAATGCCCATCTAAAATTCCTCTAACCGCATCTGCAATCGGTTCATTCATATCATCACCATCTACCAACACAGTATAAAATCCAGTGATTGTTCCATTAGCGTTCGTTCCCGTACGCTCTAAAAGTTTAGGTAATATGGAAAAAACAGAAGGCGTATAACCTTTGGTTGTTGGTGGTTCACCAACAGCAAGTCCAATTTCACGTTGTGCCATTGCAACCCTAGTTACTGAATCCATCATTAAGTTAACTTTATAACCTAAATCCCGGAAATATTCACTAATCGCAGTAGCGGTATAAGCCCCTTTTATTCTCATTAGCGCAGGCTGATCAGAAGTTGCAACAACTACAATTGATTTCTTTAATCCTTCTGGCCCGAGATCATTTTCAATAAATTCTCGAACCTCTCTTCCCCGCTCACCAATTAATGCAATCACATTTATATCTGCACTACTATTTCTTGCAATCATCCCAAGAAGTGTGCTTTTACCTACTCCACTTCCTGCAAATAAGCCAACTCTTTGTCCTTCTCCCATTGTAAGTAAAGAGTCAATTGCCTTTACTCCAACTTGTAACGGCGTTCGAATCGGCGGACGTTCAAGGGGATTTGGGGGAGCTTGCTCAGTCATAAAATTAGCTAACCCCTTCGGAAGTTCTTCTGTCTCATTTAACGGTTTTCCTAATGAATTTAGAACTTTTCCAATCAACCCTCTGCCAACCTTCACTGTTAAAGGTTTCCCTGTTGCTTCAACAAGGCAACCTGGACCAACTTCAGTAACCTCTGTATAAGGCATTAATACTATTTTTTCATTTCGAAACCCGACAACTTCTGCTAATAAAGCATGATCCGTATTTGGAGAAGTCTTTATATAGCAAACCTCTCCAATATTAGCAGTTGGGCCTTCAGATTCTATCATTAGTCCCACAACTCTGATTACTTTTCCATAACGTTTATACGTATCTACTTTAGCTATAACTTCTCTGTATTGATCTATCATTATGCTTTCGTCTCCATCAAGTAATCCATTAAAGCTTCACGAATCTTCGTCAGTTGACTATCAATATTAGCTTCAATTTGCCCGAACGGATGTTCAATTATACAATCCGTTTCTTTCAAATCTTCATTCACATATATAGCCAGTTTACTATCCTTACCAAGCATGCGTTGTAATTCCATTTGATGTGTAGAAACAAGTTCATAATATGTTGGATGTAAAATGATAGATACTTTTGGTTGACCTTTTATATCGTGAACCGCAGCTTTCACAATATTTAAAAATTCACTCGGATGCTCCGTAAGTTGATTTTCTAATATTCGCTCAGCGACCAACACGGATAGTCCTAATATTGTTTCCGTGCTTTTATCAAGTTCACTATGATAATCTTTAATTGTTGCGTCTACAATATTATTTACTTCGGTTAATTTTTCTTTGTAAGAATCGTAACCTTCTTGTTTTCCATGTTCGTATCCATCTCGATAGCCAACTTGTTTTGCTTCTTCAATAAGTTTTTGCTTTTCCTCTTGCCACTGTGCTTGTGCTGCAGCTATTTTTTCTTTTGTTTCCTGAATCAACGAATGTTGTTTTTCTTGAATCGATTGCAAATATTTTTTCTCTTCTTGTATTTTTTGTTGTACGTGTTGTGAAATAATTTCTTCTGTTTGTTCAGGTTCAAATTGTTGTGGAACAATAGATTCAATTGATCGGATTGAAATTTGCTTTGTTTGATTAGACAATGATATCGTCTCCTCCACCTCTTGCAATTACAATTTCACCTATATCCTCTAGTCTTCGGATCAATCCTACGATACGAGTTTGAGCTTCTTCGACATCTCGTAACCGAACTGGTCCCATAAACTCCATCTCTTCTTTAAAGGTTTGCGCCATTCGCTCTGACATATTTTGAAATACAATATCTTTTACTTCTTCACTAGCAACTTTTAATGCTAAACGAAGGTCTTCATTATCTACTTCACGTACGACACGCTGTATCGCACGATTATCAAGAATAACAATATCTTCAAAGACAAACATCCGTTTTTTAATTTCTTCAGCTAAGTCAGGATCCTGAATTTCAAGCGCATCTAATATTGTTCGTTCTGTACTTCTGTCTACACCGTTTAACACTTCTACTACTGCTTGAATTCCACCTGTTTGAGTATAATCTTCGGTTACAGATGAAGAAATGTTTTTTTCCAGCACTTGTTCAATTTGATTAATTATCTCAGGTGATGTTGAGTCCATCGTAGCAATTCTTCTAGCAACATCAGCTTGCAGTTCTTGCGGTAGAGAGGAAAGTATTTGTCCACCCTGTTCAGGATCTAAATAAGATAATATAAGTGCAATCGTTTGTGGATGTTCTCCCTGAATAAAATTAAGTACTTGTTGAGGGTCTGCTTTCCTCGCAAAATCAAACGGTCTAACTTGCAATGATGATGTTAAACGATTAATGATATTAGATGCTTCCTGTTTACCGAATGCTTTTTCTAATACCGTTTTCGCATATCCAATACCTCCAGAAGTAATATAATCTTGCGCTAGGGCAATTTGATGAAATTGTTCCAAAACCTCTTCTTTTAAATTGGAGTCAACTTTTTTTACAGAAGAGATTTCAAGACTTAATTTTTCAATTTCTTCTTCCGATAAGTATTTATATACTTGTGCAGAAACGTCTGGCCCTAGAGATATTAGAAGAATTGCCGCTTTTTGTTTACCCGTTAATGTACCTTTTGTTCTAGCCACTTCACATCCTCCTAATCTTCACCAATCCAGCTTCGTAAAAGTTTTGCAAAATCCTCTGGTTTTTCTTTTGCTATTTTCTCTAGTTGTTTCCTTCTGATAGTAGCTTCTGATTCTTCTTTTTCTGGCAAATCTGGTATCGGGGTTTGATCGTTTATTTCTTCATACTCTTCTGCTACTTCATCGGATGTCTTTCGATTTCGAATTAAGAAGAACAACAATACAATAATTACGAGTAGTAAAATTCCTGCTACAACATATAGCCAAGTTGGAATTCCAGCTGTACCTTCTGGACCTGGTGATGTAGTTTCTGTGAATTCTTGAAATACGATTGAGGTTTTATCATCAGGTACTAAATCTTCGTTGAACTCCCCATCGATAGACGAAGTTATAATCGAATTTAAAATAGAACTAATTCCTTCCCCTACAGACGTCTGCTCTTGTTGTGAGAGATACTCTACCTGATCATCTACATTTCTCGTATTGTTGACAGCAACTTGAATACCCAAATCTCTAACTTTATAAGGACTTTCCACGATATCACGACGAATTCGATTAAACTCATAATTAATTGTTTCTTTATCTAGTTCATACTCTCCGTCTCCATTATCACCGGCTGGATAGTTAGCTACATCTTCCTCACCAGTGCCTGCTTCTCCAGCTTCTGCTGCACCTTCTCCTACATAGGATTCTTGTATAGTTTCTAAGCTAACCGGTAAGCCTTCCATATTTTCTATGTCTACCGGTTCTACTAACTCCTCTGTTCGATTCTCTTGTGTGAAATCTATGTCTGCTGTAACAGATACAACGATATTTTCATTGCCTACCATCGTACCTAGCATTTGTTGTAATCTACGTTGTATATCTCTTTCCACTTCTTTTTTTACTGTTTGTTGATGTGTATATGTATCCTGATTTGCTGCTTGCTGAGTATTTTGATCAAAATACTCAAAGTATTGATTCATAATCACAATATTTTCTTCCGGTAAGTTGGGTACTGCTTTTGAAACTAAATGATACAGCCCTTCTACTTGGTTCCCTTCAAACTGATACCCCGGTTGTGTATTTAGAACAATCGAAGCACTTGCTTCACCTGTTACATCCGTGGCAAATACCGGTTCTTCTGGAACATTGATCATTACTTGCGCATCTTGAATTCCTTCAACACTTTTGATTAAATTCGCAAGTTCTGTCTGCATGGCATCTAACTTCATTACATTAAACTCATTATCCGTAATTCCCCAAGAGGTATTTTCACTAAAAAATGAGTAATCAATGCTACCATTATTGGGAAGTCCCATGGCTGCTAAATCTAACAACAATGTATCAACCTGTTCTTCTGGAACAGTAATCGTCGATCGTCCATTTTCTAATTCAAAAGGAACACCTCGAGATTCTAATTCCGTTGTAATTTGGCCTGCTTCTTGTGTTGATAAATTGTTATAGAGTGGTACATAGTTTGTATTTGTCGATGCAAAAGTAATTACACCAATTAGTAATATGATTAGAAGAAATCCCCCAATAACACTTCCCTTTTGAACTTTGGAACGAGATGTCCAAAATGACGTTAAAGAATCCTTCCCTTTTAAAAATTTTTCCTTCATATATTTCCCCCACTACAACACATATAAATTAAAAAAATTTCAATGAAATGCACTAAGTTATACTTGCATTCTCATTACTTCGTTATATGCGTCAATCACTTTCTTTTGCATCTGAACAGTAGTTTCAAGCGTTACGCTCGATTTTTGCGCAGTAATCATAACATCATGCAAATCATCAATCTTTCCACTTGCAAATGCTTCTGTTTTTTTATCCGATTCTAATTGAATATGGTTTAGGTCTTCAATTGCATTTTTTAAAGTAGAAGCAAAATTTGCTTGTGCTTCACTAGCTGATTGTTTTACTTTTCCATCCGATCCGACCGATTGAATCGGAGTGACGTTATTATTGATAATTGGTACAGTCATATCATTCACTCCTTATCTATTTACCAATTTCTAGTGCTTTCATTAACATACCTTTACTAGCATTAAAAGCTGTTATGTTCGCCTCATAGGACCTAGTCGCACTCATTAAATCAACCATTTCTTTTAAAGGGTCTACATTAGGCATTTCGACATACCCTTGTTCATTCGCATCCGGATGCTGAGGATTAAACACTAATTTAAATGGTTCATCATCTTCCGTAATAGATGTTGTCTTCACACCTGAAGCTGAAGTAGATGTAGAAGAAGTTGCATGTTTTAAAACATTCTTAAATTGATTTTGATCTGATTGTAAAGTAACCATTTTTCTACGATATGGTTCAAATTCCCCGTCTGCATTTATCGTTGCTCTAGTAGATTGAGCATTAGCAACATTAGAAGAAACAACATCCATTCTTAATCGCTGTGCTGTTAATCCACTAGCACTTGCATTCATAGAATTAAATATGGACATTCTAGTTACCTCCTCTAATTACAGTTTGTAGACTTCCAAATTTACCATTTATTCGATCAATCAAACCGTTATAGTAGATTTGATTTTTCGCCAGTTCAGCCATTTCTTTATCAACATCAACATTATTCCCATTATGGTTATAAGTCGTAGAGTGATTTGTAACATATCGATAAGGTGATATGGATATTTGATCAAATGACAAATGACGATCGTTTGTTCTTTTCGCATCTATTGTAGACATTGCATTTTCTAAACTATCTTTGAAAACAACATTTTGCGATTTATACCCGGATGTGTCTGCATTTGAAATGTTATTAGAAATTGCATTATTCTTTGCTGTTGAAAAATCTAATGAGTGTTCTAATTTAGATATAGTACCTGAAAATAAGTCCACCTCTTAATCAACTCCTTCATTATTTTAACACCCAAAAATTCCTATGCTGATACGAATATTTTAAGTTATATGTTTTACAAAGTCTATGTATTTTCGACATTTTCCTTAATATGAAACAAAAATGACCATAATTAACTAGGTCTTTTATCACAATGATTTTCCTTTTTTTGTAATCAAGTGCAGAACACGACAATTTTCGCTAATAAAAAATGGTAATAAATGGAAAAATATCAAACATTTAAAGGTAAACTGGAAAAATTATGTATATGATTAGTCAAATATACCGGGTTTTATTACCTACAAACCATAATTTAAGTATAACAAAAAAAGGAGTCGATAATCATCGACTCCTTTACATATTTGTGAAAATTTTACATTATATACTAATTACCCACATAAGATATCGTTTGTTTACCTTTACGAAGGTAGCTCACTTTATCTTGTGCGTAACTTTTCTAATTCTACTAAGAATTTATCATTTAGTACTTTAATATACGTACCTTTCATACCTAGTGAACGAGACTCAATTACTCCAGCGCTTTCTAATTTACGTAGTGCATTCACAATTACAGAACGAGTAATTCCAACTCGATCTGCGATTTTACTCGCAACTAGCAATCCTTCTTTACCATTAAGTTCTTCAAAGATATGATCAATAGCTTCTAATTCACTGTAAGAAAGCGAGCTAATCGCCATCTGTACTACAGCTTTACTACGTGCTTCCATTTCTATTTCTTCTGTTTTTTCATGAAGAATTTCCATTCCGACTACTGTTGCACCATATTCTCCTAATAGTAAATCATCATCACTAAAGCTTTCGTTAACTCTTCCTAGAATTAACGTACCTAGACGTTCTCCACCACCGATAATCGGAACAATTGTGGTAAGTCCATCTTTAAACAATTCTTTGTTTTCTACAGGGAACACTGTATGAGTACTTTCGATGTCCAAGTTTGGCGTAGTCTCACGAATATCATGTAATCCTTTTGTATATTCCTCTGGGAATTGACGCTCTTCTAACATAGACTTCATACGCTCGTTCTCAATCTCTTGATTTACAGCAAACCCTAATAACTTTCCGCGTCTACTTACAATATACACATTCCCACGAATAACGTCGCGTAATGATGCAGACATTTCGTTAAAATTCACTGACTTTCCTGTTGCTGTTTGTAACATTGCATTGATTTTTCTTGCTCTACTTAATAAATCCATGATATTTCCTCCATTCAATATTTTAAATTATAGTATGAATTGGCTTAAATCTTTATCTTGAACAATAGATGATAGTTTATCATCGACATAACCAACCGTAATTTCAATTTTTTCCATTGTAACTTCTGGTGCTTCATACGATAAATCTTCTAAAAGTTTTTCTAATATCGTATGTAATCGTCGAGCACCAATATTATCTGTGTTTTGATTTACTTGATAAGCGATTTCTGCAAGCCTTTCTATAGCCTCGTCAGTAAATTCAACATTTATACCTTCTGTTTGCAGCATAAGTTGATATTGCTTAATTAAAGCATTAGAAGGTTCCGTTAAAATACGTTTGAAATCTTCCACCGTTAATTTTTCAAGTTCTACCCGAATTGGGAATCTTCCTTGTAATTCAGGTATCAAATCAGAAGGTTTTGACATATGAAAAGCACCAGCAGCAACAAATAACATATGATCTGTTTTTACAGCTCCGTGCTTTGTTACAACAGTAGAACCTTCAACAATTGGCAAAATGTCCCGTTGAACTCCTTCTCTGGATACATTTGCTGCATTCTCTTGCTTACCAGCTACTTTATCAATCTCATCAATAAAGATAATACCAGATCCTTCTGCACGAGCAGCAGCTTCTTGAGCCACTTCATCCATATCTACAAGCTTTTGAGCTTCTTGCTGCGTGAGTACTTTTCGAGCTTCCGAAACTGGTAATTTTCTTTTTTTCTTTTTCTTTGGCATAAACTGACCAAATGCATCTTGCATATTCATTCCCATTTGCTCCATACCCGATCCTTGTAACATATCAAACATGGATGGGGGAACTTCATCAATCTCTACAGAAACAAGATGATCTTCAAGCTCTCCGAGAGATAATTGATGAGCGATTCGTTTTCGTTTTGAACGAATTTCGTCATGTGAATCTTCTTCCGTCGTTTCGTCATCTCCATTGGATTCATCTGATTGGAATAACATTTCAAATGGATTTTTCATAGCTGGCTTCTTTTTAGATTCAGGAACTAATAATTTTACTAACTTTTTATTCGCTTCTTCTTCAGCTTCACTCATTACTCCAGCCATTTTCTCTTCTTTTACCATTCGGACAGCCATTTCAACCAAATCTCTTACCATGGATTCTACATCTCTACCAACATAACCAACCTCAGTAAATTTTGTTGCCTCAACTTTTATGAAAGGTGCTCCTACCAATTTCGCAAGTCTTCTAGCAATTTCTGTTTTTCCTACACCGGTTGGACCAATCATGAGAATATTTTTAGGGACAATTTCATCACGGAACCCTTCATCTAATTTCATTCTCCGATAACGATTACGAAGTGCAACCGCTACTGATTTTTTTGCTTGCCTTTGACCAACAATAAACTGGTCTAACTGCTCAACAATTTGCCTTGGGGTATAATCCATTCCCATTGATGGATAGCCTCCTTTTATTCAAGTACTTCTAACGTTATTTGATCATTAGTGAACACACATATTTCTCCTGCAACCTCTAATGCCGAACGAGCAATATCTGCAGCTGACATATTATCAGCATGTCTGACAAGCGCTCTTCCAGCACTTAAAGCATAATTTCCACCTGATCCAATAGCTAATATACCATCGTCAGGCTCAATTACTTCACCAGTTCCAGATACCAGATACATATGTTCTTTATTCATCACAATTAACATTGCTTCTAATTTACGAAGTACTTTATCTGAGCGCCATTCTTGAGCTAGTTCTACCGAAGCTCTTGTTAAATTTCCATTAAATGATTGTAGCTTGGTCTCAAACTTTTCAAACAAGGTAAACGCATCCGCTACCGAACCAGCAAACCCTGCAAGAACTTTTCCATTATAGAGTGTTCGAACTTTTTTAGCCTTGTGTTTCATTACAACGGAGTTTCCTAATGTTACTTGACCGTCTCCACACATGGCACTTTGACCTTGGTGCTGTACAGCAAAAATAGTTGTCGCATGCATTTCCATTGTCATTACCCTCACCTCACCTTTTGTTCCCATTAGCTCTTGGGTGACTTTTCATATAAGCTTCCCGCAAATGATCTTTTGTCACATGCGTATATATTTGTGTCGAGGATAGGCTTTCATGGCCGAGCAACTCCTGTACAGATCTTAAATCAGCACCCTCATTTAATAAATGCGTTGCAAATGTATGTCTCAACTTATGAGGATGTACATGTACAGTCAAAGAGGCTCTTTCGACGATTTTATTTAAAATGGTACGAATTCCTCGAGTGGTTAGATGACCTCCACGCGAATTTAGGAAAATAAATTCTGTGTCTGAATTACTTTTTTGCAGTAACTTATTTCTTCCTTCTTGAAGATAGGTCTCTAACGCTATTTCAGCAAAACTTCCAAATGGCACGTAACGTTCTTTACGTCCTTTCCCTCGAACAAAGATAGTACCGATTGAAAAATCAACATCCTGTAAACGAAGGTTTTGGCATTCACTGACACGAATTCCAGTTCCATATAATATCTCTAATAAAGCTTGATCTCTTTGCCCTAATGAAGTCGTTATATCGTTAACTTCAAACAATTTATCCAATTCCTCTTGGTATAAAAAACCAGGAACCGGTTTACTCGTTTTCGGCAGATGTAACTGTACAAAAGGGTTTCCTTCCACATAACTTTCTCTTTCTAGAAAACGGTAAAAACTTCTTAAGGTTGATATCTTTCTTGAAACGGACCTACGACTAAGTTCTTGCTTATATAAAGAAGTTAGAAAAATGCGTACATCTTTATATGTCACATTTGCAATATGAGCTATTCCCTCCGAACGAAGGAAATCCGCGAAAATTTCCAGATCATTCCGATAATATTTCACGGTATAAGGTGAAGCATTTTTTTCAATTTGCAGATACTCTACAAATGTATCTATATATAACTCTAATGGGTTCATATCTTCACCTCATTGCACAGCGAATAAATAATAACACACTCTAACCGATAAAGCAATGAACTTAACTAAATTGTAACAAAATTCAGAATGATATACAATCTTAATGATTTTGCAAAGATGTTGTTGCAAGATAGCCGATTGTCGTGTGTAAAGTATTTTACCTTACCAAAGAGTGATTATAATAATAAAATAGCTCATAGTCAAATAACAAATCTTATAAACATATAAAAAGTTGATATTGTTGAATATTCTGTGAACGATATAGTCTTTATATTTCCTTTTTAAGGATTGTTTATACCCATTTCTGATAATTTTCTTTTTGTATCTTCCGTTCCTAGCTTATTTAATAGCAAAAATAGGTTTTTAATATCTTGTTTATAATTATTTCGTTCATCATCAACTCCCCATTCATCAAAAGGTTTCAGTCCAATATATTTCATTGCATTTTTTGATTCCTTTTCAAGGCGAGAAAATATTTCCCTTATTTCCAATATTTGTTCATCTGTTGCTTTAATTTCAAATTCAATTTCATTGTCTGGAACAGAAAAAGTTCTAATTTCCTTCGTATCAATGGCTACATAATATATATTGTGAGTATCCACTTTTAATCCACTCCTTCTATACGTCAGTATTCCCATTGCATATTTAAGTAAAACGTATTAAGACAAAAAAGACTTATAGAGAGGAGCTATTCCAACTCTACAAGTCATACAATTAAGTCTGAGCTACTTCTTTATATTCACAATTTGTACACTGGACCTGAGTGTCTTTCTTATTCTTTTTCTCCACTAGCATAGACTCACATTTTGGACATTTTCTAGCAATTGGTTTGTCCCATGAAACAAAATCACATTCAGGGAACCGATCACATCCATAGAATGTTCGCTTTTTCTTTGATTTTCTTTCAACCACATTACCTTCGTTACATTTCGGGCAATCAACACCAATTTCTTTTAAGATCGGTTTCGTGTTACGACATTCCGGAAAGTTTGAACAAGCAAGGAATTTTCCGTATCTTCCCATCTTATAGACCATTTCATGACCACAATTCTCACAATCGATTCCTGCTGGTTCATCTCTTATTTCAACTTTTTCCATCTCGTCTTCTGCTTTATCAAGTCTTACTTTAAAGTCTTTATAGAAACTATCAATAATTTGTTTCCACTCTATCTTTCCTTCTTCAATAGAGTCTAAATCATCTTCCATTTTTGCTGTGAAGTCCGCATCGACTACCTCAGGGAAAAATTCAATCATTAGTTCACATTTTATTTCCCCAAGTTCAGTCGGAACAAATCTTTTATTATCCATCGATACGTAACCCCTACGTTGAATCGTATCAAGTGTAGGTGCATAAGTAGACGGCCTGCCAATACCTATTTCTTCCATTGTTCGAACAAGACGAGCATCTGTATAACGTGGAGGTGGCTGGGTAAAATGTTGATTCGGTTTGATTTCTTTCGAATCGACTAGCATACCTTCTTCTAATTCAGGTAATAACTTATCTTCCGTCTTCTTGTTATCATCATTACCTTCCACATAAACTTTCATGAAACCCTTAAACTTAATTTTTGATCCAGTTGCTCGGAATTCAATGTTATTGTTTAGTAAATGTACAGTCATTGTATCCATTACTGCTGGAGCCATTTGACTAGCTACAAACCGTTCCCAAATCAGTTTATATAAACGCAGCTGATCTCTAGATAAAGTATTCTTTAAAGTTTTCGGATCTCTTATAGCAGAAGTTGGTCGAATCGCTTCGTGAGCGTCTTGCGCACCTTCTTTATTTTTCGTTGATCCTTGTTTACCTAAATACTTCTCTCCATAATTATCTTTAATATAGTTCTTTGCTTCTTCTTTTGCAGAGTTTGATATACGAGTAGAATCAGTACGCATATACGTGATTAAACCTGTAATCCCTCCGGATTTTTTCCCTAGGTCAATACCTTCATATAACTGTTGGGCAATCATCATCGTTTTCTTCGCCCGGAAATTTAATTTTCTAGCAGCTTCTTGTTGTAAAGATGAGGTAGTAAAAGGTAAGGCTGGATTTCTTTTTCTTTCCCTTTTTTTAACCTTATCAACTGTAAATGTTTTTCCGTTTAATTGTTGCTTAATATCTTTCACATCTTGTTCGTTTTTCAAAGCTACCTTTTTACCTTTTATTCCATAGAAAGAACCTTCAAATATTTCTTTATCCTTTTGGAATTTGGCATCTATAGACCAGTACTCTTCCGGTTTGAAATTTTGTATTTCTTTTTCGCGGTCTATAATCATCTTTAGAGCAACCGATTGTACTCTTCCCGCACTAAGTCCTTTTTTTACTTTTTTCCATAGTAATGGACTAATATTATAGCCAACCAATCGATCCAGCACTCTTCTAGCTTGTTGGGCATCTACTAAATCCAAGTCTATTGGTCGTGGATGCTTGAAAGATTCTTTAATTGCCTCTTTCGTAATTTCATTAAATACGACTCGACAATTAGAGGATGGATCAACACCTAAAATATATGCAAGATGCCAAGCAATCGCTTCCCCTTCTCTATCCGGGTCGGCAGCAAGATAGATTTTTTTTGCTTTCTTAGCTGCTTTACGTAATTCTTTGAGAATATCACCTTTACCACGAATGGTTATATACTTTGGTGTAAAGTTATTTTCGACATCTACACCTGTTTGACTTTTGGGTAAATCACGAATATGACCCATGGAAGCCTTTACGGTATATTTTTTTCCTAAATATCGTTCAATCGTTTTTGCTTTTGCAGGTGATTCAACGATAACTAAATAATCTGACATGTACCTTCCTCCCAAAATGAGGTTGACAATTTTACGTAATGAAATCTTTACTAATACTAAATATAGATTTCTGTTTTGTCAAACACTTCAACTAAAACATTTTTAATTTTCAAGTAAAATTCCTTCATATTCTTGGATAATATCTTTCGATTCTTGGACTAATTTTGCACCATCTTGAATCATTTGGTGACAGCCTTTTGTTTGTTGCACCCAAGGATTACCTGGCACTGCAAATACTTCTCTTCCCTGATCAAGCGCTTGTTCTACAGTAATAAGTGTACCGCTTCTTTCCATTGCTTCAATAACAAGTGTTCCCATCGTTAATCCACTGATGATACGATTTCTTTCTGGAAATTGATGTCGTTTCGGTGGTTGATCAGGTGGATATTCTGTAATTACTAATCCTTTTTGTGTTATTTCTCGAAACAATGGTAGGTGCTCTCTTGGATATATATGATGAAATCCTCCCCCTAAGACAGCGATTGTTTTTCCATTCTGATATAAAGCCATCTGATGAGCAAAACTATCAATACCTCTTGCCATACCACTTACGATTACCCAACCGCGTTGAATTAATAAGGGCAAAATAACATCCATTTTTCTTCGAGCTTGTGATGTAGGTTTTCTTGTTCCAATGACACTTAAGCTAGGTAATTTCTTTAAAATGCCTACATCTCCAATTGTATATAAAACGATTGGGGCATCCTTAATAGTATTTAACATAGGTGGATAATATTCGTCAACTATGGTTACGGTTTGATAAAGTTGCATATCCTTAATTACTTGTTTTTGTAAAGCTACATTATGAAGATCTGAATAAAAATATTCAGCTTTTTTCAAGGAAATATTTAACCAACCTGAAAGTTGATTTGCAGAGGATTGATAGGTTTTATTTAATGAAGGATCATGTTGAAGAATGTTACGGAGTAATTGCCGAGTAATAGACCGACATCTAGAGAGATGTACAATTTTTGTTTTCAATAATTCCAAGCTACCACTTCCTTTAACTAGTATATTGGAAATAGAGATTGGGACAAAAGAATCCAAACGAGCCAATTTTTTATCATCGTCTGTCACAAGATATCCCAATCTCTATTGTTTAATTAATGTGTTTTACACTTTTCATCTAAGCCTTTTTCTTTTAATACTTCAATCATTGTTTCTCCCATAACTGCAGGAGTATCTGCTACCTTGATACCGGCAGCTTCCATTGTACGGATTTTTTCATCAGCAGTACCTTTTCCACCGGAAATGATTGCTCCAGCATGTCCCATACGTTTACCTGGAGGTGCTGTTGCTCCGCCAATAAAGCCTACTACAGGTTTATTCATATTAGCTTTCACCCATTCAGCAGCCTCTTCTTCAGCAGTGCCACCAATTTCACCAATCATAATTACTGCCTCTGTTTCTGGATCTTGGTTAAATGCATCCAACACATCGATAAAGTTTGTGCCATTCACAGGGTCTCCACCGATACCGACTGCAGTAGTTTGACCATAACCTGCTTCTGACAATTGATGTACAGCTTCATACGTTAATGTCCCAGAACGAGAAACAACACCAATATGACCTTTTTTATGAATATATCCAGGCATAATACCTATTTTTGTTTCATCTGCAGTAATGACACCCGGACAGTTAGGCCCAACTAGACGTGTCTTCTTACCTTCCATATAACGTTTTACTTTTACCATATCTAACACTGGAATATGTTCCGTAATACAGATAACAAGATCTAATTCTGCATCTGTTGCTTCCATAATAGCATCTGCTGCAAATGGTGCTGGAACATAAATAACTGAAGCAGTCGCACCAGTAGCATCGACAGCATCTTTTACCGTATTATATACTGGGACTCCTTCAACTTCTGTACCTGCTTTTTTAGGCGTTACACCTGCAACAATTTTAGTGCCATAATCTAGCATTTGTTTTGTATGAAAACGTGCAGTTCCACCGGTAATTCCTTGGACAATCACTTTTGTATCTTTATTAATATAAACACTCATTTTCGTCCGTCCTTTCCTATCGTAAAGTTCTCGGTTTATTACGTTTATTTTACTGCAGCAACAATTTTTTCTGCTCCATCAGCCATAGAGGTTGCAGAAGTAATGTTTAAGCCAGATTCATCTAAAATTTTCTTACCTTCATCAACATTTGTACCTTCAAGACGTACAACTAGTGGAATCTCTAAACCAATTTGTTTTGTAGCTTCTACAACACCTTCAGCAATAACGTCACACTTCATGATTCCACCAAAGATATTAACAAAAATACCTTTTACATTTTTATCTGAAAGAATAATCTTAAATGCTTCTGTTACTTTCTCTGCAGTAGCACCGCCCCCTACATCAAGGAAGTTAGCCGGATCTCCGCCATAATGTTTAATAATATCCATGGTAGACATAGCTAGTCCTGCTCCATTTACCATACACCCGATATTACCATCAAGAGATACGTAACTTAAGTCATACTTAGAGGCTTGGATCTCTTTTTCATCTTCTTCTTCAAAATCTCTTAATTCTTGAATATCTTTATGGCGATATAGTGCATTATCATCAAAATTTAATTTTGCATCAAGCGCTAGTACTTCACCATCACCAGTTGTTACTAATGGATTAATCTCAGCAATAGAGCAATCCTTCGCAACGAAGGCATCATATAAAGCAGTCATAAATTTAACTGCTTTTCCTAGTAATTCTTCTGGAATATTAATATTAAATGCTAGTCTTCTAGCTTGGAAAGGTGTTAATCCAACTACTGGATCAATTACTTCTTTAAAGATTTTTTCTGGAGTCGCTTCAGCAACTTCTTCAATTTCAGTTCCACCTTCTTCTGATGCCATCATAACAACTCTAGAAGTCGCACGATCTAATACTACCCCAACATAATATTCCTTTTGAATGTCACAGCCTTCTTCAATTAGTAAACGTTTTACTTCTTTTCCTTCAGGTCCAGTTTGATGAGTTACTAATGTCTTTCCTAATATTTCATCCGCATATGTACGAACTTCTTCAAGACTTTTTGCAACTTTAACTCCACCTGCTTTACCACGGCCACCAGCATGAATCTGCGCTTTGACAACGTTTACAGATGTGCTAAGTTTTTCCGCAGCTTGTACAGCTTCGTCCACTGTATATGCAACATAGCCGTTAGGAACCTTAACCCCATATTCCCGTAAAACTTGTTTACCTTGATACTCGTGAATGTTCATCTTCCATCCTCCTATCAAATTCAATGCATTTCCATTGTATTAAAAAAATGAGAATTTAACAAGAATTAGCGAATAAGGTTTGACAATTTCAACTAACATTAAATAGAGGAAGCACGAACCGCCCCTCTAATGAAATAAATGGTTACTTTATGATTTAAGTATTCTCAAATTCCTTATCTGCTTGATAGACAAACGCAAACACTTCAGCAACTGCCATGTATAATTCATCCGGAATGGATTCATTAATGTTTAATTCTGCAAGTATTTCTACTAAAGATTCATCCTTCATAACCGGAATATTATTTTCTGTTGCTCGCTGTATAATTTCCTCAGCGATTAATCCCTTGCCTGTTGCAGTAACTTTTGGAGCAATATCTTTGTCTTGATTATAACGAAGTGCTGCTGCCTTATGTCGTTTTTCTATCATACTCTAAAATCCACTCCTTGATATGATGATAACTGATGATATCGCTTTTCCGAATGTTCTTTGCCAGTTTCGTACAAACTATCCATTGGTTTAATATGCACAGATGATAGTTTGTAATCAATTTGTTCCAAACCTTGATTTAAATTTGATTTTATCGGTCCTACAAATTTTTCCAAATTGGTGAAATTATTATAAATCGTAACGGTTACATTTCTTTTTTGCACATGCATATCAATCACTGTATCTTTTAAGTTATTCAAACTTAAATAAAATAAAACGCGACAAAACTCCGGATCAATCTTTCCATCTTTTGTTTTTTTGCTTTCAAATTGTAAATCGATATCTTTTGCTAGTCCTAATTTTTGAGCTGGTATTTGTAAAAATGCTTGTAAAAATCCATTAGATTCTGTTACAGAGTTAATTTGAATCCCTTGTATATGATTTAAAAGCTGTTGCGCTTTTTCAGCTAAACTACCGTTACTAGTCTGGACAAGTTGTATTAATTGAGCTTTCACATTATTTATATCGATTTGCTGATGAGCTAATTGATGTTCATAATTTATACCTGCACGTTGATTCATCCATCGTATTTGCTGTAAAAATAATTGCTGAATGCTTCCCAACTGTGGTGAATTATTTAGTACAGGATTTTGTAATGATTTCAACATCTTATCCAGTTCATGGTAGGTATTAGGATTATTTAATGTTTCTAAAAATTGCCTCGGTTGTCCTTTTATCATAGTTTCAGAAAGCCGAAGGGACATAGATTCTGGTAATAAATCCATTAATTTTTGGATAGTACCGGCATTTTTTGACTGCATTAAAACAGCTTCATTCGCATGTAACAATGAACGAGTGAGCTCGATTATTTTTGATTGATTTGTTGTTAATTGGTCGAGTCCTCTCATTAATGATGAATGATTCATAGAAAAAGGAAGTGCTCTACTACCTTCTATTAATGATTTTGATGTATTTTCCATTGACATCCATCTTTGATTCCAGTCATTTTTAGTTATAGTTGATGAAATCAATCCAAGATTTTTAAATATATGATATAAGTTTCCGTTAGTTTGAGTGTTATTTACATCCGAAGTCATATATTTAACTAATGACATATTTTCTGTTTTAAATCCCGAATTTACTTGTTCAAGTTGATATAAAAGAGGGGTATATTTTATGTTCTGATTTCGGCTATCCATTAATAAAGCTTCTATCGAATTACTAATACCACCAGAAAATAATTTCAATGTCGATTGAAAAACAGTATTGGAAATAGGCAACTTTTTTTCCATTAAATTATGTAATATCCCGAACTGTTGTTTCACCGGTATTTCTTTGGCCACTTTTGATTGCAGTAAATCGACAGCTTGTACAAATGAGTTCCGATTAAATGGCAGTTGCTGTTTAATTAATGATTTCATAAATGCTACTGATATCTTTGTCGGTTTTATACCTAACTGTTGAATCAATTGTATTGCAGATTGCTCCGAATTATTTTTTACGTTACTTGCTAATACTTGGAGATGAAGCATTTGATCTTGCATATGTTTAACTTGAAAATGGTATCGTTCACCTATATTTAGAGGCGCCTCCAATTGAGCAATCATCTGCTTGCCAGCTAAGTTAATTTGTGCTTTATGATCAGGAAAAAGCTTTACTACCTTCCCTTGAACAACATCTCCAGTTTTCAACTGTTGATGTGATGGTGAATGTATCTGTTGTACCGTTTTATCACCTAATAAACGATGAATGCTCATGGAATTACCTCCGGTTATTATTTCAGTGATGCAATTGGATATTTATGTACAGGCGCAAACGAATACCGATGATATGGAGTCGTACCATATTTTTCTAATGCTTGGAGATGTTCTTTTGTACCATAACCCATATTTGAATTAAATCCATATACTGGATATTTTTCATGTAATTCTTTCATCCAATTATCACGTGCGACTTTTGCTAAAATACTAGCTGCTGCTATATGTACACTTGCAGAGTCTCCTTTAATAATCGCTTCATATGTACAGTTTATTCCCTCTAACGGGACAGCATCTATTAAAGCATGATCTGGGTATGGGTCCAGTCCACTAATTGCTTGTTTCATCGCCTGTTTTGATGCTTCATATATATTAATTTTATCAATAGTGGTATTATCGATAAAAGAAATTTGATAAGCGATTGCATGTTGTTTAATGTAGTCACTATATGTATTTCTTTGTTCTTCAGACAATTTTTTTGAATCATTAATACCCAATAATTCAAAATCCTTTGGTAAAATAACTGCTGCAGCAACTACTGGACCAGCTAATGGCCCCCTCCCTACTTCATCCACACCAGCAATATAATCATTTCCATTACCATAAGCTTTATTTTCATAAACATTCATCTTAATAAACGCTTGTTTTAAAGCCTCTTGTTTTTCTTGTTGTTTTTCATAACGTTTGAGTATTGCTTGCACACCTTTTCGACTATCTTTATATAATTCTTCTATTTCTACGTTAGTTAGTTCACCATTATTTAATTGTGTTTTTATACTTGCAATAGAAGCTGGTTTCATATTTTCACTTCTTTCTTTATTTATCGGCTCATTATAGTTAAAAATAAAATAGGGTAGTTTCTCTATAAAATTGTTGGACAGGAAGTACCTTAACACAAGCAAACATCCATGAAGATGACAATATGCCAACTATTCATGGATGTGCTATTTTGTGTTCTTAATATCAGGTATCTATTATGATACAGGGTTGTTCTCTGGTTGTTCCAAAGTTATTGATCCTAATCTCCCAACACGTAAATCACGGATAACAATATCAGCTACCTTATCATAGTTCACATGGCCACCGCTTTCCAAAGCGCCTCTAACTTTACCTATGGATTCAAACACTTCAACCATATCTTCCACTTCATCTAATTGATACCTGTCTTTTAATTGGTTTGGATAATGTTCTGCCATGTAACGAATAATAAAGGCGGTTACATCAGGTAGTGGTAACAATTGGTCTTTAATCGTGCCAATTGCAGCAAGACGATACCCTACAACTTCTTCCTCAAATTTTGGCCAAAGTATCCCTGGAGTATCTAGTAATTCAAAGTCTTTTTTTACTTTAATCCAAAGCTGTTGTTTCGTTATTCCTGGACGATCTCCCGTTTTAGCTATTTTTTTATTTGCTAAACGATTAATTAACGTTGATTTTCCGACATTTGGTATTCCGACAATCATTGCTCTTGCAGGACGAGGCTGAATACCTTTTCGTTTTAACTTCTCCATTTTTTCTTGTCCAAGTAATTTTGCATGTTGGATTACCTTTTGAATATCTGCTTTATTATTTACATTTACATCAATGGCTTGAATGCCATCCTGTTTAAATTGTTCTACCCATCGTTTGGTGACCTCTTGATCTGCAAGGTCTTTTTTCATAAGTACAATTAATTTCGGTTTATTATTTAACACTTGTTTTAGCATTGGATTTTGTGATGATAGAGGTGCTCTTGCATCTACTAATTCGATTACAAAATCAACTAGTTTTAATTTCTCTTCTACTTCTCTTTTTGCTTTTGCCATATGGCCTGGAAACCATTGTATAGCCATTATTATTCTCCTTTTCCTATCAGATGAATTCGATCAAATGGCCAGTAAACAAAGCTTGCTTTTCCCACTAGTTCTTCCATTGGTACAACACCTATCATTCGAGAATCGGTAGAATTACTACGATTATCTCCTAATACAAATACGTGTCCTTCTGGAACTACATCATAATTTCCTGGAAGCTGTTCCAGAGTAAAATCATTCGTGAGTGTTTGGTATGATTGCAAGTTTTCTTTTTGCTCATCTAAAAACGGCTCTTCTACTTCTTCTCCATTAATGTACAACGTATTATCTTCAACAGCTACATGCTCCCCTGGTAAAGCGATAACTCTTTTAATGAAATCTTTTTGGGTAGGAGCGTGAAACACAACAATATCAAACCGTTCTGGTTCACCAATTGTATAAGATAATTTATTGACAATCATTTGATCACGGTCATGTAACGTCGGGAACATCGACGGCCCTTCCACTATTATTGGCGCAAATAGAAACATTCTAACAAGGAATGCCAGTCCAAAAGCTAATAATAGTGCTTTGATCCAATCTAACCATTCGTTTTTCTTCTTATTTTCTCTATCCCTAGCCATCTAGTCCCCTCCGTGTCTTATCTTTCTACTATATATTGTAAGCTAAATATATGTTTCTAGACAACTCAAATCTAATCGATATGTAAAAAGGAGCTTCTGCTATCAGTAGCAAAGCTCCTTTTCTTTCGTTTATCGTTGTTTGCTCGACTCTTATCGACGTTCTTTAATACGAGCTGCTTTTCCACGTAGATTACGTAGATAGTAAAGTTTCGCACGACGTACAATACCGCGACGAGAAACTTCAATTTTATCAATTCTTGGTGAATGTAATGGGAATGTACGTTCAACACCTACACCGTAAGAAATTTTTCTTACTGTAAATGTTTCGCTAATTCCTCCGTTTTGGCGTTTAATTACAACACCTTCAAACACCTGGATACGCTCACGGTTACCCTCAACAACCTTCACGTGTACTTTTAAAGTATCACCAGGTCGAAAATCAGGATGATCCGTACGTAATTGATCTTTTGTAATGTCAGCGATTAATTGTTGCATGACTTTCACTCCTTCCAAACTAATGCTCTTGAACAAGTAAGAACAGCGGAACATCGTTTATCGTACTTATACGCACATAAGCACAATTATTAATATACCATAATCAAATAGATAGTTCAACTAGCTATTTATAGAATGTCATCGGATTTATTGTTATTTAACATTTTGTTGTCTTCATCTGTCAATTCGATTTTATCTAATAGATCGGGACGACGGTTTAATGTTCGAAATAGAGATTGTTTCTTTCTCCAAGTGGCTATATTAGCATGATTTCCAGATAGTAAAACATCCGGTACTTTATATCCTCTGAAGTCAGCTGGTCTTGTATAATGCGGGTGTTCCAAAAGACCTGTGGAAAACGAATCCTGTGGTGCAGATTCTTGATTCCCTAAGACATCTGGTAATAGTCGAACTACACTATCCACTACTACCATCGCACCTAATTCTCCACCTGTTAGAACATAATCACCAATCGATATTTCATCCGTAACGATATGTTCTCTAATACGCTCATCATAACCTTCATAGTGTCCACAAATAAATATTAAATGATCTTCTTTCGCAAGTTCTTCGGATTTTTGTTGTGTTAATGTCTCTCCTTGGGGACACATCAGAATTACCCTTGGATTAGAATTTTGTTTCTTTTTTACCGCCTCAACCGCATCGAAAATCGGCTGTGGAGTCAGTACCATCCCTGCTCCACCACCATAAGGATAATCATCAACTTTTTGATGCTTATTCTTACTATACTCCCTAAAATTAACAAGCTCGTAAGTAAATTGTTGCCGTTCAACAGCTTTATTCAAAATAGAGGACTGAAATACTCCATGGAACATTTCTGGAAATAATGTCAATATATCAATATGCATTAATCAAGCATTCCTTCCATTAATTGAATCTTGATTAATTGGTTATCAATATCTACTTCTTTCACAACCTGTTCAATATATGGTATTAACAAATCTTTAGCTTTTACACGCTGTACAACCCATACATCATTTGCTCCTGGGGAAAGTATTTCTTTTACTTTTCCCAATTCCGCCCCGTCAGTTGTAATTACCTTACAGCCAACAATTTCATGATAATAATAAGCATCTTCTTCCAAATCAGTTAATTGATCTTCATCGATAGACAACATCAACCCCTTAAAAGCTTCAACATCATTGATATTTCCATACCCTTTAAACTGTATAAGGTCAAAACCTTTATGGACCCGATGCGTATCAATTGTTAATGGCTTATAATTATTTTCATCTTGTAAATACACCTTATTTCCCGGGGTAAATCTATCTTCAAAATCCGTAATACGCACAACCTTCACTTCACCACGTATACCATGAGTATTTACAATCTTTCCTATGTTAAACTTAGCTTCACTCATTTTAGATCACCTACTTTATTCATCAATACGTATAACCTGATCGTCTTTAATAATAATTGCTTGTTCCTTCATCAGTTTACTCCAATTCGCGCCAGCTTCGACCTCAACAAGAGCCTCAACCTCATCTTCAATAATTTCACTTCCAATTTCTATTTCATTTAGTTGGTCAATTTTAAAATCAAGAAGCTTAATTTTTTCTTTTCGATTATTAATTTCTTGTTCAAATCGTTCTTCTATCTCTTGATGATTTACAGATGCTTTATGCTGTAGCTTACGCTTTTCAAACTTTAATTGTTGACACTCTTGTTCAAGACGCAATTTATGATTATAAAAGCCTTGGTATATACGCTGTTTACTTTTTTCCGTAACAACTTGTTTCACTGTAATTTTTTTTACTATTTTCACTGTACCTACAGCTCCTACCCTACACATATTGATTTTTATATTTCACAAAAAATATCACAAGGTATAAGTACAAACTTTATTATATAGCAACTGAATCAACTTTATAATCAATTAAGTTGAATTAAACCCTTTTTTATCAAGTTTGGCAATTAAGAATAAGACTATAGGCTGCTTTGACCATTGAACTGAAGTATAAAAAGGGAAAGAAGAACCCGATAGTTGGGTCAACTTTCCCTTTACATAATATCCAAATAAATACGTTTATTACCTTCCGTTTTTGCAGCATAGACAACTGTTCGAATCGCTTTAGCGATTCGACCGTTCTTTCCAATAACTTTTCCTACATCATCTGGGTGTACTGTTAGATGGTATACAACTTTAGACTCTTCTTCAGTCACATCAATAACAATATGTTCCGGATAATCAACTAACGAGGCAACAATCGATTCTATTAGGGCTTTCATGATATCACACTACTTATTTTGAATTTTTTTGTTCGTGGAATTTTTTCATGATGCCTTCATTTGAGAATAGATTACGAACAGTATCACTTGGTTTAGCGCCTTTTGACATCCAATCAAGAGCTTTCTCTTCATCTATCTTAACTTCTACTGGATTCACAACTGGATTATACGTACCAATCTGTTCAATGGAACGACCATCACGTGGAGAACGTGAATCAGCTACTACAATACGATAAAATGGGTTTCTTTTAGACCCCATACGTTTTAAACGAATTTTTACTGCCATGCTTTGCACCTCCAATAAATTGTTTTTCATTTTTAAACTTAGCTTATCACCATACCTTAATGGCGATTGCCTTAGTTGTAGTTAATACAGGCAATAACTTTTATCCTGACAAGTTTAAATTCTATCAGAAATATAAAAGCCTGTAAAGTGTTTTTCCATTACAAGGTTATTTTAGTATATAACAACCTATAAATCAAGGGTTACATGAAAGGTAAATTAAATCCGCCTTTGCCCTTTTTCCCTTTTTGCATATTAGTCATTTGTTTCATCATTTTTTTCATCTCATTAAATTGCTTGAGTAAACGATTCACTTGTGCAACCGATGTACCTGAACCTTTTGCAATACGCTTACGACGGCTGCCGTTAATAATGCTTGGTTCTTGACGTTCTTTTTTAGTCATGGATTGAATGATTGCTTCCACTTGACCAAGTTGTTTTTCATCGAATTGTGCATTTTTTAATCCTTTCATTTTTCCTGCTCCAGGAATCATGTCCATCAATTCGTCTAGTGGTCCCATTTGCTTCACTTGTCCCATTTGTTCTAGGAAATCATCAAATGTAAAGGACATCGTACGCATTTTTTCTTCAAGTTCTTTTGCTTGCTTTTCATCAACATTCGTCTGTGCTTTTTCAATTAATGATAATACGTCTCCCATACCTAAAATCCGAGAAGCCATTCGCTCAGGATGGAAAGCTTCTAATTGATCTAGTTTCTCTCCCATACCGGCAAATTTAATCGGTTTATCCGTAACTGCTTTAATGGATAAAGCAGCACCTCCACGAGTGTCACCATCAAGTTTTGTTAAGACAACTCCAGTAATATCCAATTGTTCATTAAAGCTCTCTGCAACATTTACTGCATCTTGACCTGTCATTGAGTCGACAACAAGAAATATTTCATCTGGTTTTACATCATTCTTAATGGATTGTAATTCACCCATTAAATTCTCATCTACATGCAATCGTCCAGCTGTATCAATAATCACATAGTCACGATGGTCTTCCTTTGCTTGTTCGATTGCTTTATGTGCAATATCAACAGGGTTCGCTTCCGTTCCCATTGAAAACACAGGCATATCTAATTGAGTTCCTAATGTCTCTAATTGCTTAATTGCAGCAGGTCGATAAACATCACATGCGACGAGAAGCGGATTCCGATTGTGTTTTTTACGTAAGTGATTAGCAAGTTTACCAGTTGTTGTTGTTTTACCTGCACCTTGCAAACCAACCATCATGATAACAGTAGGAGAACGGTCAGCAACAGCAATCTTACTTTGCTCACCACCCATTAATTGGGTTAATTCATCTTTTACTACTTTTATAACTTGTTGGCCAGGAGTTAAACTTTCCATTACCTCTTGTCCAATTGCACGCTCTTTGATTCGTGCAATTAATTGTTTTACTACCTTAAAGTTAACATCTGCTTCCAATAACGCAAGACGAACTTCTCTTGTCATTTCTTTTACATCTTGCTCAGATACTTTCCCTTTACCTGTTATCTTTTTAATCGTACTCTGCAGGCGGTCAGCCAATCCTTCAAACGCCATAGAAGGTGTCCCCCTAATCTAAGTCTTTTAGTTTTTGAATATACTCATGTGCATTGTTATCAGTTGTCAGTAATTTCAACTCGTCTAACAGCTTAACACGTTGTTCAAACTTTGAATATAAATGAAGTTTCTCTTCATATGATTCAAGCATTGTTTCTGTTCGCTTTATATTATCATAAACTGCTTGTCTTGATACTTGAAACAACTCGGAAATTTCCCCTAAGGAATAGTCCTCTAAATAATACATCTCCATGTAATTTCGCTGTTTCGGTGTCAATAGTTCTTGATAAAAATCAAATAAATAATTAATACGTGTTGTTTTATCTAACAATGGAAACACCTCTTGTTAAGTGATTTTCCTTTACGAACATCATAGCGAACAGAATGTTTTATTGTCAAGGAAATACTAGATTAATCTTCTTTTGCTTCAATGTCTATATCTGAAAATAAACCATACACAAATGCAGACGCATCAAAACGTTGTAAATCGTCTATTTTTTCTCCTAACCCTACGAATTTCACTGGTAATTGTAATTCATTTCGAATAGCTAAGACAATTCCACCTTTTGCAGTTCCATCTAATTTGGTTAGTACAATTCCTGAAACATTCGTAGCATCAGAGAATGTACGAGCCTGATTAAGTGCATTTTGACCTGTTGTAGCATCTAATACTAGCAATACCTCATGAGGAGCACCTGGAATTTCCCGTTCAATCACACGTTTTACTTTTGACAATTCATTCATTAAATTTACTTTGTTTTGTAACCTACCTGCTGTATCACAAATCAAGACATCTGCATTACGAGATTTCGCGGCTTGAATCCCATCATAAATTACAGCAGCTGGGTCACTACCTTCGCTCTGTTTAATAACCGGTACATTTGCACGCTCTCCCCATACTTCTAATTGATCTATTGCACCTGCACGGAATGTGTCTCCTGCAGCTAACACAACATTCTTACCCTCTTGCTTTAATTGATGCGCCAACTTCCCAATACTCGTAGTTTTACCAGCACCATTGACTCCAACAACCAATATAACTTTTAAACCAGCACCATCTATTTGAAGCTTTTCAATCGAATCGTCTTCTTCTCCATAATAAATCTCCACCAGTTTCTCAGAGATAACGTCTTTCATTTGCTCGGAATCTTTTATGTTTTGGCGCTTAACTTCCATCTTCAGTTCTTCTACAAGATCCATGACGGTTGTAACACCAACGTCTGCAGTGATAAGTACTTCTTCTAATTCTTCAAAAAAGTCCTCATCTACTTTTCGATAACGAGCGATTAAATCATTTAATTTTCCAGAGAAAGAATTACGCGTTTTTTTCATTCCCTCTTGATACTTTTCTGTAACCTCTTTCGTTTCATCATCTTGCTTAAACTTTTGTTTCAATTTATCCATAAATCCCATCCGTACATACCTCCTATGAACTCATTAATTCCTTTGTATCTTCAAGCCGAACAGAAACTAATCTCGATACCCCAGATTCTTGCATCGTAACTCCGTATAATACATCTGCCTCTTCCATTGTACCTTTACGGTGAGTAATCACAATAAATTGTGTTTCTTTGCTATATTGTTTTACATATTTAGCAAATCTAGCTACATTTGCTTCGTCTAATGCTGCTTCTACTTCATCTAAAATACAAAATGGTACTGGTCGAACCCTTAAGATTGCAAATAATAAAGCGATTGCTGTTAAAGCCCGTTCTCCACCGGATAATAATCCGAGATGCTGTAATTTCTTTCCGGGTGGTTGCGCTATAATATCAATTCCCGTCTCTAATAAATTGTTTGGATCAGTTAGTTTTAACTCTGCATGTCCACCGCCAAATAAATGTACAAACACAGTTGCAAATTCATCTTTAATCTTATTAAATGTTTCTTCAAAGCGATTTTTCATTTCTGTATCCATCTCGCTAATAACCGAATATAATGTCTGCTTCCCTTCAACAAGATCATTTTTTTGTTCTGACAAAAAATTATATCGTTCAGAAATACGTTCAAATTCTTCAATTGCTCCTAAATTAACAGTACCTAGTCTTTCAATATCTGCTTTTAACCTGTCCACTTCTACTTGAGATTGTTGTATATTATCTACCTTATCAAATTCTTCACAAGCTCTCTCATACGTCATGGTGTAGTCTTTTTCTAATTGGCTTAATCGGTTCTCTAATTCTACATCAAGTCGATTGGATTTTACTTCTGCCTGCTGTTTTTTTTCATTTATTTCTTCAAGTTGTTGATTTGCTTTTTTCAATTGTTCATCTAATTGATCCAAATAATAAACTTGTTGCATTCTTTTTTCTCGTTGCTCAGCAATTTTCGTCGAGGTTTCTTGTTTTTTCTTTCGATTTGTTTCTATAATTTCGTCTATTTGTTCCTCCGACTCATCAGATGTATGGATTTCATCTAGATTTTTTAATTCAGCAACCTGATCATCTTTGCGCTCTATAGCTTCCGCATATTGATCTTTCAATTCTTTTGTTTTTAACTGTTGATGCTTAAGCCTCTCTTCTTGCTCTGCTAACAAAACTTGCAAATGATGATACTCATCTTGAAGCTTTTCTCGATTTTCTTTCCAAAGAGATTCTTCTTCTGTTAACTTATCGATTTCTGATTGTATTTTCTCCAGCTGTTGTTGAATCGAATCTAATTCAATCATTAATTGGTCTTTCCTCGTTGATAGTCGATCAACGTCTTTTGCATATTGTTGTTTATCCAAATCGTAAATGGACAAATTATCATTAACAGATGTCAATTTTATATCTAATTCATTGATCGTATTTCTTTGAGCTTGTAATCTTTCTTGCAACGTAGACTTGACTTTATCCCCTTCTGAAATTTTGTTGTCAAGCTGTTGGACTAACTCTTTACGTTTTTTTACTGTATGTTCAAATTGAAGAGCTTTTTGTTGAAATTCTTCCAATCGCTCTGAAATATCTTGTAGATCTTTTTCTCTCGTAAATAAAGATTGGTTCGATTTTTTTTGTGCTCCACCAGACATCGATCCGCCGGGGTTAACCACATCCCCTTCCAAAGTAACGATTCGGTAACGACGTTGTACTTGCTTGGCAATTTCATTCGCATCTTTTAATGTTTTTGTGATAATTACATGACCCATTAAATGATTAAGCACTTTTTTATACTTTTTATCAACTTTAATTAATTCTGCAGCAATACCTACAAAACCTTCATGCGTTTTAATCTTTTCTATCCATTCATTTGAAATAAATCTTTCTTGAATGGAGGCTAACGGAAGGAATGTTGCACGACCGTTATTAGTTTGTTTTAACCAACCAATTGCTTTTCTTGCCGATTGATCATCCGTAACTACAATATGCTGTGCTTGACCACCTAATACGGTTTCCATCGCAGTCACATACTGTTTTGGGACTTCCGTTAATTCGATAACCGCACCTTCAATACCTTGAAGCTTGTTGTCTTCCCTTGCCTTTAAGATGGACTTTACACCGTGAAAGAAGCCTTGGTAATCTTCTTTCATTTCTTCAAGCATTTCTTTTTTTGATTTTAGTTTTTCAATGTATTGGTACCCTTGATACAGTTTAGACTGTACATCTTCATAATTTCCTCGCTCTGACTGTAGCTCTAGCTTTACAGACATCATTTCCTTTTCTTTTGCTTTTAATTCCGTATCAATTGTTTCTAATTCCTGTTCAGCATCGTCTTTCTCCAATTGCAATTGCTCTCTTTTTGTTACAAGATCTTTGAATTTTGATGATTGATGTTCATTTTTTTGATCTATTTGTTCCGTTTGTTGTGATACAGATTGTAATTCATTTCTTTTAGCCGCTTGTTGGTTTAACAGCTCAATATATTCGGATTTTAAATCTTCAATTTGGTCTGCAATTTTTTCTTGACTCGTAGATAACTTTTGATGAAGTATTTCCACTTTTTCTTTCGTTTGCTTTTTGGATTGTTGAATGTCTGTTAATTTACTTTGCTCCATTTTTAAATCATTAGCAAGTACATCAATTTGTTGTTCGATTTCATGTAGCTGTTGTGTTAACTTTTCTCGATTTTCACCGAAATGCTTCGACCGTTCATCGAGTAATTGTTTTCTACCTTCATATTTTTCTAATTGTTCAGTAGATTGTAATAGCGTAGATTGTAATTTCTCTAACGATTCATCTATACTTGAAGAAACTTGTTTTTGTTCAAATAAATTATTTTCAATTGACTTCACTTGCTGTTGCTGTTTTACTTGATTATTTTTTTCTACCTCTAAATCTTGTAATACGACTTGCCAATCCGCATGAATTCTTTCAATTTCTGTTATTAATAGCGACACTTCTGTATCTCTTAATTGTCCATGTAATTGTTGATAGCGATTTGCACGTTCTGCTTGCTCTTCCATAGGATCAATTTGTTGTTCGATCTCATAGATAATATCTTCTACACGATTTAAATTTTCCTGTGTTTCTGCAAGTTTATATTCTGCTTTTTTCTTTCGCTGTTTATATTTTAAGACTCCAGCAGCTTCTTCAAATATCGTTCTTCTTTCTTCCGCCTTAGAACTTAATATCTCTTCCACTTTTCCTTGACTAATAATCGAAAAAGCTTCTCTCCCTAAGCCTGAGTCCATAAACAAATCAATGATATCTTTTAACCGGCATGGTTGTTTATTGATATAGAATTCACTTTCTCCTGATCGATAGACTCGTCTTGTTACACTAACTTCTTCATAATCCAGTGGAACTCGCTGATCTTGATTATCAAGTACTAGCGTGACCTCAGCAACATTTAATGCTTTTCTTGTATCACTACCCTGAAATATAATATCTTCCATTTTAGAGCCACGTAGTGATTTTGCAGATTGTTCCCCTAGTACCCAACGTATTGCATCTGTAATGTTACTCTTTCCACTTCCATTTGGGCCAACTACCGCTGTTACTCCGGAAACAAAATCAACACTTATTCGTTCTGCAAATGATTTAAATCCTTTACTTTCTAAACGTTTTAAATACATTATCATTCTCCTATTTATAAACCAGCTGTTCTCGCTTTTAGGTTACCTTGTCAAAATGGCTTAGATTTGATTCATTTATGTAACTTAGAATCGGTATTCAATTATGTAACTACTTAAACTTTAAAATAACATCTTTGAGACTGCATAAATATTCTATGTAAATGACTTATTATATACCTATTCTATCTGTTTTTAACTAATATATTTTACCATATTATCGTTATTTCGCATATGGTTGAGACCAATTGGTTCCTATATTTCGTCAATTTTGACAGATAAGTAATGCATTTTATTAATTCTATGAAAAATAGTAGTCTTGAATGTATCATCCTATGTTATGATTAAAACGAAAAGGTAAGTAGTATTTGAAGGAGGAAGATGATGAATCTAGATCAACCTAACACGGAAAATATGAAATATATTTTGGATACACTATCAGAGGAACTTCAAATTGTTAATCGATCGATTATGGAAGTGGAAGATTACAACCTTGATAAATATGAGGATCTAAAGATGATGTATGAAATGGTGAAAAGTAAAGGGCAATTAAGCGCACTTGAAAAACAAGCATTTATCCAAGAATTATCAAGTATACGTAAATAATATACATAAAAATCTCAAGGGGAATTTTTACCTTGAGATTTTTTATTAACTCTTATTGATACCATCTAATGCATTTTTGGCAGCTCGTTGTTCCGCTTCTTTTTTGGTACGTCCAGTACCATTTCCAGCAGCTTTCTCTTGAATAACAACTTCTGCAACAAATTCTTTATTATGAGATGGTCCCTTTTCTTCGATGATTCTATATTCAATTTTTTGATCTTTATGTTGCTGAACAAATTCTTGTAATTGACTTTTATAATCCATCGCATGCGAAAAAGCACCCGTTGTTAATTTAGGAAAGACATGGATATTTAAAAACTCCAGCACATTGTCAAAACCTTGATCTAAATAAAGCGCTCCTAGAAAAGCTTCAAAAGCATCTGCTAAAATGGCAGGTCTTTCTCTCCCTCCAGTTTGCTGTTCTCCTTTACCTAACCGAAGGAACTTACCAAATTCCAACTCTTCTGCAAAGTTTTTCAAGGAAGGCTCACATACAATTGCCGCTCGAAGTTTAGTCATTTCACCTTCTGGCATATCCTTGTTATTACGATATAAATACTGTGATACAGCTAATTCCAAAACTGCGTCTCCTAAAAATTCGAGACGCTCATTATCTGATAATCGTTGTTTCCGATGCTCATTCACATACGATGAATGGGTAAAGGCTTCCTTTAACAATGCTTTTTGTTGAAAAGAGATACCTAAGTGTTCCTCCAATGGACGTATATCCATTTAGACACCTCCTATTAATAAAATGAAACTTATATAAGTGACGGATTTATTCTCTCTTCTAATCGACGGAAACAAGTGCAAGTTCGTCACCTTTGAACTGTGGTAACTCATCCTAAAAACATTTACAATAAATAAATTAAGAAGAGGTTGAGACAATAAAAGTATTTAAATAAAGATAAAGCAAAACACAACATTTTCTAATATACTTCACTTTTCCTTTGAGAAGACAGCCCTCCAAAGATTAACGTATATTTCCTTCGCTATGCTATACTATCTGCCTTTAAAACTCTTTATGATATCCCAACCTCTAAAGAAAACGATTATTCACTTAAGCTTTGCTGTTTATGTAGTCTACAGCATCACCTACTGTATTTATTTTTTCAGCATCTTCATCTGCGATTTCCATATCGAATTCATCTTCTAATTCCATAACAAGCTCCACCACATCTAGAGAATCTGCATCTAGATCATCTTTGAAAGATGCTTCCATAGTTACTTTAGCTTCTTCCACATCAAGGCGATCAATTATAATTTCTTTTACACGATCAAATACGTCTGCCACTTCCTTCACCTCCTTTCAAAGATTGTCCATATAAACCATTCCATAGCTTAAACTTTAGCTATGTCATTGTATTACATCACCATACCACCGTCAATATGAATGGTTTGACCAGTAATATAATTGGCATCTTCTGTTGCTAAGAAACGAACAACTCTTGCAACATCTTCCGGTTTACCAAAACGCTCTAATGGCACAAGACTCAAGAGTGAATCTTGTTGTTCTTTACTTAATTGATCAGTCATATCTGTAGAAATAAATCCTGGAGCTACAGCATTCACTAAAATATTTCGAGACGCTAATTCTTTCGCGGTTGTTTTTGTTAATCCAATAACACCTGCTTTTGCAGCAACATAATTTGCTTGTCCTGGATTACCACTCACTCCTACTATTGATGCAACATTTATAATCCTGCCAGATTTTTGTTTCATCATTTGACGCGTTACTGCTTTTGTACATAAGAATGTACCTTTTAGATTTGTTTGCACTACTTGATCAAATTCATCTTCTTTCATCCGCATCAAAAGATTATCTTTTGTAATTCCTGCATTATTCACAAGGATATCAATAGAACCAAATTCATTTGTAACTGACTTCATCATTTCTTTCACTTCTGATTCTTTTGAGATATCTGCCTGGATTTTGAACGAACGGACACCAAGACCTATCACTTCTTGAACTACTTCTTCTGCTTTGGCTTCACTTCCTGCATAATTCACCACAACATTTGCACCTTGTTTTGCAAGTTCAAGTGCAATAGATTTACCTATGCCTCGAGAAGCTCCTGTTACAATCGCATTTTTTCCTTGTAGCATTTATGCTTCCTCCTCATACCATTCCATAAATTTATCTAGTGATGCCTGATCTTGAATTACAAATGTAGGCATTTTACGATTAATTTTTCTTACTAAACCTGATAAGACTTTCCCTGTCCCAACTTCCACAAATGCATCTACACCATTTTCTATCATTTGATTAATTGACTCTTCAAATCTAACCGGAGAATACAGCTGCTTTAAAAGCAATTCTTTTAATTCTCCACCAACTGATGTAGCATTTGCTGATACATTTGCATATACCGGTGGTTTTGCATCACTAATTTCAATATTATCTAAATACGTAGCAAATTCATCATTTGCTGCTTTCATTAATCTAGAATGAAATGGTCCACTTACATTTAAAGGAAGTACTCGTTTTGCCCCTTTACCTTTTAAGAGTGTGGTTGCCTGTTCTACGCCTTTTATAGATCCAGATATAACAACTTGTCCTGGACAATTTAAGTTAGCAATATCAACTATTTCATCTGTAATTTCTAATAAAGTAGCTTCAATCGTAGTTGCGTCAAGACCTAGTACTGCAGCCATCGTTCCTTGCCCTTTCGGAAATGCTGCTTCCATTAAACGCCCCCGTATTTGTACCAACGATATAGCCTCTTGCCATGTAAATGCCCCTGAAGCAACTAATGCACTATATTCTCCTAAACTATGACCAACTGTCATCGTAGGGTTTACTCCACGTTCTTCTAATAACTTTTGAACAGCTACACTCGTAAGTAAAAGTGCTGGTTGTGCATTTTCTGTCTGCGTTAACTCATTTTCAGGACCTTCAAACATTAATTGTCGAATATCTTTATCTAATATCTCGTTTGCTTCTGAATAAAGCTCTTGGATCTTTGGATTTGCATCATATAAATCCTTCCCCATCCCGACAGTTTGTGATCCTTGTCCTGGAAACATGAATGCTACTTTTTTCACGTTTACTCCTCCTCTACACTCCCTATAGATTCAACTGTAGTTGTTATCGTTGGTGTAACATCAAATTCCACCATGTGTTTTGCTTGCTTAATAGCATTATAGATTGCTCTTGCATTGGAAGAACCATGTGCTTTAATTACCGGGGCAGCAAGTCCAAATAAGCCTGCTCCACCATATTCAGAGTAATCAAGCTTATCTTTTAATCCTCCCAAGTCCTTCTTCACTAATGCAGCAGCTAACTTTGTTTTGGTAGAAGACATTAACGTTCCTTTTAAAAGGGAGAAGATTGTATCTGCAGTGCCTTCAATCGTTTTTAGCGCAATATTTCCACTAAATCCATCGGTGACTACTACATCTGCAACGCCGTTTAAAATATCTCTTGCTTCCACATTACCTACAAAATTAATTGGTGCAGATTGCAATAATTCAAAAGCTTTCTTTGTAAGATCATTACCTTTACCATCTTCGGTCCCGACATTTAGAAGTCCTATTCTTGGCTGTTGAATCTTTCTTACCTTTTCAGAATAAATAGACCCCATAATTGCGTATTGCAGTAAGTGGTCTGGTTTAGCGTCTACATTTGCTCCAACATCAAGCATTAAAAACCCTTTACCATCAACCGTTGGTAATGTTGGACTTAGTGCTGGACGATCGATACCAGGAATTCTTCCAACTACAAACAGTCCTGCGCTCATTAAGGCTCCCGTATTCCCAGCAGAAATACATGCCTCAGCTTCTTTTTCTTTAACCGCATTTGCCATTAGTACAAGTGAAGCATTTTTCTTTCTTCGGACTGCACGGACTGGTTCATCTTCACTCGTAATTACTTCTTCTGTATGTACTATTGTGATATTTTTATCATTCGTTAGATGAGGGGTAATTTGACTTTCATCACCATATAAAGTGATTTCAACATCTAATTCCTTTACAGCATCCATTGCACCGAGAACAATTTCTTTTGGCGCATGGTCTCCACCCATCGCATCTATCGCTAAGCGCATATTAAATTTCTCCTTTATCGTTACTAGAATGGAACATGAAAAACTCACCTGTAAATACAAGTTCATTTTCTACATAGCTATTCACTTCTACAATTGTCTGATCTCGATTGTCTTTTCCTTTTACGATAGCTTTTGCAATAACACGTTCACCTTCATTTACCTGTCTCGTGAATTTCAGATTTGATTTTGCTGTTAAAGCAAGTTCATCATTGATAACAGCAACGGCTAGTGAATTTGCTTGGGCAAATATATGATGCCCACGAGCGATTTTATTTCTAGAAAATACTAAATCTGGCGTAATATCCATAATTGATATAGCACGTTCATCTAACTCTAAATCAATTACTTCTCCAATGACTTCCTCTAAAGGCAAAGCTTTAACTGTTTCATTCCATTGATTAGTGGCCACGTGTTTTATTCTCTCTCTTAGTTCTGGAATAGCTAATTCCATTCGATCCAGACGAATCGTCTGAATGCTTACTTGAAATTCTTTTGCTAATTGCTCATCCGTTACAAAAGGAGTTAATTCTATTTTTTCTTTAAGCATACTCTGACGTTCAACTTTAGATCTTTTCATCTGCATCAACTATCTTTCATTCAAATTTAAGACTTGGTACTAATAGTAATATATAATAGTCAGCTTATTTATGCAAGCTATCTATTAATCCAATTTTTCCATACGATCCATTTCTTCTTCCAAAAGGGAGCGAACTCCTTGATAACCTTCCTCTTCTAAAAGATTATCTTCAATAATTATCGATGCATCATCCCTCGCCGTCTCAAGCGCTCGATAATCATGTACCATATCTGCTACTTTAAACTCTGGCATACCACTTTGTTTTTTACCAAAAAAGTCCCCAGGTCCTCTTAACTGTAAATCTTGTTCTGACAACTCGAATCCATCTGTAGTCTCCGTCATTATTCGCATTCGTTCTTTCCCGATTTCTCCTTTTGGTTCAGCAATAAGAATACAATAACTTTGCTTCTCACCGCGTCCTACTCTTCCCCTTAATTGGTGTAGTTGTGACAAACCAAAACGCTCTGCATCATATATAATCATTATAGTCGCATTCGGAACGTTCACACCTACTTCGACTACCGTTGTAGAAACTAGTACTTGAATTTTATTTTCTGCGAATTCACGCATAACGTCTTCTTTTTCATTTGTAGCTAATCTGCCATGCATTAATCCAATTTGAACATCACCAGAGTAATAAGCTTCAAGTTGATGATATAATTCTACTGCGTTCTGTATATCTAGTTTATCTGATTCTTCAATGAGCGGACTTATTACATATGCTTGTTCGCTTTCCTCCACACGCTTTCTCACAAAGTCTAATATTCGATCAAAGGTATTCGCTTTAACCCATAACGTTTCTATTTCTTTGCGCCCTGAAGGGAGTTGGTCAATTACGGATACATCCATATCACCAAAAGCTGTTATTGCGAGTGTTCTAGGAATTGGTGTAGCTGTCATAAATAAAACATCTGGATGTAAGCCTTTGTCACGTAAGACCCGTCTTTGTTCTACACCGAAGCGATGCTGTTCATCAACGATTACTAATCCTAACTTTCTAAACAACACATCATCTTGAATCAATGCATGTGTACCTATGACTATATCTATCTTCTGATTTTCAATTTTTTCGGTCAGTTCTCTTCTCTTTTTCCCTTTTACAGACCCTGTTAAGAGCGCAATTTCAGCTCTATCACCAAACATTTGCTGCAAGGATTGAAAATGTTGTTCTGCTAAAATTTCTGTAGGCACCATTAACGCCCCTTGTTGACCAGACGTCACGGATGCGTACAAACAAATAGCAGCAACAGCCGTTTTCCCTGAACCAACATCCCCTTGAAGCAAACGATTCATTCGATATGGATCCTTCATATCATCTAATATTTGCTTAAGTGCTCTATTTTGTGCATCTGTCAATTCAAATGGAAAGCTCTGTATAAAAGATGTCAATTTCTCATGATTAAAATCTTGGCGATTACCAGTTGTAGATTCTCGATGTTTTTTACGAAATAGTTGCATTTTTAATTGAAAAAGCAAAAATTCTTCATATATAAATCGCCTTCTGGCATGTTTTAACTCCACACGATTTTTTGGGAAATGCATTGTTTTAACCGCATTCTCACGGCTTGGTAGTTTGTATTGCTCCAAGTATTTAGCAGGAAGTATCTCTTTTATTTCTGTTAGAGACTCTTTTAATGTATTAGAGATAAGTTTTTGAAGTTTATAGGATGTAAAATCACCTTTTACGGAATAAATTGGCTTAATAGCGCTTTTTTCTTCCATCCTACCTAATTGATAGTTACTGACCGTTATTTGCAAACGGTGCGCATCCCATTTTCCAGTTAAAGTAATCCAACTTTGTTGCGTTATTTGTTTTTTAGCGAATGAACGATTAAACATGACAGCCTTTACCGCGACACCATCAACTTCTACGGTAAAGGAAAGCCTAGATTTTTTTCTTCCATAAAAAGTAAGGGAAGGGTCATGGACCACTTTCCCTTCTATCGTTACTTTATCATCATGAATTAATTCATGTAGAGGTTTTTTTTCAAAAATATCGTATCGATAGGGGAAATATTCCAACATATCCTCTACAGTATAGATATTCATCGTCGCTAATTGTTCGGCAACTTTTTCTCCAATCCCTTTTACATCAGTTATAGGTTTTTGTATCACTTAAATCACACTCTCTTTACACGGATACCCCAAATATTTTCTCTTTTAATAAACGACCAGTTGGCGTATCAGCTAATCCACCTTCTCCTGTTTCACGCAGACTTGATGGCATTTGCTTTCCAATACGGTACATCGCTCCAATAACTTCATCACAAGGAATTCTACTTTCGACACCTGCTAATGCTAAATCAGCAGATACTATTGCTAATGAAGATCCTCCTGCATTACGTTTAACACAAGGTACTTCTACTAAACCTGCTACAGGGTCGCACACTAGTCCCAGCATGTTTTTTAAAGTCATTGCAAACGCATGTGAAGATTGTTCTGGTGTTCCCCCAGCCATTTCAACAATAGCAGCAGATGCCATCGCACCAGCTGAACCTACTTCTGCTTGACAACCACCAGCTGCCCCCGAAATAAACGCATTATTTGCAACAACAAAACCGAATGCCCCAGAAGTGAATAAATAACGAATCATGTCCTCCCGACTCGGATTAAGTTGTTCTTTTACGGCAAATAGTGTTCCTGGTACACATCCGGCACTACCTGCAGTTGGTGTTGCGCAAATTATTCCCATTGCCGCATTCACTTCATTGGTTCCCATTGCCTTACTTACCGCATCCATCATTAAATTTCCTGACAAAGGTGTTTTTTCTTTCATATATTTTTGCACTTTAACAGCGTCTCCACCTGTTAATCCTGTTACAGATTCTACTCCTTTTAACGCATCATCAATTGCGTTTTCCATTACCTGAAGATTCTTTTCCATTTCTGCCATTACTTGTTCTCTCGACTGTTCTTTTACTTCCATCTCTTGTAAAATCATTACTTCTGATATCGGTATTTGTTTTTCATTCGCCATATCAACTAATTCTTTAACTGTCCGAAACATCTTCAAACCCTCCTTTGAAATCCATTCATCGAAACTTAACTTACAATTTTTGAGATTGAAATGATATGATCTGCTGCTTTTAATTCCTTTAGTATGGAATCTTCTATATTTTGATCAACTTCTATTACCATTAAAGCTTCTTTTCCAACATCTTTCCGGTTAACTTCCATATGTCCAATGTTTATTTCGTGTTTTGCAAGTATCCTCGTAACGGAAGCGATTGCACCAAATCGATCATTGTGCATAATTAAGATCGCAGGATGATTTCCTGACAATCGTAATTCAAAACCGTTTAATTCAGTGATTTCCACTTTTCCTCCACCTATAGAAATTCCCATTAATTCTTGCTGGTCTTTTTCATCACCAATAATAAGCCGAGCAGTATTAGGATGATCTGCTGAGGCACTGTCTTCTATAAATTCAATTTCTAATCCTTCATCTTCAGCAATTTTTAATGCATCATTCATACGAGGATCATCTGTTTCAAAACCTAATAATCCCCCGGCTAACGCAAAATCGGTACCATGACCACGATACGTTTTTGCAAATGATTCATAAAGATGAATTTTCGCCCATTTAGGTTGTTTTCCAAAAAGATTCCTTGCTGCTTTCCCTATACGTGCAGCACCTGCAGTATGTGAGCTAGATGGTCCAACCATAACCGGACCGATTATATCAAACACTGAATTATATTTCATGTGTTGTCACCGCCTATTTACTTTATTAAGCTCTTCTTACTTCATCAGTATAACAAAAATCCCTATATTATTCATGAATCAAAACGAACATACCTTCTAATACTATAGTAAATTTGACTTTCCTTCTTCCTATCACTATAATATTTCTTTGTGGATAAAGCATATGTTCTTTATCGGGCGGGAGAGGGACAGCATGATTGCAGAGGTTTATTATGGAGCAACATGATTCATTAAGAAAGGAAATCATTGCTGGAGTAATCGGCTTTTTTACAACCGTTTATATCGTTATTGTGAATGGGTCCATCTTAAGTGAAGCGGGAGTGTCTTTAGAAACTGGAATGATTGCAACTATTATGGCCAGTTTCGTTGGTACGATGATGATGGGTATATTTGGTAAACTACCATTAATACTTATTCCTGGAATGGGTATTAATGCATTATTTGCATATTCCATTATCGGTAATAATGACTTCTCTTTTCAAGAAGGGTTAGCCATTGTGTGGATTGCCGGTCTTATATTTGTTATTACCGCGTTCACTCGTTTAGGGACTATTTTAAAAGAAGCAATCCCAGACTCATTAAAACATGCGATTACTGTCGGATTAGGCTTCTTCTTAATTCTTATCGGATTAGAAAAAAGCGGGATTGTCATCAGTGGAGATAGCACGGTAATAGCGATTGGAGACTTTACATCACCGACAGTGATTACCGGGTTAATCACTTTATTTATTGCTATCTTCCTGTTTGTCAAAAATGTCCCTGCTAACTTTTTAATAACGATGGTAATTGGAACTGTGATTGCGATGGTAGCTGGTGTTGAAACGAGACAAGCTAGCTCGATTAATTTACAATTAAACGAATTGGTGTTCATCCCATCATTTCAAGCTATTGGAGATATATCCTTCTGGCTAGCTATATTTACGCTATCACTGATTCTCATATTTGAGAATATGGGAATATTAAACGGTCAACTTGATATGTTGGGTAAACAAAAAGGGTATAAAAAAGCATTTCGAATTACAGCAATGTCTTCGTTAACATCTGCTTTGTTTGGAACATCTCCAACGGTCTCAAGTGCTGAGAATGCGGCGGTAATTGCATCTGGAGGAAAAACAGGAAAAGCGGCAATCACTGCAGGAATATTATTCCTAGCAACGATTATATTCATTCCTTGGATATCGCTAGTTCCTAATACAGCAATTAGTCCTATTTTAATTATTGTCGGCTTTCTTATGGCACAAAATATTAAGCATTTACCTTTACAGCAACTTGCAGATTGTATTCCAGCTCTGTTAATTGTTGTCATGATACCTTTTACGTATAGTATTGGGGATGGAATGGCTTTTGGATTTATTGCTTACCCGATTGTAAAATGGGCATTAGGTAAAAAAGAAGAAATTTCAAAACCATTGCTAATTATTTCAGGATTATTTTTCTTGGAATTTGCTTTAAAAGTAATTGGTATTTAATTATTAAAATAAGCTACCGAACTTATCGGTAGCTTATTTTAATAATCAGCAAATTATAATTCTAAGTCAAATATTAAGGTAAGCAAGACTCTCTTCTGCTTTGCCTATTCCACCTTGAAGGTCTGTTCGCTGATATTGATGATTTGTATTTGATTTAAGTATTGTATTAATAGTTATTATTCAACATATAGATTTCACATGCTCTAGTATATACATGTTTATATATTTGTGTTTATGTCATTTGTAAATCAGTATTTCAATTATCCCATAAACTTTTTCTCTAATAAAGGGATCTTTTTCTAGTTAGTTGAAGCCGTGCCTGCTAAAAAGCGGTCGCCTGCAATGGAAATCAAACAGCACAACATTCGTTTTTTAAACCAAATACCTTAATTATGAAATTGGTTCGGATACGACAAATTAATAACTAGTAACGGGTTTAATAGTTTTCTAAAAAAACAACAAAATCCTGCACACGTAAAAAAGCAGGTGTTGGACACATTCCATCACCTGCTTTAAATTACTATTCCACAGAAAAGATATAAGAATATATAGGTTGTTTTCCATCATGAACTTCTACTTCTAGATCGTAGTTATCTTCGATGAAAGCAGTTAACTTATCAACTTCCGATTCATCTACGTCTTCCCCATATAGAATGGTTAACAATTCATCTTCTTCTGTAACTAATTTTTCTATTAATGATTTTGCTGACTCTAATTGGTCTTTGTTTGTATTGACAATTTTTCCTTCATTAAGTCCCATGAAGCTGCCTTTTTCAATCGGCAAGCCATCAATTTGTGTATCTCTTACCGCATACGTAATTTGCCCAGTTTTAACTTGCAGACTTGCTTCTTCCATCACCGCTTTATTCTTATCAATATCCACATCCGGATGGAAAGATAACACCGCGCTAATACCTTGAGGAATTGTCTTTGTTGGGACTACTCGTACATTTACTTCAGCAATTTCTGCTGCTTGTTCTGCAGCCATTAAGATATTTTTATTATTTGGTAAAACAATTACATTTCTGGCATTTGTTTGATTAATCGCTTCTGTAATATCTTGAGTACTTGGATTCATTGTTTGTCCACCCTCAATAACTACAGTCACACCTAAACTTTCAAATAATGTTTTTAGTCCACTTCCCATTGCGACTGTTACAATAGCAAATTCTGTTTTCTCTTTTGGCTTTTTCTTATCACCAACAATGGCAGTATGCTGTTCTCGCATGTTTTCAATTTTCATATTAATTAGACTACCATATCGTTGTCCTAAGTTCATACAAGTGCCTGGTGTTTCAGAATGAACATGTACCTTTACAATTTCATCATCGGAAACAACGAGTAAAGAATCACCCAACTCACTAAGCTCATTACGGAAATCATCTTCGTTAAATGGATTTTGTTTAAGTTTATCATCTTCAAACTTAACCATAAACTCTGTACAATATCCAAAAACTATTTCAGACGTATCCATAAAGTCTTGCGTGACTTTATGATGTTCTGCATTTACCATTTCATCCATATTCACATTAGAAGCATCATCTTCAGGAAGTTCTTCACCTTTTAACGATGCTAAGAAGCCTTCATAAATTGTTACTAGTCCCTGTCCACCTGAATCAACTACGCCTACTTCTTTTAAAACTGGTAATAAATCTGGAGTGCGTTTTAATGACGCTTTTGCCTCTTTTAATACTTCTTCCATAAATTCGATGATATCTGTATGCTGATCTGCAATATTCATTGCTTTCTTTCCAGAATCTTTCGCTACTGTTAAAATTGTGCCTTCTACTGGCTTCATAACTGCTTTATACGCAGTAGCGACTCCTCCATCAAATGCTTTTGCTAGATCTTTAATTGCTAATGTTTCCTTGTTTTCCATTCCTTTAGCAAAGCCACGAAAGATTTGCGAAAGTATTACTCCCGAATTTCCACGTGCGCCCATTAGCAGTCCTTTAGCAAATGCATTAGCAACTTCAGATGCATGACTGGTATCAAGTTTTTTTACTTCATTAGCGCCAGAAGTTATCGACAAATTCATATTCGTTCCTGTATCACCATCTGGTACAGGAAATACATTTAAAGCATCTATTTTTTTAGCGTTATTCGAAAGATGATGTGCTCCGGAAAGCACCATTTGTGATAACATTACGCCATCTATTTTTTCAATCGCCACTCTATTTCCTCCTCATAAACTGTAGCAATTAATCCTTCGCTACACGAACTCCTTGAATAAAAATGTTGACAGAGTCTATTGATAATCCTAATGATTGGCTTAATGTATATTTCACCTGTGACTGTACATTATTCGCAACTTCAGAAATTTTAGTTCCATAACTCACAATAATATACATGTCTATATGTAGCTTATCATCTTCTTGTCGGACTACTATTCCACGTGAATAATTTTCCTTGCGTAACATTTCAGCAATTCCATCTTTTATTTGACTTTTTGAAGCCATTCCAACAATTCCATAACACTCTACTGCTGTTCCTCCTGCAATTGTTGCTATAACGTCTGTAGTAATCGTTACTTGGCCGTCATTTGTATTTAATTCAATGGACATTTATAGTTCCTCCTTTATGGTTATCTATAAATCAAAGCTTCCATCTTATGGGTATTGGTATTCTCCTTCCCCATTCATGGCTTGACGATAGATTCAGGTCTCTAAAAATCCTTTTATGGCTGTAGATTTTATTCTTTGTCTTAACTAGACTTTAGAATGGCTATTATTCCATTCTCTACAATAAATTTCGCTTATTTTATCACTCGACATTATATACGTATAATAACGCTACATAGTTGAATAAATTATACTACACCGCTGATAAATTTAAAAGCAAGTACTAAGATTAAGTATAAGTGCTTACAAAATTTCCCCTTTATACAATGGACGAAATCCCTGATTCTGTCAAGTCTTTTTTCTTTATCCCAAAATCTGGTTATGTTATTTTTTTTGGTAACTAGAGTATGATAAATCCCTATCTGCGAAAGATTCAATTGCATTATTAGGTTACATATGATAAATTAAATTAGTAATACTGAGACAGTTATAGAGTAAGGAGGGAATAACATGGCTAGAAAATGTGTTGTAACTGGACGTCAAACTCGTAGTGGTAACCAACGCTCTCACGCTATGAATTCCAACAAGCGTAATTGGAAAGCGAATGTACAAAAAGTACGTATCATGGTAGACGGTAAACCGAAAAAAGTTTATGTATCCGCTCGCGCCCTAAAATCAGGTAAAGTTGAGCGCGTCTAATATACAATGATAACCGTATGATAAAAAAACCTTATGCCAATAGTGGCACAAGGTTTTTTTAGTGGATTTTTATAGAAGTAGTCCGATTTATGAAAAAAAATGCTTCTGCCATCAATGACAAAAGCCTGTTTACTTATCACTTATCTTTTTTAAAAATACCTATGACAATCTTCACAAACCCACCAACAAACTTAGGAAGCTTAATCGTATAAAATTTCATGAATAAGGACCCCTCCTGTTTTACCATCCAGCATCTATGTTGCTACTGGATCGTATCACAACTCTTTATTAGTAATAGTATGCCTGCCCGAAAAGAAAAAGTACCTTTTTTTTGACTAAGCTTGTTTGAAATACATAAAGAGGATCCCCATTCAATTGTTTGTTCTATTAAAGGATATTCAAAACCTTTTAAAGTTAATCCTTCTATTTTATTTGTATAAGCAATAAAAGAAATATAGGTATAGCCATGACTTTCGATGATATATTTTCCTGATTCTAGCATCTCAATTTGATTAGATTTATCAATAATTCTCGCCTCAATGTTGCTTTGAAGTAACTGATATAATAATTGAATATTCATTAGTTCATGATCGAGTCTGCCACCTGTAACACCAAATAATAATATACGATCCACCTGCTGTTCACTAGCGGTTTGAATGGCAATTTCTAAATCAGTATAATTTTTTTCTGCAGAATAAGTTAATACTTCCTTGGCATGTTTGTTTATTAATTGTCTTTCTTCGTTGGATACAGAGTCAAAGTCACCGAGAGCAATATCCATATTTATATTAGACTCTGCCAAGTAAAGTGCTCCTCGATCTGCACCTATCCAACAATCTATTTCATCATGATAGTGGTTTAGATCGGGGAGCATATTCTTCGGGCCATTTCCAATGATACCGATGGTTTTCATTATCCTCTAGCCTTTTCTCTTATCGTCTCAATAGCTTGCTGTCGATTTTTTTGATTAAAGATAGCACTTCCAGCTACTAATACATCTGCGCCATTAGCTGTACATATTCCAGCTGTTTTTTCATTAACTCCACCATCCACTTCGATTTCATAGGAGAGCTTATACTCTTTTCGCCAATCTGCTAGTTGCTTAATTTTTGAAGTTGTCGCTTCGATAAATGATTGTCCACCAAAACCAGGATTAACCGTCATCACTAATATAAGATCTACTTCAGTAAGAACCGGTTTAATTGCTTCTGCTGGTGTTGCAGGATTAATAACTACTCCTGGTTTTACACCGTAAGAACGAATCAATTGCAGTGTTCGATGTAAATGTATACACGCCTCCTGATGTACAGTAATAATAGATGCGCCAGCTTCTGCAAAAGCAGGAATATATGCGTCTGGATTTTCTATCATTAGGTGAACATCTATAGGTAAATTCGTTATTGGTTTAATTGCATCCACAACTAGGGGACCAATTGTTATATTAGGAACGAAATGTCCATCCATTACATCAACATGGATATAATCCGCACCTGCTTCTTCCACTTCCTTTATTTCTTGACCTAGTTTTGCAAAATCCGCTGATAATATCGATGGTGCTATTTTTGTCATTCTAATACCTCGGCTTTCTTGTTTGTATTTCTTCTAAGAAACGTAAATAGTGATTGTAACGAAATTGGGCGATTTCCTCGTTTTCTACAGCTTCTTTCACTGCACACTTTGGCTCTTTGTCATGCATACACCCCCTGAATTTACATAAGTGCATGCGAGCACTAAATTCAGGAAAAGTACCTGCTAATTCCTCGGCTTCGATCTCCTGAAACTCTAGTACGCTAAAACCAGGTGTATCTGCAACCAAGCCAGTTCCTATTTTCATTAATTCGACATGTCGAGTAGTGTGTTTTCCTCTACCAAGACTTTTAGAGATTTCAGCAGTTTCTAATAATAAAGAAGGATCTAGCACATTGATTAAGGATGATTTACCTACTCCTGATTGTCCTGCGAAAACAGATACTTTCCCATCAAAATATGGTTCTAATTCTGGCAATAGATCCTGATCCTTAGAAGAAACTAATTCAACTCGATAGCCAATTTGTTCATACTGGTGTCTATATGCTTTGATACTTACAAGTTGTTCTTCATCTAATAAATCGACTTTTGTAATTAATATTATTGGTTCGATATGTTTAGATTCAATTAATACTAGAAATCGATCAAGCAACAACGTACTAAAGTCAGGGTCAACCGCAGAACTAACGATAATTGCTTGATCAATATTAGCAATTGGAGGTCGAACTAATTCATTCGACCTTTCTTTAATTTCCATAATATATCCTTCGTTATCATCTTTTGGCTCAAATTCAACATAATCACCAACTAGAGGGGTTATTTTTTTGTTTCTAAATAGCCCTCTCCCTTTACAAACGAATTGTTGATTATCTGATTGTACGTAATAAAAGCCACTCAGTGCTTTTATAATCCTTCCTTCAGCCATTTAATCTTCTTCTCCTTCATAAGAAACACTTCTTTCTCTAATTACCTCATCATCTCTTGTAACTTTATACTCTGCCTCTGAATCAGGCGGAACCATTAAGGTGAAGGTGAATTCTTCATCCTCTGTAATCGGTCTTTCTTCATAAACATCGGAAATTTCATTATTGGCATCACCAATATAGACACGAACTATTTGTTCAACTGGCTCACCCTCATTACCTTCTTCATTCTCCGAATCCTCTTCAGGAGGCTCATAATTTACTGTAAAAGAAACCGTGTGCGAACGAGGGGGGATTTCCTCTGGACCCATAGAGAAATACACATCAACAGTTGATCCCTTCTCCAAATCCGTTCCAGAAGGTGGCTCTTGTCTTATTGCTCTTCCTTCTTCCACGTTGCCTGAGTATTCTTCATGAGAATTCATTGTTAATTCATTGCGATCAATATAATCCTGAACTTCTTCCTTCGTCATGCCAGTTAGATTATTTAAACTAATTAGCTCTGGACCAGAGCTAATCTCGAATATTACCTTTGTTTCTCCTGGAACCACTTCACTACCTGCTTCTGGTTGTATTTGTGAAATAATCTCACCTACTGGCTCATCAGATGTTTTTTCATAAGAGGTAATATCGGTAAAACCTTCTTCTTCTAGTAACTCTTTCACCTGCTCAAAGTCTTGACCTTCATAATCTTCAAATTCCACTCTTTCCTGACCTTGACTTACAAAGATGGTAACTGTTGAACCTTCCTTGACCGTTCTTCCAGCATTCGGATCAGTTCGTACAACAAGTCCATTTTCAATTTCATCTGAGAATACTTCTTCTTCTTCTACTTCTAAATTGTTCTCTTCAAGTGTCTGTTTCGCATCTGCAGAATCCATCTCAATGACGTCTGGCATTGGAATATCTTTCGGTTGTGTCGCAAATACCGTAATACCAGTTATCAATAGCGCCAATAGAAGAATTGAAAATACAATCCAAAAAACTTTTTTCTTTTTTGATTTTGGTTTTTTATTCTTGGATTTTGACTTCTGTTTTTTCACTTTACCTTTTTTCTTCTTTTTACCATCTTTTGAGTCGGTTTCTTCTGGGAAATTTTTTGTACTCTGATTGGCCGAATGAATAATGGTATCATCATTATTATCGACTACATTATCTTGATCAGTAATGATTGGTATCGCTTTTGTTTCGTCACCAACTTCATCTGGTAACGTAAATGGTTCTTCATCCAATCTACTTGGATCCAGCGCAGTTTCTAGTGCTTCTTCTAATTCATAAATACTATTATAGCGATGAAATGGATCTTTTGCTGTAGCCTGTAGTACAATATTTTCCACACTTTGTGGAATTGAAGGATTCGCTTTTTTTACAGACGGTGTATTATTCTGCAAATGTTTAAGTGCGATTGATACAGGCGATTGCCCGGAAAAAGGTAACTTACCTGTTAATAATTCATATAAAACAATTCCCATTGAATAAATATCTGACTTTTTCGTAGCCATTCCTCCACGTGCTTGTTCTGGTGAAAGGTAATGAACAGAACCTAAAATAGAATTAGTTTGTGTCAGAGCTGTAGCACTTAATGCCATTGCAATACCGAAATCTGTTACTTTAACTTGTCCAATACTATTAATTAAAATATTTTGTGGTTTTATATCTCGGTGAACGATTTCATTCGCATGTGCATGAGCTATTGCGGATGATAATTGCTTCATAATATCTAATGCTTCTGGTACATCGATTGGCCCATGTTCATGTATGTATTCTTTTAACGTCATTCCATCTACATATTCCATAACCATATATAACAGTTGATCTTCTTCCCCAACATCAAATATATTTACAATATTAGGGTGAGATAAACTCGTCGCTGATTGCGCCTCACGATCAAATCGAGCGATAAACTCTTGATCATGTATATATTCCATGCGGAGGGCTTTCACAGCAACATCTCGTTCTAAAATCGTATCTCTGGCAAGATAGACATTAGCCATTCCGCCCCCGCCAATTTTCTTAATTATCTTATATCGTTCATTCAGTAGTTCTCCTTTATTCAACAGGATCACCTGCCTCCACAGAACTATCGTCATGGACAATTAATATCAGAGAAATATTATCTTCTCCTCCCCGATTATTTGCTAACTGAATCAGTTCACTACCAATTGCTTCAATATCCTTAGTAGAATCCGTAAAATCAGCAAGTTCGTGTTCAGTCACCTTATCAGATAACCCATCCGAACATAATAATAATCGATCATTCTTTTGCCATGTTAACGTTTTTAAATCCACATTCACCTGATTATCCGTACCTAATGCTCGCAGAATCACATTTTTACGGGGGTGTATTTCAGCATCATCCTCAGAAATTTGTCCAATTCGAACTAATTCGTTTACAAAAGAATGATCCTCGGTTACTTGTTGGAAGCCATCTTCGTTTAGTAGATAACAGCGACTATCTCCAACATGAGCAATTGTTACATATTCCTCTACAGCAACAGCAATAACTACCGTTGTCCCCATTCCTTCACAACGTTTATCTTCTTGTGACTTTCGAAAGATATGTTGGTTTGTTAGTTGAACAGCTTCTTTTAACCAACCTTCCACTTGTTCTGGTCCTTCCAAGCGGTCGGTATCTAACCATTTTTGTTTAATACTATCAGTTGCTAATTTACTAGCTACATCACCTGCTTGGTGACCGCCCATACCATCAGCAATAATTGCAATTAGTTGGTTACTCTTATTGTAAAATAATCCACCAGCATCTTCATTATGATTTCGAACCTTACCGCGATCCGTAAGAAAATGTCCTTCCACTTGTTCCCCCCCTATCTCCAATTTTATTTCATTAATCATAATTAACTAACTTTACATCAAGTATTGCACAATTTTACCAATAACAAAACGAAATTATCGGATTTTTTTAAATCTCGTTAAAAAGAAGCCATCTGTGTGAAAGTCTTGTGGGAATAATTGCAACCCTTCTCCTGACCATCCAGGAGCATCTTGTAATTCTTTAGGTAATTCATCACGAAAGCTTAAATCAATTTCCACATCATTATGTTGCTGCACTACATTACGAACTACATTATCATTTTCTTCCTTATCGACTGTACACGTACTATAAATGAGTAAGCCATTTTGTTTTAACAATGGAATAACTTCGTTAAGTATATCCTGCTGAATAATTGCTAACCGGTGAATATCTTCTTCTGATTTCTCATATTTAATTTCTGGTTTTCCATTAATTACTCCTAATCCTGAACATGGAGCATCGACAACAATACGATCAAACGAATCTTTCTCATATTTACTTGCTAGTTTCCTTGCATCGCCTTTTTGAGCGTGGATAGAAGTTAGATGCAATGTAGATGCTTTTTCATCAATTAATTTAATCTTTTTGGCATGTAAATCAAAAGCATGGATAGTACCCTTATCTTGCATCTTCTCAGCGACATGTGTCACTTTTCCTCCAGGTGCACTACAACCATCCAATACATGCATCCCCGATTCCACTGCTAACATTTCACCAACAAGCATGGAACTTTGATCCTGAATGGTGGCTTTTCCTTCTTTTATAAGGTTTGTTCTAAAAATATTTCCTTTTTTAATAATAATACCTTGATTAGAAAATATAGATGGACGAGATTCAATACCTAATTGATTCAATTCTTGCATTACTTCTTCTCTAGAAGTTCGCAAGGGTTGAATACGTATGGAAAGTGGATGACGTTCTAAGTTATTTCTACACATATTCGCTGTAGTTTCTATACCATACATTTCTGCCCACCGTTTTACTAACCATTCTGGATGACTCGTCTCAATTGCTATAAGTTCTATTGGATCTTTAATATCCGTTAGATCTGGTACTCCCTGACGTTGTAAACTACGTAATACTCCGTTCACAAAAGATGCTATTCCTTTGTGACCACGCTGTTTTGCAATTTCCACTGACTCATGAATTACCGCATGGTCAGGAACCTTTTCTAAATAAATCATTTGATAAAATGACATTCTAAGCAAGGATTGAACCCAAACATCTAGCTTTTTCTTTGATTTAACAAATTTAGATAAGTAATAATCCAATGTCATCTGATGTTGTAAACTTCCATATACTACTTCTGTAAGTAGACGTTCATCCTTTTCATTAAATTGTCGTTGTTTTAATTCATGGTTTAGCAGTAGATTACTAAAACCATGATCTTTCTCGATACGAATTAATATATCGAGCATCGTATTACGTAGTTGATACTTCATTTTAATCACCTAATTTAACTCCTAATTTTATTCGATCTTGTGAACCTTTTAAATAATCTTCAACCAACATGCGTTTTTTACCGGCAGGTTGTATTTCACTGATTTTCACCGTGGTGTTATTACCACATTGTACATAAAAACCATTTGTATCTTTTTCAATAACCTCACCAATATTTCCCGATTTTGTAAATCGAGAGGTTTCTTCTCCCCACCATATTTTCATTACTTTACCTTCATAGGTTGTAAATGCTACTGGCCATGGATGTAAACCTCTGATATGATTTACAATTTCTTCAGCTGATTTTGACCAATCAATCCGTTCTTGTTCTCTTTTTATATTAGAAGCAAAAGTAACCAAACTTTCATCCTGCTTCCTCGGTGTTATTTCATTATTAAATAATGGAGGAAGTGTTTCGGCAAGTAGATTAGCACCAGCTTGCGATAATTTATCATGCATCGTTCCAACATGATCATCCTTTTCAATTGGAACTTCAACCTGCGTCAAAATATCTCCTGCATCTAATTTTTCTGCCATATACATAATCGTAACGCCAGTCACATTTTTTCCTTGCATAATTGCATAATGAATTGGTGCACCGCCACGTAACTCTGGAAGAAGTGAAGCATGTACGTTAATACAACCATAAGTTGGACTTTCTAGTATCTCTTTCGGCAATATTTGACCATATGCTGCAGTGACTATTAAATCAGGTTTTAAATCAATAATTTTTTCAAAATCATCTCGTAGTTTTTCCGGTTGAAAAATATCCAAATTATGTTTGATTGCTTCTTCTTTAACTGGAGGTGGTGTGATTACTTTTTTTCTCCCTTTCGGCCGATCAGGCTGTGTAACCACTAACACAATGTCATATTTTAATTCTATTAACCTTTGCAATACTGGTACTGCAAAATCTGGAGTTCCCATAAATACAATTCGTTTCACTATTTATACCTTCTTTCATTGTACGCTTTTTTACATCATATAATAAGGCTGCATATCGATAGTTAATTGCAATTGCTGCTTTCTAATTTCATCAGAAAAGTGATCCTGTATATGACCTAGGTATTCATGCAAATTTGGTTCATTTTTGTATTTTATCATGCATTGATAGCGATATCTATCTTTGATCCTAGGTACAGGTGATGGAGTTGGACCTAACACAGTTGTTCTTTCCTCCACAATATTGGAAAGCATCTGTACAATTTCTTGCGTCACTTGAATTGCTCTTGCATGGTTTTCATGAGCTACTGTAATAAGCCCTAAAAATACATAAGGTGGATATTGAAACGCCTTTCTCATCGCCATTTCTTTCCTATAAAAGTTGTCATAATCATACTCAGATGCAAACTCAATACTATAATGCTCTGGCGTATACGTTTGAATAATTACTTCTCCTGGAAGCTCATGTCTACCAGCTCTTCCACTAACCTGTGTTAATAATTGGAAAGTTCGTTCAGATGATCGAAAGTCTGGAATATGCAACATAGAGTCTGCAGAAAGTACACCCACTAATGTTACATTAGCAAAATCAAGACCTTTAGCAATCATTTGTGTTCCTAATAATATATCTGCCTTTTTCTCGGAAAATTGTTTTAAGAGTTTTTCGTGAGAACCTTTTCGTCTCGTTGTATCAACGTCCATCCTAATCACGCTAGCTTCAGGCATTTGTTTTGCCAATGCTTCTTCTACTTTTTGTGTACCCGTACCAAAATATCGTATTAAATCACTTTCACACTCAGGACAAATCTGCGGCACTGCTTGTTCATACGAACAATAATGGCATTTCAGACGTTGTGTATTCTTATGATATGTTAATGCAATATCACAATGAGGACATTCACACACATGGCCACAGTCTCTACACATGACAAATGTGGAGTATCCACGTCGATTTAATAGAAGTACAATTTGTTCTCCACGTCGTAATCTTTCTTCCATCTGTTCCATCAATGGACGAGAAAACATGGATCGATTGCCTGCATGTAATTCATTACGCATATCCACGATATCCACTTTTGGCATGGTCTGATGGTTTGTTCGTTCCTGTAATGTTAATAATGTGTACACATCTTTAGAAGCTCTAGCAAAAGATTCAAGGGATGGAGTGGCACTCCCAAGTACAACTGGACATTGATGATATTTGGCCCGCTCGATCGCAACATCTTTTGCATGATAACGCGGTTGATCCTCTTGTTTATATGTTGTTTCATGCTCTTCATCTATAATGATAATTCCTAGATTTTCAAATGGAGCAAATATGGCTGATCGAGCACCTACTACTACTTGTACTTCTTGACGATGAATTTTTCTCCATTCATCGTACTTTTCTCCCGAGGATAATCCACTATGCATAACCGCTACTTTACTTCCAAACCTACCTTTAAATCTATTTACCATTTGAGGGGTAAGAGAAATTTCCGGTACAAGTACAATAGCCTCTTTTCCTTCTTCAATTACTTGTTGAATCGCTTGTAAATAAATCTCTGTTTTCCCGCTACCAGTTACTCCATGCAACAAGAAAATTTCATCGGTATGGTTTTCCATACTCTTTTTTATTGGTTCCATAGCTTGAGCTTGTTCATTTGTTAACGTTAAAGGAGAAGTTGGTTCGATAAAATGGTCTTTATATGGATCACGAAAGACTTCTTTTTGATAGGTTTGAACAATTCCCTTTTCCTCAATTGTCTTTAATGTCTGTGCAGAAGCATTGGTTATTTGTAATAGATGTTTCTTTTCTATTTCACTTTGATTATCTGCAAGATAGTTTATTAATTGCTGTTGTTTACTTGCATTCTTTGGTAAACTCATTATCTCTTCTTCTAACTGAATTGGAGATTTTGAAGGGATGACCATCGTTTGATATTTCTTCGTGATTCTGGATTGTACATGATATGATACAGATAGATCTCCAGAATCAATATAACTTTTAATCACCCTATATGAGATGGTTGATTTTCCAATCTCTTCAAAGTCAATCGATTCACGACCAGCAAATAACGCTTCAAGTTCATCTGGCAATTTCCCTTCGGTTTCTCTTACTAAATCTTTACTATACTGTGATTTTAAAACTTGTGGAAGCATCGTTTGAAGAACAGTAATGGATAGACTTAATGTTTTCTGAGAAACCCATTTACCTAAATTCAATAACTCCTCTGTTAATACTGGACTAATATCCAATACATCGATTATTTCTTTTACCTTTGTTAAAGAAGTCTTAGCTTTAACTTCTGTCACAAAACCCATAATTTTTCTTGGTCCAAAGGGTACAATTACCCTCATACCTTTTTGGATAATACCTTGAAACTGCTCAGGAATAAGATAATCAAATGTTTGATTCGTTGAACTAGATGGCACATCCACAATAACACTTGCTATATTCAACGGTCATCATCCTTTAAGTCTCGAGCAATCAATTTAAATAATTGGTAGGCTATATCTGACTTTGTTGCTTGCTGGATTGGCTCTTGTTGTTTTTTCTTGTTTATATAAGTAACAATATTCGTATCCCTCTCAAAACCAGCACCTTCTGAACTAACGTCGTTTACAACAATTGCATCTAGATTTTTACGATCTAGTTTTCCTAATCCGTATTCAATTGGTGTATCTGTTTCAGCAGCAAATCCTACTAAAAACTGATGTTTTTTCTGTTCACCTAGTGTTGCTAATATATCTCTTGTTCTTTCCATTTCAATTGTGTAATCTCCGTCCCTTTTCTTTATTTTTCCTTGATGAATGAATTTAGGACGATAATCTGCAACTGCTGCAGATTTAATGACAATATCTTGTTGGTCAAAATGGTCTATGATCACATTAAACATCTCTTCTGCAGAAGTTATATCAATTCGTTTAATATTAGGATGGCTTATTTGTAAATTTACTGGACCTGAAACAAGTGTAACTTCCGCTCCTAGATTTGCCGCTGCCTCGGCTAAGGCAAATCCCATTTTCCCCGATGAACGATTAGAGAAAAAGCGAACAGGATCTACGATTTCTCGAGTTGGACCTGCAGAAATAAGGATTTTCTTTCCATGTAAATATTGTTGTTGTGAAACATGTCTTTGGATGACAGAAACAATCTCTTCCGGTTCTTCTAATCTTCCTTTTCCGACATAACCACAAGCTAAATAACCTGCGCCAGGTTCAATAAAGTGATATCCCCAAGATTCAAGCTGTTTCATATTTTTAATAACAGCTGGGTGCGCGTACATATGTACATTCATTGCAGGCGCTATATAGACTTCCGCTTGTGTCGCCAACATCGTAGTTGAGAGCATATCATCTGCTTGTCCACTAGCCAGTTTGCTAATAATGTTTGCTGTAGCTGGAGCAATAATGGCAATATCTGCCCAATCAGCAATATCAATATGCGCTATTTTTTTTGGATTTTTTTCATCGAAAGTATCTGTATATACTGGATTTCTAGTCAATGCTTGAAACGTAAGTGGTGAAACAAATTCACGAGCACTTTCTGTCATTATTACCCTTACCTCTGCGCCTGCTTGACTTAGTTTACTTGCAAGACCGCATGCTTTATATACAGCTATTCCACCAGAAACGCCAAGTAAAATTTTTTTGTTTTGTAGCATGATTTTACCCCCTTCAACTATCCGATCATTCTACCTTATTTATAACATATAATGTGAACAATCGCTTTTCAAAAGTATTAACCATCCGATACAATGAAAAACCCTCCGCAGTGGCAGAGGGTCCATTTTAATTCTCAATATATAATTTTCCTGCTTCAATTTCTTCAAGAGCCATACCAACAAACTTATGAGATTTCGATTTCTCAACCAATGGTTGTTTTGTCGTTTCACTCAATTGTCTCGCTCTTCTTGCAGATAGTGTAACTAGGCTGTATTTAGATTTAATTCGTTTTTGTAAAGAGTCAATAGAAGGTTCTAACATCATGATAACTCATCCTCCAATATCTTTTTATATTGTTTTGCAATTCTCTCTCGTTTCAAGTGTTCACTTTTAATAATTGTTTTTACTTTATCAACTGCATGCTGTACTTCGTCGTTCACCACTACATAATCGTAAGCATCCATCATCTCGATTTCATTACGCGCTTCTTTTAATCGATTAAGCACCAATTCCTGAGATTCTGTTCCACGACTTACAATCCGGTTTTTTAACTCATCAAGGCTTGGTGGGAACAAAAATATAAACACGCCTTCTGGGAAGTTTTCTTTTACTTGTAATGCACCTTGCACTTCTATTTCTAAGAAAACATCTTGTCCTTTTTCTAACGTTTCTTCCACATAGTTTCGAGGTGTTCCATAATAATTATTGACATATTGAGCATATTCTAAAAGCTGGCCGTCTTTAATTAATTGTTCAAATTCCTCTTTTGTTTTATAAAAATAATCAACACCGTCTACTTCTCCAGGTCGCCTATCTCTCGTTGTCATTGAAATAGAATATTGCAAATCCGTTTCTTCTTCAAATAACTTCTTTCTTACCGTCCCTTTTCCAACTCCGGATGGGCCAGATAGAATAAATAAAATGCCTTTCTCTTTTATCAACTTATTTCCTCCTACTATGTGATTCTACTCATCTGAAATTTCATCGTTACTAATTACTCGCTGACCAACTGTTTCTGGCTGTACAGCAGAAAGAACAACATGGTCACTATCTGTAATAATAACTGCTCTTGTACGTCTACCATATGTAGCATCCACTAGTTTATTATTATCTCTAGCAACGGTTATAATACGTTTAATAGGTGCTGACTCCGGTGAAACAATTGAAATTATTCGATTGGCAGAAACAACGTTACCAAAACCGATATTTATTAGACTTAAATTCAACTTACTTCCCCCTCAATCATATTACAACTACTTTTTTCTCTAATTATTCTTCTCTAATAGTAACATTATACTTTATCTTTATCGAATTTTATACCATAAATTTGCTAGACACAATACGTATAGAAGAGTTGGAAGAAAAAAAATATTTAGCAAACAAAAAGTTTTGAATACAACTGCCATAGATGATCGAACGCAACTAACCTACTAAAAAGCTGATCTAAACAACAGTCACAAACTAATATTCTATCATGTTTTACAAACAAAAGACCCGAACTTTTACGGCACTTGATCTAAGACGCGTAAAATTCGGGCTCGGGATACGAATGATTCCACTACATGGTTTATTTATTTTTTTGAATAGCCGAAGACTACAGTCGGGATTGCTCCTAACCCAACAACTAACAACCAATCTATAAGACTGAGTGCAGTTGTATGGAAAATCGGTTGAAGTGGTGTCCAATAAATCACAACTAATAACAATAATAACGAGGAAAGCACCGCATAAACAAGGTACATATTTCCAAATGGATTTCTGGCAAAGACCGAATGTTCGCTTCGACAATCAAAAACATGAATCAATTGTGCAACTACTAATGTAGCAAATGCAGTAGTTTGAGCATAAATCAGATGCTCAGGATTATTTTGATGCGTTACCATAAAAGCTATCAATGTAACAATCCCTATTAATATTCCTCGCGATACAATTTTATATCCTAACCCTCTTGAAAAAATACCTTCTCTAGGATTCCTTGGCTTACGCTTCATTACATCGCCTTCTGCTTTATCCACACCAAGCGCCATGGCAGGTAATCCATCCGTCACTAAGTTCACCCAAAGTATTTGTACCGGAACGAGTGGTAGTGGTAATGCTAATAACATAGCAAATAACATGACTAGTATTTCTCCAACATTAGAAGCTAGTAAGTATCGAATAAATTTACGGATATTTTCATAGATGTTTCTGCCTTCGTTTATAGCAGATTTTATCGTTGCAAAATTATCATCCATTAATACGAGTGATGAAGCTTCTTTTGTTACATCTGTACCATTAATCCCCATGCTGATACCAATATCACTTGCCTTTATTGCTGGAGCATCATTCACTCCATCCCCCGTCATAGCAACTATATGCCCCCTATTTTGAAAAGCTTTTACGATTCGTAATTTATGTTCTGGAGTAACTCTTGCAAAAACGTATGCATCTTCAATGACATCTTCCAATTCATGATCTGACATGTTGTTTAATTGTTTCCCTTCAAATAGTAGTCCATTTTCAGGTAACAATTGTAAATGACTTGCAATTGCTCGAGCAGTATGTGCATGATCTCCCGTTATCATTACTGTTTTGATTCCTGCTTCCTTACATTCACGTATTGCTGACTTCACTTCTTTTCTAGGTGGATCCATTAACCCATACAATCCAATAAATGTGAGTTCATTTTCAATCAGTGCACTATCAATATTCATATTATTAGGTAAAATACGTACTCCAATCGCAATTGTTCGGAGCGCTTTTCCAGCCATATGATACACAGCATTTTCAATTTCTTTAGTATCTTCTTTTTTTAATAGTGAGCGTCCATTTTCATCTAGATAATAGGTGGATCGAGGTAATAAAACATCGGGAGCTCCTTTTGTTATAACCATCTTCATTCCATTTTTGTCTTCAACAATTACACTCATTCGTTTACGATCAGAGTCAAATGGTAATTCTTTAATAACATGATAGTCTTCTTTTCTATCAACATGTAAACCTAATTTTCGTGCTGCTACTAATAACGCGCCATCAGTTGGATCTCCGTCAATAAAATTTTTTCCTTTTTTAACCATTAACTGTGAATGATTACATATCATTCCATAGAGTAGCATCGTTTCTAGGTTTGGGTGCGTTCGCTCAACTTTATTTTTGTTTAAAAAGAAATCACCTTGAGTTTGGTAACCATCTCCAGTTACATATAAATATTCACCATTCAAATACATTTCTTTAACAGTCATTTGATTTTCCGTCATGGTTCCTGTTTTATCAGAACAAACAACTGATGCACAGCCTAATGTTTCTACGGCAGATAATTTACGTACAATTGCTTTCTTTCGTATCATACGCTGTACTCCAAGAGACAACGCTACTGTCACGATTGCAGGTAATCCTTCTGGAATAGCTGCTACCGCAAGTGAGACACCTGCTAGAAACATTTCGTACATAGGATGCCCTTGTACTACCCCAACACCTACTACCAACACCGTCAATAACAAGGCAACTACAATTAAAATTTTCCCTAACTCTGCCAGTTTCATTTCAAGTGGAGTTACGGATTTTTTCGTTCCTTGAATGAGAGATGCTATCTGGCCCATCACCGTCTTCATACCTGTCCCAACAACAACACCGGTTCCAGAACCACGGGTAACCATTGTCCCCATGAACCCCATATTCGTTTGGTCTTGAACATCCAAGTTCTCAGCAGTTATTGCTGTAGCATGTTTGCTGACGGGTAGTGACTCTCCAGTTAATGCAGATTCTTCAGTTTCCAAACCATTAGACTTAATAATGCGAATATCAGCTGGAATACGATCCCCGCTATTAATGCGTACAACATCTCCAATAACGATATCGCGAGAAGATATTTTTTCCCATTGTTTTTCTCGTAACACACTAGCAATTGGAGCAGAAAGCTCTTTTAATTTCTCTAATGAATTTTCTGCTTTTTGTTCTTGAAAAAATCCAATACACCCATTTATCAATACAATCACCATAATTGCGATTGCATCAATATATTCTCCAAGTAAACCAGCGATTAATGTCGCGGCTAACAAAACCAACACCATAAAATCTTGAAATTGTTTGAAAAATAGAATCCAATTTGAAACTTGCTTCTTAGATTCTAATACGTTTTCGCCATGTTGTTTTCTTCTTTCCACTGCTTGATTGTTGTTTAAACCGCGATTTGAAATTACTTGGAGCTTCTGCTCTACTTTTTCTACATCTAATTGATACCATTTCATCAGCATTCCTCCGACAATGAATAGATTGTACAAGCTCTTAATCCATATCTATGCCGTTCCCAGTAAAAAAATGCTATAATGTCGCAAGAGGTGATTTATTATGCCATTTGATGGTATTGTTACTAGAGCCATAACCGAAGAGTTACAAAATGAAATAGTTCGTGGTAAAATTGCAAAAATCTATCAACCAACTGATAGTGAAATTGTCATGACTGTACGGAACAATTCTGTGAATCAGACCCTGTTATTTTCGATACATCCAACATATGCTAGATTTCATATAACAAATGATAATTATATGAATCCGAAAGAACCTCCGATGTTTTGTATGATTTTACGAAAGCATTTATCTGGAGCCATTATTGAAAAAATCGAACAAAAAGGATTGGAAAGAATTGTAATATTAACAATACGTACAAGAAATGAAATTGGTGATGTAAGCTATAAACAATTAATCATGGAACTAATGGGAAAACACAGTAACCTTATTTTAGTCGATCAAGAAAAAGGTGTTATCATTGATAGCTTAAAACACATTTCTTATTCTCAAAATCGGCATCGTTCTATACTTCCTGGTCAATCCTATCAAGCACCACCAGATCAGCAAAAGTTCCATCCATTAGAACTTTCAAGCGAGCAATTTATTCAAAAGCTTGATTTTAATTCAGGCAAAATTGATCAGCAGATGCTAGAAATACTGGAAGGTTTTTCACCATTGGTTACGAAAGATCTTGCATCAAAAGTAGCTCTAGGAACAAATGAACAATATCAATCCATGTTTGAAGAAGTACAACGTCGATTAGCTACACATGAATATACTCCATCGATCTACCGAAATGGAAAAGAAGATTTTCACGTACTTCCATTAACATTAAAAAGCAATGTAGAAAAAGAATCATTTGAATCAGTAAATAAAATGTTAGATGCGTTCTATTCTGGAAAAGCAGAACGAGATAGAGTAAAACAGCAAGCAAAGGATTTATATCGATTTATAAAAAATGAAAAACAGAAAAATGAACGTAAACTAAAAAAACATCAACAAACAGTTAAAAAATCAGAGCATGCCGATGAATATCAGCGATTAGGAGAACTTTTGACTGCGCATATGCATGAAGTTCAATTTGGCGATAAGCAGGTAGAGGTTGTGGATTATTACGATCCTGACCAAAAAAAGGTATTAATCAAACTAAATCCTCAAAAATCACCAAGTGAAAATGCACAAAGCTATTTTAAAACGTATGCTAAATTAAAAAAATCAAGACAGGTTATGCAATCAGAAATTAAACGGACAGACTTGGAAATCCAGTATTTAGACCAGTTATTACAACAATTAGATGTCGCTAGTACAGAAGATATTGAGGAAATACGCGAAGAATTAAGAGAAGAAGGCTATTTGAAAAAACAGCGACAGTCGAAGAAGAAAAAAAAGCCGCAAAAACCAGCACCAGAAGAGTATATCTCTTCAGAAGGTACTACGATCCTTGTCGGCAAAAACAATAAACAAAATGAATACGCAACGATGCGTTTAGCAAATCGTGATGATATTTGGTTGCATACAAAAGATATCCCTGGTTCGCATGTGATTATTCGAGATAAACAAGCTAGTGAACAAACGATAGAAGAGGCTGCTCAATTAGCTGCTTATTTTAGCAAATCACAGCAATCTTCTTCGGTACCCGTAGATTATACATTCATTCGTCATGTTAGAAAACCAAACGGTGCCAAACCAGGTTATGTCATTTATGATAATCAAAAAACGATTTATGTAACACCATCTAAAGAAACTGTCGATCGATTAAGAAAAGGATAAAGTTAAATTTAGCATAGAAAAAAGGTTCAAACCTGATTTGGTTTGAACCTTTTATTATATATTTCCTAATTAAACAGCTTCTGGTTTTAATGTTACTTCAATATTGCCACGAGTTGCTTTTGAATAAGGACAGAAATCATGTGCTGCTTCTGCTAATTCTTGTGCCTCATCTTGGCTAACACCTTCTATTTTAATATGAAGTGTAGCTCCAATTTTGAAGCCACCATCAGATGGATCTTTCATAAAATGGACATCTGCAGTTGTCTCAGAACTAATTTTCTTCCCTTTTTCAGATGCTACATGGCTAAGCGCACCATCGTAACAAGCAGAATATCCTGCAGCAAATAATTGCTCTGGATTCGATCCTTTTTTATCGGATTTACCTCCAGCAGGGTTAACTAAATCTACATCAATAATCCCATCATCTGATTTCACATGTCCATCTCTACCATTTTTGGCTGTGGCTGTTGAAGTAAATAGAATATCACTCATACGATCACTACTCCTTATTATTCTAACGTATAGTTCTTATATTTCCGTTAAATTCAATTTGTAAACATAGAATTTAAAAAGTAGTTTTCTGTAGTAATTCAAGAAAATGGTCTACCTGTGGTAATTTGCGTATACCTTCTTGATAACATACCCACGTATCGCGTGTAACTGGCTTCCCATTTATCTCAAGAGCAATATGGGGATATTCTTCCTTTAGGTGATCAGAAACACTTTCAGGTAAAACCGCCATTCCAATTCCTTGTTTCATAAATTGTTTACACGTTTCGATTTGGTCTACTGTTAATGTTTTTACGGGCTTAATAGATTCTTGTTGATGATATAACCAATTATCGACAAGTTCATGCATACTATCATCACTTTTAAAAGAAATTAACGGCCTTTCCTTTACTTGTTTATTTGGAAATGGTTCCGTATCAAACATATATAACGGATCATCAAATAAATGAACAGATGTTGTTTCTTTTAATTTTTCGCCTCGAATAATACAAATATGATATTTTTTATGATTTCTCCTTATGTCCTCACTAATACCGGTCACTAAATCAATTGTTACTTTGGGATACTTAGCTGTAAATTCACCTAAGATACTTGGTAAAAATCGCTGACTTATTAGGGTAGAGCATGCAATAGACAGCGTTCCTTGAATTTCTTCACCAGTCTCTGCTAGTCGGTTCTTTAAGACTTTTTCTTGATAAATGACTTGCTTCGCATGTTGAATAACGATCTCCCCAGCTGGAGTTGGTAGTAAACGTTTAGAAGTTCGGATAAATATCGCTTCACCGAAATACTCTTCCATATATTTTAAGCGTTGAGTAACAGCTGGTTGGGAAATCAAAACAGCCTTTGCCGTTCCACGAATCGTACCAATTTCATTTAAGCGTATTAATAACTCATAATCATCCATCCTCATTTTGAACACCTCATATAAGTATATATTATCAATATTAATTAATTTATTGTATTTTACTTATTACATCATACCACATAAACTAATAGTAAATGGAATTCTAAAATTAAATCGATGAGGAAGATGTAGATGGATGAGAAATCGTTAGTAAAAAAGACATTCGCTAAGAATAGTAATGCGTATATTACAAGTAAAACTCACGCCAATGAAAAAGAACTGGATAAGATGATGACGTGGACAGCGCCTAATAAAGAAATGGTTATGTTAGATCTAGCAACAGGTGGAGGGCATGTAGCAAAAAAATATTCTCCTCATGTAAAAAATGTGATAGCAACTGATTTAACTCCAAAAATGCTTCAAGAAACGCGTAATCATCTAAAAAATTATACTAATATTCATTATGTAGTTGCTGATGCAGAGAACTTGCCGTTTTTGGATCAATCTTTTGATATCGTAAGCTGCAGAATTGCAGCTCATCATTTTCCAAATCCTACAAAATTTATAGAAGAAACAAATCGAGTTTTAAAACCAAAAGGTACATTTATTTTCGTTGATAATATTTCCAGTGAAGACATTGAGCTTGAACTCTACGTAAACGAATTAGAAAAATTACGTGATCCCAGTCATATGCGCTCATTAAAGGTTTCTGAATGGAAACAAATTATTTCTATCTACCCCTTATCTATTAGAAAAGAGCAACTTCAAAAGAAAGTGCTCCCCTTCCAAGATTGGGTTGACCGTACTGTTGAAGATCCAAACCAGAAAAATATTGTGGAATCTTATCTATTAGGTGCTAATCCGAGAGTGAAAGCTTATTTTGATGTTAAGCAACAAAATGAGCAACTTCAATCATTTTCAATTGATGAATGGATGGTAATGTATCAAAAAGGAGATTAATTATTGCGAAACCCTCTAAAAGAAATCTAACTTTTAGAAATAAATTATGATTGTAAGAAATATCTTCACTTTATAAAGCAGCTGGTGAGCCCCTATATATTCCTTATCAACGAGACTCACCTTGCTTTTTTAGAACTACGATTCTAGACGGAGGTTTTTTCTCCAACTACCGTTCTTTATGTTTATAAACTTTCTCTAAAAGTCAATAACTCTATTTTTTCTTTCTCTGATAACCCTAAGGCATCGATTAGTTCTTGAATTAATTCGTCAAAACCTGTAATGGATCGATTAGTGATATTAGCCTGTGAAAAAGCATGTTTTGATTTGTTCAGCCCATATGTAAAAATTGAATAGACTGCTAGGACGTTAGCTCCTGCTCCTTGCAGAGCTTTTGCAGCTTCAATAGATGAGCCGCCAGTTGAGATTAAATCCTCAATTACTAGTACCTTTTTCCCTTCTACACTGGCACCTTCTACTTGATTTCCTTTTCCATGTCCTTTCGGTTTTGATCTAACATATACCATAGGTAGATCTAAAAGATCAGATAGCCATGCAGCATGCGGTATGCCAGCTGTAGCACATCCTGCTATTACATCAGGTTTAAAGCCATCATCTTCTAACATATGAATAAATGCATAAGCAATATTTTTTCGAACTTTAGGATAACTCATTGTTAAACGATTATCACAATAGATAGGGGATTTTAATCCTGAGGTCCAAGTAAAATAGGTATCTAGATTAATCTGTACTGCTCCTATTTCCAGTAGTTCCTTTGTTATTTGTTTGTTCATCCTATGCTCCCTCCCAACGTTTCTTTGCTTCCATATATGTTGCGTAAGGATGATCAGATTGTGTTATCGCTCTACCTACTACAATAAAGTCACTACCAACTTGATTTGCCATTTCTGGTGTTGCGACACGTTTTTGATCATGAACATTTGAAGTGTCAAACCGTATTCCTGGTGTTAATGTTAAGAAAGATGCATCACATGCTTTTTTAATAAATTCTACTTCATGGACTGAGCTAACTACCCCATCCGCTCCTGCATCTTTTGCTAATCTTGCTAAATGATCAACATTTTCCGGAACATTTCCAGCTAGACGCAATTGTTGTTGAATCACTTCTTCATCTACCGATGTTAACAAGGTTACTGCAATCAATTTTGTTTGTGATTGTTCAAGTCCTAATTTTGCTTGAGTAATCATTTCGCTCCCGCCAAGTGTATGCGTTGTAACTAAATCAACACCTAAAGAAGCAATATTTTTCATTGCTCGATGGACTGTATTTGGTATGTCATGTAATTTCAGATCTAGAAATATCGAATGATTATTCTTTTTTAATTTTTCGATTACCTTAGGACCTTCTTTATAAAAAAGTTCCATACCAACTTTAACAGGAACTCCTTGCAATTCATTTTTATATAGAAATGCCTCTGTTTGTTTCCAATTAGGAAAATCAAGTGCTACAAACATCGTCATACCATTATCCCCCTTTCCTCAATAACATCTTCAATTGACTGAAACCCATACCGGTCCAATACTACTGGTAATTCGTTTATGATATCCACACAAGCAAATGGATTCTGAAAATTCGCAGTGCCAACTGCGACAGCATCTGCCCCAGCAATTAAAAACTCCAAGACATCTTCTGCGTTAGAGATTCCTCCCATCCCAATAATTGGAATTGAAACTTGTTGCCTTACTTCATAAATCATACGAATAGCAACTGGTTTTATTGCAGGACCAGATAGCCCCCCGGTCTTATTAGCGATTAATGGTTTTCGTGATGGTAGATGAATCTTCATTCCGGTTAATGTGTTGATCATCGATAGCCCATCCGCACCAGCTTCTTCCACTGCTTTTGCCATCTCCGTAATGTTATGCACATTTGGTGAAAGCTTTACATAAACAGGTTTGTTACTCACTTTCTTAACTATATCCGTTACTTTTTTTGCCATAGTAGGATCATTACCAAATTGAATTCCACCTTGTTTAACATTTGGACAAGAAATATTTAATTCGAGTGCATGTACATCTTCTGTTTGATTAAATGCAGCTGCTACAAACTCGTATTCTTCAATAGAACTACCTGCAATATTTGCAATAATCGATGTATCGTATTTGGCCAGCCGTGGTACTTCATAATCAATTATTTGTTGTACTCCAGGATTCTGTAGTCCAATTGCATTTAACATTCCTGCATTTGTTTCTGCTACACGAGGAGTTGGATTACCTAATCTTTCAAATGGAGTGGCTGCTTTCATCATTACTCCGCCTAAAAGGCTTAAGTCATAATATTCACTATACTCTTTCCCAAACCCAAAACAGCCAGATGCTGGCATGATAGGATTTTTTAAGTTTAACCCTGGTAACTTTACAGATAGATTCATAGAACAACCTCCTCAGCAACAAATACTGGTCCTTCACTACAAATTTTCTTATAGTGATTATCCACGGTAGGTAGCACACAGGCCATACATGCACCTACTCCACATCCCATTCTTTCCTCTAAAGAAACCTTACCGGGGATATGATTAAGCTGACTTTTCACTGCTCTTAACATTGGCAATGGACCACAGCTAAAGTATTGTGTACAATCATTAAATTGTCCTATTACATCCGTAACAACACCATGTGTCCCATAAGAGCCATCATCGGTAACAATATGTGTTTCACCAATACGGTTAAATTCTTTTTCATAAAAAACTGCATCTTTCGTCTGAAATCCAAGTACCGAGACAATATCTATAGAAGTTTCTTCGGATAATCGTTTTGCTAAGTGATACATTGGTGGAACACCTACTCCTCCTCCAATTAGCAGCACACGTTCATCGTCACTAATATCTAGCGAAAAACCATTACCATTTGGTCCTAACACATCGATTTGCATCCCCGCTTGATAGTTGGATAATTGTTTGGTCCCTTCCCCGATTGCTTTAAATACAAGCGATACGCTAGCAGTGGAGGGATCCACTGCTGCAATAGAGATTGGGCGCCGTAACGTATGTCCAGGAATGTAAATGTGTACGAATTGTCCTGGTTTTGCCTGTTCACTAATTCTACTATTTTTCGCTATCATCTCAAAGGTGTCTGTAGCAATTTGTGTTACTGATAGAACAGACATTGTCTCGCGTTTTCTCATGACATGACCACCTTCTTATCTACTCCAATCGGTTGCGCACTAAACGATGTTGCGTCAATTACTCGTAATATGGCGTTTACGGTATCCATATTTGTCAAACAAGCAATTCCATGTTCTACTGCTTCTCTTCGGATTAAGAATCCATCAGAACGAGGCTTTTGACCGGAATTCAAGGTGTTAATCACAAACTGGACTTGCCCTGATTCAATTATTGAGAGTACAGTTGGTTCTTCTGCTCCAATCTTAGCAACTGGAACCACCGGTAAATTCCCTTCATGTTGTACGTATTCCGCTGTCCCTTCAGTTGCATATAGAACAAATCCAAGTTGGTGAAAATGTTCCGCTACTTCTAACATCTCTGCCTTATCTTTATCCGCTACCGTGAGAAGTACTCCTCCTTCTTGAGGTACAGTTAGACCTGCAGCAATCATTCCTTTGTAAAGTGCTTTTTCTAAGGTTCTGTCATAGCCTATTGCTTCACCAGTTGATTTCATTTCTGGTCCGAGAATTGTATCTACGCTACGTAATTTTTCAAAAGAAAATACTGGTATTTTAACTGATACTTGATCCTGTTCTGGTAGAATTCCAGTTTCATAGCCTTGATCTGCTAGTTTCTCACCAAGAATACATCTCGTTGCGATATTTGCCATAGTAACCCCTGTGATCTTGCTTAAGAAAGGAATCGTCCGGCTCGCCCTAGGATTTACTTCCAGAACATACACGTCTTCTTCGCGGATAATAAATTGAATATTTATTAATCCTTTCACTTGAAGTGCTTTTGAAATCTTTATCGCAGCACCTAAGCATTTTTCTTTTACAGCATTTGACAACCGTTGAGGTGGATAGACCGCCATTGAATCTCCAGAATGTACTCCCGCACGTTCAATATGCTCCATGATACCTGGAATGATCGTTGTCTCCCCATCACTGATCGCATCAACTTCTACTTCCATACCTGTTAAATACTTATCAATTAAAATTGGATGTGCGGAATCAATGTGACTGGATTTTTCCAAATAATTTTCTAATTCTTGTTCGTTATATACAATTTCCATTCTGCTTCCGCCGATTACGTAGGATGGTCGAACAAGAACCGGGTAACCAATCGCATTGGCTGTATCAATTGCTTGATCTAACCGAGGTACAGCTTTTCCTTTTGGTCTGAGTATATTTAATTCATCTAATAAAACTTCAAATTTATCTCGATCCTCTGCACGATCAATTGCATCCAATCCTGTACCAAGGATGCGAACACCTCTTCTTTCTAGTCCCTCTGCTAGATTAATTGCCGTCTGTCCTCCAAATTGAACAATTACTCCTTCTGGTTGTTCTAGATCGACAACATGCATAACATCTTCTAAGGTTAGTGGCTCAAAGTAAAGTTTATCGGAAATTGTAAAATCAGTAGATACGGTTTCTGGATTATTATTCATAATAATCGCCTCGTAACCCATTTCTTTGATCGCATAAACAGAATGTACAGTTGCATAATCAAATTCGATTCCTTGACCAATTCGAATTGGTCCTGAACCTAACACTAATATTTTCTTTCGATCTGTAACAATCGATTCATTTTCTTCTTCATAGGTACTGTAAAAGTAAGGTGTTTCTGAGGAGAATTCTGCTGCACATGTGTCTACCATTTTAAACACAGGTACAATTTGATTTTCTTTGCGAATTTGATATATATCATCAACTGTCATTTCCCATAACCTAGCAATTTCAGAATCGGATAGTCCCCATTGCTTTGCTTTTATTAATTTTTCTAGATTACCAACATCACTTTTTAATTCTTCTTCCATATTTACAACCCGCTCAATGGCATATAAAAAGAAAGGATCGATTTTCGTATGATTGAAAATCCAATCGACAGAATAGCCCTGACGAAGTGCTTCTGCAATTAAGAAGATACGTTCATCATCTGCTCGAGTTAACCGTTTCACCAAATCTTCCTCTGTAATATTTACTGCCTTTTTTAAATATAACTCTTCTGTACCTATTTCTAACGATCGTACCCCTTTTAATAATGATTCTTCAAGATTCCTTCCTATCGCCATCACTTCTCCGGTTGCTTTCATTTGTGTTCCAAGGCGACGATCTCCTGTCGTAAACTTATCAAATGGGAAACGTGGGAATTTTGTCACTACATAGTCAAGTGCAGGCTCAAACATCGAATATGTTTTACCTGTAATTGGATTAATGATTTCATCTAAGGAATAGCCAACTGCAATTTTTGCAGCAATTTTCGCAATCGGATACCCAGTCGCCTTTGATGCAAGAGCAGACGATCGACTCACTCTTGGGTTAACTTCGATAATATAATATTGAAAACTGTTCGGGTCTAGTGCTAACTGAACGTTACATCCACCTTCAATTCCTAATGCTCGAATTATTTTTAATGAAGCATTTCGTAATAAATGATACTCACGATCACTTAATGTTTGCGATGGCGCAACTACGATTGAGTCACCGGTATGAATTCCAACTGGGTCAATATTCTCCATATTGCACACTACAATAGCTTGGTCATTCTTATCTCGCATTACTTCATATTCAATTTCTTTAAAACCTGCAATGTTTCGTTCGATTAAACACTGATTCACTGGAGATAAAGATAAGCCATTTTTCGTAATTTCCTTTAAATCTGCCTCGTTGTAACACATTCCACCACCAGTTCCACCCAGTGTGTATGCAGGACGTACAATTAGTGGATAGCCGATCGTATTAGCAAAATCGAACGCTTCTTCTACCGTATGCACAATCGCGCTTTCAGGAACAGGTTCGTTTAACTCATTCATTAACTTCCGGAATAGCTCTCTATCTTCTGCTTTTTCAATCGAATCAGGTGCTGACCCTAACAGCTGAACTTGATGGTCTTCCAAAATTCCTTTGTGAAACAGCTCCATTGCTAAATGAAGACCTGTTTGTCCTCCTAATGTTGGTAAGATGGCATCCGGATGTTCTTTACGTATAATTTTAGTTAAGAACTCTTCTGTTAATGGCTCCATATAAACTTTATCTGCTACAGTATGATCGGTCATAATGGTCGCAGGGTTAGAGTTAGCTAATATTACGGTATACCCTTCCTCTTTCAATGCTTGACAAGCTTGCGTACCTGAGTAATCAAATTCAGCAGCTTGACCAATGATGATTGGTCCTGATCCGATTACAAGAATTTTGTTGATGTCTGTACGTTTAGGCATATACTTCTCCTCCTTGTTTCACTGTGCTGTATTTCATCAGGTTTAAAAACTCATCAAATAAATAATTGGTATCTTCCGGACCAGGTGAAGCTTCTGGATGATATTGAACAGAAAACGCTGGGTAAGCAGTATGACGAATCCCTTCTACCGTTTCATCATTCAATGCAATCTGAGTTAGTTCAAGTCCTGTATCTATTAGTGAAGAAGCGTTAACTGCATAACTATGATTTTGCGATGTTAAATACGTTTTTCTCGCTCTCAAATCTTTTACTGGATGATTCGCTCCCCTGTGTCCGAATTTCATTTTTTCTGTATCAGCTCCACAAGCAAGCGCCAGTAATTGATGCCCCAGGCAAATACCGAATATAGGAATTTGGCCAATGAGCTGTTTTATCATCTCAATTGCTTCTGGAACATCCTTTGGATCTCCAGGACCATTCGTTAACATAATTCCATCTGGTTTTAATCGCAGAATTGCTTCCGCACTATAGTTGTGAGGTACAACAGTGATATGACAGTCACGTTTTGTTAATTCTCGTAGGATTCCGTGCTTTGCACCGAAGTCAACCATCACCACACGTAGCCCTCTACCTGGTACAACATAAGGTTTACTAGTTGATGTTTGTTTTACTTGGTCTCTTGGCATTTCAGCAAGTCTTAATTGATCTAGTACGTCCTGTACCTTTTTCTCCTCATCGATCATGACTGCTCGCATTGTACCGTGTTTTCGAATGATTCGAGTAAGCTTCCGAGTGTCGATATTTGCAATCCCTGGAATATTATGCACCTTTAAAAACTCATCTAATGTCTCTTCATTCCGGAAGTTAGACGGATTTTCACTAAACTCTTTTACAACAAGACCATGAATAAATGGTGTCACTGTCTCAAAATCATCACGATTAATGCCATAATTTCCAATTAGAGGATAGGTTAATGTAACGAATTGACCACAATAACTTGGGTCGGTTATGACTTCTTGATAACCGGTCATTCCAGTATTAAATACAATTTCACCACTAGATTCGGAATCACTGCCAAACGCTGTTCCATTAAAAACTGTTCCATCTTCTAGAATTAATTTACGCTTCTTCATGTTGTTTAGCCTCCTCATATACGACGATTCCATTTACCATTGTAAGTACAGGAATTCCCTTTACTGTCCAATTATCGAAAGGTGTGTTTTTACCTTTTGAATAAAAGGTGTCACGATGAATCGTTTCTTCTTTTTCAAGATCAATGACAGTAACATCAGCTACAGAGCCTACTTCTAACTTTCCATAAGGAAGTTGAAATGTCGCTGCTGGTTTTTCGGTCATTCTTTCTACTAACTGATGTAGCGTCATTTTTCCTTCTAAAACCAGATGTGTATATAAAAGCGGAAATGCTGTTTCTAATCCTACAATGCCAAAAGGAGCTTCTCTGAATCCTAATGCTTTCTCTTCTGCTGCATGAGGAGCATGATCGGTTGCAATTATATCAATCGTTCCATCCATTAGCCCTTCGAATAATGCTTGTTGATCTTCTTTTGAACGCAATGGAGGATTCATCTTCCAGTCTGCATTATCTTCAGGAATATCCGTCTCACTGAGTAATAGATGATGTGGTGAGACTTCCGCTGTTACATGAATGCCTGCTCTCTTTGCATCGCGAATCACACGTACCGATTCTTTTGTACTCACATGACAGACATGATAGTGACAGCCTGTTGCTTCTGCTAATAATACATCCCTTGCAATTTGTACCGACTCGCTTAAAGATGGGATTCCTGGTAAATTTAATCGTTCACTTACTTCTCCTTCATGTAAAACTCCACCGTATACAAGACTATTATCTTCACAATGGGCCACAATGGTAGTGTTATGACGTGCTGCATCTTTCATCGCTTGGTACATTTGATCCGCTGTCTGTATACCAACCCCGTCATCTGTAAATGCGAATGCACCAGCATCGATTAATGATTGAATATCCGTTCTTTCTTCTCCCTTCAAACCCATGGTAATGGATGCATATGGTAATACACGTATATGTGCAGCATCTGCTATTTTGGAAAGCAAACTCGTTAAAGCACCTTGATGATCAGGAACTGGATTTGTATTTGGCATGGCACATACGGTTGTATATCCACCCCTTGCAGCTGCCATCGTTCCCGTATCTATTGTTTCTTTATGTTCTCCACCAGGTTCACGTAAATGAATATGGACATCAATTAGTCCAGGAAGCAGCAACTTTCCTTCTATATCAATATAGTTTTCTGCCCCCTCAGGAATCTGCGATGCAATTTTTGTTATTTTATTGTCTTCAATAAGTACTTCTACTTTCTCTAATTCATTAGATGGCAGTAAGCGATTTGCGTTTAATAAGATTGTTTTCATGAATAATCCCCCATTCTGATAATACGTGCATGATAATTGCCATGCGTACATAGACCCCATTGTCCATTTGTTTAAAAATTCTCGATTTCTCACTTTCTACTAAACTTGTATCTATTTCTACTCCACGGTTTATCGGAGCTGGATGCATAATAATTGCATGATCTTGTAATTTTTTATATCTTTCTTTCGTTAATCCATACAGGGATAGATAATCAGAAGTCTCTGCTTTATGAAGATGTCGTTCATGCTGGATTCTCAGTAACATCACCACATCTGCTTCTTCTACGGCATCATCCATAGTCAGATATGGATAATCTAGCGTATCGTCTTCAAATCCTGGTGCAGCGCTAAAGATTACTTCTGCCCCTAATTTAGTCAGCGCCATTGCATTCGATCTAGCTACTCGACTATGTTTGATATCGCCAGCAATTATAACTTTCAATCCTTTAATCGAATCAAACTCTTGGTACATCGTCAGTAAATCGAGCATGCATTGGGTTGGATGTTCTTCTTTGCCGGAACCCGCATTAATGACTGGGATGTTTAATTTTCCTTCCTGCTCCAATTCACTTATCCATTGATCTGATGGATGCCTAATCACTAAGAAATTAGCGCCGATCGCTTCAAAAGTTTTTGCTGTATCATATAATGATTCACCTTTTGCTAAACTTGATTCTTCTGTATGGAAATCTAATATCTCCACGCCTAGTTTTCGTTCTGCAACTGTAAAACTCATTTTTGTTCGCGTACTCGGTTCAAAAAATAAATTACCAGCAAATAATTGGCGATTTAATTGATTTGGTCGATCTCTTAACTCATTTGCTTTTCGTATTATTTGATACATTTCATCGGCTTCCAACTGGTTAACAGAAATAAAATCTCTCATCGACTTCCTCCTTCATGTATCCGTAATAACGAAACCCTTTCATGTTGTGTTCGTTTTTAGCTATAAAAAAAACTCTCTGCAAAAAGGTTGCAGAGAGCTATACGTATCCTAAAAAAAATATCTAATAGGTATACGTAGTCAAAAAACAACAACCTTCCAAACCTCACGGGATTTGATTAAAAGCTGAACATATTTATTTTTCATATAAGGATACAAGGTCTTGTTGATCCTGCTCACTTAATTGAACAACTACAATTTCTCGGTCCGATGTTGGAATATTTTTACCAACATAATCAGCTCGAATCGGTAACTCGCGATGCCCACGGTCCACCAATGAACCTAGTTGGATCGTGGATGGTCGACCGACGTCCATAACGGCATCCATTGCTGCTCGAACCGTTCTACCAGTAAATAATACATCATCGATCAAAATGACATGCTTATCTGTTATATCCATTCCGATAGAAACAGAATTAATCTTTGGCTCTTCTTGTTCGGATACTTTGTCGAGATCATCTCGATACATTGTAATGTCTAGTTCACCTAACGGAACCTCAATTGATTCGATTTGCTTAATTTTCTGCTGGATACGCTTTGCTAGTGGGACACCTCTCGTCTTTATTCCAATCAACACAAGATTTTCTCCACCTTTATTTTTTTCCAATATTTCATGAGACATTCTTGTTAATGCTCGCTGTATGGATGCTGCATCCAGTATTTCCGTTTTCTTTTTCATCTGCGTATCTCACCTCAATCTAAAAATGCCCTCTTCCAAGAAAGGAAAAAGGGCATACTTTTACTACGTATCAGACGATCCCTTTTTAGCCTCTCTGGACTATTTTTTAAAGGTTCTATTCAACTGTTCTTCTTGTATTATTCCAAAACATCGTGAAACTGTCAATACATTTTTCGGATAAAAGAAATGGTTTCTTCTAAAATTGCAGGTGGATTTGCTTCAAACTCAAGCCATTCACCAGATTTAGGATGATAAAAGCCAATTTCTTTTGCATGTAATGCTTGACCTTCTACATTCATTGTTTTACGTTGACCATATTTTGGGTCCCCCACTAACGGAAAACCGATATACTGCATATGCACACGAATTTGATGGGTTCTTCCAGTCTCTAACTGACACTCCACAATCGTGTAGTCAGGAAACCTTTCTACTACACGAAAATGTGTAACAGCAGATTTCCCATTATCTACAACGGCCATTTTTTGTCTATCTTTAGAGTCACGACCAATGGGAGCATCAATTAATCCCGTTTCATGTCCAATTTCACCGTGAACAATTGCCACATATTTACGCTTTAATTGTTTTTGTTGTAATTGTTCGGATAATTTTTGATGCGCCACATCATTTTTCGCAACCACTAATAATCCACTTGTATCTTTATCAATACGATGAACGATTCCAGGACGTTCAACCCCATTAATACCAGACAAATCATCACAATGGTAAAGTAAAGCATGTACAAGTGTTCCAGTTTGGTGACCAGCAGAAGGGTGTACGACCATCCCTTTTGGTTTATTGATCACAATAACGTCCACATCTTCATAAACGACATCTAATGGAATATTTTCAGGCTCTAATACTAATGGCTTTGTTTCTGGAACTTCCCAGGTTAGTGTATCTCCTGGAACACATTTATAATTTGCCTTTACTATAACTCCATTTACTTCTACTAATCCTTCATCAATCCATCCCTGTATTTGTGAACGTGATTGATCTGTCAGTAATTGCGTTAATAGTTTATCTACTCTAGTTTTCCCTTGTTGTTCTTTCACGATGTGTTGACTCTTTGTCATGATTTTGATTTTCCTTTCTGACGCTTTTCTTCCAAAATTGTAGCTATTAAAAATATAATTACACCAATAGTTAGGGCTGAATCGGCAACATTAAAAATTGGGAAATTATAATTAAAGATGTAAAAGTTTGCAAAATCGACTACTTCTTGTCTAAATATACGATCAATAAAATTACCTATTGCTCCACCTAGTATTATTGCTAATGCAACGGATAATAACCGATCACCCTTCACGTATGTATGTAAAAAATAAATAATACTGATAATAACCACGGTAGTAATTATATAAAATAACAACATTTGCCCTTCCAAAATTCCCCAGGCAGCTCCAGTATTCCGATGTGAAGTTATATAGAAGAAATTATCGATAACAGGAATAGATTCACCTAATTCCATACGCGAAACTATCAACCATTTCGTAAATTGATCAACGATAACGAGCACAATCGCTATTAAATAATAAATAATCATTTGTTTACCCCTCGATTCTAATCGAACTATTTCTTATCTTATACTGCTACTCAAACATTTTCAAGGACAAACGTGATTCCTATCCATTATGGCAACTAAAATACATCGAAAAGAAAAACACACATTGATTCATGGGAAAAGTTAAATGAATTAGTTTTATCGCATCATTTACCAATCTAAAGTAATATAGGGATGGTAAAAAACATTCGGGGCAGTCTCTAAGAACAAAAGTAACACGGAGAGACCAGTAAGATAAGTCAGATAATTCTATAAGAAAAGCTTTCACGATTTAACTACACATATATTAAGTTCTTTTCTAATTTTATACATACGTTTCATTTAATGAAAGGAGGCAACTCTATTTCCGAACAGCCCGACCTAATAATCAACTCGGAAAAGGAGTTATCTTTTCCGAGTTATTAGTTAAAGCCTCGTTCAACAGAGTGGACACATGCATTTAAATCAAAGAGCTACATTTATATTCATTCAGCATAATGAGTTGTCACTACTTCAGCACAACGGCTACATAAAGTTGGGTGACTCTGATCGTCACCAACTGTTTCTGAAGAAACCCAACAGCGCTCACACGTGTCTCCAGGATGTACCTCAACTACTACATCCACATAATTCCCTTCTTTTGCATCCGTTAATGTATCAACCACTACTGCCTCTGAAACAATAAAATATTGATGTAAGTGCTCCATCTGTTCTAATACTGTTTTGGTTTTAGCATCTTTAACTGCAATCGATATTTTTGCTTCTAAAGATTTACCGATAACTTTCTCACTTCGAGATTCTTCTAAAGCTTTTAATACATCATCTCGAATTTTCATAAAATGATTCCATTTATCCACAGTCTGCTCATCAATTCCAACTTCTCGAGAATCTGGAATATCTGTTAAATGAACACTTTCCGCTTCGGAACCAGGGATATATTCCCAAACTTCTTCCGCTGTATGCGGTATAATTGGGGCAATAAGCTTCACTAAGCTCGTCAATACTTCATAATAACCAGTTTGAATACTACGTCTACGAGGGTGATCTTTTGCTTCAATATATAGAATGTCTTTTGCAAAATCCAGATAGAATGAACTTAAATCGACTGCGCAAAAGTGGTGAATTTGTTGGAAAACAGGAGCAAATTCATACTGATTATAATTTTTATGCGCTTGAGATAATACGTTTTGTAAACGGTGAATCATATAACGATCTACTTCTTCTAAATTCTCATCTTCTACGCGATCCGTTTGAGGATCAAAATCAGCAAGGTTAGCTAATAAGAATCGGAATGTGTTTCTTATTTTACGATAGCTCTCTGAGGTTTGTTTTAAAATATCATCAGAAATTCGAACATCGGCTTGATAATCTACACTTGAAACCCAGAGTCTTAAAATATCGGAACCTAATTGCTTCTGAACTTTTGAAGGAACGATGACATTCCCTAATGATTTACTCATTTTTCTTCCGTTACCATCCAAAACAAATCCATGACTTATTACAGTTTTATATGGAGCTTTTCCAGTGACTGCAACTGATGTTGATAATGATGAGTTAAACCATCCGCGGTATTGGTCACTTCCTTCTAAATACACATTAGCTGGTCGTTGATGATCTTCTCTGTTTAGTAAAACACCTTCATGCGAAGATCCAGAATCGAACCAAACATCCATAATATCGGTCTCTTTCGTATAATGTCCATTTGGACTATGCTTGGAGGTAAACCCATCCGGTAATAAATCTTTAGCTTCTTTTTCGAACCAAATATTTGAGCCGTGTTCACGGAATAATTCAGATACGTGATTAATCGTTTCATCGGTAATGATTGGAGTACCATCTTCTCCATAAAATACTGGAATCGGAACACCCCAAGCACGCTGTCTGGAAATACACCAATCTTCACGATCGCGAACCATATTATACAACCGCGTTTCTCCCCAATGTGGATACCAATTTACTTCCTTAATCTCTTCCAAAATATCTTCACGAAAATCTTTAATAGAAGCAAACCATTGTGCTGTCGCACGGAAAATAGTTGGTTTCTTCGTTCTCCAGTCATGTGGATAAGAGTGTGTAATAAAAGATAATTTTAATAATGCACCAGTCTCTTCTAATTTTTCCGTAATCGTTTTGTTTGCCGCATCATAGAACAGCCCTTCAAAACCAGGTGCTTCCTGAGTAAATACACCTTTTTCATCTACAGGACAGAAAGCATCGATTCCATAACTACGTGATACATAAAAATCATCTTCCCCATGTCCTGGAGCTGTATGAACACAACCTGTACCGGCATCTGTTGTAACATGCTCTCCTAACATCACTAATGACGTTCGATTGTAAAACGGATGTTGCGCTTCAATTCTTTCTGCTTCTTTTCCTGTAAAGCTTTGGACTACTTTCGGATCTTCCCACCCAAGTTCCTCACGAACATCATCATATAAAGACTCTGCAATAATGTATTTATCATTTTTTACTTCTACAACAATGTAGGTTAAATCTGCATGTAGACTGATTCCTAGGTTCGCAGGTATTGTCCATGGCGTAGTTGTCCAAATTATGAATTTCTCTCCACCAGACAGCAAGGATTTTCCGTCAGTCACTTCAAATGCAACATAGATGGACGGTGAGCGCTTATCCTGATACTCAATCTCTGCTTCTGCCAATGCAGACTCAGATGAAGGAGACCAATAAACTGGTTTTAATCCTTTATAAATATATCCTTTCTTGGCCATATCGCCAAAAACCTTAATTTGTGAAGCCTCATAATCTTTTGTTAGAGTAATATACGGATTGTCCCAATCACCACGTACTCCTAATTGTTTAAATTGTTCACGTTGGTTATCAATTTGCCCAAGTGCATATTCTTCACAGAGCTTTCTGAAATCAGCTACATCCATATCCTTGCGTTTAACTTTCTTTTTCTTCGTTAAAGCTGTTTCAATTGGTAATCCATGTGTATCCCATCCTGGTATATACGGTGCATGATACCCTGTCATTGATTTGTATCGTACAATAAAGTCTTTCAATACTTTATTTAAAGCGTGACCAATATGAATATCACCATTTGCATATGGCGGTCCATCATGTAAGATAAATAACGGTCTACCTTGTGTACGTTCAAGAGTTTTTTCATACTGATTAGTTTCTTTCCATTGTTTTTGTCGTTCTGGTTCCTTATTCGGCAAATTTCCACGCATTGGAAATGCAGTCTTTGGCATTAATAATGTTTCCTTATAATCCATTACATTAAAACCTCCTATTTTCTTCCTAATAAAAAAAGCCTTCTAAATCCCAAAAGGGACGAGAAGACTCGCGGTACCACCCTTATAAATCTAATAATAACTCATTAGATTCACTCGAAATCGATAACGGCGATTATCCGTTCATTACTACTTTATTCATAATGAAAACTCAAGAGTGATTTTCTAAAAGTCTTCTGGACTGAGCTCTCACCATCCTCAGATCGCTTAACCAGTTTTACTTTTATACTGTCTCTATCATTGTATTTACAAATTTTTAAATTTCTAGCAGATTATCACGATAACGAATCGCCCGTAAATTCTCATCCATGACTTTGAGAAGGATTCGAGTGAGTCGAAGTGTGCTATAAACGATGCTAGCGCCATGATAACTCTCGCTAACAACCAGAAAAGGCTAAATAATCCTTACTGATAGCGTCTCATTTTATAGAATTATATGTAATTTTCATATAAACGTCAAGTCACTATGATTGTTGTTCTAGAAGCTCTAGTTCTTCATCAATCTCTGTATCAAACAACTCTTCCCAATCATCTGTACCCAGCATTTCTAATTGCGCTTGTACTAACATACGCATTCTAGTACGGAATACTTTCGCTTGCTTTTTCAATTCTTCCACATCTAAAGAGATTTTACGAGCCTTGCTGAGTGCTTCATTAACAATCCGATCAGCATTTTTTTCTGCTTCTTTAATAATAAGTTTTGATTCTTTAGAAGCATTTCCTTTTACTTCTTCTGCTGTTTCTTGTGCAACAAGAATCGATTTGTTTAATGTTTCTTCAATATTTGTAAAATGACCTAAACGCTCACGTAATTGTCTAACTTCTTCCTCTAGCTCTTTCTTTTCACGAATAACTAGTTCATAATCTTTGATAATTTGATCTAGAAATTCATTTACATCATCTTCATCATATCCGCGAAATCCTTTTGCAAACTCTTTATTATGAATGTCCAATGGTGATAATGCCACCATCGTCACCTCCTTAAGCGATATAAATACTTAAAAATCCTTATTACACATTAATTCGACAAATAAATAATAATTCCTGCAATAATTATATCATTATTTCAGTGTAGCAATCGTTATTTTCACTTTATCTTTTTTTGATTTCCCTCTTATAGAAGTGAGCTTACTTCTTCCATGACCTCGAATTGAAATCATATCTTTTTCTTGTAATTGGAATTTATTGTCATCAACTACTTTATAGTTTACTTTCACTAATCCTTTTTGGATAAAAGTAGTGGCTTCTTTTCGTGAAATTGGATAAATTTCCTTAACTACCGTATCCAAACGGAGCGAAGATACAGTTCGTTCTTGTTCAATCCAGCTTTCATGTTTTTTAATCAATAATTGCAAATCCCGCTGTTCAAAATAGACCGACGATTTTCTAATTGATGTTAAGTTCATTTGTACAAATGTGGATATTTCTGAAGCAGCCATAATCTGGATCTTTCCATCCGCAATGATAATATCACCGAGTTTCTTTCGCTTCATTCCTTGTGATAAAAAAGCTCCCATTACATCTGGATGTTCTATTGTTACAAATTTTGGTTGGAAATTTGCTTCGAGTAGTTCAACCTGAAACATATCTTCACTTAAATCTTCATATTTTGGAGCTAATAGCATTCTCCTTCTCTCACTATTATTACCGCCACCAAAGTCTTTAACCTGAAGCTCTTCATTATGTTCCCCAATCAACATGATGACGATTTCTTGCTCACGGGGGTCGAGAAAATCCGTTAGCTTTGGAATAAAAGAACGTTCCACTTGTTCTTTCCATGAAAGTACTTGATCAATAAAAGGCTGTTCTTCTTTTCGAAAATGTTGATAAACTTCCATGATAATTCCTTTCCCTTAATACATAAACATTCGGAAAAACTCGATAATTCCTTGATTTGCAAGATTAAGTACTAAGATAGCTACGAGTGGAGATAAATCAATCATACCTAATGGGGGGATAAACTTACGAAATATTTCTAGATAAGGCTCACAGATTTTTCCAAGCAGTTCTCCAAATGAAGTATCTCTTGCACCTGGTAACCACGACAACATAATATAAACAAATAAAGCTAAGCTGTATATTGTGATCCCCATATTAATAAGATTTAAAATTTGTATCATATGCTGTTACCATCCTTTATCATATTCTTCCTGTTCGTACAACATCTCAGTAATTGTACCTGATACCTCTACATTATCTGGTGTGCATAAGAATGTTTCTGCTCCTAATTTCTGGATATCACCTTTGACAGCATATACAGTACCACTTAAGAAATCAACAATTCGTTTTGCTTGTTGATGATCTACTCGTTGTAAATTAATAATTACTGCACGTCTATTAACTATATTATCGGCAATTTCTTGCGCTTCATTGTAATTACGCGGTTCAATTAACACGACACGAGAATTACTTTGCTGCACGCTAGATAAATTAACTACATTTTTTGTGCTTGCTTTAGAATCTTTCTGTTTTGGTTCTTGAGTTTGATCATTTTCTTCTTCATCTACATATTCATAGTCATACTCATCACCCATAAAGTAATCTTTTAATTTATTTTTAAAACTCATCTCCTTCACCTCTCTTCTTTAGTAAATTCTATCCAACAAGTTTTGACCCAATACGTACATGTGTTGCTCCTTCTTCAATCGCAACGTGATAATCATTACTCATTCCCATTGAAAGCCATTCACAAGGTGCGTGCGGTAAAGCTTCTTCCTTTATTTTATCTCGGAGATTTCTTAAATTTTTAAATACAAATCTCACATTTTCTGGATCCTCTACATGTGGTGCCATTGTCATTAGTCCAACAACTTTAATATTTTCGTATACAGATAATGACTTGATAAATGTAATCACTTCATCTGGAGAAATACCATGTTTCGATTCTTCCCCACTTACATTTACTTGAACAAAACAGTGAACTGGATGAGTTGCTCGTTTATTAATTTCTTTAGCTAATGATTTTCGATCCAAAGAATGTATATAATCTATTTGATCAATGATATCCTTCACTTTACGTGACTGTAAGGAACCAATGAAATGCCACTTGGCTTGATCTTGAATTTCATTATATTTTTCTAAGAAACCTTCGTTTCGATTTTCGCCAAGATTGTCAATTCCTGCACTAATCGCTTCCTTCGCTCGTTCAATTGTAACATATTTTGTCACAGCAATAAGGCGAATATCTTCAGGATTACGGTTTGCATTTTCACAAGCTTGTCTAATGTTTTGTTGTATGTTAGATAAATTCGTTGCCACATCTACCATTTTGTCGTTCTCCACCCTTTTTTACACATTATATCCGATAAATCCAAGCATTCTACCTGTTTTCCCTTTATCTCGACGATGAGAGAAAAATAGCTTTTCATCTCGATACGTACAATATTTGGTTACCTCTATATTATGACGAAAAACACCAGATTGTAAAAGGATTTCTCTGTTTAACTCCTTTAAATCTAATAAAAACTGATTATCAGATACTTGATTCGCACAAATTTGTTTTTCGTTATCAGTTAAATACTGAATAACTTTCCTATCCACTTGGTAAACATCTCCAGAAATCGAAGGGCCAATAACCACTTTAATATTTTCCTTTTCAGATCCTTGGTCTACAAGTGACTGTACCATTTCCGTTGCGATTCTTCCAACTGTACCTTTCCAACCTGCATGTGCAATTCCAACAAATTTCGTCACTGGATCAAAAAAATACAATGGAACACAATCAGCATATAGTGATACAGCTAAGGCATCTACATTAGGGGGGATAATTAATCCATCTATCCCAGATAATGATGTCTTATTTGTATTACTACCACACCCTATATCATTTGTCTGGATAATTGCCACCTTCGTATCATGTACCTGTTCACCAGCCACCCAATTCGATAAATCTACTTGCAATTGCGTACTCAAAATTTTTCTGTTTTGGAGTACCTTGCTCTCCTCATCATTTACATGAAATCCCATATTTAAAGAATTATATTCATCTATACTTGTACCACCATTTTTCGTCGTGAAACCCACCAATAATCCAGGGTATTCTTTCTCCCACTCTTCCACATGAAAATAACTCGCTTCTTTTTGTATAAATATATCTTTCACTCTCATATCCCCCCGGAAAATACTATTTCATCTTGTCATAATGGTATCATATTTATGAATTATTTTCCTTATGCACTGCCATAGATTCCAGGCCCATAAATTTCTTTCACTAAAATTACTTCCTCACCAATTCGAACTATTTTTTCCCAAGCAATCAAAAGTTCATCTGCTTTAGCAAACATTCCTTGCTTTTTTTCCTTGCCTTCTACAATGATTGCAAGAATCCTTCCGTTATTCCCGTCTATTTCTAAATCAATAATATGGCCTAACCTACTCCCATCATCCACTGCTATAATTTCCTTCATCTGCAAGTCCGATAATTTAACCATAGCTATCATCCTTTCTTTATACAATATATGCAAGCAAGCCTAATTTTTTCGTAAAATAAGTTAACAACTACAAAAAACCTGACCTATCTATCACGGTCAGGTTTTTCTAAATGTAACAACACCTATTTATTATTCGAACATTTGCTTATTCATTTGACTTATTGCCGCTTTTTCTAAGCGAGATACTTGCGCTTGTGAGATACCAATTTCATCTGCTACTTCCATTTGTGTTTTCCCTTGGAAGAAACGTTTGTTTAATATCATTTTTTCACGCTCATTGAGTTGATGCATACCTTCTTTCAAAGATAATTTATCTACCCAGCTTGAGTCTTTATCTTTCTCATCACTTATTTGATCCATTACAAAGATTGGATCTCCTCCATCATTATAGATTGGTTCGAAAAGCGAAACTGGATCTTGTATTGCATCTAAAGCAAACACAACATCTACTTGAGGAATATCCATTTCCTTCGCAATTTCTGCAGGAGATGGTTCTTTTGATGTTTTACTAATTAATTTTTCACGCACTTGCAATGCTTTATAAGCAATATCTCGTAAGGAACGGGAAACTCGAATTGGATTATTATCACGTAGATAACGTCTAATTTCACCAATGATCATCGGAACAGCATACGTGGAAAAACGTACATTATGTGATAAATCAAAGTTATCAATAGATTTCATTAGTCCTATACAACCTACTTGAAACAAATCATCCACATATTCACCACGATTATTAAATCGTTGAATAACACTTAACACGAGACGTAGGTTACCATTTACTAATTCCTCCCGTGCAGTGAGGTCTCCTTCTTCTTGCATTCGAACAAATAATTTCTTCATTTCCTCATTTTTAAGTACGGGTAGCTTTGATGTATCAACCCCACATATTTCTACTTTATGTCTTGTCATTATAGTCAACCCTCCCAGTCGATGATGCTGTTCATGGACAGTATCTCCCCTGGGAGGATTTTTTATGCAGTCGATATGTGGACCATAATTGTAAAAAACGTGAAAAATCCTTTTACAACAAGCTATACCATTTTATTAAATTCTTTTTTTAATCGCCGTATTATTTTTTTCTCTAAACGAGATATATAAGACTGAGAAATTCCTAACATGTCAGCTACATCTTTTTGTGTTTTTTCTTCTTCCCCTATGAGTCCAAAGCGCAGTTCCATTATTTGTTTTTCTCTTGCATTAAGCTTTTCTAATGCGGTTTTTAATAATGTTTTATCAACAGTGGATTCCAAATTTTTCGTGATTATGTCTTCTTCCGTCCCCATTACATCTGATAATAGTAACTCATTTCCATCCCAATCAATATTTAATGGTTCATCAAAAGAAACTTCTGATTTCAGCTTATTGTTTCGACGTAAGTACATTAATATCTCATTTTCTATACAACGAGATGCATACGTAGCAAGTTTAATTTTTTTCTCTGGGTTAAATGTATTCACTGCTTTAATTAATCCAATCGTACCAATACTGATTAAATCCTCAATATTTATACCGGTATTTTCGAATTTCCTTGCAATATAAACGACTAATCGTAAGTTTCGCTCGATTAACATCGCCCTAGCTGCCTTGTCTCCTTTAGGTAAACGGATTAACAGTTCTTGTTCCTCTTGTTTGGAAAGAGGCGGTGGTAGTGCTTCACTTCCTCCTATATAATAAATTTCAGTTGACTTTAACCCTAATTTAATTAACAGCTGATACCAACGCAATTTTAGTTTAACTTTCCAAACGCGCACAACCTTCACTCCTTTATGCTGAATGTATAATTGACTGTTTCATAATTTGTGGATGTAATAAGCAGTGATAGCTATTATCTCGTACTAAATTTCCAAATTGAATTCCTATGATCACATTTGTAGCAAGTAATTGTTGATCATTATAATTAACTATCACTCTTTCTGGACGAATACCAATCATTATTGAACTTCCACCATCTACACCTTGATAAGGAATAATTTGTATCTTATCCTGCCAACGTTTTGGAATTTCATCCATTTCTAAATTATTTTTTGCATTTTCTAATTGAATCCATTCATCTTCTGTGAACCATTCTCTTAAAAACGTTCGATCACAAATAATAACTGGTCGTTTTGTAAGCGGATCTACTAATTGGTTTCCACTATCAATGTAACCGGTCGTTTGTCGTACTTTTTGATTTAGAGTTAAAGAAACTTCACACATTTGATCATACTTAATTTGTTCTCCAACATGCTCGTCCATACGCCTCTTTGTGAAGTACCAGATAATTGGAAATCCTATTAATATAAATAACCAGCTAATCGGGTCCCCAAATCCTTTGTTGAAGGTAATCATACCATTTGCTGTCATAGAAACAGGACTTGATAGCATAAAATGTATAGCTGTTAATCCTCCACCAATAGCAAATGATACAAAATAAAACAATAAACATAATTTCAATGTCTGATATGTACCTTTCCATCCAAAGGCACTAAAAATAATCAATACGGAATAAAGGAGCTTGCCAACAGCTCCATTAATAAAAGACTCAGGATAAAAAATGGTTATTGGTACAATTAAAGATGCTATAAATGCTCCAAATAGAAGCCGCAACATTCTTATAGAATCTCTTGCAAGTAGTTTTACTAACATGAGTAACATGAGATCAATCAAAAAATTTAGCATCCAGACAGCATCGAGGTAAATAGTCAATACTTCTCTTCCTTCCCTGATGCAAATGGTGGTGTATGAAAAACATAGATAAAGTAATGAAATGGAATTACTGAAAAGTATAGATGACGAGCTAAGCAAAGTCTGTCACTTCTTGTATGCATAAATATGCTAATTTACACTTTTTATACCTAATTCTGTCAATGGGGATCAAAGCTAGTTAAGACAATTTGAAGTAAGTTCTATAAATACTATAAATAAATTAACGTAATTCTTATAAAGAATCTGTCGAAAGTTCGTTTATTCATATTCATAGATTGTGAGAAAATCGTATCCAATTGAGTATATTTCATAATAGGATATTTTGTATAAAAACCTAAAGTTCGCTGTTTTGATTTTCATTATAGAAAGAAGTAATCTTTCAAATTGGTTCTAAGTCAAATGTTGGGGGATGAGACAAAAGTATTTAATAAAAAGAGAAATCCGAATGAATGGGTATTGATACTGTGCTTATCCTAAGGCGGCTGATGAGCCTCCGGTTGCTCATGCATCTGGGGTCTCAGCCAGGCCTTCCTCCCACAGGACAAGGAAGACTTCGACAGCATTGCATCGCACGCCGAAAATTGATTCTTATTTTCAAGGAGTATTCGTATATTTCTTACGCTTATTTTACCTATCATCCGTCTTTTGACCAAAATTTTTCGTTATGCATCCTTTTTTTGTATTTAAACCACTTTGTTTTTATATTGATGGTGTAACAGTATCCTTGATCGAAAGCCATCGAATCGTTTAAATTCACTGTTATGTTAGAATTCAATTGCACGCATCTCCTTTTTGTTTGGTTTAGTGGTTTAAAAAATGATAACAAAAATAGGAGATTGTGTGTTTTTTATTAATTAAATTTTTCCTTTGCTCCAACAATTATTTTAGAGCCACAAATTAATTTCACAAAAAAATCCAGCTATTTAAATAGCTGGATTTCTTGATTCGGCATAACTGCCTTTTTATTTACATTCTATCGATTTCTATTACGATTTCTTAAGAATGTTGGAATGTCCAACTCTTCCTCATCCTGTCGTGGACGAGATTGAGTCTGTGGCTGCTGAGGGTGTTGTTGTGATTCTCTTGTACTTGCAGCTTCATTCATTTCTTTAGCAGCAGTTTGTTGTGACTGCCCTATGTTTGTGCGTTGTTGTTTCTGTCTAGTATCTACTTTTTTAGCATTTTCATCAAATCCAGTAGCAATAACAGTGACAACAATTTCGTCGTTTAAGTTTTCGTTAATTACTGAACCAAAGATAACATTTACTTCTTGATCAGCAGCAGAAGTTACCAGGTCAGCAGCTTCTTGAACTTCATATAAGCTTAAGTTTGTACCACCTGTTATATTCATAAGAATTCCATGCGCACCATCAATAGATGTTTCTAGTAGTGGAGAAGAAATAGCCTTCTTCGCTGCTTCTGTTGCTCTTGTTTCTCCTGTAGCAATACCAATTCCCATTAAAGCAGAGCCTTTATCGTACATGATTGTTTTCACGTCAGCAAAGTCAACATTAATGAGACCTGGTTTTGCAATTAAATCAGAAATACCTTGTACACCTTGACGTAGTACATTATCTGCTTCTCGGAATGCTTCAAGCATCGGTGTGTTCTTATCAACAATCTCAAGTAAACGATCGTTAGGAATGACGATTAGTGTATCTACAGCTCCTTTTAACGTATCTATACCAGAGACTGCTTGCGTAGAACGTCTTCTTCCTTCAAAGCTAAACGGACGAGTAACAACACCAACCGTTAATGCACCTATATCTTTAGCTACTTGTGCAATGACAGGGGCAGCTCCCGTTCCAGTTCCACCACCCATTCCAGCAGTAACAAATACCATATCCGCACCTTTAAGTACTTCCTCCAACTGTTCTTTACTTTCTTCGGCAGCTTTTTTACCTACTTCTGGATTTGCTCCAGCACCCAATCCTCTTGTTAGCTTACCTCCAATTTGAATTTTGGATTCAGCTTTCGACAAGTTTAATGCTTGTGCATCTGTATTAACAGCAATAAATTCAACACCTTCCACACCATGCTCAATCATTCGGTTTACAGCGTTATTGCCGCCCCCACCTACTCCTATTACTTTAATCGTAGCGAGTTCTTCCATATTTGTATCAAAATCTAACATAAGTACGTTCCTCCTAATATCCAGATTACATGTTAAACGAAACAATTTGTAACTTTACAATCTATTAGTCAAAGAAATATTTAAATAGATTTGCAAAGCCTGATTCTTTCTTTTTACTTTCGTTTTTTTCTTTTTTCTCTTTTGGTGGTTTTGTTTGTTTTTTAGGTTTTTGTGGACTAGCTACATCCAAGACAACTGATGGATATAAATCTTTACCTTGTATCTTCGCATTACGATAAGCAAATTGAAGAATTCCAATTCCCGAAGTAAATTGCGGTTCTCTCACTCCAATATAATCAGGAATCGCAACACGTACATTTGAGTAAAACAAATCCTGTGCTAGCTCTAGACTTCCAGGCATTGCAATTGTTCCACCGGTTAATACATACCCGCCTGGAAGTTCTCTATAACCCATTTTACGAATTTCTCTTTCGACATAAGCATAGATTTCTTCTAGTCGCGCTTCAATCATATCTGCTATCTGTAATTGGTTAAATACCTGTCTTTGATTACTGCCGATTGTTGAAACTTCAAATGTTTCATCTTCTTGAGCATCATCATAAAATGCATGTCCATAATTCATCTTAATATCTTCTGCCTCTTCTGTAGAGGTTCGTAGACCAATCGAAAGGTCTTTCGTAATGTTATCTCCACCAAGACTGATTACACTTGACGCAACTAAATGATCATTTTCAAAAACAGATACAGTCGTACATCCTCCACCTATATCAATTAAAGCTGCTCCCATATTCATCTCATCTTTTGACAGTGCTATTGTACCAGCTGCTAAAGGCTGAAGACAAATATCAGATACCTCTAGATTAGCACGCTCCACACACTTTAATATATTATGTAGAACTGTCTTAGAACAAGTAATAATGGTACCTTCCATTTCAAGACGAACACCAATCATTCCTCGTGGATCTGTTATTTCATCCAATCCATCTACAATAAATTGTCGTGGTATGACATCAATTATTTCGCGTTCTGGTGGTATAGAAATAACTTGTGCTCCATCAATGACCCTTGTAACATCTTCATCTCCAATTTCACGATTCTCACTTTGCACCGCAACTACACCATGACAAGGCTGAAGTTGAATGTGACTTCCATTAATACCTACAACCACTCGTTCAATATGCATACCAACCATACGTTCTGCTTGTTCTACAGCATTTCGAATCGAATGTACAGTTTGATCGATGTCAACAATTGCGCCTTTTTTCATGCCATTTGACTTTGCTGTTCCTACTCCAATAATATTTAGAGAATCTGATTGTACTTCTCCAATAATTACTTTAATCATTGTCGTTCCAATATCTAGGCTTACTAAAATCTCACTATTATCCAATTAAAGGCACCTCCTGCAGAAACATTCTCTATGTTTCTTAAAACTACGTTATCCATTCATTGTAGATTCTACTATTTTAAAAGATTTCAATGAAAAATAAAATATATATAGGTTATTCAACACAAATAGGTCATAACCCTTCTTCATTTACCAAAAAAATGGTACATAATATAGTTTTCGTAGATAAAAACAATTATGTGACTTTATTTTGATGTTAATCCTCTTCGGCTCCACCTTCTGAATCATTATCTGATGTTTCATCCACTTCTAGTTCAGTAACATCTTCATTATCATGGTACGATTCAAAATAAACACCAACACCTATATGAATAACTCCCTCATCTTCTGGTTCTAATTGTGAGACAATGGAAGGATATACAGAAATTTTATTGCTTATCTCACTTAGCGATCCTAATACGGTATATCCATCATTCATATATAGCATAATTTTATTGATATCTTCGTCGGTTTCGACCCAATGAATTTCAGAAATCAGACTCATAATACTCTGAGGGACATTTTTCATCTCAGTTGCTAATTGCTTTAACTGTTCTTCATTAAATCCATGTATGAAGGGTGCATTACCAGTAAAATCTTGATTATTACCAGACAATACCTCACCATTTCCTAATACAGGAACAAAATCTGAGTCTACATTAATATAACCAATAACTGGTTGCTCCTCTACCTCCATCGTCACTGTAGAGGGGAAATTTCTGTTTACTTGGATGTTTTTAATGACTGGATCTTTCGCAATAGCTTGTTCAATAGAATTCGTATTAATTGTCCATATATTCGTATCGGTTGTCAGCTCACTATATTCAATAATTTTTTCTTCATTTAGAAATGTATTTCCATTTACTTCAATCGTCCGAATATGACTTAATGGAGATTGTAAGTAAACAACAACAGCTATTAGAAGAAAAAAGATAGATAGATAGAATATAAGACGCCTATTCGCTTTCTTTTTTCTTGCTTGTTTCAATTTTGGAATACGATCCTCAATTGAAACTACATTTTTGTCACTCATCTCCATTTCTTCCTTTAACAACATTTTTAAATATAAAAATGGTAGGTTATGTGCCATTTCTTCTATTTACAGAAATTATATCACAAAACCTACCATTAGATGTAGTGTACATCACATAGAATATGAAGTTTTTCTATAATACCTACTTTTGACGGGTTATTTACTTTCCATACTTTTGGAATACTTACTTATATTCAATAGAATCCCTACCGAACAAAGTGTTAACGTAAGGGAGGAACCACCATAACTCAAGAAAGGTAAAGTTATACCGGTTACTGGAATTAAGCCTATAACTACACTTATATTAATCATGGCTTGTAGTGCTAACATAGAAGAGATTCCCACTGCTAGTAATCGGCTAAATAAATCCGGAGCCTCAAGCGATATTTTAATTCCTCTCCAAAGTAGCAGGAAAAACAATATAATTATCATTGATCCCCCAATAAATCCTAATTCTTCACCAATTATTGCAAATATAAAGTCCGTCTGCGGCTCAGGTAAATAAAAATATTTTTGCAAGCTATTTCCTAAACCTAACCCCATCAATCCTCCGGGGCCGATAGCATATAAAGATTGTATAATTTGAAATCCATGACCTAATGGATCTTCCCAAGGATTTAAAAAGGCAGTAATCCGATTAATTCGGTACGGTGCAGAAGCAATTAAACCTATGAAGCCAATCACACCAATTCCTGCTAACCCGAAAAAATGACTTAACTTAGCACCAGCTACAAACAACATAATCATGCAAGTCAATACAAGAACCATACCTGTACCTAAATCTGGTTGTAGCATAATTAATCCAAACGCAGTAAAAATTAATAATAAACATGGTAAGAAACCCTTTTTCAATGAAGTAATATACTTTTGATACTCTGATAGTAAAGATGCTAAGAATATAATCAGGCCTAGTTTCATAAATTCAGAAGGCTGAATACTAAATGCCCCTATACCAATCCAACTTTGCGCACCACCACGGACCATCCCTACCCCCGGGATTAATACAAGCAATAATAGTACGAAACAAATAAATAAAATCATTTTTGCGTATTTTTTCCACGTGAAATATGGAATAAACATAAAAAATATCATTGCAGCAACACCCGCACCAGCGAATAAAGCTTGTCGCTTTAAATAATAAAAGGCATCGTTGAATTTATACTCTGACCATATATAAGAAGAACTAAAGACCATTACAATTCCAGCTATAAGTAGTATCGATAAAATAATTAATAATATATAATCTGGCTTTTGCTGCTCTTTTAGTTTATTCAACAAAGAAAAACACCCCTAATCTTTACTTAAGAATAAGGGGTGTAACATTGAGTCGGAAGTATTCATGTGTACAAGCCCCTTACTTCAGTCTATGCACGGCTTGTATAAACATGTCTCCTCTTTCTTCAAAAGTTTTGTACTGATCCCAACTTGCACAAGCTGGAGATAACAATAAGGTATCCTGTTCATCCGTTAAAGGAAATGCTACTTCTACAGCATGTTGAACATCGACAGCCTTCTCAATCAATGGTACGTTTGCAGCAACACCAGCATCTTTGAGCTTACTTGCTGTTTCTCCAAATACGACCATCGCTTTCACATGATGTAAATAAGGAATTAATTCTTCAAATGTATTTCCTCTATCTAATCCCCCGGCTAATAAAACAACATTCTTGTTAAAAGCTGCTAATGCTTTTTTCGTAGCTAATATATTCGTTGCTTTTGAGTCATTATAAATATAGCGTCCATTTATTACGCCAACAAACTCTAAACGATGTTTTACTCCTGAAAATGTTGTTAACACTTGATAAATTCCTTCATTTGAAGCACCATTTAATTTTGCAGTAGCAATTGCAGCTAGTATGTTTTCCATATTATGTTTACCTACGAGTACAATCTCTCGAATAGCTATGATTTTTTCATCCTTAAAGTACATAAAATCATCATCCATCCACGCGCCATCTTTCAATGGTTGTGAACTAGAAAACGGTACCTTAGTCGCCTTTGCTGTTTTAACTACTGCGGAAACATTTGCATCATCCGCATTATAAATTAAATAATCATGTTTAGATTGATTTTTAAATATATTACATTTTGCTTGAACATAATTATCAAAAGATCCATGGTAATCTAAATGTGCTTCGAATAAATTTAAAAGGACAGCAGTTGAAAATTGTAATTGATTGGTCCCCTGTAATTGAAAAGAAGATAATTCCATAACCATTTTTTCATTAGGTTGTAACGAAGCAGCAACTTCTGTTGCAACTACGCCAATATTTCCTGCAACCTTTACAGGAACATCACTTTGGTTAAGCATTTTTGTAATTAATGTTGTCGTTGTTGTTTTTCCATTTGATCCAGTAATCCCAATTACAGGTTGTTTTGTTAAGTAATGAACTAGTTCAACCTCAGATATCACTGGTATCCCTCGCCGCTCGGCTTCTTCTACAATTACATTATCATAACGAATACCCGGATTTTTCACGATAAGATCTTTCTCATCAAGCACAGAAAGTGGATGTGATCCTAATACTAATTCAGCTCCCATCGTTTGTAATTTCTGTACGGATGAATCTTCTAATGAAGCCATTCCATCATTAATTGTAACTTGAATTTGATTTTCTAATAAGACAGTTGCTGCTGCTGTACCGCTTTTAGCTAATCCTAATACAAGTACATGTTGATAAGGGAAATTTCTAAGTACATTCATTACATTCCCACCTCAATATATACACCGAGCATGGCGAACAATAAACCAACTAACCAAAATGTGGTTACTACACGCCATTCTGACCAACCTAATAATTCATAATGGTGATGTAATGGGCTCATTTTGAATACACGCTTACCTGTAGTTTTAAATGAGATAACTTGAATGATAACAGACAATGTTTCTATGACAAATACTCCACCTATAATTATTAGTAAAATTTCTAATTTCAATAAGATCGAAATTGCAGCAATTGCACCACCAAGAGCAAGTGAGCCTGTATCACCCATAAATACTTTTGCTGGATGTGCATTAAAAACTAGAAACCCTAGCAATGCACCAACTACTGCTAGAGAAAACACCGCTACTACATGATCAGGTGTTCCATACCAAGCAATGATAGCAAATGCACCAAATGCGATTGCGGCAGTTCCAGCTAATAAACCATCTAATCCATCTGTTAAGTTTACTGCATTGGAAGCTCCGACCATCATAAATATAACTAATACAGCGTAAAACCAACCAATATCAAATTGTAGCTCAGTTCCTGGTACATAGATGACTGTCGAAAATCCTTGATTTCTTAAAATAAAATAAAAGACGAGTGCAATTACTATTTGACCAAATAATTTTTGTTTAGATGTAAGTCCAAGATTTCTTTTCATTGCAACTTTTATAAAATCATCTAAGAAGCCTAATAATCCGTATCCAAATAAAACAAAAATTAATAACCATATTTGGTAACTAATTCCTCCATCCATTCTACTAGCCATTATAAGTGAAGTGATAATGATACTAAATATAATCATCAGCCCACCCATCGTAGGTGTTCCTGTCTTTTTCTGATGTGACTGTGGTCCTTCTTCTCTAATGCTTTGTCCAAAATTTAATCTTCTTAAAAATGGTATAAAAATAGGAGATAGAAGAACGGTAATGAGAAATGCTACAACTATTGTAATTAATAATCCAGTTAAGTCCACTTCATTTCCTCCTCACGTATTAAACCGTCCAACTAAGTAACTAGATGTTCGATTACTGCTTTAATTCTTCAATAAAGTTTTCAAATTTCATTCCTCGTGATGCTTTAAATAATATTAATGTTTGATTATTTAAATGCTTACGTAACAATGGAACGACATCTTCTCTTTGTTTCATATAATGTACATTCATTTCAGGATGCTGGTTGACAATTTCATCATAAATATAAAAAGCTTGTTCTCCATAAGTATAAATTTCCGATACTCGGGAATCAATAACTTCGGCAACCGAACGATGATAGTGTTCGGAATATGTACCTAACTCCAATATATCACCCAATACTAATACTTTATTTTGAAAGCCTTCCATTTCTTTTACTACTTGTATGGATGCTTTCATGGAAGTTGCAGAGGCATTATATGCATCATTTATGATATGAACACCATTTTTCCCATTTTTTAGTTCAAAGCGCATCCCTGTAACCTCAAGCTTATTAAAAGCTTCTTGCATCTTTTCTTGTGAAATATTCAGTGCTTCTCCGATAGAAGTAGCAAATGCTGCATTCTTTGCATGATGTTTACCAAGTAAACGAACTTGATAAGATACATCTGCGATTTCAAATGAAGTATGATCAGGATGTACTTTTACATTTGAAACATAAATATCACTTTCTTTAGTAAAACCAATTCCCGTTATTTGGGATTGATCGATAAGTATATTTTCTTTAGCTAATAATGGCTCATCATTATCAATAAATAAACTACCGTTTGACTTCATTCCTTCAATTATTTCCAATTTTGCTTTTGCAATACCTTGACGAGAACCTAAATTTTCAATATGGGATTCGCCGATATTCGTAATAGCCGTGTAATCTGGCTCTGCGATTTCACTTAACAACTTAATTTCACCAAACTGACTCATACCCATCTCAAGAACAAGCACCTCCGTACCCGGTTGCATCGATAAAATGGTAAGCGGCAATCCAATGTGGTTATTTAAATTACCTTGTGTAGCTGCTGTTTTATAACTTGTTTTTACCACTGCTGTAACCAAATCTTTGGTTGTTGTCTTACCATTTGATCCAGTAACTCCTATAACGATAGGATTGACATGTTGACGATAGGTTTTAGCTAGTTGTTGAATAGCTGTAATCGTATCATCCACGAAAAATACGGGGAAAGAATCGTCCCAATCATCTGGCAAATCAATGGACTTATCCCATAATGCTGCGACAGCACCATTTTTAATTGCGTCAAAAATAAAATTATGCCCATCAAATCTTTCACCGACAATAGGGATATATAGGGCGTTTGAACTTGGTTGTCTCGTATCACGAGTTACTTCCTCAATAGAAATAGTTGTATTTATTTTCCCCTGATGTTTAGGAAATAATTCTGCCAACCACTGTGCTGTGAATAACAAGATGTTTACACCCCTTTCTGCTTTATTGCATTTCTAGCCACTTCTCTATCATCGAAATCATATTTTGTATGACCAACAATTTGATATGTCTCATGACCTTTTCCAGCTATTAAAACAATATCATCTTTTTGGGCAGATTGAATGGCTTTAGCAATTCCTTCTCTACGATCTACTACCACCTCATAACTACCACTTGTTGCATCAAGTTCAGCAGTCATATCATCTAAGATCGCTTGAGGATCTTCTGTACGAGGATTATCAGAAGTGAATATCGCATGATCCGCATAATTTAGAGCTACTTCTGCCATCAATGGTCTTTTTTTACGATCGCGATCTCCACCACATCCAACGACCACATATACATTTCGTTTAGCAAAGTCCTTTATTGTCTGTAGAACATTTTCTAAAGAATCTGGCGTATGTGCAAAGTCAACAATTACAGAATACTCTTGTCCTTCTACAATTGGTTCAAACCTTCCATTGACTCCTTCAATTGATTCTAATGCTTGTTGAATTACGTTTAATGGTACCTTCGATACGATAGCTGCCGCACTTGCTGCTAACATATTATAAACATTAAACATTCCCATTAATCGACTTTGTATCGTAATATCACCTAGAGGGGAATGTAAATTAAAACGAATACCAGATGCCGTAAGTTCAATATCTTTAGCCATGATAGTTGCCTCTTTTTTACAGCTATACGTTATTACATGCTGTGCTGTACTTCGTTTTAATAAATGGTTTGATGAATCATCATCATTAATAATTGCATATTTTTGCTTTTCACCATCATAACTATTTCCAAGTTGAGCAAATAACAAACTCTTCGCACGTAGATAATCCTGAATATCTTGATGATAGTCTAAATGGTCTTGTGATAAATTGGTAAATACTGCAATATCATAATCACAACCATATACTCTTCCCATATCTAGGGCATGAGAGGAAACTTCCATGATACCTTGTTTTACATTTTTTTCACGCATCATATGAAACGTTTTTTGTAGTTCAAGTGCGTTTGGAGTTGTATTTACAATAGGGAACGTTTCTTCGCCAATCTTCACTTGAATGGTCCCAATTACTCCGGCTTTTTTTTGATGATACTCAAAAATCTTGTCTAACAAATAAGTAACAGTTGTTTTTCCGTTTGTTCCGGTAACACCAATAAGCGGGAAATGTTTTGTTGGATAATCATAAAACTTCACCGCAAGCATCGCAAGCGCACGGTTTGTATCCTCTACTTGAATAATTGGAACCTCATAATCCTTCGTTAAAGGTTTACTAGTAAAAACTGCAGATGCACCTTGTTTCACCGCTTGATCTACATAGTCATGACCATCCACAGTAAAACCTGTAATACATACAAATGCATTTCCACTAGTTACTTTTCTCGAATCCATTTCTAGTGAAGTGATTTCACAATTCTCCACTTCACCATTCACTTTATAAAATGTAAGACATTCTAGTAATTTTTTTAATTCCATCATATACACCTTTTTTCTAATTAATACTATTTAGGTATTTTCTGTTTTTTAATAGTGAGAGGGTAAAACCACACCTTCTCTCGTATTCCGATTGACCTTCCTATTATAGCAAATTTTTTCTTGTTTAACGATGATTTTCATTATTCATTTTCATCACTTAAATAGATTCTTACAGTAGAGCCAGATTCTAACATGGTACCTGGTTTCGGAGATTGTTCTATAATCTTATCTCCCTCTCCGCTAGTCACAATACTTAAATCTATAAGATATTCTGGTAATTTTTGTTTAGACTCACCAACTAAATCTGGGACTTCTATTTTCGGTTGATCTGGCCACGAATATTCTTTTGCTAACCCATCTGTACGTGGCTCAACTTCCATTGCCCTTAAGCTATCGCCAATAATTGTTCCTACAATTGGAGCAGCCACAACGCCTCCAAATTGAACAGTGTTTTTTGGATTATCAACCGCTACATAAACTACAATTTCAGGGTCATCTGCAGGGGCGAATCCAATAAATGAGACAATATAGTTGTTTTCCATATAACCTCCACTTGGGCCAACCTTTTGAGCTGTACCAGTTTTCCCACCTACTCGATATCCGTCAACATACGCAGGACGTCCTGTTCCTTGTGCTACCACACTCTCCAATGCAAATCTAATTTCCTCTGATGTATCTTCTGAAATTACTCGATTTTGTAATTGTGGCTCAAACTTTTCCACAGTTTCTCCATTTACAGGATCTATCCATTCATCCGCAATATATGGCTTATATAAGTATCCGCCATTTACAGCAGCCGCCACCGCCATTACTTGTTGAATCGGTGTAACAGAAACACCCTGTCCAAAAGACGTAGTCGCTAACTCGACCGGTCCGACATTCTCAGGTTGAAATAATATCCCATTTCCTTCTCCCTGTAAGTCTATTCCTGTTTTCTTTCCAAATCCAAAAGCATCAATGTAAGAAAACAATTTTTCTGTTCCTAGTCTTTGTCCAAGATTAACAAATCCTGGGTTACATGAGTTTTGAACGACTTCTAAATAGCTTTGATCGCCATGTCCACCTTTTTTCCAACAATGAATCGTAGCTCCTCCAACTTTAATATCTCCATCATCGTGAAATCGATCTTCTTCTAAATTAACTGCTCCTTCTTCTAATGCTGCAGCCAATGTAATAATTTTAAATGTAGAACCCGGCTCGTAAGTGCTCCAAATTGGCAAATTTCTACCAAAGATAGAAGCATCTACATCCTGGTAGTTTTCCGGATCAAAATTTGGTCTCGATGACATTCCTAATATGCCACCTGTCTTTGGGTTCACAGCAATAGCTAAAGCTCCATCCGGGTTATATTTGATTGCTGCTTTATCGAGCTCTCTTTCTATTATTGTTTGTACTTTAGTATTAATAGTAGTTTGTAAATTCAATCCATCTACAGGAGGATTATATTCATCTGCTAAATCTTCTAATTTTCTTCCTTTAGCATCTGAGTAGAGTGATAGGCTACCGTTTTCTCCTTTTAACTTATCATCGTAGGACAATTCCAATCCCATTAATCCTTGATTATCAATACCGGTAAAACCAAGTACGTGAGATAAATCATCTCCATTTGGATAATATCGTTTAGAGTCCTTTGCTAAATAAACCCCGGATAAATCTAATTCCCGAATTGCTTTTTCTTGCTTATCTGTTATTTTAATACCTTCTGGACGGATCATCACACTCGATGTGTTTTTTGTGATTGTTTCTAATACGCGATCCTCAGGAACATCTAATATCTTTGCAAGTTGTGCGGCAGTTTGTTCTGGATTGATTATTTGTCTTGGCATTACGATCACTGTAGGGGCAGTAACATTTTCCGCTAAAACCTCCCCTTCAGAATCAAGAATATAACCACGCTCTGCCGCAAAAGTAATATCCCTTGTCCATAATTCATTTGCTTGTCCAGCTAGATCATCACCGAGGACAAATTGTACATAAGCTAAGCGACCAATAATAACCGCAATAATCAATGCACCAAAAAGAAAAACAGTGACTATTCTCTTCTTTATCGTTACAGTAGATACACGTTTCATAAGCCAACTCCTTCTTAGGCTACTTTGTATCCACTATATGAATAAAGAATTTTGAATAGAACACTGTTTGTCCTACAATCGTTTACTCAGATTCGCCATCTTCCGTTTCCTCTTCATTTTCACTTTCCTCTTCTGAAGCTTCTTCATCTTCATCGGTAGAGTTCGGCCCTTCTAATTCAACCCCTAGATAATCCCCAGCTTGCAATGGGTTACCAGCATCAATATTTTGAGTGGTAACATAGCCTGAACCAAAACTTTCCACTTGAAGATTTAATAGATTAGCTAACGTCATTACTTCACGAAGAGACCAACCTTTAACATCTGGCATTACAGGTTCATCTGTTATTAAAATAACTTTTTCATTCGGAAGAACAGATGCTCCGGCTTGAATACTGCTATCAATTATTGTAGAACCTTCCCCGATTACAACTGTATTTAATCCTTTTTCTGACATTTCATCTTTTACATCAGAGGTCGATTCATTAACAACTTCTGGCATCTCCACTTGATTTATGTCTGGAGCTTCATTCTTTTCAGGATTAATATCCATGTAATGCAAACTATTCTCTACTACATTTTTAAATATAAAAGAGAGTGGTGTTGAACCAGACTCATCTGGTTCTAGTTCTGGTTGTTGGATGGACACATAAACCATTAGTTGAGGGTCATCTATTGGCGCCATTCCTAAGAAAGAAAACACATAATTTTCTTTGCCTTGTAGATATCCACCGCCATCAGGATTTGGAATCTCTGCAGTACCGGTTTTACCCCCTACCATATAATCTTCTAATTGATATGGTTTTCCTGTTCCATGTTCACCATTAACTACAGATGACATTAATTCCTTCATCTGTTCAGCCGTCTCTCCAGATATAGGCTGACCTACATATTCTTGTTCTGTTTCTGAGATTGTATCTCCTGATGATGAATCTACTACTTTATCTACTACGTATGGTTTAACCATTTTCCCGTCATTAACAATTGCAGAAGCTGCTTTCATTTGCTGAATAGGGGTTACTGTTGAACTTTGTCCAAAAGCCGTTCTCAACTTATCTGACGGCCAATTATACGATATCTTTCCTACAGTTTCCCCAGGGAGATCAATTCCAGTTGGTTCTTCAAAACCAAATGCTTGTAGATATTCATAATATGATTCTGTATCTAATTTTTCCCATAATAATTTCGAAGCTGCTACATTCGAAGAACGTTCAAATCCCTCATCATAAGAAATCGTCCCCCAACCTTCGCCATTATTGTGATCGCCAATTGCTCTTATTTTCTCATTCGGCTGATAAGTTCCCGATTCAAATCCTTCAGAGCCATTATATACTCCTTCTTCTATTGCTGCTGCCCATGTGAATATTTTCATCGTAGAACCTGGCTCGAACGGAGTAGATATTGGATCATTGTACCAATTTTCTACATCAGTTGGATTATTCGGATCATAGCTTGGGCGAGAACTCATTGCAACAATTTCTCCCGATTTTGGATCCATAATAATCGCATTCATTTTAGTCGGATTATACTTCTCGTCTGCTTGTGTCATTACATCTTCTAGTAATGTTTGTATCTTTTGATCTATTGTTAAGTAAATATCGTCTCCATCTTCTGGTAACTGAATAACTTCACTTGGATCCAATAATTTTTTATTATAAATATCCCTTTGATAAGCAATATAACCATCTTTCCCACCTAAAATGTCGTTCATGACATCTTCCATTCCAGTAACTCCCGTTATGGTATGTTCAACACCTTCATCCGTTTCCTGTTCTTCTTCTCGTGCAAACCCGATAATATGGGATGCAAACATTCCATTAGGATAATAGCGCATTGGTTCTTCTTCAAATTTAATACCTGGAATATTCAAATCTTCAATTTCATCTTTCACTTGTTTGGAAATTTGTTTCCCTATCTGCCCAAACTCTACTTGAAATCGATTATTGTCTATTCCGTTTTGTAACGGAGCTTGTATCTCTTCATTCTCAACATCTAAAAGAGGAGCCAGTTTCTCAGCGGTTTCTTCTGCGTTTGAAACATGCAATGGCTCCTCGGCGTTTTCAGAATAAGCTTCATCTAGAATAGCATACATTCGATAAGTCGGGCGGTCATAGGCAAGGACCATACCATTCTTATCATAAATTTTCCCTCTCTCTGAATTCATGGTATAAGATGCGGTTCGTTGTTTTTCAGCCCATTCATCTAATGACACTCCACTTACTTCACCGGTCGCTTGAATATACATGAACCTTCCTGTAAGTATTACAAATAATGCTACAAAAATGATCATATATATACTAGACATAAAATGTGTCGTTCTATGTTTTTTCATCTTGTATTCCCCTTGCCTAGTTGTTGAACGATTGTACTTGTTTCACTTCTGCGTTTTGAATTTTTAGACCGTTCTCTTCAGCAATATTAATAATACGTTCAGGGCGGGATAACTCTTCTTTTTCAAAACTTAATCCTTCATTCGCAATCTTCTGTTGGTTTACACTTTGTTCGATTTGTTGCAATTCTCGATTTAAGGTATCCGTTGAAGAAGAAAACGAAACCATATAAACCGCAAAAGCGAGCATTAAAACACCTGCAAATGCATAGATCACTTTTTCACCTTTTGTGATCCATCTTGTTCGCTTAACTTTTTTAACAACGGTTTTCGGCTGAGTTTCCGGACGATACTGTGCATTTGTTTCCAATTTCGTTGCATGATTTACACTCATTATTTTCTCCACCCTTCTTCATACGTAAATTCATGATCCCATTCACTTACTTTTTCAATCACTCTTAACTTCGCAGAACGTGATCTCCTATTTTCATCTAATTCGGAAGTATCTGCTGTGATAGGTTTCCTTGTCACTAAATTAAATGGAGCTTTATGCGACTCAGGAACTATCGGTAAATGTCTAGGTGTAGGTTTATCTGTACTCCATTTTTTAAAAGCTTGCTTACATATTCGGTCTTCTAAAGAGTGGAAAGTTATAACAGCTATTCGGCCATTTATTGCCGTTAACCTAGCTGCTTGATGTAAGGCATTATTAAATACCTCTAACTCATCGTTTACCGCAATACGCAATGCTTGGAATATGCGTTTCGCAGGATGTCCCCCTTTTCTCCGGGCTGGTGCTGGTATGGCATCCTTTATTATTTCTACTAATTGATGTGTCGTTTTAATATCTTGTTGTTCGCGATAAGCTTCTATCTTTCTGGCGATTTGTTTAGAAAATTTCTCTTCCCCATAGGAAAAGAAAATAGAAACCAAACGTTCATATGGCCATTCATTGACAACTTCATAAGCGGTAAGATCTTGTGATTGATCCATTCGCATATCTAACAAAGCGTCATGATTATAACTGAAACCTCTTTCACCTCTATCCAATTGAGGCGAGGAAACACCTAAATCAAATAAAATACCATCTACTTGTTCAATTCCATGTTTTTTCAACTGTTCTTCTAATCCACGAAAGTTCGATTGCACAAATACAATCTTATCTGCATATGTAGATAATCTTTCTCTCGCAGCAGCTAATGCATCCTCATCTTGATCAAATGCGAATAGCTGACCATTCTCATTTAGTCTAGATGCAATCTCTAGAGAATGTCCCCCACCACCAGTTGTACAGTCAACATAAATTCCATCTGGCTTAATTGCTAATCCTTTAATCGATTCTTCTTTTAATACACTGTAATGCTCAAACATATCAACACCCACTTTAATTCTTATCTCTTTTACTGGAAATTTTAAATATCAAAGTCCATTAAGTTTTCCGCGATTTCCGCAAATGATTCTTCAGACTCCGCCACATAATCTTCCCATGCATCATTAGCCCAAAGTTCTACTCGATTAGATACACCGATAACATTGCATTCTTTTTCGATACCTGCATAGCTACGAAGATTTGCTGGAATATTTATTCTCCCCTGTTTATCTACTTCGCATTCAATGGCACCAGAGAAGAAAAATCGAGTAAAAGCTCGTGCATCTTTCTTTGTAAGTGGGAGTTGCTTTAACTTATCTTCTAAAATCTTCCATTCTTCCATAGGGTAGGCGAAAAGACATTTATCTAGTCCACGGGTGACTACAAAGCTATTTCCTAAATTATCACGGAACTTAGAGGGAACAATTATTCTTCCCTTTGTATCAATGCTATGAAGGAATTCACCCATAAACATATAGTCGCCCCCACTTTCATATTTTTTATATTACCACATTCCCCCACTATCCTCCACCACTTTTATCAAAAATCATTAAATTTCTTCAATAGTCTAGAAATCAGTCGGTTAAAACACAAATAAAAAAAGCTGTCATATCAGTATATAGACAGCTTTTCTTTACAATTTATTTAATTGTGGTGGAAGGTGGGGGATTATAAATGTACTATCCAATGTTCTTCGTGAACAAAAGAATGATCGTTTACCAATTTTGAAAAAACATTCATCCCACAACAATTTAAAACAAATATCGGATTCCAAATTCGCTCTTGCAATCCATTGTTTGGTCTTAACATCATTTCAATTCGATCGAATTCACTAATCTCTAATGCATACTTATTTCGGATTTCTTTATTTAGACGCTTTCTTAAAAAATCGACATCTTTTAAGAGATAAGATAAATTACTCTCACTTAACGCTTTTATATCATCTCCCATAGAAGCAGCTATTTCTCTTAATGGTTGATGAATGTCAGTAATTTGAGTCTTTAACTCATCCGTTAGCTCATCAATATTATAATCATTTTTTTCATTTAAGAATCTTTGCTTGTAATCTTTCACACCTGCATATAATATTTCTGGTAATTTCAAATGATACTTATCTAAAAGTCTACTCGTATACCGATCGAGATAAGTAAAAGAAGTTCGTGGTACGACAGGTGGCATTTTCAATTCGAGTACATGAAACGCATCTTTTAATGCTGACCAGTAAGCTATTTCTCCCGGACCACCTACAAATGCCAATGTAGGGATTAATTTCTCTTGCATCATTGGACGCGTAACAACATTATTACTTAAGAGTTGCGGCTTATTTTTTGCAATAGAACTTAGTTCTTCTTGAGTTAATCTTATATTATGTTGCTTGTCTACCCAAACACCATCTTCTTCCACTTGTAATAAGACTCTCCCTAATTGTTCGTCGTGATAAAATAAATGAGCGTCATCTTCTGAAGCTTCTAAGGAAATGGAATAATCTTCTGTGTTTAAATTATCTATTGTGCGTTTCACTGCAGTACTAATTTCCTGTCGATGTTGAATCATTTCTAAAAAAAAGTCTGATTCAATTTCTCGGATTTCTGGAGCATGTGAATCTAACAAGATGATACCTTGTTCAGGAAACAATTGAAAAATTAATTTAGCGAAGAATTCACTATAGGAATTTGAATCAGTTAATACCGTTTGAACCATAGTATATATGTCCATTGTGTGGTCCGTTTCTTTTAGTGAATGAAAAACATTCTCTACCCATTCACGAAGTTTATCTTTTTCAAACTCTAGATCAGATATCGATTTTCTACCCGCATCAATAGATTTATTCTGTAATTTAACTTTCTTCATTTTCATATCTGTTGTTGGTGTATAAGTATGGTTTATTTCTTCAAAGTCGTGATCTTCTCCAGCAATCCAGAAGATAGGAACTACAGGAATTCCTAATTTCTCTTCTTGTTCCTCTGCTAACTGAATAACAGAAATAACTTTATGAATCGAGTATAATGGGCCTGTTAATAAACCAGCTTGTTGACCACCGACTATCGCAACGGTCTGTTCATCAAGTAATTTGTTCAGTTGTTCCATAGATGCTTCTGGAGCTCCCCATTTTTTATGTAATTTATGAATAGCTTTAACAAAATCTTGTCGTTGATATGTTCGATTATTTATATATGCTAACCGTTCTTGTTCATATTGATTAGAACTATAATCAAAATATTTTATCACAGATTCGTCGTTGTTCTTATAATGTGTCACTAATTTATTTGTTGTTTGTATAGAGAGTGGAGTAGTCTTCATAATAAATCTATTTCTCCTTCTACGAATTATGTACAATCAGTATTGTACATAAAATCATCCGTTAATCAAACTAATCTGTTTATAGATATACAATTGGTAAATTACTACCCTCCCCATACTCCATTCACTACATAGATACATCCCAAAAGAAAATATAATGTGAAAAACAATAAAAATGATCCACGCCACACAATCTTAAGCGCTTTGAATAATTCGATATCTGTTTGTGATTTCCTTTGATAAATTATAATTAGCGTTAAAAATACTAAGAAGAACAATAGAATTAATCCAATAAATGACTGTTGTAATAAAATATTTAAAATAATACTTACCGCTATAATATAAAATAAAGTAGACCAGTGAACTGCTATATGAATTGCTTTCCAGTTACTTGACCTTGTCCATTTCGCTATCCAATATATGCCTATCGTCATAATAAAAGGAAAGCTGATTGCTGTAGCAATGACATAGATCATTATATCCTTCATATCATATCCCTCCTTTTATCCATTTACCAAATTTATGTTAGAACCGTCGTGCTGTACTATTTATTCCCTTCTCCATTATATATCTTGCTCGTTTTTCTGAACATCAAAAGTTGTATTTAATTTCAAAATAATCTTTTTTGTATTATAATTGAATTTATAGGAAGCGTTATCTTATTAATAATCTTTAAATTTGAATTGTTTCAATAGGGGGAGAACAGAATGGAAAATGTAAAAGTGGAAAATCTCCTAATAAATTATAAGACTTTGGAGAAATTTAAACGGTTTCGTGAATATGGTAATCAAGAACTGACAATGATGGAAGACTTAGAAAACAACATTATCGAAAATGATAGTAAGTCTCCTTTTTATGGGATCTATTTTGGGAATAACTTAATAGCTAGAATGAGCTTATATGAAGTAAGTAAACAGTATGATTACTATTTTGAACCATCTCAAGATTACTTAACATTGTGGAAGTTAGAAGTTCTACCTGATTATCAAGGTAAAGGTTATGGGAAAGTATTAGTGGACTTTGCAAAAAGTCTTGAATTACCAATAAAAACAAATCCTCGAATTAATTCACACGGATTTTGGGAGAAAATGGGATTTATAAAAGCGCATTATGAAATGGAAAGAGATTTAGGGGAAAATCCATTAATATGGTTACCAGAAGGTGTAAAAGAAAAGGACATGAAGGATTAAAACTTCATGTCTTTCTTTTTGGGTATACCCTTACATCCGCCATACATGATCAACTTTTTACATTTAACCAAATAGAGTTCATTTCAGCCCATGCTTCATCATATTTAATTAATTGTTTTTGAAGTCGATCATTTTCCTTAAGTACTTTCTCTAATTGATTTGCTTGTTCTTGTTGTTTTTCTTGAGGATATTCTGTTCGCATTCTCTCTAATATTTTTATGGCTGTATCAATAGTATGTGATTGGGAAAAATCTGCTGGGCTAGTAGTAGCGAAGATGGTTTGTTTTTTAAATCCATTCTTTCGTTGCTCTTTCGCATTTTGAATGGCATGATGATACTGTTTACGAATTGTTGCATTCCAACGGAAACCACAAGCAGCAGATGTACGTGATAACGTACTTGCTACTTCTTTAAAAGCCTCAAGTTGTGTTTGCCCCTCTCGTATAAACCTTAATACGGTATCTGCAAGTATTTTATCTTCATCCTCGGTCCAAGCATCCTGTCTCGTTTCGTTCATAACACCCCTCCTAATATGTTTGCTATCAATGTATGCAAAAAATAGGGGTGCTAGAATCGTTTTCTCAGAAAAAAATAAAACAGATCACAATTTGTGATCTGTTGTTTGTTCACTATTAGCTATTTACTACTTCTTTCCCGTCATAGTGTCCACATGATTTGCAAACACGGTGTGGTTTTGCTAATTCTCCACAATTGGAGCATTCTACCATGCCAGGTACGTGTAGTTTTTTATGCGTACGACGTTGGTTCTTTACTTTTTTGGAAGTTCTTCTTTTAGGTACTGCCATGACTTACACCTCCTTCAAATGAAAGTAAAACTTGAATAGCTATTCTTATTTTTCTTTCTGATTATTTTTAAGGAGAGATTCAAGTTTCTTCATCCGTGGATCAATAGACTTCTCTTCCTTTTCCTCTGAAATTAATTCCCAACCTTCACCAGCAGATGGTGCCGCCTCTTCAGAATCTACTTGATCAGAAAATACTCGGAATGGAATTTCCAATAATATATTTTCCTTGATATATGGCATTAAGTCAAGCACTTCTCCATCTATTGGATGAATTTCTTCTAGCTTTTCTTCTCGACCATAGTAAGCAGAATCAGAAAACACTTCATTTGTGTTAATCTGAAAAGGATATGGGACATCTAATAAAGTACGAGCACATGGAAGGATCATCTCTCCTTCAATGGTAAATGTTACAAAGAATTGATCTCCTTGTACATCCACACGCCCATGAACATGAACAGGATCAATACGACGAATATCATTATTCATTGATTCCAGTTCTTTCACATCTACATGTTCATCAAAAGAATACGGTTGATGAACAGAACCTTTTCTAATTTGACTGACTGTCAATTTCATATAAATCACCTCTAGGCAACAAGAGTTATTTTAAAAGAAAAACGGACATTTGTCAATATATTTTCTTTACAGTTATCCTTCCCGTTATACTTTTGTTTAACCACTAATATATGATGTGAAACATAGCTAAATTTGCTACAATAATATTATCTGATTACAATAGGGGTGAAAAAATGGACGCATGCGGATTAATAGTCGAATATAACCCGTTTCACAATGGACATCAATATCATATTAGCCAAGCAAGAAAAGCTTCACAGTCTACTTGTATTATAGCAATTATGAGTGGCAATTTCCTTCAACGTGGTGAACCAGCGATTATTGATAAGTTTCACCGTGCAAAAGCTGCTCTTAATGGTGGGGCTGATATTGTTATAGAATTGCCATATACTTTTGCAGTTCAAAATAGTGATCGCTTTGCTACCGGAGCAATTAAGACATTACATAAATTCGGTGTAACTAGCGTCTGTTTTGGAAGTGAATCGGGTAGTATAGACCCTTTTTTATATGCTTATAAAACGTTAAAAACAAGTAATCATGTATTTGAAAAAATCTTAAAGGACAATTTATCAGGAGGATTATCTTTTCCTGATGCAGCAACTGCTGCTTATGGAACTTTAGGGCTTACTGAAGAGAATTTAGACTTATCTAAACCAAACAATATTTTAGGGTTTAGTTATGTGAAAGCTATCCAGGAATATGCTTCATCGATTACACCGTTAACGATTCAGAGAAAAAATAATGATTTTCATGATGAATCTATAAAAGGCAGTATAGCTAGTGCGACAAGTATCCGAAAACAGATGCTTCATTCAGAATCTATAGATACTAGTGTACAAAACGCAATCCCACCAGAGACATTTAAGCAACTACAGTCATATAAAGAAAAAACATCGATTTGGCATGACTTTGAAAAGTATTTCCCATTTCTTCGATATCGAGTTTTAACAATGAGTATAAAAGAATTACAAAATATTCAAGGGGTTGTTGAAGGATTAGAATTTCGAATTCAACAAACCGCAAACGATGCTACAACATTTCTAGATTGGATGCGAAAGATTAAAACAAAACGATATACTTGGACTAGAATTCAACGTATTTTTATCCACATCCTTACAAATACCAAAAAAGATGAAAATTATGTTGATTGCTCTCCATCATACATTCGTATACTCGGCATGAATAAACAAGGACAACAATATGTTAATCATCATAAAAAAAATATTGATGTTCCAATAATCACTAGTATAGCTAATATGAATCATTCTATATTGTCTATTGAAGAACGCGCTACAAAAGCATATTACAGTGTTATACCTGCACATTTACAACGAAAGATGTTCAAACAAGAATTACAGCCCCCAATAATCATTTAATTATAATATAAATGAATAAATTTCATAGTGAAGACTAGAAAACTCCCCTTAGTATAGAAACAGATTTTATTTTTTATCTGTCTACCTTAAGGGGAGTATATCAATCATCACAACGTCGTTCGTTTTTACTACCTACTGTATCAATTTTTAATAAAATGTGCCTTTATTTCATTTGTTGAAGATATTCTAATGCATCTTCAAATGTATCGACGGGGACAATTTCCATGGTTGAACCGATTTCTTCTGCCGTTTCAACAGCAACTTGATAATTAGATTCTTCAGCCCCATTTTCATTTGGAGCAAAGAAAACATCTACTCCTTCTTTATCAGAAGCTACTACTTTCTTATCAATTCCCCCGATTCGATAGATATTTCCATCATAATCTACTTCACCTGTTCCGCCAATTTGTTTGCCTTTAGTAATATCTTCTTCTGATAATTGATCATAAATTTCCAATGAAAACATTAAACCAGCACTTGGTCCTCCAATATTTCCACTAGAAAAATTAACTTTAGGATCTACAGTCACATCGCGATCCGTTACTAAACTGATTCCTAAACCTATTTTCTCGTCGTTATCAGTGAACTGTTGCAACTGTATATCCTCTGAAAGATTGTCATCGTCTCTGATAATTTCAACAGTTACTGTATCACCAGAACTTAAAGAATCAATATAATTAATCAAATCTTGGGATTCATTTATATCTTTCCCGTCAATACCTATAATTCGATCTCCAGCTTGTAAAATCCCTTCTGCAGGCATATCCTCCACAACCGTAACTACATATACTCCCTCATAGGAAATATCTATTGACTCACCAGCGGCTTCGTAAGCAACTACAGTAGCCGCTTCTTGAGAGCTTTCCATAACCTGTAACTGTGCATTCATATAATCATCTTGAGACATTCCTTCTGGAAATACTTGATCAATTGGTAAAATTTCTTGATGTGGCATTACTTTAGCAAATATATAAAACAACGGTGTTGCTTGCATCCCACTCACAGTAACTAAATGCATATCCCCATCGCTCTCATAACCACCTTCAACTTCCACAATTGGATTTAACGCATCTGCACCGCCTGGCTTTTGTATATAATAAGGCATTTTATATGTACCAAATAAATAAATCCCAATAAATAAAACAATAAATATGGCAATATTCTTTTTGGACAACCGCATCCTAGTCCTTCATCTCCTTCAACTTCGCTTTATACACCATCCTATTATATGAATGGAATATTTCACCTATGTCATCGCGTATATTGTATTAAGATACATCATCTAGCTTATCCATTTTTCGATAGGACAAGCTAGCATAATTCTACTACTTACATTATAAGTTGTACAGAGCTAGCACTCATACTTAGGGGGAAATTCGATTGAATCAAAGAATGAAAACTCTTGTCTATGCCGGACTTACTCTCTTACTTACCCTATCACTAATTGCTTTTCCTGATCAGGCACTTGAAGCTGCAATTAGAGGCTTAAATATGTGGTGGGAAGTTGTCTTCCCTTCATTACTACCCTTTTTTATTACTGCAGAATTATTATTGGCTTTTGGAGTCGTGAAATTTATCGGAGTTATATTCGAACCGATTATGCGTCCTTTGTTTAATGTTCCAGGAGCAGGTAGTTTCGGATGGATGATGGGTATGGCAAGCGGGTATCCTACTGGAGCGAAGATAACAGCTAGATTACGGGAAGAAAATCAATTAAGCAAAATGGAAGCAGAACGATTAGTATCTTTTACAAATAATTCTAGTCCCTTATTCATTTTTGGCGCAATCTCTGCTGGTTTTTTTCATGACTTAAAACTTGGACTTTTATTAGCTGTCTGCCATTATACGAGTAATGCTATTGTTGGAATTTGTATGAGGTTTCATGGTACACGTCAAGAACGTTTCCGAAAACAAGATACCAAACGTTTTTCAATTAAAAAAGCTTTTCAAGAAATGCATCGAGATCGTTTAAAAGAGGATAAACCATTCGGTGAAATTTTAGGAGATGCTGTTATTAACTCTATAAAGACCCTAGTCATGGTCGGAGGATTCATCATCTTATTTTCTGTACTTATTAAACTACTATTTTTAGTACATGTAACACCAGCAATTGCAGTTCTTTTTCAATCTATTCTTCAAATATTCCATTTGCCTGTTGACCTTAGCCTTCCCTTTATTTCTGGATTATTTGAAATAACTCTAGGTGCAAACATGATCTCTCAAGTTACTACAGACACTTTATTACAAAAAGCTGTGATTATTAGTTTTATTTTAGGATTTAACGGCCTATCTATACATGCACAAGTCGCTAGTATTCTTGCCAAAACAGATATTCGTTTCTCACCATATTTCTTTGCAAGACTTTTACATGGCAGTATTGCTGTTATCCTGACTGTTATATTATATAAACCCTTATATCTTGATCGTAAGACAATAAATTTAAACGAGGTACCTGTTTCTCAATTAGATCCAAACAGTTCTATTTGGATGTCTATCTTTTATTGGATGAAAGATTATGGTCCGGCGCTTACAATTATTAGTATAATCATAGCAACATGTATTCTATTTTATAGAAAAAGAAATAATTAGAAAAGGTTGGCACAAAAGTATTCACGCAAAAGATAAATACGAATGATTTGCCTTTGAAACCCAGCTTTTAGAAATATACTCCGCTTATCCTAAGATGGGCTGGTGAGACACCGGAAGCTTTTCGAAGTCTTGCCTAGGCCATCTTCCAATAGGACAAGGTAGACCTCAACAACATTACATCGCATGCAGAAAATCGATTTTTGATTTTCAAGGAGTCTCCGTATATTTCTTACACTTATTCTAGCTATCATCCGTCTTTTGATCAAAACTTTTTGTTATGTCCCAACCTCTTCGTTTATAAATAATTAAATTTTGCCTTTAATGCTTTTTCTACCGGTTCAGGAACTAAGCCAGTTATATTTCCATCATATTTAGCTATTTCTTTCACCATACTTGAACTTAAAAAAGAATATTGATTGTTTGTCATCATAAACAAAGTTTCAATATCTTCATTTAATTTTCTGTTCATCGAAGTTATTTGCATTTCATATTCAAAATCACTAACTGCTCTTAATCCACGAATAACTGCATGCGCTTTTTTCTCTCTAGCATAATCCATTAATAAACGACTAGATGAATCAACTGTCACATTTGGAATATGTTTGGTTGACTCCTCTAATAATTCGATGCGTTCTTCTACTGAAAATAAGGGAGATTTCGATTGATTATTAAAAACGGTTACAATTACTTCTTCAAATACATTTGCTCCCCTTTGGATGATATCTAAATGACCATTAGTAATCGGATCAAAACTTCCTGGACATATTGCTAGCTTTCCCATAATTACGCTCCTTCATGATTAACTTGATAAATAGTAATGTTAATTAATCCACCATAGTTTTCTTGTTTTATTGCTTGATATGGGCCATATTCTTTAGGAAGTTCTTCTGAAGCTTCATGTTCACAATAGACAATTGCATTATCCGCTAATAGATGATTTTCCACAAGCTCGTTCATTAATTCCAGGTAATCTAACTTCCCGTATGGCGGATCAAGTAAAACGAGGTCAAATACTAATTCTCTCTTGGCTGCTGCTTTGATTGCTCGAAAAGCATCTGTCCTAAATACCTCCGCTTTATCGTCAAGCTTTAATTGCCTTAAATTTTCTCTAATAGTATGTATTGCTTTCGGGTGTTTATCAACAAAAATGGCCTGATCCATTCCTCGACTTAATGCTTCTATTCCTAGACCACCACTTCCTGCAAATAAGTCCAACACTCGACCATCAGAAAAAAATGGACCGATTACTTGAAAAATAGCTTCTTTGACTTTATCTGTTGTTGGTCTAGTATGATGCCCAGGTACTGGCTTTAACTGTCTACCTTTATGTATTCCCGCAATTACTCGCATAATTCACCTCATTAGCTACCACTATCCGACATAATCCTATCATAAATGTGCTCTATAATAAAATCATTTTCATAAGTAATGTATATTATTCATTTCAATGTCCATAATATCATAATGATTCAACTAAACATCGTTTGGTTGATGTAAAACGGAAGAAGACTTACACTTCCCCATAAGTTCTTCCTCCGGTTTCTCCTCTCCCTTTGCCTTTTTGTTTTTCATATGAAAAACAGAGGGACCTGCAGAGTTATCTCTGCAGGTTTTTTATTTTTCTTTATACAATTGACTCTATTATTCACTAACATAGAGGAGAATTCAAGCTCACTAAATTCCCATTTTATAATCATATTGTTTTGCTTTATCTGGTTTCGCATTTTCATAATCTGTTCGGACAAATGGTTTTTGAGATCGTTCCACTTTTGACACAAAAGGATAATTTATCAATTTTATTTCTACATCATCCATTTCGTCCTGATTCACATAAATCACAGCATATCGCTTTGTTTTAGAAACATATATAACGTTGCCGTGTTTTCTTAACTGTTTTATGTTTTTCATATGCTGAAACCAGACAACGATTCCTTGTCTGTTCACTTTCATTCATCTATCCCCTTTGAAAGTTATATGTATGGACTAGGGAGCAACTCCTAATTAAAGAAATTAGCCCCTATCCGTATATGTCTAGGAGGCACAGCCACAAGCACCACCGCTACCACAGCCACAGCCACTATCTGTCAGTGCCGCACCGTCTCTCGGAGCTTTCACTTGTTCGCTGACACTATTTGCAACAAAACTACTAATTTCATCCAGAAGCTTTTGCAGATTTCTTTCTGCAATTTTGAATGCAGCTACTTTATCATTCATATCCATTTCCCTTTTTGTTGATCGTACTTTTTTCATGATGTCATAGTAATCGGGATGATACCTTCCAAAACGCTGCACGTCATCGTAATGCTCCTTCATCGCAGAGAATTCTCTAATCAACTTCTGTGCCTCATCATCCGTTTCCATGATGGAACGAGTAGTTTGGTAATCCTGCATGATATCCGATTGTAAAACCATCTTTCCTAATTTTTCAGATTCATCCAGAATATTGACATACTCCATCGTAGCTATCATTCATTACACCTCCACTTTTAATACTACCATTTTATTAGTGTAATGAAAATAGAATGACTTTTAATCCTTCATTGCTTTCGCCATCTCTGCTAACATACGAGCCATTTGAATTTGTCCACTTATCGTGTTTACTTGCTGCGGAAATGTTTTCCCATAAAATTTTTTTGCCTCTTTTTTCATTTTATCAATATTCGCTGGGTCTCTCATTAAATAGCGATACCACATCGGATTATACCGAATAAACTCCGCTAATTTAGGGTTATCTTTCAAATACTTTTGTACAGATGGGTCCATTTTCATCACCTCTAGTCTTTAATCCAGTGGAATGGATCTTTTGGACTTTTTTTTGGACCCGTACTTTTGAATTGTTCTACCATTTCTTGAACACTACCGACCGCTTTACTTAATTGATCAATTTGTCCTTGTAATTTATCTACATCAATTTTTTGAGTATATTTCATTAATTGACTCATTAAATCTTTCTCTTCATTTTCTTTTTTCTCTTGATTTTCTTTTCCATTATAATTAGTATCTTGATGGCTCTGGTTCTCTATTTTATCTACTTCTATAAATTCATTCCAATAAGGATCACTCTCTCCTAATAAGGCCCATTTTTCATAATACTCTTGCCAAGAGCGACCACTTTTCCTAATTTCTCTTACGATTTTTGGATGTTTATTAACAAATTCTTTAAACTCTTGTACACTTGGATCCAGATTACCCATTTTGATCACCTCTTTTACCCATTTATTCATACTATAACCTATGCCTAATTCACTAATATGTGTCTATTTGTTCTTACACCCTTATCAACCTAAAAAACAAAAATACGAACGGTAATCGGAAGTTTTATCCAATGTACCGTTCGAGTCCTAAGAAAATGTTATTTTTAGAAATAATCCTCTTTACAAAGCTTTACCTAAAAAGTTTTGTGTATAATAAAAGCGATACACACCTACTCCTAAATGATTATAATCATCACTAAGCAAGGCTTCACGATGGCCTTCGCTATTCAGCCATCCTTCCATCGCTGAAGGAGCATCAGGGTACTGAGCAGCTATATTTTCACCGGCAGATACATAAAGTACTTCACCAGCCTCTAATCTTTCCTTTAATCCATCTCCATTTAGACTAAAATGAGAAAAATAATTATTATCATGCATATCCTTACTATGTTCGTAAGCAACTTCACTTACGTTATCATCCCATTCTAATTGACTCTTTTCATGTACATGTCGAATAACATTCGAAATATCAAACACTTGCTGTTCCATGCCTTGTTGCACAGTGCTCCATTGTTCATTCGATAATTCTGGTTGTTCTGGTAGTTTTCCTCGATACTCAATTTCATAAGGACGGTGCAATAACAATGTGTCTGCAGTTAATATTCGGACAGATGACAGTGAAGAAGTAAATGTATCAAAATAAAATTGTACAAATACAGAATCATCAACTTGTACTAACGGCCTTGTCTTCATATCATCTTCTGTTAATCGAAAAGTGTACGAAGACAATCCTTCGTTATAACTAATTTCATTACTAAAATTGAACGTATCATTAACTTCCTCATAAGTTGCTCCAGACTGTACAGGTGCAATCTGCAAATTATTACCTGTAGCATAAACCGATATTATTATCCCCTCTTCGACACCAAATTGAATATATTGACTCTCCGAACTATTGTATACGAGCCATTCATATCCGTACGCACTTTTGTCGACACGCTTGGGTTCACCCAAATCTTCTTTTAGCTTGCTTTCTGATTCTCCTATCCATTGATAGATATCCCCTTCTAATTCAATCGATGGAGATTCCTCAGGTTGCACTTTCGACTGGAGAACATGACTACTTTCTTTTACAACATTGGTTACATCTGTAATTACTTCTTCTTGAGAGTTATCAATTTGTTCTATTACAACAAAAATCACTAATGCTAAAATAGTAATAGCTAAAAATCCACGAATCACACGCATAACTGATTCTCCCATCTATATACAATTACTTCATTCTATGTAAAAATTTACTATATATTCTCTTTACCCTATTATTTATAATAGTATACCTTTATTTTTTATACGTCTATCGGTTTTTCGTTGCATCTGAAGCGTTTTCGTATTATGCTTAAAAAAGTAGAACTAATATATGAGGTGAAAAATAGATGAAACTAGAAAACACTGGTATCGAAAATACGGTCATTGATATTCAATCTTTAGACCATATTACCGCAAAACATGCATTTATACGTGCAGGTCAGTGGGACTATGAGCGCGCAACGTATGATTACAAAATTGGTTCGAATGAAAAGAATGTTACATATTACATTCGTATTATGGCTCACTCTAAAGAGGGCGATGTTGATAAAAGAAGCGCAGTAGTTACACTTCTTCCTCCACTAATCGGAAAACATTATTACCCTCATGGTGTAGAATATGGTGATGGTGAAGACTTTCCTGAATCCATAGTCGAAAGAGCTAGCACCTTATTAAAAAAGATTTCAGAAGAGCTTCAATACTACAAAAAATAAGTCTAAAATTTTAAAAACACTATCTAATAAGCGAGAATGAACGAACATATAGAAACCGAGCTATTATTTGAGTCCGTCTCAAATAATAGCTCGGTTTCTATTTTTAACTAGATTATTTTCACTAGTTTAATTCTTTTTAAAATCCAAATATAGCTTTAATCATACTTGTGGTTTCACCTGGGTCGTACATAACATATAAGAATATATACACCATCACTCCAGTAATGGCTGTAAAGAACCAAATAATACTGGTTACAGGACCAATCTTTCGATGTTTTTTAATATTACGCTTTAATGCTAAGATTAATGTTACTATACCAAATACAGCACCAGTAGTTGCTAAAATTATGTGAAAAACAAGGAAAATAGTAAAGTACGTTTTTACATCATCTGGGCCACCAAAACTTGTGTTTCCAATGAAGACGGTTCTTGATACATAGATAATAAAAAATAATAATGCACTGACTGCAGCAGCTAACATTACCTTTTTATGTGCACTAGCTTTTCCTTTTGCAATAAGTACCCAGCCTATTGCAACTAAAACAGCACTAATTATGATAAATAATGTACTAATTGTTGGTAATAACGGCATCTCTTATATCCTCCAATATTAAAATCAATATATTTAAGTTTCTGAAGATGATGGTAAAGGATCGATTTTATTACTTTCTCCTTTAAACCATGCAAATATTATGGTACCTAATAAGATTCCATATGTGATTTCTTGCATAACTTTCATAATGATACCACCTAATTGCTGATCATCAACCGTACTTAAAGAAATAAAGGTTTCCGGACCAGACAATTGAGGTGCAAGACCTTGTAAGACATCTTGTGGAACGCAAAGGCTCAATGCTTGTAACCATGCTCCCCCCTGTGAATAAATCGCATATAATGGTTCAGATGAAAATATTATCAATACACATGCTGGAGTAATCAGAACACTATTTGCAAAAATATAACCAATTTTCAACAAAGGTTGAAGCTTATCCAACTCTTTGATCGGAGCTAATAATGGTATCCATACAATAAAAGCCGAAATCAATAATACAATCGATATAGTCGTATGTACACTAGGTGAAGACTTTGCAAAGTTAAAAATTACTGGAATATGATAAATGGAAAATAATCCATTAAATAATAGTAGAGAAATTAATGGTTTTGTTAAAAGCTTCAGTGCGGGTGCTACAACTCGCGTTTCCATCATATTTCTCCAAACCCATTCAGGTATTGCCTTAATGATTAATATAGGGAAAACAAGTAAATATATTGCCATTTGAATCATATGGGCAGTTAGCGTTATGTGTGAGAGCAGGTCAATAGGAGCTCCTTTTACAAGATATAATAAAACTAGCGCCGTATAAAACATAAATACTTGTCTAGCAGTTGGTTTTCCATTCTCTCCAAATTTACCTCGTAATGGGCCTGTTATGAGATAATAAGCAATACCTAGTAATATAACAAACATTAAAAAGAACGGACTCCATAACGCACGAAAACCAAAAATTTGAATATCTAACCACATACGATATCACTCCATTTATGTACCACTTTTCTCATTATAACTTAATTTATAATAGATTTCTCCAATTGCATGTGACGATTTTAAAACAAATAAATAGAACATATAAAAAGGTCGGGAAATGACTTCACCCCGACCTTTTTAAAGTATATTTACCACCAAGTTATAACAGTAAAAGTTAAAATAACCAACATTGTAACAAATATTCCACCATAAATGATTTGTGATGGAACTTCATGTCCCTTATCTTTCATATGCATAAAATAAAAGAATTGAAATGCGATTTGTACCACTGCCAATATGAGAAGCAATGGGATTACAAACATTTTATCGATTTCCAACATTACAGCGAAAAACGCAATTAATGTAAAGAAAATCATCAATGCAAACGTAACAATTTGTTTCTTCATTTCTTCTTTATTTTTAGCTTTTTGGAACGAATTAATTTTTCTGGTACTCATATTATCCGTCATAAATTAACTCACCATCCCCATTAAATAAACAACTGTAAAAATAAATACCCAAACAACGTCAATGAAGTGCCAATATAATGCAAATGTATTATATTTAGGTGCATTATAAAGATTCAATCCGCGTTTAGCATTTCGAACCATTAATGTAATAATCCATGAAAGTCCAAAAACTACGTGACCTCCGTGAAATCCAACAAGCGCATAAAACGCAGATCCAAATGCAGAAGAACGGAATGTAAATCCATAATCATGAATATAGTGCGCAAACTCATAAATCTCAAATCCTAAGAAAGCAAGACCTAAAGCTGCTGTAATTCCCATCCATAACTGCATCTTTTTAAAGTCGTTATTTTTCATATGGTATATAGCATATACACTTGTTAAGGAGCTCGTTAATAGTAACACCGTCATTAAGAAGACCAACTCAAGACCATATAAATCATGCGTTGATGGTCCGCCAGCAGTAGAGTCTTTTAATGCAAGATATGTTCCAAATAAACAAGCAAATAAGACGGTCTCTCCACCTAAGAATATCCACAAGCCAAGAAACTTATGTTTCCCTTCCATCGTTGCTTTTGATGGATCCTGCGATAAATTCTTCGGATCAATGGAATGATCATGATGACTCATATTAATCATCCTCCCTTTCTACTTCTTCTTTAGGGATATGATAACCGTGATCGTCTCTTAAAGAACGAATTAACATACAACCCAATCCGATTGCCATACCAACATAAACGGCAATTAACCAAGCTTTATGATCAACTTGATAAATAAACCCGTAGGATGCAATGAAGAAACCAATTGTCATAATAAGTGGGAGAATAGATCCGTTCGGCATGTGAATTTCATCCACAGGCTCAGCTGGAGTCATCTTATTATTGCCTTCCATTTTCTCAATCCAAAGAGGATCTAAGCCACGAACAAGTGGCATTTGTTTAAAGTTAAAATGAATTGGTGGAGAAGCTGTTGCCCATTCCAACGTTCGACCAGAACCCCAAGCATCAGCAGGAGCTTTTTCACCTTTTTTCCATGTGTAGAATATATTTACAACAAATACCAATACCCCAAATGTCATAAAGAAAGCACCAATAGTACTAATTAAGTTTCCAGTATCCAATCCTTGATCTTCTAAAAATACCCAGTAACGACGGGGCATTCCCATTAAACCTAAGAAATGCTGTATAAAGAATGTTAAATGAAATCCGATAAAGAATGTCCAGAATGCTAATTTACCCATACCTTCATGTAGGTAACGACCGAACATCTTTGGCCACCAATAATGCATTGCAGCTAGTAAGGCAAATACGACACCACCAACAATTACATAGTGGAAGTGACCAACTACGAAATAGCTATCATGATATTGATAGTCAGCTACAGAAGAAGCTAGCATAACACCAGTCATTCCACCAATTGTAAATGAAGGTATGAACGCAAGCGTCCATAACATAGCTGAATTGATGGTAATGCTTCCACCCCATAGCGTGAATAGCCAGTTAAATATCTTAATACCCGTTGGAACAGCAATTGCCATTGTTGCAACTGCAAAGATGGAGTTAGCAACAGGACCAAGTCCAACTGTAAACATGTGGTGAGCCCACACCATAAATCCTAAGAAAGCGATTAAAAATGTTGCAAATACCATTGCTGTATATCCGAATAAACGTTTTTTCGCAAAAGTAGGTAGTATTTCACTAAATACACCAAACGCCGGAAGTATCAGGATATATACCTCAGGGTGTCCAAATATCCAGAATAAATGCTGCCAGATAATGGAGTTACCTCCAAGTGCAACATCGAAAAACGCTGTACCAAACATACGATCAAACATCATTAAGAATAATCCAACAGTAAGTGCTGGAAACGCAAATAGTACTAAGATACTTGTTACAAATGTCGTCCAAGTAAATAATGGCATACGCATATACGTCATACCTGGCGCACGCATAAGTACGATCGTTACTATGAAGTTAATACCACTCATTAATGTACCTGCACCGGATAACTGTAATCCCATTACATAGAAATCTACCCCGTGCCCAGGTGATTGCAACGAAAGTGGTGCGTAGTTTGTCCAACCAGCATCTGGAGCACCGGTGAACCAACTTAAATTCAACATAATTCCTCCGAAGAAGAATAACCAAAAACCTAAAGAATTCAAGAATGGGAACGCTACATCGCGAGCCCCGATTTGTAATGGCATAATATAGTTCATTAATCCAAAGAGCAACGGCGTTGCCGCAAAGAATATCATGGTCGTTCCATGCATTGTAATCATTTCATTATACAATCCAGCACTAATGAAATCATTTTGTGGTGAAATTAACTGAATTCGTATGATAAGTGCTTCTAGTCCACCTAACAGGAAGAAAAATGCCCCTGCTGCGAGATACAAAATACCGATTTTCTTATGATCCACGGTAGTAAGCCAATCCCATAAAGTAGCACCAAAACCACTCTTTTGAGCACTGTTAACACTCAATGCTTATACCTCCCTTTCATGTCTTCCATCCCAAGTCTTAATTTCCAGCACTTTCAGGAGTAATTTCTGAAGGCTGTAATTGTAATAAGTATTCTGCAATGCTTTCAGCTTCGTCTTCACTAAGAGCTGGATATTGATCGGTCATTTTATTCCCAGGTTTGACCGATTCAGGATCTGTTAACCATTCAACAAGATGTTCTTTTGAAGGTTCTAATATACCTGCAATTGTTGAACGATCTCCAAAATTCGTTAGGTTAGGTCCTATCGCAGCCGGGGAAGAGCCAATCGCATGACAATTCATGCAATTATTTGCTTCAAAAAGTTCTTGACCTTCTTGAGCTACAGAATCTTCAGGAACTTCCTCTGGATCTACACTTTGCATATCCGCTATCCATTGTTCATACTCTTCGGGACTTACTGCAATTACTTTAAAGTCCATTAATGAGTGGGAAGGGCCACAAAGTTCTGCACATTTACCCCAATAAACACCCTCTTCATGTGCTTCTATAAACATGGTGTTTACGTTTTCAGGGTTAACATCCATTTTTCCAGAGATAGATGGAATCCAAAAGGAATGCGTAACATCAGAGGATAACATGTTTAAGTACACACGTTCTCCCGTAGGAATGTATAAATCCTGACTCGTTACTACTTCTTCTCCTTCGTAGTTAAAATGCCACCAATACTGGTTTCCTGTTACTTCAATATTAACATGTTCGTCTGCATTGGAATCATCTGCTAAATCAAACGTTCCCATCACTGTAGGAACTGCAATAACTAATACTAAAATGATCGGAATAATAGTCCAAATTGCTTCTAGTTTATGGTTTCCTTCTACTTGTTCAGGAATATAATCTTCCTGGCCCTTTTTCTTGCGGAAACGAACTAGTGTAATGACATAGATTGCCAATACAACAGCAAAAACACCAATCATGATAAAAGTTGTTAGCAAGATTAAATCCATAGCACGATCTGCCCCATAGCCTTTCGGATCAAGTGCAGTTAGATTTTCTCTTCCACACCCAGCCATCAACAAAGCGATGGCTGAGATAAGGAAGAAAACTTTCATTTTTCCCATCCAACCTTTCATGTAAGAATACCTCTCTTTCTTCTTGTTGTTTCCTTTTTATATGTTTATTTTTAAGGAATAACATAACATTAGCTAAATATAGGTAACGATAATCATTAACGGAAATAATATTATTAAATAATTCAGCGAGAAGATAAATATTGTATTTGCCCATTTCTTATCTTCATCAACAAATAGTCCGGTAAAGGCTATTGCCAACCATCCAAGATTTAAGAGAGTTGCAATTACTGCAAATGTTATACCCATTGTTGGTAATAAAAAGAATGGTAATGGAAGTAGACAAGCTATATAGACAATGATCTGTCTTTTTGTAACTGCCATTCCTCTTACTACTGGTAGCATTGGTATTCCAGCCGCTTCATATTCATCACGTTTCTTCATTGCTAACGCTAAGAAGTGTGGAGTTTGCCATATAAACATAATTAAGAACATAACAAACGGTACCACGTGAAAAGAAGGACTAATTGCAGCCCAACCAATTAATGGGGGCATCGCACCTGAAAGGCTCCCTATAACAGTATTTAGCGTATATCGTCTTTTTGACCACATTGTATATAGTACGACATAGCCAAACCATCCAATAAAAGCAAATAATGTCGCATACCATGTTGTAAACATTAACAATATTAGTCCAATTGCTGTTGTTACTAAACCAATCGCAAGAACCGTTTTCAGAGAAAAGAATCCCGTTACTGTCGGTCTATTTTTCGTCCTCGACATTTTTGGATCAATATCAACATCGTACCAATTATTAACGATACAACCTCCTGCAATTACTAATGCACTACCTATAATTGTAAGGAGAAATGTGCCCCAATTACTTATAAAGGAGGAACTCGTAAACGATATAGCTAATAAAAAACCTGCTATCGTTGTAATTAGGTTTGAGTTTACAATCCCAATTTTTATTAATGCCTTCACCTCTGAAATAAACATGGTTACTTTTTGTTTATTAGAGATGGAGGTATTACCTATTAACTCAGAATAGGTCATTTCTACTTTATTCATTGTATCCCCCCTTCACGTTCAGTAAGAAGACATAATAATAATCAGAATAAGATTTTATTTATTATTCTATCCTATTCTGCTTACATTTTCATTGTATCACGTATAATCCGTACAATCTAATGAACTTCCATGTAATATTTTACAACATATTGAACATTAATATGTGACAAAAATGTGAAACAATCCGAACGTACCCGTTATTATGTACCATCCGTCATAATTTGTCGATGCTATGTTATGGCATGGTTTTACACATGCTATTCCCTACTCTATTTCTAGCAAACAAATTTAAAATATGCAAGTCTTTTTTGAAAACTCTAATGTAAACAAATTAAAAACATGATAGTATTAAATTTGTCTGTCCAACAAAAGTGTTCATATTTTGTTCATAACTATTTCATTGCAATCGCTATCTCTTTACGATTATCATGTTTATAGATAGACAAATTTAAAGCGAGGCTACTTCTATGACAAAAAAATTAAAAATTCTATCCGTTATATCCACGATCTGTATGATTCCGCTATTACTAGGTGGTGCTCTAGTAACCAAAACCGGATCTGCTGATGGCTGTGGAAATAGTTGGCCGCTATGCGAAGGGCAATTTCTACCGACTGAAATCTCATTTGAGATGTTTATAGAATTAAGTCATCGAGGAGTTACTGGTGTTGTAGGACTATTAATTGTTTATTTAACTTACCTTGTGTGGAAAGAACTTCGTCATAATAAAGAGGTCGTGTTTTTAGCATTTTCTGCTCTCTCATTAATGATTCTTCAAGCCTTAATCGGAGCAGCAGCTGTTGTTTGGGGACAATCTGATTTTGCATTAGCAACTCACTTTGGAATTTCATTAGTCTGTTTTGCAGCAGTTTTTTTATTAATGCTACAATTATTCGAAATAGATAAGAAATTGCATACAGAAGATATACATATTAAGAAAAAGCACCGAACTGAAATTTATGCACTCTCTTTTTATACAATGTGTGTCGTTTACTCTGGCGCATTAGTAAGACATACAGATTCGAATTTAGCATGTCGTGACTGGCCATTGTGTGTCAATAATAGTTCATTTGGTATTTCAGATTACAATTTTTATCAATGGGTACAAATGGGGCACCGTCTAGCAGCTGGATTGCTTTTCATATGGACAATCATCTTAACTATACGTATGGTGAAATACTATAAAAATAGTAAAGTATTCTATTGGAGTTGGTGGATTACTTTAGGACTTATAACTTTACAAGTCATATTCGGTGCGCTAATAATCTTTACATCACTTAACTTAGCTATTGCATTATTTCATGCATTATTTATTACTTGCTATTTCGGAATGTTATCATTTTTTATGCATCTCTCATTCCGCACAAAACGCAGAGAGAATCACAAATGAACTATAATAGTTTTCACATCTAAAAAGCTTGAAGTGAAAAATAATTTTCACTTCAAGCTTTTATTTTGTTACTATTCAAATTCTATTAATAAATCATTAACCGCAATGGTATCGCCATTTGATACATAAATCTCTTTTATCACGCCATCAAATGGTGCTTGAACTGAAGTTTCCATTTTCATCGCTTCATTTGTCATCAAGTGTTGGCCTTTTTCGACTTTATCACCTTTACTACAATTTAACTCTAAAACGGTACCTGGCATAGTTGCTCCTAAGTGATTTTTATTATTTTTATCTACTTGTGGTTTGACAGCAACTAAGGATTCTATGCTCTCATCCTTTATAGTTATTTCTCTTGACTGACCATTCAGATCGAAGTATACCACGCGTGTACCATCTTCTTTTGGCTCTGATATAGAAACCAATTTAACGATAAGCGTCTTCCCTTTTTCAATCTCAACTTCAATTACTTCTCCTAATTTCATACCATAGAAGAATGTTGGTGTATCAAGTACAGAAATATCACCATATGTTTCTGTAAATGCTTGATAATCCATAAACACTTTTGGATACAATGCATAGGAAATTAAATCAAAGCTAGTAACCGGACGGTTTAATTTTTCATACAATTCATCTCTTGTTAACTTAAAGTCTATTGGCTCTAATAACTCACCAGGACGAACAGTTATTGGTGTTTTATCTTTTAAGATAACTTTTTGAAGTTTCTCTGGGAACCCTTGATAAGGCTGTCCAATGTACCCTTGGGCAAATTCTATTACTGAATCTGGAAAATCAATAGATTCACCTTTTTCATAGATTTCTTCTTCTGTTAAATCATTTTGTACCATAAATAATGTCATATCACCGATAACTTTAGATGACGGTGTTACTTTAACTATATCACCAAACATATCATTTACCGTACGGAACATGGTTTTGACTTCGTTCCAACGATGACCTAATCCAACTGCTTTTGCTTGTTGTTGGAGGTTACTATATTGTCCTCCAGGCATTTCATGATGATAAATCTCGGTATGAGGTGCCTTCATACCACTTTCAAACTCTTGGTAGTAATCACGAATTCCTTCCCAATAATGACCTATACGTTCATAATTCTCGATATTAATATCTGGTTGGAATGGCGTTCCTTCTAATGCATGATAGAGTGTCTGTGCACTCGGCTGAGAAGTCATACCCGCCATTGAACCTACTGCCACATCTACTGCATCTACACCAGCTTCAATAGCGCGAGCGTAGGTGAACACACCATTTCCACTCGTATCATGCGTATGCAAATGAATTGGTATATCAATGGTCTCTTTTAATTTATGAATCAATTGATAAGCGGCCTCTGGTTTTAATAAACCTGCCATATCTTTAATTCCTAAAATATGTGCACCTGCAGCTTCTAATTCTTTTGCCATCATCTGATAGTAAGATACATCATACTTACTTCTACCAGTATCTAATATGTCACCTGTATAACAAATAGCAGCTTCAGCAATTTTATTTGAATTTCGTACCGCATCAATTGTCAATTTCATTCCTTCTACCCAGTTTAGGCTATCAAAGATGCGGAATACATCAATGCCAGCTTCACTACTTTTCTCCACAAATTCTTCAATCAAATTATCTGGATAGTTTTTATACCCAACTGCATTACTTGCACGTAATAACATTTGGAATAGAACGTTAGGCATTTCTTCACGTAATTTCAACAGTCTAGTCCAAGGATCTTCTTTAAGAAAACGATATGCTACATCGTATGTTGCTCCGCCCCACATTTCAACAGAGAAAAGGTTTGGCAGCAGTTTAGCTGTTGGTTCTGCAATGTGAAGCAAATCATTCGTGCGAACACGTGTCGCAAATAAGGATTGATGTGCATCTCTGAAGGTTGTGTCCGTTAATAATACTTCTTTCTGTTCTTTCATCCATTTTGCTACACCCTCTGGTCCAAGCTCATCCAATATTTGTTTTGTACCAGGCGGTGTTGACTCAATATGATTGGTAGATGGTATATCTAACGGTCTAAAGTCCGGTTTCTCAATATTAGATATACCTTCTCCACCGTTTAATGTAGTGTTTGCGATATACGTAAGCATTTTTGTTCCACGGTCTTTTCTTTTCGGGAATATAAATAGTTCCGGTGTTTTATCAATAAAGGTTGTATCATATTCACCAGATAGGAACTTTTGATGTACCATCACATTTTCTAGAAATGGAATATTCGTTTTTATTCCTCTAATACGAAATTCTTTTAAGTTTCTGACCATTTTTATTGCGGCTTGTTCAAATGTTAATGCCCACGTAGATACTTTCACTAATAAGGAATCATAGTGAGGAGAAATAATTGCACCTTGATAACCATTACCTGCATCGAGGCGTACTCCAAAACCACCACCAGTACGATACGCATTAATTTTACCTGCATCTGGCATAAAATCATTTAATGGATCTTCCGTTGTTACCCTTGATTGAATCGCATAGCCCTGAGTACTTATGTGTTCTTGTGTTGGAATCCCGACTGTTTTATCATGTAGTTGGGATCCATCAGCTATTTTAATTTGAGATTGTACAATATCAATACCAGTAATCATCTCTGTAATAGTGTGTTCTACCTGTACGCGTGGGTTAACCTCGATAAAATAGAATTCATCATCTGTAACAAGAAATTCAACCGTCCCAGCATTCAAGTAATCTACATTTTTCATCAAGTTTACAGCTGCCTGGCAAATATCTTCCCTCAATTTATCTTCCAATGATAAACTCGGTGCTATTTCAATCAATTTTTGGTGACGACGTTGAACAGAACAGTCTCTTTCATATAGATGAACAATGTTACCTGCGTTATCTCCCAATATTTGGACTTCAATATGTTTGGGATTTTCGATTAACTTCTCTACATAGATTTCATCATTTCCAAAAGCGGCTTTAGCTTCTGATTTTGCACGATCGTAGGCACTCTCTAGCTCATTAGCATTTTTCACTACACGCATTCCACGTCCGCCACCGCCTAAGGAAGCTTTTATAATAATTGGGTAACCATGTTGCTGACTGAAATCTTGAACTTCTTCTAAAGATTTAATTGGACCATCGCTTCCAGGTATGATTGGTAAGTTAGCTGCTACTGCTTGTTCTCTTGCCTTAACCTTATCACCAAACATGCTTAAATGTTCACTACTTGGTCCAATAAAAATGATTCCTTCTTCTTCACAGCGTCTTGCAAACTGGATATTTTCAGAAAGAAATCCGTAGCCTGGATGAATTGCATCAACATTCACTTCTTTTGCAAGTTCGATAATACCTTCAATATCTAAGTATGCATCAATTGGTTTTTTTCCTTCACCTATTAAATAAGCTTCATCCGCCTTAAATCGATGAAAAGAAGAGGAATCCTCTTTTGAGTAAATAGCAACAGTACGTATATTTAACTCCGTACATGCTCGGAAGACACGAATTGCAATTTCCCCTCTGTTTGCTACTAGTACTTTGTTAATCTTGTTTAACTCTGCCATCTTTTACCACCTCTGTACATATTAGTTGAGTTTTGATTATGCATTGCAGGCTTCGGTGCTAACTCTTCTCTATCCTGCTCTTGTTGATTCACTTGCTTTGCAATATTATTAAGGATTCCCATCGAAATTAACATGATTAACATTGATGATCCTCCATAACTCACGAATGGTAACGGTACACCTGTAATCGGTAAAATACCGCTAATAGCTCCTAAATTAATAAATGTTTGAATTCCAACCATCGATGAAATCCCAATAGCTAGTAACGAGCCAAAGCTGTCTTTACATTTTTTCGCTATATACAAACCTCGTATAACAATGGTTGCGAGCAATCCTATGACAATTACAACTCCTAAGAATCCTAATTCTTCAGCAATGACTGCCATGATGAAATCGGTATGTGCTTCATCTAAGAAACCAAGTTTTTGAACACTTTGTCCAAGTCCTTCTCCTGTCAGACCACCGACACCAATCGCTACATATGATTGAATAAGTTGGTATCCATTTAAATCTGGTGATTCAAACGGCTGATAAGCTCCTGTAAAACGCGATAATCTTTCTTCTGTAATCATATTAGGAGCAGCGAGAATAACTAGACCAATTCCAATTAAAACGAGTATCGTCAAATGCTTCCACTTAATACCCGATGCGAATATCACAGAACATGCCATTAAAAATATAATCGCAGCTGTCCCGATATCAGGTTGCAATACAATTAACCCTAATAAAATAATGGTTAATATAAGCGGAGGGAGTACTCCTTTCTTAAATTCATTTAAATAGGATTGTTTTTTGGAATAAATAGCTGCTAAATATATAATTAACCCTAGCTTTGCAAATTCTGCAGGTTGCATACTTAAAGGGCCAATCGCAAACCAAGACCTTGCATTATTTGCAGCATTTCCAAAAAACAATACACTAATTAATAACACTATACATGATAAAATAACTACCTTCATCAATCGTTGATATATTTGATATGGTAAAAAACAACATGCTGCAAATGCGATAAATGATATCGCGAAAAATATTAACTGGCGAATGAGATAATAGTTACTTGCATTCCCATCTACAACAGCGACCACCATGCTTGCGCTATATACCATAACCATACCAAACCCTGTTAGTAACAAAGGTGTAATCATAAGTGTGTAATCATAATCTTTTATTTTATCTAGCATCATTGCTTCTCCCTATAATAGATTAAGAGATTGATATTAGTATAACACTTTTATTAATTAGTGTGTTATATTTAATTCTCTTTTTTATCTTTTTAATAAATACCCAAATATGTAAACAAAAAAACCTTGCCGTTTATGCTGGCAAAGTTTTTGCTTTTGTACCGTTACGCCAATACATGAACCTCGCTCACAATGTATTTTGTGAAGCCTCATGTAGAATGTTGAGCTTCTTCTCCAAGTTTTCAAGTAACGCCTTTCCCTCTACTTCACTGATTAATTCAAGACGCACTGCAAAGTCAATTTCACGTGATAAGCCATACATTTGCGTATCAAGTACATCCTCGTAAACAGGACATTGTGGCATGGTTAAGTTTTCTATCTGAACTTCAATAAGTCGTAAAATTTTATCAGCATCAGCCTTAAGAAGGGCGTGGGCTTTTTCACGATGGTCTATCATTAAATCAGGCATCAATTAAATCCCCTCCACAAAAAGACTTTCTTTATATTATATTATCGCTAGCAACCAGAAAATGCAAATAAAAGCAAAAAAAACTTACAATTCAAATAGATGAAAATGAAAGCGATGTCTGCTATTCTTAAATGGGAATACCTAGATAGGGGGAAATATTTAATATGATAGTTATGATAAAAGGGAATGTTCACTACCCAATAACATTGGATCCAACGGTATGGATCTTTGATGATCGTAAAATTAAATTAGAAGAAGCTTTTAAAATTGAAAAGAATAAACAAGATGAATATTCTGGTTTTCAAAAACCTCCAGTTAATAGAAGTATCTCTAAGATGGAGGGAGAAGAATTTTTAAAAAACAGTTATATAATGCCTTTATATGATTTTATTAGTAACGCAGAACCCACCCGTGAAGCAACAACTGTAAAATTAATAACTGGAACTGAAGATTCTTTTGAAACTATTTCTGTTGAAAATTTACTTAATGGATACTTCTTATTTTCTAAAAATGGTAAACCATTAAAAGAAGATGGTCCCGTTCACTTCTATTATGGAGATGGTTCCAATCAAGATAATCCAATTAAAAATATAAAAGAAATAGTTATTGCTTAAGTATTAATAAAAGAAGAAGTTGGGATATCCATACAATAGTCCCAACCCCTTCTTTTTTAATTATAAATTTTGTTGTTGTTCCGAGGTATTTTCATTTTTCTTTTCATTATAATATTGTACTCCGAATTGAGAACCTTCAGATACCATTTTTGCATTTTCTAACTGGTCCAATTCTTGTTCATCCGATTGATCAGGTACTCCAGCATTTTCAAATACTCTATTCACTTTTTTCGCAGAACTTTTCGCCATTTTTTTAAGCTTATAACGGCTATTGCTATCCATTAAATAATAACTAGCAATACCAGCTCCAACTGCACCAACTGCAGATACCACATAACGTTTTTTCATAAAATCACCCCTTCATCAATTTTACGGTTTTCTAATAACTTATTTAAATTAATACCCCTTAAATCTTGTGATTAAACATAATGGCATAAACTAAGGCTCGCCCTTAAGCAGACAGTGTATCCCCTTTAGCTTAAACCTCATGGTCTTGCAATACGGGGATTACTTCCCGTTACATGTGGGATAAAAGAGGTAGTTTACTTCTCATCAAATGGTTGTATGTTATACTATTATTTATACTAATTTAATATAATTTTTCCCAAATAGAGGTGAAAATATGCAGGTAAAGTGCAGCATCTGTGACAAAGTTGAAGAAATTGAACATTATTCATTACAAGCCAAACGACTTCGAAATCGAAGAAAAAATATGCACCTTTGTAAGCCTTGCTATGACCGAATTGAAAAGAACACAAAGAAACGTCTATCTACAGGAAAGTTTAAATTGTATAAAGAAACTAAAAAAGTAGATGACTTCTTATAGTAAATTCAACTCATCATAGAGTGATTTATATACAAAAAAAGCGATGAAGAATAATTGTCAGTAATTAATTATTCTTCATCGCTTTTTAAAATTATTCTTTTCTTTCATTATGTAACCGAAGACGATATATACCTAGTACCATTATAATTACTACCAAACATTCTACTGTAGGCATCCGCATAACGGTAGAGAAAATCGTTAATACGAATACGCCAATCATTAATAATATGTATACTATAATATTCTTTGCCATTGGTAACTTTTTTGCAAATCCTAATTTGTACGCTATGGCTGATAAGACTAAATTAATTACATAAAAAATCCAAAAAATATTTTCTACACCAAACGTATCAAGGATAAACTCATGCATAAAACTCATACTCTTCCCACCCTCTTCCTAACACTATACTTATCATACTAAATCTAAATCGAGGATACCATATAAATATATATTTTTATATGTCTGATTTTTGAAGTATTATACAATTTTCGATATACTAATGTAGGGAGATAAAGAAGGGGTTGTCAACATGAGAAATATTAATTTACCAATGTTATTACTTGCGTTCTTAGTAGTCTTAATGTTTATTCTAGTTGGTTTATCTATTGCATTTCGTAATATATGGTTCATTCTATTATTTATTCTTATTGGTTTTGGCATTTTTGGAGTCGTCATGGCAAGAAAAAAAGGGAAACAGTGATTTTATCACTTTCTCCCTTTTTTTAATATCTGTATAATTTCATCATGCAACACTGGATTACTGGCAATGATAGATGATTTCTGTAATGGATCCCAGTTCTTCCCATCAATATTCCCAACAATGCCACCAACTTCTTGTAACAAAATAATACCAGCAGCAACATCCCATGGAGATAACCTCATTGATAAATAGCCATCAAGCGTTCCTTCAGCTATGTATGCTAATTCTAAAGCAGCAGATCCATATGTTCTTGCACCACGAATTGTACGAATAAATCCTTGCATAACGCGATAATCAACAAAACGGTTTTCACATAACCAAAAATAATTCATACCAATAATCGCTTCATTCAAACGTTTGTTCATTGATAGTGGTGGTAATAGTTCATTATTCCTATAAGCCCCTTCTCCTTTTTTCACATGATACAATGTATCATTCATCACATCATAAATTAGTCCAATTTCACCAACACCATTATGTAAAATACCGACGGATATCGCAAAGAATTTTTTTTGATGAACAAAATTCATCGTACCATCAATTGGATCAATTACCCAAATCGTTCCATCCAATTCTGTCAGTTGGTCCCCGTAACCTTCTTCCCCAATTATTCGATGATCTGGATATTCATCTTTAATTTTTTCAACAAAATACTTTTCTGTTTGTTTATCTAGAATTGTAACTAAATCATTTGCATCTGATTTTGTTTCGATATTAAGTGGGTTATTCATTTGTTCTTTTATTATCTTTCCAGCTTCATATACCCATGCTTTAGCATGTTGATACACTGTCTCCCTTTGACGTATATCCATATAATCCCTCCAAACAGTACTTAAAAATATTGTATCAAAGTATATCCAACATGAACATAGTGACCCTAATACGCATCAAAAATGTTTTCTCAATTCATACTAGGGTCTACTTTTAGATATCATTTCCATTTTCAATATCTAACCATTGTTTTCTTAACTGTTTTAAACGTTCCTTTGTTTTTATAATAAGTACTGTATCATTCTTTTGCAGTGCTTCAAACAAAGTAGCTAATTCATAATCTATTTCCAATCGAATGACAGGTAATTTTTCCTCGGCCTCTTTTCTCCTCAGAGCATCCATCACGTACTTCATTCCCTCACTCCTTAGCTAATTTAGCTAATGGCATATCTTATGATACGCCTGTCACTTATTTGTTTTATTTTATGAGTATAGCAATTATTTGTTCTTCATAATAACAAAAATAATGAAAATATTTAGGTTTCTATTCCCTGTAATAACCTCCACCAAACCTAATAAAACTACATTACTTGACTTATTCTCCCATTTACTTAATAATAATTATTATAATCTAGACGTATGAAAGGATGAATATTTACTGATGAATGGCTTTACAAACAATGATTTTGAAACATTCAATATAAATGGCCTCGATGAACGCATGGAAGCAATTCAAACAAGAATACAACCAAAGTTTCAACAAATAGGAGAATCACTTTCTGAGGATCTCTCTAAAAAAACGAACAATGAGTTATTCTTACATATTGCAAAACATGCACGTCGTACGGTAAACCCACCAAATGATACTTGGCTAGCAATAGCTGATAATAAGCGAGGATACAAAAAACATCCCCACTTTCAATTAGGAATATTTGATGATCATGTATTTATTTGGTTAGCGCTAATATACGAATTACCGAACAAATCTAAAATAGCTAGTGCTTTCATTGATCAGTTTGATGAAATAAAGAAACTTCCGACATCTTTTGTCGCTTCTCTTGATCACACAAAAAAAGACGCTATCCCATTAACTGAATTAAATAAAAGTCATCTTGAAAGATTCCGAGATGTGAAAAAAGCAGAGTTTTTAATTGGAAAACATATTAAAAAAGGCGATCCTGTCCTTTCCAACGGTGACGAACTTTATCAATTAACAATGGATGTATTCGATCATCTATTACCTTTATATCAATTAGCTATAGATTCTAGAGATGAATAAAATTATAATTGTGCATTACAAAAACACCAGCCGTATATATGCTGGTGTTTTTGTAATTTACATCCGTATACTTGATTCATTAGTTTCTCTCGCTTGCTTTACGACCTGATAGCTTGAATAACCTGATGCCTCTTGAAATTGAGAAAATAATTTTTTCTCCTCGCTCTTAGAAGGAACAATTTGTTTAAACCTTCTATACAATGCTAATACTTCTTCACGATTCACTCGTTTTTCATAAGCCTTTTCAATTAATGAAAAAAAGTTCACTACATCGATTATTTCTTCCGTTGACCATGTTTCATCCATGGGGTATTGATAATTCATGTTGTCACACCTCTTTACTACATACTATTTATAATAGTATTTACATTCTATTGGAACATAAACTTATCGTATCATGAAAAAAACTTTGAAGCTATTGCTTTAAAATTTTATGAAATAAGCTATATGCGTAAGTAGAATTCATATAGTAAAACTAACATTCAGTGGGTTTTTCGTTCCCTTTCACTATGAATGTTAGTAGCTCAAGGGATGAACTAAAAGCCTTGATCAGTATCGGACATTTACGTTTAGTTTATCCCCTACTTACCTATTTTCGTTAAGTCTCTTTGTCTTGAAGCGCGGGTGTACTGCTCGTTAAATACGGAATAAAAAAAAGAACAATAATCAGATATTGTTCGTTTTTTCCCATTGGTTGAAGAAAATATATATTATTTCGATTGTTTTTTTGAAGAACAGGTTGGACAAGTACTATACAAGGTCGTTACCTTCTCCCCTTCAAAGTGTTCGATAACATGTTGACAATCCTGACATATTATTGTACCCATGAAGCCATCTCCTTTTACAGTTTATGTCTTCCTAATTAAATTATATTATGTCACATTTATTCTGTCAATATATATTAGTATGACATAATAAAACAAAAAAAGAGTTTATTAGTTATCAAAACCAATAAACTCTTCATCATACTATGAAGTTTCTATTAAATGTGGATCTACTATCTCATATCCTTGATTTTGTAATCCTTCCACTATATCCTTTAATGCTTCATTCGTCCAGTTACGATCATGCATTAACAAATTAGCTCCTGGCTTTAATAAAGAATAATCTACTCCTGCTTCAGGTCCTTCACCTGTGATCATCGCTTCAGCCAAAGCCTGAGGTTCCGTATACGCGTCAAAATAATCATAGCCATAAGTCCAATTCATGATAGTCATATTTTCTTCTTTAGCAACAGCTTTTGAATGGTCTGAATTCATACCATGTGGAGCTCGAAAAAATTTTGGGCGTTCCCCTATTATTTCTTCAATACGATCACTCACAGAAACAATTTCATCGGTTTGTTCCTTTTCTGTAAGTTCTGGAAGTACGGGATGCGTATTTGTATGGTTTCCAATTAAAAATCCCATATCATGAATTTCTTTTAGTTTGTCTGCGCCTTCATCATCATTTATAAAATGCCCATTAGCAAAAAAAATAGCTCCTACTCCTAAGTCTTTTAACGTATGAGCCATCTCCACGGCATGAGCATCAGGAACATCATCAATTGTTAGAAGGACTATTTTTTCATTTGCATCGTCCAGTGGTAATACAGTTGCAGTTTCTTCAGATATGTAGTATTCCGGTTCCTGTTTCTCTAATCCATCTTGTTTCTGTTCATCCGTTTGATCTTGCTCATCTTTTTCCTCTGATTGGTCCTTGTTTTGTGCATTGGCATTTTCATTCGTTTCGCTTTCCTCATTAGATTTTCCTTTGCCGACAGATTCTGAATCATTACTACATGCTATCAATAAAATACATAAAACCAATATCATGTATAGATAAGTACTCATGCGTGATTGTTTCATTATGTAGAACCTCCAAGATGAATTTTAGTAGATTACTAGTTTCATTATAAGCTAATAAGTTACACCCATCAATCGAGTAATACTAATTCAAGTAATGAACGAGTAAAATCTTGCAATCCACTTTAATACATAGTTATTTCTTATTCGATTCTATTTGACATTATGTTTACAAGTTAACAATAAATTGTAGTATTGTGTTCTAGCGATATCAATTATTTTACTATTTATTAACAGCGACTTTTTACTTAAATTTCTTTGATAAACTCATAATTAGGCACAATTACGAGAGGCGTGAATAAGCATGAAAAAATATTCTATCTTTATTGTCTTCATTATAATCGTTACTTTGCTTACTGCTTGTCAAAAAGAATCAAGTCCATATGACGTCATTTCTATCGATTTAACTAATCATGAAGTTCTTTATATACAGTCAAAAAAAGACACTGATATTTATTTAGATGCTATCTTTGAATTAAAAGCAAAACATCCATATGCTTTTTCAGCCGAAAATCTAACGAAAAATAATGATTTAGAACAATACAACATAGAACATACGGAAGCAGAAAGCAGCATGTATATATTAGAAGATGGGAAAATAAAAAATAAGTTAAATGGAGATATTACAAAAGAAGAGGTCGTTCAAGAAATTGAAACGTTACTATAGATTAAGAAAAAGGTTCTAAGTCAAATGTTGGGGATGAAACAAAAATAGGAGATTGCGTGTTTTTTATTAATTAAATTTTCCCCTTACCCTAACAATTATTTAAAGCCTAGAAAAAAACTGCCAAGTAAAAATTACTTGGCAGTTTTATATATATTACATTGTATGAATTGGTGTACCTAAAGCAACTTCTGCTGCTTCCATAGTAATCTCACCTAATGTTGGATGAGCATGGATAGTTAATGAGATATCTTCAGCAGTCATACCTGCTTCGATTGCTAAACCAATCTCAGAAATCATATCACTAGCATTCGGACCAGCAATTTGTCCACCGATTACCAAACCATCATCTTTACGAGTGATTAGTTTTAAGAAACCGTCTGTGTTATTTAAAGAAAGTGCACGACCATTCGCAGCAAATGGGAATTTACCCACTTTCACATCATAACCAGCATCTTTTGCGTCTTGTTCAGACATACCAACTGTAGCTAATTCAGGTTCTGTAAATGCTACTGCAGGAATACCTACGTAGTCGATTTCAGATTTTTCACCGCTAATAGCTTCAGCAGCAATCTTACCTTCGTAAGAAGCTTTATGCGCAAGTGCAGGTCCTTCTACAATATCACCAATTGCATAGATATTTTCAATGCTTGTTTTACATTGCTTATCTATTTCAATATGGCCTCTGTCTGTCATCTTAACACCTATTTGCTCTAAACCAAGCTCTTCTGTGTTAGGGCGACGACCTACAGTTACTAGTACATAATCCGCTTCGATTGTTTCTTCTTTTCCATTTACTTCATAAGAAACTTTTACGCCATCTTTTGTTTCCTCAACACCTTTAGCCATTGCTTCAGTGATGATAGTAGCACCTTTTTTCTTAAGGCCTTTTTTAACAAGTTGCGTCATTTGTTTCTCAAATCCACCTAGGATGTCTTTCGCACCTTCTAAGAAAGTAATGTCAGTTCCAAAGTTAGCATATGCTGTACCAAGCTCTGTTCCAACATAGCCAGAACCGATTACTACCATTTTCTTCGGCACTTCTTTTAAGTTCAATGCGCCAGTTGAATCGATAACGCGATCAGAAAACTTAAATGATGGAATTTCAATTGGTGAAGAACCTGTTGCTAAAATACAATGCTTAAATTTGTACGTTTGAGAGTTACTCTCACCAGCGATTTTAGCAGTATTTGCATCAACGAAATACGCTTCACCTTTTACGATATCTACCTTATTACCTTTTAATAAGCTCTCAACACCTGAAGTAAGTTTGTTAACAACAGAACCTTTCCAGTCTTGAACTTTAGAAAAGTCTACTTCTACTTTGTCTGTTGTGATTCCAAGATCTTCAGAACCATGTGCATTTTCATATTTATGGCCAGCTTCAATAAGTGCTTTAGAAGGAATACAACCTACATTTAAGCATACTCCACCTAGAGCTCCTTTATCTACGATTGTTACTTTCTGACCTAATTGTGCAGCACGAATTGCCGCAACATAGCCACCAGGTCCTGCCCCAACGACTAGAGTGTCTACTTCTACCGGAAAATCTCCTACTACCATTACTTACGCCTCCATCATAATTAATTGTGGATCATTCAATAATCGTTTAATTTGATTAAGTGCAAGTTGTGCTGTTGCGCCGTCAACGATACGATGATCAAAGCTTAAAGATACAGCGAGAACTGGAGCTACAACAATTTCACCATCTCGAACAACTGGTTTATCGGCAATACGTCCGATACCTAGAATAACTGCCTCTGGGTAATTTAATACTGGAGTAAACCACTGTCCACCAGCAGAACCGATGTTTGAAATAGTGTTAGAAGCACCTTTCATCTCATCAGGTTTAAGTTTACCATCTCGAGCTTTCCCTGCCAATTCATTGATTTCTTGAGAGATTTGGAAAATAGATTTCTTGTCAGAATCTTTTACAACTGGAACTAATAGACCTCTATCTGTGTCTGCTGCAATACCAATGTTGTAATAATGTTTCTCAACAATTTCATCTGTATTTTCATCAATATAAGAATTCAAGATTGGGAACTTCTTGGACGCAGATACTAATGCTTTAACTACATATGGTAAATAAGTTAACTTAATATCTTGTTCAGCAGCAACTGCTTTGAATTTCTTACGGTGAGCAACAAGTTCTGTTACATCAATTTCATCCATAAGTGTAACATGTGGTGCTTTTGATTTGGAATTAACCATAGATTTAGCAATAGACTTACGGATAGCACTCATCTTCTCACGAGTCTCTGGATATTGACCTTGAGGTGCAACTTTTTCTTGCTTATCTTCAGAAGAAGCTTCAGCTTTGTCCTCAGAAGCTTGACTAGATGGCTGATCACCATTTAGATAGCTTTCTACATCTTCTTTTAGAATACGGCCATTTTTACCAGTTCCGTTTACATCTTTAATATTTACATCGTTATCACGTGCAAATTTACGAACAGAAGGCATTGCGATTACACGAGAATCATCAGATTGCTCGCTTGAATCTTCTTTAGACGATTCTTTTTCTTCTTCTTTAGATTCTGAAGATTTTTCTTCTTTAGGTTCTGAAGAAGCGTCATCTCCGCTTTCTTCTTCATCGTCATAACCTTCAGCATCAAAAGAAATCAGTGTATCTCCTACTACTGCAACATCGCCTTCAGCAACGTGAATCTTTGTAACTTTTCCATCTACTTGAGAAGGAATTTCGACAACTGATTTGTCATTTTGTACTTCACAAAGTACATCATCTTCTTTTACTTCGTCGCCTTCTTTTACGAACCATTTTACTATTTCACCTTCATGAATACCTTCACCAATATCCGGTAACTTAAAATTAAATGCCATGCTATGAAACCTCCTAAACTATTTTAGAAATTAATTACTTCGTTTACTTTCTCTACGATATCTTTATGATCTGGTAACCATATTTCTTCTGCATCAGAAAATGAATATACTGTATCAGGCGCGCTAACACGTAGAATTGGAGCTTCTAATTCTAGAATTGCTCTTTCTTGAATTTCTGAGATAACTTGACCTGCAACTCCCGCTTGACGCTGTGCTTCTTGTACAACAACTACACGGTTTGTTTTCTTTACAGATGCTAGGATTGTATCATAATCAATTGGAGAAACTGTACGTAAGTCAATTACTTCTGCTTGAATCCCGTCTTTTTCTAATTCTTCTGCTGCTTTTAATGATGAATGTACCATTGCACCATAGGTTACTAACGTTACATCAGAACCTTCGCGTTTCACATCAGCTTTCCCAATTTCAACAGTGTAGTCTTCTTCAGGAACTTCGCCACGGAAAGAACGATATAGTTTCATATGCTCTAAGAATATTACCGGATCGTTGTCACGGATAGCAGAAATTAATAGACCTTTTGCTTCATATGGTGTTGAAGGAATAACAACTTTTAAACCTGGTTGTTGTGCCATTAATCCTTCTAATGAATCAGCATGTAATTCAGGAGTGTGGACTCCTCCACCAAATGGAGCACGAACAGTAATCGGGGCATTATAATGACCGCCAGAACGATAACGCATACGCGCCATTTGTCCACTTATAGAATCCATTACTTCATATACGAAGCCGAAGAATTGAATTTCTGGTACTGGGCGAAATCCTTCTAAAGCTAAACCGATCGCAAGTCCACCGATTCCAGATTCAGCAAGTGGTGTATCAAACACACGATCTTCACCAAATTCATCTTGAAGACCTTCTGTTGCACGGAATACTCCGCCATTTTGTCCAACGTCTTCACCAAAAACAAGCACGTTTTCATCATTTTTCAATTCTACGCGCATTGCATCAGTGATAGCTTGAATCATTGTCATTTGTGCCATGATTTACTTCGACTCCTTTTCTTTATATATTTCATTTTGCTCCTGTAGATGAGTTGGTAGCTCTTCGTACATATTCGCAATTAAATCAGTAACTTTTTGTTTAGGTTGCTCTTCTGCTTGTTTGATTGCTTTTTTAATATCTTCTTTAGCTTGCTCAATAGCTTTGTTTTCATCTTCTTCTGACCAAAGCTTTTTGCTTTCAAGGTACGTACGGAAACGAACGATTGGATCTTTTTTCTCCCATTCATTGTCCATATCTTCTGTACGGTAACGAGTCGGGTCATCCCCAGATAACGTATGTGGCCCAAAACGATAAGTTAATGTTTCGATTAATGTCGGACCTTCACCGTTAATTGCACGTTCACGAGCAAATTTAGTTGCAGCATATACCGCTAAAACATCCATACCATCAACTTGGATTCCTTCGATTCCAGCAGCAACTGCTTTTTGTGCTAACGTTTTGGCATTTGTTTGTTTTTCTACAGGTACTGAAATAGCAAAACGGTTGTTTTGAACTACGAAAATTGCAGGAGCTTTATATGCACCAGCAAAGTTAATACCTTCATAGAAATCACCTTGAGAAGTACCACCATCACCAGTATAAGTAATAGCTACATTTTTCTTGCCACGTTTTTTAATTCCAAGTGCTACGCCAGCAGTTTGTACATACTGTGCACCGATAATAATTTGTGGGCTAAGAGCTCTTAATTCATCAGGGTATTGATTACCATGAAAATGTCCTTTAGAGAATAAGAATGCTTGATATAGTGGAAGACCTTGCCAAATTAATTGTGGAACATCACGATATCCTGGTAAAATAAAGTCTTCTTTTTCTAATGCAAACTGGCTTCCTAATTGAGAAGCTTCTTGTCCAGCAGTTGGTGCATAGAAACCTAATCTTCCTTGACGGTTTAAGGCAGTAGAACGTTGGTCAAGTATACGCGTGTATACCATACGTTTCATAATCTCCTTAAGCTCATCATCAGATAGATCGGGCATATCATCTTTGTTAACAATTTTTCCATTTTCATCTAGAATTTGGAACATTTCGAACTGACTCTCAATATTTTCAAGTACTTGTTTCAAAATGGTTCACCTCTTCCTTTCCATATATGCTTTATTATTTTCTTTCCTAGCCTACCCAAGATCACAAAAAATTACATATTATTCATTTACCCTTTCCGTAAATATCATAACCATGTCATTCTGCATAAGGGAAATCTGTTACAAAAATATCCAGAGAGATAATGATACAATTTTTTGTCTCCTATATATTAGCGCATTTTCTTATTATGGTCAAACACTTTGTTTTCTTAGAATAACACATTTAATAACGATTACAAGAAAGCCAATAACTGAAAAATAGTTTTTTCAAGAAACTGTATCAGTCCCTTGTATAAACTGTATTAATAATTTAGATACAGAAACTCTTCCATGTCTCGACATTATTTCAATGATAATATTCAGTGTAAAACAATATCTATTTAAAATATTAAGTTAAGACTTTTTTACTGGTGGCATTCTCTCTCCACTGAATTCTTCTGGTTAACCTCATTTGCTCGGAATGTTCGGTATTATTGCCCATTACATACAGGATAAAACTCCCCATCAAAAAACACGCGATAAGACTTACTTATCGCGTGTTTGAATTAATTAATTTTACTCTTTTTGTTCTGCTTCTGATTCCTCATCGTATGTTACATTTAAATCCGTACTTTCATAAAACTCTCGCTTTAAAGCATTATACTCAACTGTATATTCATTAAATGCGTCATTTGTTTCGATTACTTTTTCATAGCTATCATTCACAGCATTTATTTGTTCCGTTAATTGTTCCTGTTCTAAATCTTCTTTTTGTAATAGTTCATATAATTCCTTTTCTAGACTTAATGAATTCATGTATGCATCATTCAATGTATAGTAAGATTCATAGCGTTGATTCATTACTTCTACCATATTTTCTGCATTTGTTAAAGCTTCTTCATTTTCAATATCATTAATTAATTCTTCAATATTACTAAATTCATCCTCTGACGCTTCAATACTTTCTTTTTCAGCAGCAATCTTTTCTTCTCTATCTTCAATAACGGATATAGCTTCATTTGCTAATTCTTTTATTTTATCAATTTCTTCTACTCCTAGATCAATAATTTGATTGTATATCTCTTGTTCTTTTTCTTCTAGTTCTGTAATCTCTTGCTGTTGATTTTCAAAATCCTCTTCTAATGCAACAGCCTCTTCTAAATGACTATGTATTGTTTCCTCAGTAGTTTCATTGTTACAGCCTGTAATAACTAGAATAAATAGAATTGATAATACCGTTAGCAAACCCCTCTTAAACACTAATAACTCCTCCTATGTCTCTGTTTCGTTGTTTACAGTATTTTATAAATTATACCATAAATAATCAGATGAAAAAGTAAATAATTCCCTTAATTACCTCTATCATATGTATATTCTATGAAGGAATGAATATGATTATGTTAAAATGATAGAGGTATAAAAATGAAGTAACTTTCATTATCATTATATATGAATACCCATTAATAACTTAATTTACACATGAAAAGGAGTTAGTATCATGATTACAATGAAGGATATTGTTCGTGAAGGCCACCCATCTTTAACGAAAAATGCAGAAGTTGTAGAAGTTCCATTATCAAAAGATGATAAGCAATTACTTGAAGATATGATTCAATTTTTGAAAAATAGTCAAGATGAAGAAATAGCAGAGAAATACGGATTGCGAGCTGGTGTGGGTATAGCAGCTCCTCAATTAGGTATTGAAAAACAGATTATCGCTATCCATTTCGAAGATATAGATGGAAAATTATATAGTATGGGATTAGTTAACCCTAAAATAATCAGCCATTCAGTAGAACAATCTTATTTATCAAGTGGAGAAGGTTGTTTATCCGTTGATCGTCCGGTAGAAGGCTATGTTCCTCGCCATGCAAGGATTACTATTAAAGCAACCGATATTAATGACCAGCCAGTTAAATTACGGCTAAAAGGATATCCGGCAGTTGTATTTCAACATGAGATTGATCATATTAATGGCATTATGTTTTTCGATCGAATCAATAAAGAAAATCCATTTAACATCCCTGAGAATTCTTCTGCAATTGAATAGAATCCGATATTTCACGGAAGTTAATCCCCCACCTATCCTTTTGGCTAATCTCCATAGTTTTGAAGTGGGGGGTTTTACTACTCAGCTACATGCAGGATAAATTGGGCAATTGCGTATATCGAACTAAAACCGTATTTCTCAAGTTTATTATATGTTACATACTTAGATTGTAAACATTGAATACCAGCTTGTAATTATCATATACATCGCAGGTATAGAATTGTTACTTTGGTAAATCATACTAAAAAGATGGTTAAATAACGAAACTATTTTTTTATAATTTATGGATTTTTATTTAATTATTTACGATTTCGTACTATACTATAGATAAGAGGATTGGACGGTAGAGGGTTAATGTTGCTTTTCATAAAATATTGGAAGGAGACGTGAGTCCTCATGCTGAAGCGCCTAAAAGAAAAGCTGAAGAAACGGTTTAAAGATTTTTTAGGCAAAGAAGGACGTGTACCAACTACTTTTAGATAAAGCTATTTTATGAATTACCAATCACTGCAATTAGCCATTTATCAAAACTAGGTAAGCCCACGGAAACTTACCTATATATCGGAATGTAATATCATAGAGATAAAATTATATTACTTTTTATTAGTTAGGAGAGATTAAATGATTTTTAAAGTTTTATATCAGGAACTTCCAGAAGAAGTTCCAGTAAGAGAACGTACAAAAAGCTTATACGTAGAAGCTGAAACTATACGTGAAGTCCGTAAAAAAATAAGTGATAGTGACCATAACTATAATATTGAATTTGTTCAACCGTTGGATGAGGCACACCTCCAATATGAAAAAGACACAGGAAAATTAGAAATGGAGAACCTCTAGCTCATGAAATTTGTTAAAAATGATCAAGCAGCTGTTTTCGCACTAGGCGGACTAGGCGAAATCGGCAAAAATACGTATGCCATTCAATTTCAAGATGAAATTATTTTAATTGATGCTGGGATTAAATTTCCTGAAGATGAACTTTTAGGAATTGACTATGTTATCCCTGATTATACGTATTTAGTACAAAACGAAGATAAGATAAAAGGGTTAATCATTACCCATGGTCACGAAGACCACATTGGTGGTATTCCATTTTTACTGCGTGAGATTAATGTGCCAATTTACGCAGGTCCATTAGCAATTGGACTAATTCGCAATAAATTAGAAGAGCATGGCTTACTGAGAAATGCAAAACTAATTACAATCCAAGAAGATGATATTATTAAATTCCGAAAAACATCCGTTAGCTTTTTCCGTACGACACATAGTATTCCCGATTCTTATGGAGTCGTAGTCAAAACACCACCAGGTAACATTGTTCATACTGGTGATTTCAAGTTTGATTTCACACCTGTTGGTGAACCGGCTAACCTTGCAAAAATGGCAGAGATTGGTTCTGAAGGTGTATTATGCCTTCTTTCAGATAGTACAAATAGTGAAGTACCTGGATTTACAATGTCTGAGCGTGTCGTTGGAGAAAGTATTCACGATATTTTCAGCAGAGTCGATGGCAGATTGATCTTCGCAACATTTGCTTCTAACATTTATCGTTTACAACAAGTTGTGGAAGCAGCTGTTAAGTACAATCGTAAAGTAGCTGTATTTGGTAGAAGTATGGAATCTGCTATTAATATTGGTTTGGAATTAGGTTATATCCAAGCTCCGAAGGATACATTTATTGAAGGTAACCAGATCAATCGTTTTCCAGCTAACGAAGTAACGATCCTCTGTACTGGTTCCCAAGGTGAAACAATGGCGGCACTATCTCGTATTGCGAATGGTACGCATAGACAAATTCAATTAATTCCAGGAGACACTGTAGTATTCTCTTCCTCTCCAATCCCAGGGAATACTGTCAGCGTGAGCAGAACCATTAATAAACTATATCGAGCAGGTGCAGATGTTATCCATGGTAAGTTGAGTAACATTCATACCTCTGGTCATGGAAGTCAAGAAGAGCAAAAACTAATGCTTCGTTTAATTCGCCCGAAATTTTTCATGCCAATACACGGAGAATACCGTATGTTAAAAGAACATGTTAAATTAGGAGAACTTTGTGACGTAGAGGCTGAAAATTCTTTTGTAATGGATAATGGTGATGTTCTTGCCCTAAGCAAGGATCATGCTGCTATCGCTGGAAAAATCCCTTCTGGTTCTGTTTACGTAGATGGTAGTGGAATTGGTGATATAGGAAATATCGTTCTAAGAGATCGTCGCATCTTATCTGAAGAAGGATTAGTTATTGTTGTAGTCAGCATTAACATGAGCGACTTCAAGATTGCTTCTGGTCCAGATATTATCTCTCGAGGCTTCGTATATATGAGAGAATCTGAAGACTTAATTAATCAAGCTCAGAAATTAGTATCCAATCATTTAGAAAAAGTAATGGAACGCAAAACAACACAATGGTCAGAAATTAAAAATGAAATTACCGATACAATTGCTCCATTCTTATATGAAAAAACAAAAAGACGTCCAATGGTACTTCCAATTATCATGGAGGTTTAACTAAAAAGAACTATCTTCTGGAAGGTTTAATTACCCCACAGAAGATAGTTCTTTTTCTTTTTTTATGCGGAGAGACTGTTAATCAATCACAAGCTCTCTTTCGAACCTTGTGATATCTTTATCCGACCCAATAACAATTAGTACGTCCCCTTCTTGTAGTGCTTGTTCAGCACTTGGAGATACATTAATATCATGTCCCTTTTTAATTGCAACAATATTGCAACCAAAATTAGCTCGGATATCGAGTTCAATCAAACTCTTTCCAATCATTCTTTCCCCTGCTTTAACCTCAACAATACTATGATCATCCGATAATTCTAGATAATCCAAGATGTTGCTTGAAATAAAATTATGAGCTAATCGCTTTCCCATATCTCTTTCTGGATGGACAACCTGATGTACACCTATTTTATTTAAAATCTTTTCATGGTAATCATTTTGTGCTTTAACGGTAATTTTATTTACTCCCATATCCGTTAAAATTACAGCTGTTAGTATACTCGCTTGGATGTTTTCCCCTATTGCTACGACTACGTGATCAAAATTACTAATACCTATTTCTTTTAGCGCATCTTCATCGGTTGAGTCAGCTAGCACTGTATGATAGGCTATATTCTTATATTCATTAATTCTTTCTTCATCTGAATCAATCGCTAAAACATGCATTCCTTCTCTACTAAGCTCACGACAAATACTACCGCCAAAACGACCTAATCCAATTACAGCAAAATCTTTATTCATTATATAGCCTCCAATTAAAAACTAAAACTACATCTATCATACTAGTACATAAAAAAAGGAGCAACTAATTTTACAATTGCCCCTCCATTTACTCTACATTGCGTCTAACATGGTAAACTGTGACTTCACAAGTTCATAATATTTTCCTTTTTGTTGCAATAAAGATTGATGATTTCCTTGTTCCAAAACTTCTCCTTGTTCAAGAACAAAAATATTATCTGCTTCTCGAATTGTAGAAAGCCTATGTGCAATAATGATAGAAGTTCTACCTTTTAATAATCGTTTTAATGCTTTTTGTATCTTCACTTCAGATTCTGTATCGATACTGGCAGTTGCTTCATCTAGAATAATAATACTAGGATTTGCTAACAGTGCCCTTGCAAAAGATAATAACTGTCTTTCTCCAGCTGAAAGTATATTCCCTCGCTCTTCCACTTCTGTTTGATATCCATCTGCAAGACGCTGAATAAAATCATCCGCCCCTACTACCTTAGCAGCATCGATTACTTCTTCATCTGTTGCAGTCGGTCTTCCAAAACGTATATTTTCCATGATTGTTCCCGAGAAAATAAATGTATCTTGTAATACGACACTAATTTTTTGGCGCAGACTATCAATCGTAACATCACGTAAATCTCTTCCGTCAATTTTTACTGCTCCAGATGTAGGATCATAAAATCTGCTTATTAGATTTGCAATTGTAGACTTACCGCTCCCTGTATGACCAACTAAAGCAATTGTTTCCCCCGCGTTAATATGAATTGAAAGTTTTTTCAACGCAATTCTATCTTTATTATAGGAAAATTCAACATCATCGAACTCGATTTCTCCATGCATTTCTTCGATGTTATAAGCATTGTTCTTTTCTGCTACATTAGGACGCTCATCAAGGAATTCAAAAATTCTCTCGGATGATGCCATCGCCATTAAGAGCTGATTATACATCTGCCCGAGACGTGATATAGGTTCCCAAAACATTCCAAGGAAAAAAGCAAAAGAAACAAATGTACCAACTGTTATTGTTTCATTCAATATTAAATAGGCTCCATAAGAAATAAGTATAATTGTACCTGCAGCATCACAAATATCTACGAGTGGACGAAACAATGCACTCTTCTTAGCAGCATCGCGAAAACTCTGAAAGAATCCAGTATTTACACCATCAAAGAACTCGGCATTCTCTTTTTCTTGTGAAAAAGATTGAGTGATACGCATCCCTTGAATACCTTCATTTAAGTGTGAGTTCATTCTCGATTGATGTAGTCTTACTACCTGCCATGATCGGCGTATTTTACGACGTAATGTCGTAGATATCAAAAACATTAATGGAATAACAATAATTACTGCTAAAGCAAGTGGTGGACTTAATACAAACAAGATAACTAAAATTCCCGTTAACATAAATAGATCCATTAATAAGTTAATAATCCCATTTGTAAATAGTTCCTGCAGGGAATTAATATCGTTGAGAATTCGAACCAAAATGGAACCAGCTGAACGACTATCAAAAAATCGGTGTGATAATCGTTGAACATGGGAAAAGAGTTTTTGTCGTAAATCATAAATAACATTTTGACCTAAGATATTCACCCATTTAATTCGAAATGTATTCGCGACAAAACTTATACCATAAAGAATTGCAATTCCAATTACTAAATACGTTAATAACGTAGTGTCTTTATTTGCAATTGCAACATCAAAGGCTACTTTACCAATTAAAATTGGTATAGCTAAGCGGATTGCTGTTGAAACCATCATTGCTAGAACCGCTCCAGGTAAATAGGTCTTTGAATACGGTTTTAGAAATTGTAATAGTCTCCACATTTGTTGCCAGTTAAATGGTTTTTCAATTGCTTGATCAATTGTATAATGAAACCGTTGTAGATGTTTACTTTCCGACTTTTGTTTTTCCTTATTTTTGGCCATCTGTCCACCTCCTATTTTACCGTACTCAAGATTTCTTCTCGATCTTGGTATTGAATCTTAAATATACGTTCATACGGACCATTATTGTTTACGAGATAATCATGTGTACCACGCTCTACAATTTCTCCGTCTTCTAATACTAAAATTTCATCTGCGTGTTTTAATGAAGAAATACGGTGAGCTATAATAAATGAAGTACGATTCTTCATTACTTCACGTAATGCTTTTTGAATGTTAAATTCCGTTTGCATATCTACTGCAGATGTTGCATCATCGAGAATAAGTATGCTTGGGTCGATACAAATGGCACGCGCAATTGCTATTCTTTGTTTTTGACCACCAGATAATCCCATACCTCTTTCTCCAAGAAGCGTGTCATACCCATTCGGAAGTTCCATTATAAAATCATGTGCTTGAGCCATTTTTGCTGCTTGAACTATTTGATCTTCAGTGACCTCAGGGTTTCCATAAGATATATTTTCTCGAATCGTTGTAGAAAAAAGAAACGGCTCTTGTAATACAAACCCGATCTGACTCCTAAGCGTCTTTAGTTTGTAGTCACTGACTGGACGCCCATCAAGTAAAACTTCTCCCTGTTCTGGCTCGTAAAACCGAGTAATTAATTGAGTAATACTTGTTTTTCCAGAACCAGTTGATCCAATTAAACCAATAGTTTTTCCCGGAGGAGCATCAAAACTAATATTCTTTAATGCTTCATCATCGTCCTTAATATAAGTAAGTGTGACATCATTAAATTGCACATGTCCCTTTACAGTTCCTTCTATTGCTGATTCCTTCTCGACAATATCTTCATTCGCTTCTAATATTTCTAACAATCGCTCTCCTGATGCTTTCGCTTGAGAAAATTGGTTAATAATAAATCCTAAATTCATTAATGGTCCCATGATATACCATACTAAACTAAAAAAAGCGACCAATTCTCCTGGATTCATGGAATCATTAATAACTAAGTATCCACCATAAGCTAATAGAACAACTGCAGATACATTACCAATAAACTCCATCATCGGAAAGAATCTTGCCCACAGTTTCGAAGTAAATAAGTACTTCTGTCGATAATTATCATTACTATTAGAAAACCTTCCTATTTCAAAGTCTTCTCTAGATAATGATTTGACAGTATTCATCCCACTTATATTCTCTTGAACTCTCGTATTTAATTGCCCAAAAGATTTTCTTACATTACGAAAAGCTGGATGAACGCGTTTATCAAACTGAAAGACAACGATTGATAAAAAAGGCATAGCTGCCATTGTTACAAGTGCTAATGGAACAGAGTAATAAAACATAATAGATAAACTAATTACTATAAGTGATATAATTCGTAACAACTCTGCAAATCCAACTGAAAGAAAAAACCTAAATCCTTCTACATCAGCAGTTAACCGCGACATAATATCTCCAGTTTTAGCATTATCATAATACTTAAATGCTAAAGTTTGTAACTTATCATAAAGAGATTCTCTTAACTTATAGACAGAAGTCATACCGAATAGATCGCCTAAGTATTGAAATGAAAATGTAGAGAAACCTTTGATAACCATTAACCCTAAGAAAAGTCCGCAGATCCATGGAATTAATTCATAACGTGACTGAAGTACCACATCATCAATCGTAACCTGTAGCATAATTGGATATACTACCGTAATCGAAGTAACAATTAACATAAATAATATAGACCATATAAAATACTTTTTATAGGGCCAATAAAAATGTTTTAGTTTCTTAAATGTTTCCAAATTTATTCCTCCTTTCACTTTTTCCGTAATTATTAATATAACGGTTTCCGAAATAAATATCCACTATATTTTTAAATTTTTTTAAAATTATTTTTTTACACACTATTTTATGAAGTTAGATAAGCATACAAATTATGTACAACAAAAAAGCAGATGGAGTGTAAGCATCTAACAAGGAACATAAGAATGTAAAGAAGAGTTTTTAAGTCTATATTTACGTTCAACTTGTTCCCATCCGAACCTTACAGTTTCATCTGCTTCTTATATTCTAATCAAATGGAGATTAAATCTTAGGTTGATAAATTGAGTCAATTTTATAAAGTTGTTTTATTACACTTTATCTCCTGTATAATCTTGCTATTTTGTTTTCGAGTAACGATGTATTACTTTTTCCTGACTGACTAAAACGAAGTTTCCTTTCCTGATCAAATAAATAAAATGCAGGTACATATTTCACCCGAAATAATTGGCTTAAATTATCATCCATATCTGCAATTTTTGATGCAATTACATTAAATTGTGAAGACTTATTACGTATTATATTTAAATCATTGTCTTCATCAACTAGTGGTGTATGAATAAGGAGTATTTGAGTATCACTAAAGTTGTTTTGTAGTTTAGATAATTGCCTCATTGCAACGGAACAACTATCACAGCTAACCGACCAGAATACAATTAATAGCGGCTTCCCTAATTGAACAGAACGACCTTGATACCATTTTCCTTGTCTATGAAGATCTTCTGGCAAAGTATCATTAATTCGCATATATATTATTCACCTCTTGGAATATAGTCTTTTCTTATATATGTAAGTAATTGCTACTCTGACACAAATAACTGTATTTAAATTCCCAAAATAAAAAACTTGTGGAAAAATTATTCTCCACAAGTTTTTTTTAATTACATTTTATTAAGATAACTTTTGGTCTACCATATCACAAATTTGATTGGCACTTTGACCATCAGCATTGATTACAGGACCAGCAATACTCGTTGTTTGTATCCCCATAACATTATTATCTTGACCAGATACAATACAACAATCACAATTTGATGCATCTTGTTCTGTACGAAGATCTACTACATCATGTCCCATTTCAGATAAAGCTTGCTTTACATCTGTTAAGGTAGATTCTACTGCAATTCGAGCCATTTCATTAACCTCCTAGAAAATATACTTCTAAGAATTAGCTTCTCTAATGCATCCACATATTATTCATTAAAAAGATCGAATCATTGAAATTACAGCATTAACTCCTACTTCGATTGCATCTTCATTTGGATTTAATCTAGCATTATGCAATCCATAAGAAGAATCTACCCCTAACCAAAACATAAAACCAGGAATTTCTTTCAACATATCACCAAAGTCTTCACCGGTCATTGCGGCACTAGCTTGCTGATATATAATGTTTTGTTTACTATTTATAACATCTTCAAACTGCTGCACATAAGTAGTATCGTTTATTACTTGGTAATAATTAGCGCCATAGTCTACGTTTATAGAACAATCATAGCTAATTTCAAAACCTTTCATTAAACGGTTTAATTTATGCTTAATCATATCTATTGCTTCTGCGTCCGTAGATCTTATTGTTCCTTCTAAACGAGCCGTTTCTGCAATAGCATTTTGGACATATCCACTTTCCATCTTTCCTATGGTTATTACAGACCCATCAAGTGGATTAAGACCTCTGGATACTATTTGTTGTAATTGAACAACAAAATTACTGGCAGCAACCGTCATATCCTTTGTCAAATGAGGATAAGCGGCATGCCCACCTACGCCTTCAAAATCGATAAATAATTCGCTTGTATTTGCAAATAATAAACCGGCTTTAGAAGAAACGGTTCCTATAGGAAGTTCAGGAGAAATATGCAATGCAAAAATCATATCTGGTTTCCATTGTTGAAATTCCTCTGATTGCAGCATTGGCTTTGCACCACCAGGACCTTCTTCTGCCGGTTGGAACACAAAAATAACATCATCATCAATTGGATCTTGAATGATTTTCTCCATCGTCCCTAGCGCAATCGTCATGTGTAAATCATGTCCGCAAGCATGCATCCGTCCTTCATGCAATGATGCATAAGGTAGATTGGTTTGCTCTAAAATTGGCAACCCGTCTATATCTGCACGAAATCCTATTTTTCTAGTTGGAGATTTACCATGAACGTAGACAAGGATTCCGGTTCTCCATTGTTTTATCTCAACATCATCTGTAGCAATTTCATTAATTCGTTCCAAAAGATACGATTGCGTTTTAAATTCTTGAAATCCTAATTCTGGTATTTGATGTAAATCCCTTCGAATTTGTTGTAATTGTAACATCTTAACAACGCAACCTTAATTATCTAATTTACGAAGTTCTTGTTTGATTTCTGTTTTAGACTTTGTTTGTTCATCAATTTCCTTTAGTACTTTTGCTGGTGTACCACCAACAAGTGTGTTAGGTGCAACATCCTTTGTCACGATTGATCCAGCTGCAACAATGGATCCTTTTCCAACGGTAATTCCTTCTAAAACAACTACGTTAGCCCCGATAACAACATCATCTTCAACGATTACTGGCTTAGCAGAAGGTGGCTCAATTACACCTGCAAGAACGGAACCTGCTCCAATATGACAATTCTTCCCTACTGTTGCTCTACCGCCTAATACTGCGTTCATATCAATCATCGTTCCTTCACCTATAACCGAACCTATATTAATCGAAGCGCCCATCATAATAACAGCACCATCACCGATTTCAACTTGGTCACGAATGATTGCTCCAGGTTCAATTCGAGCATTGATATTTTTCATATCAAGCATAGGAATAGCTGAATTTCTACGATCATTTTCAATGACATAGTCTTCAATTAATGCTTTATTTTCTTCTAAGTAAGCTTGAATATCTTTCCACTCACCAAATAAGGTTCCGCTTTTAGAATCAACAAACGTTTTTATTGTATTAGACTCTGAAAGCTTGTCTAATTCACCCTTTACATATACCTTAACCGGTGTACTTTTTTTACTATCTGATATAAATTGTATAATTTCATTAGCATCCATCATTATTTCTATTCCTCCAATATAATAATCTCTTTATTACTTTAGCAGACGGTAAGTTATGTCGCAACTCAGACTATGTAGATTTTTTGTTTTAGATAAAAAAAATAAACAGCCTCCATAATAGAAGCTGTTATTTTTTGTAAGCATTAATATATATGTTTTTCTTTACTTGTTTCAAGATTGCCCTTCTTGTCAGTATCCCGTCAAAATAACCTTCACTATCCACAATACATATAAACGCATGATTGATTACAGCATTTAATCCATCTAGTATTGTATGGTCTCGTGTCAAAGTTGGTACATCTGTATTCATTACTTCTTCGACCTTCATTTCAGCAAGTCTTTCCATTTCAAATTTCTCTAAACCTAATGTTTCATTTAAAATGACTGTTTTTCCTATAATCCCTACAAATTTATACGAGGAATCAAGAACCGGTACCGCTGCATACCCCGATTTAACTAGTACTAACAAAGCATGCTCTAATGGATTATTTAACTGTACATGGGCAACTTTTTCTGACGGAACAAAATAATCACTAATAAACAAGTCAGATAACTGGGTTTCCTGAATCGTACTCAATACACTCGCCCCTTTCATATTACATCTTGCAATACTAATCCATTTATTCATCAAAACACTCCAACTATATTTTACCATATAAATATAAATGACACCTTAATATCGTTTTATCTTTTGCAAATTCCTTACACACGTTTTACAATATGAGCATATGATCATATTGTAAAGGGATGAATCCATTGTCTATTAACTATTTAGAAGAGAACTCGATTGAACATATATCACAGATATTTAAAGCTTTATCTGATCCGACACGTATCCGTATTTTGCATTTACTATTTCAACAAGAGTGCTCAGTCAATGAGATTGTACGACATTTAGATTTAACTCAATCGGCAATTTCTCATCAATTAAAATATCTGCGACAATTACGATTAGTTAAGAAGCGGAGAGAAAAAAATATGTATTTTTATTCTCCTGATGACGAGCATGTTATTAAATTGTTAGAACAAGCTATTGAACATATGAAGCACACGAATAAGGAGGAATAATAATGGAACACAATCATGATCATTCCCATCATCACCACACAACGAATAAAAAAGTTCTATTCTGGAGCTTTATTATTATATTTTCTTTTATGATTGTGGAGGCTCTAGGAGGCATACTCACAAATAGTCTTGCTTTATTGTCTGATGCAGGGCATATGTTAAGTGATGCAGCTGCATTAGGGTTAACCCTCCTTGCATTTAAAATCGGAGAAAAAAGAATCACCGCTAATAAAACATTTGGTTATAAACGATTTGAGATAATTGCAGCGTTTATTAATGGGGTCACCCTTATCTTGATTTCGATTTTTATTTTTATTGAAGCAATCCGACGATTTGTTGAACCTCCTGAAGTTAGTGGAACGATGATGATCATTGCTTTTATCGGTTTGTGTGTTAATATACTGGTTGCCTGGCTGTTAATGAGAGGAAATACAGAAGAAAACCTAAATTTAAAAAGCGCGCTACTCCATGTAATGGGCGATTTATTAGGTTCTGTCGGGGCACTTGCAGCGGGCGCATTCATATTACTATTTAATTGGCATATTGCTGATCCAATAGCGAGTGTCATCGTGGCTATATTAATTATTATATCGGGTGTTCGTATTACAAAAGATTCGTTGCATATTTTAATGGAAGGAAAGCCGTCTAATATTAATATCGAGGAAATGAAGAGAAGTCTTTTGTCACTGCCAGGAGTAGAAGACGTACACGACATTCATGTCTGGTCTATTACTTCCGAATTTCCATCTATGAGTTGTCATTTACGAGTGACAGATCAAACAAATAGGGATCAATTATTACAGAAAGCAACAACCTTACTTCAAGATTCATTCTATATATCGCATAGCACCATTCAGATAGAAGGAATTAACATCTCCGCTTGTGAATCTTGTGACCATTCGTAAAATATTATAATAAGCTGAAAGAAACTACATGGTATTATACCAATTATTAACTCTTGTAGGTTTTTTCAGCTTTTTCTCATGTTTACTTTCAATTCAACAAAAACAATTTATTTTATAATTAAAATTTGTATATATTCATGCTATACTTTGTACATCTGTTTATTAAGAGAGGCATGAGATAGATGAACCGAAGAACTTTTATAAAACGCTCTTTCGGGAGTTTAATAACTTTGATTGGACTTAGCGGCGGAACATACTTTTATGCACGAGATATAGAGCCAAGTCTATTAAAAGTCACAGAAGAACCCATCCACTTCCCTAATATTCCAACTGCCTTTCATAACTTTAAAATTATCCAATTCTCCGATACACATATCGGTTTCCATTATGAATTAGACCAGTTTAAAGAGCTAGCTATGAAAATAAATCAGCTTCAACCAGATCTGATTCTTTTTAGTGGCGACTTAGTTGATAAACCAAATCAATACTATTGGGATCAGGAAATTGTAGAAATTCTGCAATCAATGAAAGCAGAATATGGTAAATATTGGATTTACGGGAATCATGATCATGGTGGTTATGGTACGGAAATTGTTAAAGATATTATGGAAGCTGGAGATTTTATATTATTACAAAATGAATCTGTTCCAATAAGTAAAGATGGTAGTTATTTTACTCTTGCAGGTATTGATGATGTTATGTTAGGTAAACCTGACTTAAAAACAGCTTTAGAAAACCAACAAGAAAATGATTTTACAATTCTATTATCTCACGAACCAGATTTTGCTGATATTACAAAAAACTACCCTGTCCAAGTTCAACTATCTGGACATAGTCATGGTGGTCAGGTTCGGTTTCCTTTTATCGGGGATCTTTATACTCCCCCATACGCTGAAAAATATGTACAAGGTAAATATGAGATTCATCAAAATTTCTCCTTATACGTTAACAGTGGGATTGGTACTACTAGGCTTCCATATCGATTTTTATGTAAGCCAGAACTTCACATGTATAAATTAAAGTCAGAAGAATTAAGTTGAAACTAATATTCAGTGGGGAGTATTGTTCTTCCGCTGAATATTTGTATAATCCACAATTAAATCACAATGAAGCCTTCAAACAAAATCAGACATCTACAGAAGAAGTTTACTCCCATTGATTTTTTGTTAATTAACCTGTTCGTATTGAAATTTTAGCATTATTGCCTATTTTATATAAATGTCATAAATCGTTCATCACACTATATTTGTTTACATGATACAATTACCATAAAATAGTATTGAAAGGGAATTTATAAAAATGAGAAACTTAATATTATTACTTTTATTAAGCGTGATTCTTGTAGGCTGTAGTGAAGATTATAATATTGAATCAACGATGTCAGAAGAAGTTGCTGATTTCCAATTTATCAATCAAGACAATCAAGCTGTTTCACTATCCGACCTTGAAGGCGAATGGTGGGTTGCCAACTTTATCTTTACAAATTGTACGACTGTTTGTATGCCAATGACCTATAATATGTCACAGCTACAAGGAATGATTGAATCTGAAAACTTAGATGTGCAATTAATTTCATTTAGTGTAGATCCCGAAAATGATTCCCCAGAAGTTTTAAAAGAATATGCACAAAATTACGATGCTAGCTTTGATAATTGGTCATTATTAACAGGCTACGATTTTGAAACAATTCGAGAATTATCGATAAAATCATTTAAAAACTTTGTACAAGCTCCTCCTGAAGGCACAGATCAAGTGACTCATGGCACCTCATTTTTTCTAGTTAGTCCTGAAGGTGAAGTAATTAAAAATTACAACGGAATAGAAGAACAGAGTATGGAAACAATTGTACAAGATCTAGATAAGGTAAAATAATTGAAATAAAAATCCCGAGAAGATCCCATCATTCTTATTTTTGATAGGATCTTCTCTAATTTATTAAAGTATACGCTTTTCCTCAGCTATTTTTTCTAAAAACGATATTTTTAAACTGTTTTTACTACAAGTTATTGAAAATGGACAAGCGTTGCGTTAGGATATAGTATATCTTTTCTTATTGGGAGGAGAAAGAAAAATGTCCGATGATGTATCCGTGCATAAACTTGCACAAGCATTATTTTCTATAAATAAACACGCGAAAACCGCTTCAGAGCCAAAACACTTATACCAAATTAAAAAGAAAGCTATCCATCAATTATTAAAAGAAAAAAAAGCCAGAAAAATTGGTTTACATTTTTCCGACCATCCAAAACTTAGTAGCCAACATTCTACATTACTGGTAAAAGTAGACCACTACTTCTTTCATATCCCTCCAACGAAGGAAGATTTTAAGTCTTTGGAACATTTGGGTTCATTAGATCAAACTTATAGAAATCCACATACAAAGATGCCACTTTCTCAAGCAAAAAGACTAGTATATCAATATATTGGTTGGAAGCCAGAAAAAAAGAATTCTTCTCACACTAGAAGATATCAATCAAATTATTATACTCCTTCTTCTTTAGGTAAAATGGAGTGGCCACCAACTAAATCAAAACGTTTTTAAGATGTTTATTCATTCTTCTTATGGGTATAGAACATAAAGGAGGAATGAAGACATGGAACTTCAAGACTTCATTTATGAATTACACAAATATGCCGAGCAAACGCATGTACTAAAAGACAAATTTGAGAAATTATCTGAAACAGAAAAACAACTTGTGATGAACGCAGCTCCAGATAGTTTAAAAACACCTAATGAATATTTCCATCCAGTATATGAATGGTTGGAAAACACTACAGAACAACTGCATACCCATCAAAATACAAAATAACCAAAGGATATTGTTCCTTTGGTTATTTTGCTGGTTTTTGTAAGAAACGTACTATTGGGGAAATAATCATGAGACAAAACCCAAAAAAAGCACTAATCTGTAAACCAACCTTTAAAGCTCTATTCAGCTGAAAACTACCAACATAATTTGTCACGATTAATATGAATATTACTAATAAGAGTGTAACTACTACATAAGAAATTAATCGATTCATCTTTCTATTTATTGCCCAACGAGATAACGGTCTGATAAAGTAATAAATAAGTATACAAAATAGGATAAAGAGAATTACATAAACATATAGTTCATCAATACCTATGTTTCCAAATGTAATAATATCCTGTAACACCATAATCATCTTCCTATATTTATAGTTTATCTTGCATTATTGACATATATTGAAGAGATATACATATTGTTATTATTCATTTCGTTTTATGATCATCAAGGGGGACATTAACATTGAATCGATATATAATTCTGATAGTTATAGGGGCAGGGCTTTGGGGAACGATTAGCTGGTATGTAAAACAACTGAGTGAATTTGGGTTCACTCCAATGGAAATTGTAATATTACGAGCATGGTCGACTGCAATAATTTTAGTCCCATTCTTATTAATAACCAATAGAAATCAATTAAAATTAAAAGCTTGGTCTGATCTAAAATATTTTATAGGTACTGGTATTTTAAGTATTATTTTCTTTAATTATTGTATGTTTACTGCGATAGAATTAACAACTATTCCTGTTGCGACTTCTTTGCTCTATACAGCGCCAGCTTTTGTTACTATACTGTCCTGGCTGTTGTTTAAAGAAGAAATGTCTTTATATAAAATTATTGCCTTATTTAGTACACTAATTGGAACTTGTCTTGTTGCTGGCATTACTGGCTCAAGCTTGCAGAATATACATATATCGGGAATACTATTCGGACTCGGTTCAGGATTAGGGTATGCACTTTATAGTATATTTAGTAAATATGCGCTTCAAAAATATTCAAGTTTAAGCGTTACAACCTTTACCTTTATCGTTGCAGCTGTTGCATTGATTCCATTTTTCCCATACCAAGAGAAGTTACCCTTACTTATGGACCCTACTCCTCTTCTTCTTGCTATCGGACTTGGTTTTCTGCCTACAGCTCTTGCCTATATATTATATACATATGGTTTACAATTTGTAGAGGCTTCGAAAGCGTCTATATTATCAACTATTGAACCTATTGTAGCTACTTTTATAGGTATTGTTGTTTTTATGGAACCATTCTCGATTATACAATTTATAGGTATGTTTGCGATTATTGGAGCTGTTCTAATCATGCAATTTTCCAATAAACAACAGGTAAAAGAACAGGGAACCTAAATAGGGTCCCCTGCAGTAATTTTCTCTTGATTTTTTTGTCTTTCAGCAAGAACAATTGCTTCTTGTTTATTTTCTAATCGTAGCTCGATTTGTGTTATACTTTCTTCATCATTCAATAATTCTTGTTTATTTTGAATGACTAATTGTTCAAAATCTAACGCTTTAGGTCGCATAAGTAATCCTCCTAATTATCTGTTAGTATTATTATACCCGAAAAATATATTATAAATCTAAATTATTTGAACATTTTATTAAAATTTTCCTCAAATATGAAAAAGGCATGGTGAATTAAATGGAACATCTATTAAACCAACAAGTACAACGTATTGAAATATCGGGAATCAGAAAGTTTTTTAACCTAGTTTCTAATGAAGAGGACGTAGTTTCATTAACCATTGGTCAACCTGACTTTTATACTCCTAATTCAATTAAACAAGCTTCTGTAAATGCGATTAAAAATAATCAAACAACTTATACTGCAAATGCTGGTGTTATTCAATTACGTAAAGCTATTGCTAACTATTATGAATCTAGTTATCAGATTTCATATCATCCAGAATCTGAAATCATCGTAACTTCAGGAGCTTCAGAGGCCATTGATATTACTCTTCGAACGATTTTAGAGCCTGGTGATGAAGTAATCTTACCAGCACCAATTTATCCTGGTTATGAACCATTAATTACGCTTGCACGTGCAACACCTATACATATTGACACAACAAACACCAATTTTAAAGTAACAAAACACCAACTAGAAGAAATAATAACGGACAATACAAAATGTATTATTATTCCTTCTCCTTCCAACCCAACTGGTGCGGCCTATACAAAGAAGGAGCTAGATGAAATTGTCTCCGTATTAAAAGATAAAGAGATTTTTATACTTTCCGATGAGATTTATAGTGAAATTATTTTTGAACAATCCCATAGATCTATAGCTTCATACCCTGAAATGAGAAATCAAACAATTGTTATTAACGGCTTGTCAAAGTCACATTCCATGACCGGTTATCGTATTGGATACGCATTAGCACCAAGTTGGTTGTCTAAACATATGTTAAAAGTTCATCAATATAATGTTTCTTGTGCTTCATCGATAAGTCAATACGCTGCTTTAGAAGCTTTCAATTCTAACGATAATCATCTACAGCTTATAAAAGATACGTATAAGAATAGGAGAGATTTAGTGTATGATCGACTAACTTCAATGGGTGTTGATGTTCAACTACCTGAAGGTGCATTTTACATGTTTCCTCGTTTCCCAATGAAAGATCAAAACTCATTTGAATTCGGATTGAGCCTAGTTAAACATGCAAAAGTAGCGCTTGTACCTGGAAGTAGTTTTTCACAATATGGAGAAGGCTTCATGCGATTATCTTATGCATACCATGAAGATGTATTAAATAAAGGACTAGATCGATTAGAAAAGTATCTAAACCAGTAAATGTTGAGAAATTTATAAATAATTCATCTCGAAAAATAATATAAATTATGCTACGATTAACATAACCTATATCATCGGAGGATGGTCCACTGTGACTAACAAAAAGGATAAAAATGAATGGGTCAGTGGCATAAAAGCAATTGTATTAGCAATTATTATTGCCCTTTTTTTGCGAACGTTTATATTTGCAACTTCTATTGTTGAGGGTGAAAGCATGTCTCCTACACTTGAGAACGGTGAAAGAGTTATATTTAATAAAATTGTCTATATGCTTGATGAACCTGACCGAGGAGATGTTGTAATCATTCAACAACCTCCAAAGAATTATGTAAAACGTATTATTGGATTACCGGGGGAAGAAATAGAAATAAGGGATCATCAATTATACATTGATGGTGATGCGTACACTCAATCCTTCCTATCCAAAGAAGCATTATATGCTACAAGCAATTTTGGACCAATCATCATTCCTGAAGAAAATTATTTTGTTATGGGTGATAATAGAATCATCAGTAAAGACAGTAGAAATGGACTTGGATATATACCAAAAGAAGACATCATAGGTAGATCAGAATTAATTATTTATCCTTTTAATGAACTTGGCAGAACAAATTAAAAAGACAGATTCGTTTAAATTTCGAATCTGTCTTTTTATTATTCGTTATCCATTAAGCAGTACCCGATATTTAGTACAATAATTCCAAAACACACAACACCAAATAATAGTTCCATTAAAAAGGCACCCCTTTCCTTGCTATGTACAATCGTATAAATGTAGTATATCCCGTTACTTCCATATTACCAATAAACCATTTGAAAATAAACATTTTTCTCACCTTTTTATAAAAGGTTTTTTTCATACCCAGTACAAACGTCTATACACATTTACCATATCTGCATACAGTATTAATGTAACATCGGGAGGTGAAAAAGCATGGGCTATGGATACGGAGGATATGGCTGTGGCGGTGGTGGCTACGGTAATGGTTTTGCATTAATTGTAGTGCTTTTTATCTTGTTGGTAATTGTAGGCGCTGCATTTTACTGCTAAGTTTATTAAATGAAACAATGGCTTGTGCTGAACAAAATGCACAAGCCATTTTGTTTTGAATGTATGAAACCTAAAGCAATTAATTTGGATAAGTGGAGTATATTTATGAAGCGGTTCTTACACCAATTCACAACCTCTGACTTTGAAATTGATTCACCTAACCAATTATAATTCTTTCTTTCGGGTAATGGTATTTCGCTTTCTTCTTTTTCCGCTTAAAAATAAGTAAAAATGTAACAATTCCAATCCGTCCTATAAACATTAGTAACATTATGAGTAACTTACTTATATTTGACAATTCACTTGTAATACCTAATGATAGTCCGACTGTTCCAAAAGCGGAAGTAACCTCAAATATAATTTCTTCTAATGAGAATGGCTCTAAAGCAGTTAAAATTAATGTTGAAAAAATAACCAATGCAATAGCAAATAATGTAATTGAAACTGCTTTTATTAAATCTTCGTTATATATTTCTCGATTAAAAATCCGTACATTATTCCCTCCTCTAATATATGTAAAGACAAAGATAATAGCTAAAGCAAATGTTGTAGTACGTATTCCACCTCCGGCACTACTTGGCGAAGCACCAATAAACATTAACCCAGACATAAATAATTGATTGGTTTCAGTGAGTAAACTAACATCCATTGTTGCCAAACCACCACTTCTAGTTGTCACGGATTGGAAAAACGCATAAAATAAACTTTCATGCCATGCCATTCCTTTAAAGAAAGCATTCATATCTAAGAGGTAAATTCCAAGAGAACCGACAACAATTAACAGAAAGAAAGTAGTTGTAGTAACTTTTGTAAATAAGCTAAAGTGAAATAAATTTTTTTCCGTTCTTTTACGAAATAGGTATTCTTTTAATTCAATTAATACCGGAAAACCAATTGCTCCAAATATAATCAGTAAGATATTAATAAACTGTACAAAATAATCATCCTTAAACAGTATCAATGATTGTCCAGTTATATCAAAACCACCATTAGAAATCGCACTAATTGTCCCGAAAAAACCTTGTATATATGCTTCTTTAGCAGTAGGGAAATATTGCAAAAAGTAGGTTCCTAAGATTAAAAATCCTATCAATTCAATGATTAACAATACATAAATAATTCCTTTGATTAACCTTACCATACCATCAAAGTGCGTTTGATTTTGATCAGTCATTATCATGCTACGTTCTTTGAAACCGATTCTTTTTCCTAATACTAGCCATATTAATGTTCCAATCGCCATTATACCAACCGCACCAAGTTGCATGATGATTGCTAAAAAGATAATACCGGTTGTACTAAAGCTATCCACTATTGTTATTGTACTTAATCCCGTTACACTAATTGCACTGACAGCTGTAAACATGATATCAATAAATGGTATATCTACATCCGGTTTGTGAGCTATTGGTAAAGATAGAAGTATCGTAGAAAAAACGACTGCGATACCATAAAACAGTAATAGTAATTGTACTGGTGATAATTGATTCAGTACATTACGTTTGTATTTATTCCTTAACATATATTTTCTCCTATATAAGCATAATGATTAGAAACTTTTTTTAAATTTACGGATAAGGTCGTTGCCCTCGTAGCCTTCTTTGACTAAAGTTGTTAATAATTCCTCCACTATACTCTTTCTTTTATCAATAATCTTTCCTAACAATAATACATTAATTCGATCACCAATATTATTAATTGAATCTATCTTGGTAATAAAAGTCGCAGGTTCATTAGTATCCTTTGTAATAGTGGCTTGTATCATTATCTCTTGATTTTGTTTCTTCAGGAAATAATCTTCATAGGTTTTATCAATATAAGCTTCTACTAGCCATTGATCATGTTCGTCTTCTCTATTAATAATTAATCCATCTAATAAATTTATTTCATACGGATCCATTTGTTTATCGTGTTCAAGTATTTCAAGCTTGCGTAGTTTGAACGTCTTCACTTTATCACCATCCTGACTAACATTTTAATCTCTTATTATCGAGTGTACCAAAAAAATTACTCTATGGTAAAAATAATTCATATTATCCAATTTTTATTATTTACAGAAAAGTAACACAAAATGATATATAATAGGAATTATATACTAATTGTCTGAGGAGAAAAGTCTTATGAATTACATATCGCGTTCATTTTTTATATGCTTAATTTTCTTATTTGGATTAGCTGCATGTTCCAATAATAATGATACTATTATTAAAAAAGTAGAATCTGCTGAAGATGTAAAGGATCCCGTACTTATTGAGGAAGTAAATGAAAAGGATGAAGAAGTCGATCAATTTATTGAGTTCTTTTTAGAAGACGAACAACTAACTATTAATCTAAATAGAGTTCCTATACTCGATTATTATTTACAAGGGGCAGAAAACAGAGAAGAAGCAATTAAACATATGAATATGAAACGTCTTCCGATTGAGGACCAACAAGTATATTTGCTTGAATTTTCTTGTATTGATGAAAGATGTTCTTATCTTATTTTTAATCATGATGAGAGTAATGCTGCAATATTATTAGCTGATGTTGCTAAATATTCAAATTACTATGTGTCCCCTAATAACCAATATATTATTTTTCAATTTGTAAGAGAGACGCAGGATATTCCGCTATCACATTTAGTTTCTATTGGTTTAACAGAGTGGAGTGTTGTTTCTTTGATTATGCCAGAAAACGATGATACGATAATAGAATATACACGACCAATTATAGGAATAGATTGGATAAGTGATCAAGAAATCAGTGTACAGTCTCCAAAATTGGACAAATTAACACTCCAATCATATCGTTCCTGGAATGAATCTGAAGAAAAAAACTACGAGAATCACACCATGGTAATATCAAAAAACGAATAAAAGTGACTTGGAGGTATTACGATATGAATAAAATAATTGAAACGCTTAAAAATCATCGATCGATTCGAAAATTCACAAATGAACCACTAACTGAACTTCAAATAAAAGAAATTATTGAATCTGCTCAATGTGCGTCCACATCCAGTAATGTAATGGCTTATACAATTATTGGAGTTACTGATAGCACATTGAAACAAAATTTGTATGAAATTTCTGGACATAAGCATGTAAAAACAAATGCACATTTATTACTATTTTGTGCAGATCTTCATCGGATACATCAACTAGAAGAAAATATAGATGAAAATCCTGACTACCTAAATAATTTGGAAAGTACGGAACAATTCATGGTTTCTGTTATTGATGCTACCCTAGCCTCACAAAATGCAACAATAGCAGCTGAATCAATGGGATTGGGAATATGCTACTTAGGTAGTTTGCGTAATAATATACGTAAATTTAATGATTTATTACAGTTACCTCAACATGTTATCCCATTATTCGGATTAGCAATTGGACATCCTGATCATCAACCAGATATCAAACCGCGCCTGCCAATGGAAGCTATATATCATGAAAACACGTACAAACCATTTGAGGATCAGAAAAGTTACATCCAAAAATATGATGACACACTAACGAATTATTATGCAAGTCGTTCTTCAAATAATAAAATCGATACATGGTCCAAGCAAATGAAAAGGAAATTTGCAATCCCAACTCGTATGGATGTTAGCTCTTTTGTGCAAGAAAAACATATGAATAGAAAATAAAGTAAAACTAACATTCAATAATTTTTTCGTTCTCCCCCGCCTATGCCTTTTGCTAAAGACTCATGATCTTGAAGTGCGAGTATTACTGTCCGTTAATGCAAGATAACCAAAAACCGGAGTTGTTTTAAGAAAACTAAAACAGCCCCGGTCTTTTTTATGTCTCAAATTCAATTTTTTCCATATATTCAAACTCTATATTCTCTCCATCAACTCTGCATTTCACCTTAATTTGAATGTACTCATTATCTCCAGGGAAATCCAAATCTGTCTTAGGTTGATAATAAATACTTCCATTACTCATCTGTCTTTGAACTGTTTCTCCCTCGAATGAATGTTTACCATCATACGATACAGATATTAAAGGGTTTTTATGTTCCACAATCACTGTAGGATCTCCTATATACTGTATCGAGTTTTGTACTTGAACTCCATCATCTGTCTCCTGAGTACGTATATGTAATAAAAAGTTGTCTTCAAAGGAAACTGTAGACGTTTTCCCTAATACAACTTTTTCTTTATCAACGATTAAAAAAACCACTATTCCTATAATTAATATAAGACAAATACCCCATCGAATCCATTTCTGCATTTTACCTACTCTCCCTATAATATTAGACGACTTACCTAAGAGAAAAGTTTCACTTATTTTTCTGTCATTAAATGGAAACGTATTAAAAGAATAAAAAAGGAAGTGTGTTTACAAAATAAATATGTATATCAGCAAGAAAGGATGAGGTAATGTGACTATTGGAACACAAGTAAAACAAACAATCGCTGGATTAAAAAGCGCACAAGCAAGTTTTGAACAATTTGCCTTACAAACCGAAAACAAACAAGCACAACAAATTTATCAGCAAGCGGCACAACAAACACAAGCTATTTTAGATAGTGTGGAGCCACGTATGCAACAAATTGAACAAGAAGAACCACAATATCGTCAATAATTTATAGAGATTGGGACATAACAAAGAAGAGATTAACTCAAAAGGAGACCATTTATAGTCTAAAGTGTGAAGTGGCAAGGTGTCACGTATATAAGAACCTCTCCCCTAGGAGAGGATTATTCCCTATACATAGCACATTCCATTGTTCATCATTTTTCTTTGTTTGAATTCTTTTGATTAATTTCTCTTTGTCCTTATCTCGTACATACACAAAAGTGAGGTATCTTAAAATGAGGAAAACGATTCTATGGATAGCTATTATATGTTTATTTATATTATCAGCATGTAATCAGGATACAGGTCAGAATTCACAGAATTCCAGTAATAATCCATCTATCGAGCAAATAAATACTAATTCCAACATCATTACGCAGCAACCTTCTAACAAGGCCAAAAAACTACTTTCTCAATATGAAGAAGTTACAGAGGTACATGCTGTTAATACGAAACATACCTTACTTGTCACGGTTAATATTGAACATCATGAACGTTTTATGCTTGCCAAGAAGCGTAAACAATACCAAAAGATGTTGGAACAAGAATTTAAAGGTGAACATGTTGAAATCTCGACAGACAAGAAAATCCTGATTGAAACTCGAGATATTGAAAAGAAAATCAAAGAAAATACAATAACTAATCATCAGATCAATCAAGAAATAGATAGAATTATTCACCTAGCTAGAGAACAAACTTAAAGAAAGAGTGAATTAAATGACAAATAATAAAAAAAAGAATCTACCTCCTGAACAGCAAAAGTATCAGGATTTCCAACAAAAAAGAGAGGAAAAACGTCCGATATTAAAAAATTGTATCAAAGCATTTCTTATTGGTGGCTTGATTTGTCTTATAGGTCAATGTATTTCGACTTTCTATTTATATCAATTTAATTTTACTGAACAAACAGTTGGTAATCCTACTACAGCAACTTTAATCTTTATAACCATGCTTTTAACAGGGTTTGGAGTTTACGATCGAATTGGGCAATTTGCTGGAGCTGGGTCTGCGGTTCCTGTTACTGGATTTGGTAATGCAGTAATTTCAGCTGCTATTGAACATCGCACAGAGGGATTTATTTTAGGTGTCGGTGGCAATATGTTAAAGCTAGCAGGACCAGTAATTGTATATGGTGTATTCTCAGCATTTGTCGTTGCATTAATTAAAACTATTCTTATTCAATGGGGTGGATTGTAATGTTAACCGGACACCGTACGTGGCAGTTCATCAATAAACCATCAATTATAACCACTGGGACAGTTGGAGGACCTTTTGAGGCTAACGGGAATATTCCGGAAGCCTTTGACACCTTACACGAAGATATGTGGATCAATCAAGATTCCTTCGAAAAAGCACAACAGAAAATGTTGGAAGAAGCATGTCAAATAGCGATTAAGAAATCCTCTATTGAGAAAGAAAATGTCGGATTTTTTATCGGTGGTGATTTAATTAATCAAATTACTCCCACTAGCTTTGCTGCTAAAACAGTAGGTATTCCATATTTGGGAGTATTTAGTGCTTGTGCAACATCTATGGAAAGCTTAGCTCTTGCAGCAACAATTATTAATTCAGGTGGTGCAAATTATATTTTAACTGGTGCTTCAAGCCATAATGCTGCAGCGGAGAAACAATTTCGTTACCCAACAGAATATGGCGGACAAAAGCCTCCTACTGCTCAGTGGACAGTAACAGGCGCTGGTTGTGCGTTAGTAGCAAAACAAGGAAATGGGCCGTATGTTACATCTGCGACGATTGGAAAAATTGTAGATATGGGGATGACCGACCCATTTAATATGGGTGGAGCAATGGCTGCAGCAGCCGCTGATACAATTGAGGCACATCTACAAGATAAAAATATTGATCCTTCTTATTATGATTTAATTATTACTGGAGATCTTGGTCATATTGGTAGAGAAGTTTCGTTAGATTATATGCATGAAAGAAATATTAATATTAATCCCGATCAATATGTAGATTGTGGCTTAACCATTTATCGCGAGGGTCAGCCAGTCTTAGCTGGTGCAAGTGGTCCCGCTTGTTCAGCTATCGTGACTTACGGACACTTTCTAAAGCAAATGGCAGAAGGTAAACTAAAACGTATTTTAATGGTAGCCACTGGTTCGCTTCATTCTCCATTATCGGTGAACCAAAAGGATCCTATTCCTTGTATTGCTCATGCAGTATCTATTGAATCAGGGAGGGATAACGAATGATTTTTTTCTGGGCTTTTGTTGTCGGCGGCCTCATCTGCGTGATTGGCCAAATAATGTTCGATGTATTTAAACTTTCTCCTGCACATACACTAACTACTTTAGTCGTTAGCGGTGCAGTACTCGATGGACTCGGATTGTATGAGCCATTAATTGATTTTGCGGGAGCTGGAGCGACTGTTCCAATTACTAGCTTTGGTAATTCCCTTGTGCATGGAGCAATGCAAGAGGCTGAGAAACATGGATTGATTGGAGTAGTAACAGGAATGTTTGAAGTTACGAGTGCTGGTATATCTGCAGCAATTATTTTTGGAGTAATTGGAGCATTAATATTTAAGCCTAAAGGATAGGAGCTGTCATTTGATGACTGTAGGATCACAAGTAAAAAGCTGTTACGCTTCCATAAAAAGTATTGAAGGAGCTCTAGAGTCTCTTCATGAGACCACTCGAAATACTGAACTGCAAACAGCTATTGAACAAGCGAATATACTTCTAGCTGAAGTAAAAAATGATATGAATAATCAAGTAATAAAATTGACAAAAGAGGAACCACAGTATAAATCTTAGGAGGATGTCATATGCCAGAATGGACAATTGTAATATTTCGGTCCCTCACTTTGATTATTATTCTTTTTCTTTTAGTCAAGTGGCTTGGGACAAAACAAATATCACAATTAAATGTTTTTGAGACCATTACAGGTATTGTGCTAGGAGGAATAGCCGCTGTCCATACAATGGATCCAAGTACGAACTTTTACTATGCACTACTTGCGATGTTTATCTGGTTTATTGTGCCCTTTGGAATAGAAAAGTTCTCGTTAAAAAGTAAACGAGTTCGTGATTTTACAGAGGGAAAGAGTACTGTTTTCATCCAAGATGGGAAGATTATGGAGGATAATTTAAAAAAAGAAGGATACTCTACCGATGAATTGATGGAAAAACTAAGGGATAATAATGTTTTTTTAGCATCCGATGTAGAATTTGCTGTACTTGAGCCTTCTGGTACATTTAATATTCTTCCTAAAAAAGAAAACCGTCCTTTAACAGCTAAAGATTTAGGGATAACCGTAGCACCTGATAAAGAACCGCAAACAGTAATTATGGATGGAAATATTATGCTAGAACCACTAGCAAATGCTGCTTTAAATCCAGAATGGCTTCATACAGAATTAGAAAAGCAAAATATAGCACTAGAAAATGTATTCTTAGGCCAAGTAGACCACCAAGGCCAATTGTATGTTGATCTTTATGACGATCATCTGGCAGTAGCAACTCCAAATCAATCCGCTTTATTATTAGCAACAATCAAAAAATCGCAAGCAGATTTAGAACTTTTTGCCTTAGCAACAGATAACCCTACTTCCAAATCTGTCTATCAAGCTTGTAGTGAAAAAATGAACAAAGTGAAAAATATTTTAGAACCACATTTAAATTAGAATATAAATATCCTAAGATTAATGGGTAAGGGTAAGTTAAAAGTATTCACCCAAAATATAAATCCGAATGGATTGGTTTTATCAACTCCGCTTATCCAAAGGCAACTGGAGAGCCACCGGTTGCTCATACATCGGGGGCTCACCTATGCCTTTATCCCAAAGGTTCTCCGTATATTTCTTACGATTACTCTAATTTCATCTTCTGTTAGTTACATATCATGGTTCTAAGAAATACGTATCGCTACTTTCCCAAATTGTTTGCCTTCTTTTAAATACGCTAAAGCATCTAAGCTCTCTTCTAATTTATATACTTTATCTACAACCGGACGGGTTTCAAATTTAATGAAATGATTCAATGCAGCCTCTAACTCTTCTTGACATCCCATCGTAGTACCTATTAGTTGGTATTGTCCATAGAAGAATGAACGTAAATCAAATTCAATTACATCTTCCGTAGTTGCCCCGAATGTAACAAATCTTCCACCTTTTTTTAGTACAGCTAAAGAACGATGAAAAGTGGCCTTTCCTACACTGTCAATAACTATATCTATGGTTTCATCCTTTAAAGCTCTTTCCCAATCATCCGAAGTATCAAGTACAACGTCCGCTCCTAAATGTTTTGCTTTTTCTTGTTTTTCTTTACTACGAGATGTAGTAATTACTCGAGCACCATGATTTTTGGCAAAATGCATTAAAAATGATGCAACTCCACTTCCTGCACCTGGTATAAATACAGTCTCACCAGGTTGTAACTTACCTTTCGTAAAGATTGCTCGATAACCAGTAATTGCTGCTAATGAAAACACTGCTGCTTCTTCCCAAGTCATGTACGCTGGCTTTGGTTCTACTTGGTCTGAAGCAATCACTATTTTCTCAGCTATTGTTCCGTGATCGGGCATCCCTAAAATGTCAAATTCTTTCGGGGGAGCATCACTATTTTGCTTCCATCGTAATGACGGGTTAATCATTACTTCATCTCCAACTTGTACATTCTGAACTTTATCTCCGATAGACTCGATCACTCCGGCTCCATCAGAACCAAGAATTAACGCTTCTTGATTATCGCCTCTACGTTTCGGAATTGCCAAGTCTCTTCGATTTAAGCCTGCTGCCTTTAATTTAATTACAACTTCATGTGAAGCTGGTGTTGGCTCGTCCATATTTTTGATTGTAACCTGATCAAGTTCGTGTACTAATCCTCGCATCAAATCATCCTTTCTACAAAAAGTTATTCATTTTCTCCAATTGCTCCATAGTTGTTATATCTTCGGTAAATAATGGGATTGTAAGTTTATTTTGACTTTGAAAATATTCATTAATTAATTCCATGTACTGTTGTTCGTGTTCTTTTCTTCTTTTATAGAAAGAGCCATCTACATTTTCAGGTAATACTTTATTTATAATTACAGTATCAACAAGGAGATGGTACTGTCCTAACAAATCAATCGCTTTTTTTGTTTCCAGTATAGGAAGTCTTTCCGGATTTAATACGAATAAAAATCCTGTCTGTTGTTGATCGAGTAAGATTTCTCTTGCTTTAGAAAAGCGCAGCTGTCTCTCATGTAAAACATCATATATCGGATCTTCTACAGGCGCTCCGTCATTTAGTAATTGAGAATAGTTATCATTTGTTTTCTTTCGCTTTTTTAATAATCCTTCTATCCAAATCCCCATTAATTCCGGTAGTGTTAACAAACGAATCGTATGTCCAGTTGGAGCAGTATCAAATATTAGTTTATCAAACTGGTTACCTTCTTCCAAAATGATGGAGATTAATTTATCAAATAAAGCAGCCTCGTCTGCACCAGGAGAAGCTTTTGCCGTATCCAACTGTCGGTTAACCTCATCAATCATCCCGACATGAACCACTCCTTGGATATTTTCTTTCACGGATCGGATATAAGTATCTGTCTCTATTTCAGGGTCAATCTCCAGACCATAAAGGGAATCAGCTAATTTCTTTATTTTTCCACCTATTGTGGTTTGAAATATATCCCCTACATTATGTGCAGGGTCAGTGGATATAAGTAATGTTTTATTACCCTCTTTTGCTAACTTCCAAGCGATTGCAGCAGCAGAACTAGACTTACCTACTCCACCCTTCCCTCCTACAAAAATGATGCGTTTGTGTAACACTTCCATTCCAAATTCCCCTTTCTTCTATTAGCAACAACGAATACCACTTAATGGAGATTTATCCATTCCCATTCGCAAATGCCAGTCATGAAAATCTTCAATAATGTAAGGGTACAACTCCAACGTATAGTAGTATACTGGATTCGGAATTCCTAGCATCTCCGAATAAAGTAATAACAAGAAGAAATCATCCTCATTTCGTAATTCTCTAGCTACTTCTTGTCGATGCGGCAAACTAATGACTTCCTCGTAATAATAAATTAGTTTTTTGATTTTTTCCAACATCATTATGAGCGCTCCTTTCTTCTACAGAAAAAATGAAAATACTGCCTCAAACCAGTACAACACGTAATTATTGTTCCAGTTTTTGAGGCAGTATCATCAACGTTACTCTATATCGAATGGATCATCTTGTTTTTTCGTTAATTCATGAAAGGCGGTGAAAGCTATCCAAATTGCAAATACAAAAATGATTGCTCCTAATACAAACAATAACATATTAGATCCAGTTCCAAACCAAGACCACTCAAAGAATACTTGTTGGAACATCGCAAACAAGGTCATGAATATAACAAAAATCATCGGGATGAGTGTAACAAGATAGTTACTTCCTCTACGTTTTAACCAAATCGAAATAAGGAATAAACTTATTGCTGCTAAAAGTTGATTGGCAGTCCCAAATAATGGCCATATGAGATAACCACCAGATCCAAATCCGTTCGGTCCTTCTGGAATCAATACTAGAGCTGTACTGGACAACACTGCAACCGAGGTAGCAACATGTGTTTTTGTTAATGGTTTAATCTTATATTCAATTCCTAATTCTGCGATGATATAACGCATAAGACGTACGGATGTATCTAATGTTGTTGCTGCAAAACTAACAACAATAATCGATACTATTGTTGTAGCTATATCAGTCGGGATCCATAATCCTTGTGCTAGATTAGCCGCACCTTCAATAAAATTACCTAATCCTATCGCGTTGGCGTCTGAAAATGAAGCGTATGCTTGAGAAAATGCATCTGTATTCGCAAATAACGTACCAACCGCAAGTATAGATACAAGAGCGAGTACTCCTTCACCTACAGCTCCAAAGTAGCCTACAAATCTTGCATCCGTTTCTTTATTTAATTGTTTCGATGATGTTCCTGATGATACCAATCCATGGAAACCGGAGATAGCTCCACATGCTATGGTGATAAATAGTAATGGTAATAGACTTTTATCTGGACTCTCATTAATTGGTGGCGCTGTAATACTAGGATTGGTGAAAATTAGACCTAAATAGAGAATACCTAACCCAACTACCAATTGATGCGAATTAATAAAATCTCTTGGTTGTAATAATTTCCATACTGGCAATGTCGAAGCAATATAAACATATACCATTAGAATGACAATCCAAATTAAAAATGCTGTGGATACACTTCCTAATCCAAATAACCCAGCTCCATCTTCTCCTCCCATAAAACGGACAAGATCAATTTGTAAAAAATCAAATCTACTTGCTAAAATTGCTGTTAAATACATAACAGCAAGCGCAACAAGTGAAGGAACTAACATTTTTTTACTTCGTTTATAAGCAGCATATCCAATCCAAATTGCTAGAGGTATTTGAATAAACACTGGCAAAACACTAGATGGATAACTAATAAATAAATTGGAAATCACCCATGCAAATACTGCATTTACCATTAAAACTAATATTAATATTATAAATAAAAATAATAGCTTTCCCCTTCTACCAATTAACTTATCTGCAATCGTACCAACGGAATATCCTTTATTCCGGACAGATAATGCTAATGTTCCAAAATCATGAACACCTGCAGCAAATACCGTACCTAAGACTACCCATAGAAATGCAGGTAACCACCCCCAGTAAATTGCAATCGCAGGACCAAGTATTGGCGCAGCACCTGCTACTGAGGTAAAATGATGTCCCCAAAGAACAAACTTATTTGTCGGAACATAATCAACACCGTCCTTATAGCGATGCGCGGGAGTGACATAGTTTGGGTCTAATCGAAAAATCTTTTCTGCTACAAACTTTGAATAATAACGATAGCCCAATATAAAAATAATAATACCGATTAAAGCAACAACAATAGCATTCAATTGTATACCTCCCCTTAAAACCATTATTTGTATCAACTTATGTGTAAGCGCTTTTATTTAGTACAACCATACTATTTCGAACTAGTTTTTTTATGTACTATCTACTTGCAAATTTCAAAATATCAATTGTCATCACCTCTGTTATTCTATTATTAGAATTATTCTAACATATTCGACAAATTTGTATAACCTATTTTTACATTATTTCAATAAAAAATGCCTTTACACGTTCAGTAATCTTCAATTATTAATGAAATTGAAGTTACGAAACAAGTAAAGACATCGTAATTTTATTGTCGTATCACAATTCTATAAGAAGATAACTCCTACGATTGTTGCTATAATCAATCCGACTATTACTGGAATGAAATTCTTTCGGACCAAATCCATTACAGATACTCCACAAAAACCTGCTATTGCAATTAATGACGACCAAGCAACAATGGTGCCGCCACCTGTCCATATAGCTCCTAGTTGACCAATACTAGCCAGTGTAGCTGCATCCACTCCACTTGTCTGAAGCGAAGCGGCTAAAGCGCCCGTTAAAGGCAATCCTGAAAAACCAGAACCGTCTAACCCAGTAATAATTCCAATGATTAATACACTGAAAGCAACTAAAAATGAGCTTTCTGGTAAATATTGTTGAATGGAAGCAACAATATCAAATAGTAAGGCAGGCCCTTCTTCTACACCTAATATTCTACCTGAAAACTCCGGACTACCAAGAAAGAAGAAACCAGCAATAGGTATAACTGGCCCCATAGCCTTAAAAGCAAATACAAAACCATTTGTAATATGACTTCCTACATAATCTAGTGCGTTTTGTTTTCCAAACGCAATTGTTGAAAGCAATAACAATATTACTGCAACTCCACCAACAAAAGCAGCCCCATCACCACCTACTAATTCTGTATTGGCAATAAATTTACCGTACATCATATACACGACTACAGCTAACAGAGCAATTGGTACAATAATCGCAAATAGTTTACTCCATGTTTGCAACTGTTTCGTTTTAGGCTGGTGTACAGAATGCTCCGACTGTTGCAGTTGTTTTAGCTCCCTTTCGTTTTCCGGATCATTTTTCGAGCGAATATGCTTGCGATAAAGTATATATGCAATTGCAATGGCAACTCCGCCGGCAACTAATGAGAGAATAAGTGAACGATCCGCAACGATACTTGTATCTAAATTTGCAGCAGTTGCCGATAGATTTGGAGCAACTTGAACGATATAATCAGATGATAATGCCATTCCTTGACCGGCAATTGCAATAGCAACTGCGGCTACCATTGCCGGTAACCCCGCTCTAATTGCAGCAGGAACCAATAATGCACAAATTAACGGCACTGCTGGAGTCGGCCAGAAGAATAGTGAAATTACATAGGTTACCCCTATTAATACAAAAAATGATACGTGGCCATTTACCATTACTCTTTGTATTGGCTGTATCATTCGTACATCTGCTCCAAGGTCTTTTAAGGAATGTAATAAGGCAAGCATAAACGTAATAATCAAAAATATACTAAATAATTCTTGTGCGGCAACTAGATTTGCATGAAAGATTGCTGTAAATCCTGAAACGATACTGCCATTAAATACCCATGACAATATAAAAGTTCCTAACAAGGTCGGCAGTACAATCCCTTTCCTGAAAATCATTGTGATGATAATTACGAGTGTAAACACCCCATAAATGAAGTGCGCCAGGGTTAATGTCATCTTACATTCTTCCTCTCCTTGAATGTACTATAACCTATGCAAACAGAAGAATTTTCGCTACTGTAACCTTCTTCACTTAATAACAAAAGTCTGAGAACTCTTGGTCCTCAGACTTTTGTTTGTGTGAGCAAATTGCCTACTTTGTATGAAGTAATGTTTTTGGTTGCTTATGAAATAAAAAGAATACTGCTAATGCACTCAGTATAAAAGAAGGTAACATATACGAGCCGTTATATAAGAGAGAATATAGCCATACTGGTTGACCTTCTACGGCAGATTCAAAGAATACAACCCCAGCAATATAATGTGCAATAAATCGTGCAAATGAGCCGATAAATACTCCTAGAGTAATTAAGAATAAGTATGATTTGATCTTATTTTCTCGTACATTTTTTTGTACTGATTTTGCTACAACTCCCGCTAGACCAATGACAGTAAATGCAATGGCGTAATCAATGAATCCTTGCAATGGCACCAATACAAATGCAGTACCTACAGCAATTTGTAACATACCCCATAGAAACCCTGATAATAAGCCACCTTTTAGCCCCCAACGGAATGCAACAATAAATATTGGAATCATAGCAAAATCGATTGATCCACCTTGTGGCCATAGTTTTATTTGCAATGGAATTAAATCTAGTAATAGTGCAAGCGCCGAAAATACAGCAACCTCAACTAAAAATAACGTCTTTTTTGTTGTCATTATCTACTCTCTCCTTTACGGTCAGAAATCGTTTATTTACACAACAAAAAAGTAATGCCAAGGGGAAGCTTCTTGATGGGACTGCGTCATACAGTCTTTGCTCCGCTCACACATTACTACTATCCATCAAAAAGACTACAATCCCTACGCTAGTACTAACTAACAGGTTCAAAGGGTCAGAACAATCAATGTCCACTCTCAGCCATATGGCTCCCCTTGCAGGCTTTTTCTATTTACTTTTTTGCTATATTTTATTGTACGTTAATCTGGTTATTTATACAATAGTTTATAATTGAAGAAATGTCTCAACATCTTCCACACATAAGGAAATTGCCTCTTCCCAAAAATCGGATTTCGTCAAATCAACATGTAAATGTTTTTGTGCCAATTCCTCTACAGACATTCTTCCGGTATCCCTTAGTAAAGCTATATAATCATCTTCAAAATTCCCGCCTTGTTCTTGGGCATGTTTATAGATTCCCAGACTAAATAAATATCCGAATGTATACGGGAAGTTATAAAAAGGTACTCCAGTTATATGAAAGTGCATTTTTGAAGCCCAGAAATTTGGATCGTATTCATCAAGCTTATCGCAGTATGCTTCTTTCTGTGCTTCTACCATCAATTGATTTAAGCGTTCTGTCGATACCATACCTTTTTTTCTTTCTTCATAAAAACGTGTCTCAAACAAAAATCTGGAATGTATATTCATAAAAAATGCAATACTACGCTGAATTTTCAATTCGAGTTGGGATCTCTTTTCTTCTTTTGTTGCTGCAGATTGTACAGATGCATCTGCAACTATCATTTCTGCAAAGGTAGATGCTGTTTCCGCTACATTCATAGCATATCTTTGATTTAATCCATTAACATCGTTCATTACATGTTGGTGATAAGCATGTCCGAGTTCATGAGCCAACGTCGCGATATTAGAAGACGTTCCAGAATAAGTCATAAAAATTCTTGTTTGCTCACTGTTTGGAAAACTTGTACAAAAACCTCCAGGACGTTTTCCTGGTCGATCTTCTGCTTCTATCCAATTTTTTTCAAAAGCCATTTGAGCAAAGTCTGCCATTTTAGGACTAAATTTCGCAAAATGATTAACGATAAATGCAGCACCTTCTGAATAACTTTTCTTTTCCTCCGCTTTGCCAATCGGAGCACCAATGTCATAAACAGTTAATTTATCTAGCTCCAGTAATTCAGCTTTCTTATCTAAGTATTTTACAAAATACTGTTTATTTCTTTCTATTGCTCCCCACATTGCATCGAGTGTTTCTTGTTTCATACGATTTTTCTCTAACGGTTCTTTTAGAACATTATCCCATCCGTAATGCTTGTAGGTTTGTAGTCGAAACCCTGCCAGATGATTTAATGTTTGGCTGATTAAATCTGCTTCTTTTTTCCACGTTTTAGATATTTGATCAAATACATACTTTCTGTTTTCACGTTCTGGATGATTTACTTTATTTGCAGCCTGTCCAACTGAGTACGCCTTTATTTCTCCATCTTCTTCAAGTTCAACATTCATTTTGCCAACAATCGTACTATACATTTGATTCCAAGCATGATATCCATCAACAGAAAGATCGTTTTTTAACATTTCCACTTCTTGAGATAATTGTTTTTGTGCTGCTTCTCTTTTTTCATTTAACACAAATTCCAATTCTTTTAATTCAGGTGAGCTTATTAATTCCTTCCATTCTCTTTCTGGGACTCCAGCTACTTTTTGGTCAATTAATGTCGTTAGCCCTTCCATTTCTGCTAATAATTCACTCCGCTCTGCAACAAGAAGATTTGCTTGCTCATCTTTAACATTTTGTGCATGAACACAACTAACAAAAGCAGATGCCTCACGAAATTCTTTTTGTAGTTTCTCTAAATTTTTAAAAATACTGACCCATTCATCTACATTTATAGAAGACAAATCAATCTGTATAACATGTTGTGAAAGTAATATTATATCTTCTCTCACCTGTTGAACATGCTCCTGGTATTCCTTAGAATGACTTCCTCCTGAGAATATAGTATCCAAATCCCAGACTGGTGTTAATGCAACTGACATCAAATCTCTCCTTCTTTATTAAAAAACTATTATCTTCTTATTATAACGAAAGTTTTGAAAATGGGCATAAAAAAAGTTGGAACAAACGTCTATACTCAATAGAAATTTCTGAAGGAAGCTGATGAGCTTCGTGTAGAAAAATTCTACTCTTTGGCATTCTTTCTACAGAAGTCTATGCTTCTTGCACTATTTTTAATAATCATTCGCCTATCGAGATAAACTTTTTGTTTTGTTCCAACCATTTTGTTGCAGCATCACTTATTTCGATTTTTTCTTTTTCTTTGCCTGGTTTCTTCGATGTGCTTTCTCAATCTCAGAGTTTGACCTTTTATTTCTAATCCAAGCAATTAAAGCGGTTATTACGGTGAATACTGCAGATAGGAACTGTTCTATTAGTCCACTATCAATTGGCATCGGGGATTTTCCTAATAATACAAATACTTGGTTGACTGCTGCAACAATTACTGCAATGATACTAATAAGTGTACCTTTGTCCATTTTTAATAACCCCCTTGTAAACCTTATATTCCATTATTTTCAAATCCCGATGTTTTTGTAACGGCTACCATACCAGTAAGCGTGTTTATTTTAGTAGTTATAGGGAAATATACTAAAAATTAGGTACTAATCAAGCCAATATATTTTTAATTAAAGATACTTGACTTTAACAATTAATTATTTTACACTTAGTAACATAAAGTAAGTAAGTATAAATTACTCATTATCTAGGAGGATGTTTAGAATGGCAAAAACAAGTTGGAATGTTGACCAAGCACATAGTGAAGTTGGTTTTTCTGTAAAACACATGATGATCTCAAAAGCGAAAGGTACATTTGATCAGTTTGAAGCTACTATCGAGGCTGATGTTGAAGACTTAACAGATGCAAAAATTGAATTTGTAATTGATACTACAAGCGTCAATACACGTAATAAAGACCGCGATGATCATTTACGCTCTGCTGACTTTTTTGACGCTGAAACTTATCCAAAGATTACTTTTGTAGCAACAGATATTAAGAAAACGTCTGATTCTAATTATGATGTTACTGGTGACTTAACATTAAAAGGAAATACAAAACCAGTAACATTAGCTGTTTCATTTGAAGGTCAAAGCAAAGACCCAATGAGCGGTTCTACAGTGGCTGGTTTCAGTGGCTCCACTAAAATTAACCGTAAGGAGTTTGGACTTACATGGAATGCTGCTGTGGAAACTGGCGGTGTACTTGTTGGAGAAGATGTAACTATTAACTTTGAGTTAGAACTTCACAAAGCTGAATAAAGCAACTTTTAAAATAATCACAGAAAAACCACATGATTAGGTTCATACCTGCATTCATGTGGTTTTTATTCTTAATTATTTTTTGACTGTAGATCCATGGATTCTTTTTTAAAGAGGTCAATATTCTCAGAAGAATAAACAAAAATAGACAGCCTTCCTTTTGCTGACCTTGCCCGAATCAATAATGGTTCATTATATAAATTTTTAAATGCAAAGTCTGGTCCCCACCAGCTTACCGTCGCATCTCTTCCAGGCGGAACGTAAGGAACTTGTTTACTATGTGCGTACCTTTCTGTTATTTGTATTCCCTTTAAATCAACCGCATTAAATAATGTTGAAGATACTTGACATATCCCTCCACCAATATCTTCGTCTAATTCTCCTTTGATAATTACAGGGGCTTTTTGGTATCCCCTTTCTCTTGTACGTTCCCCGACAGTATCATTAAATGAGAAGACTTCTCCTGGGAATAATACTGTATTATTTATAGACTCTGTAGCTAATTTAATATTATTTGCTCGCTGTGTATTACTCTCACGAAATGTAGTTGTATAAAATCCAATTTGTTTTTGGCTAATTTCCTGTAAAAGGGCATGATTAACTCTAGAATGAATAGGGCGTTTCGGGACTGCTATTTTGTCAGTATTTTTCGTGTAATAAGCTTGGTAAATAAGCTCTAAGAATTTTTCACGATCAAGGGTATAACCTACTTTTTCCATCTTAATTTGTCCAGTTGGATCATAGTAAGCATCTTTTGGCTCTGTGTACACTTCTTTTTGTAATTCATCCATAAATGAATTTAATTTTTGCAAATCCAAAAATCCTTCATTTCCTAAAAGCTGATATTGATTTAAATCCAAATTTCCACGTTCATTTTTATCAATATACAGTTCAATAATTCCAGCATTTGTTACCGTTGGAAACATAATTATAAAACAAATGAAAAAAATCGAACAATACATCTTCATTCCATACCACCTCAAATGTAGTATGCGATTTCCGTCATGTTATATGTAAAAATAATGAAAGCCATAAAGTGAAACTTCATTCAGTATTGAGATTCGTTCTTCCTCGTCATCAATACAAACGGGATATTAAAAAGGCTTAACAGGAAATGCCATCCTATTAAGCCTCATTATTTTATCTAAAATCACGATTGTCTTCTAAATACTCACTTGCAGCTCTATACCCTACTAAAGCTGTCACGACAAGTAAAATATAGCAAAATAATTTTCTCATATTTAACCTTACCTCCCTATGGAGCTTTTTATCATTATTTGATTTTATTATAGAGCCTTTTAACAATTAAAAAGGACGGAATTTACCTTTCTTCAGTAACACTTTCGGTCCACCTACAAGGAATAGTGAACGGTCGTCTACAACTTTTTTCATTGCAGCCGCAGCTTTCCCTCGAAGTTTGTTACCGTTTAATACATTACCAATACCATCTGATAATCCAAGAGAAGCTACAGTACCTTTATTACTGTAAACAAATTCTTGGATTGGTTGATTGCGAATAAGTGCTGCAATATTTTCTGCTACTTGAGCACCTTCTTGTGTAGCTAATTGCCCAGTCGGTGGGTATGGACGACCAGTCTCCTGATCCAATGTCCAAGAGCAATCACCTAGGATAAATACGTTTTCTTCCCCTTCAGGACGAAGATCTGGACCTACATTAACTTTACCTTTAAATAATTCATATCCAGATTTAGCAAGAACAGGGTTACCAGTTACTCCACCAGTCCATACAACCGTACCAGCTTTAATTAATTCCTTATCATCACCAACGATAAATCCTTCTTCCGTACACTCTTTAATTGGCGCTCCAATGCGGAATTCTACTCCACGATCTTCTAACGCTTTTTTCGCATAAGATACTAAATCGTCATCAAATACCGGTAGGATAGAAGGTGCAGCTTCAACATTAATAATTCTTGCCTTACTGCGGTCAATATCATATTTTTGACATAGTTCTGGAACCTTATCAGCTAATTCACCAACAAATTCAATACCAGTGAATCCACCGCCACCAACCAAAATAGTTAGTTGATCATCATTTTTATTCTCATCTGTGGAATACTGAGCAAACTGATACTCAATATGTTCTGCAATATGACGACTAGAATCAATATCAGTAATTGCAAATGCATGCTCATCCATTCCTGGGATTCCAAATGTGTTAGAAACAAATCCTAACGCAAAAACTAAGTAATCATAGCTCACTTCACTGTTATCTAAAATAACACGTTGTTCGTCACGATTCACCTCAATTACAGTGTCATAGATTAAACGAACGCGCTTCGGATTAACAGCATCAGTTAACATGAAACGTGCTTGGTTCGGATTAATCGTACCTGCTGCTACTTCATGTAACCAAGTGCTCTCGTAATGATAATTATGTTTGTTAATAAGTACAATTTCAGCTTCTTCTGCTGATAATTTTTGTGTTAAACGTCTTGTTGCAACAAGTCCTGCATAGCCAGCTCCAAGTACAACAACTTTAGGCTTACTCATAAATCATTTTCATTCCTTTCCATCATTCTATAAATGTCATAAAAGTAGTATAAGCGCTATCATCTATAGCAATTCATTCTACAAACGTATAGAAACTTATTACTCCATAAAAATATAATATCAAACTTTTTTCAAATAGGCTAATTTTCCTTGCCAATATTGTAAATATCGTTTAATTCGACTTTCATATATTATTCTGTACTAGAAGATTGAGGACTAGGTTTCGGATCTTTTTCCCGGTCATCAGGATCTTTTTCTTTAGGAGGCTCTTCTGGATTCGGCTCCTCACCTTCTCCATTACCATCATCTCCATCTTCAGGAGGATTACCCGGGTTTGGGTCACTAGGTCCATTTCCGCCACCTTGCTCGTCTTTTGGTTGTTCATTTCCTTTATCTGGTTTTTCTTCAGTTTTTTCCTTGTCTTCTTTCTTTTCTTCTCCTTCGCCCTTACCTTTATCAGTACCCGTATTCGAGTCATTGTTCTTCGGTTTGGTACCTTTATCTTTTTTCTCAGCGTTATTAGAAGAAGACGTTGTTTTCCCCACATTATTAGAGCCCGAATGGTTACTTTCATTACTAGAACTAGTGGAATGGCTTGTTGTAATGGTAACTTGTTCTTCAGTTTGACCCCAATTACTATTTTGTGTATCTGTCGGCACTTCTATTTCTTCACCTTCTGATGGCGCTTCTTCTACATTTCCAGAGGTTAACACGAATGATCCGTTATCTCCTCGTTCTAATAAATTACGTGGCTTATATATCTCTTTTCCCGAAAAGACAACTTTTTTACTTAATTGAGATAGTCCGGATATTTGCGTGGATTGATTCTCTTGTTTACTTTTGCTAACAGCTGGCTGTTCTTCATCTGTTGTTGTATTCATTCTTGAAACCCCAATAATAACAACGATCATAAGGGCAAAAAGGATTCCGAGATTTACAAAGAGTAATTTTTTATTCCTCACATCTTTCCGCTCCTATTTTAGACTATATGTAAATATCTAGTTGCACTCTTTACCATTGTACGCCTAATTCGCTATTTTTTTCAAATCTTTTTTCAGATTCGACCTCTTCAATGGAAATTTTGTTAAAGAGATAAAGCATCCGTTTCCCTTTTAACACCAGAACAAAAGCGCAAGCGCCCGTTTATCACCGTATGTCCTGGACGGGACCGTATGAGATAAAGGAAACACGATAAGCGTATGCGAATCGATGTTGACTTATCGTAAGGAGGGCTCCGGAAGGACAATAGGTGATGGGCGATGGAGCTGGACGTGGCTTTAATTTAGTAAGTTTATCCACAGCTGCAATATTTTATAATTTCCTACACCATAAAAAAGGATGAAAAACCGCTTCTACGATTCTTCATCCTTTTTTATTTATTATTATCCTTTTACTAGCCCTAGATCTAGTTTCCACTGCAACCATAAATGTTCCCTTGTCTTTCTTGGAAGAAATTGTCGTATATCGTCTTCATGGTAACCTACTTGAAAACGTTTTTCATCCATTAATATCGGACTTTTTAATAATCGAGGGTGTTCGTGTATTAATTCTAATAATGTTTGTAATGGTAATTCGTCTAAATTTAAATTAAGTTCCTTAAATATTTTCGAACGTGTAGAGATAATCTCATCTGTACCTTCTACCGTCATTCGTAAAATTTCCTGTAATTCATTAATTGTTAAAGGTTGTCTTAATATATTTCTTTCTTTATAAGCTATTCCGTGTTTTTTAAACCATTGTCGAGCTTTTCTGGTTGATGAACAAGATGCTCCGTATATATTGACTGTCATGTTCATTCTCCTTATTTTTTTGACATTCTAAAAAGGATATCTAGTATCCTACATCTATACCTTATCACTGAAATGTGGTAAAACTATGGTAAAGTAATGGAAAATTATTTCTATAATATTTTTTAATCGCTATACCTTTGCAATATCCTGTGTATGTAAATAAGCGACTATTTCATCTTCAATCTCTTTACCTATTTCTTCATCGATTAAATTATTCAACAAAATCGAGAAGATTACTCTTTGCTTGGTCTCCATATTGATATACCCAGATAAAGTACTAACTCCTTCTATTGTTCCGGTTTTCGCTTTAACAGATAGTCCTTTCATTCGTTCTCGTAAAGTCCCACCCACCATTCTATTTTGTTCGCCTGCTACAGGTAGAGTATCTAACAACAAAGGAAACCATTCTTCCGGTTGAATTCGATATAATAATTTGGACAACTCATTTGCTGGTAACAAATTACTGTGCGAAATTCCTGAACCGTCCTTAATTTGCACGGTCTCCATATTTACTCCATAGGTTTGAATTTGTTCTCTTACTACCTTTAATCCTGCATCCCATGTAGCTTCTTCATATACAAAACGCCCCATTTCTTTTACAAGCATTTCTCCAATCCCATTATTACTTAGTTTCATAAATGGAACTAAGATCTCTGCTAATGTTGGAGAAGAATGTTTATGTATGCACATTGTCTCGTTTGGAACAGATTTTCCTGATTTAGGTTTTCCTTTTATCGTTATTCCCATTTCGTTTAATGTTTCAATAAATATATCCATTACATAATCCGTAACTTTCCATACAGCCATCCATTCTTGCCTTACTTCATGATCAATACCGATATTTCCTCTTATATAAATACGGTTACCCCCATGTTCTCTAGTAATACACAACTCTTCTTCTTCAGCTTGAGCTACTGTAACTGCATGGTTCTCTAAAGTAATATAAGATGTGTTAGGATACAGTTGATATTGAGGTGATTCCCCCAATTGACCGGGTTGAATGATAATCTTTACAGATCCAGTATCATAATCTTTATCAGGAGATATTGTTAATGCTGATACTTCCGCTCCATAATAATATTGTTCATCCGTCCAAATTAAATCTTCCGATAAACGTTTGTCATCGTACCATGTATCATCTCCGTAAATACTACCGGTAATTGTTCTTATACCATAATTGTGAAGGGTAGCGGCGAATTTCTGATAATCTTTGAGTTGCAATGTAGGGTCGCCTTTCCCAACAATATAGACATCTCCTTCCCAGACATCATCGACAAGTTTTCCGTCCAATCTTATCTCCGTCGAGAATCTATAGTCCGGTCCCAATATTCGTAAAGCAGCCACAGCAGTTAGGATCTTCAGATTTGAAGCCGGGTGAAGACGTATATCTCCATTATGACTCAGATAAATATCCCCCGTGTCTGCAGAACGAACACTAAGACCAAGTATCCCTCCTGCCCATTTTTCTTGTTTATTGATATATGTTTGAAGTTCTTTCATTAATCCCACTCCTGTTCTCAAATGAAACCATTTCCTTATATTATATTTTTATTTCTACAGAACCCAACGAGATTCCTTTTTAATCTTAAACATATGTGTGCGGCAGTTCTTACATTGCTGAACAGAGGTCACCGTATTTCTTGTAATTTTTATGCCTTTGACTAGTTAATGGCCCTCCCTGTTCTTTATTTCCGCACATATAATAGCCATATATCGTAGGAGGTGGTAGTATGAGCGAATATGAAAAACGTGGTGAATTTGGCTTTGCTTTTTTAGTAGTGTTATTTATTTTGCTTATCATAGTCGGCGGCTCTTACTGGAACTACTAGTAATTAGAACCCCTCTTCATGATAAAAATTCTTTCCTCCTCTCGTATGTATCGGATTGAAGGGTGCTTCCTGCATCCTTTTTTTATTGCTGTTATTTTCCTGTAACAAATTTCCATTGTTATTTTTCACTGTTCTACATATAATAGAACATACGTTCTTATGAAAGGGTGATAATAATGGATTATTCCACATATCCTCGTAATGATGTTCTATGTATCGACATGCGCTCATTCTATGCGAGTGTAGAAGCAGTCAAACTAGGATTAGATCCGATGAAAGTAATGCTTGCTGTTGTTGGCGATCCAAATCGATCAGGCAGTATTGTACTCGCCGCTTCTCCTGAGTTAAAGCGACGCTACGGAATAAGTAATGTAAGTCGTTTTTTCGAATTACCAAATGACCCAGAAATTTATATTATCCCTGCTCATATGGCAGATTATATACACATGTCTTTACAAATTACTGATTTACTGCAGCAATATGCACCTATAGAGGCTATTCACCCTTATTCTGTAGACGAAGTATGGATTACAGTCAACGGTTTACAACACTTATTTGGGACCCGCAAAGAAATTGCGGAAAAAATAAAAGCCGATATTCTAGATTCCTTTGGCATTACTTGTTCCATTGGAATTGGAGATAATAAATTTTTAGCAAAAGTTGTCATGGATCTTCATGCCAAAAAACAAGGAATTGCAGAATGTACGTATGAAGATGTGGAAAAAAAACTTTGGCCACATCCGATTGAATCTATATGGGGAATAGGAAGACGAATGAAGAAAAATTTGAATCGAATGGGAATTATTACGCTAGGCCAACTCGCCAATTATAGTCTTGACCATTTAAAAAAACGATTTGGAGTAATGGGAGAACAACTTTATTGGCATGCATGGGGGATTGATTTAAGTCCTGTCTTCGGAGATTTTTCGAAACAAGAACAAAAGGGCTTTGGCCATGGTATATCTTTATTACGTGATTACACGAAAGAAGATATTCCTTACTGCATCCTCGACCTCTGCGAAGAAGTATGCCGAAGAGCTCGTACAGCAAATAAATCAGGTAGAACCATTCATTTAGGAATTTCTTATTCAAAAGAGACCGGCGGCGGATTTTCTCGATCACAATCCATCGACCTTCCAACAAATATTACATTAGATGTTTATGATATTTGCATGCAGCTATTTAATAAATTTTACGATGGTAAAAGTATGGTTCGTCATGTATATGTAACATTAACCAACCTTAGAGACAAACAAGAGACACAGCTGGATTTATTTGAGGATCGTACGAAGAAAAATGATATTGGATATGTCATGGATGCAATTCGTGATAAATATGGATCCACTGCCATCCTTCGTGCATCAAGTTATACCAAAGCTGGGATCACTATAGAACGAAGCAAAAAAATTGGTGGGCACTACGCTTAATATAACCTACTATACCAAAGCCCACACTCTAAATTCCTGTCATTTAAAAATCCATGCTATAATGATAATAAAAGTGAGACTTATCAAAGTGTTAGCGTCTGTTTCGACTTCTTTCTAAGTCTTAGAGCGGGGATTTTATGGACAATTACTCACCGTGATTAAAAACAAAGGAGATCTAAAATGCAGCAAAGATATTTATTTATACTAATGCTAATGATTACTCTTCTTTTATCAGCATGCTCTGATACCGAAGAGACACCGAGCGTAGAAACTCAATCGGACGAAAACCCGATAGCTACAATTACAATGGAAAATGGACAAACTATTACCGTGGAACTTTATCCTGATATTGCTCCTAACACAGTAACTAATTTTATTTCTCTAATTGAAGATGGGTTTTATGATGGATTAACTTTTCACCGAATTGTCCCCGAGTTTGTTATCCAAGGTGGCGATCCTGAAGGAAATGGAACTGGAGGACCTGAATACTCTATCCCTGGGGAATTCACTTCGAATGGATTTGAAAATAATTTAGTCCACGAACGCGGTGTACTTTCAATGGCTAGAAGCCAACATCCTGATTCTGCAGGGTCACAATTTTTTATTGTTCTAGACAAAGCAGACCATCTAGATGAAGATTATGCAGGTTTTGGAAAAGTCACTGAGGGCATGGAAACCGTAGATAACATTGTAGAACAAGGGACTTCTGGAGAAAAAGTACCAACCATTAAACAAATCACTGTAGATACCAAAGGACAGGACTACGGAGAGCCAGAAAAAACAGAATAAATATATCCATAGGCACGGCTTTAGCTAACTCGGAAAAGAAAGCCTCTTTTCCGCACGAATCTTCAGCTCGTGCTTTTCTCATAGGATTGAACCTTTTTCATTCAAATCCCGTAATTCTCCATTCCATTTCCTTCGCAAAAATCATGCGTTAATAATCTTTCCCACTGCCCTATTAATGATTCAATTAGAATAATATTTTAACCTAAACATGAAAATATTTCATATTTTTCGTCAATTCCCATAGCTATGCAGAATCAAATCTAGTAAAATAGAGTGTACATATACATAAGCGAGGTATTCTTCATGAATGAAAATAGAAAACATTTTTTAACTGATAGTAAGGTACAGTCCGCAATAGATCAGACAACCATGTTTTCCATCATAGATATGAATGGGATTTTAATTTATGCGAATGATTCTTTTTGCAAGCGACTAAATTACACAGAAGAAGACTTATTTGATAAACCTTTTAATAGATTACTAAAGTCCCCTACCCACTTACATATAGTAAAAGAACACAATAAAGAAGCTATTTGGAAAGAAGAAATTCAAATCCAAACGAAGGACGATACCACTTGTTGGTTTGATGCAGCAATGGTACCTTACTATGACCAATTTGGAAATCTCGAAAAAATGGTGACGACTTACTACGACATCACTGCACGAAAACATCATGAGCAATATATCGAAGGGATTGCATATACGGATTATTTAACGAAATTACCGAATCAGAATCAACTCTATCATTGGGTAGATGATCAAAAAATTAATATAAACGATGTAAAGGCCATATTATATATTTCTTTAGACCGATTCAAGCAAATTAATGAAACGTTCGGTAAACGAATTGCAGATAAAGTAATTACGATGGTAGCAGAACGATTGCAAAATTTCCAAACGAAAGAAAACTTTCTTTTTCGTAAAGATGGAGATGAGTTTGTTGTAATCGTAAAAGAAAAATTAGACCAAGAAGAATGCATGGCGAAAGCAGAACGTATCGTTAATAAATTACGCATCCCATATAAAATACAAGATAGACAAATTTCATTAACTGTTAGCATTGGGATTAGTTTTCCCTACAAAACAAATTATACGGACGGACATTCTAAATATGATGGAATAGATACTTGCATCAAACAAGCGAGAAAAGCAATGGATATCGCAAAAAAGAATGGCGGAAATCGGTATTGTATACATACTCATCAGCAGAAAAAACCTCTAGAACGTGGTTATTTGGTAGGTTTAGAATTAAAGGAAGCTTTAGCTCGCGAAGAATTTAGCATCATGTATCAACCAATTATTAATTTAAAAAGTCATAAAGTAGTTGGTGCAGAAGCGTTATTACGATGGAATAATCGAGAACTTGGTTTTATTTCGCCAGGTGAGTTCATACCAAAATTAGAGGAATCCGGAATGATTATCCCAGTCGGAAAATGGGTACTTGAAAATGTTTGTAGAAGAATGAAATCATGGCAAGAAAAAGGGTTACTTATGCAACGTATTTCCGTGAATGTATCTCCAATACAATTTAAAGATAAGTACTTTGTGCAAGATGTGAAAGAAATTCTAAATAAAACAATGCTAGATGCCTCATATCTCGAGATTGAAATAACAGAAGGTACCATTCTTAATTTAGAAAGTTCTATGATGACAATTTTAGAATTAAAAAGCTTAGGAATGCATGTATCTATCGATGATTTCGGAACAGGCTATTCATCATTGAGTTACCTGAAACAGCTTCCTATTGATACATTAAAAATTGATAAGTCGTTTATCGATGACCTTGATCGCGATGGAGAAATTATCACAAATACAATCATTAATATGGGGAAAAACTTGCATTTTCGAATTATTGCTGAGGGAATAGAAAGTGAAAAACAACTCGAATACTTGAAAAGTCAACAATGTCATGAAGGACAAGGATATTTCTTTAGTAAACCTGTTCAACCAAATGAAATAATGACCATGCTGCTTCAACAATCATCATAAAGTGAAACTAACATTCAGTAGGGATTTTATTCTTCCCTCACTGCATGTTAGTACCCAAGGGTAAGATTTAAAGACCCTTGAACAGAATATGGGTCGTCTTGAAGTGAAGGCTTGCTATTCGTTACATGTGGGTTTAAATACATACAATGGTTATTCAATCTTCAATTAAAAAGACGCTTAGTATCATCACTGTTAAGCGTCTTTTTTCACTATTTATTATTATTGGAAGAAGATTGATTTAACTGCTTTTCGTTTTTTTTATCTTTCTGTTCTTCTTCATCCATCATACTATTCGCAGAAGATTTAAACTCACGTAGCGTTTGTCCAGCAGCTTTTCCAATTTCAGGTAACTTTTTAGGTCCAAAAATAATTAAAGCGATAACAATGATTAGTATTAGACCTGGTATACCTATATTTGCGATACCCATAGGATATCACCTCCATCCTGTCCATATTATAAACCTTTTTTGAATATTTTTAAACCACTTACATGCAATACAATTAAATAGTCGGGCATAGAATTTTATAACTACCAAAAAGGAGTGGATCAACATGGAAACAACCATTACTTCCTTGTTAGAAGAATTGAGCAAATACTTAGAAGCATCACAAATCACGCAAAACGAAACGCTGTTAGAGCAACATAGTAAAGACGAATCTTACCACATACCTCATAAGCCATTAGCTGTCGTATTCCCTCAGAATACATTAGATATCCAACACATAACGACATGTTGCTCACAATACGGAGTACCAATCTATCCTTTTGGTGTCGGATCTAGTTTGGAAGGACATGTAATTCCAAATGATCCAGGAATTTCGGTAGATTTCTCGTTAATGAACAACATCATAGAGATCAATCCTGAAGATTTAATTGTACGTGTACAACCTGGTGTTACCCGTACGCAGCTAGAGAAGGAACTGAAAAAATATGGTTTATTCTTTCCTGTTGATCCAGGAGCTGATGCGACACTTGGAGGAATGGCAGCTACAAATGCCAGTGGTACTCTAACCGTAAAATATGGGACAATGCGAGATAATGTAAGAACAATGGAAGTGGTCCTTGCTAACGGTACTACCATTCAAACAGGTACAAAAGCGGCAAAATCTTCTTCTGGATATCATTTAAATGGATTATTTATTGGTTCGGAAGGAACATTAGGATGCATCACCGAACTTACGTTAAAAGTTTTTGGCATTCCAGAACATATCGCTGCTGGGAGAGCTACCTTCCCTACCGTTCATCAAGCTATTGAAGCAGTAGTTTCCGTACTTCAAGCAGGAATACCTATAGCCCGAATAGAGATAGTCGATGAAGATTCTATTTTACAAGTCAATCAATATAGCGAGTTAGATCTTTCGAAAGAACCAACCTTATTTATTGAATTTCATGGGAATAAGTCTGGTCTTGCAGAAGATAAGACATTCACAAAACAAATATTTGAAGATTTTGATTGTACAAATATCACCTTTGAGTCTGACACTGCAGCTAGAAACCAACTTTGGGAAGCTAGACATAATCTAGCATATGCATATGTGCATGGTTATAAAGGTAGAAAAATGATGATCACTGATGTTTGCCTACCAATTTCTTATCTAGCTGATGCGATATCACATGCTAGACAATTGTTAGACATCTACGGACTCCCAGGCGGCATTACAGGGCATGTCGGTGATGGGAATTTCCATATTGTCCTAATGTTTGATCAACATGACGAGCAAGAAGCCCAATACGCTCAAGAACTAAATGAAAAAGTTGTGGCTTATGCTTTAGAACGAGGCGGAACCTGTACCGGTGAGCATGGAGTTGGGACTGGTAAGAAAAAGTATCAGCAACAAGAACATGGAGAGGCTTTGACTGTAATGAGACAATTAAAACAAGCTCTCGATCCAAACAAAATTATGAATCCGAATAAAATATTTTAAAACAAGATATTGAATCAAAATTAAGAACAAGCAAAAATGTGAGCCGCTTTACTAAAGGCATGCCTCAGCTTAACTTGAAAATATTTTCCAAAGTTAAGCGTTGGACTTATGCCCTTTTCGGAGTCGCTCACATTTTTTATCTGCTGTAAAAATTAAGCAGAGTTCTAATTCAAAAAACAAAAAATATCTTAACTTAGGATATCTAGAAAACTAATACCTCTATGTTATTGTTCGATGTTGCTTATCCAATTCTGCCATTCATTATTTCTTTGAAATATATCCTACTAATTCTCTGATCATCATTGGAAATTGTTCAAACGCATTAACAATGTGTAATCTTTCCGTCCGCTTATGTGCATCATACCCAAAGGGACCAACATTAATTACCGGTGCCTTAAGCTGACTCATCTCATCAAACGGGAGATGATACGTATCTCCCCAGACTGGTGTATTATGTTCATACGCTTCCCATCCAGATAAATCCTCTGAATAGTTCACATAACTTAAATCACAGATACCATTTAAGTAATGAATCTGTTTAATATCTAACTGGAAATCCTCTTTTGCTTTTTTAGTTAAAAAAGTCGTACATTCTTTTACTAACCCGTTATCCGAAGAATTCACTGCAGGATAATACGGTGGTGCAAATAAGATAATCATAGCTGGAGCCAATTCTTGACAACGAATCATTAATTGATCGGTAATTCGAAGCGATTTTTCTCTATCGTCCCATTCGTCATTATAATAAATGTCGGCTTTAATCTCTTGAATGACAGATTCACCTAGTTTATCATTGGCATATTCTAATAAATCCTTAAAGCGAATTACTTTCACCTTCCCTATCGGTGGTACTACTTGTTGCCTGCAAACTTCATTATAGGCTTCTGTACACTTGTTTGCAGCTTCGGTTGCTACTTCCTCAAATAAATCAAAAGCTTCTGAAGTACTTCGTTCCATCAGAAATAAATTATAAAGTGCAGAAGAGCGGTATGGGGTCTGCGTGGAATAACGCAAACGCAAATCGGTTTGTTGTAACGTGACCGGAAGCGGTGTAGACTCTCCTCGTACCGTTTCTTTAAATTTTGGATTCCATTCCATTTCTTGCGTCAGATATGAAGCCATATAAGGCGATGTCATACCACTTAACGGCTCCCCGGCATGTGTCTCCTTACCATAAAATAAAGCAGCTGCTAGTACTTTTCCAATAGTACCAGTATAAATATAATGCGAATTATCCGTTGGCTCTTGTCGAAACGTCGGCTCACTATTTAAAAATAATGTATATGTAAAACCAAATTTTTTCTGTAACTCAACCAACACTGGTACTGCATAACGCATCCCAGATGAATTCACTTCTTCATCTGGAACCGTTAATAGCACAAGGTTAATTGGCCACTCTTCTATACTCGCCTGCTCGATTAAACTCATATGCATAACTAGCCCCATCTTCATATCCATGGTTCCGCGACCAAATAAAAATGCTTCCGATTCCAAATCTTGATGAATCTCAAATGGTAACTCTTCCTTATTTTCCATATATAATTTAGTAAGTTCTTCCGGTTGTGTAGCAAGCGGTTCCATAGTTCCGTACTCTTCTGTATTAACAGTGTCAAAATGACTAATCAGGCAAATCGTTTGTGTGGCATCTGGATGCTTATAAACAGCGGTTAGTAATTTTCTACGTTCATCTGCGTCATGCAAAGATAAGCGATCTGGATTCTGGTGGAAATAATCTAAATCTTGTAACTTCGCATAAAGTTTCATTGGAAATTGACGTTCCCCTTCAGACAACGTAATACTTTTCCAACCTACTAATTCATTTAGTAAAGTCCTTAATTGACTAGGGCTATTCCATTGTAATGTCGTCATGTAAAATCCCCCATTTCCCCTTGTTTCTATAATAATAATTATAGCAGGTAAAAGACTGATTTACATATTTTTTCAGAAGATAACAACAATAGAATTTTTAAGGTTAGTTGTACAGAATCGGAAATTTACTCAGCACTTTACTCCCAACTAATCCTGTTTATCATATATGTGAAAAGTCATCTAGCACATTATGTTGTACATAAATTCGTTATTCTTCCATTATTTTACCTTCTAAAAAAGCAGAGATTTTTATAAAAATCTCTGCTTTTTAATGATTAAGCTATAAAAATTTTACACACACTACTTCAGGTACTTCGATTTCGCTATTTGCTGGAGATAATTTCCCCGTTGCAGTATCACGTTGAAATAAAACAATATTTCCACTATGTTGATTAGATGCAATAAGAAATTGTTCTGTTGGATCCAACACGAAGTCTCGTGGCCATTCTCCTCCCGATGGCGTAATTTCTACTAGAGTTAACTCTCCTGAACGATCATCAACAGAAAATACCGCTATACTATTATGTCCTCTATTTCCTGTATATAAAAATCTACCATCTGAAGAAATATGAATCGCACTCGCATCATTCGTATCGTTAAAAGATTCAGGAATTGCTTTAATTGTTTGTTTTTCATTAAATTGTCCGGTTTCTTTATCATAATCAAGAATAATTACTTCTGAACTTAATTCCGTTAATAAATATGCTACGGACTTGTTTGGATGAAAGGCAATATGGCGTGGCCCGCTTCCTGGTGTTACATGTAATGTACTAACATGAGATAAAGAGTCACCCTTTATACGATAAGTGACAAGTTCATCTGTACCTAGATCTGCTACCACCACATATCTTCCATCTGGTGTAAATCCTGTATAGTGGACATGTGGCTTTTCTTGTCTTTTATGAGGGCCATTACCTTCATGCTTTAAAAAGTTTCCTTGTTCTACTTGAACATTATTTAAAAGATGTACTCCTATATCCCCTTTATGATAATTACCAGTAACCAATATTTCACCATGTGCGTCAAGATGACATGGTGGAGCGCCTTCTACAAGTTGACCATTAATTAATGATAAATCCCTTTTTTCTGGATGAATTTGAAATGATTTCACTCCACCCATACTTTCCTCTTGGGCAACAGAATAAAGGTATTTTTTATCATCGGAAATAGTTAGATAAGTTGGATTATCAACTCTTGCTGCTACTTCAACTTGTTCCAGTTGTTTTGTATCTATATTTAGGGAAAATCGATAAATCCCTTCGCTTGTTTCTCTTGTGTATGTACCTGCAAATCCAAGAAACGTTTTTTCAACTGCCATTTCGAATACCTCCTATAACATCATAAAAAACATAAAAAATTATTTCCGTTAGAATTTGTATATTCATCGTAACCTTTTTTCTTAGAATATTCTAGTAATTGTTCTTCCCTCCTTAAAAAAAACAAAAAAAATCAAAAACTGTGGATTTTTTTCGTTCTTCCCCCACAATAGCATGTCAGTACTATAAGCGCATGCTAAAGGCACTTGAACAGAATCAAACATTTACCTGCAGTCAACCTCCAGTTATCCACTTTCACTAAGCCCCATATCAATGCCCATCTGGAATTAAAAAAGCACTCTTAACATTAGATGTACTAATCTTAAGAGTGCTTTTTTATATTACTTCTAGCCAAATTTAGTTTTAACTATTTTTATGCTCTTTTAATCGTTTAACTGTTTCATCGAATTCTTTCTCCACTTTTGGATTAGGTTTATACGTTAATAAGCTTACTACGACAATCACAATCGTACTTAGTATAAAACCAGGGACAAGTTCATAAAGATAGTCGGTTAATGGAGAATAACCCCATACGAATACCGTAATTGCACCTACGATCATTCCCCATAATGCACCAGAGCCAGTTGTCTTTCTCCAGAATAATGATAATAATATGACTGGACCAAATGCAGCACCAAATCCTGCCCATGCAAATGAAACAAGACCTAATATCGTATCATTTTTTTGCCAAGCAAATAACATTGCAATAATTGAAATTAAAAGAACAGCTGCTCTACTCAACATCACATACGTCTTATCCGACGCATCTGATTTAAACACTGCTTTATATATATCCTCTACTAATGCAGAAGAAGTTACAAGTAACTGAGAAGAAACAGTACTCATTATAGCTGCAATTACTGCGGCTAATAATATTCCAGCAATAAATGGATGGAATAGAATCTGACCTAGAACTAGAAATACAGCTTCTGGATCTGCTAAATTAAATTCCGGATTAGCATGGAAAAATGCCACACCAACTAATGCAGTTAGTACAGCACCAATCAGAGAAATCACCATCCAGCTAATTCCAATACGACGTGCGGATGTGGTCTCTTTTACTGATTTAATAGCCATGAAACGAACGATAATATGTGGTTGTCCAAAGTAACCAAGCCCCCATGCAAGCGAAGAAATAATTCCTGTTGTAGTCGCTGCTGCGAAAAAGCTTAAGAAATCTGGATTAACATCTTGAATTAAATTTACTGTCTCTCCAACTCCGCCTAAATGGAAAATTGCCATTGTGGGCACAAGAATTAGAGCCAAGAACATCATCGTCCCTTGCACAACATCAGTAATACTTACAGCTAAGAATCCCCCTAGCAAGGTATATAAAATTGTAATAGCGGCTACGATAATAAGACCTAAATGATAATTAAATTCAAATGAGCTCTCAAAAAAAACTCCTCCGGCCACCATTCCTGATGATACATAAAATGTGAAATAAATAAGAATAACTGCACCTGAAACAATTCTTAATATCTTGGAATTATTTTTAAATCGATTATCTAAATAACTTGGAATTGTAATCGAGTTATTAGATACTTCCGTATACGTACGTAATCTTGGTGCTACAATTAACCAATTCAACCATGCTCCAATTGCTAAACCTATCGCAATCCAACCTTCTGCTAAACCAGATAAATAGATTGCACCTGGAAGCCCCATTAATAACCATTGCGACATATCAGATGCACCCGCACTTAATGCAGATGTAACAGGGCCTAAGCTTCTACCTCCAAGCATATAATCGTCTAAGTTCGACGTTTTCCGATATGAATACAGTCCTATAGCTATCATCGCTAAAAAGTATAATCCGATAGCAATAAATTGATACGTAAATTCAGACATCCTATCTCCCTTTCGTCTTTTGATAATATATATAACAAGCTTTCACACTTGGAATTTGTGGTACTTACGGTACTAATCATCCAATGTTGATTTGTTATTACATGTTGTCTTAAAGATGGAAAAAGGCTGAGACAGGAAGGAATATAAGAAGGGAAGGGAAATACCAGAGACTTTAGGGCAATCCCTTCGGTAACAATACAATTGTCCTTAAATTTATTTTTTCCTTTTTTTATTTACAAACATCAATAACGATAGAGCTGCCACACCAGCTATAACTGGTTCTTTTTTTAGCTTATTCTCTTTCGTATAAAAAACATCTTTTAAAACCAAGTTAATATTCTGCGGTCGCTCAGCAAGCCTCCGCATGAAATAACCAAACCAATCGCTTCCAAAAGGAATATACGTACAAAAATTGTATCCTGACTGTGCCAGTTCCTCATGCATTTCAGTTCGAAAACCATAAAGCATTTGAAACTCAAAAAGATCTCTAGAAATATTATGCTCATCAACAAAAGATTTTATTTCTTCAATGATATTATGATCATGAGTAGCAATGGAAGTAAATGTATTACCTAACAGCCTTTTTTTAGCAAGTTCCATAAAATTACGATCAATATCTTCTTTTAATGAATAAGCAATGGACGCATCTTCTTTGTAGGCACCTTTGACAAGACGTATTCGTACATCCTCTAAAGCGGCTAAATCGTCCTCTGCACTATACAAATATGATTGTATTACCGTACCGACGTTGTCATACTCTTTTTGGAGCTCATTTAGAGTCTCCAATGTCTCACCATAATGGATATGTTTCTCCATGTCAATATTAATAAATATCTCGAAACGGTTTGCAACTTTTAAAATCGCACGCATATTATTTAAACAAAAATCTTCATCAATGTCCAAACCCAGCTGGGTTAATTTAACAGAAACATGGCAATCTAATCGTTGCTCATGAATCTTATAAAGCATGTCGATGATATCATCTCTTGCTTCCATTGCTTCTGATTTTTCTGTCACAAACTCACCGAGGTTATCTAGTGTACAAGATATTCCTTTACTATTCAAATCTCTAATTATTCCGATAATACTGTCAAAATTAGTTCCTGCGACAAATTTCTCTGCACCTAAACGAAATCCATATTTTTTAGCGTTTGTATTCAGCAATTTATTATTTGATAAACCGATAAAGAAATCTCGTGTTAGATTTGCCATCCTTCTATCCCCTTACGTAAGAAACTAACAGCTAATTTTACGAGACTGGGACATAATGTATCCATTCATGCCCCAACCTCTCCCTTAATTAAAATCGTTCAGTTACAACTTTTGCATTTAAGAAATGCTGAAGGTAATCTGGGCCACCAGCTTTTGAGTCTGTTCCCGACATTTTAAATCCACCAAATGGTTGATATCCTACAATTGCTGCAGTACAACCACGGTTAAAGTATAAATTCCCTACAAGAAATTCTGTTTGCGCTCGATTAAGATTTTCGCGGTTATTTGAAATAACTGCACCAGTCAAACCATATTCTGTGTTATTTGCAATATCCAGTAATTCATCAAAATCCTTCGCTTTCGTAAAAGCAACCACAGGACCAAAAATCTCTTCTTGCATAATACGTGCTTGCGGATCTAAATCTTTGAAGATGGTTGGATGTACAAAGAATCCTTTACTGTCATCCGTTTCTCCTCCAAAAACAAGCTCCCCTTCTTGTTTTCCGACTTCAATATAATCCTTTATTTTATCAAATTGTTTTTGATTAACGACCGAAGCCATGTACACATTATCTTCTGTTGGATTACCGACTGTAAGTGTTTTTGCTAATTCTACTGATTTTTCTATTACCTCATCATAAACAGACTCGTGGATGACTGCACGAGAACATGCAGAACATTTCTGACCGGAAAATCCAAATGCAGAATGAACAATTGATTCTGCAGCTAAGTCTAAATCGGCGGACTCGTCAACGATAATCGTGTCTTTTCCTCCCATTTCAGCTACAACACGTTTTAAATGAGTTTGGCCATCTTGAATTTTTGTTGCACGTTCAAAGATACGGACTCCTGTTGCACGAGATCCAGTAAAATTAATAAAATGCGTGTCTTTATGATCGACTAAATAATCTCCAATTTCTGCAGGGTCTCCAGGTACAAAGTTTAGAACACCTTTTGGCAATCCTGCTTCTTCAAGTACTTCTACTAATTTATAGGCGATTACAGGTGTATTTTCAGATGGCTTCAACAGTACAGGATTTCCTGCAACAATTGGAGCTACAGTTGTTCCACAAACAATTGCAAATGCAAAGTTCCATGGTGGAATTACTACACCTGGTCCCATTGGCTGATAGAAATATTTATTATCTTCATTCGGTCGATCGGCTAACGGTTTTCCTTTTTCAAGTTCAACCATATGACGAGCATAATACTCTAAAAAGTCAATTCCCTCTGCAGTATCTCCGTCCGCTTGATCCCAAGGCTTACCCGCATCATACGATAACCATGCAGAGAATTCATGTTTACGTCTTCTTACAATCGCTGCTGCACGATATAGGACACGTGCACGGTCTTCAGCGGACCACGTTTTCCACTCTTTAAAGGCTTCCTTCGATGAAGAAAAAGCCTCTTCAATATGTTCTTGTGTTGCTTTAGATACTTTACCTACTACTTCATTTTTATTTGAAGGGTTTATAGATACTAGTTTGTCATCGGTATAAATCTTTTCACCGTTAATAACAAGTGGGTAATCTTTTCCTAATTCTTCTTTAACTTTTGCTAATGCATCTTGATAATCTTTACGGTTTTCCTCCACTGTAAAGTCTGTAAATGGTTCATGTTTAAAAGGTAATACCATAAATAAAATCCTCCTTGAAAAATAATACATTAGAGAGTAATTATACTCTCTACTATTTTACTAGCAAAAATGATGCCAACTTTCAGAATTGTATTCGTTTACATTGGTTAACGATTGATACATCTGTGTTTTTAGCATCATTAGAATATATAACCATTTAAATGAATGGAAAGATTAGAAATTTATTGTATAATAAATTTACAGTTATTGTTTAGAAAATTTACAATCGTCTTTACAGTGAAGGAAGGAGGATTTTTCTAAAATGAATGATTTTTTCTTTGAGAAATTGTTAGAAGCAGAAGATGATGCAATTACTATAGTAGATACAAATAGAACGGTATTATATTGGAACAACGCTGCAGTAGACACCTACAATATTAAGAAAACCACAATTATTGGTCAACCGATTACAAACTTCTTTGCTTATGATGACTTGATGGTAATGAAAGTTTTAGACACTAAACAATCGGTACAAAATCAATACCACCGTCCAAGAAAAGATAAGCATGTTGTTGTAAACACCCTTCCCGTATTTGATAATAATCAGGATTTAATTGGAGCCATTTCTGTGGAAAGAGATATTACTCAAATTGTAAAATTAAATGATAATCTCGAGTCTACATCTGCGGAATTAAATGAATTACGGCAAAAAGTTTACCCAGCTAATTCTGAATCGCCATTTGCGAAGCTAAAAGGAAAAAGTAATGCACTTCAACAAATCATTCAATTGGCACGTAAGGCCGCCCATACTAACGCGACTACATTAATTCTAGGAGAAAGCGGAACAGGGAAAGAAGTCTGTGCAAAAGCTATACACGAAGCTAGCGAGCGAAGAAATCAACCATTTATTCCCGTAAATTGTGGCGCCATCCCAGATGCTTTATTTGAAAGTGAACTATTTGGATATGAAGGTGGTTCATTTACAGGCGCAGAAAAGAAAGGTAAAGCAGGTAAAATTGAAATGGCTGATGGTGGGACACTTTTTTTGGATGAAGTTGGAGAATTACCATTAGAGATGCAAGTAAAACTTTTACGTGTTTTACAAGAAAATCGAATTTATCGAATTGGAGATTCACAAGGTAAACAAGTTAATGTTCGATTTATTGCAGCAACCAACCAAAAATTAGAGCAACTAATGGATGAAAAACGATTTCGTTCAGATCTTTTTTACCGATTAAATGTAATTCAATTAACAATGCCTCCTCTTCGTGAAAGAATAGAAGATATTGAAATTTTAGCAAAGAGCTTCTCCGATCAATTCGCGAATAAATACCAAGTATTGGTACCTGAAATTTCAGTGGAAGCTTTTGAATGCTTACTTCAATACCATTGGCCTGGTAACATTCGTGAACTTCGTAATTTAATGGAGAGAATAATCATTCTTCACGAGAACTCTCTTGTCCACAAGGAGGACATGCAGCGCTATCTGCCACAAGCAACTAATTTCAATTCTACCGAGACACGATCCAATCTACCAAAGGAAAAAGAGGCGATGGAAAAACAATTGATAGAGACAACATTACAACAACTAGAAGGAAATAAATCAAAAGCAGCTGAAAAACTAGGGATATCACGAGTAACTCTTTACCATAAAATTAAAAAATATAATATAACTGTATAATTATTCGCATACACGATCTACTAACTTTTGGTGTTCGACATTATTTTTTGATTATATGTAAGCATTTTCATCTAGGCAATTACTACCCTTTAATTATCCTAAAAATTGAAAAATAGATTTTGAATCCCAAATAACTACGAAATTCGACAATATTTACGATATTTTTCTTCCTATAAAACATAATAACTTTGAATGTGATTATTTTTTCACCCATATTAATTAGGTCATATGAAGGTATTTCAAAAGTACGAGTTATATTATACATTTTTATTGCATGAATATAATATCTAGTTTTGTCGAAAAGGTTTATTTTTATTTAATAATTTGAGATAATCCTATTCGTGTGATACAAGATAATTAAAGTAGAGGTGCAAATAGAATAATGTATACAAAAGTGAAAAAAAATGATAGAGAAAGTATACTTCTCTCGATTGTAAAAAAAAGGAATGAAATGTTACGAATTGCTGAAGAAGATGGATTATCCTCTGAAAACACGATTATATGTAGTCAAGAATTAGATAATTTGTTAAATCAACTCAATAAGTATGCGAATCTTCCTACATAAGAAGGAGCTGTAACTATCCGACAGCTCCTTTTTGTGTGTTCATTTTCTGCTATCGGGAAAATAATCTCCAAATAGAATTTACTATTAATAGGTAAATGCCCAAACCAGAACACCTATATAAACATAAATGATAGTAATATGTTTTTTTGGGAGTGGAATAAATGAAATTAACAAAATTTGTAGATAAGCTTCCCATTATCTCCACTTTAGAACCAACGAAAAAAAGCAATCATTTAACATATTATGAAGTGGTTATGAAAGAAAGTTGGCATAAGCTTCATCGTGATTTACCACCAACAAGACTTTGGGGATACAATGGGCAATTCCCAGGTCCAACCATAGATGTTTCCGAAGGGGAATTAACACATGTTAAATGGTTGAACGAGTTACCACCGAAACTTATATTACCCTTAGATACTTCAATACACCATCTAGATCAAATGCCGCAAACCAGAACGGTTACTCACGTACATGGAAGTGTAACAAAACCAGATAGTGACGGTTATCCTGAGGCATGGTTTACACGTGGATTTCAAGAGACTGGTCCTGATTTTTCTCGGGAAGTATATGAGTATCCAAACAACCAACGTGCAGCTACACTTTGGTATCATGATCATGCAATGGGAATCACTCGATTGAATGTATATGCAGGCCTTGTAGGAATGTATATTATTCGGGGTGAAGAGGAAAAAGCGTTACAACTTCCGTCCGGAGAATATGAAATACCCTTGGTTATCTGTGATCGCACCCTTAATCCAGATGGATCATTATACTACCCTTCTGGACCTGATGAGCCAATCCCAGGAGCACCAACCCCTTCTATTGTACCTGCATATTTAGGAGAAGCTATCCTAGTTAATGGGAAAGCTTGGCCATATATCGATGTTGAACCGAGAAAATATCGATTCAGACTATTGAATGCATCTAATACTCGAACGTATCGCTTATCTGTGAATGAGGATGTACCTTTATATCAAATAGGTTCAGATGGTGGGTTACTCCGTAAAAGTATCCCTACTCGACAAATCGTAATGGAACCAGCAGAACGTATAGATATCGTCATTGACTTTAGCGAATTTGAAGGAAAAAGTATGATTATAAACAATGACTTAGGTGTGGATGCAGATCCAGAAGATCAAACCAATAATATTATGCAATTTAAAGTCACAAAGCCTTTAAAGAAAAAAGATACGAGTAGAATTCCTAAACATTTAACGCATATTCCTTCATTAAAACAAAATTCAATAAAAACTATTCGAAATCTAAAACTGGTTGGTTCAGAAGATGCATTCGGGAGACCACTGTTATTACTCAATAATCAGTTATGGCATGACCCTATAACGGAAAAACCACAGCTCGGTGATACTGAAATTTGGTCCCTTATAAATGTTACTAACTTCACCCATCCCATTCATCTCCATCTAGTCCAATTTCAAGTTCTTGATCGTCAACCATTTGATTTAGAAAAATATAATGAAGATGGATCGATAATTTATACTGATGCTCCGATTTCACCTGCTGAAAATGAAAAAAGCTGGAAAGATACTTTAGCAGCACCCTCAGCTCAAGTGACAAGAGTTATTGCGAAGTTTGAACCTTTTACAGGGGATTATGTCTGGCATTGCCATATATTAGAACACGAAGATTATGATATGATGCGACCATTTACAATTGTGGAAAAAGAAGATCCTGAAACTTCATAATGTAAGACTTCCATCAGTGGGGATTTTATTTATCCCTTACTCATGGTTATAGTAACTTACTAAGATGTTAATGTCCGTTATCCTTCGCTTCGACTACTTGCGTACTAACCTAGTCTTGATACAGGATTTTTACAGACGTTCACTCACCACCCTCGCCATGATAAATATTATTGGTCTACATCAATAATTTCAAGTTTTTAAAAGTAGTTGTATCAAAACCATTTAATCAAAGAATAAAGTGGAATTTCATTCCGTGGGGGAGTTTCTTTTTTCCCCTACAGAATGTGTTAATACCACAAGAGCATGAACTAAAGCCCTTGAACAGAATCAGACTATTATAGGCAGTTTATCCCCCCACCTATCCTCAAGGTTAGGTTCATCGTTTTGAAGTTAGCTATTACTGCCTGTTACATGCGGGACAAATCCACATGAGACAAACTTCGACATCATTCTTCTTATAAAATACTTTATATTATTACGAATCGCTTTTATTAGTTCGATTATCCGATTGTTTGAACAACGCTCGAATCCCTTTACCTGCATACTTTTCATCATCGTATCTAGGAAGAATATGCAAATGTGCGTGGAAAATATGTTGTCCTGCAGTTTTCCCCGAATTCCATCCTATATTATAACCATGTGGTTGATGATAAACATCGATCCACTTTTTTGCTTCCTTTAATAACTCAAAGGTAGAGTTCCATTCTTCTTCAGAGAAATCAAATACTGTTTTACGATGCGCTTTTGGAACAATTACTCCTGCTCCTTCTAACGGTATCCCTTTTTGAGATGCATCTCTTAATTGCAAAAACATCGCGTAATCATTGGATAAAATAACCGACTGAAATCGATCATTTTCCACATGACAAAACACACAATCATTTTCCATCTACTTCCCTCTCACGTCCATTTATATTTGATCAATAAAACAAGTTAATACCATTGCTCCGCGATCATTTACTGGCAGAAACAAATGGGGTTTTGAACCAGCAAAATAGGCACTATCCCCTTTTTCTAAATATTGCTTTTCTCCATTATATAGTAGTTCTATTTCACCTTCTAATATGTAAATAAATTCATCTTGTGAATGTGTGTATGTCTTCTCTTGACGTAAATTTCGATGCTTTGGGGTAACATGGACAATGGTAGGTTCAATTCCACTATACTTCGATCGATTGGCAAGTAATTCGTATGAGTATCCCATACTCTCATCACCGACTTTTGAAGTACGATTATACTTTCGTTGAATAAATAAGTCTTGTTCTTCTTTATCATCAAGTACCCAAGCTAACGGTACCTCTAATGCATCCGAAATCTTTGATAAAGTAGCAATAGCTGATGCTGTTTGACCATTTTCTATTTTCGATAGAAGGCTTTTGGAAATCCCACATTCATCCGCAATCTGTTGCTGTGTTTTTTTATTTCTCAAACGAACTTGCTTCATCTTATCTCCAATACTTTGCAGGTCGATGGGAACCATTCCTTCCATAATATAATTAAAATCAATCTAATCATAATCTAGCATTGTTCACGAGTCAATCCATATTCATAGATAATTACTACAATTGAATCAATTTCATAATTAAGGTATTTGGTTTAAGATTCGAATGTTGTGCTGTTTGATTTCCATTGTAGACGGCGCTTTTTTGCAGGCACAGCTTCAACTAAAAGGAAACCACTTCTCCTAGTGGATTTTCAAAGGATAATCATTGGATTTGTAATTACTTTTGTCATTATTTTACTCTTGATGCCCAAAAATCTAACCATGAATAAAACACCCCAAACTATAATACGAATGCAAATCCATTACGTACTTTTGTCTGGGGTGATTCTTCTCAGAAAAACTTTATGCGTTTTTTAAATAAGCCAATGAACGACTCGGCAGTGTCTTATCTAATTTATTTTGAATAAATACACCAGCTTCTTGTAATTTCCTTTCGTCAATACCGGTATTGATACCAAGCCCCTCTAATAAATATAAGACATCGTTCGTAGCTACATTTCCCGCAGCTCCAGGAGCATATGGACAGCCACCAAGTCCGCCTATGGTGCTATCAAAACGATAAATACCATAATGCATGGCAGTCATAATATTAGCGATTGCCATTCCCCTTGTATCATGAAAATGTAATATAAGTTTCTCTTTTGGGTAGTGTTGTAACAAAAGTTCCAATAATTGCTCCACTTGCGTTGGAACTGCTGTGCCAATGGTATCTCCTAATGATAAATCATCTACTCCACTCTCAATTAATTTTTCACATACGCTCAGCACTTTTTCAGGGGCAATTTTACCCTCGTAAGGACAATCAAATACAGTTGAAATATAACCTGTTACATGCTTTCCAGCTTGTTTTGCTTCTATAATCACTTTATCTAATACTGGATACGTATCTTGAACTGATTTATTGATATTCTTTTGATTATGTGTCTCACTAGCAGACATAAATACGGATGCTCCATCAATTCCTGCTTCAAGCGCAAATTCTAATCCTTTAAGATTTGGAACTAAAGCAGAATACGTCACATCTGGATTTCTAATGATTCGCTTTCCTACTTCCCTTGCATCCGATAAAGCTGGAATCATTTTTGGATTAACAAACGATGAATACTCGATTTCCTTTATCCCTGAAGTCGATAACATATTAATCCAGTTTACTTTATCTTCTGTTGTTATCCACGTCTTTTCATTTTGAAGCCCGTCTCTTGGACCTACTTCTTTTAATTGAACATAAGATGGTAATGAACGCATTGGTTCTCCCCCACTTCATATTTGAATCCGCTTACAACACAATATACGTAAATATCATTATTGTTCTTGAAAACACATTTTTTTCAATCGTGTTTCCTTTCATTCAACTTTGTTGAATACAGTATATAATAAATATTCTTACAATGTCAATCCGCATAAAGTGAAACTACATTCAATGAGGGCTTCGCTCACTGATTTTCTTCAGCCTTGCCTCAACGCCTCTAGGTGCAAGACATATGCGAGATAAATACTAACTAAAAAACCTTAAGGCTGGATTCGACCCGAGCACCTTAAGGTTTCTCATTATATTATATGAATATATTATTCTTTCGTTTCTTCCTTCTTCTCCATAATAAGAATAAGACGATTATTAATACCACTCCAGCTACACCTATTCCAATATAGAGGTATAAAGAGCCTGCAATACTTTCTTGGTCTTCTTTTTCAATTTGATTGTTTTTCATCATCGTTGGTTGTTTTTTCTCGACTTTGTCCAATTGAAATTCTTTCAGTAATTCTCCGTTATCCTCAATAACAAGTTTTCCATCCTCTTTAATTTCTTCCTCTACCTTTGAACCTTCTTCATGAACATAGGTTAAATCCTCACTATTTTTAAATTCCTTGCCCTTCGTCATAAAAGAAGTACCTTCATCAATCGTAAATGGCTCGTAATTTTCAAAGCCATAATCCAATAACTCAGCCGTATCCTCATAGGATTGTTCGGCAAATGGAGTCTTTAAAGTTACTGCAATTAAGTGCATACCCTCTTGTTCGGCAGTTGTCACAAGCGTAAAACCAGATTGAGAGACAAATCCATTCTTCCCACCGGTTACCCCATCATAAGGTATTTCACCTTTCACCATACGATGATGATTCAATATCGTCGTTTCCCACGTTTTACTATTCCAATCTACGGACTTCATTCCAAATAACTTTACAAATTGATCATTCTGCAAAGCATACTTCGTTATTTTTGCAAGGTCCTCTGCCGTTGTATAATGATTATCATTATATAAACCATGTGGATTATCAAAATTCGTATTTTCTATTCCTGCTTTCTCCTCGAAAAACTCCGTCATTTCTTCGGAGAACTTACTAACACTGCCGCTCATATGTTCTGCAATGGCTACGCCGGCATCATTACCTGAATTAATTAACAAGCCCTTTACAAGCTTACCGAGAGAAACTTCTTCTCCCTCTGTCAAAAATACAGTAGTACCATCTGCTTCTGTAGCATTTTCACTTATTTCCACTTCTTCAGACAAATTTCCATTCTCTATCACATAAATTGCAGTTGCGATTTTCGTTACGCTCGCTGGATACATTTGCTGATTTGCATTTTTCTCTGCAAGAACTTGTCCAGATTCTGCTTCCATTAATATAGCTGATTCACTATGTAATGAAAGGCCTTCATCTGCTAACGTAGTACTTGCCCAAATAAAAAAATTAAGTGATGCTATAATAATCATGATGTAAATTTTCTTCAGCATATCCAACGACTCCTCCAATTCATTCCATAAATAAGAATAATAGACATGAATATTCATGTAAATATATGAATAAAAATTGTAAACAACCTATAATATTATAGGAATAATTTGGTATAATTATTTCATCTGATTAATCATAGTTATCTTAGTTGTTATTTTATTTTGAATTTGCTAGTATAAAGTTACTTTCCTCAGCAGGCTTTATAAGAACAAGGATAGATAGCTATCGTTGTTTTTTTGTGTAAATAGACTTTCACGAGTAAGGAGCATGGCCATGATAAAACTGTATATTAATGGTGTAATACATACATTCCAGTCAAAACAGCCAATTGTTGAAGCAGTGGCAATAGAAAATAACTATTTTATCGAGATTGGAACTACAAAAGAAATATTATCAAACTGGAAAACAAAAAGCTCAGAAATCATTGATTTACAAGGATTGACGGTAACTCCTGGATTAACAGATAGCCACTTACATCTATCTATGGTAGCAAGCAAATTTGTAGATTTAGATTTAACTGGAGTAACTTCCAAACAAGATATGCTCGAGTATATTCGTCGACGTTCTCATACATTAAAGTCTGGAGAATGGCTTCTTGGAAGTGGTTGGGATGAGAATCTATTTACTGACGGTGGAATCCCTACCTTAGATGAACTAGATCAGGTCGCTCCGCTTAACCCATTGTATATTACTAGAATTTGCGAACACGCAGCAGTCGTTAATTCCAAAGCGTTAGAGTCGATCAATTATTACAAAGACATTTCTGTTCCTGAAGGCGGCAAGATCGTTGTTGACTCTACTTCCGGTAAGCCAACAGGATTAATATTAGAATCAGCTTCTACTTTATTCCAAGAACACATCCCAGAAAAATCGTACGATACTTGGAAAGATGCATTACGAAAAACGATAGAATCTACCATACAACATGGCATAACAAGTGTTCACTCTAACGATCCTTTATACTTAGGTGGACTTAAGCAAACCTATCAATTATTCGATGAACTATTAAATAAAGAACAACTTGGGCTACGAGTGAATCTATTAATTAATCATGAATTTCTAGAAGACTTAGACGCGATGAATATGTACACAGGGTATGGTAATGATACGTTACAAATCGGGGCAATTAAAATCTTCGCAGATGGTGCATTTGGACGAAGAACTGCTCTTTTACAAGAACCCTATCACGACAGCCCTAGCCAATATGGCGAGGCAATGTTCTCACAAGAAACACTCTATGACATCGTTAAGAGAGTACGAGATCGCGGAATGCCGGTTGCCGTACATACCATTGGCGATCAAGCATTAATAAATGTTTTAGATATTTTAGATCAATTTCCTCCTTCTGATTATCGTGACCGACTGATACACGTGCAAGTGATAAATGATAGTTTGGTAAAACGGTTAGCAAGTAATCATCGAATCGCAGATATTCAACCGCGATTTCTAGCAAGTGATTATCCATGGGTAAAAGATCGATTAGGTGAAGCACGTATGCCTTTAGCGTATGCCTGGAAGACTTTATTAGACAACGGAGTAATTTGTGGTGGTGGATCCGATGCTCCCGTGGAACCAATGAACCCATTACTTGGCATACATGCTGCTGTAACACGAAGAGCTCCCGGTGAAGATCATAATGGTTGGTATAAAGAACAGAAACTATCCATGTACGAAGCCTTTCGCTTATTTACAGAACAAGCAGCTTACACGACAAATGAAGAACATAAAAAAGGAACGATTGAACCTGGAAAGCTAGCGGATATGACCGTATATTCCAATAATCCTTTTCAAATGAGTCATCCGGATGAATTATTCCAAACTTCAATTGAAATGACGATTATTGGAGGAGAAATCAAATATAGCCGATAAAAGGAGTTGTAATTTCGAATGAAACAAAAACGTATTCACCCATTAATTATTATTGCCCTTTTTCTATCTTCTATAGCAAACGGTTTAAATGCTTATCAATATTTTGGGAGACAAGATACGAGTTCTGGTTGGGTGTTTACTACACTATGTGTTGTTACATTTATATGCGGAATCACCAGCTTATTCATCAATAAAACAACGAACAAAAAGGAAGTCAATTAAATGACTTCCTTTTATTCACGTAATGGGATATTCTTTTATAAATTTACAAAGCATTAATGGTTGCCAAGTGTAACCCAAAATCCAATAACAGCAACGAGGAAAACTGCACCTAAACTCCACATAACAATTTTTCTTCCAACGTCACTTTTATGAAATAAATAGACCAACAGAAAATAAATAATAACTGCTACACTTATAAATGACATGCCTTCTATCATGTATTTACTTGAGAAATAATCTCTGTCTAAGAAGAACATTAATCCCCAATAGAGAAATAAAATAATGCCATAGGTATAAAATCCTTTTTGCAATTCCACCTTTTTATGTTCACTCATATTTGAACCTCCATCCATACATCTACTATTTATCGTTTTCTTACATACCACTTAATATGAACTTTATAACCAAGTCACTGAATCTGTTACAAAGAGATATCATTTATTATACTACGATGTTTTAACGATCATCAATTCTAACAGATATACCACTCTTAAGTGTGAATTCCACAAGACCACACTCATACTTTCTATTAGTTATTACATGAATAATTTGCAAATAATACTACAAACTAATATCAATTATGTACTATACTTAGAATGAAAGGAGTGTTTAGAATGAGAAAATATAAATTATCATTTTTAATCGTTGTTATGACAATTGGTTTAATAGCATGTGGTACGAATAATAATAATGACACAGATACAAACTCAGACGTATCGACAGAAAATACCAATAATCAACAAGAAGGCTCAACATCTCTCCAATCAGTAGAGGATGTACAACTAACTCCTGAAGAAGCTATGCAGATTTTCATGGATACGTATACAGGAGCTACAATCTCTTCCATTGAATTAGATGAACATAACTTTGAATATACCTATGAGATAGAGGGATTTGATGATGCAAAAGAATATAAGGCTGAAATTGATTTAGAGAAGAACATAATCGACCAAGAAGAAGAAAATAGAGAAAAAGATGATAATTATCAAGAACTCGTTTTTGATGATTATGTAAGTCACGAAGATGCATTATCTACAGCTTCCCAAGCCCAAGAAGTACAAGAACTAGTCCCTACTAGCTGGAAATTAGAAATAGATGATGGAGTAGCTACTTATGAAATAGAATTTGAAAATGATAATCAGCAAGACGTAACTATAGTCATTGATGCTAAAACAGGAGAACAACTAGCAGTAGACGTAGATGATTAATTAGCGTGAACTTCATTAAGTGGAAGTATTACTGCCCGTTCATGCGGGATACTAAGTAACTGGTTTTATTTTAACTCCCCTTTAGTATAGACAAGAATAATTTATTCTGGTTCTATACTAAAGGGGAGTATTATTGTTCATAGCATCTCTATATTCTTTATAAACTAGTTGATATCCTTGTTCTAAAAAGATAGTATAGTTTGTACCGTTTTTTATACTCAACGTATAAATTGGAACTAACTTCACAACGATTTACTCCTTTATCTATTTACTTAATTAACAAAAATTCCGTAATTCGAAAACACTATAATTGAATTTCATCATTAATAAACTTATGTAATATTTTGTACCGTTTAATTGGAGAAGTTAGGAATATTATATGAAGTGGCACTAATCCTAAACCAGTTATTACTAAAAATTCAATTTTATCTAATATAAAAAATAACGGCATCCCAAAAACTGTAAACCCTAATGCTATTCCCCCTCCTAAGTAAATTTCCATCTTCCATTGTTTCAGTCCTTGAATTGCATAATCTTTCAATTTATTTTTATCAATCAATAGATATCTTTGTGTAGCTTTATCATAAAATGAATAAAATATATTCTTTGCGAGTAAATAGCTCAAGATAAAAATTACTATTAAAAGTAAGCTATTAAAAAAGAAATTAGCATAGGGTAGATAAATTTTATTCAATGTTCCTGAACCGTACAGTAATAAAATAAAAACAACTAAATAGATGATATAAGAATTCTTTCTATGTGGAAATCTATAAAACATCGTAAAATAGTGTATATATATTATCTTCACGATATATTGGTATTTCAAGTTTCTTCACGTATTCACCCTTCCTATATATAAATTTATATTAAGTATCATAATCAGCACATGCTCACTATATGGCTCTCATCTTTTAGAAGGCATAAAGTTAAGAAACATTCCAAATCTATCCATCTTTAGATAATAGTATAATTCTTTCCACAGAAAGGCTATTTAGTAATATTCCAACTATAATAAATAACATAAATGTAAAAACTAACCAAACTATCCAACTGTATATGATGAACAAAACAGCTAATATCAACGATATAATTAATAGAATACTAATAAATATAATTTCAATTTTTATTAACTTTTTTCCTTGTTCGAGGAGCTCTTTGATTTCCAAATGATTTAGAAATATTTCTACTAGACTTCCAGTATACTTTTTATGTAATAGCTTACCTATCCCTATACCTAGTCCCCCAATAAAAATAACAACAGCTAACTTTATTAGTATAGGAAATTGCGTTAGATAAATTCCTGAAATGACTCTTAAAAGACCTAATGTCAATGCAAACATGATCCAGTAAGTAGTTTGATTATAATCTTTATGAAATGCTCTATATACTTTTTTTGTACTACTATCTAAAAAGATAGTATAACCCGTATCCCCTTTTTTTCTTTCAGCGTAAATTGGTATAGGTTTATGCCGCATTTGTTTACACCTCAATATTATCCATATATTGTTTCGTAAATATTGAAAGTACGTTTCATTTAACTCCTTCCACTATCGTCTAAACAAAAGAAGCATAGTTTTAAATACTTCTTGATGAGATAATTTATTTTCTTATTTCAACGGTCCTGACACAGTTCCTTTTTCAAATGTACTTCCATTTTATTCCATCCGACTACAATAAATCTCTTGAAAACTTTCTTCTTCATCTTTATACCCTTCAGATACTACTTTATCTATATTTTCCTCTTTAAAGTACAGTACATTATTCTGATCTAATACATCCCGAATAGTCATACATTATCCCTTTTTGTTCTTTGCCCTCTGCTGGAAGAATTGGTGCACGGTTTAAAATCATTAACTTACTCGTACCTTCTTTCAAATATACTATTGATCCAATTGGTGACATAAATTCCATAGAATTCTTGGTAGCAAAATTCTACAATTTTTTTGGCATATACATAGATAAGCCATAAGTATTGTGCATGTAACTAATCTTTGAATCTTACCGTTGTATTACCAACAAGTATAGTAAAATAGTTAATCATATATGTTATAAATAAACAAAATATCCCACCAAAAAAAACGATTATATTTCCTGTTTCAATGAACCCCATAAAAGGTACAACTGTAAATGCCATAAAAAACAAATAAGAGAAACATATATTAAAGAAAAACTTTAATGATGGGGGCTTTATCCATAATTTTTTTCTTGGGTAATGCTTATAATCAACTATTGTAGTTAAATTTCTTTTACTTCTAGTATTTATATATACGAATACAGCTAAAGCTATTATTATAACCATGATAGTAATAATATAATTAATTAATGATGTACTTGGTATATGAAACATATTTGCCAGGGGCCGTATTAAACTAGCTAGAAAAACTCCAACGAGTCCTCCCAATGCACCCGTCCCTGCACTTATTGTCTTTGGTTGTTCCCGTTCTGGCACTGCTAATTTATCTACAATTTCATTATTTATTTTATACACGGGATTAGGTAATACCCAGTGTAAGAAAGGAAAGATAATTTTCCAAATTGAATTTCCCATATCTAGAATATATTCTTCATCATTTATTTCAAGAATTCTATACCTTATATTTTTAAAAACACCTTGTACATTACACTTCATGTAATATTTTCACCCCTAAATTATTGAACTTGCCATATGTTAAAAACTAACTTAACGGATTAATGCTATCAAGTCCACTACTAAAAGCATCACCAATTTTATTTACTTGATCTCCTACCCAGCTTATGCCTTTATTCACTTGTTCGTCTACCCAGTTAAAACCATTACTTAACTGTTCTCCAGTCCAATCCAATTTTTGACCTGTCCAGTCTACTCCGTCTTGAATATTTAAGAAATTATTATCATACGACCAATTAGCTAATGTTGTTGCAATGGTTCCTCCGACAACAGTACCAGCTAATGCCCAACCTATTGGATTAGAAATTAACCCCATTGCTCCTAAACCTTTATACCCTACTGTAATTCCAACACCAGTAAGAAAACCAAAACCGCTAGAATAAGTATTTTTTACTATTGCCTCTCCTGCAGTTTTATCAGTTTGTGTGAGATCACTATACGTACCGATTGCAATACTAACACCTAGTAAGGATCTACTTACCGCTTTTCCTATCTTCAACATTTTGTCACCTTGATTTTTTAAAAACAATGAAGTAGAAGATGGTTTGTTAGCATTCATATGCTTCACAAGTTCAGATCTAGTTAAATTATTTTTTCCTACATCTTTTATACTTTGACTTATAAAACCAGCGATTCCATTAAAGTTAAAATTTTCCTCGAAAACATCAAAATTATCAATCACATATTTTATAAAATTCTCCGATACTTCTTCGTCCATATCTTCTTCATTTTGAAGCTTCTTCAGTTCATTCATGTAGCTGTAGTATTCTAATTCTTCAATTTCACCATTTTTTAATTGTCAGTGCATATTACCTAATCTAAACAAAAGAAGCATACTTGTATATGCTTCTTGGTGTAAAGATAGTTTATTTTCTTATTTCAACGGGCCTGATACCGTTCCTTTTTCAAATGTATTCCCGTTTTCTTTCATCCAACTATCATAAATCTCTTGAAAACGATCCTCTTCTTCATCTTTATAACCCTCAGATACTACTTTATCTATATTTTCTTCATTAAAGTACAGTACATTATTTGGATCTAACCCTTGAGGGTATATACATCCCGTATAGTCGTACATTATCCCTTTTTGTTCTTTGTTCTCTGCCGGAAGAATTGGCGCACGGTTTAAAATCATTAACTTACTCGTACCTTCTTTTAAATATACTATTGATCCTATTGGTAACATAAATATTCCCCTTTCTAAATTTCTTATAAAAAATATTTTATTTATCTTAATAGTTTTCCACCCTTGAATTTTACCGTTGTATTCCCCGGAGGTATAGTCATATAGGTAATCATAAGTGTTATAAACAAAACAACTATCCCTCCAAAGAATACTACCATATTCCCAGTTTCAATAAATCCCAGTAATGGAACAACTGTAAATGCCATAAAAAACAAGTAAGCGAAACATATAATAAAGAAAAATTTTAATGTTGGGGGCTTTATCCATATTTTTTTTCTTGGGTAATGTGTATAATCAACTATTGCGGTTAAATTTTTTTCATGTCTCCTATTCATATATACAAAAACTGATAAAGCTATCATTACAACAATAATAGTAATAATTAAATTAACCAATGATGTACTTGGTATATGGAACGCATTTGCCAGTGGCCGAATTAAACCAGCTAGAGAAACTCCAATGAGTCCTCCCACTGCGCCCGTTCCTGTACTTATCTTCTTTGGTTGATTCTCTTGTGGTACCTTTAATTTCTCTATGATTTCGTGATTATCTATTTTGTATACGGGATTTGGTAATACCCAATGTAAGAAAGGAAAAATAATTTTCCAAATCGAATTCCCAAAGTCGAGAACATATTCTTCCCCATTTATTTCAAGAATTCTATATCTTAGATTTTTATTTAACAATTGCACTTTACATTCCATAAAAATATCTTCACTCCTAACTAAGAAATTTCCTGCTGTCCTAAAAAGATACTTTAATTTAACTAAAAGGATTTATAAAATCAAGTCCACTACTAAAAGCATCACCAATTTTATTTACTTGATCTCCTGCCCATTCTATACTCTTATTCACTTGTTCGTCTACCCAGTTATAACCATTACTTAACTGTTCTCCTGCCCAATCTAATTTTTGTCCTGCCCAATCTACGCCGTCTTGAATATTCAAGAAATTATTATCATACGCCCAATTAGCTAAAGTTGTTACTACGGTACCCCCAACTATAGTTCCAACTAAAGCCCATCCTACTGGGTTAGAAGCTAGAAATACCTTTGCTCCCCCTGCAATTAAAGCACCTGTAAGAAAACCAGCTCCGCTAGAGAAAGTATTTTTTGCAATTGCCTCTCCTGCAGTTTTATCAGTTTGTTTGAGATCACTATACGTTCCAATTGCAATACTAACACCTAGTAAGGATCTACTTACCGCTTTTCCTATCTTGAACATTTTGTCACCTTGATTTTTTAATAAAATTGAAGTAGAAGATGGTTTGTTAGCATTCATATGCTTCACAAGTTCAGATCTAGTTAAATTATTTTTTCCTACATCTTTTATACTTTGATCTATATAACCAGCAATTCCATTAAAGTTAAAGTTTTCCTCGAAAACTTCAAAATTATCAATCACATACTTTATAAAATTCTCCGATACTTCTTCGTCCATATCCTCTTCATTTTGAAGCTTCTTCAGTTCATTCATGTAGCTGTAGTATTCTGATTCTTCAATTTCACCATTTTTTAAATCCGTATATGCTTTATTTAATATCTCTTGCGAAGATTCATCCATATCCTTCAATGCAGAGTCCTTAGCTTTTCTAGCTTCATCAAGCATGATTTCTCTTTTTTCAGCATTATAATCTTTTAAATAGGATAATCCTACAGTCGTAGAACTACCGATATAATCAGTAAATCTCCCTTCACCTTCTACTGTCCCCGCATTTTCAATTGCCGTTGCTACTTGATTAAGCAAATCTTCTATACTAGAAATTTCTTCTTTTCCTACACTAGTAAACGAATTTAGCTCTTCTTCTAGATTTGTAATAATATTTATTACATCATCTTTATCGGCTTCTGGCGGGTAATAATTGGGATGAATGGCACTAGTGATATCGGATACACTCTTTATTGTTTCTCTTACTGTATCTTGTTCTAAATTCAACTTTTCCCAATCTTCTTTGATATCTAGTTCTAAATCTTTTACGTAGTCACTAACAATAATAGCAGATTCACTTGTATCGACTCGTGATTTGAACAACTCTAAATGTTTTCTTAGGGAATCATCCAAATCTGTAAATAAGTGCTCAAAAGTTATTAAAATAGTCTTATGGAGATCATTAAAATAATTTTTTGCATTCGTTGCTGTTTTTCCAGAAAATGATTCCAATGAATTTAACCTATCAAAACTTTCACTAATACTATTGAGACTTGTTTTTATATCAGCTGTTGAAGACTTAACATCATCTGAGAATTCAATTACTTCGGATATGTCAACTTTATGTCCCATCTATATCCTCCTTTACAAGTGTATTTTCTGTGCTCCATCTAATACATTCGTATTTGCTTGCGCCAAGCCTTCATCATTCTCCCTGATGTTTTCTCCAGTATGTTCTAATGTATTGATATCTGATTCTAAAAGGCTTTTATATTGTTGCAACAAATCTACTGCTCTTATTACATTTTCTAGGTCTTTTGTAAATGGTTGAATGTTTGTTTTATCAAATGTACGGTTCTTTTGAATACTACTCACTAGATTCGAAGAGGAGGTCCTTAACGCATCTACACTTGATTGAAATTCACTTAGATTAATACCTATCTCTACAACCATCTAAATCACTCCTTTTCCAATTGAGTTATTTGCCATTCAAGATTACCAAGTGAAGTTTCTAGGTTATTTAATCCTGTTGTTAAGTTCGTCTTTTCTAATTCATAACGTTGTATATCTTCTTCCATATTTATCTTTACTTCTTCTGATTTCGTTACAAAATGTTTCGTACTTTCTTTATAGTTGCTATAGGCTTCATTATAGTTATTTTCTTCTTTTCCATTCCATTTTGAATTATCGACTATAATACCTTGAATGGAACTATTAAGATTGTTAAGGTTTGAATTCGTTGCTTCCATTTGACTTGAAGCTATTCTCAATCGAGTTATCTTATCTTCTAAAGTAGAGATATTATTTTTCGTATCTGCCATCGCACTTAAAACTGTTCGTTTCTGACCATATAACTGACTCAGAGATGTCATTTACTTTATTCCCCTCCCTACTCCGGTATTTTCACTTTCACATGTTGGTGATCCAATGCCACGTAACATTCATATTTATTCGGGTATTTCTCTTGTCGTATAAAGGCTTGTTTAAACATATCTTGATCTCCAAGACGCATGCTAAGCAGCCCGATCATCGCTTGACCACGGAAGTACTTTGGTACTTGTTCATAACTCATGCCTAGATAACTATATTCACTGCAAATAATGAAATGAATGCCGACTTTACTTCCTTTATCAATCATGGTTGAAGCATCGTCTACAGATAAGTCTGTTCGTTCAACAAAGTCTTGTAGATTTGCAATTTGAACTAGCCATTTTTGTTCACTAGTTACTCCATCTTTTGAACGCTTTTCAATTTCATTAACGAGTTCTGCTTTTATTGTTTGTAAGCCTTCTGTTTCTGACATATACGTATTCATATTCCTGCCGATATCTTTGAATTTTTGATCTGCCGTATCGATAAGTATCGTTTGATACGAATCGTCCATCATTGTTACATTTTTGGCAACGGATTGGATCATTCGGTCTAAACCATCTTTTCGATCACTCATTACGGTTAGATTTTCATATTGTGCAGGGTTAAACCCTACTGGCATAACTTCTTCAAAATCCAAGCCAAGCGGAACTTTTTGTTCTTCTACTAGTTTTTTCGTACGACGTTGGTTCTTGAATTGTTCAAAGTCTACAACGCCTTCTGGCATCATTGGAATTGGCTCAGGATACTCTCCATCCCACGCTTCTTCCATGGCTTTCGCAGTTGTTTGGAGTTTATCAATAATTTCAAGAGCTTCTGCACCATTTTCAGGGAGCATCGTCTGGAATAACGCTGGTTCTTCTAGTTTTACAAGTCCTCGACCAGCAATTTCTTCAAGTTCAATGTCTGTTCGTCCTACAATCGATCTCGCTTCTGTTGTTTCAATTAAATACAGTGCAATTTGCGTTTTAATATTCGATAGTAAAGGCATACGCATTGCACTTTGTCGGCCTGCACTAATAATTAAATGGATTCCAATGCTTGCACCTTCTCTAGCAATCTGTGTGATAATTTTCTCAAAGTCATCTACAAATTCCGCATCTCGTACAGATTCATAGTTATCGATTACTAGACTAATATTCGGTACCGTTTCGCCACTCGCTTTCTCAAACATTTCAATATTTGCTACTCCGTACTTACTTAGCTGTTGTTTTCGTTGTTTTACAATTGTGGAAATCATACGAACGAGTTTTCCAATTTTCTCTTCCTCATCTATTAAGAATGTATCAGCAACATGCGGAAGATTTTTCAATGGAAGCAATCCATTCGTACCGAAATCTAGTAAATACACATGGAAATGTTCTGGATTATGTTGTCGAGCTAAATCCATTACTACTGTTTGTAAGAACGTAGATTTTCCATATCCAGGACTTGAGAATACAGCTAGGTGTCCATCTTTGGATAAGTTTAATGTTAACGGTGACTGTTTCTGTAATTCTGGTTGGTCAAGCAGCCCGATCATTGGTTGTAAAGGCTTCTTTGGTTCCTTCCATGCTTCTTCAAACGCAACTGGATGTAGTTCTGGTCCGAAGATTTTTTCAGGCAATGGCGGTAACCATGGTTTTGCTAAAGGTTCCATTTCCTGCTGGGCAGTATAATCTGCAATATGATCAATGACTGCATCTAATTCTGTAGGTATTTTTTCTACTTCTTCTTTATGTTCCAAACCACTGAGATCCTCAGTTAAAATATCATATTGACCGAGCTCATTGATAGCATAAATAGTCATATCAACATAATCTTGTTCATTTTTATCTGGGATATAATCAGCCCCACTCCAAGCACTTTGGAATAGTTCATAGATTTCATTATTACCTACTTGTAAATAAGCTCGCCCTGGTAAGGTAATTTCAGCAGCATCTGGCGTTTTTAGAATTTCATTTGAATCTCCGGCATTTTGTACTTTTAGAGCTAGCTTAAATTTCGAGTTGGACCAAATTTGGTCATCAACTACACCACTTGGTTTTTGTGTCGCGAGAATTAAGTGAATTCCTAAGGAACGACCAATACGTGCGGTAGACACTAATTCTTTCATAAAATCTGGTTGTTCCGATTTCAATTCCGCAAATTCATCGGAAATTAAGAATAGATGCGGCATTGGTTCAGTAACTTTTCCTTGTTTAAAGAGTTTCTGGTATTGATTGATATGATTTACTTGATGTTCTCCAAATAAGCGTTGGCGTTTCTGTAATTCTGCTTTGATCGATGCAAGTGCACGCATCGATTGTGCTTTATCCAAGTTCGTAATGGTTCCCATAAGATGCGGTAATTTAGCAAATAAGTTCGCCATCCCTCCACCTTTGTAGTCAATAAGTAGAAATGCGACTTCATAAGGATGGAAGTTAACTGCAAGAGATAAAATATACGATTGTATAATTTCTGATTTACCAGAGCCTGTCGTACCTGCGACTAACCCGTGTGGTCCATGGGCTTTTTCATGCAAGTTAAGTTGGACGAGATCTTCTTTCCCTCTTAACCCTAACGGAACTGCTAAACTTTTATACGTCTCGTTTTGACTCCAACGAGTTTGGATATTTAATTCTTCTACTTTTTCCACATTGTATAGCTCTAAAAATGTCACCTGCTCCGGAATCGAGTTTTTCAGATTTTGCAAATGATTAATTGGAGCTAATGCCCGAGATACAACCTCTTTATTAAAGTTTTTGGGAAAATGATCCGGTTTAAAACTTTTGTTTACGAGTTCTGTTTCTTCGAGAATGATTTTTCCTTCATTTGCATCACGGATATCAATTACTGTCTTCACATGTTCCGGTAAAGCCCGCATTACGTCTTGCACAAATACGATTGACACACCCAATTCACTAGGATCTTCATTAAAGAATTCCATAATCGTATGGTCGAGAATTAATTTCTCATCAGTGACGAGAACAACATAATGTGGCGAGAAATATAATTTCTCATTTGTATTACTTTTCTCTTCAACGAGCTGTTTTCGCTCTTTCAATACTTGATACATGGAATGAAGTACTTGGTCACGAGAACGTTCATGATATACAAATCCACGTACGTTGATATCTCTTACACTGGCATGTGGCAGCCAACGCATCCAATCCCATTCTTTCTTTTCTTCTTCCGGGAAGATCGTAATAAACTGTAAATCATGGTAACTATGAAATAATGATAATTGCATCACAATTAATTGTAATTGTTCCAACACTAATTTACGTTGGCCAATGTATCCCACCGGACCTTTGGCTAAGGAAGTAACAACCGGAACATTTCGCAACTCATTAAACTGCCCTAATAAATCACGAGCCGCATCAACTAGCTCGTCTTCCTCTTGCGTAAATTCTTCTTCGTTAAATTCGATTTCAAAACTTGAATCCACTCTTCCTAGTCCTGTCCGGAAATTAAGAAAATCATGGTGGTACATTGTTTTTTCATAGATTCTTGCTTCAATATTTGTCACCATTTCACTAATTTTCTCTACATCTGGATAATGATAGTGTAATGCGTGGCGCTGCTCCTCACTGGCCTCAAATAATTCTTTTGTTTTTCGTTGTAAATACTTTTTATATGTTTCTTCACGGTGTTTCATATCTGCTTTATACTTTTTCACACTTTTCACATAAGAGGTGATCGAAAAGATAATGGTAACCACTGTAACTGCTAACATGGCAATAATAAATATCCCTCGTGGCTGCACCAATGAAATAATAACTAAAGCGGCTATCATAACTAGTGGTGGTACAATCGTTCGTGCTAATTGTTCGCTTGGTTTTGCCGGTTTATTTGCCGGTTTTGCAATGGTTCGCTTATCTTCTGGCTCCCTATAAATAATTCTCGGAGAGCGATGATAATCGGGATAATCACCCTCATAAGGATTGTCTAAATTGATTAATTCCGTTAATCGTGAATTGATTTCTCTATTAGTCCTTAATTCTATATGTTCTGGATGGACTGTAATAGAAATACCATCGATAAACAATTGATCTCCAATATGAAGAATCCTGTCTTCTTTGATATAACCGTAATTATAGAAAACATCTCCATCTTGTATATCTAAGTAAAAGGTAGTGTGATTCTCATCTCTTACCAACACAATATCTGCATCCCAACCAGATATAGTTACATCATTATATTCTTGAGATCCGAAAGTAATAGAGTTATAGCCAGCTATATCATAATAGTTTGTTTGTTCTTCATCGAGTACATAAAAATATATTTTTTTATCCTTCATATCTACTCGTTTAGTCATATTAATTTCGTTTTCCAGATAGATTAATTTTTTGCCATCCCATTCTAATGTAATTTCCTCATCTATCTCAGGTATTGTTACTTGATTTGACCAGGAATTACCGATCGTTATCATCCGATCTGTATTAGAAGGTAAATGGCATTTATGCAATTGATCTTGAAATGCTACAAATAAAATATGTCCTGCCATCTTTTCGTTCTCCCTTTCTATTCAAGCTCTATCTCTCCACGAAATTACTCTTCGTCCCCATCATTATTATTCTCTTCTTCATTAGAATCATTGTTATTTTCAGCATTATCTTCTTCATTGTTTTCTGTAGATGCTTCGTCATCACTCGGATCAAGATCTGAATTTCCTGTACCATCCCCAGAAGCAGGTTCATTTTGCTCTTCTTCATTAAATGGATCTAATTCGTACTCTTCTAAATATCGATCTAGTTCACCCTGTAATTGATTCAATTCTTCATCTCGTTCAGTTCCGCTTAAATCTGGATTATTCCTCACTTGGTCACGATTCTGAATTAGTCCATGAATAATAAGTTGTGGATCATCGATATATTTTGCTTTTTCCAATGATTCCTCAAAGTTTCCTCTACCGTTATAGATCCAGTACAATAAATAATCCTGGTTACTATTTAAAGATACATTATTTAAAATAGAACTCTTCTGCTCATCTGGTAAGCTCTCTACCTGTATATAGGAATAAGCCAACATATATTTAGTTTGACTAGGGAAGTTTTCTGGATTTTCACCAGAAAGTGTAGTAATGACTCCATTGTAATTATTTCCTAAAAACTCTCCATATGCATCCAATTGTTTATCTTGAAATGGATGATTGATTAATGCGTAATAAATAAGTGGAGCTGCTAACAGAACCGATACAATAATCATAATAATCGATAACTGTTTATATAAACGAAATCGCTTAGTAGGAACGAAGCTCATCGTTTTTTCCGTTTTTTCTTGTTCACGTTCATAGCTCTCTATTAAGAATTCATTCAGAGCTTCTATACTGTTTATTTGTTGAACTTTCTTTTCAAATTCAGTTTCATTCGCTTTCTCTAAGGAACCATAATAAAGCTGATCGAAGTTATATTTTTTGGAGAATAAAGCGATGACAAAGCATTTATACTGCTTTAAGAATCCTTCTTCTTGCATATCAAACGGTGGTACAACATCTCTGATGCCTCGATGAATTATAGACGGTAAGTAATTATCGTCAAATACCACATTTTCCGGGTGAATGAAAAAAGTAATTCTGGAGGTTAAAAATCGATCTAGCTTACCTACATTACATAAAATTCGCAATTTGTCATTCCGACTTAATTTCTGAATTTCTGTCCAAGACTTCCTTTTATGATAAAGCTGATAATCGAAATGAATGGTATCTTCTTCTTCCTTGATATCCAATGGCACAAAAAATTCCGAAGACTGTATCATTAAATCCAACTGTCGTATATTTTTCATTCTTGTTTGAGAAATTGGCAAAGATGTACGAACAGTATTTTTATCTTGCTTGAACGTATATGTAAAATTATCTATCTCTATCGTTTTTTCGTTCATTTTATTAACTCCTTCACAAATAATGCATAGATTATTAGATTTATAAAACTACTAAAATATCTCCATCAGCTACAGGATGGTCATCAATAAAATCGTCATCAGCAAGAACGATATTCTTATTAACAATTTTAATAGATGACTTTGTATTCGTCCTTTCAATATTTAACGTTTCCATCACGTTTAACAATAATTGTTTGACTGTTAATTGCGTTGGAATACGCAAATCATATACATACCCTCCAGATGCTTTTTGACGAAAGTCCATTGTTATATTAATATGTGTTGTTTTCGGCATACTTCGACTCTCCTAATCTAATAATCTTTGCATTAAGACATACAAACCTCCACATAGAGCTACTGCAATACCAGCAAATGTCATTAAAATGATATTACTTGAACTGGAACTAGATGATTCCTCTTCTACATTACTGCTATTTGCTGCAACGGATTCATAGTCAGACTGAAATAAGGAGTCTTTCACCTCTTGAATCACTACATTTCCTTCCACATCTTCAGAAAATAAATTTTGCTCTATATTTTCGATTTTATCTTCTTCCGCATTGACTTTTTCATTAATTTCTTGGGTAGTTTCCGAAGTGAACAGGCTCGGGAAAATTTTATCTAGTTCTGTTTCTCGCATTTCATTTTTTTCATCTTTATCTTGAATTATTCGATCAATTTGCATTTGTAGACTTCCATCTTTTTCAGATCCAGTTTCTGCTGATACTCCAATTGGAAGGAGTATCAGCAGAATCATGGAACTTACAAATGCCAAATTAACCAGCTTCAGCTTGGTTTTCATCGGTCATTTCTTCCTCTCTATCAGGTCGGTTGATAACCAATAGGTTTCCGAGTGCACCAATTAATAATAACATTAGCACGATGAATATTGCTCCACCATAGTTAACCGTTCCTTCCACAATTCGCAGGAGGAATGTCTCCATATATTGCAGTGGAGAAAACTTCTCTAATACTGGGAATGGCGCTGAACCAGAACCTAAAGCATCTGTAAAGAACAAGTACAAACTAAATACAGCTAACAATAAGAACATTCCTATCATTTTTATCTGTCTTAGTAAATAAGTTGCTACAAGTAACATCCCTGTTACCAATAAAGCCATAATAATGGTTAACTGCAACATATTGAGATCACTAATTGGTAAATAATAACTTGAAACAATACCAATAACGATACCTTCCAGTATACCTATACCTACTGTAATGATCGTAATAGGCATATTCGTCCCCATCAATGATGCTTCTGATGCAAATTGATCTTGGTTCACTTTCTTCTGATTAATTGTTGAAATTACATAAGCTGTGAATAATACAACGATAAAGCTAATTAACACTAAGAAATATGGTGTAAATGTATTATTTTGTGTCGTAATAGTTCCTTCGTTACTCGTTTCTACTGGATTTGACAAGAAATCATATAAATTTTCATTTTGACGATCTCCGACACGACTATTTGCTAAAACACCCGTAAAGTTCTCAATAAATGTTTCATCATTTTCTAGCTTATCGGTCATCTCAACGGCAAGATTTTCAGCATTATTTACTAAATTCGTACCACTTTGTTCAATCTCCGTTGCTTGATTATCGATATCTTCAAAAGTCTGATAAACATTTTCAGCTGTATTTAAGTTATTCGAAGCTTGATCTGCTAAGTTTTGACTAGAAGATAATATCGGCTGGAAGTCGCTTCCTAAAGTCATAACAGCATTCTGTTCACCTTCTGCACTCGCTTGAATATCCTGTTGCTGTTCTAGTAAGGACATGGCCTCATCGCGCCAAGATTGTACGCCTTCAATAGTATCCGTAAGATTTGTATTTAAAACAGCTGCCCTTTCCCTTGCTTTTGCAACTTCCTCAGACAATTTAGCAGCGTCACGAATTGCTTGTTGAACACCAGCTTGATAATTATCTACTTGAGATTTGAAGCTCGTTGTAGGTGTACGAAGTTCTTCTGCAACTCCTTTAACAACCTGACTAGTAATATAATCACTTAACAATTCTTTTATTTCTTTTTCATTATATAGGTAGTATAAAGAATCTCTATTTCCCCTTTTACTAGCTACATCTATTAAAGACATCTCATTATTTTGTATTTCTCTTGCAATCCCATGAATATTTTCACCAAAATAACTTTCATATAGAGGTTGTAGTTTAAAGTAACCGTCTATTGAATTACTTACAGTGTTTATTAATGTAGATGTCGTATCTCCTAAATCTTCGACTGGTGTCATTATTTTGTGAGATATTGTGTTATTCTTGATAATCAGTTTCTCTGGTTCTTCAGGTTGTTCTTCTTCTAGATCTTCCTCTTCTGGTGTCTCTGGTTGTTCCTCTTCTGGATCACTTGGTTCTTTTGGTTCTGCAGGGTCTGTTGGTTCATTGGACCCGTCATTGTTTCCGCCTTCACCAGAGTTGTCATCGCCACCAGTTGATTCATCACCGTTATCATACGGATCTCCTTCATTTGTCGGTATTCCGTTTGAATCATCCTTTGACGCTTCTTCTTCGGTATCTATATTAAGCACTTGAGTAGACGCAACTAATTGCATATCTGACTGATGATAAGCAACATTTTCTGGTTTATCTACATCATCTAAATCTTCTTGTTTTAACTTCCAGGACCATTCAAGTGGTTTATAAAAATCAAATATTCCTTCATCTGGTTGTGTATTTACTCTAACATTTACAGTAAAGGACCCTGCTCTATTCGCAGGTAATTTTACTTTACCATTTTCATCAATAGATCCTGTATAGTTACCTTCATCTTCACCGGGAAGTTGAATTCCTAAATATTGGAGATCAAATCCGTCTGGGAGGTTAATAGTAAATATTTGGCCCTCTTTTTCATTTTTGGGTAGCTCTACTGTATCTGATAATGTAATACCATTTTTAACTTGAGTGCGTAAACTTTCAATTTGATCTTTTAATAACTCTCCACGTTCATCACTTATTGGTGCATATTCAAATTCAGATCTGTATTTTTGTGTTACTTGTATAACATCTCTTATGTCCTGCTCAAGTTCTTCAGGTAATCCAACATTCCTAAAGTCCTCTTCATTTAACGAAGGTAATTCACCTATAGCATTATTTATATCTCCCAATGCAACTTGATTAGGATTTTCAAAAAGAGTATTAATATTAATACCTTCATCAATGGATTCATCCAACAATTCTTCAATTTTCGTTCTGATATTTTCCTCAAATTGTTGATTACTATCTGTCAGATAATTATTTACATCATCTTGTAAAACAGATACTTGTTCAGAAGAACGTTTTAAATAGTTTTGAAGTTTTAATGTAGACGTGGCAATATTATCATTTGCAGGGTTATTTTGAACTCTAACTACAGATGGATTTTGACCACTGTTATTCTGACCTGCAGCCAACTGCTGATTAATCTGATCATTAGCCGTTTGTAAATTAGATAACTTCTCATCCACTTCACTTGCTCTCATACCCTGATTAAATTGACTAAACATGTCATTAAATGCAAGGAGTTGAGATAAATTATTCCCTTTCAGTTCAACAACGTCTTCGATATTTGATACAAACGCTTCACCTTGCTCTGCTTCTTCCAATAATTGATTTTCATAAGACTCTATTAGTTCTTCAAAGCTACTAAAGCTATTGGTAGAATGTTCCGTTTGATCTTTAATTGTATTGAACTGGTCGGTATATCCTGATAATGGCTGGTGAACATTGCTGTTGAAGGCATTTGTATGTAACGCTTGTCTATCAACCATTTCACTTACATTATCCTGTGCATCTTGAAGATTTCCAATCACACTAGCAAAATACACGTCAATAATACGTCTATTAAAATCATTCAATATGTTACTAGCAGTTTTTTCTGCTTCTTCTTTTATTCTTGCATTCTCTGATGCGTTGATTTTATATTGTAAAACAACTGGTTCTGGAGATTCTGCATGGATATTTAATGATTTCTCGGAGAAATCATTTGGAATGACAACCATCATATCATATGTATTATTTTCTAAGCCGCTCTCTGCCACTCCACGACTAACCACAAACCATTCATGGTTATTATTGCGATTGATCGATTGTGTAAATGCATCTCCAAAGGCCAAGTCTGTTCCATTAAATGTTGATCCTTGATCCTCATTAACAATTGCAATAGCCATCGTTTGTGTTCGGTTTGGGTTTTCTGTCTCCGTTTCTTGATGTAACGATAAAAAAGATAACCCTGATGCCAATGCAACAATAAGAACCAGAAATAAGATCCACCGCTTATCTACTTTTTTCATTATTTCTCACTCCTGGTGATTAAAACTAATAATCTATTTAATAGTACATTACATGCACGTCGAAAGAATCAATACGAAAGTGTAAGAAAAGGCTACTAATCTTCTAAAAAAAGCAGCCTTAAATAGTTCCAGGCATTAGACGAGCTACATAACCTTTGTCATGCAGCTCATCCAGAAACCTTCTCTTAATCTACTACCTTATCTTAAACCGAAGTTTTGAGACAATTGCTCATCTTGTTGCGCAACCGCTTCAGCAGTCTTGATAAGTTGATTCTCAATGTCTAACATAAGTTGAGAGAAATCTTGCACTTTTGGCTTAAGTTCTTGGAATTGCATGTCAAACTTTTCAAAAGCACGACCTTCCCATTCTCCACGTAGCTCATCTTGAAGGCCTTGTAAATCTCTAAGTACTTGATCAATTGTTTGTGAACTTTGACCGTACCTCTTTGCCTTAGCTTGTAATTGCTCTGGACTCATACGAATTTGTCCTGCCATTTTGCTCATCTCCTCTATAATATTTTTTTTGCGAAGGTTCTCGCAGTTGTAAATAAATTCATGTACCTTCTCAAGTAAATCCTAAAGAAACGGGATTTTAATGTCAACGAACTATCTAAAGTTTTCCAAAAATTGAGTGATAAGTCCCAAAAAAATACGCTGAATTATTTAAAATTTAAAATATACCAGTAAAAAAGACACCCCACCTTTCATCCAACAAAGGAACTATTTTCATGTAATAGTAATTTCTTACTTGGTGAATATTTACCCATACCTAAAATAAATCAAACCTATATTTTCAAAAAATTATCTATTTTTCCATTCTGCGTATTGGTTTGTTGACATATTTGAATAAATAAGTTAAATTACAAAAGACGAACGTTTTATATTAAATTATTAAAAACATCCGTATTTAGGAGTGAAAACCATGGAAAATGTATTCGATTATGAAGATATTCAACTAATACCCGCAAAATGTGTGGTGAATAGCAGAGCAGAATGTGATACTTCAGTAACACTTGGAGAAAGAACATTTAAATTGCCAGTTGTTCCTGCTAATATGCAGACGATTATAGATGAAAAGATTGCTAGATATTTAGCAAAGAAAAATTATTTTTATATAATGCATCGTTTTGAACCTGAAAAGCGAATGGATTTTATCAAAGATATGCATCAAAATAATTTGTTCTCTTCTATTAGTGTCGGTGTAAAAACAGAGGAATATGGATTTATCGAAGAGTTAGCAGCTCAACAATTGGTTCCTGACTATATTACGATCGATATTGCACACGGTCATTCGAATGCAGTTATTAACATGATCAAACATATTAAAGAAAACTTACCTAACTCTTTTGTTATCGCTGGTAATGTAGGTACTCCAGAAGCTGTAAGAGAATTGGAAAATGCCGGGGCTGATGCTACAAAAGTTGGTATTGGACCTGGGAAAGTGTGTATTACAAAAATAAAAACTGGGTTTGGCACAGGCGGATGGCAATTAGCAGCCTTACGTTGGTGCGCAAAAGCAGCTAGTAAACCTATTATTGCAGATGGCGGGATTCGTACACATGGTGATATCGCAAAATCCATTCGTTTTGGAGCTTCCATGGTAATGATAGGATCATTATTTGCTGGACATGAAGAATCACCTGGGGAAACAATTGAAAAAGATGGCAAAAAAATCAAAGAATATTTTGGTTCGGCATCAGAATTTCAAAAAGGTGAAAAGAAAAATGTGGAAGGCAAGAAAATGTATGTAGAGCATAAAGGTCCCCTCCAAGATACATTAACTGAAATGGAACAAGACCTTCAATCTTCCATTTCATATGCCGGCGGCCAGCAATTAGATGCTATTCGAAATGTAGATTATGTAGTTGTTAAGAATTCAATTTTTAACGGTGATAAAGTGTTTTAATTTTATTATCATACAAAAAAATCGCAGTCATGACCCAATGATGACTGCGATTTTTATTACTGATGTTCTAAAACCTTCCCGAACGAAAGATAGAATAAAGTAACCAGAGGAACATCCCTATCGCAACGACAAATCCTATCTCAATTACTGGTAAACTCCACAGATACGAAGATTCTCCTGCTAAGGCGGAGCCAATGATTAATCCTACCATGATAATACTGAATGAAAGCAATACAATACTAAATGAAAGTCGATTACTTATCCGATCTAGTTTCCTCAAGAATGCTTCCACTCGAGAAACAGAGATTTCTAACGGTAGTTTTCCTCTTCGAATAACTTTGTACAAATGATTAATATGATCCGGAAAATCCAATATTATATCTTTATAATCTTCCGCTTGTTGGTATACCTCATCAGCTACTCTTTTGGGTTGATATTTTTCTTTTAATAATCTTTTCCCAAAAGGCTCTGCGATTTTTACAATGCTAATATCAGGATCTAGTCTCTCTACTGTACCCTCGAGCGTTAATAATGATTTACCGACTAGAGATAGATCTGTTGGAATCTTTATTCCATGTGTCGTTGCTACACGAAATAAATCATTAATTGCTTCTCCAATACTCACTTGACTGAATGGGATATCGTAATATTTGTCTCTTAAATCATCAATATCTGCATACATATAGTCGGCATCCACATCTTCTGAGACAATCCCCATTCGATAAATAGCTTTAATTATTGATTTCGTGTTTTGTCTCATTATAGCTACGATAAGTGAAGATAAATGATCTTTCATTGTCGACGTTAATCTTCCAACCATTCCGAAATCCATAAAAAGAATTTTATGATTAGGGAGAATCATTACATTACCAGGGTGCGGATCTGCATGAAAGAAACCATCGATAAGGATTTGCTGAAATTGCTTTTGAATTAATTTTTCTGCAATTAATTGTGGATTGTAGCCTTCACGAACAAGGTTCTTATTCTCATCTAATTTAATTCCTTTAATATACTCCATTGTTAGAACTTTTTCTGTTGTAAGATTCCAATAAACATCAGGTACAACCACATCTTCATGTTTTTTAAATTGCTGCGCAATACGATGGGCATTTCTTCCTTCTAACGTATAATCTAATTCAGCAATTAATGAATTGGAAAATTCTTTTATAATTGCACTTAATTGATATTTTTTCGCCCAATCAATCCTAGACTCTGCTAGCTTTGCTATACTCATTAATATTTCCAAATCAGTGTGTACTTTTTCTTCTAAATTTGGTCGTTGTATTTTTACAGCTACTTCTTGTCCTGATTGAAGCACACCATAATGAACTTGACCAATGGATGCTGCAGCAATTGGTTGTTCATCAAAGGATTGGAAAATGGCATCTATAGGTTCTTGTAGTTCTCTACCTATTATTTCTTGGACATCAGAATACGAAAACGGTGCAACTTGATCTTGTAGTTTTTCTAGTTCCTCAATAATGTGTTTTGGGATTAGATCCTGTCTTGTACTTGCGATTTGTCCAAGCTTTATAAATGTAGGGCCTAATTCCTCTAAAAATAATCGGATTCTTTCACCGGTTGATTTATTATGTACTTCTCTATCACTTTGTTCAAACAAACGCTTTGGCAGGGAGGAAATCTTATGCAATCCTAATTCTCTTACAATATATCCAAACCCATTTCTAGAAAAGGCGACAACAATTTCTCTATATCTTTGCATATGACGAATTCTTCTTTTAAAAATAGCAAGCCCTCCCTAGCTAACAATTTCTTCATTCTTATTCTATACCCTATTATTACCATTTCATAACAAAAATCTTTTCTCCATTATATCTATTTTTTAATAAAAATACCTTCCTCTACTCTAATATTCCAGCAAAAATAAAATATTTTTACATTTTTTACGCCAATTAATTATACTCTATGTTAGTATTTCAAAGCCATCCCTTATATAATAAAGAAGGAGGTGTTAAAATTTGGATAATAGAATTGGGCAGATTATAAAGCATTATCGATTACAAGCCAATATGACCCAAGCAGACCTTGCAGATGGACTGATTTCCGTATCATATCTGTCCAAGATTGAAAATGGTAATCAAATACCTCCTAGGGACATAGCTGAACTTCTCAGCAAACGATTAGACATACCAGTGGAGTTATTGAACCAAAGTAAGGATAAGGATAATAAGTTAATTGAAGATTGGATTGATTATTTACTGGAGGAAGACGTTGATAATGCGGTAAATATGTACGAAAACAATATAAAGCAAATATTAGAAATCACTCATTCTACAATTAATATTCCAATTGAATTACACAAATTCAGGTACTTCTTGTTATTACATGACCTGGATCAAGCATTGCAACAATATCAACATCTAAATATGCAGTCCAAAAAATTTAGTAATATGGAATTATATTATTGGTATAAGTACTCAGGAATCTTTTGGGATCTTAAAGAATATCATCCTCGTGCATTACAATTATTTTTGAAAGCGGAAAAACATATGGATGAGTTTGTACTTCATGAACAAAAGGAGCAAACAGATTTATATTATCGCTTAGCTACAGCAGCTTCATCTTCAAAAGATTTACACAATGTTTATCATTATAATAAAAAAGCATTAGATCTATTTCGGAGCCGTTATTTACTAGAGGAATGTTCGGAATCCCATTTATTATTTTCAAATTATTTCCGGCAAGTTCATAACTATAAGCAAGCTTGGAAATGTACAGAAGTTGCAGAAGACATTGCCAGTAAAATAAATTGCCCCACTCTACTCGCTAAATGCAATGAAAGCTATGGTTCCATAGAAATTGATCAACACCATTACCAAACAGGTATTGACTACTTATTAAAAAGCTACGAACTTTGTATTCATTGTAATATGGAACAAAAAATTGGACTCATACTCAAACTTATTAAAGTCTATTATATTCATAATAGCCACACTGAAGTTAGTAAGTGGTTAGAACAAGTATTACTATCCGTACAAGAATTTTACGGAAATAAGATTAATAAGCAAACACTGGATGTAAAAATGTTAGAACATCGGATCAACCATACAAATCCCAATGCACTTGAATCATTTGTAAAAAAAGATATCATCCCATATTTTGAAGAAAGATCGTTACATTATGAATTACAACTATATCTACGTCAATTAGCAGATGCTTATTCCTATCACGAGCAATTTCAATTAGCTGCTATTTATTATCAAAAGTCTTTAAAAACGCATAACTACTTACCGATTTAAGAAGAGCCTAAAGATAAAATAAAATAAGTCAAATCTTTTCTAAAAGGTTTGGCTTTTTGAAATTAAATAATAGCATTGAGTAATTGAAATAAGAGAATTTTACACTAACAAGAAAAGTACGAGCTCACCGATAATCATCCTATTTTTTTACTACAATGCTATTTTTTATCTAAATCTTATGTATATTTCCTTTAATTTGTCTTTCTCTTTCTTTTTCGTACAATAATAGTTTTAATAGATAATCCTATAAAGAAAAATACTGTAGGAATAACAATGGCAACTAAAATGAGTTGTTCATGTAAAAATGCTAAATAAATAAAAGGTATACTGTTCATGATTAACCATACATTCCAAGCGGATTGCTCTAATGGAGTAATCAAAATAGGACCTAAGTATAAAACTATATTATAGATAAGCACAAGTGAAACAGACAAAAGATTATGTAACATTGTTGGTTGTACTTTTAGTACGAATCCCCCTAGAAGATAAAGCAACAATAATATAAATAATGTCTGCGCAGCTTGACTAGTCTCAAAGCTGAGATCCATCGTAAAAGAAGCAATAATTAAAATGAGGAAATGTAAGAAGATGGATTGTAAATTCCTCACCACATATTTAATTACTTTCTCTTTTATACTTGTTTTTTCATTCATTCCATACTCCCTCAAATCTTTATACTTTAATACCCATCTTAAAGTAAATCTATTTACAATTCTAGTATTAAAAAGGGACTAAGTAATTAGCCCCTATTCATCATTTCTAGAACTCTTTAATTGTTGATCACGTTGATTTCTCTCTATAGCAAGATCGATTAATTTCTCGATTAGTTCTCGATAAGAAACTCCGCTTTCTTCCCATAATTTTGGATACATACTTATTTTTGTAAAGCCTGGGAGTGTATTAATTTCATTAATGACAATTTCATTGTCTTCCGTTAAAAATACATCAACTCTTGCTAGACCCTCACAATTCAATGCTTTAAAAGCTTGTAAAGCAATATCTTGTATATTCTCTACTACAGGCTCTTCTAGTTTAGCAGGAATTTGAAGTATTGCCCCAGTTTCATCAATATATTTCGCTTCATAAGAGTAAAAATCTCCCGTTGGTAAAATTTCACCCGGTATAGAAGCAGCTGGTTTTTCATTTCCCAGAACAGCACATTCAATTTCCCTACCTACAATTGCTTCTTCAACCAGTAATTTATGATCAAATTGAAAAGCATCATTAATTGCAGAATAAAATTGTTCTTCAGTTTCTACTTTATGAACGCCTACTGACGAACCTTGGTTTGCTGGCTTAATAAACATTGGTAATCCTAAGTCTTCTTTGAGACTATTATAATTAATGCTTTCTTTATCAATATTTCGATAAGCATACCCTTTTGCCACTTTTAATCCAGCGTCTTTTAACAGACGCTTAGCAATATCTTTATCCATACTAATAGCAGAACCTAATACACTAGAACCGACAAATGGAATATTTGCCATTCGAAGCATTCCTTGTAAACTTCCATCTTCCCCTAGTGTTCCATGGACGATTGGAAAAATAACGTCCAACTGATCTAGAGAAGTATTGGAATTCGATGTAACTATCTGGTTTTTTTCTGCCCCAGGAATAACGGCGATTCCTTCATTTGTTTTGTTTAATGAAATTAATTTAGGATCCTCTTCGTTTATCAAGTAATGCGATCGATCATTCACATGCCAATTTCCTTGCTTATCAATTCCTAATAAGTATACCTCGTATTTATCTGAGTCAATTGCATCTACAATATTTTTAGCAGACTGCAGTGAAACCTCATGTTCTGCTGACTTACCTCCAAATACAATACCAACTTTTTTCTTCATGTTATCCTCTCCTAACAAAACCAGCGATTAGTTCATACATATCTCTTTAATTTTATATTATGTAATGTACAAATTTTACTTGCATTGTATCGTTATTTTATCACAGACTACTCCATTTAGTGTTGTTTAATTTCATATTGCCCATTTTTTCCAACTATGCGAGGCTGAATATGTTAATAGGATTACGGTGTTCCTTTTTCATATTTTCAAATAATAATAAGGTTGAGATACACGTAACTAATTAAAGGAAAAATCTGAGACAATACCTAAAATATACTGTACTTTTTACGAACAATAATGAACACCTATTAGTACTTGTGGAGTCTCACCTTCTATAAAAGTTTAAGTATATTTTATTTGATATTAGCTTGTTCTCCTATATAATCACTAAGTGATCTCAACCTCAAACATTTTTATTAATATACTATTCTACAATATTGTATAAATAATTGATATCTTCATTTATTTCTACTACTGCCTCTTCTTCTATTAATCCTTCTCCACCTAATTGATGAATAGTGTTTTCTAATTGTTCCAGGTGTCGCAGCAATTTTTCAACATTATCGGTTTTTTGATAATGCTTTAATACTTTTATTTGTCCCGATAGTGCTAAATGTATACGTTGATCATGAAAAGCGTCTTGTCTTTCATAATAATCGATTAGCCATTCCAGTCCTTCAAAAGAAGTCGAATGATTTCCAGATACTACTTCAATTTCTGCAATAACAGGTAAGTGATCAGAGGCTTGTCCTCCTTTTTTCACTTCTGAAGTATGAACTTCCATACGTTTTGAGGCAAATATATAATCTATTCTTCGATCCGGATTATGTGCTGGAAAAGTTTCTCCATCTGTATCGTTCAGATCCCACGCATCTATAAAATCTGAAAATAAGGGACTTATCTCCGTAGCATTAGGCCTTGCATTCATATCTCCTACCAGAATATTATAATTCCCTTCACTCATAATTCCCTGCATATCGGCCACTTGCATTTCACGAATAGTAGGATCTCCCCGGTAGTCTAAATGGGTCACGTAGAACATTACTTCAGCGCCTTCTACATTAATCTTCGCTTGTAAAAATCCAGGTTCGAGTGTTGGAGCGGGATTAGGAACTTGTGTCGATAACCTTGTGATATTTCGATTCTCTGCTTCTACAATTGGATATTTACTTAGAACTCCCACACCATACTTCCTATTAGGTTCACCTTGATTAACTGGTTCTAAATCATAGATTGGCGCAAAATAATATTCCATCTCTAATCTACTCGCTAACTCCTCCATCATATGATCAAAGTTACTCCTATAACCCCAATGAACATCAACTTCTTGGAGTCCAATGATATCCACATCTAATTCATTAATCGTATCAGCTAATCTATCGACATCATATTCACCATCTAAACCTGTGCCGGCTGCGACATTAAAAGTACCAACCTTCAAATCTATTTTCTCCATTGGACTGGAGTAAACAGATTCTACTGGAAAACCAACAACTACAAAGAAACTTACAAGAATAACGGTGCTTAACCATCGAAATGTTTTCAATGCGCTTCACCTCGTTAGAATTATTTCCATTGATAAATCATGTCTGTTGTTTCGGCACTTAATTCTTCATATGCTGAAGTAGACAGCTTGCCAGCTTGTAATTGTTGATCTAATAATAATTGGAAGCTTTCCATATGCTTTGCCACTTTCGAAGCATCTTTTCTTTCTTCAAAGCGTTCTACTGCAGTCAAATGCATTTCAAATTTTCTCTTTGCATCATCATGAAGATCTCCTGACTCTGAATATGTTTCAATTAAACCATGGATATCTTCCACTTGTATCGTATATAGCAGATACTCTCTACGCACATCCTTGAAATCATACAAGTCTTCTTCCCATTGACTCGCTAATTCTTCTACAGGTACACCATTTTCAATTCCTTGTCTAATCCAGCCATTTCCAATCAAGTTATCAAAAAAAGAAATTCCATTACTATTCTCTGCTCTAAATTCAAAATCGTCTGGATACGTATCATGCAACATTTGTACCACATGTAGACCGGTTATGATTGGGTCATAAATCTCTTTATCTGTAATGTGAATCTGTATACCATGACTCAAACTTCCACTGTGTTTAGAAAACATCGGTGTAAACGATGCAGCACGAAATGTAACTCCTGGTAAATCCAACCCATTTAATGTTGCTGCAAATTCCGTACTGTTCACAAAAGGTGCACCAATAAATTCAAACGGTTTCGTTGTCCCTCTACCTTCAGATACATTTGTTCCTTCAATTAAGGCTGTGCCTGGATAGACAAAAGCTGTATCTTCGGTTGGCATGTTTGGTGAAGGTAGTACAAATTCCAAATCCGTATCTTCATAGTGCATTCCTCGTTTCCACCCTTCCATTTCTATTACTGTTAAATCAGCATTTATATCAAATTCCCCATTAAACAATGTTGCTAATTCACCAACCGTCATTCCATGTCGTAACGGGATAGGATAATTCCCTACAAAGGAAGCGTAATCTGGATCTAACACAGGCCCCTCTACTTTGTTACCTCCTAGTGGATTTGGACGGTCAAGAACAATAAATTCCTTATCATTCTCTGCTGCAGCCTCCATTGCATAGGCCATCGTATAAATATAGGTATAAAAACGAGCACCTACATCCTGAATATCAAAAATTAACACATCAACCTCTTCTAGCATTTCTGGAGTTGGTTTTCTAGTCTCCCCATAAAGACTATATACAGGAAGTCCCGTTTGTTCATCAATATAGTATTCTACATAATCCCCTGCTTGTGCATCTCCACGAACCCCATGTTCTGGTCCATAAAGAGCTGTTAACTCTACGTCTGGATGTTCAAAAAGGCGGTCAACAACACTATTTAGTTCTTGATCTACACCCGTTGGGTTTGTAATCAATCCGACTCTTTTTCCTTCAACCAAATCCATATGATCTTCTAATAACGTGTCTACTCCTAATTCAATCACATGTTCATTGGTGGCCGTTTCATCTGCTGTTGTTGGAATCAATGCATAAGTCATCGTTATTGCTATACCCATTATTACAATTAACATACTTGTTAGCATCCATCTTTTGTTCATCGCCATACACCCTTTTCATTTATAATTTAATTAGAGAAATAGCTACATTATGCAGCCATTTCCCATAAATCCAAAATTAGGTATGTTTCTCTTAATAAACGATGGTAGACATCTTCTGAAATCTTTCCGTTATCATAAAAATGGTTTACAAGTACTTCCATATTTTCAAAGTGTTTTATAGCTTTATACATTTGATCCGTCTCTTCATAATGTTGAACAGCTGACAAATGGGTAAGCAGCGTGTTACCTGCATCAGAACTTATTTCTCCACTTTCCACATTCGCTTCTACTAACTCGATTAATTCACTGATCCCTGGAAAATCATCTAAGTTTAAGCCAATTGCCGTTCCCTCTCGAGTTGAATCCGCTGCACCAAAATACATGCCTGATTCTTGATCTAGCACAATACTATTAACATTACCGATTTCTTGCGGGCTCGATTCAAAACGATGCCCTAATTGTTCCATTCTTTCTCGGACAGATTCACCAATCCCATATTCCCAACGAATGGAAGGATAAGCGTTACTATAAATACGAGGTTCTTCAATAGCATCTTTTATACTCATTTCATATCCGATTGTATTGACAATCGTTTGTGTTACAGAGGTAATAATAGTCGCACCACCAGGAGAGCCTACTGTCATATAAGGTTTCCCTTCATCTAAAACGATTGTCGGTGTCATACTACTAAGTGGTCGTTTATTTGGTTGTACTTCATTGGCTCCACCCGGTACGGCATCAAAATCTGTCAATTCATTGTTCAACATAATCCCATAATCCGGCACCATTATTCCAGATCCAAATACTTGTTCAATTGTCGTTGTATATGAAACAAGATTTCCCCAGCGATCAGCAATTGTAAAGTGCGTCGTTTGACCATCAACTTTATCATCTGGTTGTTCAATGAAGGTGCTAGGTTCTCCATCTTGATATTCATAAGGATTTCCTGGTTCTATTTGATCATTCGCCCGATCAGGAGAAATTAGTTCTATCCTTTCAGCTACATAATCTGGATGCAATAGTCCTTCAGAGGGTACATCAATAAACTCTGGATCCCCCATATATGCACCTCGATCCGCATAGGCTAGATGCATTGACTCAGTCATGTAATGATATTTCTCCATAGAACGTATATCGAATTGTGTAAGTTCCAATTGCTCAAACATTTCGAGCAACTGCAGCATCGTAATTCCTCCTGAACTTGGTGGTGGCATAGATGCTATAGCATATCCCCTATAATCGCCCCAAACCGGAGCTTCCGCTGTGGTTTGGTAATTATTCAAATCTGTTGATTCCATACTACCGCCGCGGTCACTTACTTCTTCAGCAAGAGCTTCTCCGATTTCACCGTGAAAAAACGCTTCTGTTCCTTGCTCTTGAATTAATTGAAAACTTTTTGCTAAGTCCTCCTGAACTAATAGATCTCCTTCTTCTAACGGAGTTCCATTTGGTAAGAAAACTTCTTTAGCAGCCGTTTTCGATAATTTGTTCTGATTACTTTCAATCGCATCTGCCAGAGCCCAATTAACTGGGAACCCATCGTCAGCTAGCTCAATGGCAGGTTGAATCAATTCATCTAATTCCATTGTTCCCCATTGATTTAATGCATCTTCTAACCCTTTTAAAGTTCCTGGGACACCTACAGATAAACCACTTTGTACTCGTTCAGAAAATGGCATCACTTCACCAGCAAAGGTATCGACATTCCATTCGTTAGGTTCATCCACTCCGTCTTGCCAAATTTTCACACGGAGTTGATTGCCTTCCACTTGAAAACGTAAATGTTGCCAGTCAGTAGTTCCACTTAACGAAAAACTACCTAAAGTAGAAGTAGTAGAATCCTTTGATTGCAAGATACGAGCTTCATTTGTATCCGTATTTAATTCAATGCCATAACCATTTTTCACATATGTTGTACCAGAAGAACGATATTCATCCGCCCGTAACCATAGTCGGAGGCGACGGTCTTCCCCAGGATCATCTGTACGAAATCTCAATGATAATTCACTATCTTCTATTTCATCCATTATTGCAGTTGTTTGTCCAAAGGATGATGAATTATTACCAAATGGGGGACCAAATATAATTTCCCCAAGACCACTAGATTCAGAGAATGTAGTCCCACGCTCATAAATATTAAATTTATCTGCATCCCAAGAGCCTTCTCCTCCCTCAAAATCCACTTCGAAAATCATTTCTGACGACTGTAAATCGAGTAATTGAATATCATCTACATGAAATTTTGCACCACCACTGTCTCCGTTCAAATCAATAGCTCCAAGAAAGAATTTCCCTGGTTCTGTAACAATATTACTTTTATCCATAAACATATCAGGAGTTGCTCCTTGTGGCGCACGTTCTCTGCTATTTACGATAGAGATATCTTCTGATTCAGCATCATAGTGCATCAGAAAACCCCCACCACCAATCCCAGACATCATTGGTTCAACCACATTTAATGCTAGTTGGGTAGCGACTGCCGCATCGACAGCATTTCCTCCTTGTTTTAATACTTCTGATCCTACTTCTGAAGCTAGAGGATGAGCAGTAACTACCATCCCAAGATTACCTTGATCTGTTTGTTCACCTTTAATTCCTGGGTTTTCAGGTTCATACTCAGTATTGTCTGCAACGGCTTGTGTTGAAGGTAAAATCACACCATATAACAAAACTATTACGAAAAATATATTAATCTTTCTACGCAAACGATAATTCATTACATTCCTCCTTCCTCCATTACTCCATAGAAATAAGAGGTTGGCACATGACAAAAAGTATTGGTAAAAAGACGAATGATATTTAGATTAAGCGTAAGAAATATACAGAGACTCCTTGAAGATCAAAAATAGATTTTCTGCGTGCGATGCAATGCTGTCGATGTCTTCCTTGTCCTATGGGAGGAAGGAAGGCATAAGTGAGACCCTGATGCATAAGCATTCGGAGGCTCACCTGCCGCCGCTGGATAAGCGAGTATATTTCTGAAGCGGGTTCTCAGAACCAAATCATTCGGTTATCTTTTGACTAATACTTGTGTCCCAACCTCTTATAGCTACTATTATTTATCTTCACCTTCTGTTTGTAATGCTGTAAATGTCCAAGACAATTCTAGGGAATCTCCTTGGAATTGATTCTGGTCTTCACCATTATCTACAAATTGAAATTGAACAACTAAATCATCAATGGAATCTACTGGAAGACCTTGTTCACCTAGTAAAGGATAAAATACATTTTCATTTACTGCTTCAGGTGTCATATCTTTCAACTCTGCTAAAGTGGTTTCATAGATAACTTCATCAAGCTTATCCGCGTTATATAAGAACTCAACTCGGATATGACTACCAAAGTCCTCAGAATTATCACCATTTACATCAATTACAGTATAATCAGTATCTAATAACACTTTCTCAATATCGAGTGTGCCATTATTTTGCAACTCAAAATCTCGTGTAATTACATCACCAGGTTTAATATTATCAACGGATATAATTTCTGTCGGATCCACCCCTAAGTCAATTGTTCCTGCAGCAAACGTATTATTAGTGGTCACAGAATCACTAAAATAAGCATACGTTCCTCCACTAATAAGCGTTAATCCTAATACCGCTGAAGCTATACCTGTTCCTAATTTCTTTTTAATATCCATTGTAATTTCCTCCTCATTTTTATTAGGCCGTTTTCTCTTCTACTAATTGTTTTACTTCTTTTAAAGCTTTTCGAATGGTAATAATGGAATAACTTACTAATAATATCCCAGGAAGAATAAATAATAACGCTGCTCCCTGTGCAGTGGTGGCAAAATGCAACACATATCCTATATAAGGAATGGTAATTCCACTATATTCTCCAACGATATTTGATACCGGGACCGGACTCACATCAGGACCATTATTTGCATCCCCTTTTGTAATAAATTGCGTGCCACTACTTTGAACCTCTTCAATTCGGTGAGTAATTAACATTCCTTCTTCACCAGTAAATGTAACTATATCTCCACGTTGATAGTCAGCTGCATTCGACTTCGTATTAATAACAATAATGGACCCAGTCTGGATACCGGGCTCCATTGATCCAGACAGAACTGACTTCACCTGATACCCAAGGATACTTCCATCATTTCCATTTGCTTTTGAAACTAGCGATAATGCTAAAAATGCTATTAATACTACCCAACAACATGTGAAAATAAGTTTACCGACTTTTCGAAAAATATTAGTTATACGCATAGCATTCACCCCCTCTCCAATTATGAATCTTCCTCTATTTCATCTTCGGAATTCGTTGTTTCACTAGATTCCTTTTTATTCGTTTCTTTCTCCTCTTCAGCCATGTCAGAACTAGTTTCATCCTTTTCATGATGAACCTCATTCCCTTCCTCAGAAGGTAATTTCTGGTCTTGTGGTGTATCTTCCTCTACTTGAATTTCTTTTTCTTTAGAATCACTATCTTTCTCACTGTTTAATTTGTCTTTTTCTGTTTCACTTTCTTCCATTTTCTTATTATCTTCTGTCTCTTGTTCTTTTTCTTCTATCTCAACATTAATTTCTCCTTGAATCTCCTCGGAATCAGAAAATACAGCTGAGGTAGGTGAATGAATTTGTAATAGAGTCAAGAGTACTAAACAACAGAAAAGAGATAATTTCATTAATGATCGAAACAACATATTTTTCTTCCTTTACTGCTTGGCATTATTTTAGTCTTCCCATTGATCTATTAAACGAAGACTAGTAGTTTCTAGATAGTTATACGCCTTTTCACTTAGTGCTTCTTGTTCACTATAGTGATCTACTAATGTTTGAAAACTCTTCAAATGTTTGATGACTTTCGCTGATTGATTAGTCTTTTCAAATTGCGCGATTGCAGTTAAATGTCTTTCTAACGCTTTCTTCGCTTCTTCTGAATTTAATTCTTCATTTGCATGAAGATCTTCTACAAGTGCTTTAATATCATTTGCACTTTCAGCACCAACATAATCAATACCATCTCCTATTTCATTTATATCCGGTATCGTTACAGGTAATTTCCCATGAGGATTAATATTCCCAATTAACGAATCACCAACTGCATCTAATGAAACATCCAAATAGCTATAAGAATTAAGGTAAGCATCTACATTTGGAAATGCCATTAAGTCATACGGATTTCGATGCGCGGAAACTACAATCGGTTTGTCCAGTTCTTGTAGTGCTTCCACAAGCATTTGTTGTCGTTCATTTGTATTTGCAGTATATGTTGTCACAACGATTTTATCTGCTGACGTTGCTCTGTCTACTGCTTCTGCAATCTGATCATCTGTTGGACTCGTTGCAGTACTATAATGCGAAACATTGAAATCTTCTTCCTCTAGTAGATTTGCTATCTTATTTGGATATGCAGCTGAAGGGCCTGTAATAAACACTTCTTCATCTTCCTGAAGCGGTAATACATCTCCATCATTCTTTAGTAAAGTGATACTTTTCTCCGCAATTTCACTAGCTGTTTTTAGATGTGACTCTGAGCCAATAACTTCTAATTTACTACTTTCTGTATAAGGATCTTCAAACAATCCAGAATTCGTTTTTGCAGACAGAATTCGATATACCGATTCATTTAATCGTTGTTCACTAATCTCTCCTGACTCTACAGCATCCATTACACCGTCATATGCTACTGGTACATCTGGAGGATTTAATAAAATATCAGCTCCAGCTAGAAAAGATTCAACTGCTACACGATCCGGCGGTACCACATTTGCTCCAGACATTCCTAAGCTATCCGTAATAATTAACCCTTCAAACCCCATATCTTCTCGAAGTAATTCAGTTAATATAGGATAGGATAATGTCGCAGGTAATCCAGAATCATCTAATGCTGGTACAACAATATGTCCTGTCATAATTGCCCCTACCCCTGCATCAATCGCTGCTTGGAACGGAGGTAAATCAACTTCATGCAAAGTCTCTAAATCATGATCAATAACTGGAAGACCATAATGAGAATCTACATCCGTATCACCATGTCCAGGAAAATGTTTTGCAGTAGCTATAACATCTTGTTCTTGATATGCTGTAATTTGCGCTGCTCCCAATTGTGATACCATCGCCGGATCTTCACCAAAAGAACGCACACCAATGACCGGATTAGCAGGGTTAAGATTAACATCTACTGTTGGAGCGAAATTCATATTTATACCTAAAGCATCCAATTCTTTCCCAAGAATTTCACCGCTTCTGGATGCAAAGTCTATTGAATTTGTTGCTCCTATCGCCATATTTCCTGGGAATACCGTACCTGGTGAAATTACTCGCTGAACAATACCACCTTCTTGATCAGTTGAGATAAATAAGGGTATCTCTGAATCTTGTTCCAAGGCGATATCTTGTAATCCATTTGATAAATCATGCACTTGTTGTTTTTCTAGTGGGGTACCGATGTTTTGTGACCAATTGAAGTAAATAATCCCTCCAATATGGTAGTTTTCAATTACCTCTTGAAAGTTCTTACCACCACGGTTATTGGTAAGGTTTGTTGATTCATAATTTGGATCTGTTGGAGTTTGTCCATATGCATGGACAATAAATAACTGCCCTACTTTTTCTTCGACAGACATATTATTTATAATCGTCTGTATTTCATCTTCTTGTTCGGCAAACGCTGACATCGGTAAAATAGTGAAGGTTAATACGATTGATAGAATTAATAGAAAGAATTTACGGACCATCTGTATACCTCCCTTTTCGTTATAAAAAGCACTATCAAAATCCGTCAATCCCCCTTCCTTCGATAAAACAAATTCTGAAGTAATGTGTAATTTTGTAATAGCTAACTAGACATTAGCAAACCTTGTTTGAAAATGTTGTTGGAATATGTTGTAAATCTGCTTAAGAAGACAAAATGAATACGTAGGACTAAGTCTACTTTCAAGTTAAATAATTAGCAGGAAGTAAGAATTATTTTTTTATTCTGAATAAAACAAAATACCAACATAAAATTAATCCTTTATATCCATTCTTTAGAAATACGAAAGTTTCCAGATAAATTACTTTAAATTATTCTTACGAATACATCGACAACAAACCTAATATTCATGTCGAGAAATGACGAATATCATCACTTATGTCGAAGAAAATAATCAATATTAAAACATTGTTATGACGAAATATAAATATTTGAAAAATTACTGTAACATTGATGTAAGCATAAACGTTATTATCAATGACTTTAAACTAGGAGGGGATTAAGTGAAGAAAAACCAATTAGAAGAAATTTTTATCAAACATGCCCCTTCTGTTTTCCAATACGCTTATCAACTTTCTAAATCTAGGCAAACCGCTGAAGACCTGACTCAAGAAACATTTCTTCAAGCAACCATTCATTTACATACCTTTAAAGACGAGAGTGTTCGAAGCTGGTTGTTTCGCGTTACTCGAAACACCTATATCGATGAATGGCGCAAAAAAGTAAGAAGGCAACAAATTTGGTTTCACAAACTACTTCCTCAAAAAGAGATGTTAAGCCCATATGGTCTCCCAGAGGAAGATTTAGAAAGAAAAGAAACTTATGAGAATATTGCACAGTTATTGCAGTTTCTTCCAGAAAATTATCGTACTATTATCTACTTACGAGAATTTGAAGACTTCTCCTATCAAGAAATAATGCAAACAACCGAGTTGACTGAAGAGCAAGTAAAAGTAACTCTTCATCGTGCAAGAAAGAGACTACAACAGTTGGCTAAAAAGAAAGGATGGTACTATGAAGAATTGGAACAATGATATGGAAAAGAAGATTTTTAGAAAATATCGTTTTACACTCGTATTTCGAGTATTACGTATTATGTTAGCTGTTTTTTTCCTATATGCTTTTTATATGATAGTCATTAACATAGCTGCAGACCAATTAAATGTTACGAAGAAGAATTTGTATTTTTCCATATTAGCCCTAGAATGGACAACACCTAACGCAACAGGATCTGAATTAAGTACAGATACCAAATCAGAAATGAACTTTTTTGGAACAAACGAAATTACTTACCCTATCTCAAAACGTATAGGCACAGAACAACAATTTATCGGCGAAGCGGAGATCAAAAAAACATTCATTAGTTATTTTTCCTCCATTAACTACTCAGAGCAAAATTCAGAAGAGCTACCACCATTTGATTTTTATTTACCGAAAGATCCGAGGACAAATGAATCGGTAGATGGCAGTACTAATCAGAGTGTATGGAAATCATTAGAACAGCTACCAGAAGGAACCGTAGGCGAACTTGCTTTTTCTACAGATAAATATATGAGCCCGAAAGAATTGCAATCCAAATTACATGATTTGGATATAATGCTTTTATGGATGCCGCTTTATACTGGTGAATTTATAAAATACGAACCCGAAGGATGGTCCAATAGTAATGATCAAATTGCTATCACAGATCGTTTGGGTCTAACCCCAGGAATAGAACACTCCTCGGACTACTTATTATCAAGCAGATATAATAGTTTATCTAATATAGAAAGCAGCCAAAACATCATGTTAAAAAATATGGAGGATCTTCTCAATCAAACGAAGAGTTACTATACTAATTTTCTTAACTTAAAACATTTACAAGCACAATATGAATACATTAAAGAAGAAGGATTTATCACTTACGGTGCAGTTGTCACAGGACCAGTAAAAGAATTAAAAAAACTTGAAGACCTGCCTTTTATTCAAAATGAAGAAATAGGAGAAGTGGAATTATGGAATTGGGATAGGTAAAAATAGCAGTGGATAAATCAAAGAAGGCCCATTACTTTGTACCTTAGTTTTTGGGCCTTCTTTGATTTAAATACAGAACATTCGATCTTCACATCGTTGAATACTTTCTTTTAGGTGAATTGGTGCTTTGCTATTTTGATTAATTTCTTCCGAGCTCATCCATTGTATCTCATCAATCTCTTCCTCACTGTTAATAATTGGCCTTTCATTTTCTTCTTGATATGAGCAAGCAAAGACAATATTAACTACATGTTTATCTGAATCAAATGTAAAGTAATTACTATAAATATAAACCGGATTATTTACAACAATACCAACTTCTTCCATCACTTCCCTTTTCAACGCATTTTCGAGTACATCTAGCTCTATCTCGGAATACTCTACCTTACCGCCGACAAGCGATAATAAACCTCCCGCATGGGATTCTTGTTCACTTCTACTTATAATCAACCACTTTCCTCTGTTATAGATAGCAGCTTCTACATTAATTATAAATAACGGATATGCATTCATTCTGTTCCCCTCACTTTTTCTATCGTAATACTAATTATAGCAAACACTTACACCACCTTATCCTCGTTATTCAGCATATAAGACACAAGTAACTCATATGATGTTTTAAAAAGGTGGTAATCAGATGAACACAAGAGAACCAATTCAACTACGTTACCCCGAAGACTATCTTCATATTATCGTTAATGGTATCAAAGGGAAAAGCACTCCTAAACGAATCATTATTATTGGTGCTGGTTTGGCTGGATTAGTTGCCGGACATTTACTAAAGGACGCTGGACATGATGTAATGATTATTGAAGCAAATAAACGTGTTGGAGGAAGAGTTTATACAATCCGTGAACCACTAACCGAAGGAAATTACTTAGATGTTGGTGCAATGAGAATTCCTAATTATCATCAACTAGTACATGCGTATATCAAAAAATTCGACTTGAAAATCCATCCATTTATAAACGAAACGCCTGAAGATATCATTCTAGTTAATAATGTTCGAACAACTAGAGAAGAATATGAAGCGAACCCTGATATATTAAACTTCCCCCTACCAGATCATGAAAAAGGAAAAACAGCCCAACAACTTCTTCAAGAAGCCATTGATCCATTTATAGAACTATATACAAATAGTGATGAAGAAGAACAAAGATTACTCGAAGAAAAATATAAAGGCTATTCGATTGGAGAATTTCTACAAAATAATCCATTAGGTCCCTCTCTTTCTCCAAATGCAATAAGATTAATTGGGATAATTTCTGGACTGGAGGGATTTCCACAAGGTAGTTTTGTAGATGTCATTACTGATATTTTAGAACCTTTAACCGTAGATAATGTTCATTTCGATGCTATCAACAACGGAAATGACAGATTACCATATTCTATCTCTCAGCAGCTTGACAAAAATTTAAAAACAGAACAACGAGTTATCGCAATTCATCAGTCATCTACACATATTACTGTTCACACTGATAAAAAACAAACGTATAAAGGCGATTATGTAATAAACACCTCCCCATTCTCTGTCTTTCAATTTATTGATGTAATCCCCTATGAATCTATTTCTTTTTATAAATGGCAAATTATTCGTCAATTACTTCATATACCTTCTGTAAAAATAGGCATCGAATTCAAAGAAAGGTTCTGGGAAGATTTAAATATGGGAAATGCTATCTCTGACCTTCCCAGTAGGTTCTCTTACATACCTAGTTATGGTAAAGGAACAAAAGGACCAGCTGTATTATTAGCTAGTTATAGTTGGGGTGAAGATGCACTACTTTGGACTAGTACAACTCCTACCCTCATGGTACAAATGATTTTAAAAGATCTTGCCAAAATATACAGCAATATAGTATATAAACAATTTTCTCGTTCCGTATATTTTAACTGGAGTCTCAATCCATATTCAGCAGGATGCTTCACTCTATTAACACCGTTACTCGGTGCTTCAATAACAGAAGACATTATCAGGCAACCGGAAGGAAGAATTCACTTTGCTGGAGAACACACCTCTGATTTTAACGGCTGGATAGAAGGTGCTATTCAATCAGGAATAAGAGCAGCAACGGAAGTGAATCAGCGGGAGTGATCACAGATAAATCCTGTATTCTTTTCAGAACTAGCTATTTTTCTATTCGTATAATATATTAATGGAGGTAAATATATATCATGAAAAAAGTATTAGTTCTATTACTATTTTGTTTTACTTTGTTAGCTGCATGCAATAATGAAACGGTTGAAGCAGACTATAGGAAAATGTTGAATAGTCTGGAATTAGGTGACCACGCTGATGACGAGATTATTTCGAGTGGTACTACGGTTAATTTGCATGGAAAAATTAAAAAAATTAATGAAAACCAACAAACACATGTAATGAAAAGCTCAGATAGTGAAGACGTACAACATGAAGCATTTACTTTGAAAGAAAGTAACCATATTCACATTGAAGATGCAGAAGGTGATATTTATGTTATTGTTATTGATTCTATTGAAGAATGGACAGAAGATGACCATGTTCGAGTAGTTGGAACATTTGAAGGAATCAATAGAATGGCATATCCAATTATTACTGATGCAAAAATAGAAAAAGAATAATTGGTTTGTAAAAAATACAGATACGCTATCTGTATTTTTTTGTTTTCATAATTTTTACTTATTTTTGTTGATTTGGGGTATATAATCTATATACTTATATGTGGTGTAGACAATGACCTATGTACATACAATACATAGTGCTTGTGATATATTTGTTATTTTCAAAATTCGATAAGAATAATACCTAAGTTGGAGGTCTCATGGAAAAATATATATGGTTATTATTAGTTGTCTTATTTATTATAGGAGGTTGTGATATCAATGATGTTCAAGAAAAGAATGTGTCTCCTTCTGAAATAAATGCCGAAGACTTACCCGATGTTCCAGCCCTTCAAGATGAGTTCACCCGAGAATTTATACAATCCCCGGAGCCTGTTCGTGAAGGCTTCTACCCTTTCTTATCCAAGTCAAAGAGTTTTACAATGGATTTTCCAGAGGAGATGGTAGTAAATACTGAAAGTCATATAGTTGCTCCTGAAAACCGAAGCGAAACGATTACTTTGGGACCTTCTGATAGAAACTTAGAAGTATATCCAAATTTTATTTTACATTATTACAGAGGAGAACCTGATGAACAAAATGCGAAAGAACTAATGTCAGTTGCCCATGGCAGGGATTTAAATTTTGAAGATATAAAAACAAATAATGAAACGAATTTATCCATTGCAGACTACAGATTTAACGAGAAACTTTATTCTATAGCAGCTTTAAGTTGGAACGAATATGGCAGAGTACAAATTGGAGTAAGTTTAATGTGTAACGATAATCTTGAACCAGATCAATGTCAAGAGCATGTAGATAAGGAAAAAGAACATATTATTGATATTTTAAAAACCATAGATGTAATTAATAATGAAAGTAAATAACTATAAGTTCAAAAATAAATTAATTTTCATTTCTTCTAGAAAATAATGCTTACGCATTTTATTATTTCATCAGGGTATATATTCTTTATACTTATACGATAAAGATTAAGATTTACGGTGGAGGAATGCCTCATGAAAAAATATATGTGGTTATTATTAGTTGTCCTATTAATTACAGGAGGTTGCGGTATCAATGGTGATCAAGAAGACAATTTACTTCCTTCTGAAATAAATGCCGAAGACTTACCCGATGTTCCAGCCCTTCAAGATGAATTCACCCGAGAATTTATACAGTCAACCGAACCTGTTCGCGAAGGCTCCTTCCCTTTCTTATCCAAGTCAAATGGTTTTACGATGGACTTTCCTGAGGATATGGTGATAGACGAAAAAAGTCATATCGTTGGTCCAGATAACCGTAGTGAAACACTGGTTATAGGTTATAAAGAAGCAATTAATGATATCTTTATAAGTCATACATTCAACTACTTTAACGCTATCTCAAGTCCAGATAATAGTAAGGAGCAGCTCTCCCAAAATGCTGGTTATGACATAGAATTTAAAAATATAGATAGTAACAATACAAAAACATTTGATACTGCAGAGTATAAAATAAATGACAAGAGGTTAATGCTAGTTTCATTATTATGGAATGATAATGAACAAATTCAAATAACCTCTACCATAAAATGTACTAATGAATTGAACGAAAATAATTGCGAAAGCAAGATAAATAACCATAAAAATGGTATCATTGAACAATTTAAATCAATAAAATTTGAAGATTATAAAAAGTGAGTGAGTAGTATGAATCCTAATCTATTTAATACCCCCTGAAATTAAAACAAGATTTATAGTATTTTGTAGTGAAAACTTCGCTTTAATTGTATTGTAATGAAAGACGGCGACTCCTACAGGTATAGCACGAGCTGAAGATCCACTTGAAAAGTGTTTTTCTTTTAAGTTAGCTGAGGCCGTACCCGCTAAAAAGCGTCCGTCTGCAATGGAAATCAAACAGCACAACATTTGGATTTTATGCCAAATATATTAATTATGAAATTCAAATAGATTCTCACTTTCACCTCTTATAGTAAATATTATTCAAGATATTTGTATTATTTTCATAATTTTTACTTATTTTTATTGATGTAGGGTATATAATCTATATACTTATATACGATGAAGATTGAGACCTATGTTGGAGGATGCCTCGTGAAAAAATATATGTGGTTATTATTAGTTGTCTTATTTATTATAGGAGGTTGCGGTATAAATAATGATCAAGAAAAAAATGTATCTCCTTTAGAAATGAATGCTGAAGATTTACCCGATGTTCCAGCCCTTCAAGATGAATTCACACGAGAATTTATACAATCCACGGAACCTGTACGTGAAGGCTTCTACCCTTTCTTATCCAAGTCAAAGAGTTTTACGATGGACTTTCCAGAGGAGATGGTAGTAAATTATAAATTCCATAATATTGGACCTAATAATAGAAGCGAGACTATTACTTTTTCACATATCGATAGAGGTGAAGAAGTTTTTTTAAACTTTAGTCTTGACTATTATAAAGGAGAACCAATTGAGGAAAATGTTGAAGATCGAATTTCCAAAAGCCATGGAGAAGATTTGGAATTTAAAAAAATAAAAACTGAAAATGATACGACCCTTTCAGTTGCTGATTACAAATTTAATGAGCAACTATATAATATTGCTGGATTTAGTTGGAACGAAATTGGAAACATAGATATATCAATAAGCCTTAGATGTAATGACATTCTAGATTCAGAAGATTGTCAAAAACAAATAATTAATCATAAAGAAAAAGTAATTGAGCTTTTAAAAACCATTAATATTGTTACTATTGAAGAGGAGTGATGATAATGGAAAACATAATTTCATCACCTGAATTTAAAACCAGAATAATCGACTTAGAATATAATCATTTTTCTCCTAAAGCATTTAAAGGTACTTCTTTGGAAAAGATAAGCGATCCCTCAATTTTTTCTTCTTTTCAATTCCAATATTCTTTATAAATTCTTTTAATAGAGACATTTACACGCTTGCTTTTCACCTATTATAGTTAATATTATTCAAGACATTTGCATTATTTTCATAATTTTTACTTATTTTTATTGATTTGGGGTATATAATCTATATACTTATATACGATGAATATTAAGACCTATGTTGGAGGAATGCTTCATGAAAAAATATATGTGGTTACTATTCACTTGCTTAATTATTATAGGAGGTTGTGGTATGAATAATGATCAAGAAGAAAATGTGTCTCCTTCTGAAATGAATGCCGAAGAATTACCCGATGTTCCAGCCCTTCAAGATGAATTCACCCGAGAATTTATACAATCCATAGAACCTGTACGTGAAGGCTTCTATCCTTTTTTATCCAAATCAAATAGTGTTACCATGGACTTTCCTGAGGAGATGATGGTCAGTGACAGAACCCATATTGTTGGACCAGATGACAGAAGTGAGACGATTACTTTTGCGGATGTTGATAAAACGAAAGATATTTTTGTGAACTATAAATTACGCTATTACAAAGGAGAGCCTAATGTTGAGTCTAGTATGGATCGCATATCAAAAAGTCATGATAGAGAGTTAGAATTTAGAAATATTGAAACGGACAATAATTCAAATTTATCCATTGCGGAATATAGACCAGATGAACAGTTTTATAAGATAGCAGTATTTATTTGGAATACACATGGTCAAATAGATTTGACTATAAGGTTAAGGTGTAACGATAAACTTGAAGCAAACCAATGCTCAGAAAAAACAAATTCCGAAAAAGAAAAATGGCTGAAACAAATTAAATCTATAAACATAATTAATAGTAAAAAGGAGTGATATAAATGGAAAATATTTTATCTACTCCTGAATTAAAGACTAGAATAATCGACTTAGAATATAAACATTTTTCTCCTAAAGCATTACAAAATACTTCTTTAAATGAAGCAAAAAATAATTTTGAAAAAGATTTTGAAAAAATATATTTAGAAGAAACTGGGGAATTACTTGATGGGGATCTTAATCTATATCATTCTTCCCAGTCGAGTAATAAACAAATCAATCAATCCAGTTATGATGGTACCGCATTATATATTGATAATGGTAAAACAGAAGAAGTATATATAATATCTCAAGGGACACAAGATATACATGATTGGGAATATAATATAAAAGCAATGTTTGCAGGAAATAATGCTGATCAAGCAATTGCCACCAAAGATTTTGCAGACGAAACAAATGATATTTTCCACCTTAATAATATAAAAACAATTGGCCTTTCTCACTCTTTAGCACATAACAATAATACAACAGCACACTTAGCTTTCGATACGTTTGATGAAGTTTTTAGCGTTAACGGAGCACAAACCAATTATTATCAGCTATATCACATTGACGAAGATTTCGAAAATAAAGTCAATAAAGAATATAGTGTTTTCAGATGCTGACATCTACGACATCCCGCCTCAAGAACTTCACGATTTCGCAAAAGATTACTACAGTGACAAAGAACAAAATATAACACAACTTATTTCTGAAGATGACCCACTATACGCTGTGAGTGGTATACGTGGTTTTCTAACATTAGGAGCCGTTCAGTATATTAACACGAACCCTACCCTTCCTGGTTTACGTGAAATGGTTGATGATATTCCCGACGATGTCATTGTTAGTTTTCAAGAAATGGCCATAGATTACACGTTAGCAGCAGAGCAAGGTGGAATGAATGCTGGTATTGAGAAATTACTGGGAGTTAACCCTTCAATATTTGAAGATAAAAGTGGCGGAATGGACTATTTCAAATGGTATATTACAAATTCTACTGAAGTAGATACTGTCATCCGTAACTTAAACGACAATGTTCCGATATTAAACGAAAAGATTAAAATGATAACAGATAACTCAGAATTAATTTTCGGCAGACTCTATGAAGCTGGTTATATTACCAAGAACCAACAAGATATATTAATCACCGAGTTCGGTAATTTGCAGTACGAACTTAATGAGATTCAAGAATTAATTGAAAGAAATATAAGTGTACGAGATTTGAATAACCCATTTGCTACATTAGGTGCAGACTCTGGCACAATTTTAAAAATCATGCAACACGGAAAAAGCTTCACAGAAATCGTCAAAAATATTCAGAATAGTAATATTCTACACAACTTAGAAGCAATTACAGATAGTCATAGTCTGATAGAAATGCTTTCATCTATAAGTGGTGATGGCAGTAATAAATCTTATCTAGGAAGAGATATGGTATTAACCTCCAGTAAAGAAGGAAACATACAAATTAATATATCTGCGGCACTTCGAATGTATCAACAATGCTTTCCCCTTCTTGAAGAGAAATCCACCATGATTAATAACCTCGAAAAAGCAGTGACTGATGAAATTCAAACCGCATTTAATGAAGAAAAACAAAAAGTAATCGCCAAGATAAATGAAATGGAAGCTAGTCCTGGTCTATATAGAGATTTACTAAGAAAACACATATACTTTCCACGTTTGAATAAGACTGTCCGTCAAATTAATGTCCATGAAGAATTTCTTCCTTTAGAACAAGCTGATCTTGATGAGGAAATTAGTTACATGCGACAGTCCGTTGAAAAAGGGAAAAAACATATAGAGACGTACCGAACGTCCATTGAAGATTTATTTGAAGCAGAAGATCACGTTTCAGATATGTTCAAGTTAATTGGGAGGATCTAATTATGAGTGAATTGCACTCTATCACTGTTACAGAGAGTATACTTAGTAGTGAAGATTTTTCATATAAAAAAGATACATTACGAAAACATGTGAATAACATACAAGAACAAGATGATCAATTTTATAAACTTATTGAAGACGTTATTGTTGGACAAGATCAAAAAGGAAAGATTGTAGAATCTCTGCAAAGTGAATCTCGCCTTCTACAGTTACATGACGTATCTATTGGCCTTACTTTAAGTTATAAAATCAACCGAGTGGTAACTAATTTCAGTGAACAAGTAGAAGATTTGAAAGAACAACGATTAACCATAACTTATGAAAATACACCGTCAGCTTAAAGATTATCCTATGCATAAAGAAACAAATTAAAGATGGCAAGGAAGTAGATGTCTTCCTTCCCATCTTTATATTTTTTCTTCCGTTTGCTTCACATAAGAAGATAGATTCACTAATATTCCAATGGATATCATTGTAAATAATAGGGAAGATCCCCCATAACTAATTAACGGGAGTGTTATACCAGTTATTGGTAATAGACCTGAAACAGCTCCTAAATTAAACATGATTTGTATCATTAGTTGACATGTAATACCTATTGCCAGAAATTGATGAAATGATTCGGTAAGTTTTCTCGAAATTTGTATTCCCCTAACTAGAATAAACATATACGCTATAATCACTATAAATAATCCTAGTAAACCTAATTCCTCAATGGTAATAGCCATAATAAAATCCGTGTGTGATTCTGGTAAGAAACCTAACTTTTGAATGCTTGCTCCTAACCCATTCCCAGTCAATCCCCCACTTCCAATTGCAGTTAGAGAATTCACCAACTGATATCCGTCTCCGGCAAAATTGTCAAATGGATCGCGGAATGACGTTAAACGATCCAATCGATACGGGGAAGAATATGCAAAATAAATAAGCCCGACAACTGCGGTGCTGACTAAAAACAATAGATGGCTCCACTTTGCACCTGAACACGTAACAATAATTCCACAAGATAGTAAAATTAATGCAGCTGTACCTAAATCTGGTTGTGATAATATTAGCAGGAATACTACTAGTAAAATAATTAACGGCGGTAATAATCCTTTATGAAATTTTTCTATGTATGACTGCTTTCTAGCAAAAATGTAAGAAAAATAGATAATCATAAATATTTTAATTGCTTCAGTTGGCTGGAATAGAAAGAAACCAAGTTGTATCCACCGTTGCGAATTATTTCTTTCTACTCCAACTCCTGGAAGTAATACAAGAATTAATAATATGATAGACAGTAATATGAAAATCGGACTTAACCTCCCATATATATGTATAGGGATAAGTGTGGCGAATATAAAAAACACTAGACCGATTAAAAACCATAGAATTTGTCTTTGAACAAAATAAGTTGAGTTATCATAGTTTACGTATGCAAAAGGAAAGCTGGCGCTATACACCATAATAATTCCGAAAATCGCTAATACCATGGGAATAATGATTAATGAATAGTCTATTCTTTTTAATTTGTCTCTAATCATTTCATCACCCTTCCTTTTAATAACTATAATGCCTTTTCTCTAAATAGATAGTCTTTCGATGATCTAATTTGAACACTAAAAACAATCCCTATTGCTAACATATTCGTTAATAAAGCACTGCCGCCATAACTAACCAAGGGCAATGTTATTCCGGTAATTGGCATCACACCTATCGTCATTCCAATATTTTGAAATACTTGAAAAGCAATTAATGCAACCACTCCCACACATATATAAACCCCAAAAAAGGTTTCTGATTGAAATGCTACTCGTATAATTCGGTAAATAAGAAAAAAGTATAGAAGAACTAAAATACCTGCACCTAAAAAGCCAAATTCTTCTCCAATAACGGCAAATATAAAGTCTGTATGTGCCTCTGGAATCTTCCCTTGTTGCACTTGTTGACCTTGACTAAACCCATTCCCTGTTAATTGACCTGAACCAATGCCCATTCTTGCTTGGTAAAGCTGATACCCAAAATTAGAGGCATATTCACCGGGATTAAGCCAGCCATATATTCTTTCCAATTGATGTGGTTTAAGAAGGCTTTCAAATACTTCATTTAAATATGTAAATGTAAACACAAGGAATGACAAACAAGCTCCGAATGCAATAATAAGCATGATAATGACTTTATAGGAAATATGGGAAACCATGATCAATGTTAATGCAATTACTAAAATAATTAGTGATGATCCTAAATCAGGTTGTACAAAAACGAAAACAAACGGTATCAACGTAACAGCAAGTATTTTTCCTGTTAAAATAAGGCTGCCTTTTAAATCTAACTGAGATTTACCATACTTTTTTAATAGAACCGCTAAGTATAATATTAAGAATATCTTTACAAATTCGGATGGTTGTAAATCAAACACACCTAAGTGAATCCAACGTTGAGATCCATTTTTCGTAGTACCAAAAAAGTGAACAAGCACTAATAAAAATATCCCACTTAGGTATAATGGCAATGCCCACCGTTCTAATAATTCATAGTCAAAATAAGCTGCACCTATCATAACTAAGGTTCCTACTACATACCATACTACTTGTCTTAACACGAAAAAAAATGGTTCTGTTTGTGCATATTGACCTGAACCACTATAAACAGCAATCAGACTTATAACGAAAAACAAGAATAAGATAATAACGATACCGTAATCAATAGATATATTCTTTTTTTGCATAAAAACCCCTCACTTACATCTTTTAACCCCACCTCATATTATTGTGTTTTTTCAAGCATTCCCATTACTAGATTAATAGCAATTGCATCATCGACAAATCCAATCGGAAATAAATAGTCAGGTATGACATCCACTGTAAATATAAAATATAATAGCGCACTTCCCATAAGAATTAATTGCTTTGTGGTTCCTTTCTTAGAAGAAAACCGTAGAAACATATCTTCTAATCGTTGTAAATACGGACCATTAAAATCTCCTAATTTGGAGCGCTTATCTTTATAGTTTTCTAGTACAGTAGATTCTCCCTCTTCTGTTTGCACAAATTTCATGTACTTTTTTAATTCCTTCTCGATTTCTTGTATCGATAAACCATTCGAATCTCCTACTTGTCCCAATGTAGACTGAACCGTATAAAATGATTCTTGTAAGGCCATATTTTCGTTTTCATACAAAGATACCTTCTCCTCCCCCAATAGATCTTGAATAGAGGTATGAAGAACTTCGGATAGCCTTTGTAAATGTGATAGTGTTGGCTTTCGTTGGCCATTTATAATTCTAGAAATAGTAGATACATTAATATTTGAGCTTTTTGCAAGTTGTCTCATTGACATGCCTTTTTCGTCTAAAATATTTCTCAGTCGTTCACCAGTTAAAGATTTATCACTCATTGTATTCTCCTACCTTATATAATTTCATTGCTTAATATACAAGTGTGTTGACAATTTGTCAACACACTTAAACATTTTTTATTTTAGTATAGAGATAGTAAGTATAAAAGAAGAATTCGTTAAAAATTTATGAATACAAATTGAGGAGGTATACTTTCGAATTGTTGATAAGAAATTGATTTAAAATTCTCTTATAGAATTATATTCCGTAAACCTTTTGTGTTTGTATACATCTTATTTATAAATCTATGTTTCTACCTACATATAAAGGGGAATGTATTTTATAAGAGGTGGTAAATAATGGCGGATAATAACAATAGACACAGAGAGAAAAAATCAAAAAGAAATGTAGAAAACCGAACTGCTCTAGATGAATTTGAAAACCAAAAATTTGCCGATGACGTCCCAATGGAAGACTTAAAAATTGAATTAAAAGATGAGAAGAAAAAGACTAAATCAAAAGAAGATTCACAAAGTCAACGTAAACATGAGAAGTAAAGTATTCTCCCTGAGGGGCTTTACTTCTCGTGTTTTACGTATGTCCGATAAATCTCTCCAATAATACCATCCATTTGATGCTTTCCTAAATCACTGTTCGTCATAATTATTACACCGTACTCTTTAAAAGGAAAAGCGACTATTATGGATTAAAATCCTTTTCCCCAGCCTAATGAAGATATTTCTAGTTCGTGACCTTTTCCTTCTAAAAAAACACCTAAGCCCGTCCAACTTCGTCCAAATTGTGGAGTCATCATTTCGCTTATACTGTTTGGCGGTATATCTAGCTTACTATTCCCTTTTAAAGCTTATTTTTTTACGAATAATTCCGAATAATTATTTCCCTTAGGTAATTTTTATTATATAATCATAAAAATCACCTAAGGGAGGAGAATAGGTTATGAAAGAAAAAGATTGCTTTATTTGCCAAAAACACAAAGGCGATATTTCTGCATCTCAATTTAAAATATATGAAAATAATGATGTTTATGTGGGACATATCGATAACAATAATCAGCAAAGTTACCTAGGATATATAATGATAGATTTGAAAAGGCATATTCCAACTTTAGGAGATATGAGTGTAGAAGAATCAAAAGCTTTTGGATTAATAATTGCTTCTGTTAGCAAAGCTTTAATGGAGTGCGAGAAAGCAGAACATGTTTATGCAATTGTTTCTGGTGATAATGTTCCTCATTTACACATGCATATTATTCCTCGTTATCTTAATACACCAAAGAAATTTTGGGGACCTAGTGGCGTACAAGATTGGCCAGAGGCTCCAAGAGGTAATACAAAAGAAATACTGGAAATCTGTAACCGTTTAAAATTGTATTTGGAGAATTCTACTTATGAATAATTGTATTAGTTGGGTTGGTAGTGATCAAACTTTTATAGATGAACCAAGCGTAGTTCAATATAAACATATAAACTTAGGTAGGCTTGGAGGAAATTCTAAAACCGGGCAAAATAAAAATGAAGATGGTTGTTTAATATGGTGGAGCCCTGAACAAAGCTGGGAATTTATCATACTCCTGGATGCACATAACAGTGATGACAGTGCTAAACTTATTATTCATTATTTAATGGAAGCAAGATCCGATTTTTTAACGATTTTGGAATTACCGGTTCAGCAAAGTTTTCAATTAGTAGAAGAAATAATACTCCATATCTTTCGTTCGAAAAAGTTCCAAGCTGACTGTAAAAACATTAAGGGTGAATCATCTTGTTTAATCGTCTTGAGAAAGGAAAAATACATTTGGTGGTTTTCAGTAGGAGATTGTCTACTATACTACTTCCATCCTGATTTAATTCAATTAGGACAATATCAATTGAATCAAAGACAATTTTTCGAATGGATTGGACAAATCAACACATTTGATCAAGAAGTCCCTTGTTATAGCACTGGAGTTCGAGAACTAAGAAAAGGAGAAAACCATTTCTTTCTCTGTACAGATGGTTTAATAGAATGTCCTCAAGCGCCCTTTACACACCCAGAGAGAATTTTTAATTTATTTTCAGAATCTACACAACAGGATACAGAAATAATTTTTTCAATGTTAGAAACTTTACAATCTAATGAGGTCAAGGATAGTACGACCATCATTTCTTGGAAAGTATTAAATTCCAAAAATGCATCGATGCCGAGTAATTAATGTAAATCTAATACCTTGTTAGCAGTTGATTTCGGTTGTTGAAGATTCATATAGTAATCCTCTGCTAACCAGTACCTTCTTTTATATTTTGCCATTCTGTCTGCATAGGAACCGATGTATGTGTCACGATTTAACGCTCTCTGATATCTAGTATTTCTTGGACAGTCTAAGAAAATCGTATAATCATAATACGCTTTCCACTCTTCCCGCAATAGGAAAACTCCTTCAATGATAACGATACAATTTCTTGGTAATAAAATTTGTTGTTTATCAATACTATCTTTCTCGCGATTATTATATGGAAGCGTTAATGAAGTTCGATTTTGGTGCAATTCTTCAAATAGACATTTTTTAATACATTGCACGTCCCATTGTAACTGATAATATTCATACCATTCCTCGTAACCAGTATCATAGCGATTTTTACTTGTTACAATATATTCATCAATATGAATAACAATGTATTTTGGGTTGTTTTGCTTCAGTTTCTGAACAATTGTCGTCTTTCCAGTACCACTTAAACCATCAATTCCTACTATAAATGGTCTTTCTACGTTTTGCGTTTTATATTGCTCTTGTATAAGTGTATGTATAATATTATCCATAGGAGTACCTCAATCTAATAAGTTTAGTTGTTCGTGTTCTTTGAAGAATCTGCTACTTCATAAGTAGACAGAAAACAATGACTACATAAATCAGTACAACTTAATAATGCAATAGGTATTAACATCCTCAACTATTTTATACAGTAATTTGATCTTTCGGTTTTCTAACAAAACACATTATACCTGCAATGATGTATAATAACGTATGAATACCCAACCCTGTAAAAACAAACATTCCTGTTATACAGCTAGCTGAAATAAATAATATACCAGCTAATTTACTATTTACTTTCAATTTTAGAACACCTATTAATCCTAATACAAAACTAAGTAAATACATCACTGCCGGGAGCCATAATAGATGAAGAAAAATAGAAAAGATCATAGGTAATTCTCCTTGAGGAACAACAGATGTGCCCTCTCTTAGATTTACATTAATTATAAGTGCAAATACACCTAGGAAAATTACAAATCCTGCATCGACACAAACTGCAATGGTACTCAATATCTTTTCAACAGAACGGTTCACTCACTTCTCTCCTTTCATTCATCCATCCGTATATTTTGTTAACTCTATTTCTCGTAACCGTAGCACACAGGAAATCAACATTTTCGAGTTAAATTTAGTCATATGAATACTTTCTTGTGAATAGTATAATTTATCCTAACGCAAACTGCCAAATATTCTAAGAATGAGATTCAAGTTTTATATTATATGATGCTAAATACTTGCTTATAAAAGAACAAGCCTATATAATAAATTCAAATATCATTGAAATTAATCCCAAAGGGGAGTAGCATAATAGCAGCTGTCGTCATTACAGGAGAAATCCTCGGCACTGCTGGCAACGTTTTATAACGTCGCTTGCGAGACCTTTGCTCAATTTAGTGGGCAAAGGTCTCTTTTTATGGACTTATTGCCACACTTTTAAAAGGAGGTAATTCTATGTCTAAACTTACAAAATTATTAAAGTCAAAAGTGGTAAAAGAAGGTATGAAACAAGCTCAAAAACATGCCCTACCATTAATTAAAAAGGAACTAGCCAAAAGGAAAGGTAAGTTTAAATAATAATGAAACCATCTCGATACAACTTCTATGTCTCTAGCGTTTCATTTTTAAATAAAAATAATCACGTAAAAGTGCTGAAACACCACCCTGACTTACAAGTTTATGGAATGGGAAGAAGTGCTGTTGTATTTAAAGTGATCGGAGAACATAGAGTCATTAAAATATTTTATCCACCTTTTGAAGAAACAGCTATTCAAGAGAAAAATAACTATGAAAAACTAAAAGGTAGTAATTATTATCCAACCATTTATGAATCTGGGCCAAACTATTTGGTAATGGATTTGATTGAAGGAAAAACTTTTTTTGAATGTTTGGCGGAAGGAATTTTATTAAAATCAGACTACGTACACCAAGTTGACAATGGATTACAATACGCAAGGGATGTTGGTTTAAATCCATCCGATATTCATTTACACAATTTGATTGTCACAAAAGAAGGATCGATTAAAATTATTGATGTCGCACGTTTTTCTCAAGAAAAACAATGTACTCAATGGCAGGATTTAAAAAACGGATATGAAAAATACTACCATCGAACTTATTTTCCTACTAAAATTCCAAAATGGATAATGAATAGTGTTTCCAAAATATACCGACTTCGTAATAAGTTGTCTATCTAATAAGAAGTTAACACAAAAGGGTTACTCGAAATTCAAATGATTTAGTTTAAATCAGGAATATACTCATTTATCTCACTGGAGGCTGGTCTAGATTCCTATTGCTCATACATCGGGAATCAACTAAACCTTCCACTCACATGATGTATATTTCTGCCGATTATTCCATTATCATACGTCTTTCGAGCAACCCGTTTTATTTTGTCTATGCCTTACTTATAGTACTTAGAAATTAAAATCCAATTGACTATTTTCTTGCTTCTCTACACCTTTCATGTACTTAATTCTTCGTTGAGCTGCTGCATTAGACACTTGTTCATCCGCATGGTATGAGGAACGAACTAATGGACCAGATTCACAATGGGAGAAGCCTTTTTCTAAGGCAATGTTTTTCAATTCTTCAAATTCATCTGGATGATAATAACGCACTACCTCTAAATGCTTTTTCGTTGGCTGTAAATATTGGCCAAGTGTAACAATATCCACATTATGTTCTAATAAATCATCCATTGCTTGAATAATCTCTTCTTTTTCTTCTCCTAAGCCAACCATTATACTTGATTTTGTCGGTGTATTTGGAGCTATCTCTTTTACACGTCGAAGTAACTCTAATGAACGATCATATGTGGCTCTAGCTCGTACCCGTTTTGTAAGTCTTCGCACGGTCTCAATATTATGATTAAAAATATCTGGTCCACTATCCATTAATGTATGGAGACTCTCATAATCTCCTTTCATATCCGAAGGCAATATTTCAATAGTACAACCAGGATTCTTTCTCCGTATAGCTCGGACAGTTTCCGCAAATACTGCTGCACCGCCATCATTCAAATCATCTCGAGCTACTGCTGTTACTACCACATGTTTTAAACCCATTACGGTGACTGAGTCAGCCACTCGTTCTGGTTCTCCCCAATCCAGTTCATTTGGTAACCCTGTTTTTACTGCACAGAATCTGCATCCTCTTGTACACGTATCTCCTAAGATCATAAATGTAGCTGTTTTCCGTTCACTCCAGCATTCATGTAAATTTGGACAGCGCGCCTCCTCACAAACCGTATTTAACCGATTTTCACGCATTAATTTTTTTAAATTTCGATACGATTTATTCGTATTAATTCTTGTTTTTAACCAATCTGGCTTACGTACATGAGTTTGTTGATTAGACATGTGAAACAGCTCCTTTTATATTATTCTCTGAATAATTTGCTTCGGCAATCTGATATACTTCCTTCCACTGTTCATCTGTCAACGTTATTGGCTCTAATTCGATATTTAAAATTTCTGAAAAACCTTGTTGAAAAGCATTACGCACCACTTCATAGGATTGCTTCTCTCCTAACTCCGTATTAATAGTGGTCGCTTTTTTATAAAACCCTTGTTTTTTTCTTTTTTTCAATTGTTCTGTAGAAAATTGAAATAAATCAAACAGCATTTCCACATTCATAGAGATAGGGATTGATCCATGTTGAAGAAGTATGCCTCTTTTCCTTATTTGTGCATTACCAGAAATCTTCTTGCCATTTGCAACTAATTCATAAAATGCAGGCTGCTCAAAACAAATCGTGCTACGTTCTTTAGAAATTTGTTCAGAGGCATAATCTACTTGAATCCCAAGCAATTGATAGGCTCTTAATATACCTTTTGATAAATCGTAATATGCTTGACGAATAGATGATGCAACTCTCTCATGCTCTTCTGAAATGACAATACTGTATGTCAATTCATCCTCATGCAATACAGCACTTCCTCCTGTCATTCTTCTCACCAATTGACAATGATGCTTTTTCATACCTTGAAAATCAATTTTCCCATCTACTTTCTGAAAATATCCTATAGAGAGTGTCGGTTTATTCCATCGATAAAATCGCAATGCTGGTGGAATTTCACCTTTTCGATGCCAATGCAACAAAGCTTCATCTAGCGCCATATTAATTGCTGCATCTTGAGGAGTGTTTTCTAAAAACGCCCATTTTTCACGCAAAGACTTTTCCTCCTTAGCGAACTTTTTCACTTTTACGCAAACAAAAAAGACCACATTCATCATGAGAGAATGCAGTCAACATACTTATACCTATTGACCACACTTCCTCACGCAGGCATTATCCTGTTCGAGTACAAAGGGTCTAAACAATCCGAAGTTCATCTCAGCTATTTACTATAGCTCCCCTAGTGTGAAAAAATTCTATTTAAATGTCAATTTCATTTACTAACAAACCAAGCTTACCAATAATGGAATATAATGTAAAGACACTTTTTTACTTCGTTGATATAGGAAGTGCCCTTAAAAGCCTAGGCTAGATTTTCACTCTTCTCCATCCAATCTTTCCCTTCAATTTGTCTGGTTACTAGCATGCTTGAAACGGTATCACCAGTAACGTTAACCATTGTTGCAGGTGGATCAACAACTACTCCAATGGCGGTTATGATTGGTAATGCCTCCATTGGTAAACCATAAAGTGTAATTATCATCATTTCTCCCATAAATCCACCGCCAGGAATTCCGCTCATTACAATCCCAGACAATAAGCAGATTCCAATAGCAGTTAGGAAAGTATCAAATCCGGAAAAATCCAAATTGAATACCCCAAAAACAAATGCAATTTTAAGCATTGCAGATAAGCACGATCCGTCCATATGAATCGTTGCCCCTAAAGGAAGCACCGTTTCGCGGACATCTTTTGGAACGCCAATACGTTTAGCCGCTTGTAAGTTTACAGGTAGAGCAGCGATACTACTTCCAGTACCTAGTGAAGTTGCTGCTGGAGCTAGGATATTTTTCCAAAAACGAGTAACTCCCTTCTTACCACCAGCAAGAAATGCATATAAGGTGAACCCAATTGCAAAATATAATACAGAAACTGGGTAATAAATGATGATTGCTTTCGCATAATCTCCAATTAATTCCGCTCCAAATTCACCAACAAGTGCTGCAAAGTACGCCCCTAGACCAATCGGGGCATAGTACATCACAAGTTTTATGATTTTCATAAACACCTCAGATGCACTAGTTAGAAATGTAGCAAATGGTCTACCTTTTTCCCCAGTTAAACCAGTCGCCACCCCAATTAATACAGAAAAAACAATTAGTGCTAACATATTGTCACGAGAAAACAAATCAACAAAATCTGGTACTGTAAACGTATTAACCAATTGTTCAGACAAGCTTTGTTCTTCCACATTTTCCGGTGTGTCTAAAGAAATATTCACACCAGAACCCGGTTCAAAAATAACAGTAGCAACTAACATAAATATAGATGCAATAATTCCTGTCACGACAAATACTGTAATCATTGAGCCCATAATCTTGCCAAGACGTTTCATGCTATTCATACCAGCAATCGCCGATGATATGGTAAAGAAAACTAAAGGAATAACAATCATAAATAACAAATTAATAAATAAATCCCCAAGTGGTTTAATAATCGTTGCTTCTTCACCAAATACAATCCCTATAATACTTCCAATAATGATCGATGTCAGTAAAATAATAGGAAATCGATATGCTTTGAATTTTTCTTTCATGTATCTCACCTTCATTATGTAATTTCATTAACTTAGTATATTCTACTCCTTTTTGTATTGAAGTCAAAGAGGCAAATGAAGTAATTATTTTTTCTATAACTATTTATATTTTACTCTAGACATCAGGTGGCTTCTGTCATATCATATTCACTATGTATTTTTTAAACAAAGAGGTGAGATGATATGCCGATGAAATTTTCTCGAAATACTATTCTAGCTATCTTCATGATTGGTACATTCGCGATAGGAATGACAGAATATGTTGTTACTGGATTACTAACACAATTCGCAACAGATCTAGATGTACCAGTATCCACTACAGGACTATTATTAAGTGTTTATGCTATCAGTGTTGCTGTATTCGGTCCTATACTAAGAATGATTACAGTAAAATACTCACCAAAACCCTTATTAATTGGCTTGATATCCATATTTATTATAAGTAATATCGTTGCAGCACTAGCTCCAAATTTTGAGGTGCTTTTATTATCAAGGTTACTATCAGCAACAATGCATGCACCTTTCTTTGGATTGACCATGAGTCTTGCTGTTGAAATTTCTAAACCAGAAAAAAGAACAAGTGCCATAGCTGCAGTTCAAGGTGGATTAACCATTGCTGTTATGCTTGGTGTTCCATTCGGCTCGTTTGTTGGAGGATATTTCGATTGGAGACTTGTTTTTTGGATTATCGCCTTATTAGGTGCGATTACTTTAATTGGTTTACTTTTAGTTACACCTAACATTAGACCAGCAGAACAACCAAAACTTAGAAAAGAATTAACCGTATTAAAAAATAAAAATGTACTAATGATCATTGCGGTTATTGTTTTTGGTTTTTCTGGTGTTTTCACTGCATATACGTTTAAGGAACCCATGTTAAGAGAAATTGCTGGTTTTGGCGTGACAGGTGTTACAATTGGACTGTTTTTATTTGGACTAGGTGCCGTTATTGGTAACTTTATCTCAGGAAGTATCCAGCCATCTAAATTAACCGAACGTTTAATCGTTACCTTAGCAACACTTGGAGCCGTACTATTTTTATTTACATTTTTATTATCTATGCCATTTCTCGCTTATGTTGCATGTTTTCTATTTGGAGCAGGAACATTTGGAACCACTCCAATTCTAAATTCAAAAATTATTCTAGCTGCTACAGAAGCACCCGCTCTATCTGGCACCATAGCGGCTTCCGTATTTAATCTCGCAAACTCTATTGGTGCCACTTTAGGAAGTTTCCTATTAAATTCGGGTTTTTCTTATTCACAAATCACATTTGTAGCAGCTGGAATGATTTTATTCGGTATGCTATTGATGATAATAACGCATAAAATAGAAGATAAATCATTGTTTTCTATTGCTACTGACAAATAAATTTAGAAGAGGAGATTCTCTGAAATAGAGTCTCCTCTTCTATATTATTGATCGTTCCACTCTTCTCGCAATATCCCCATACGGATAGAGTCGTAATACTCCCCGTTATAATAACGGACTTTACGTATTTTTCCTTCCATCATCATTCCTAACTTTTCAGCAACACGAATCATCCTCTTATTTCCCGACCAAGTAGTTAGACCTACTCTAACAACAGGCAGTTGCTCAAAAAGATGATTTATCCATAATTTTAAAGCTTTTGTTCCATAGCCCATACCCCAATTACTGCCTTCATAAAAGATAATCCCCATCTCTAGCCAATTCTTTTGTTCATCTTCATAATAATATGAAACGGTACCATGGACATCATTATTTACACAAATTACCCATCTAGATTTAGCATTAATCCATGCTTCAGCTTCTTTCATGAAACGTTCGTAAGACATACTTTCATGGGAGAAATATGGAGCATCCCATTGTTTCCACTCCGGATTTTCTTCTTTATAGATTAATTCCCATAGACGTTTTAAATCTTTTTCTTGAATTGGACGTATTGTCAATTTTTGATCTTTATACATGCGAATCCTCTTTTCATTAAAATTTCTTTTTACTAACCATTGATTGAAAAGAAGACGAAAAAGAAACAATCTACTTATCAATCACCTTTTTAACTGAAATCTGTTTCATTGTTATCACACCTTTTTAAAATTTAAGTAAAACATCATATCACCTATACGCACCTTTATTATTAGATAACATAATTGCTAAGACAGTCCCCCACAGAAATGTCACACCATAAAACATACGTTGGAGTAGTCCCGCTGGCAAAGGAATAAAAATAAGAAGTATAATAAACACTACTAAAATGATAAGAGAAATTAATATGCTATACGTCCACCATTTCCCTCTTACTAATATCTTTCCAAATAACCATAGCCCAATTAAAAAAGTCACCATTCCTAACTGAGCAAAAATAGAGTGCCAGAATAAATTGACATCTGCAGGAATAAATCCGGAAACAATATTTCCTAATGCTAGTAACAATAAACATATAGTACCTATCAGATTCTTTTTATTATGTTCGAGCTGTTGAGAAAGATATAGTATTCCTATTGAAAAGGTAATCCCATTAATAACAAATAATACATTCATCCAAAAATGATAAGGAGAACAAATCTCATAAGCTGCTAGAGCATAGGTATATTCACCACAACTTGTAATTCCCAAATCACTCATGGCATGATTCATCACACTATACGGAGCGATGGAAGACATCACAAAAAAAGGTTCAAGTACAAAATACATACAAGTGAGAATCCAACTTGTTATACCTACCTTTTTAGAAATTTTCATTTTAATTACTCCTTCTAAATTTATCCCGCTAGTTAATGTAATATCCCATTTACCTTTTATAAAGGCCTATATAGTTAATAGAGATTCCTATTTGTTAATTAGGATTAAGTATTATTTCTATATTCATTACCTCTTTTCCTCTAAATACTTACAAATAAAAAAGAGAATCCAATAAACATCGGATTCTCTGCTTGTAAATATATTAGTGCGCAATCATCTCGTGAACAATAGCTTCTTCACTCATTTTGGATGGATAGTATGTTGGCCAATGTTCAACTTCTTCTAATAATGCTTGTCTGTCATCTCCCCAATAAAGATGGAAATGTCCAGAATCAGTTGGGAATATCGAATGATCACTAAATTGAATATAAGTTGGTAACCCTTCTGACTCTTCCTCTAGCTTAAATATAAATCGTACTCCTCGATTTCCTGCTTCGTAATTGAGGATTTCATAACCATCATATTGATACTCACCAGTTTGTTCTTCTTCTCCCTCAAAGAAAGTTACTTCATTACCATCTATCACGATTCTATTAACATCTGTTACATAACCAGTTTCATAATAATCTTTGTATTCTTCTTCTGTCATATCCTCACTTTCTTCAGCCTTGTGTGCATAGACTTCATCGAGTGTACCGTTTTGATGTAACGGATATACAGATTGCCAATCGCCTTCCCAGTCTCCTAAAGTACGATCTTCCACTTGTTCATCTTCAAAATAACCATCATAAATTTGTTGAGATTCTTCATCATGAGCATGACTATGTCCATGTCCGTGATCATCTATTACAACTTCTATAACTTCTGATTGAGCATATGGTTCGTGATCATCATTAAATAAAACTGCTATAATTTGTTGTCCATCAACTTCCGCATCGCCAAAAAATTTCGTATCATCTAATTCTGGTACTGCTTCCCATTCATCTTCAGATGAATTTCTTGTGTACCAATGCCAATGATTAAATTCACTATCTTCTTCAAGCCCTGCAGTTAATTTAATTAAGTCACCCGTATGATAATGATCAGAGACTCCATCAATATTGACTTTTTCTGGTGCATCTCCAATCTCTACCTCGTGACTGTGATCATGTTCTTCTTCAGCATTTGCTCCCTCTTCAGAATTATCATCTGCTGACTGACAGCCCATGATAAATAGTAGACTTAGTAATAGTACGCTAAGCCCCTTTCCCCATATTTTCTTCATATAGATTCTCTCCTTTATGTAATCGTAATTGTTACGATTCGTAATGATTACGATTTAAATTATACATAGGCCACACCACACCGTCAAGATAATTTTTTTCCAAAATAAAAAAAGCCTCTTATAGAGACTTTTCATTGTTGATTTAAACTAGAAATTACGTACACAATTATTATCTAAATTTCTCTCCAGATATAATATGCCAATGAAGATGTTTTGAATCTTGATAATCACCTAAATTTGTAATGACACGGCAAGCACCATCTTCTTCTTTTACCATAGCAGCAACTTGCTTTATTACAAAAAATAACTCTATTAACAAATCATTATCTTTTTCTTCCAAAGATAGAAGAGAGTCAATATGGATTTTCGGAATTGCAACAATATGAGTTGGCCAAAATGGATTTGTATGATGGTAAGCTAATACATTTTCTGTTTCCATCACCTTCTCCACTAACATATTACCACTTAAAACTTCATCACAATAAAAATCTTCCGTCATATACTTCCCTCCATATTTTCTGATCATTATTTTGTACTGTAGAAGATAAATGATGATGATTCTTCTCTTGCCTCTTTTAATTCCCAATCTCCATAACATTTAACATCAGAAAATCCGGCTTTTTCTAAGGCAACCTTTACTTCTTTTTGAGTACGAAATCGCAATTGCAGTTTTTCCCGTTGGATAACCTCTCCAGACTTAACACTTTTTACAGTTTCATAGAACGTAAATATTTGTTTTTCGTCCATTCCATCGTATTCGGTCCAAATTTCTAATTCTTCTCCTGACCTAGGGTGTGTTGCAATATCAGGTGTTTTATCTGCCATCCATTTTTTCCACACTTCTGCTCTTGGATTACGTGTATCAAATATGAAACATCCGCCTTCTTTTAATGAACGAATAACATTGTTGGTTACTTGCTCCCAATCTATATCTGTAAGAAATACTTGCGCAACATTTGCAGTCATAATCACCACATCATATGTGTTTGTCTTTAGATCCCCACTATCTCCAATAATCCATTCAACTTGATTGGATGTTTGTTTCGTCTTAGCAAGCTCAATTGCTTCTTTATTTGGATCAATTGCGGTTACATTAAAACCCGTTTCAGCAAAATGTATGGTAAGCCTTCCTGTTCCACAACCTAGATCGGCTAAGTTTTTCCCACTTAACTCTTTTAATAGTGATAGAAAAAATGTATCGTCCTTACCAAACGTATTTAGTTGGTCATATACTAGCGGAATCATACGCCACCTCGCTTTAGTGTCTTTTTAGTCTTTTACCGAAAATCGCAAATGCTTTTCCTTCTTCATTTGGATAAAATTGCTGTTTTATCCATTCCCAATGCTGATTCTTATAAAATTGTATAGCAGTCATATTATCTTGTTGTGTCGTCAAAATAGCTGTATTTGTTGTAGCATCTTTTAACAGTCTGTCTAATAAATCTCTTCCATATCCTGACTTTCGATAAGGTGAGTCCACAATTATTTCTCCAACTTCATAGCAGTTGGAGAGCCAATCTTGATATTCCTGTTGATTCAGGTGATTAGCAATTAGATTATGGTAATATTGACCTTTTAATGATAAATAACCATAAGCAAAACCAATCAATTTAGCTTCTTCCGATTAATCATACGTCCTTGAAAACCATCATAGGCCATATGTTTCTTTATCCGATGAGTTATCTCTAAAGAATCATTACTCCAGACTTTACTATATAACGTGGAAATTAAGTTAACATCCTCTTCACTATGTATTGATTTAAAGTTTATTTGCATACCAGTCATCTCCAACATACTTCATTTTATCATTTAATTCAGAAAAATACATAATTCTTATTCATTTAATAGTATATTCTGGAAATCAAGTTACTGTTGATTTATCAGTAAAAGAAGAAATTCCTATTGAAGTAACAGATAAAGTTGAAGTTGGATTTACTGGAAATGTCAGAGAAAATAGTCCGCCAGTTGGATAGATACTCTATGTAAAACTAATTGATAATTAAGTAATTTTGCTATGAGTTATACATTTGATGTAAAAATGAAATAAAAAAACCTCGCAAATGCGAGGATAAAGTTTGTATCAAAATATAAAGTTAAAAATTCTCCCAATGAATGGCACCTTTACCAGCATGCGGGTGATCATTATATTGAAGCTTAAAATATTCATATTCTAACTCCGCGGTTGTAAGCTCATAAAGATGTCTGTTCCCTTTTTTAAAGTGATTAGATGCAATTAATTTCTCAATTAATTCATTTTTTCTTCTTTCTGATTCATCTTCGTTCCAGAAAACCATATTCAAATCCTCCTCTTCTATAAGTATGATCATGGCAAAGATAAGAAGAGAGAATTTGTATCGTACGATAACCTCAACTTATCTTTCAAGCTAATGCTTGCAGGATTTAGCACAGACAAATGCACTCTGTTGCTGAGGTTTCAACGGGCCAGTCCCTCCACCTCTCTTGATAAGTATTTTTATACAATTTATTATAAACACATTAATCCGATTTGTCTACTATGATTAAACTCCTAATCAGTTCATCTTATTTATTAATTTGCTTAAATTCAACCATTTCTAAAGGAACTGGTATCTATACCCTATCCAATTTACGGCTTCCGTAAGATTTTCCGCTACAAAATCAATTTCGATTCCTTTTAGCTTTTCAAAATGGTCATGAAGTGTAGATGTTCCTGCCCCTGTTTTTACTAATATCTTTACTGAATTTGTCTTGGAAGCTGCCACCATATCACTCCATCTATCACCAATTATAATACAATTATTTAAGTTTAATTGATATTTATTAGAAGCATCTTTCAACATACCTCCATTAGGTTTTCGACATTTACAGCCTTCTTTATGATGATGCGGACATATGAATACATCATCAAAACCAAAACCTATTAATTCTTTATAGAAATCTTCTTTCCTCGCCTCTCCAAAAGAAATACCTGGCTGATTCGTAAATGAAAACACTTGAACAGATTTTTTTAGATAATCTATATTCTCTTTCGATTTCTCAAACATCTTAAAATCACCAGGATAATGTACCTTATCATCTCCACCAATGGTCCCTTCCCTATCTAAAAACACTGCTTCAAGCTTTTTGTTCATCATAACTCTCTCACCCCAAAAATGGAAGAAACATTTAAAGTAACCGTTAAACCCACTAGTATTGCAGATATCAAAACCGTGCTACCCGAAACATCCATTAATGCTGACCAATCTTGAATTCTCACGAGGTGATTTTGATAAAATAACTGAAAACATATTGCAATAGAACATGCACTTAGACTTACTAACATTAGAATATTTTTTTTCAATTTATGTTTATGTGTGGATAATAGATTGATAACGGGAAGAATTAATGCTATTATCCCTAATAATACACTTGCTATATTTAATATTGCCATTGCTAGTATTCCCGCTTTTATTAAATAGACGTAAACTTATTTATAACAGACGCAAAATTTTAATAAATACTTAATTCAGATTATTGTAAACCTTTCTATCTATTTAAGGAGAGCCGAAAATGAAATTCACTTTAGAAATCATTCGTATACTCATAATTCTTGGACTATTGGGATTTATTTTCAGTATAGCTATTATGTTTATCTATTCATCCATCGGAATTCAATTAGATAATCATTATGGAGGATTAATTGCTGGTATTGGTATCATTATTTCTATTTTTATATTATATCGGAACAAATTACAATTCTCTGGATTTTATAAAAGTGATAAAAATGTGAAGTTATCAAAAACAGTTAGTATTTTTTTAATATCAATTTCTATCATCATGTTAGTCATTGCCCCCTACTTACCATAAGTTGTAATATGTGTTTGGTTACCTTTTAGCTTAAATCCTCTAAAACTCAGAATAAATAATCATTAATTATTTTCTTTCTCCCTATGATCAATTTATGTATAATTAACTTTTGATATATTAGCTAACGAAGATTAATCATAAGGGAGAAACACCATGCAACATATTTCAAACTCAACAAAACAGCGTTATTATACATTTCTATTAATTTTAGCAATCCTATTTATAGCTTCTACACTACGTTCCCCCATCACTTCCGTTGGTCCATTAATTCCGATATTTCGAAATGAATTAGAAGTGACAAATGCCATGATCGGTTTAATTAACACCTTACCTTTAATAGCATTTGGAATTTTTTCTTCATTTGTTCCTACATTGTCTAGAAAACTTGGCATGGAAATTACGTTATTAATGGCAATGGTAGTCTTATCCATAGGTATATATGTTCGATCAATTGGCGATATATCCATGTTGTTATTCGGAACACTGCTTCTTGGAATAGCGATATCTGTGGGAAATGTACTAATGCCAGGACTAATCAAATCAAGCTTTCCGTATCGTATCGGACTTATGACTGGTATTTATTCTGTAACCATGAATTTATTTGGGGCGCTGGCTTCAGGATTATCTGTCCCTATCACTTCCATTCCTTCATTGGATTGGCGCAATGCAATGCAAGTTTGGAGCGTCATTTCCATGATTGCTGTAATTATATTATTATTACGACTACCTATAATCCGCTCCTCACGAAAAAAAGTATTCGTAGATGTAAAGAGTCAACCTCCTACTGCTTTATTCAAATCGAAAATAGCTTGGGCGGTCACATTCTTCATGGGTTTTCAATCATTAATTCCATACAGTCTGTTTACTTGGCTTCCAGATATCTTATTAGCAAAAGGATTCTCTGAAAGCGACGCTGGTTGGTTTATTGCAATTCTACAGATGGGCATCATTCCAACGACATTTGTCGCACCAATCATTGCAGGGAAAATGAATAATCAACGAATAATTGGTTGCATTGCAGGACTTCTATTTTTTAGTGGGCTACTAGGAATAACACTTACATCATCAAATTTAATTATTGCTTTCTTAATATTAACTGGAATCGGTGCCGGAACAGCGTTTAGTCTAGCAATGATGTTTTTTGTTCTTCGTACAGAAACAGTCGCTCAATCTTCACAGTTATCTAGTATGGCACAATCAATCGGCTATATGGTTGCTGCACTTGGTCCATTACTACTTGGTTTCATCTCAGAATGGACCAATGGATGGACAACTCCTTTAGTCATTTTAATGATTGTTGCTTTATGTATAGCACTACTCGGAACCATCGCGGGGAAAAATGAAAAAATTAAATTTGAATAAAAAATGAATGGAACTACCTTTCTTTGAAAATGAAGGTAGTTCTTTTACTTTAAGCCGAAATTTTCCTACCAATTCATCAATGAGTCACCTGATTTCCAGGTAACGTTTCATTTTGGGCACTCATCTTGTCTATGAGTTACCATTCTTCTCCGTTCCTTTTAATTGTGAGCGCTCATATCGCCTATGAGTTACCGTTCTTTTCTGTTCCCTTTAATTCTGGGCATTCATCTCGCTTATGAATTACCATTCTTCTCTGTTCCTTTTAATTCTGGGCATTCATCTCACTTATGAGTTACCATATTTTCCTGTTCTTTCTAATTATGGGCGCTCATCTCGGATTTAAAAAATCAGCTGACTTATTCTTTAAATCTATTATATATTGGTTGGATCTTGTTCATGGTGACCCCTTGTTGTTTATATCTTAAAATAAATATCCCGCATAATAACAAAACAATAAAACCAAAAATTAAGGCTAAGCTAGAATTCCATTCTGAAATCAAGCCTGATAAAAGCGTACCCAAAATTGTAGCAAATCCACTAAGTACAATAATTGCACTCCGAACTCTAGCAATGAGTTGATCTGGCGTAATACCTTGCTGAACAGTAAATTGTACTACAAAGGCCATGGATAATGCCCCGTCAAATATAATCATTCCAATACAAATGATAATAAACTGATGTGAAGTTAATAATAATATCCCTAACGATGAAATTATTAGCAAACCACTTAATAAGTACAACCAATTGATTCTCTTAAATCTAGGCATGATCAGTACACCTATTATATTTCCTACTCCCGCGCACGAAAGCAATATTCCTATTGAAGTTTCAGTAAAATCAAGTGCTGTTTTTGCATGAATAATAATAGTCAGCTCTATAAATACCGTTGTAAATCCAAGAACGACAGCGGAAATGGTGGAAATTATCTGTGAATCATTCGCATAAAGATAATTAACCCCTTCTCTAGCTTCGTTTATAAAATTCCTGAGTTTCTCTTTTTTATTTATATTAATTTTTTGGTGGATATTTTCATTACGGTATTTCACTAAAGAAATAATAATCATACAAATAAGAATTAAAATTCCACAAATAACTAAAGTAATGTTCGGTCCATATGTAGCTAAAATCACTCCACCTAGTGCAGGACCAATAAATGTTACAATAGCATCTGCAGCCTCTAATAAATTATTCGCACTTAACAACCTTTCTCTACTAACAATTTTGGGTACCATTGCTGTCAATGTAATACGCAACATTAGTTCTACAAATCCCATAAGGAAAAGTATGATTCCAATGATGACTAAACTGGAGTCGTCAATAGTTATCAAAAATGCTAATAGAAATACTAACATGGCATATATCAAGTTACATATGGTTGAAATTAACACTAAGTTCCTTTTTTCAATCCATGTACCTAGAGGAATAGAAAATAGTATGGAACTAAGTCGTTGAGATAAAAGTACAAAAGATGTTAACAGCGGCGAACCAGAAAGACCGAGTGCAATTATCGGTAATATCAGTTCTCGAAAACGATTGCTTAATATATTGGATATACTGTGGAACCACAACTTAGCAAAATCGGCATTAATCAGCCATTTATTCAATTTAACACACCTCTATTTAAAGTTTATGAATCACCTTCCTTTTATTGAAATTTGAGTAGTTAATCCATTACGAACAAAGTAAATCCTCCTCATCATTGATCTAATACTATTATACATAGAAGATTCAGAAAAAAGATGATATTAGAGTATATTCTTCTTATGCCAATCTAAAAAACTATTTCTTTCAATTACATTTAAAATACACGGTTCTCTTGCTTCACTCTCCATCTTAGCGTGTTGCTCTGGAAAATTTACTCCTTCGTCTATTTTTATATAGGGGAGTTTCTCTTGAGATTTCTGAGACCGAATATTTGTTTTCTTCGCTCCTGCAAATACTCTTTCTAATTTCATATTTTCAAAAGCATGATAAAGAATTTCAATTTTCGCTAGCTCGTTATACCCTTTTCCCCAATGCTTTATCCCTAACCATGTTCCGATTTCACTCGTTTTTTTCTTTTGATTAATTTCTTTCAGTGTAATAACACCTATTGGTTCGTCAATCTCATTGAGAATAATTCTTGAACATAGATTTCCTTGTCTTTCTGCTTCTATTACAAAATGAATATAATCGATCGTTCCTTGGACAGAAGACTGTGCTTTCGTTAATCCTAATGTGTCTCTAATCTTTGGTTCTGATGATTGTTTTGATAACGCAGCTGCATATTTAATGTCTGGAGTAGCTAACTGTACCTGGACCACTTTTTATTCCTCCTCACCGCTTAGTGAATGAAGCACTTCATTCACTTGATTCCATTCATATATCAGCAAAGATAATTCTTTACCTCCGTATGTTACCGACGATGACGAAGTTAATGTTGCCCCATAATATTCATAAAAGTAACGCGTTCGATTATCCTCAAGCACTTCTACAAACACTTTACGATATCCTAATTCTTCAAGATGTAATAACACCTCTCGAAGTAACTGTTTTCCAATCCCTCTTCCTTGATAGGTTTCTAGTAAATATAAGGAAGTTAAATCACCAGTATTTTCATAAGTATTGGTCGACCTTTTTCCTCCATCGGCAAATCCAATAATTTTTCCTTGTTCATTTTCCGCCACCACTATAATACTTTTATCTTCTGAAATATTCGATTCCCATATTTGTTCTCGCTGTTGATAGGTTAACTTTTTTAAATAACTACCTGGAACAATACCCTTGTAAGTTTCTTTCCAGCTATCTACATGAACGATAGCAATTCCACGAGCATCTTCAAACAAAGCCTTCCTAATCTTCATTGAATCCCCTCCATATTATAAAACTATAAAAAGCCTGTCATCTCTAAGAGACGACAGGCTTTACCTACGCGTTACCACTCTTGTTAGTTCGCATAATGGCGAACTCACTCTGCACGTATAACGACGCAACCCGTTAAGATTTATTAATAATCTTAAAGCTCCAAGGCGAGTTCAGGAACTCATTTACTGTCTTGCACCAGCCGACAGTTCTCTTTATAAATAAGTAATCCTTACTACTCCTCTTCATTGCCTATATTGTATTTCAATTAGCTTACCACACCCACCAAAAATGTCAATAAGTTCAGAATATTTTTGGTGTGATGAGCTTTTAAATTATAGTATGATTACTCAATCTCTTGTAACATATCTTTTAAAGCGCTTAGATTTTTTCCAGCACTCTTTAATGGATCTCCTGTAAAATGTTCTTGTTCTACAATAAACCATTCCACATTGTTCTTTATTCCTGTTTGGATGAGAGACCGAACGTCAAGCGTACCATTTCCAATCTCCGTAGAGACTTTTTCTCCATTCTCTTCCTTAATATCTTTTATATGGAGCGATATGCAACGGTTCTTATAATCGTTAATAATATTTATCGGATCATATTTTGCGTAAGTGGCCCAATAACAATCTAGTTCTATCTTCACTAATTCTGGGTCTGTATTTTCAAAAATCAAAGAAAAACCAGTTTCATTTTCTACTTTCTCAAATTCAAATGCATGATTATGATAGGCAAACTGAAATCCTGAGTCTTTCAGTTCCTTTCCAATTTGATTAAAAAGTTCAGCGTTTTTCAGATAGTCCTCTTTAGTCTGTCTCATTTCTTCCGGAAGATAAGGACAAATAATTAATGAATTATTGATAGAATGGTTGAATTTTTTTACGCTATCAAGATTTTCTTGTAGTTGATCAATTGGAACATGCGCACCTGCAGGAATCGTTTCTGATCTTACTAAAGTTGAATCCACATCTTCAGCTGAAGTATCATAAAATCCTGCGAATTGAACCCCTTCATACCCAATAGCTCCTACATCTTTCAATAAATTCTGGAAATTATCAGCAGCAGCTTCCCTCAACGTGTATAACTGTAAACCTATTTTACTCATAAAATACTCCTCCTTCTTATCATGTCTCATAACAAACTAATCTAATTGTTTCTCATAACAATTACATTCATGAACACGTCTATAATTCATTTTCATTTCTTCGTGCTTATTTCCAACATAGTGCGCAAATGCCTTGACTGGAAAAATATGAGGAATGTTACTTGATAAAGTGTCTTTCATCTCATCTTCTTCCATATAGAATGAATGCATTTGAACCGAATCCGCCTACAATTAAATTAACATTGCTAGAGAATTGTATGTCATAAACCGCTTTAAACTTGTCTGTCTCCTTTCTGATAATTGGTATAATATTTCGGTGAACTTCTTTAATTACTGGTATAGATGAAGAATATTTATGTATAGATTGAAGAAGTCTTTCTTCCGTGTCTTTGCAATGATAGGCAAAATATTCTTCAAAACTAGTAGAGTATTGACTATAATATTTTTTTAGAAAGGAGATGGACGGTTCATAGTTATTTAAAAAGTAAGGTACCGTATCAATTAATTTTAAAAAAAATCACACCTCAATAATCTTTCGTAGTAATTTTTTACTTTCCTCATCTTTTTGACGATGAGGATATCCTATTTTTGAATAAGTCAGTTTTTCTTCAAGTAGTTGCTTTGGATGTATTAGCTTAATCGATATATTCGAAAATATAACTGGTTCTTGCGTTAAAGAATCTTTTCTCCATACCCATTCAGGCAGTTCATGCATAATCAAATCGCCATCTGAATTATAATCTAAATATCCAAAAGATACTTCAACATCCTCTTTTAAGAAAATTGACTGTCTGTTTTGAAAGGGCTCTTTAACAACAACTGGAATAAAGTCTTTCTGTATTAATTCTCTTTCTAATTTTTCACGATTCTTTACAAATGTAACAATATCGATATCCGAGTGCTCTCTTGTAATTTTTTTTAACAGAAAGTCTATAGCCCAGCCACCTTTAAGCCAAATATCAATATTTAAACTATCCGATATTATTGTTATATCTTTCAATATAATAAGCTGTTCCTTTCCTCCATCCATTTCTTTGCTCCTCTTAATCATCTACAAACTATGCACAACTGTCCCTTTATAGAAACTAAATTTAACCGGACTTTGTCTTGCCACAAATTCTGCTGCTGATGAACTATCTACTAATAGGAAACTAGCATCCATATCTTTTTTAAGCCATGTTTTCCCTTTCTCTAAATTAAGTGGTTTTCCAGTTATAAGAGCTAAAGAGTCCGTTAGCGCTTCCTGAGTCGTTAAACGATGAATTTCAGCATAACGATTTAATTTTTCTAAGATATTTCCAGTACCAAAAGGCGACCAAGAATCATAAACATTATCACATCCTAAATTCACGTTAACACCTGCTGTTCTTAATTCTTCTAATGGAGGAATCCTCCCATTAATTGGAACACTAGATATAACAGAAATACCAAGTTCTGCTAATTCACTAAATACCATTTCCCGTTCTTCTCCCACAAAGTCATTCAATCCAAAGGCATGACTAATTGCCACTTTCCCCTGCCAATTACTTTGTTTTGTATATTCTATTAATTTTTTAACTGTTTCTGTTCCATGTTCAAAACGATCATGTACGTGTATATCAATAGGAACATTGAATTGTACTGCAAGCTCGAATGTCTGACTCAACGATCTTTCTAGGTCATCATCTAATGAAGAAGGGTCCACACCACCAATGATTTGCACACCTGATTCCAATGCTTTTTTCACATCATCATATGCATTTGAACGAAGCATACCGTGTTGTGGAAATGCGACAAGTTCGTAATCTAGCTTTCCTTGGTATTCTTCTAAGGTTTCTAATACTCCTTCAAGATATCGCTGCCCTACTTTAGGATGAACATCGATATGTGAGCGAAAAAATGTAACTCCATTAAACATTTCTGTTTCAATTAAGTTTTTTGCTCTCTCTTTTAAAGAAAGAGAAAGCTTATCTAATTCATCTATTTCACTCGTAAACCGTTCTACAATATTATTTGCCGGAGTAATTGGTTTCCAAGGAACACCAAGCTTACTTTTATCCAGATGACAATGCATTTCTCTTAATGTCGGTAAAATAAGATAATTATTTCCATCTATCTCATTTTTCCCGTTTGGATTAAAGTTTTGATGGGCTATTATATCGCTTATTTTCCCATTTATAATCTCTATATCTACAGTTTCAAATTTACTACCATATGTAAACCCTTTACTCTCCAAATACACCTTCTCTACTTTTACATTTCGTAACCACGTTGATTCACTCATCCGAACACTCCTCCTAAATCATGTGAAATTTAAAGCCTCATCAGAGCAGACAATTCTCCTTGCAAGACTTTTTCTCCACCATCATTAAATGTTTTTAATAGTACTTTCAGAATACCTTGTTTATTTTTTAAGACTTTCAATTCCGTTATCTCTACTACTGCATATAACCTATCATTTGGAAATACAGGTTTTATAAATTTTATATTATTCATTTGTAATCCGGCAATTATATCTTCACCGTATACTTCTTCTTCCACCCATAGTTTAAAAGACAGCGCAAGTGTATGCATTCCAGAAGCTATGATGCCATCAAAAACCCCTTCTTTTGCTTTCTTTTCGTCTAAGTGCATATATTGTGGATCAAATTCACTTGCAAATTTAGTTATATCTTCTTTCGAAACCTTTAGTGATTTCGTTGTAAAAACCTCTCCTACTGAAAGTTCATCAAACTTCATATAGCACCTCTTAATATATTCTCTTTAATAAGTATAATTTAAATAACAAAATACTTTAATTAACAGTGTCGTTTTTCTTTCTAACTATGAATAATACACCAGCACCAATTGCGGATAATATTACTCCTAATAGCAGCCAGTTATATCGGTTAGTAGCAGTTTCAGGAAGTGTTCCCTCCTGTTTTTCTTCATCTAAATTACCATCATCTCCAGATCCACCTTCGTTATTCGGATCTTCACCATCTTTTCCCTTTTCCCCTTCTTTGGAACCATTGCCGTCTGTTCCATCATCAGATTCATCTTCATTTCCTGACGTATCATCATCCTCCTCTGATGCGGGATATTCGTACAGTGACTGCACTTCTTCAGCTGCAAGTACGAAACCATCATAGACACGAACTTCATCCATTAATCCTTTAAATGGTGTATCCCAAAAGTTCACACCTAAACTAAATTGAGCATCTTCTGTTGTAAAAATATTAGGGAAATTATCATCGGAAAACTTTTCTTCTCCATTAATATATACAGTTGCTTTTCCTTCATCAACAGTAAAGGCGAAATGTGTCCATTTTCCAGTTAAAATAACGGAATCAGATAAAGCATCATACCAGTCATTCCCATTATGTGCCCATACCTTGGTTACATTTTGAGCATTTGGTACAAGACTAATCCAATTATTTTCTGTTCTAGCTCCAAAAAATGTAGTAGTAAATTCAGTTATTTCCTCAGGTTTCATCCATAACGATATAGAATATTGATTACTAGCGATTAAACCATCAGCTAACTTTAATCCAGAATCACCATTAAATTTCGCTGCCTGACCCACAATTCCATCTGCAAAGGTAATCTCTCCACCTATATTATTTATCCGATTCCCGGTGATAGTAGCATCTTCATGATTTCCGGAACGATCTGAAAAACCATCACTAAAATCATAATACGCTGTCAATCCACCTTGTTCACGTGCAGGTACAGTTATGGATAGAGTGAGTGTTTCTGTTACTTCACCTAATGTAATTGTTGCAGTCAGTTCAACCCTCGCATCATCCGATTCGAATGGAGGCCGATTCACATCGCCTTCTGGTGAAATAACTTCTGGGTGAGAGGATTCCCATGAAATTTCTGCCCCTTGCGTTGCCAATGTCGGTAAATCTAAGTCGGCTATGGCACGTTCAGGTATGCTTTCAATTAATTCCTGTTTTATACTATCTACTACTTCTCTATCATCTCTAGTTTCTGTACGACTTCCCCAGACTACTACACCTTCATTTGACATTGCACTGAATGTCATCACCCATTTTTCAGATGTAGGATCATACTGGCGAATAAACACACCGTCGTATGTTTCATTCTCCACTATTAACTCGACACGGTAATCATCATAAAGCTCCCATGTGCCTGTCACAGCTCCAGAAATAGTGTGATCATTATTTAATTTGACCCATGTTGATTCGGTTAACTCACCAGTAATTTCTTTACCATGATTTACAAATTTATAGTTTCCAACTACATCAGGTTCCGTTACCGCTTCAATCCCTTCTCCTGCATAGTGATATGGTGTCGGTACTGGCCAAGCATCACTATTTTTAAACATTTGGTGCACACGAACTTGGTGCATTTCTCCTTGCTGAGGAAATCGTGTATGAGTCACAATGAACTCTTTTCCGAGTTCCTCATCAATTAAATATGAATTATGTCCCGGTGCCATATACCCTGTACCTATTCCTGCACCTTTTTCACCATAGTCTCTCTTAAACAGGAAGTTTCCCATCATTTTATTACCAATTTCTTTATGATCATCATTACCAGGGAAATTACCTACACCTATATCAAAGGTTCCAGGAAAAACTGCTTCATTTCCAGCGGCATCTACATAAGGACCTTCCATATTTTCTGATCGAAACTGGCGCATTTGATATCCCCCATCAGAGGCTAGTCCACCATATGTAATGTAGAGGTAATAATAACCTGTTTCTTCATCATAGACTGCATAGGTTCCTTCACCAGATCTTCCATACCCACCAGCAATTTTTGTACCAAAATATCGATCAATCATTCTACCATCAGATGTTTCTCCATCTTCCCCTGGATAGATAGGTGTACCTGTTTCTTTATCTAATTCTAAAATAAAGGTACCACCTGACCAAGATCCATAAGTCATAAACAAGTCGCCATTTTCATCGTAGAGAATATTGGCGTCAATCGCATTTGTATAAAGAGCGTTGTTGAAATTGCCTTCTTCGGTAAACCAATCTGGATTTACATTCTCAATAATTCCTTCTTCTATAAGATAAGATATATTTGTATTTTCCCAATGTTTATTCACATCACTATTATCGTCATAACTTTCGTCATTCGTAAAACCAGAGTACATAATCGTGTCCGTATATTCATAAGGACCTTCAATATCTTTTGATACCGCTATACCGATAGCTGAACGGATATAAGTAGAAGAAACACTATAATACAGCATATACGCACCGGTTGAACCATCTTCCCAGACATAGTCTTTATTCCAGAATATATCTGGTGCCCATACAGCATAGCCTCCTGTACTATCCGTATCATCCTCCCCAGCCCATTCGAATGATTCTGCTAGGTTAGCAGATAAATCGCCATAGATAGGGTTATTTTCAGGCGTTTGATATTCACTGTCCACTATAGAATTCCAGTTACTTAAATCATTTGATCGAGCAACCGCTATATGAGAACCAAACACATAGTACGTTCCATCTTCCACTTTAATTATCGATGGATCATGTACAGAAGCCCGATCAAAATCTATAGATTCGGGATGTGTTTGCTCATTTCCCAATACGGTTATAGGGACGATGCAGATCAATAAAACCCCAAATACTGACACTCTTCTTATGAAAGTAAACATAGTTTTCTTCTCCTTTCACCTTCTCCATTTTTGATAGCGCATTCATTCAATCTTAATTTAAGAAATTTCTTGAAGTCTTCTCAATATCTATCCTAGTAAATTTATTTCCGCTTCTAATGATGTTACATCTCTTTAAGAATCTAACAATTGATTATCTAGATCGTCCTAGTTGGGAATCTCAACTACTAAATGTAAAAGAGACAAATACATAATCCAATCTAATTCCGCTAAGATAGATTCTATTTTATATACATTATTTGGATAATATTTTATAACAACTATCTCTAAATAATTGGCTTTCTCTTTTTTTATGGATGCTCCCATACTTGTTGAATAAACTAAATAACCTTATTCCCTCTTCTAAAAGGTTCTTTTCCAAATACATCCTCCATCCCTCTATTCTTTCAACTTTTCCACACCCCGCCTGAACAAAGTGTAAATCCACTTGTTGTATAAAACCGCTCATGTTCTTCTGTAAATGATACTGTAACAATCTCAAATCCTCTTTGATCAGATTCTGTTAATAGTTTCTTAACTAACTCATGTCCAATACCTTTTCGTTGATAATCTGGGTGCACTAAAATGTCTTCCATATATCCATGTTCTAACCCCATTCCACAAATATATCCGAATCCGATCAATTTTTCATTTTCATCTCGTACTCCCACCCAAAAATTGCATCTTTCAAATAATATTGGATAGTCTTTTTCTCGTCTATCCCATCCACATAATTCTCGCAACTCTGGAACTTCATTTGGTCTAATTGATAGATTAACTTTTACACTATATGTCACGATGCACCTCCGATTGCATTCCTTTCTAGATATTAAACGCCCTATATATTTATCATTATTTTCATGTTAATCCATACTAGAAAATAATTTTTCCATATTATCCCACTTACATTTTTCTAAATAATCGCACTTTTTATGTAAATTACACACGAAACACCAAGGAAAATAATACCAATAACTTTTTACTATAAAAATTGAAAATTACCCCTTCATAAATCGACAAATCTATTATATAATTTTTATGCAACAGAATTTATATTTATACAATTATTATACTTTCATAACAACAAAGGAGTTTTTCTCTTATGAATAAATCAGATCAAAACTGGCAAGAACTAGTGAACTCAATCGGAAATTTCTTAGCACCAAGTATGGCTAAAGACCACCCGAATTTACCTGTAGTAAAAGCAGAAGGCTGTTACTACTATGGAACAGATGGAAAAGAATATTTAGATTTCACTTCTGGAATTGCTGTTGAAAATGTCGGACATCGTCACCCTAAAGTAGTGCAAGCGATAAAAGATAGTGCTGATCATCTTGTTCACGGACCATCAGGCGTTATTATCTATGAATCTATCTTGAAGTTAGCACAAGAACTTCAAGAGATTATGCCTCCAAAACTAGATAATTTCTTCTTTGCTAATAGTGGTACAGAAGCAATTGAAGGTGGATTAAAACTAGCAAAACATGTAACGAAACGTCCCTATGTCATTTCATTTACCGGGAATTTCCATGGTCGTTCGATTGGCTCATTAAGTGTTTCTACTTCAAAAAGTAAATATCGTAAGTATCAACAACCTTCTTGGTTAACGTATCAATTACCATACGCTTTGCCAGAATACTTACCTGAAGGACAAGATCCAGAAGTATTTTTTGCAGAAAAACTAGAAAAGGATGCAGAATCCCTTTTCAAACATCAAGTTGACCCTGAAGAAGTCGCATGTATGATACTGGAACCAATTATGGGCGAAGGCGGTTATATTATTCCTCCTAAATCTTGGTTGCAAAAAGTACGTGAAATCTGTGATCGTCATGGAATTTTACTCATTTTTGATGAAGTACAAACTGGATTTGGACGTACCGGAGATTGGTTTGCTGCACAAACTTTTAGTGTTACACCTGACATTATGGCTATTGCAAAAGGAATCGCAGCAGGAATGCCTTTAAGTGCTACCGTTGCCTCTAAAGAACTAATGGATCAATGGCCATTAGGTTCACATGGAACAACTTTTGGCGGTAACCCGATTGCCTGTGCAGCAGCACGTGCTTCTCTTTCCGTAATAAAAGAAGAAAAACTTCTTCACAATGCCAAGACAATGGGAGATTATGCATTAACAAAACTCAACGACTTAAAGAAAAAATATGATATTGTCCACGAAGTACGTGGAATTGGTTTAATGCTAGGGATAGAACTGAGAGATCCTCAGACTGGTAAACCAGACGGTGATGCTGTAATGGAAGCTTTAAACGGCTGTTTAGAAGAAGGAGTTTTATTCTATCTATGTGGAAATTCTGGAGAAGTCATTCGTATGATTCCACCTTTAACCATTAACAAGAAACAAATTGATCAAGGGATCGATGTACTAGACAAAGTTCTAGCACAAATGTAAAGGACGTGCCAATATGAGCAATCAAGTAGAAAATCTATCAAACAACTCACAACATACAGAAGAAAAAATTGATAAACATGGTCTAATGAAGTTTTTACTTCCTTCTTTATTTGGAGTATTTATTTTTCTATTTCCGATTTTTGATGGTGAAACATTCAATATACCTTTAGGAATTATTACAGAATTTATCATCGATGCTTTAACCGCTTGGTTACCAGCAATCGTTACGTATATTATGGTGATCTCCACACTATTTACTGTGGTACAAGCAATTTTCAAGCCAGCTTTTATTGAAAAATCTGCGTTGCTTAAATCTCTTTTCAACGTTTCTATATTTTGGACAACACTTCGTGTGCTGGGAACGATATTTGCGATCATGACTTTTTATAATGTAGGAATAGAAGGTGTCTATTCTGAGTTAACTGGTCAAGTTATGTTCGGATTATTAACAAGTTTAATTGTTTGGTTCTTTGTAGCCTCTTTCTTAATGCCTTATTTAATTAATTTTGGGGTTATGGAATTTTTTGGTTCCATCCTTCGTAATGTTATAAAACCACTGTTTACATTACCTGGACGTTCCGCAATCGATTTATTAGCTTCCTGGATTGGAAATGTAAATGTCGGAGTCGTTATCACTCGAGAACAATACGAAAGTGGATTTTATACCGGAAGAGAAGCAGCAGCGATTGCAACATGTTTCTCGACTGTTTCACTTCCCTTCTGTCTTGTAATTGCCGGGATGCTAAATGTGGACCACATGTTCCCTGTATTTTATCTAACAATCGTTATTGCAGGTGTAGTAAGTGCGATGATAATACCGAGAATACCGCCAATATCTAAAATTCCTAATAAATACTATACAGAAAATCATTTTCAAGAAGATGTTCCTGAAAATATGAGTAAGTTTAAATGGGGGTTATTACAGGCTGTAAAACGTGCAAAAAGTGCGGGATCATTTAAAGATCAATTAAAACAAGGAAATGAAATATTCTTAGGAATCGCGTTTGTTTTACTTCCTCAAGTAATGGCAATTGGAACGCTTGCACTTATTATCGCTGAATTCACTTCATTTTTCCAAGTGATTTCTCAACCAATTGTTCCTTTGCTAGAATTGATGCAATTACCAGAGGCAGCTGCGGCAGCACCTGCTACAATTATTGGTTTCATTGATATGTTCCTACCAGCTGTACTAGCATCTGGTATCGAAGCAGAAATTACCAGATTTGTAATTGGTGCTCTTTCACTTGTGCAGATTATCTATTTAACAGAAATGGGTACACTACTACTTATTTCTAAAATTCCTGTGAAAGCATGGCATTTATTTGTTATTTTCTTACAAAGAACGATTATTTCATTACCGATTATAGTGTTAATTGCTCATATGATTTACTAGATTCAAAGTAAAACATCGTCTTCATCTAGGAGCGATTTCCAATCGCTCCTATTTATTTTTATTTTCATGAGGTGAACAACAATGTATGTAGAACAACTTATCAAAAAATTAGGGATAGATAATGTCTCACAAAATGAAAGCATCTTATTCCGTCATGGGTATGATGAATCTCCACATAAAGCAGTTGAACCCGATGTAGTATGTTTCCCTACATCCACGGAAGAGGTACAAGCAATACTTGAAATCGCACGAAATAATCAAGTTCCAGTGACGCCATTTGGAACAGGATCCGGACTTGAGGGCTCGTCCATTCCTGTTAAAAAAGGAATCTCCATTAACTTTGAACAAATGGATAAGGTTCTTGAATTTTCACCTGAAAATATGACAGTTACTGTTCAACCAGGTATTACACGTTTTCGACTTAATGATTATATTAACCCTAACGGTCTGCAGTTTCCGGTAGACCCAGGAGTAGACGCTACTATTGGTGGAATGGTGGCAACCAATGCTAGTGGAACAACTGCAGTTCGTTATGGAGCAATGAAAGATCAATTGGTAGATTTAGAAGTAGTGATGGCTGATGGAACGATTATTCACACAGCGTCAAAAGCAAAAAAATCTTCTTCTGGATATTTAATAACAAATCTATTTGCAGGATCAGAAGGTACTTTAGGAATAATTACCGAGGTAACATTAAAACTTCATCCTATTCCAGAACATACCATAATGGCTAGATGCACATTTGAAACAATTAACGAGTGTGCTACAGCCAGTCAACAATTGTTATTAAGTGGGATTCCATTAAAGCGTGTGGAATTAATGGATGCAGCTAGTATTGCTGAAGTAAATCGTCAAAATGGATATAAATTCCCAGTACAACCATCTCTGTTCTTTGAGTTTGCTGGTGCAAAACAAGCAGTTGAAGCGGAAGTAGTGCTTGCTCAATCTACTCTAAATGACTTAGATTGTCAAAATTGGTCTGTAGCATTAGATCCTGCTGAACAACAAGAACTTTGGAAAGCACGTTATGATCTATCCTATTCTTTTCAATCTGTATATGGCATGGATGAAGTAGGAGCAGATGTATGTGTTCCCATTAAAGATTTACCTGAACTAATAACCTATGCAAGAGAGTTAATTGATAATAGTAGGTTAAAAGGTGGCGTATGGGGGCATGTCGGTGATGGAAACTTCCATACTCTAATTTTATTTGACCCATTAATTGATGGACAGAAACAATTAGCCGAGTCCGTCAATGAGGCCCTAGCAAAACGTGCGATAGAGGTTGGCGGAACCTGTACAGGAGAACATGGTGTTGGAATTGGCAAGCAAAAGTTTCAAGAACTTGAACATGGCAATTCTCTATCTATTATGCGAAATATAAAACAATTGTTTGATCCTATCGGCATCCTTAACCCTGGAAAGATATTTATGGATTGAGAACTAACACTAATATATGAATAGAAGTATCAACAAAAATAAGTATAGTGATCTTCATTGAATGAAGATCACTATACTTATTTTACATAATTAAATTATTTCTTACTTTTCCAATGTCGTTGATCCCTACGAGCAGATTTAAAGAACGAAACACCCATAAGAATGATTACTATAGAGAATGGGAGAGCAGCGATAATTAACATATTCTGCAAACCTTGCGTCCCCCCAAAATATACAATTATTGCAGCAACTGCAGATTGCATAAGTCCCCACATAATTTTAACAGAGTTTTTCGGGTTAATTGTTCCTCCAGTACTTAACATACCTAGAACGAAAGTCGCTGAATCTGCTGATGTAATAAAGAATATCGCTACAACAAATAAAGTGATGATGGACATTATCATACCTAAAGGATATTCATTTAAAACACCAAACGTAGACGTTTCTAATGCAAATTTTGATATTTCAGCAATACCGTTCTGTTCTAAGTTTAGCGCAGAAACTCCGAATACTGCAAAGAATATAAAACATACAATTGATGGGACTAATAACACCCCAAGCATAAATTCTTTAATTGTTCTTCCTTTGGAAATACGCGCAATAAAAATTCCAACAAACGGTGACCAAGATATCCACCATGCCCAATAAAACACCGTCCAATTATTAATCCATGTCCTTTGATCACCATCTTGAGGAGCCAATCTTAAGCTCATATCAAAGAAATCAGATACATAACTTCCTAATGTGTGTGTAAACATATTAAGGATATATAGTGTAGGACCGATTAGAAATAACATGAGTAACAATACAAATGCTAGTCCCATATTAAGATTACTTAAATACTTAATACCCCTACCTATTCCTGACCAAGCAGATCCAATAAAAAGAATAGTTGCAATCACTAATATTAGTAACTGCATCCAAAAAGTACTCGGAGTACCAAATAAATAAGAAAGTCCCCCATTAATTTGTGCAGAACCGAATCCAAGAGTAGCTGCAACACCGACAACCGTAGCAAAGACTGCTAGAGTATCAATAATTTTCCCAGCCGGTCCTTGCATACTATTTCTGCCGAATAGCGGAACCAAAGTCGCACTAATTAACCCCGGTGTGTCTTTATAAAATTTAAAATATGCTAAAACTAATGCTACAATTCCATAAACTGCCCACGCATGGATTCCCCAATGAAAGAAAGAATACTTCAATCCATCGTTAATTGCTTGTTCGGATCCTAGTTCTGCACCAGGAGAACTAGTAAATGCATGTGAAATAGGCTCTGCAGTAGTCCAAAATACTAGGCCCATCCCCATTCCAGCACTAAATAACATAGCAAACCAAGACAATAAATTAAACTCAGGTTTATCATTCTCTTTTCCTAATTTAATTTTTCCATATTTAGAAAAGATAAGATAAACACAAACTATCAACATGAGCATAACTATGATTAAATAATACCAACCAAAGGTATCTGATATAAATGTTGTAACGTCTGATGTAAATCCTTCTAGATTACTTGGAGCATAGGATCCCCATAGGACTACGATAATACATAATGCTAAAGAATACCAAAAAACACTCGTAACACTTTTCATTGATACACCTCTTCTTTATTGCTTTTCTTTTATGTATTGGCATCTTAATTAATACCCCACCGATTATACGATCAAACCATTAATTGGCATGATATTTTACTATCCTTGGTTAATTATTCTTATAATAGTAATAATCTCAAATAGAAACTATCATCAAATTAGTAGTTATGAATAGATTAATCAACTTTATCTTAGATGAATCAATAAAAATTAAATAACCGCTTCTATACATCGTATAATAGCGGTTTTGATTATATCCTTTAAGATCCATTTAGAATAAATCACTAAATGAATTAGATCTCTCATTTAGCGTCTGAGAAGTTGAAGATATTTCTTCAAAGTCTTCTATTGTTCGATTCAAATGGTCTTGACTATTTTCAATATTTACTTCTATCTGTATAGCTCCATCTTTTATCCGATGGGATCCATTCGTAATTGAATCTACTATTTGGCTTATATCTACAACTGAATTTTCTACATCGCCTGCCAACTTTTTGACTTCGTTCGCTACTACATTAAATCCCTTCCCAAATTCTCCTGCATGCGCAGCTTCAATAGCCGCATTTAATGATAATAGTTTTGTTTGTCTCGCAATACTTTTAACCGTAGTGACAATACTGTTAATCTCATTCGTTTGGGACAAAAACGTATTAATCATTTCAGCATTTTCATCCATGATTTCAGACACAGTTTGAAAGCTTTCGGTTAATAAATATATATTCTTTGTGCCCGAAGTACTTTTTTCATTAATACGTTGTGCAACTTCTTTAAACTCATATACTAATGATTGGACATTATCTTCACGATCAGTCACATTGGTAGCTATTTTAGAGATAGCTACTACTTTATTCTCTTCATCAAATACTGGCATATATGTTGCTTCAAGCCAAATCGAATTTCCACTTGCATCTTTTCTTTTTATCTTATTTTGATAAGATTTCCCCGAAAATAATCGATTCCAAAATAATTCATAATCTGTGCTTTGTACAAACGTATCAAAACATAACATTTGATGATGCATTCCTAGTAACTCTTCTCTTTTATATCCTAATGCTTTTGCAAAATTATCATTCACAAAGGCTACTCTCTTATTTAAGTCAAACCGAATAATTGCAAGATTACTTTCTAATGCTTGTACAACCAGTTTATCCATACTATCTTTATTTTCCATTAATGTCATAAAATTGCTCCTCTTTATCTAGTTAGTTATACCTACCCATATTATCTTAATTTCAAACAATACTTTACCTTCAAAATTTAAAAATTGTTTAAATTTATGTGAAAGTGGAATTGGAATAATACACCAAATAATCAAAGGAGGATCTATCATAATGAAAAAGAAATGGTTAACGGTTGTGCCAGCTGTTGCTTTAACGTTTACGCCACTTTACTTTCAACAAGTAGAGGCCTCTAGTGACCATCCAGTATCGGAAACGGAGCAATCTAATTCTGAGGTACCTGAAAGGCTGGAACCTATCTTGGACATTGCTCCAGAGCATCAACCCACACTCAAAATAGATAGTGTAGGTTTAGAAGTTGAATTAGTACAAGTAAAGTTAAATCATTTCGGATTTGAAACAGATGTTGATGGAATATTTGGTAGCAAGACGGAAGAACAAGTAATGAAATTTCAAAAAGAACACGATCTAATGAGGGATGGAATTGTTGGTGCAGAAACTTGGACAGCCTTATTAGACGAAGAACGTCAAGACATGTTTACTGTTGATCACGCGATTTCTCTTGCTGAAGAAGAACTCAACAATGACGACCTAATTTTCAGCAGTAATGGCGAACTCTATGTAGATAAAGATGGAAGAACTTTTTACAACCTAAAAGCATCTAGTAAATCCATGATTGAAGATGGAGGAACTGGAACTGTGGGCTTCTATAATGTATATAGTGATGGAGAAGTTATCTTATCGGACCCAATGAATAAATAAGACATTGTAGCAGAGAATGTCCCTGGATGTTCTCTGCTTTTTTTAACAGAATCAATTGTAATCTTTCATGTTCGAGTTCTCCCATTGAGAAAATAACAATCTCTCATTACAAGAAACCTACCTGTTGATTCGTTTAGTTAGTCCCAAAAATTCCAAAACTAACTTGACCTGATAATTGAATATAAATAAATGTAAGTAGTAAGATTTCTATTATGAAGAAAAAGAGAAATGGTTTTATTGTTGGGTATCTGAGCTGGAGTATATAAAAAGCTAACCATAAAATAAAGAGAATAATCATTATCGGGAGATTGATAGGAATAACATCTGTTGTTTCAAAAGTTAAATATAACCATGCAAGAAATATAACTATTCCTCCAAACAGGATAACACCTAACGTAATATTAACGACATGAATGATTTTTCTGTTCAAAAAACTTTCCCCTTCCAATAAAATATTAATTATGTCGTAGTAATAGATATATATAGATAAAAGTAATACAACAAAGCTAAATTTATAACAGAATGTAAAATTTTATTAAAATAATTCAACACCTATAACATCTTTGTAATCATCGTTAGCGCTTGTCAATATATCTCTTCAACTTCGCTTTACTGTATGTTGTTATTATTCTACAGCACGAGCTAATTTCCCTTCCTTACTTTTACAATCTGACAACGTATAAAAGGACTTTTAACTAGGATATGATTCCAGTTGGGCTCGAACTAACGACTTTTGTAGATTCAACAACTACTACAGCTATTCTTCACCTATATGAGGCGATTTCCAACTTACATTCAACATCAGAATATTACTAAAGCTAATAAATTACCTTTACAAAAGAAATAATATTCTTCATTCACCTTTATAATCCTGGTAACTTGGTACCGTAACCCCTACAAAGTGTCTTTAATTTTGTTGGGGTTATAAATAATAATTTAATGGTTACCCTAGGTAAAAAAGGAGTGTGACAGATTCATGTTTTTTCATGTAAAAGAATTGCAATATCATGCAAAACCAGATCGTCCAGATCCAGTATATGCAAAAAAATTGCAAGAAGTTTTAGGTGGTCAATTTGGAGAAATAACTGTTATGATGCAATATCTATTTCAAGGCTGGAATTGTCGTGGTAATCAAAAGTACCGAGATATGCTTTTAGATATTGGAACAGAAGAAATAGCACATGTAGAAATGTTAGCTACTATGATTGCACAGTTACTTGACAATGCACCTGTCGAAGATCAAGAGGAAGCGGCAAAAGATCCTGTAGTAGGTGCTGTGATGGGAGGAATGAATCCCCAACATTCCATAGTATCTGGGTTAGGTGCAACTCCTACTGATAGTGCAGGTTATCCTTTCAATTCCCGTTATACTGTTGCAAGTGGAAATTTACTCGCTGACTTTCGTGCAAATTTAAATGCTGAATCACAAGGTCGTCTTCAAGTCGTAAGATTATATGAAATGACTGATGATCGCGGTGTTCGAGATATGCTTTCATGGTTAATAGCACGAGATACTATGCATCAAAATCAATGGATGGCTGCAATTGAGGAATTAGAGCAAAACGAAAAACCGATCGTACCATCAACATTTAACCAACAATACGAAAAACAAGAAGTCTCTCATTCTTTTATGAACTATTCATTTGGTGATGAAAGTAGTGAAGGAAGATGGGCGAAAGGCAAAAGTATGGATGGAGATGGAGAATTTGAATACATTAGAGATCCAAAAGCTTTTGGTCAAATACCTGTTTTAAAACCTGCACCAGGATATATTCATGGAACTCCAAATAATAATGAAAATCCCTAACTGATAATATTTGAAAAAAAGTCTTTCAAAGGAAGACTTTTTTTTACTTAAAACTATTGTCAGACTAGAGAAGCTTAGACTAAAGGAGGGGTTAGTATGTATGAAAATATGCACGAAAGTAATGATAAAAAATATATTCCTATGACATCTATTTCGAGTAGAACTGGAAATGAAGTTAAACCTGATATCTATTACTACACTGATCAAATTGCAAACATATGCTTCATTGGAAACCCAAAAGAAAATTGGGTTCTTATTGATAGTGGGTTACCAGAATCAGCATCAGAGATCGAGATAGTTGTTGAAAAGCGCTTTGGAAAAAAACCTCAGGCAATTATTTTAACTCATGGTCATTTCGACCATGTTGGAGGATTGGTCGACTTAGTGAAACAATGGCAAACTCCTGTATACGCACACCATCTCGAACTACCGTTCCTAACAGGAGAAAAAAGCTACCCTAGACCAGATTCAAGTGTTGAAGGGGGAATTATAGCAAAGATATCACCTATATTTCCAAATGAACCAATTGACTTAGGTTCTCTTATTAATCCTTTACCTGAAGATAACAGTGTGCCTTATTTACCTGACTGGAAATGGATTCATACTCCTGGTCACTCACCAGGGCACGTATCACTTTTTAGAAGTAAAGATGGGGTATTAATTTCAGGGGACGCTTTTATTACAGTTAAACAAGATTCTTTTTATAATGTATTAATGCAAAAGAAAGAAATAAATGGTCCACCAAAGTACTTTACAACCGATTGGTTAGGAGCTAAAAAATCAGTTGTAAAATTAGAGTCTTTACATCCAAAAATAGTTATACCAGGACATGGTACTTGGATGAAAGGTGAAGAACTCTCAAAAGGGTTACAAGAACTCGTAAATAATTTTGATAAATTGGCAATCCCGGATTATGGACGATATGTCAATGATACAGATACAAATCACTATAAACATTAGATGCATTAGATGCTTAACCCCTTCTTAATAGGGGTTATTTTTTACTTTTACTATTGATTAGAACAAATCAAATATCCATATAGAGCAATAGTAAAAATATTTATCATGTAGAGATCAATGATATTCCTACGGGTGCTCGTTTCCAGGATACAGATGTAGCAGCCTCAGTCTCTACTAAAATAGCAACTGGTTTAGTTACCTGTAGTCAAATAATGGGACAATCTATTCGTGAGGACATCGCAATGATGTTCGGACAATTTCACATGAATAAAGCTGCACTTGGAGGTAAAGTATTAAAGTTAACGAAAGAAAAAGGTTGGCTTATCCCTCCACCTCTTCATCATTCTTCTAAAGAAGACTAAGAATAACTAAATGTATTATTTTGAACATACTACAACAGAATAAGTGTGCAAACAAGAAAGGTGGCACATAAATGAATTTATTTAGGAGGATAACAATGGGTATTTTAAGTGGAAATCCACAAGACGAACCAATGCACTACGGAGAAGTATTTAGTTTATGGAACTATGTTTTAACAGGCAATAAAATGATAGCTGACCATCAAATGCTTTTAAACCATGTAGGTGATGAGGACTTAAAGAAATTAATGAAGGAATCCATAGAAGGAGGACAACAAGAGGTAAAGCAAGTTGAAGAAATTTTAAAACAGAACGGTATTGCTCTACCCCCTGCAGCTCCTGAGCCTCGAAATTTTTATCCATTAATTCAAGTTAAATCAAAAATAAAATTTCATCACAAATATCTGAGCCAATTCTTAATGTCGGATAGCTATCAACTGAATTAAGATTTAAAACAGAAATTAGCAGTTTCTACTAAACTATCGTTCTAAGTAAACATCATTTTCCAATGTAATTTTATCCAAAAAAATACCACTTCATTTAAAAGTGGTATTTTACATAATGAATTTATAAAGTCATATGGTGGTATTTCAGTTAAGAGTGTAACATTTGAATTAGGCATATTAAAGTTTGGTTACTTTATCAAATTTGTAATTAATCATTTAATCATTTTTAACTATCACCAACATTATAATTCCCTAGAACAGATAGTATATTGGAAAAGGCATAATGCGTAGTATCTTTAGAGATTTGCTCCAGCTCCTCCATCTTTGTACATATAACTTCAGCCATATAATTATACTCTCCGCTAATTCTCCATAGATCGATAATATTGCTATTCTCTTTGCAATAATTCGTTAACTTTTCACAACTCTTTGTTTTAAATAAAACAAAACCATGAATTCCTTTATTTAGTTCTTTATGATTTACCTCTACCGTATAACGCGTTATCACATAATCTTCTAATCTTTCCATTCTCGTTTTCACAGCAGGAGATGACATGTTTATTTGTTTACCGATTCCTGTATATGTAAGTCTTGAATTTCTTTTTAATAAATCTAATATTTGATGATCAATATCATCTAACATTCCTTTCATCCCCTCCGATCACTTTAAAATTTAAAGTTTTTCATAGTATATAACTTAATAATTCCATTGTAAACAAATCGTCAGAGAATTAAAATTTTATATGAGGTGGTTAATATGACACGTTCCATTTTCTCAGATTATAAAATCGGGAACTTAGCATTAGATAATAGAATTGTAATGGCTCCAATGACAAGAGGATTTGCCGATAATGAAACCGGTGAAGTTAATCAGTTGATTGCCGACTATTATGGAAGAAGAGCGAGATATGGTGCCGGCTTAATCATCACAGAAGGTATTGCCATCAATAAACTAGCCAAAGGAACTTATGGGATTCCGGGAATATTCACACATCGCCAAACCTTAAGTTGGGAAAAAGTCACAAGGGAAGTACATCAGTATAAAACAAAAATTTTTGCCCAACTTTGGCATGTAGGCAGAGTAAGTCACCAGGAAATTTTAAAAGGTCATGCACCAGTGGCTCCATCTGCCATAGTTGCTAGCGGTCATGTGCATAGATTAAGAAAACCGTTTCAAGTACCTAAACCTTTAAGTCTTGCGGAAATATATCAAATTATCGATGACTATAGACAAGCAGCAAGAAATGCAATAGAGGCCGGTTTTGACGGTATTGAAATACATGCAGCACATGGTTATCTCATTGACCAATTTATCAGTGAGAAATCAAATCTTCGACAAGACGAGTTTGGAGGATCCTTACAAAATAGACTGCGGTTATTAGATTTAATTATTAAAGAAGTAAAGAAAGTTGTGCCTAATAATAGAATAAGTATCAGAGTTTCTGAAAAGAAAGATGACGATAAAAATTATGTATGGGAGCAACCAGAAGAAATGGTGCGTGCTATTACAGAGATTCTTTCCAAACATCGAGTAAAAATTGTTCATCCCTCTGTAGAAAACTATGGTGACGCACTTAAAAATGATCAAAGATCGCTTCATGAGTTATTTAGGAAATACTGGAAGGAAACCCTTATAGCTGTTGGTAATATAGATCCTAATAAAGGATCAGCAATTGTTGATGAAAATCAAGGAGATCTAGTTGCATTTGGGCAATTATTTATATCCAATCCTGATTTAGTCATTCGTCTGAAAGCGAATCAAGAGATTTTGCCTTATCACAAAAAAGAGCAGTTAAAATGTTTAAATTAATATATATTTATAAAACAGATAATAACAGATCCTACCAAATTCATTTTATTAAGACCTGACCAACACCTCTATTGAATACCTATTGAATACCTACCTCGGTTTTATACGGATTGATAACGTAAAGATGATACCGATTGGTTTCGAACCCACAACCGCCCCCACCCTGTCAATATAAAGCGTGGGGGTCATCTTACATAATCTTTTTCTAATAGTATTGATATAACAGTACTTTTCATTTACTACTAGTTATTTTGAATATTAATAAACCATCTTCAGGTGGTCAAAATACTGGTCTTTTTTTCTTCTATTATGTCGTACATTTATATGATTGTTGTAGAAAAATTATTTTCCAAAGTCGTTGTCACATATTAAGTGTTACACTATAAACACATCTAAAATATCTTCATATTTTATCCTCATAAACTCTCTGGCACAAATACCTTCAGATACTTCAATCGATTTTTTCTCATAGTTCATTTTTTGAATATACCCCTTAAACGTTAAGAAATGACCATTCTCATAAAATTTAACTTCAACTAACAAGTTATCCTTGAGACCCATCCTTAATTGAAAATTAATTACTTCTTGTTTCTGCTGATCAATTATTGGTCTTTGAACTTTTAACTGCTCTTTCTTAAGATCCTTTAACATTTCTATATGCTCTGGCATCATCATAGCAGTCCATTTGATTGAACCTCGATCATTCCCACTACCCATTTATCCTTCCTCCTACCAATTAGAACGTATGTTCCTATTATATCAAAATAATGTTCCAAGTAAACATATCTTTTAATGCAAATTTATCCATTAAAAATACCACCTCGTTAAAAGTGGTATTTTACATAAACGAATTTTTTAAGTTATATTACATTATCATCCAGGTCCACGCTCGGTAGTTATTAAAAGATTAGCAGCGCGGTTACACAATAAGTAATCGAATTTTAAATTAAACTTTTTTCAGTCAAATCATCCGTTCACTTTAATCCCTGTCTTCTTCTAATTTTCAACGGGAAGCATTTATCTCAATTTGGCCAATGTTCAGCCACCCGTTATCTTCCTGCTCCTCATTAGCGAAACGGAATGCCTTAGCATTCGAGTTCATATCTGATAAAGGATTAACAACGTTAACTAAAATATCATAGCTGCCTTCACTTAGTTCCGAAATGTCACCAGACCACTCCAACAGAACCCCATTATTTTCTTCTGTCCCGTCCTCCTTTGGTAAGATATATGATATATCCCAATCTGTCGTCCACTCTTCAATTTTTCCGTTTTCATCTCTTGCTGCGATTTCCACTTTCCAATCATAATAGAAAGGTGCTACACCTGTATTTTGAATTTCCATCGCTGCTTGCAAGTGACCATTAGCCACGTTCATATAGGCAGTTGGAACAAAATATTCATAACCTAAACGACGTGAACCTTCACGCGCTCGTTCGAGTGCCTCCTCTTCTAATGGCATTTGAAAAACGTTTTGAATTTTCAGCCAGGAAACGTGAGTTAGCTCCACGCTTTTATAATAATCTTCTCCTTGAGCGCCTTCGATTGGATCACCTAAGTATTGAGGTGGATCGTTATCCCACATATCCATTTGAATTTCGGGTCGCACTTCTCCGCCAATCGGCTCTTTTTTCCATTTGTTCATGACTTGATTTTCTTCCAGTCGGCCGACAAAGTGCCAGTCTTCCCCTCCTAGACTAGAAGGCAAAGTCTGAAAAGCAAAAGAATCATCGTGATAGCCGATACTCAGGTCACGATTAAATTCACTAGGATAGCGTGCCAGTATTTTTGTTTCATCGAAGGAATCATTAAACTTTTGCATAATAGCTTCTTGATTGGCCAAGCTAGGCATCCAATCAGTTGCACGGCCATTTTCATATTCAGCTAGTTCACCGTCCCAACTTCCAAGTGAAGTTGTACCGTTCTGCGGATAAGTATGCCATTCACCCCAAAATCCAATTAATCCAGCTTGAATAAAACCAATCCTTGGATCACCATCATATTTATCTCCAAGGGCTTCAATAAAATGTGACAAGGCGGTTATTAGATTCTCGTCATTATAATCAGGTGCCATACTCGTACCATTAGATCCCCCATTGCTATAGTAAGAGTAGTCTCTTGTCTCTAATCCGAGATCAAGCAAAAACGACGGGATTCCTGTTGGCTTATTTGGATAATCGAGGTATACTCTAAAAATTGCCTGATTTCCTCTTGAGGTGATATCATCGATCTCAGCCTCTAGCTTGCTCCAATCATATTCATTAAAGTTTGTCATTATATCCTTCAAAGGTATATAGAAATACTCCAAACTGTAAGGTATCTGATTATAGTCGGTTCGCCATGATGCCGATTCACTAAAGGGTAAAAATCCTTTTAATGGGTTATCTATTGGTGCCGGTGTATAATTCAGATTAAACGTATTTGAAGGAGTTGCCCATACAGGTGCTAAAGTCCCTCCCGCACCGCCTTCGGAAGTACCCCATAGACCAATAGAATCTATATAAATTTCATTCTTCGAATTAGCCTGTGGACTATAGCCTAATTCAAACCCACTGACTAAACCCAGGTTAAGCTCATTTTCACAACTTTGTAGACATTGCCACGCTTTCTGTGTAAATTGATCCCAAGAAATGCGGACAAGTCCAGTGAAATTTCCTGGAACAGACAACATACTGCTAAAAGTATGCTCTTCCCATGATGCACCGCCTTCTTCTTTTAGGGACGCCTTAAAAGTTCCTTCTTGACCATATGTCTTTGATTCGGATTTAACATCCAAGTTAAATGCTAATGGCTCGTCCGCATCGTTATGTATCCAAAATGAAATACCAGCAGAATCTGTCCAGTCACGTGCAGGGAAATTGTAAGCTAAGGATACCCAATCATCTAAAGGCTTAATCGGGACGATACGCATAGAATTTGCTCCATCATTAGCATGTTTTTGGCTTAAAGACCAATCGACACCACTACCTTCAGATGATGACCAAAGTTTATAGGCTGTTCTTAACTCATCATCTGAGGTATAGTTTTCAAAATCATCGATTACTGTATTGGTTTCTATAGGCACGGCATTTACTTTTAGATTTGTAGGTGTTACCGCTAAAGTAATTAGTAAAGCAAGAACTAATAAATATTTCACAATTTTTGTACTCTGTTTCATCTTAACCTCCATTTAGTTGTTTTAACTATACACCCTTATAGTTTAAATATCGGAACACAGGACAATATCTTTAGTTCATTTAGAGATTCGTTAGACTATTTTGTAATCTTCATTCACAACTGGAATTGGTTGTAATCCATAGTTGGAGAGCAACATATTAACCTAAGCAATAACAATAGTAAGAATAATTGTAGCTTTATCCATACTTTTCACCCCCTTTCAATTAAGCTCCAATACCAAAGGTTAATAGGAAATACAAAAGCCCCAATCATGGTGATTAGGGCAATCATTAACCGTCTATTATTATTTTGCATGGTTTCGATATCTTTTCGTTCTCCTTGGAACGATAATCTGCATCTGCAGCACTCTTTTTTTGATTTCTCTATGGTTTCCTTCATATCTTCCCTTGATAAGGAATCTAAAATATAAACTTTTACTGCTGCTATTTCCATGCTTCACTCCCTGCAACTTCCTATAACGGAATGTGGAAAAGGATTATTTATAGGAGAAGCACATTGACTTCTGTCTGGTTTAAAAAGACATCACAATTCGATGTTGTGATGTCTTTGGGAAGTAGTGACCTTGCGTATTTAACAAATTTTTTAACCTAACTCTTGAATCTGATTTACAAGTTCAGTAACTTGTTCAAGCGTTTGAAAAATCTCTGTATTTTCTATTATTGATGGATCTAATAATGCTCCATTGGCTAGATTAGATAGATATAAATCAATTCCCTCTAATGCGTTATTATTAACTTCTACCATCTGTTGATGAATACCCTCACCTATTTCAGGCACATCTAAATTATTAAACTCATTAATGTTCTCTTTTAGATTATTAAGTTCTGTCTCTAATTCATCCGCAGACTGTTCATCTGTTATAGCCTGCTCTGCTAGAGAGGGAGCTTTAGCTACAAAGTCATTAACCTCATTGGCATATTCTGTAGCCTCGTTGGCATAATTCAATGAATTATTTAGCCCCTCTAAAATTGAACACCCACCAAGTAAACCAATTAATAAGACCATTACGAATGCTATACCCTTTTTCATGGTTATATCCTCCTAAGAATCACATAAAATTTAGTATAACAGATACAACATATTATTATCTTTTTATAAGAAAAATTAAAGAAATCTTAACATAAAAAATAACGCTTATTCAGCGTTTTCGTCGTTAAGGACGGGAATTATAAGCAAAATACTAAAAATAAATTTAGGCAAAAAACCTATTTTTTCTTTCATAGTTTTCTCCTTTATTATTATTTCATAATCCTAACAATGGAAGAAACCTTCTTATTAATTCTCAATCAATTCTACAGAAAGTGTATTGATTTGAGCAGGATTCGATTCTAAAATAGTACCATCATATTCGACATTTATCTTGTCCCCGATTTGAAATGTTGCATCGTTATTCACGGAAAGGTCAACAAACACATCACCTTCTAAGCCTCCTAATTTAGAGTAAACGATTGCAATGTTACCGTTAATTTCATTGATTGTTCCTATAAAATAAGTACTTACTGTTTCAATTTCATTAATTTTTTTCATCACTTCTGTTAATTGAATTTGAACACCCCACAATAGGTAATAGCAAAACCTATAAGTATTCTAGACAACTGTTCTCTCCTTCTTTATATTGGAAATCTCACCCTTTTCTTTAAAATTAGATGCTGTTCTTTATTAAGTAAGCGCTCTCGATAATTTAAAAAGCAATTATTATCCCTTTGTGAATAAAAACATTGCTACGATTTACCGTTTCAAACCCTTTGTTTAGATAATATCATTTTTGCTTATACCCTTTGCTATTCCACTATTCTGCTCCTTTAACGGATAGAAATGTAAAATATACCTTTTGCAAAGTGGTCCAAAAAATTATTGATCCAATAATTCCTCCACCAACTAGAATGATTACAGCGAGAAAATCAAAAAGCAAATTAACCATTGGTATAATCATAACAATTGCACCTAATACCAAGGAGTAAACACTACTTAGTTTGCAAACAGTGTTTAAGTATTTTTCTTCTTTCAATTTTCCAATATTCCCTAGTAGTGAAATTTGCTTTCTTGACCATATTCTGTAACCTAGGTAAATAAAGATAAAACCTAATAAATTTGTGGATAGAATAAACCAAATAGGCAAATCGATAATCATATACACACAGCTCCCTTTTAAATCAAATGATATTCAAAAATATGGACAAATAACTGAATAATATTTATACCTGTTTAATGCTCTATTATTGAATAAGAGAAAACCTTTTAAAAGGTTACATTAAAAGAACTCATATAATCCATTTACAAAATAATCATATTCCTTATTATCAATTATCCTTCTTCCATATCCTTCAAAGAAAACTTCTCTATCTCCGTTTTCAAATACATTGGGTTTGGGTCGTACAGCTAAAGAAACGTCATATCTTGGGTCCCCGTATGTTCCACCCGCCCAATCAATAACCCCTGAAATCCTTCCATTATGAACTAATACATTATCAATTGTATAATCACCGTGAATTAATGTCTGTTTAAACTTATTTGGTATATTCATTTTGATTTTTTCAAGCAATTCTTCACTTCCATCTACCTTGAAATGTCTTAAATTGTATTCTGCTTTAAATAACATATCATCAATCCAAGGTTTATCAGGCATTAACTCAACAGGACAAGGTGTTGAATGAATCTGAGAAAGGACTTTCCCAAAATTATATATCAGATTTTTTCTTTTTTCTTGATTTTTTTCATTGGTTAAAGCAGATCTCAACGTTACACCCTCAAGGTACTCAATTAAAGCCCAAGAGTGATTTTTGCTACTTTCAACTATAAATTTCTTCACTTTGGGGATAGGTAAATTTGTTTTGGTAGACAAACAATTTAGTACAGAAACTTCTTCGTTTAGCCACAAACTATATAACGGTTCTTTTGTCCTTTTAAGAGCAAAAATGTTACTTTTATTCTCGATTATTCCTACATCTGAAGTACAACCTTGCCGAGGAAATCGAATTGAATTGATATCACCAACATATTGTACGATTTCATTAGGTATTTCTCTGATATGGATTGGCTGCAAATAAATACACCTCAATTCTAATAAAGTTTTTTTACTTTAGACATCAATTACACAAAAACTCGCAATGAAATAAAGACTATTCAAACTTTTCTTTTTGCATAGATTTCTTTAACAAATACTTCTTGAAGTCTAATTATGATTTAAGCAACATTACTACAAGTGTTTACACCCAGTCATTATTCTTAGGCATTTATACCGCTAAAGGATTATGGGAAGATGGCCAATATAACTTTCTACTATGCGACGATGTAGGAAAACCTTATAATCCGGAAAGCCTTAATAATTGGTGGAAAAACTTTATTGAGAGGCATAAACAAAAATATAGTAATTGGTCGGCATTTTGGATATAAAAAGAAGAAAGGCTTTCCTTCATAAAGAAGAGAAAGCCTTTCATATCAAGTGTTATTTAGGATGATTCCGATTGGGCTCGAACCAACGACCTCCACCCTGTCAAGGTGGCGCTCTCCCAGCTGAGCTACGGAATCGTATTTTGGTTATTTTATAAACGTTATTTATGTAGGCGTTCATCTTACTGATAAGTGTTCAAATGGCCATTCAATAAGTCGTAGGCTATATTCGTATTATATCGATTGGAGGGATACACTGCAAGCTTTATTTCACAAAGAGCAAATATATTATCAATAGATTCTTCGCAGGATATAATAACTTATTCGCTCTATAGTCACCCCTAACTAATTCCACTTACACCCTATCGCAATCATTTCATCTTCTAGAATTCTATATAACTTCTACTTATTCTGTTCGAGATTTATTTATCTTTAACTTACTAATTACAATTTTAACAAGTATTGCGAGAATGACTAATCCCTAAATCCCATACATAACTAGTAAGCTAGAATCATCTACTATAAGATCATAGACTATCACGGTAACTAATCAATTCCTGATACCGTTTCTTTATGTTTTAGCAATTTCAATACCCCTTCTAAAACTGTATATTTATTTTGTTAATAAGCTCAATAACCTTCTGATTATCCCCTGTATCAATTGAAACCAATTCAGTATTTTCAATTATATCTATGTAGAAGTCTTCACCAGCAGGATAACTGCCGTCCCATCGTAAAGGAACATTATAAACATTAATTGTACCGTTCCCATTGCCGCTATAAGTTACTGATCCATCCACTAGACGAGAACCCGCCAGTTGAATGACATCCTCTGGATATTTGGCACTGGTGTCATCGCCAGGATTAAGTGGTTCGCCAGCTGAAATATGTCGAACATTCAGTTCATCTATTTCCTGATTCTCCCCAATTTGTAACCAAACTCTTGCATATTCGATTTCCTCAGAAGAAAATTCAGATAGGGAATCATTTTCTGTACTCTTTGAATTTTCATCGTTCGTATCGTCGTCACTTACAGTTTCTTTCCCAATTATTGCTTCCACTTTGCCCTCTGCTTCATTCTTTTCCGGTTCATCCGTTTCTTCTTCATATTCCATAGAGAGATCATTTCCTTCAGATTTTGTTTCTGTTGATTCTTCATTTCTGTCTGAACACCCTATTACCAATATTGCTAATAGAAGAATCACAAACCAATAACAGTATTTTTTGATTGATTTCTTCATTTAGCCACCCCCTCTTTCACTAATTATAATTCTTCGCTTTTCACCACTTATACTATTTTAACATTTAATCTTTCGCTATTTTCTTACTATTGTAAAACCAATTCTAGTATTCTTCAAGAATAAGAATAGAAATAAAATTCAGCTAGTATAGATTATGGGAAAAAGCACCGTTAGTTATTATTCTCATAGGTTTTGGGACATTTGTAATTTTTATGTTGCTTTTCTTTTTCGGACCATCATTAGATCTGATCGAACAATGGTGCTGCCTATTTATATATCATGATTATTTATTTCATTGCGATTTTATTTATTTTTGTCTTTTCTACTATCAACAAGCAGAGAAATAATAAAGGATATGTTATTCATTCCACTTTCCTCATTACCACGCTATCGATTATCTTACTAAATTTCATCATGTAATTTTTCTTATGACGAGGGTGAAAAGATATTGAATAAGAAACTATTCGTCAATCTAAGATTTCTGGTATTATCGTTACCTTCTATTGTTTATTAAGACCGTTCTCTAAACGACAAAAATTTAGAAGGAATTAGTAAATCTGTTTTTGAGTATAAATATAAATTTCGCATACCGAAATAAATAACTGGATAATAAAGCTTTATCATCTTATAATAGTAAAAAAATTGTTTTTTATCTGAGATTGAAGGTGAATGATTATTGAGAAATGTTTTTTCTTATTTAAAACCTTATAAAGTTCCTTCTATTGTAGCATTTCTACTAATGTTAGTTGAGTTAGCTGTAGAATTGCTGCTTCCTTTATTTTTAGGGTTCATGATTAACCAGGGGATTGAGAACCAAGATTTAGGCAACATTGGTTTTTGGGGAGGTATTATGATTGGATTGGCGTTACTTTCTCTTGTTTCCGGAATCATTAATTCTTTTATTTCCTCCCATGTCAGTTTTTCGTATGGATATGATATACGTCAAAAACTGTTTGAAAAGATTCAAGATTTCTCTTTTGCCAATTTAAATCAATACCCTACATCTGCCTTAGTAACTAGGTTCACAAATGATATACGCCAAATTCAAAATACGATTTTTATGGCATTACGCATCATGGCGAAAGCTCCACTTACTGTAATTGGTGGGGTTATCATGGCTTTTATTGTAAATGCACAATTAGCAGCGATATTCTTAGTAACCGTTCCCCTGCTTGTTATTTTCTTATTATTTGTATTAAAAATTACGAGTAAGTTGTTCACGAAAGTCCAAAGTAATGTAGATAACGTAAATCGTGTCATGCAGGAGAATCTTGCTGGGATGCGTCTGATTAAGGCATTTTCACGTAGAGGTTTTGAAGAGGATAGATTTGGGATGGCGAATACGGAGCTTGCTAATGCAACCAAGAAAACATTTCGTATTGTTGAATCCACAGGTCCGATACTTCTACTTGTAATGAATGTGAGCTTAATTTTCATTATATGGTTTGGAAATGCACAAACTATTGCGGGTCAAGCGAATGTTGGTGAAGTAGTGACGATGGTAAATTATGCGCTTAGAGTGTCAATGGCAATCTCTATGTTCTCCTTCATTATAATGGCGATTTCACGAACAAAAGCATCTGCAGAGCGAATTGAAGAAGTACTTACATTGCATAATGAGCAAGAACAACAAGCTTCATCAGATGATAAAGAAGTGGTCAAATACGGAAAAGTAGCCTATGATCATGTTTCATTTACATATCCTAATGCAAAACAACCCACGTTAAAAGATATTTCTTTTAACGTCAATCCTGGAGAAAGTATAGCTATTATCGGAGCGACTGGTTCTGGAAAAACGTCACTATTTCAATTAATGCCGAGGTTATATGAACCGACTAATGGAACTATTTATGTGGATGATCTACCATTAGATAATTATTCATTTGCAAATTTACGGGACAGTATTGGATATGTGCCACAAAGCCCGTTATTATTTACAGGAACGGTATTTGATAACATTGCTTGGGGAAAACGAGAAGCGACAATGGATGAAGTAATTCAAGCTGCTAAAGACGCTCAAATCCACGACACTATCATGCAATTAGAAGGCAAATATGAGACACGTGTCGGGCAAAAAGGTGTAAACCTTTCGGGTGGGCAAAAACAGCGTATCTCGATTGCCCGAGCTTTAATTCGAAAACCTAAAATTCTCATGTTAGATGACAGTACAAGTGCTCTAGATTTAGCAACTGAAGCTCGATTTTTACAAGCATTGGAGAATTATCATTGTACCGTTTTTATCATAACGCAAAAAGTATCAACGGCGAAAAAGTCTGATCGAATCTTATTACTCGATTATGGTTCTATATTAGATATTGGTACTCATGAACAATTACTTCATAAATCAGTGCTATACCACTCCATTGCTGACTCCCAATTTGAAAAGGAGGCACATCATGCGAAATAGTTCTTTAAAAGCACCTTTTCAATATGAAAGAATTGATATATCAAATGTAGATGCAAAACAACAAAAAAAAGCTAAAAATATGGGAACCACACTTAAGCGAATATGGAAATATCTAGCAATAGAAAAAGGCATGCTTACACTCGTTATTTTAATGGTCCTTATTAGCTCGATATTTGCATTACTTGGCCCTTTTTTAGTTGGGAAAGCAATTGATAACTTCATAATTACGCAAGAAATTAACGGACTCGGGTATTTATTACTTTCTCTAATTGCAGTTTATATCATTCATTCTGTATCTCTGTTTCTCCAAAATTTTTGGATGGTTGGAATTGCTCAAAATACAGTTCATACGTTACGAAAAAATTTATTTGAACAATTTCATCGCTTACCAATTTCCTATTTTGATAAACGTCAACATGGAGAATTGATGAGTCGATTAACAAATGATATCGATAACATAAACAATACCTTAAATCAATCTGTTATTCAGATCTTTTCAAGCGTACTAACCTTAATTGGTACATTGGTTGTCATGCTTTATTTGAGCCCTATTCTTACAGTAGTAGCAATGTCGATTATTCCAGTTATGTATTTTGCGATGCGCTGGATAACTCGAAGAACAGGTCCACTATATAAATTGCAACAAAGGCACCTTGGTGAGGTAAATGGTTATGTAGAAGAGATTGTTTCAGGACAACACGTGGTGAAGACCTATTCTCAAGAAAATTACGTTACTAATCAATTCGAAAAAAGAAATAATGAATTAAAAAATACTGGTTTCTGGGCACTTACTATTTCTGGTTTTATCCCCAAGGTAATGAATATGTTAAACTTCTTAAGTTTTGGTTTAATCGCCTTAGTTGGTGGTATATTAGTGATTGTTTCAGATACTTCCCTAGTAACTGTTGGTACGATCGTAATTTTTACAGAATATGCTAGACAATTCACACGCCCGCTTAATGAATTATCCAATCAATTTAATATGTTATTATCTGCCATCGCTGGTGCAGAGCGTGTATTTAATGTTATGGATGAATCACAAGAAGAACGGGATGAAAAAGATGCCATAGAAATAAATGACACCGATGGTCACGTTGCATTTAACAACGTAACATTCGGATATGAAAACAGTAAAACCTTAGACAATATTTCATTTGAAGCTCGTCCAGGAGAAACGGTTGCTCTAGTGGGACACACTGGTGCCGGAAAAACAACAATCATAAACTTGATTTCCCGCTTCTATAATTACGATAGTGGATCAATTAATTTAGATGGAATCGATATTAAAAAAATTAAACGTTCTAGCCTTCGTAGCCATATGGCATTTGTATTACAGGATGCATTCTTATTCCATGGTACAATTAGAGAAAATATTCGATATGGAAAGTTAACTGCAAGTGACTACGAAGTGGAGCAAGCAGCCAAAAACGCCAATGCATACGAATTTATTTCTCATTTACCAGAAGGGTTTGATACGATTCTCGACCAAGATGGTAGTGGTATCAGTCAAGGGCAGAAACAGTTACTTACTATCGCTAGAGCATTACTTGCAGAGCCTAAGATTTTGATCCTCGATGAAGCAACAAGTAATATTGATACAATCACAGAGATTAAAATTCAAGAAGCTCTAAAAAAACTAATGCAGGGTAGAACAAGTTTTGTAGTTGCTCATCGATTAAATACAATTCGTGAAGCTGATCAGATTTTGATGATGAAAAATGGGAAGATCATTGAAAAAGGAAGTCACAATAGTTTAATGAAACAAAAAGGGTATTACTATGAGCTTCATAGCTAATACCTTTCTTTTCTTTCCTTGTTCTAAGTGACAGTGTGCATTATCGGTGATAGACTAACGATATACCAAAATATTAAGGCAGAGGTGGAAATTGTGGGAAGAAAAGGGAAAATGATTGAAAAACAAATTGATAGCGATTATCTACATGAATCAATGGCTATACAAATTTATCAGCCAGAATCATTTTCTGACTTATATAAGTATGATATTTGTATCATGCAAGATGGAAATGATTATTTCCAAATGGGCAGAGTAGCGACCTTAAGCGATCGACTACATGAATCAAAAGAAATAAATAATACAGTATTTGTTGGTATTCATTACAAGGATAAACATGATCGAAGAAAAAAATATCACCCTTCTGGTGAACAAAATAAAGCTTATATAAAGTTTCTTGTTCATGAAGTGGTTCCTTTATTAGATTCAATAATTCCTACTTATCATATGGGTAGATCGCGTAGTTTAATTGGAGACTCTTTAGCTGGTACATTAGCATTGATGACTGCTATTCAGTATCCCAATACGTTCGGAAAAATTGCTATGCAGTCTCCATATGTAGATGATAGTGTACTGGAAGCAGTTGATAAAATTGATAATCTTTCAACTATCGATATTTATCACACCATTGGTACAGCAGAAACAGATGTTTCGATGACTGATGGAAACCGAGCTGATTTCTTAACTCCAAACCGCAAACTTCATGACATGTTGCAAGAAAAAGGTGCAACCTACCTCTATCATGAATTAGATGAAGGTGAACACACATGGAAGTATTGGCAAAAAGACATGAAACGATTATTAACAAGTTTATTTGAATAAGTTTCTATTTATCGTATATTTTTGCTATACTATAAAAAACAATTTCTGATTATTAATTAAAGAACGAATTGCTATAGGAGGTTACATTATGAAATACGGTATTGCAATATTCCCATCTAAATCAATCCAAGATCAAGCTAACGCTTTAAGAAAACGATATGATCCACGTTATTCATTAATTCCGCCTCACTTAACATTAAAAGAATCTTTTGAAGCTGACGAAGAAATATTAAGTGAAACAGTTGAGGAACTTCGTAAGATTGCAAAAGAAACAGAGCCGTTCCATATTCAAATTAATAAAGTAAGTACGTTTGAGCCAGTAACAAATACCATTTATTTCAAAGTAGAACCAATTCAACAACTTAATGACTTGCATTCTAAATTACACGAAGGTAAATTTGATGATAATCAGACTCATCCATTTGTACCTCATATCACAATTGCTCAAGATTTGGAGCATGATGAGTTTTCCGATATCTTAGGGAGATTACAAATGGAAGGATTCCATCTGGAAGATTACGTTGACCGGTTTCAACTATTGTATCAACTGGACAATGAGTCTTGGACAGTATACCAAACATTCGTTTTAGGAAGGGATTAATTTTTTAGCATGAGAGTTAAAATTGCAGAATCAAGAGAAGAATTAGAACAAGCATATCATATTCGAATGGTTGTATTTGTAGAAGAACAGGAAGTACCAGCTGAGGAAGAGTTAGATGAACATGATGCTACCGCTACTCATTTCTTAGCCTTTGAAAATAACCATGCTATTGCAGCAAGTCGCTTAAGATTTACTGATGAGGGTTATGGCAAATTAGAAAGAATTTGTGTTTTAAAAGATCATCGTGGAAAATCCGTTGGTAAACAGCTGATAAGCGCCATGGAAGAAGAAATTAAACTTCAAAATTACCATAAGGCAAAATTAAATGCCCAAACTCACGCATTAAACTTCTATAAAAAATTAGGATACCATGTGATATCGGAAGAATTTATGGATGCAGGAATACCGCATGTAACCATGGTAAAAGATTTATAATTACGCAGGGAATCAGTTATTTAACTGGTTCCCTTTTTTTATTTCTTCCGTACATGATTATTACATTTTCGGCAACACTAAGCTTTGAATGCATATATGAAGGGAGATTTCATTATGGGTGGATATTTCAGCATGTTTTTTGAGATGATAATTGGCTTTATTGCACTTTTTCTTGTTACTAAAATACTTGGGAAAACGCAGATTTCACAAATCACTCCCTTTGACTTTATTGCAGCATTATTGCTCGGAGAATTAGTAGGTAATGCTCTATTTGATCAAAATGCCGGAATCATTGATATATTATTTGTAATTGCCATTTATGCAGTGATTATGTATATCTCCGAAATTATCTCACAAAAATATAAGCATACTCGACACATGTTAGAAGGCTTCCCATCCATTGTTATTTATAACGGGAAGTTAATTCGAGACACGATGAAGAAAAACAAATTAGATATAAACCAATTACAACATTTACTTCGTACAAAGGATACATTTTCAATTCAGGAAGTGGAATTTGCCGTTTTAGAAGCAAATGGCACTTTATCCGTTTTAAAAAAATCGGACTATCAAATGCCTACTCGAAAAGATTTAAAATTGAGTGCAACAGAAGTTGATTTATCCACAACATTGATTAATGACGGGGAAGTAATCGTGGATAATTTAAAAGAAAAAAACCTTAGTATAGAATGGTTGACGGACCAAATTAAGGAACAGGGCTATGAACGGATAGAAGAAGTATTTTATGCAGAGTATATCAAAGACAAGCCTCTTTTCCTTCTCCCCTATGTAAACCGTAATCACCAGAGATGGGAAGTGGACTAAAAAATTAGAAGACAAGTATCTTATTCTACATTTTAGAATGAGGTACTTTTTTAATTCTGAAATAACTTACACATAATCGTTAAAATTTCTGCCTTTCCCAGTATAAAGGCTAATTTCTTCATTTGAAATATACCGTGACGCTTTTCGTTTTTCGTCAACAGAGGGATGTAACCCTTCATGCCTCGCAGCAACTTCTTGATGTTTTTGATCTAACAATACTTTGAACGGACCTTCAATATAATTTCTATTCGTCTTCACTTGTGACACTCGTAGCTGATAATCTTGATATTGATAATGCTCGATTGGAAGAATATAAGCCATATCAAGTCTCCTTTCTCAGCATAATTATATATATTATACGTATAGAGCCATTAATAATTGACTGTTGTATAAAAGAATATACCCTTTTTTCTGAAAAAACAAACTCCAATCCAGTATTTATTTTTATATTTCTAGTCATACTCACAGTTTTTCTTATATATGCCCACACCATCCATGCTATGACACATATCCTATAAGGAAAGTAAATTCAAATTGCGAAAGGAGATATTTTTCATGGGTTGTGGAAAAAATAACGATACGGGAAGTTGCGTTGCAGATATTTTAAAAGATATTGTTGACGCTCAAAATGACATTGTAGAAAATTGTTGTGATACGAGCTGTGATCAATCCATCAACGACTTGCTAGGTGAGAACGATACCTCTAACGGTTTAGATACAGTTCCAGTTATCCTATATTGCAAGGATTGTAAACCATTCAAAGGATTTGGTGCTGTTCGCGAACACAGAAGCAAAATTGGCGATATCCTTTCTAGCTTCATCTTCCGTGTCAAAAAAGTAGATAAAGATAATTGCGCAGTTCTTGAATTGCTACTCAGTGACGGAGAAAGCTGTGGATATGATCACTTAAAAGATCCAACTGAACAAAGCACACATGATTTAGAGGCTACAGGTATTTGTATTACAGTCGATTTAGATTGCTTCTGCCATGTAACTTGCTTACCAGCAATCAATGCATTTCGTTAATAGAATGCACAAAACACCATTCAGAAAGCCTGAATGGTGTTTTTTTAGAATCCTAATAATTGGATATCTTTTATATCATCAAAAGTTATTTCAATAATGCTTTTTCGTCTAGATGGGCGAAATTTCACGTTTTCTTTTGTCGTTTCTATAATTACCCCTCGGTACTTTTGATCATCTGTAATTACTAAACAATGAACTGGAGGGGCATACTCAGAACGGCTAACAAAATAATCAATCTTTTCACTTATAGACATATCTTTAAATTGTTTTTTTTCTCTATCGTCTTCAGGATTTTCTTGCTCTGAATTTTCTTTATTAGCTGTTACATTTATTAGTCTTCCACCCCTTGTTTTCCTAGGGATTATGGATTCCTTCTTCACATTTTCAGACTGTACGTTTTCACTACGATTCCCCATATAATGATGTTGCATCGAGGCTTTCGGCTGATTCAAATTGGGCTGATGAATATAAAGCAATGGCGCTTTTGCATATTCTTTTTTTGACATTATTTCATACTCCCTTCATTCCGTCCTCTAGTTAGTATATGTACCCAGAAATAATTTGTGTGCATTGTCCTAGTACTTCATAACAAAACAAGATAGTTCAGAAATGATAAATGTAAGATTCAGTATTAGAGTATACATAATTCTGTTTGATAAAAAGCCTTGTTTACCAGGTGCCGTTTTTAAAGTGACTTAAATAATTAAAAAGAAAAAGAAGCCCTAATTAGAGCTCCTTTAACCTTATATTAAATAATTCATAAATGTCGTTGCCATTCCAAAATAAATTAAAATGGAAATTAAGTCATTAATCGTCGTAATAAAGGGACCCGATGCAACAGCCGGATCAATATTGAGTCGGTTCATAAACATAGGAATTAATGTTCCTGCCAACGTTGCAACAACTAAGGATGCCATAATTGAGAATCCTACTAGAAACCCTAAATACACGTTCCCTTGCCATAAGTAAATAATTAATACTAAAATACTTCCACATACTGTACCTGTAATCAGACCTGTAATCGCTTCTCTTCCAACGAGCTTCCATTTATCCGAATTATCATAATCTCCTGTAGCCATTCCACGAACTGCAACTGCCAAAGCTTGCGTACCAGAGTTACCTGCCATTCCAGCAATCAATGGAATAAATATTGCTAGTACTGCAACCTGATTTAATGTATCTTCAAACCTTCCAATCAAACTGGCTGTAAGCATCCCTAAAAACAGTAGAATTACTAGCCAAGGTAATCGTTTCCTGGCTGAACGAAAAGCATTGTCATCTTTTATATCTGTATTGGACATCGCAGCAAGCATGGAATAGTCCTCACTTGCTTCTTCTTCCATAACGTCTAAAATATCATCAACAGTGATTATTCCGAGCAAGTGATCTTGAAAATCTACAACAGGAAGTGCAAGAAAGTCATAATCACGAAACATTTGCGCTACTTCTTCTTGGTCTTTCGCAACGGAAACCGCAACAACTTTTGTACTCATCAATTGTTCAATCTTTGTTTCATCATCGGCAATTATTAAATCACGAATAGAAAGTACACCTACTAAACGCTTATCTCCATCCAAAACAAACAAATAATAAATGGTCTCGGCATCTGGTGCCTCTGTTTTCAACAAACGCATTGTTTCCACTGCGGTCATATCGTTATAGATGGAAACATATTCCGTGGTCATAATACTACCAGCGGTTTTTTCCTCATAGTGCAGTAATTGTTTAATCTCATTTGCGCTTTCTTGATCCATAATTGTTAAATAACTAGCTACTTTTTCTTTATCTAATTCATTTAAAATATCTACCGCATCATCGGCTGGCATCTCCGCAAAAATCATCGCAGCATACCTCGGATCCATCTCCTCAAAAAACGCCGTTACATCTTCAAGATCAATATTTATAAGTATTTCTGACATTTCTTCAGGAGATAAATACGTATATATCTGCCCTCTTGCTTCTTCATCCTGTTGATTAAAAAACATCGCTTGATCATAAGGATGAATGTCTAAAAATTCTTCACGAAAAACTTCAATTTCCTTATTTTCAAGGGCTATTTTCACTTTTTCGATATGCTCTTGAAATTGTTCCTCATATTGAGTGTCATAACGCTCTTGTTTCATTATTAATCCCCCCAGTTCCCATCACACACATATTATTATTTTTCCCCGTTGATTAAAAATCAAACAGAAAGTAGGATAAGACATTAAAGTTTGACAATGCTAATATAAGAGTATATATAGTATGAATCAACCAACTTTTATAGATTAAAACACTGGAACGTTTTCCGTCAAATTTTAAAAGGAGACTAGTGAAATGAAAATTGATATTATCGGAGATGTGCATGGTTGCTTAGAGGAATTAGAAGCATTACTACATAAATTAGGATACAGGAAGAAAAATGATTCTTACCATCATGATACTAATCGTCGTATAGTCTTCTTAGGAGATATTACAGACCGCGGCTCAAATTCAATTAGAGTAATAGAATTGGTCTATCAGCTTGTAGTAAAAGAAAAACTTGCTTACTATATCCCTGGTAATCATTGCAACAAGCTTTATCGGTTCTTTCTCGGTAATAAAGTAATGGAAAAACACGGATTGGAAACAACAACAGCGGAATACCGAAGCTTGTCAGAAGAGAAACAAAACAACATAAAAAACAAATTTATGGAGCTCTACGAGAATGCTCCTCTTTACCTTCACTTTAAAAATATAAATGTATTAATCGCCCACGCAGGTATACCAGAGCACCTAATAGGCAGAGAAGATAAGCGTACAAAAACATTCGTGTTATATGGGGATATTACAGGAGACTTCGATACAAAAGGAAAACCAATTCGACGCGATTGGGCGAAACACTATCACGGCGATACATGGATTGTATATGGACATACTCCTGTACTTGAACCAAGAATTATAAATCATACAATAAATATTGATACTGGTTGTGTATTTGGTAACAAATTGACGGCATATCAATTCCCAGAGAACGAATTTGTTTCTATTCCTTCTAAACAACCGTTTATCGCTGATAAATTTACTGATTTTGACATATCAAACTAAAATTAAACGTTTCAATAACATTTCCATATCTGTTGGAAGATCTACGTCAAGCTGAATTTTTTCATTCGTTATTGGATGCATCCATTTAATTTGCTTACAATGCAAGGCTTGACGTTTCATAATATCTTTGTATCCCCCATACATATCATCACCGTATAAAGAATGCCCTAGATATTGAAAATGTACTCTAATTTGATGTGTTCTTCCTGTCTCTAATTTTACTTCTAATCGTGAAGCTCTAATATTAGAGTGTAAGACAGTAAAGTTTGTAATAGCCTGTTTACCATTGATTAAATCTACCGTACGCTCAATAATCGATCCTTCTTTCCGACCGATAGGGGCATCAATGATACCTGACTTTTGGATTATTTCCCCATGAGCAATAGCTTCATATACACGATGAATTTTTCCTTCTTGTTGCATTTGTGAAAACAAAGAATGAATGTATTGGTTTTTTGCAATTAAAACAAGGCCCGAAGTCTCGACATCTAGCCTGGTAACAATATGAATGGTAGAAGTTATTGAATTTTTTTGATAATAATAACTTAATCCATTGGCTAACGTATTATTACGATGATTCATCGATGGAAGACATGCTTGGCCAGCAGGTTTATTTACAACAAGGCAGTACGCATCTTCGTAAATAATGTCGAGAGGTAATTCCTTCGGCGTTATCATATCACTAGGTACCTCACTAGGAAGTACTATTTTTAAGATGTCTTCGCTCTGCAATGTATACGTTACCCATTGTGACATTCCGTTTACTTGTATACTGCCTGGTTCCTTCTTTAAAGAAACAAGTAACCTTCTAGAAAAATGATGGATTTGTTGTAAATATGTTTTAATCAACATGCCTTCTTCATTCTTCATAATTGTCCACCGTAAAATCAAGTTAATCTTCCTCCGATACAAAGGAATCTCGAACTCGATTCCAAAAAGGGAATTGCTTAAATCGAGCAAACCGTACCTTCTCTTTAGCTACTCTACATTGTATCGATTTTACACTTTGATAGTTCTTTGTAAAATGATCAATTTGAATAAGAAAACTGCTATCTACCATTGGTTTTAAGAAACAAGTATGATGTTTTGGAAGGATAAGTGGTGAACCAATGGTACGAAAAACACGATTATTAATGGACGCATTCTCTGTAATTTGGATTGCTTCTAATGATGGATGTAGGATTGCACCTCCAAGTGCTTTATTATAAGCTGTACTTCCTGAAGGTGTAGAAATACAAATTCCATCTCCACGAAATGTTTCAAAATGTTCTCCTTTTATTTCCACATCAAAGACAACCGATGAACCATCAGCTGTTTTTATCATCGCTTCATTTAAAGCAAGAATACGGTCTTCCTTCCCACCTGACTTCCCTCTAATAATGACTTCTAATAATGGGTACTCCACTGTTTGAAATGGAGTTTTTGCAATCTCTATTATTAATCTTTCTACATCGTTTGGAGTCCAGTCAGTATAAAATCCTAAATGACCTGTATGTATTCCAATAAAAGCTGTATCCTCTAATCGATGAACATAGCGATGAAATGCTTCAAGGAAAGTACCATCTCCTCCAACAGAAATTACTAAGTCGGGGGTCTCCTTATCATAAACCAATCCAAAATCCGATAAATATTGACGCATCATTGCTTTTATTTTTTCGGAACGATCATCACCTTTTGAGACAATTTTAAAGTTCATTTATTATTTCTCCTTCGACTATTATTTACGATGAAACATTCGTTGTGCTTCATGAATTTCACTTCTTATTTTAGACATTTCTTCATCTAATTTAAAGGCCGCTTCAGCCGCTTTTTGTAATCGTAATCTAACCTCGGATGGTAACTTTCCATCATATTTATAATTTAATGAGTGTTCGTTTGTTGCCCAAAAGTTCATTGCCAACGTTCGAATTTGTATTTCTGCCAGTACAATCATTTCTCCGTGAATGGTTTCCACTGGATAATTGATAATCATATGGTATGACCGGTAACCACTATCTTTTTTATGGGATACATAGTCCTTTTCTTCCACTATTTCAAAGTCATTTCTATTTTGAAGCATATTTACAATCGTATATATATCATCAACAAATTGACAAACAACCCTCACACCAGCGATATCTTGCATTTCTTTTTCCACATTCTCTATAGCAATACCTCGGTTTTGTGCTTTTTCGATGATACTTGGTACTGGTTTCACTCTCGCTGTTACAAATTCAATTGGTGAGTGACTTGATTCTTTTTCATATTGAGAGCGCATCCCTTTTAACTTTACTTTTAATTCTTCGACTACTTGCTTATATGGAGCAAGTGTTGATTCCCAATTCATGGTTATCACCCTAAACGTATTCTAATAATTGCCAATCCTATTTTATCATACTCCACATAATCAACAAGTACTATCCTCGCTATTTAATAACGGGAATAGTTATTTTTTGCATTGAATACTGTTATTAGCCATAATAGATATAAGCTATCAACGAATAGGAGAACAATAACGATGTCACAAGAAATTGAAATCGAATATAAAAATTTATTAACCAAGGATGAATATATTCAGTTACAAAAGGATTTATCCTTTCCAACTTCATCTGTTGAACAAACGAACTATTATTTTGAGACAAAAAATTTTGATTTGAAGAAACATGGATCAGCTTTACGAATTAGAAAGAAGCAGAATCAATATTATTTAACCTTAAAACAACCACATGAAGAAGGATTGTTAGAGACTCATGATGCTTTAACGGAGAAAGAATTTCAGAAATGGATACAAGGTGAAATAATTTCAAAACCACATACAACTAAACAATTAAATGAAATGAATATCTCACCTTCTAATCTTAATTATGCTGGATACCTGACAACCAATCGAATGGAAATTGAATTTAATGGTACTCAATTGGTTTTAGATCATAGTAATTATTTAGATACAGAGGATTTTGAATTAGAATTAGAAGCTTCTACAAAAGAACATGGGGAAAAAGTATTTCATATTTTACTAAACAAATATAATATACCTATTCGACAAACTCCTTCTAAAATAGAGCGTTTTTTCCAACAAATGTAACGTTTTTAAAGATTATGGAGAAATATTCCTCAATCAGATTGGTTGAACAACCATAACTGGGTTGCTACAATAGTTACACAAGGAGAATTGTTATGGAACAGATTGAACATCGTACCATTTATGAAGCCATTGGTGGCTATAGAGTAATGCATAATATTGTTCATGCATTTTATACAAGAGTTAAGGTTCATCCAGATTTAAAGCCAATATTTCCAGATGACTTAACAGAAACAATCCGGAGACAAATGATGTTTCTTACACAATTTTTCGGTGGACCTAGATTGTATGAAGAAGAAAGAGGTCACCCAATGTTACGTAGGAGACACCTTCCCTTTCCCATTACACCAACACGAAGAGATGCTTGGTTAACATGTATGGCAGCAGCTTTAGAAGAAGCTGAAATTAAAGAACCCTATCGTACAGCTATGATGGAACGTTTAACACTAACTGCTAATCACATGATGAATATGCCTGAATGAGAGAAAGGAGAATCCGATGTGAGTTGGAATCAACAAGAGCTTACTAGCTCAAATCATACAAACACATCGCCCAATTATAACTATATTGATTATGTTCAGAAGCCAATAGAAATGTATGTTTTTATTGATCCATTATGTGCAGAATGTTGGTCATTAGAACCGTATATAAAAAAACTTTCTGTTGAATACGGACGTTTTTTTACCATTAGGCAAATTGTAAGTGGTCAATTATCTAATCTTAATGTAGATGTATTTGAAAAACCAAAAAAATTAAAAGACATTTGGGAGCGAACTGCAAAACGGACAGGGATGAGTTGTGATGGTGATATATGGGATGAAAATCCAATCGATTATCCTTATGTACCTTCCTTAGCAATAAAAGCTGCAGAGCTACAAGGAAAAAAAGCAGGAAAAATGTTTGTACGCAAGCTCCAGGAGAACTTATTTATTAATAAAGAGAATATTTCCGAAGAAAAAATACTATTAAAATGCGCAACCGAAGCGAACTTAGATATTGAAGAATTTGAACGTGATTTATTTTCTTCTAGCGCAAAAAAAGCACTACAGTGTGATTTAAAATTAACGAGAGAGATGGAAGTTGATTATATTCCAACAATCGTTTTTTTCAATCAATCTGTTGAGGAGGAAGGTATCAAAATTTCTGGACTTTATCCGTACGACATCTATGAGCTCGTTCTAAAAGAGATTTTGCAAAAAACACCAATTCCATCAGCTACACCACCTTTAATTGATTTTTTAAAACAATACGAAGTGGTGGGAACAAAAGAAATATCTGTCGTATATGATTGGTCTTTAGATAAAGCAGAGAAAGAAATGAAAAAATTACAGTTTCAACAAATTGTGGATCGGATCCCAGCAAAGTACGGTTCATTCTGGAAATATATAGACACTAAAAAAAGCTAAGACTCGGGCAGAGTCTTAGCTTTTTTATAACAAAAATATAGGATATACGGGGCAGCGTATATCCTATTTCCGTCTTTGTATATCTACAAAGGGGGATGGGAGAAAGTTTCATGATCAAACAAAAGGGGTATTTGTTTGTATTCAACTTACATTTTAATATTAACAATTCATCGTTATAGATGCAACAGTTATGTTCATGTTTTCACAAAAAGTTCACTTCTAAATTAATTACGCTATACATAGACTCTACTAGCTAGTTCATTCCAACTTATGAAAGGAGGAAGTTGGCAAAGATGCGTAGGCGCAAAAATTATTTCCCATTTCTATTCTTTATCCTTACCGTTTTAGCATTCTTCTTAAATTTACTTGCTTTGTTAAAAATGATGCCAGTGTATTTTACAGCTCCCCTTTTTATTATTTGTATATATTTAACTTTACATTCGATCAGTAAAATGAATACGTCATATCGATAACTCTTATGTTTTATGAATTCGAGTAAAAGTATGTACCAGAATGTAAAAAGAGTTCGAGTATGTTAACTCGAACTCTTTTTACTTAGCTCAATAATTGTTCCATTTCCGCTAATTTTTCTTCAAAGACATCTAATGCATCTAAAATTGGTTGTTTGGATGTCATATCAACACCGGCTTTTTTCAATACATCAATCGGATCTTCACTACTGCCGGATTGTAAGAATTGTAAATAGCGATCAACGGCTCCTTCTTTTCCTTCTAATATATTATGTGCAAGTGCAGTAGCAGCAGAATATCCTGTCGCATATTGGTACACATAATAATTGTAATAGAAGTGAGGTATTCTAGCCCACTCCAATCCAATATAATCATCGGAAACTACATCTTCACCAAAATATTTCTTATTTAATTCATAGTAAATTTGTGTGAATTTCTCTGCTGTTAATGCTTCACCATCCTGATCTTGTTTGTGAATTTCATGTTCAAATTCAGCAAACATTGTTTGACGGAACAATGTACCTCTAAATCCTTCTAAGAAATGGTTTAAGATATATAACTTTTCCTTTTCATCTTCTAAATGATTTAATAAGTAATCATTTAACAATGCTTCGTTTGTAGTAGAAGCAACTTCTGCTACAAAGATAGAATAATTACCATAACGGAACGGCTGATGCTTTCTTGAATAATAACTATGCACAGAGTGACCTAATTCATGTGCTAGTGTAAATGTATTGTTAATATCATCCTGCCAATTCATCAAAACGTATGGATTTGTTCCATAAGCACCAGATGAATACGCACCGCTTCGCTTCCCTTTATTTTCTTCGACATCAATCCAACGATTCTCAAATGCAGATTCTAATACTTTTTTATAGTCGTCACCGAGTGGTTTTAGACCTTTTAATACATAATCTTTTGCTTCTTCATATGTTACCTTCATTTTTACATCTTTCACTAATGGAGTGTACAGATCATACATATGCAACTCCTCTAATTCCAATACTTTTTTACGTAACTTTGTATAACGATGTAGCAATGGTAATCGTTCATTTACTGCTTCTACTAAGTTATCGTAAACTTTTTCTGGAATATTATTATCATCCAAAGCAGATTGTCTAGCACTATCATAGTTACGTACTTTTGCGCTAAAGTTGTGCGCTTTTACCGTACCACTTAAGGTTGAAGCAAATGTATTTTTAAAGTTTTCATATGTTTGATACACAGCATCAAACGCACTTTTTCTAACGTCTCTATCCTTTGACTCTAAAAATGTAGAATATCTTCCATGTGTTACAGCTACCTCTTCTCCATCTTCATTGGTGATCGATGGGAATGTTAAATCTGCGTTATTTAGCATTCCAAAAGTTTGAGATCCTGTAGACATCGGCTCAGATGCTTCTGCTAATAACGCTTCTTCTTTTTCACTTAACACATGCGGACGTTGTCGATTAATATCTTCAAGTACTTTCTTGTATCCTTGTAATCCTTCATGTTCTTCTACAAACTGTTGCAATTTATTTTCTTCTATTGTAAGTATCTCAGGTACAATAAAACTTAGATTACTTGATGCAATCGTTATTAAATTCTCTGCTTGTGCATTCAACCCCTGATAAAAAGAGTTGGTTGTATCTTGATCATAACGCATATGTGCATAAGTATATAACATACCTAAACGCTGAGAAAGCTCATCTTGCATTTTAAATAAAGAATATAAAGTATCCGCGGATTCATGTAGCTTCCCTTTAAATTCTGTTATTTTAGGAAACGTCTCTCTTAATGATTTAAGTTCTTCTTTCCACTCATCATCACTAGCAAAAATATCCTCTAATTTCCAAGTAAGCTCTTTGGGTATGTCATCTCTTTTAGGTAATTGTTTTGCCTTACTCATGTGTACTCCTCCTTATCTTCTCTCAACACAGTATATTACTTAGTATAACGAAATAATATAGAATCATGCTCACATTTTGCCCTTTTTTTCCAAAAATAATTGCGTTATTATTTTTTGGTCACCTTTAAGCGCTTCCTCCAAATGGGCATACATTTCTATATCCTTTAATTTAACATACGTAGAATCGGAGATCTTTTTAAAATAACCGAGGAATTCGAGATTTGTTAAAAATGAATGTATGGCAGAATATTTTTGATGAACATTTGGTAATTGATTCATAATATTCTCATCTAATAACTTTGTACACCTGGAAATGGTTAATGTATCAGATATAGATAGATGTTGTATTAGATTTATACATATTTCCGATTGCCACATCCAAAAAGGGGTATTCATGTGGATTTGCCATTTATTTGGCAAAAAGCATATACTGGGTAAATAATGAAAAATAATACCTTGCTCATATAGTTTCCTTCTCCAATTCATCTCTTTACCTGAATGAATTACCGGTTTATTACGTATTCGTTGAACTTGCCTTATCCAATCTTGAGGAAACTTTACGGAAATAGGCATTTCTTTAAAAATTCGTTGAAATTCGATAGTTTGTATTGAGGTAATTGTAATCGTAGCAAAGGCTTTGGTAACTTGATATTCATAAATATGTGTAAGCGTGGCAAAATGCTGAGAGATTGGATCGAAGAAATATAAAACAGGAATTTTTTGCTGTGGAAATAGGTGTATACAAGTTTGAAGAAAGGTATTTAATTTAAATTGGTTATTACCCAACCTCCTAAAATGATTCATCCCAACAATCCAGATAACATGATGATTAAGTTGATTGTATGCACTTGTTCTTTCAGCGATTTCTTCTGCGGATATTTTCGCACACTGAAATTCAATAATAATTACTTTATTTAGTACATTAATTACTAAATCGGCTCTTCGATTAATTTGTGGAAAATATACTTCTAGATCAACCTCAATATTTTGGTCAGATAACCATTGATAAAGTAAATATTTTCCCATTTCATGGTACATTCCCTCTCCATTTCCATGTCTGCAAATTGAATTTGGCAAGTGTGAAAAATGGGGAATAACTTTTCTACCTGACCGAATAATTAATTTAGAATTACAGTTCGGACAATAAAAAGGTTCTTTGTTCTGTTTCCATAGGGCAATATTTCTATCATGTTCTTGAAATAATATAATGGGCTTACCATGTTTGTTTATTGCTTTTTGCACTTCATTTGTTCACCTCCTGTATTAAACTACTAATTCGACAGTTCTTATAGAAATCCTCCCAAAAAAAAATAAACACCTCTTTTAAAAGAGAATGTTTATTTCAAGTGTAACGGAAAATGTTCCCTAATATTGCTGAAGGTATCGTTTTCCATTACTTTCTTTCCATATTCTTCTAATACATGAATAGAAACAGATGAATCAGATGCATACTCTAGTACTTGACTGATTACATCTTCTTGTCGATTATCATCTAATACATCATAGGAGAATTCCATATACAAGTAATATTTCCCGTTATAGAAATATAACGTCTCTTCTCCAAAATTAGATATATCTTCGAATTGATGACTTAACTGAATTAAATCTTCAAAATCATCAAATTCTACAATAATCCATAAATTATCTTCAGTTAAATCATTATCATCATCACTATCAGATTCTTCGGAGTCACTAAGGTTTTTTCCGAATTTATCACCAAGAATACTTTCTATTTTTTCATCAACAGGGATATCTACGCTGCCATCTTCCGTATCTAATTCAAGATGTTCCCCATTCTTGGATACTTTCGCTTTCGTAACGATGATTTCTAAACCCTTTTCCATTGCCTGCACTTGAATCCAAAGCGGCCCTTCAGGATTAAAGTCTTCTCGATAATTTACCTCATCCATCATTTGCCAAAATAGCTGTTCGCTTCTTTCGCGATTATACCATATTTCTTCTTTTTCAAAGCCAAGCTCTTCTATATCTAAATACGAAATGTAGAACTTAATTGTATTTTCGTTTATTCTTTCTATCTCCATATTCACGCTCTCCCTTCTTGATTATAGAAGCTATTCCGCTACCTTCCCCATGTGCATCAAGCGTGCTTTAAAGTAAATTAATATCACACTAACCTATTTATAATGCATGTACCCGTTAACGTTCTATTTTAATCTTTAATTGGTTTCATACCTCTATTGTATGATAGTGTACGGAACGATGGAAATTAATATGCCTATCTTTTTTAATTTTTATTTTCCATTTTTTAATGCTTATAACGCTTGAATGATAATGAAATCTTCTCTTTTAGAATCATTCGCTAGTTAGTTATTCTACCGTATTTCGACATGTTTGTCATTTTATCTAACTGTAAAAACAAAGAAAAGACGCAGAAATACTCCTGCGTCTTTTCTTTGTTTATTATTTTATATTTAATTAACCATACGTTGTGCTTCACGTAATTGGAATGTGCGAACTGTTCTTGGTAAAAATCGACGAATCTCATCTTCATTATAACCAACTTGAAGACGCTTCTCATCTAATATAATTGGCCTACGCAACAATCCAGGATTTTTCTGGATTAGATTGAATAAGTTTTTCATTGGCAGTTGATCAATATTTACATCCAATTTTTGGAATACTTTTGATCTTGTGGAAATAATCTCATCCGTGCCATCCTCTGTCATCCGCAATATTTCTTTTATTTCATCGAGACTTAATGGCTCAGAAAAAATATTACGTTCTGTAAAAGGTATGTTGTGTTCTTCCAGCCACGCTCTTGCTTTCCTGCAGGAAGTACAGCTTGGTGAGGTATAAAGTGTTACCATGTAACTTCACTCCTCAATCTAATATATATTTTCGAGTTCATTAACCAACTTATTAAATTATAATAAGTCTAAATAACTCATATGTAGTTATTATACTACATTTAGCTACCAAAAGGTAGGGGTACAATTAAATTTCATTTAATTGTTTATAATGTTTCTCATTTATAAGTAACATTCCCGATGAATATTAAAATTAAACCTTTTTTTCAAACTAATTCCACAAAATATTGAAAACGTTTTCTTCTAAATTTTCTAAAAACATAGTAAAAAATACTTGCAAAACAACAATAAAACAATTATGATAATTTACATAACTAACCGTGTTAGGAAATCTAACATTAATAAAAGGGGTGGAGTAATGAAAAAATTGGAAGCAATTATTCGTCCAGAAAAATTCCAGTCTCTACGTGATGAGTTATCTTCAATAGGTATTGGTGGTTTAACTGTTACCGAAGTTGCAGGTACAGGAAAGCAAAAAGGTCAAACAGGAGTTTATCGTTCGACAGAATTTCAAATTCAATTGCTGTCCAAATTAAAAGTAGAAATGGTAGTGGAAGAAAGCCAATTAGAAAAAATTGTCGATATTATTATTAAAAGTTGTAAGACAGGAAATATAGGCGACGGGAAAATCTTTGTTTCTCCAGTGGAAGAAGTTATTCGAATTCGTACTGGTGAACGTGGTATGGAAGCAGTTTTATAAATTATTAAGGGGGATTATCATCCATGTTGAAGAAAAGTTTGCTTTTAACTACAGTACTCTTACTTTTAGCTACTCCTGTTTATGCTGCCACACCTACTCCTGAATCATTAGAATTATCCATTAATTTAATTTGGGTAATGTTAGGTGCATTTTTAGTATTTTTTATGCATGCAGGATTCGCTATGGTAGAATCTGGATTCACAAGATCTAAGAATACATTAAACATCCTTATGAAAAATTTCTTAACAATAAGTGTCGCTGCTATTTTATTTTTTATAGTGGGTTATGGCATTATGTTTGGTTCTTCGGCTGGCTCCATTATAGGTAGTGATGGATTTTTACTTAGCGGAGTTGGTGAAATAGACTTTTTTGTATTCCAAGCTATGTTTGTTGCTACTTGTGCAACCATTATTTCCGGTGCAGTTGCAGAACGAATTAAGCTAGGAAGTTATGTTCTTATTGTTGCAGCAATGACAACAATCATTTATCCAGTTGTCGGCCATTGGGTTTGGCAAGGAGATGGTTGGTTAACTGCAATGGGATTTAGTGATTTCGCAGGTTCCACTGTTGTTCACTTAACTGGAGCAGTTGGTGCATTCATGGTAGTGCTAATACTTGGACCTCGTATTGGAAAATATAAAGGAAAGAAAGTTAATGTTATCCAAGGTCATAATTTACCTTTAGGTGCTTTAGGAGTTTTCATTCTTTGGTTAGGTTGGTTCGGTTTTAATGGAGGTAGTACATTAGCAGCTGATCCATCACTAGTACCATATGTAATTGGAACAACGTTACTATCTACATCCGCTGCCTTAGTATCTTCTTCTTTATATACAAAAATACGATTTAAGAAGGTAGATGCATCATTATCGATGAACGGTGTTCTTGGTGGACTAGTAGGTATTACTGCAGGTGCCGCAGAAATTTCTCTTGGGGGATCAATCATTGTCGGTCTAATTTCTGGTGTAGTACTTGTAGAAGGAATTCGTTTCTTAGATACAAAATTACGAGTGGACGATCCAGTAGGAGCTATTGCTGTACATGGAATATGTGGAATTTGGGGTACGTTAGCAATTGGGTTATTCTCTGTTAATACCGGGCTTTTCTACGGAAATGGTATTTCACAATTAGGTATCCAAGCCATCGGAGTAATTGCAGTTATTGCTTGGGTTGCTATTACCGTTGGTGGTTTCACCTATGTAATTAACAAAATTTCTCCGATACGTGTTTCTGAAGAGGAAGAAATGTCAGGACTTGATTTTGCAGAGCACGGCTCTAGCGCATATAACTTTAAAGAGAATTTATTAGAAGGAACGGATAATGGTTCATCAGGTGGTCTAGCTGAACGTTTAAATAATAATATTCCGATTGGAGAAACAAGTAACCAAAGTTCTTAAATAATAAAAAAGCCGGAGTTATCATCCTGATTCCCAGGTAATAACTCGGCTTTTTTATTACTGAGAAGATCTTTTCGTTAGTTCATCTAATAGATTAACCGCTTCACGCTTCTCATCATAGCTTAACACTTCTTCAGATGATTGATATTCTTTTCCGTAAATTTCCTTATCTTTGTATGTATGAATGTCTTCATACATTTGTTTCATCTGCCCATAAATCACTTCTTCAGAATCATCATTTGGAGACCAATATAAGATTTCCATTGTTGTTTCTTCATTTGTTGCTAAGGAACGTCGATTATAACCAATTGACTGTGCATGTTTAAAACCTTCTCGGTGATAAAAATGAAGTCGTTTTTCTGAATCAGAATCCTCATAATCGACGGGCTCCACCTCAAGTATTATCGGTTTTTGTTTGTGCTTTAATTTATCTATTAACTTATGCCCTATCCCCTGACCTCTTGTTTGAGCAGATACCCATACATAGTCTATAAAAATAAATGTATTAAACTCCGCATACATCAATACATGTTGCGGACTCTCATCTTTAAAATATACGTCACCTTTCTCCTCAAGTAATAGCTCCATATGCTTTTTTGATTTCATTTCTTCAACTGGAAAATAATCATTTAATTTCTCATACCAATTCATGAATTTACCCCTTTTTTGATTATTATCTCTAATTATAGCTAAGTTCATTCAAGATGTTAAATGATACATAGTTCATATACGTATATTCATTGCTTTTTATATACTTTTTTCCCTTTTAACTCAAATCAAAAACTCTCCTCTTTTAATAGCATTTAGAGGAGAGTTTTGCTTTACTTATTCATCTTTTCCTATTAAGTAATCTACATCCTTCGTGTAAGTGTTACCCGAGTTCCATAACAAGAATTCATTAATACCATTCTCATATAGCGCTTGTATTTGTGCTTCTACTTCACTCTTACCATATTGGAATGTAGATCCACTATACAACCATGGTGCTTCAAAATCTTGCAACCATGGTCGAGATACTGGAGGTTCTTCTAGAGCTCCTAAGACCTGATTCTCTACTTTAGAGTACTCATTAATAAGATTATATGGTTCTGTATCCGGCTTTTCTATCCCGAAGTATGATGACCAATGACTCGGATAAATCATGGAAGAAATGATATCTACATTTTCAGAAATACGAGAGAAATTCTGTCCAATTCCTGGCGCCTCTTCAATCGTTGCAGCATACCCAAATATATCTACAGATACATCTACATCATAATCACTTAGTTCTTCTTTTGCATAAGCCACAAAATCCGATACTGCTTCTACTCGTTTCTTTATGTTATTCATATTAACATCTTTATAATCACCTAGTGTGTATTCTAATTCTTCATCCTTAGTCTCAAATCCCTCAGGGAAACGCACATAGTCAAATTGAATCTCTTTAAAGCCCATCTCAGCTGCCATTTTTGCAACTTCAATATTATATTCCCACACTTCTTGTTCAAAAGGATTTACAAACGCTTCTCCTTTTCCGTTCTCCCAAACTTCTCCATCTTTCGTAAAGGATAAATCTGGACGTTTATGAGCTAATACACTATCTTTAAAAACAACTACACGTGCAATCGGATATATTTGCTCTTCTTCTAATCGTTTCATCATTTGTTCAGGATCAGAAATAACATTAGTAGCCATATCTTCATAAGGAGATCCTTCTTCAGGTATGAAGGTTAAATTCCCATGATCTTCTTTTACATCAATAACCATTGTATTTAAGTCTGTTGAATTTACAAAATCAATTAATGAATTAAACTTCTCGCCTCCAGCAGAATTTCCTGTTACATAAATTCCTCGTACTGCATCAGGATATTCGAAGTTATATCCGGAATCAAAAGAAAAACGTTCTATTCTTTGTGATGTATCTATTACTTGTAAATTGGTCGATCGTTCTTTATGTAAACTTGCTTCAACATTAATTTCATCTTCTGCTTTTGTCGAATTTCCAAAGATCATGCTAATAAATAATGTTACCGTGAACACCCCAATAAACTTCTTTTGCCAATTCCGCATATAAATCAATCTCCTGTATGTATGATAATTTTAGTATATAGGAAAGAAAACAACATTTAAATGATAAAAATGATATCCTCAAAATTTTTTCTTAGCTTTCTTTATTCTATATACTCTGCTTAGCTTTTCTTTCTATTCCCGTATTATGATAATCGAAAACTTCTAAGCAGAAAATTCTACATTATTCTCTTGTACTTATTTTTGATAAGTTAACTTTATAATTGAATACGGTGTATGTAAATCACAATATGAATATATACCTAAACTTTAAACTTGGTTCTCTCTTGCTTTTTCTTTTTACTCTGGATATAATAGTAAAAAAATTAATATTCTAAGCGATGAAGAAGATGTAGTACTCTTTACCCACTGATTAATAGAGAGCTTGTGGTTGGTGAAAACAAGTATCAAGGTAAATAGGAATTGGGCTTTGGAGCTTTTCTAATGAAGTGATCTTGTGAGTACAAGATAATAAGGGTGGCAACGCGGTTCATTCGTCCCTAGATTTGGGGAGAATGGGCTTTTTTTAATGATTAAATTTATTGAGGTGAATGAAATGAAAACAATTTTTTCTGGTATTCAACCAAGTGGTACATTAACTATTGGAAACTATTTAGGAGCAATCCAACAATTTGTGGAATTACAAAACGATTATAATTGTTATTTCTGTATTGTAGATGAACATGCAATAACAGTTCCCCAGGATCGACTTGAATTACGTAAAAACATTAAATCATTAGCAGCTTTATACATTGCATCAGGAATTAATCCAGATTCTTCCACGCTATTTATTCAATCGGAAGTTCCAGAGCATACTCAATTAGGTTGGATGTTACAATCCATAAGTTATGTTGGTGAATTGGAAAGAATGACCCAGTATAAAGACAAATCACAGGGGCAAGAAGCGATTTCATCTGCTCTATTAACTTATCCTTCTCTTATGGCAGCTGATATCTTACTTTATAAAACTGATGTTGTCCCAGTTGGAGATGATCAAAAGCAACACTTAGAGTTAGCTCGAAATCTTGCACAACGTTTTAACAATCGATTCAATGATATCTTTACTGTACCTGAAGTACGTATTCCAAAAGTCGGTGCACGGATTATGTCTCTTCAAGAACCTACCAAAAAAATGAGTAAATCCGATACAAATCAAAAAGGTTTTATCTCTATGTTAGATGAACCAAAACGTATTGAGAAGAAGATTAAAAGCGCCGTAACCGATTCTGAAGGAATTGTTAAATTCGATAAAGAAAATAAACCCGGAGTTTCTAACCTTCTAACGATTTATTCTAGTTGTACTGGTGAATCAATCGCTGATTTAGAAAAGAAATATGAAGGAAAGGGCTATGGTGATTTCAAACAAGGCGTTGCGAATGCTGTTATTGATACACTTCGTCCTATTCAAGAAAAATATGAGCAATTAATTCAATCAGATGAATTAGACGCCATCCTTGATCAAGGTCGAAATAAAGCATCTATGTCGGCTGGAAAAACAATTAGAAAAGCCAAAAAAGCAATGGGATTAGGACGGAAATAAATTACAACTTTATTCATCCGAAGTTGGAGAACAAAATCTCAAAGCCACCGTGTAGAAACGCAACGGATGCACTCCTATTTTTAGTGGTGGGTTAACAATGGTAGCACTTCTTTGTTTCTTTCAGGAAAAATATTTTATCATTTCCTATGCAAAAATAAAACTGGTTTCTTCGCTCACATAATCATGAACGAGGAAACCAGTTTTTACTTTTGATTTGAAGTATGCTGTTCATTACCCATTTCCGCTTCCCACATTCGTTCTAAAAATGCCTGTCCGCGAATAAGTTTACTGCATAAGTCCTCATGAGCACTACTCCAACCATGCTTTACTCCATCATATAAGGCATTCCACACTTGTCCTTCATCCATATATCGTATAGACGGATATTGCTTTGGATCCCACTCTGTTAACCAATAACGTAACTCTTCTTTATTATTAGTAGTTTTTAATTGATCTAATCCAATCATTAATAACTGTTTTAGTTGTCTTTCTTTTCGAGTCAAACCAAAGATATATTCCGGAGGCATCGAAAGCATATGGTATTCTTTGTCATGCATCTTATTTTCGAATTCAAAGTTCTCTGGTTTGTTGTTTTCTATCATGTCATAAACCAATTGTTCTTGACGCGGAATTAAGCGACTTTTACGGATTGGGATATAATAACCTACTGTGTCAAATGCAAGAATATTATCACCGTCTGTTACAACAGCAGCATATTCAACAACTGTTCTCTTTTGTCCTTTTCTCGTATAGCCTCGCTTATAAATCGTATCTAATAAAGACTTTGGCAGGTCATGCATATCGTTCTCAATGTAGTGTAATAATTCTTTACTTATGTACAGCAATGGAACCTGATCAAGTAATTCAATCGTATCTTCTTTTCTCCATTCATGAAAATGACAAACATTATATCCGTTTTCTTCACCTTCAAACCAATTCACCCAAACATCATGTAAGTACAACATATCTCAGCCCTCACTTTTATACCGTTTTAAGATACATTATGACCATCAGAGTACAATTTTATTCGAGAACTGCATGTATTTTATTTTGGATAACGTTGAAGTGTAATTAACATAAGACATACACCAATAGGTAAAAAATAACATTCAAGTCTACCAGCAACAAAAACAAAATAATCTATCCACGATAATCCAGCAGGTAAGAAATTCATATATGCAATCATCGTAACTCCACCCGTTACCGCCATTCCAAAACCTACTAAGAATAGAAACACATACCCCATCTAATCGCCTCTCATCAGCTTGTCCAAAATATAGTTTATTCTATGAATGAAAACAGAAAAGAATGCTAGATTTTCCCAAAAATAAAAAAGAGACTTAGGTAATCTACCTAAATCTCCATTTTTAAAGAATATAACAAACGATTATTTCACAAATTTTTTAAATACCAAAGCAACGTTATGTCCACCAAATCCTAATGAATTACTTACTACTGCATCTACTGTTTGTTTTCTTGCTTCATTTGGAACATAATCCAAATCGCATTCTGGATCTGGTGTTTCATAATTAATTGTTGGTGGAATAATACTATCTTGAATTGCTTTAATAGATATTACGGCTTCAATTCCACCTGCAGCTCCTAATAAGTGACCAGTCATTGACTTAGTAGATGATATTGCTAAATTATTTGCATGGTCTCCAAATACAGACTTAATAGCCTGAGTTTCATACTTGTCATTTAAATCTGTGCTCGTTCCATGAGCGTTCACATACTGTACTTCTGAGGGGTCTAAATCGGCATCTTTTAATGCTATTTGCATTGCTCGAGTTGCACCTTCTCCATTCTCAGCAGGTGCAGTAATATGATAAGCATCGCCTGTTGCACCATAACCAACTATCTCCCCATATATAGTTGCGTCTCTTCCCAGTGCAGATTCTAAAGACTCTAATATCAAGATTCCTGCACCTTCTCCCATAACGAATCCATTACGATTCTTATCAAAAGGACGACTTGCTTTTTGTGGATCCTCAGTCGTAGATAACGCTTTTGAAGAGGAAAATCCTGCAAATGCCATATCTGATATTGGTGCCTCTGTACCCCCAGATATCATTATATCTGCATCTCCTCGCTGAATTGCTTTAAAAGCATCTCCAATCGAATTGGCACCTGATGCACAAGCTGTGACAGAACAAGAATTGATTCCTTTTGCACCTAATTGGATCGAAACTTGACCAGCAGCCATATCTGGTATCATCATCGGTACAAAGAAAGGACTTACACGTTTTGCCCCTTTCTCAATGAACTTGGTATGCTGATCTTCCCATGTTTTCATTCCACCAATTCCAGAACCAATCCATACTCCCACTCGTTCTGCATTCGCTTCATTAATCGTTAAATTCGCATCTTCTACAGCCATTTTAGCCGCAGCAACTGCATATTGTGTAAATGGATCCATTTTACGTGCATCTTTTTTATCCATGTACTGCGTTGGATCAAAGTTTTTCACTTCTGCTGCTACTTTCGCTGGGAATAAATCTTTATCCACCTTCGTGACAAAATCTATTCCTGATTTCCCTGTCGTCACACTCTCCCACATTTCATCTACATTATTGCCTACTGGGGTTAAAGCGCCTAATCCTGTAATAACAACTCGATTATTCAATGTTTTATATCCTCCTTCCAAAATAACTGGTTACTTACCCCAACGAAGCGCAACTGCTCCCCAGGTTAAGCCTCCACCAAAACCTACTAATACTATTAAATCGTTATCTTTTATTTTACCTTCTTTTACCGCTTCAGATAAAGCCATAGGTATAGATGCTGAAGAATTATTTCCATACTTCTCGATAGATTTGGCCATTTTATCTTCTGAGATACCTAATCTTTCTCTAGCAGCTTCCATTATACGAATATTGGCTTGATGAGGCACAAGATAATCTACATCGTCACGTGATAAACCTAACTGCTCAATCACATTTACTGTTGAATCAGGCATTTGACGGACTGCAAACTTATATACTTCTCTACCATTCATGATGATGTGATCATCATGATTCAAGTATAGTTCTTTCCCTCCAGCACCATTGGCTCCTAATTCAAATGATAGAATACCTTTCCCTTCACTAACTTCACCAACTACTGCTGCACCTGCGCCATCTCCAAATAACACACATGTTGTACGATCGGACCAATCAGTGATCTTAGATAGTTTCTCTGCACCGACTACTAATATATGTTTATAAGCACCTGTATCGATAAACTGTTTAGCAGTAATCAATCCATACATAAACCCAGCACAAGCAGCACTAACATCCATAGCCGCTGCATTCTTCGCTCCAAGTTGATCTTGAATGATACAAGCAACAGATGGAAATGATGTATTTGGTGTAACCGTAGCTACTAATATTAAATCAATATCTTCCGCTTTCAAATTCGCTTCTTCTAATGCACCAAGAGCTGCGTGAAAAGCCATATCAGAAGTGTCCACTTCATCTGTTGCTAATCTTCTTTCTTTTATACCAGTTCGCGTACGAATCCATTCGTCATTCGTGTCTACGACTTTTTCTAAATCATTATTTGTAACAACATTTGTTGGCAAGTAATGTCCGGTTCCCAAAATACCGATATTCATTTGACAGCTCTCCCCTTTACTAACATAATTACTATCAATTATTATGACTTGGTACTAATTTTAATGTATAAAATGCAAAAAATCAAGTGAATAACTTCAAGCACAATAGATAACTATTAAGTACAAAAAAGCTCAACATTAAGCTTCTTTTATAGATTTAATGTGAACTTTTCATTTAATTATCTTCATTAGGAAGGTTTCCCGTTTCCTTAAATCGTTGAATGTCATTTTTTATATTTTCTTGGAATTCATCTGGGATAGAATCATTTAATTTTTCAAGTGCAACAAAATCGTCTTGAAAATCAAAATGATAAATCTTACCTTGTAAATCAGATTTATCAAAAAGATCAGTAACATGTAGATATAATCGATCTATATGTTGCAAAGTGCTTGTAAGTACAGTATTAGGTGCAAGTTTCATTTGGTTAGTCAAATATCCAATCGCAAATAATTTATCTTCTTCTGCTTTTTCAATAATTTGTTCACTAAATGCATCCCCAATAGGATAAAAAACGTCGACACCCTCTTCTTTCATTTCGTCATAGACCTCTAAAGCAAGTTCAGTATTATTCCAGTCATTAAGATAACTTAACTCAATTTCTGAGGTAGGACTAACATGTTTTACCCCTTCATAAAAACCTTCTATCTCAGGCTGCCAAGAATGCGCTGCAATGATTCCAACTTCATTATTCGTAGACATTTTTCCAGCAACCATACCTGCAAAAAACCCCATAGCATGTCCATCAAAATTTAAAGAGGTAACATTACTTTTTACCTCACCACCATTCATATAAACAAAATGAACATCTGGATAACTATCTGCCAATTCCATGAAATACTCCCCATACATATTACTATGACCGAAAATAAGATTGACACCATCTTGTACAAGTTCATCTACAGCAACCCTAACATCTTGCAATGATTGAATATTTTCTTTGTATAAAACATCTACTTGATACTGATTTTCAATATCTTGCATGCCTTCATATCCCGTTTTTGTCCATGGATTAGCATCTATCTCCGTCTCTACAAGAAAACCTACATTTTGTATGTTTCCAGTTTCAAAATAAGAACAAGCGGAAAGAGTGCATACAAAAACAAATAAAATTGCTATGAATAACTTCTTCAAAACACACACACTCCATTCCATTTTCACAATAATAATTTCAAAGATCATTTTTGGAACTGTTCATAATGTTTCTTTAATGACTGTACAATTGTGTCTATACTTCTATTTTTACGGAGAAATACCTTTTTTTCAACTTTCTTGTTCGAAATGTTTTCCTGTTTAGGAAAAACTTGAAAAGAAGAAGGTAAAGTATCCATTTGTATCCAATGTAATAATGCATTTACAAAGTCAGTAATATAGATTGCTTGTTTTTTAAAATAACTAGAATCAAATCGAATAAACTTATCATTTCTGTAGATTCCTTGATTATTCATTTCCATCCATTCACCTACTAGTAATGATGGATATATATAGGTCATTGTGCAGGGACCAGATTCGATTCGTTTATCATGGGTTATTGATATAGAAATCCATTGCTTCACCCCTTTTGGTAAATCAGTTATAAAATCATCTATAATGATTCCAATGTCATACTCTTTCTTTGTTTTTAGTGTAGCTTCCTCAAATAGACTATTTCTCCCAAAATACATTTCTAAGTCACCTGGTTCGTTAGTGGCAATAACTCCATCAACCGAGAAGCCTTCCATTAATAATGCATCTACTATATGATATCCTACCCAACTATTGCAGTTTACAACCAATAACCTCATTGCTATATCTCCTCCTATTTCGTTCAAATATTTAATAAGATTTATTGAATAATTAATAAGCAAAATAATAGAATACATGTTAGAATATAACTGTTAATGAATTGTATGTGATTAAAGTTAATTTGATTATAATTGAGTGAGGTGTTTAATAATGCGTTACATAATGACAATCTTTTGGTCATTCCTAATTGCCGCTGCTGTATCTTATGTACTTTCAAGTATGGGTGGGGAACCTTTCTTGATTCAAAATGCAGTCATTCTCACAGCAATTTTTTCTATTGTTGTATTCGTCCTTGGGGATGGCATTTTAAAAGAAAAAACAGAATAATTTCGGAGAAACCCTTGCCTTCCAGCAAAGATGGCAAGGGTTTTCCTTATTAATACCAAGGAAGAACACTTATTGCCGCTAATGCAGCGAGAGGTAAAATCAAACGATTAAACCTTCTTCTTCCAAAACCAGGATATCCAAATCCACCATACCCTGGCCAAAAAACACGTTGATCATACGAATGATTTGCTTGCGAGTAATCAATCGGAACTGCAAGGTGGACATTTTCGTTATCAACACCTGTAACAATACCATCTATCTGAGATCCATCATTCATTTGTATTAATACATATAAGTGAATATGCTCGCTACATTGGTCATACATTGTTTTATTAGTCATTTTTTAGCCTCCTCCATGTTAGCCTATGCATTTTTATTTGGAGTGGTGAAAAAAACTCAGAAAATTGAATGAAGGAGTTAAAATCATGAATGTGTTTGAAAATTTTTGGACAATCGTGCATTATTTTATTCTTGGGCTTGTTCAAGGTATCACGGAGCCTATTCCCATTTCTTCGAGTGGGCATCTAATTATATTTCGAGAATTATTTGGAATTGAAGCACGAGGATTATCTTTTGAGATATTTGTAAACTTAGCATCATTACTTGCCGTATTACTTATCTATCGTAAAGATATTGTCCGTTTAGCAATTAATAGTTGGAACTTCATATTCAAGCAAGAGAAAGAATCAAAAAGCGATTTTATGTTTGTAGTTTATCTTGTGATTGCCACTATTCCAGTCGGAGTCGTTGGTGTACTATTTGGAGATGAAATTGGAGCATTTATTGGCGAGGACGGTACAACTGTTGTTGGAATAACACTGCTAATAACTGCTGCAGCAATATGGATGATTCGTAATTTGCGCGGAAGAAAGATAGAAGGAGATCTATCTACAAAAGATGCTGTAATCGTAGGACTAGCACAAGCTGTAGCAGTTACACCTGGTATAAGTAGATCAGGAGCTACATTAGTAGCATCTATGTTAATGGGGATGAAACAAGAGACCGCATTACGGTTTTCATTCCTATTATATATTCCAGTTAGTTTAGGGTCTTCTATATTAGAGATTCCAAATATTGTACGAGATCCTCATGTACAAGAATTATGGATACCATATTTAGTTGCATTTGTTACTGCATTTATCGCATCTTATTTTGCTTTAAAATGGTTTATGAATATTATGCGACATGGAAACCTTAAATATTTTGCATACTACTGTGTGATTGTCGGTATATTAGTATTAATATTCCTATAAAATTTCTTAAGACCTCAAAACAAGTTTATGGTAACTTGTTTTGAGGTCTTTTTAATTGGAGCAGAAATGTCCGAATTGTTATCGTTCGCAAATACTTATTTTGATAATTATTCACAAAGCTATTTACATTACATAGCAAGAGGTATAGAATAGTTCAAGTGATTTTATTTACCTAGGTAAATAATTAGGAGGAAACCATGGAAAATTTAGAGAGTAAAGATATTCTACACTTATATAATCAGAACTATCGTTATTTCAACAAAGAAATGAATCAACGTCTACGAAAGTATGATTTGTATGCCTCGCAATGGGCAATATTGTTTTGCCTTGACCAGGCAGAGCCAACAACTCAGACAAGTATATGGAAATACCTAAACATAGAAGCACCTACAGTAACAAGAACCTTATCTAGACTTGAGAAAAATGGATGGGTAGAGCGGATACCCGGAGAAGATAAACGAGAAAAAATGATTTATTTAACCGAAGAAGCCAAGGCACTACTACCAACAGTTAAAAGAACAATGAAAGAATTTGATGATGATATGCTTCATTCATTAAATCAAGAAGAACGAAAATTATTATATCAACTACTTAGTAAATTAACACCAGAGGAGTAATAAAATGAATCTAGAAAAAATTTGGACAAAAAGCTTTATCAGTATATCTCTCGTACAACTTTTAATATTTTTATCTTTCTATGCGTTATTAACCACGCTGCCTATTTATGTAATTGATCAACTTGGAGGTAACGAGGCTGAAGGTGGATTAGTCGTAACAGCAATGTTGCTCGCTGCTATTATTGTCCGATTCTTTTCCGCAAAATTATTAGATAAAATTGGCAAAAAACAAGGGCTAGTCATAAGTGTTACTATATATATGATTACCTCTTTTTTATATTTATTTATTGAATCCTATACTTCCTTATTAGTTTTACGCTTTTTCCATGGCTTCTCATTTGGAATTATCACAACTGCTACTGGGGCAATTGCAGCTGATATCATACCAGCTTCTCGTAAAGGTGCAGGTTTAGGTTATTTTGCTATGGCAATGAATGTCGCAGTTGTTTTAGGACCATTTATTGGTCTTACGTTGATTCAATATGTAAGCTTTCAAACATTATTTATTATTTTAGGTGTTTTAATGATAGTTGCACTAATTAACTCCATGATGGTTCAAGTTGAAGAAAGTATAGTAATAAAAGAAAACACTATTAAAAAACAACGACTGTCTATTCATGATTTTATTGAAACACGCGCATTGCCAATCGCAATCATTGCAAGTTTAGCATCATTGTCTTATGCCAGTGTAATGTCATTTATATCTGTATATGCTACGTCGATAGGTCTTGCATCAGCCGCAAGTTTCTTTTTCTTAGTTTTTGCTGCAGTGATGCTTATAACTAGACCGTATATAGGAAGAAGTTTTGACCTTAAAGGACCGAGATTCGTACTCTTACCTTGTTTAACTTTCTTTGCAATAGGTTTAATTGCATTAAGTATTACGAACAGTTCTTGGATGCTGTTACTTGCGGCAGGATTAATTGGTTTAGGATATGGTTCTATACTACCTGGTTTCCAAACCATCGCAATACAAACTTCTCCTGAAAATCGAAGTTCTCATGCAACATCAACATTTTTTATTCTATATGATTTAGGAATCGCAATCGGATCTTTTGTATGGGGTTTAATTGTGTCGGGTATTGGCTTCTCAAATCTATACTTGGTTGCTGCAGCAATTGTTATCGTAGCTTTATTCCTTTTCGAATTTTATTATAGAAGATCTTCCAAAAAAGAAGAAAAAATTGCAGAGGCTCAATGAACAAGAAGTCAACACACATTAAAAAACACTGCTAAAATTAAATTATTAGCAGTGTTTTTTAATCAATCTGGAATACCTAATGCGATTTTAGCATAGCGTGACATCTTATCTTTACCCCATGGTGGATCCCATACAATACTTACCTTCGTTTCTTTTACTTCAGGTATATCGGAAAGTGCATGTTTGATATCTGATTCAATATGTGCAGATAAAGGACATCCCATTGCTGTTAATGTCATTGTAACCACACATAAACCATCGTCTTCCATATCTACATCATAAATCAAACCAAGATTTACAATATCTATACCTAATTCTGGGTCAATAACATTTTCTAATGCACCCATTAAATTTTCTTTTAGTGCCTCATCCACAGTAATTCCCTCCTTCCCCTCATATACCATTTAAACATACTATATCATTTTAGAAAATTATTTTACAATAGATGTTTTACAAACCATCCTGTAGCCTCTAAATAACCATTGCGGCTTACTTTGTGCCCTACACCAGGTTCTTTTATGAATTTTAAATTCTGTTCATCAATATAAGTTTCCTTCACGTCTTGATAAAAAAGATACGAATGTTCAAAAGGAACGACAGGATCTTTATCTCCATGCCAGAACATTACTGGGCGTTGATTTAATGTATCCACATGATGAGATAAATCCATTGCTTCTATTTTTGTTAATAATTGTTGCAATTGATTATCTGCAATCGGAAGTTCGCCATACTTTTTAAAATTACCGATAAGAGCATTTGCATAATCAGTTATCCTTGGTGATCCCATCATTACAGCAGCTGCTTGAATCCAATCATACTTTACTAATGCTGCACTTGTTGTGATTCCTCCCATACTGGTCCCTGCAATCCCAAGTTTCCCATCTAGGAGCCAATTATTTTGTAATAAAACGTCTCTTAATTCTTCTATCTCTTGAACATTTTGAATAACAATATCCCAAAAAGCAATTTGCATTTGCTTATCAGTCAGGCCAGTACTTCTTTCACCATGATGAAGACTCTCCGGTAAAAAAACTCGAAACCCTTTAGATGCTAACATATATGCGATGGATAAATTCTGTTCTTTGGCACTGGTAAATCCATGAAAATATATAACTGTCGGCAATTCTAAATTATAATCTTCGCTTTTAACAATATGTAAGTATGGAATTTGCTTTATCTGTTCCTCATATATCCCAATCATCATGTATACTCCCTTTCATCGTTCACTTACTCCTATTGTAAGGTTTTTTTAAGTACTCATGCAAATAATGTAAACTCTTTTTCACTTTACATCTAACTGAATAATGATAAGATTAGTTCAGATGAGGTGATAGAATGACAAGTAGACAAAAGCATTTAATTGCGGTTGATTTAGATGGAACGTTATTAAAAGATAATAAAACGATTAGTTCTCGCAACAAACAAACATTACACCAAGCCATGAATGATGGACATATTGTTGTTATAGCAACTGGTCGACCCCACAGAGCAAGCATTAACTATTATCATGAACTCGGTTTAAAAACTCCGATGGTTAATTTTAATGGCGCATTGGTGCATCACCCATTAGATGCATCGTGGAAAACGCTTCACACTCCTATGCCTATTAAAACAGCACACAGAATAATCGATGCTTCCTACGAATTACAAGTAAAAAATATTTTGGCTGAAGTTCAAGATGAAGTATACATGGATGTGTATAATGAAGAGATCTTAGAAGTTTTTCAAGATAACGAAGAACGGTATATTATTGGAGATATAAAAAGTAAATTAAGTGAAGACCCAACCTCCGTGCTTATTCATCCAAAAGAAGATCATATTAAAGAATTAAGATCCCATTTAGATGATTATCATGCAGAAATTATCGAACATCGTAAATGGGGAGCTCCTTGGAATATCATTGAAATTATTCGCAAGGGTATGAATAAGGCCGTAGGATTACAAAATATCGCTAAGTATTATGATATACCGAAGGAACGTATCATTGCTTTTGGCGATGAAGATAATGATTTAGAAATGATTGATTATGCAGGTGTTGGTGTATCCATGGGAAATGCAATTGACTCACTAGTATCTGTATCAAAGCATCAAACAGTATCAAATGAAGAAGATGGAATCAGTATTTTTCTTGAGGATTACTTGCAATTAACAAAAAATGTGATCCAATCATAAACCCATTAGTTTCCTGCTATAAAATCCTTTATATGTTTCATACTAGAAGTGAGCGTGAAACAACACGTTCACTTTTTTACTTCAATATGGTTAAAGCAAGTATCTCTTTTTGGGGGGTATTCACTTTGAGCAAGCGAAGTAAATCTAAACGTTTCAGCCATCAAGGTGCTACTGCAGTTAAAAAACACGATGAGATATTCACCTATCGTTCAACATTGGCACAGGCTGAGAGAAAGCATCAAGATGCTGATGACCAATCATTAGGAGGGTTTTAATTGGAAAATAACCTTTACCAAAGGGCAAAAAATGCTGTCACCAATATGATAAGTAATCAAGGATCTTCTGCTGAGCAGCAACAAGCTGCAAAACAGGCTATTGAAGCAGCCTATCAGGAAGCTTCTCCTGAAGAAAGGCAACAACTTCAACAACTTGAACAGCAATTGCAACAGCATAATCAATTAAAATAACTCCAATGCCAAGCATGGGAGGTTGGGACATAGTTTTGGTCAAAAGACGGATGATAATTTGAATAAGCGTATGAGATATATGGAGAATCCTGCGGAAGAGCACAAGTGAGACTAAATGCATAAGCATCCGAAGGCTCACCAGCCACGTTTGATAAGTGAAATATATTTCTAAAGTGGTTTTCAAACCAATTCATTCGGATTTATCTTTTGAGTAGTACTTATGCCCCAACCTCTTTATGCTTTAGTATTGATTTCTTTTCTGTTAGTATATAAATACAAAATATATATGTATTATTAGGAGGAAATAATTATGGGAGTACATATCTCAGCAACACCTAATCCAAATGCCATGAAATATACTTCGGATAAAGTAATTTTTGAAGGTACAAATAGTATTTCAGTTATGCCTGGAAATACAAGTGAGTATGAAATTTTAAATGAGCTTATGAAATTAGAAGAAGTTGATAATGTTTTTGGTTACCAAAATTTTATCACGGTGAATAAACAATTTGATGCTGAATGGGAAAGTCTTAATCCAAAAGTAGAAGAGATTTTCGTAAAATACGGTTATTAAAAGAGAAATGACTACTGGTAGAGTAAAGAGGCTGAGTGGTTGGAAAACCCGCTTCAGAATTATACTCCGCTTATCCAGAGTCGCTGTTGAGCCTCCAGTTGCTCATGCACTGAACTACCCCCTGTCAAGTAGACAGTGGAAATAATAAAATATATTAAAAGGCTTTAGTCCGGTATTCGAGATGACTAAGGCCTTTTCGATTTTCTTGTAGCCTTTCTGTATTCTGGAAGTGAATGTAATCTTCCATCGCGGAAGTCAACTCTCCCTGGTGTATAAAACTTTATTAAATAATACATTTCACTTTTAAATGCACCCAAACAAGCTTCCATAGGACCATTGTCAATCCATCGACCTAACCAAGACATACTATGCGTCAATCTGTAGTTGACCAATCTCCTTTAAAGGAATGGGAAGTGTATTGGAAGCCACTTATTATAGCTATCATACATCTATTGGCCAACTTTCGGGTATCCCTCCACCCCCTATCTTCTATTTGATTTATCCTAACTTCCTCTAGCCAATAAGTTTTAATCCGATTGCTCCAGATATAATGAAAGCAATACAAAGAATCCTCTTCCAATCTTTGGATTCACCATACATAAACATTCCCATAATCGTTGAACCGACCGTACCTATTCCGGTCCAGATGGCATATGCTGTCCCCATTGTAATGCCTTCCATTGCATACCCTAACAAGCTAAAACTTATGCCAAAAAACAAGATTAACAAGATTAGTGCACTCCATTGTTTCATTGCAACCTTTTTCAAGCTCATAACACCAAATACTTCAAATATTCCTGCTATGATTAATGCTCCCCAATGCATTATGCTTCACTCCTATTTTGCTGATCACTTAATAGCTTTAATCCAATTACACCAAGTAATAAAATCGCTATAAATATAATTTTTAAAGGATTGAATGATACACCAAAAAATACTGTTTCAACAATTACCGTACCTGCAGCTCCTATTCCTGCAAAAACAGCATACACAGTTCCAACAGGTAAATACTGCGTTGCTTTAATTAAAAGAAAAAAACTAAATACAATAGCAACAATTGTAGCCGTATATTCTATTATTGTGGTTGAATAATTCAATCCGGTAACCCATATGATTTCCACTATTCCAGCTAATAAAACATACATCCACTGTTTACTCATGTTGATTTCCTCCTTTAGAAACCACGCCAAAAAATTGGCCATACTGCATTAACACGTCTTTGGAATTCTTTTTCTCCAGTAAAAAATAACTCGAGTACACATCCATCAACAATGGTAATGTAGGCAATTGAAATTTCCTCTATCTCTCCCTTGAATGAGACAGGATTCAAATATGAATAATTACGTAAGAATCTTACTAATAGTTTTTCCATATCTCTTAAAAACGGTTCAACTAAAATTGTGACTTCTTTCTCTAATTGTGTAGGGGGAAAATAAGTCATTCTAAAAATAAAAGCGACATGGCTATCCTTTTGTATCTTTAAACACAACCAATCAAAAAATGAACGCAACTGAGATTCTAACGGCCGGCTCTTCGCTTCTATAAAATAGCTGACAATATGTTGTTTTTCCCTTTCCAACGACTGCCGTATAACGGTAAGAAATAAATCTTGTTTACTTTTATAATGCGCATAAATAGAAGGTTTTTTAATCCCCACTTCATCAGCGATTTGTGCCAATGAAGTTCCTTCATACCCATTCATAGCAAATGCAGAGAGAGCAGCATTAAAAATTTCTTTTTTCACTTAGAAACCTCCCTAACGGTCGTAAGCTAAATATACCAACTATATATTTTTTTGTCAAAGACTTAAACATTAATTAAAAAAATACTCTGTTCCGCTATACACGGAGACAGAGTATTAATCATTGTTGAGTATCGATTGGGACATAATTTTCGTTAATTGGTTCTCCAGATTGATTTTTACCAAATAAAACAACAACTGGAGGTTCGTTACCTTCTAATACTTCACGTGGAAGTGTTTCGACTATTTCAAGTTTACTCCACTCCTCCGTTGAACTTTCAACTTCTTGATATGTTTCTTCCTGAATTATTTCACCATCTAATTCAACCTGATAATAGAATAAACCTCCAGAGCTATTTACCTCACCAATAATATGGAATTGCTCACTTTCGATATTGACATCCACATTACGAAATTGAACAGAAGATGCTTGTTGATCAAGTTCTCGTTCAGACTCAATTGGTTCAATAGCATCTTCGTCTCTATTACCACAGGCTGCCATAAATATTAAGATCAACATTATAATTCCAATTTTTTTCATTATAGGTACACCCTTTTTTAATCTTTTCTAAAAAAGCCATATACTCCTGCTGTTTCCACTATGTTCGTAAATGCATCCGGATCTACTTCATGTATAATTCTTTCTAAATCATATAATTCATATCGCGTAATCACTAAATACATCAAGCTTTTATCTGCTTTCGTATATGCACCTTTTGCAGGAAGTATCGTAATTCCTCGTACCATTGTCTCATGAATTGCCTCTTGAAGTTCATCAGTTTTCTTCGTAACGATCATCGCAGTAACTTTCTCATGACGTGTATGGATTGCATCAATTACTCGAGTAGTTACATATAGAGTCAGCATAGTATATAACGCATTTTCTGGTAAATACATAAACCCTGCAATAGCAATAATGATTGAATTCATTATTAAAAAGTAATTACCAATAGGTTTATCTTTTAACCTGGATAAAATCATTGCTACGATGTCCATACCACCAGTAGACGCACCAATTTTAAGTGTCATACCTACTGCAATACCAGCAATAACTCCTCCAAATACTGCATTTAAAATAATATCACTTGATAGTTCTACTAAAGGAATAACCTCTAAAAATAGTGTAGTAAAGAATACAGAGATTATACTGTAAATCGTGAACCCTTTTCCAACTTTAAACCATCCTATAATCAGTACAGGAACATTCAATATTGCTAGTAAAATACCTGTAGATAAACCAATACCTAGAAAGTCATTAAATATACTAGATAATAGCTGTGCAGCACCAGTAAATCCACTCGCATATACATTAGCCTCAATAAGAAAGAAATTCAATGATATAGCGTTTAATAAAGCACCAATTATAACTATAGCAATTCTTTTTGCTTCCATTAAAAACATGGAGTAACCCCCCTTAATTAACTATGTGTAAAAATAATAACTTTTTGACTAAAATTTTAATTACATTTAAACTAAAATAAAGTCAAAAATAAGAAATGTAGGTGAAGTAAAATGGCGATAACAATACTAGCTGATAGTGCTTGTGACTTGTCAAAGAAATATTATAACGAAAACAACATTGAAATGATACCATTAACTGTTCATCTAGACAACGAAGAGTATGAAGATGGTCTTACCATCAATCCAGAAACAGTCTATGAAGCGATGCGAAATGGTAAATCACCAAAAACATCACAGGCTTCAGCACAAGATTTTAAAGAAATATTTACAAAACATGCTGAAGAGAACAAACCCTTAGTCTATATTGCGTTTTCCTCAGAACTTTCTGGTACGTATCAATCTGCCAAAATGATGGAACAAGAAGTTAAAGAGACGTATCCAGATGCGGATATTTATGTAATTGATTCAAAATGTGCTTCTATCGGACATGGATTAGTAGTCCTAGAAGCTGCAAAGCTAGCTGAAAATGGTGCTTCTGTTGAAGAAATCATCGAAAAAGCTAACTATCATGCAAAACATATGGAGCATATTTTTACGGTTGATGACTTAGAATACTTATATCGCGGCGGTCGTGTTAGTAAAACCGCAGCATTTGTTGGAAGTTTATTAAAAATAAAGCCGCTTCTTCATGTTGAAGATGGAAAACTTATACCACTTGAAAAAATTCGCGGCTCCAAAAAAGTCCTTCAACGCATGATTGACGTCATGGAATCCCGAGGTCAAGATTTTGAAAATCAAACAATTGGAATTAGTCACGGTGATGATCTCGCTCGTGCTGAACAATTATCTGAGATGATACAAGAAAAATTCAACGTAGCAAAAGAAAATATTGTAATTGAAATGGTAGGATCTGCAATTGGTTCTCATTCAGGTCCAGGTACACTGGCATTATTTTTCTTAAATACAAAAAATAAATAGAAATCTTCCTTACGACGAATTATCCCCTTTTATATAGACAATTAAACGTTCTATTAATTAAGGGGTTTTATTTTTTACCCAATTAAACTTGTTCTATATTGAATTTCAAAATGATTTATGTGTATGAATACCTATGCCTAATCATATAGTGTAACAATACGTTATCAATGGAGGGTAAATCATGCTTAATAAACTATTGGATACTTTCGAAACAGAACATAAATATGCACCCCTTACGTTAGATCATCTATTAGATTTTTATCAAAAGAAATACATTCAAGGAAAAATTGATATTAGGCGATACTATGAAATATATCAATGCTTACATCAACAAGGTGCCGTATCATCTCACGAGTATCAAGCCTAATAAAGTGAAGTTTCAATTCAGTAGGGGTAGTTACATGAAGGATAAAATTGCTCCAACTTTTACTGTGCAAGTTTAAGGATAGAAATATAAGAAAGAAGAGAAAACACCTCTTAAGTCAGTATTTTAACGACTTTTAAGAGGTGTTTTTTATGAGAGAAAGAAATTTATTTGGATTGATTCGATAAAAATAGGGTAAGAGTATAGTAAGCTAATTTTTAGGAGGTAGTCAGTATGGGCATGGAAAAAAAGAACGGGAAGATTACTCCCCCTGCACAAGCGCAAGCCAAGCAACCTGGTGTAGAGTCAAAGATGACTCCAACGCCTCAATATATTCACGAATCCTATGAAGGTAGTAATAAATTAAAAGGAAAAGTGGCTGTTATCACTGGTGGAGATAGCGGCATAGGTAAAGCTGTTAGTGTCCACTTCGCAAAAGAAGGTGCCGATGTCGTCATCATATATCTTGATGAACATGAAGATGCAGAAGAAACGAAACGATTAGTGGAACAAGAAGATCGTAAATGTCTACTTATCAATGGTGATATTGGAAATCAATCGTTTTGTGAAGCGGCAGCTACAGAAGTTTTAGATAACTTTGGAAAAATTGATATCCTTGTTAATAACGCAGCTGAACAACATCCTCAACAATCTCTAATGAATATTTCGAGTGAACAGTTAGAAAAAACTTTTCAAACCAATGTCTTCAGTATGTTTTATCTAACGAAAGCGATTCTACCTAATTTAAAAAAAGGAAGCACCATTATTAATACAACTTCAGTAACAGCATATGAAGGTAATCCTGTACTTATCGATTATTCATCAACCAAAGGTGCAATTGTATCCTTTACCCGTGCTTTATCAAATGAACTTGCAGAAAAAGGAATAAGAGTAAACGCAGTTGCTCCTGGACCAATCTGGACACCACTTATTCCTGCTTCATTTAATAAACAGCAAGTTGATGAATTTGGTGGCAATACACCAATGAAACGACCCGGACAACCTAGTGAATTAGGCCCTGCATATGTGTATCTTGCAAGTGAAGACTCTAGCTATATGTCTGGACAAACCCTTCATATTAATGGCGGTAAAGTTGTGAATGGCTAACAAAATAAATTGCCCCCAATCGTTGGATAAAAATCCAACAATTGGGGGCAATTTTTCATACATTTCAACTAGACTTTTCTTTTAACAGTTGCCTATATATATTTCCTACATTATTTCCAAATATCATTCGAATACTTTTCTGATCCTTTTTTCTCTTTTTTAATTACGTTCTCTTCTACGTTGTTTTATTGTCAAATAGATAACCCCAGCAATAAAGACCAAAATAACGATAACAATAAATCCAATAAACCACCAGTTATACCCTTGATCATCTTCTACTTCATAAACTTCTACCGATTCACGAGGTATTCCGATACGATGATTTCCTTCTTCGTTTTCACGAACCAAATTATCTTGCAAGTAACCTCGTAACTGTTTATTTGAATCGATATCCGTGACGTCTACATAAGCAGACTCACTTCCATTATTAATGGCAATATACATCGTTTGATCTTCATAACTTCTTTTAAAAACAATCATCGAATCAACTGTATCGACTAATTCAATGTCACCTTGACGTAGTGCAGGAAATTCATTTCGTAAAGAAGCTACCCTAGTATGAAATTCTTTTAATTCCGGATCCCCACTATTAAACGGGACAAGTCGCTGAGACTCCTCTTCATCTCCACCATACATTGGCAATTCCGTCCCTTGAACAATTTGTGGAGTTCCTGGAGTTGTGTACATATATGTCAACGCCAAGGTCCACGCTGTAAGTGAATTTCGTTGGTTTTTAGAATATGCATTTGTAAAACGTTCTTCTGTAAAACCATCAATTGTAATTAACGGGGAATCTGTATCTAAATTCTCCCATTGATTGTAGGCTTCAGAAACTGGATTATCCACATCAGAGAATACTTGTTTTAAACTTTCATGTAGCACAGGGTTAGCTACAATATCCAGAGACGTATCTTCTAATTCTTGTATGTTAGCAGATTCTGGATCTAAAATATCCCCTATTAAATAAAAGTTTTCATCTTTTTCTTTTATATGTTGTGTATATTCTTGCAGAAAGTCAATTGGTGCTTGATCAACAGCATGCAATGTGAATCCATCTATATCCGTCTCTTCCATCCAGTAATCTGCAACATTTATCATAGTCTCCGCAACTTGAGGTTGGTCTAAATTCCACTGAATAACATTATTAGACCAAGTTGCATCTGTATAAGATGGTTCACTCCACCAACCAGCCTTATTACCGTCTTCCGTCACTTCATGTGATGCTGCAGCATAATTGATTACCATGTCCATAACTACTTTCATATCACGATGATGTGCTTCTTCAATTAATTGATTAAGATCTTCCATTGTCCCTAATTGCTCGTCTACTTCAAAATAATCCATGACCCAATAACCGTGATATCCATTTTGTTGATTATTCATTAAAGGGGATAATGAAATTGTAGTAATCCCCATTTCTTTTAGTCGATCTAATTGATCGATTACGCCTTGAATATCTCCACCGTGGTAGGTATTCGGATCATTTACGTCTATTTCTACTGTTTCCTCAGGATTTCCGTTATTAAATCGATCAACTAAAATATCATAAATGATTTCATTATGTATATTGTATGGTTCTTCTGCGCTTACCTTAACTACAGGCAGTAAGACAAAAATCACTATAACCAATATAAGCAATTTATTTTTTTTCAACATGATGCATATCCCCCATTTGTAAATAATCCCTTTGACTCCTCTTCTATTATTCCTTAATAAAAAAAATAGTCAACTACACGTTGACATTTGTTAAAAAGACTTCAAATTTTTTAGACGAACCAATTTCATAATTAAGGTATTTGGTATAATTCGAAACTTAGATATTATGAAATTGACTCATACAAAAAACCAACGGTAGCTTCCCCGTTGGTTTTTAATAAATTTAATTTTAAGTTAGATAAATAGAAAGCCCATTGGTAAGCGGAAGAAACCTAATACAATTACTAAAATTAATGCTATCCAGAATTGTACCCACTTCGCTGTAGTTGGTTTTCCTTTTGCTTTTCCAGTAAGAATCATTTCCATCATCGCTACTAGCCATACTCCAGCAAGTGCTTTAACAATAACTTCACCAAGGATTGGCATTCCAAAAGGACCTTGAATGTAATCCCATGTTAATATTCCACCTGTGATAATGATGAGAATAAGCATAAGTCGTAAAATCATGTGAATTATTTTTGCTGGTTTTTGGTTTCCTTTTTTGTACATAACAAGTGCAATAATAAACAAGATAAGCCCTAATGCCCATGATGTAATATGCATATGTGTCATAGAAACTTCCTCCTTTTCATAATCGAACCTAATGTTCTAAGGGTATCATACCATCTATGGAAAAATAATACATGGAACAACCCTTCATTTCAATAAATCGTCAAGTTTCCCGCCGGAAAGGTTGTCTTTTCCCATAGGTAAGTGTCCGCCATATCCATTCAAATGGTCCAAACCGGAATTTTTTCATCCACCACATACTACCTATCATTTGTAATATAAATATAACTATTACAAGAATCAATTGTATCAGGGGATCTATTTTCCCGTATAGTCCAAATCCAACTCCATAAAAGATCCAAAAACTGATGATAGACTGACATAAATAGTTGGTCATTGCCATTTTTCCTACTGCTTGTAACGGAACCATTAACTTCCGAAACCATTCTTTTTTCCATAAAAGCGTAATGGTAGTTACATAAAATATAGCAGAAGCCGCTCCCCCAATATTGTCTTGTACATATGAAAACCAGGAAGGGTTACCAAATAGATATGGACCTAACTTTAATAAGATAAACCCGATAAGAGAAATAATCCAAACCATTATTAATTTCTGTTGATATTTCTCTGGTTGATGGAACCATTTTTTTCGAGCAGCATACATACCGATGAGAAACATCGGAAGTATGACACCTGCTAAGAAAAGAATATTTATTCCACCATTGGATAATTGCCAATCATGTAGGTTTTGTTCCCAAATTCGAGAAAATGAAGCACTAGAATAGTTGTTAATTGCTTGTATAATAAACCCCTGATTTGATGTATCTAAATAATCTCTAACCTGATACATCAACAGTGTAAATAGACCAACAAATACTCCTAATAGACTAATGATATTAACCACTATGGTTCGATCCTTCACATTAAAGTAGACTAACAATAAAAAACCAACCACACCATACGTAAATAAAATATCTCCATGCCATATCCCTACTGCATGAATTAGCCCAATGATTGTCAAGACAGCTAATCGCCGAATAAAAAAGCGATTTACAGTTATATTCTTTTCTACTAAGCGTTCTTTTTGAAGCTGTATACCAAAACCAAAAAGAATTGAAAATAATGTATAAAAACTTGCTTGGAAAAACACATCAATGATGAATAAAATCACCGTATCCATCTTTGAGGTCCAAGCCTCTGTTTCTCCACCATATAAGAAATACGGAGCAGAGAAGGCACCAATATTAACCATAAAGATGCCAAATATAGCAAATCCTCTTGCTGCATCAATCCAGCTTAATCGTTGACTATCTTTAATTGGATACGTAGACATGGCGCTCCTCCTATCATTCTCTGTACGGTACTTCTATCAATAACTGTTGCGAAAAGAAGTAAAGGTAAGTTTGTTCAACAGGCTGTTTCCAAATTTGCTCAATTGCTCGTCGATATAATGTCATTTGTGTTTGATAACGATTTATCAATTCTTGTTTTTTCTCAAGAGTAGGTTTTTGTGCAATAAAATCCGTTTTATAGTCTAGAATTATCCAGCCTGTATCCGTTGGAAGTAAACAATCGATGACGCCCTGGATAAGTACTTTTTCATTCGATTGATCCTTCCAATTAGCATAGACTTCACTTGCTGGAAGCATGATACTAAATGGGACTTCCCGATGCATATCATTTGTACTGAGAATCTTTGAGGCGATATCCGTATGGAAGAAATACTCAATCGATCGAATATCAACACTATCTGCTTCCATTCGTGTCAGCTTTTCCTCTTGCACCATCTTCTCTATATTTTCTTCAATCTCTGTTCCAGATAAGACGCTTGTCATTGGTAAATGTTGCATCACTGTATGCAATGCTGTACCTTTCTCTGCTGGAGATAGTTTCATTTTCTTTTGTAAGAAATTAGGTCTTTTCCCGATTGGACCTTCAGACATCGGTAAAATTTGTTGATCACTGTAGTCATCCTTTACCTCTTGTTGTCGCTTTAATTCAGTCACTGATTGTTTTGCACGGAATACTGTTGCTTGTTTATATGCATATTCAAATGACAAGCGCGCATTTACATCGTCTTTTAAATCTTCTTGTTCCGTATCTAGACTTTCCCAATTAAATACTTTTGCTCTCAAATTGTCATACTCATCAACAGAAGAATCTTTCATGTTAATATAATCTACAGCATGATCGGTTGTAATTTGCCAATCGGATCGATCATGATTAATGGATTCCAATACTCGATTCCCTATATTTTCAGTCCGAAGTTTTTCAGATCCAACATGCCTTAATAACGCAGGTCCTACCCAGTCAAGATATGTTTTCGATTCCATACGAAAATATGCCGGTAACACCCACCCTGGGTGATCAACAATCCGTTGCCATTTTTCAAGTTTTTTCTCGAGAGAAGGAACTGTTCCTACCATTAATAATTTTTCTTTTGCGCGTGTTAATGCGACATATAATACACGTATTTCTTCGGATAACAAATCACGAAATTTAGCTTGTCTTACGGCATGATAATAAAGGGTAGGATATTGAATTCGTTTAACAGGATCAATATATTTACTGGCAAAACCCAAATCCTTATGAAGGAGGTATTTCTCTGATAAATCCCGTTGATTAAACTCTTTATTCATTCCTCCGAGAATAACTATTGGAAATTCCAACCCTTTACTTTTATGGATAGTCATAATTCGAACAACATCTTCTTGTTCACTCAAGGCACGGGCAGCACCTAAGTCCTTCCCTCTTTCTTCCATTCGTTCTATAAAACGTAAAAATCGGTATAGTCCACGGAAAGATGTAGATTCATAACCTCGAGCTCGGTCATATAAAGCGCGCAAGTTAGCTTGGCGTTGTTTCCCACCTGGCATGGCACCAACAAAATCATAATAACCAGTCTCCCGATAGATATCCCAAATTAGTTCAGATAACGAACCTTGTCGAGCAGACTGACGAAAATCATGTAACATTTCCATAAAACGAGTTAATGACTTCACCGTATCATTATTCTCTGGCTCTTTTTGCAAATAATGTTGAACAGCTTCATAGAAACTGCCTTTTCGATCTGCAAGTCGAATGGAAGCAAGCTGATCTTCTTCAAGTCCAATAATTGGTGAACGAAGTATAGAAGCTAGTGGAATATCTTGTCTTGGGTTATCAATTACTTTTAAAAAACTTAACATCACTTTGATTTCGATTGCTTCAAAGTAACCCGTCGATAAATCTGCATAAGTTGGTATACCTTGCTCTTGCAATTCATCAACAATGGTTGATGCCCATGTCATAGACCGCATTAAAATAACAATATCCTTATATTGCAAATCCCTTTGTTTTCCAGTTGCTTTGTCAACTACTTGCATTGGAGATTCTTCTTCTGATGTACCACCTATCCAATTTTTAATTTTTTTTGCATAAGCGCGAGCTTCGATTTGAGCTTTCTCTAAATCTTCCACCGTCTCTTCATTATTGGATTGTTCCATATCTTCACTATTGTTATCTATAAGTAATAATTCAGGTTTTGCTTCTAATGGATGGTCGTCATACATCTTATTTCCGTAAATAAGTTGAGCTGCATCATCATAACTAATCTCTCCAAGATCTTCATCAAATAATTGACGAAAGATATAATTAGCACCTAAAAGAACATTTTCTCTACTACGAAAATTTCTGGCTAAATCTATTCTAATCGAAGGATCATCCGAATTAGAAAAACGTTTGTACTTGTCTATAAATAATGATGGTTCTGCATGACGGAAACGGTAGATGCTTTGTTTCACATCACCAACCATAAACATATTCCCTTTATCCTGATGATCACTAATTAATTGTAGTATTGTTTCTTGTACCATATTGGTATCTTGATACTCATCAACGAGTATTTCTGTAAATTGCTTCTGTAATTGCATTGCAACAGTTGAAGGAATCACTTTCGTCTCGGTGGATGATTCATCCATTAGTATTTGTAAACAAAAATGTTCTAAATCTGAGAAATCGACAACTGCTTTTTCTTTTTTCACCTTTGCAAAGGAATCCTGAAATTGTTTTACTAATTCTACAAGATGTTTAATTACCGGTGCAAGCTCTTTCATATCATATACATGTGCATCTAGATTTCTCGCAAACCATACTTCTTTCATTTTTTGGAATCGTTTCTTATAACTATCACGTAATTTTTTTACTTTCGTTTTTTTCTCTTCCTCACAGTCTACTTTTTTACCAGATAGTTTTCCAAATTTCACTTGTGACATCGATTGTTGTAGATACTTCCATGATTCAATATTTTTTAATGCATCTTGGATGACAATTCGCTCCGCTTCGATTGTTTCTGCATAATGGTAAGGTCCATCAGCAACTTGTGTTATGGAATAAGCGATATCCATTTCTTGACTTACCGCATCCAATTGTCGTGCTACTTCATCCCTTAATACATTCATCCATGGCAGCTCATTTTCCGTCCATTCTTCTGGAATATTATACGTTTGCACAAGCTCATCTAACCATTGGTTTGGCCATGGACTTTGCATTGCAAATGTATGCAAACTTCGTATTAATTCTTCCATCTCTACATCAGAGCGATCACTTGTAAATCGATTAACAACCTCAAAGAAACTGGCTTGGTTTAGATTAGAATCTCCATACCATTCCTCTAATAAATCATCAAGCACTTCTTGCTTCAGTAAATCCATTTCCATATCATCTGCAATTCTAAAGGAAGGATCAATATCAAGAATATATGCATTCTTCTTTACTATGTCCAGACAAAAAGAATGGAGTGTCGAAATAGATGCTCGTTGCAGTAGAGACAACTGCTTTTTTAAATGAATAGAAGAAGGATTTGCAGCCAGGGCTTTCTCTAGTGCTGCACCAACACGGTTTCTCATTTCTTGAGCTGCAGCGTTTGTAAAAGTAACTACTAATAATGAATCAATGTTTGTTGGATTATGCTCTGCCAGCAGCTTTTGAATAATTCTTTCTACTAATACAGCTGTCTTACCCGATCCAGCTGCAGCGGCGACGAGTATATCTGAACCACTTGTATAAATTGCTTCTTCTTGTTCTTTGGTCCAATTAACCATTGTTATTCTCCTCTTTTTCCAGCAATTGCAGCAAATCGTTCTCTTTGATGTCTGCAAACTTACGATAATTATTTTCTTCTAATACGGGATCAAATTGACACACAGAATGAAATGGACAATAAGTACATGCTTTCTGTTGCTTATGTTGATAAGGATTTACATCAACAAAACCATTCGTAATATCGATTCCAGCTGATTTCAACAACTGATGGATATGATTTTGTAGTGTCTCAAAAGTAGATTGATCTGCAATTTTAGAGTAACTATAAAAACCGCCATTTTTCTTTATTGCAGCTGGAACAATTTGACTGGAACCTGTTTCTAAAGATGAATCCATCATCTTCACTATTTCTTCATTGGATAAAAGCAGGCCTTGCATTTTATATTGCTTAAATAACTCTTCTTCAATATCCGCTTCTGTCATGCTTCCTTTAGCAGAAATCATTGGATTATGAACATGGAAATACAATACTCCTGCAGGATGTGCTTGTTGGCCTAACCACTTCTCCGAATGAGTTAATACAACATCTAAATAAGCGAGCATCTGTAAGGCAATGCCATAATAGACTTCCGTTAAGTCTAATCCTTTAGAACTTGATTTATAATCTATAATTCTTAAATACAAATTGTTCTCCAATTCAGCCTTGTCTACCCGATCAATTCTCCCCCGTAATACAAGTTCATAACCATTCTCTAGTTGCATCGATAGCGAAGGAATCTGATTATTTCCATCACCAAATCCTAATTCCAATCCTACTGGAGAAAAATGACTTAATCTTGCTTGCTCACCTAATACAAATGTGGCTCGGGCAATGACTTCTTCTAATTTCTTCTGTATATACGCATAGCGATTGGAACTATGCAAAATTTGATGTTGTAACACTGGAGATAATTCCGTAACAGCACGATTTGCATATTTTGACGATTGACTCTTTGTCAACGTAGCAAAATCACTTCCTTCTGCATGTATCCATTCTGTTATTTTCTTTAATGCCTCATGAAACAGCTGCCCAATATCTGGTGCATCTAATTTGTATGTTCTTCTTTCCTCCAATTTCAAGCTATATTTAGCAAAGTGTTGATAGGAGCATCGATAATATGTTTCTAATCTACTTACGCTTGCTTGAATTCGTTTGGGATACAATTGTTCAACAGTGTCTTCGTGTAGTGACTCAGGTTTGTTCTCATAGTATAGCCCTTGTAATATACGATGTGTCGTTCCACCTTTTGGATAATGTTCAACATACCATTGATATACTTCCCACCAAATTGGGTCAATTGGATATCCTTTTTTAAACTTCGCTAATTGCGCAGTTAATGCTGACCTTGATTTCAACTCAGTAGACACGAACCTTCTCGTATTCGATTCATCTTCTGGGTCTTGTAATAATACATGATTTTTAGTAGCAGGAAATAGCTCTTCTACTCGATGGATTAATTGAGAAGGCATTTTTGCTTTTCCTTCTTCATCACTTAGTAAATAACTGATTTTTAGCCTATCTTTCGCAACCGTAAAAGCTAAATACATATAAAACCATTCATCTAATAATTGACGTTCACTTGTATCAGCAAGTTTCAAGCCATTTTGTTCAAGCAGTAATCGCTCCGCTTCATCAATCATTCCATCAGATGTTGGTTTCATTGGCCAAACTCCCTCATTCACTCCTAATAGAAAAGCACAACGAATATTACTCATTCTGGATCGATCTATAGTCCCTACAATAATATGATCCATACTTGGCGGGACATGAGAAAATTGTAATGTTTCAATACCAGCATCTAGAGCAACTTGGAAAACAGATAAATCCATGTTCTCTTCTCCTACAATTTCTACCATTTCATCTAATAATTGAATAACCGCATCCCATACCTGCTCTTGTTCCCTACCTTTTTCAGGAAAACCTTGATCATCATAATCATTTCTAGTTACTTCAAGTTGATCGGGAATTTTCAGGTCTTCTAACCACTGATAAATCGCCACACAAAGATCTCTAACCGTGTTTGCTGCTCTTAATTGTTCATCAACTGTCGAAATAGCAGATATAACTTGATCCCGATATCGGTTGACACTTTCTTGTAATTCTCTTTCTCTATCTGTCTGAGCGGAACTATCGAATCCTCGAAAGCGTTGGTATTTCCACTTTTTTTCTCCGAGCCATTGATGTCTAGACCGAATTCCAAACTCAATAACATAATTCTCTAATTGATCGATGCTATCAGCAGTTAAAGGATATTCTTCATCTGTAGCTGGTATAAGTCCGGTTTTCAAAACCCGAAAAATGGCATCATTTCTCCAATTTCCTTGCACAACCTCTAATATGGAACGAATTAATTCGATTAATGGATGATGAAGCATTGGGCGTTTCTCATCAATAAATACAGGAAGATCATAATCATTGAAAATAGTTTCAATTAAATCATGATAGACTTCTGGTTGTCGTATTAACAACGCAATATCTCGATAGCGATATCCCTTATCTCTAATTAATTCCAGTACTTGCTGAGCTATTCCTTCTACTTCTGCGCGTGGATGGACAGCTTCAAATATTTCAATTGGAACTTCCCCTTCATACGCAGGTGCTGGTCTAGAATCAAAATATTTTTCCATATGAGCAAAGTATGGTCGATCTTTAAAATTTCCCTCCAACGAATCTAATTCGATTGGATCTTCTACCGGAATTCCTGTATCCCATGCCAATTGTTTCAATACATGATACGTTTGGGTTGGCTGATAAAATAAATCCAGTTCAGATGCATCCTCTTTCTTCGGATCATCTAACGTTAAAGCAATTGTGATAGAATTACTCGTTTTCATTAGTTCTGTAAGTACTGATTGTTCTTGAGGTGTAAAACTATGAAAACCATCTATGTAAATATCCGCATTATTTAATATAGAAGATTGATTAATTTGTTGAATTAACAGCTGTAGTTGATCTTCACTGTCTACATACGTTCCCTGCAACGCATATATAAACGTTTCATAAATATAAATTAAATCACTAAGTTTACGCGTGAGCCCCTGCTCAGATGGAGACTGATGCACAAACTGTGTAAAGTGAGACTGTTGCATTCGTAGATCATCTGGTGTTATTTCATAGCGTTTTAGTTCGGTGAGCATCGTCTCTAATTGCCCTAAAAACCCCTGTTTTTTAAGTGCTTTTTGAAAAGCATTCCAGTCCCCTTGTTTTTCTTCAATAATCTTCCTTAACATCATTTGAATTCCTACGGAGCTTATAAACTGTTTTGTACCTCCGCCTGTTTCCTGTAACACTCTCCAGGCTAACCTTGAAAAACTAACTACCTGCGCTCGAATACTACCATTCATTTCAGAGTCACTAAATAAAGCAACCTCTTGTTGAAATGTCATTTGATCTGGAACAATGTAAAATATAGAAGGCCCTATAGGATTAGTAGAAATTTGTTGTTTTATTTCCTTTAAAATAACATCACTTTTATTTGTCCCAGACCGTCCTAATATGAACCGCATTCCCATACATTAAACCTCCTAAATTTCAAAAACTAAAATAGAGCTCCTATCTCTATTTTATCAAAGATAGAAGCTCGGTCCTAATCGAAAAACTTTTTGTTATTCATTTACTTTATCTGTCAGTGGCCAATACGTTATATCTACCTTTCCGACAATTTGATCAATGGAAATAAATCCAAACGATCGACTATCTAGACTATCTTGTCGATTGTCTCCTAGTACGAATAAATTCCCGTCAGGAACTTCTATTTCTCCAGTTATTTGCTGGAGCGTAAAATCATTGGTGAATGTTTCAACTGAACTCGATTCCTTATAAGAGTCTAAAAATCTTTCTTCAATAAATTCTCCATTAATATATAGCTTATCATTTTTATACTCTATCCTATCTCCAGGTGTTCCAATAACTCGTTTAACATAGTCTTCTTCTTTAGACGCTCGAAAAACAATAACATCAAATCGATTCACATCCGATAATTCATATACAAATTTATTCACCATCAATAAATTCCCATCATATAATGTAGGTTCCATCGACTTTCCATCTACGACATAATTGGCAAATAGAGTTGTTCTTAAAATAACTGTAATTCCAACCAAGAAAAGTAAAAGTAACAATACTCTTCGAATATTGAATTTTTTCACGTTGTTCCATCCTTCATCGAGTAATTATTATACATAATACCCTTGAAGGAAGTTTTTAATCCCTTTCATGATTTACATATTATTTTCAGCTGATTTCTTTTGCAATCGTTTTTCTAAGTATTTACCAAACATCCAAAAAATCACAATGCCTATCCCTACTATTATTGTCCTTACAGGATTTTGAGCAAATTCCATTATACTCGAACCAACATAAGAAATGGAAAATATCATTACAGTCTTGCCTAGACACACAGCTAATATAAATTGATAAATGTTAATCTTCGACAGTCCTGCCACAACATTAATTATGGAAGAAGGAGAAAAAGGAAAACATAACAATATAAATAGTGGACCAAAGCCATGTCTGTCTACCCATTGAGTAATTTTTTTCACTTGATTATTCGTTCTAATCTTTTGCAATAAACGTGTATTAGCAAGCTTTCGTATAAGTAAAAATACAACAACGGCTCCAACAGTTGCACCAATCCAAGAATACAGAAAGCCTTGAAACAATCCATAAGCTGCAGCATTACCAAGAACAAATACGATTAACGGTAAAAAAGGTAAGAAAGCCTCTAGGAATGGTAATAAAATCCCAGGTAACGGTCCTAATCCTTCATACTGATTTAAAAGTTGGGAAATAAATTCTTCCCAACCTTCTTCTCTAATAAAACTTCTCCAATTCGATAGAGAAATACTCATGACATACATCCACGTAAACTCCTATCATTAGACAACATTCTTTAAAATTATTATATGGTATTAGATTATATTTTAAAAGAAAAAGCTAATTAATTCCAATAATGAATCGTCACTCTAATTGGTAGATATTTTTTCATCTATAACATATAATAACGATATACGAACATACGATCTATATAAGAGGTGTGAATGCATGCGTTATATCACTGAGGAAAATACCAAAATAGCTTCAAGGTATTTATTTATATCTATGGCGATTATTGTAATTCGACAAGATATAAAATATCATGATGAAGGACCATTTAAAATTAAGGAGATATATCTTCAGATGTTATCCGAAATGGAGATGGAAGCTGTCCGGGAACGAAAACAAATCATTCGCACAATGAAAATAAATCAATTATCGGTTCTTCCATTAACAAAAGATGATTCTTTTTCAAACTTTTTATTCATATGCCAAGGAAAAGAAGAAAAGAAAAGTTATTTTAACCCAGCTATTCGTAAAAAAGTTGAAAATATTCTAATGGAGTTAATGTTTAAGAGTCTTTATCGTCTTCAGAATGAGGGGGCTTCCTCCAACGTTTAATTCGATCGTCTAAAAGAAATCTTATTTGCGCGGTACGTTGTAGTTGATTGATTAAAGAGCCATGGGAAATATCAAGTGAAATTTTCGAACCATTTTTAAATAGTACACTTGTTTTTCCCTCTTTTTCTCTACGCACTTCTTTAATATGACTATGTGCGATCCAAGAACAGTTAGCATTATTAGGAGACTTTGTTGGGAAGAAATACATTCCACTTGCAGGATCAATTGTTATTGGTGCTTTATGTGTTATTCCACTAATTTCTCTTGTTCCCTCTTGACGCCCTTTCAAACTAGCCCCGAAATACTTGCAAGCATAATCAATGACATTGGTAGGTTTCGCTTCCAAAACATATTCCGCCTCCTCTTCTAATACTTTTGCAATATATCTTCCATTTTCATCTTGCTCCGATACGATCGCCAATGTAAATGGCGTGATTTCTAGATATTGCTGTTTCTTCATTTATTAACCTCCCTTACCAATTATAGTGACTTAATACCTAATATAACATACTATTAGTAAAAATGATATATTTTTACATAATTTTTAGAATAAATAGTTAAAAAGAAAACGAAGTTGATAATAAATGCCAATTTTCAACTTCGTAAGGAACTATACTATGAATTTGTAACTTGATCTTTAAGACTCTTCCGTAATATTTTTCCTGTCGTATTTTTCGGAAGTTCTTCAAGAAAAGAAATAGATTGAGGAACTTTATATTTTGCTAAATGTTGTTTACTAAACTCAATTAAATCTATCTCTTTCACATCCGAATTATCGACAACGACATATGCTATAACTGCTTCACCTGTTTGCGGATCTGGGACACCAATTACGGCAACTTCCACAACAGAAGGATGAGAATAGAACACTTCTTCTACTTCCCTAGGATAAACATTATAACCGCCAACTAAAATCATATCTTTTTTACGATCAACAATATAAAAATATCCATCTTCATCCATTCTTGCCATGTCCCCTGTATAGAGCCAACCATCTCGTATTGCTGCAGCAGTTTCTTCTTCCATTTTATAATAACCTTTCATCACATTTGGCCCTTGAACTACTAATTCACCTACTTCACCTGGTGGCAATTCATTCCCTATTTCATCAACCACTTTGTTTATAACATTAACAATGTTTTGTCCTATAGAACCTGCTTTTCTCGGACGATCTAAAGGATTAAAACATGTTACTGGAGCAGCCTCTGATAAACCATAGCCTTCAGATACCTTTACATTAAAAGCTTGCTCGAATGATTCTAGTAAAGATACTGGCATAGCTGCACCTCCAGAAATACATAAGCGTAAAGAAGAAAAACTATCCACATTACCTTTCACACTCTGTAGTAAGTAATTATACATTGTTGGAACGCCAGCAAATACTGTAGCTTGATAAGCACTAGCTACACGAAATACTTCTGTTGGCGAGAACTGAGGTAAAATAATGATTGTACCTCCATTTAATAATGGCGCATTTAATGATACAGTCAAACAAAAAACGTGAAACATTGGCAAGGCAGCAATTACACGGTCATCTTGATTAATATGTAAATAATTTGCGACATCTTGTGCGTTAGAGTACAGATTTTTGTGCGTAAGCATTGCTCCTTTTGGTTTTCCTGTAGTACCCGAGGTATACAAGATAACAGCTAAATCTTCTCCAACTAATTTTGGGCCATTAAAAGGAAATTGACCATTAGTAATTACTTCTTGGAAACGTAATATATTTGTTGGCAGATGGTCTTTTTTTATAGATTCTGGAACTTCTTTTCCACTTTCACAATTAATAATATATTCAAGCGCAAGTAGATCATCTACAATAGGAATAAATTTATCAATAAGAATATCCATTGTAATAATTCCTTTAACATCACCATCTTTTAACATAAAAGCCATTTCAGTAGGTGTATATAATGGATTCATTGGAATTACCGTTAATCCTAACCTTAATGCCCCATGCAATCCAATCACATAATATGGACTATTCCCTAATACTAATGCGATATGATCTCCTTGTCTGAATCCTAATTTCTGGAGACCATCTGCAAACTTTTGAACCATACCCTCTAACTCACCATAGGTGGTTTCCTTATCCGTAAAAATATATGCAGTTTTTGTTGGATTCTCCCTAGCAGTTAGTGCTAACTTATCCGTTATATTCAATGTAAACTCCCCTTTCATGAATGAATACTCATTCATTAAAATGTGAAAAAATAGAATTACGCTGATCGTAATTTCATATCTTTTCAGTCATTTTAAAATAATTATAAATTATATGAATTTAGTTTTCAATAGAAAGCGCTAACATTTTAATGAAGGTCGTTCCTATTATCTCTACTGATACATTATTCCAGATCAAATTCTCTCACTAATTCATTTATATAATTTAATATTTCTACTTGTTGATCATTACTTATATCCTCATATAACAACTGTTCTATGAATTCCCATATATCTTCTAAATTACGCCGATAACGATAAAATTTTAAAGCATCATCATTAATAACATATCTTTTATGGATCTTATGGTAAGTACTTATGAATTTATCAAAATATGGTTTATCTATTAAAAACATGATATCCGCTTCTACTGGTGCTAACTTTAATCCTTCCCAATCAATTAATATAAGTCTATCTGTTTGCATTAAATTCCAATTGTGTAAGTCAGTGTGACAAAGAGAAAAATCAAGATTACTGGACTTTAATTGATTTGATAAATTTTTAATAGTTTCTATTCGATTAACTAATGTTTGTCCATACGTCGTAATTGATTCTTTGATAATCTGCGGGAATTCTTCTAGTTTTTTCTGTAATACTATTTCAAAGTCATTTAAAAAAGGTAATTCAAAGTCCTCCACCATCAAGTTAGTTGAAAATGGAATCTGATTACTTCCATAAGAATGAAGTGTAGATATAATTTCTGCTAACTCTTGAATTTGTTTTTCAGACAAATTGTTACTTCCAACTGTACCTCCATCAATATATGTATAAAGTAAGTACACATTACAATCATCTTCACATTTATAATCCCCTTCAAACGTAGATATTGGTAGGGGTATTTTCCCATTCAATTTTGTTTGATTATCTAACCACACCAAGATCGTAGCATATTGGTTAATGAAAGCAGTAAGTTTTGAAGTTGAAGATCTAGACTTTTCATACACTTTTAAAAAATAAGCATTATTACTATCTGATATTTTATAAGCTAGTGCTGCCCAGCCACCGTTTAAAGCCACTGTTTTTATTGGCTTTATACCATAATGGAAATTCAAAATTTTATTAAGCTCCATAGCTATTCCTCCTTAAACATAATTTATCTTTATAAAGTGAAACTTCATTCAATCGGATTTTACTCTTGCCTCACTGTATATTCATCAGCCTTTTTTGACCACCTTCATAGCTTTCAAGTACCAGATAAAAAAAACCGAGTTATAACCTTGTAGTAGTTATATAACTCGGGATTTTTATTATATCTATTAAAATTCATATACAAAAGTTATCCTACCTTAATAAAGCAGAGAAATGAATTCTTCTTTTGTAATTCTACCTAGATAGTGGGACACATCAACATCCTTTAAAGCTTCTTCAATCGCTTGACGATTATGACGGATACCAATTAATTGATCTTCTAATTCATGGATTAAACCTATTCCAAAGAAGTCACCGTATACCTTACAGTTTTCGATTATACCTTTTTTAACATCTAAGCGAACATCAACGAGTCCACCTTGAAATTTTTGTGATTCTTGGAAGTTAAACGAAGGTGATTTTCCATAGTTCCATTCCCATTTTTGGTAACGATTTTCCGATATTTTATGGATTTTCTCCCAATCTTCATCTGTTAATACATACTGTGGTACATCGTTTACATCTTCTACATCAAAAACATGTGTTAATATTAATTCTTTAAATTGTTCCATTGTAATTTTTTCATCGAGGAATTCTGCAATATTAGCTACACGGCTACGAATCGATTTAATCCCTTTTGATTCAATTTTAATCTTCTTCACCTTTAGTGCTTTTGTTAACTCTTCTAGTTCAGAATCTAACATCAATGTTCCATGGCTAAACATACGTCCTCTTGTAGAGAACATGGCATTACCAGAAATCTTACGTCCGCCTGCTGCTAAGTCATTTCTCCCCTGTAGTTCCGCTGGTACTCCAACTTTGTTTAATGCATCTACAACAGGCTGTGTGAACTTCGCGAAGTTCTGAAAGCTATTGCCATCATCTTTCGTAATAAAACTAAAATTAAGATTTTGTTCATCATGGTAAACTGCTCCACCACCTGATAAGCGGCGAACAACTTTTATACCCTTTTCATCTACATAATCCGTATTTATTTCTTCGATGGTATTCTGATTACGACCAATAATAATGGACGGGCTATTCACATAAAATAGAAGATATGTATCTTTTTCACCAAAGTTTTCTAAGATGTATTCTTCAATGGCTAAGTTAATTCGTGGATCAGTAATGCCTTTATTATCAATAAATTTCATTGTACATCCTCCCATATTTCACATATTTATATGCTTTCTTTTATTGTAAAACAATCCTCTCACGTAATCAAAAGAAATAGACCTTAATTCCCAGACCACGTCCAACCTTCTCTTGCAATCTCTATTGGACCTTGATAAAAGCGTTCTGCTTCCTTTTTCAATTGTTGTAAATTTCCAAACTGAGGTAGATGACTTAAAAGCAGTTTGTTTACATGAGCATCTCTTGCTATCATTCCAACTTGCTCACTATTCATATGTCCAGGTTTGGAACCGTCTTGTCCAGCAAAATAGTTACAATCTGTTATAAATAAGTCACATCTATCAGCAAATTCCGTCCATTCTTTCATAAAACCACTATCAGCAGTATATACAATTGATTCTTTTCCATCTGTAATTCGCATACCATAACAAGGTACAGGATGATACGTTTGTATAAAGTTGATTTCAAAAGGACCGATCATTAACTTATTTTCTGGATTATATTCTATTCCTTTTGAATACGTATGAGTTAATTTTGCAAATCCTTCTTCGTCCGCCGTATGACCATATATCGGTACTACACGGTCATTACCATTTACATAGAAATCAATTAATTTAGCATATTGGAACACGCCAATATCTGCCACATGATCATGATGGTAATGTGAGAGTATCACTGCATCAATCTGTTCTATATCAGTATATTTTTGTAGTTTAGATAAGACACCACTACCTATATCAATTAACAGACGAAAATCCCCAGATTGAAGTAGATACGAGGAGGTCGCTCCATTTGCAGCGGGATATCCACCCCAACATCCGATAACCGTTAATTTCATTCTCCAGCACCCTTTCAAAAAATTTATTCATTTGTTGTAACACAGTATTGACTTTTGAATACTGTTATAATACAATACTTTATAAGAAATGAACATTCAATTTAAGGAGGCTTCATCATGATTGGAATTGTCGAATTCTTTAGAAACCTACCAAAGAAAAAATGTGTTCAATGTGGTCAGGATATGATCATTGAAAAAGCAGATTGTTACGGTAACATATGTGATGAATGTGATCATCCTGCTCGGTAAATAGTATACCAAATGTTATATTCGCAATGTAATTGAAATTCCTTCCCAGCAACTATAATAATATAGTTGCTTTTTTTCTGTGGAAAATCTATTATTCTTTTTTTATTTATATTATAATTATTTTGAGTTACGAAATAATTATTTTAAATGGAAAGAGGGATATTCATGACAACAACGAGCACATCTCGTTTATTACGTACCGAAGTACCAACGGAAGAAACATGGAGTTTAAGCGATTTATTCCCTACGTTTTCTGATTGGGAAAACGAGCTTCAGTCTATTCAGGAAGATATTGGTTTAGTTACGAATTACAAAGGAAAACTAACAAAAGATGCGCAAACACTTTTACATGCAATTCAAGAGCTCGAGGCATTTGAACAACGTGTAATCCATGTCATTGTTTATACCTCATTATTAACTAGTGCAGATGGAACTGATCCGGTTAATCAGAGTGCATCATCGAAAGCATCTTCAGCATTAGCCAATATTGAATCAAAACTTGCATTTATAGATTCTGAAATACTTAATCTAACGAATAAAGACATTGATGCCTTTATCAACGAACAACCAGAATTAGAAAATTATCGTAAATGGTTAGATGATATTTTAGAAGAGAAACCGCACAAACTTTCCCCAGAAGTGGAGGAAGCATTGGCTGTATTCGGTGAATTATTTGAAGCACCTAGAAATATCTTCAGTATAAGTAAAGCATCAGATATGCAATTTGATTCAATTTTAAATAAACATGGTGAAGAATTACCAATGTCAGAGGCATTGTATGAAGAGAACTATGAGTATAGTGAAGATACGGTCGCTCGTAGAAATGCTTATGAATCATATAAGAAGACGTTTCAGCAATATAAAAACACCTATGCGACTACATATGCAACAGAAGTAACAAAACAAGTGAAAACAGCTAAGTTAAGAAATTATAATTCGGTAACAGATATGCTTCTTTCTTCACAGGAAGTATCAAAAAAAATGTATGAAAATCAGTTAAATGTGATCCAAAAAGGATTAGCTCCACATATGCGTCGCTATGCGAAGTTATTGAAAGAAAAACTCGGGGTTGATGAATTACGTTATTGTGATTTAAAAGCACCACTAGATCCAGACTTCAATCCTAAAACAACTTATAAAGAGGGAACAAATACGATTTTAGAAGCTTTAAAAGTCATGGGGCCAGAGTACATTGAAATTATAAAACAAGGAATTAATAATCGATGGATTGATCGTTCTGACAACGTAGGAAAAGCAAATGGCGCATTTTGTTCTAGTCCATATGGGACGCATCCGTATATTATGGTGACTTGGTCCGATAATATGAGAAGTACATTTATTCTTGCACATGAATTAGGGCATGCAGGGCATTTCTATTTAGCAGGCAAACACCAAACATTGTTGAATACCCGTCCTTCTACTTATTTTGTAGAAGCACCTTCAACCTTAAATGAATTATTATTAGCAGAACATTTAATGAATCAACATCAGGATGATCCTCATATGAAACGATGGATTATTACGCAACTATTAGGAACTTATTATCATAATTTTATCACCCATTTATTAGAAGGGGAATTCCAACGAAGAGTGTATCAACTTGCAGAAGAAGGTGTACCATTAACTGCGGATAGACTATGTAAAGAAAAACGAGAAGCACTTGAAAATTTCTGGGGAGATACAGTCGTATTTGACGAAGGTGCTGGACTTACCTGGATGCGTCAACCTCATTACTATATGGGATTATATCCATATACGTATTCTGCCGGTCTGACGGTGTCTACTGCAGTGGCAAAACGTATTAAGGAAGATGGTCAACCGGCTGTAGATAGTTGGTTGAATGTATTAAAATCAGGTGGTACTAAAAAACCTCTGGACTTAATTAAAGATGCTGGAATCGATATGTCAAAACCTGAAAATATTCAAATTGCAGTTGATTACGTTGGGTCACTTATTGACCAACTCATTGACAGCTATGAATAAAAAGAATAATAATTAATTAAAATCGATCTATCATAATGCCAAAAATCTATGATAGATCGATTTTTTTATTGATTCAATTTCATAATTAATATATTTAGTGTAAAAACCGGATGAAGCGTTGTTTGATTTCCATTACAGACGGCGCTTTCCGCAGGCACGGCTTCAACTAACTAGGAAAAGAAAAACCCTTTTCCTAGTGGATTTTCAGCCTCGCCGTCTTCCATTCCAATCAAAGCCAAGTATTTCCTCTAATCCAAACATTAATATTTATACTCTTACGAACTATGCGTTTTGCAAAAATTCGGCAATTATGAAATACTCAATTATACTTATTTTTGGTTTTCCCACTCTTTTCGCAGTAATCCATGGACTATTCGATCATGATACCTACCCTGTAAATATTCATAATCACGAATAACCCCTTCTTCTACAAAGCCTAATCGTTTTGGTATTTGTAAGCTTTTTACATTCTTCTTAGCCACGTTAATTTCTACTTTATTTAACTTTAATGTTTTAAAAGCATAGTTTAACAATTGTTGTGTAGCAATTGTAATACAACCTTTGCCTTGAAATTCTTCCGCTAGCCAATAACCTATTTCTGTTTTATTCGCTTTCCAATCGATATATAAATATCCAATCGCACCGACTAATTGTTGTTTATACCAAATTCCCGCCCAGAATCCATTATTGTCAATGTACCTTTTCTGTGACTTATCAATAAACGCTATCGTATCCTCAATGTTATTTGTGTACACAGCAAACGATAACCATTTACTTAAATGCTCTCGGTTTCTTTCGATTAATACATATAATTCAGTTGCATGTTTTCTTTCAAAAGTCGATAAAATCATGTCTTCATTAACATTTAAATAAAACAACGCATTCCCATCCTCATTTTTCTTAAGCTTCATATATACTAGAAGCTTGAAAATTAAATTGACTCTATGTCAAATGTTGGGGATGACACAAAAGTATTTAATAAAAAGAGAAATCCGAATGAATGGTTATTTGAAAACCCGCTTAAGAAATATACTGCGCTTATCCTAAAGCGGCTGATGAGCCTCCGGTTGCTACGCAATCCGGGGTCTCACCTAAGCCTTCCTCCCACAGGAGTGTTTTTAATTAATTAAATTTTCCACTTACCCCAACAATTATTTTAGAGCCATTAAATTAGATATAAAAAGACACTGAAAAAAGTATTTCATCAAAAAAGTTCGTACTAACTAAAGATAAGAAGTTAGGATAGACTTAAGCGGTTTTTACCTTCCAGTGTCTTACAATATATTAAACTGTATTATTGATTCGATTCAATACTTGTTGCGCACTATTTTTTCCATGCTCAATGCAATCTGGAATACCTGTTCCATCATAAGAACTCCCTGTTAAAATAAATCCAGGTAAATTGTTTTCAACATAACTACGAACTTCATGAACAATATCAAGATGTCCTACATGATACTGCGGGCGAGCATTTTCGAATCTTGTAACCTCATGAAATAAAGGATTCCCCTTTATTTTCATAACTTTATTTAAATCTTTCAAAACAATTGCAGTAATCTCTTCATCTGTTAGTTTGACAATATCTTGATCATCTGGTTTACCTACATAGCAACGAAATAAAGCTTTTCCATCTGGTGCCGTATTCGCCCACTTACGATGTGTCCATGTGCAAGCAGTGATACGATAATCACTGTTTCTTGTGACTAAAAATCCTGTTCCATCTAAATCACGCTTAATCTGTTTTGCATCAAATGCTAAAACAACGTTGGCTGTCGATGTAGCAGGAATATTGTTCAACTGTTTCATCGGCTCGTGTTTACTTAACATCTCTGGAACTTTCGTATGAGGAGCAGTCATAATGATGATATCAGCAAAAAGAACCTCTCCATTGTTTAGCAGTAAATGATATCCATCTTCCTTCTTTTCAATATGATCGACAGCTCGATTATATTGAATAATACCATTTAAATGATTTCTTAACACATCCACAAGCGTCTGTAAACCATCTTCAAAAGAGAAAAACATACCAACGGATGGTTGTTTGGAAGTTTTTTTCTTTTTTGAGGCCGGCATGATTTGCTGTAAACCTTTCATAACACTACCATACTCTCGTTCCATGCGTTCAAAAATTGGATAGATTGCTTGTAAACTCATTTGATCAATATCTCCAGAATGTATTCCCGATAATAATGGATCAATTTGGTTGTCAACTAGCTCATCACCAAACCTGCGTCGCATAAAACTCCCTAAGGACTGATCTTCAGTAACTTTTGATTTCGGCATCACTATATCCATTAATGCTCGTAACTTCCCTCGTGCTGTTATCACTTTTGAATTTAGTAAAGGTTTTATTTCTTTTGGAACCCCCATATAGGCCCCTTTTGGCATTTTATGTAATTTGTTTTTTACTAAAATATACGACTGTCCGGTGGTATTTCTTACAACTTTACTTTGAATGTCCAATGACTCTACCAATTCCATTGCAGCAGGCTTTCTAGATAGTAGTGAATCTGGTCCCTTTTCAATTGTAAAACCATCACGTTTTACTGTATGAATTCTTCCCCCAACTCTGTCCGTCGCTTCTACTAAAGTGATATCCATTGGAATTTCTTGTTGTTGTTTTTCTTTGTGAAGATAGTAGGCAGCGGATAATCCTGTTATTCCGCCGCCCACAATGACAACCTTCTTGTTTGTGGTCATCTTACTTCACTCTTTGCTTTTTTCATTACAACATTTGCTAACGTCTCAATGAACTGGGGATGAACATTTGGCATTTCTGGGCGATAATAGCTTGCACCAATTTCATCACATACCACTTTACATTCATAGTCATTATCATAAAGAACTTCCAAATGATCAGCTACGAATCCGACTGGCGTATAAATAAAGGCTTTATACCCTTCAGTTTCATAAAGTTCTCTTGTTAAGTCTTGTACATCTGGACCAAGCCAAGGATCTGGTGTGTTACCTTCACTTTGCCATCCTACTGCATAATTTTTTACATCAGCTTCCTCCGCGATTAATTTTGCAGTTTCTTCTAATTGATCCTTGTATGGATCACCATTTTTAAGAATTTTTTCAGGAAGACTATGTGCAGATACAATTAACACAGAATTTTTTCGTTCATCTTCTGTCATTTCTGCATAACTCGCTTTGATTCCTTCTGCCCAAAATTTTATAAATCCTGGTTCTGTATACCAGTCTTCTACAGAGTCTAATTGGATGCCATACTTTTCAGCCGTTTCACTTGCACGCTTATTATATGATTTCACACTAAATGTAGAATAATGTGGCGCTAATACAAGTGAAATGGCTTCTTTAATACCGTCCTTTGCCATTTCTTCTACAGTATCTTCAATAAATGGATGGATATGTTTTAACCCAATGTATGCTTTAAATTCATACTCATCTTGATTTTCATTCAGTTTTTTTTCAAGTGCTTTCGTTTGTTCTTCTGTAATTTTTGCTAATGGAGAAATTCCCCCAATTGCTTCATAACGTTCTTTTAAATCTTGTAACGCTTCTGGTTCAGGTTTTCGACCATGGCGAATATGTGTATAGTACGGTTCAATATCCTCCTCTTTGTATGGAGTTCCATATGCCATTACTAATAATCCAACTTTTTTCTTTTCCATGTTACATACACCTCTTTAATAATTTACTTCTTTTTACTATAGTTATGAACCAACTCAGTTAATTTTTTTAAAGTAGCTGGTTCTATATCAGGCGTTACTCCGTGACCAAGATTGAACACATATTTACCTGAATTCATACCTTGATCTAAAATTTGCTTCGTACGCTGCTCAATTGTTTGCCAATCTGCTAATAAAATAGCTGGATCCAAATTTCCTTGAACAACTTTGGTTACTCCCATCTCACGCGCCTCATTAATAGAGGTTCTCCAATCTAAGCCAATTACATCCACTGGCAGATCATTCCATTCCATAAGTAAATGTCTTGCACCTACTCCAAATGTAATTAGAGGCACTTCATGTCGTCTTAATTCAGAAAAAATCCTCGTCATTACTGGTTTAATAAACACACGATAATCTTCTGCATTTAACGATCCAACCCAAGAATCAAATATTTGTATCGCTTTAGCTCCTGCCTCTACTTGAGCGTCTACATAACTAATAATCATGTCACTTAACTTATCCATTAATGCAAACCAAGTTTCAGGCTCTTTATACATCAATGCTTTTGTCTTAGAGTAATTTTTTGAAGGGCCACCTTCTATCATATAGCTCGCTAATGTAAATGGTGCACCACTAAAACCAATTAAAGGAACTTCCAATTGCTCTTCCGTCAATAATCGGATCGTATCTAGTACGTAAGGTACATCTGTGGCGGGATTAATTTCTCCAAGTTTTTCTACGTCTTGTAGATTTCTTATTGGATTGTGAATTACAGGTCCAATGCCACTTTTAATTTCTACATCCACACCGATATATGGTAATGGCGACATAATATCTTTATATAGAATAGCGGCATCCGTTCCGTAATTCTCTACTGGTAAACGAGTAACATAAGCACATAATTCTGGTTGGTGTGTAATTTCAAATAGTGAATATTTTTCTTTCAACGCACGATATTCTGGTTGGGACCTTCCAGCTTGTCGCATAAACCAAGCAGGAGTAAAGTCCGTTTCTTGTCCTTGATAAGCTCTAATAATTGTATCGTTTTTAATTATAGACATTTCATTCATCCTTTTAAATATTCATATCTCCATAGTCTACTATAGCTATTAAATACTTGAGTGTATAGGGAAGGCCGGTGTTTGTCATCAATTTGCCTCATTTTTACCAACTAAATGTCACAGAATCAGACTTTGTACCTTCCATTTTTGTGTTCGGATCGTAAGGAACAATATAATATTTACTGTTTTCAAACCAAACATTATCAATTGTATATTGAGTTACTCCCTCTACTTCATCAATAAGTTTATCTTCACCGTCTGTTTCTTGATAAATACGATAAACAACTCGTTCATCAGATGAACCATTCCAACTAAGATTCCCTCTGATTATCGAGAATCCTCCAAATTCATAGTTTGCTGAAATATCCGTTATTGTAGGTAATTCAATCGGTTCTGGTAGTGGTTCAACGTTCTCTGGTATTTCAAAGCTACTCGACATTTCTCGGTCTGTTTGCCTATCGATTTCGGTTAGTATTTTCTTTGTTAATGATGTAGGATAAGAACTTCCACTCGTTAAATAATGATCTTTATCTGTGGTATCATAACCCATCCACATAGCGGTTACGTATTCTGGAGTATATCCAACAAACCAAGCATCTTTCGTGGCACCTTCCACACTTGTATGCTGTGTAGACCCAGTCTTTCCAGCAAGTGCTTTATTAAAATCTCCTGAAGCTGCTGTTCCAGATCGAACCGTTTCCGATAACATCTCTGTCATGTTCCAAGCCACTTGACTTGTAAATACATTTTCAGCCTCTATCGTTGATTCATAAATCACTTCTTCATTTCGATTTTCGATTCTAGAAATCGACGTTGCAGAGGTTATATCTCCACCCGAGGCAAAAGCCTGGTAACTCTGCGCCATTTTTAAAGGAGTTACTCCATAAGTAAGTCCACCTAATGCTATAGATAAACCATCATCTTCGAAAGTAATTCCTAGTTTTTCCAAATATCCCTTGGAATAGTCAATCCCAATTTTATCCAATAACCACACAGCAGAAGTATTGGTCGACTCCATAATGGCTTGATAAATAGTAAGTTCTCCTTTATATTCACCATTTGCATTTACAACATTATATTCTTCCGATTTCTTATCTGGAATCAATGTGAAAGGAGTATATACATCTTCCTGCATTAATGCCGGTCCATATACAGCAATAGGTTTAAAAGTTGAACCCGGTTGACGATCGACTACAGTTCGATTTAAATCGCCAATTTGATAATCTCTTCCACCAATTGCAGAAACAATACGAGCATTATTAGCATCTAACATTACAAACGCGCCTTCAACACCTTCCGTATTTCCAGGGAAATATGCATCGTTTCGCATTTCTGTATATGCAATCTGTTGAATTTCAGGATCCATATAAACAGTAATATCATACCCACCCGTTTGTAGTGCTTCTACAGAAAGTTGATGTTTTTCTGAAGCCTCTTTCATAACAAGATCAATATAACTATCTACCCACGGATTGGAAGCTTTCGGTTCTTGGATAGCAAGGCCTAACGTTTTTTCTTCCTGCTCAACTCGTTGTTCTGTACTCAAAAATCCTGCAGCTTCCATTGATCGTAAAACAACATTCCTTCGTTCTAGAGCACGATCTGGATGATTAATGGGAGAATATCCATTGGGGCCTTTCATTAATCCAGCGAGCATTGCTCCTTCAGCTACGTTTAACTCATCAGCTGGTTTGGAAAAGAAATACTTAGAAGCTGTTTGAATACCATAAATCCCTTGACCAAAATACACTTCATTCATATATAGTTCAAGAATTTCATCCTTCGATAGTTCTCTTTCCAAGTATAGGGCTGCCATCGTCTCTTTTATTTTCCTCGACCATGTTTTGTCATTGCTCAAAAATAAGTTTTTAGCAAGTTGTTGTGTAATCGTACTTCCACCTTCAACTTTGCTCATCGCAATAATATCCCGATAAATTGCTCTGGTGATTGATTTAAGATCAATCCCCTCATGTTCATAAAAACGCCTATCTTCAATTGCGATAAAGGCTTCTTTTACATGTTCGGGTAGACTGTCTAAATCTATAAACTCCCTATTTTCTTTATAAAGTGTTCCAATTACTTCTCCTTCTTCAGTTCTTATTGTCGTTTTCAAATCAAGTATCAAATCTTCATCATTTGCTATTATTTTTCCACCTAATAAAACGACACCATACCCAAGAAGTAGTAGTATAAAAAGAGAGGCAATTGCAATGAAAAACCACTGAGTTTTCTTCTTGTAAGCTAACTTATTTTGCTTACGTTTTTCCATTCTCATAACTTCACCTCTAGCTACGTACATTTACATTATACGTCATCATTCGTCATTATTAAAGAATATAGTTTCTATTAATTAATAATCATTTTAATTAGTATGTGTAAAACTGAATTGTACAGGGTAATATGTAATATACTATGAATAAGGGGGAATTTCATATGAAAGCCTATATGACTAACGGAACAATAGATTACTTACTTAAAATCGAGGAGAAGTATAAAGCAATTGATTTCTTTTTTATTACTAGTAGCGAAGGGGCAATCGCATTTTATGAAGGTACTAATGAGAAAGTATTTGCTTCTGGAAGAGAATTTGATGTTTTAAAATCTATAGGTAATATACAAGAGCATGGTTATGTGATTATGAACCATATCCCTGTATCAGAAGACAGCCACGCAACATTTGAATATCGAATGAAACATAGTAGTAATGGTGTTGAGAATATGCCAGGATTCCAAGCAATGCGGTTATGGAAACAAACAGAGAGTAATATGTATGTCGTATTTACACAATGGACATCAAAGGATGACTTCAATAATTGGAAACAATCCGATCATTTTAAACAAGCACATAAAGATCAACAAGCTAAAAAACCTAGCTATATTATGGAACGACCATTTATCATCACAGGAACAATGTACGAAGAAGATAATTGAATCAATAATAATGGCGCAATCCTCGTTTAGCAACGTAGCGAGTGCGCCTTTTTTTTAGGTATGGAGATTGGGACAACAGTATTTACACAAAAGATAAATCCAATAAATTGATGATGAGAACCCGCTTCAGAAATATACTCCGCTTATCCTAAGGCGGCTGATGAACCTCCGGATGCTCCGCATTCCGGGGTCTCACCTATGCCTCATTCCCACAGGACAAGGAAGGCTTCGACAGCATTGCATCGCACGCAGAAAATTGATTTTTATTTTCAAGGAGTCTCCGTATATTTCTTACGCTTATGTTAACTATTATCCGTCTTTTGAGCAAAAATTTTGATTAGTCACAATCTCCTCCTTTCTCCTTTGAGATATTGGAAGTGAACCGATGTTGACTTTAACACCGCTTGTCACTTTGTATGTTTTTAATTTACATATTCCTCAAAGAATGCTTGATATTCTTCTTCTGGTTTTTGTCCGATAAGCCTAGCTACTTCTTCTCCATTTTCATAATGTACTAATGTTGGAGTGGAATCTACCGAAAAAGTTCCCCAAGCTGCCTCAAATTCATACAAGTTTAATTTCTTCATATCCACATCCATATCTTCTGCTAGCGGCACTAAATAAGGAGTTGTATTTTGACAATATACACAAACAGGACTGTAGAAATAAACTGTTACTGATTCCCCATCTTCAATTTCTTGGCTTAGTTCATCTGGCATTATTTGATTTTGATAAAGCGGATTGTCTAGTTGATCGATTGTTTCTTGTTTTAAATCTTTATCACCATAAGGGCTATCTTGTGTAGCTTGATCATTTTTATAATTAACTACGAATATTAGCGCCGCAAATAATAACACAATGACACTAATGATAATAATCATTTTTTTACCCATTTACGCTTTCCTCCTCTGTTCTCTTAAGACAATTAAGTGCAAAACAAAAATGATCAGAAATGCGACTCCTGCCATAAAAGGAATACTAATAAAACCAAAGTAATTTACATAAATTACGTTACAAGGGACACTACCACTACATGCTCCACCTATCTCTTGAAAAATGGAGACATGCTGAACCAAATAATGATATGTAGACACTAGAATCCCGATTCCGCTCATGAATAAACCAGGAAGAGCAATCGATATATCTTTTTTTATCGCTGCTAGTCCATAAATCAATACGAGTGGGTACATTAATATCCGTTGATACCAACATAATTCACAAGGGACATAGTTCATTACTTCAGAATAAAACAAACTTCCCGCCAACGCCAAAAAGGCTTGTACCCATATAAGCAGTAATAGATTCTCTGCTTTTTTTGTTAGTGTCTTCATAAATGCCCTGTCCTCTCTTTTGAGATACAGTTGTATTATACAGAAAGCGAACATAGAAATACAATTAGTTAGACTTATTTGACAAAAAGTTGAAACAAATTATTGTAATAATTTGTTTCGGTGAACGTAAACAGCTGCTTGTGTTCTATCATGTACATCTAATTTCGAAAGAATATTGCTGACATGTGTTTTTACAGTCTTCACACCAATATACAATTTTTCACTGATTTCTTGGTTCGTAAGGCCATCCCCTATACATAATAGTACTTCTCTTTCTCTTTCAGTTAAATCATCATGTAATTTCTTCTTTTCAGATCGGAAATTTGTCATCATTTTACTAGCCACTTTTGGTTCAATTACATTCTCACCCAATGCAGCTTTTTTAATAGCTTCTGTAATTTCGATTGCTGTTGAGGTCTTTAAAATATAACTGAATGCACCTGCTTCAATAGCTGGAAAAACTTTCTCATCATCATAAAAACTAGTTAAGATAATTACCTTACAATCCGGATAATCTGTAATTATTTTTTCCGTTGCTTCAATGCCAGTTCCATTCTCCATAATTAAATCCATCAATACTACATCTGGTTTTTCTTGTAAAACAATTTCAACTCCTTCAAAACCACTCGATGCCTGACCAACAATTTCAATATCTTCTTCTGTTTGCAGATAAGCAACAATCCCTTTTCGAACAACATCATGGTCATCAATAACTACGACACGAATCATGTTCTTCTCCTCCGTTCTTCTTCATATGGTATTCTAATTTGAATATAAGTGCCTTCATTTACATTAGATCGGACGGTAAATGTTCCACCAATTTCTTCACTACGCTCTTTCATTGTTTTTAATCCATAAGAAGTTTTTTTACCATTGGTTTCTAACATATCAAAGCCTTCACCGTTATCTTCGATTAAAACGAATATCTCTTCAGATTTTTTAGAAATCTCTACGTATACCTCTGTTGCGTTTGCATGTCTTAAAATATTGGATAAAGATTCTTGCACAATACGAAAAATATGTTCTTCAATCGTTTCTTTTATTTCAAGTTGGTCATCTAATTTGAGTCTAAACTGTAAGTTACTTTTTTGTTTTAATTCATTAATTAATTTATGTAACCCTTCCACCAAAGTTTCTCCACTTAAATATACTGGACGTAAATGTAGTAATAAAGCTCTCATTTCTGTTTGTGCTTGATGAGCAGATTGAGAGACTTCAAGCATTTGCGCTTTAGCTAATTCTGGTTTTGAATCTAATTGTTTTATAGCCGCTTCAGACAACATTGCTAGTGCAAATAATTCCTGACTCACCGCATCATGTAAATCTCTTGCAATTCGCTGCCGTTCTTCAATCACAGCCGTTTTATGTGATGACTTCGCTAATTCTGATTTTTCATCCGCCATTTTTTGTAACGATTTCACTTGATTTTGTAACTTTTTCCCTAATTCATTTAAAGAATTAGACGCCCTGTGAATTTCATCATCTCCGTCTTCTAATAATTGTATGGAAGATTGATAATTACCGTTTGCATATTGTTTGATTAATAATGTAATAGCATCAAAACTAGTTTTTAAATAATTGCCATTACCATTAAATCCAGCATAAAATGCTAAAGGAAGTCCGATGAGAAGGTGTGAAATAATAAAAAGAAAAATACTTTCTGTCGTTAACCATGCCGGTTCAAATAAAACATAAGCGGATAATAAAATAGAAAGTAAAATAAATGAAGAGAGGAATAGTACAAATATATGAGAACGAATAAATATAAATCGAATTCCTTTTAAACGTTGATGCATCCTTATTCCCCCTTTTAAATTCTTTCCACACGAATTGATCCTGCCTTTAGGCGTATAAATAAATCTACTTTCTTACTTGCGTATTGATAATTTTCTGACTCATAAATTATACTTCGATTTATTCCATCAGATATATCATTTAATACGATAATCTCTCCTGCATTAATAGCGGCATCTACTCGAAAATCAACATGCTCCGGTACTAATACCGTTACATCTCCTGCTAAGGAACGAATAGAAATAGGAGTTGTTTTATCTGGAATATATGCTTTCGTCAAATCCAAATAAAAGTCACCTGCTAAATTTCTTAAATTTAATGGTTCCAAATTCCAATCCTGCTTTTGCTGATAATCTCCAATTGAAAAGTGAGAACTACCTTTAGTATACGTGTCCCCCTTCGAATACTGAACCCATCCACTTTGTCTCGAATTAATAATTGCTACTCCAAGATACACAATAAACAGTGGCCATAATTGAAAAACATCCCAAAAACCAAATGAAATATATTGAAATCTATCTAGTAATAGCAACGTTCCGAAGATAATCAGGAAGGATGAAAACATCCACCCTCCACCTTTTTTCCTTAAATACTTCCATAAACTAAATAAACCATAGACAATAAAGAAACTAGGATACATATATCCCCAAGCATCTCCAAGTTGAAAATCATATACTCCTATATTGTTTAATACAAGCAATATTCCAAAAGCGATTAGAATCATCGCAAATAGAAATTTTAATAATCGCATTACTTGTTCTCCTCTCCCATTAGAAAACTACGTTGTTTGATTGATTCTAAGTATAAATTGTATTACATAACTCATGAACCAACTAAGGATTGCTTTTTTCTCCGCCTCTAGTAGGAGATTGTTCAAATTTCCGGTAGATATATACACTCCCCATCAATAATATGAAGCCTAATGTAAACCCAGCGATTACATCAGTTAAATAGTGGACATTGATGACATATCTACTGATTCCAATGAGCAGCACAAGTAATCCACAACCACTTTGAAATACGATTTGTGAAGTATTTGTTGGTAATTTCCTCCCGATAAAGTAAGCGACTAGTCCATAGCAAACCATCGGTATCATCGAATGACCAGACGGAAAACTATACCCTTCCGCATGTGCTTCTACCAAGATGCTCGGTCTTTCTCTTGTTGTAATCAATTTAATCGCAACGTTTAAAAAATGCGTTAATCCAATGGCACTTACGAAAAGGAGCGCTTGGAACCAATGTTTATATAAAAGTAATAAAACAAATACCATCACAATCACAAACGGGATTAAAAAAGAACTAGAACCCAATTCGGTAATATATCTAAACAAGTCAAAAATAACAGTATTACTTAACTTGTCTACAAGTTCTCTAGTTGGACGATCTGTAAAAGGAACAATACCCACTTTTACTTGTATTGACCAAATTCCAATAACCACAAGTAATATAGATAGAAAAATAATTCCTATTTTGTTGTTACGCATACTTTCACTCCTTCTATTTACATCATACCTTAATAAGAGGTTTTAAAAAAATATAATAGGGAATTTTATTTATACATAACAATACTCTTAAATAGATAGGAGATTTGATAATGGAAAAAGAAGTTCAAGAACTTATTGATGGATTAAATGAAGATTTAGCAAATGAATACGCTGCAGCAATTCAGTATACTTATAGCGCTTCTGTAGTCACAGGACTATACCGATCCGCCTTGAAGCCTTTTTTTGAATCAGAAATTAACGATGAACTCGGTCATGCTCTATATCTCTCTGAAAAAATAAAAACTTTAGGTGGTACACCAACTACAACCGCTGCATCTATACCACAACCCACTGAAGTTGCAGATTTATTAAAAGCAGCCCTTCAATCAGAGACGGATACCATTGAACGTTACGAAAAACGTAAGCAACAAGCCGAGAAGTTAAAATTTACTGAGCTTGTAGTTAAATTAGATGACCTCATTTCTGATGAAACACATCATAAGGAAGAAATTGAACGCCTTTTAGAAGACCCTAGAATTTCTTAAGCATTTGTAATCTCCCTTCAAATTTGAACGTATTAGCTATCCAAATAGTGCAGAAATAATTTCTGCACTATTTTTATGTGTAAATCAATTACATAATGGTTTGATATGCTCCAGCTAAACCTTCACAGAAAAATATATCGATTAGAAATCTCAAAAATTATATTTAAACAAATTATATGAATAATGTTATAATACATAGTTAACAAACACAAAAGGGGGCTGACATCATTGTTAAAAGACATTTTTGATACTATTGATTACCATTTTGATGAAATGGTAGAAATAAGAAGGTATTTACATCAATATCCTGAATTATCCTTTGAAGAAACCAAAACAGCAGCTTACATTGCGAATTATTATAAAGAATTAGGCATTCCATACAAAACCAATATTGGTGGAAATGGTGTAATTGCTACATTACAAGGAAAAAAACCAGGTAAAACAATTGCATTACGAGCGGATTTTGATGGATTGCCAATCCAAGATGAAAAGGATGTTCCATATAAGTCGAAGGTTCCTGGTGTTATGCATGCGTGCGGACATGATGGTCATACAGCAACACTTCTCATATTGGCCAAAGTAATGCAGCAACATCAAGAAGAACTAGAAGGCACAATTGTTTTCTTACATCAGCATGCTGAAGAATATGCTCCTGGAGGCGCAAAGCCGATCATCGAATCGGGAGCAATTGATCATGTGGATGCTGTTTTTGGTACTCATTTATGGGCTACTATTCCTTTAGGAGTATTACACACTTCTACAAGTGCTATGATGGCAGGTGCAGACCGATACGAAATCATTATTCAAGGTAAAGGTGGCCACGGTGCATATCCACACGAAACCAAAGATGCGATTGTATTAGGAGCAGATATCATTACAAAATTTCAACAGATTGTAAGTAGAAGATTAGATCCTCTCAGTACGGCAGTAGTCACTACCGGTATTTTTGAAGCCGGAAGTGCCTTCAACATTATTGCTGATCAGGCCAAACTTGTAGGAACTGTTCGTCATTTTGATAGTGAAGTTCAAGAGAAAATAATCCAAGAGATGGAACGCATTCTAAAAGGAGAATGTGATGCAAATGATGCAAGTTACGAATTTAATTATTTAAAAGGTTACCCACCATTGATTAATCATAAGGAACAGGCAGAAACTATACTTAAAGCCAGTGAAAAAGTAAAAGAAATACACACCGCCGAAGAAGCACCTCCAGTTATGGGTGGTGAAGATTTTGCTTATTATCTTCATAATAAACCAGGTGCTTATTTTTTCACTGGAGCAAATTTAGACGGGAATCCTTATCCACACCATCATCCAAAATTCGATATCGATGAAAAAGCGATGGTAACCGCTGCGAAAACGTTAATTAGCGTATTTATGCAATATCAAGAAGAAACCAAAGGTAAACCACAGGAAGCAAATTCACTATAAAAATGAAAAACGTTCTAAATTAAAAAGATGGAGACTTAAAGAAAAGCAAACCTTCTTCAATATTCATGAGTGACGTTAAAAACATACTAAGATTAGTAGGTAAGATCATCGACGGATGATTTTGCCCACTAATCTTTTTTTAAGGGTATAGTGAGAAGTGAAAGAAAGCTCGACCACAGCCTCGGGGATCAAGAATAATACATCGTACGATTATTCGTACACGGTCTCTAATTACTTTATAAATAATCCTTGACTAATCGTAGGAAAGAGGTTGGGACATAACAAAAAATTCATGCTAAAAGACGAATGAAAGCTAGAATAAGCGTAAGAAATATACGGAGACTCCTTAAAAATCAAAAATCGATTTTCTGCGTGCGATGCGATGCTGTCGAGGTCTTCCTTGTCCTATGGGAGCAAGGCCTAGGCGAGACCCCGGAATGCGGAGCATCCGGAGGCTCACCAGCCGCCTTAGGATAAGCGCAGTATATTTCTGAAGCGGGTTTTCATAGGCCAATCATTCGGATTTATCTTTTACGTGAATACTTTTGTCCCAGCTTTTTCATTAAATATTAGAAGTTTGCTGAAATTTACCCCGAATATACCCTTGCGTAAAGGTAATTGTAAAAATCACACCAACTATCATCATAATTACAAAACCTAGCCAATCCCCTAAAAATAAAAATAAGAGAGAAAATAAAATTGCTTGTATTATTCCCAGTTGTCTAATGATAGACAGTACTGCATCTATTTTTAAATGCTGTGGAACAGGATAAATATCTAACCATATATTTGTACGATGATGTTGATATAGTGACATCATTTGGAAAGTACTTAAATATAAAAATAATAAACCAAATAAAATTTTAATCCAACTATTAGGCATAATCCATATAAAAATACCACCTATGATAATGAGTCGAATATACATACCTACATAATCGCCACTTCGAACAAAAGAAATGCGATATAAATAAGCATATGTAGCCTCTTTAGAAAAGGGAATTCCCTTCACGATTAGAGAAACTAACCAGCTTCTCCGCTTTACTCTATTTTTCAAATGAGGAACCTCAGCAAACATATTAGCTATTCGATAGAAGGACTGCATGCGACTATTATCTTTCTCAATGAGCAAATCCCATAATATTCCTGCTTGTTTACTGGTGTACCAAAAATCATAAATCAAAACAATGATGAACAAGGTCACTGTAATGACAGTCATTAACATATTACCAGCTACCATAAAATAGAAAATCACTACGTTTAGAACTGTTCTTGTCAGTAAATCAATATGACGTATACTTGGTTCTCGAACTTTTAGCATCCACCAATTCGCGAACAAATTGGCAACTTTCCACAATAGAAGAACTGCAAGCGTAGTAAAATACATACTCCCCTCTCTCTCTGGAAAAGTTGCAAAATAAAGTGGAGCAAGTGCAGCAGCAAATAACAGTACCAAATATAATTGAATAACGAAGCTATAGATTAAACTATTACGAAAATAATTCTTCATTTGTTTTTCTGCAGGTATCAAAAATACTAAATCAGGTTCTTGAAGTAACGTTCTAATAGGACTATAACTAACAATTAGCCCAAAAACAATCCCAATAATAATCGCAGTTGGAAAATTCTCTGGCAAGTTCGCTAACCATTGTTGATAATAATATGCAGATGCAGATATAAAGAAAAACATCGCGAACGCAATATGTCCATTAAATATATATCGTAAATACCGACTAAGATTTTTAATATGGGCAGATAATCGATTTTTATAGAACTGATGAGAATCAAACATGGTTATCTTCCTTTGTTAATTGAACATATAAGTCATCTAAAGAAGCTTCTGGCATACTAAAGCTTGAACGTAACTCATCCAACGTCCCTTGAGCACGTAATTTACCATCATGCAAAATTACAAATCGATCACAATACCTTTCTGCTGTTGCTAATATATGAGTTGACATCAATACTCCAGCGCCTTGCTCCTTCATTTGCTCCATCATTTTCAAGTATGATTGGATACCTAGTGGGTCAAGGCCGACAAAAGGCTCGTCCACAATATAAAGTGGTGGTTCAATTAAAAATGCACACATAATCATCACTTTTTGACGCATACCTTTTGAGAAATGTACGGGAAACCAATGAAGTTTTTTCTCCATACGAAACTCTTTTAATAATGGTTCTAATCTTTTTTCAAACAGTTGTTCATCAATATTGTAAGCCATCGCAGTTAAACGCAAATGTTCATATAAAGTCATTTCATCATATAAAATAGGCATTTCTGGAATGTATGCAAGTTGATTGCGATACCCTTCTGGATTATTCTGAAATGTTTTACCTTGTATCAATACGTTACCTTTTTTTGGCTGCATCAAGCCAATAATATGTTTAATTGTTGTACTTTTACCGGCACCATTCAACCCGATTAATCCAACAATTTCACCATTATTCACTTTAAATGAAACGCCATGTAATACATTTTTATGTGTATATCCTCCAGATAAATCTTCAATATGTAATAAGGTGCTCACCCTTTTCCCTCCTCTATGCTTAACACGATTTTATCATTATTGTATGTCAAAGCCAAAGCCAATCGTTCTACAATTATCCTAATTAAATTATATTTTTATGTATAATATCGTAGAAAAAGCTCAAAATACAAAGGAAGAAAATAAGAAACTCACTTCAAACTACCTAAAAACGTAAATGAGGTGTCAACGATCGAAAACCTAATTTAGTTATGTATTTCCACATGACAACCGTTAGTAATCGATAATTGCTCTAAATTTCGGTTAGGATGTGTTTCTGTTGGACAAATGATGATCCTTACACGAATCACTTCATCTGAATGTACTCGTTAAGGAAATGTGAGTTATGTATATAATTTACAACCAACCTTGGTATACAGAAATGAATTGAAAATGAGTTTCTTACTTCTTCATTAAGACTATTTGTCACATTGAATGATGTGGCAAATAGTCTACTTTTATTATAGGGTAACACTTTACTTTTATATACAAGCCTCTATACAATAAAGAAAAAGGAGGTTGTTTTTTCATATGTCACATGAAGATTGCATTTTTTGTAAAATCATTCAGGGAGATATCCCTTCTGCAAAAGTCTATGAAGATGATAATGTATATGCCTTTTTAGATATTAGCCAAGTAACAAAGGGACATACATTAGTGATTCCAAAAGAACATACGAAAAATATTTATGAAACATCTCCAGAGGTTGCAAGAGAATTGTTTGCACGTATTCCAATTATTGCTAACGCCATTAAAAAATCTTATAACCCACTGGGTATGAATGTGTTAAACAATAACGAATCAGCAGCAGAACAATCTGTATTTCATTTGCATCTACATCTTATTCCAAGATATGGCGAAGGGGATGGTTATTCTCCTAACTGGACTGTACACACCGATGACTATAATTCAGATGAATTAAAGGAAGTAGCTAGCACTATTCACGAAAATATTTAATTGAATTAAAGCTGAATGAAATAAAAGGTTTTTATTTCATTCAGCTTTTGTTACACTATCATTATTCTTCGCAACTGACGATAAGCGTACAGTTGGAAGATCTTAGTAAAGAATAGATGAGACGAGGAGAGATTGACAAATGAATACAAGAATATTAGTGGTACTAGCATTATTAGTAAGTATCGGAGCAGTACTGCATACTGTAGTCCCACCTATGTTATTCGGAGTAAAACCAGATATGTTATTAGCGATGATGTTTTTAGGAATTGTTCTATTCCCTAAAGTCAAATATGTATTGATATTATCATTAGCTACTGGATTCATATCCGCTTTAACTACCGCAGCACCTGGCGGACAAATTGCAAATATCATTGATAAGCCTGTGACAGCACTTATCTTTTTAATGTTATTCTTATCACTAAAAAATACATTCCGAACAACAATCGTTGCACCTTTATTAACAGCAGTTGGTACAATTGTTAGCGGTACTATTTTCTTAAGTGTTACTTTATTTATTATTGGATTAATGGAAGGCGGATTTTTTGCACTATTTGCATCCATTGTATTACCAGCAACAATAATTAACACAGTAATTATGATCATTATTTACCCAATTGTGCAAACCATTTTAAAACGCTCTGGGAATGTATCATTCACATAAAGCAAGAGCCCTCCATCGGTTATTTCATCTACTGATGGATAACGAGACTTATCAGAGTATTAACACTTGCTGATGGTAGGAACACTACTCATCCTTGGCAAGTAAATTTGTCTTCTTCTTTTTAGAGGAGGACTTTTTTCTTATTTATGGCAGAAATTCTCTTCCTTATTTATAATAGAAAATATATAGTATAATTAATTTTCTATTTAGCAATGTTTAACACATATGTAAAAAGAGGAAATGGTATACTAGAGAAAGGAAAGGAGTGCGTTTTCCATGTCAAAAGGAAAATCATTAGTATTAGGCTTTCTTGTAGGTGCTTCAGTTAGTGCTGGAGTAACTTTAATTAGCACCCCAGAGTCAGGTCGACAATTAAGAAACCGTGTAAAGGATCAAAGTATGGAGCTTGGGAACCTACTTTATAGCTTAAAAGAAGACAGTATAAAACTTAAAAATCAATTGTTACGCACCTCTAAAGAAGGAGCAGTCCTTGTTCGTGAACTTACAGAGGAAATGAGAAAATCAGTAGAAGATTGGAAAGATACCGTTGAACCACATCAAGAAAATATCCACCAATCTTTAGAACAAATCGAATCAAGTATTAAGGAACTAGAATCAAAATTAAACAGTTCTAATTAATCACTAAAAGTAAAAGCTTTTGATGCTCTTGTCAGTTAAAATATGACAAAGTGGATTAAAAGCTTTTTTTCTTTAAAATACCTATTGATTTTTCAACATAATCGTACTATGATTCTCTCAGTGTTATTTCAAGTTTTTAAGATTTGTAGGTGATAAAATGAATTGCTTAAAAACAATTTATTTAACAAGAGAGTTTGGGAAAATACGATTACAAATTATAGCATTATTAATTAGTCTACTTGTCTTTATAATTTCATATGTACCTTTATCTTTTGTACATGGAGCCTATCAAAATAGTGAAAAAGCAATTTTTCCATTTTTAATTGCAATCATCAGTATGCCGATTCTTCATTCACTAGTAATGGTGTTAAGTCTTAGTATCCTAAAGAAAACAACGAAAATACCTTGTAAATTAACTGGATTAAAATTTCCTACATGGTTCTGTTTTAAGGGCGTACAATTAACAAAAGCAGAAGCTATTGTAACTGGTATTATGCCCACCATGGTTTTAACATTGCCTGGATTTTTAATTAGCAGTCAACTTGCTGATTACTACCTTTATACGCTTCTATGGTCGAGCATTCATTTAGGTATGTCCGTTACTAATTTTATATATCTTTATTATATTCTCAAAGCCCCTAAAAAGGTCTATATTCATCATTTGTCGGAGGGGTTTGAATTACTTCTAAAACAAAAATAGTATTAATCATATTGTTTTTGTCCCCCTGTTCAACAGGCTTTGTTTTTGGTAGAGTAAAGAGTGCATAACCTTTTTGAACCGGGGTAAGAAAGGAGAGTCAAAGGCAATGGTGATATTTTATATGGTTTTTGCTTTTATCGTACTACTTATTTTTAATACTTTGACCAATGCGTTTTGTATCAAGATGGAGCTATCACAAAAAAAACAGCTTAAAGTTTATCGAGTTATAAATATGATTATGGTAGCTCTACTTGTATGCTCCTATCTACGAGTATTGAATGTGACAGTTTAATGGGATTTTATAGGTATTTATACAAATTCTATTTTTTTCCTGAAAAAGTATGATATATTTATGATTGTAAAAACTAATCGTAAACTAGTACAGAGTAGGAGTGTTTTGAAGCATGAAGAAATGGACAATAGCAGCCTCACTTTCTTTAGGGGTACTCACATTAGCTGCATGTAATTCAGACGATGAAATCGTTGCTGAAACAGAAGCAGGAAATATTACAAAAGAAGAATTTTATGAAGAACTAAAAGATGTTAATGGTGAATCCATGTTACAACAACTTGTTACTGTAAAAGTCTTAGAAGACAATTATGAAGTAACTGATGAAGAATTAGAAGAAGAAATCGCAACAATGAAAGAAGGATTCCCTAGCGAGGAAGATTTTAATACGACTGTAGAGCAGCAATTCGGTGGCGAGGAACAACTTCGCGAAATAATGTACGTTAGTATGTTACAAGAGAAAGCTGCTGCTGAAGATATTGAAATTACCGAGGAAGATTTAAAAGAGTTATATGATCGTAAAAATACAGAAGTACAAGCACAACATATTTTGTTAGAAAATGAAGAAGATGTTGCTGAAGTCCAGCAAAAAATTGAAGACGGTGAAGACTTCGGTGAACTTGCGAAAGAATACTCTGTTGACACAGGAAGCGCAGAAAATGGTGGAGACCTTGGTTACTTTAGTGCCGGAGCCATGGTACCTGAATTTGAAGAAGCTGCATATTCTTTAGAAGCAGGAGAAATTAGCGAGCCCGTGCAAAGTAGTCATGGTACACATATTATAAAAGTAAATGACGTCCGAGAAAAAGAAGAATCAATTGGTGAATTTGAAGATGTTAAAAAAGAACTTGAGCGTGAAATTTTACTAAGTCGTGTAGATCAAACGCAAATTCAAGAAAAAATCAACAAACTAATTCAAGATTCTGATGTAAAAATTAATGTAGAAGGTATGGAAGATTTATTCGAGCAAGAAGAGACTGAAGAAAATACAACTGAAGAAGATGCACAAGGTTAAGTCATATAAAAACGCCCATTTATCTTAAATGGGCGTTTTCTTTCTACATTCAATTGTTCTCATGAATCTCACTGTTATGATCTCTCTGACGCTTCATTCGATCCTCACGAATCCGTTCCATGTATATTTTGCCTTCTCTTTCAATAAATTGTTGATCCAATTTTCGTTCTGCCAGCATAGCACGTAATGCCATATATCCGCTGAAGAAAATTAATAAGATGACTGCTATAACCCAAATAGGAATTGATTCCATCTTCTTTTCCTCCTTGTCCAAGCCTTAATACTATATATATGAACAAAAAGAGAAAAAATAACCTATCCTTCATTTTCTTCGAAATTTGGTTTGTAAAAAGCACGATTATCCATAGCAAAGAGTCTTTCCGTGAACTCTCCTGGTTGAACTTTTTCCAACGCTCGACCCAACATATTCATTTTTGCATCTATTAAATCAATTAAATGTAGTAGTTCTGCTTCACGAACTAATGGTGGTGTCGGACTACCCCATTCAGCTTTACCGTGATGACTTAGAACGAGATGTTTTAGAATAAGCACCTCTTCCCCTTCGATTTGTAACTCATTAGCCATTAGACCAATTTCTTCAACCATCATCGGTATATGCCCAAGCATTTTTCCTTCCAATGTGTAAGTAGTAGAAACAACACCCGAAAGCTCTTTAATCTTACCAATATCATGAAGTATAATTCCAGCATATAATAAGTCTTTATTAATTTCTGGGTAGAGTTTGTGCAATTCTTTTCCAATAGCTAACATACTAACAACATGATATGCTAGTCCTGATGCAAATTCATGATGATTTTTGGTTGCAGCTGGATAAGTTAGTAACTCTTCCTGGTATTTCTTTATAAAAGCCCGAACTAGACGTTGAATTTTAGGATTCTCCATCTCAAAAATAGCCTCAGTCAATTTTTCTGCTAATTCTTCTTTTTCCATTGGTGCCTTACCCAAAAAGTCTGTTACTTGAACATTATCCATTGGTTGCGTTAGACGAATAGATAATATTTTTAATTGATGCTTTCCACGAAATTGGTTTATCTCCCCTGATACTTGAATAATTTGTTCTGGAATTAGAGTTTCTTCATCATCTTTCGTTGCATCCCAGAGTTTTGCTTCTATTTCGCCACTAGCATCTCGAAGTATTAAAGTTAGAAATGGTTTTCCATTACTAGTAGTACCTCTTGTAGATTCTTTAATTAATAGAAATCCATCAAATTCTTCTCCAATCGTGCGAAATGCGATACCATTTTTCATATAATCTCCTCCCCCTACTCTACTATAATTGCAATACTTCTCCATCTACTAGTTGCATAATTTCTTCTTTACAAGTAAATAAAATCACTTGTTGATTTTTTGCAGTACCACGTAGTATATCTACCACACGCTCCATTCGCTTCGAATCAAAATGTACCAAAGCATCATCGATTAGGAATGGCATTAAATATTGTTGGCTCATGATCTTACTAATCGCAAATCGTAATGAAATATACAGCTGATCAATTGTTCCTTGTGATAATTCATTCACAAGAAATTTTCTTTGTTCTTTTGTTTCGACCATAAATCCTTGATTTTTTGTTGGTGCATATATTTTAACATATCGTTCATCTGTTAAATCACTAAAAAACACCATTGCTTCATGGATAACGCTTGTCAAATATTGATCTCGATAATTTTTCTTTGCTTCTACTAAATAAGACTTCGCAACTTTTCGAATTGCCCATTGTCGAAACAAACCATTTAATTTTTCTTTTTCTAATTCAACCTGATGTGTCTTTCTCGACAATTCACTTGAGCCTTCTAATGAATTGATGGTAGCTTGGACTTCTGCAAGATCATTTCGAATATCCTCAATCTCTTCTTCTAACTCTTTTAATATAACATTTTGCTTTTCTTGCTTTTTCACATAATATTCATTTGTTTCTAATCGCTTAATATTAGATTCAAATCCATCTGGAAAAATAGTGATTAACTGATTTTGCAATTTATCGTTTCTTTCTCTTAAGGACACTACCTCTTTGTATAGTTTAGCATTTTCATAGAATGAATCTTCGTCTGGTACATTAGCTTGTTCTAATAATTTATCGATAGACTCTTGATAAACTTCGATAGATTGACTTAGTTGTTGCTCAAGAGTCCGTTCTTCTTGCCGGTGTGCCCTATAATGTTGATAATCTTGGAGTGCGTGGTTATGTTGTTCATTTATCTCTTGTAGTTGTGCAAGAACAGTTTCAGGATCATCTACATCTAATTGTTGATGATTATCTATAGACCATTGTTCACATCGCATTATATAATGATCAATCTTCGTTGACTCTTGTAGAGAATGTCGTTCATTTTCTTGCAATTGTTCATTTAATTGAAGTAGACGCTGCAAATGATGGAATAATTCTGGCCAGTAGTCCACATCAATTGAAACTAGAAAAGGGTATAGGCTAGCTTGTTCTTGCTTCTGTTTATCTAATTGTTCTAATCTCTCATAAATATTCGTTTGCTTCCTTTTCCATTCCATCAAAGCTAACTCATTGTCTTGAATCTTTTTATTTATTTGTTCGATTTCTTTTTGTAAAGCTTCTTGCTCTTCTAATATATTTCTTGCTTCATGATATTCTTCCGTTGTTACATCAACAAACGCAACATCATTAGAATCATTAGCATCTGACATACCATTCACCATATCAATCGTTTGCTTATTTATACGCATTATACTAAAGCCAAAACCAATTACGATTATGGATAATATCGCTAACCAAAACTCTGTAAAAACAAATGAAGTTAACATAAAGATACTTGCTAGAACAATAGAACTGTACAATATTTGCTTGTTCAGTCTCTTTTTATGATGCTTAGTTCTTTGCCATTTTTGATGCATTTTTTGATTTTCAGCTTGTAGAACCTGACTAGTTTGGTAAGCATCGATACGTTGTCGTAATTCATCTACATGAGCTTCATGTAACAATTGATTATTTACCTTCTTATGCTGTCCTTCTAGAAATACTTTTTCTTCAATTAATTGACTATTTTGTTGTTCTAACTGTTGTTTTTCATAGAATAATTGTTCTGCGTTTGATCGAATCTTCCCCCATTGCTTCTCTAGATAAAATGGCAATGCTAGTTGATTTAGTTCGGATATAGTTAAATTCACATGTAACTGTTGTGTCTCTTCTTCTAATCTTGCTTTCTGTTTTGCAATAAGTTTAACTAGTCTTTTTTTCTCTTCTATAGCAAATTGAACTTCATTATACTGACCCAATAACTCGTTTAATTGTTCTTGTGTGGAAGTAGGTAATAAAAGTTCTTTCACCTCTAATATCTTTTCATGGTATTTTTCAATATTACTTATTCGTGTACTTCTTTCACTTCGAAGAGGAAGAACAAGCTCTCTATATTGATCCATTCTCTCTACACCATGTTCTGGGAAGTCCGCTATATGCTTCGAATTATGGAGTTGACTTTGGATTATTTTAGCCTCTTTTAGTAGAGGTAAAGCCTGTATCAACGTATCAAGCTCCCTTCGTTCTTGACGAAGCTTCATAATCTCTTGCTGTGTTGTTTGATAACGCTGTTGTAGATATTGCTGTCTTTCCACTTTTTCATGGTATGTATTTTCGTTCTTTCTTAATTCATCTAGTTTTTTGGATTCTTGCTGTAATGATGTTAATTGTTCGTTTATCTCTGGCTTTCTACCAGAAGGCTTATATAAACTTCCTATTTCTTGATCTAAGCGTCTCTCCACATCATATATAATCGATGATCCTGTTAACCCAATACTTAACAAAATTTCATTAAGTTCTTCCTCTTGCATTGTTCGAATATGAACTAGATCTGTATCCGAAAATGAAAAAATAGATCGATATGTATCTAATCCTATTCCGTTTAGAAGTTGCGTTAACCATTGCTCATCCTTTTCTGATCCATCCTCTAAAATACAATTTGCTTTACCCTTACTCTCATCATCTATACGCTCTATAATAATGCGATGATATTCTGGTGTCATAATCGTCATACGTCCACCCATTTTACTACTATTCTTTGGTTGATAGAATTTTCTTTGTTTCGGCGACATACCAAAAAGCATAAATAAAATAAATTGTTGTAACGTAGATTTTCCAGACTCATTTTCACCATAAATTGTCGTAATTTCAGAGGATGAGAAAGTAAATTGGTGATCTACCCATTGTCCAAAACCATAGATAGTAATATCCTTAATTCGCATAATCTCATCCTTTCCGAAATGCATCTTGTAAAAATTGGTCTGCTTCTTGTTTTATTTCATTAATTTCTGATTCTGATAACGTATTGATATACTTTCTAGCTTGTCTATTTTGATACAATTCATCTAAAATTGGTTGAATAGCCACCTCATGTACTTGCTTTTTTATCATATTAAAAAATGGACTATCTTCCATAACTTGATTATTTTTCGGCACTTGCATCGACGTACGATATATATAAACCCATGGCGACTTTGTGATTGATATTTCATTTATTATATCAATCCATTCATCTATGCGTGACTGTTCCCAGCTATCAAATTGTTGTTTATTCATCTTTATGATTAATTCTATTAACACTGGATGATCTAATTGAGGAAGTGACTGTAGAACAAGCGGTTCAATATTATGTAGAAATTCAATACTAGACAAATCTAATTCTAGTTTTTCGAAACGAATTGACTCTAAGGATATAAATTGTTTTTGAACTTCAAACTCGTTCATTTCAACGAAATAGCATCCTTTTTCACCTATTTCTTTCCGATGACGACCTTGTATATTCCCCGGATAGATAATAGGTGGGGATTCTGAAAGCACTTCTCTTTTATGAATATGACCTAATGCCCAATAATCCATGTGAGCATTCTTCAGTTCCTCTAAATGAAACGGCGCATAAACATCATGCTCGGTATTCGTAGTTATACTTCCATGCAATAATCCAATATGATAAGGTACATGTTCACTTATGCGTTGATAGTCTGAAACCTTCGAATCATGTACCGCTCTATTTTCATAACTAAACCCATAGATATGAGCTAGGGTTTCTTCTTTTCTATTATATGGATAGTAAGACACGGTTTCACTAGTAAACATATGTACATTATCTGGAAATTGTACTGATAAGGAATGTTCATTTAAATAATCATGATTGCCATAAGAAAGAAATACTTGAATATTATGTTCCCGCAGTTTTTGGAAAGCATCTCTTAGTCGTACTTGTGCTTTTAAACTTTGATTATCGTTATCGTATAAATCTCCTACTAATAATAAAAAGTCTACTTTATGAATAATTGCTCGTTCTATTAATTTATCTAATGTTGTAAATGTACTTTCTTGAATCTCTTGAAAAATTTCACTAGGAATATTCTGTAATCCTCGAAAGGGACTATCTAAATGTAAATCTGCTGCATGAATAAATGATATCGATGCTACCAAATCGCTGCACTCCCTTCTTTGCTTCTTCTCCTTATTCTACCAAACAGCAAAACAGAATGCACGTTCTATTTATTTGTAATTAAATACCCCCTTAAAACAATTTTATAATTGAAGGGGGTATTTATTAAACCGCTTATGAAGCTACTACATCATAACCTTGCTCTTCGACGGTATCTACTAACAGTTCGGTTGTAACGTTATTATCATCAAAAGAAACTTCAACTTCTCCTGAAGAAAGATTAACCTTTGCTTCTGACACACCTTCCACACCATTTAGAGCATCTTCCACCGATTGTTTACAATGTCCGCATGACATTCCTTGTACTTTCATTGTTTTTTTCATCTATTATCCCCCCCTTTCAAGGTTACATTTTTACTTTTTTTAGCCTTAATGAGTTTGTAACAACACTCACTGAACTTAAAGCCATCGCTGCACCAGCTATCCAAGGAGCTAAAAATCCTAACGCTGCAATTGGTATCCCTGCAGTATTATAACCAAAAGCCCAGAATAAATTTTGCTTTATATTCTTTATCGTTGCTTGACTAATCTTAATAGCTTTTGGTACAAGGAGAAGATCTCCTCCTAAAATCGTAATATCAGCTGCTTCAATTGCAATTTCAGTACCTGTTCCGATTGCAATTCCTATATGAGCCATAGCAAGAGCCGGAGCATCATTAATTCCATCTCCAACCATCGCAACTGTAGTTCCACCTTTTTGCAGTATTTTTATATTTTCAGCTTTCTCTTCTGGTAATACTTCAGCAATAATATGATCTATCCCCGCTTGTCGTCCAATTGCTTTCGCGGTTCGTTCATTATCGCCAGTTAACAAAACCACCTGTATATTCATGGCTTTTAATTGATCTATAGCTTCCTTAGCATGTTCTTTAATCGTATCCGCTACAGCCACAGTACCACGAATCTTCCCATCAATGGCAACTAACATAGCAGTTTTTCCTTCATTTTCGAGTTTTAATAGATGTTCATCCTCTTTTACGCTATCTACCTTATATTCTTTCATTAATTGACGATTTCCAACAATAATATGCTTACTATCCACGATTGCAGTTATACCACGACCAGGAATAGCTTCAAAATCAGTTGTAGGTTTTAAAGACAGTTGTTTTTCCTCTGCATATTGTGTAATTGCTTCAGCAAGTGGATGTTCCGAACCTTTTTCTGCACTCGCTAATAATAAGAGCATTTCTTTATCTCCAGTAAAATCAGTAACAACTGGTTTCCCATGCGTGATAGTCCCTGTTTTATCAAATACCACGGATTGAATCTTATACGCTTGCTCTAGATGTTCTCCACCTTTGAAAAGAATACCATTCTCTGCCGCACGGCCAGTTCCTACCATAATAGAAGTCGGCGTTGCCAAACCTAATGCACATGGACAAGCAATAACTAATACAGCAATTGATGCTACTAAAGCAGGTTCTACTTGAGTTGGTTGTACAAATAGAAACCATACAAAGAAAGTTATTATCGCAATCATGACAACAACTGGAACGAAGAATCCTGAAATTACATCTGCTAATCGTTGTATTGGAGCTTTCGATCCTTGAGCATCTTCTACAGCTTTCACAATAGATGATAATGCAGTATCATTGCCTACTTTTATTGCTTCCATTTCAATTGAACCGTTCTTATTCATTGTCGAACCTATTACTTCTGTTTCCATATTTTTTTCCACAGGAATAGACTCTCCGGTAATCATCGATTCGTCAACAGATGTTTTTCCTCGTTTTATGATACCGTCAACCGGTATTTTTTCTCCAGGTTTTACAATAAGTCGATCCCCAACTACTACTTCTTCTAAAGGAATCATAAATTCTGTTCCATCACGTAATACTCTTGCTTCTTTAGCTTGTAGATTTAATAACTTCGTAATAGCAGTTGTCGTTTGCCCTTTCGCCCGCGCTTCCAAGTACTTCCCAAACAATACAAGCGTAATAATAATTGCACTAGTCTCATAATAAAGATGTGGATGATAAGCAGAATTATTAATTGTTAATAATCCTTCGTACAAACTATAAAAGTAAGCTGCACTAGTACCAACTGCAACTAATACGTCCATATTTGCCGTTTTATTACGCAAATTTTTATACGCTCCCACATAGAACTGCCAGCCAATCCAAAACTGAATTGGTGTTGCAAGCACAAATTGGAACCATGGATTCATGAAAAATGAGGGAATCTCGATATTAAATAGATGTACAAGCATCGTCAATCCTAACGGTAAAGATAATATCGCAGATACAATCAATTTCTTTTTTGTCTTTACTAACTGTTTTTCTTTCTGTGATGCTTTATTTTGATTCGCATTTTTTGAAACAGCATTATACCCAATTTTTTCTATTTTGTTAATGAGTTGTGAGTCTTGAACGACATCTGGATAATAATACACCATACCCGTTTCAGTTGTAAGATTTACGGTTGCTTCCTTAACACCGTCCATTTTGTTTAATACTTTTTCTATTCGATTAGAACATGCAGCACATGTCATCCCGTTTATATCCAGATCAACCTTCTCTATCTGAATTCCATATCCAATCTTTTCAATTTTTTCAGTTATATCACCATTCGTAATTTTGGTATCATCGTATCGAATTGAAGCTTTTTCAGTAGTCAAATTGACATTAGCCTCAACTCCATCCATACGATTTAATACTTTTTCTATACGGTTGGAGCAGGCGGCACATGTCATTCCTGTAATATGATATGTTGATTTTTTATTAGTCATAAGACCCACTCCTTACTTCGTAAATTGTTTTAATACACTCATTACTTCTTCAATAGCTTCATCACCTTCGCCTGACTTTACTGCATCACTGACACAATGCTTCATATGTCGCTCCGTGATTTCAAATCCTACTTTTTTCAATGCAGCTTGAATGGCACTAATTTGAACGAGTATATCTACACAATAACGATCCTCTTCTACCATCTTTTGTATTCCTCTAACTTGTCCTTCTATACGTTTCAAACGGTTTATTACCGCTTGTTTTTCAGCATTTGATCTTGGATGATTTGTATGTTCATGTAATGAATCCACTTTCATCACTCCTTCATTATTCTAGTAATACTATACCCCCCTAAAGTATCTATGTCAATAAAGACGCTTAGTCATTATCTATTATTTTCCAGTTTTTACGTTTATCACACTTCGATTGCGTGAATAATAGTTCTACAACACGTGAAAGGAGCTTATAACTATGATAAAGAAAATTGGATACTCGGTTGGGGTATTCGTACTGCTGACGGGACTATATGCTTGCAATAATGATAATGAAATTGATGAAAATGAAGAAAGAAACCTACTTCCTGATAATGAACAAGTTCCTGAAGGAGATCTCGAAGAAGACAATCAAAATGAACATGAACACTCGGACCATGATGAAAGTGGAAAAATACCTGATGGTTTAGAAGATGCAGAAGATTCTACCTACGCAGTAGGTGATGAAGTAACAGTCACAGCAACACATATGTCAGGTATGGAAGGAGCTACTGGAACAATTGTTGGTGCTTACCATACCACGGCTTATATGATTAGTTATCAACCAACGGATGACGGTGAGATGGTTAAAAATCACAAATGGATAATCCAAGAAGAAATTGACAACCCAAATGAAGACCCTTATAAACCTGGAGATGAAATAACTATAAATGCCAATCATATGAAAGGAATGGATGGCGCAACAGCAACTATTGAAGATGGTATCGAAACAACCGTATATATGATTGATTATGTAACCGAATCCGGTGAAGAAGTAAAAAACCATAAATGGGTGACCGAAGAAGAACTTGAACCTAAGTCAAATGAATCATAAGCAAACTTGTCAGGGACTCTTTACACATCATTTAATTTTCCCTATAGTTGAGCTTTTTCATAGGCGGTCATTTTATACAGGTACTGCTTCAACTTTTACAAATCAACTCTTTTATTATCTATAAGTATGTATAACAATAAAGGGGAAAGTCATCACAGGTTGACCTTCCCCTCTATATATTAGTTTCATAGTATGTGATTAGTCAGTAAATAAGTTACTTTTCTTTTTTAGAAAGCTTCATTGCTTTTTTAAAGTCTTTCAACGAACCCGACTTCCCATACATTAATACCCCGCCACTGTATACTTTTGCTCCTACATAAGCTAATAAGGCAATCGTCCCAATCAATAAACCGAATGATAATACAATTTCCCAAACGGGAACATTAAGCATACCTACTCTTAAGAACATTATCATTGGAGCAAAAAATGGTATAAATGAAGTTACTGTTATTAAAGTTGATTCAGGCATCTCCAACCCAAAAATTGCAATAAAGAATGCAATCATTATGAGCATGATCATTGGCATAATAAGTTGATTTACATCCTCAATACGACTAACTAAAGAACCTAACATTGCAGCTAGGGTAGCATAGAGGAAATATCCCAGAAGGAAGAACACGACTGCATAAATATAAATAGAGACATCATTGTTCGTTAAGCCCATATAATCGAAAAATTCTCCACCTATGTCATCCATTTTGGAACTAATCAAGAAATACCCTACTCCTAAGAACAGAAGTATTTGCGTTAAACCGAGCAATGCAACACCGATAATTTTAGCGAACATATGTGTAATAGGAGAAGCACTTGATACTAATATTTCCATTACCCTTGAAGATTTTTCAATTGCTACATCCGTTGCAATCATTTGGCCGTAAACGATAACAGCCATATATAGTACAAACAACATCACATATACAATACCACGTGCTTGACTCATTTCTTCAGAAGTTCTTGCTGTTTCATCTAATTGAGTTGCTTCAAATGGTACTGGTGCGTAGATCATTTCTAATGTTTCTTGATCTATTCCTGACTGTTGCGTACCGATTGCAATTTTTAGTTGTTGAAGTTGATTTTGTAAAAATAATTGCTCCCCGCTATCCGAAATCCGATTCGCATAATACGTACCAACAGGTAAATTATTCTCATCTGTTTCAATTACAAGAAGTCCATCGTACTCCTCTTCCTGAACAGCTTGTTTCACTTTATTCTCTGATTCATTTACAGATACAATCTCTAATTCTTGGTCATTCACAGCAGCTAAGCTTTCGTCTAATAAGTCAAAATAATTTCCGGATTCATCAATAACAGCAATCTGCTCTGAACTCTCTTCTCCATCACCAGCAAAAGTGTCAATTATTGTTGGTAAGTTAGCCAATCCTATAATTACTAATAGCATGATGGCAGTACTAATTAAAAATGATTTTGATTTCACTTTTGATAAGTATGTATGGGATAAAATAATCCAAAACTTATTCATACGAAGCACCTACCTTTGCAATAAAGATATCATTTAACGAAGGTTCTTCAAGTTCAAATTTACGTATAAATCCTTTGCCTTGTAGTGATTCAAATATTTCTTGTGCCACTTCTTCACTATCAATTTGAAGTTTACATCCATCATTTAAGGCCTTGTACGAGGAAACTCCTGAATGTGCCCTTAAGAATTCAAACGATACATCTCCGCGAATATGCAGATTCTTCTTCCCATATCCTTTTTTGATTTCTTGTAATGAACCATGCACAATAGGAGAACCCTTTTGTAAAATACAAACATGCTGACATAGTTCTTCTACATGTTCCATTCGATGTGAAGAGAATACTATAGATGTCCCTTGTTCTTTTAGCTCGATAACCGCTTCCTTTAACATTTCTACATTTACAGGATCAAGGCCTGAGAATGGTTCATCTAGAATCAACAACTGTGGTTGGTGAATCACCGCAGATATAAATTGGATTTTTTGTTGATTCCCTTTTGATAATTCTTCTACTTTTTTATTTAAGTATTCTGGTACACGGAAGCGATCTAACCACTTTATTAATTCTTCTTCAATTTGAGTTTTTTTCATTCCTCTTAATTTACCGAGATAAATGATTTGCTCTTTCACCGTTAGTTTCGGATATAAACCTCTTTCTTCTGGTAAATAGCCAATTAGATGGCTTTTATCATATGAAATCGACTCGCCTTTCCATGTAATGTCTCCTTCGGTAATGTCTAATAAACCAAGAATCATACGAAATGTTGTCGTTTTTCCCGCTCCATTCCCGCCAAGAAAACCAAACATCTCCTGCTCAGGAATTTCCAATGAAAGATTATTCACAGCAGTGTGATTGTCAAATCGTTTTGTTACATTATTTAGCTGTAACGTCATCGTTGATTTACCTCCTTCTCTATATTTATAGGGTACACTCCTACTAAAGTGTATATAATGTCCTATTTAATTACAATACTTTTCAGATAATAAAGTGAAACTTCATTACAAAGGGGTTTTTGTTCTTCCTCAATTGAATGTTTGTTAGTAACACAAGGGTATAACCTAAATGCCCTTGAACAGAATCGAACATCTAACAAGCAATTTGTCTCTCCTCTTTAGCTAAGTTGCCTCCTATTCTTGATTGGGGAATACCTCCGTTAGGCGGGATGAATTGCCAGAAAATACCGAAATGATTTATAATAATATGTAAAGGAATGGAGGGGGATTTGGGGTATGAGAACCTATGCATTAACGGTATTTTCAAAAACTGGAGAAAAGTTATTGGATACATCATTTACTGCAGAAAACGATGAGTCCGCAAAAGAAATCGGACAAGCACAGCTTGAAGAAGAAGGATATATGGAGCATACGCATCGTTGTGTCAGTCCTGAAGCAAAATTAGTGCTATTCCATCGTTAGATTAGACTTAAAAATAATAAAAAAAGGGTGCTATCCACCAAGGTTGGTAATAGCACTCTTATAAATTAATTTTGTTCAGCTGTTCCATATAATTCTTCTAACGGTTTTGTTATGATTTGGCTAATCTCATTAATTAAATTGTTTAAGCGTTGTTCTTCTTCCATTAATTTAGAGATGCCCTCATGTTGTTGAACTGTTTCTACAACTTGTCTTGCTTTTTCCACTTCTTCTTCTGTAATTTCGATACCTTGCATCTGTTTTTCTTGAAGGTTAAGTTGCGTATCACGGAAGTCTTCAAACATTTGTTTCGCTGTTGGTTCTCCCATAACTGCTTCATATGCTTCTTTTAAGCTTTTGAACTCATCACTTTCACGTAAAGCTTGTTCTAAATTATTAGCAACATCTAGTGTATTTGCCATCTTTATTTCATCCTCCTTGATTTGTCTCCATGCTACTATAACAAAGGTGAACTCCGATGTATACCAATACCTATTTGATTTATTACAGGAAATATCGATTATGTTGTTATAATAATATTATGATAATAAAAAAGGAGTACAGATAGATGATTCATACGCTGAAAAAATATTTTCCTAGTGTTCGCTCTCTACCCTCCAATACATCAAATCTTCCGTTAGATTATACTTGGTTTCAAACGGAGCAAGGAGAAGTAGTTGGCATCCAACAAAATGAATTGACAGAGAAAGATCATGCATTATTATCGGCTTTTTTAACTGAATACCACGTTAACTTACCACCACAAACCGAACGTGAAAAATTATGGACAAATAGAATAAGCGAAGAGGAAAAAGATCGACTTGAGGAATTTAACTCAGCTTTTCGATTTATTTATTTTCAAATCCGACAAGGTCATATCGAACCAGATATATTTAAAGCGACTATTCAAGAGTTTTTCACAGGACCTATATCCATTCTATGGCATAATGAATATGCCGGAATTTTAGTTGAAGAGGAAATTTCACAGCTTGAAGAATCGTTAAGTTATGCACAAATTTCGGACACATTAATGAGTGAATTATACATTAAAACTGCTTTCTATGTAGGACCCTTTCGGAACAGTTTAAAGGATATTGTGACGTACACAAATTTATTAACCGAGCAAGCTCCATCAAGTTTTCAATCTCATGATTCATCTGTTGTATCTTTTATTAAAGATTATCCATTTCATCTCATCAAGAATCTTAATAACCAAAAGAAAAACCAGTTAAGTAGTTGGATTTTAAAAGAGTTTTCAGAGGATATAGAGGTCCTAGAAACAATACAAACATTTATTGAAAGTAATTTAAATCTTACAGAAGCTTCAAAAAAACTGTATATGCATCGAAACAGCATACAGTACCGCCTTGATAAATTCCATGAAAGCACAGGGATTGATGTAAAGCAATTTGAACAAGCCATCACGGTATATTTAGCTATTCTAGCTAATATGCACAAAACAGAATAACATCTTTGTGCATATTTACCGTATCAACAATATCCACCCTCATGTACAATAAATGTAACCGATAACAAAAATGATATAGGGGGAGTAAAAAATGGCTGAATTACGCTTAGAACATATTCAAAAGAAATATGATAAAGAAGTACTTGCAGTAAATGATTTTAACCTACATATTCAAGATAAGGAGTTTATCGTCTTTGTAGGTCCTTCTGGTTGTGGTAAGTCAACTACTTTAAGAATGATTGCTGGACTAGAAGAAATTACCGATGGAGAATTTTATATCGATGAGAAGAAAATGAACGATGTTGCTCCTAAAGACCGTGATATTGCCATGGTATTCCAAAACTATGCCCTTTATCCACATATGAACGTGTTCGACAACATGGCATTCGGTTTGAAGCTTCGTAAATTTAAAAAAGAAGAAATTAAGGAGCGCGTGGATAATGCAGCCAAAATCCTTGGTTTAGAAGCATACCTAGACCGTAAACCAAAGGCACTATCAGGCGGTCAACGTCAACGTGTAGCTTTGGGACGTGCAATTGTACGTGATGCCAAAGTATTCCTTATGGATGAACCATTATCCAACTTAGATGCTAAACTACGTGTTCAAATGCGTGCAGAAATTCAAAAGCTACATCAACGCTTACAAACTACAACAATTTATGTGACACATGACCAAACAGAAGCAATGACAATGGCTACTCGATTAGTAGTTATGAAAGATGGAGTTATTCAACAAGTAGGAGCACCAAAACAAGTATATGATTACCCAGAAAATATTTTTGTTGGTGGATTTATTGGGTCTCCTTCCATGAACTTCTTTACTGGTAAACTAGAAGGTGGTCAGTTTACTACTGGAGAATCTAGTTTCACCGTTCCAGAAGGTAAATTAAAAACCCTTCGTGACCAAGGATATGAAGGAAAAGAATTGGTATTAGGTGTACGTCCGGAAGATATTCATGATGAATTAATATTTATTGATTCATCTCCTGGTACAAAGGTTACAGCAAGTATTGAGGTTGCTGAATTAATGGGTGCTGAATCCATTTTATATTCCAGTGTAGATGGCCAGGAATTCGTAGCACGTGTTGATTCTCGTACGGATGTAAAGGGTGGAGATAGTATTGATCTCGGATTTGATTTAAATAAAGCACACTTTTTTGATAAAGATAGCGAAGAGCGCATCAAATAATTCCTATCCATTTCGACGCAACAGAATTTATACCCAAAATCAAATAGTTCTTAAAGAAGGAAAGGGAAGCCCGGTTGGACTTCCCTTTCAGCCATATATTTTATTATTTAGATTTAGCCATGCAATTGTTGTTGAGCAGTTTGAACAAGACGTTTAGTAATCTCTCCACCTACAGAACCGTTTGCACGAGAAGTTGTATCAGCACCTAAAGACACACCAAATTCTTGAGCGATCTCATATTTCATTTGATCAAGAGCTTGTTGTACTCCAGGAACTACTAATTGGTTTGAATTGTTGTTAGCCATTAATATCACCTCCTGTAAGACTATTGTCTGCACATCCTCAAAACTTATGACAAATTAACATTGGTAATTTGTAGGAGAAAGGTAACAATGGTGATATAAGCCTGTTAAATATGTAATATAGGCCTTATACTAAGTAAAAAAGTATCCATTCACCTTTGAATGGATACTTTTTAATCATTACTTTATTTAGGATATGTCATTTCTTCTGGATTAACATATTCGTCAAATTGGTCTTCTGTTAATAACCCTAATGATACAGCCGTTTCTTTTAATGTTGAATTATCCGCAAATGCTTTTTTAGCAATTTTCGCTGCATTTTCATAGCCAATATGTGGATTTAATGCAGTAACCAACATTAATGAATCATTTAGATTCTTTTCGATTTGCTCATGATTTGGTTCGATTCCAACAGCACAACGCTCATCAAATGACACAATACTATCTGCTAATAATTGACTTGATTGTAAGAAGTTATATGCTATTACCGGTTTAAAAACATTTAATTCGAAGTTCCCCTGACTAGCAGCAAAACCAATTGCAGCATCATTTCCCATTACCTGTGTTGCAACCATTGTAACAGCTTCACTTTGTGTTGGGTTAACCTTACCTGGCATAATAGAACTACCTGGTTCATTAGCAGGTATTGTTATTTCACCAATTCCACAACGCGGCCCACTAGCTAACCAACGAACATCGTTTGCAATCTTCATTAAATCTGCAGCTAACCCTTTTAGTGCACCGTGAGCATAAACAGTTTCATCATGACTTGTTAGTGAATGGAATTTGTTTTTTGCGGATATAAATTTTTTGTTTGTAAATGCACTGATCGCCTTGCAAACTTTCTCTGAAAAATTTGGATGTGCATTTAGTCCCGTACCTACTGCTGTCCCACCTATTGCTAATTCACGAAGATGTTCTAAACTCTCTGATATCATTGTTTCAGATTTTTCTAACATACGATGCCAACCACTAATTTCTTGGCCTAAGGTTAAAGGAGTCGCATCCTGTAAATGTGTTCGACCAATTTTCACAATATCTTCAAAAGCAGATTGCTTTTCTGCAAACGTATTTTTCAGCTGACTTAATGCTGGTAATACGGTATCTTCTAGTTTCAATACAGCAGCAATATGCATTGCTGTTGGATATGTATCATTGGAACTTTGAGATTTATTTACATCATCATTTGGATGTAATTTCAAGTCGCTTCCTTGCTCTTGTAACCATTTATTACCTACAAAAGCTAATACTTCGTTCACATTCATATTACTTTGGGTACCACTTCCCGTTTGCCAAACGACCAAAGGAAAATGATTGTTAAGGGAATCGTTTAGTACTTGATCAGCAGCATATTGAATTGCCTTCATTTTATCTTCTTCCATCAACCCTAATTCAAAATTAGCTTCCGCTGTACTACGTTTTAATATTGCAAACGCTTTAATAATTTCGACTGGCATTTTTTCATTTCCAATCGGAAAATTTTGCTTACTACGTTGCGTTTGTGCCCCCCAATATTTATCAGCAGGAACTTGAATCTCCCCAATTGTATCTTTTTCAATACGATAATCCATTTTATTTCCTCCCTTTGTTAAATCCTCATTGATAGTGTATCAAATTTTGCAATATTTTTCGATTTCTTTCCGTTCATGGTAAAATATATTAAAAATTGTAAATAATGAGAGGGATTTCTATGCCAAATATATGGACGCATATCTTATTTGCTGAAGATGCATGTAACTCAGTTGATTTATCACTATATAATGGACCCGCTTTAAAACTAGGGGCACAAGGACCAGACCCTTTTTTCTATTATCAATTTTGGCCCTGGATAAAAGAAGGACAAGTACAACAGATAGGAACAGTTCTGCATACAAAAAACTGCGGGCGATTTTTACATGAATTAATAAAGAAAGCAAAAAAATCTAGTATTCAGGTGCAAGCTTATGTATTAGGTTTTATTACGCATCACATATTAGATCGCCATACGCATCCGTATATTCATTATCATGCAGGTTATGAAGGCAGTAATCATCAAAAACTTGAAGTAATTATTGATACAATCATGATACATAAATTAAGAAAAAAAGAAGCATGGAAATTTCCTATTTATTTAGAAATTGATGTAGGAGATTCTCTGCCATCAGATATACACTACATAATGGATCAATCAATTAGAAATAACTATCCAGATCTCATTCTACCTGATGATTATATTAAAAAATCTTATCATGATATGAAATTGGCACATAAGATACTCGCTGACCCTTATTTGTGGAAAAATAAACTACTAAGCAATTTTATATCTTCTTACTCACATCAACCGATTCAATCAAATATCGATTATCTTAATGAAAGTCATAGTACATGGTATCATCCTGCAACATATAATCCTTCTACCAAAAGCTTTTTAGAACATTATGAGGATGCACATAAAGAAATATGTACATTACTGCCACTCATACACCAATTCTGGACAAATAATAAATATAATGATCTGATTCACGACATTATCGGCAATTTATCTTATGATACAGGCATGCCTCTTTCACTTGAACTTGAAAATATATATTCAAACCCAATCATCTAGAAACGAAATTTAGCATCTTGAACTGGAAGAAGTTATTCCCTAATTAATTTGGATTACCAATTAGAAAATAAGCAGATAGAATATGTCCTCTTATGAGTTTCTCATATTTTATCTGCAATTTTCATTAGTAATTCATTTTTAAAGCATCTCTTACAGCTTCTAAATAGCGATACTCATATCTTTTATCAGGTTCGAGATATGCCCCTTCAGCCCATTCATTCCATGCATTAATAAATAAAAATTCACTATTATAGACATTCTTTGCTCTATAAATCTGACGACTTAAATAATTTTTGAACTTTGTTGGTGAGGCTCTATGATATATCGTGCTTGATGCTTGCATCCGAGCAGTATTATCCCAATCATTGAATGCGCCTAAAAATACTTTCTTATGTTGAATAGTATTTCTGGTTAAAATGCTTTCCCAGATTCGATCATAATCTAAAAACATTTTTTCTCCTGAAAAACCTTTGACCTTTCTCCAGAAATTATTATATCTACTATGCGCTAATGTAAAATGTGGTTCAAATTCAACAGCAGCATCAAATCTATTTATTGGTGCTAAAGGACGAAAACCATTAAACGTTTGTACAAAATAAATTCCATCTAAACCATATTGTTTGGCAAGTTTATCCCAATAGTCCATCATATTAATTAAATTCGGTATTAATTCAGGCCGATAAATGATGAATAATGGTTTATTTTCCACTCGGATATACCTTTCATCTTTAAATGCCTTAATAAGGTAATTAAAATGTTCTTTCCAGTCTTTTTTGTCTCCATAATCTTGAGGCATTAAGACATCTTTAGATCCCCCATTCCAGTTCCTCGTCCATGGTTCATTAGCCCAAGACAGACAAAATGGAAAATCTGGTTTCCCGCTTGATAGCACTTCATTAAATGGTCTCTCTAGCAACCTTCTACCTTTAAACCAATAATGATAATAACAGAATCCATAAATTCCATACTTTTTTGCAAGGTTCGCTTGCCATTCTCTTACCCCAGGGTTAGTAAGATCATAATAGAAGTCTTTATATGGTTCTCGGGGTTGGTAATGGTTGTTAAATAATGGTTTGGCTTTTTTGGTATTCGACCATTCCGTAAAACCTTTTCCCCACCATTGATTATTTTCTTGTATCTCATGAAATTGTGGTAAATAAAAAGCAATAATCTTTGTATCTTTTTTTTGGTTATTCTTCTGGACTATATTTTTTTTATCAGTAATTGTTTTATTTCTTAGATCACCGTGATAATTAAATAACAACCCTTTTTCATTCGATGACAGTAATTGATTCATAAACGATTTGATTTCGCTAGCATTACGGGAATAACTCCATATTCTTAACCCCCGAATACTCCCCGCAAAATTCTGGCTATTGAATCTTTTAGGTACATATAGGGTTAACTCTCGTTTATATTCTACTCTCTTCACTAAAGTTCCATTTATATATAGAAAAACTTTTTTGTTTTGATAAATAACTGCAATATGAGTCCAATAATTCAAATCGCGATATACATCAATTATCGGAATTAAATTTTTACTTATATCGACTACTTGTATATTATCATTATTTATTTCTATATCAATTCCTCGTACGTTTGTTACATCATTCAAATGCTTAGATAATATCAAGAATGGTTCATTTTCACTCGAATTTTTATCTTTCCTCACCCAACATTCATACGTAAAATTATCCTTTAATACTTGTTGTGAAACCATGATTAGCCTCCTTAACCATTACACACGTACTATAGTGTATTACTAACCATTTACATACGAATAGGTCACAGACTAATTCTTGATAATTTAGGCGAGAACATAGCATTATTCAATTGCATAGGATATCAAATAATATACTACTGAGGCGGGAGTGTATACCTAGATGAAGGGAATGATACTTGCCGGAGGAAAAGGAACCAGACTTCATCCTCTCACAAAAGTGGTAAATAAACATTTAATCCCTATAGGTAAATACCCAATGATTTACTATCCAATTGTTAAATTAAGAGAAGCTGATATAACAGATATTTTGATAACAACTAACCAACAAGATTTGCCTCTATTTTGGGCATTACTAGGGGACGGAAAGGACTTAGGTGTACGTATTCACTTTGAAACGCAGCAACAAGCTGCCGGTATACCAGACGCAATATTACTGAGTAAAATGTTTGTTGGTAGTGATAAATTAGCTGTGATACTAGGCGATAATATATTTCAAGATTCTTTAATTCCTTATGTTGAGTCCTATAAGAATCAATCGATAGGAGCGAAAGTATTATTAAAAACTGTGCCAGATCCTAGTCGATATGGAATCGCTACTTTTGATGAATCTCAAAAAAATTTGTTATCCATTACAGAAAAACCTGCTAATCCCTCATCCAATTATTGTGTCACAGGAATTTATATGTACGATACGGAAGTTTTTGATTTAATTAAACAAATCTCTCCTTCTTCTCGAGCGGAGTTAGAAATTACTGATGTAAACAATTTATACTTACAAAACAGTAAACTTACATTTGATGTTTTATCAAACTGGTGGATTGATGCGGGAACATATGAAGCCATCTTTGAGGCAAATCAATTCACTTTTAATAATGATATTCTATCACTGACTGAAAAAGGTTGTGATTTAGAATGAGGATTCTTATTACAGGTGGTGAAGGACAACTAGGAAAAGCATTCGCATCCAAGTTAGCTCTTGAGGTCAACCTAAAATGTCTCTCCAAACAGGATATGGATATAACCAATCCTGTTGAAATTGATCATCACATAAAATCCTTTCAACCAGACTACGTTATCCATACTGCTGCATACACAGCAGTAGATAATAGTGAAAAATTTCCCTTTCTAGCTCTACAAGTGAATACGATTGGAACATTACATCTTGCTCGTACTTGTAAAAAATATGGGGCAAAGCTTGTTTTTTTTAGTTCTGATTATGTATTTGATGGAGAAAAAAATACACCTTATAGTGAATCTGATCTTCCTAATCCCATAAATAACTATGGCTTAAGTAAGTGGCTAGCAGAGGAATTTATTCTTCAATCAATACCAGAGAACTATATTATTCGAACGTCATGGCTTTATGGGGATGGAGGAAATAATTTTGTTAATACAATGAAAAACAATGCTTACAAAAAGAAACCGTTAAAAGTCGTCAATGACCAAGTCGGGAGTCCGACCTATACCAGTGATTTAGTTGAAGCTTGTATACCATTACTAGAACTTCCATTTGGTATTTATCATATACGAAATCAAGGTATGTGTAGCTGGTACTCATTTGCACAAACAATTTACGAGGAATTAGGAACAGACCCAAATTTAATTACTCCAGTTTCCTCTAAGGACTATAAGACTCCAGCAACGAGACCAAGTTATTCTGTTTTAGGTATGGATAAATTAAAAGCCTCGGGAACTAAACTCCCTCGTTTTTGGAAAGAGGCTCTCCGTAACTTTATTAATAAGGAGTAGATATACTTGATTGAAGGTGTTCAGACAAAAAGGCTAGAAAAACACAGTGACGATCGCGGATATTTAGCTGAATTAGTAAGAGACGATGAAAATTTATTATCCCATTTCGGGCAGGCGACAATTTCCATGAGTTATCCTGGAGTGATTAAAGCATTTCATTATCATGAAAAACAAGATGATTTATGGTTTTTTCCATCAGGGAATGCTCAAGTAGTTCTTTACGATTTAAGAAAAGACACAAGTACTACTGGCAGAACAGATGTCATCTATATGGGAAAGCACAATCCAATCTTATTATTAATACCTAAGGGTGTTGCTCACGGATACCGAGTTTTAGGAAGTGAATCAGCCACAATCATTTACTTTACAACTGCATCGTATAATAAAAATGATCCGGATGAAAAAAGAATTGATTGGAATGACCCAACGATTAATTTCAATTGGGAAACTACTTTTAAATAAAGTTAAAACGAGGATGAGACATAAGTATCTAATCAAAAGATAAATCCAAATGAATAGTATTGAAAACCGCTTCAGAAATATACTCCGCTTATCCTAAGGCGGCTGGTGAGCATCCGGATGCTTATGCATTCCGGGGTCTCGCCTAGGCCTTGCTCCCATAGGACAAGGAAGACCTCGACAAGCATTGCATCGCACGCAGAAAATCGATTTTTGATTTTCAAAGAGTCTCCGTATATTTCTTACGCTTATTCTAGTTTTCATCCGTCTTTTGACCAAAACTTTTTGTTATGTCCCAGCCCGTTTACTTAATTTCATTATTACTTCGTTTTAACAATCACATCATCTTTTGGATTAGATGCTTCTTTTGCTTCCAAAATACCTTTATTGATATCAACAAATCGTAATAAAATGATACCTGCTACAAAAAAGAAAATGAGTGATAATATACCGAGTCTACTATTACCAGTTAGGTGCCCAATAGTTGCGAACATAAATGGTCCAACTACTGCGGCAAATTTTGACGAAATTCCATAAAAACCAAAAAACTCCGCATGTTTTCCAGCTGGAACCATTCTTCCAAAGATAGATCTACTTAACGATTGCGCACCACCTTGTACCATACCTACAATAATAGCCAATAAGTAAAAATGAAGTGCGGAATTCATGAAATAGCCGATAATAACTATTCCAAGATACGTAAATAAGGTAATATATAGTGCATTTTTTGGATTTATTTTCGTCGCTAACCAACCAAAGAAAAAAGTAAATGGTATACCGACAAATTGAGTAATTAATAACGCTATAATTAAATCATTTTGAGCAATACCTATCTCACTTCCATACACTGTCGCCATTCGAATGATAGTTGAAATGCCATCGTTATATAACCAAAAAGCAATTAGAAAAATAGCTAATTGTTTGTATTGTTTTATTTCACGAAAAGTATTTCCAACTCTATTGAAACCGATCGCAACATACGATTTAGTTCTTGTTACTTGTTGCTTTTTTTCCTCTTTAATATTTTTCAATAATGGTATAGAAAAAATAAACCACCAAATCCCTACAGATGCTAATGCTAGCCTCGTAGCCCACTGTGTATTAGGAAGACCGAATAAGTCTGGTTTTAAAATCATAACAACATTGATTGCAAGTAAGATTCCTCCTCCGATATAACCAAAAGCAAATCCTCCAGATGAAACCTTATCCATTTCTTCTTTTTCAGCAATTTCAGGTAAAAAGCCATCATAGAATACATTAGCTCCGGAGAAACCAATGGAACCAATGATAAATAATAACGATGCTAATATATAATCGCCTTCACCGATAAACATCATTAATAAACTAGCTATAATCCCCATAAAAGCAAAAAAACGAAGGAACTTCTTCTTTGCTGCAGAGAAATCACTAATTGCACCAAGAATTGGGGCTAGAATAGCAACAATTAACACGGATATTGACTGCGAGTATCCCCAATAACTAGTGGCTAAGTTGTCTTCTAATCCAGATGCTGCAACAGTTGAATAGTACACTGGTAAGACAGCAGCCATAATCGTTGTTGCAAACGCAGAATTCCCAAAATCATACATCATCCAGCTCCGTTGTATCTTTTTTCTACTCTTTAAATCCATCCCTTCTCCCCCCATACTAGACTTTTTTCATTTCTAATGACGCAGCAGCTTTATTTGTCGCCTCAATCGCTTCTGTTAAGATTCCCATTCGGCTAGCTTGTTGTTCAACTGTAACTTCCATCTGTTCCATAGTGGCAGTATTCTCTTCTATAATAGAAACAAGTTGATCTAGTGATTGATCTATTTCAATGGAAGACGTTTGAATATTTTGACCGCGATGACGTAAATCAGTAGTGTAATCTAAAAACTGTAAAATTTCTTTAGATATAATTGCAAAATTATCACTTGCTTTATTCACTCGCTCGATACTCCGTTTCAACTGTTCCCCATTTTGCAACACTTCCTGTTGTGTGTGAATAGCGCCTTGTTGGACTCCATCCATATTGATTTCAATCTTTTTTGCCGTAGATTTTGATATTTCTGCAAGTTTACGAATCTCTTCAGCGACAATTGCAAAACCTTTGCCCGCTTCGCCAGCTCGTGCTGCTTCAATACTTGCATTCAATGCTAGTAAGTTTGTTTGTGATGCAATACTTTGTATTTCGTTAATAAATTCGGCACTCTCTTTAATTGTACGCTCTAATTGTTTCATATTTGTTGATAAATCGTTAAAAGATTGTTGAAATCCATCCATCATTTCATTTAATTCATTAATGGAATGAGATCCTGATTTTGATAGCGCTTCCAATTGTTGGCCGTCGGTTTTTAGTTTCGTAAATAAATCAATCATATGCTTAATTTGCTGATTCGTCAGTTCCGTCGTTTCTGATATGTTTGTAGCTGCGTGTGACTGAATTTGTGTTGCTTCATTCATTTCTTTAAATGCATCCCGCATTTCTTTCATGGATTGGAAGTTCCAGAGACTTTCCTTTTCAATTACTTGCATTTTCTGATGTACTTGAGATACACCGTTTTTCACTATCTTAGACTGTTTCATTTGATCATGCGTCAGTTTCTTACTTTCGTCCAACGACTTTTCTGTATTTGTCAGCAGCATTTGCGCAATCTTCACCTGAATAAATAAAACAATAAATACTAATGTATAGAATACAAGTGTAATTGCCATTGATCGTGAATCAAAACCAATAGCTGTACCCTTTTCTAACACGAAATAGCTAAGTAATAGTAATCCAACTACCCCACCAGTAATTAAAGCTGGAATAGAAAGAGATAAAGCTGAAACCGCTAATAGATAAAACACAAATAACATATTTGTTACATATTCTGAACTCATCATTACAATTAACGCTACTAAAGAGATAGAAATAATAACAATATAAGGAATTAAGTAAGTATATCGTTCACTTTGATTTAACATCCAAATTATGATAAGTCCAACTAACCCTCCTATAAATATTGCTAAAATATTAGCGATTGGTGCGCCAACAATGAGTTCCGCACCTACTCCTAATATAATTGAAAATAAGAGTATGTAAAAAATAATCATATTCTGTTTTTTAATTAAAAAATTTTTATTGTTCATCTTTTTCCCCCATTTATTTTCGTGCTTCTATTACCTAACAGCAAAACAACTCACCTCCAAATTAAATTCAAAAAAAGCCTTACCTGTTGAGGCAAGGCATAATCAATATTTTTATTCCCAAACAAACTGCTTGTACTCTTCACTTAACTTCTGGAACGATTGTTCATTATTTTGATCGATGGAGCTATTTAAGGCTTCTTCCAACTTCGTCTTATTCCAATTGAAGCATAGCTCATCTAATATTAATCTTGAGAGCAAGCTTGTTTCAAATGAAATCTCGCGCTTTGCTTGTAATGGTTCTCCTGCATAGCGAAATATACGATATACTGTTTTAGCCTTCCTCATGGAATAGGCCCCCCTTGTTCCTTTTAACCATTATCCTCAATTTTCTAATAAATTGCAACCTTCTTATTTAATTTTTATTATTTTACTAAATAAAATTTGTCTTTTTACTAATGATATGTTGTATCAAGGAAACTTCCTTTAGAACTCTCAAGACCTATGGATATATGCTTGTTTGTTTCTCTAGACCCACCAGTAGAAGGTTTGGTAAACTATATAAGCTCTAAATAAAGTGTTTTTATTACACGCTGGAGGATACAAGAATGGATCATTCAGATCATTTAAAACAAGGTGAAAAAGGGGCATGGCTAAGTATCATTGCTTACCTAATACTCGCATCATCAAAACTATATATTGCTTCCATCGGAAATTCTGATGGATTACGAGCAGATGGGTTAAATAATCTAACTGATATTGTCACTTCTGTTGCTGTACTGATCGGACTAAAAATTGCTCGTAAGCCACCTGATGACATACATCGCTATGGTCACTATCGCGCAGAAACGATTGCATCCTTATTCGCAGCATTCATTATGATGTTTATCGGGCTTCAAGTCATCATCGAAGCTGTACAAAAACTGCTCAATTCTGCTTACACCCAACCGGATATATTAACCGCTTGGACTGCAATTTTTGCAGCGGTAATTATGTTATTTGTATATCGATTTAATTTACGATTATCGAGAAAAATTGAGAGTGGCTCTTTATATGCGGCAGCTATGGATAACAAAGCAGATGCTTTAGTAAGTATCGGAGTCTTTATTGGTATTATTGGTGCACAGTTCGGTTTATTTTGGTTAGATCCTCTAACTGCTGGAATCGTTGGTATAATTATTTGTAAAACTGCTTGGGACATTTTTAAAGATTCTACAATTACATTAACAGATGGATTTGATGATGAAAAATTAACAGAAATTAAGGAAACGATAGATAAAGACCCCTCGGTTTTACGCGTTGATGATATTAAAGGAAGAATTCATGGAAACCAAGAACTTCTGGATATAACCATTCATGTGGATCCTGAACTAACAGTCGCTCAAGGTCATGAAATTACCGATCGAATTGAGGAATATTTATATGATAAGCATCGAATTTCTCATGCGCTTATTCATATTGAACCATTCGAAGAAAAATAAATTAAATCAATAGGTCCCCCTACAAGACTTTTTCAATTAAGCCTTAGGGGGATTTATACATGATAGCTTTAAATACACTAATATCGCTTAGACAAAATAACAAAGGAAGAAAATACAGTGATGATCATCAATGAAGCCATTAAAGTTATCGTCTGATATCCAGTCAAACTTAACAATCCAAATTGTAACAAAATCATTAATATTACACTATATACAGCAAAAAAGAAGTAACTAAAAAACATCCCTCGTTCCTTTATCGCTTTAGTACGTTCATCGTTCTGCTTAAATTGTGGGTACAAATAAGCTAAACAGAAACACATGACGGACATTGATAATTGGATTAATTCATGCCCTTGTAAAATGCCTAGTGAAAATAACGAAGCTGATGAAAAAATAGCAGTGTATAACATAAACAAACATCCCATTATTGTAAAAAAACGTCTACCAGTTTTACTGTTCATATACATCATAAAATATTCCCCTTTCCTTATTCATCCTCTAATATAAAAACTTCCTCTACACTACTTTTAAAACATCTGGCAATTTGAATGGCTAGAGGTAATGAAGGATTATATCTTTCTCTTTCTATTGAAATAATGGTCTGCCTTGATACATGAAGCATTTCTGCCAATTGAGCTTGAGATATGTTATGAATTTCACGAAATTTTTTTATTCTATTCTTCATCCACCTTCATCCCTTCTAATCCAAAATGATAAAGTAAAGGGAACTTGACGTCAAGTTCCCTTTACAATAACGCTATATATCTTTCAGAAATTTAAAACTATAAATTTACCATGATAAATACTGACAATATAGAACCAATAACAACAAAAACAACATTTAACCCAATCAGTGATAACAAAATTGCTATTATTCCACCTAATAATCCTACAAATGGTCGGTCAGGTACTACTGATAATACACCCGGAAAAATTAAAGCACCGAGTGCAGCATATGGTATTGCTAGTAACCAACGATTAACCCATGGACGAAATTGTACTTTCTCAACTATAAAAACCGGAATTAAACGTGGTAGCATTGTAACAATAAACATACCAAGAATCATTGCGATAATCATACTTCTTCCTCCTTCAACAAAGGAATTCCAACCATTCCCCCAAAAATAGTTCCATACACAATTGCCCATCCTGTACTCATCCCTAACTGAAGACAACCCCAATGAATAATCATTGCTACTACCGCAATATAAGCTACTTTCATATCTTTTTTAGCAGATGGTATCAATAACCCTATAAACATTGCATAAAGTGCAATCCCCATGCTTTGACTAAGAACAGTAGGAATTATCTCACCTAGTAATCCACCAACTAAAGATCCGATTACCCAGGAAATATATGATAATCCGATAATTGTTCCATAAAACCAAATTCCTTGTGCTTTTTTCCCTTCCACGGAATACATGGAAGACACTGCAAAAGTTTCATCCGTTACACCAAGCGATAACGGTAATTTTTTATGTAGTGGAATTGCTTTTAACACGTTCATCATCGATAAGTTCATAATAAAATGCCTGAAATTCAAAACAAACGTTGCAATAATAATTTCAATAATACCTGTTCCAACAGCAATCATATTTACAGCCATAAATTGACTTGCCCCAGCAAATACTGCTGCACTCATCCAAGTTAATTCAAATAGTGACAATCCAACTTGGCTAGCCAGAACACCATATGTAATTGCAATTGGTAAATATCCAAGCATAATTGGAAAACCGGCTTTTAATCCTCTTTTCATAATTGTTAGAGGCGATTCTACTTTAATTGTTGATGATATTTGCATTATGATTTCTCTCCAAATTTAAATATTCTTTTATCACTCTGAGCAATTGTTCAACCGAAAACCGTTCATTTAAGTTACTAACATTCGGAGGGGTTCTATTCCCGCTAATGAAATTTTGACTTAATTATAACTAAATAACCAAAATTTAAAAAGGAAATTTTGGTTATTGACAATACTAGCTCGATGGTTGTATAGTCAATATTAACAATTTAACACTACCGGCAATTAGAGATACGGAGTAGATTTTGAATTTAGCAGTATAAGAGACAGAGTGGTCGCTGAAAACTCTGGCGGATTCATATCGAATTACACATCTCAGTTATTAGGATTGTCATATCTATTTGAGTGGATGGATTTATTTCCATCAACCAGGGTGGTAACGCGGAGTATACAGCTTCGTCCCTTCAATAAGGGACGAAGCTTTTTTATTTTTTAGGAGGAGAGATTATGAAACCAATTTCGGCTAAACATAAACCAGCTTTTTGGGAAGCGTTGTTATTCTTTATATTTATTATTATATTTATTAGCTACTTTATAATCGGATTAGAAACAACACCACATATTCCAATTTTAATTGGGATGTTATTATTAATTTGCTATGGATTATTAAAAAAAATTAATTACTCTTCACTCCAAGATGCAATGGCAACTGGAGCTTCTTCCGGGATGGGAGCCATTTTTCTTTTCTTCATTATAGGAGTATTAATCAGTAGTTGGATGATAAGCGGTACTATACCAACTTTAATAAATACAGGGTTCTCTTTAATTGGCACTACGTGGTTTTACGCTATTGTCTTTGCAGTCACTGCTATAATCGGGATTTCCTTGGGAAGCTCTCTAACAACTACTGCAACAATTGGCGTAGCATTTATCGGAATGGCAGGAGCTATGGATGCATCTCTAGCTATTACAGCTGGTGCTATCGTTTCAGGTGCTTTTTTTGGTGATAAGATGTCACCACTATCAGATACAACAAATCTTGCATCTTCCGTAATTGGAGTAGATTTATTTGATCATATTAAACATATTAGTTTAACTACGATACCTGCATTTATTATTTCATTTATTGTGTTTGCATTGCTTTCTCCTAAACAAGGTACATCCAATAGTAATGTAGAAGCATACCAAGAAGCACTAATCGACAGTGGACTTATACATTGGGGTTCTTGGATACCTTTAATCATATTAATTATATGTACTATATTTCGAATGTCAGCGTTTCTTGCTTTATCATTAAGTAGCTTAATCGCCGTAATCGTCGGGAAAATTACGAATGGTTTTACATGGAAGGAAATTACAAGCGCTTGGTTTAATGGATTTACTGGAACTACGAACTTCGAACCTGTAAATGAATTATTAACTCGTGGTGGAATAAATGGGATGCTATTTACTATTTCACTAGTAATATTAGCCTTAAGTTTTGGAGGATTACTGTTTGTTACAGGCATTATTCCGAGCCTATTAAACAGTTTTCAAGAGAAATTACAACGTGCAAGATCAATCATTGCATCAACGGCAGGTACTGCTATTGGAGTTAACGTACTTATCGGTGAACAGTATTTATCAATATTATTAACTGGAGAAACTTTTAAACCTATATATGAAAAAGCTGGGTTAACTAAGCGATCTCTATCACGTACGCTGGAAGATGCAGGTACAGTGATTAATCCATTAGTTCCTTGGAGTGTATGTGGAGTATTTATAGCGGATGTACTTGGGGTACCAGTGCTAACCTATTTACCATTTGCATTCTTCTGCCTGCTAAGTCCAATCATAACTATTTTATTTGGTGCTAAAACAGCAAAAAAATAAGGTCCATAGTTAAAGACCCAAACTGCTTTTCAAAATGCAGTTTGGGTCTTTGTATGTTATTTATTTTGTTCTGTAAAGATATGTGGTCCATTTTCTGTAATGACAATCTGATGTTCAAACTGAGCAGAACGTCCTTTATCGATTGTTCTTGCCGTCCATCCATTATCATCCATTTGGCTTTGCCAATCCCCTTCATTTATCATAGGTTCGATTGTAATTACCATTCCTTCTTTTAAACGAAGTCCTTTGTTTGGCAAACCATAGTGAGGAATATGAGGATCTTCATGAATAGTTGGTCCAATTCCATGTCCTGTGAAATCACGTACTACCGAAAAACCTTCTGCTTCAGCATAAGTTTGAATTGCATGACCGATATCACCTATTCGCTTACCTGGTTGTGCCTGTTCAATACCTTTATATAGTGCTTCTTTGGTCACATCAATTAACCGGCTTCCTTTTTCATCTACATTTCCAACAGCATATGTCCATGCTGAGTCAGCTAAACCACCATTTAAATTTACCACCATATCAATTGTTACGATATCTCCATCCTCTAAAGGTTTTTCATTAGGAAATCCATGACAAATTTCGTCATTTAATGAAGCACAAATTGCATAAGGATAACCATTATAGCCTTTTTGCTCAGGAGTAGCTCCATGTTTTTCTAAAAACCCTTCGACAAAATTATCTATTTCAATCGTTGAAATACCCGGTTTAATTATCTTTGCAATTTCTTTATGGCAGGCAACGAGAACATCTGCAGCAGCTTGCATTTGCTCTACTTCTCGTTTACTTTTTCTTGAAATCATTAACCTCTTCCTCTCCAATTCTATCTTTAAGTACGTTATACTAATACTATGCATAGTTCATTCGTTGGTTATTCCAATGTAAATTCTAACATATGTAACTTTTTTCGAACAGTAAAGACCAATGGAAAGCGAGGAAACACATTGATAGAAATTAATAATGTTACAAAAGAGTTTGAGGGCAAGACTGCCATTCAAGATTTGAATTTAACGATACCTAATGGAAAAATAATTGGTTTCTTAGGACCAAATGGTGCTGGAAAGTCCACCACCATTAATATGATGACAGGGATCTTACCAATTGATTCTGGTTCCATTACTTTAAATGGACTTGATATTGAAAAACAACCACTAGAAGCAAAGAAAATATTCGGGTTAGTTCCAGATCGTTCCGATATGTTTCTTCGATTAAAAGGAATGGAATATTTAAATTTTATTGGGGATATTTATGAAATACCGGCTGATATTCGAAAAGAAAGAATTGAATACTTTACCAAACAATTTTCTATTCACGATGCATTAGGAAATTACATACAAAGTTATTCTCATGGTATGCGTCAAAAAATAATGGTAACCGGGGTTTTATTACATGATCCGGATATTTGGGTTCTTGATGAGCCCTTAACCGGATTAGATCCTAAATCTTCTCATTCCTTAAAATTGATGATGCGGGAACATGCCGATAAAGGCAATACAGTCTTCTTTTCTAGCCATGGACTTGAGGTAGTTGAACAATTATGTGATGAAGTTGCCATTATTAATAAAGGTAAACTTATTTTTTACGGAACGATAGAACAACTTCAAAAAGAATATGCAACAGATCAATCGCTAGAAAATGTATTCTTGGAGTTGACTAATGATGAGTAAGACATGGAAAGTCATTCGTATTATGCTAAAGATGCAATACACTTCCACCAGCAAAAATAACTATACTTGGTTGTATATCGTTGCCGGAATATTTTTCATTCCATTTCTCGGAATGATTTTCACACTTTATAATAATTTAATTAGTGCCATTTATAACGTGTTTGCACCTTTACAACAGCAATCGATGATACTAGGTCTATTATTTATCGGCATGAGTATTATCCTATTTATTACTTGTATTATTTCTGTATTAACCGCTTTTTATTTTGCAGATGATGTAGAAGCTTACATTCCTTTTCCGTTACACCCATACCAAATTTTAATAGGAAAAGCAGCAACTCCATTGATTTACTCTTACATGCTATCAGGGATTACTTACTTACCGATGATGATTATTTACGGGAATATTAGTAATGGTCCATTACTTTATTATATTTATGGAATCCTTTTATTTATTCTATTGCCAATAATTCCTTTTGTAATTGCTTCTGTAATATTGATGTTTGTTATGCGCTATGTCAATATAGCTAAAAATAAAGACCGTTCTAAAATATTTGCTGGTGTATTTTCACTTGCGGCTGTTATTTTGTTAAATGTGGTAGTACGGCTCAATACAGATGAATCTGAACTAATGGAGTCCATTGGCCAAACGATGCAAGAACAAGAAGGATTATTGCAGTGGATTACATACTTCTATCCGCCAGCATGGTTTTCAGCAAATAGCTTACACCAAGCAGACTCAATAACTGGATTTCTTTTTTTATTGTTTATGTTCATACTAAGTGGATTAGCAATCTTACTATTTGCATTTCTCGGTCAAAAATTATATTTAAAAGGTGTACTTGGTATGAGTGGTGGTAGTAGTGGAAAAATGTCTGATAAGGCATTAGATAAATCCATTGCTTCTCAACCGATTTGGAAATCCTATATCAAAAAGGATTTACGTATACTCTTTCGAACACCGACATTTCTCACTCAATGTGTTGTCCAGTCTTTATTCATGCCAGTATTCTTATTGGTAATTTTCTTTTTGGACTTTGGAAGTGGGGCAGCAGGAGAGATTACTGGTTCAGTACCTGAAAACAATGTACTTTTATTACTGTTTATTGTTACTGTTTTTATGGGCAGCATTAATATGACTGCTGCAACTTCTATTTCTCGAGAAGGTAAAACGTGGAGAGCTAATTTATTTCTTCCTCTTAATCACAAGCAAGTTATTCATAGTAAATTAATCGTTTCTTGGATCATAGGTCTATTGCCAATGATATTACTATTCGTGATAGGTATTATTATAGAAATCCCAGTAAAGATACTTATCCTATGGGGGATATTATTCCTTGCAATTAATTGGTTTTCTAGTTGTATTGGAATCATACTCGATATGAACCAACCAAAATTAAATTGGACAGACGAACAAGAATTATTTAAAAATCGATTTGTCCCTTTCTTTGGATTTCTTATGCAAGGCGTTATTTTTGGTTTGATTACCATCGTACTATGGAATATCGATGTATCAAATGTTTATCTCCTAGCCGTTATCCTGTTCGCTGTCATATCACTGGGAGTATTTTTAGCTCATCGATATATGTATAAACGAATCAATCAACATGTATTTCAAGAAATTAATTTCTAACAAAAAGCTTGTAGCAAATGAATGCTACAAGCTTTCTTGATTGATTTCATTCATTTAATTTTTGATTAGCAGTAGCAGCTGCCTCCGCCCTGATAACCTCCACCATTATATGCAGTTCCTATGATGATTAATAAGATAAATAGCACAACTAGCAAAGCAAAGCCAGCGGAGCCAAAGTTTTCACCATGATGTTCTTTACCCATGTTTGTTACCTCCTCTATTTGAATCTAATTTACTTTATGCGAATTCATCAAATTTGGGAGGGCGAATAACTATTTTTTTTATTTTCCATAGGTAAGTTTCTTAAATGTAGTCTTTGACATCATAAATTTTTCCGTTTTGTATTTTTTCATCTGTCATAATATCGATAAGCACGCCTGCAATTAAATCCGTATCTTTCAATAAATTATTATCCTTTAATCCTTTAAAATCTTCCACATCTTTAAAAGCTTCTTTGGAGCTAGAACGTATTGTTTCTTGCATATTCGTATCCATTACTCCAGGACTGAAAGCAATAATTTTATGACCGGTTTGCTCTTCATCTTGTTCAAGAGCAACCGTCTCTGTATACATATTCATACTTGCCTTTGAAGAACAGTAAGCACTCCATCCAAATTTAGGTTTTTGTGCAGCTCCGGAAGTGACGATTGAAGTTATTAATGAGACCTCATGCTCCTCTGCTTTTTGTAAGTAATAATTGGTGAAAGCCATTGGTGCAAGTGAATTTACTTGTAGATGCTTTTGTAATGCAACGTACTGTATATTTTTCGCTTGGTCTATAGGTTCAACAATCCCTGCATTATTCACTAAATATATCGTATCTACATTGTTTTGAAAAAGAATTTCATCCATCTTATAGAAAGTAGAATCATAATCATTTATATCCGATAAATCACAAGCTACGTGATGAAATTCTGTATTATTATTTTCAGCTATGGAATATAAGGTCTTGTTATCTGTTCGAGATACACCAATAACCATTACACCTGATTCTAAATACAGTTTCGCAATTGATTCTCCTAAACCTTTTGAAACTCCTGTAACTATTGCTGCTTTCATGTGTGACCCTCCTTATGTAATCTTTTTATTTACCGTGTTTTTCATCTATCCTATTAAAGCAATGAAAGTGGTATTACAATTCATTCCAATAATAAACGAGTGTCTCCATTCCTTTATCAAAACTATCTAATGGAAAACTTTCATTTGGTGAATGCAGGCGATCTTCAGGAGTACCAAACCCTAATAATACAATAGGGAATTGATAAATGGACTCAAACCATTCTACTACAGGAATGGAGCCTCCCATACGTAAGAATACCGTGTCTTTATTAAATGCTTTTGTATAACTTTTGGCTGCTTTTTTTATCAATGGATGTGTCGGCTCAACCTTGTACGCTTTAGCAGAAAGTTTTTCTTTCTTTACTTCTACGGTAACACCTGAAGGGGTAAATTTATTTACATGGTTCACTAATTTCTCCTGAATATCTACTGGGTCTTGCCCAGGCACTAATCTACAAGTAATTTTTGCTGTGGCGGATGAAGGAATAATCGTCTTTGTACCTTCTCCTTGATACCCCCCAAAAATACCGTTCACTTCTAAGGTTGGTCTCCCCATTGTATGTTCCTTAGCTGTATATCCTTTTTCTGATGCAACTTCAGGTATACCTGTTGCATCAATAAAGTCTTCTCCAGGTGCCTGATCCATTAATTTACGTTCTTCATCTGAAAGTCCTTCAACATCATCATAAAAACCTTCCACGGTTATCACCTCGTCTTTATCTTTTAAAGACGATAAGATATGACTTAAAGCCATAATCGGATTTCTAACCGCTCCACCGTACATTCCAGAATGTAAATCATGATCTGGTCCAGTTACTTTAATTTCAATACCAGTAAAGCCTTTTAATCCATACAAAATAGTTGGTTGATTCTTTTCTGCCATTCCCGAATCAGAAATAACTGCAAAATCTGCCTTAAACTTCTCTTTTTTTTCTTGTAAAAGATCGTATAAATTTTCACTACCGATCTCCTCTTCCCCTTCAATACAAACTTTTACATTTACTGGAAGTTTTCCTTCAGTCTTTAAATACGCTTCAAATACAGCGAGATGCATAAATACCTGACCCTTATCATCACTGGATCCCCGAGCATAAATACGCCCATCTCTGACCTCTGGTTTAAATGGTTCACTATCCCATAATTCAATTGGATCAACAGGCTGAACATCATAATGACCATATAATAATACTGTCGGTGCATCTTCTCCCGCATCCATATATTCACCATAAACGAGAGGATGTCCATCTGTTTCTACTTTTTCAATATTTGTAAATGATAATTCTTCTAAGTATGTAATTAAAAAATCAGCTGCATTGTGAATATCTTGTTTATGTTTCGAATCTGTACTTATACTAGGTATAGACAAAAAGCGATATAACTTGTTTAACATATCCTCTCTATGGTCTTGTAAATAGTTTAATGCTTTTTCACTCATATCATTACCTCCTCAATTATCTACATAATGAAACAAATTTCGTATTACAATGATTATAGTACAACCATTGAATTGTTTCTAGCATCACTTGACCTAAAAAGAAAAAAACCAAAGCGATCGTATAGAAAGTAGTCATTGTCCCCTGTGTTTTAGGGTTGAAGTTTGGGATAAGTATTTACACAAAAGATAAATCCTAATGAATGGGTATTGAAAACCCGCTTCAGAAAGATACTGCGCTTTCTTATCTTGCAAAAAAAAGACTATTCCCTCATTGGAAATAGTCCATTATTTTACTTATTGCATCGCATTTTCTAAATCTTCAATGAGATCTTCTATATCTTCAATACCAATTGATAAACGAATTAATCCATCGGTGATACCTAGTTCTTGTCTGCGATCAGCTGGAATGGATGCATGTGTCATTTTTGCAGGGATCGATATTAAACTTTCAATTGCACCAAGACTTTCTGCAAGTGTGAAAAATTCTACTTTACTTAAAATTTTATCTGCAAGATCTCCACTTCCTACATCCACCGATACCATTCCACCAAACCCTGATGCTTGCTGTTTAGCAATTTGATGTCCCGGATGATTTTCTAATCCTGGATAATATATTTTTTCTACTTTTGGATTCTGTTCTAAATAGGCAATAAGCTTTTTAGTATTTTGCTCAATAGCTTCCATACGAAGAGCTAATGTTTTAATTCCACGTAGTAATAGCCATGAATCTTGCGGACCTAGTACTGCACCAACTGAGTTTTGTATAAAATGAATACGCTCTGCTAATTCTTTGGAGTTTACTGCAACTAAACCTGCAACAACATCACTATGCCCACCTATATACTTCGTAGCACTATGCAATACGATGTCAGCACCCATTGTTAATGGTTTTTGCCAATATGGGGTTGCAAAAGTATTGTCTACAATTAGTAAAAGGTTATGTTTTTGTGCGATTGTTGACATTTCTTTAATATCCGTGATTTTCAACAATGGATTTGTTGGTGTTTCCACATATATTGCTTTAGTATTTGGTTTAATTGCATTGATAACGGATTCATCAGAACTCGTATCAATAAAAGTATGTTCTATATTGTACTGATTTAATACTTTAGTCATTAATCGGTATGATCCACCATAGACATCATCTGTCATTATCACATGATCTCCAGATTCCAATAACATCATAATAGAAGTGATTGCAGCCATACCTGAACCAAATGCAAAACCTGCGTTTCCTTCTTCTAATTCTGCAATTACTGTTTCTAAGGCATGTCTTGTAGGGTTACCTGTACGGGAATACTCGTAACCACGGTGCTCTCCTGGACCATCTTGTTTATATGTGCTTACTTGGTAAATTGGGACACTTACAGCTCCAGTACGTTCATCTGAAGTAATCCCGCCATGTATCATTTTAGTTTTATCTCTCATTTCTCCTAACTCCTTTACAATTGCTTTGACACATTATAAATCTGTTTACTTAAATAGCGATCACTTCCATCAGGAAGAATGGTAACAATTGTTGTTCCTGGTGTTGCTTCTTTTGCTTTGTTTAAAGCAGCTACCATAGCGGAACCAGAAGAACTACCCACTAACAAACCTTCTTTTTTAGCAAGTTCTTCAACCATCAAGAAAGCTTCTTTATCGGAAATAGTTTGGACTTCATCCATTAAGGTCTGATCCATGTAATCGGGAATAAATTCCATCCCAATTCCTTCTGTTGCATGTGGACCAGCTTCTCCTCCACCTAAAATTGATCCAACAGGCTCAACGATAACGTTATGAATCGAATTTTTTCTTTCCTTAAAATAACTCGCACATCCTGTAAAAGTACCTCCTGATCCTGCACCAGCTACAAAGATATCAATATCTCCTTGTAAATCACTCCAAATTTCCGGTGCCATGGTCTCGTAATAGGTCATAGGATTATATTTATTTGAAAACTGTTGCGGAGAATAACTATTTGGTGTTTCTTTTACTAATTGTTCTGCTTTTTCAATAGCGCCAATCATCCCTTTTTCTTTTGGAGTATGGACAATTGTTGCTCCTAATGCTTTCATGATTTGTTGCTTTTCAATACTAAATTGTTCTGGAACACAAAAAATAACTGACAACTGTTTCGTTCTAGCGGCTAAAGCTAAACCGATACCAGTATTTCCAGCTGTAGGCTCGATTATCGTACTTCCTTCTTTAAGCAAGCCTTGCTCCCACGCCTTATCAATTAAATATTGTCCTAATCGATCTTTTACGCTTCCACCAGGATTTAAAAACTCTAATTTTGCATAGAGATGGACATTATTCGGAATGGCCATCTCATTAATTTTTAATAAAGGTGTATTACCAACCAATTGTTGAATCGATTCATAAATTGCCAATGAATTGTCACTCCTACCTTGGAGAGAAAGAGTACAACGAGAATTTTATTTCTTTAAAATACTTCTGACCAACCAGATTTTTCGTTTAGCATTTCTTTTGCAATTTCTTTAGCACCTACAAGGCTATGATTTGCTGCCCATCCACACTGAACTTCATTACAAGCCGGCACTTCAGTAGCCTGTAATACATCTTCAAGAGTTTTCTCAATCATTGTAAGTACATCATCATAATCTTCATGATTGAGTAATGATAGATAAAATCCTGTTTGGCATCCCATTGGTCCAATATCAAGAACTGCATCAGAATGGTTACGAATATTTTCTGCCATTAGATGTTCTAAAGAATGGAGACCAGCCATTTCCATGTGTGCTTTATTTGGTTGTTTAAATCGAATATCATACTTGTGTACTTTGTCTCCATTTGCACCTTCAGTAACTCCGACTAACCTTACATAAGGTGCTTTTACTTTTGTATGATCAAGATTAAAGCTTTCTACGTTCATTTTTTTAGACATTAGTATCTCCCCTTCATGCTATTTTTTTGCGCGTATTATCCACACAAAATCATTCATCTGTTTAAATGATACATGAAAATGATATTTTTCAAAAGCATTCCGGACTGTTTCAATGGTTGGATAATATTCTCGCTCTAAATCCTCAGCTAATTCATCAAAACCTTGTTCTCTTGCTAGATCAATTTGCTCCTGTTTCGCTTCTATTGTTTCAAACATTGTATCTCCGAATACGACAACACCTTTTGGTTCTAGTACTTCTTGAAATTGTCTTATTGCTTGTTCTTTTTCCTCATCTGTTAAATGATGAAAAGCATATGTGCTCACAATACTATCAATTGGCATTGTCAATTTCGGAAAATTTATAAAGTCTCCATCCAAGATTGTAATATCTGGAAGTTTCTTTTGTGCGATTTCCCTCATGGCTGTTGATGGTTCAATTCCAATTACACTCTTTCCCTCTTTGAGTAATTGTTTTGTTAAATTCCCCGTTCCTACGCCAAACTCAAGTACTCTATGTTGACTTTTTTCTACTACCTCTGAAAGAATTTGATCATAATGTTCAAACACTTTTTCATATTGTGCATCTTTCCCAGTTACACTGTCGTCATATAAAGGTGCCCAATCCTCAAAAATATCAATAAATTCTCTACCCATTGATGGTTTCCTCTCCATTTATATTAATTCCAAGTAATATACTTTGGATACTAAGAATTATATGTCTACACTATATCATATGTGTATCATGAAAGAAATGGAAATTTATTTTTTCTTTCAAAATAAAAAAACTGTCGAGAGTTTGACCGATTTGGTCTCATCTCGACAGTTACATAATAAAAAACATATAAATTTATCGGTTATTCGGGAAAATTCGCTCAATCATATTTCCAAATTCTTCAAATAATCCTTCTACCGGACGCCCTTCATCTACATCATTCATATAGCGGTCGGTTAAATCCATAAAATCCGGATTTGTGGTTACATATACATTTTCAATGGAGTTATCAACAGAACGAACAATATCACCAATTTGTTGTTTTGTTTCATCTGATACATTATCTCCTGCTTGTTCAGATTGATTATTGTTTCCGTTGTTATTGTCTTGATTTAAATGTGCTCCGACATATGCATTATTATCAGTAGTTAATACATATGCATCTTCAATTCCTTCTACTTCGTCTGCTATTTTTTCTGCAGCTTCTTCAGATACATCATACTTTGTATTTTGATTTTGGTCTGCCTCACGCTGCATTGAGTTATTTTTATCAGACATTTCTTGACCCAAATTAGAGTTGTTGTCATAGCGGGTAGGCTCCACATTACCTTCGCCCATATTATTATCCATTGAATTTTCTTCTGCATTTTGACAAGCCACTAGCACAAAAAGTAAAGCCATAATCGTAAATATACGTAATTTCATATCTTTTTCCTCCTTACCTTATTTGCCCTTATTTTGGATAGATATTTTCTTTTTATGCAAATTTATGTCACCTTTTTTTGGCAGACACACCATTAATGTTGAAGACATTATATATAGAAACCGGGCAAAATAATAAATATCCTTTTGATAAGGAGGGAATACGGATGGTTATTCCGGATTACGATAAAGCATTGTATTATACACTTTGGGGTCAATGGGATGATTTATTAGTACTCATGGTACGTACGAAAGATGATATCTTATCTAAGAAAATTGAACGTTTCTTAAACGATTACCATTTCTCAATGGATCATCAGCAAGTACTACTTTCACATGATACTTTATTGTATTATTTAGAGCATGCAATGAAATTAACAACACCTCTGAATCAAGAAAAAATAGAAATGTAAACACATTTAAATGATGGGAGGTGTTCTTCCCATCATTTAAAGTCTTCATTATCTTTTTCGCCATGCTTTGGTGGCCGCTTTTCTTCTTCACTATGTTTATGATGTTTCGAATTTGTTCTATGGTGTTCATCCCATTTATCTTTATCATTTTTATGTTCATCATCAGGTATTTCGTTTTTGGGTTTATGGTTTTTCTTTAAATTCTCATGTTGTTTTTTTTTATCATGTTCCTCAGATGGAAATCGTTGATCCTTCCACTGGTTTTCAGGATTTCTTTCCTTTTTATCCTTTGTCAGCTTATCTTCTTTGTGGCGAACATTAACTTCTTGGTCCTCTTTATCTTTATCGTCAACTGCTTTTTCTTGTTCTGAATTAGCTATGTCTTGTTCTGTTTCTTGATCTTTTTTTTCTTCTTCTATAATGACTTCTGTGTCCTCACTTTTTTCTGACTCGTGTTGTGATGAATCAGGGTTCGCTTCTTCAATTTCATTAAAAAAAGAATTTATAATTGCTTTATCATCAGAATCTAACGCTTCCCCTTCTATCATTTCTTCATTGTCGTTCATATGAGTAGCCATCATTTCATTCATTGAAGTTTCTTCTTCCTCTGCTAATTCACGAATTTCCTTAGGAATAACTAATGTCGCTATACGCCAATCTTGTAATGTAGATAAATAATTTTGCAAGTGGTTAGGAACCGAATTAGAAATTTCTTCTCCTAAGTAACTTATACCAACAACCATATTTCTCTCAGATGCAAATCCTTGATCTTCACTTTCAATAATAATTTCTCGAATGACCTCTTCAATAGAATGGTGTTCATATTCATTTAAAGACTTTATAATCTCCTCACCATCATCATTTATTGCTTCAATGGTTTGCACTTCAAATTCTTCATCGACTTGCATTTCAATACTTGGATTGATATCTACGGTCACATACGCAAACGTTTTCTCTCCATGAGATAAAAAATACATCGGTAAAACAACTAATAAAATTGCAGCAGCTAATAAAGACACCTTCCAAGGTATGCCACGGTGTTTTCGTAACATAACTTGGCGATTTCCTATTGGTCGGAAGACAACCTCTTCACCAATCTCAGATTGATTTGAAAGTACTCTTCCTTTTACAAAGGAACCATCTTTAGTCATTAAAATGGTGTATTTGCGATGCCTTTCCATCACAATTCCTTTCTTCATTGCCCCACTCCCTTAAGATATTCCTTAAGATAGATATAGTCTTCACTAAGCACAATAAACATTGCAAGTATAAATTTTCTATTTCTTTCTAATGTCTTTTTACTAACATCAACTTTTTTCACCAAATCTTTAATTGGGAGTTTTTTCTTTCTATATACATAATCCCTGAGAGTTAGATCGTTATAAAGTATTCGTGCAGTTTTCACTGCGGATTCACGAGCATCACGATGTTTAGGAGATACCTCGGTTAATTCAACTAATGATAATTTATATAACTTTAATTTCTCTTTAAATTCTAGAATCTCTTCTTTCCTATTTTGAGTATCTATTTCGATTTGGTATTTTTCTTGAACTGCAGCAATTTCTAACGAATTTTCCATTTGTTCTTCATCATACGTTTCATCTAATGATAAAGATGCAGACCTCTTTTGCTGATAACGGATATAGTCAATAACTTTCCGTTTAATAACTAATTTTGCAAACGATAAAAACGAACTTCCTTTATTTGGAACATAGGAAAATATAGCTTCGTTAAAAGCAGACAAACCTATACTAAATTCATCATCTCTTTTTGGATCAATATATCTTTTGCATACTTCCGATACACACTTAGCTATAAAAGGTTGATAAGTTCTTAGCAATTCATTTTGCAAAAACTTATCACCTTGTTGAATCGCATATACTTTATCTTCTATAGGAGTTTCCTTTAATTGACTCATCATCACATTAGGAACCTCCCTGCCATCAAACTATTCGTATTTTTATTTAACTTTTCGGGTGTATTATTTTCAATTTTATATGTACGTTTATTTATAATTTGTTTTATATATATCATATGATGTTCCCACCATTTATCATTTTATAGTCTAACCTCATTAGAATCAATGAGTATGTCAATGGTAACGTAAACCAATAATGGATACTATCTCAATTGGTTTACATTTTATTTAAAAAACCGTAACGATGACCATTACCTTTACCAATAGTTACGTTCCAAGAAAAATTACTGTTAATTATAAAATTTCCGAAATAAAAGCATCACAAAAAATCCAACTAACCCGAATCTAATCTTCAACCCGGATTAATTGGTTTTTTATTTCATATAATCGAATTAAACCCACATTGCAAATTTCCATACTACGTTGTACGACTTGCCTGAACAGATAGATTTAAGACAAGCTAGATAAGATTTCATTTTTGTCTGTAAAAGGTGCTGTTCCTTCCAGTCCTTTTACAGAATCATTGATATAAAGATCTTTTTCAAACCAATCCACTGTCTGAATTTGTTCTGTACGGTAAATATATAATTCATTCTCCGTCATATTCTCGCTATTTTGTACGACAAGGTATGTGATTTTCCAATTATTGTTTTCATCACAGATAAAATCAACAATGTTACCAATTTTTCCATCTTTTGCATGGACCTTGAAATCAAGTGTTTCTTCCTCACTTCTTAAAGTGTCATTCGTAAATATTTCATTACGATTTAAATGAGGTTCCTCTGGCACATTTTGCTGATCTAAATCTGGGTGATCAAATGTAACGAGTGGACTATGACCACCAGTGGAAACAGCGTTATCTTTGTACATATTCCAACCGAAATAATCTAGTACATTTCCTTGATCGTCCGGTGTAAAATGCTCATCCTCAGGGACAGGTGGACTATTGCGAATTTGATCTTTATCATAATCCACTTCTACATATTCACTATCGTTCTGAATAGGATGAAAAACATGCAAAGGAAGAAGTACTTTTCGGCCAGGTAACCATTTTCTTGTATCTACTACGGCAAATTTCACATTCCAATTATCATTAAAGTAAATATCTTTTATTTTACCAATATCACCATCCGTCGCACGGATATTCATTTCTTTGATTTTTGAACTATATAACATAAAAGCACCTCCAGAAAGGTTATAGTATATAAATACCCTTCTCTGAACGTGCTAAACAATCATATTCAGTTTGTTACAATTCTGTAAAATAAGAAATTGGTACATATAAACCAACTCTGCCATTTGATTCATGATCTAGTGTTGCAAAAATAACTCCAATTACATCGCCAGCTTGATTAATAATTGGACTCCCACTATTTCCCCTGTAGACAGGTGCTTGAATCATCATTACTTCTCTATCCCAGCTATCTAACAATATGGTACCAGCAATATTGCCTTCATTGGCAATACCATTAAAGAATAGTGGATTACCAATAAAATGAATGTTTTCGTCTTGAGATACTTTATATTGATCATCAATGGTTAGATAAGGGAACTCTTCTTCATTTTTAATCTGTAATACAGCCATATCAATTTCCGGATAGCTTTCCATTACTTCTGCTTCATATAAGCCTAACTCTGGAAAAGAAACAACAACAGAGTTATATCCATCGACAACATGTTCATTCGTAAGAATTTTGCCTTGTTGATTAATGGAAAAACCTGTTCCTTTTCCATCATCCGTTTCAACTACAACAACGGCTTCCTTAAATGCTTGGATATCTTCATTTTGTGATAAGGTAGAAGATGTCTGTAAAAAATCAATCGCGGGTATGGAAATAATTTGAGGAAAAAAAGCTAGAATATTAAAAGTCATCGCAACAGCAATCACCCAAAACATCCATTTTGGAAATGGGCGTTTTGGGGATTCTTGTTTATTTTTTGACCGTTCGATTGCTTTTCTTTGCTCTTCTTTTACTAATTCATGAAGTTCTTCTTCATCTATTTCTTCATATAAATCATCATCAATGATATCATGATTCTTTTTATCTTTTGAATCCACGAGACACCTCATCAAACTTATTTTAAGAAACGATCGCTCTCAGTGACCCTTGTTGCATTTGATACATTTCAAAATAATACCCTTCTTCTTTAATCAGTGTATCATGATTTCCCTGTTCTTTAATAGTTCCATGATCCAATACAATGATATGATCTGCCTGTTGTATCGTAGATAATCGATGAGCGATGACTAGTGTTGTTCGACCTTTTTTTAGCACTTCTAGAGCCCGCTGAATAACTTGTTCTGTCTCGGTATCTATATTTGCAGTTGCTTCATCTAAAATGAGAATAGCAGGGTTAAATGCTAATGCTCTAGCAAAAGAGATAAGTTGCCTTTCTCCTAATGAATACGTTGTACCACTCTCAGTCACTGGTTCATCATATCCTTTTGGTAATCTCTCAATAAAGGAAGATGCACCAACAGATTGTAAAGCTTTAATGGCGTCTTCTCTTGAGACATCAGGATCATTCATCGTTACGTTTGACACTATAGTACCTGTAAAAAGAAATGGATCTTGTAATACTATTCCCATATGACTGCGCACTTGCTGTCGAGATAAATCTTTCGTATTCTGACCATCTATTCGAATCATTCCGTTTTGAGGATCATAAAAGCGGAATAATAAGTTCATAATCGAACTTTTTCCAGATCCTGTGTGACCAACAAAAGCAACAGTTTGACCAGAATGAATTGAAAATGAAAGATTGTGCAATACATTCTCATTCTCTTTATATGCAAAAGTAACTTGATCAAATTCAATATTTCCTTTATAACGAGGAATCGGTTGAATTTCTACTTGTTCTCCATCTTGATCTAGCAACTCAAATACTCGTGTTCCCGCTACTCTTGCCTGCTCTAATAACGGTAATTGATTGACGATATCTGAAGCAGGCTCAAACAATCGATTTATATAGTCTACAAAAGCATAGAGCATACCAATAGAAATAACACTTGTGATATCAAGGGAAGATGATCCGAAATACCATATAAATCCTACTAATGTCAGGTTTTTAATAACTGTAACAAGATTGTAGGAAGTTAAAGCACTTAATTTAATTAATTTTTTCTGATACGTATAATTACGATTATTTAGCACTTCAAATTCTTCTTTTGTCTTCTTCTGACGATTAAAAGCTTGAATGATTGGCATTCCTTGAATCGCTTCACTAATGTTTCCATTTATTTCACTTATGGTCTTACGAACTACTTTATTGTATTTAGTTCCAAAATACTTGTAGACTTTCATCCAAATATATAATAGCGGGATAATAAATAAACACATAGTAGCTAATGTTGGATCTAATATAAATAACGCTACAAAAATACCACCCATATAGATTAGACTTGTTACAACAATCGATAATACCCTCTCATATAAATCTCGTATAGCTTCTGTATCATTGGTAATACGAGCGACGACAGAGCCAGCAGGCTGATCTATATAGTAGCGAATTGGAATTCGTTGTGTATGTTGAAATAAATCTGTTCGCATTTGTTTTACAATTTGATTGGCTGACTTTTGCAATAAGAATGTTTGAAGGAATTGAAACACCCCAGCTATAACAAGTAAAACCATATAAAGTACAAGTAACATAATAATCGGGCGTTTTTCAGGTTCGAAAAAAGGGTAAGCTGCAGAAGCTGACAATTTCTCTCCAACTGCTGTAATTTCTTCTCCTCCTGATTCAATCGTTATTTCATTATCATTTACCGATCGTTTTCCTGTTAAAGGTAACTCTTCATCAAAAAGATAATAAGATAAACCTACTTGTAAAAGTGTAATGGTATCAGCACTAGAAAAATCACTATCATCTAGCCGATCAGTTCGCTTGAAAAAATGATTGTTATATTCTACCGTATCTGTCTCTTGATCAGATACTTCCGTCCAGTGACCTTCTACACCAAGTATATGTTCATCTATGACTCGTTTCGCAATTAATGGACCTGCTAATTCTAAGGCAACAGCCAGCAATGATCAAACATACAAGACCAATGATAATTCCTTTTTTATATAATAGTGCATATTTTAGTAGTCTTTTTTCCGTACTGCCCTTCATCCTCTACACCTCCTTGTTTTCCATTTGTTGTTGCTGATATTGTTCTTGATACCAACCTTTTTGATTCATTAATTGTTGATGTGTACCTTCTTCAACAATTCGACCATGGTCTAACACAATAATATGATCTGCATGCGTAACAGCAGATAATCGATGTGCAGCAATAAAGGTTGTTTTATTTCTTCTTTCTGTTTTTAAATGTGATAAAATCATTGCCTCTGTTTTTCCATCTACTGCAGATAATGAATCATCTAAAATTAGAATTTCAGGGTCTTTAATAAAAGCCCGTGCTAGTGCTACACGTTGTTTTTGACCACCAGATAAAGTAATTCCACTTTCCCCAACTTGGGTATCCAATCCATTGGGAAGGACATCTATATCCATTGCAAAATGAGCTAAATCTAACACTCTCATTATTTCTTGATCTGTAGCTTCTGCATTTCCAAATTGAATGTTTTCTCTTATCGTTTTGGAAAACATCATCTGATCTTGTGGAACGTACCCAATCCAATCTCTAGTCTTGCCTAAGGCAATATCCTCAATATCTTCATTGGATATTAAAATCTTTCCTTGAACATCCGGATATTGTCGGAGTAATAATTTGAATAACGTTGTTTTACCAGCACCGGTTTTTCCAACAACACCAATCGTTTGACCAGACTTAACGGTTAGATTAACATCACTTAACTGTAAACTACTAGTCTCTGGATACTGAAAACTAACCAGCTTCATTTCAATTGATTGAACTCTTTCAATTTTTTTAGGATTTTGAGGATCCCCTACATCTGGTTCGTAAGCTAATGTATGATTGACTCGATCTAAAGAAGCATTACCACGCTGCAAAATATTGATTAATTCCCCAACTGCAAACATTGGCCAAATCAACATACCTAAATAAACATTAAATGTGACTAAATCACCAAGTGTTAATCTATTATCAAATACAAAAAATGCTCCATACCCAATACCAATCGTATACGATAAACCAACTAAGATTTTCATTGTCGGTTCAAATAATGCATCAATCTTGGCAACTTCAAGATTCTTTTGATACACTTTTTCTGTCATTTCATCAAAATGATTTACTTCTTGTTGTTCTTGCACAAATGCACGAGTCACCCTAATACCACGAATGGATTCCAATACTTCATTGTTCATATTACCAAAAGCTGCTTGTGCTTCTGTGAACCTTGTATGGATTGCACTACCATAAATATTCATTACAATTGCCATTACGGGTAAAGGTAATAATGCTGCGATAGTCAATGGCCAACTTATCGTAAAGCCCATTACTGCAATAATCATCAGCATAAATATACTCGAATCTACAAGTGTTAAGACTCCAAAACCAGCAGTTTGACTAATCGCTTTTAAATCATTTGTTGATCGAGCCATTAAGTCACCCGTCCGATACTTACTAAAAAATGTAGGTGTCATCTTTAAAAAATGATTCATTAAATTTGATCTCATCCATCGTTCTAGGATGACCGCGCCACCAAATAACGTATAGTCCCATAAAAAGCTTATAATATAATGAATAATCAACAGAACAAAATATCCAATAATAACCGCAACGAGAAGCTGCATCGTTAATGTCTCAAATTGAATATGATCAATAATCGTTCCAACTAATTTGGGAGGGATTAACCCAATTGCACTAGCGATAATTAATGAAATAATGGCAAATAAATATCTTTTCCAGTAATGTTTAAAAAACCAATTTAACTTTATAAAAATCTGAAACATGTTTCCACCTTCTTTCCATAAAAAAAAGCACACACCTCTTGGCGCGCGCTTTCCTTCATTTAGACACTTCTCCCTAGAATGTGTCGTCTCAATTGGCCACGGAGGTTTCATGTGGCCGTCCCTTAATCAAATGCGTTACAATAAATTTTAAATTTGATGACAGATTCCCCGTACGTGAAGGCCACTATTATATTTATTTAATTGGATATGTTGCATTTTTTGTTGTTGTTGTTGTAGTTGTTTCATTATCATCGCGACCTCCTTTTTTAATTTTTTAAAAATTAACACTTCATCATTATATATTTGAATCATACAGAAAGTCAATTACTTTTTTATTTTTCTAAAATTTATATTTTAGATACGGCACACAAAAAAGGGCCTTAGTTTTTGGCCCCTTTTAAGTGAATCAATTTCAAATCAGATAAGTTTTTTATAAAATTGACTCGGATATTTATTTATTCGTATCTAATCAATCCCCAATATCTTTTTAACGTGAGAGATTGGAATTTGAGTTGAATCTACTAATTCATGTAAAGGGACTTGAGGGTTCTTCTTTAAAAAGACCCTCACTTGTTCTTTTTCTTGTAAGCAATCAGGGCATAATAAAAATGGGCTACTCTTCATTGGTATCTCACATAGTTGGCAGTTACGAACAAAATCACTCATCGCCTCACCCCATTTTTTATATTTTTACCATCTTATACCATATTTTTACATAATTCAATGAATTATACAAAAATACTCCTTATGACTCATCAATTATGTATGTCTTTATTTCGTATCTAATAAAAAAATGCTACTATATTCAATAAGGAGTTGATAAAGTGCATTTAGATCATATGCTAGAATTTAATAAAAAATTTGTAGAAAACAAATCTTATGAACCATACTCTACGGATACTTACCCTAATAAACGTATGGTTGTATTTACTTGTATGGATTCACGACTACTTGAATTATTACCCAAAGCCCTAGATATTAAGAATGGCGATGTAAAAATGGTAAGAAACGCAGGTGCAATTATTCGTAATCCGTTTGATAGTGCAATGAAAAGTTTATTAGTAGCTATTTATAAACTAAAAGCAGATGAAGTTGTCGTGATAGGTCATCATGATTGCGGTATGTCCCATGTGGATACACAAGAATTAAAGAATGTGATGATAGAACGCGGAATAAAAGAAGAAACCATCGATGTATTATTCAATGATGGGATTGATCTTAATGAAGAATTTGATGGATTTGAAACGGTGGAAGAATCAGTTTCACAAAGTGTGAACCTTGTTCGTAATCATCCTCTTCTCCCGGAAGAAATAAAGGTACATGGACTTGTCATTCATCCAGATACCGGAAAAGTAGATGTTGTAACAAGAGATGAACGAAAATAAATTTATATAATTATATAAATTTAATTATAAAACCATAATTTCTAATAAAAAATATGGATAACGCGTTATGTTTCACCTCTCTCAAAGTATACAGTGCTTTAGCTGTTGCTTTGAGTTTTTTATTTTGAACAATGAGGTTTATTCTAATGTATAAATGAATCTTTTTTTGTACACTCTAACAGTCATAGTATATGTTGGAGGAGGTATCTCATGAAAAAATCTAGATCAAAAAACAAAAATCCTTTTCCATTAACGATTCTCGAACTAAAAAAATTATTAGATAAACAATATGCAAATTCTTCTGACCTTAGCTTTACCGTTTATGAGCATGAAGAGCAAAAAATTGCCGTATTCTATATACAATTTTCAGTAGATGAAATGAAACTGGAAAATTACTTACTGGAAACACTATTAAATACAGATGAACAATTAACGAACCAATTTGCTTTAAAGCGAGTACCTCTAAGTGAAGGAAGAGAATACAATGATTTTGAAAGCATTCTAGATTATTTGATTCAAGGAAATGTATTTGTATATTTCGAAACTGAAAACAGTGTACTTGGATATTCGATTCCAAATAAAATTATTCGTAACCTGGAAACTACCGAGACAGAATCTCTTGTATTGGGTCCAAAAGTTGCTTTTACAGAATCACTTTCCACAAATATTAATATTATCCGTTATGGATTAAAATCAAAAGACTTAGTTTTAGAAAAACATATTATTGGAAGAAGAGATCCACGTGAAGTTCGGCTTATTTATCTGCGATCGATTGCCAATGATACAGATATCAATACGTTTAGACAACGAATTAAAGCATTAGAAGTAGATTTTATAGATGATACATCCGTACTTACCCAATATTTAGAAGATAATTCCACGACTGTATTTCCACAATTTCTAATTACAGAATTACCTGATCGCTTAATCTATAACCTATCTCGTGGAAAAATTGGTGTATTATCTGAAAATAGTCCAAATGCAATTATCGCTCCCTCTACATTTTTTAGTTTTTTTGAGTCAACAGAGGATATCTATATGCGTTGGAACAGCGCCTCTTTTATTCGTATCTTAAGATTTATATCCTTCTTCATATCAACACTGCTTACACCTTTATACGTTGCGGCAGTAACATTTCATTATGAAATTGTGCCAACATCAGTATTAATTACCTTAGGAGAATCACGTGCTGCAGTACCATTTCCACCTATATTTGAAGCTTTGTTCTTGGAATTAATGATTGAATTACTAAGAGAAGCTGGTGCCCGTCTCCCAACTAAAGTTGGTCAAACTATCGGTATCGTAGGTGGTGTAGTAATTGGAACAGCTGCTGTAGAAGCAGGAATCACAAGTAATGTATTAGTTATTATTGTTGCATTAAGTGCGTTGGCTTCATTTACCACACCTAACTATATTATGGGAACTACTGCACGAGTCATCCGCTTTCCAATGATTATATTCGCAGGATTACTTGGATTAATTGGAATCGTGTTTTGTACTAGTATCCTACTCATACATTTAATAAAACTAACTTCATTAGGAAGACCTTATTTTTCTCCTGTTTATCCTTTTCAATGGAGAGATTTTAATAAGTCATTATTTCGTGGTAAACCCGACATGCAACAAAAGAGGTTTGTTTCCTATCGACCTAAGGACAAATATCGTTTTAAAAAAATTAAAAAAGGTTTAAAGAAAGATATAGACGAGTAGGTGAGGTAAAGTGGAAATCAACGTAAGCGTTAAACCAAATTTAAAAATTAAAACATTCTACTTGTTCTTTATTATTACCTTTATCCAAATCGGTGTAGGGTTATTAGGGCTTCCACGAATTTTGTATGAACACGCTAGACAGGATGCTTGGATTTCCTTACTAATTGGGCTTGTATATCTATTCATTATTATGTACGTGATGGTAATTATTTTAAGACAGTACTCAAACGCTGATATTTTAGGAATACAAGTCGATATATTTGGTAAATGGATTGGTAAGTTATTAGGTACTATTTTTATTATCCATTTTGCAATTGCACTTTTTTCAATAGTAATTACGTATGCTCAAATTATACGTGTATTTATTTTTCCAACTTTACATCCTTTTGTAACTGGATTGCTTTTAGTAATATTAATGATTAGCGGTGTACTAGGAGGACTTAAAGTAATCGTTGGCGTCACATTTGTATTTTTCTTTAGTTCAATTTGGTTATTGTTTCTATTAATACCTGCAACCATTCATCTGGATTACACGCATTATCTGCCTTTATTTCAAGCATCTTTGCCTGAATTATTAGAAGGAGCAAGAACTACGACCTATTCATACATTGGATTTGAAATTTTGTTGTTTATCTACCCTTTTTTGGAAAACAAGAAAACGGTACTAAAAACAAGTCTTATATCTGCTGTATGGACAACTATGGTTTTATTGATGACTACAATGATTGCAATCGGATTTTTTAGTGCCGAACAACTGTTACGCAGGGATTGGTCTGTACTAGCATTATTCAAAATCGCAAATTTTACCTTTATTGAACGATTTGATTTTATTGTCGTGGCAGAATGGATTATGGTACTCGTCCCAAATATGATGTTACTAATGTGGGCAATCACATTTGGATTGAAGCGATTGTACCGTATACCGCAAAAAGCAACTCTCTATATTGTTTCTGCCCTTATTCTAATTGGTTCAGTTTTGATAACAGACCATTACTCTATTCAACGCGTGATTAACTTTTCATCTCAATTAGGGTTTTGGCTTATATTTGTTTATCCATTAGTTTTACTACCAATCGTACTTATAAAATCGTATTGGAGAAAGAATAACAGGAGGATAAAAGCATGAAAAAATTATTGTTTCTTTTACCCAGTGTTATTTTTTTAACTTCCTGTCTTCCTCCAGCACAAGAATTAGAGAGTCTAGCTGTTATCAATACACGCGGGGTTGATCGATTAGATAATGGTGATATTGAAACTACTTTATTAGTATATCGTTTTGATCAGCAAACCTCCCAAAATTATGACACTGTATCTGGAGTAGGCAAAACATTAAAGGGAGCTAGAGAAAAAGCAGCAAATAACATCAACTTTAGAGCTAGTCCCGGACAAATAAACACAGAAATATATGGATATGAAACAGCTGAGCAAGGGATACTTCATTTCATGAATGGGCTTGTTCGAGATTCAAGAGTATCAGATACCATGAATATTGCTATTAGCACAGAAGACGCAAAAGATATTCTCAATCAGGATGATTCAACAAATATTGATATCGGAAACTTTCTCGAAAGTCTCATTAATAAAGAAGTCGACGAAGGAACACTACCAAATGCTTCATTATATACTTTTTCCAGTACTTATGGAACACCAGGACATGATCCGGTATTACCATTACTTGATAAAAAAGAAGGTCGTCCAAATCTAATTGGAATTGGATATTTTCAAAAAGATCGGATTGTGGATTCGGGAGATATGACAGAAGCAACTATATTAAATACATTGCAGACGACCATTAAGAACACCCCACTCGAAATCACTGTTCCTATTGAACCTTTTATAGAATCCATCTATCACCCAGATGGTTCCGATAAGAGTGAACTTACTGTAGAATTAACAGTAGTCAAAGGAAAAAGTCATATCAAGCTTCTTGATATAAACCAACCCCTTTTTGAGGTGAACACGAAAATTCGAGCAGACGTCAATGAAACTTCTATAATAATGGCATTTAGTGAAGAGAAAACGATTCATCGTCTAGAGGCTGAAATAGAAAAAAAGTTTCTTTCCCACTTTAATCAAATATTAGATAAGTCAAAAGAGCATCTAATCGATCCTATTGGATTTGGAAGGTACTATAGAATAAATAAGCCGAGCGGACTTCTCACTGATGAAGAATGGAAAAAGATTTTGCCTGACATTCAGGTGGATTTCAATATTGATCTCGATATCGAAAACTACGGTACAATTATGTAACATTGAGGAACAACTACGAGGAAAGTTATAAATTAGAATCAGAAAAAACACATCTACCTTAAAAATCCCTCCAAGTAGGAGGGATTTTAAATTTAATTATGAAAGACCACTTAGATCTTTTCAATTTATAATATCATCGATAATCTCCGTTACGGAGAGGAGCGATTGCTCACTTTTATATTTTTTCATTTCGTCTCTAATAACAGGTGCTGCTTTATTTAGTTCTTTAAGATGTTTTTCTAATGTTTGTTCGGTAAGTTCTTCTTCCTGTAGTACTCTAGCATAGTTCTTTTCCTTGAAGGAATTCGCATTTATTATTTGATCGCCTCGACTAGCTTCTTTTGATAGTGGAATAAGTAACATCGGCAAGCGCAATGCTAAAAACTCAAAGATAGCATTAGAACCCGCTCGAGAAATGACTAGATCTGTGGCAGCGAAAATATCTTTCAATTCATGATTAATATATTCAAACTGAACATATCCATCCAATTGTAAGGAATGATCAACCTTACCTTTACCACAAATATGAATAATCTCAAATTCATCTAATAGTGTTGTTATGGAATGACGAATAGTCTGATTAATTTTTTCCGATCCTCCACTCCCTCCCATAACGAGTAAAACTGGTTTGTTTCCTTTTAAGCCACTAATCCTTAATCCAATTTCACGTTTTCCAGTAAATAATTCATCTCGAATAACTGCTCCAACATAAGAAGCTTTACTTTCTGGTAAATATTGCATGGTTTCTGGAAAAGTAGCCAATACTCTTTTAGTAAAAGGTATCGATAATTTATTAGCTAATCCTGGAGTATAATCTGATTCATGAATAATTGATGGTACACCTCGGAGTTTTGCTGCGGCAACTACTGGTACGGATACAAAACCGCCTTTTGAAAATACAATAGATGGTTTACGTTTACCAATTATGCGATATGCTTGCATAGTACCTTTAAGTACTTTAAATGGATCCTTGAAATTTTCTTTCGACATATATCTTCGTAATTTTCCGGTAGATATAGAATGATAAGTTACCCCCTCTAATGGTGATATTAAATCTCGCTCTATTCCATTATAGGAGCCAATGTAATCAATTTCCCAACCTTGTTCTTGATAGTAAGGTATAAGTGCTAAATTAACGATAACATGTCCTGCTGTGCCGCCACCTGTAAATAAAATACGTTTATTATTTTTCACGGAACTCATTCCTTTCCCAACACATTATATCAGCGTATAATGGTCAATGCACTATATAATTACGTTATAATAAGAAGAAAATTAAAAAGGAAGAAGAATTGCATATGTACCAAACAACAACATTAAGAGATAAAGTCAAACTTTTTATTATTATTTTACTGCCAATACTAATCACTCAAGTAAGTATAAATCTAATGAGTTTCTTTGACACAATGATGTCTGGCCAATTTAGTGCCAGCGATCTTGCGGGTGTTGCAATTGGTTCAAGCCTATGGGTACCAATCTTGACTGGGATCAATGGGATTGTCTTATCAATAACCCCTATTATTGCACATCTGATTGGAGCTAAAAACAAGCAAGATATTCCACAAGTAATTCAACAAGGTATGTATTTATCTGTAGCATTATCAGTCATTATTATATTAATTGGTGGATTAGCATTAGATCCCATTTTACAAGCGATGAGTTTAGAAAAAGAAGTACAACATATAGCTAAATACTACTTAATTACTTTAGGAACTGGAATCGTACCTTTATTTTTATTCCATACTATCCGAAGTTTTATGGATGGATTAGGACAAACACGTTCTTCTATGATTATTATTTTAATCTCACTACCGATCAATGTAGTTTTAAATTACATATTAATATTTGGTAAATTTGGTATCCCTGCATTTGGTGGAATTGGTGCAGGTATAGCAACAAGCCTTACTTATTGGATTATCAGTGGGATTTCAATATTTATGATTCATCGTGTCTACCCGTTTCGTAATTATAAAGTATTTCAAAAAATCTTACCACCTACACTTTCATACTGGTGGGACCAACTAAAAATTGGTTTACCAATTGGATTAGCTATATTCTTTGAGACAAGTATTTTCTCAGCTGTTACACTGTTGATGAGTGAATACAACACAAATACCATTGCCGCTCACCAAGCCGCTATGAACTTTGCTGGTTTATTATATATGTTGCCATTGAGTGTTGGGATGGCATTGACCATTGCAGTTGGATTTGAAGTAGGTGCTAAACGATTCCAGGATGCTAAAAGTTACACGTATATGGGAATTGTGGGAGGATTATTAATTGCTATTTTTGCAGGTATAATTTTATATACATTTGATGATATTGTAGCCAGATTATATAATTCTGACCCACAAGTAATTGAACTTACGAAGCAGTTTATTATTTTTGCTATCTTTTATCAGTTAGCAGATGCGATAGGAGCACCAATTCAAGGAGCATTGCGTGGGTATAAAGATGTGAATATGACATTAGTTATTGCTTTAATCTCCTATTGGATAATTGGACTACCAACCGGTTATTTATTTGCAAATTATACTGCATTAGAGCCGTTTGGTTACTGGGTTGGTATTATTGTTGGGCTAAGTGCAGGAGCTATTGCATTATTAGCCAGACTATTATTTATCCAGAGAAAATCAGTATAGATATTAAAAAATGCAAAAGGTTCTCAGCAAAAATATGCTGAGAATCTTTAATATAATCATAAGATATTAGAATCAATTTCATAATTGCTACGTTTTATGAAAAACGAACATTATTTGATGTTTTATATAATAATGTTCGGATAACAGGGGGGGATTCTTGGCTTTGATTGGAATGGAAGACGGCGACTCCTGCAGGAATAGCATAAGCTGAAGATCCACTTGAAAAGTGTTCTTCTTTTCAAGTTAGCTGAGGCCGTGCCTGCGGAAAGCGCCGTCTGCAATGGAAATTAAACAACGCAACGTTCGGATTTTACACCAATATATTAATTATGAAATTGATTCATTAAGATAATAAATTAATTTTTTACAAGAACAATCCTACAACAGTTGCTGACAAGATAGAAGCTAGTATTGATCCTAATAAAAGTTTCATCCCAAATTGAGATACAGATACAGCTTTATTACTATCAATTCCTTTAACCGTACCAGCAATGATACCAATCGAAGAGAAGTTAGCAAAACTTGTTAGGAATACGGTAACAATACCAATTGTTTTTTCAGACATTTCATCTAATAGTGGTTGGAATTGTAACATCGCTACAAATTCATTCGTAACAATCTTCGTACCCATAATAGATCCAGCTTCTATAACTTCATTTGGAGCTATCCCCATTAAAATTCCAATAGGGGCAAGAATATATCCTAAGATTTGTTGTAAAGTTACGCCAGCAAATACAAACTGAATTAACCAGTTTACAAGCTCTAGAGATGCAATAAATGCAATTAACATCGCAGCTACGATTAATGCAATTTTCCCACCTTCTAAAGCCCCGTTACCCATTGCTTCGAAAATACTTTTATCTTGACTAACATCGGTAATATCAACCTTGTCTTCTTCTTTTGGAACTTCGACAGGAGCAATAATGGATGCAATCATTAATGCACTAAACATGTTCAAAGGTAATGCAACCAGTATATATTCAGGTGGTAATATTTGAATATATGCACCTACAATGGAAGCAGAAACTGACCCCATCGCTGAAGCACTGACAATATAAAGACGATTTTCACTTAAATGATGGAATTGTGATCGAATTGCGATTAGAGCTTCCGATTGTCCAAAGAATATACTATTTACTCCATTAAAGGATTCAATTCGAGGTAAACCAGTAACTTTTGAAATTGCCGCTCCAACATATTTAATAATTGCAGGTAGTATTTTTAAATACGTTAAAACAGAAAGTAATGTCGCAAAGAATATAATTAGTAATAATACGTTGAAAAAGAATACTCCACCTTCCTCAACAACAAATCCTCCTAGTACGAAATTGATTCCTTCTGTACCAAATTCAATCAACTTATTAAATACTGCTGATATTCCATTGATAACTGCTGCACCAATACTTGTTGAAAACATAAACCAAGTAATTAGTAATTGAAGGACCAACATAATCCCAATGCCTTTAAAGTTCACTTTCTTCTTTTTGTTAGACATAAGGTAGGCAAGTCCCAGTGTAACAATAATTGCTAATATACCGAGAAGAATACTCACGGTTAGCCTCCTTTATTCGTTATTAGGTATATATACCATGTTATCTATCAACATGTATGACGTATGACAAGTTAAACAATTAAAAAATATATTACCATTTTGAAGTTCTTAATTTTCAAAAATGATAACGTTTTTATAATCTTTTATTAAAAAGAATTTATTCATATCATGTCAATAATGTACCCAGCAAGTACTATAATATTCGTTCTGCTGACTAATTTCAACAAAAACTAATGAATTTATTTATTAAATTTATCAAAAGTATGACAATCTAGTATACAATCAAAAAAAGAAAAACAGGGTCAAATCTAAAACCCTGTTTTTCTATACAACTATTATTAATTAGCCTTCCAGTAAAAGATCATACGGATCTTCTAACATTTGTTTAATACGAACAAGAAATTGTACAGCTTCCTTACCATCAACAATACGGTGATCATAAGATAGAGCTAAATACATCATTGGACGTACTTCAATAGAATCATCTGGCATTACCATCGCACGTTTTACTATATTATGCATTCCTAAAATACCTACTTGAGGAGCATTTAAAATTGGTGTAGACATCATAGAACCAAATGTTCCACCGTTTGTAATTGTGAAAGATCCACCTTGCAGGTCTTTTAACGCCAATTTATTATCTCTTGCTTTCGTACCTAAATCGATAATATCTTGTTCAATCCCAGCAAAATCTTTCCGGTCTGCATCTCTGACTACAGGTACTACAAGTCCATCATCCGTAGATACAGCAATACCGATGTCATAGAATTTTTTAATGACTAGTTCATTTCCTTGAATTTCAGCATTTAGTAATGGGAATTCCTTCAATGCACCTACAACAGCTTTTGTAAAGAAGGACATAAATCCTAATTTAACACCATTTTTATCTAAGAATTTATCTTTACGTTGTTTACGTAATTCCATTACCGCTGTCATATCTACTTCGTTAAAAGTAGTAAGCATTGCAGTATTATGCTGTACTTCTACAAGATTTTTTGCGATTGTTTGACGACGACGAGTCATTTTCACTCGTTCTACCGGTTTATCAAATTCTGTTTTCTCCGATTTTGGAGCTTCTTTTTTCGCTTGCTTTTTCTCCGTAGATTGTTTATTCGCTTGTGCTTGTGCTTCTACATCTTCCGTGCGTACACGTCCTAATGGATCACGTGATTGAACACTACTTAAATCAATATTTAATTCACGAGCTCGTTTTCTAGCTGCAGGAGATGCAATCACTTCTCCATTATTATCAGTTGTAGTATCTGCATCCTTAGATGTTTTTGTTTCAGATGCTTTCTGTTTATCTTCTTGCTTTTCTTCCTGCTTAGGTACTTCTTTAGGCGTTGATTCTGATTCATCTGAACTTGAACCAGCTTCACCATTTTCATCTAACTTAGCAATGGTATCTCCAACAGTTACATCATCACCTTCTTCACTAATGATTTCTGTGATGACTCCGGAAAATTCTGCATTTACTTCTACATTTACTTTATCCGTTTCTAATTCTACTACTGGGTCACCTTTTTCAACTTTGTCGCCTTTTTTGACAAGCCATTCTGCAATCGTACCTTCTGTAATGGATTCTGCTAATTCTGGGATTTTAATTTCCTGCACTGGATTTTCCTCCTTCAGATTGATTCAATGCTTGCTTGATAATTTTATTTTGAGCCGTTTTGTGTACAGTCGGAATACCTCCAGCTGGTGCCGAACGATCTGGTCTACTTATGACTTTAAGTTTCTGATCTCCATTCAATAATTCTCTCAGATAATCATCAACAAAATTCCATGCACCCATATTTTTCGGTTCCTCTTGTACCCACACAATCTCTTTTAAGTTTGGAAGCTGCTTTATTTCCTCTTCCAATGCTTTTTTAGGGAATGGATAAATTTGTTCCACTCTTTTTATTTGTAACGAATCATATGTTTCATCTGAATCATCCATCGCTTCTTCTATATCAATCATCATTTTCCCACTACCAACAACAAGACGCGTTACTTTTTCTCGGTTCGCTTCAAATCCTGGTTGATCACGTAATGGCAGGAAACCACCTTCTGTAAATTCCTCAGCAGTCGCTCCCATACGCGGATGACGGATAAGACTACTTTTAGGAGTCATTAATACTAATGGTCTAGCTTCATCACGATCTCGCATAGCTGCTTGGCGTCTAAGAATATGGAATAGTTGTGCGGATGAAGTCACATTTGCTACTATCCAATTATTTTCAGCTGCCATCTGTAAGAAACGTTCTAATCTTGCACTAGAGTGTTCCGGACCTTGGCCTTCATATCCATGAGGCAGAAGTAAAACCATATTTGATTTCTCGCCCCATTTTGCACGAGCAGAAGAAATAAATTGGTCAAAAATAACCTGTCCTGCGTTCGCGAAATCACCGAATTGAGCTTCCCAAATAACAAGTGTATTTGGTGAGTGGACGCTATATCCGTATTCAAATCCTAAAACTCCAGCTTCAGATAAAGGACTGTTACGTACATCAAAAGATGCATGAACATCCGATAATCCATGTAGTGGACTGTATTTCTCCCCAGTTTCTACATCATGTAATACAATATGACGATGCGCAAATGTCCCACGTTCGGTATCCTGTCCAGTTAATCGAATTGGTGTTCCATCTTTTAGTATAGACGCAAAAGCTAACGCTTCACCTGTACCCCAGTCCGCTTTATTTCCTTCTTCCAACGCATCTTTTCTGCGCTGTAGGATTCGCTCTGTTTTTTTGAATCCTTTAAAGCCCTCTGGACGTTCTAGCAATTCTTTATTAATCGATTTTAATGTAGATAAATCAATAGCTGTCTTAAATTGATCTAAACCATTGGTTAATACTTTTGGCATTAACTTAGCTTCTGGTTCGCCAATTTCACTTTCTGTCATTCCTTTATAAATGTCAGTCAGTTTTTTCTCAACAGCGTTTTTTACTTCCTCAAATCCACCCTCTTGAAGAATACCTTTTTCTTCCATTCCTTTTCCAAACAATGAAGCAACAGATGGGTGATCATCAATTTGCTGATAAAGACTTGGTTGCGTTGTACGAGGTTCGTCCATTTCATTATGTCCGTAACGACGATAGCCAACTAAGTCTATTAGAAAATCTTTATGGAATTTTTGACGATATTCATATGCTATTTTAATAGCTGAGATGCATGAAATTGGATCATCCGCATTTACTCGGATAACTGGGATTTCAAATCCTTTCGCCAAATCACTTGCGTACCTTGTAGACCTGCCATCTTCACGATCTGTGGTATATCCAAGTAGGTTATTTGCAATAATATGCAAAGTCCCCCCAGTAGAATACCCTGGTAATCCACTTAAGTTCAGCGTTTCTGCAACGACACCTTCACCAATAAATGCTGCATCACCATGAATTAATACAGAAACAGCCTTATTGGAATCTTTCTTCGGATAACCTTTTTCACTTCGATCATCTTGAGCCGCGCGAGTAAATCCTTCTACTATTGGATTAACAAATTCGAGATGCGATGGATTGTGCGCTAAAGTTATTCTCGTTTGACCTTTATTGCCATATTCAACTTCTTTTTCTGCACCATAATGATACTTAACATCACCAGTCCATCCATAATTGATTGCTCTGGACCCTTCAGATGGCATTAATTCCTTGTCTTTCGTGTAATTAAACTCCGAAAAAATCTTATCATATGGTTTTCCTAAAACATTTGCTAGTACAGATAATCTTCCACGATGTGCCATTCCCATCATGACATGTTCAATACTATCTTGATTTGCATATTGAACAATATGATCGATCATCGGCACCATTGATTCTAATCCCTCAATGGAAAAACGTTTTTGACCAACAAAGGTTTTATGAAGAAATTTCTCAAAACCTTCTACATCAACTAAACGTTGAAGAATCTCTTTTCTTTCATCATTACTTGGATCTAGTCTTGCATTTCCTTCTTCAATTAAATCAAATAACCATTTACGTTCTTCATCATTATTAACATGGTCATATTCAAATGTAATCGTACCAGTATAATACTTCCTTAACTGATTAACTACATCTAAAGCTGTATTTACTCCAGGAGCTTCCTTCTCCCAAATCCAAGATGCAGGAATCTTCTCTAAATCTTGTTCTGTTAGATTATATGTTGATAAATCCAACATCTTAGAACGATCACCCTTATATCCACCAACTGGATATATATCTGCATCTGTGTGTCCATAACGACGAATAGCCTCAACAAGTCTGATTGCTGAGGTTAAATTGGTTACATCGAAATCAGATGCATTGGATACAGATTTTACATTCTCGGTAGAAGTAAGCCAAGATGGAGCGCCATGTGTATCAAATATTGTTCTGATAGAAGATTCAACTAATTCCGGATCTTCTTTGTACAACTCAAATTGTTGTTCCAAATACCCCGTGTTTTGTCCGTGAAACTGCCCCCAAAATCTTTCTGCAGATTCTGCATTTTCTGCCACGACTGATACCCCCATTAGAAGTTAACTTATCCGTTATGAAAACGGTTCAAAACCATTATAGAGTTCGTTTCTCTATTCATCAACTAATATACATGATTTTTACGGAGGATACAACAATTCGAGAAATCTTTTAAACAATTTATCGACATTATTTTTTTAAAATAACGACATCGATTAAAAGTGCCTAGTTCACAATCTTGATTTTTTTCGTTATAATAAGGGCATACTAGTGAGAAATACGCCTAGAAAGTACGTCTACAAGGGAGGAAATAATAATGAAACTTGCTCTATTAATGGGAGTTATTGTAACATTCGTTGTTTCTATGTTTACTTCAGGATATGAAGCTAAATCAGGGGTACCAAAAGAAGATCAATATTAATGTGGTTAGAGGTTGGAACAAAAGTATTTACTCAAAAGATTGAATCAATCTTTTCAGTAAACCGTCCTTTGTAATGTTCCAACCTCTAAAATTTATACAAAAAAACCCACTTCATTACGAAGTAGGATACATATTAATATAAATTCGGAAAGCCTTGTTGCCTTAATACTTCATAAATAATTATTGCTGAAGTGTTGGATAAGTTTAGTGATCGTACCTTATCATTCATATGAATACGCAGGCATTGATCTTCTTTTCCAACTAACAATTCTTTAGGTATACCTGTAGACTCTTTTCCGAAAACAAAAAATTGATCTATATTCGAATCACTAAAATCAAAGTCAGTATAATGTTTTGTTCCAAAGTTTTCAATATAATAAAATCTCGCATCTGGATATGTTTTGTAAAGCTCTTCTATCGATTGATATTCTTGAACATCTACATGCTCCCAATAATCTAATCCAGCTCTTCGCACCATCTTGCTATCTGTTGAAAAGCCAAGTGGATGTATTAGATGGAGCGTAACCCCTGTCGCAAGACACGTTCTTCCTATATTCCCTGTATTTGCTGGAATTTCTGGTTCAAATAAAACAACATGCACACTCAAAACTCATTTCTCCTTCTTGTATAGTAACCTTATACATTATACACTAATTTTCACCAATCCGAAAAAATTTGTATTGGATCTCTGGTGTATAAGCAGTTGAGTCTTCATATGACCAATAGCGATGGCGACTATTATCCGTATGTGCATTTACTAAAGGCATACCATACTCATCTTTTGTCACAACTATTGTGGTATGATTCCAACGATTATCTCCTTCAAAATCATAACAAATGACATCTCCAGGTAGTAATTCCTCCGGACTTTCGACTTCTTGCCCCTTTAAACCTTTGTTAGAACCACTTAAGTACCATCGCATCGCATGTGCAACCGACCAACTAAAACTCCAGGAATTCCCGCTATACCACCAGCCTCGCTCTCGAACAGGTTCTCCCCAAGTAGGCGCTCCACCTGCATATAAACATTGTGAAATATAGTTTGTACAATCTACTTCAAATGTTCTGTAAGCCGGGTTATAACTGTTCCACCAACGTTCAGCATATTTTACAGCCTCAAGACGATTATAATCAAACCGGCTCGATTCAAGTCGTTGTGATTTACTTGAATTCCATAGTAAATAATCATCTGGAATTTTTTCAAAATTAGTTTCACGTTTTTTATGATTGACAATTGTTTCATCTAAGACACTATACGAAAAAGGTAAAACCTGTTCTTCCAACATAAATCGATCATTTTGTTTTATTAAAAATTGTAAATGCATTACATATTCATAATTTGATCGATTATCATAATGAAGTTTTCGTGTCACCTTACCATTGCCAGATATTTTTACAATTGATGCATTTCTTTTTACCAGCAAATCTAATTTCTTCTGCCACCATTCATCTTCGGAATGCCTTTCTGAGAACAACCTACTCCAATACTCTTTTATGCTTTCCATAAAAACATCCCCTCCCATAACAATGTATGTGAAGAGGATATATTTTACGAGAAAATATTTAACTGAACTTGTAACTGAGAGGAATACTTATCAGATTAAGTTACTTAACCTTTTTTGTACATTTCTCGTGAGAAGAAGAATCTCACCATGAAATGAATTCCTTTAAGTTTGCTCCTGAAAAGACAGACCTTTTTCCATCTCAAAAAGAACTTGACTATCGGTTTCTTTTTCCATAGCTGTTTTAATTGCATCATATGCATGCTGAGATCCGATTTTCCCTAATGACCATGCTGCTGTTCCACGAATAACTGGCCTTGGATCATTATTCATCACTTTAATCAGATCCTCAATCGCGCTTTTATCTTTGTAGTGGCCAATAGCAATAAGTGCATTTCGTTGTAAAGGTTTTTTACCGCGCCAAGACCCAGACATATAACCGAATTTCTCTTTAAACTCTTTATTGGACAAGTGTAGCATTGGTTTTAACTTCGGTTTTGCGGACTCTGGTTCAGGTTCTAGTTCCTGATGAAAATGAGAATCCACTCCTCTATTATAAGGACATACCTGTTGACAAGTGTCACAACCATAAATTCGGTTGCCAATTTTAGAACGAAACTCATCTGGTAAGAAATCTTTCGTCTGCGTTAAGAACGCAATACATCTTTGTGCATTTAATTGACCACCCTGCACTAAAGCTCCTGTTGGACAGGCATCCATACAGATTGTACAATCACCACAGCTTTCTTCCACCGGACTATCAGGTACAAATGGAATGTTCGTAATCATTTCCCCTAAGTAAACAAAGGAACCAAACTCAGGTGTGATAATCGACGTATTTTTCCCACTAAATCCTATGCCTGCACGTTCTGCAACTGCTCTATCAGATAGCTCTCCGGTATCAACCATAATTTTGTTCACCGCATCAGGATATTTTTCTTGGATATATTCTGACAGTTTATTTAAACGCTCACGTAAGGCAACATGATAATCAATCCCCCATGAGGCCCTTGCGAAAATACCACGTCTCTCTTCTTTTGTGCTCCGGGGGGCATCATGCATTTTTTGTGGATAAGCTACAGCTATAGAGATAATTGATTTCGCTTCTGGTAATAACCTTTTAGGTTCGGTCCTTTCTTCTATAGAGCCTTTTTCAAAACCAGACTGGTATTGTAGTTCCTGTTGTCTGCGTAAACGTTCTTTTAATTCTGTAAAAACATCAGCGGTCGTAAAACCGATTTTATCAATCCCTATTTCCTTCGCATAAGATTGAATATCTTCTTTTAATTGATCTACGTGCAAGACGCCCCCTCCTTTCTAAATGTGATTTAATACAAACTTGCCATTACGCATACGATTTAATACAGCTGCGATTTCATAACGGCGAGGTTTTGCTAAATCCCCTGGATGCTTTCCTCTGTTTAATGTAAGTTGATCTAAGCCTTTATTCATTTCATTCTCAATAATATCCAAAATATCCGTAAGTGAGCGATTTTCCATAATATTCGTTCGGTACAAATATTGAATGACTTCTGCTATCATTCTAGTTTGTGAGGTATCAATAAGTTGTTCCGTATTTGAAAATAGAATTAGTGAATTTCCTAACATAATTTGATATTGACCTTTTGCTTGGATCTTAAATTTCCTGTCACCTTGTTTAGGAAATGAAGACTGTAATAACTTACGTTTCGTGTGTTTTCCAAATTCTGTTGATGGAACTTCCTCATTTTCAATCGGATTTTCATTTATGATTTTTTTCGCCTCACGAGTTACTTGTCTTGGAATATACTCTTCCATCAAAATGACATTGTCCGCAACAGAAAAGTAATCACCTGACCCACCCGTCACTAGAATCACGGAAACTCCTAATTCATCGACAAGTTGACGAATACGGTGAATAAATGGCGTTATTGGTTCTTTATTTTTAGCAACCAATTTTTGCATACGAATATCCCTAATCATGAAATTCGTTGCACTTGTATCTTCATCAAATAATAACGTACTTGCTCCTACTTCAATAGCTTCCATTACGTTTGCCGCTTGGGAAGTACTCCCACTAGCATCTTCTGTGGAAAAATTATTCGTATCTTTACCATGTGGCAAGTTTGAAATAAACGGCGATATATCTACAGCAGAAATTTTTCTTCCGTCTTCCGCTCTAATTTTCACTGCTGTCGGGTCCGTTAATACAAATTCACGTCCATCTCCAGCGGTATGTCGATATACACCTCGCTCCATTGCTTGTAACAATGTGCTTTTACCGTGATAACCGCCACCTGTTATTAATGTAACCCCACGATGAGTTGCCATTCCCTTTATTGTTTTACCATAAGGTAAATTGATTTCCACTTCATTTTCTTTCGGACTTTGAAAAGGTACCGCTTGTTGTTGTGGCAAATTACTTACTCCACTCCTACGCGGAAGTATGGAGCCATTAGCAACAAAGGACACCCACTTATTTTCTTTCATTACTTTCAGAATATGAGATTGCTGATCAGCTAAAATGATTGCTTTTTCTATTTGTTCATTTTTTACTTTAAATACGGATTCTTTTAAAAGATTTGGTACTACTTTGCTAAAGAGTTTGATTGCTTCTCTGCCGTTAATCGATCTTCCCTGTGCAGGCAATCCAACCGATAAACAAATAGTGATGGAATGCTCTTGTAAAGATACTGCTGAACGTTTCAAGATTTCTTGTCCAGGTCCGTCGAAAGCAATCAATCCACTTTTTCCCGAACCTTTTATCGAAAACTTATTTTGACTAATTGCTTTGTCAATCACTCTTGCAAACGCATCTTCTGCAGCAGTTTTTCTATCTACAGTTTCTAACCATGACGATTCAATCGATCGTTTAGTATGATCAACTATTATTCTAATTTTTGATGGACTTGCAAATGGATCTCCTTGAACATAATCAATTTGAAGTTTGAACGATGGATGTGTATACGTTCCCTGTATTTGTTTATAGCTTTTATATCCTTTTCGATCTATCGCAGCTAATTTATCTTGTAGTTGTTCCATAAGTCCGTCCCCCAACCATAGCTATTTTACACAAGAATACTATGCAAATGATTATTATTTCAAGGATTCTATACTTTATAACATTAAAAAACGCAACGCTTCGTAGACCCTATGTACGAAACACTGCGTTATGACATATGTATGGAGCGGGTGAAGGGAATCGAACCCTCGTCATCAGCTTGGAAGGCTGAGGTTTTACCATTAAACTACACCCGCATCAAAAAATATTTATGTTACTTTTTTGCTGATAAGTTACATTATAGCAATGTTAATTTAACAAATCAACCATAATTTCATCATTTTTTTACAAAATTTATATTTAATTTACGTTATTTAAATGAATTTCATAATAAGATATTTTATGTAAAATCCAAATATTGCTGTTTTGATTTTCATTACAGACAGTCGCTTTTTAGCAGGCAGGGCTTCAACTAACTAGGAAAAGAAGAGCTTTTTCCTAGTGGATTTTCAAGCTCCCTATTCTGAGCAGAAGTCGCCGTCTTTCATTGCAATCAAAGCCAAGAATAGTAAATTTTTTGTTTTTTAATTGAAATTGACAATTATAAATTTGACCCATTTATAAAGATAATTATGAAATAATTAGTTATTTACATATGATATACCAAGTTATAAACTAGTATTATGCTTGAAGAGAGGAGCTTATTTTATGTCTGTATATCCAATTATTTTAACTCAATCTGAATTTAAAGATAAGGATAGCTTAAACTACCCTTTCGAGGAACGCGGTTTACAGTTCGGAGATGGGATTTATGAAGTTATTCGTGTATATGAGGGGAAATACTATCTATTTGAAGAACATGTGGACCGATTATATCGCTCAGCAGAGGCAATTAAAATGGAAATACCACAAAGTAAAAAAGAAATGAAAGAATTATTACTTCAATTAATTACAAAAAATGAAATGACTACAGATGGAAAAATGTATATGCAAATCACTAGAGGTTCTGCTCCTCGCGACCATATTTTCCCTCAAACTGTAGAACCAAACATGTATGCCTATGTACAGGATATGCCAAGAAATAAAGAAGCTTTACAACATGGAGTTTCTACAATTACTCAACCCGATATCCGCTGGCAAAATTGCTATATTAAAAGTTTAAATTTACTTCCTAATGTTTTAGCAAAACAAACAGCTAAGGAACAGGGATGTTATGAAGCTATTCTCCATAGAGATGGGAAAGTAACTGAATGCAGCTCATCTAATGTGTATTTAGTTAAGAATGGGAAAGTATATACACACCCAACTACAAACAATATCCTCTATGGTTGTGTACGCATGGCTGTGGAAAGATTCTTAAAGGATGCAAATATTGAACTTATTGAAGAAGCATTTCAACTAGAGGACATTTCTAATGCAGATGAAATATTCTTATCAAGTAGTACTTCTGAAGTTACTCCAATTGTACGTGTGGATGATAAAGTTATCGGTGATGGTAAACCAGGTACAATCACCAAACAATTACAACAAGCATATGAATCAGATGCAACTATTAAAGATAGATTAACTGTGTAACTTTCTTTTTATAAGAACAAAAAGACGAGGTAAGGTAGTGTTTAAATCTTTCTTTCTAGATTATACCTTTTACCCTACCTCGTTTTTCCACCTGTGGAATTTTCTTAATCTTCTTATTTTAATATTGATAAAGCTTCAATCCGGTTAACAAAGGAGGTCATAATTTGAAAAAAATCATGATAGTAGGCTGTGCTGGTTCTGGAAAATCAACGTTAGCAAAGCAACTCGGTAATCAAAAAAAAATCCCGGTGTATCATCTGGATTCTATTTTTTGGGAACCAGGTTGGAAACCGATCGAGCAAAATAGATTTATAGATAAACAAAAAGAGATTATGGAAGAACCTGCATGGATTATTGATGGAAATTACGGTTCAACAATGAGTATACGTATGAAATATGCTGACACGATTATTTTTCTCCATTATAAAACCACCCGTTGTTTACACAGAATCATAAAGAGAAGGATTCAATATCATGGACAAACTCGTCCAGATATGGGAGAGGGTTGTAAAGAAAAATTAGATTGGGACTTTGTACATTATGTTTTAATGTTTAATAAAAATAATGCTCCCACTATTTTAGACAAACTAAATTCTGTTAAAGAAAAGCAAATTTATATTATTAAAAACCCAAAACAACTTAAACATTTTTCATTAGATTAAAGATGTTTCAATTGATTAGAGCCTCTAATTAGTTTAAAATAATATCAAGTTTTTGATTTTTTGTAAAATTTAGGAGGATATACATGAATTTAACAAAACGAGCAATCAACGAGACCGACTTAAAACGTCTAGAAATTTTGAGCGACCCCACTTACACAGCTTCTACCAACCGCTTTACATACATTTCGACAACAGTAAATGAAGATAGTGAATATGAAGCACATGTGTACAGTAAAGATATTTCCACTAACCAAACAAAACAATGGACCTTAGGAAAGCATTCCAATACCAATTTTCGAATTAACCCAAGTAATACACAGGCAGTATTTCAGTCCACTCGATCTGGTACACCACAATTATGGCTATTGGATTTAGACGGAGGTGAACCGAAACAGATCACATTTTTACAAAAAGGTGCTTTTTCACCAAAATGGTCTCCCGATGGTTCATCCATCTTCTTTTCTGCGCCATTGAGTATGGACGATGACATCCACAGCCAAAATGAACTTACTTGTGAAGAAAAGAAACAAATGAAACAAGACAAACAAAAAGAACCGCTTATTGTTAATCGTTTAAAACACAAATCAGATGCAAAAGGTTTTCATGACGACTCTTATATACAAATTATTGAATACCACCTAGCAACTAAGGATTTCAAACAATGGACCACAAAACCATTTAACCATTCATTACATGATATCTCTATAGATGGTAAACAACTAATTTTTTCTAGTAATTGGAGTGAAGAAGCTGATTATGAACTAACTTCTGATTTATTTCTATTAAACTTACATACACATGAATTTACATTAATAACGGATGGAAATAGCAATTATTATAATGCCCGTTTTTCAAGCGATAGTTCACAAATTATTACACTCGGTCATGACTTTGATTATGCCGGCGCAACGTTAACGAAACTCTATCTATTTGAACTATCCTCAAAAGAAAGAAAAGAAATTACGGATCAGTGGGATATTCAATTAGGTGATGCGATGGTTACTGATTCTAGATTAGGAGAATCAGAAAACGGTCCAATTTGGTCTAAAGATGGGAAATCAATTTATTTCCTAGCATCCGATCAAGGTTCTACTTCTCTTTATCAGACGGACCTTAAGGGCAATCTTGAAAAAGTATACGGTGATGATAATCATGTATTTGGTTTCACCTATCATCCTGATGAAGAAACATTTATTTTAGGAATTAGCTCTCCAATAGACCCAGGCAATTTTTATGAATTAAACAGTAATCGTGAACTTTCCTTACTAACAAATGCTAATAAATCATTATTAGAAGAAATTCATGTAGAGAAACCCGAGGAAATTTCCTTTACATCATCGGATGGACTTGAAATCCAAGGCTGGTTATTACGACCATATAACTTTGAAGAAGGAAAAAAATATCCATTTATATTAGAAGTTCATGGTGGTCCTCATGCTATGTACGGAAATTCATTTTTCCATGAACTACAGTTACTAGCTGCAAAAGGATATGTTGTTGTTTATACAAATCCTCGGGGTAGTCACGGCTATGGACAACAATTCGTTAATGGCGTAAGAGAAAATTATGGACAAGGGGATTACCAAGACTTAATGGAAGCAGTAGATTATTGTCTAGATAAGTATTCCTTTATTGACGAAGATCGACTTGGAGTCACTGGTGGAAGCTATGGTGGATTTATGACAAACTGGATTGTTGGACATACGAATCGATTTAAAGCAGCTGTTACTCAACGTTCCATTTCAAATTGGCTCAGTTTTTATGGAGTTAGTGACATTGGATATTTCTTTACAAAATGGGAGCATGGATTAAATCTATTAGATGGTCCAGAAAAACTTTGGGATATATCTCCTCTTAAGTATGCAGCGAACGTCGAGACACCGTTACTTATCCTTCATGGGGAGCTAGATTTTCGTTGTCCAATCGAACAAGGAGAGCAATTATACGTTACGTTGAAACATCTGAAGAAAGAAGTAGAGTTTATTCGCTTTCCAGGGGCAAATCATGAATTAAGCAGAAGTGGAGACCCATCTATGCGTATCAAAAGATTAGAACAAATCGGTAGATGGTTTGATCAATACTTGTAAAAGTTGTTAATCAATCGGGCTGGGACCTGGCAAAATCGAAGCACCTAAAAATATAGTAAACTTCTTTTGGAGGAAGGTTAGTGAGCTTTCGGATTACTTTTATCCGGAAGCTCAGCTGCCGTCCTCAGTTAGAAACCCGATACATTACCTACTTTTGTTCCAACCTCTAATATTTTCTTTTTCTTTCTGCTCGTACCTGTTAGTTATGGTGATTTTCAGGTTACCATAGCATACACTTTCTAAAACTATTTTGATGTTATTACTTCTTTTAAAGAAGCTGTATATGATTGTAATGAACGCACTTTTTGTTCAGTTGTGTTCATACTTTCTAAAACTGTCTGAGCAGTCTCAAAGCTAGTAAAGTAAGGAATTTTATATCTATTACAAAGTTCTCGTAATAAATATCCTAATCGATTCTTATCTCTCCCTTGATTTGGAATATTAATAACAACATCTGGTTGATGTTCATTAAAATACGTTTCTATCATTCCAATATCTTTTGATATAGCTTTTATTGAAAAACCTTCACCCAGTAAATAATTAGCTGTACCTTCTGTTGCTGCAAGACGGGAGAAATCATGATTATACTTATTCATAAATGTAATGCTATCTTCTTTCCAAAGATCACTAACAGATAGAAACACATCTAGCTTCCCTTTGTTATTAAAGTTAACCGGTACAATTGCTTTCTTGATAGCATCTTCAAAAGATGTACTCATTCCGATCAATTCCCCAGTTGACTTCATTTCTGGACCAAGGATTTGATCGACACCTTTTAACTTGCTCGATGAAAACACCGGTGCTTTAATTGTATAATAATTAGGGGCTGGTAATAATCCTACTTCTGAGACAAAATCAGTTAATGGATACCCTAGTTGTGAATGAACCGCCCATTCTATCATCGGAACCCCAGTTACTTTACTAATAACTGGTACTGTTCTAGAAGCTCTTGGATTAACTTCCAATACGTAGATTGTTTGATGATGTATTACAAATTGAATATTCATTATTCCTATAATAGGTAACTCTAAAGCAATTTGTTTTGCGATTTCAATCATTCTTTCTTGTTGCTCAGATGTGAGTAACTTCGGTGGAAAAACACCAATGCTATCTCCTGAATGCACGCCGGCTTTCTCTATATGTTCCACGATTCCAGGTATAGCAATATTTTTCCCATCACTAATAACATCTACATCGTATTCCATTCCTGGTAAATAAGCGTCTATTAAAAGTGGCCAACAACGATCATGTGTATCTTCTTTAATTTTAGATACATAGGATAGTAGGTCTTTCTCATTGTAACAAATATACATTGACTGCCCGCCAATCACATAAGAAGGGCGAATCAATACAGGAAATCCTAAATCTTTTACCGTCTCCACAACTTCATTTTGGTTGTGTACTACTTCTCCTTTAATATGTGGAATCCCTAACCGATTTAGGAATTGATAAAATTGTTCTCTATCTTCCATTTGATCAATTTCTTTAGGCTTTGTTCCTAATAATGGAATTTCTTCTTCCTCTAATTCATTAGCTAAATTAATAGCGGTTTGTCCACCAAACTGTAACATAACTCCATCGACTTTTTCCTTTTCAATAACCTGAAGTACGTCTTCCAATGCCAATGGTTCAAAATACAACTTATCTGCAATAGAATAATCGGTACTAACCGTCTCCGGATTATTATTTATCATAATCGTTTCAAATCCAGCTTTTTGAAGTGCCTGTACGGCGTGCACAGAGCAATAATCAAACTCGACTCCTTGGCCAATACGAATGGGACCAGAACCAACTACTAATATTTTTTTCTTATCAAGATTAACCTGTACTTCATCCTCCCCATGCCAAGTGGAATAGTAATACGGAGTTATTGCATCAAATTCTCCCGCACAAGTGTCAACCAACTTATATACTGGATGTACGCCGATTTCTTTAGCGAAATCTCTTACCTTCTTACTTGTTGTTTGCAGTAATTTTGCAATTTGAACATCACTTATATTGTATCTTTTCGCTTTTTTAAATAAATGAACAGGGAGTGATGCTAGCGTATAATTAGATAGTTCTTTTTCGGTATGAAGAATATGTTGTATCTTTACCAAAAACCAAAAGTCAATAAAAGTCTTTTGATGCAACGTTTCAACAGATATTCCTCTTTTCAGAGCCTCGGCTAATCCAAAAAGACGAAGATCATTTGGGGTTTCAATTAAACGGAATAATTCCCGTTCGCCTCGTTCATTCATCTTTGGCCAATCTAGACTGGATACGCCTAATTCTAATGATCGGACCGCTTTGTTCAGAGCACCTTCAAATGTTCGATCCATCGCCATTACTTCACCAGTCGCTTTCATTTGTGTTCCTAATGTGCGGTCTGCTTCAGTGAATTTATCAAAAGGAAAACGTGGTAATTTAACGACAATATAGTCTAATGCAGGTTCAAAAGAAGCATACGTTGAACCAGTTACCGGATTTTTCATTTCATCCAAATTCAATCCAATTGCACACTTTGCTGCCATGGAAGCAATCGGATATCCTGTAGCTTTAGAAGCAAGAGCTGAAGAACGACTAACTCTCGGGTTTACCTCGATAATACAATACTCATTAGAATCTGGATTTAAGGCAAATTGTATATTACATCCTCCAACCACATTTAATGCACGAATAACCTTTACCGAGGCTGAACGTAACATCTGATATTGATGATCTGTTAAGGTTTGAGAGGGAGCGACAACAATGGAATCGCCCGTATGTACACCTACCGGATCCATATTTTCCATATTACAAACGATAATACATGTATCATTTGCATCTCGCATCACTTCGTATTCTACTTCTTTCCAACCTTTAATACTTTTTTCAACTAATACTTGATGAATTGGACTTAACCCTAAACCTTTATTTAATAACTCTTCAAATTCAGCTTCATTATGGGCGAACCCTCCACCTTCTCCACCTAAGGTATAAGCAGGACGGAGAATGACGGGAAATCCTATCTCTTCAATAAATCGAAGTCCTTCCTCAACATTCGTAACAATTTTCGATTCCGAAATTGGTTCATTTATTTCAATCATCAACTCGCGAAACTTTTCACGGTCTTCTCCTTTTTGAATGGAGTCAACACTGGTACCTAATAGTTCCACTTCGTATTTTTCTAAAATGCCCGCCTCAAATAGTTCAATGGATAAATTAAGACCAGTTTGACCACCTAAAGTTCCTATTAATCCATCAGGTTTTTCTTTTTCAATAATTTTTACCAATGTTTCTTTATTTAAAGGTTCTAAATATACATTATCTGCAATTTGCTCGTCTGTCATGATGGTTGCTGGATTATTATTCACAAGCACAACTTCCATACCTTCATCTTTTAAAGCAAGACATGCTTGTGTTCCTGCATAGTCGAACTCTGCCGCCTGCCCGATGATGATTGGACCCGATCCAATAACGAGTACCTTGTTGATGTCTTTACGCTTTGGCATGCGTCAATGCTCCTTTCTTTTCTCTCACTTCATCTAAGAAATCTTCAAAAATATAATTTGTATCACTTGGTCCTGGATGTGCTTCTGGATGAAATTGCACACTGGTAACTGGATAGTGACAATGTTTTAACCCTTCTAAAGATCGATCATTTACATTCTTAAATAATATATTGAACTGATTATAATCGATGGTGTCTTCTTCCACTACATATCCGTGATTTTGAGAAGTTACCCACACCTTTCCAGTAAATAGATCTTTCACTGGATGGTTACCGCCTCGATGGCCAAAATGCATTTTCTTTGTCATTGCCCCATAAGCCAGTGCGATTAATTGATGTCCTAGACAAATCCCAAGTGTTGGATAGTCTTCTGTTAATTGTTTGATAACCGGAAAATATGCTTGTAATTCCATTGGATCTCCTGGTCCATTACTAAGTATTATGCCATCTAGGTTTAATTCTTTTATTTGATTTAGTGGAGTTTGATAAGGGACAACAGTCACCTTGCATCCTTGTTGAAGTAATGCATTTCGAATTGATTTTTTGTATCCGAAATCCATAATCGCAATATGAAGCTCACCTGTACCATAGGTCTCTAATTGTTTAACAGACACACTATTAACCAATGATAGTAAACTACGTGTTTGCCATGTTACATTTTTCGTTTCACTTTCTTCATTCACTATTTTTGCTCGCAAAGAACCATGTTCACGTATAATCATAACGAGTTGACGTGTGTCGATTTCAAACAAACCTGGAATACCAGCTTTCTCTAATTCATTCGAAAACGATCTTGTCAACTGATAGTGACTAGGTTCATCACATATATCACTAGCAATAACAGCAGAAACAGCGATTTCTTTACTCTCATCATCAATATCATTAATTCCATAATTTCCGATGATTGGGTAACAAAATGTAAGAATTTGACCTTTATAAGAAGGATCCGTCATCATCTCTTGATACCCTGTCATTCCAGTGTTAAAGACAAGTTCACCTTCAATAGCTTTTTTATCCCCAATTAAAATTCCTTCAAATACGTCTCCGGTTTCTAATACTAAAAAACCTTTATCCATTTGTAACTTCCTCCAGTTCTATTACTACTTCTTTCAACGCTTGTATACAGATTTGAAGTTCCTCTTTTGTTGTTGTTAATGGAGGCAATATACGTACTACTTTTTCACCAGCTGGTAGTACAAGTATTTGTTTTTCGCGAAGTTTTTCAATCCAGGTAATAGCTTGATTCGTAACTTCTATACCAATTAAATATCCTTTACCACGAATATCTTTAATCAATGGAGAGATTTCTTTTATTAGTTTTAATTGAGTTAACAATTCATCTTGAACTTCGTTACAACTTTCTAGAAAACCATCCTTTACTATTTCATTTAAAGTTGCAATACCTGCTGTAACAGCTATAGGATTCCCTCCGAAAGTACTACCGTGCGTACCTGGTGAAAATGATGATGCGACATGTTGTTTTGCTAGCATGGCACCAATTGGAAATCCAGATCCTAAACCTTTCGCCACCGTAATAACATCTGGTTCTATTCCATATGGTTCATATGCAAATAAACTTCCAGTACGTCCTATCCCCGTCTGTATTTCATCAATAATTAGCAAAATATCGGCTCGCTTACAAATATCGGCTAATTGTTTTAACCAATCTTTTTCTACAGTATGAATGCCACCTTCACCTTGGATTACTTCTAATAACACAGCAGATGTTTTCCCATTATCGATCTTAGACAGTGATTCGTTTTTATTAAATGGAAGATAACGAAATCCTTGTGTTAACGGAGTAAATCCTTGATGTATTTTTTCTTGTGCGGTAGCTGCCATTGTTGATCCAGTACGTCCATGGAAGGACTGCTCGAAAGTAACAATTTCAATGCGTTCATAATATCCTTTATCTTTCGCATACTTTTTCGATATTTTTATCGCAGCTTCATTCGCTTCCGCTCCACTGTTACAAAAGAATACTTGATCTAAACAACTATATTCAGTCAACATCGAAGCTAATTTTTCTTGACTAGGAATATGATATAAATTAGAGCAGTGCCATAATTCTTCTAACTGTGTTGATATTGCTTGTTGAACATTATCGGGTACATGCCCTAAATTACAAGTTGCTATCCCAGATGTATAATCTAAATATTTTTCTCCACTTTCAGCCCATAGAAAGCTACCTTTGCCTTTCGTTGCAGTAATTGGAAAACGATTATATGTTTGCATTACTGCGGATGACATTTTTGTTGTACTAGACATGTTCTACCTCGCTTTCTGTTAAGACCGTTCCAACTGCTTTTCCTTCTAAATAATCCTTAATATCATCTGGATTTAATCCATTTAAAATAACCGATTCATCGACACCACTTTTTAGACTTGCTAAAGCAGAACGAACTTTAGGAATCATACCACCATAAATGACGCCTGAATCTATTTTGCTTTCCACTTGTTTTTTAGTTAAATGATGATGTATCATTTCTTCACCATTAACCGATTCTATGACTCCAGGAATATTGCTAACAAATATTAACTTCGATTGAAAAGCTTCAGCAACCGCTCCAGCAGCCATATCACCATTTACGTTATAACGCCTATTATCTTCACCAATCGCAATTGGAGAAATTACTGGAATACCTCCACCGTTCATAATGATTGACAACCATTCTGTATTAACCTCGACAACTTCACCAACCAAACCAAGCTTTCCATTATGCATCAGTCTCGCTTGTAATAGTTTTCCATCTACTCCGCTTAAACCAAGTGCATTTCCACCAATGGACTGGATGCTAGCAACTATGCGTTTATTTATTGTTCCACTCATCACCATTTCAGCAATACTGAGAACTTCCTCTGAAGTCACTCGTAAACCATCAACAAACTCGGTTTCTATATTCATTTTACTTAGTGCATCATTAATTTCTGGACCGCCGCCATGGACGATAATTGGATTACAAGTTCCCACATTCTTTAGCTGTACTAGCATTTCATAAAACTTAGGAGAAAGTTGATTTAAGACACTCCCTCCAACTTTAAACACAACCGTAGTCATTTTTTCACCTCACGTTCGATAAGAAGCGTTGATTTTGATGTATTCATACGTTAAATCACAACCCCAAGCTGTTGCTGTATGCATACCATTTTGTAAATCTATTTCTATATTTACTGTTTCCTGATTTAAAGCCTGTTTGCAATTATCCTCATCAAAAACAATCGGTTCACCATTGTTCACTACTTCAATTCCTCCAATAGCAATCGATAGTTTGCTAGCGTCTACAAGTACACCACTATAACCTATCGCACCGATAATTCTCCCCCAATTAGCGTCATTTCCATAAATAGCTGTTTTTACTAGATTGGAGGAGATGACTGCTTTGGCAATTTGACTTGCTTGTTGTATTGTAGTTGCACCTTTTGTAACTACTTCAATGAGTTTTGTTGCACCTTCACCATCTCGAGCAATCATTTTCGCTAATTCGGTAGCAACAATGTTCCAAGCGTCCATAAACACTGACCAGTCCGGATGACCTTCGTTTAACTCATTATTTTCTGCTCTTCCATTTGCAAGTATTAACACCATATCATTCGTACTGGAATCTCCATCAACCGTAATCTGATTATATGATTGGTCTGTAACAGAACGCAGTGCCTGATGTAAACTATCTTTATTAACATTTGCATCCGTTGTAATAAAAGAAAGCATCGTAGCCATATTAGGATGAATCATCCCCGAACCTTTTGCAGCTCCACCGATGATAACTTGCTTGCCATCGACTTCTAACTTTACGGCTACATGCTTCGTTGTTGTATCCGTTGTTAGTATTGCTTTTTCAAAGCTTTGTGCATCCACTTGAGTATGAGATATTTGCCTGATACCATTTTTTACTTTATCCATTGGTAATCGTTCACCAATAACTCCTGTAGAAGCTACAGCTACATGATGTTGTTCGATATTTAATTGATTTGCTGCTAGTTCTTGCATGAGTAGTGCATCTTCATATCCTTGTTTACCTGTAAATGAATTTGCATTAGCAGAGTTCACAATAATAGATTGAAGTTGTTTTGAATGTTCGATTGCCTGTTTCGTAATTAGCAATGGTGCTGCTTGAAATGTATTTTGTGTATAAACACCTGCTGCATTTGCAGGAGTATCAGAATAGATCCAGCCGAAATCAAGTTTTTTTCGTCGCAGTCCACAATGAACCCCACCGGCGTAAAAGCCTGCTGGACTCGTCACATGACCATCTTTCAATATGGATATTTCTTTCACTGCTGTCGTTTCCATTGATACTCCTCCTTATGGATATATTGGCAAGAATGATAATCCTGTTTTTTCATCCCACTCATTCATCACATTAATATTTTGGATTGCTTGACCTGCAGCACCTTTTACTAGATTATCAATCGCAGAGGTTATGATTAGTTGATTCGTACGTTTGTCGACATATGCTCCAATATCACAGTAATTACTTCCTGTAACATCTTTTGTGGAAGGAAATTCTCCTGGTTTTCGAATCCGGATAAATGGTGAGTGTTTATAATACTGTTTGTAAAGTTCAATCACATTATTTGTATCTGTATCCATATGTAATGGTGCATACATCGTACACATTAACCCTCTTGTCATCGGGATCAAATGTGTCGTTAATGTCACTTTTACAGAAGCTTCCTTTGTAACTTGTGAGATATATCTTTCAATCTCTGGAGTATGTTGATGCGTTCCAATTTTATATGGGGTGACATTTTCATTTGTAGTTGAAAAATGCGTTTTTGCACTAGGATTTTTACCCGCTCCAGATATTCCCGTTTTTCCATCAATCATGATTCCTTTAGATTCAATAATGTTATTTTCTAACATCGGAATAAGACCAAGTAAAGCAGCAGTAGGAAAGCATCCCGGATTTGATATGATATTCGTTTGTTTAATCTTTTCTTGAAAAACTTCCGTTAACCCATAAGCTGCTACTTCCAATAAAGATTCACTTGCTGGTTTCTTCTCATACCATGTTTGGTAATCTTCTGAGGATATACGTAAATCCCCAGACAAATCTACACATTGGACAGAAGTATCTTGAAAGCTTGCAGCAATCTCTTTTGCTATTCCTGCAGGTGTTGCCAAAAAGACAATATCAATCTCGTGAATGAGTTGTTCAACGTTTAATTCTTCCATTGGATTTGCTAGATAGGTTGCAAGATGTGGGTATGTTTCATCGAGCAATTCCCCATGTTGTGATTGCGAGATTATCTTTGTTAACTCTATATATGGATGTGAATCTAACAGTCTAATAAGTTCGATAGCACCATATCCAGTACCACCAATAATTGCTGCCTTTTTCAAGACGAACCGCTCCTTTTTTAAAAATGGAATTAATCCATATTATAAATTCCTCTGCATGTTTATGCAAGTATATTTATAAAAAACAATTAATATTTATGCATTATTATATCGAATAACCATCAAAAACACTGTATAAAAAATGAATAAACGATAAGACTCCTTGTCAGAGTCTTATCGTTTATTCATCTATATATTTATCTAAAAAGCTATTTAGTTTTTCAATATACTTATCTTCTTCCTTAACAAAGGATTCCCCATGTCCTGCAGAATCAACCAATAATAATTCTTTTGGACTTGAAGTTTTTTCATATAATGTCTCTGTCATCTGTGTTGGAACAAATTGATCTTCTGTTCCATGAACATAAAATATTGGAATTTCTGATTTTTGCACCTGGTCTAATGCGGATGCTTCATTAAATGAATAACCTGCAAACATTTGTGTTACCAAACTCGTCGAAGGAATAAACGGAAACGATGGTATTTTATACATGCGGTCGATTTGGTAATCAAATAAATCTGCAGCACTTGTATATGGACAATCAGCGACAATTGCTTTTACATTACTCGGCAATTCCTCTCCGCTTGTCATCAACATCGTAGCCGCTCCCATTGACACTCCGTGTAGGACAATTTCAACATCATTTCCAAAACGCTCTATAACTTGGTCTATCCAGCCCATCATATCTAGTCGATCATGCCAACCAAAACCAATATAATCACCATCACTTTGTCCGTGTCCTCTGAGGTCTGGTGTTAACATATGATAACCTAGCTCTTCCACATAGTGTTCTCCGTAAAGAGCCATATCTTTACCTTTCCCCAAATATCCATGTGCCATAATAACTACTTTATTCGAAGGTTCTTTTGCCCTTAAAAAATAACCTTCTAGATTTAATCCGTCATGAGAAGTAATATTCCAATTTTCATAGTTTTGTTCTTCAGACCAATTTCTCCAATCACCATCTAGTAAAACATCCATCGTCTCGGCAGAAACTTCCAAATCTTGATTTCCACTTAAGAAATCTTTCACATTTCTTTCAATCGCTAATTGATAAAAGAAATATGCAGCCGCAAAATTTATAATAATAAGTAAGATTGCTATACTTGATATAATCCAAATCCACTTCTTTTTTCTCTTCACTTATATGCTCCTTTCAATTAATCATTACTAATTCTATTATACTAAAAGAACAAACATGTGAAGAAACCATGTTATGGAAATGTTGGAAAGAACAAAAACGCAACGAGGTTGGGCTATACTCGTTACGCTTTTGAATTTTACATCTATAACTTGCTTAGATATGACGTCTTTCCATTAAGTGGATTCCAATCCCGGTAAATAATACAGTCATAAACAATAATACACTTACTGGCTGAATCATATCAGAAAGTGGATAGTTATATACAGATAACCCCTGTACAATCTCCAATCCATATTTTATTGGATTAAGATCAGCTAAAAATAGTAAAAATTTATTTTCTACAATTTCCAGTGGCCAGAATGCACCACCTATCATCGCTAAAGATACAGCAACAATAGAAATTACTGCATTAAATTGTTCCGAGTTTTTTACAATAGCAGTAATTAAAATGGAAAGTGCTACAATTGCTAAAACATATGGTATCAGTAATAATAACACCTCCAAAAATCGACCGTTAAAATCGATATTAAATCCATAATAGAAGATAGCAAAAATAAGACAGATTTGTACGTAACCTTCAACAAAACTATATATTAAGTTACTCATATACATCTCCGTTTTCTTTAGTGGGGATAAAATCATTCGGTCCCACATTCCATTACGTTTTTCTACTAAAATATGGAGTACATTATAAGCAATAGTATAGATTGCAAAAAACAATGAAAACCCCGCGATTCGATGAATATTTCCATCATACAACCAATCTTGTTCACCTTGAAAGCTTGTTTTCTCGATTTCAAGCAATGAATTATCCATACTAGCCAAATAGTTTTCCAATACTTCATCTTCATCTAATCCTGCTTGCATAGCCGCTTCCTGAATTTTCATTTTTTGTTCTTTTTCAACATATTCTTGTTGGATGGTTTGACGAATCATACCTAAATGTGTAGACTCTACACCTACAATTAAATCAAAATCATCTTCATACAAGTGTATTCCTACATCTGCATCTCCGTCTTTTACCCTTGTTTCTAATTCGTCTTTACTAACCCATTCAAAAGTAAAATATTCTTGATCTTGTATTTCTGATTTCATTTCTTCTTGTATATCTTCATCGCCATATACAGGCACTACGATGGTGCCAACCGGACCTGACCCACCAATAAGTAAAGCGAATATTACTGCCATAGCTGTAAATAAAAGAAAGGTAAATGGTTGTCGAATAAACTCTCTGACTCTTGAGTAAAGGATCCCCTTCATTACTTAGACCCCCTTTTTGGATAACTTACTACTGCTAATAAAATAGATAAGAAAGTAAAACAGATCAGTACGATGAGGTAAGGAGCGATTTCTTTCAATGGAGCTCCTTGCAATACTTGAATATATGCACTTAAACTTGCTCCATTCGGAGTCATATTTCCAATTTGCTGAATGAGAGGTGATAATTCACCAATCGGAAAGAAGCTTCCTCCTAAGAAGGCAAAAATCGACACAATGATTCCTGAGAAAAAACCAATGATTTCTTCTGTATTAATTCGATAACTAATCGCCGTCAATAACACCGTTGTTCCACCTACTGCTAAGGCTAAAGAAAACGTTATAGTAAAAAACGAGATCATACTTGGCCATGTTATTTTAAAAACTAACCAAGAAAATCCAAAAATAAAAAGTAACTGTATAAATGATACAACTGCCGCTGATATAAGAACACTGAAGAAAAATTTCCATCTCGACATATCTGCCACAATCAATCGATCAAATACATGAATTTCTTTCTCACGATATACGAAAAAGCCTAACGTAGAAGCGACATACAACGCATTCATGACCGCCATACCAATCGTATAATACATTTGAGAAGAAATCGGTGTACGTTGTTCTATATGCTGTATTTCTCCTGTCACTTCATTGTTATACAATTCTTCATATGAGATTGGTAATCCACTTTCTTCCATAAATTGATTCATGACTAAGCCTTCATTAAAATTATGAATAATTGACTCGACTACTTCAGCTCCTATTTGCTGTTCTTGATTGACATATAATTCAAGTTGAGGAACTACATTTTCTTCCAAAGCGATCGCTTCTAATAATTCCAGAGTAAAATCTTCCGGCACTTCAATAATTGCTGAGTAAGCAGCCTCTTCCAAGATACTTTCTTTTTCAGATTCATCAATTTGATGCAATTCAATCATACTACTCAGTTCTTCACTTAAAAACACGTCTTCACGAAGGGTAGTTATCATGTGCAACGCATCTTTATCGGGAAATACCTCTGAGGGAACACCTAGCTCATTCATATTTTCTAAAAACTCGTCGACTTGTGATGTTTCATCTTGTTGCTCTAGCCAGGCAATTTTTATAGTTAACTGAGGATTATCTCCTTGCATAAAGCCGGAGAGTGCCGTACTAAGAATAACAATTAAAATAATTGGCAGCACCAGTAACATTAATAGTTGGATGGGGTTACGCAACAGCAGAAGCAGTTGTTTTTTTATTAATTGAAATATCATACACTACCTCCTAATCCCTTAGTGCTCTACCAGTTAAATGTAGAAAAACATCTTCTAATGTTGGGGTTTTCACATGTAGTGAACGAATATCCACTTTATGTTCCTCTGTTAAACGGATAATTTCTGGAAAAAGATTAATCTGTTTTGGAATAATTAAAGTAATTTCCTTGCCTTCTACTGTCAGTTGGTTAATGGTAGGTAACGATTTTAGACTTTCAATAAACTCATCATTCCATCGATCAGACATTAAAGATATCGTGTTTTCGGCAGACAAGATTTGTTTAATTTCCTCTTTGGTTCCAGAAGCAATCAGATCACCTTGATCCATGATATATATACGATCACAAAGATACTCGACTTCTTCCATATAGTGACTTGTATAAATAACCGTCATACCTTCTTCTTGATTCATTCGCTTTACTGTTTCTAAAATATAACTTCTTGATTGGGGATCAATTCCTACCGTGGGTTCATCCATTACTAATATTTTTGGTTGATGAAGCAGTGCAACACCAATATTTAATCTTCGTTTCATCCCTCCAGAAAAATTCTTTACCAATTCTTTTCTTTTTTCCGTTAATCCGATTTGTACTAGAACTTCCTCCATCCTCTCTTTTACTTCTTTGTTTGACAGACGATAAATCTTACCAAAGAATTTCAAATTTTCTTCCGCTGTTAATTCGGTATATAGGGCTATCTCCTGTGGGACTACACCAATATCTTTTCTTAACGAAGATGTTTGTTTCAATACACTGTTATTTAAATATCGAACATCTCCACTCGTTGGCTCAATTAGTGTAGATAACATGGAAATCGCAGTAGATTTACCTGCGCCGTTCGGTCCAAGTAACCCAATAATTTCTCCACGTTCAATAAACATATTTAAAGACTTAACTGCCTCCGTAGTCTTAAACTTTTTAGACAAGTCTACCAATTCGAGCATCGTCATCCCTCCTTACTTTTACTATATTGGAAAATTACTTTCCAACATACTGTCTTCCGTCATTTGTATCCACTTTTAAATATGACTCAAGTCATAAAGTTCTTCCCCACGGAATGTTAGTATCACGAGAAAATGACCTGAGCCCTTGAACAGAATCGAATATTTACCAGCAGTTTACTTCCAGCTTAATTCTTTCGTTAAACCCTCATCGTCTTGAAGTGCGAATAATACTGACCGTTACATGGGAAAGAACAAAAGCGCAAGAACCCTTTTAGAAATGTAGCGCTTGTGTATGACATGATTTGTTGAGTTATTTGGTTATTCAAAGAGACATAAAGTAAAAAAACACTGTCCTCATCATTATGAATGACTTAGGACAGTGTCTTCATGAACACTTTGCTTACAAAACAATGCAATTATAAAAATTAAACAGGAGCTAATCCAAAATAAAACAACTCCAGTTTGCTGATGGACAACTGGATCAAAAGGCAATAAGGAAGCATAAAATTGTTCCGAAAGATTAATTTCTACAGGTAGGCAAACTTCAATTGCCGACATAAATAATGTTATATCTGAATATACACGGTAAACTCCTTCATTTGCTGTATATAGAAACAGAAAATAAGGAATGAGAAGAAGATGATGAATTCCGGCATATAACCAGCGTTTCTCACTCACTTTCACCTTATATAGAATCGAAATCCAAAATAATATGCTAGTTATGAATAATCCCAATAAAAAGAAATGATTCCAATATAATTCTAACCTTGCAAAGTCAAACACAATCGGTAAATGATATCCATAAAAAAAGATTTGAAGTAATAACATGGATAACCATGGTTTTGTTAACCAATCCATACATATTTGTACAAATGAGATTGTATTGACTTTAATTGGCTTCCAGCCTGCTACTAATAAAGGAGCTGATACTCCGATTAAGAGCATTAGCTGTATCATATGGCCTTGAAAAGTTAGACGAGCAATTATATTTAACGGGCTACCAACTGCTAAAAATAAAGTTATAACACCGAATATAGTAAAAATACCTTTTTTCATCCTTCTAGAATCAGATACAGGTAAAATGAAGAAATAACCTATTATATATAGTAAACAAAAAAGTAATATCCCCGCATTCCAAAGTGTTGAAAAATGAAATTCGTTTAAGAAGATTTCAATCATGTAATCACCACGACTTTTATCCTTAGAATATCTTCATTATAATTCATAAAATCGATTTAAAAGCCGTATAGTTGTAACAATTCAATGACATTTAATCTTTTGTTATCCCATGTCTTACTGCAAAAATAGCGAGTTGGGTGCGATCTCTTTGTTCCGTTTTTTGCAAAATCGAAGTGATATAATTTTTCACCGTTCCAATGGTTAAATATAATTCATCTGCGATTTCCTTATTCGTCAATCCATTCCCAATTAACGCTGTAATAGCATGTTCTCGTTCGGATAACTGAACAGATAATTCCTGTTGCGATGTATGCAATAATTTCGGCATTACCTTTGCCGCTACCTCATCATGAAGTATTAGTCCACCTTTCATACAGCTGTAAATTGCGTCAATTAGTTTTGGTCCGTTTGCAGTTTTTAATAAAAATCCATTAGCCCCTTCTTTTAGAGACTGCAATGCATATTCATCATCATTAAATGTTGTCAACATAAGTATTCGTACATGTGGCCATTGAGATTTAATTTTTCTTGTTGCCTCAATTCCATTCATATCTGGCATACGTACATCCATTAAAATAACATCTACGGTATGTTCCATCATTTGCTTAATTGCTTCAACACCATTGGTAGCTTCTCCAACTACTTTAATCTGCTTATCTTGTTCTAACAATACTTTTATCCCCTGCCGAACGATTTGTTGATCTTCTACTAACAAAACTCGATACATACCATTCCTCCTTATCTTTACGAGCTTCCTACACAGGAAGTCTTCCTGATACAATAAAACGATTTTCTAATTGATATGCATGTAAAGCACCGTTAACCTCTGCCACTCTCTCTGTCATATTCCTAAGTCCAAATCCTAATTCAAATTGCGTAGACTCAAAAATAGCATTTGTGATTTCAAATGTAAGTGCACCATCGGCAGACTTACTTAATATCACATTTACCTCACGACTATTCGCATGGCGCATAGCATTTGTAATAGCCTCTTGGATAATTCGATATAAAATTACACTTTTATCATTGGAAAGCGGAACATTAAGAACCCCTTTTTTCATTGTGAACTGCACAGTTATATGGCTTTCTGCTTCTAACTTACGAATAAGATGAACGACAGAAGCAATACCTTCTGATTCATCTAACTGCAATGTTTTTACTGCTTGCCGAGTGTCTTCAAGGCTTTCTCTTGCTATATCCTTTAACGAATCGAATGATATAGATGGATATTCAATAGATAGTAATTCCAATCTCATAATTAATGCTGTCAGCCTATGTCCCACTGTATCATGCATATCCCGTGCAATTTTTGTTCTTTCTTCCAATCGTGCATTGTTTTCTGAAGTTATATTGATTCTTTTTAATTTTCGATATTCGTTGAGTAATTCATGATAAATGTTACGATAATACTTTCGTTGATATATTTCTTTCAATACAAAGTACCCACTCACCGAAATTGCAATGGTACTAATCAACAATCCAATCTGATAACTTTGTTGGATCCACATTATCATCAAGATTTCAGCTATTGAAATTGCCGTTATCCCGTAGTACATACGAATAGATATCCGATGAAGTGAATCCCATAATAAAAACCAAAGTAACACGATTGAATAGAGGGTTCCATTCACAAAATGTATAGCTCCTAAAAAAACAACAAGTAATAACAACGTGTATAATAACATTATTCTATGTTGAAAAGTGAGCAAAAAAAACAACGATAAAGCTACGGTACATATCAAAATGTGATAAGGAACAAAATTACTTTCCACCGTAATTAGCAATAACCAAATACCTAGAAATAATCCTAGTCGCAACCCAAAAACTTTCATAAGCAAACCTCTTTAATTATTTTGTCGTGACTTCTTTATATAGATTCTCCAATCTGACCCAGTTTCAATTTGATATGCGTTTGCAAATGACCCTTGATTAATCGCAACCGCAAGTTTATCCAATGAATTAACAAATAATAATGGCTCTCCTAGTCGCGTTTCTGCGAAGGAACGCCCAAACAGAATATGATTCTGATACTTTTTCTTTCTTTCATTTTCGATTGATACCTCTACCCAATCACCATAAGAATTGCCTTCTTGGATAAACATTTCTCGGTCTATATTTGTCCATAAATTCCCAAAACGAACATCTAATATATCAATATTCCCAGAAATAATTCCATGTTCAGAAGATGAGCCAGGAAGAGGTAAAGTAACGACTTCAGAAATATCAATAGACGGCCCTACACCTTCATAATTAATATTTCCTGAAGCTAATCTTGCACCAGTATACGCGTATACATCTCTCCCGTGGAATGTATATGACTCTCCCGAACGCGGCAGTCTGTTAACTTTTTCATCAATTTTTCTGACTTCAGTAATTCCAATGCGATCTGCTATATGAGTCAATGTTCCATTATTGGGTGTTACGATGTAATGATTACTCTTTGTTTTTACAACAATACTCAATCGGTCCGTCCCAACTCCAGGGTCAACAACCGAAATAAATATCGTACCTTCTGGCCAATAATCAATGGTCTGCGACAATCGATAAGAAGCATCCCAAATATTAAATGGAGGGATATCATGAGTTAAATCATAAATTCTCAAATTTGGATCTACCGTTATCGATACACCATACATAGCGTTTACTGCTCCATCACTTAAACCAAAATCTGTTTGTAATACTAATGGGTTTTTCATCAACTTTTATGCCTCCATACGTGATAGCTTGTTTTACTATACTTTGATTGATTTTTATTATACGTACCGATTACATTTTATTCAACGAAATGTTAGAAAACTTTAAAAACAAACGCTATACTAAAAATAACACGTAACTATTGGGAGGAGTACAATGAAATATACTTTTTTTATTACTGGTTTTCCAGGATTTTTAGCTAGAAACCTGGTTCAGCAATTAATTGACGATTATCAAGACGATATTGAACATTTTTATCTACTTACCTTACCAACTGAACTAGCAACAGCTCAGGATGTACTTAACCAATCTGCTTATCATCCCCTACCAAAAGATAGGTTTTCCATTATAAGCGGTGATATAGGCAAAGCAAACCTTGCAATAGAAACCCATATCAATAGAGAATTGCAAGAGAAAGTCACACATGTATTTCATTTAGCTGCGATTTATGATTTAGCTGTTTCATTTGATATCGCCTGGAATGTAAATGTTCATGGTACGAAAAACGTCAATAATTGGCTTAAAACATTAGGGAGTTTAAATCGATACATTTACTTCAGTACCGCTTATGTATCTGGTACTCGACAAGGAACTATTTTGGAAACTGAGCTCGACATGAAACAAACATTTAAAAATCACTATGAGGCTACAAAATATGAGACTGAAGTTCTTGTGGAAACTTTAAAAGAAACTATACCGACCACAATTATACGGCCAGGAATTGTTAAAGGGCATTCAAAAACTGGTTACACAGAAAAATTTGATGGAATATACTTTTTGTTGAATATGTTTGAACATATGAAATTGATGAAACAAATTCCTTTTATAAGTGAAGGGAATGTAGAAGCAAATTTTGTACCTTACGATTATGTCTTGAAAGCAACAAGTTATTTAGGCCTTCACCCGGTAGGAGAAGGTAAAACCTATCATTTAACTGATCCAACACCATATACGATGCGTCAGCTGTATCAAATGATAGCTGAAATATACCTAAATGTAACACCGAATAAAACTATTTCTTTACCGCTCGCAAGTTATCCGTTATCCTTATCTTTCATTCGCAAATGGCTAAGAACAGAAAAAGAAGCATTAGCATACTTTGAAAACAACTGCTCGTACAGTAGTGCCCAAGCATCTAGAGATTTAGCGAATACATCAATTCAATGTCCAGATTTTAAAGAACAATTACAACCGATGATCGATTTTTATCAAAAATACAAAGATGATTATCAACGTCATGTTAACATTACTTAAAAGCTAGCTAGGGAAGTTATTCTAGGTATTGACGAATAACTCCCCAAGCTTCTATTTTTTCTTCTAAAGTTTTATTGTATTTACCAGGTATCGGACTAGTAGAAGGTAATTTAACCACATCAACATTTGTAAAGCTTTCTAACGAAAAATTTCTTACAAATATGTCATACGCTTTTGTCCCATTGCAGGCAATCAAATTAATTGTTGGATACTTTTGTATCAAACCGATAATATCATTCGGTTCAGCATCTCGAATATTTACATCAAGACTGCCTTCTCGATAACACGTTCCAATGGTATCCCACAGGGCGATACCATTTCTTGTTAGCATACTTAATTTATCTTGATAATTCTCTACACGTTTTTCTTCCAGTAACGTAAACATTATGCTCCAAAAATGATTTCTTGGATTACCATAGTACTGTTGTTCTTCAAGTGACTTCACTCCAGGCATTGAGCCTACTATTAGTACTCTCGGAACATCCGGAATAACTGGAGCGAATGATTGTAATCGATCCATTTAAATAACAGCCTTTCCTCTATACCAATATTTCTTTTATAAATTTTGCCGGATTTCCTCCGTACACTGAATTCGCAGGAACGTTTTTTGTAACAACCGCACCTGAAGCTATCACCGCATTATTCCCGATTGTTACACCAGGATTAATAATTGCACCTCCACCAATCCACACATTATCTCCTATCGTAACAGGTTTACCATACTCAAGTCCGCTATTTCTTTCAATTGGATGAAGTGGATGCGTAGCAGTAAAAATTTTGACTCCTGGTGCCAGCATACAATTTTCACCAATTCTTATTTCACAGATATCTAACATTATACAATCAAAATTTGCATAGAAATTTTCCCCTACATGAATATTAAATCCATAGTCACATCGGAAATAGGGTTCAATATAGATATTTTTCCCCGTACTGCCGAATAATTCTTTTAACATACCTGAACGTTTCACAACATCCTCTTCTGTTGTCGCATTATAGTATCTAGTTGCTCTTCTTGCCAATTGTCTCCCTTTATATAGTTCAGGATCATCAGGCTTATATAATTCTCCATCAATCATCTTTTGTTTCTCTGTTTTCAATATTTTTCCCTACCTTCATTTCCAGATTAAACCACGAAAGTTGTACCAACCTATTTTTCTCCGACTTCTCTTTGGTTCTCGTTATCACGTTGTTGCCATTTTATCTGTAGTTGGCTATTAATTTCTTTGATCCATCGATAGACTCTCTTCATCCGCATGCCAATAATCAACCAAACAAGCAAAAATAAATGTCCTAAAAATATAAAAATCGCCCATCCATTTATACCTCTTAGTTGATTCCAAATATAAACAATTTCATTCGTTCCTTCTGATCTTTCTACACTAAATAAAAAAGTCATCAGTGGTAGTAATAATGATAGAATAATGCCTAAAACAGAAACTACTTCATACTCTCTTCGAATCCAGTTTATAATGGAGATACATAAAGCGAATGTTATCCCTATTAGATAAACTACAAATAGCCAAATTGGAATATCAATCATAACAACGCTCCCATTCTTTTATTCTATGATACAACAAGGAAAATAGTAGTTTTATAATTTTTCAAAGTTAATTATATGTATCATTTTATATTAGTTAATAAATATTACAATAAGAAAAAGAGGATATTTGCTCATATAAATGAACATAATATCCTCTTATCTTGGATGGAATCTTTTTTAAACAATATCCTCTGCGAACTTTCTGCTTTCAGTAGTTTGTTGCTTCTTAGAACGATTCGGTAACATGTGAAATATAATATTTAATACGATTGCTGTTACGCTACCTGCTACAATTCCGTTGCTTGTTAATATTTGCAAGCTATTTGGAATTTGTGCAAATAATTCTGGAACAACGGTAACGCCTAAGCCCATGCCAACGGAGCATGCGATGATCATGGAATTCTCAGGTGAATCTGAAATCACCGCACTAAGCATCTTAATCCCTTGAGCAATGACCATACCGAACATTGCTACCATTGCTCCACCTAGAACAGCTGTAGGAATAATTGTAGTTAGCGCTGCTATTTTCGGGATTAAGCCTAATGCAATTAGCATTATACCGGCAACGACAATAACTCTTAATTTTTTTACACCCGTCATTTGAATTAAACCAACGTTTTGAGAAAATGCCGTATATTGAAATGCATTAAATATACCACCTAGCAAAATTGCTAAACCCTCTGCACGATACCCTTTTGATAGATCTTTTTCTTTTAACTCTTTATCCGTGATATCTCCTAATGCAAAGTAAACTCCAGTTGATTCCACTAACGAAACCATGGCAACTAAGATCATCGTAATAATTGCTGGCCATTCAAATGTCGGAGTCCCAAAATAGAAAGGTTGAACCATATGGAAATAAGACGCATCTGCAACTGCTGAGAAATCAACTCTTCCCATAAAACTAGCAACAATCGTACCTCCAGCTAATCCAATTAAAATAGATATGGAGCGTAAAAATCCAGTTGTAAATCGATACATAAGTATAATAAATATTAATGTGCCAAATCCAAGTGAAATATTTGCTAATGAACCAAAGTCACTTGCTCCTTGTCCACCACCAAGATTGTTAATTGCAACTGGAATTAACGTAATACCAATAATAGTTACTACGGATCCTGTTACAACAGGTGGAAAAAATCGTACAAGCTTGCCAAAGAATCCGCTAATTAATACAACGAAGATTCCAGAAACTATAATAGCCCCATAGATAGCTGTTATTCCATACTGTCCACCAATGGCTATCATTGGTGCAACAGCAGTAAATGTACACCCTAATACTACTGGTAACCCAATTCCAAAGAAACGATTATTCATGACTTGAAATAGTGTTGCAACACCACACATAAAAATATCAATGGCTACAAGATATGTTAATTGTTCAACTGTTAACCCAAGCGCTTCTCCAACAATTAATGGTACTAAAATGGCACCAGCATACATCGCTAATACATGTTGTAATCCCAGAGCTGCGATTTTCATTATATACGCGCCTCCTCTTTAAATGTAACTGTTCCATCCGACAGTGATTCCACTATTGCTAAAGATTCAACTCGTATACCTTTATCTCTAAGCTGCTTGCCACCAGATTGAAAACCTTTTTCAATTACAATACCGACACCAACTACTGTCGCTTTCGCTTGTTTAGCAATTTCCAGTAGACCTAAAGCTGCTTGCCCATTTGCTAAGAAATCATCCATAACTAATACAACGTCGTCTTCATGTAGAAAGTCTTTCGATACAGAAATTTCATTCGATACTTTTTTCGTGAAGGAATATACTTCAGCAGAATAGAGATGATCTGTTAATGTTAGAGATTTTCTTTTTCTTGCAAAAATCACTGGTACCTCTAATTCCAATCCTGTCATTGTAGCAGGAGCAATACCCGATGATTCAATCGTTAATATTTTTGTAATTCCAGCACGTTTAAATTTGTTTGCAAATTCTTCCCCGACTTGCTTCATTAACTTTGGGTCTACTTGATGATTCAAAAAAGAATCAACCTTTAACACAGTATCCGATAACACTTTTCCTTCTTCGATGATTTTATTCTTGAGTAACTCCATGCTTCCATTCCTCCTAAAATATAAAAAGCTCGAAAATCCGCCTATAAAAAAGCAGATTTCCGAGCTTGGAATGTCGAAAATTAAAAACGATAGTCTTTGAGATTCAATTAATAGAATATCGAATTATCCGCTTTTTCATAGTCGGTTCATTTACGGTAAACCGGTAGAAACTTGCAGGCCATATCCCCGCGATTATATGAAAAAACTATATATAAGGTTTCAAGATGAAGAATGTATTCAGTATAGCATTTGCATACAAAAAAACAAGACATTATAAAAAAGAAAAATCTTTCTCACAATTGCGATAAAATGACAAGAGTTTTTATCCATTGAATTTTAGTACACAAGTATGATCTAAAGCTCTTATATTATTAACAGTTTACATTTATAAATGGTTATTTTTGAATCCACTCTAAAAACTCTAAACGGTTACCGAATGGGTCGCGCACATAAAAACGTATTGCACCTGGTAGTTTATCATCTGGTTGTGTCGATATTCCTTTTTCTTCTAGGTACTTTTGGAAAAATGGAATGTTCTCTACTTCAATAGCAGGGTGTGCTTTTTTTAGTGATTGAAAAGGTTCTTCAATGCCTATATGCAAGGAAACTCCTCCTGTTTTAAACCACACACCGCCATTTTTCTGTAATTCCTCTGGTTTTATTTCTTCATCGAATCCGAGTATGTCGATATAAAAATTTCTAGCTTTATCTTCTGATCCTTTTGGTGCTGATAATTGGATATGGTCAATCTGTTTAATTCTAAAGCCCATGCAAATCCTCCCCTTTTAGCCTCTTACTCTTAGAATATCAATAAACGGAAGAATTGAATAATTCGTTTTTAGAATATACTTTGATTACTTTTTGTTATCTTTTTAAGGTTACTTCCAAATTACCCAAAATTTTTATATTATTTTCTTTCATTTATCTTTGATATATATAATTTTCCGCTTCACCTGTATTCGCATTAATGACAAAAACTTTATTTATAATTGTAGATTTCACTTTTATTCTCCATAGTGGTAGATAAACCAATTGAAGCTCTTTAATTTCATGTTGCGGTTTTTTTAACAAATACGAACGATTAATCTGCTTAACTTGTACATCCTTAACATACTTTTCTACCTCATTCGATTCAACAATTTGATGTGATTCTAATAAATTTCTATCCACATCAACACTTTTTAAAGGCAATGATTTTGATACGAGTCCTCTATACCCGGAAATTGCATCTATAAAAATACGTTGTTTTAATATTTTTGGTGTTAGCGGTGGTCTTTCTGCAATAACTAACGTATTTGCTACCCAAACAGGATGGTAGTAAAGATATTTTTCAATCGTGTTATCTATTAAATATTGTTCATCCACTCCCCTATTGAACCGGATTCGTAACGGTAGTGTTCGTAAAACATATTTATATAATCTCTCTAGAGTAATAGTTGGATTTTCACCTATTCGTTGAATTGATATAGTTTTTACCATTTCCATCATCCTCTAATATTTAATCTAAATGATAAGAATCGACTAAGTCTTGAATTTCTTGTGTTGGAGCTTTTGTAGTTAAACTTACGATAATCATCAATATTAGGGAAACGGGTGCAGCAATAATTGGTTCTGCATTTGTAGGTAGATCTGCAAAAAATACAAGGATTAAGAACAATAACGCTCCACTCAGCATCCCCACCAGCGCACCTTCTTTTGTTGCTCTTTTCCACCATAATCCTAAGACAATCGGAAAGCCAAATGAGGATAATAAGAACCCTCCAACCCATCCAACCATAACCGCGATAATTCCTGGTGGTTCTATCGCAAAGTAAATCCCTACTAATATAGCTACAAACATAATAATTAAACTTAGTCCTGTAATTCTTCGTTCAGTAGCTTGTTTATTAATATGTTCTTTGTAGATGTCATGGGCCACTCCTGCAGAAATAGCCAATAACATTGCATCGGCTGAAGACATAATCGCTGCTAACACGCCAGCTAATATTATTCCCGCAAAAATAGGAGGCAAATATTCTTCAATAACAGAAACAAAAATCATATCAGTTTGAGAAAGTGAATCAACGACCCCTAACTGGGCTCCGGCCATCGTAACAAAAAAGCCCGCTACAAATAAGACTAAATAAAAGACGGTTCCCCACATAGCTGATCGACGTGCGGTTTTTGCATCTCTAGAAGCAAAGTTACGCATCACCACGGAAGGTGAAATAATTCCGAACCATAAAAAAGCAATAAATAATCCGAAGTAAGACATCCAAGGTAATTGTATATCACCAAAAGTTGGATCTACTGCTAATGCTTGATTAAGTAAATTTGTAAAACTACCAAAGTCAGCAAAAATAAATGTTGCTAAGATAATCATTCCTACTAACATAATCGCTCCTTGGATTAAGTCTGTATAAGTAATAGCCCACATTCCACCAAGCGCAGCATACAGTGTAAATCCAAGTCCCAACACAATAACAGCTGTTACATAATCAATACCTAAAACATACGATCCAATTATTCCGGATGCTGTAAGCTGTGGTACCATGTAAAAGGTCATAGAGACAACAACAATGACAGCCGCAATAATTTGTACTGATTTACCAAAACGTTGTTTAAAAAAGTCAGGAACTGTTTTCACACCTGCTCGGCGAATTTGTCCTGCAACTAAAAACATCACAAAAGGCAGAATAGCTATTACACCAAAAGCATAGGTTAAAAAGTACGGAAGTCCATTTACAACACCCCCACCTACCGCTCCCATCAAAGAACTCGAGCTCGTAACCGCAGCAAAAATAGCAAAGGCCCCAACTAGCGTATTGATGCTATTGCCTGCTGTATAATAATCATTTTCTGATTGTCTTGCACGTTTGTAAAAATAAATACCTATAACAGTCATAATCACTAAATAAATAAGTAATATAGATGATTCAGCTATCTTCAATTCGATCCCCCCCTTATTATGATGCTTTTTGTTTATCTAATTTTTCTACCCAAAATACATAGATAAATCCTAAAACCATCCAAAAGAACAATCCAAAAAACATTAACCAGCCAACAAGCGATACACCTAACCAATAAATATCAGTCGGCCACCAAAAAAAGACAACCATTGCATATAACGACATAATAATCGTCAAAATAATGCCTGGATCCTTCCATTTTGGTTTATTTGACATACTTATCACCCCATTTTTATAAATTTTCACTTGCTGAATTATATGTGGGCAAGCATTAAGAAATGACAGCGAAAAACTATTATCGTCATGGTTTCTCATAATTTCTTACAGTTTGAAAGAATACTTTACTACTTTAAATTAGCAAATTACCAGTAATATTTCAAATATATAAATTTTTCAGATTAAAATTCTGTTTATGATGACCATATCAAGTAATGATTATACCTGGACACTTACGCCGTAAGTGGCAAGTTCAGTTATTTTGTTATTCTCTGCACAAATTTAATAATTTACTATTCAACTAAAAAGCCCGCTCTCTTAAGAGAACGGGCTTAATCATTATGATTATGTATACAGGCCACATTTGCCGTATCTTGTAATAAAAAGTTTTAAACCACCACTTCGCAAAGTGGGTGTTCGCAGAAAACTTCCTGCCTTCCGCTTCAATGGCGGCTCGGCATTCCAATTTCGATGTAAAACTCCCTATTCCAACATTAGAGGTTAAAACTTATATTAATACGAACAATGTAGCTTGTAAAAATATCATAACGTTTTTTGTCCTATTTATCAATAAGCTATATTTACTAATTTTTTCCTATAACTTTGTATTCTTTTTCTTGGCACGTTGTTCTAATTGACTTTGTGGAGACTGGCTTGCTTCATCTTCTGATTTCCCTTGTGGATTCACACTGGAATTTACATGTTTTTTACTCCAATTTGTATTTTTTTGTTTCAAAACGACCACCTCCTTGTCTTATTGTTCGTATTCTAGACAAGGATATTCATTTTAAAATACATTACTGCTTAACCAATTTTTATTTCTTTATTTTACAAAGTAGAAAAATCTACATCTTCATAATGATTTCGCAATGAGCGTTTTAATACTTTTCCGCTTGGATTTTTCGGCAGTACATCCGTAAAGTCTAGATATTTTGGTGTTTTAAACTTGGACAATCGACCACTACAATAGTCAATTACTTGTTGTTTTGTAACTGTACTTTCTTCTTTTAATACTATAATGGCAGTTACTGCTTCTCCCCAATAAGGATCTGGAACACTAATCACAGCTACTTCTGATACACCATCAATTTCATAAATTACTTCTTCGACTTCTCGACTAGAAACATTTACCCCTCCAGTTATTATCATATCTTTCTTACGGTCAACAATTGTTATATAACCTTCCTCATCCATAAAGCCTAAATCTCCACTATGAAACCATCCGTGCTTAAATGCTTCTTTCGTTTTCTCGGTCGCGTATAGATATCCTGTCATCGAATGAGGAGTTCGATGGACAATTTCTCCAACGATTCCACGAGCAACTTCATTTCCATCGTCGTCAACAATCTTTGTCTGTACATTTAAACTGGGTAACCCAGCTGAACCCAATTTTCGTAGTTGATCTTCTGGTTGTAAAACCGTTGCTAATGGTGCTACTTCTGTTTGTCCATAACAGTTCCAAAGTTCGATTTGTGGAAGTCTTTCCATCAGCTCTTTGATAATTTCCATTGGCATGATTGCTGCTCCATAGTAACCTTTCTTCAAGGAACTCAAGTCTCGTTTATTAAAATCAGGATGGCGTAATAAACCAATCCATACAGTAGGTGGACAAAATAATTGAGTTACTTGCTCTTTTTCAATTGTTTCTAGGATTAACTCTGGACTAGCAGAAGGAAGTATGACTCCCGTCGATCCGATGTATATATTCGGACCTAAAAATACATGAAGTTGTGCACTATGATAGAGTGGCAATGCATGTATAGCGATATCATGACTTTCCATTTTACAATCAATAATAGTACTGACATATTCACTTACAATACTTTTATGAGTCAACATTACTCCTTTTGGTTTTGATTCTGTTCCGCTAGTATAAAGTATATGTGCTAAATCATCATCATAAATTTCCACTTCTGGCATTGTTGTAGGTTGATGTGATTGAATTTGATTTATTGCCATCCATGGATCGGCTAATGCCTCCTCTTCCTGATCTACTTCTAATGCTATATAATGCTCAAGTTGTTTATCTTCTGCAGCAGCTACTAGTACATCTCTAAATTCATCAGATGCAATTACACCTACTGCCTTTGAATTTTCTAAAATATATCGTATTTCTTGGGATGTGAGCATGTAATTAACAGGAATTAGCACTGCCCCAATTCTAGCAAGTGCATACGTAACAAACACAAAGTCCAAGCTATTTTTTGAAACTAAAATAAACTTGTCACCCTTTTTAATTCCTATATCCAGTAATCCATTAGCGGTTTGATTTACGAGATTATCAAGCTCTTGATAAGTTAGTCTATTGCTTTTGTAAGCGATTGCATTTTTGTCCGGATAACGCTCACTTGTTCTTGTTAATAAATCGCCCAATGTATTTCTTCGTACGCGGTTAATTAATTTATTTAACTCTGTATCGATTTGATTTAATTCCACTGACCTCACTCTCCCACTAATTATTTAATTATTATTATAATTCAGATATATAAGGTTGTCACTTTATTTAGTGTGATTTGTAGAGCCTAATTGCAAAAAAAGATTGGAACATAACAAAAAATTTTTTGATCAAAAGACGATGATAACTAAATAAACGTAAGAAATATTCGAAGACTCTGTAGAAAAAAGGCATAGTTGAGCCCCCGGCTTGCGTCAGCACCTTGGGGCTCAACAGCCGCCACTGGATAAGCGTAGTATATTTCTGTAGCGGGTTTCAAACCAATTCACTCGATTTTATCTTTTGTGTTGTCCAAGCCCATTATAACTTAGAAATATAATTTTGTTGTTTTTGCCTTTTGCTTTCTAGCTGTTTTTGCTCTTTTGGAATTGAGCCACCGTTCTAAAAATTCTTCAGTTGTACCTATTCTCTGCTCTGCTAAAGCAGCCAAAAAGATTCTTGCAGATGCTCGGGCATCGTCCATCGCATGATGATGATTTAACGGTATGTCATGGTAGTTTGCAACCGTATGTAATTTATGATTCTCTAATTCTGGCCAAAGTAGTTGTGAGATTTTAACCGTACAGAGTGACATATAATTTGGACATGGCATGTCGTATTTATATAAAGATTGACGTAAAACGCTCATATCAAAACTTGCATTATGCGCGATAAGTATTGTGTCTTCTAAATATGTAGATAACGTTGGCCATAATTCAGCAAAGGTCGGTGCTTCTTCAACTTGTTCCTCGGTGATTCCATGAATATAAACATTGCGTGAACGGAATGGAGCTAATGGATTAATGAGTGAGTAAGACTCGTCTAGAATTTCAGTATCATTCATCATTACCACACCAATAGAACAAGCACTATTTCTTTTTTCGTTTGCTGTTTCAAAATCAATTGCTGCAAACTTAACCATTCAAAACTCCCCCTATATTTCCATGATATCCCAATTGGTAATAATGCCTACCAATTTTTCATCCTCTTTCCCTGTTTTTGTAATAAGCAAAGCCGCAAGTCGGTTACCTTTTCCAACTTGTTCTGTAAATACGTCAGCAGCTTCATATACAGACATTTCCTCGCTTATAAAAAGATGATTATCTGTTTTTTCGTATTCTAAAATATCTTTAGCAGTTGCATCAGCTATTTGTTGATTATCGTTCATAGAATTTGCTATCCACCGAGCAATGCCTTTATGTGTTATTAAACCTTTAAAATCTTGATTTATATATATGGGTAACTTCGTTAATCCTCTATCTCTTACTACTTGAAGTAACTTTTGCACAGAATCGTTTAATTGAAATGTAACAACTTGTTTTAAGAATGCACTCTTTACTTGTTTTGGACTTGTAAAATCTTTTTCTATCTTTTCGATTCGTTCCACAATTGTATCATGAGGTTCTGCAATCGCATAAGAAACATCGATACGATTATGAATGATTGCATTTCTGAGTTCTGCAAATTCCAATAGATCATCGTAATATCGTTTTATCGTAGCATTAGTGTCTGATAAAACCCGAACTGCTCTCGAGAAACCCATTTCTTTTTTGTGTAAGTGTGATTTTAATGCTTTGTCAATACGATTAAATGCTGTGATAAAGCGCTCTGAATTTTTATACATATCTATTTCTCCTATCTTTGCGTTCTATCATTTTAACCGTTCGGACTTAACATTAAACATTCCCCATATCGTTTTACTTCGCCTTGTAAAGTACTTTACCGTTTTTTTCTATACTTCGTATGTCCTGATTTTCTGCTAGATAAATTAACCTAGTTAATGTGGCCATAAATTGACTGACGAAAGCTGTTCCTTTCATCGGTCCATAAATTTTTGTCGTTAATTTAAAAGCAGACATCGGTTTATCCGATAGAAGTTGTTTGAGTTCATCAAGACGAAAGAGATGTCAATTATAAGTTCCCGTTATTCGTTCTGACAGATCTCCCATCACTTTCCCATGACCTGGTAATGCTAATCTGCTTGGATATTGCTGTAGTTCTAATAAAGATGGTAAGTAATCCTTTAATGGATTTAACTCTTCTCCCATCCATAAGCCAATTACTGGCGACAGATGTTCTAACACATGATCTCCTACAATCATTACTTCTTCTTGCTTATTATAAAAACAATAGTGATCGGGAGCATGTCCAGGAGTCCAAATTGCTTGAAAAGGAAGATTTCCTAAAACAATTTGATCAAAATCATCAAAATATCCGTCCGGCTCAAAATCATAAATAAAAGAAAAATCTTTTATTTTTAACGGTAATGGTGGTGTACCATGACGTTTAATTAGTGATTTCATTCTATCCATATGTGCTTTTCGATCTCTTCCCTTTAACATTTCTTTATATCCTCGCTTCGATACAAAAACTGGGACAGCATATTCCTCTTGAAACCATTTTGCTAATCCTATATGGTCTTCATGAGTATGCGTTAATATAAGTTTTTCAATGTGATAGTTATCTAGAACATTCTGCCAAGTTTCTTTTGTTTCCGTATCATAAATACCTGTATCTACGGCAGTATATCCGTTTTTACCTTTTATTAAATAACAATTTACTTCCCCCATTGAACCTTTAAAGCGTACTACTAATTGAAATATATCTTCTGTCATCTTCTTTAGCATGAAATACCTCTTTCTAACACAATCAATGTAAAATGAGCTTATTGTTATTTTATCGTTCCGAGATGGAATTGCAAAGGCAAAGGAACTAATATGCTACAAAACAAATGAATCAATTTCATAATTGCTAAGTTTTATTGGAAGACGAACATTATTTGGTGTTTTATATAATAATGTTCGGATTAGGTAATTCTTGGCTTTGATTAGAATGGAAGACGGCGACTCCTGCGGAAATAGCACGAGCTGAAAATCCACTAGGAAGAGGGGTTTTCTTTTCCTAGTTAGTTGAAGCTGTGCCTGCAGAAAGCGCCGTCTGCAATGGAAATCAAACAACGCAACATGCGGATTTTAAATCATATATTTTAATTATGAAATTGATTCAAATGATATTAAGTGAAAATTCGTTAGTTCGGGTAAGTATTTCCACTAAATGTAAGTACCACAAAGACCTAAAAGCTCTTAAAGCGATTAGGACATTTACAAACCGTTTATCTCCATATCTTAAGTCTTGAAATGTTTTACTCTACCATTTACATACAGAATAAATTTTCAAAAAACTCTTGACATTATATTCAATACCTTATAAAATTTCTATTAATTAAATATGACAATTCTTATCCAGAGAGGTGGAGGGACTGGCCCAAGGAAGCCTCGGCAACAGACTTTATTTAAGTACTGTGCCAATTCCAGTAGCGTAAAAGCTAGAAGATAAGAAGAGTATATCGTACGGTTTCCTGTACCCTCTTCTTACTTGTAGAAGGGGGTATTTATTTTCCCCTATTCTCTGTACAGAACTGTCATATGTTAGTTTCATAGAGCAAGACCCTACTCTATAAGACTAACCAAAATCTAATGGAGAAAGAAGGAAGGAAAATTGACAAAAACAATTATTAAGGCACCATTTCGTGCAGACCATGTAGGTAGTTTGCTACGACCAGAACGTTTGCTTCAGGCAAGAAAAAACTATACGAATGGAAATATTTCAGCGGAAGAATTACGTGGTATTCAAACAGAAGAAATCAAGCGCATCGTAGACAAACAAATTGAGATAGGTTTACAAGCTGTTACAGATGGTGAGTTCCGCAGACTATGGTGGCACACGGACTTTTTAGAAGAATTAAATGGCATAGAAGGATATATTCCAGAACAAGGTTACTTATTTAAAGGAATTGAAACAGAGAGATATAACATCCGTAATAATGGAAAAATCAGTTTTCCAAAAGACCATTCATTTGTCAAAGATTTCATTGAGTTTAAACAAATTGTCGGGGATCGTGCTGTAGCAAAACAAACCATTCCTAGCCCAAATCAATTATTTCACAAAGGAACGCGTAATCCAGAAGTTTATCCAGATATCCAATCCTATGCAGAGGATATTATTATTGCTTATCGTAATGCAATCCAAGCATTTTACGAAGCTGGATGTCGTTACCTGCAATTAGATGATGTATACATTGCCGGCTTGAACGTAGATGAGTTAATAGCATTCGAAGAAGATTTATCTCGTCAAGAGTTGATTGATTTATCATTACATGTTGTAAATAGTGTACTCGAGAATAAGCCAGATGATTTAATCGTAACGACACACTTATGTAGAGGAAACTATCGGTCAACTTGGGCATTTGAAGGCAGTTATGCTCATATCGCACCAACCTTATTTGCTCATGAAAAAGTGGACGGATTTTTCCTAGAATATGATGATGATCGTTCAGGCAGCTTTGAACCTCTTGCTCATATTCCTAATGGTGGACCACAGGTAGTCATTGGAGCAATCACTTCTAAATTTGGTGTGTTAGAAGACAAAGATGAGATCATTAAGAAAATAAAGGATGCTTCACAATATATTCCATTAGATCAAATCTCGCTTAGCCCTCAATGTGGATTTGCATCGACACATCAAGGAAATAAATTAACAGAAGAGGACCAGTGGAAAAAATTACGTTATATCGTTGAGCTTTCCAAAGAGATTTGGGGATAAGCTTTATAAAACATGACTAAAATAACTCCAAACTACTTCCGTTAAAATAGAGTAGTTTGGAGTTAATAAATTAATTACGAATTTGTCCTGTTCCTGATATCACAAATTTAGTTGATGTTAATGCTTCCAGCCCCATTGGACCTCGAGCATGTAATTTTTGTGTACTAATTCCTATCTCTGCACCGTATCCGAATTCAAACCCATCTGTAAATCTGGTTGAAGCATTATGATAAACTGCTGCAGCATCAACTTGACGTTGAAACTGTTCAGCATTAATCTTATTTTCAGTTATAATCGCTTCTGAATGACGTGTACCGTATCGATTGATGTGGGTGATCGCCTCTGATACTGAATCAACTATTTTTACACTTATTTCACTGGCTAAATATTCTGTTTCCCAATCTTTTTCGGTTGCTCCTATAGCCGTAGGAAGCTTTTCCATAACGAATGAATCACCGTGAATGGTTACATCATGAGATTGCAATGTTTTTAATAGTTCGAAACCATGTTTTTCAAACCACTGGTTATGAATGATTAACGACTCAATTGCATTACATACAGATGGTCGCTGTAATTTTGCATTCAATACAATTTCCGTTGCCATCTCTACTTTAGCAGATTCATCTAGATAAACGTGGCAGTTTCCTGCACCAGTTTCAATTACAGGTACAGTAGATTGTTTTACCACTGTATCAATTAACTGTTTTCCTCCCCTTGGAATTAAAACATCTAGATATTCATTTAATTGAAACAGTTGATTTGCTACTTCTCTTCTAGTATCTTCTATTAATTGTACAGCTTCTTTTGGTAAGGAGCTGGAAGCTAATGCCGCATGAATAACATGAATAAGTGCTTTATTAGAATGTATAGCTGAAGAACTACCACGTAATACTACTGAGTTTCCTGTTTTTATTGCAAGAGAAGCTGCATCTACAGTGACATTAGGTCTAGCCTCATAAACCATTCCAATAACACCAATCGGAACCCGCTTCTTCGTAATATATAATCCATTGTCTTTCTCGAATATTTCTAGGGCTTCTCCAATAGGATCCGTTAATACAGTTATCTGCAATATTGCTTCAGCTATATCTTGCAATCTTTCCTCATTTAATTTAATTCTATCAATAACTGCATTAGATAAACCTTTTTTCTTACCTTCTTCTATATCTAATTCATTTGCGGCAATTATTTCATGTGTTTCTTCTAAAATTGCTTGGGAAATTAATTGTAATGCTTCATTTTTTTCATCAGTTGTAGCTAGTGCAATTTGATAACTTGCTTGTTTTGCTATCTTGGCTTTTTCTATCACTTCACTCATCGTAACTCCTCCTTCAATTGATCAACCATAACCCACGAATCTCTGTGAATAACCTCAATAGCAGGAAGTTGGGTCACCTGTTTCGCATTTTTTAATGTATTCGCTGCTTTGAGTTCCTCTGATGAACAACTCACTTGTCCTCTTCCTAATAAATTACTTCGATTAAAAACTTCCACTACATCCCCTTGTTCAAAATCTCCCTGAACATTTACTACACCGGCTGACAACAAACTACTTCCATTATACATAAGTGCTTGGGTAGCTCCATCATCAATAAGCAGTTTCCCTTCTAAAGTGGAGTGCAAAGAAATCCATTGCTTACGAATAGGAATTTGTTTATTTCGCACACTTTTGACATAAGTACCCTCACCATTTCCATTAACTATTTCTAGTAATTTAGATATTCCTTCGCCCTTACCAATAAAAATAGGGACTCCGAGAGAGGTAGCAACCTTTGCAGCCATCAATTTCGATTTCATACCCCCAGTACCTAATTTCGAACCAGAAACATCCGTTTCCTGTATCATTTTTTCAGTAATTACATCAATTGTATCGTACCGCTTAGCATTCATAAATTTACCGGGATGTTTATCATAAATTCCATCAATATCAGTTAATATAATTAGTTTAGCTGCATGAATAGCTCCACTAACTAAAGCAGAAAGCATATCATTATCACCAAATGTTAATTCATCAACAGCAACTGTGTCATTTTCATTAATAATCGGAATAACCCCACGTTCTAATAATTCCAGCATAGTAGATGTAGCATTTTTATAACGTTTTTGAATCGAAAAATCAGTCCTTGTTAATAATAATTGAGCAGATCGAATATTGTATTCCATAAACTTATCCATATAAGTATGAATGAGTAGACCTTGGCCAATTGCCGCAGATGCTTGCTTTCCTTTTAATGTAACCGGCCTAGAAGAATATCCAAGGTTTCGAAACCCAGCTGCAACGGCCCCTGAGGAAACTAAAATTACTTCGAAATTATGTTGATGTAACATAGCTAACGCATTCACATGATCTCCTAGTTTCTTATGATCAATTTCCCCTTTTTCATTCGTCAATGAGCTACTTCCAATTTTTATAACTACCCTCTTTTTATTCATATTCTTCTCCTCCTCAATATTCTCTAGATGTCTATTTTCAGGTTTAGAACAAAAAAATAGAAACTTAGCGAGCCCCTTTTCAAGGGTATTTCGACATTCGTCGAACTTCCTTTTTTTGAGATAAAGGAATCACGGTGAGGTGACGAATCCACGATGAATTTCACCTTAGGTATAGGTGCCACGATTGAAATACCAAATTTATATATATCAATAAAAAACCCTTTCATCCCAATTTAATAAAAAGGGACGAAAGAGTTCTCTTCCGCGGTACCACCACAACTTAGATGCAATCTGACTGGAATCGCATCTCACTTCTTCCATTAACGCTGGATATACGCCCATGTTTGCATGAGACTTCAAAGGTAGGTTCTAATAAATCAGCAATGACGGAATCTCTCAGCTAATAAATTCCGATCTCTTTCATTCGATATTTACATACTATTCCTCTGTTAAACGTTCAACTGTATTGTAATTTATTATTATCAGTTTCTCATTAATTGTCAACAGCTATTTGTATTTTGATCTGATTTTTAGGAAAATCAATCTATTTCATCTATAATATGGAATAGGAGGTTTGATTATGTGTTTAATAACTTTTGCTATCCAAAAACATTCCGAATATCCATTTGTATTAATTGCCAATCGGGATGAATTCTATGATCGCCCCACTGCAAAAGCAACATTTTGGGATGATGCTCCAGATATTTTAGCAGGACGTGACTTAAAATCAAAAGGTACGTGGTTGGGTATAACAAAACAAGGAAAAATTGCAGCAATTACCAATTACAGAGATCCTTCGCTTCCTGAGACAGGTAAATATTCAAGAGGAAAAATACCTGTTGATTTTTTAAATAAGGAAAGAGATTCAACACAATTTTTATCTAATTTAGAGGAAGATCAATCCTTATATTCAGGATATAATGCTTTATTTGGAGATTTCCAATGCCTCTATACTTACAATAATATCTATAATAGTAGCGCACAATTAGAATCGGGTATCCATTCATTAAGTAATGATAAATTAAACAGTCCATGGCCAAAAGTATTAAAATCCAAGGGCTTATTACAGACGTACCTAGAAAACAACCAAAATATTTCTAGCGAGTCGTTGTTTCGTATCTTACAAAATGCTGATAAACCGACTGATCAAGATCTTCCTGACACCGGTGTTGGAATTCATTTAGAACGAAATTTATCTTCTATGTTTATAGATACGGGTAATTACGGAACAAGAGCATCAACGATTATTTTAGTAGATAAAAGAAGCAATGTTACCTTTATAGAACGTACGTATCATCAAGGGATAGCAATTGGAGATATAAATTACCATTTTTCGATTGTTTCCGATTAATTTTGTTGATCATCGGGTAAATTAATACAATATGATTGTTCTTTAAGGAGGTCCACAAATGATATTCGATGATCCGACATATGCGAGCCGCTTGCTGACATTACTCACCCTTTCTTTTCATATTATTTATGCCACAATCGGTGTTGGTGTTCCATTAATGATAATGATTGCACAGTGGATAGGAATTAAGAAAAATGACATGCATTACTTACTAATGGCAAGACGTTGGGCAAAAGGATTTATCGTGACAGTAGCTGTCGGTGTAGTTACAGGTACTGCTATTGGATTACAGCTGTCACTGCTTTGGCCAAGTTTCATGGAGCTAGCAGGTAATATTATCGCACTTCCTCTATTCATGGAAGTATTTGCATTCTTTTTCGAAGCTATTTTTCTTGGTATTTACCTGTATACTTGGGATCGCTTTGATAATCAAAAAAAACATTTCTTATTACTAATACCTGTTGCCGTAGGTGGAGGAATGTCTGCTTACTTTATTACAGTAGTGAACTCATTCATGAATTCTCCAGGAGGATTTGACATTGTTAATGGTGAACTCGTTAATGCTAACCCTCTTGCTGCGATGTTTACAGTATCTATGCCGACAAAAGTTGCGCATGTTTTATCGACTGGTTATATGACAATTGCGTTTGTTCTAGCTGCGATTGCAGCCTTTCGTCTATTACAAGGTTCAAATCGTGAATATCATAAGAAATCACTTAACATGCTAATGAAAATAGGTTTTGTCTTCGCTCTAGCAACGGCGTTAATCGGCGACCTTTCTGGTAAATACTTAGCAGAATACCAACCAGAAAAGTTAGCTGCAGCAGAATGGCATTTTGAGACTTCTTCTGAAGCACCGTTAGTTATGTGGGGGATTCTTGATGATAACAATGAACCGCAATACGCTTTGGAAATCCCATATGCACTGAGTATATTGGCACATAGTTGGCCGACAGCAGAAGTTATTGGTCTAAATGAATTTCCAGAAGATGAGCAACCTCCACTTGTCATTCATTATTTCTTTGACACGATGGTGACGATTGGAGTATTTATGCTTGGTTTATCATTTATTTATTGGCTTGGTATACGCAGACGATGGAATTTTGTCGAATCAAAATGGTACCGTTGGCTCATTGTTCTCGGAGGTCCATTATCATTCTTAGCGATTGAAGCTGGCTGGTGGATGGCTGAAGTTGGTAGACAACCTTGGATTTTACGAGGAATTATGACCATTGACGAAGCAGCCACAACCAGTGATTATGTTGGAGTTATGTTCTTCTTATTCGTACTCCTCTATCTTATTTTAGGAGTAGGAACTGTAGTTGTTTTAAGAAAAATGTTCCAAAGGAGTCCGATAGATAAAGACATCGAGAATTTTCAAGGTGGTGACCAATCATGATATTAGAAATCATCGGTATTTCTGTACTTTGGTTATTCCTATTTGGATATGTCATCGTTGGTTCAATTGATTACGGTGCAGGTTTCTTTAATGCATACAGCATTTTAACCGGAAAACAACATATCGTTTCTAAAGTAATTCAGCGTTATCTTTCTCCAGTATGGGAAGTCACCAATGTATTTTTTGTATTCTTCTTCGTAGGAATCGTTGGATTCTTTCCAGAGACAGCATTTTACTTTGGTACCGTACTTCTTGTCCCTGGAAGTTTAGCCTTAATATTACTGGCAATCCGAGGATCTTATTATGCGTTTGAATCTTATGGAAAAAAAGGGCACAAAGGATATGCATTTATGTATGGTGCTTCTGGTATATTACTTCCAGCTTCTCTATCTATTGTACTGACAATATCTGAAGGTGGATTTATCACCATTAATAATGGAGAACCTCAACTTGAATACCTTGATTTATTGATGAGCCCACTTACATGGTCAATTGTAGTATTGAGCATTATCGCAGTTCTCTATATTTCTGCTGTATTTTTGACTTGGTATGCAAATGAGACTGGTGATGAAGGAGCAACAAACTTAATGCGGAAATATGCCCTAGTTTGGTCCGTTCCACTAATCATTGCAGCTTCCGGAATTATTGTAGAACTGCGTTTCCATAATGAAGAACATTTTAACAACATTATTGATCTTTGGTGGATGTTCGGAATATCTTTTCTACTATGGATTGGTACCGTATGGTTATTATGGAAACGTAAGAATTACATTACAGCATTCTGGCTATTAGTTGGTCAATTTGCTTTTGCCTTTTTCGGATATGGTATTTCTCATTACCCATATCTTTTATATCCTCATATTACGATATCTGAAGGCTTTACAAATCAAGCAATGGCGATATCTTTAATTATTGCTTTCATCCTAGGAATGGCATTATTAATACCATCGCTTTATTTACTGTTAAAGCTATTCTTGTTTGATGAAAATTATAAAAAAGGAAAGAAGTGATTAAATATGATTAATGATTTTCTAATTTTTATCGCCCCCTTCCTTATTTTGTTTGCTGCAATGGGAATATCCTTTTATGTAGCACTAAAAGATGGATCATAATAAGAAAAGTGATGAGCGCCGTTTAAAAACGTAGAGACTGCGCCCCTGATTTTAAGGGGTGGTTCGACAGTGGTCGAACTTCCTTTTGATCTTTGAGATAAAGGAATCACGGTGAAGTATGAACCGATGATGACTTATCCTAGGGCATGGTGGGAAGTCTCCTAGTTTTTGGCGCACAGAACTAGATCAAAAAAAGTGATGGGCGCCGTACAGAAACGTAGAGACTGCGCCCCTGATTTTAAGGGGTGGTTCGACAGTGGTCGAACTTCCTTTTGATCTTTGAGGTAAAGGAATCACGGTGAAGTATGAAATAGGTACCGGTTTAATAAATGTATTGTGAACAAGCCGAGCCGCATCGGATATTTAAATCCGATGCGGCTCGGCTCTTTATTGTTTATAAAATTTATTACAACGAACGACACCTCTATAGATTTAATTTTGCCTTTTCCAATTCCTTCATCCGTTTGAAATATCCATTATGCTGCATCAATTCATGGTAAGTTCCTTGTTCGATGATTTTTCCATGATCCATAACAATTATCTCATCCATTTTTTGTAATCTTGTTAAACGATGTGTCACTACAATTAAGGTACTTTGCTCTGAATAGTGGTCAATCTTATCCCAAATATATTTTTCGGTCACTACATCTAGAGATGAAGTTGGTTCGTCTAACGCCCATACAGCTGCCTTACGAATAAACAGACGAGCTATCGCTAGACGTTGTTTTTCGCCTCCAGAAAGGTTAGAACCTTGTTCCTGTAATAAATCATCCAAACCAATATGATGTAAATTTACATTCTCCAAAGCCTCGCGAAGTTCAGCATCAGTTGCTTCAGAATTAGCTAAATGTAAATTTTCACGAATTGTTCCATAGAAAAAATGGTTGGATTGTAATGAAACATTTGCATGATTCCATAATGTTTCCTCTTCTAAATAATCTATTGATTCTTCGTTCCATTTTATCAGACCATCTGTTGAAGGAATCATTCCAAGGATAAGTTGTAAGATCGTCGACTTACCAGATCCACTAGCACCTACAATAGCTATTTTAGATCCAGATTTAATATGGAGGGAAATATTTTGCGCAACGGGACGAGGCGCACTTGGATATTTCTTTGACACGTTCTCTAATGTAATAGTTGGCGCTAGGTTCGATTCCAATACAAATGGCTCTTTATCTTCGTTTGGATCTTCACTAACATTCCACACTTCTTCTAATCGATGAGCAGATTGTTTCGTTTCCTCTAAATAGGCAGGAAATAATGCCATATTTGATGTATCTTCAAATACTGTCAACGAAATCATAAATAACATTGCTAATAATATACCTTCTAAGTTACCATTTGCTACAAAATAACCGGCTAACCCTAAAACAGCGACCGATACGATAAATGAAACAAATGTTAATAAAGACTCACGAAAAGCCTGTTGGTTGTTCGCTTGTTTGTTTGCTTGCTCATATAAATTTACTTTATCAAGAATGTTATTTTTCCTTGACTCTGCTTGTCCGTATATTTTCAAATCTGTAAAGCCATATAAATACTCTGTAACCACAGAAGACAGCTGGCCACGATACGAACGGACGTTATTAGCTACCTTTCTTTGATAGAGATAAAATAAACTAGGTACAACGATGACAACGAATATCATCCCCATCAAAATTACCATCGCTATTGGTACGGAAAATACCATTGTAAATGCAATCGTCGCAATAAAAACCGTCATTAAGACAATTGGTGGATAAAATACTCTCAAGAAAAAATGCTGCAGAGATTCTACATCGCCTACGATGCGCGCTAAAATGTCACCACTTCTATATTTTTGTAATATCGTAGTCGAAATTGGTTCAATTTTTTCATATACATATACTCGCAAATTGCGAAGCATCGAAAATGTTCCACGATGAGAAAAATATCTTTCTCCATAACGACTGAGTGCTGAAGTTATCCCTAACATTTTTACCATCGCAACGATTATCATCAATGTATATATAGGTGGGGTAAGTGCAGCTTTCGATATTAAATAGCCACTAGATGCAAATAATGACACAGCAGTAACACCAGCTAAAAAACCAAACAAGATTGACAAGAGGACGTCTTTCTTCTCTTTCATCGTCATTTTCATGATGAGTTTTAATTCTTGCATTACGCCTCTCCTCCTTGATGCAATTTCATCATAGACTGGTATAATTCGTCTTCTCGAAATAGCTCTTTATCTGTTCCAGTTGCACGAATAGCTCCCCGTTCCAGCAATATAATTTTATCTGCGGAACGAATTTGTTGCATACGGTGTGCGACAGTAATTACAGTTGCATATTCTCGTAACTTATTCATTGATTGTTGTAACACTTCTTCTGTGTGCACATCTAACCCAGTCGTCGGTTCATCAAATAGAATGATATTTGGTCTTTTTAAAAAAGTACGTGCTAAAACTACACGTTGTTTTTCACCACCTGATAATCCTCTACCAGCTTCACCAATATTGGTATCTAGCCCAGAAGGAAGCTGCTCAATCCATTCCCAAATCCCTGCTTCCATAGCTGCTTGCTTTATTTCATTACGGCTATGTACTTTCGTACTACCTAAAGCAATATTCTCAGCAATTGTTCCTGAAAATAGATAAGGATTTTGTGATATATAAATTAATTGCTTAAACCACGAATGCTCTTCTACTTCTTCTTGCTTATACTTACCAATATAATAACTTCCTTCTGTAATTGGCAATAAGCCTGCAAGAAGATGGAGTATGGTTGATTTTCCAGCCCCTGTAGATCCTATGATGGCTACTTGCTCTTTCGGGTTAATAATCAGGTTAATAGATTGTAATTGAAAACTACCATCCGCATACGTAAAGTTCATATCTCTTAATTCTAATCTTGGTGGTTCAATAGATGGTAGCACCTCAGCTCCCCATTTTACTACTTCATGATTTGTTTCACCAAAAATTGCTTCTAGTTTGCTACCCGCTCCCATGCTAGATCTTCCGGAATGAAACGCAGTCCCTAGAGCTTTTAATTGATTAAAAAATTCTGGAGCTAACAACAGCATTAAAAATCCAGTAAAGAACGAAATATCTTGAAAAATAATCATTCGAATCGCTACCTCTAGCGCAATCAAACCAATACTTAGCATAGAAATAAATTCAAGTGCTAAAGAATTGGTAAAAGCTACTCTTAATACTTCCATAGTGGAATCGCGAAATCGAACACTACTATTTGAAATTTTTTCACGCTGTTGTTTGGATTTCCCAAACAATCGGATCGTTGGTAACCCCTGTAATATATCTAAAAAAGTCCCTGAAAAAGCTGCCATTTGTGACAGTTGTTCTTCGGATTTATCTTTTGTCTTAAACCCTATAATCATCATAAATATTGGGATGAATGGAGCAGTAACAAGTATAATTACTCCGGTGGTCCAATGTGTCCAAAATATAACTGAAAGAATTAGCAATGGAACCACAAATGACTGTATCATCTGTGGTAGATATTGGCTGAAGTATGCGTCTATCTCATCCACAGTATCCATAAAAACACTCGTTTTATTTCCTGATTGACCTTTAGCTGCATTAGATACAGTTTGATTAGTAAAATGATTTAATACATCTTCTCTTAATTTTTGCTTTACACTTGTAGACATTCTAGTGCCGTTACGCTTATTTATAAAGGAAAATAACATCCGTAATAATAGCATTACTCCTAATAATAAAAATAAATTGCCAATAGCATCTACTGTTTCCCCTTGTAAAAATATCTGTTCTATAATGGATACAATTAGATAACTTTGCCAAATTATTGCTATGCCTAGCCCAATGGAACAAATAACCATCCAAAAGATTTGCACCTGATGTTGTCGCTGTAGTTGTTGTAGCATAATTCATCCTCCTTCTGGTTATTTTTTAAGATATTTACCAAACACAAAACTTTGGAATCCAACCAATAATGCCATTATGTTTTTTTATAAGGACATATCCATCATAAATATCATCTAATATGTATACTTTCTCGCCTTTATTAACACTTACAGTTGTTGTACTTACTCCTTCTTTGCAATAGTATCCATCGTCTTTTTCAATGATATATTCATTTTTCACCCATTGTTCAATATTAGCGTTTATATTTTTACAACGTGTAAAATATCGTGCCTTTTCAATTGGTTCGATTTGATAGTATGGATAATTAACAGAACCAATCCAACGTAAACTGTCGTTATGTGTTTGTTTAACAATTACGGGATCTTTCAATTCATCCACATATGTAAAGGAATACTCACCTTGATTGATGATAAGTGCATTTAATTGACCGCTAATTTTTATCTGATTTCCACCGTCTATTGCAATAATATTGTTATCGAAATCTATAATTGGATTATGTGTAGATACTTGTTTGGTTCGGTAATTAATTACCGGCCAGTGTCCAACGATGACAGGCTTATCTAATGAATGACCTTTTTCATAGAATGCAGGTGTATATAAAGCTGCTGCTTCCTCGGTATTTGGCCACTGCTCATCAACGGCAGCATGAACTATAATAAAGTCATCCGTTTCATAAGCGATTGGCAATGACTCTAGCCACTCAATTTCTTGTTCAAAATTATCTTCGAAAATACTAGACGCTTTGGTTAACGGCATTTCATCTGAGAAAGATTGACCTGTTGAAGCAATCATTTCATGCATCATTGACTTTGGTCTTGTGTTTAAATACTCTCTACCTATATCATTTCCCCGAAACACATGACGAAAAACCACATCGCAATTTCCTTTCGTTATAAATACTCGTTTTAAATTCTTATCCATCCATTGAACATAATGTACTAATTCATGGCTGTTTAAACCTTTTTCACATAGATCTCCGTTAACAAATAGATAATCTTCCTCAGTATAGTTCACTTTTTTCAACAATTTTTTGAACAAAGCCAAGCTAGCATGTATATCGGATATTACGATCACTCTTCTTAATGGTTCGAGTGAAAGTTTACGTATATCAATCATTAATATTCTCCTTCTCTATTGTATGCACAACAAAATCTTCAAACGCTGACTCTTCTTCCATAAAAGGATTATGATTACTATCACTGAAAGTAGTAAATGTTGCATTCGGAATTAAATCTGCTGCTTCTTTTGAGAATACATAAGGACACTGACTATCGTGTAGTCCACTATAAATAAAAGCCGGAACATTAACATTTACTAGGTAAGGACGTAAATCATAGGAAGGTAATTCTTCGTACGAATAATAATCGAGACGGTTGCTCACTACCTTCCCGCTATTGGGGCGTTTTATCATTTCATCATATCGATCTTTGTTATATATGGACATAAGATCCCACTCTTTGCCTAGCGCTCTTCTTTCTTCAATTGGTGTTTCTTTTTGTCCCAACTTTTCTATAATTTTCAATATACGAGGGTTGTTCTTGTTCTTCTTACAATAAATGCTATCCGGATGTTTCATATATTCATTTGAAGCAGACAACCCTCCAGCAATAATCTTGTTCACACTTTCGGGAGATTCAATTGCATATTTCAAAGCTAACATTCCACCAGTAGAATGCCCTGCAAATGACCAAATCGGGAAATTTAATGCCATGCGAATTGCTTCCAAATCTTTTACTGCTTCTTTCATACTAAATTGATCAGCAGATGTTGCTGATGCGGACTCTCCACATCCTCGAAGGTTAATTAAATACACAGAATAATATGGGGTAAATTTATCTGCAAAATTATTTCCTCTTTCATTGAATTCACTATATAAATGAGTTACTGCAAGAGGTCGTCCACTTCCTTTGAAAAAATATTGAAATGTTCCTCTTTCTGTTTCAATTTTATCTTCTTTCCACAAAATAACTCTCCCCCTCTTATTTTAAATTGACTTTCCAATCAGACTCCACCCCACTTTCATAAGCATACGCAATTTCTAGCAATTGTGGTTCTGTAAAGGATTTTCCTGTAAATGTAATACCAATAGGACCATCGGTTTCACAAAAACCTGATGGAACAGTTATAGAAGGATACCCCGCTTTTGCAGAGATAAGCGCTCCTTTGTAACTTGGAAATAAAATAGCATCTAAATTATTTTCTTCGACCACAGCATCAATACCGTTTTTCCTCGCATCCCTTTGATCATTTTCTAAAGCTCGTAAGTATGTAGGTTCTGTTAGGTTTCCACTGGTTTTATCTGCTTTAACCAATACCTGTTGACCGTATACTAACGCGTCGTGACCAATCATTTTATTTTGATTTATAATATCCGCTAAAGTGTGAATACCAAGTTTTGCATCGACCGTGTTTAAATATCCTTCAATACCAACTTTAAATTCATGCAACATTACTTCGATGTTATTAAAACTCTCAGGAATTTGAATTTCAATGGGGTCGACAACAATAGCACCAAGTCTTTTTAATGTGTCGATAGAATGATCTAACGCCTTTTTATGACTATTCGATAATTCATGAAAATAGGGGGTTCTTGCAATACCAATTCGTTTGTGAGTTAAGCCATCTTCACGTAAAGATAATCGTAAATCCGTAGAAAGAATTGGATTAATACGAGTAATAGGATCTTCTTGATCAATACCTTGTAAATAGTTTAAAAGAACTGCTGCATCAGTAACATTTCTAGTCATTGGTCCAGCAGTATCTTGCGTGTGAGAAATTGGAATAATGCCCGTCCGACTTATCATTCCAATTGTTGGTTTTATGCCAACAATTCCATTTTGGCTTGCCGGGCTTAAAATTGATCCTGATGTTTCGGTCCCAACGGCTGCTACCGCTAAACCTGCTGCAACAGCAACTCCCGAACCTGCACTTGATCCTCCCGGAGTGAAATGTTTACCATATGGGTTCTTTACTTGCCCACCTCTTGAACTGTAACCAGCGGGCATATTATCAGCCATAAAATTAGCCCATTCAGTCATATTTGTCTTCCCTAAAATTACTGCACCTGCTTTTCGTAATTGTTGAATCACCCATGCGTCCTTCTTAGCGTAATGATTTTGTAAAGCTAAGGATCCAGCACTGGTATGCATTTTGTCCGCGGTATCTATATTATCTTTCATAAGGATAGGGATACCGTGCAACAGACTACGTGGTCCTAAAGTTCTTCTTTCATAATCAAGCGCATCAGCAATGTGAACTGCATCCGGATTTATTTCTAAGATGGAATTAAGTTTAGGACCAGCTTGATCATATTTTGCAATTCGATTCAAGTAATAAAACGTTAACTCTTTAGAGGAAAATTCCCCATCATCGAAAGCATCTTGAATTTGTATTATATTTAATTCTTCTATATTCATAATTCTCATCTCCCCATATTCTACAAATTAAACTAAGTATAGAATTGATTGATTTTACTGTCAATTCAATGATTAGCCTTCTTAGATACATAGGAACCAGAAAATGGAACAGACTAAACTCAAATATATGTTTTAAAGGATGATTAAAAATGAAACATCTTAAAGCAATTGGAATTAAATTTGTCATTATCGCTACAATTCTTTTATCAATTGTAAGTATATTTGAATTTCTAAGTGTGACTGAGATGATTGTGATGAGTGCAATACTAACATTAGCTACTTATGTGATTGGAGATCTATGGATTTTACCGAAGATGGGTTATGTTGCTGCTGCAATTGGTGACTTAATATTTGCTTATGCTTCCGTATGGTTGCTTTTATACACCTTTTTAGGAACTACCTTTCCAATAGCAACAGCTTCAGTCTATATTTCCATAATAATTAGCCTTACTGAATCCGTTTTTCATATTTATATGAAAGAAAAAATTCTTGAAGAGAAGGATAATACGAGAAGAACTAACATGCAAACTGTACAAGCTGAATTTGCGGAAGAACAACATACGGAGGAAAAGTATATAAAGAAAGATTCCTATCGTCAACAAGATGAAAATTAAACGTAAGCTTGTACATATATGTTCATTAGGGGCAATTTTTTATTAATGAACATATGCTATTTTATAATGTTTTTTCAGGGGTGGAGGACCGTGAGTCAATTTTTTCTAAATAATCCAAATACCTTTTCTGATTCTTCTTTCACATCAAATACGAACATTAAATTTGGAGATAAGCTAATATACTATGGTGGTATGGTATCAACTGTAGGTGCAATTATTGCCTTTATAGGATCCTCAATAGTGTATGAAGAAGATTTAAAAGAAACGGAAGGGTTTTCTCAACAATCTTCCATTAATCAACGTCAGCTCCAAGAAATGCAACAACAAATTCAATTATTACAAAGAAAAATTGATCAATTAGAACAGGATCAGGGGCGATAACCCTCTTTAGTTGAGCCCCTGAATTATTCTTGTTTTTGCAGTCCAAATGCACAAATCGATTTTACTGGACAAGTGTTACATAGTGGCTTTACCTTACAATGTACTTTTGCGTGTTCCACTAATAATGCATGGTATTCTTGGTAAAGAAGGATGTCATTCGGTAAACCTTTCTCTACCATTTTTTGCAAACCACGATATGTGGATGGTACTCCCATGCCAATCCGATTAAAAATCCTGAATGCATATTGATCAGCGATAAATGTATGTTTTTCAAAAGCGTATAACAACATTACATCTGCGGTCTCATCTCCAATACCTTTTATCGATAGTAACTCTGATCGCAACTTGTTATGCGGAATGTCTTGTACTACTGATACATCATAATTATAGTTACGAAACCAAGTAATAAACGCCTTTATTCTTGCTGCTTTAATACGATAAAAACCACTTGGACGTATTTTTTCCGAAAGCTCCCTTTCTTCTATTTGATACAAATAATTAGCATCATGTACATTGGTTTCTAATCGCGCTAGAGCTTTTTCTACATTTCGCCAATTTGTTCGTTGGACAAGAATAGATCCTAAAAGCATTTCTAAGTTAGAACTTGCTGGCCACCATGCTTGAGGACCATAATAATCATAAAGTTTATGGTAAATTTCAAGATAATTATTTTTTTCCATTTTCATGTCCCCTTATTTTATTCCAAGCAATTTCTTTTCCTTCTTAACAAAAATCATCTAAACTCAAATTACTCTGCATTAGAATGGAGAAATGATTATGATTAATGTATATAGTGATATTATACAATTTAAAGGAAATCACTATCAATTTGGATATAAACAAGGTGAACTTCTTCAAAATTCACCTATTCTAAAACATCGTAATTTACAAAAAGGAAATCGTTGGCGAAATTTTCTTGTTGATATTGACGAGGTTAGAGATGCTTTTAAAACTTTTTCACCAGCAATTTGGGAGGAACTAGAAGGGCTAGCCGATGCATTGAAAATGCCTATAAAAGATGCTATTCGTGAATTTGGCGGATACTATTATGAATATGGGCGTAGTGGTTGCTCTATATATACAGAGGCTGATTTCTTAATTCGAAACTATGATAATGCACCTCGTTCCTACGAAGGAAGATATGTGATATATAACCCTACTGATGAAGGTTATGCGTCTGTCGGTCCGACAATGCAAATCACAGGTAGAACTGATGGGATAAATGAAAAAGGGTTCGCCATGGGTTATAACTTTGTGAACAGAATCAAATCAGATGACGGATTTGTATGCAACATGATAGGGAGATTACTTTTAGAACATTGCGCTTCTGTAGAGGAAGCAAAGCGTTTAATACAAGAGCTACCACATAGGCATACATTTAGTTATGTTTTACTCGACAAAAATGGATATTCCGTAGTAGCTGAAGTATCCCCTCGAAATGTAAGATTCCGTGAAGCAAATATGTGTACAAATCACTTTGAAGAACTTACGGAGGAAAATCGATACAGAACTGACGAATCAATGGAAAGGCTTAACAAAATTTCTTCCCAACAATCATCAGTACAAAACCCTCTTGAGGCCTATCAATTATTAAATAATCTGGAAAAAGGAGTCTTCTCTAAAAAATATGGAGCTTGGGCTGGTACTCTGCACACAACAGCGTATTTGCCAAAAGAAATGAAAGCCTGGATTGCATTAGGAGCTAATCGCCCGCCTCTCATTTTTGATTTCCAAAAATGGTTAAATGGACAACCATTCCATGCTACAAAAATTAAAGGGATTTTAGATACAGACGAACAATTTGTCAATGTCTAACATATAACCGCTATGACTTTACAACTAGGTCATAAAGGATTATTCTTTAACTATCAATAATTATCAAAGCGCGATTTTTGGGCAACAAAGGAGGAAACAGAGTATGACTATGAAAAAAACATTAACTCTCGCTGGATCAGATTCTAGTGGTGGTGCAGGTATAGCAGCTGACTTAAAAACATTTCAAGAATTAAATGTTTACGGGATGACTGCATTGACTTCTATTGTTTCCATGAACCCTCAAGGATGGAATCATCATGTAACACCAATCGATGTTGAGGTAGTTGAGAAGCAATTAGATACCATACTATCTGTAGGTGTAGACGCAATGAAATCTGGTATGCTTGGATCTGTAGAAATAATCAATTTAGGTGCAAAAAAAATTGATGAATTTAATATAAAACAATATGTACTAGACCCTGTAATGGTTTGTAAAGGTGACGATGAAGTTCTACAACCGGAAAATACAGATGCTATGCGTGAAGAATTATTACCACGTTCCCTAGTTACAACACCAAACCTTTTTGAGGCAGCACAATTAGCAAAAACATCTCCCATAAAAACTTTAGAACAAATGAAAGATGCTGCGGTTAAAATTCATGAATTAGGTGCGAAAAATGTTGTAATTAAAGGTGGAAAAGATTTGGACCATGATAAGGCAATAGACCTTTTCTATGATGGCAATCGTTTTGAACTATTGGAAAGCGATAAAATCAATACTACGTATAATCATGGAGCAGGTTGTACATTTGCAGCAGCAATTACAGCTAACCTAGCCCATGGTAAGGATGTATTAGAAGCTGTTAAAACAGCTAAATCATTTGTAACATCTGCAATTGCAAATGGCTGGAAATTAAATGAATACGTAGGGCCAGTGATGCATGGTGCCTATAATCGAATCGATAGTACAAAAGTAGAAATGTCTTCTATATAGTAAAAAAGCTTGGACGCAAAGTCCAAGCTTTTTTAGTTATCGTGATGTAATTCTCTTTTCTTTCCCATCACGAATGAAGAATGCAAGAATAAGCCCTACTATAGAAATGATTGCTGTAACAATAAAGGAAACATTCACTCCATGTATTAACCCTTCCAATCCTTTTTCAGGAATTGCAGCTGTCGACATGATTGTAATTGGCAATGCTGTTCCAATAGCACCTGAAACTTGTCTCAATGTGTTATTTACTGCGGTACCATGAGCTATATACTCATTCGGTAATGCATTTAGTCCAGCAGTAGTCACTGGCATCATAGCCATAGCAACTCCTAACATACGAATTGCGTGTATGGTTGCAATATATGTGAAGCTTGTTTCGGTACTCAACATACCGAACATAAACGTGGTTACCACAATTAAGCTAAGTCCAATGATAGCTAAGTAACGCGAACCATACCTATCGAATAACCTTCCCGTGATTGGGTTCAATATCCCTTGTAGAATTGCACCAGCTAGTAAAGCGAGTCCTGATTCAAATGCAGAAAACCCTAACATATCCTGCATATATAACGGAAGAATAACAGCAGCACCTATCATTGTCATGAAAGTTACCATTCCAAGTACCGTTGTAATCGTAAATATTTTGTATTGAAATACACGAAATTCTAATATTGGTGTTTTTAAATTTAATTGTCTCAATATAAACCAAGCCAAAGCAATAATTCCTATAACCATCGATATAATCACTTGATTGCTTAGCCATCCAGCACTACCAGCAATACTAAATCCATATAGCAATCCACCAAATCCTAATGTAGATAAAATGATGGATAGTTTATCCAATTTTGGAAATGTACGTTTTGTTACATTTTTTAGTAGAAAATATGCGATTGCAATATTAATGATTGCAATAGGTAGAACCATAAAGAACAATGTTCTCCAAGGGAAATGTTCTACAATATAACCAGATAGTGACGGTCCAATAGCAGGTGCAAATGAAATGACAAGTCCAAACATCCCCATTGCACTACCTCTTTGCTCTTTAGGGTAGATTAACATCATAATTGTTTGCATTAACGGCATGATAATACCCGCTCCTGCAGCTTGTAAAATCCTTCCTGTTAAGAGTAATCCAAAATTCGGAGCGACCCCACATATTAATGTTCCTATAGCGAAAAATGACATTGCCGCTAGAAATAAACTGCGCGTAGTGAATGTTCCAATCAGGAACGCAGTAATTGGAATCATAATACCATTTACAAGCATAAACGCAGACTGTAGCCATTGTGCAGTGTTAGCGTCTAGTTCTAGATCACCCATAATATGAGGTAACGCTGTTCCTAATAATGTCTGATTCAAAATTGCAACAAACGCACCGGATAATAATACCACTAATATTGGCATACGACTCATATTCTCTGTAGACCCACCTACATGGCTCTCACTCATAATAATCCTTCTTTCTTTAAACCTATAAAATTTTAGCAAAAAAATTATTATATCATGTTAATTTTATCCTTACAAGATATATTCTTTAGCTATTTGTTAGAGTTATGTAGATAAAAGAATAATAAAACCCGGTAAATAATTACCAGGTTTTTTATCAATTATTTATGCTTCTACACGATTAATCCATTGAACAAAATTATCAACAACATTATCTATAAATTGTACTGTTGGCTCATCCGTTAAGTTACCTAGCTCGTCCATTTTATTTTGGACAGAACCAACGAATACTTCATTTCCTGGTAATGTCAAAGTACCAACACCAGGTGCATTTAATATTTGACGCAATTGCATTTGTGCTTTGACCGTACCCATAGCTCCCATTGATGCACCAACGATCATGGCTGGTTTATTTACCATCACTAGATCCACACGAGAGAACCAGTCGATTGCATTTTTTAACATACCCGAAATCGAGCCATTGTATTCTGGTGTAGCAAATAAAATACCATCACTATTTTTAATTCTTGCTCTTAAATCCTCTACAATTGCTGGTGGATCCATTTCTTTATCTTGATTATAAAAAGGAAGTTCATCGATTGGTAAAATATCGATATCTAACTTTCCTGCATATTTTTCTTTCATATATTCTACAAGTTGTTTATTGTAAGAATCTTTTCTGTTACTTCCTACCAATGCTGCTATTTTCATCTGTAAAAATCCCTCCATGATATTCTATTCTTTAAATCACAATAGTATAATATAAACATATCGTTAACTTCATCTCAAGAAATCTGTTTGTAAAATAATTATTAATTATTTCGAATCACTTTTTATAATGAAACGATATTATATATTCTTACCATGAATCGATATAATATCGGAAAGGAGGTAACGTAATGATTGATTTTCATTCGTTTGAAAATACAAATTCTTATAGCAATAGACCCGTTGATATAACATGGATAGAAAAGTTACAAACCTTTATTGAAAAACCTCAACATAAGATCGCTGTAGATATGGGGTGTGGTGGAGGGTTATACACTGAAGCATTAGCTGACTTAGGATTTAAGGAAATATACGGAATTGATTTTTCTGATGCAATGTTAACTTCAGCCACCAATAATTACCAATACCTAAAGCGAACTCGTTTTCTTAAAGGAACTGCTTATAGCAGTGGGCTAGAATCAAGTTCTATTGATTTCTACTTACAGCGTGCGGTATTACATCATTTATCAGACCCAGAAGCAGCATTTATGGAAGCTGCTCGAATATTGCGAAATGAAGGAATAATATTTATTCAAGACCGTACTATTGAAGATTGTCTAATCCCTGGATCCACGAGTCATCTCCGAGGGTATTTATATTATGATTTTCCGGAACTTATTGAAATTGAAAAGCAGCGAAGGCCCACTATTTCAGAAACTATATTTCAATTAAAAAATGCAGGTTTTACAGAAATAAAACACATGAATTTATGGGAAGTTCGAAAAAAATATGATTCCTTTCAGGATTTACGACGAGAAATTGAATCCAGAAAAGGAAGATCCATTTTACATGAACTTACTGACGCTGAATTAAAATTATGGATTCAAAAGCTAGAAAATCGACTTCCTGATATGGAGATTGTTGAAAAAGATTGTTGGACTATATGGGTAGCCCATAAGAAAGACAGCAACTAAATATTTTGTACAGTTCTCTATTCTGATAGTTTTTTCATAAAATAAATTGCTCTTTCTACAGATGTTTCTATGTATCCAATAATTTGTTGTAATGTAAATACATTTAATATAGCTACTAACTCCTTATTGCTATATCGCATATCATCCAGAACAAAATCTATAAAGTTTTTAACATCCTGTGACTTTACTTCCTCTAAATCCTTTATTTCTATATTCGATTGCAGTTGATCGTTTAACTCTTTGTTATAATCATAAAATTCTAATAATTTTCCATTTAAAATTCGAAAATCTTGATGGTATAATTGAAAAATTTCTTTATTCGATTCCATTCTATTCTTCAACCAAGGTAAGTAAAAACCTTTTAGCCATAGATCATCGGCTACTAAATGACTAAAATATCCTAACACATAGGGATTAGTTTTATATTCTTTATACTTTTCTATAAATCCTATATAATCAATCGTTCTTGTATAATTTTCTAAAGATCCTTTATAAAAGTGCGATGCATCCTTTGATGTTATTGCATCTGGCGCGATTCCCCCAATTAGAAATGAATGAACATCCTCTATAGGAAAATGCTCTGTAATTCTCTTTGTAATTATTAAATGCATTATTCTTGATCCCAAATTCGATCCCACCTTTTAACCTATACCATATCACACGAAAATTTGGCATGCTGCTATTGTACTTTTATAATAAACCAGAACTAGAATGTATTTTTCTCATTCTAGTTCTGGTTCTATCTACTTTATCTATCTTTTCTTACTTTATTCCAAATAGCCTTAACCTCTAGTTATCCAAATTTCTTATTTCAATAGGAATTAGTTTTTTCTCTAATCTCGCTCTAAATATTTCATATTGGCTAGGTAATTTTAATGTTTCACCCATCGTTTTTACTGATTCATCGTGAGCAAATCCAGGAGGATCTGTAGCTATCTCAAATAAAATCTCACCATGCTCTTTAAAATAAATGGCATTAAAATAGTTACGATCTTTAACTTCCGTTACATGTAATCCGTGTTTAGCTACATGCTGCTGCCATTCTAAATGCTCTTGATTATCTTTTGCCCTAAAAGCGATATGATGAACTGTTCCAACCCCCATTTGACCTTTTGGAGAAGCAGTTTGTTTAATATCAATCGTATTTCCAATATCTCCATAAGATCGATATCGAATATACTCTCCTTCCTCTGCAACTTTTTCAAATCCTAACGTATTTACTAATGTCTCTCCTGTTTTTCCTGGGTGAGAGGGAAGTAATATTGCCCCAGCAAATCCTTTAATTGAAACTTCAGGTGTAATATCACCAAATGAAAAATCATTTAATTTTCCATTCTCTGTTTCAACTAATTCTAAATTCAAGCCATGAATATCATTAAACGCAAGATACGTATCACCAAAACGCATTACTTTCTCTGTGGGTATGTTAAATTTAGCAAGACGCTCTTCCCAGAAGTTCATCGTTCCTGGTGGTATTGCATAACTCGTAACACCAACTTGACCAGACCCTATTCTACCTTGGTATGCATTCGCCCATGGAAAGAAGGTAATGATTGTTCCTGGTTCTCCTGCTTTATTACCAAAATAAAGATGATAGGTACTAGGATCATCAAAATTAATTGTTTTCTTAACCAATCTTAATCCTAATACACTTGCATAGAAATCTACATTTTCTTGAGGATGTCCAACAATGGCCGAAATATGATGGATTCCTGCAGTATTCATAAGTTATCCCTCCATTTATATTTAATTAATATATCTTTAATTAAATATAATATACGACGTTTTATTATTTTTGTCAAGTTATCGAGATTAGGATAATAATGCATAAGAAATAATTCTATTCAAAGAGAAGGCATTCTATAGAAGGTATCCGTGGAGTTGGAAACCAATCAGGTTATGTAGCAAGTAAACATGGTGTTGTAGGCTTAACCCGAAATTCTGGAATAGAGTATGAACAATATGGAGTTAGTATTAAAGCAGTTGCTCCTGGTGCTATATTGACGCCTATGGTAGAAGATTCTCTAAAACAAATGGGTGAAGACAATTGGGAAGAAGCAGGTAAAAATTTGTAAGTGTAAATCCAATGAAAAGATTTAGGAAACCAGAAGAAGTAGGACATTTGGTTGCTTTTTACTATCTAATCACTCTGGATTTATCAATGCTACTGTCATCCCTATTGACAGTGGACAAATCATATAAATACTAAAAAGTAAAAAGATGATTATTGTTGAGGCATTATACACCTCAAACAAAAATCATCTTTTTAATTAATTAGATAAACCCGTGTTTACGGTGTCCACAACATTTACCATGTCTTCTACCACCACGTTCTTTATCATCTTTGTGTCTTTTTTTGTGACACCCATTACTGTTACCGTTTCCATTGCCATTACTTTCACTACCGACTCTACGACAATTACTTGAATCATTTACATCGCTTCCACAGTCATAGTTTTCTACAACTGTCTCTTCAAAATCAGATTCGCTTACTGGATAATAGTTTTCATTACGAACAATAGTACGATGAACATTTTTGATTTTAGTTGGATGAATATATCTCACAGTTCTATGATCTGTTGTGTTACGAACTATTTGTCGAGTTGGACTTGTAATTGTTTCTACATAGTCGTTGTTATTATTGTGGTTTTGACATTTACTACACTTACAACCACGATATCCGTTATATTTACCCATTATACATCCCCCTTTCTTATTTCATACTTTACTATATGAAAAAAAATAAGGATGTCTTAAGCTAGTGACTATGAAACATATAAAATGTACCTTTATACTAAGGAGATTAACTAGATTTTCTTATTATGGCCTATTAAACAATGTATTTACCATTGTTTAATAGGCCATAATTTCAAGAATGTATATATCAAATATTGAATCCAGTTCATAATCAGATGTGTTTTGGAAACAACTGGACACTTTCTTGCTCCATCGATTTTTCTAATATATTACATACAACATTTTTTATATTTCTTGCCAGTTCCACAAGGGCAAGGATCATTTCTACCAACTTTTGATTTTTTTATGGGACTTGTATCTTCATTTTGAATTACAAAATTGCCTTTTGGTAGTTCTTTTAGGTTCGAATTATTCATTTGTGAAATTTCAGTAGGTGTATAGCCTTTTAAAATCCATAACCTTACTTCGTTAGTTGCATTCATGACGAGTTGTACAAATTCATGAAATTGCTGCTCTGAATTAAACTCAAATACTTCATTTAAATATTGAAGTGGCGCTGTCGGTTTTTGATCAATATTACATATAATAATATAGTTATCAAGTATATCTAAAACATCAATTTCTTCGATATCAAAATTACGTAGTATATATTTGCGGAGTTTTTTTAACCCTTTAGTCGATGGTACAAAATCAACATCGCTACTTTGTAAAAGTTCTTGTTCAGTAAAAGGATAATAAGGTATTTCTTTTCTTTTCGATTGTTCAACTAAAATAAAATCAGGATCATCTACACGAAAATCTATATATATTTTTTTATCCACTTGTATTTCAAAGGATTGATACATTGTTTCAGCAATCTTCATGACATGAAGAAATTCAAATGATTCAATTTTTTCATTTGTTATTTTTTCAATTTGAGCAATCAATATTTCCTGCTTCATCACGCCGTAATAATATAACATACCTTCCGTTAATTTATGCCATTTCGTATTACGGGAAGCTGTCTTCTGCAACTCATTTGATTGTATATTATCATATACTTTTAGTAACTCTTTTGGCATAATAGCAACTTCTTCTACTTCTTTAACAAATATGAATCCAAGCGCCTGTAAAAATAGCATTTCTTTGGTTTTTACATGGACAGGAATCACACCATTATTTCGTTGAAATTCATTAAATAAGTCCATTACAGGTTTATTAAAATACATTAGTGTAACTTGAAACCTGTCTGGAATCTCTGTTGCCAATCGTTCCACTAAATTGGCTTTATTAAGCTGACTAGCGTTAGGAATTGCATGAATACGTCGCAATTTATCTAGTTTTACTTTTGGATATTGTTCTAGTTCTTTTATATAGGTTGGCATTTTCACATTTTCTATCATAATTATATTCACCTTTTTATTTCTATTTTACATGGATAGATATTACTATCTAAATTCAACATTACTATATTGTAATGTTTACATATACATATCGTCAAACCATCTCATTTGAAATATAATTAAGTCAATTACATATTCGCCAAGGGCCATTTAAAAGGGCAAGAAATATAACAAAACGTTTTTCTCAAAAGATGAACAATAATAAGACAGATAATCCTGTGGGATCAGGGCATAGGTGAGACCATGGTGCATAAGCATCCGAAGGCTCACCAGCCGCTTGTTGGATAAGCGAGGCATACTTCTGAAGCAGTGTTTCAAAATCAATTTGTTGGGTTGTTTAAAACATATCTTATTATGAAACGTACTTTATCATCGTTATAAAATCTGTATTTTTATGTAAAAATTTTTGTTTTTTAATAAAACCATGATTTTCATATAAACAAATTGCACGGTGATTAAACGTTGCCACAGTTAGACGAATATCTTTCAATGGGCAAGTATCATAGACATAATTCAAGATATGGCTTAAAAATATCGTTCCATATCCTCTACCCGTATATTCTGGTTTCATTCCCAATCCAAGATCAATACAATCATCAATATAAGCACCAAATCGATCTCCAGCCGGAACCTGCGCGGAACGTCCTAAACAGAAAAAACCAATTAGCTCTCTATCTCCATTAATTATCGCATAATATTGATTTCCCAGAAGTTCAGCAATTGCACCTGTAGTAAGAACATGATTATAAAAATCATATGGTTTTTCATATTTCCAACAAAGCGCTTCAACTGCGTATTTTTGGTTCATGCGTATTATTTGAATATCCATTTTCCCTTCCCCATTCAGTTTGAGACGTTACAATAATCACACTTTTCAATTTCAATTATCCCATAAAAGTTCTCATGATGGAATTCAAACAATCAGAAACGATAGGAACAAAACAGAGGTTTAATGCATAAACTGAACAATAATAGACCGTCGCGAATATACGTAACCCTCAAAGAGGGGAGAGGTCAAGATGAGAACATTTAGTAGCATTAACTAAAAGACTCATCTCCATGGGAAATCAAATCATGCTGAACACGCATATATATAATTTATTGATACTATTTCTCCTCTACTTCGATATCAATATGAGAGAATGTTTTAAAGTCAAATAATCCTTGATCAGTTATTTTAAGAGCCGGTATTACAGGTAAAGTTAAAAATGATAACGTTAAAAATGGATTAAATGTAGTAGGAATACCAATATCCTCTGCTACATGATTTAACTTCACAACATCTTCATAAACATCTATATAATCTTTATCAGACATTAATCCTCCAATTGGTAATGCTAAGTAAGCCTTAACCTGCTTCTGCTTCGTTATGACTAACCCACCATTAAGTTCTTCCACTTTTTTTATAGCTATAAGCATTTCTTCTTCTGAAGTCCCTACTACAACAAAGTTATGTGAATCATGTGCCACAGATGTCGCTATGGCTCCTTCTTTCATTTGGAAACCTTTCACTATTCCTTTTCCAATATAACCTAGGCCTTTATGTCTCTCCACTACCGCAATCAGTAATTGGTCTCTGTCTATAGAAGGTACAAACTTTCCATCTTTGACATCTACTTTCTCACAAATGTGATTCGTTATAATTTTATTAGGAACAATTTCTATGATATTACAATAATCTTGTGAAATTTGAATGGAAAAATCACTTGTTTTTAATTGATGAATACAAGGCTTTGGTAATTTACTTGCCTCATAAGTGAGGGAAGCAGAAAAATAAGACTGATTAATTTCTCCTTCATCCACTACACACTTACCGTTTTTATAAACTTGATGAATGTCAACCTGATATTCATCATTCAAAATTAAAAAGTCTGCTATATATCCCGGTGCTATCGCTCCAAGCTCTCTTAACCCATAACATTCAGATGTATTTAATGTAGCCATTTGATAGGCCTTTACTGGATCTAGTCCAAATTGGATTGCTTTACGTATTATATGATCGATATCTCCATTCTCTACTAAATCATCTAGTAACATATCATCGGTTACAAATACACACCGTCTTGCATTTTTTTCATTAATAATTGGTAATAAAGATTCCAAATCTTTGGCTACCGTTCCTTCTCGTATCATCAAGTACATTCCTGCTTCCAGTCTATCTTTCCCTTCTTGTGCAGTAACTGATTCATGATCATTACGAATTCCAGCAGCCATGTAAATATTTAAGTCTTCTTTAGATAATCCAGCAGCATGACCATCGATTGTTCCGCCATGTTGAATAGTAGTAGCTATTTTTTCTAACATTGTTTGTTCTGCATTGGCGACCGAGGAAAAATCCATTACTTCTGCCAGTCCAAGAACATTAGAGTTTTGTATATAGGGAGATAAATCTTTCGCATCGAGTTGTGCACCATTATGTTCAAATTGTGTTGCAGGTACACTCGAGGGCATATTAACAAAAATGTTCATTGGCAAGGCATCTGAAGCATTTAACATATATTCTAAACCAGATTTACCTGCGACATTAGCTATTTCATGAGGATCTGTAATCGCTGTCGTTATACCATGTTTTAACATCACTTTTGAAAATTCTCGAGGTGTCAACATTGTACTTTCAATATGTACATGCCCATTAATAAGCCCAGGTACGATTTTTTTACCGGTAGCATCAACAATTTGCTCACCTTCATATTCACCGATACCAGCAATATAACCATCTATAATAGCTATATCCGTCTTCTTCCAATCTCCAGTAAATACATTTAAAACCTCTGCATTTTTTATTACAAGTTCAGCTGGTTTACGTTTACTCGCTACAGCAATTCTATTTTTCAACTGCTCTATTGTATTCTTCACCTTCAAACCACTCACCTTCTAATAACTTGTTGTATATTATACGCATGAATGTAGTTCCCTCACAAGTCTAGACGGAGCAAAAATAATAAAAATCCTGATCTATTATACCGAAAGCTGGCTACTTTTCGGAATGTAGATCAGGATTTCACTTATATATTAATTTTATAAAATCAAGCAATCAAATAATCAGTAATAATGATATACAGTGAAATTGCGTAATTTTTTTCAAGTAAGCTAAAGGCCTAATTTTATTTTAGTTTCATAGCTTTTTCTAATAATTTTGGAATGTCTGTGTTATCCAATATCCCAGAAAATGATTCTGATTGTGGACCATATGCATAAATTGGAATATCTGCAGCTGTATGACCAGTACTTGTCCAGCCAATAGTGGATCGTTCACTAACTACATGATTAATAGCTAGCTTAGGGTCTTCTGCTACTTTAATAGATTCTATCTCTTCTTCCGTCAATTTGAACCCAGTATAGGTATTTACAACTTCATGAACATTAGAACGCTCTTCATCTAGTTGATTCGCCATGTATTCCCCTGTCGCTGTTACATCATTAAGAATGTTTGCATTTAAATCCATCTGATCATATCCACCAGTTGTCATTCCTCCTGTATCATGATCAGCCGCAACCACGACTAATGTCTCTCCATCTTCTTCAGCAAAATCAATTGCAGCTTGAACCGCTTTTTCAAACGCTTCTGTCTCACTCATAGCGTAGGCAGGATCATTATCATGACCAGCCCAATCAATTTGACTACCTTCGACCATTAAGAAAAATCCTTGTTTATTTTGATTCAGTTGATCAATCGCATGTGTAGTCATGTCCTCTAAGCTTGGTTCTTCCGTATCTTTTCTATGAAGTTCTGGAGATAAGGCTTCGTTTGCAAACAAGCCTAGTAATCTCTCATCTTTCTTGATATCAATATTTTGTTCTAACATTTCCTCTCTATTTTCTGCTAAAAGATAGCCTTTATCTTGAGCTCTTTTCATAAGCCCAGCGTCCTCTTGATTACCTCCTTCTACTTCTCCAATAAAATTATTCATTCCCCCACCAAGTAAAATATCTACCTCAGAATCAATTAATTGTCGTGCAATCTCCGTCTCATTATTTCTATCTTCTACATGTGTTGCAAATGCAGCTGGAGTAGCGTGTGTGATCGTAGATGTAGCTACTAATCCAGTTGCTTTATGATGTTGCTTCGATTTTTCTAAGATAGTTTCTAAATTATTCCCATCTGTATCCTTACCAATGACACCGTTGTTTGTTTTCTCACCAGTAGCCATTGCTGTACCAGCTGCCGCTGAATCAGTCACATCCGAATCTGCAGAGTGGGTTGTAAAAAGACCTTTTAAGTGAGAATCCCATACAACCTCTTCTCCTTTATATGTACGGTAATTGGAAGCATAATCTGAACTAAAGCCATCTGGTATCATATAAATTACATTCTCTACTTTTTTATTTTTACCCTTTACTGAGGCTGCTTCTTTTTCATTACCAAAAGACGCTCCTATAATTCCTGCAAAAATTAATAGACTTAATACTGAAATCCAACCTAATTTCTTAAACACATAATTCCTCCTTCTTTTGTAACTACTTCAACACTACCGAAGGAAGTTTAACTCAATATAAATATAATGTTAAAAAAGAATGAAGAAAAATCACTCCAATTACCCATGCTTATTATCCGATTTTAAAAAACGATGTTTAGTTGTAGATAAAAAAATAGAATTAGTATATGCTACCAATTCCAATTTCCTCTATTATTAATTATCGAATTTAATCTAGTTTCCATGACATGCGATAGGTATTTAGAAGATGTCCATCAAAGTTTTCATGAAAATCTTTAATTATTTCAAACCCCTTTGACTTATAAAAATTCAATGCTTTTATATTATTTTTCTCCACATTCAGTTGTATTTCTTGAGGATGCAATTGATCAATTCCATAATGTAAAAGTGCTGAACCAATTCCAATTCCTTGCTGTGATGGGTATAAATATAGTGCTCCTAATTCCACATACCCTTCCTCTGACATCGGTGAAAAATTAGCAAATCCCACTGCCTCTCCTTCTTTTTCCGCGATATAAATATAAGACCTTTTCAACCTATATTTCATATTTTTTTCACTGTAGGCTCCTTCTAAGAACCTATTCTGTATTTTTTCTGGAATTATTCCATTATATGTATCATGCCAACTCGTTTTAGCAATATCTTGCACATTAGTAATATCTTTTCTTTTCATAGGTCGAATCACGATCCCCAACTTTTTCACTCCTCCCTATAATATTACATCTGACAAAACAGCAATTTTTAATACTTTTTATTATATCATTACTACCTATTTATTATTGTGAATATACGAAAAAAGCATCCTTAAAGTATAGGATAACTCTAATAAGATGCTTTTACTTAGAAAGGTTTTATAATTGTAATGTCATTGCTTTTCTCGATCTTTATTTCGTACCTTGTTTTCAATTATTATCCGTCCAGCCTCTGATTGATCAATTCCACGTTTTACTGCTGTAACAATAACAAAATATAAAATCGCAAATGGGATAATGTAAGAAATTATTATTAAAAATGCTTCCACAATTTTTGCCTCCTCTATTACTACGTACTTCAATTATATACAGTATATAATTCCTTCGCCATAAAGAAGGCACTGCTACCATTCGTTTTCTATCCTTGCAATTGATAATTAGCTTTAACTGAAGCTTCTATCCGTTGTGTACCTGGTTCCACTGGAGTAGAGGCTGCAAATAATTTTACTCCATTACCACCGGAATCAACCTCAGTAATTTTTGTTGGAATTGGATTAATTGAAACTCCTAATTCTTGAGCTATAACTTCAGCTTTGCTTTGTGCATTTCGTAAAGCTAACGTTAGTGCTTCTTCATAAAAATTTTCTGGATCATCAACAGAAAACGTCACGGAAACAACTTCATTTGCTCCCTGGCTAATCGCTAAATCAATAATTTCTCCTAAACGGTCTAAATCTTCTAAAGTTATGGTAATTTCATTTCTAACTTCAAAAGTTTCAAAAATTTGCTTTCCATCTACGTAGTTATAAATAGGCCGTGCAGAAAAACTTGTAGTTTGAATGGATTCCCTTGGTACTCCTTCACCAACAATTGCAGAAATAACATTTGTCATCGATTCATTATTTTGTTGTTGTGCTTCTTCCAATGAAGCATTTCTTGTTACTACCGCTAACCGTACATGTGCGATACTAGGTATGACTAATACCGATCCTGTTCCAGTAACTGTTATTGTAGATTCCGTTTGTCGCATAGGTAATGACTGACGCATCGGTGATGGTACATAATTATAATACATAACATCCCTCCTCCATATCATCCTATGCTAGGTATATATAACAGGTACATTATTGTTCATTATTAATCCCAATAATCCGGATCTTGCATACGCAAATCTTCTACAATGTCTTCGATATCTTGGGGAGTTATTGTAAATACGGGGTAATCTTTAGCTGTTTTTTGTAAAGTGTCATAAAAATATTTAGTACTTCCAGGAAACTCTTCATCCACTAATAACAGACATGCATCGCTTTTATCAATTAACCACATATCTTTTGTTCGAAACTGATATGGACCTTGATAATCTCCTTTATAGATTGTTTTAAAAAAATCAGCTGTCATCGTTAATTCCTCATATTTCTCTTTTAACATTTCTGGCCACCGACTATCATGATTTTCAAAAGGAGGAAAAACGCCTAATTGAACTGGATATTCTTCTTTTAAATCCATTACAACATCCGCAGCCCATAACTCCACTCCCATTTGTCCAGATATAATTACCCATTCTAAACCTTCTTCTAAAAATTCACGTATTCGTTTTTCTAGAGAAGCTTTTATAAATTGAATTCTAGAATCATCTTCTTTAAAAATATTTAATTCCATTGGTTTATAGCCTGTTACCATTAAAATTTTCATACCTAACCAACTTTCTTATGTATTACGTATTGACGATCTTAATCAATCAAATTCTTTCATCTAGCAGTACTATTGTGTCTATATGAAACAAGCTTTTCAAAAAGGAAAGGAGGTAGCATATACGCCACCTCTTTAGATTAACACCATTTATTTGGTTTATTCCAGTGATGATGTCCTGGATGCATTGAGCCGCCAACTTGATTACTATTACAGTTACCATTACCGTATCCTGGTGACGTAGCTCCTGCCACTTGGCCATTACCATTACCATAACCTGGTGACATAGCTCCTGCCACTTGGTTGTTTGGTACGTTAAAAGAACCACCATATTCATTAACATTGTTCGTTTGATTTTGGAATGAAGTAGAATGCGGATAGAAATGCTTGTTCTTTACAGTGTGATGATTCATCACTGTGGTATGACTCGGATGAATGTGATTTACAACACTCTCTGAACAAGTGTTTACACAGTTGTGTTTTGTAGGATGTACAACTGTTTTCTCGCAACCACAATGTCCCCCATGATGTCTACGCATAAAATAAGCCCCTTTCTGTATTAGGTTCACTATTAACCTATGTTATTTTGCTTATATTGGTAAGAGACAGTTACCTATTTTATACAGATTTCATGGGATAATTTGCATAATTAATATTGACCGAGCAGTCCTCTTTTCATAGCAAAACGTTCACAATAATTGAAAAAAAATATTCCAATTCCAAAATAAACCAGTGCATTGATAATAAGTAAAATCATATTCATCCATCCTAGTTCCATAAGAGTTGCACCATCTATCATAATGTCTCGAACAAGATCAATACCAATAACAAAAGGTAAAAAATTCATAATTGGCGATGCAGCAAGTGGGATAAATGCTAATGCTGCTAAAAGAAATTGCAAAACCTGTAAAATTGCTTGTACTTGTTTTAAGATAATTGAAATTCCACCAATGATTAATCCAAGCCCCATCATACCGATAACCGTAAAAATAAATATTGGTAGAATAGATATAATGTCTACATTCAACCACTGATCAGCTGTAAACATGGACACATATAATAGGATAAGGATAATAATTCCATATATAATATTATTAGCGATTAATCGTGTGATTAGAATTCTTAATATTCCCATCGGTGACATTGATAATTGTTCTAACGTTCCCCGCATTCCTTCATTGACGATATCATATCCAATTTGTTGAATGACCATAAGGGATAAGAACCAAAAGACATAATTAACAATTACAAACTGAATATTTGTACCTTGCGTAGAGGGATCTCCAAAGAAATGAATAACACCAAACAATCCTAGAAAAATAAAATAAAATGTTAAAATCATTGCAATTGTATTTGGTAAATACCGCTTTAGTTCAATATATTCTTTTTTCAAATTGACTCGAAATAAATTAAACCATTTCATATTCATGTCCCCCCTTAATGATCTCCATAAATACCTCATCAAAGCGGACCGCTTTCCTATCAATGGAATCAATTTGAGTTTGATTTAATTGTAAAATCGCAAATAATTGATAAATATGTTCACTTTTTTCTAAGTCAACAGTAATCGTTGCATGGTTGCCATCTCCTTCATATTCATACAAAGGAAATTGTTCTTTTAAGGATTCTATCTGCTTTAACGTTAACGGTTGACCTATAGATATTTTATATGACCTTACGTCAAATAAGTCCATTAAGCGATCTACTCTGTCATTCATAATCACTTTACCTTGATTAATAATAACGGTACGGTCACATATATCCTGAATCACATCCATATCATGAGAACTAATAATAATTGTTCTTCCATAATCACGAATTATCTTTTTTAGAATTCCTCTTACTTCAAAGCTAGTCTCTACATCTAAACCTAATGTTGGCTCATCGAGCAGCAATACTTCTGTGTCAGCTAACATGGCAACAGCAATTGCAAGCTTTTGTTGCATACCACGAGATAGACGATTTACTAGTTCATTTTCTTTATCCTTTAACTTAAACATATACAATAGATCATCAATTTCTTTTGCTACTTTTTTAGGCGCTTTCCCACGATTACCAGCAAAATAATCCATATTTTCTCTTACACTTAATCTCCAATATAAGTTGCGATTTCCTTCTAGAACAGCACTAATATGCTGTAAAGATTCTAGTCGATGTTGCTTGTTCGATATTCCATTTATCCTTACTATCCCATTATCTGGTTGTAATAATCCACAGATTAATTTGATCGTCGTTGTCTTTCCTGCACCGTTTGGTCCCAATAATCCTAGAATCTCGCCTTTGAAGACATCAAAATCAATTCCCTTTAACGCTTCAATCACTTCTTTTGTTTTCCGTTTCTTGTAGACCTTAGTTAAATTACTCACTTCAATAATTTTTTCCATTTTAATCCCCCCTCCATCAATAACATAATCTTAACAAAGTTCGGAATTATTTCCCTGTTTCTTATGACGGAAATTATCTCCGACTACAGACTGAATGAACAATGCGCAAGCTCAGTTTAGAAGCGTAGCAAGTGCACCGCTGTTATTCAGGGATGGTTTGAAAGTCAAACTTCCTATTTCTTTAAGATAAAGGAATCACAGTGAGGTGACGAACCGATGAAGACTTTCATCACAAGGGCATAAGTGACTATGCCTCATGAAAAACATTCGTATTGGGAGATTTCGTGAAGTCGTCTAGTTTCCGGGTAACTGGAACTGGACGTAGCAGTTTCTGTTTACGAGATTAAAATACCAAATCTATATACTTTCTTACCTCATTAAAAAAGGTTATCCCGTTACTTAATAGGACAACCTTTCAAATTACTTCTTTTTTGATTGTTCTTTCAGTAGATCTCTAATTTCTTCAAGTAACACCTCTTGCTTACTTAATTCTTCTACAACCTCTTCTGCTTCCTCTTCTTTCTGACGTTTAAACTTTGTAAGGAATTTAATAGCTAAAAAGATAGAAAGAGCAATAATAATAAAGTCAACAAATGATTGAATAAAATTTCCATATAATAGTTCTGCTTCTCCAACTGTCAATTTCAAATTTGTAAAATCGATGCCACCAACAACTATCCCCATTAATGGAGTAATTATATTTTCTACAAAAGATGTTACAATCGCTCCGAATGCACCACCAATGACAACTGCTACAGCTAAATCTATGATATTCCCTTTAAAAGCAAATTCTTTAAATTCTTTCCACACCTTCATTCACCTCTTTATCTAAGTCAGTATATTAACAGAATAAAATGAAGGGTTTTTCACGTCAAGGGATGCACCAAATAAATAGATAGTTATATTAGAAAAATTAAAAACAAATGTAACGAGAGGTAATGATTGAGTAAATTCTATTTTCAATTTATAAAGAATGAAAAGACATATATATCTTATAATAAATAATTAACTCGTTTAAGAGATTATTGAACTGATATTATGTTGAATAAACGCCCGAAATACTCCCACTTAAAGACTTTTAAAATAATACAAGAAGTCTATTTGTGGGATAACGGACGTTACATATCGTACAACCTCTATATATTTTACTAAGCTGTTTTGGTTTTGGAACCAGTCTATCTACTACTTTTTCGGATTTCTCCGCCTGTTTTGGGTTTTAGAATTGACTTAATCTACATTTAAATATCCAATGAACTTAAATTCATATAGAGCTTATTGTTCTTTCCCCACTCCACAGAGTAGTAATTGGATAGCATCAAATACTTTTAGATACTTTTGGCTAAGTTATCCTCCTCAAGCCTTGAATGTAATATCACTATACAATCTCTCATTATAAGCCATGATGTGGATTATGTTTTTGACCTGAATGATTTGCTTTTTTAGTTTTTTTCGAACCATTTAATGGTTCACCATAAGGTTGTTCAGGACTTTTAGGTAAATCTGGACTTTTTTGTTGTTTTGGTCCCATTTGTCTTTTTGACATAACCTATCCTCCTTCCTTTTCCTATATACATAGTGTTTAGCAATTACAAACAATTATTCTAAGACAATTTTTTAAAAGGGTGGATATTTTTTTATTATGTGTGTTATACTAAGATTAATTATTTATGTTCGGTAGAAATACAGGATAGAATGTTTCAATGTAACGAGCTTTTGTCTTGATTGTAAACTTGAACTAAATAGTAATATATCGTGCATTACGCACATGGAGGTTTTCTATATGAACACAGGTTCAGTAAAATGGTTTAACGCAGAAAAAGGCTTCGGTTTCATCGAAGTTGAAGGTGGAGACGATGTATTCGTACACTTCTCAGCAATCCAAGGCGAAGGTTTCAAAACATTAGAAGAAGGTCAATCAGTTTCTTTCGATATCGAAGAAGGTAACCGTGGACCACAAGCAGCTAACGTTGTTAAAAACTAATTAGTTTGCTGAATAAACCATCGATTTTTATCGATGGTTTTTTATTGAAAAAAAATCTCCTTTAATATTAAAGGAGATTTTTTCATTATTATTTAAATTGTTCCGTTAATACAGTAACAATCTGCTTTTTACGAGATACAATGCCTTTTAATAAAGCACGATTATTTGAATCCAAGGTTACGTTAAATGCTGATTCTACCTTGTCTTTCCCACTTCCAATAGCTAATGCTTCTGAATCATTGTTGAGAATATCAGTGACAACAAACAAGAATAAATCTAAGTCGTTATCGTTTGTTCGACTGGTAATCACTTCAACTAATTCGTCATGAAGTTTATAAATCTCATTTGTATCTACAGCATTTACTTGCGCTATTTCAACTTTAGCATTCCCCATTGCAAATTCTTTTGCATCCATTGTGATCAGATCACTTACTGTTTTATCACTTAAATCAGCACCGGCTTTTAACATATCAAGACCATAACTCTCTAAATCCACACCTGCGATTTCTGCAAGTTCATGTGCTGCTTTTACATCTTCATCTGTGCAAGTTGGAGATTTCAATAATAATGAGTCTGATATAATTGCAGAAAGTAATATTCCAGCAATGTCTTTATCTACAGAAACGTCACTTTCTTTGTACATTTTGTTTAAGATTGTTGCAGTACAGCCGACCGGTTCAGCACGAAAATATAATGGTTCCTTTGTTTCAAAGTTAGAAATACGATGATGATCTATTACTTCACGAATCGTAGCATTTTCAATATTATCTACACTTTGTTGGAATTCATTATGATCTACTAGTATAACCTCTGCTCCATCTTCTAAACGTTCTATTAATTCTGGAGCTTTTATATTAAATTTATCTAAAGCAAATTGTGTTTCTTGGTTTACCTCGCCTAAACGTACAGATGTCACATCATAACCTAGTTTTGTTTTTAAATCTGCATAAGCGAGACTTGAGCAAATTGTATCTGTATCTGGATTTTTATGTCCAAAAATTAATGTTTTCACCAAAACTTCTCCTTCCATCGATTATTCCTTTTTTAGATTACCATAACTATTCTATCATACTCTACAAAAAAGCCTTTTTCACGGACACCTATTACCTTGATTGTTTTTCCTAGCTATCCGTGTAATATCTATCGTACTTCTTTTAATGTCTCCGTAACATTCCAAATTCTATCATAACTCTGATAGTCGTTCAATGCGATATCTAGGTCGTGAAAATACCTATGGAGTGAACGTACATCTTCGGCTTCTTCTTCTTCAATAGCTTGTTGACTTACATTTAATATTGATTGTAAGTCTTGTTTTAAAGATTCATCCGAGACATCTAATGTTAGCTTCTCTATCTCCATTATTACTTGTTCCGATTTATTTTTTTGTTCTTCCCAATCAAGGTTATTTATACCACCGTATCCAGTTGTATCATTATAAAATTCATGCGTCGATGCCACAAAATCACCTAAGTCTTGGTGAGATTCTCCTACCGTAGAACGAACTTGATTAATCTTCTCCTCTTCTTTCTTAGACAAATCCTTTTGTTCTACAGAGCCCGCGGTATCGCTATTATTCAGAGCATCTATTCCTATCCCAAAAAAATTAAAGAAAAATAGACTGGACCCTACCCCAACGATAATAATTACACTGATAAGAACCCACCAAAATCGCTTGTTACTTTTCTTTTTTTGATTCTTTCCCATCATCAATCCTCCGTTAAAGTTAACCTACGTTATTCAGTTGTTTAAAAAACTTTTTAACTAGAGCAGGTTGCTTTATCTCTTTCGCTTTCTCCGAACTTATGTATACTACTCTTTGATAGGAATCACCTTCCTCATCAAAATCCTTTAAAGTTACAACAACATATCCCTCTTCCAATGTAGGATGTATTTCTAAGATCGCTTTATCTTTATATAATTCATCAATTTTCCATTCATCTTCCTCTGTTATCTCCCATGTTTCTTCTGCTTTATATACTGATTCTTGTTTGCTAACTGGTAATGAAAGCCTAGTCAATTCTTTCGTTTGTTTATCTCGTAACCGATTTCCTTGATTGAGTATTAAACCGATAAAACCGATTCCAATAGTAACTACTCCAGCTTCTAAGGATTGTATAAAAGAATAATAAAATTGTGTCCAATCAAATGTTATCTCTTCATTCTCTCCTAAGCCGCTGCTTGGCTCATAATAATCATCAAAAGTAGCCATTTCGATAGAGGTAAATATTCCAAATAAAATTATTAATAATCCTAACGCCATAATCACATAACTTAGATAAGTTATCTTTTGATACACTTTTATCCCTCCTTCCCAAACTCCTACTATCTATAAATTCTACATTTCATTAAATTCTCCTGTTTCCTGGCTAAATACTGTAAAAGTTTATAGACTTCTATTATAATCATTACTATTGGAGGGTTATGGTGAGAAATAAACAATTTAATCTAAAATGTACTGTATTATTAAACGAGATAATTAATCAACAATCTGATTTCTCATCGAACAAATGAGTGAAAAAGTAATAGTTATAGGTGGTGGAATTGTAGGAGCGAGTACTGCTTATTACCTTGCGAAACAAGGAGCATCCGTTACACTGATCGATCGTAATGATCAAGGACAAGCTACTGATGCTGCGGCAGGTATCATATGCCCCTGGATTTCACAACGACGTAATAAAAATTGGTATCATCTAGCCAAAAGTGGCGCTGCACTATATACGGAATTGATTGCTGAATTAAAATCCTTAGGAGAGACAAATACAGGGTATGAAAAAGTCGGCGCAATTAGTCTACATACTGAAACAAAGAAATTAGAGGGTATGGTAGAACGAGCAACAAAAAGAAAAGAAACCGCTCCTGAAATTGGTGAAATTTCTACTTTAAACGAATTGGAAACATTAAATCGAGTTCCTATTCTTAAAGAAGATTATCGGTCTGTCTATATAAGTGGAGCTGCACGGGTAAATGGTCAAGAGTTACTTCAAGCACTTAAAAGAGCTGGAAAATTAAAAGGTGTAAATATTTTACAGGGCGATGCCAGTCTAAGTATCGAGGATTATCAAATAAAAGGAGTCCATCTGGATAATCAGTATACCCTCCCTGCCGACAAAGTAATACTTACAAACGGGGCATGGATGTCAGAACTTGTTAAACCTTTCGGAATTGATTTACAGGTATTTCCTCAACGAGCTCAAATTACACATGTAAAGTTACCTGGAATTGATACTACAAGTTGGCCTGTTATTATGCCTCCGGGAAACCAATATATGCTCTCTTTACCAGATAACCGAATTGTCTTAGGTTCTACTTATGAAGATAATGTCGGCTTTGATTATCGAATAACAGCCGGAAGAGTGCACGAAATCTTAGATAAAGCTTTAAATGTGGCTCCAGGATTAGAAAATAGCACTGTAATTGAAACAAGAGTCGGATTTAGACCAATTACACCTGGATCTCTCCCAGTTGTCGGTCCACTACATCAAATTAAAGGTGTATACTTGGCTAACGGATTAGGTGGAACTGGGTTAACAATGGGTCCGTTTGTGGGTCAACAACTTGCGAAGATAGCACTTGGTGAGTCACCGGATATCGAGCTTGAAAATTATGATGTATCTAAAGCGATAGCTTCACAATAATATGATTGAAGAGGTGCTAGGATGAAAGGTTCACACATTGTCTTTATCATCATTGTCGTTATATTATTAACCGGTTTTTTTACTTGGCTATGGTTACAAAATTTCACGCAAAATGAGGAATCCCTCTCCTATATTTTTTCCATAGTAAATAATATCAACAAATAAAAAACCTTAAGGAGAACGGATAAATCTGTTTTCCTTAAGGTTTTTTATTATTTTGTTGGCGCTAACTCTATTGCTTGATAAAGTGCTTCTAACATACTTCTTTCATCTACAATCCCTTTGCCAGCAATATCGAATGCCGTTCCGTGGTCGACACTTGTACGAATAATTGGCAGGCCTACGGTTATATTTACCCCTGCTTCCAATCCCAATACTTTAATTGGTCCATGACCTTGATCATGATACATCGCTACAACAATATCAAAATCTCCACGTTGCGCTCGGAAGAACAAAGTATCCGCAGGTAATGGCCCTTCCACATTTATCCCTTCTTTTTGCGCTTGTTGAATAGCTGGAATTATTTTCTCTTCTTCTTCACCATTACCAAACAATCCATTCTCTCCAGCATGGGGATTGATACCACAAACACCAATTTTAGGGTTTTTAATACCTGAATTTGATAGTGTATCATGTGCTAATTGAATTACTTTATGCACACGTTCTGGTTTAATCATCTGTATGGCTTGAATAAGACCAACATGTGTTGTAACATGAATAACCTTTAATTTTGGCGAGGATAGCATCATAGAAAACTCTTCTGTGTTTGTTAATTCAGCAAGAATCTCTGTATGCCCAGGGTACATATGCCCGCCTTTTTGTAGTGCTTCTTTATTTAAAGGAGCCGTACAAATTGCTTGGATTTTCCCTTCATTCGCAAGATCTATTGCCATACGTAAATATTCAAAAGCCGCATTTCCTGATACAGGGGAAACCTGTCCATATGCCAAGTCTTCTGGTAGTATATCTAAATCAATACAAGTAATTTTTCCAAAAGCAGTATCTGTAAGTTCTTCATCTTTGGTTTTCTTATCAAAAGATACTTCGACACCAAGTATTTTTGCAGCTCTCTCTAGCATCTTTGCATCACCAATTACGATTGGATGAGCTTGTTCATATATCTCACGATTCCGTAAACTTTTGATGATAATTTCTGGACCTACCCCTGCTGCATCTCCCATAGTTATTCCAATAATTGGTTTTTTACTCATCGACAATTTCTCCTTTCAGTTGGAGCATTGCTTTATAAATAGAATCTTCTTTCCCAAATGCTCCCGCTTTTGTAACGACTAAGCTTTCAATAGTTCCTATTAAAGAACCTAATGGTATGCCTGGCTCAAGTTGTTTGATTAGATGAATACCAATTGCACCTAAATGCTGTGCTGTTGCCTTTGCTGTGTCACCACCAGTTAAAACAAACCGATCTATCCTAGGAAATTCTTCTTTTATCGTAGTTACTAAATCAGCGATTTTTTCAGATATAGTTTCTCCAATTTGATTTTTAGTTAGACCCAGATTGGTTCCAATTTCTTGAACATCTTTACGAATAACTTCATTAGAAGGAACATATAAGACTACATCTTTATCGTCTTTAAACCCAGTTAAACATTCTTCCATGTAAGTTATTTTATAGGTATTCCAGTCATCCTGAAACATCTTTGTTGGGTTTAATTCAACAGCTTTTACTCCATTTTGTTTCATTGCATACTGTACTTGTTTCTGTGTCATTTGTGATAAACTGCCACAAACCGTCATTGTTATATTCGAGTTAGTATAGGAAGTTACTTGTTTTTCTTTTTCCAAGTGCAATACTTCTGGGACAACTTCCGCTAGACCAGCAGATCCAGCCCATACAACTTTTTGATTTGTAGAAGCAATTCGAGAAGCAATTGTTCTTAAATCTTCTTCTGTTTCTGCATCAAAAACTACCATTTTTATATTCTCTTTTTGATAGGAGTCAAGTTTGTTTAACAGTAAAGTTTCGTCTTCATACTCACGCTTCGTGATTAATCCAACTTCTTCACCTATCTGATTTTTTATCAGAGTTGGAATATGAGATTCAGTTACAGGATGTTTTGGATCTTTCGATATCTCGGTCTCAGAAATTAACTCATCATAGACATAGTGATACCCATTTTTAGTGACACGCCCCATACTCGGAAAAGCTGGTGCTATTAAAACTAAATCTGCATCTAATTCAAATTCCATCACTTTCAACTCATATCCGATATGCCCACGTAAAGTAGAATCCATTTTTTTATAGACATGCTGATAACCTAATTTATTTATTAGATTTGTAGCCTGTGAGGTAATTGAAATCGCATCTGCTTTATTAAGCGCTCGTGAATTGGTATCAATTACTAATCCTTCACTCAAAAGCTCCATTTCTTCTGGAATTTCAAATAATACTGAAGTATCCATTCCTTTTTCAGTCAATTGTACTCCACTATCATTTGCTCCAGTCAAATCATCCGCTATAATTGCAATCTGTTTTGCCATGTTGTACCACCCACTTTAATTTAACCATTTTAATTCTTATTATCTTGAACTGCGTAGTCATCTGGAACGTTTACACCTTTTTTCTCTAATCGTTTAACAAGAAAACCGATATAAATTGGTAGTAAAATTGCTGTTGTTACTACTGCTGCAGCTACTTGAACGGTAGCTAATTCCACATTCGCTGCAAATGCCGGACTTGCTGCAGCTATAGCAGCTGGAGTTGCTACTGCATTACCAGCAGTTGATCCTTCAGCAGCACCAACAATTGGATTCCATTTCATTGCTTTAAATACAAAGTATCCAACAGTACCAGTGAAGAAAACAGTTAGTAATCCTAATACGATTCCACCGAGTCCACCTTCAATAATACTTGTGAAATCAATTCCCATACCTAATGCAAATGCAAAGAAAGGTATTAATACGGAACTTCCCGTACTAAAGAAATTTCTTAAGTCTTCATCTAAATTACCAAGAACCATACCAACTACAATTGGTAATAATACAGATATAAAGGAAGCAAATGAAAACATTCCTTCTACAAAGCCCATTGCTCCAAAGATGGATAATGCAATCATTGTTAGAAACGGACCATCATTAAGCGCTAAAAGAGAGTACGCAGCACGGTCTGTTTTATCCCCATATTGTCCTACAAGCGCTACATACAATCCACCGTTACTATTTGTCATCGCTGCAATAATTGCAATCGGTGCCAATCCAAGCCATAAACCATTATCTCCCATCATCATAAATGCAATTAAACCTACTAGGGCACCTGCAACCCATTTTGTCACAAGTAATGTTGCACCTTTTCCTAAACTAACTCCAACGTTACGTAGATTAATTTGAGCTCCTGTGAATAAAAGAAATAGTGCTATTAACGTACTTGCTCCATCTACGAACAAAGCTTGCGTGAAATTTCCAATACGAAGTAAATCTGGAGCTATCGTATTAATAGTTGCTGCAAGTAGCAACGGAACTACCATCATTCCTCCTGGAATCTTCTCAATCGTTGCTTTAATTTTCATTTTAATCCCCCTCAATTATATAGATTGTTTATTTTTTAAACAAATCTTTTAATTCATAAAGCGTTTTCAATAATTATAGTACAACTAATAGAATTATTTTGCAACATTTTTTTAGAAAAACATCAAAAAATCATTATATATATAAATTTTGTTTTATAATGCAACAAAAAAGAGCCTACTTTTTATCAATAGACTCTCTAACTGAAGTATTATTTAGTTTTCTCCAAAGCGTCGTTCGATTAATCCCTAATCGTTTTGCTGTTTTGGTTTGATTTCTATTCTCTTCTTCATATACTTTTTGAATGATTTGTTGTTCGATTTCTTCTAAAGTACCTGTTATTGAGATGAAATTTTCTTGATTCATACACTCATTCATCTTTTGCCTATCTTCTCTTACTGATAATTCATGAACATGATCTTCGTTAATATAATACCCTGTTGCTTTTATACTTAATTCTTTCAATCTTCTTTTTAATTCATTTAGATTTCCACTCCAATCAAACTCTTTTAACATTTCGATTGACGATTTTCTTATACCAAGTGTTTCATTTCCACTGTGCGTATGAAATTCCGATAAGAAATAAGAGGTAAATGCAGCTATATCTTCTTTTCTTTCTCTCAATGGTTTAGTATAGAATGTTAACATAGAGACTAATTGATATAAATCTGAATTAAAAAGTTGATTATGAAGTAAAGATTCTAAATATTGCTCTGATAAAGAAATAATTTGAACAGTATTAGGTGTGTTCTGAACAAAATTACATAATTGTTCTTGCTTCTGAAGAGGGAGACTATCTATTTTTTCAAAGATTATCGTACCTTTATCCATCATTTGGACTTTTTCAACTAAATGTTGTATCCCTTCTTGAGTAATTAAGCTGCAATCTACAACAAGCATCGGATTATCTTGTCCAAATTTAGTAAAATGTATAGACTTTGCAATAGTCATTTTACCAGTTGCTTGTTCTCCACTTATGAGAATACGCTCATTCACTTTTGCGAATTGATTAATCGTCTCTCTTACCGATTCCGAATAAGAACTATCACCAATAATAGGAGTATGTACTACTCTACTAATTAATTTAACAGGACTTAGCTCTTCCACCCTTTTGAGTGCTTGTATATAAATTCCGATTAATGAATCATCTTGTTTAATAGGAAAGATTTGCATATCTATGTTATATTTATTTGTTTCAATTGACTCCCAATAAGGCTTCTTTTCTTTTAAAACTTTCCATACTAACTGATTTATCTGCTTGTACTCGATAATTTCATTTGTTATTTCATCATTTTCAGTAGAGAGATTAGAGAATTCTATTTCACACTTTTTATTTACCAAGATTATGTTTGGTGGAAGTGATTGAAGAATCTGATGATAGCGCGATACTCTAGCATGTGCTCGCTTTAATAATTGATATTGCCTTCTCCCTTCATCAAACGCATCTAAAATAGCTTCTTTACCAGAAGTGATTAAAATGCCTCGGATTCCTAATTTTTGTGCTTCTTCTACTGTTACAACATCCCCAATAACAATAGTATAGCCAAGCCTTTTTAATTCTTCTAATTGGGAACGAACTTGATTTCGGTGACTTATTGTAAACATTTCAATCTCATACTCTAAGATGCTACTCAACGTCTTCGCACCTCGACATATATTCTCAAAACCAACAAGCGCAACACTATGATTGGTATCTTGGATCAAAGTAAACACACGAAGCATATCATACCCGCTAATATCTATATGAATAACTGGTATTGACACTTTTTCTTGAATCATAGCTGCAGTACCACCACGGCTTATAATCAAGTCATAGCCTTGATCTTCAACACTATCAGCCAGTTGAAGTGCATCTTCTAAGTTAGCGACTTCAATATCAACATGGAAATCATCTGGGAGTTTAATTTGTTTTACAGATTCTGCCATACCAGAATATGGAGCAATTAACATTGTCTTAATCATTTTCACACCTACTTATGTTGCATTTTTCAACAACACTATTATGCCATACTTTTATTCACTCATGCAAATGGTTAAGCAATAATTCCCTCGAAAAGAGTGAGACATCAATCACCCCTTGAAAATATACCAGTTGTTATGTTCTTATTCATTGTTCAATCGTTTTTAAGATATATGGGTGTGTTTCTTTAAACGATTGCTTCGTTTATAATCCATTTTCACTACAAGTGCTCCTAACTTTAAATAGGTCCACTGAAATATTGGACTCTGTATAAACGTAAATATAAATGTAAAAATAAATACTGGACCTCCAATTAGTAAGCCAATTACTAAAACAGTACATTCTGTAATAATTCTTACTCGACCAATTGGAGCATTTAATTTATCTGACAAAGATAGCATAAAACCATCTCTTGGACCTGAACCTACTCCCGCAGCATTATACATTCCACCGCCAAATCCCATAATAACAATCCCAATCAATATAAATACTATATCAACCCAAGTATGAGTTGCAGTTGGGAGAATACCAGACCAATGGTAAAAATCTACAAAAACTCCTACCAGAATGGCGTTAAAAAACGTACCAACTTTTATATAAGTTCGATCCAAACAAAAGGATATAATAATTAATATACAAGAAACTATAATATTCCATGACCCGATCGTCAGTCCGAAATTATTAAAGAAAGCTACATTGATTACATCCCACGGGTGAATGCCAAGATGTTGCATATTAATTGTTAATGCAATCCCCAAACTAAACACCATGATACCAACAACAAAAAACGGCCATCTAAATGCATAGTTCAACGTTAACTACCTTCTTTCAAACATCATAATTTTTCAAAAAAAACGAATATAGATAGTATACGCTTTTTAAATCGTGATGGGAAGAATTCATATAGTTAATTTTATAATTCCGATGCTCTATCATGAGTAATAGTTAGTAAAATCTTCATTTTTACATCGTCTTATCTATGTATTCCACATCGAGGTGCTATCTTGTCATTTCTCCATTTATCATACAAAATAGTTTGATATAATTCGTATGCTTTTTGTCCAAAAATCTTTTTATCACCATATACAAAATAAGGTGGTAATGGCTCATTTGAAAATAAATATTTATGTTCCTCAATTATCTTCTCCAAATCTACTAGTTGATTCCGGAACTCAGCATTACGTGTACCACCTCGGAGTATATGTTCTTCGTTACATGCCTGTAGAAAACGCCATGTATCTACTAGGTATGGTGTGCCACCATTATATACATGCTTTACAATCGGATGTTGAAGATATTTTGTATTACCTTCAATTATTTTTAATTCAGCTAAACAAACTCGAATAATCTGATATGTTTCCAATACTTGTTTAGATAGCCTCCGATTATCAAGAAATTGAGCAGATATCTGGTGATTAGAACTTACTCGAAACAATTGCATTATTCGAACTCCTTTTAATCCTATTCAATTGCTTATTTTGTGCTATTCTACAATCTTTATGTATAGTATAGTGTCCCATTCTTTCGCCAGACAGTCTTTGATGTTAAACTTTATTGCTCCCGTAAATAATGCATTTCCTTATTAACTGCACTTCAAACCTCCAGTGATTGATTACATTGTAACCAAAAGTGATTAAAATAACTCTTTTTTTACACAATTTTACTGACTTAATCTTCTATTTACGATTATCATGATATTCCGAAGCTCTTTTCGTTTATAGAACCACTCTATTCACCACTTTCATCGTATTCTTATCCTTTTTTCGTTTATAGAACCACTCTATTCACCACTTGTTCGGATTTTTCAAGCTTTTTTGGTTTTTTAGAACTCCCAAATTACTTTCTTGGATTTATCGTCTCGCTTTGGCTTAGCAACTCGTCTTAAAACTGCAAATTCACTTTATATAATAAATAAAATCCCCATCTATAATAAGATGGAGACTTAAGCTTATCTATAATACTTTATTCAAAAATTCTTTTGTTCTTTCGGAAGTTGGGTTGGTAAATATCTTATCTGGGGTATTTTCCTCCATAATAATTCCTTCATCCATAAACAAGACACGATCTGCTACTTCTTTAGCAAAGCCCATTTCGTGTGTTACAACTACCATTGTCATACCTTCTTTAGCCAATTGCTTCATAACCTCTAATACTTCCCCTACTAATTCTGGGTCAAGTGCTGAAGTAGGCTCATCAAATAGCATAAGCTTCGGTTCCATGGCTAAAGCTCTCGCTATCGCAACACGTTGTTGCTGACCACCAGATAATTGAGAAGGATATTGATTCGCTTTATCGGATAGACCAACTTTTTCCAATAATGTTTCACCACGTTTTCTCGCTTCTTCACTTGTTATTTTCCTTACTTTTTGTGGGGCCAGCATTACATTCTGTAATACTGTCTTATGTGGGAATAAGTTAAATTGCTGAAATACCATTCCAACTTCTGTACGCACCATATTTATATCCGTTCTTTTATCAGTTAAATCATGACCGTCGATAACGACTTTACCGCTTGAAACATCTTCTAATAAATTTAAGCAACGTAAAAAAGTACTTTTCCCTGAACCACTTGGACCAATGACACATACAACTTCTGTCTCTTTCACTTTACAATTTATCCCTTTTAACACTTCATTTTTCCCAAATCGTTTGTGTAGACCATTTACAGTTATCATTAGTAATTCAACCTTCTTTCAATTAATCGTAGTATCAACGATAGTGTCAATGTGATTGCTAGATAGAATAATGCCACAGCAGTATATATTTCAACCGCAATAAATTGATTGGATACTATTAATCTACCTTGGAACATTAACTCTGGTACTAGGATAACAGATAAGAGTGATGTATCTTTGATACTGATGATAAATTGATTTCCTAGTGGAGGAATCATTCGTTTAAAAGCCTGTGGCCAGATAATATATCTCATGGTTTGATTTTTTGTAAGCCCAAGTGAACGTCCAGCCTCGATTTGACCTTTATCAATTGATTCTACTGACCCACGAACAACTTCTGCGATGTACGCACCTGAATTAATAGCAATAACAATAATACCAGCTACAATCGGGTCAAAATTATATTGGATAATAATTGGTAACGCAAAGAATATCCAAATTGCTTGCACAAGTACAGGAGTACCTCTCACTACCTCTACATAAATAGACGCCAATACAAATAAAAATTTATTTTTAGAGATTCGCCCAAGCCCAAATATTGCTCCAAGAACAAAACCAATAAGTAATCCAATAATAGAAATTAATAGAGTGTAATACAATCCTTTTCCTAATTCAGGCATAAATTCAAACACACGAAACCAATCAAACTCTAACAATCTTCCAATAGCATCCATTCTTTCACCTCATTAAATAAAATAAGGCTTATCTACTTGTGATAAGCCTTATAAGCTTTAAAATTTTTATACAGCATACCTAAACTTAATGTTGACTTATATTATTCTTCTGAACCAAACCACTTATTATAGATTTCATCATAAGTACCATTTTCTTTTAATGTTGCCAGTGCATCGTCAATGGCAGCAACTAAGTCTTCATTTCCTTTTGCGATGGCAATACCATAGTTTTCTGCTTGATATAAGTCTCCAACTGATTTTAATCCATCTCCTGTTGTAGAAATATAATAGTCTACGTTTGGTGCATCATACATAACTGCATCAGCACTTCCATTTTCCACCGCTAAATAAACTTGATCTAGTTGTTCGAATTGATTAATAGTTGCATCTTCAAGGTTTTCTTCAAGAAAATCGGCACTTGTAGACCCCATACGAGTAGCAACCGTTTTACCTTCTAAATCTTCTAAACTATTAATATCTTCATTATCAGCTGATACCGCAATCTTCAGACCAGATTCGTAGTAAGGTTCACTGTAATCAATAACTTGTTTACGTTCCTCAGTGATACTTATACCTGCAATAGCAATATCAAATTGTTGTGTTTGAAGTCCAGGGATAATTCCATCAAAATTCGTAGTTTGAATTTCTCCACCTTCAATTTCAAATCCTACTTCATCTGCAATAGCTTTTATTAGTTCGATATCAAATCCAGTTAACTCCCCATCCTCTACAAACTCAAAAGGAACGAAAGAATTATCACTAACTATAGTATAGGAATCTTCTAAATCATAAGAACCTTCATCGTTAGCATTATCCTCTCCTTCACCTGATGCTGAATCCTCTTCACTAGATCCACAAGCTGAAAGAATTATTAAGAACGCTGACAACATAATCAGCAAACTCCACTTATTCTTTTTCATTATTTCTGCCCCCTAAATAGATTATATTCTACAAAAACTGACATATTTAATGTTATCAAATAATTTCATATTACGAAATTTCTCTTTTGCCTTATATTTCAGAAAAATATTTTAAATATAATTCTATTATTAGAAATATAACCTAAATGCTTATATAAGGTACGAAATAATCGTATTTACTCGATTTCTCGAATTATTCAGTGGAAAAAAACTAATATTTTCCAATTATTAATGCTTCTTTTACCGTAATTAATAGAAAAATAGACTTTGTTTGGTTTACAATAACAGTAATATTTCTTGTGTGTTTGGGGTTGATTTAATGGAAATTTGGTATTCCAGTTATGGATCAAATTTATGTAAAGAGCGTTTTTATTGTTATATTCTTGGACGACAACCATACGGATCTAACAAAGCAGAAAGAGGCTGTCGAGATAAAACCTTACCAAAAGAAAACAAAAAAATTATCCTTCCTTATCAGCTTTATTTTGCTAAAGAAAGGAGTAAATGGGGAGAGGGCGGAGTGGCATTTATTCATCATGAATATGATGCAAATCATTCAACCATCGGACGTATGTACCGAATTACCGAAGAACAATTTTTAGAAGTTGTTGCTCAAGAAAATCGGCTAAAGGATATTTACATCGATTTATGTAAAGTAAGGGATCGTGGTTTTGCTGATTTAGACTTAGGCTGGTATGATCGTATTATCTATTTAGGTGAAGAAGACGGCTCTCCTATCTTTACATTTACCAATAGCAATCCAATAACAGACATGGTGAGATATGCCCCTGCAATTTCTTATCGGAATATCATTTGTAAAGGATTATCCGAACTAGGATTGAACAAAATAGACATAGAAAGATATCTAATGAATGTTACTAAACCATAAAACAGGAGGAGGAACAACATGAATAAAGAAATAACCTTGCAGCAATGGAAATCCTTCGTAGAAGAAAAAACAAGAAAAAAACTAATTATCAAAATGCTCTGGAATGAGCGAGAAAAAATGACGTTACTTCTTGTGCCTAATATGAAAATAAATTCCGTTATCCATGATGACAATGAAGGATATTTGTTTTACGATATAGCCGGGGAACGTGTAAGATATCCTATTCCTTCTATATTGCCAGATAACCTCTTCATTGATGGAAAAATAAATTTGGATCATATAAAATCAGGAGATATTCAAATTAATCAAGAACCACTTACAAAAAAGGATATTCAATTATTAGAAAATAAATAAAGACGCTAAGACATAATAATAGGTTTAGATCAAAAGTTGAACAATCTAAGAGCTTATGTTTTGGAAGTAAGACTAACTGAGACCCGTCGTGCATGAGCACGACGAGCTTAGTTAGTCACTCGATAAGATAAACGAGTATATTTCCTAAACATAGTTTTTTGTTTTTCCTTTGATTAAATCCTTTTGTCCTAGCGTCTAATCTTCTTATCTTTTACTCATTTTCAAGCATTTTATTTACTTTATCTTGATTATTATCTATCCATTCTTGCGCAACTTCACGCTCATCTGCACCGTCTTCAATTTTAGTAATCATTTCTTCAACATCATCAATGGAGATACTCCAATTTTGTAGAAACGCATATACATCTGGAGCTTTTTCCTCTAGACCTTCATTTGCAAGTACATTTACCGTTGAAGGTGTAAATACTTCATAGTCATCTTCAAGTACTTTGATATCGTACTTATTAAACATAGAATGTGGTCTCCAGCCATAGAATATTACAGGCTCATCACTCGACATTTTTCGTTGTGCTTGGGCTAACATACCACCTTCAGAAGATGGAACTAATTCAACATCTAGATCCGCTTCATCAATCAAGTCACGCATCATTTCTGTTGCTCCTGCTCCCTCTTCAATACCATAAATCTTATTACCAAATTGATCTTCTTTTCCTTTAAGATCACTTACTTTATTAATACCCTCTATGTTCGAAGGGATTGTTAAACCAGTGTTTGCATTATCATAACTAGTTGATACTTTTTCAATGGAGTCTGAGTACTTCTCCATCTGATTTTCATGTGCTGGCATCCAAGAATCCATATATACATCTGAATCTCCTCGAGATAACCCTACAAATGTTGAACTAACATCTGCTTGTGTTTCTTGCACTTCATAGCCCATATCTTCAATAATAATACGTGCAATCTTTGTTGGAGGTACGGTACTTGTCCAAGACGTTACCGCTAAATTAATGGTACCTTTACTTTCTCCGGAGTCACTTGATTCTTCACTAGACCCACAAGCTGCTAAAAAAATTAATGTTAAGACTGATAATACAACAATGCTAAATTTCTTCATGATGTTAAAGCAATCCTTTCCTTAATTATTTTCCTTTTCCAATTCCTTGTGTAATTCGATCGAGAACAATTGCTAACACAACGATTCCTAAACCTGCCACAAGTCCTAAACCAATATTCACTTGAGAAATAGCTGTTAATACAGAAGCTCCTAAACCTGGTGCCCCAATCATAGATGCTACTACAGCCATCGACAATGAAAGCATAATAGTCTGGTTTACTCCTGCCATAATACTTGGTATGGCTAATGGAAACTGAACTTTATATAATAGCTGTTTATTAGTTGAACCGAATGCTCGAGAAGCTTCGATTATCTCTTTTGGTACACTTCGAATACCTAAATTCGTCATACGGACTGCTGGTGGAGCAGCAAAAATAAATGTCGCCATTACTGCAGGCACTCCACCTAAACCGAATAATAGAACAGCTGGAATTAAGTATACAAAACTAGGTAATGTTTGCATGAAATCTAGAATTGGTCGAACAATTCGCTCGACGCCATCACTCATTGCGCTTAGAATTCCTACTGGTATACCTATAACTAGTGAAACAAATGTAGCCACAATAATTATTGCAAGTGTTTGCATGGCTCCATCCCACATATCCACTGATCCAATAAATAGGAACCCAATAATAGCAAATACCGCTAAACCAATACCAGAAACCTTCCAAGCTATTAATGCTAGAATAATAGTAAATAGCTCTGCTGGTATCATTAATAATAGATCGGTAACTCCATTAATAAATATGTTAAATACATCACTAATAACGTTGAATATACCACTGAATGTTGGTAGAAACCATCCATTAACAAATTGATTCATCCATTTTTCTAATGGTAAATAGAAATAATCCATTATACATTCACCTCCGAGTTTTCCTTACCTAGAACGAGTCCAGATAGAATAGATACTCGTGATACAATTCCTACAAGTTTCTCTTCTTCTATGACTGCAATTGGATATTTTGTGTCTGCTGCAATTCCAATCAAATCACTTAAAGGAGTGCTAGGAGTTGTATGATGAATTTCTGTTTGAAGGACATTTTCCATAGGAATATCCTCTTTATAAGATCGAATAGCATCATCAATAGTTAATAAACCTTTATATCGATCTTCTCGATCAACTACAAATATGCTAGATGCACCTACGTCTTCCATCTTTCTGACCGCCATACGAGGGCCATCTTTATATGTTGTCAGAACTTCGGGTTTCCGCATTACGCTTCCTGCATCCAATACTTTTGAACGATCTACATCTTTCACAAAATTACTCACGTATTCATTCGCAGGATTCTCAAGAATCTCTTCAGAAGTTCCGACTTGAACAATTTCGCCATCTTTCATAATTGCAATTCGGTCACCTAATTTTAATGCTTCGTCTAAATCATGCGTAATAAAAATAATAGTTTTATTCAATGTATTTTGAAGTTTTAATAGCTCATCCTGCATTTCTTTTCTAATAAGCGGATCTAGTGCGCTAAAAGCCTCATCCATTAGTAAAATATCTGTATCATTAGCTAATGCTCTTGCTAATCCAACTCGTTGCTGCATACCGCCACTAAGTTCGTTCGGATAACTATTTTCATAGCCTTTTAGACCGACATCTTCAATTGATTTATATGCTTTCTTTTTTCGTTCTTCTTTAGAAACCCCTTGAATTTCAAGTCCATAAGATACATTATTAATGACTGTACGATGAGGAAATAATCCAAAGTTTTGAAATACCATGCCAAGTTTATTTCTTCTTGTTTCGATAAGCTGTTCTTTATTCATATTCGTGATGTCATCTCCATCAATTTTAACGGAGCCGTTAGTTGGTTCAATTAATCGATTAATCAATCTGATTAAAGTAGACTTCCCACTTCCAGAAAGGCCCATAATCACGAAGAATTCACCACTTTTTACATCAAAAGAAACATTATTTACACCGACTGTATTTCCGGATTTCTTTAAAATTTCACCTTTTGTATAGCCCTCTTCAAGTAACTGTAATCCTTTTTTTGAATGAGAGCCAAAAATCTTCGTTAATTGATTTACTTCAATCTTATTCATGTATACTCTCCTTCAAATTTTTACAATAATTTATTTTTTCTTTATTCCTATTACTCTACCAGCTTGTTTAGGTTTCTCTAGGAATTGATGATTCTTCCAAACATGATCAATATTCTCTTTTACATGAGATATAAATGGTGCAGGTTTTCCTACTTCTTGATCCATTCCCATCAACATTTGCTCACTCGTTGCTACAACAGCTTCTTCTGCATTTTTCATCGTAAAGAATACGTGTAAACGTTTAGAATCTATATCTAATAACTGCATATCCACGTGAAGTTTTTCACCTAAATGAGCTTCATCTAAATAACAAAGATGCGTTTCCAAAGTAAAAAGAGTATAGTGTTCATCCTCAATGACTTCCTTTGTCAAACCTAGAAACTCCATCAATGAATCAACAGCATGACTGAAAACAGAAGCATATGCGGCATCATTCATATGACCGTTATAATCTACCCACTCTTGTGCTACTTCTGATTTAAAACTAAATGTTGTATCCATCTTTTCATTTCACCTCTTATGGCCAGTAATCTTCGACAAGATCAATAAGTTTCACTAAAAATTCATTTCGTTTTTTCTCTAACTCTTTCACAGAGCGATCATTAGCATGTGTTTCACAGCCTTGGATAACTCGTTCTTTTAATTCATCTGTTAATTCTGGTGCTTCTAGCTTAGTCCAAGGTAATTTCAATGCTGGTCCGAATTGTTCTAACATGTGTCTCATGCCTTCATTCCCACCAGCTAAATGGAATGTCATAAATGGTCCCATTTGCGCCCAGCGTAAACCTGCACCATAAGTAATTGCTTTATCTACTTCTTCTGTTGTCGCGATACCATCGTTCACCAGATGTAGTGCCTCACGCCAAAGTGCCTCCATTAAACGATCTGCTACAAATCCTTCAATTTCTTTTTCAATTACCATTGGTTTCATTCTTAAAGATTCATATTGAGCCGATGCTCTATCCGTAATTTCTTTTGTAGTTGCTTCTCCGCCAACAATTTCTACGAGTGGTAGTAAATATACTGGATTAAAAGGATGGGCTACTACGAGACGTTCTGGATGTTTTAAATCCACTTGTAAATCAGTAGGCTTAATTCCGGAAGTACTGGATCCAATAATTACTTCCGATTGTGCAAAGCGATCAATTTCTATGAGTACACCATGTTTTAATTCATAACGCTCTGGTACACTTTCTTGAATTAAGTCTGCATCTTTGACTGCTTCTTCTATACTATCTACAAAAGTAAGACTATCTTTAGAAGCACCTTCTTTTAATCCTAGTTGTTCTACTGATTCCCAAGCATTGTCGATTGCTTGTCTTGTTCTTTCCTGTGCCCCAGGTGCAGGATCATAAGCTACAACTTCACACCCGTTTGCAAGAAAACGAGTAATCCATCCATTCCCAATCACTCCTGTACCAATAACTGCTACTTTTTTCATTTTGGATTTCCCCTTTATTTACCTCTCAAGTTATAAGCCTCTCTTGCTTCTTGAGGAGTCATAATTTCTATATTATTTGCATGTAATTGATTTACTGCTTGATCTACTAGAGCTTCGTTCGTTGCTAATACACCTTTTTTCAGATAAATGTTGTCTTCTAGACCAACTCTTACATTTCCCCCAAGCTGTGCAGCTTGAGTTACCATTGGTAATTGATTTCTTCCAATACTAAATGCAGACCAATGAGCATTTTCTGGAATTCGACCCTTCATATACAACAATGTATCTAACTCAGCGTCTGCTCCCCATGGAATCCCAAGACAAAATTGGAACATCGGATCATTATCAATTAATCCTTCCTTAATTAACTGATTTGCAAAATGAACATTACCAGTATCAAAACATTCTAATTCTGGCTTTACTCCACTCTTCTGCACAAGTGCAGCCTGTTCACGTAGCCATTCAGTTGGGCTCATATAAATCATGTCACCAAAGTTTGTTGATCCACAATCTAACGTACACATTTCAGGAAGCAATTCTCCAATAGGTTCATGTCGTTCTGATGGAATCTGAATATCCGTACCATTTCCTCCTGCTGCTGGTGTATCTAGACTTGGAATGAAATCTCCACCACCGCCAGAAGTGATATTTATTATTACATCAGTTTCAGAATCACGAATTCGATCTACAATTTCACGATAATGTTCAATATCATGACTGATTCCACCTGTTTTTGGATCCCTTGCATGAACATGTGCAACTGTAGCACCTGCTTTTGCAGAAACAATCGCAGACTCTGCAATTTCTTTTGGTGTTACTGGGACATTAGGATTTTTTTGAATTGTATCACCTGCTCCTGTTACAGCAGCTGTTAACAAAACTTTTTTACTCATTCTTATCCCTCCTACAAGTAATTATTTATATATTTATTAATACTGTACCGTACAGACGGTTAATTATTCACAAGTGACACTATACCATCTGGACGGTTTTATATCAACACCCTTTTTACTTTTTAATAGAATTTGCCGTATATTTAAAATTATGTATTAAAAAAACTACCTAATACTTTAGGTAGTTTTAATGACTATCTTTTTCTTCCTTTTCTGCTTTCATATATAAATCCTGAATCCGCTCATGAAGCCTTTTGTATACTTCTTTTTTCTTTTCATCATCTATATTATAATGTTCCAATAGTTCAGCTAACCAAATACCGTCTGCTGCTAGACGTATGATGGTTGCATCGATTGGGTCTAATCCATCATTTTCAATATTATTTTGCCATTTTTCATAAGCATCATGAAGTGGAGCCATTAATTTAGGGTTTACCGCTTTTGCCGCTAATAGCCCAGCATGCATATCTTTATTTGGATACCCTTGGTTAAAAGTTACATTCAAGAAGGATCTCGTCCACTTCCCTCTTTCCAAAGGATCTCTTTCAACATTATCACTTATTTTATTTTGATAATTTTGTGCTAAGTGTTCAACCATCCCTTTTACAAGAGCCTCTTTAGAAGGAAAATGGTATAACAACCCGCCTTTACTAATTCCTGCTTCTTTCGCTACAGCCTCTAATGTTAAATTAAAAATCCCTTTATCACTCACGATTCCTGATGCTGCATTCAGGATTGCAATTTTACGTGATTGTTTTGACAATTTCATCATCCTCAGCACAGTTAATATTTTATATTTAATTTCACTATACTACTCAGACGGTTTATTTTCAATATATTATCTATGATTTACTAATACCGTCCATATAATTATCAAATCTTTTATTAATATAAACTGTGCTGAGGTGAATATACAATAATCAAAAATAATTAATTCCATCATTACCTTGTTACTATATTTTTTTGTTTCTTCAACTTAATTATCCCAGATTTTGAACTTTTTCATTGGCAATGGAAATATCATTATTGTTTCTTTTTGACCAATACGTTGCTAATAATGGCCCAGATATATTATGCCACACACTGAAAATCGCGCTTGGCACAGCAGCCACTGGTGTTGCTGCAAAAGCACTTAATGCTAGGGTTGAAGCGAGTCCAGAATTTTGCATACCTACTTCAATCGATATTGCTTTCTGATCTGTAAAATCAAGTTTAAATAGTTTAGCGATAAGAAAACCTAGACATAAACCAATTAAATTATGTAATACGACAACCCCAAAAATGAATAGACCAGATGTTGCAATTGCTTGAGTATTTACTGCAACTACGGCACTTGCTACTGCAACAATACCGATTACAGATATAAGCGGCAGAGCGGATACGCTTTTTTCCACTTGACTACGGAATAGCATTCGTACCCCTACACCCAATACAATTGGCAGCAATACTACTTGTATAATAGAAATAAACATACTCATAAACGAGACTGCCATCCATTCACTTGCTAATAACAACGTCAATGTCGGTGTCATAATCGGTGCAATTAACGTAGATATTGTTGTCACAGATACCGATAATGCAGTGTTCCCTTTCGCTAAATACGTCATAACATTAGATGCAGTACCACCAGGACAGCATCCTACTAAAATCACTCCCACAGCAATTGCCGGAGGAAGTTGAAATAGTACAGCGAGACAATAAGCTGTTAAGGGCATGATCGTATATTGTAGAATTACAGCAATCAATACACTCTTCGGAGCCTTTATTACCCCCTTGAAATCATTTGGAGTAAGCGTTAAGCCCATCCCAAACATAATAATTCCAAGGAGGAGCGAAATATGTGGAGCAATCCAAGAAAAGCCACTTGGAAAGATAAAACTAATCACCCCAAATAGTAGAACCCATATTGCAAAAGTATTACCTGCGAAAGAACTCACTTTCTCAAAAGATTTCAAAACAACATCCCCCAATCTGTTTGTATTCTCATTATAATAACAATAATCTGATAATAAAGTCTACACTATTTTAATAATTTAATGAGGCAGAGAGTTAAATAATTGATGGTGTCATTTTAACATTCTTCTTTCTCCTTCAAAACTAGACTTGTCTCCAGAGGCAATCAGCTTGGAAAATTTATAATTTTTAATAGCTGTTGATTCAATTCATTAACAGGTGTCTCATAATTTTTTCGATGCCAATGAATTAGTAAACCAAGAATTGCATTGGTTTGATAGCTTAATAAATATCCCTTATCTATATTAGTAACTTTTGTAAACTCTTTTTCGATGGAATAAGACATCAACAATCGAATCCGGTCAAAAACGGAATAATAATATGTCATTGGAATACGTTCATTGAATACTATTTCATAAAAGCTTTGATGTCTTTTCACATGATCAAATATTCTTATCATATCTGCATCTAGTTGATTAATATTATCGTTCGTCTGTTTATACGGTTCATCATAGGATATTTTTAAATCTTCTACTATTTCTTCAAAAGTTTGTTTAAATACATCTTGAATATTTCCGTAATGCAAATAAAATGTTCCTCTATTTACGTTAGCTGTTCGACAGAGTTCAGATACAGTAATCTCTTCTAATGACTTTGTTTTTAATAAAGAAAACAATGCTGTTCGGATGTTTTTTTCTGTTTTTATGATACGAAGATCTTTTTTCAACTTCTTCACAACCTTTTTATTAAACATGTTTATGGCGAACTGTCGATTATTCAAAAACGATGCTCTATGATAATAGAAAGCATCTCTCTTTTACAGTATAATTTTTATTGAACAGATGTACAATAAATTTTAGGGGGAGATTGAAATGAAACTACAAAACAAAGTAGCTATCGTTACAGGAGCTGCATCTGGTATGGGGAAAGCCATTGCTACTCTATATGCTAGTGAAGGTGCAAAAGTAATTGTCGCTGATTTAAATGAAGAAGGCGCTCAAAGTGTTGTTGAAGAAATTACAAACAATAATGGAGTTGCAACTGCAATCAAAGTAAATATTGCTCAAAAAGAAGATATTGATAAGATGATTGATACTGCTGTTGAAACTTACGGCACATTAGACATTTTAGTAAATAATGCTGGAATCATGGATGGTTTTGAAGCAGTTGGTGATATTGAGGATGACCGTTGGGACCTTATTTTTGATATAAACACAAAAGGTGTTATGCGCGCAATGCGTAAAGCTATTCCGATTTTCCTTGAAAAAGAAAGCGGTGTTATTGTTAATACGGCTTCTACAGGTGGTTTAAACGGCGCACATGCTGGTGCTGCATATGGCGCTTCTAAGCATGCTGTAATTGGATTAACTAAAAATACAGGTTATATGTATGCTAAAAGCGGAATTCGTTGTAATGCAATCGCACCAGGTGGTGTAGCAACTAATATTACTTCATCTTTGAAAGGATTCAACGAATTTGGTATGGGACGTACCAAAGCAGTTCAAGGTGTTATGCCACGCGTTGGACAACCAGAAGAGATTGCAAAAGTAGCACTTTTCTTAGCATCTGATGATGCAAGCTTCGTTAACGGAACTGTGGTAACAGCAGATGGCGGTTGGACAGCTGCATTTTAATATAAAGGCAACTAAATACAATAACCGAACTTTTTCCAATATATACTGGATGAAAGTTCGGTTGTTTTTATCTGCTCTAATTAATCAATAAGTTAATTCCACCTATCGTTGCTAAAACTAATATAAGTATAGTAAATACTTTTTGTGGGATCAATGGTAACACTTTTACTCCGATTATAGCTCCAAGTATGATAATCGGAGCCATCGTTAAATTAAATGTTAATGATTCCGTTGTAATTAATCCTAAGTACATGTAAAAAGGAAATTTAATTACATTAACTGAAAGGAAAAACCAAGCACCTGTCCCCACAAACTCTTTCTTCGGAAGTCCTTTTACAAGTAAGTAGATGGTCATTATAGCACCAGCAGCATTACCAACCATTGTAGTAAAGCCACCGAGTACCCCCATTAAAATTGTAAATGTCAATGAAGTCGGTAACATCTCATTAAACTTACTACCAAGTCTTTCTCTAATTACATTCAATGCTATCATCAATAAAACAATAATACCGATCATTGGTTTTAATTGTTCATCATTGACATATTGTAGTACAAAAAAGCCTGCTAAGATACCAATTACCACCCAAGGTATCAAATTCGTAAGATACTTCCAAACTACATTTCTACGATAATATGTAACCGCAAATAGATCTCCAATTAACAACATCGGTAGTAGTATACCTACTGATTCTCGTGCAGGAAATACAAACATAATTACAGTTACAACTAAAATGACTAAATTTGGTAATCCAGATTTTGAAAATCCAACAAATAATGCACAGATAAGAACGATAAACCAATCTAATAATGAAAAATCAAACATAATTATGCCTCTTTTCTCACTGTAACGAATTATATATACAAGTTTACAATACTAATTCTATTTGAAAAGTTCATTTTAAAAAAATTGTTCAGCATTTCTAATTCAACTAATTTCCGGCAGGTCTTTTTCAATTTTTATTGAAGTATACTAATAGAAAATAAAAAATGCTGGGGGTTAGATAAAGATGGAAGAATTTTTTGTAGAGGTAGAAGAAAATGTAAAACTATATGTCAGCGATACTGGTGGTAAAGGGGATGTTCTTGTGTTTATCCCTGGGTTCACTTTTACATCCGAAGTGTTTCATCACCAAGTCAATTATTTTTCGACTAATTATCGTGTGATTGTTATAGATCCAAGAAGTCATGGAAAATCAACTAAGACTGCACATGGCAATGATTACGTTACACATGGAACGGATCTTCACAAGGTTCTAAAAAAATTGAGTTTAACGAATGTTCATTTAGTCGGTTGGTCTTTTGGATGTTTAACTATATGGGAATACGTCAAACAATTTGGAAGTGATAATATTAAATCTTCCATACTGATAGATATGCCACCTAAATCTTTATCCGTAAATGAAAATGATTGGGTTGAAGGTAAACTGGATGATATGGCTAATGTCTATCATACTAGTTTACGAGATATAAATGGACAAAAAGATTTCATTACTAGTTACACTCAAAATGTAATGATTCAACGTGAACTATCCGGTAGTGAATTAAATTGGATTATTGATCAATCATTAATAACCCCTTCTCATATTGCAGCAAGTTTATTTGCTTCTGGTTTATTTTCTGATTATCGTATAGAAGCAAAACAGCTTGATTCAGAAATACCTACTTTATTTGTTATTGCCGAACATTGGTCCGATGTTGCGAAACCTTATTTGAATCAATTAGTTCCAAAAGCAGAAATAGAAGTGCTTGGTGGACATATGATGTTTTGGGAATATCCCGAGAAATTTAATGCGCTGCTAAAAGATTTTTTGAGGAATTAATTTCTTTAGAATGTTGTAAGCCAATCAGTTCATTTAAGGCAGACGTTTTCCGTGTACAAGAGTTTGAATGGTTTACATAGGATTCACTGCCTTTCTTAAACGTTTGTCAAAATCTTACTCTTCTATTACTTCAACAAAATAAGCATTCGTTCTTGCTGGTGAAGATTCCACTAATTTATCGCTATAGACACGCACTCTTTGATTTACTTTTAAATCGTGAAACAAGCTGCTACCTTTAACATCTTGATGCTCCGAAACAATTATAAGCCCATTATGTTCGGAAAAAAGGTGCCCTGTAACTCTATTGATATAGGAAGTAGGTTCATCTGCAATCCATATTTTGTTTGTTAATCTTTTCGAGACTACATAACCATCCGTTGTAAAACTATACGCATCAGCTCTCTGTACAACTTGGTGATTTGTATAGAGATTCATCATTAATAAATATGAGATTATCCCGATGAATAATGCCAAAAGTATTATCGTTCGATTAGATACAAACTTATTCATTATGGACTAACTCCTCTCAACAAGTTTAAGAATTATTAATAATAGAAACATAATCACATAAGGAGGTGATTTACATGTTGCCAGTAATCATCCTTACTATTATATTTATCATAATTGTATTCCTTGCCTTAACAGTAGCTTTAAAGGACGAAGCTAACTATCAGCGAGATAAAAAACAAAACCAAAAGACCAAACAAAATAATATTCCTTAGCTATAAAATAATATGTATAATAAAAATACCAACAAACAAAGATATCCATGGAATAATATGAATGAATATAATTTCTGGATAAGAGATATATTCTATTTTTCGCTTGTAAACATACGACCATAACAATACAACACCAAGGAACCAAATAAGTAAAATGAAGAAATATTCAGGTGCCACAAATGTTTGATCTGTATAATTCTCAGCAATTGTTCCGCTAGCAAAAAATAACGTTATAGCAAAAGCAAGAAAACCACAAACAATTAAATTAATAATGATCAATGCTATTTTCAAATATTCTCATACCTTTCATTTTATGGTGCAAAATCAATGATTCCTGTAATGAATAGAATAAAAATCATAATCCAGAAAGTATCAGCGAAATAGTTGGAATTACATTCTTCTCCGACTTTTTCAATCTACCAAACACAGAAAGAATAATACCTGCAGCAGTTAATGCAAACGTAATATAATCTCCTGTTAAACTACCTATGTTTACTATTCTAGTCGGGTGCACAAAACAGATGATACCTGTAACAAGTGACATATAACTAATTATTCCATGTTTCTTTTGGTAAGGTGGCTGATGTATTTGTTCACCTCTGTATTCTCTTTTTATAATTAATTATCTTGGACTAAATTGGAGGTATGAAAATGAGATGGAGCGCATTGTATCTTAGTTTAATCATTATCGTTGCTGGATGTAGCACTGCTAATGGAAATGATTCGTATCAAGCCATAGTCAATATTAACGGAACAAATTATTATTATGTTGATGACAATAGTGAATATACTCCCTCTGCTAAAATTGGCGAGATTAAGGAACAAACTCCACCTGGTGTCAATCCGGTTAGACATTTAAGATCGAATGCTGAAGCAAAAGGATCTGACGTATACTCCACTAGAGAAAGTACTGTACATTTTATTGTAAAAATCAAAGAGACCGGTGAAACAACCGTATACTCTACAGAAGAAACCAATTTAAATACAGATCAATAATAACTATTAAAACTCTATGCAAAATGGATGCGTACTCTCATCTAAACAATATTTGATTCTTTGTTTAAAGTTTTGAATAGTTATCATGTCTAATGCTAATTTAATAGGGAAATAACCTGTCTCTAAACTCTCTGATGATGAAGAAGGTTTCCCTCCAATTGGTTTGGCTAAAAATAAAGTATTGGTAATTGACTGTTGAACATTTTGAAATACTCCACAAAACTTTATTATTTCAATATCTACTCCAGATTCTTCTTTCGTTTCTCGAATAGCGGCTTCTTTTAATGATTCTCCTTCCTCAACTTGACCACCAGGCATTTCCCATCCTCTACTGGGGCCTTTGATTAATAAAATTTCATCATGCTCATTAATGACAATCGTTGCTGCTGATATAAAATGTTTTGGGGCTGAATTTACCATTTACTCCACTTCCTCCTATAAAAAGTACTCATAATTTAAATACTTCTAGATTATTTATAGATGTCCTGCTCTAATAGGAATTTACAAATAATTATATTAACTACAATACAGTAATAAAAAATGACCGATCGATAATCGGAAGATAAATAGATCATCCATATTATAGACCGGTTCATTTTACTTTTTTATATAACTCTCCGGAGTTAGGTCGATATAAACTAAGCTGTTTCCAGTAGTGAGTGAACTATCCCTCTAATTTGATTACTTTTCATTTATCCATACCAACATTTCTCCTGGTTTTCTGTTACACCATGAATAGTAAGGAATAGCTTTTATTTCAAGCGGAGTTAGGTTCATTTTCGATTCCGCATATAAACAATCATCTTTCCATAATGAAGTATCTAAGCGATATGCCGTACCAAATAATTTTACTACCCCACCTAACAAATCCTTATCAAATTCTGCATCAAGATTATTTTTGTTAGTATCTACATATATGTGTTGCAGATTTTCTCCATTATCTATCTCTTCTAAACAATAAATAATTGGTCCTCGTTGTAGAGCAACCTTTCCAATATTTTGTCTAACTAGAGGATGGGATTTCATTTGTTTAACAGACATAGGCAAAAGCAATTCAATACCATCTCCTTTTTTCCATGTTCGTTTAATATAGACATAGCCATCCTGTTCAATAGAATGTATGTCCATTTCTTCTCCGTTCACACTTAAAAATGGATTATCACACCATCCCGGTATACGTAATGCAATAGTAAACTCACTCTGATAAGCTGGATTTATGGAAATCGAAACTTTCCCGTCCCACGGATATTCCGTTTTTTGTTCTATATCGACAATTTGGTTATTTACTTCTATAGAAGATTCATTACCACAATATAAATGTATATATAACTGATCATTCTTTTTTGAATATATATAATGGTGAATAGAAGAAATTAATCTAGCTAGGTTCGGTGGACAACAGGCACAATTAAACCACTTCTGTCTAACTGGCTTAACATGGTGATGACTATGTCGTTCCATTGCTTGTGGGAAAACTTCTAAAGGATTGACATAGAAAAAACTTTCTCCATCTAAAGACATACCACTAATTGTGCCATTATATAATGCTTTCTCCATAATATCTGCATAGTTTCTATCAATTTGCAACTCTAGCATACGTTTTGCCCAAAATACTAATGCAATCGATGCACACGTTTCCGTATAGGAAATGTCATTGGGTAAGTCATAATCAAATGAAAATGATTCACCAAATTCCTCTGAACCAACTCCACCTGTTATGTACATTTGTTGACTGGTAACATTATCCCATAATCTCTTACTTGCTTCTAATAAAGATTTATCATTTGTTCTCAATGCCAGATCTGCCATGGCAGAATACATATAAATTGCCCTAACCGAATGTCCAACTGCCTTTTCCTGAGATCTTACAGGCAGGTGAGCTTGATGGTATTCATATTCTTTTGGGTAAAAGAAGGCATTCTCGTCTTTTCTTGTCTCTTTTTCGATATCAAAGTAATGAGGTTGTCTTCCACGTTCGTCAATAAAATACTTGCTCAAATTCAAATATCTCTCCACTCCTGTGACATCATATAACTTTACAAATGCTAGTTCTATTTCTTGATGACCCGGATAACCATGGATTTTACTATCTTCTTCTCCAAACGTATCTACAATATAATCTGCATATTTACACATTACATTTAAAAATTTATCTTTTCCTGTCACCCGATAATAAGCTACAGCTGCTTCTATTAAATGTCCCGCACAATAAAGTTCATGGTTATCTCGAACATTCGTCCAACGATTATCTGGTTCTGCTACGGTATAATAGGTGTTCAAGTATCCATCTTCACGTTGTGCTTTTTCTAATAGATTAATTAATTCATCAGCAGTGTTTTCTAATTTTTGATCGGGAAAATGTTCTAAACTGTATGCTACAGCCTCTAACCACTTTGCAACATCACTATCTTGAAATACCATCCCATAGAATTTACCTTCTGCTTCTCCTGCTGCAATTTTGAAATTTTTAATTGCGTGACTAGGTTCTGTATCAGCTATTCGATCATTTAAAGCTTCCCACTGATATGGAATAACTTCTTCCTTCACTAACTGTAAATACTTATGCCAAAAAGAATCCTTCATTGTAATTTTTTTCAATGTTTGCACCCCTAACAGTGTTAAATACATATAGGCCAAGAAGATTCTATAAATCTACTCAGCCAAATAATTATTTTATCGTTAATACCGTAACTGACTTTGATGGAAGCTCGACTTTTAGCAAATTTCCATCTTGACGATATGATGTGAAATTCTCTGGAACAACGTTATCTGGTTGTTCAAATGTGTTTATCGCATTCATTTCATTTGCGGTTAATATGCGTCCCTTTAGTTCCGTTACTTCTATACCACGTAAATCTATATCAACCGTAGTTCCAGCATCTTTATCTAAATTACATAAGCTTATATTAATCGATCCATCATGTGCTTTCGATGCTGTAGCACTTACGGTAGGATATATTTGATCATTTTCATTAATTGTCTCCGTTCTCACATTTAATGAAAGCTTTTCAGCATCCTGATGGACTTTATACATTTCAAATACATGGTAGGTAGGAGTTAAAATCATTTTATCTCCTTCTGTTAAAATCATTGCTTGAATAACATTTACCATTTGAGCAATATTTGCCATTTGTACACGATCACAGTGGTCATGAAAAATATTAAAATGTACACCTGCTACTACGGCATCTCGAATAGTATTTTGTTGATAGAGAAATCCCGGATTTGTTCCTGGCTCCACATCATACCAGGCACCCCATTCATCAATAATCATTCCAATACGTTTTTCAGGGTCGTATTTATCCATAATAGTTCCATGTTTTCTAATTAAATCTTTCATATACATCGTCTTTTGCATGGTAATATCCCATTCTTCTCCCGAAAAATCTACTGCCTGCCCTTTATTCTCAAAGCCACCTGGATGCACATAGTAATGTAGACTTAATCCATCCATTAGATGATGAGCTTCACGCATTAAAACCTCTGTCCAATAAAAATCATCTACGTTTGCTCCACCTGCAATTCGATAGATTTGATTGTCTCCATAATTTCTTACATAAGTTTGATATCGTCGGTACAAGTCAGCATAATATTCTGGACGCATGTTACCGCCACAACCCCAATTTTCATTACCAACTCCAAAGTATGTCAGTTTCCATGGATCTTCCTTCCCGTTCTCTTTTCTCCAATTCGCCATTGGTGATTCACCGTCAAATGTCATATATTCAACCCACTCGGACATTTCTTGAACAGTTCCACTTCCAACATTTCCACAAATATAAGGCTCTGTTTCTAATAAGTCACATAACAACATAAATTCATGTGTTCCAAAGTGATTATTTTCTACAACTCCACCCCAGTGTGTATTAACCATTCTTTTTCTTTGTTCACGTGGACCGACTCCATCCTTCCAATGATATTCATCTGCAAAACATCCACCAGGCCAGCGAAGAACCGGAATATTCAATTTTTTTAAGGCGTCTAGCACATCTTTCCTTATACCTTTTATATTCGGAATACTAGATTCTTCTCCAACCCATAATCCTTCATAAATTCCTCTACCTAAATGCTCAGCAAAATGTCCATATATATTTTTATTAATTTTCCCTTCTGTAATATCTATATTTACAATTAATTTATTACGCATGAATACACCTCTTTAATGAATATTATTCGCTATTATTTTTTCGCTTAAGCTGCCTTTGCTGAAAGTCTAATAGCTTTATTTTTTGCTAGATATATAATAAAGATTAATAAATATATAACGAAACCTAATATATCCATACTTGCTAATTGAATGACAGACCATACACCAATCCAGATTAGAAATGACTTTTGGATTGTATTATCTTTTAACTTTACTGCTATTAAAAAGTTAATAATAGCTCCTACAAAAACGAATAGTCCAAATGTCAAAATTACTTTAGATATGTTATCTAACATACTCGCCCCAATGACTAAAGACTCTGCTTCAGCACCTTCTAAAACCACTTTCCCTTGTGCTTGGAACCATGTATTATAACTAAATATCGTTAATAATGATGTAATTAAATTCCATGTTGCCCCAACAAACAGTAATCTTCTTTCGGTTTTTCTATACATGCGACTCCAACTCCTAACAGTCTATAACCTATCCTTTTATACCTGAGTTCAAGTCAAGAGATTGAACAAAGTATTTTTGAGCGAAAAAGAATAATAAGACAGTTGGTATAATTGCTAATATGGCAGATCCCATCAATTGACCTATCATTCGATAGTTACCATAAATATCTTGCAGTAATAGTAATCCAGCTGTAACTGGCATTTTTTCTACATCGGTATACACAATTACCGGCCATAAAAAGTCATTCCATGAGCCGACAAAAGAGAACAGGCCACATACAATTAAAATTGGCTTTATTGCTGGCAAAATAATTCTAGCGTAAATTTGAAAATCACTAGCACCATCCACCCTAGCTGATTCATCAAGCTCTTTCGGTACATTTTTCATAAATTGTCTAACTAAAAATATATTCCCCATTCCTGCTAACCCTGGAACAATCATCGCCCAAGGTGTATTCACCCATCCCAAGGTCTCAATAATTTTATAAGAAGGAATTAAGTTAACTACATTTGGGAAGAAGGATATGGCTAATAAGGTAAAAAATAAAACATCTCTACCCTTAAAATTCATTCGAGAGTATCCATAACCCGTAATTGAAATAACTATTACAACTAATAAAGTGTGGGTAACTGCGATAAATATAGAATTTCCTATCCATTGTAAAATTGGTGCGGATGATGTATCGGAAAAAATAGAAGCATAATTTTCCACTACCCAATTGACAGGTAGCATACGAAACCCTGCTGTAACCACTTCAGTCTGCGAACGAAAAGAAGTTGTTAAGCCAAATATGAGCGGAACAAGCCAAATCACACTAACTACTATCAGAAATAGATAAGCTAAATACTTTGATATATTGATTTTCATACCATCTACTCCCTTCATTTTTTATTACTAAGCTGTATTTCTATTCATCAAGTAGTATTGGAATGCTGAAATGACAAGGATGACTAAACCAAGCAGAACAGCCATTGCTGAGGCAATACCAGCTATGGACTCCCCGTGGCTAAAAGCTAAATCTCGTATATACATCATCAGTACCGTTGTTCCTTGCCTAGGACCACCATTTGTCATCATTAATGGTTGTGCAAAAACATTAAACGCACCTGCAGTTGTCATAACCATTGTATAAATCAAGGGAAAACGAATGGATGGTAGGGTAATGCTAAAAAACTTCCTAATGGAGCCAGCTCCGTCGATATCTGCTGATTCATATAAATCCTTTGATACCCCATTAATCGATGCTCGATAAATAATCATATTACCTCCGACACCAGCCCACACCGTAATTATGAAAATAATAATCCATGCGTACGGTTGAGTAGATGCCCAAACATTTTCGGACCCAAATATATTATTCACCACACCCAATTGCTTATTAAATATTAACGACCAAATTAATGCTGCAGCAGAAATCGAGATAAGGCCTGGAACATAAATGATTGTTTGAAAGAAATTCTTCATTTGTACACCTTTGTTCTCTATAGCTACTGCAATTACTAATGGGATAATAATCATTAAAGGAACACTGATTGCTACAAAGATGAGCGTGTTCTTCATTCCATTCATAAATTGAGAATGAAAAGTTGAATCCGAATCGAATAATATTGTCTTATAATTATCAAATCCAACCCATACGGGATCTCCAATTAAATTCCAATTCGTAAACGATGTATATATACCATATATGGACGGCAAAAGAATGAACACAATAAATAAAATGATATGAGGTCCTACAAAGAATATGGGGGATAGGCTGACTTTCTTTTTCATCTTTTTTATCCTCCTAACCACATGATTTCCAAAGTACATCCTATCCTCTATTCTTCTGACTCTTCTCCTGTATCTTCATAATTCTCCACGTCTAACGTTCCTTCATTCACTTTGTCATCAACAAACTTCTGCATTTCTTCTAACCCTTGATCTATTTCGATTTCTCCATGTATGAGGTCAACGATATGAGTATCAATGGCTTCTGCAATATACGGATAATGTTCATACGTATAGATGTGCAATGACTCTTCCTCAGCTTCATTTTTCGTAAAGAATGATTGCATATATTCTTCATACTCAGGTGATTCCACTACTTCTGTACTAGCAACAATTTGACCTGCTTCCGCCCAATCAATGGAATGGCCGCGAATATATTCCAAAAAGTCTGCGATTACTACCTCTTTCTCTTCCGTTCTTTCTTCTTTATTTAACATAGAAAAAAGATGGGAAGAGGCTCTATTATGAAAATTATCTGGTGATGGTGCATAAACATTTGTTACTCCGAAGTTAAGCCCTTCTACTTGCGCATGACCTGTAGAACTCCACGTACCATCTGTAGAGAATAGTACATTACCAGATTGAAACATTAGATATCCATCTTCACCATACGGTGTCATTAATCCAGCATCTGCAATTTCCTTAACTCTTTCTATTGCTTCTTTCATAACGGGAGTATTTACAGCAGGTTCCCCATTCTCTTGAATATCCCCATCTAAATTTTGGATTTGAGCCAATATCACCCAACCGATTAGAGCATCATTAACGAGATAATCCCCCTCTTCTAATTGCCCCTCAAGAGATAACATTTCGTCAAAGGTGACTACATCATCATCTAACCAATGTTCGACACCATATTTCTCTAATAAATCCTGGTTGTAATACATTGCATTTCCATGAATATCAAGTGGAATTGTATATTGCGTACCATCAACTACACCTGCAGTCCACGCTTCTGCCAAGTAATTTTCTTCATTTATGTTCGATTGCGCATCCATAACTCCTGTCATTGGCTTAAGTAAATCTTGCTTGACAAAACTTGGCACACGATCAGCATGAATTAAGGTAAGATCAGGAATCCCACTACCTGAATTAATTACCGTATATAATTTGGTATACATATCAGAGGTAATTACATGCTTAATTTCGATTTCTTGTTCAGATTGTTCATTATAGTCATCAACTAATTGATTCATGTAGACACCATCATCCCCAGTTAATGGTGTCCAAAATTCAATTACATTTTCATCATTATTGCAGCCGACTAATATTACCGAAAATAACACTAAAAAACTTATGTAAACATACTTCTTCATTCAAAAACCTCCTAATTTTTATTTTAATTGATAGCGTTTTCATTAAATCTTCAACCAAACCTCCCTTTGCTTATTTTATTTGTCCTCCTTCAGTGTAAAACGCTTTCAAATTAACTTATACGTATATATATTATCTTATTAATTATAATAATATAATTTGTACGTATAATCAATAAGTTTTTTAAAATTTTTAAATTAACTAAAAATAATATTAATAACGATCTATATATAATTAAGTTCGTGTATTGTCCTGTATAAAAATTGTTAATGTAGTTTTAGTTTTAAAAACATAAGTAGAATAGAAATAAACTAGATACACCTCGCTAAAATAAAAACAGAAGAAAAAAATTAGTCACCCTGTGACCAACATTTTTCTTCTATTGCAAATATCTACATATAAAGTGAACCTTTGTATTAGGAGCGTTTTCGTTCTTCCCGATAATGTTAGTATAGCCAATTTATCAATTTCAAATTGCTAGGATGTTCCTTTTCCAAACCTTTCTATAAAGAATCTTTTATGAAGTCTTTAATATTATTCCTCGCTTATGTTATGTATAGAAATCATAGATAATTGCACCTATCAATAACAAACAACTAGTATTCACACTTAAAATAAACCGTTTAATTTCATAGTTAAACAAATACTCCATTATAAAACGAAATAACTGCTGCATTGCTGAAATTGAGGGAATTGAGTAAATATAAGTGATATAGCAATTATCATACCTACATTCCCACACTGTTCTATGCAACCTACTAACATACTTTTCTTCTGATTCAGGAATGTCTATCTTAAACTTCTTCACAATAAACTTATTAATAGGCAATACTTAAAATTACAATGCAGTACATATAATTGTGGCTACAAACCAAACACATATCTCATCCAAACCTTTTTAGATTACATCCACACATTGATAATCCCTCTTACCATCCAAATAATTAATCTAATAGGTAAAACGATAATTTCAGGAATCCAGAACAGAATATCTAGAGCAAGATCTTTCTTAGTATAATCTTCTTTATTTTTTCTTTGCTTTCTCGTTTTAGCTTTCTTTGTATTCCACCATTCTCTCAATTCATACGCTCCCTTTTTATAAAACTATTATAGCTATTGTACGATTACCTTAGAATCGATGTTTCAATTATTTAAAAATTTACATTAAATTATTTCACCTCACATAAAACGTGTTAATCCGTAATTTCTATTACACTTAACTGACTTTTATTTAGGAATCGGACTGGTAACAGACTAGTACCTAATCCACTATCGATATATAAATGTTGATTCCTTTTCAGTTGGTAAACACCTTTTGTCTTTTTAGGAAATAATCCTTCGTCAGGTGCTATTATTGGACCAATTAATGGAAGCCTTACTTGTCCTCCATGAGTATGACCGCTCAAAATTAAATCAGCATCTATATCAAAATACTTATCGGTTACACTTGGAGAATGAGACAACAAGACTGTGTATTCTTGATTATTAACATTGGTAAATGCCTTTTTCATATCCTCGTGATTTGTTGATACATCGTCAATACCAACAAGATTCAACTTCATTCCATTTATCATAATTTCTGCTGAAGTATTATTTAGAATCTGTACTTCCCGTTGCTCGAGTCCTGTCAACAACTCATTTCTTAAGTTATTTCCCCATTCATGATTACCAGATACAAAATAAACGTGCTTCTGAAAAGAAGTTATTTCTTCTATTAAATGAAATACATCTTGCAAACTCTTAGTCTTTCTATCTATGATATCTCCAGTAATTACAACAACGTCGGGCTGCTCATTTTTATTGTTTGTATTAACTTCTGGTTATTTTTACCAAATACTTTTGCATGAAGATCGCTAAACTGTATCAATTTAATACTCGAACCATTAGGTATTTTATTGGAATTGAAATGTACTTTATTAACCTTAAACACATTTGTTTCGTAATAGATTTCAATAACAACAGCTAATATAAGTATAAATAAAGTGATAATAATGAGAGACTTTTTTCTTGATATACGTTTCAAGGTAACATCCTCTTCCCGACAATACATATTTTAAAATTAATAATATCACATTAATTTTGGTTTGAATTTATATAATTAGGGAAAAATTTAGTTTAGAAATTTAAATATAACTAGACTTCTAATAGCAAGGAGCTTACATAATGAAACATTTTTTGAAAGACTTTATTTTTATTATAATTGGAGCACTTTTTTACGCGTTAGCCGTTAATATGTTAATCATTCCAAATAATTTTGCTGATGGTGGACTTACAGGTATGTCTATACTCCTCCATTACATATTTGGATGGTCGACTGGTATTGTTAACTTTATATTAGCTGCAATTATCCTAACTATCGGATACACTGTGTTGCCAAAAAGAAATATAATTTTAACTGCGATTACTGCAACACTGATTTCCTTTTTTCTATTCATAACAGAAAATAACATTGAACCACTTGCAGATCCTCTTGTATCTGCTATATTTGCAGGTTTCTTTAGTGGGATAGGTGCAGGGTTGATATTTCGTACTGGTAGTTCGATGGGTGGCACAAGCGTTATCGCACGAATGTTTCACCATAATTTAGGATGGGATCTAACAAGAACAAATTTTGTTTTAGATGCAGCTGTAGTTATAGCTGGTTTATTTTTTATCGGAACATTAAATACAATGTACACTATCATCTTATTATTTATCGGTAAGAAAGCTACCGATCTTGTTATGGAAGGGCTGGATCCTAGAAAGGCAGTTAGTGTAATCTCCACTCATTCCACTGAAATCACGGATGTGGTAATAAAGAATTTAGACACTAGCGCAACCGTATTTAAAGGATATGGTGGTTATATGAAACAAGATGCAGACATGTCTTATATTATTATTAGCAAATATCAATTAATGAAATTAAAAAGACTTATCTATTCAGTAGACGAAAAAGCATTTGTAGTCATTCACGATGTGCGGGATGTCACCGGCGGTAGCTTTGCTTGGGAAAAAAAACGTGGAAGGAAATAGAGTGAAAGTTCATTCAGTGGTGTATTTCTTTTTTCTCCACTGATTTGTATTACCACGAAGGTAAATCCTGAAGGACATTGAACAGAATCAGCGATAAGGGCAATACTTCTATTGTGTTTATAAATTAATAATCTAATTCGTTAAATCATAATTCATTAACTTTTACTCATGATTAAATTTATAACCTCCAAGGCCGTTTCTTCTACAGTTAGTTTTTCAGTATGAATATGTATTTGAAAGAACGTTGCAGATAATTGCTTAACGTTCATCTCGGTTCTATTCATAATCCATTCATTATTTCCATCCCCTCTCTTCATTAACCTGTCTAAAATTGTTTGTGGTTCTGCTACAAGTGTAAAGTGATGTATCTTAATTCCTTCTTTTGTGAGGCCACCTATAATTTCTTGATAATATTGTTCATTTGTAAGTGTCATTGGTACGATTACAACTTTTTCTGTTTCTGTTGTTACCTTCTTCAATAAATGGTAGTTCCACAGTCTCCATTCTTCATGATCTTGAAAATCTTCTTCCCATAAATCAACTGGTAGCTGCTTTCTAATTAGAGAACCTACCTCTTCTGGATCATACAAATAGGAATTCGGCATTTTTTTATGTAGTATTTTCGCGGTCTCTGTTTTTCCAACCCCAAACGTTCCATTAATCCAAATAATCATCATTCCACTTCCTTAAACCCAGATTTACTCACTATATATTTCCTCTACTTCCCAATCATTTGAATCTATTACTTCCGTAATTGTTTGTTTAATACGAGTATCTTGGGTGTCATATGGAATGTCAATCGTTATATTATTATCTGAAAAATGATAAGAAAATACTTTCCGTGAACTAGGATCAACAACTCTGCTAACATTCTCTACATCGTCCCATGCAATGTTATCTTCAGATAAGGTCCAAAAACCATTTCCATGTACCCCATTATCATCAAAATACGCATAGTGTGAAATAGACAAGATAAATAATGGAATGGTTACAACTATTAATAATAGATGGATGACCGTTAATTTATATTCTTTGTCTTTTTTCTCCATATAGAATTTAGTTAATAAAAAGGATAATAGTATAACTGCAATCAAAATCATTGCGATTCCAAATCCTTTATATGCTTCTACAGGACGAATAAACATCCAATGATCATAAGAAAAAAATAATAGGTCTTGAATAAATATAATCGCTATTCCAGGAACAGCAAATGCAGAAACAAGTAAAAGTAAGCTACTGGTCAAGATATATGGAACGAGTGAATCTGCATCTATTTCACGTAGAAATTTCATAAAATGCCTCCTCGTCCAATACATACGAATTTACCCGCTAAATAGTTTCAGTATTTTACAAAAATTTTCATTCTTCATTTTTACTTCTCCAATCCTCTTCTTCTTTCTCATAACAATATTCATATTCATCTTTCATTAATATACTCTCGCATGCTAACCCTGCATCATGATATATCTCTTTCGATACATCCAATTCTATGCTTCTACTAGCACTTGGATAATTGGCATCTTCATTTTTTATTAGTAGAACATCATTTGTTTTCCATTCTATCTCAAAGTCACTTAATGCTTCACTATAATAGATGGTTTTAGCTAATTTTTCCTCTTCATTATAAGTAATACCTACCCAAATATTGACACCTTCAGCAGCTCCACCATAAGTTTCATAATATGTATTTGCAGTATAAGTTCCTTCTGGTGAAACCATAGGACCATCTTGGTGTTCTCCTTCAAGGTCATGAAGCGTAAATAAGTAAGTTCTATATCCTACATAACTCACTGTGAGTGCCAATCCTATTATCGAAGTTAATAGTAATTTCTTTGGAAAAGTTTTTTTCTTGCCTAAGTAAAGGAAAAACATAACACAGAAACTGGCTGTCGCTATTGTAGTAATCATAGCTATTAATAAAATGAATAAAAAAATAATCCCGTTGATCATAAATCCCCCTCTCCTTTTAACCTTAGCATAAACTAATATTTGCAAAAATAAATTTTCTTAAAAAAGTAACATTTCTGCGTGATAAAGTGGCAGTATAAAATGACCCTTCATAAAAAAAAGGAGTTCATATAGATAAACTGATATAGGAACTTTTGGGCAAGAAACTCATAATATAATATGATCATGTTATTTAGGGGGATATTATATTATGAGCTCTTACTCGTTAGAAATAAGAAAATGGTTTGAGGAGAATAAAGAATACTTAAAGAAAGAATTGGAGTTAATTGATAATCAGCGTGAAAAAGAAGAATATGAAAAATCATACAATCAGGTTGAAACTTTATTAGGGACTGATTTAAATTATTATAGCGAACACCATATTTATCAATTACTATCTAAAGTATATAATTTGTATGAAAGAAATCAACGTGAACTATATGAGAAGCATAGACAGTCCTATGTATCAATAGGCAACCATCGTTTACCGCCACTTCCATATAATTATGATGCCTTAGAGCCTTATATTGCCAAAGAAATTATGTATTTACACCATGATAAACATCATCAAAGCTATGTAGATGGTTTGAACAAAGCTGAAAAAAAGATGCAAGAAGCAAGACAAACAGGCGATTATGATTTAATTAAGCATTGGGAACGAGAGGCTGCTTTTAATGGTGCAGGACATTATTTGCATTCGATTTTTTGGGAAATTATGGCACCTCATGCAGGAGGCAAACCTCGGGGAGAATTACTTCAAGCAATCGAGCGTGATTTCGGTAGCTTTGATCAGTTTAAAGCGCACTTTACGCATGCAGCTGATCAAGTCGAAGGTGGAGGTTGGGCGATGCTTATCTGGGCACCTCGTTCCGGAAGAATGGAAATATTACAAGCAGAAAAACACCAAAATCTCTCTCAACAAGATATGATACCTTTATTAGTTCTTGATGTATGGGAACATGCCTATTATTTACAATATTTAAACGAGAAAAAAGATTATGTTGATCAATGGTGGAATGTGGTCAATTGGCCAGCTGTTTCAGATCGATATTCTAAAGCTAAAAACCTACGTTGGAGTTTAGCTTGATAAAAATATATTATTGTTTTATGAGAAATCGTACTCCTAGAGCTTTGCTTTATAATCTACATTGAAAAATTAGTGGGGAAAATCATTCGATCTTTCCCACTAACCTTCGTATCCTGTAATCTAGGATGTGTTTGATTATGCACTTTTGAACAAACTATACATCATAAATTAATTAAGAATATCTATTTACGATAGTACTTAATAATACCTATACTTACTCCAAATGCCATTAAAGACTAAACTCTGAAGTTGTTTTCTCCACATCGTTCAGCTTGTAGTATTTCCTGTTTTATGAAGTTAATTGACCAGGGAAATAACGATGTTTCAATCTCGTTGACGTAATTTCTAATATGATTGCGATCAATAAGATTGCATACGTGATAAAACCTACTTCTCTCAGATCAAAATAAAATCCAGAAGCCATAAACAATTCAAAGCCAATTCCTCCTGCCCCAGCAGCTGCACCCATTGCCACGGCTACTGAGAAGTTAATTTCGAATCGTAAAAATGTCCATGATAATAAATACGTAAATGTAGATGGTAATACACCATGAACGATAACATGCCACCATTTTGAACCCGATGCCCTCAATGCTTCAAGTATTCCAGCATCGACCTCCTCAAAGGATTCTGAAAAAGCCTTCACTAAATAAGCAACAGAGTGAAATAACATTCCAAGAACAGCAGCTTCACTTCCGAGCCCCGCCGCTATGGCGAAGATAAGTACCCAAAGCACGGTAGGTACAGCTCGTACGAACGCTACGAAAATCCTTACTGTTTTCGAAATCCATGGTTTAGATAAATTCTCTGCTGCCATTAAAGCAAGAAAAAAAGCAATAATCGCTCCAAAGACAGTGGCTAAAACACCTAATCCTAGTGTAACTCCAATTTGATATACCGCTTCTTGCCAGCTAAAATGATTCAGGGCAGGTTCTAAAAACATTACTTTTAGATTATGCCACGTTTCAGGTATTGCACGTTCTAATTGTAGGCCGGAATAATTGAAGAAGAAAAACGCTAAGATCGTTAATAGGCTAAGGATCCATATCGTACTCTTGACAACTAAATCTATTTTATTCCCAGATTTTATATTAATTTTTCCGTTCCGTTTCCGTCTCATATTTATGGAGGTTGTCCCTTGATTCATTTCCATTACAATATCACCTTCCGTATCTTGTTAGATAATAATTCAATGACAATGACGGCTATCACGATGGAAAACGTAATCAAGGCAACAACATCATAATTCATATTTTTATAGTAAATATCGAACATATAGCCAATACCAGTACCTGTTAAAATCCCTACAAGTGTTGCACTACGTATATTCGTCTCGATCATAAATAGTATCCAACTTATCATTTGTGGGAGACTTTGAGGAATGACGGCATTATTTACAATATGAAAGTATGTAGCCCCAGTAGCACTAAGGGCTTCTACGGAACTTGGGCTTGCTTCATCTATCGTTTCAATAAATGCTCTTGTCAAAAATCCCAGCGTCCCAACAAACAATGCTAGAAAACCAGTTACTGAGTTTTGACCAAAAGAAATAAGTAAAATCAATGACCAAGCTACCACAGGAATGTTTCTTGAAAAAGATGCTATAAAACGAGCAATCACACTAAATATGTTATTTACTTTTGTCGTTTTTGAACCGAGTAATGCTAATGCGATTGATAGCACTGCTGCTAAGGTTGTGGCAGCAATAGACATAAAAATTGTCTCGGTTAATTTTTCTATTATTCCTGGTAATTTTGTAATAGCCTCACCGGTAATAAACAAATTAGTAACCATCCAACCAATTGCTTGTGGGATTGTCGTTATACTCTCAAGCAAATTAAACTGCGTTATGGACGAAGCAAAATAGGTCATTAAGATAATCACTAGTAAAAAGATTGTTGCTTGCCACTTCCCTTTTCTCATCTTTTGTTCATCCATGTGACCTACTCCTCTATACCGTAATTAGTTCCCGCTGTTGAAAACCATAAATCGATTCAATTTTATCTTGATATAGTAAATTACTTGGACCATCAAAAACAATTTCTCCTCTTTTTAATCCGATAATGCGATCTGCATATGCTTTTGCCACTTCAACTTGGTGTAAATTTACTAAACAGGTAATCCCTAATTCATTCGTAATTTTTTTTAAATAATCCATAATAATCTTCGAAGAATTTGGATCTAGGGAAGCGATTGGTTCATCACATAGAATAATTTTGGGGTCTTGAATTAATGCTCGACATATTCCTACCCTTTGCTGCTGCCCTCCACTTAATTGGTCACAACGTTTATACGCATGGTCAGCAATCCCTAATTTATCAAGTAATTCAAATGCTTTTTCTTTCTCTTTTTCTGTAAATCTTCCCATTATGCCTTGTAGATTTGTTTTATAGCCAAATCTTCCATGAAGCACATTTTCAATTACCGTAAGTCTAGGAACTAAATTGTAGTGTTGAAAAATCATCCCAATATTTGTTCGTAAGGACCTTAACGACTTTTTCTTCATATCTCCTACACTTTGTCCATCTATAAATACACTACCTTCACTAATTTCTACCATTCGATTAATGCACCGAAGTAATGTAGATTTACCCGCGCCAGATGGACCAATGATCGATACAAACTCGCCTGAGCCTACTTCAAAATTAACGTTCTTTAACACTTTGGTTTCCCCATTATAATTCTTACCAAGGTTATTCACTTCTAATAAAGTCATATAGTGACACTCCTTCCGAATTAATATAACGCTGGTAGATAGTCAATAAACTTACTTTGTAGCTGAAAGCTCTCGAATGGGATTAAACCATTGATCCTCTACAGGAGCAAAACGTTCATCACCAGATTTAAAAAATAAACCAGATTCATCGGAACCTTCAGGAACAAATATCGCTTCATTGTTTGCAATTTCATCAGAACTAAATAGATTTTGAATTGTTTCAAACTCTTCTTCACTTAGCAGGTTAGTATTTGCTACAAAAGGAGCATTTAAGACTGGAGTTACATTCATTAATGTAAATTCACTTCCAGTTACCGTATTAAACGGCTCTTCAGCATTATCTTTTACTTTATACACAGATCCTACTGTGTTTTCTTCACCTTCTGCTACCTCTACATAGTTTTCTACACATGTGTCACAGAATGCTGCTACGTCAGCATTTCCGTTTAATAAATTAACTGCTGACCCTTGGTGAGATCCACCAAATAATACTTGTTCAAATAAAGGCCCACCTTCCATCAAATTTTCTTCCGTTAACTCCATGTCCGAAAAATTCTCTAATATTGTTGAAGAAGGAACCACAAATCCTGAGGTTGAACTATTTGAAACAAAAGAGAATCTTTTCCCTTCGATTGTATCTAGACTAAAATCATCACCATTTTTATAATTTGTTTGATCATCGACATTTACAGCTAGCCAACTATAATACATTGCATCTTCTAATGTCCCAGATGGACCAGTAGGAACAACCATTGGCTCTACTGCTTCATTTTTACTATTGGCCTCGATATAACCCTGAGCTCCCATAAATGCAAGTTCTGCATTATCATTTGCGATGGTTTCAATTGCGATTGCATAGTCAGTAGTTAAATGATGTTCTACTTGCTTCCCAGTCTCTTCTTCTATAACATTACCTATTTCGTCTCTTGCAGTTTTCAATTCATTACCAGACTCATTAGGGTACCAGACGATATCAATAACATCATCGCTACTTGCCCCTCCCGCACTGCCATCTGAACATGCAGCTAACACTGACACAATCATCACAAGCATAAGTAAACTACCAATTTTTTTACACATCGTGTATTCCTCCCAGAATATAAAATAGTATAGTTTAGAGCTATTTTCATTGAAGCATAAAAATGATAAAAAGACGGTTTATTTACAGATACTTCACACTAAATTAAGACTTTTTACGCTATACCAATAATTTATTTATTGGACTTGTTATTTCACCTATCTGAATAGGAGTCCCGAACCTGCCATGGTAATCTGTTCCTCCTGTCATGAATAAGTTTAGTTCCTCCGCTAAAGTCTCTACTTTATCATGGTCTCTTATCGTATGATCAGGATGATTTCTTTCGACTCCACCGAGACCTATTTCTACTAATTCTGGAATCAAGTCATAGGAATCCAATTGACCAGGATGTGCAACTACTGCAATGCCCCCGTCTTTAACAATGGATTCCACTGCATCAAAGGCATCGATATATACAATATCTCCTCTAGCTACGCCATTATATTTAAATAGCTGCTGATAAAGATTTCCATATTCCGTCGAATCATAGGGGACTTCTGTCAACTCTTGCATAATGTGTTGTTTATAAATCGTATTGCTAGGCAAAGCTTTTTGCTTAATAACTTGTTCATCTATTTGATAACCTAAATCGTTAATTTTTCTAATTTGCCAAAGTGAATGATCATTTCTTCGATCTAACAGTGGATTACAAAGATTACGTATGTGACTTGCTTCTAGCTTGTAATTATACCCAAGAATATGCACCTTGCGTTTCCGCTTAAAATCATAAGCAGATATTTCAATGCCAGGAATCACACGAATATCAAAACGTTTAGCTTGTCGCTGAATTTCTAGTAAATTATCTACTGTATCATGGTCAACAAAACTTAGATGAGTAACACCATTTTTCTTAGCCTGCCTCATTACTTCACTTACAGCATCTGAACCATCTGAGAAATGGCTGTGAACATGTAAATCAGCTTTCATATCTATTCCCTACTGATGTAACAGGCTGATGATCATTCATATTAAAAATAGAATCACAAAGACCTTCTATAAATTCAATATCATGAAAGATACCAATAAGAGAGGTTCCGCTATGCTTTAACTTTTCGATTACCTCACGAACCTTCATTTTAGAATCTTGATCAAGGCTTGCTGTTGGTTCATCTAATAACAGCAGACGAGGTTGTTTGACCGTTGCCATAGCAATATTCAATCTCAGCTTCTCTCCACCAGAAAATGTATTTGGGTACACATCCCACAGTTTTTCGTCTAACTCAAAATGGGTAAGAGCAGATTCTGCTTCTACTCTGGCAATTGCATGTTCTACACCCATTTCTTGAAGGGATTTCTCAACCAATTCCCGACAAGTAATTCGTGGCAACACATCTAAAAATTGGGATACATAACTGATTTCAAATTTTCGCAAGTAAATCATTTCTCTTTCTGATATTTTCGTAATATCAATTTTTCCAAGCTGGTTGGAATCAAAATAAATATTTCCTTGATCTGGAAGATAAGTGCGATAAATACTCTTTAAAATCGTGGATTTACCGCTACCGCTTTTTCCAATTATGCCTAAAAATTCTCCTTCTTCTAATGTAAAGTGAATATTCTCTACCGCTTGTCTTTTAACTTGTAACCGATGATTGACAAACTCTTTTCCAAAATCGCTCACTTCTAATAGTGCCATGTTATCCCCTCACTTTTAGTTGAATCTATAATTGGTGGTGGTAATGAATGAACCGTTGACCATTGTCTTTGTTAACATGGGATATCCATCTTCCATTTGATTAATGATTAAGATATCTGCTTTTTTACCAGGTTTTATAGAACCTATTTCATCATCCATTCGTACAGCTTTCGCTGGATTTAATGTAACCATCTTAAACATCTCATGAAGCTCTTTCTGATGCTTTTCATGTAGTTGAAAAACAGCTAATAAAAGTGCTGCTGGAAAATAATCACTGCATAGTATATCTGCAGAGTCTTCGTGAATTGCTTCGATAGCCGATAAATTTCCAGAATGGGAACCACCGAGAAGCACATTTGGAGCTCCAACAATCGTTCGTAATCCTAGATTTTTTGCTTCTTTAGCTACATTCAATGTAATTGGAAATTCACTAATCGTTGTACCAAATGATTGGACAAGCTTTAATTTCTCCTCATTATCATCATCATGTGAAGCAACAGCAATTCCTTTGTTATCAGCTATTTTTGCGACTTCCGCTATTTTTTCTAATGTCATTTGTTCTCTACTTTTTCGCTCTAGTATAATGACATTCACTTCTTCATCCGATAAATTTCTATATCCCTTTAATGTCTTACTAAATACCTCTAGATCACGATATTGGCCTTGTCCTGGAGTATGATCCATAAAAGAAAGCAGGTGGACCTTATCATTTTCAATATTTTCAACGAGTTGTTCAATCTGCTCGATATTATCTAGTTCAAATCGGGCATGCAGGCGATGCCTGATTAGGTGAGGACGATCATGAGTTTTATGAATTGCTTCTACTAACCGCTGTACTGTTTCTGGATTTCGTATTGGCTTATGAGTAAATAAATCTTTTTTATAAAAGGAAAGAGAATGAAAAATAGTTGTTATACCATGGCTAATTAATATTTTCTCTGCTTCTCTTAGACTAATATCCATATTCATCATACTAGTAGGTCTAGGAGAAACAATTGATTCAATATAATCCGAATGAATGTCAATGAAACCCGGTGAGATGAACCCTCCATTTGCATTAATACATTCTACATTCGAGATTTGCATAGCCTCTTCTTCAATAACCACATCTTTTATTCTGTCCCCTTCAATAAGTAGTGCATGGCCGGTTAAAATCGAGTCTTCCATAATAATGTTTCCATTGTGAATAACGTACAATATAGACAACCTCCTATAATAATGAATAGACGAGCTGTTGTGTATAAGCATGGAAAGGATCTTCTAAAATTTGATCGGTTAACCCTTGTTCGATAATTTTCCCGTTTAACATGACAATTGTTCGGTCTGCTAACATTCGAATAACAGCTAAATCATGAGATACTACTACCATACTAATTCCAAATTCCAGTTGAATATTTTTTATTAAATCTAAAACATCCGCTTGTACAGAAAGGTCTAATCCGGTTGTTACTTCATCTAAAAATAATACTGGTGGATTATTTGATAATGCCTTTGCAATTTGAACGCGTTGCTGCATTCCCCCAGAAAAATATTTCGGTTCTTCTTTCATTCGAAATATGGGAATATGTACCGTTTCTAACAGACGTTTCCCAGTCGATTCCATTTGGTTCACATTCCGATTCCCCGCTGCAATTTGCTTTTCTGCGATATTTCCAATCGATGAAAAATCCATTTTCAGTCCATTTGCTGGGTTTTGATAAACCATTCCATAATGATGATTACGTATATATCGTTTTTGTTGAGCAGATAAATCAACTAAATTTTCATCTTGAAAATCTTTATGATCAGCATACATTTCTCCAGATGTTACATCTGAATCGAAATACATGCATTTCATCAGGCTAGATTTACCGCTCCCACTTTCTCCTACAACACCAAGTATTTCCCCAGGAAACAAATCAAATGAAATATCTTGGCATGCATAGACCGTTCCACATTCTGGACAAAAATTCTGATTTAGAACTCTTGTCTCAGGATTTAAGCAATGATCACAGCCGGTACCAAATTGTTTATTTAGGTTCTGAATAGAGAGTGTTGGTTTCTCATACATCAATCGATTTCACCTCTTTGTTATTCATATTGTTGAGCCGTTCAATACAATAGCTTGTATCATTACATTGATAAAAGGTTTCTTGTGTTTTTTCATCAACTAATTCATCTAGGAATACATCACTAGCTCCACAGAGTTTACATTCCCTACCAGTGAAATCTTCCTTTGCAAAAGGATAATCATTAAATGCAAGTGATTCAATTGGTGTAAATGGCGGGACAGCATATATTTTCTTTTCCCGTCCAGCTCCTAGCAAGATTAATGCTTCTGATTGGTGCATCTTTGGATTGTCGAATCTTGGTATTGGACTTGGAGCCATAATGTAATGATTATTTACCATTACAGGATGATCCGCATTTGTTGTTTGTCTGCCATATTTAATGATTTGCTCAAATAGCATCATCCAAATTCCACTATATTCTTGCTCTGCATGTAAGTTTTTAGTAACTGCTTCCTTCGATTCATATGCTCTTAATGGCTCTGGCATCGGCACCTGCAATACAAGTATTTGATCCGGCGTTAACGGGATTTCTGGTATTCGATGTCTAGATTGTATAAGCGTTGCATCTTGTGTTCTTTCCGTCACTTCAATATTGGTAGTTGATTGAACAAGTTTTTTAATACTGACTGCATTAACAGACTCATCTGCGCCTTGATCAATTACTTTTAAAATATCTTTTTTTCCAACAAGCGAAAGAGTTAGCTGCAGGCCACCGGTCCCCCAACCTCTACCTATTGGCATTTCTCGAGATGAAAATGGTACTTGATACCCTGGTATTGCAACTGCTTTTAACGTTGCCCTTCGTATTTCTTTTTTAGAACTTTCATCCAAAAATGCAAAATGTGTCTCTTGATGAATCATGTTTCAGTTCCTCCCTTCTTCACATTGCGGATACTGTCTAATTTTGATTGGAACGTAACATAATGTGGAAGTTTTAAATGAGAAATAAAACCTGTCGATTCCACGGAATCAATGTGAAGTAAAACAAATTCTTCATCATGTGTTGGATAAGGAGCCTGATTGTTTTCCAAGCATTGATCGAGTATACTCATTGCAATTGCTTTTGTTTCATTCTGACCAAAGCATGCTCCATAACCAATTTCAAACTGTAATTCTTTCGTTTTTTTGTTTTTCTCCTTCATTACGGGTACGAAGGATTCAACTTCCGTCAGCTTAATTTCACCAATATAATAATCTTCATCTTTGTCATCCCCAGCTTCATAAGGAGGAGATACATGAATTGGAACGGAACCTACACGAACTTCCCCTACCGTCGGATGAACTTGACCATATCCTCTTAGTGAAGCATACCCCAATGATGTAACTGCACCTGTCTGTCCTCGAGTCAATACTTGCAATCGTTCGCTACGTGAAGATGGAAAGGAAAGACTCCTCTTTGTTACATCATCTGGTAATTGATCATTCAACACATAAGTTTCAAATAACCCTTCTTCTCTTAAATAATCCACTACTTTTGGAAAAAAGAGTAATTCATCAGTAACTTCTGACTGTTCCGCTTGAAATTGTTCTAACCATCTTTCTATTTCAGCTTTCGTTTCATAGATTAAATTAAAATCTAGCAATCGATGTGTATAATCATATGTAGCACCTAATAATTGCCCACCAGGAATATCTTTAAAGCTAGCTGAAATTCTTCTTTCGACGAACATAGACGATGTTTCTATTGTTCTACTATAATAACGTCTTGGTAATGTAGAACGATGGGCACGAAGTAAGAAAACAGCTTCTTCCATACTGCCCTCAGCTTGTTTGATAGCAAGTGCAGCTAAATATGGATTAAACAAACTCGCCTCTGACATCACCTGATCTACAAGTTGCCGCATTGATGCCAAAATCGTTTCTACTTCGATAGTTGATGTTTCTTTCAGTCGTTCATATTTCAAACGTTCAATAGAGGCTTCTATTGCTTCTGTGCCCCCTTTAACAGCAACATACCCCATTATTTATCCGCTCCTTTCTTATGTACTCTTGTCGTTCTAGGAATACACATAATATTAGAATTTTGATCCGTAAATATTAAATCTATTCCTAGCGGGTATTCCTTTATTTTCACGTCTCTTTCCTTCCAAAATTCCTCAGAGACTTCTATTCCGATACGATGTGTTTCTTTAATTCCTGGGCCTGATAATTCAAGATCTCCATTTTCTATTATGTTTTGTTGCTCAACAATTAACGTTGCAGACTGATGTGGGTCAGCTAAAGTACCGACACTGCTTTTCTTTAACCCATGTAGTAATTCCATAGCATCCGTATTGTTTGTGGCAATGATATAATCTGCTTTTTCAATTGGCACCTGTGTTGCAACTGTATATTGAGATAGCACATTCGCAATCTTTGTGTCATGATCAATCACATGGAAGTTCACCTCTGTATCAAACAAGGTTAAAGCAACTAAAAAAGTCGCAGGTAAACAATACATCTGATGTTCAGGATTGGATTCAATCGATGAAATTTGCCCCGGCTTCGACATGCTGTCAAGAATTTTCCGATATGTATGTTGCGTATCGTGAACAAAGCTAGTAACCATGTAAACACCTCCTAAATGGGAATTCTATTCAACATCCATAGTGTCAAAATGAACTTTTGTTTTTAGTAATTCCTGTTGCTTCTTTACCTTCCTGATATAAATTTTTTGTTCTTCTTTAATTAGAAGCTCATTCCAATTAATTATTTCTGGCAATTTCGCTTTATATGCAGCATCAATAATGGCTAATTTATTCGCAAGGTTATCTTTCATTCCTACTATGATTCCAACTCCTATTTGACCACTGACTTCAACCTTTGCTTCTGTAACAAGAACTTCTCCGATATGAAATAAGGATTGTTTTGCTGTTTCACGCATTTTCATCATCGTAAGGCTATAAGATGGTGGTGAAAATTCCTGCCATTGATACTTACTTGTAATTTCTTCCGCAAGGTTATCTACTAAACTCGCATCTCCCTGAATAAGAATTTCGGTTCTACGTTTCCGATTCATTTTTCATAACCTCCTTCACAAATCAATCCTAACTTGTCGCCAAGTTATTGTGTGTTAAGAAGTGGTTAAGTATATGTAAAGGAATGTATAAAGTGGGGAATTGTATAAGAAAAGATCTTGAGTAATTAGAGCAAAGCCACAATCACCAGGTTAGCAACCTAAAAACCGCCTCCGTAGGAAGTTTTGTGACATCAGTATGTAAAAGATAAATCAGAAACCCCTTCAGAAATATACTCCGTTTATTTAGCTACTCGTACTTGCTGGTTGCTAAGGGCAGAGCTATAGGTACTATCGACTGCACACAAATTTATATACAGATAGAAAAAACAAGGACCAATCTCTAAGTTTAGATTGATCCTTGCTTATGGAATAGCAGATATATCATATTTAAATGTATCACTTCGATAAAGTATTTTCGTATATTCTAAAATTTGATTGGTTTCTTTATCTGTACAATCTGTTTCTACTATAATTAATGGAATCATACTCTTACATTCCAATAATTGTTGCTCTTCTAAGGTTGGAAAAGTGACACTTAAAATCGATTGACTACTGGTAAAAGATTCAAATCCTTGTTGTCTATAAAAACGAAACATAGATAAAATTTCCGGTCCCTCTTCTACAATCTTTGGAACAGTTGATTCCTTTACAAAAGAATAGTGAATTGCAATAATTTCTCCATTAATATAACGTAATCTTACAACTTGATAGACATTGTCACTTTCACTTGCATGTAGTCGATTAAATATAGATTGATTAAAGTTAATTTTCTTGAACAAAACATTTTTCGATTGTAAATTATATCCCATCTGTTCCATTTTTTCTGAGAAGCTAGTATCTCCAGTTAAAGGCAACTTAATTTGAATCGATTTTCCTTTTAGAAAGCGACCTTTACCTTGCGATGACTGAATAAATCCCCGCTCTTCTAAAGTATTAAATGCATTTCTAACCGTTATTCTCGGAACTTTATACATATCTGCTAATGTATTTTCCGAGGGGAATTTTTCTCCCAGCTGTATCTTTTTTTGTTTTATTTGATTCATGAGATCATCTATGATTAGCATTTCTTTATTTTCCAAAAGAAGCCTCCTCTCGATTCTATTTTATCGTATCATTTATGTCTAATCTACAAACAATTATAGCTCTTTAAATAGAAGAAATGGAAACTCAGTTATTCTATTTCGGAGTTTACTATTTTAGTTTGTTGGGAATCGTATTATATATTCTAAATTACATTAATAAAGGAGTTTTATCATGAAACAGATACTCTTTATTCAAACTGGAATGGGAATTGATGTACATGGACAGGATATAACGAAAGCGGCGACTAGAGCAGTACAAAATGCAATCTGGGCAAATTCAATGCCTGGCATCGAGAAAAGTTTACCAAATCAACGTCTGGAAAACATGAAAGTAGTGGTTCGTCTAGCAGTACCTCTTGATCGAGATAATTTAGATATTAGTAAAATTAAAGAAACCATCCCATATGGAACAGTAGAAGTAGATGTAACAGATGGAGGAATGGCTACTTCGAGTGGCATAATTTTAGAAGATAAACATGATGAAAATGATTTAATGTATATTGTTAACGCTGCGGTAGAAGTAGGATATTAGAAAAAACACATTTCGTATATAGACAAGTTTCTCACAAAGAGGTTGGGCATTGACCCACCTCTTTTTAGTTTGAGCTTACATTTAATCTCGCTTTTGGGCTCGTAGAACGATACCAATGTAAACATAGTATAAAGATGATTATAATATCAATTGCATCTCCACCATAATACATAAGTATTCCACCGGCTTCTGCTTGGTCTTTCGGCACTTCTACTGGGGGATTTGCATAAATATACTTTGATAATATACCATGTCCAGCCAAAGCAAATACAAACACAACTGCTCGATAGAGATAACTAAACCGATGTGGTGTTGGATCCATATATATCATTGAAATAGTGAATAGATAACCAGCTACAAATATATGAAAATGGACAATAAGATATACGAGTAAGTTTTCATGCATGAGCATATATAAGTTAGTTGTGTAAAGTAGCCATAAACCACCTATATTTAGTATTGACGCAATTATTGGATGTCGCATTAAACTAGGAAATGGTGTTTTTAATAGTCTTGATAAAATTCGCGCTTGCTGAACTGGTAGCATACGAAGTAGTAATGTAATTGGTGCTGCAAGAGCTAGTAATAACGGGGATAACATGCCTAATAATAAATGGCTTAGCATATGAGCAGTAAAATTACTATGAGCTAATTCAGCTATTGGTCCTACTAATGAAACACCGACTAAAAGAAAGCCCATTATCCATAATATGTATCTATGGAACGGCCAACTGTTCAAGTGTTTTTTCTTATTTGAAATTAATCCAGCACCAATATAAGTTATTATTAGGGTTAATACAAGCACAATAATAAACAAATCCATCATCTGCAAACCATTTTCATGATGCCCATGATTAATCATCAAGGTTCATTCCTTTTAAAGGATTCGCTTTCCTTCGTGTCTGAAAAACTAATATCGCCCCAATAACTATCAATACCGCTGCAATGGAGTTCCAAACAATATCATAAACAATTACATGATCAACATAACGTATTTGATGAATTTTCATAATTTTATGTTGTATCGTTCCATCATATAATTGAAATAGACCTGCACCTAACAGGATACTTCCAACCCATCGCTTTAGCCAAAATGCATTTCTCCGTCGAAGATCTGCAAATAAAAACAATCCTCCTATCGTTGCAAACCAACTGAATGCATGAAAGAGACCATCTGAAATCAATCCGATTTGCGTTGTCGATCGGTCATAAAAGTGATGCCATTGTAATAATTGATGAAAAACCACCTCATCAATAAATGCTACTAATCCAATTCCAAACAACAAACCCGACCAAAAATTACGTCCTGCATACTTGGACTTTGTCGAATATAATGATGTTTCATTCACATTTTTAGATAGAATATCCATAGCACAACCTCCAATCTAGGTTATGAACTAAGTATACCCAATATCAACCTTCTCCAGTCTAGTGCTTGAGTACTATGTTAACAATATGACATATCTTTACATGATACAGTTTTGATGTAACAGGACCTACTATTAAACTTTAAGAATATATTTCAACTATTACAAACTAATCACAATATAAAATGAGTTCACTTCATTCTCATTAAAGAATAAACACTCGTTTAGTAGAAGACTGTTGGATAAATCTAAGAAATAGTAGAATGTTGCTAGATTTAGAACCATGCAAAACCTCGGATTGTGTCTAACAAACCGAGGCTCCAGCGTTCCTTATTCATTGGTTAAGTGCAGTATATTTCTGAAACGACTTATTTTATCAGTTGTTTAATCTTATCTGGTATAGATTCACTCTTAATACCATCTTCCTTTTTCTTCGTCCAAGCTTTTACTTCATAACCTTTAGCAACTATTTCTCCTTCACGTTTAAAAACATGTTCCACTCGTATTGTCCGATCAGTTATTTTTGTTATTTCTGAGTAAATATCCACCACATCTTCAAAATATATCGGAGAATAATACTTACAAAATGTTTCAATCAAGGGAAGTAGTATATGCTTTTCTTTAAAAAGGACGGGAGTTGGTAAAATGTTTTTTCCAACCAACTCTGTAGTAGCTTGATCCATCCATTTATAAAAATTAGGATAAAAAACTATCCCAGCAGCATCAGTATCTCCAAAATAAGCCTTAACTTGATGGATATTGTTCACAATGAAAATCCTTTCTTTGTTCCTTCATAGGAAATTTAATAATTTGTGTTCTGTGAAGAACGAAATAAGTGAACAGTCACGTCTAGCTCTACCAGAAACTAAAAGACTATTCGAAATCGCCCCACGATAAAGAAGACTGCCGAATGTTATTTATGAGGCATAGTCGCACTTATACCTGAGGTGAAAAGAAGACTGCCGAATGTTATTTATGAGGCATAGTCGCACTTATACCTGAGGTGAAAAGAAGACTGCCGAATGTTGTTTATGAGGCATAGTCGCACTTATAACTGAGGTGAAAAGAAGACTGCCGAATGTTGTTTATGAGGCATAGTCGCACTTATACCTGAGGTGAAAAGAAGACTGCCGAATGTTATTTATGAGGCATAGTCGCACTTATACCTGAGGTGAAAAGAAGACTGCCGAATGTTGTTTATGAGGCATAGTCGCACTTATATCCATGATACATTTATATCAAAGGAAAATAAGACATAACAAAAAGTTTTGTCAAAATACTAATAATAAATAGCTAGAATAAGCGGAAGAAATATACGGAGACTCCGGTGGGGAGAAGGCATGGGTGAGACCCCGGAATGCGGAGCAACCGGGGGCTCACCAGCCGTCCACGGAAAGCGAAGTATATTTCTGCAGCGGATTTCAGGAACTACATTTTGGATATATAACTATGTGACATACGACTTCGTTCTGTTTTAGGTTACTAGCCAGTCAAATTCATATTGATAGATACATGTTTGCAAATTGTCATCTAACCCATGTGTACAAACCGATAATTTGTAATTTTCTTTGAACGTAACACATTTAGTTGTTCCTTCCGGGTACGCCCCTTCACAATGTTTTACATTGTACGTTTGATCACCTTCAGCACTCATTTCTACGGAATCTAGCGGGAGATATAAACCTGTCCCTATCATTTTTAAGTAACTTTCCAATACCGTCCATTTTTCATAAAAAAGATGTTGCAAATCATCCTCAGATTCCAGCTCTTCATCTGAAATGATAGTAAAAATCATATTTTCAGGTATCACGCCAATATACTCAATATCAATACCAACTTGCTTTTCTCCTACTGTACATACACACCATTCTCCCGAGTGAGAAAGATTAAAATGTATATCCGAATGATAGGGTAAGTATGGTTTTCCTTGCTTATTGATAGAAATAGCTACATCATCAAGCTGAAAATGATCTAATAGTATCTTTCTAAGCAAAAGTTCACTTGTGAGAGAACGATAAGCGTCCCCCACTTTTTTATATCGCTGTATCCTATCTTGCCTTTGTTGTGAAATATAACGGCTGTAGTAAAGCACTTCACGCCAATTTTGATAGGATGGAATTTTACAAACATAGATATTCATTAGCCTGCTTTTTCTCCTTTAATTGAGTCACGACTTGTTCGTTTGTCACTACGCTTAATAATATGACGATTTTTAAACGTTAGTATAAATGAAGTGGCTAAAAATAATGCAGCTATAAAAATAGAAATCTGGTACGGAATAGGGTCCATGATGCTTTCCGCTCCATCTTGTAACATAAATAGTAGACTAGCAATCATCGATATACCAATCGCTGCTCCTAATCGATTTTGAACATTAAATAACGTCGTCGCTTTACTCATATTTTCAGAAGTTATATTTGTAAATGTCGTATATTGCATAGCAATTACTGAATGACCTAGTGTTAAACCAATTGTAAATAACAGAATCCGTAACACCCAAGGATTAGCAAAAGGTCCAACAATGCTCATTAGTATAAAGCTAATACAAGCTCCTAGAAATCCAAACAGAATGACTCGGTACACGCCGAGTTTTTTTAACGATATCGGCATTATTCTTGAAGCTAACATTAATCCGATGGCTTCGATAAATACAACAATACCACTTTCCAGTGCTGTAGCACCCACTGCCTGCTGGTACATAATTGGAAATATAAATAGTAAGCTTTGTAATCCGCCGACCGCAAAGAATGAAAGGATACTTACCTTACGAAATGTAGACTCAGATAATAGTTTTACATCCATGATCGGTTTTTCTTTATTTATTGCATGCAATATAAATACACTGACTAATAGAAATCCACAAATCGCCGAACTAAGTATTTCAATCGAAGTCCATCCTCTTGACGACCCTTGTGTTAAAGAAAACATTAATAATGGGAAGCCAACAACAATGAGAACAAATCCTTTCCAATCCATTCTCCCTACACTTTCCTCGTGATGTTCTGTAAGATAGAACATACCAATTACAATTGCGATAACTCCAATTGGCACATTGATAAAGAAAATCCATTGCCAAGAAAGAATTTCTAAAATTAGTCCCCCTACTACAGGTCCTAATGCTGGAGCAATTGCTATCGGTAATACAAGTGAACGAGATACTTTAGGACGTTCTTCTACAGAGAATGTCCGGAATATCATCGCCATGCCGATAGGAGCGAGCATGCCTCCGCCTAAACCTTGTATAAATCTTGCTATATTTAATAGACCAACTGTTTGTACAAGGCCACAAATGATAGATGCAATCGTAAATAGAGACAATGCAGTTAAAAATACCTTCTTACTACCAAATCGATCTCCAAGCCATCCAGCTATAGGCAGGATCGCAGCCACACCGACAAGGTACCAAACCGTCACTCCACTTAAATCTGCTGAGGAAACGCCTAAATCCTCTCCAATCGTTGGTAATGCTACATATACAATCGTCCCATCTAACGAAGCCATAAACATTGCTAGTATATAGATGAAACAAACTACTTTTCTTGAATGTAAAAATGGAGAACCAATCATTTAAGAAATACTCAGCTTTTTCTTTTTCAAGCTAGTTGGGAGTAAATCTTCCCAATATGCTTCGATATAGTTTTGACAATTTGTTAATCCTTCTGGACCGTATGCAATATTCCAACCTTCTGGAATTTGGATGAAGTCGGGCCAAAGTGAATACTGGCCCTCGTCATTTATAAGTACATAGTAATTTCCATCTTTATTTTCAAATGGATTTGTCATTATACGCATCCTTTCTATTATTTTTTCTTTTTTTGTAATTCTTGTTCTACGATCGATCCAATTTCCGCAAGCGGTTCGGGTTGACACATATCTTTATGTCGACAATGAATTTCATACTCTATCATTTCTCCAGATATGAAGGGTCTCCATTTACTAGGGTCTGCATCTGTAAACCAATCTGGTACAATCGTTGATTTAAAGAAAATCATATTACCATCTAATTTTTTTGGCTTATATTCTGACATAATCTTAATCGAATTTCTATATGTCTCTTTCAAATTAATAATCGTTTGTTTATCTAAACTAGCCAAAGCACTACCATGGTGATTAAGAAGTTCAACTACATTTTCAATTGAAATTTCTTTATGCATTAGTTGTTCAGGATCATATCCACCTAAAGTAAGTAAGGCAATCAAGGCATCTTGTTCCCCTTCTTTACCAGAAAGCGGAATAAAATTACTTGGATAGGAATCCATAATGAACACTAACTCTACCTCATCACCGAGTTTTTGCAATTCAACTGTGATTGCATGAGCAACATTTCCACCGAGTGACCAACCTAATACTCGGTATGGTCCTTCTGGTTGTACACTTTTCATTTCTGCAATATAGTCTTGCGCCATTTCTACTAATGATTCAGGTTTTTCCTCATCTTCAGCAATTCCTTTTGCTTGTAATCCATATATCGGAAATTCTGGTCCAAGTGTACTCATTAAACCCGCATAGCACCAGCTCAATCCACCTGCCGGGTGTACACAAAATAGTGGCAGCTCTGAACCGCTTTTTCGTAATGGGAGCAACATGTTTAATGAACTTGATGTTGCATTATCTCCATCCATAACATTTACTAATTCGGCAACTGTAGGTGCTTCAAATAAGACTCCAATTCCTAGCTCTTTTCCAAACAATTCTCTTATTCTATTCATTAACGTAACTGCTAATAAAGAATGTCCTCCTAAATCAAAGAAACTATCATGAATACCTACTTCATCTAAATGAAGGATTTCTTTAAATAATTCACATAGTAGCTCCTCACTAGGCGTGCGTGGACCTTCTCCTTTTACATTTACAGTGTAATCAGGTAATGGTAGATTCTTCGTATCTAACTTTCCATGTGCCGTTAATGGAATTCTATCTATGTGAACAAATGTCGATGGAATCATATACCCAGGTAAGAAAGAAGCGATATAAGCTTTTAAGTCAGCGTCTCTTACTTCTTTATCTGCTACGATATAAGATACAAGTTGATTATCTCCATGTTGATTAAGTACTGTCGTAGCTGCTTCTTTGATAGATTCATGGGACATAATATGTGCATTTACCTCACCTAATTCAATTCGATAACCTCTGATTTTCACTTGATGATCAGAGCGCCCAATATAGTCAATGGTTCCGTCGTCCAGCCATTTTGCTAAATCACCTGTTTTATACATTCTACTTCCTGCCTCTCCAAAGGGATTAGCTACAAATCGAGATGCGGTTAAAGAACTTTGATTGAGGTATCCTCTAGCCAATCCTCCTCCAGCTACGTACATCTCACCTGTGACACCAATTGGTACTGGTTGTAAAAAGTCGTCTAAAATGTATATTTCTAGATCTGGAATGTTTGTCCCAATTAAACTATTACCTTGTTGTTCAATAATTTCTTCATTTAATTCAAGGTAACTAACATGTACTGTCGTCTCTGTAATTCCATACATATTAATCAGCTTTGTCTTCGAATTATCATGCAGTGTAAACCATTCTTTTAACCTCGCTAATTCTAACTGTTCCCCACCAAATACAACATATCTTAGTGACAATTTTTCAGATAAGTCCATTCTTTCCTGTTCTGCATACATTAGCTGATAAAATGCAGAAGGAGTCTGATTTAATACGGTTACTTTTTCTTGTACAAGAAGTTCAAGAAATTCCAGTGGCATTCTACTTACATTGTATGGCACAATTACTAGTTTCCCACCATAAAGTAGTGCTCCCCAGATTTCCCAAACAGAAAAATCAAACGAATACGAGTGGAACATCGTCCACACATCATTAGAATCAAAGTGATACCATTTATCCGTCTCTTTTAATAAGCGAATGACATTATGATGAGGTATTACCACACCCTTTGGCTTTCCTGTTGAACCAGATGTATAAATTATATAAGCCGCATTCATGGCTGAAATCGATTGATTGATATTTTGATTAGAATACGCTTGTAACGTACTACTTGTTAATACATCCAAATCAATTATGCTTAGGTTGAAAAAAGTCTCTGTTGCTTGTTTACTTTTTCCATTCGTTATCACAATAGACGGATTCGCATCTGTTAATATATAACTTATTCTTTCGTCAGGGTAATCAGGATCTACAGGTACATAAGCACTCCCGGTTTTTAAGACAGCTAGAATACTTACCATCATGGAAAGAGACCTTGGTAACATAATTGATATTAGTTTTTCTGATCCAGCTCCTTGATCCATTAAATATCTAGCCATTTGGTTAGCTTGCTCGTTTAATTGCTGATAAGTGATCTGTTCACCTTCAAACGAAACGGCAATATTGTTTGGATACTTGTCCACTTGCGATTCGAACATTTGAACAATTGATGTGTTGGATAATTCTTTATTAGCTCGCTTTTTATAATCTAAAACAAATTGTCTTTCTTCATTCGAGATAAAAGGAATATTTCCTATTGTCTTTTCTGGAGTTTCCAATGCATGTTTTAAAAATGTTAGCCATTGATGACATATCCGTTCAATCTGATTGTCTTTAAATAAATCGGTTCGATATTCAATAATACCGTTCAATGTACCATCTTCATTCGGTTGCTCCCATAATTCAAATGTTAAATCAAACTTCGCTGTTCCTGTTCCACTCACCTTCACATCGGTGTCTACTTGTGGAATATCTACCACAGGATTCGGTGCATTCTGAAGGATTAACATCATTTGAAAGAGTGGATGTGTTGATGCTGAACGCTCCGGATTAACAACTTCCACTACTTTATCGAATGGAATATCTTGACGATCATAAGCTTCCACATTGGTATCTTTTACTCGACTCACTAATTCATGAAATGTAGGATTATTTGATACATCTGTCCGCAGTACTAATGTATTTACAAAGAATCCAATTACATCATCTAATTGCTGATTATTTCTACCAACAATCGGAGTACCTATCGGAATATCGACTCCGGATCCTAACCTCGACAAAATAGAAGCTAGAGAAGCTTGTAAGACCATAAATGTAGTTACATTGTTTTCTTTAGCATAGTTCGTTATTGCTGATTGTAATAGATGATCAATGGTAAAAGGATAATGCTTTCCTTCATTGTGTCGAGTTTTTGGTCGTTGTACATCATATGGCAGTGGCGTTTCTACTGGTAATTCGTCTAATTGTTGCTTCCAATAATTCAACTGTTCCTCCGTAGATGATTTTTCCATCTGCTCTTGTTGCCAAGCTACATAATCTTGATACTGAATTGCTAAAGGTTCATCTATAACATCATTCTGATCCAGATTATTTTTATAGGCTTTTGATAAGTCTTTCGTGAGTGGTATTAACGACCATCCATCTGCAATAATACGATGGAATAATAGTAATAACACATGCTTTTCTTCCTCTATTTCATAAAGGAATGCCTTTACTGGAGGCTCTTCTGTAATATCAAAATGAAATTGCTTCGCTTCCTCTACAGCACTTGCTAAATCTTCTTGATTTGTCTGTACTATATCTAGACGAATACATGACCTATCCTCTGGTATTATATTTTGAACAGGCGTTTCCCCATCCATGGAAAAGACAGTCCTTAATGATTCATGTCGCTTCACTACATAGTTTAACGCCTCTTGCAAAGCATGCTTATTCAACTTTCCATCTAATTTTATTTCCAATGGGATGTTATATGTCGCACTCGGTCCTTCCATTTGATCAATAAACCATAATCGATGTTGTTCATAAGATAACAATGCGTTTGTCCTATTTTCAACGGCAACAATTTCTGTAGAAGTCTCTGAAATACCTTTTATTAATTCCGCTAACTCTTTAATCGTTGGATAGGTAAATATCGTTGAAAAAGATATTTCCTTATTCCATTTATTTCTAATTTGCGCAATTAAATGAGATGCTAATAAAGAGTGTCCACCTAAATCAAAAAAAGAATCTTCAATAGAAATAACTGGTAGATTTAATAAATCTGAAAAAATATCATGTAGCGCCTCCTCATCTTCATTTAATTGTTGTTCCACTTCAACCTGATAATATTCTGGTTGTGGCAACTTCTTCTTATCCAGCTTGCCATTAAGTGTTAAAGGGAATTCTTCTAAGCAAACAATTGAATCAGGAACCATATAAACAGGTAATGTATTCTTCGCATGACGGATTATCTCTTGCTTGTTTATTTCATCGGCACCAACTACATAGGCAACGAGTTGCTGATTACCTGGTGTATCTTCACGGACGATGACTTTTGCATTCATATTTGGAGAAGATGATGAAATCACTTTTTCAATTTCTCCTAATTCAATTCGGTGGCCTCTCAACTTAACCTGATCATCTGCACGTTTTATATATTCAAGTTTGCCCTCGCTTGTCCATCGTACAATATCTCCTGTACGGTACATTCTACTCCCAGACTTGCCAAATGGATTAGCTACATATCGCTCTGCAGTTAAAGAAGGTCGCCCATCATATCCTCTTGTAACCCCAGCTCCAGCAATATATAACTCCCCGTCTACTTTTGGAGGTACCGGTTGTAGGTCATGATCTAGAACGTATACTGCTGTATCATCAATCGGTGTCCCTATCAATCCCCTTGGTTCATCCTTGTTCAATTCATATACAGTAGACCAAATGGTCGTTTCCGTAGGACCATATAGATTGGTAACGGATTGACATGTTTTTATCATTTCTTCTGCTACATAGGTAGGTAATGCTTCTCCTCCTACCAACGCCTTTATACCTCTTAACGAAGTGTGTTGATGCGCTAAAATCATTTGCCAATGTGTTGGCGTAGCTTGTATTACTGTAATTTTCTGATTGTTTATCGTTTGATTAAGTAAGATAGGATCTTGCACGATCTCTCGTTTCGTTAATACACAAGTCGCCCCACTAACTAATGGCAAGAACAATTCCAAGATAGAGATATCAAATGACATGGTAGTTAAAGCTAATAATCTATCTCTCAGGGATAGGGAAAACACATTGTTCATATATTGTAGAAAATGAACAAGACCTTCAGCTGGAACAACAACTCCTTTTGGTTTCCCAGTTGATCCTGATGTATAAATCATATAAACTGCGTGTTTTAATGATTGCTCAGCAAAAAGATTTAAAGAAGATGTAGATTGGTTATTTACTTCCTCTTGAAAAAGACCGTCATCCAGATTAAATAGGATCGGTACAAACGAACCTGGTATACTTTGACACGATGCTTCGTCAGTCAGGATCATGACAGGATGTGCATTCTCCAACATATATTCCAGACGCTCTTCTGGGTATGTTGGATCAAGTGGAAGATAAGCGGCACCTGCTTTCCATATAGCGAGTATACTAATTGGTAAATTATCTGTTCTTTCTAGACTAATCGCCACAAACCTTTCCTTTTCCACACCCTTTTCGATTAGTACTTTAGCAAGCTGATTGGATTTTTCATCTAATTCACGATATGTTAATACCGCTTCATCGTGCTGTATTGCTATTGCTTCCGGTGTCTTCTGTACTTGCTGACGGAAAAGGCTTACTGGATCAGTAATCGGAAATTGGTTTGAATTACTATTCCACTTATCAACTATTTGCTCTTTTTCTTCATGAAGTAGAGCAGAAATACTACTCATCGATGACTGTACATCCATTTCTGTACAAGAATGAATCAGATATAATAATCGTTCAGCATGGCGTTCTAATTCCTGCTTCGTATATTTTCCTGCATTCCCTTCTAAATCTAGCGTAATTCCATCTTCATTTCCTTGTTCATAAATATTCCACGATATATCTTCCACCGGTCCAGTCGCTAATTTATATGTTATTGCTTTCGTACCTGCAAAGACAGGATTATACGAAAATGGCATAACATTCACCTGTGGTCCAAAGAGATTTGAATCCGTACCTACTTTACCTAGATCTCGTTGGAGTTGTTCTTGACGGTAGCTTTGATGCTGACTATTCTCTCTCATCTTCACGGAAACCTGTTCCACAATATCTTGAAAAGATGACGTTGGATGAATAGAAATATGAAGTGGCAGGACATTCATCCTTGTACAAGGGATATGAATGGATGCTGATTTTAATCGATTCATCATTGGAATCCCTAAAATAATATCTCGATTACCTTTCATTCGATACATATAGATTGCCTTTACCGCAATAATAAGATCCGGCCAACTAACTTTCATATGTTTCGCTTTTTCTTTAAGTCTCGTTAAATGGGCATTTTTTAATATTCGAGAGACTTTAACCGTACTATTTTCACTTTGATATTTATTTGTCAGTGTTTCCGGTTCAGGTAAGTCTTGATAACGATTTATCCAATAGTTGCTATCCTCTATATACTGAGCAGATTCTTTATAGGTATCCTCTTCTTCTAATACTGTATAAAATGGATTCCATGGCGCTTGCTTATGTTGTTTTTGGTCTACTTTACTACTATATAAACGAGCCACACGATTTGTAAGTAATGAAAATCCATATGCATCCATCGCAATGTGATGGATGCGCTGATACCACAGATACTGCATGGAATCTATCTTAAATACAATTTGTTTATAAACATCATCTCGTCCTAAATCTACTCTACGATGAAGATCTGATTCCATAAGATGAATTGCTTCCTCTTTAGCCGAACGCATTTGACTAATATCAATATATTGCACTTCAATATGATTAGGTTCTTGTAACTGTTGCCATGGTCCGTTTGCATCCTCACCATACTTCATATGCAAACTATCTGTTTCTTTTACTACTTGTTTAATTGATTCGATGAAAAGTGCTACATTCATTGAATTTTCGATTTCAACATATTCTCCCATATTATAACTAGCACTTGCCGTATCCAATTGATGCGCAAACCAAATCCCAGCTTGAGCATCAGATATTGGATAATTCTTCATTGTTTCAATCACCTAAAACATCCCCTTACTTTACCTGAATGGTTTCGTATTCTGGAACTAATTTTTGATACCACGATTCCAACTTAGGAGATTCAATCAATTCTATAAAACTTATATCTATCCCTTCAGAACTCCAATTTTCTGCAAGCATCATAATTCGAATAGAATCCAGTCCACTTTCAATTAAGTCATCTGTATCATTCAATTGATCTGGTGAAATTTCTAACATTTCTGCTACTTGTGCTTTAATCGATTGAACGGTAATTGGTTGATCAGATGAAATATCCTCTATTAATTGCTTCATCATTAAAGGTCTTGCACAACGTCCTGCTCCAAAGATTAATGCTTCTTCATGTTGCTCCTTCGAAAAATCTGCCATAGCATCTGCGACAATAAATGGCTGGATATCACTCATAAATGCCTCTACCGCTGTAACAATGCACCCAATATTCGCATAAACTCCACAAATAATTAGTTGATCTTTACCATTTTCCTGCATCCAGTCAAGTAGTTGCGATTTCTTAAATGCACTATATCTCCACTTCGTCTGCACAATGTCATCTTCAGTAGGCGCCAACTGATCGGTAATTTTTGTCTGCTCTATATCATCATCTAGTCCTGGTCCCCAAAAATCTGTAAGTAACGCTCGATCTTCTTGATTTTGATCCCCAGGTTGTGCAGTATAAACTGTTGGGATGCCAAGTTTTGTACATGTCTCTTTAATAGTTGATATATTTTTTATCAATTGTTGAATTAAAGGAGAATCTTGACCATAAAAATCTAAAAAGTATTGTTGCATATCATGAATCAATAATACGGAACGATTTGCTTCTGCTTTCCAATCTACTTTACTTTTTGGTAATTCATTTTCTGTGGGTAATGTATAACTTGCAATCGACGGTATTGACATTATTAATCTCTCCTTAGTAACTTTTCTCTGTTAGTTTTTCTTTTATCATTACTCTTAAGTTTTTCTTACTTACCTTACCTAGTGCTGTATATGGAAAACGATCCACGAACTCTATACGATCTGGAATTTTAAAATTAGCTATTCCTTTTTGTTGTAGGAAATCTTTTATTTCTTTTCCTAATATTTGATCATCTTTTTTTATAACAAATGCACAGGACCTTTCTCCAAGAAATTTATCTGGCATACTTACAATTGCTACATCATGTATTCCTGAATGCGATAGAATATAATTTTCTACCTCTTCTGCAGCAATTTTTTCGCCACCTCGGTTAATTTGGTCCTTATCCCTTCCTTCAACGATAAGATACCCTTCCTCTGTCAGTTTGACTAAATCTCCAGTACGATAAAAACCATCGGATGTAAAAGCTTTTGCATTATGTTCTTCTACATTAAAATAACCAATGATGGTATATGGTCCCCTTGCTTGAAGTTGTCCAGTTTGTCCAACAGGAAGTTCATTATCTTCTTCATCTACGATACGAATTTCATCATACTCAGACATCGGTTTACCTTGTGTATGAATAACTACTTCGTCGTCATCATCTAATCTCGTATAATTCACTAAACCTTCTGCCATGCCAAATACTTGTTGTAACTTACAATTAAAGGCCGGTCCAATTTGCTTGGCTATTTCGGCACTGCATTTCGCTCCACCAACTTGAATAACTTCCAACGTACTTAAATCTGCTTTCGTCCTTTTCTGCGCCTGCAACCATACAATTGCTAATGGTGGAACAAGCGAAGTAAAATCAACTTTTTCCTTTTCTATTAAAGGGAAAGCTACATCTGGGCTAGGATATTTGCTAAGAATAATTTTTCCTCCTGCACATATGACACCAAAAACCCCTGGTGAACTCATTGTGAAATTATGTGCAACAGGTAGGACTGCTAAGAAATTCGTGTCTGGACTGATTTGACATATTTCCACACTTTTCCGAAGACTATAAATATACTCGTCATGTGTACGCGGAATTAATTTAGGTAAACCTGTACTTCCACCTGATAATTGGAAGAAAGCTAAATCACTTCCAGTAATATCTGGTAATGAAGGTTCTTCATCCATATATAAATCATCAAGACGCTTAAAATGATCTGTATCACCCGCGACTATAATATGTTCAAGTGTAGGTACAATATTTTTTATTTCATCTGCCAGATTTCTGTAATCAAATTTATCGTATACATCTGGAATGATATACGCTTTAGCTTCTGTAAATTCACAGAAATAGCTTATCTCCATTTTTCGATGTAACGGTAATGAAAAAATAGGTAATGCACCTATACGGAATAAGGCGAAACAAACCTCAAAAAATTCTATTGTATTGGGTAGTTGAATAACTACTCTATCTTCTTTCTTTATACCTAAATTCATAAAACCCACAGATAGTTTATTTACTCTTTCATCTAACTGTTGATAAGTAATAGATTTTTCACCATCTGTAATCGCAATACTGTCATTTCTATCTCTAGCTTGTTCCGCTAATATTCCTCCAAAAGTCTCTCCGTTCCAGCAACCAGTTTCTTGATAATACTTTTTAAGACTCTCTGGCCATGACTTATATCCTTCTAACATGATTCATTCCCTTCCTCTTCGTAAAAATCAATACCAAATACACGTAGCATGGTTTGTAACTTTGCAGCTGTTTCATTTTTTTCTTCTTCAGGGACTGAATCTTGTACAATCCCCGCACCTGCAAACATACGAATCAAATTTTCTTCAATCTCCGCACAACGAATCGTAATCGCCCATTCGCCATCTCCGTTTTTATCGCTCCAGCCAATTAGCCCAGTAAAATAATCTCGGTTAAATGGTTCTAGCTGCTCGATGTTCTCCAATGCAATATCATTTGGAGTTCCACATATCGCTGGTGTTGGATGCAAATTTTCAGCTATTTCAATTGATTGTGTAAACGGATCTTCTAAATGACCGATAATTTCTGTTGAAAGATGCCACATTGTCTCTGTATGAATGACAGATGGTTCTTCCGGTACGTGTAACTCCTTGCAAAATGGGCGTAGTGCATTCGCTACAGACTGAACGACTAGCTTATGTTCATGCAAATCTTTTTCAGAATGGCGTAATTCCTCCGCCATTAAAACATCTTTTTCTGGATCTTTCTGTCTTGGACGCGAACCAGCCAAAGGATTGGAAACAACGATGCTCCCTTTTTTGGAAATAAGTAATTCTGGACTAGCACCGATTAATGTTTTTTCTTTGTCTTCTTCGGATGTATTTAAAGCAAAATTATACTTATCATGATTATGTGTAATTAAGTTTTGAACCAGTTGTGAAATATTTGGCTGTTTGTCTACATCTATTTGTAAAACCCTGCCAAGAACCGCTTTTTCGAGTTTCCCTTTTCTAATTTCTTTCGTAATCTTCTTCACTGCCTTTGCATATTCTTTACCGGAAGGAATCGATTGTATATGTGTTGATGAGACAGTATCTGATGATAATGAATTATCTACATTCTGGTGAACTTCTGATTGCTGAATTTCTTCTGGTATAACTAATGTCCCCTTATCTTGTTGATGAAATGGTAAAGCACCAATAACAATTGGATTTTCCATCCCATTCAATGTTCCTTTATGTAAAAGGGATTCGATTCTTTTACGAAATGATAATCCTCGTTGTTCTTCCTCCATAAGTTCCACTGCTTTTCCTTTACCTAAAATACATCTACTAGGAAAAGATAATAAATAATCATTTGAATTATATTGACTAATTAATTGTTGCTCTTCATTTAACGTTTCTACAGTCATGTAATCCATCTCCCTTTATTAGCATCTATTGAGCACCTAACGTAGCACCACCATCAACAACAATATTATTCATCGTTATATGACGAGCATTTTCCGATAAAAGGAATAATACTGCCTCAGTAATATCTGATGTATTGGCTATTTTTTGCAATGGAATACCTACTCGATATTGTTCTGGAATACCTTTTATTCCTTTTTCTATATCTGCTTCTTCGTTCCAAAATGCTCTCTGCATTTCTGTGTCCGTTGCACCAGGTGATACGATGTTACATCTGATACCATAACTTGCCATTTCCAAGCCCAAACACTTGGTAAACATTAAAGATGCAGCTTTTGAGGCGCAGTAAGCAGACATTGATGTTCGTGGAACAGATGCAGCATTGGAACTAATGGTTACTACTGCACCTTGCTGATTTTCTTTCATTCGGTTACAAACAGCTCTCGAAATATGAAAAACACCCGTTGTATTTACAGCAAATGTTCGCTCCCAGTCCTCATCAGAAAGTGTTGTCACTTCACCTTGTGAAAGTACTCCAGCTGCATTAACTAATACATCTATACTTCCATAGGTTTTATATACTTGATCAATAATTTCATTGACTCTTGTGCTATCGGAAACATCGGCACCAAATATTTCAACTGCTACATTATCTTGCTCAACTATTTCTTTTACTTTTTGTAATTTTTCTTTTTGGATATCAATCCCTATCGTTACATAACCTCTCGCTGCCAATGCATGAAATACTTCGTATCCCATTCCTTGTGCTGCACCTGTAACAATAGCAACGTTCTTTACGGTCAATTCACCATACCTCCTTCAATTGATAATCATTCTCAATGTGGTATAAAAAAATAAAGACGAATCTCACCTAGTATCAATTGGTAATTTAAATGATAATGATTATCATTATCATATATTAAATACTTTAGAATACATGAAACTATCCGTCAACAAGGTAAAAAAGCCTATATCATTTAGCAAACATGTAATTTGTTATCCTAATTACTACTAGTTAACAGTTGATATAGCAGTCTATAATTGTTCATTTTTTAAAATTACAGTTATTCCCATATAAACATAAATAATTTGGATTGTTACAACGACATGAAAAACAAATATGCAAAGGAAGTATTGATATAGTAGCGTTTTTGCCCACTAACTAAAAATAGCATGGAAAAATTCAATAAATTTTTCCATGCTATTTTTGTTTGCATCTAAATTCCTACATTTTTTGTAAAAATTCGATAAAATAATTCTTTAGCCATCTAAAGATTTTAAAAGCACCCTCACTAAAATGAGAATGCTTTAGGTACTATATACGATTTACTTCATGGACGTAAGAACAGGATCCACCTTCTTTTTCACAGGAGGGTTTACATTATCAGGTATTCCAGCTGTATAGGGCTTGCCTATTGTACTTTGTTTAAATTCTTCCTTCGCCTTTGCAACAAGTTCTTCATTTGAAAAAAGATCGTATAAAGTTAATGCCATCGTTTTCGCTGCTAAATGCATTCCTTTATAGCCAATGGAAGAACCATAAGCCGAAGTGGCTTGCCAGGTATGTGCCTGCACCCCAACAGGAGCACAAGTAGTCATCACCATTCCAGTAGGTGTAATCCAACTTACATCACCAACATCCGTTGACCCTCCGACTGAAGAACCTAGTAATTGCTTATTATTCGTCATATGCGTCGGAAGTAAATCATCTGATTGATTACGTAATTGTTTTTTTGACATCTCTACAATCTCTGGATTAATACTTTCTAATAAATGTGATGCAAACGATTCTTCTTCTTTCGTAAATGATATCTCCGATTGCATCATATTTTCATACATTAAGTCATTTAATGTTTCATTTGGAAGTGTTTCGTAAGCAAATGCTAAGATGGTTGATTCCACTTCTGTCTCCGTCATTAACACTGCTCCATCAGCAATCTTTTTCACTCTTTTTAACATATCATTCACTTGTTCTTTCGTAGCAGCTCGTAAATAGTACCATACCTTTGCTTGATCAGGCACAACATTTGGAGCTAGTCCACCATTTGTTATGACATAATGAATTCGTGACCCATCTAAAACATGTTCTCGCATATAATTTGTACCGACATTCATTAACTCTACTGCATCAAGAGCACTTCTCCCGGCATGCGGTGCTGCAGCAGCATGTGCTGTTATCCCTGTAAATTCAAATTCAATGGAAACCATCGCTTGCATACTTTGATTCACTGTAAAATTGGATGTACCTGGATGCCAAGTCAAACAACAATCTAAATCATCGAATACACCCTCTCTTGCCATATATGTTTTACCTGACAGTACCTCCTCCGCTGGACAACCATAATAACGGATGGTTCCTTTAATATTTTCTTTTTTCATATACTCCTTTAATGCAATTACTGCTTCAACACCAGCTGTTCCTAATAGATGATGACCACATCCATGTCCTGGTCCATCAGCTATAATTTCTTCTCTAGTCGGTGATACCGTTTGTGATAATCCTGGTAACGCATCGAATTCACCAAGTATACCAATAATTGGTGAGCCATTTCCGTATTCTGCTACAAACGCCGTAGGAATTCCACCAATATTAGGTTGAATATGGAAACCTTCTTTTTCGAAAGTATCGATTTGTAGCTGACTAGCATAGTCCTCATCATAAGCTAATTGTGGATTCTCCCAGATATTTTTTGCAATGTTCGTAAATATTCCCTCATTTTTATTTATCCAATCTAAAATATCTTTTTTACTCATGAAACACCCTCCTAAATTATGCTACTTTATTATTTAATTTCTTTTTCTCAATTACAAGTACAATTGAAACCGTACAGATGATGCATAGCAAACCTTTAATTAATGTTGGTATAGAGAGAAGGTATAGCAGTAAAGCAATCGAAATTGCTATTCCTCCATATAGTGGTTTTTTCAATGCGAATTGTGCAAATATCCCACCAAAAATAGAAGGAACAATATAGGGAAACACTGATTTCACAGATTCGGGAATAATCGACAGAACATAGGATCCTCCTAAAATAATCATGATTAAAAATAATAGATTTACAATGGAAGCAGCGCCAATTGCCAATGCAGCCGCAATTTCTCCTTTCTTAGAACCAGGATCTGTTCCTATCGCATTCTGTGCAGCAGCTGCTGATGGCAAGCACATATTTGCGATGTTACCAGTAAGAAATGCCATATATGTTCCCGATACTCCAAGGGTTGGATAATATGAAATTGGTTCGACAAACCAAATCACTCCGATAACAGATGCATATGCTAAAAATCCAGTTAAAATTGCTTGCCATCCAGGATGATAACCAAGATAAAATGATAAAGTAAAAGGTAAACTGATGGTTAAAAAGATTACAGTCCAAATGGTTACCCTTCCCCAAAAATGAGATCGTTGATGAAATAGTGACATACTCAATGCTTTTTTGGCTGACTGCTCCTCTTCCGTTTCTATGACTCTTCTACTAACTTCCATTCTCTACTCATCTCCTTTTTTATCAAAATTACAACATCATATAACTGACAGACAGACCAACAATAATTGATATTCCTAAGGAGTATTCATTTAGCCATTTCAGTTTTTTGATTTTGCTAGCAATTAAAGAGACAAAAACCATCGCTATAGCTGATCCAAAAATAACCGCCGTACTCGTCACTCCTTTTACCATTTCATCCATTACAAAGTTACTAAAAATGCCTAACATAGCAGCTGTCGATAGGATAATCATAATTGGGAATTCCTTATTTTTATTCTTATTAACAATTTTTGTTTGCATTTTTCCTAGTGACTTAGTAAATAATGTAACAACTAATAGCCAGCCGATACCACCTAAGCATAATACCCACACTACTAATGTAAATACCTCGTTAGTAAAGGCTGATGTCCCTAGCTCAACACCGGCAGATGAAGTTGCAAGCTGTGCTCCAGTAGCCTCAATCCCTGCGGAGCCAATTATACCGATACGCATTAAGGTAAGCGGCTCTCCTAATAAAGCAATTAATGATATTGCAACAATAATAATACCTAATGAAGGACCAATTGCATTTATCGCCCCAACTTTCAGTGCACTCTTAGCCTCCTCTTTCGTCATTCCTACACTAGGACTCGTCTTTAACGCTAATAGGATAAATTTTATTCCTTGAAAAGCGACCACACTAATAACTAATAAAGCGAATAACCATACTATAGGACTATTTGCAAAAATCATAGTGGCTTCCACTATCTGAACTCCTCCTTTTTTGTACCTAGATATTAATATTTAGAGAAAATAAACTAGTAATTTAGTATTATCCAAAGATTCAATTATTTTAATTTATACTTATACATTAAAGAGGAGTTCCTATCATACTGCAATTACTTTGTTAGATTTTCTAACAATAATTTTAAAAAACAAAAAATTTTAACGATCGAAAGTTTATTACCTCATTTTATCGTTGATGAAAATGTGCGTTAATCTGACCACGAAGCATCTCTTCCTTAACCTTTTGCTTGTTTTTCTTTTTCAGCATATTATGTTTTATCTCTCTTGTTTGTACACCTTCTTCTCGCTGCTCGGCAATATTCATCAGTGTCTCAATATCAGAGAAGGAGTATTTTCTTGTACCATTTTTCGACCTATCTGGGTATATTAATCCGCGCTCTTCATAATAACGAATTTGACGTACAGAAAGACCAGTTAATTCATTCACAATCCCAATGGTAATGACTTTTTTATGTTTATATGAAGCCATACTTTTCCTCCTCTATCTAATTGTCATTGACTTTTATTACAAAATTCTCCCTTTATCGATATATCTCTACATTATAGCAAGTATTTTTCTCTACATATGTTAATTCATTAAAAAGGGTACATTATACGTAATTATAAATCGATTTAAAGTGAAAATATTACCATTGGCATAAGACTAAGATTCCTTACGTAAAAAACCTTCCAACAAAAGTTGAAAGGTTTGGATGTTAACTAGCTAGTAAAATAATATTATATTAATCTATGAAATAGAATTTAACCTAATATTGGACTTGTAATTCTTTTACACCAAATTCTATTGCTTCATCCACATCTGACATATATATATCTAGGTCTCCTTCAGTTACGGCACTTCCTCTATCTTCACAAGTAAATGTATTATCGAAATATGGGATATATACTTTAGTTCCAAATGACATTGATTCTGGACAAGCAATCGTTTGTCCCTCTTTCACTTCTGTACCGGATGCGGTAATACCATATGCTGGATCACCAGGTTCTTTTCCAGTAGATTCATACCCTGCTGTATAAGCAGTTACATTGAATTTTTCTCCTTTCGCATCTGGAATCGTAATTGATTGACCTGCAAAAATAATATCTGGATCTGTTATGGATGTATTAAATTCTATTAATGTTGCCACACTTACATTATGTTCCTTCGAGATTTCAGATAGAACATCTCCCGATTGCACCGTATACTTACTGCTTGCATGCGCTTCATTGGAAAATAGTACTACACCTAATGTGATAGTTAACAGTGTAAGTATTTTTAGAAATTTCATGATGATAACCCCCTATGTGTTTTTTATATTTCTTATCATTTTCCACTATAATCTACGCATAGGGACTACTTCTTCTAACGTCGTTAATGAACTGAAATAAAGATGTAAAGGTAGGTACGACTATCAGCCTACTTTCTGATAACACAGAAAAAGATCTGCGATAGTATATCACAGATCTTTTTTGTGTTTTATTATGAAGGTATAACCATAGGTTCTTCGATTTTTAAACCTAGTGCATGTTCTATAGATGCCTCAATCTCTTTATACATCTCTGGATTCTCAGATAGTTTTATGCCGTAGGAAGGTATCATCTCTTTAATCTTTGGTTCCCACTCTTGCAAATGTTCAGGAAAACATTTTTTTATTACTTCTAGCATCACATGTACTGCAGTAGATGCCCCTGGGGAAGCACCTAGTAAAGCTGCCACAGTCCCATCCTCACCGCAAACAACTTCTGTTCCAAATTGCAGTGTACCTTTGCCACCATCCTCTGTATCCTTAATTACCTGGACACGCTGGCCCGCAATAACAACATCCCAATCTTTACTTTGTGCATTAGGAATGAATTCACGTAATTCTTCCATACGTTTTTCATTGGATAAGACTACCTGTTGAATAAGATATTTTGTTAATGGTAATTCCTTCATACCAGCAGAAAGCATGGTAAACAGATTATCCGATTTCACAGAATGTATTAAATCAAATAATGAACCTGTTTTTAAAAACTTTGGTGAAAAACCGGCAAAAGGTCCAAATAGCAATGATTTTTTTCCGTCAATAAACCGCGTATCGAGATGCGGAACAGACATCGGTGGTGCACCCACTTTTGCTTTTCCATAGACCTTCGCATGGTGCTGCTCGATTACTTCCGGATTATTACATACCATAAATAATCCACTAACAGGGAAGCCACCAATGTGTTTTGATTCTTTGATTCCTGTTTTTTGAAGTAATGGCAAACTTCCACCACCAGCACCGATGAAGACGAATTTAGCAGTATGGTATTCAATCTTTTCATCGTTCATATCATGAACTTTTACTTCCCATAATCCTTCACTATTTCGTTTAATATCTTCTACACTATGATTGTAATTAACATCAATACTTTTATGATCTAACTCTTGAAACAAAAGACGTGTTAAAGCACCAAAATTAACATCTGTACCAGAGTCAATTTTTGTCGCTGCAATAGGTTCATTTGTATCTCGATCATTCATAATCAGTGGCATCCACTCTTTTAACGTTTCTGTATCTTCAGCGAACTCCATCCCCTTAAATAATGGATGATCCGCCAATGCTTTGAAGCGCTTTCTAAGGAAAGTTACATTACCCTCACCTTGTACTAAACTTATATGTGGTAACGCTCTGATAAATTCTTCAGGATTACGTATCAATTTACGATTTACAAGATAAGACCAAAATTGTCTCGAAAGTTGAAATTGTTCATTGATTTTCACCGCTTTATTGATATCAATAGATCCATCTGTTCTTTCGGAAGTATAGTTAAGCTCACATAATGCTGAATGCCCTGTCCCAGCATTATTCCATTCATTGGAGCTTTCTTCTCCAGGATTTTCGAGCTTCTCAAATACTCTAATTTCTAAGTCTGGTGATAGTTCTTTCAGAAGAAATCCTAATGTAGCACTCATAATTCCAGCACCGATTAAGATAACGTCTGCTTGCGTATGTTTGTTACTCATTTTATCCTTCCTTATCCCCCAAAATTTTAAAACTGAAATAAAACATTAACCCCTTATATCTCCATTATAAACCTATTGTTAAAATTTTTTAATATATATGGAGTAAATATAATATTTAGATTTATCAAATTCAACAAATAAGGTTGATCACGAGCATAAAATCTAATTCTTTTTCTTATTACATAATTTTACTTTTTTCTATACTGAATCAATTTCATAATTAAGGTATCTAGTTTAAAATCCGAATGTTGTGCTGTTTGATTTCCATTGCAGTCGGCCGCTTTTTATCAGGCACAGCTTCAACTAATTAGGAAAAGAAAACCACTTTTCCTAGTGAATTTTCAGCTCGTGCAATTCCTGCAGGAGTCGCCGTCTTCCATTGCAATCAAAGCCAATCATCCGTCTTTTAATGAAATTTGGCAAGTATGAAATTGATTCTTACTAAATTTAAAAAGCCCCTAGAAAACAACTAACTTGAGTTGTTTTCCGGGGTCTACTATATTTTAATAATTCTCCCATGCCTTTTCATATATTTGAATCAAGTGTGGATCAATTAGTGTATTTGCTTTTAATTCAAAGTTCGGTATCTCTCGATCTTCATCCTTGCCAAACGCAGTTAGTGCTGGCATCATATCATCAGTTAGGAAACTTGTAGAAACGGGTATTTCCATTGTATCTAAATCAATCTCCTCACGACTCGCCATGACAAATCCCCAGTTTCCAAAACTTGGTACATCTACATGCAAATTCTCCGTATTCAAATCAGTTGAACTAATCGTCTCTGAAATCGTCCAATATACTTCTCTAGCGAAGACTGGACTTGTTGCTTGAACCATGATCGTTCCCTCAGGTTTTAAGTGATTGCGTACCAAAGAATAAAATTCCTTCGTATACAACTTATTTAGACTTTCATTGTTTGGATCAGGCAAATCAACAAGAATAACATCATACCATTCCGAAGTATCTTCTAGAAATTGAAAGGCGTCCATGTTTTTCACGTTTACATTGTCATCCATTAATGCTCCTTCATTAATCTCTAGTAAATGTCGATTCGTATTTGCTAATTCTACAACTGCAGGGTCTAAGTCAACGAGCGTAACCTGTTTCACATCTTCATACTTTAAAACTTCCTTAGCTGCAATCCCATCTCCACCACCAAGGATAAGAACATTCTCTGGACTATCTACATTTGCCATGGCCGGATGGACGAGCACTTCATGATAGCGATGCTCATCGACAGAGCTAAATTGCAAAGATCCATCTAAATAAAGCCGGATATCTCCTTCATCCTGTGTAACTGTGATTTTTTGATAACTACTCTCTTCCATATGAATAATTGGATCTTGGTATAGTTTTTGCTCAAAATTAAACGCCATTTCTTCACCGAAGAACAACCCTATAATTAATAACACACCAATACCCACACCAATTACAGCATGTACGATAAAATGCCGAATCTCTTTTCGGAATAACCATAAGACGATTAATGCAACGGTTAAATTAATCAACCCAACAAGAAATGCTGTTTTTACCATACCGAAATATGGTCGGAATAAAAAGACAAATAGTACGCCGCCAATTAGTCCTCCAGCATAATCAGAAAATAATACACGTGCGGTACTTTTATTTAATGTCACACCAATTTCATTTGCTTTACGAATTAAGATTGGTAATTCAACACCTGTTAAGGCACCGACAATTAACGTGATCGAATATAAGTAAAAAGCATCAGTTCCGGCTGGCGCAAAGGCGGTAATACCAAACATAATAAAACTAGAAAAACCACCAATGAGTGCTACACAAAATTCAATCCAGACAAACTTAATGATTAAATTCCGCATAAACTTCTCACTTAAACTAGCACCTATTCCCATACCAGTTAAGAATAATGAAATGGTTAATGTATATTGCTTAACACCATCGCCTAAAATGTACGAGCCTAACGCACCAAATAAAACCTCGAAAATAATTCCACAGATGGACACAATTCCCGAGGACCAATAAATAATTTTACTTTGTCTAATTGCTTTCTCATTCAACATTCATCCACTCCACACCAGAAAAACGATAAAATAATAAACAGCCAAGCAATCACCTGGCTGCAAATTCTCTTATTATGTAATCGATGCGCCGATTACAAATGCTAAGCCAATAGATACCCCTACTGACATAACTCCAACTGCGATATTGTTCTTCTTTAGTTCTTCTTCTACTGAGAAATTTCTTGTAAATAGATCAAATAACCAATATGCAATCATTTGTAGTACAACACCAACAAGACCCCAAATGATTGTATCAGTAAATCTTCCGCTATTATAGATTGCAAATGATAGAATAATACAGATTCCTACAATCTTTCCAACGACTGATAAAGCAACTGCTATATTCCCATTCTTTACTTCTTCCATGTCCTTATATTTACGGGTCATGTTCTCAAATATAAATAAACCAGCTAAAACAATAATGATTGCAATAACAAAATATACTACTGTAGCAATAAACAATTCCATATTATCACCTTCCTTTTATTTACCTGTTCCTGGTCCGCCGCCTCTAAATGTCGTATTTCCACGGCCAAGTCCTCCAGAACCACCATAGCTTCCCATGCCAGAATAATCCCCATTCGCATTTCGATTCCAATTGTTTCCGAACATACTATCTAACAGTCGAATGGAAAAATATGTACCTAAAAAGCTTGGAGAATAATTTCTTTTTACAAATTCTTCACCAGCAACTTCAATTAATAGTACTTCTTGATCCGCTTCATTTTTGCGTAAGGTCACAAAGTAATCATTAATAATAATGATCTGCTGATTATCTTTCACTTCACTAATCTCTTCCGCTTGAAACGTATTAGAAAGTAAAAGACTAAGCTCTGACAAAGTAAATCTGGTTGTTGCATAAACTTCCGAATTACTCGAGTCGCCTTCAATGGTTGTCATAAGTGGAAATGCGTCTTCAATGACATCGTCAATTTCATTATTTTCGTTAGCACCATTTTCAATCACTTGCTTGATTTCTTGTTTTTGTGGTTCTTCCGGGATATCTGCTGCCATAATTGTCTCATCCTCTGAAGAACAAGCTGCTAACAGGATGAACAATAATATCCCTATGCGTAACATCCATCTTTTACACAAATCAATCCCCCTCCACCTTTAAGAAAGGGCAGCTAATTAAAGCACTGCCCTTTTCTTGACAACTTACTCTTTATTCATTTTTGCCTTTAATGCTGCTAGCTCATCGTCAACACCATTCTGTTTATTTAATTCCTCAAATTCATCATCTAAGGATCGGCTTTGATAAGACATCGCTTCACTTGTCTCTGCTTCTGCTTCATAACGCATCACTTTCTCTTCCATTCGTTCAAATCCTTGTTTAGAACTATCACTACCAATAGAAGACATTGTACGATTGATTTTTGTTCTTGTTTTAGCAGATTCTGCACGAGCTTTTAAAGAATCCTTCTTCAGTTGCATTTCTTGGTATTCCTTTTTCATTTCATCTAACTTGGATTTAAGAACTTCTGAATCATTTTTCGCTGTTGTCCAAGACTCATTCAAGCTAGTTGCAGTCGCTTCATGATCTTTCTTATCTTGAAGCGCACGTCGAGCTAGATCATCATTTCCCGCTTCAATTGCTTGTTCAGCTTGTTTCTGACGTTTTTCCATCATAGCCTTCGCATCGTCAGCTTTCCGTTTTAACATTTTCTCATTGGATATTTGTTTTGCCACAGCTGTTTCTACTTCACGTATATCCTCTGCCATATCACGCATATATTGATCCAGCATTTTCACCGGATCTTCCGCTTTATCAAGAGCAGAATTCAACTCTGAACTTACTACTGTCTTTACTCGGTTAAAAAACTTAAACATATTACTCTCTCCTTCAGATTATATTCAATTTGTATTCATTTTTGCTGTCGTTATCCTATACGATATAACTCATTAATATGTTTCATTTTTTACAATGAACCAGCCATAATTTTAATTTCATAGGATTCGATTGGGTAGCCTACGCTTACCTCTACTTCTGATCCCCATACTTCTAGACTGATAAAGTTTTCTTCATCTTCATCTGCATATTCTGCATACTCTACTTCAGATCCTTGTAAATTGGCACTTCTTCCTTCACCGATTATTCTAGCAGTACCAGATTCATCAAAATAATACGTATTCCCATCATGACTAAGCTCTTTCGGAAATGGCTTAGAAACAGGCAATGTAACTTTTTTATAAATTCCTAGTTCCAATTCATCATCCATTTCTGCAGCTAACCAAACTGTATTTCTTCCTTCTAGTAGTTGATAACTATACCATTCATAGTTTCCTGATCGATATGTTATTTTCCCAACAACTTCATAATCCACTAAATCATAAGTTATAATATCTCCAACTTTAATCGTCAATACATCTCTTTCTTTCGGTGCAGGTTGGTTTTGTTTATTTTTGGAAAAAATCTTCGAGAATAGCCCCACTTTTTCACCCCACATAACTAGTCATTATCACTACTTATAAAAATTATATGACCTTTAATCCTATTATAATTCTAACTGATTGACCTAAAAAATAAAAATTTAAAGATGCTTATGGATCAAATTACTTATATAAATCAATTCACATACTTCTAGAAAAATTGCATTAACAAAATTATCGGTTTATACTTTTCTATATACTGACTGTAAATTTATTATGTAAGGGGAAGTTTCGTCACATGGATGTATTGGGAAGACATATCATTGCTGAACTATGGGAGTGCAATTTAGATAAATTAAACAATATCGATTTTATTCGAGATACTTTTGTAGAGGCTGCAGTCATTGCCGGTGCAGAGATACGTGAAGTTGTATTTCATCCATTCGCACCATACGGGATAAGCGGTGTTGTAATCATCTCAGAATCCCATTTAACCATCCATAGTTTCCCAGAACATGGTTATGCGAGTATCGACGTCTATACATGCGGAGATAAGGTAGATCCAAATATTGCGGTAAAATATATTGCAGATGCTCTTGAATCAAGTATAGGTGAGTTTAGAGAAATTCCACGAGGAATGGGGCCAGTGAAGCCCAAACCAGTGCAAGAAGTAAAGTGAGAACTTTATTAAGGTAAGTAACCTTCCTCCATTTACCCTACCTATTAAAGATTAATATAACCTTGTTTAATTGCTACCGATACGGCTTCTGATCGTGAATTAACACCTAATTTATTGTAGATGTTTGTTAAGCGAGACTTCACTGTTCTTTCCGCTATACCTAATTCACATGCAATTTCTTTGTTTCTATATCCATTAGCAACTTTAGTGATAATATAAATTTCCTTTTTTGATAATTGCTGACTATTCACAGTGTCATTATTAATACTAAATGCAGCATCGTTAATATGCAGTAATTTTTCCATTATTTCTGGCTGGATTAATGAATCACCTCTTACTGCTGATTCTATCGTTCTATATAAATTATATCTATCTGTATCCTTTAATAAGTATCCTTTCGCTCCTGCTTTTAATCCTTTGACCATTAAACCATCTTCATTATACGTAGTTAATATAATTATCGGAATGTCAAGCTGTCTTGTTTTAATTTGGTCCATGGTATCCAACCCACTCATAATTGGCATTTTTAAATCTAGTAAAATAACATCAGGTAGTTCATATTCCAAAAAATCTAGCGCTTTCTTCCCGTTTTGCGCTTCTCCTATAACTTCAAATGATTCATTCGCTTCAAGTATTAATTTCAATCCTTCTCGTACTAATAGATGATCATCAACAATAAGTATTTTAGTCTTCATTCTCTGCTCCTTTTTCAACAGGGATCTCTATCTTTAAACTTGTGCCATTCTTTGGTTCACTATTGATTTGTATAGATCCATTTAAAATACGTACACGCTCTTTTATTCCAATTAAACCATAGTGACCATTAATTTCTCCAATAGAATGAACATTAAATCCTCGACCATTATCTGATATGTTGATAATCAATTCATTATTTCTTAAAGCTATTTCAATTTCTACTTTACTCGCTTGTGCATGTTTCGCTATATTTATTAAACATTCACTTATAATATATGATACATGCTGTTTTATTAATGAAGTTAAAGAAGGTAGTACTTCAATTGTTTTATGAACTTGTATAGAAGTTGCTTGCTCAAATCGACTAATTTCCTCTTCTACATCCATGACAAAAGCTGATTCTGACATAGAATTGATACGTAAATCATCAATTACTTCCCTTGCATCCTTTAGGGTCAATCTAGCTTCCTTCATGGATCCTTTTATTATGCTTTGACATTTTTCATAATTCCCACTTTCCAAATGTATATCAACTGCTTCAAGCTTCATGATTACCCCTACAAGTCCTTGAGCTAAAGTATCATGCAAGTCTCTGGCAACTCTTTTTCTTTCATTTTTTATGCTTAACTCTTCAATGGTTTGATTAGCAGTCTCTAATTCTTCTATATAATATTCCATGCGCATCCAAGCTTTTTCTTCTTTTATGTAAAGCAGCGCATAAAATACTGTAATACCCACAATCGAAAATAAAACTGGAATGAAGATCACCAATTCTTGTATACCATAATTAATAGCGATAGCCACTGTAAACGGTATATATAACAATAGAACGAGTAAAAACACTTTAAATGACTGCCCGAAAAAAATAATACTCTCAGCTATTAATATCGGTAATAATCCAATTAAAATAACAGGTGATCCATGTGGCATTATAGATGCAGTGATAAAGATAATACTGGATTGCAATAAAAAGTAATATGCACTTTTCTTATATTTGAATCGGTATGAAAATCTATATAATACAATATGTAGAACTATAAATAACATGGAAACTAAGGATGCAATAATCGAGACCTGTTCTAAGAATTGTAACAAGGTAGCAGCAATAAAAATAAACACAATCCAAAATACCATTCTTATTCGATATACATGTAAATTGATCATATGTTCTTCTTTACAAGGAGTACGGGTACTTTTCAGTTTTAACAATGCAGAACCTCCCAGAAGTTTAAGAGAATAATATAGCAAGTTTATCAAAATCCTAAAAGACAGTATATTTTAAAAGTAAAATAACCCTACAAAATATTGTAAGGTTATTAAGGGTAAAAATAATACTTATTTTATTCATTAAAAGGATGACTTGAAATCTGTATAGATTCAGAAGGGCACTCTTCATATGCATCTTCTAGATCGTCTAAGAGTTCATCCAGGATTTGATAAACTCCTTTATTATTATCTAAGAAAACGTATGCAATGCCCTCCTCGTCAAAATCAAAAATTTCTGGAGCAGCTTCACCACAAGCTCCACAAGCTATACATGTCTCTTGATTCACCTTTGCGTATTTTGCTACCATAGCTACCTCCTAAAATTAAGACGCCTTAACCCATTAAACTAGTACTGTGTTTTGGTTGTACACGAGATTTTGGATCTAAATATACTTTTGCATTACTTACTGCAGTTGCTACTTCTCCAAACCCTGTAGCTATTAAATTTATTTTTCCGTCATACGTACATATATCTCCAGCGGCATATATTCCTTCCATATTTGTTTCAAATCTTGAATTTACTACAATTGAATTCTTTTCTATTTCAAGGTTCCATTGTTTAATAGGGCCTAGCTTTGATATAAATCCATAATTAACTAGAACATCATCCACTTCTACTTCTACGGTGCTACTTCCCTTAGTTTCTTCGAGAATCACCTTTTCTAGTGATTGTTGTCCTTTAAATTCTAATGGAATATATGGTGTAACTAACTCTACACTTGACTCATATAACTTTTTCACACTGTGTTCGTGTGCACGAAATTCATTACGACGATGAACGAGTGTCACACTACTAGCAATTGATTCGAGCATTAACGCCCAGTCAACAGCTGAATCACCACCACCAAAAATCATCACCTTTTTATCTAAGAAGCGATTCATGTCTTTCACAAAATAGTGAATATTATTCTTTTCTTCATAAACAGTCACATCGACTGGCAATTTTCTAGGTTCAAAGGCACCATTTCCAGCAGTAATGATAATAGATTTAGTGTAGTGAGTCTCTTTATCTGTTTGAATGACTATAATTTCATCTTTTTTTTGTACTTTTATCACAGTTTGTCCTAAACAAATCTCAACTTTATCTTGAAATATATTCATTTGTTCTTCTAAGTTATCGACTAATTTTTGACCTGATACTTTCGGAAATCCTGCAATATCATAAATATACTTCTCCGGATATAATGCAGCGAGCTGTCCTCCTAATTGGGGTAAGCTTTCGATTACTTTTACCGAAATATCTCTCATACCTGCATAAAATGCCCCGAACATTCCAACAGGGCCACCGCCAATAATTGTCATATCAACTACTTCGTTATTCATGTCTTTCCTCCTAAATTCCATTAAAAGGGAGTCTACTTTCTTTAACTACTTTAATTAATTATACGAAATCTACTTTACTATTTGATCGCTTTAAAAAGATACTGGCAAGGAGGATAATCCTTGTGCAGCCAACTTAAATTGCCATTGTATATTCTCACGAGGTACATTTAATTTCATATCTGGCAATCGTTTTATTAAAGTAGTAAAAGCAATATCCCCTTCAATACGAGCAAGAGGAGCTCCTAAACACATGTGAACTCCATGACCAAATGCTACATGTCGTTTGATATGACGTGTAACATCTAGATCTTCAGAACTTGAAAAGACATTTTCATCACGATTCGCTGATTTCAATAACGGAAAGACAATATCCCCCTTTTTAATATTCTGCCCACCAAGCACTGTATCTTTGATAACATATCGCGGACCGGCGGTAGTAGAAGGACCATGAAAACGTAATAATTCCTCTACGGCTTTAGGAACCAGACTAAGATCATTTCTTAATGTTTCTAGCTGTTTTGGGTTATCCAATAACATTAATGTACCTGTAGAAATTAAATTTGAAGTAGTTTCATGCCCCGCAAAAATTAATAACTGAACCAACGATAGAAGTTCTTTTTCATGGAGTTTATCTCCACCATCTTCTATAGATACAAGATCACTAATCAAATCATCTTTTGGTTGTTGACGCCTTTCTGCAATCAATTGTTTAAAATAATTACCAAACTCATCTAAGCTTTTTGATACTTCTTCATCTAATCTCCCTAATCCAAGACCATTAGCTATAGACTCAGACCAATGATAAATTTGTTCTTGATCAGAATTTGGAACCCCAATCATTTCTGAAATAACGATAATCGGAAGTTTATAAGCAAAATCTTGAACTATATCCATTTCACCTTTTTCTTGTACTTGATCAATTAAATCATCAGCTATTCCTTGTACCTTTGGTCGTAAACTTTCCATATATCTAGGTGTAAATCCTTTTGAAACTAATCTACGTAGACGACGATGGTCTGGTTCATCTATTGCGTTTAAAGAATTTGCAAGGAATAAATTTGAGTTTGGGTTATCAGAACTATTTGTTAACTCACTTCTTGTGTTACTTTCTTTATTAATCGTAGATGGATCTACACAGAACGTATCTTGATCTTTTAGAACGGTTTTCACTTCATCCATTTGTGTGGCAATCCAAGTTTGATTATCGGTATTTCCAATTTGCATTGGAATTGGCCTAACTGCCCCGTTATCTCGCAATTCTTTAAAAACGAGAAAAGGATCTTTTTCACTTTTCCCACCTAATACTTTTATAAGCTCTTGTTCAGGAGTTGCTTCTTTTGAATACATTAATATCATCCTTTCATAAAATAGAAAGTAGCTTTAACATAATAAATTCTATCAACTATACTAGCGATGCAAAACGTACAAAGGGGCATCATTATAGTTGCCTTTAATACCTAATTTTTTTCATAAACAAGCACTAGCTAGTATTATTTAGCTAGATATATATTGGTTTATGTAGATAAAAATAAGCATATAAGTTTTGTCATTTAATCACTTTAGAGATTACATCAGTATCATATTTGAAGCTAAAAAAATAGAAGTAAGCAATGAGCTCACTTCTATTCTTAACTATTAAAAATAATTTGTTTCCTAATTCATCTTTTTAGCTATCAGTTCAGAAGCACGTTTAGGACTTAATCGATACATCTTATCCAATAACTTAGAATCTTTTCCTGCTAATACTCTGTATTCATCATTTTCTGTTCCTTGTACAATAATTTCTGCTGCTTCTTTCGGTGTTAATAATTTTGCCATGTCCTCTTCACTAGCTTCTTTATTTCTGGAACGATCTACACCAGAATTCTGCATAATATTTGTACCTACACCGCCTGGAAAGACTACAGTAACATTTATATTTGTATCTTTTAACTCTGCACTTAGCCCTTCAGTCAAAAGTTTAACAGCTGCCTTTGATGCACCATAGATTGATTGACCAGGTACAGGAAGGAAGCCTCCCATACTTGATACATTCGTAATATGCCCGACAGGTCTCTCCAGTAAATGTGGAAGAAATGACTTTGTCATATAAAGTGTCCCGTAAAAATTAATATCCATAACTAATTTTATTTTTTCTTTATTAGATACTTTCATGTTTTGTCCTCCTATTTTTTAGATATATTTTTCGTTAGAGTTGTAAGTTTATATTCCTATTATCAAGTTGACTTCTATCAATATTCTTCTGCATGGTTATACCATACCTTTATGTATTATCGACTTGCATTACAATCTACATTTTAATTCTATATTTCTGGTTGATCAGCCTTCTTGGGGTAGCATATATATAATCATTTTCTACACCATATTTTATGTAATAGTCAATTCTTCATCGGCATAAATACCTAGATAGTTAAGCCTTACTTGGAATATTTTCACTTCTTATTTAAAAGACGGATTGAAGAGTATATCTATTAGAATAATTATGAACGTGTAAAAGAAAAATTGACTGGATTGAGTCCAGTAGAATATCGAACTCAATCCAGCCAATCATCTGCATAATAAAACTATAGCATTTTGGGGTGACCACCACCATGCAGTCCTTAGCCCCCTAATATTTAAATAACATAGCACCCATTTCATGACCCGCTCCGATAGTCCAAAATAGTACTTATCTCCCCGTTTAATTTTTTCAGTCTTAACACCCTCATATAGACTAACAAACGGGCTACTTGTAGTCGTATACCCATATTTATCGCCAACATAGACAATTTTTTCATCTTGAATACTAAAATGTTTTTGGATCTTTAATATATTTGTCAATGCGAATTGAAAGAAACAAAACGAATCAATATCTTCAATACTTAATTTATTTCTTTCTAACAACTTATCAATCATAACACAAGCGTCAGGTACGGGCGCAGATCCATCAAAAGGTAAAAAGACAATATGCTCCACTTTTCCTATTGTTTTGGAAAATCCATCTTGTGGAAACGAAATGTTTTCTTTATTTGATGAATCTACATCATATATCGCATCGAAAAATCCTGTATTCTCTTCGGTTTTTTCTAAAATAATAGATGCTGAAGCATCCGAAAAATTAGCATAGGTAATTTCCTGATCAGGGTTTGAAATTAAGCTATTCGCATCAGATCCAATAACTAATGCTCTATTAACCCATGGACTCGCCATCATATATCTGGAAACTATCTCTACAGATGTTGTCATCTCCGCACAATTGGCATTGGTATCAAATACCATTGTGTCCTTTCTTGCATCGATAGCGTTATGAACATAAGTAGCATTTGTAGGTAGAGTTCTTTCGAGGACTTGGGTGGAAAACACAATCATATCAATATCTTCCCCACTTAATCCTGCTTTCTCTAGCACCATCTTTGCCGAGTTAATCCCCATTGTTAACGTATTTTCATTTTCATCATCTATGATATAACGTTCTTTTTTCCCCATTACTTCTAAAAAATGACTTATATCTCTCCCCTGTTTCTTGAAATGTTCAATATAAAAGTCATTTCCTACTACATTTTTAGGATGATAAACTGCAAGATCTCTGATTTTAATATTTTCTATATTTATTACTTAATAGTTATCCCCTTTTCATCTATTGTTACATTGATTTTTCTTACTTAGTGTTTATCATATTGTCTCAACTTTTGTTATATCTTTAAGTCCCGCATTCCCTGTCAGTCTAGATAGCTGCATTTTTAAAGTAATATTATCTGAAACCGTGTACGTTATGTGTTTAAAACCTGTTTCTTTATACATTTTCATTACTTCTACTAGATTATCTGTCATATCTTTTGTTAATACTCTCATATCAGTACAATCGACTATCAAATCATACTCTGCACCATTTAAAGGCGATATTTTGTTGTGATAATCATCTACGAACTTCTTGCTATCCTCCATAGTCATTTGACCTGCAACTGCCATATTTACAATTTTTCCATCTGTGTTTACTACAATATTTGTTTTTGACATTTTAAGTAGTCCCTTTATTAAGTGTTTTATATTTATCTATCGGTATATACGAAAAATGTTTTAGATGAAAGAAATTTCAGCTTTTATTGTTTTGTGTTAAGAACTAATTTAGATTATAAATATGTATTTTTGCTCTATATGTAATACCAACCTAATATATGTGAGTTATTTCGGACGGATTAATTTTGCTCAGTAGAGAAATTAAGATATTATTAAACTAGCACGTAATTACTAAAAAGGGGGGAATCTCAATGAATGTAGAAAAGGCGAAAGTTCTTGTACTCGGAACCTTTCACATGGCTGAACATGAAGGGTTGTATTCTAATAGAAGGCAAACAGAAATTGAGGAACTAGTATCAAAATTAGTAAACTTTAAACCAACAAAGATTGCCGTTGAAATGGTACCAGAAGATAGTGTATTCACTAATGAAAAGTATAGGCAATACAAACTCGGAACTTACAATTTAGAAATGAATGAAATTTTTCAAATAGGTTTTCGTTTAGGTGTAAGGCTTGGGCATGAACAGATATATTCTGTTGATTGGATGAAGGATGCCGACATGGATTATGGAGAAATTGAGAAGTGGGTAAAAGATAATCAACCAGACCTTTTCAATGAAATCTATAATGATTTATTTGTACCTGAATTAACGAAAAATAAGCGTATTATAGATTATTATAGAGAGTTAAATGATCCAATCTGGCTCAATAAAATACATAAGCATTATGTAAATATTGCTCGAATTGGCGATATTAACAATTATATCGGCATGAAATGGCTAAGTTGGTGGTACAAAAGAAATCTAATAATGTTCTCAAACCTAACGCGTTTGATTCGTTCAAAGGAAGATCGAATACTATTTATTGTAGGTGCTTCACATCCTGCAATTGTTAATAAATTTCTTAAAGAAAGTGAAGCCTGTGAGATCGTTCAACCACTAAGTTATTTATAATAATTAGCACAAAAGGTTCCAATTTTGTTGGCAATACAAAACCGAAGCTACCACATTGGTTCATCTTTATCACTTAGTTTGATACGAAAAAGTAGAAATGGAACGAATATAATGCTTAGATAACCAAATGTGAATAACCTTTGAGTTTCTGCAGAAATGTATTGCTTACAACAACAATTTGGACAGTTTTTTCCTTGCTTTGAGAATCCGAGAGACAAAATTTCTCTAACCTTCCATTTATAATTACAGTTCGTGCATTGTGACACAAAAGTTCCTCCTTAGATTATCATCGAGCCCTTAAATCCATAAGAAGGGCGACCGATGGTGGAAAAGATATTTCATAGGATTTACCATACGATAATTCAATAGAAAATCAACCTAATTGGTACTTCTTTTAACAGCCCCTACTATTGTACCTAGCCATATTCCTATGAAAACAATGAATGTAACTACTCCTAATCCTATCCCTTCCCATCCACCAACAACGTCTTTACTGTAAATTACAACTCCAATACAAATTAAACTCAATAAAGTGGAGGTTAAAAATAAAGCTTTTCTAGAAATTTTACGAGATATAAAAAAGAGAATAATAGCACTACCAATACCCATAAGCAATATAGGCGTCCAACCTTCTAGCATTATTGCATCCATCTGAATCCCTCTTTTGCAATTACTTATTATACAATCTATTCCTACAATGGTAACTAATGATATTCACTTTAATTTTAACATTAATTATATTGGTTTAAAGATGAATCATAATTTACTGGATTAATCTTTTTATAAGTTTCAATTTTAGTTGGACTATCAACTTTCCTGCGTGCTTTCATAATATCAACTACTATTTGGAGTAATTAATTTTTTCAATTATACCGGTTTTAAACCATCAAGAATATGGTTCTACTACTTTATGAAGTTTATTGAATTTCTCGAATAGTAATGTTTCGTTTCTTTCGTTATCTTAAAATTAAAAACGCTGAAGAACATAATTTAATGTTCTTCAGCGTTTTTGTTTTTATTTAAAGCATTTATAATCATTCAAAGATACCGGTGGTCGGGGTCGAAATAGGTCTTAATGTATTGATATTATAAGGTTTTGCAAATACTATGTGTAAAATTTGTGTAAAATTATTTGAGTGTAAAATAAGATTAAAAATTATCTTGCATCTTTTGTTTCTTCCGAATAGATCTACCTTTTTTAGTGATTCTATTGATTGCTATTTCAGCAAATTGTGAGTATAAAGATCTATATCTATCCAAAATCATGATATTATTAAGAGAAAAGGAGGTTTGGATATTATGGCGGTTAGAACTCAGATAGTAAGTTGTGATGTATGTAATACAAAAACGTTAGTTAAATTTCAGGTTGGTATCCTAAATCAGTATCCTGTTCATTACTCTTGTCCTGAATGCTTAACCAATATATACGGAGAAATTTATATAAATCAAGAAGAGGGTGGTATAGAATTTAAACTTAACAATGCCACCTATGAATTCGAAGGAGAAGAAGAGTATATTCTTGTATTATCAGGGGAGTTCCCATCAATAAAAATTATTAAGTCAACAGAAGAAACCTACCGAGCGGCATTATTCTCACCTTTTATTCGTTACTCTCCTCATAGCGAAGAGGAAATGAATAAATATCAAATTTTATTTAATTTTTTACCTGAATTTATCGACTATGAATGGAAGTTAATCGAAAGAGTTGCCCACCTTTATTTTAATGGAAAAGATGAATACATAGAGAATGAGGTAAACAAACTAAGGGAAAGTTCTAAATTAACTATGGGACCCTTTGAAAAAGTATCTAGTGTTAACAAAATTATAACAGCAGTTTTTAGAGAACTTTCATCTAAAGAGCCACTAATAGACTCCCAAATGAAATCTTTGCCAGATAAATTGGATTCCATTTCCCAAAAAAACAGCACTAATTTTCTAGAATTAATAGATTTCTATACTAGGGAAGATTTGGTTAAATTACAAAAGGAGTTATTTTCACTATTTAATACATTTATAAATCACTATAGATATATAGTTCCTGTCATATACTTAGAAGCAATAGGTCGGAATATAGAAGACATAAAATTCCATGAAGGACTAAATAATGTCTCCTTCGAAAGGCTAGATAGATTATACCAGAATGCTTATGAGACATTACTTCAAAACTCTACGTTACCTTTGCTCTTAGATAATCTAATTGTTAGAGGTTCAATTAATAGTATGAATGCTTCTATTAAAGTTAGAAAAAAGCCTGTAAAAAATATTCAAGACTTCCAATCTCTCACAAATGGGCAAAAATTAACTTACCTATCTGACAACAATAATGTTTTATCAAAAATTTACCAAGAAGCATTAGATACAAAATTAAGAAATCCTATTGGCCATAATAACTACTCGTATGACTCTAACTCTCAATTAATTACTTTTCATTCTAATTATGAGAATCAAGGACCAAAACAATTATACCTTATTGAGTTCGCTTATAAATGCTTTAAATCAATGAAAATTAGTTTAATCGTTTGGGATTTATCTGTACTCATTAGTAAACTCATTAAAGAAAAAGATTAACATTTTCTTTTTTAAACGGAGGTTATATAAATTATGGAATTAACTCGTCAAATTGAGTATGATATTAGATTGGAAATATCCAATTCAATAAAAATAAAAGTTAATGATTTCCTAGATGAATATAGTAGAAAATATGACACAAAAATAGGATATTTCATTCAGTATCCCTTAATACTACTAGAATCGCTATTCGAAAACGCCTTCTTAGAATATTATAAAATAAATTTAGATAGAAATATAATAAGCTGGTTTATTTTAGAATTGAAAAATAGATTACCTGAATCTCCAACACCTTTTATTTTTAACAAAAACGACTACATAGATTTTAAAAATCAATATTCTGAAATTAAGAAGGTCTATTCAGATTTTCAATACAGTATGCAATTATTGGATATGTTCTCTATTTCTAAAATTGCTCTATTTAAAGAAGGTCAAGAACTTAATTTTAAAAAACCAATTATTACTGATGAATATGCAGATGTGGCTTTATACTACTTAGGACTTGATGATAAAGAAAGCTTTAAAGAGGAACAAAAATCCATAAATATAGTATTAAATTACCTTCATAGTTATTATCCTTATTTTAAAAAAATTAGCACCTTTCCATTTATCTATCCTGAAAAAAAACATCTTAATCATCTAGGTGGGCTAATTTCAAGATTTGATATGGATTTAGTGGAACTTTGTTATCAACGTATAAAACAGGATACGAAAAAAATAGGTGACAATGCCAAAAGCCAATTAATTGGAGATAATGAAAATTTAAATAAAGTTATCGGAACCTTATTTTACCTAGGTCAAGTGACTCATTACAAGTACAAAGCGTTTGATGCTCATCATCGCTTTAGTCTAGAGGATACCCTTATTACGTTTGATCGAGAATGGTTAATTAATAAAATTGCAAATGTAAATCACATTCCTTTTGAAGTAGTAAAAAAGTATATAAATTATTTAGTTTTAGATAAGGGTGGGACACTCTTAGAATTTCCATTGGTCGAGCATCAGGGAAAGATTTATTTTATACCTAGTTCTATCATTCTAAATGATTGGCATTTTAGTTTAGTGAATGGACATTATTTTAGAAACATACAATTTACAAACAGAGATGAAACTATTTCTGCAAGTATCATTAAGGAATTAATAAAAAAAGTTCAAAAACATTCGAACATAAAATTTGTTTATGAAAAGTATTATGAATTTGAGCTTAATGGTAAAAAAGAAAATAGTGATGTGGATTTTGCAATTTATGATCTTGAAACAAACAATTTATTAATAATAGAATGCAAATGGAAGGATAATGTTTACTTACCTATAGAAGACTTTGTTAAAATTACTAGAACCCTAAACGAAATATATAAAAAACAATTAGACAAACACAAAGCTTTCCTTGAGTCGAATAAAGCTAATATAGACTTTATATTCGACAATGACACTTGTATAGTAAATCTATCAGAAGATGTTGAAATTACCTATATTGCTCTAGATAAAAGGTCACAAATTCATATTGATAATAAACACTTGCTACCTATTTACACAATGTTATTTTTACTAGAAAAATTCTCAGTTGGTACAAAATTAAATTTAAAAGACCTAATAAATGAAATCTGTTCTTTAGAAACAAATGTAAGTTATGATGATGAAGGAAATAATAAATTTAGTATTAGCAAAACAATAGGAGAAACAGAATATAAAACAAACTTCTTCGGGTTGAATTTAGACTATTAATGATTGTTAAAAATAATAAGGGTTGTCCGTTAAGTCATCCAACTTAATTGACATCCCCTAAAAATCCAGCCTATCCATAATTTGTGTTAAAGTGAACAAAAATTAGGACCCAAGTACCGTTGCAAACAAGCTGCTGAAGAAGATATTAACAGAACTTGAAATTACTCCAATCACTATGCATGGATTACGCCATACTCATGCGAGCGTCCTTTTATATGAAAATGTGTCAATTCATTACATAAGCGAGCGACTTGGACATAGTGACATTAATACAACATTAAGGGAATACACCCACGTCATTAAAGAATTACGAGAGAAAGATGAACAAGAAACGATCAATATATTCGAGAAAATGACTGTGTAAAAAATGTGTAAAACCATTCGAAAACCAATCGTTTGCTATCGCATACTCAAGAAATAGAAAAAGCTCGTAAATCCTTATATATCAAGGTTTACGAGCAAAAGAAAGCTTTTAAAAGCAACTAAAATTATTAATCTGATACCGGTGGTCGGGGTCAAACCGACACTCCAGAAGGAACACGATTTTGAGTCGTGCGCGTCTGCCAATTCCGCCACACCGGCATATTGGAGGCGGTAACCGGATTTGAACCGGTGATAAAGGTTTTGCAGACCTCTGCCTTACCACTTGGCTATACCGCCACTGTCTCTGGAGCGGAAGACGGGATTCGAACCCGCGACCCCCACCTTGGCAAGGTGGTGTTCTACCACTGAACTACTTCCGCAATGGCTGGGCCACCAGGATTCGAACCTGGGGTACACGGGATCAAAACCCGATGCCTTACCGCTTGGCTATGGCCCAATCACTATATTTAGATATAAAAAAGGGCGACCGGTGGGGATCGAACCCACGAGTGCCGGAGCCACAATCCGGTGCGTTAACCACTTCGCCACGACCGCCATATTGGCAGGGGTAGTAGGAATTGAACCCACATCAAAGGTTTTGGAGACCTTCGTTTTACCATTAAACTATACCCCTAACTATTTATTAAAAATGGTGGAGGGGGGCAGATTCGAACTGCCGAACCCGAAGGAGCGGATTTACAGTCCGCCGCGTTTAGCCACTTCGCTACCCCTCCGTAAAAATAAAAAAGTGGCTCGGGACGGAATCGAACCGCCGACACAAGGATTTTCAGTCCTCTGCTCTACCGACTGAGCTACCAAGCCATATGTTGTTTCTATAAACCAATTAATTTAGATGGCGGTCCGGACGGGACTCGAACCCGCGACCTCCTGCGTGACAGGCAGGCATTCTAACCAACTGAACTACCGGACCATTATTATTTGGTTGCGGGGGCAGGATTTGAACCTGCGACCTTTGGGTTATGAGCCCAACGAGCTACCAGACTGCTCCACCCCGCGATATGATTAATACTATACTTTATATATGGTGGAGGATGCAGGGCTCGAACCTGCGACCCCCTGCTTGTAAGGCAGGTGCTCTCCCAGCTGAGCTAATCCTCCACATGATATTGTTGGTGACCCGTACGGGATTCGAACCCGTGTTACCGCCGTGAAAGGGCGGTGTCTTAACCGCTTGACCAACGGGCCATTGTGTAATGGCGGAGAGCGAGGGATTCGAACCCTCGAAGCCGCGGTAGCGGCTTACACGATTTCCAATCGTGCTCCTTCGGCCTCTCGGACAGCTCTCCATGGCTCCACAGGTAGGATTCGAACCTACGACCGATCGGTTAACAGCCGATTGCTCTACCACTGAGCTACTGTGGAATGATCCATAAATAATGATATTTATCTTTCATTGCTTGTCCTTATAGGCAAACCCGGAAATAATGATTTAATATCGCCTGGCGGCGTCCTACTCTTGCAGGGGCAAAGCCCCAACTACCATCGGCGCTGAAGAGCTTAACTTCTGTGTTCGGCATGGGAACAGGTGTGACCTCTTCGCTATCGCTACCAGATCTTTATGTAATATGTAGTCCAAAAAACAAGGACAAGTTATATTATATGCATTTCTTAGATAAAATGCAACACTTTTTTAGGATTGTACCCTAAAAACTAAATAAGAGTAACGTGACATCATTCTAAGAACTTAGATAAGTCCTCGATCAATTAGTATCCGTCAGCTGCACGTGTCACCACGCTTCCACCTCGGACCTATCAACCTCATCGTCTCTGAGGGATCTTACTCACTCGAAGTGATGGGAAGTTTCATCTTGAGGGGGGCTTCATGCTTAGATGCTTTCAGCACTTATCCTTTCCACACGTAGCTACCCAGCCATGCTCCTGGCGGAACAACTGGTACACCAGCGGTGTGTCCATCCCGGTCCTCTCGTACTAAGGACAGCTCCTCTCAAACTTCCAACGCCCACGACGGATAGGGACCGAACTGTCTCACGACGTTCTGAACCCAGCTCGCGTACCGCTTTAATGGGCGAACAGCCCAACCCTTGGGACCGACTACAGCCCCAGGATGCGATGAGCCGACATCGAGGTGCCAAACCTCCCCGTCGATGTGAACTCTTGGGGGAGATAAGCCTGTTATCCCCGGGGTAGCTTTTATCCGTTGAGCGATGGCCCTTCCATGCGGAACCACCGGATCACTAAGCCCGACTTTCGTCCCTGCTCGACTTGTAGGTCTCGCAGTCAAGCTCCCTTCTGCCTTTACACTCTACGAATGATTTCCAACCATTCTGAGGGAACCTTTGGGCGCCTCCGTTACTCTTTGGGAGGCGACCGCCCCAGTCAAACTGCCCGCCTGACACTGTCTCCGAACCGGATCACGGTCCTGGGTTAGAATGTTCATACAGCGAGGGTGGTATCCCACGGGTGCCTCCACGTAAGCTAGCGCTCACGCTTCAAAGGCTCCCACCTATCCTGTACAAGCTGCACAAACATTCAATATCAGGCTACAGTAAAGCTCCACGGGGTCTTTCCGTCCTGTCGCGGGTAATGCGCATCTTCACGCATAGTATAATTTCACCGGGTCTCTCGTTGAGACAGTGCCCAAGTCGTTGCACCTTTCGTGCGGGTCGGAACTTACCCGACAAGGAATTTCGCTACCTTAGGACCGTTATAGTTACGGCCGCCGTTTACTGGGGCTTCGGTTCAAAGCTTCGCTCCGAAGAGCTAACTCGTCCCCTTAACCTTCCAGCACCGGGCAGGTGTCAGCCCCTATACTTCGCCTTTCGGCTTCGCAGAGACCTGTGTTTTTGCTAAACAGTCGCTTGGGCCTATTCACTGCGGCTCCTCCTATGAAGGAGCACCCCTTCTCCCGAAGTTACGGGGTCATTTTGCCGAGTTCCTTAACGAGAGTTCTCCCGCTCACCTTAGGATTCTCTCCTCGCCTACCTGTGTCGGTTTGCGGTACGGGCACCTATGATCTAACTAGAGGCTTTTCTTGGCAGTGTGAAATCCGGAACTTCGGTACTCAATTTCCCTCCCCATCACAGCTTGAAATTGCCAGACGGATTTGCCTATCTGACTTTCTCACTGCTTGGGCGCACACGTCCATCGGTGCGCATTCCTTATCCTACTGCGTCCCCCCATCGCTCAAACAATCATGAGGTGGTACAGGAATATCTACCTGTTGTCCATCGCCTACGCCTGTCGGCCTCGGCTTAGGTCCCGACTAACCCTGAGAGGACGAGCCTTCCTCAGGAAACCTTAGGCATTCGGTGAAAGAGATTCTCACTCTTTTTTCGCTACTCATACCGGCATTCTCACTTCTAAGCGCTCCACCAGTCCTCACGGTCTGACTTCACAGCACTTAGAACGCTCTCCTACCATTGTTCGTAAGAACAATCCGCAGCTTCGGTGATACGTTTAGCCCCGGTACATTTTCGGCGCAGAGTCACTCGACCAGTGAGCTATTACGCACTCTTTAAATGGTGGCTGCTTCTAAGCCAACATCCTGGTTGTCTGGGCAACTCCACATCCTTTTCCACTTAACGTATACTTTGGGACCTTAGCTGGCGGTCTGGGCTGTTTCCCTTTCGACTATGAACCTTATCACCCATAGTCTGACTCCCAAGTTTAAGTAACTGGCATTCGGAGTTTGACTGAATTCGGTAACCCGGTAGGGGCCCCTAGTCCAATCAGTGCTCTACCTCCAGTACTCATCATCTTGAGGCTAGCCCTAAAGCTATTTCGGAGAGAACCAGCTATCTCCGTGTTCGATTGGCATTTCACCCCTACCCACACCTCATCCCCGCATTTTTCAACATACGTGGGTTCGGGCCTCCAGTCAGTGTTACCTGACCTTCACCCTGGACATGGGTAGATCACACGGTTTCGGGTCTACGACCACATACTATACTCGCCCTATTCAGACTCGCTTTCGCTGCGGCTCCGTGTCTTCCACTTAACCTTGCATGAGATCGTAACTCGCCGGTCCATTCTACAAAAGGTACGCCGTCACCCATTAACGGGCTTCGACTACTTGTAGGCACACGGTTTCAGGTTCTATTTCACTCCCCTTCCGGGGTGCTTTTCACCTTTCCCTCACGGTACTGGTTCACTATCGGTCACTAGGGAGTATTTAGCCTTGGGAGATGGTCCTCCCGGATTCCGACGGAATTCCACGTGTTCCGCCGTACTCAGGATACACTCCGGAGGAAATTCCTTTTCAATTACAGGGCTGTTACCTTCTTCGGCTGACCTTTCCAGATCGATTCATTTAAAGAATTTCTTTGTAACTCCAAAGGAGTGTCCTACAACCCCAGAAAGCAAGCTTTCTGGTTTGGGCTCTTTCCGTTTCGCTCGCCGCTACTCAGGAAATCGAGGTTTCTTTCTCTTCCTCCAGGTACTGAGATGTTTCAGTTCCCCGGGTCTGCTCCCTATACCCTATGTATTGAGGTATAGGTACTGCTCCATTACGAACAGTGGGTTTCCCCATTCGGAAATCCCCGGATCAAAGTTTACTTACAACTCCCCGAGGCATATCGGTGTTAGTCCCGTCCTTCTTCAGCTCCTAGTGCCAAGGCATCCACCGTGCGCCCTTATTCACTTAACTAAGTTATTTCAGTAAATAAGCGTGCTAATTTAATAGCCTTGTTTCAAAAAAACATTAAATAGATTCAGCTTCTAATTTAATAGTTGCTTCATCTTTTTGTTTGATGTCGTTGTTACTCTTATTTAGTTTTCAAGGTACAAACTTCCACACGGATGTGGTGGCTTCTGTGTTGTCACATGGACGTGACGTTCTTAACAGAAGTTCATTATTTCGAGAGATTGCTCTCTCAAAACTGAACCAAACAACCAAGTACGATTCCGTAATAATCCTTAGAAAGGAGGTGATCCAGCCGCACCTTCCGATACGGCTACCTTGTTACGACTTCACCCCAATCATTAGTCCCACCTTCGGCGGCTGGCTCCAAAAGGTTACCTCACCGACTTCGGGTGTTACCAACTCTCGTGGTGTGACGGGCGGTGTGTACAAGGCCCGGGAACGTATTCACCGCGGCATGCTGATCCGCGATTACTAGCGATTCCGGCTTCATGTAGGCGAGTTGCAGCCTACAATCCGAACTGAGAATGGTTTTGTGGGATTTGCTTGACCTCACGGGTTCGCTTCCCTTTGTTCCATCCATTGTAGCACGTGTGTAGCCCAGGTCATAAGGGGCATGATGATTTGACGTCATCCCCACCTTCCTCCGGTTTGTCACCGGCAGTCACCTTAGAGTGCCCAACTAAATGCTGGCAACTAAGATCAAGGGTTGCGCTCGTTGCGGGACTTAACCCAACATCTCACGACACGAGCTGACGACAACCATGCACCACCTGTCACTCTGTCCCCGAAGGGAAAACTCTATCTCTAGAGTGTTCAGAGGATGTCAAGACCTGGTAAGGTTCTTCGCGTTGCTTCGAATTAAACCACATGCTCCACCGCTTGTGCGGGCCCCCGTCAATTCTTTTGAGTTTCAGCCTTGCGGCCGTACTCCCCAGGCGGAGTGCTTAATGCGTTAACTTCAGCACTAAGGGGCGGAAACCCCCTAACACCTAGCACTCATCGTTTACGGCGTGGACTACCAGGGTATCTAATCCTGTTCGCTCCCCACGCTTTCGCTCCTCAGCGTCAGTTACAGACCAGAGAGTCGCCTTCGCCACTGGTGTTCCTCCACATCTCTACGCATTTCACCGCTACACGTGGAATTCCACTCTCCTCTTCTGCACTCAAGTCCTCCAGTTTCCAATGCACGTTTACGGTTGAGCCGTAAGATTTCACATCAGACTTAAAGAACCGCCTGCGAGCGCTTTACGCCCAATAATTCCGGACAACGCTTGCCACCTACGTATTACCGCGGCTGCTGGCACGTAGTTAGCCGTGGCTTTCTGGTTAGGTACCGTCAAGGTGCCATCAGTTACTATGGCACTTGTTCTTCCCTAACAACAGAGTTTTACGATCCGAAAACCTTCATCACTCACGCGGCGTTGCTCCGTCAGACTTTCGTCCATTGCGGAAGATTCCCTACTGCTGCCTCCCGTAGGAGTCTGGGCCGTGTCTCAGTCCCAGTGTGGCCGATCACCCTCTCAGGTCGGCTACGCATCGTCGCCTTGGTAAGCCGTTACCTTACCAACTAGCTAATGCGCCGCAGGCCCATCTGTAAGTGACAGCAAAAGCCGCCTTTCAACTTCTCATCAGGAGATGAAAAGTGTTATCCGGTATTAGCTCGCGTTTCCACGAGTTATCCCAGTCTTACAGGCAGGTTGCCTACGTGTTACTCACCCGTCCGCCGCTCATTCCATTATCGTCACCTCCGAAGAGGATCAGATAACTTCCTGCGCTCGACTTGCATGTATTAGGCACGCCGCCAGCGTTCGTCCTGAGCCAAGATCAAACTCTCCATAAAAGTTGTGTTTCTTGTGCTTCAGAAGTCAACTTCTGACTTCATTTCTTTTTAAGAAAAACGAGGTGTTTTTCTTCTTTCGTACTGGTTGTTTTGTTCAGTTTTCAAAGAGCAATTTCAGTGTCACTCTCTCAAGCAGCGACCTCTTAAATATACCATGCTGTGTTTTTAATGTCAATAACTTTTTTGTTGTTTTTTAATTTGTTTTTGCTGAACGCTTGCTCATCTCAGCAACGAAATTAACTTTATCACGGCTCAGAATGAAAGTCAACGATTATTTTACATTTTTTTTACACAAGCAATAAAACAAGGAACAATATGGGGTATAATGCAAAATAATCGTTTCCTAGGCGCTTTCACCATTTCATTATATTCAAACTCACAATAAACGTTACTATTACTTTTCTTTCACCCTATAAGTACGTTGAAATACAGCAGGGTTTTTTGTATCTAATAAGACTACTTCTACAAAACCTTTTTCAACTAAATAAGAAAGGATTGCACTTAAATCATACGTATAATGTTGAACATCGGTAATTGCTTTGATAGAAGCATATGACCATGGTTCTTCTTGTTTGTCCATTATCTCAAGTAAATGTTTTGAAGCTGAGTGTGCACGATTATTCATCACAAAATCCATTGCTATTAACATAAGTTCAATTCTTTTTTCAATGGATTCATTACTATCTAATAAAGATTCGTATAATTTATATACTTCAAGATCCATGTTCTTTACCTGATTCCATACAGTCACTTCAGGATAATAACCATGATCAATAACAGATAATCTTGCTAAATAGTGCAAAGAATTTAAGATTTTACTATGCGCGTCTCTTATTTCTCCAGCATCATATAATAATTTTGCTTCACTATAACTTTTTACAAGTTTACCAAAATCAATAATCTTCCTTAAATCTCTTTTGTCTTCAGGAAAAAATCTCAATTCTTCTTTAAGTTGCTTTACATATTCATTTCTATCATAGATGGTTCTTCCATATATAATCCATTCGACCGCTCTTCTGTAACCGCTCGTGTCTATCCACTCCATTAGTATTTCTTCTTTTACTAAATGAAGTGCAGCAGTTCCCCCATCAACTTCATAATGTTTAACAAACCAGTTATTTGCTTGTTCGCGCACAATAATAAGTAAAATACTATCAAAACCATCTGTTAATGGACGATCAAATTGCGTTGCTTCTATTGTTAAAATTCCTAATGTATTAGAATTACTTGCATGCTCTTGATAAATTGGTCTTAAAAAATTTTCCACCTAAGATGCCTCCCCACTACACCTAATATTTAATATATTCGTTAAATTACAGTGAAATCCTCTAATCAAATTCAATCTTTTCTTATTCTGTGCTATACTACAATGGAAGAATAAGGAGGACAACCATGTCACAACAACTTACATACTCAAGTAAAATAAATAAGATACGTACATTTGCATTGATACTTGTTTTTGCTGGCATAATAACAATGTACGGTGGTATTTTAACCAAGAATATTGAATGGTTAATGGTAATTTTCTTTATCTTAGGTACCTTAATGGTGATCCTTAGTTGTGCAGTATATGTATGGATTGGTACTTTATCACTTCGGGCTGTACCTGTAATCTGTCCAAGTTGTGAAAAACCAACAAAAATGCTTGGTCGTGTAGATGCATGTATGCATTGTAAACAACCACTCACAATGGACAAAAATTTAGAAGGAATAGAATTTGACGAGAAGTATAATTCCCGTAAATATAAGAAGAAATAAGTTACACATAAAATAAACCCCGTCACCTGACGGGGTTTATTAATATACATTAGTGCTTTTTCGTATTTACTTCTTGACATTCATCGCATTTACCATAGACTTCTAAGCGATGATGGCTAACATCAAATCCAGTTACTTGTTCTGCAAGAGATTCAACTTCATTTAATGAAGGGTAATGAAAATCAACAATCTTTCCACAATCATTACAAATGATATGGTAGTGATCCGATGTATTACAGTCAAATCGACTAGAGGAATCACCATAGGTCAATTCGCGTACAAGTCCGATATCTTTCAATACACGTAAGTTATTATACACGGTTGCAACACTCATATTCGGAAACTTACCTTCTAAAGCTTTATATATTTCGTCCGCAGTGGGATGAACCATAGCATTTAAAAGATATTCGAGCACTGCGTGTCTCTGTGGTGTAATACGGACGCCTGATTCCTTCAAAGTATCGATTGCTTGACGCAGACGTTGTTCAGACACCGTTAAACACCTCTCTTTCAGTAATATATTTTAGTTAATAAAATTATTATATTATAATCTTTATAAATAGTGTACCTTCATAAACTGTTTTCTGTCAACAATAGCATAACCACCAATATCATTTATAAATAGAAACTTCATGAAGAATAATCGCTCTTCTCCACTTCTCTAATATGGCATAGAATCATAGTCGTATTACTTCACATTACATGCGTGATAAATCAACGTGTAGTCCTTGTTCTTCTCCACCAAGTTTTTTATTGATAAAACGGGCTGCAACAAAAAGGAAATCAGAGAGGCGATTTAGGTAAGAAATTACGAGTTTATTTTCAATTTCCTCTTCTAAACTTACTACTACTCGTTCTGCTCGTCTAACAATTGTACGTGCATTATGCAAAGCACTCGAAGCTAGATGACCAGATGGTAAAATAAAATTATTTAATGTTTCTAATTCCTCGTCCCAAACATCTATTTGTTTTTCCATTTCATCTATATGCGACTGTTTTAATTTCCAGTACACTTCTTTGTCCTTTGGAGTAGAAAGCTCCGCTCCAACATGAAATAAAATTGTTTGGACACGATGTAATTGATCAAGGAAATCCTGTTTACCTTCCCACTCTTCATTCCCGAGCGCACTAACAGCCATTCCAATTGCTGAGTTTGCTTCATCACATGTCCCATAGGCCTCTACCCGCAAATGATTTTTTGGAACTCGTTGTCCATATACTAATGAGGTTAATCCGCTATCCCCGGACCTAGTATAAATACGCATATTTTAACCTCTATTCGTCTTCTTTTATTTCTTTAATGTATGTTAGGGCATTAGAAACATGATCTTTCACTCTTACTTTTCTATATTCTTTAATTAAATTTCCTTCTTTATCTAAAATAAATGTAGATCGTTCAATACCATAATATTCTTTTCCGAAATTCTTCTTTAACTTCCAAACATCGAATTGTTCTGCAACTTGATGATCTTCGTCCGAAAGAAGATTAAATGGTAATTCGTGTTTATCAATAAATTTCTGATGACGTGCTTCTGGGTCAGGGCTTACTCCTAGTATAACTGCATCTAACTCTTTAAAACTTTCGTGATTATCGCGAAAATCACATGCTTCTGTCGTACACCCCGGTGTCATATCCTTTGGATAAAAATATAAAACAACATATTTCCCTTGATAATCAGACAAACTTATATTTTCACCATTCTGATTTGGTAAACTAAAATCTTTTACTTTTGATCCTATTTTTACAGACATTATTGTTACCCCTCCAACATATAACCATTTTCTTCAATATATCACAATAAATAGAGATATTCATTCATCCCTACTTCTAGATCCAATTTGCACTACCTTCAACACAAATGCCGCTGGCAGTATGTATCCAATAAGAGCTTGAGATACAGCAATTAACCTTCCAATACCTAATGGAATAATGTCACCATAGCCAATTGTTAAAAGCGTAACTCCACTAAAGTAAACAGAATGTATTAATGACCCAATAATACTAACTTGTCTAAGTTCTCCATGTTCTACAAGCACAATCCCCTCAAGAGATAATATAAAATATATCATTCCATAGCCAAGCATTATTGTTATATATACAACTATCATAGCAAGAAAGATCTCTATCGAAAAATGTCCCTCTCTCATACGAAACAACTGACTGATATTATTTGTTTGAATGAAATCATATACACATTTTCCACCTATTATCACAATAAGAATTAACAAAATCCAAGGTAATATCATCGTTAACCATCCTCTCTTAATGGCTCCTATACTATATATATATGCCAAAGAGCAACAAGCTTGTTCAAAAAATAAAAATGTACGTTTTATAAGAATTTCTGGGTGATTTTTGATATATTAGTAACTGGTAAGACAGAGGAGGAAAATGACTGATGAAATTTACAAATTCTGAAAAGCTACATCAAGAGGCTCTTCAACATATTGTAGGAGGAGTAAACTCTCCTTCTCGTGCTTATAAAGCTGTAGGCGGTGGTTCGCCTGTATATATGGAACGAGGACAAGGAGCTTACTTTTGGGATGTGGATGATAATAAATATATTGATTATTTAGCAGCTTATGGACCAATCATAACTGGACATGCACATCCGCATATAGCAAAAGCGATAGCTCATGCTGCGACAACTGGTGTTCTATATGGTACACCAACACGTTTGGAAAATGAATTTGCTCAAATGTTAAAAGAAGCAATTCCTTCATTAGAAAAAGTTCGATTTAATAATTCTGGCACTGAAGCCGTAATGACAACAATTCGTGTTGCTCGCGCTTATACTGGACGTACAAAAATAATTAAATTCGCAGGTTGTTATCATGGACATTTTGATGCTGTATTAGTAGAAGCAGGATCTGGACCTTCTACATTAGGTACTCCAGATTCAGCCGGCGTTCCTACATCAACTGCATCTGATGTAATAACTGTACCGTTCAATGATATCGAATCATTTAAAGTTGCATTAGATAAATGGGGAGATGAAGTAGCAGCTGTACTTGTGGAACCAATAGTAGGGAACTTTGGAATTGTGGAACCTTTTAAAGGATTTTTACAAGAGGTAAATGAGCTTACTCACCGAGCAGGTGCATTAGTAATATATGATGAAGTAATTACTGCATTCCGTTTCACTTATGGAAGTGCTCAACAAATATACGGTGTAGAACCAGATATGACTGCAATGGGTAAAATCATTGGTGGCGGCTTACCTATTGGTGCTTACGGTGGCAGAAAAGATATAATGGAACAAGTAGCACCTCTTGGACCTGCCTATCAAGCTGGTACGATGTCAGGTAATCCGGCATCGATGGCAGCGGGTATCGCATGTTTAGAAGTATTAAAAGAGGAAGGCGTCTATGAAGAGTTAGATCGGCTTGGTAAACGATTAGAAGAAGGTATAATCGAAAAAGCTCGCGAACATGGTATTCATATCACCGTCAATCGACTATGTGGTGCTTTGACAGTATACTTTGGAGTAGACCAGGTAACAAATTACGAAGAAGCGGATGTCTCAGACGGAGAGGCATTTGCAAAGTTCTTCCAACTAATGCTGCGAGAAGGCATTAATCTAGCGCCATCTAAATATGAAGCTTGGTTCTTAACAACAGAGCATAAAGATTCAGATATTGAAAACACGATCGATGCTATTGATAGAAGTTTTGCTGAAATGGCTAAAATTTTATAGTGAAATATAATAAAGACCTACAATCTGGAAAATTCCGGTTTGTAGGTCTTTTATATACATTAAAAAACATATGCTTTGTTAGCATATGTACCTCCCAGGAACAAATGTTCTATTTGTAGGACACTTAAAATAAAGACATCCCTGCTTTAAATTCTATAATAGTATTATAACTGTTTTCTAATTATAAGTCTATAATTTTCAAAAAATTAAATATAGAATATATATTACCTGGCCAGGAATCGATTTATAGGAGCTATTAAATGTCATGGTTAACATGGAATCGTAATTTAAAAATTAGATTGTTTGGTGAAACATTATTTAATATGCTGTTTTGGATGTATTTCCCTTTCTTAACCATTTACTTTAGTGAGTCAATAGGTGTAATTGAAGCAGGTATTATGATGACCGCTCCATCTATTATTAGTATATTTGGAGGAATGCTTGGAGGTTATATTGCTGATGAATACGGAAGACGCAAGATCATGTTAATAGGTTCCTTCATCCAGGCAATGTTTTTTGCTTTGTTCGCATTATCGATCTCTCCTTGGTTCGACTATATGGCATTTATTGGTATAAGCTTAGGGAAATCCTTTTACAGACCTGCAAGCAGTGCGATGGTTGCTGACTTAGTATCAGACCAAGAACGACGTAATGTGTTCGCAACGTTTGCTTCTGCAAATAACATCGGGGCTGTTTTAGGACCAGTTATCGGAGCTGTTTTATTTTTTCAATACAGAACTGAATTACTATGGACATGTACATTTGTTACCTTTCTTTATTCTGGCATTATTCTAGCTCTTATGAGAGAGACTATCCCAATCCAAAAATCCAAACAAAACACAACTGCCTTTTCAGTTATAATGAAACATTGGAAAAGCTATTTACACATTCTTAAAGATAAAGTTTACCTCTATTATATTATCGGAGGGATGTTTATCACGGTATCGATGATGCAATTAGATCTATACCTTGCATTATATGTAAAAAACTATATTCAAACACAAACACTTTTTTCTATAGGCGACTGGTCATTCTCATTAAATAGCGAGCAAATTTTCGGTTGGATGATAGGATTAAACGGATTATTATTTGTTTTATTAGTTATCCCAGTTACAAAAAAGATAAATGGTTGGTCAGACCGAAACGCTCTTATACTCGCTGCATCTTTATCTGGAATGGGTATGTTTAGCGTCGGCCTCTCCACTAATATTTGGCTGTTGTTTATTCTCACAGTAATTTTTACTATTGGTGAAATCATCCATGGACCAGTAGTTCAAAACTTTGCCGTTTCCTACGCTCCTAAAAACGCAAGAGGACAATATATCGGCGCTTCTGACTTACAATATTCTTTTGGAAGGTTTATCGCTCCCTTCACAGTCATATTATCAAGTATATTTCCACCAATTTTCATATTTGGATTCATTTTATTATGTGCTTGTATCAGCGCAATAATCTATATCAAAATGTTTCATATTATAGACTTAAAAAAGAAAGAAGCCATCGAAAATTAAGTTCGATGGCTTCGTTTTAGTTCTCTGCTTCTAAGTGTTGAATTTGATACAAATCATAATAATGACCCTGTAACTTCATTAATTCGTCGTGCGAACCAGATTCGATTATTTGTCCGTCTTCCACAACAACAATTCTATTCGCGTGTGTAATAGTTGCTAGTCGATGCGCGACAATGAATGTAGTTCTATCGGACGCCAATCGTTCCATTGTTTCTTGAATAAGATGTTCGCTCTCAAGATCAAGTGCAGAAGTTGCTTCGTCAAATATAAGAATTGGTGGATTCTTTAAAAATACTCTCGCAATAGCGATGCGTTGTTTTTGTCCACCAGAGAGTTTGACTCCTCGTTCACCTACCATTGTGGCATAACCTTGTGGTAGTGACTCAATAAATTGATGAGCATTGGCTGCTTTAGCTGCTTGAACTACCTCTTCATCCGTTGCTTCAGGGTTACCCATACGTATATTCATTTCGATCGATTCAGAAAAGAGGATATTATCTTGTAATACCATACCAATATTATCTCTTAACGATCTAGATTGATAATCACGAATATCTTTCCCATCAATTTTCACACTTCCACCTGTTGCATCATAAAAACGAGGAATAAGACTAATTAATGTCGATTTCCCTCCCCCACTCATACCTACAAAAGCAATAGTTTCACCTTTATCTACATGGAGAGTAACATCTTTAAGTACTGGTAATTCTTCTTCGTCATATTGGAATGAAACATGTTCAAATTCGACTCTGCCATTTAATCTTCCAGGATCAACGGCATCTTGTTTGTCCGATATATCATATTTCTCATTCATTAACTCAAAGACACGATCGATCGATGCAATAGCTTGTACTAATGTAGTAGAAGAATTGATCAAACGGCGTAATGGACTATACACACGTTCCATATATCCTACGAAAGCAACCATTGTCCCTAATGTTACTGCTCCAGTAATAACTTGATATCCAGCAAATGCAATCACTAATAATGGTGCTAAATCAGTAATAGTATTAGTCACAGCAAATGTTCTTGCATTCCAATCTGTGTGACGTAAAGCCTTATCAAGAAAGTTACTGTTTCTTTTATCGAATTGCTCTTGTTCATAATCTTCAAGTGCAAAACTACGTGTAACCGGTACTCCTTGTACCCGCTCATGTAAATGTCCTTGTACCTCCGCTAGCGCTTGTGACCTTTCTCGAGTAAGAGTACGCAATCGACCAAAGAAGTACTTCACTGCAAACCCAAATAACGGGAATAATATAATGGAAACAAGAGTTAGTTGAACATTCATTGTTAGCATAATTACAATTGCGATTAAAATTGTTGTTAAGTCCAACCAAATATTCATTAACCCAGTAATCACAAAATTCTTCGTTTGTTCGACATCATGTATTACCCGGGAAATAATTTCTCCGGTTTTTGTCTGAGAATAGAATTTTAGGCTTAATTTTTGTAAGTGATCAAATAATTTATCACGAATATCAAATAATATTTTATTTCCTACCCACTGAGCTAAGTATTGTCTTACATATTCAATCGGGGGACGAAGAACAAGAAAAATAACAAACGATATTCCCATCACCCAAAATAACTGTGTTATTCTTTCAGACTGCGTTAATCCTTCTACAGATATAATATCATCAATTACATATTTCAAAATTAATGGCATTAATAATGGAATTCCAAATTTCATAACTCCAATAATTAATGTCAACACTATTTTCCATTTATATGGTTTTACAAATTCCATATACTGTTTAATACTGCTCATAATACATCTTCCTCTGTTGATGTGATTGGTTTCCATAAAAAAACCTTGTTACAACTCACGGTAACAAGGATACCTCTTTCTTCATAGAAATTGCAATAAAATAGCTTCAATCAATGATACGTTAAGTACATTTCATACCAATTATCGACAAAGTCGGGGGAAAACGGACCTTTCCCTTGTCGTATCCATCGAATTAAAATCTCTAACTGTTGATGAAGAATACGATCAATGACTTGAGGATAATTCATCAAATTCCGATGTTCTTCATATTCGTCTTCATCTAATAATTGAAATGTCATATCTGGAAAAACTTTTACATCTAAATCATAATCAATATATTTTAATGCCTCACCATCATACACAAATGGCGAACTAATATTACAATAATAATAAATTCCATCATTACGTAACATCCCAATAATGTTAAACCAGTACTTGGAATGAAAATAGCATATGGCTGGTTCTCTAGTAATCCAAGAACGTCCATCACTTTCAACTACTTTTGTTCGATCATTTGCACCAATAACGACACTTTCCGTACCTTTTAAAATCACACTGTTCTCCCAAGTACGATGGAGTTGTCCGTTATGTTTATAACTTTGGATAGAAACCTTAGAACCTGCATTTGGAGAAACCATAGTACTCCTCTCCTTTTCATTTTCGCCCGATCACTTTTTAATTATTACTATTATAAGTGTTCTATTTAGAAATATAAAGCTAAACGAACAAGAAGGGACTTGATAATGAATACTAAAAGATAACAAGGGGAGAAATAGCGATTTACAAGTGCACTTGTCTTTTACCAATAAAAAGAGTCCCCTTTATATCAAAAGGGAACTCTTTCGTTAATTAGAAAACAGATGTTATTTCTTTTTTTGTTGAGATTTTTGATTTTGTTGCTTCACTTGCTGTGCATCTGTTTCAGAAGCGAACTCAGTACCATATTGTCCTTGACCTTGAGCAGCTTGTTTGTTTTGTTGTTTAACATGCTGTGCATTTGTACCAGCTGCAGTAGTTTGATTTTGTTGATTTTGCTTTTTAGCCATCAATATCACCTCCGCAATAATTAATTTGTCCAGTAACTCGTTTCTTATCCAAACTTTTTTACTTTTTCACTACAAAAAATGGCATGGATGTCTACTTAGGTAAGTGCACAAAATAAGAATGTAAAATACAAGGGGAGGAGATACCAATTAAGCTTCAGAGAGACTTTTCCGAATTATCTATGATGAGCAAAACAGATTGGGAGGACGGGGAACTTCATTATTTTCAGCATGCATTATCACAAATACTTCCATATATAAATTCTGAAGGACTTACAATCCTTCACGAGATAAATAAAGAAATGTTCCAACGCATAGAAAAAAATCAGGACATCCATTTGGATTAATCCTGATTTTTCGTTATAAAAATTGCATCATTTTTTGATGTGACACAGGGAATGGGTAATTATCAATATCTTCTTTAGAAACGAATGTTAATGAATCTTTATTTAAATAATGTTGAGAAGTACTAGCTTTCTTTATATTCATTTTCCATATAATATGACTAAATGTATGTTTCAGATCGCCGCAATCTGATTCTATTTGTAATTCAATTCCATATTTATCATACATCCATTGTTCCAATTGATTTATACTTACTTCTTCTAGAGGGACCATTGGAAATTGCCATAAATTTGCTAATAACCCTTGATCACTACGTTTTTCGATTACATATTCACCTTGATCGTTTTGAATGAGCAAGACAATATACTGTTTTATTTTTTGCTTTTTTGCTTTTTTCTTAATTGGTAATTGTTCTTGGATTCCATATTGAAAAGCTTGACAGTGTTCCATTACAGGGCAGAACATACATGTTGGTTTTTTTGGTGTACAGATTGTTGCACCTAAGTCCATAATGGCTTGATTAAATGAGGAAGGATCTTTATGGGATATAATTTCTCCAACATGGTGCTCTATTTCTTTTTTTGTTGATTGCTTGGCAATATCATCTTCTATCTTTAAAATTCTAGAGAACACTCTAAGAACATTTCCATCCACTGCAGGAACGGGATGATCAAAAGCAATGGATAGTATTGCACCCTTTGTGTACGGACCAACCCCTTTTAAACTTGCTAATTCCTTTTCATTATCGGGAATTTTACCATGATATGTATTTACAACTTCACGAACTGCGGTTTGTAAATTTCGTGCACGGGAATAGTAACCTAAGCCTTCCCAAGATTTTAATACGTCTTGTTCATCTGCTTCGGCTAAATCATAAACTGTTGGATATTTCTCCATAAAGCGATTAAAATAAGGTATAACTGTATCTACCTTGGTTTGTTGTAGCATAATTTCTGATACCCATGTTTTATAAGGATTTTTTTCTCTTCTCCAGGGTAGATCACGTTTATTCAAATAATACCATTCCAGTAAATCGGATTGAAAAACTGGAATGTTAAAATGTTGTAACCTTTTATTCATCTTTTTCCCACATCCTTTGTGTTACAATAACGTCTAGTTTGACTTTAATTACTGGTAAATTTAAGGAGGATAATCTTATATGGACACTGGTACGCATATAGTTATGGGTGTTGCATTAGGCGGACTAGCAACAATCGACCCTGTAGTGCAAAGTAACCCTACACTATTTCATGCTGTATTAGTTGGTACCGTTGTTGGGTCTCACGCCCCTGATTTTGACACGGTGTTTAAACTAAAAAATAACGCTACTTATATCCGACACCATCGAGGAGCCTCTCATTCACTACCAGCAATTATCATATGGAGTTTTCTCGTATCCGGATTAATATATTTATTTGTACCTGAAGTTAATTATTTGCATCTTTGGTTATGGACTTTATTAGCAGTCGTTATCCATGTGTTTGTCGATTTATTTAATGCATACGGCACACAAGCATTTCGTCCATTCTCTAAAAAGTGGATAGCCAAAGGGTTCATTAATACATTTGATCCCTATATTTTCTTTTTAAATGTTGCTGGAATAGCAGCTTGGGCTTTGGGTGCCAATCCTGGCATTACTTGGGTAATCATATACTCAGTCATTGTACTATATTACATTAAACGGTATATGGACAAAAGAGAAATCGTAAAAAAAATTCATGAGTATTATCCAGAAACCGTTTCTGTTGTTACCTCTCCTACACTAAAACAAAATTATTGGCGTGTAGCTATAACCACTCCCGATCGGTTTTATGTAGGCAGAGTAGAGGATCGTCACATTGAAATAATCGATGAATTTCTACGGGTACCGCTTCCAGAAAGTGACATTATGGATGTTGCCAAACAAGATAAAAATATCCAGTCTTTCTTGAACTTTTCTCCCATTTATCGTTGGGAAATTTATGAACAAAAAGATGGATCAACGGAAGTTAGATTTATTGATTTACGTTATCGTTCAAAAGATTACTATCCATTCGTGGCTGTTGTACAAATTAATGCGAATTTAGAAATTGTCACTTCGTATACAGGATGGATATTCTCAGAAAGAAAATTACAAAGTAAATTAGTTCCAAGTGATTCTTCCCCATAAAAAGGATGGTTAGCTTTTCTACTAACCATCCTTCTATAATGAAATTGATTCGTTATCCTAACTTTTTACCTAAAAGTGAAATAGGCAATGCTTCGATTTCTTCACGTATTTCATCTAATAAATTTATACGATATCCCCAAGCAAATACCCCATTAATATAATCAATTTTAAATGTATATCCTGGTTCCATCTTCAATTGATAAATTTCATCTTTTTTAAATTCATCTGGATTTAATGTATATGCTAATGCAACTTGCATTTTCCGCTCATATATTTGTACTTCAGAAACGTTACCAAGTTGTTCGGCTTTCTGTGCTTTTTCTTTTAATTCCCCAATTTCTCGGTGCAATTGTTCAATAGAATAATCACTATAACGAAAATTCATTTTTCTTCCTCCTATTCATCCTATCTAATTGTATCAGCAATATTATCTGTAAACCATTCATTTTACTCATCTTGAAGTTCTTGCTCTATAAACTGATTTATCATATCAAATGAAAATCCTTTACGATATAGTCCTTCCATTACTTTTTGTTTTAAGGTAAAGCCACTATGTTTTTTTTGATATTTATACATAAGTTTCTCCCCTTGGAGTTGTAGAACTTCCCACTCACGATCCGTATCTTTTGTCGTGTCCATTTCTTGAATAACGATACTTATTACTCCTGAATCAAATCCTTTTTGCATCAAATTTTGCTTTATTTGATCCATTCTTTTTTGATGGGAATCTTTTGATTTTGATTGAAGTTTTTTATTAATTAATTTTACTACCTTCTGTTTCTGATCTGCTATTGAATATTGTTCGAGAGCTATTGTTATTTTACTCCCCTCTACACCCTTTTCATATAATTCTTGTTGTATCATTTTTGGTCCTTTAGAAGATGAATTCATACGGGAGCGCACAAACATCAGTGCAAACTGTTGATCATCCACCCATTTTTCACGTTTTAAACGTTTAATAATTTCATCAATATGTGTACCATCCACTTCTTTTTTTTGTAAATAATCTCTAACTTCTTTTTCTGAGCGCATTCGATAGCTTAAAAAGTGTATAGTAAGGGTATATGCTTTATGTAATGTATCTTTTTGCTCGAGAATTGAAATCATTTCATCCTCAAGCTCCATTCCTTTAGAAAGACGATATTCAATTAGTACCGCTTCATCCACACTAAAACCATATGCATCACCTTCAGGAGTTTGCAAAAAGATATTATATCGGTTTTTATGTTTTTTTTGCGTTGTAATACGAGCAATTTTTTTCATTGGTTATTCACCTCTTTATACATCATAGCAAAAACTACGATACGAATGAACTAATATATAAAGGAGGCTATCATATATGAAATATGCTTTAATAAGTGGTGGAACAGGATTTCTCGGTTCTGAAATAACTAGCCAATTACAAAATCAGGAATATCACGTATATATACTTACTAGGTCCGTAGAAAATAAAGTGAACACTTCTACATCGACTTACATAGATTATACTGTTCAAGCTGATTCTCTACCTATATTTGAATGTGTAATTAATTTAGCAGGTGAATCATTGTTTGGATATTGGACTGAACAAAAGAAACAATCTATTCTCGATAGTAGATTAAAAATAACTAACCATCTTATACAATTAATGAAAGAGATGAATACCAAACCAAAAGTATTTATCAGTGCTTCTGCAGTTGGATATTATGGCATGACGGAGGACTTAATCTTCACTGAAAAAACTACCGAAGCTGCTGATGACTATTTAGCTACTGTAACCGAAAAATGGGAAGAGACTGCAAAAACTGCACAATCTTTTGGGATACGGACGGTCTATACAAGATTAGGAATATTGCTAGGAAATAAAGGTGCATTTCCAATGATGAAGTTACCAGTTCAACTTTTTGCTGGAGGTAGAATTGGTAATGGTGAACAGTGGTTATCTTGGATTCATATTGAAGATGCTGCTCAATTAATTTTATTCTGTATACACAATAGTACAGTTACTGGTCCTATCAATGTAACTGCACCACAACCAAAACGTAACAAAGATTTTATGAAGATTGTTGCTGAAGTATATAGAAGACCATATTGGATCCATGTACCTCGTTTAGTTATGGAAATCACGTTTGGTGAAATGGCACAACTAATAACAAAAGGACAGTATGCATATCCTCAAAAAGCGATCGATCATGGATTTAATTTTAAGTTTCCAAAGTTACAACAAGCAATAGAAAATATCAAAGAGACAAAATCATAATGTGAAACTTCATTCAATAGGGTTTTGGTTCTTCCTTTACAGGCGGTTTCCCCCCACACATGCCTCTTTAACAATACCAAATAGTCTTGAAGCGAGGGTAATTACATGCGGGATGAAAATTTTATAATTTCTTCACAAAAAAGGGATTCCCTTTTTAAAAAAAAGGTTGTAAAATAAAACTACTAAAAAGATGAAAGAGATGAATCGTATAGAAATTTCAAGCAGAATTAAATAGGGAAGGCAAATGGTGCGCCACCGGGTACTACCTGGTTCTAGTGGGTTCGATTCCCACCCCGAATTTTTGTTGAGATCTATAAATGAAAATTCGAGGGTGGGCAACTCACAGATTCCTTATTATATTGGCATCTGTATATACCCACCTGGAATAAGGAGGGTATTTTTTATGCTAAAAATACGTGATTTACAGGAGGTGCCTGTACTTTTTGAACTTATGGCGCACCCGGAAGTATTCCCTTTTGTTAGGCATAAAGCATCAACATCAGATGAGTTTTACTTTTTAACGAAACAGACAATAGAAGCAGAAGACAGAGGGGAATTAATTTCTCGTACGATAGTTGATGAATATCAACAACCCATCGGTACAATCAACCTATTTGATATAGAGGATAACTATGGTTTTCTTGCTACATGGATAGGCGAGCCTTACTTTGGCAAAGGGTATAATCGTCCAGCAAAAGATGCTTTTTTTCATGAACTTTTTATGGAAAAGGCAATAGATGGTATCTTTATGAAAGTTCGCAAATCAAATGAACGTTCCAAAAAAGCAGTATTAAAATTACCTTATATTACTTTTGCAAATGATATTTATCCACAAATGTATCAACGAGTAAATGGTTCTGATGATATTTATGATTTATTTGTTATTACAAAAGAGCATTACTTTTCTTATCAACAATTCCAAATGGATACTACTGCAGAGAGTACTGGGGAAGAAGTATCTTAAGTTCTGGAATTACCCTATTAACAAAGTCGTGAGATAGTTGATTTTGTATAAAACTTCCAGTGTTGGATATGCTACTGATAAAGTGAGGGATGCTATATGGTAAAGCAACGATCTTCGGAAAAAGAAAAATTTCTTTCTAAAACACAAGAAGTCTTGTATGCAAAAGAATTCAAGCGTGCAAATCAAGTGTATGATCAATTCTCTCAAAGAAAAAGTCGAAGCTAAAAAGCTTCGACTTTTTCTTTGAAATACATGAATCTTTTTTTAAAATGAATCGTACTAATACTAATGAATATAAGAAAGTGAAGTGATACATATAATGGAAGAATTATTAGAATATCTACCAATTATTTTACCTTTTGTTGTCATACAAATTATTTTAATGATTATAGCACTCATTGATTGGAACAAAAACAAAGAATCATTAGACGGGAAGCTAGTTTGGTTAATCGTGATTATCTTTCTTAATATATTTGGTCCAATTATTTATTTTCTCTTTGCAAGGAGGAATAAAGAATGAATTTGTTAACCGTTAATCAGTTGACTAAAACATACAAAGGAAAAACTGTAGTTGATCATGTTGATTTTAAAGTTCCCGACAACGCTTGTGTTGCACTAATTGGTCCAAATGGTGCTGGAAAAACGACCACGTTAAAAATGCTAGCTGGGTTATTACAATCTACCTCTGGAGATATTATTTTTCATAATCGCCCTAAAAAAGGAGATTTCCGAAATTATATTGGCTATCTACCTCAATATCCTACTTTTTATTCGTGGATGACCGGATATGAATTTCTAGTATACTGCGCAAAACTTTGTCTTCTATCTCCAACAGCAGCTAAATCACGTGCTAAGGAGCTTTTACAAAAAACCGGTGTTTATGAAGCCAAAGATAAACGAATAGCTAGTTATTCAGGTGGAATGAAACAACGCCTTGGGATTGCTCAAGCAATTATTCATCAGCCAAAGTTGTTATTATTAGACGAGCCCGTATCTTCCCTAGATCCTATTGGTAGAAGAGAGATACTCTCTCTTATGGAAGAGCTAAAAAAAGATATGTCCATCTTTTTCTCTACCCATATATTACGAGATGCTGAAGAAGTAAGTGACGAGCTCATCCTTTTACATCAAGGAAAGGTTATTGAATCTGGTTCTATTCGTAACCTACAAGATACATATCAAACTTCTATGATTAAATTAGAATTTCAAGACAGCTTAGAGATGTATCAAGAAAAAGTAAGTCAGTTATCTAATGTATCCGACACGTATATTGAAAAGAATGCATTATGGGTAACAGCAATCGACATACCGTCTGCTCGAGAAGAAATATTATTAAAAGCAGCCACTCATAACTGGGACTTAACAAATTTTTCAATAGATAGAGCTTCTCTAGAGGACATGTTTATGAAGGCGGTGAACCGATAATGCAGTGGAACACTCTATTTCAGAAAGAAGTTGTAGAAAACTGGAGAAATAAAAAATGGATTTGGTTTCCGCTAGTTATCATTTTATTATCGATTTTAGATCCGGTCACTAATTACTTCTTACCACAAATTTTAGATGCAGTTGGTGAGATGCCTGAGGGTATGAAATTCATTTTACCTGAATATACAGTACCTGAGGTGGTGATGATGACACTTGGTCAACTTAGTAGCTTAGGTGTGTTAGTAATCGTTTTTATGGCTATGGGGATTATTGCAAATGAACATAAAAGTGGTGTATCACAAATTATCTTAGTAAAACCTATTGATCATCACTCATATGTAACTGCAAAATGGGCTTCTTTACTTTTATTGGTATGGGTATCTTGGATATTAGGTATGCTTGTAAGTTGGTATTATATTTATTTGTTATACGGGGCTTTATCGTTTAGTCATCTCGTACAAACTATTTTTTTCTATGGACTATGGCTATCCCTTGTCGTTACTGTAGTTATTTTTTACAATACATTTGTAAAAACACAAGGTCTAATTGCGTTTCTATCCATTGCGAGTCTAATGATGCTTTCAGGACTAACGACAATTTTCCAAAGTGCACTGAAATGGAGTCCTGTTCATTTATCTGCTTACATTAAACTAACCATTGAACAAGGTTCCATCCATACCGATCTAATATATACCGGTATGACTACCATTATAATTATAGCTATATTACTGCTACTTTCTGTAATACTTTTTAGAAAACAACAATTAGAGAAGTAAAAAGAACAAAAGCGCAAGCCACGTTTAGAAACGTAGCGAGTGGAACGAATCAACTGAGATAAAGGAATCACGGTGAGGAACGAGCGATGATGACTTATCGTAGGGCGATTTCGTGAAGTCGCCTAGTTTCTGGGCGCTGGAGCTGGACGTGGCAATTTCCGTCTACGAAAATATACGGTTTCAAATTTTTATACTCTCTTAGCTCTTAAAGTAAAACTAACATTCAGTAGAGAAAGTACACAGACCCTCACTGAATGTTAGTTTTACTAGAGCATGAACTTAAGAGGCCTTTAAACTCATAATCACACCTATATGAGTTTAAGGGCCTCTAAGCTTGAAGTGAGCTATTACTCCTACAACACATATCTTTTAGCAAAACTTATCATTTATATCTTCTTATACTTTTTGAACAACCGTCATTCTTTTTATAAATAGATAGCTAAACATATACAGTACTACTCCAATAAGGAATAAGATAAAGAATGTCAGCATTGAAAGATCTGGTAATATATTTGCAAAAGCATCGATTAGCCATCCATCAAATAGTCCGTATAAGGCCACTACTAAAAATGCTGCTAAGAATAACCCACCACCAATTAATCCGGATCGATAAAAAATTAAACCTACTAAAAATAATAATGCCATAAGAAAGAACATAAAAAAGGTATCAATAATAGTTCGTGTTAACCAATTATCTGTCAGTAACATTGCTGGATGAGAAAAGATAAAGTTGGATACCCCGAATAAATGATGCGTACCCTCTGTAACGAGTTGTAACGTGTTTCCTGCAATCGACATAAACAAAGAATAACCTAAAAAGAAATAAAAATAACTAAGAAAAATATTATTACGGATTGCCCCCATTTTTAAACCAAATGGTATATCCTTTTTCACACTTTGAAATGCTATAATACAAACATTGGTATATGTGGCAAATGGCATTGCCCAATAAAACTCAGTCGCACCTACATCAATTAAAAAATAAGCTAATACGCTTAATGCAACAAGTATAGAAATTAGAATCGACCAAAATATCTTTGAAGTACGCATTATATCTTGCGTATAGTAATATAATAGCCCTTTTACCTGATTATTCATCTTCTATGCCCCTTTCCTTTCTGTTAAGTGAATCATTAATTCCTGAATAGGAACTCCTTCCACTTGTAACCCTGCTGCCTTTGCTTCTTCTTTTGTACCGTACGTATATGCCATCGAGTTGCCAGCCAAATCTTTTCTTTCTATTACTTCTTTTCCTTGTAAATAAGCATCTACCTTAGTTGTTGGACCTGTAACAGCTACTGTTTTATCTCTCAATACTTCAGAATCCTCTTGTAAGACTAACGAACCTTCTCGCAAAATTAACACTTCCTCAAACATTAAACTAACTTCATCAATTAAGTGAGTAGAAAATATAAACGTTCTCTGATATTCTTGATAATCCTCTAACAACAACTCATAAAATCGTTTACGTGAAGGAGCATCCATCCCAATATACGGTTCATCAAAAACGGTAATCGGAGCTCTACTTGCTAAACCTACAGTGATTCCTAATGCGGACTCCATTCCTTTTGATAATGTTTTTACTTTTAATTTTTTTGTTAAATTAAACTCTTTCAATAGTTGCTCCGCAAAATTTTGGTTCCAATTAGGATAGAAAAAGGAGAATATCTTAAGCACGTTTTTGATCGTAATCTCTTTTGGAAAGTTATTTGATTCTTTAACTAAACAGATCGATTCCGTTAGCTTTTGCTTATCGAACGGGCTTTCCCCGTCTAATTTAATTTCCCCACTAGTTGCAAGGATTTGGCCGCTAAGAATATCCATAAATGTTGTTTTCCCAGCTCCATTCCTACCTAATAAGCCATAGATTTTATTTTTTTCAAGTGTAAAAGTGACATTATCTAAAGCATATTTTTCACCATACTTTTTACTAAGGTTATTTACTTCAATCTTCATTAACATTATCCTCCCTTTTCCACATTTCCAATATTTCATCTTCATCCATACGAAGCTTTCTTGCCTCTCGCTTTAATGGAAGCATATAGTGATCATAAAATGTTTGCTTTCTTTTTTCGATTACAATATCTTTGGCTGAATCTGTAACAAACATGCCTACTCCTCTCCTTTTCACCAAAATTCCCTCTGCCACCAATTCATTTATCCCTTTACCAGCAGTAGCAGGATTAATTTGATAAAAGGCGGCAAATTCATTAGTGGATGGTACTCGATCTCCAGATTTATAGGAACCATCCATGATCGAATCTTCCACGTGGTCTTTTATTTGTAAAAATATAGGTTTATTCTCATCCAGTTCTTTTCTCATTTTTAGTTCATTCCTTAATTGGTTAATTACTTATGTAACTAACCATATAACATTAATTTTTAAAAGTCAATCCCAATTTTTAATAAAGTTGTTTTTGCGAACATAAAAAAGACGGAAGCATGCGCCCCGCCTTAGTCTTCACCTATTTTTTTATCTTGCTTTTTCGGTAATCTTCCAGCTCGTTTTGTAGATTCTCGCAGTAAAAATTCTACGTGGCTATTTACACTTCGAAATTCATCATGCGCCCATTTTTGTAATACATCGTAAAGTTCTGGATCAATACGTAGAGGAAAGTTCTTTTTTTTTGGCATAAAAACCCTACTTATTGATACAAGGAACCTGTATTCACCACAGGTTGTGTCCCTTGATCGGATACAATGGAAACAAGTAAATTATTAATCATTGCTACACGTCTTTCATCATCCAAATCAACGATGCCATCTCTTTCTAGACGAGTAACTGCATCTTGCGCCATACCTACTGCTCCATCGACAATTTGTTTTCTCGCAGAAATAATTGCACTAGCTTGTTGACGCTGTAACATTGCTTGGGCAATTTCTGTAGAATATGCTAAATGCGTCAGTCTTGCTTCTATTACTTCTACACCTGCTACCTTCAACCGTTCCTGTAACTCTTGTGTCAATTCATTCGAGACCTCATCAGCGTTTCCTCTTAAGGTTAAGTCATTGTCTTCAAATGAATCATATGGGTACGTTGTTGCAACTGCTCGAATCGCAGTTTCACTTTGAATTTCTACAAATTGTTCATATTGGTCAACATCAAAAACCGCTTTAGCAGCATCGACTACTTTAAATACAACTACTGCCGCAATTTCAATTGGATTACCATTTACATCATTAACTTTTAGTCGATTACTATTAAAGTTACGAACACGTAATGAAATTGTCCTTCTTACAGAAAATGGAATAGTTACGACAATTCCTTCTCTTCGTACTGTTCCCATATATTTACCTAAAAATATTACTACAATTGATTGATTCGGCTGCACAATCGTTATTCCGCTAATTAAACATGCTGCAATTAATACAAGTAAAATTCCAATAATGAACTGCTGCTGAATAAATGCAAAGGCTCCAATTGCAATTAGTACGATAATAAGTCCTAAACCAACAATACCATTTAAACTCCATGCCTTTCTTTCTTGTATCATGAGATCACCTTTTCATATTATATTTATATTATTATGATATCACTTTTGTATAATAATGTAAATTAATATGTAATTGTTATCCCATAGATTCTCTTATAAACTTTTGAATTGGATTTTCTTCTGGAGTGATAACCATTGAATTTCCATCTGTTTCTAATACAATATTGCCAAGAGCGGCTGTGGAGTATATCGCAGACTTTACTGAATATAAATTTTCTATTACACGTTTAACTGGATGTCCATATCGATTTTCTTTACTGTACGTAAGTATAGAGATTTCTGGACTTACTTCCTGTAAGAATTTTAAAGATGAACTTGTTTTTGAACCATGATGACCAACTTTAATTACTTCAGCTTGAATATCATATTCCCTCATGATTTGTCTCTCTTGAGCTTTTCCCACGTCACTCATTAGAAGCATATCCATATCACCGTACGTTAATTTTAATACGATGGAGGATTCATTATTTGTACTAAAGCGGTGATAGCTATTCCACACATTTAATTCAATCATTGGATCAACTTCAATTGGTACGTCCTTTTCTGCTAAGTGTACAGGAATTTCAAGTTCGCGTAATTTATTGATGTAATTAGCAAATGTCTTTGTAGGATGCAATTTTCCAGTATCATAAGCCTCTCCTACCTCTACGGAATCCAACACTTTTAATAATCCACCTATATGATCAATATCAGGATGGGTTGAAATAAGTACATCGATTTGATTTATTTTTTGTTTTTTTATATAGTCCACGACCTTTTCTCCCGCTTCTGGAGGACCACCATCAATCAAAATGGTTCGATCAAGTGGTGTTTCAATTAAGATGCTGTCACCCTGACCAACATCAATAAAATGAACTCGCATGCCAGGAGCTTGACCTGCATACATAGATGCAGGATCTGCAAATAATATAAAAGGCAGTAATATTATTATCCATAGCTGTCTTTTCATCAATTAACACCTTCTAAACTTATTTGTCTTAGTGTTAACCTGTATGAACCATGTTATGAAAAGAGTAAAATGGAAATTAATATAATTAAGGTTAAATTATTCTAATGAATCAATTTCATAATTGCCAAGTTTCATTAAAAACCGAAAAATCAATAAGAGTATAAACATTAATGTCCGGGTTTCAGGCAATTCTTGGCTTTGATTGTAATGGAAGACGGCGACTCCTGCAGGAATAGCACGAGCTGAAGATCCACTTGAAAAGTGTTCTTCTTTTCAAGTTAGCTGAAGCCGTGCCTGCGGAAAGCGTCCGTCTGTAATGAAAATCAAACAACGCTACATTCCGATTTCATAATAGGATATTTTTTTGCGAAATATGAATGTAAGAAAAAGAAGTAGTAATGGTGGGTATTGGAGTTATTTGTGTTTTCTTTTTGAAACGGCACTCTTCGTAAACATATATAATTTCTTAATGAAAATGATTTGAATATAATTTCAAAAAAAAGCTAAGCCAATTTTGGCTTAGCGTTAATACATGTTTAAGATGCTTGGTTTACTACAATTTCATTATCTTTAACATCGACATGAATTGAGGCTATTTCTTCACCTTCGAGAATCAAATCCGTTAATGGATCTTCAATCTTATCTTGGATGACACGACGTAATGGACGTGCCCCAAAACGAGTATCATATCCTAATTTAACTAATTGCTGTTTTGCTTTATCAGAGATTGTTATTGTCATTTTATTTTCTTTTATTGTCTCTTCTAATTCAGACAACATCAAATCAACAATTTGTAGTAAGTCTTCTTCTGCTAACTCATGGAAGTTAACAATAGCATCAAATCGATTTAGAAATTCTGGCTTAAAGTATTCGCTTAAGTTTTCTAGTGTAGAAACAGATTCGTGTGCTTCACGATTAAAACCAACATTAACTTGTTTTACACCAGTACCAGCGTTACTTGTCATGATGATAACTGTATCTTTAAAACTTACTTTTCTACCTTGAGAATCAGTCAATTGACCATCTTCCATAATCTGCAAGAACATATTTTGTACATCTGGATGAGCTTTTTCAATCTCATCTAACAATAGAATAGAGTATGGGTTACGACGGATTCGCTCGGTAAGTTGACCAGCTTCTTCATGTCCTACATAGCCTGGTGGTGAACCAATTATTTTAGAAACGGCATGTTTTTCCATATACTCACTCATGTCCAGTCTAACCATCGCATCTCTAGAACCGAATAGTTCTTCTGCTAGTACTTTTGTGAGTTCTGTTTTACCAACACCTGTAGGTCCAACAAATAAGAATGATCCGATTGGACGTTGTTTAGCCTTTAAGCCTGCACGACTACGGCGAATTGCTTTCGCTACTTTTTGCACAGCCTCGTCTTGGCCAATCACCTTCTGACTTAGTTGATCAGATAAGTTTTTCATTTTTTCTTGTTCATCTTTTTGCATTTTCGTTACTGGAATACCAGTCTTCTCTTCTACAATTAACTCGATATCACTAATATCGACGTCTAAGACTTTTTCGCCCTCTTCAACTTTATCCAATTGTTTTTGCAATTGAATTTCTTGATATCTTAAGTTTGCTGCTTTTTCATAATCCTCTACATCGGCAGCTTCTTGTTTTTTCTTAATAATTTCATCAAGTTGTTGTTGAAGAGTATCAGAGTCTTTCTGAGCATTAGATAAATTCAATCTTGAACCTACTTCATCCATTAAATCAATGGCTTTATCAGGCAAATGACGGTCTTGAATATATCTGCTTGATAAGTTTACAAACGCACGAATAACATCTTCCGAATATCGAACTTCGTGGAATTTCTCATAGCGCTCTTTAATACCTTCTAATATGGTTACTGCATCTTCAAAAGATGGTTCGTGTACCATAATTGGTTGTAGTCGACGTTCTAGCGCAGCATCTTTTTCTATTTGTCGATATTCTTTTAGTGTTGTAGCACCAATGATTTGTAAATCTCCACGCGCTAATGCTGGTTTTAATAAGTTACCAACATCCATTTGTGAACTTTCTGCTGTTCCTGCTCCAACGATTAAATGAATTTCGTCAATGAACAAGATCACATCTTTTCTTGATTGTAATTCTTCAATTAACTTCTTCATTCTTTCTTCAAATTGACCTCGAACTCCAGTATTGGCAACTAATGAAGCTACATCTAATAAATAAATTTCTTTATTCATTAATTTTGCAGGAACATTACCTTCTACTATATTTACTGCTAGTCCTTCTGCAATTGCAGTTTTACCGACACCCGGTTCACCAATGAGAACTGGGTTATTTTTATTTCTTCTATTTAATGTTTCCGTAACTCGTTTAATTTCTTTATCTCTACCAATGACAGGATCTACATTTCCAGATCTCGCTTGGTCAGTTAAATTTTTTGCTAACTGATCAATGAGGCCATTGCCTTTATTCGCTTTTTGCTTGGTGCGTGTACCAGTAGCACTTCCACTATTTCCTTGTGAAAAGTTATTGGCAAATGCTTGATCCATATTGCCGAATGGAGAATTAGAGAAAAAGTCAGAGTTCATCATATTTCCTTGAATATCTTGGAAACATTCATGGCATAGATGAATTTCCATTCGTTGATTATTCATCTGCATTTGTGCATTAATTGTTGCATCATTTTGACCACAATTTTGACATTTCATTTCTCATTCCTCCTCTAATTACAGTGAAGATAGCCTATTACATTGATATAATATGACATTCGCCTATGCGATGTCACAAGCATTTTTGACTTTGACTATCTTTGACTATAGTTACATTATACTCTGACCTTTTTTGACTTTCAAGTATTTTAGTCAAATTTTTTTATAAAAAGTTTGACCTTTGATAATTTAATAAAGAAATACACAAAAGGAGCCGTAGTTGAAACAGCTCCTTTTCCCTTTACAGTATTACTATTCCCATTTTAGAACATAGGAAAACCTTGTGGTAATTGATTTTTTAACATTAAATGATCTAGACTTTTAAACGTATATCCTTCCGCCTTTAAATCTTTGACTACCTGTTTCAATGCTTTTGCATTATCTGAGGAAACAGCATGAAGTAAAATAATCGCACCAGGATGTATTTGATCCATTATTTGATCATATGCATATTGCCAGCCTTTCTGACCATCTGTATTCCAGTCAATAAAAGCAAGTGACCAAAAGATATGAACTAATCCTAATTCATTTGCCCATTTTAATGTATCTTCATTAAATACTCCTCTTGGTGGGCGCAAATACATCATTTCTTTCTGATCACTGATTTCGGCCACTGCACGTTCCAAATCTTCTACTTCTTTTTGTATTGCTTGTTTGTTCATAATAGTAAAATCAGGATGATGATAAGAGTGATTTCCAATAATATGTCCCTCATCCACCATACGATTGATTAAATCTGGTGTGCTTTTAACATAATGACCGGTGACAAAAAAAGTTGCAGGTACATTCTCTTCCTTTAAAACATCAAGAATTTCATCCGTATATCCTTCTTCATATCCATTATCAAACGTTAAATATAAAACTTTTTCTCCCGAGTCATCGACATAATAGGCATTATATTTATCTAATAAGGCTTGATATGAACCAATATCCGGTATTTCATGATTTGAATTTTTACTATAGCCCCATCCATAAGCATGAACGGTGTTTAATGGTAATAGTACAAGAAAAAAGGTAAGAAAAACGAGTAAAGATGTTGTTTTTTTCATACAATCCCCACCTAAGTTTTTTCTTACCTTAACCTGTTTCATATTTTTTTATGCATTATAGAACCATCGCAGCTATCCATCCGAATATAAATAATGGAATATTATAATGTAAGAAAGTTGGTACACATGTATCCCAAATGTGGTTATGGTTTCCATCTGCATTTAAGCCTGAAGTTGGCCCTAACGTACTATCCGAAGCCGGTGATCCAGCATCTCCAAGAGCACCAGCAGTACCAACAAGTGCGGCTGTTGCCATTGGTGAAAAGCCCGCAGCAATGCAAATCGGAACAAATAAAGCTGCGATTATTGGAATAGTACCGAAAGAAGTACCAATGCCTATAGTAATAAACAATCCTAGAATTAATAGCACTAACGCGATTAATGCTTGATTATCACCTATTGACTGTGTTACTTCTACTAAAGATTTCACTGCCCCAGTTTGTTCTAAGACATTTGCAAATCCAGATGCTATAAGAATAACAAATGAAATTGTCCCCATCATTGTAATCCCATCTGTCATCACACGATCCATCTCTTTAAAAGGTATTACAACAAATAGAAGTAAAGCTACTAGACCAGTTAATGCACCAAGTATAAGATTATCAAATATAACTTGAACAATTAATGCTAACACTATTGCTACTAATGTAAAAACATGCTTCTTCTCAAAAGTGATATTCGATTCTGTTTGGGTAGCAGCATTAGAAGATACGTCTTCTCGAACTTCTTTGGGTTCTTTATCTTTTCGATACGTTATAAATATTGCTACTAAAAGCCCAACTACCATCCCTAGTCCAGGAATTAACATAGCCATCGTTGTTTGATTCGCTGTGATTTCTGCACCATTATTTTGTAATCCGTCAATAATTAATCCATGGAAAATTAAACCATAACCAGCAGGAATCATTATATACGGAGCTTTCAAACCAAATGTTAGTGCAGTTGCTACCGCACGTCTATCCATTCTCATCTCATCAAATACTTTTAATAAAGGTGGAATTAGAATCGGAATAAAAGCAATATGCACGGGAACTAGATTTTGTGAAAGTGATGCAACACCGGCTAATGCAAGTAACATCATTGTCTTCTTGCCGGTTAATATACGAATAATAAAGTTTACTAATAAACTCGTTATTCCGGTGTAACTAATTGCAACCGCAAAAGCACCTAATAGAATATAACTGAGAGCTGTATTGGCAGCTCCTCCCATTCCTTCTACCATCATTTTTATTGAATCACTTATATTTAAACCAGAAAGTAATCCTGCCGTAATCGCTGCTACGATAATAGACAGTATTACATTAAATCTGAGCAAACATAATATCGTCATTACTAATACAGATAAAATAACAACCCATTCCATTGTACTTCCCCACCATTCTTATCTCTTTACTACTTCATCATGATAAAGTATTAAAGACTAAAATTCAACCCTTTTTTTAAATTATTTTATCTGAATGAATATGATTATAAGAAATTATGTAAAACTCCATGCTTTTCTATTTGATTTCCATTGCAGAAGATAGCTTTTTAATAGCCACCGTCTTTTAGCTAACTTGAAAAAGAAGATCACAATTTTCTAAGTAGAACTTCAGCTCGCGCTGCTCTTAGCATGAATCTTCCATTATAACCAATCCCAAGTATTTCCTATAATCACCTACCTATAATCCGGATATTAGTATGTTTTTAAATGAACCTTGGTGATTAGGAAATATATACCTAATAACAAAAAGCCGTCCTTTAGACAGCTCTCTATAAGTTATTTGACATTAAATGAGAAAGAAACGTGGTCTTGAATAGGTATCCAAGCACCAATTCCTTGTTTCGTAACATTTTTGATTTTTATTGATTTATTTGATCCTTTTAATTCGATATATACTTCCCCAAAAGTAACCTGTCCTTTTTCATTGACCGCTGGTGCATATGCTTGCAATGTCCCATGTTTTTGAGTAGGTACAGAATAGGAATTATTTAGCTTTGTATTTTGACCAAAGATAGTGTTATATGATAAAGGAAGCTTCGTTTTTTCCTTCGATTTTAATAACATCATTTTTTTTACATCATTTGGATTGCTTATCTTATTGGTGAGTGCACCTTTTACTTCTTTTTCTTGTTGCTGAATATAATTCATATTTTGAACATCATTTCCACCAATATTATTCATTTCATTCAAATTAATCTCTTGGTATTCCCAATTTATATTCGATTCTTCTGATTGATAATTCAGTGGCCATCTTCCTAAGTAGACCATACCACGATAACCTATGGCAATCGGTGAAGGCTTTATAGAGCTTTCATTTAAAATTTTTATTAACTCTGGGTTTTCAATAGGTATTTCAACATCCTCTAATATTTCTACTGTCCAATCACTTGGTTCAATGACTTCTTGATCTTCTGTTGAGTTTGGATACGTATTTTCTTTAGAAATATCAAGAACATGACTAGGAATAGCTGAGTCTTCATTTTCTTTCGATTCTTCTGCTACTGCAAGTTGAGGAAAGGTGAGAGATGAAAATAATACTGCGATAAACAAAAAGCTCGCACTAATGTTATTAAGCATAATTTACCTTCCTTTCTTTTTTTTCTATTTTTTTCTGAAGGTAGTAAAACTATGCATTGAATTCAAAAATGGTATTTAATAGCATAAGGCAAATACAAAAAGCAAGGTAGAGACATATTTTTACTTTTGTCTCCACCTTGCTCTTTTATTTAGTTACATATACGCTATATCTTTTTTCTAATCTTTCTTGAAGTATTCCAATCAGAATACAAATCGGCCAATAAATTAAAGCAACTAAAATATACACTGTCATCGCATCAAATTCTCTACCTGTAACAATCTGTGCCTTTTGGAAGAGCTCTGGTACAGTTATTACCGCAGTTAACGATGTCGCCTTCACGATATCCATAAAAACATTGGTCAACGGCGGAATAGCTATTCTTGTTGCCTGTGGCAAAATAATTTTTCGTAATGTATGCCAATAAGTCATATTAAGCGCTTTTGCTGATTCCCATTGTCCTCTATCAACACTATTTAAAGATGAACGATCAATTTCTGCTATGTAAGCAGCACTATTAAGACCGAATCCTAAGATTGCGGCTGTAATAGCCGATAATTCAATACCTATATAGGGCAATCCAAAATATATAATAAAAAGAAAAACAAGCATTGGAGTCCCACGCATAAAGGATATATATATTCTAGATGGCCAACGTAATAATATTGTTTTTGAATCTCTCGCTAAGGCGAGAAATAGACCAAAAACTAACCCAATTGCCATACCTGCTATGGCAATCATGATTGTATATGGCAAACCCTCCAAAATAAATGGTAAATTTTGTAAGGCGAGATCAACATCAAAAATATTAAACAACTTTGTCATTAAAATAATAGTCATCATTTAACGCCTTTTACAAATCTAATCCATCAATTTCTTCAATCTCTTCGGTCGGCTCTACAGATGCATCTTCTTCATAAAACTTTTTCGCCAGTTCACTTAACGTTCCATCTTCTCTCATTTCTTGAAGTACTTTGTTGATTTCTTCTGTCATCTTATCAGCATCATTTGGCATAATGACACCTTGTTGACTAGGATGGAACTTAATCGTTGGATGCAAGTGTAAATCAAAATCAGGAAAAGCAGCTACACCAAACTTGGTTAAGTAATAGTCGTTGACAACTACATCTGTTCTTCCATTACTTACATCACTTAAATACGCTTCATTCGGTGCATTCCCATAAGTAATTACTTCTGCACCGTATTGTTCTGCAATTTGGCTATAGATAGTGGTAGCTCCACCGCCAGCTTTTTTCCCTTTTAAATCCTCTAAACTTTCAATTCCAGAATTATCCGATTCACGCACTGCCATTGTTGTATAAGAGTATTTATAAGGCTCACTGAAATTAAATTGTTTCTTACGTTTATCGGTAATTTCAATATCATTTGCTGCTACATCTATTCTGCCACTCTGAACAGCAGGTAACATACTGTCTATTCCCATGATTTCAAACTTTACCTCTAAATCTAATCTATTTCCGATTTCTTTCATAATCTCGACATCATAGCCTGTCAATTCATCCTGTTCATCGTAATAAGACGCCGCTATTAGTGTCCCTGATGTTCCGACAACAAGTTCACCAGATTGTTGAACGCTTTCCCATCGTTCATCAGATGCTGTTTCATCACCTTCACTATTCTCCGGTGTTTCTTCGTTATCTTCGCTCGTTCCACACGCAGCTAAAAGCAGAATAAACATGAATACAAATAAGCTAAACATTACCTTCTTCATTACATTCTTCCACCCTTCCCCTATTGTTATAATATGAATCTGAAAATTATTATAACAGATAACGGCTATGTGTAAAACAATTAACATAACCTGTATAATTTTTATATAACAATATATGTATAACAGGTTTTTGAAAACGTTAAAAAACCAGGGAAAATACACTTTATTCTCCTCTGGCTTCCTTTTATTTAATAATTCTTTTTTGTTGATCTTGTATAAAAGCATTCAATGCTCCGCCTGTGATAATGATAATTCCAAATAAATAAAACCATATCATCAGGACGATTACTGTTCCTAAACTTCCGTATGTTGTGGAGTAATTCCCTAAATTATTTACATAAAAAGAAAAGCCCCATGATACTAATTGCCAAGATAAAGTAGCAAATGCAGTACCCCATATCACTTCTGAGAATGCAATTCGTTTATGAGGTGCAAGTTTATACAGAAATAGTAAGACGATAAAGAAAATAGCGGAGGATATAACCCATCGCAATGTCTCCCAAACTTCTATAAACCCAGTAGTAAATCCAAACACAGAAAAAACATAAACGCCAATCATTCTTCCAAATATAGGCAACAATAAGGCTAATAAAATGATAATTACCATGCACACTGTTAATACAATCGCGATTAGTCTTGTCGTAAAAAAGGATCGTTCCGTTTCTATACGATAGGAACTATTAAAAGCTCTAGTAATTGCATTAACACCATTTGATGCCGCCCATAATGTTCCAATAATACTAATTGATAAAAGGCCGGTATTTTGCTGGGTTAATGTATCTAAATTTGTAAAGATTAGATGCATTACTTGTTCGGGAGCAAAGGTTCCAATTGTCTCCATAATTAGATCCATATCAATCGGGAGATAGGCGATTAGATTAAGTAAAAACAATAGAAAAGGGAATAAAGATAACAAAAAGAAATAAGCAAGTTGTGCTGCCAAACCAAACACATCAACCTCTTCTATTCGTTGATAAAATTTCTTGCCTAGTCTTATCCAACTCTCCAATGTATCTCTCTCCCCCTATCATTTGTTCTTGTATTACTCTATTTCTTTTCGGCCTGTTTTATTCGTAACTTTATCTAATGTTTGTTCCACTTGCTCTAAAGCGTTGATAGCATTGGAAGAACCACTTGCCACAGCATGATTTAATTTATCAACCGTTTGCTTAATACCGCTAATTGCTTCAGATGGATGACTTGTATAGTAAGATGAAGTCGCTTTAGCTAACACTAACTTTTTCTTTGCATAATCTCGTGCATCCTTATCTATTAATGCTGTTGCTCCACCTGCAACTGCTCCGATTACCATTCCAAGTATAATTTTACGTTTACCCATGATTCATCTCTCCTTCTTCGTTTAATTGATGGTATTCTTTCAAAAATTGAAGTAAATGTTGACATCCACTTAATATAAGTTGATACACGTATTCAAAATTCCCACTAAAAAAAGGATCTGGAACATTACATACTTGAGAACTTTCCACAAATTCGAGTAAACGACCAATAACAGGACCTTTTATTGATTTTATCTTTTCCAAGTCCTTTATATTCTGCTCATCCATAACAATAATATAATCATAATTTTTCCAGTCATCCTTCTCGATCTGCCTAGCATATAAATTTCTATATGAGATCCCCTCACGATCCAGGATGTTCCTAGTTCCACTGTGTGGTTGCTTACCATTATGCCAATTTCCTATTCCAGCAGAGTCAACTTGAATTCGAGAAGTTAAATTTTCTCTTTCAAGCTTATGTCTGAAAATAGCTTCTGCCATCGGGGAACGACAAATATTTCCAAGACAAACAAATAAAACACGTATCAACGATTTCCACCTCTTTCTCTTTTTATTCTATTATAAGCGACTAGATTTGATAAGCAAATACATGTAAATTTCGATAAAAAATATAAGCTATATTAAATTTTCTCTTGACATCCAATCGAATATTCGAAATATTATATACTATATCAAAAAGAAGAGGGGGCTAGAAAAATTGATTGAGTTTTTAGAAGAGGTAAGTTCATTTGTGTGGGGTCCACCAACACTAATTTTAATTGTTGGAGCAGGACTTTACCTTACATTCCGACTTGGATTTTTGCAAATTCGGGCGTTACCGTATGCGTTAAGATTAGCATTTAGCCCACAAAAACAAGATAAAAAATCTAAAGGTGATATTAGTCATTACCAAGCATTAACAACTGCTATGGCTGCGACCATTGGAACTGGTAATATTGTTGGGGTTGCAACCGCGGTTGTTGCCGGAGGACCTGGTGCCGTTTTTTGGATGTGGATAACCGCTGTATTCGGAATGGCCACCAAATATTCCGAAGCAATATTAGCGGTTAAATATCGCGTCACTGATGATAACGGCAAAATGGCCGGGGGTCCAATGTATTACTTGGAACGTGGATTAAATTTAAAGTGGTTAGGTGTTATTTTTGCTATATTTGGTTCCATCGCAGCATTTGGAATCGGTAATATGGTACAGTCTAACTCTGTCTCAGATGCGTTACAAACGTCATTTTCCATTCCTACATGGGTAACAGGACTTGTACTCACTGTTCTTACCGCACTTGTTGTACTTGGAGGAATTAAAACTATCGGAAAAGTTACTTCATTCTTTGTACCAATTATGGCTGTTATTTATGTACTTGGTGGTCTTACTATTATGGTTATGAATTTTGATTTAATTCCAGCCGCAGTAAACCTTATCTTAACCGATGCATTCACTGGTAGTGCTGTTGGTGGAGGTATTTTAGGGACCGTAATCCGATATGGAGTCGCACGCGGTGTTTTCTCTAACGAAGCCGGACTTGGTTCTGCTCCAATTGCAGCAGCTGCTGCCAAAACAGATTATCCTGGTAGACAAGCATTAGTATCGATGACGCAAGTATTTATTGATACAATTATTGTTTGTTCTATAACTGGAATTACCATCGTCATGGCAGATATGTATGGTGCTGGAGCTGATGGAGCTTCCTTAACTGGGGCATCATTTGCATACTTCCTAGGTGGGTTTGGTGAACATATTGTAACCATTTCGATTGTATTCTTCGCATTTTCCACACTTGTTGGATGGTCTTATTACGGAGAAAAATGTTTTGGGTACTTATTTAAAAATCAAAATGCAATGAAGGCCTATCGATTGATTTTTGTTCTGATTGTATTCTACGGAGCAGTTGAAGTAATTGATGTAGTATGGCTAATGTCTGATATATTTAATGCTTTAATGGCTGTACCGAATATTATCGGTCTTCTCGGTTTATCTGGAGTAGTAGTCTATGAAACGAAACGATTTATGAAAGTTGCCAAGGAAGAAAAACAACAAGCAAAAAGAACTGGATAATGAATCATTTTCAACTTAAAAAAGAGGCGAACTATAATTAATTGTAGTTCGCCCTTTCTTTTAACTCTTATCTATTCACATTTGTACAATGGGCGAAATACATTTTTCATCATTGTTTTTTGCGTTATTCACATGTGTACTAACAGGGTAATGTATTAATTTATCTTGCTCTACTTCATCGAGCCATTTCTTCCAATCAACAGCATGATTTCCCGCAGGCTCTATCCACTCTTCTTCTCTGTCCTTAGGCAAAATCACCGGCATTCTATGATGAACGTTCTCCATATCTTGATTCGCTGGTTTTGTTAAAATGGTACATGTAAATAAAGGCTCTTCATCGCCTTGCCATTTATCCCATAATCCTGCAAATGCAAAGACTTCTTGACCCTCTAAACGGATGCGCATCGGTTGTTTTTTATCCATTTCTTTTTTCCATTCATAGAAACTATCTGCAATAATTAAACATCTTTTTGAAGAAAGCAATCGCTTGAAGCTTGGCTTTTCATGTGCAGTTTCACTTCGAGCGTTTATCATCTTGTATCCAATTTTTGGATCTTGTGCCCACGATGGAACTAATCCCCATTTCATATAACCCGCACGACGATTTTTACCATCATGTATAATCGACAAAACTTTTTGACCAGGAGCTATGTTATAACTAGGCCCATAAAAATCTAACGATTGCTGCAATCCAAATGCTTCTTTAATTGCTAATTCATCTGCTAATAAAGTATATCTACCACACAAATGATTAATCCTCCCTTAGAATAGACTTAAATCCCATTGATTGGCTATATGTCGCAGTAGTTTAATTCCTGCGGTACTATTTCCTTGCTTATCCAACGCTGGTCCAAATACTCCAATGCCACAACCTTCTAGGAATGGAAGATTTTGATTTCGAACCCTTGGCGGCACTACTGCAAGTATTCCTCCAGACACACCACTTTTTGCAGGAATACCTACATAAGAAGCAAATTTCCCAGATGCATCATACATTCCACAAGTAAGCATAAGTGATTTCGCGACTCGAGCAATTTGTTTTGGAATTAGCGTCTCATCTGTATTCGGATGTACTCCATCGTTAGATAATACTAAACCTATCATTGCCAAGTCATCAAGTGTAACGTTTAATGAACAGTGTTTAAAATATGTTTCCAAAGTAATACTCAAATCAGACTCTAGGTATCCTTCTTCCAGTAGATAATATCCGATTGCTCTATTTCGCATTGAAGTGTCTCGTTCCGAAACATATACATCCACATCAATCTCAGGTCGATGTCCGAGTATTTTTTCTAATAATTGATATAAGGGTTCTAATTTTTGATCTGATGTTCTACCTTCTAATAAAGAAGAAACTGTTATAGCTCCCGAATTCACAAGTGGATTAAATGGTTTTTTTGGTTGGTTGATTTCTAAATGCATAATCGAATTAAAAGATTCACCAGTTGGTTCTACATCAACTCTTTGGAGGACATATGTAAGACCTCTTTCCATACATGCCACAATAAAACTTAACACTTTCGATATACTTTGAATGGAAAATTCCACATTTGTATCGCCAGAACGAATGATAGTGCCATTTTTACCAATTATAGAAATACCTAAAGCATTAGGATCAGCATGTTCGAGACTTGGTATGTAACTAGCTACTTTCCCTTCATCTGTTTGTTTCTGATAAAAATTTACCCAATTATCTACATAATCTTGTAACCACTCTTTACCTCTCTCCGTATTTAAATTAACCGACCCCTGCACCATTTCTTTAACACCTCATTTCTACATTGCTTATATTAACCGTATTCCCTAATCTTTTGTATTTTACCCTTGTTTGATTCCTTTCCATACAAAAAAACACTTTCAAATTAAAGGAATACCTTCCGCTCAAAAGTGTTTCTTCAAAAATTATTCATTTACGTGTTTTAACCTTTTTCTAATGGTACTCTCTACATTACTAGCAATTTCAGCGCTTTTCATTTTCTCGTACTGTTCTGGCAATATCGGATCATCGACAACAATATGAATGGAAGATTTTTTTATTCTTCCACCATCTTCTTCTAACATTTGATAAGTTCCATCAATACTGACTGGAACAATAGGTACCTTTGATTTCGTAGCTAGACGAAAACTTCCAGCTTTAAAACTGCTCACTTGTCTTCCTTTACTTCTCGTACCTTCTGGAAAGATCAACATAGAGTTACCATCTTTTAAGTTTTCAATCCCTTGTTGAATCGCCTGCATAGATTGTCTGCGATCTGTCCGATCGATGAACACGCAATGAACAAATTCCATCCATGTAGAGATTATCGGAATTTTTTTTATTTCCTTTTTCGCAATAAAGCCAACTGGACGTTCAAGATATCCTAAGAAAGCCAATATATCAAATATTCCTTGATGATTTGCTACAAACAAAACTGGTCCCGATGGTACTTTTTCTAGTCCTTCAACCTTCACACCTGTCCCTGTTTTGGCAATTACTTTTTGAGATACTATTTTTGGAGTTTTAAATATCTCATCCTGTTTTTCTACAGCAAGTCCAGTCTCAGCCCATTTTTTCACTTTTTGTAATTTAAAGATTGTCCCGATAACTAATAAGGACGCATAAACATATATTCCAATTGTTCGTATCATTCGTTAACTCTCCCTCTGCGCACACAAAATTTATTATACTATGATTACTATTTACATTGAAGAAATTTGTCGAAAAACGAATAAATTGATTGAAGTGGTTACTTTATATTATTCTTTTTGTAATACCTATAAAGGAGTGAATCATGATGAGTTTTAAAGCATTTGTTTTGTACAAGGAAGAAGATCGATTACACCATAAAATAGAAAATATAGAAGATAGTTTTTGGGAAGTTGGTGATGTTTGGATCGATGTTGCATACTCTAGCGTGAATTATAAAGATGCTTATGTTGTTAAAGATGGTTCTTTAGCTGAAAAGTCTCCTTTAATTCCTGGGATTGATCTAGCAGGAACTGTACGGAAATCAAGCAATCCTTCGTTTAAAAAAGGACAAGAAGTTATTGCAACAAGCTATTCCATAGGAACTGGTCATCATGGCGGCTATGCACAATTAGCACGAATTCCTAGTGAATGGGTTATTCCTTTACCTGATGGTCTCTCATTAAAAGAAGCGATGATACTTGGAACAGCTGGTTTAACGGCTGCTTTATCTATTCAGAAGTTAGAAAATAATGGATTAACCCCTATACAAGGACCAGTTGTTGTCCCAGGAGCTACAGGAGGAGTCGGAAGTCTCGCTGTTAATATGCTTCATAATCTAGGTTATGAAGTCGTTGCAGGGACTGGAAAAGAAGATAAAAAAGATTATTTATTACAAATCGGAGCAAGCGAAGTAGTAAAGCGTCAAGATTTACAAGAAGAAACCCCTTCTTCACCACAGAAAGCAAAATGGGCTGGCGCAGTTGATCCAGTTGGTGGAAATACATTATCTTATATTCTCAACACATTAAAACGCGGTGGGTCCGTTGCAACAAGTGGTTTCACTGGAGGAACAGATGTCCAAACAACTGTATTTCCATTTATCGGTAGAGGAGTTAACTGGTTAGGAATTGATTCTGTTACTTGTTCAATGGAACAACGCACAGAAGCATGGAATCGACTAGCAACAGACTTAAAACCAACTATATTCCAAAATGAATCGATTCAAGAAGTTTCGCTAGAAGAGTTAGATCATGTTTTTGAAGCAATGCTTGCTGGTAAAACAACAGGTCGGACGATTGTAGCTTTATAATTTTTGGGGATGATAAATATTTCTCAAATGAGGATGAAATGATGGGGCAACAGGAAATCTGTCAGGATTTGTATGATTGACTTGTGTTAAAGCCACAATCGATTCTGATAAACTTGAAAATGGTCAATAGAGTGAGTCTATTCGCTATAACTACTTCTGATTTTTATGATAGTAGTAAAAAGGGCCGCTCTATTTACCAAAAAGGATTTTAATTCCCAGGATAATCGTTAATAGAACGAGTCTATTTACTAAAAATGCTTCTTATTTCCATAATAATTGTTGATAGAACCGGTCTATTAACCAAAACTGCTTCTTATTTCCATAATAGTCGTTGATAGAACCGGTCTATTAACCAAAAATGCTTCTTATTTCCATAATAATCGTTGATAGAACCGGTCTATTAACCAAAACAACATCAATATTTCATGAAACTGTACAGAATTGGAATAATACTCATAACAGCACTGATAATATGCTCATAAAAAAAGAAGAATGGTAATCTACCATTCTTCTCTCCTACTCTATTATTTTCCAATGAACATTTGAGTCCAGTAGTTTCCATCTTCAACATGTCCTACCCCAATGTGAGTGTAATCTCCATTTAGGATGTTAGCACGGTGACCTTCACTATTCATCCATGCATCTACAACTTCTTCTGGAGACTGTTGACCTTGTGCAATGTTTTCTCCAGCAGTATTGTAATCAATACCGAAGCTTTGCATCATATCGAACGGAGAACCATAATTCGGGCTATTGTGGTCGAAATAGTTATTAGACTGCATATCTTGAGATTTTGCTTTAGCTACTTCACTAAGTTCAGTATCTAGCTCAAGTGGTTGTAAGCCTTGCTTTTCTCTTTCTTGGTTAGTAAGTTCAACTACTTCTTGTTCGAATTGACTTACATCTTCGCTTTGCTCTTGGCTTTGTTCATTTTGGCTATTGTTTTGTTCTTGTTGTTGAGATGGTGCAGTTGCTTGCTCATCAGCAGCTTGTTCTTCTGATTCAGCAGCTTGCTGTTCAGTGTTTTGCTCTTCAGATTGTTCTGGTTGAGCTGGTGTTTCATTAGATTCAGATTGTTTTTCTTCTTCTTTTTTAGGAGTATCTTCTTTAGGTTGTTCTTGCTTTACTTTATTTATGATAGTCTCCAAATTAATATTCTGCCAATCTAATTTTGACAATTTATCTTTAATAGAATTGATTTGATCTTGTGAAAGTTCATTCACCTGACCATTTACAGAATACAAGAATTTATATGAAGTTTGGATAGACGGTTGCTCATTTGCAGACGCATCTGCTTGTCCTGCAAAAGCTCCTCCAAAAATTAATGATGCTGATAATGCAGCAGCAATTCCTACTTTTTTAAACATGTAAAACGCACGCTCCTTTTGTTTTTTGTTGTCTTGCTTTGTGCAATAACACTATAGCATGGGTTTTATGTAATAATTGAAATATTAATGGTATCCTTTACCAATGTTACTGGAGATGCATATGGTTTATAATTTAAAATCTATTAAACCCTTATGTATTCTATAATTCTATTTTAGGTTATCTTGACCAAGCTTGGAAAAACTAATTTAATCAGGAAAAATTTACTACTAAGTTATTGTTGACAACCTTCTAGAATAGGCTATATATTACAAATTGAGCATCAATGTAACGAAATTGTTACTTGTATTTGTAGATTTTAATGTATTAGATTATATGGAATGGAAAATTTTAAATTCAAAGAAATCTGTGGAATAAAATTTATCCACCCCCACAAAAGTTTTTGTAGAATAGAAAAGTATTATATAAAAATTTGTCTACAATAAATATGTTTTCAAATATATTCTGTCATCAATGGAGGATTTATTATATGTTTTCAAATGCTGAAATCGGAATTGACTTAGGTACTGCTAATATTCTTGTATATTCAAAGACAAAAGGAATTGTTTTAAACGAGCCATCTGTGGTGGCAATCGATGTTAATACTAAACAAGTAATGGCTGTCGGAACAGAAGCTAAAGAAATGGTTGGTAAAACGCCGAAAAATATCATTCCAATCCGTCCCTTAAAGGATGGAGTTATTGCGGATTATGATGTGACCGCTCAAATGTTAAAAGAACTATTAAAAAAAGTAAGTAAACAGCTTGGTATGTCTATGCGTAAACCAAATGTAGTTGTATGTACACCTTCTGGAAGTACGAGTGTAGAAAGAAGAGCGATTCATAATGCTGTATCTAGTTATGGCGCGAAACAGGTTCATTTAATTGAAGAACCTGTAGCAGCAGCAATTGGTGCAGATTTACCTGTAGATGAACCGTTCGCTAATGTAATTGTTGATATTGGTGGAGGAACATCTGAGGTAGGAATTATTTCATTTGGTGGGATTGTATCCTGCAATTCTGTCCGTACTGCTGGAGATAAAATGGATGATGAAATTATTCAGCATATCCGAAAACAATATAATATTCTAATTGGTGAACGAACTGCTGAGAATATTAAAATGGAAATCGGTTATGCTCATCCAAATCATAAAGAGGTAACGATGGAAATTCGTGGACGCGATATGGTAACCGGATTACCGAAAACAATCGAAGTTACGTCAACTGAAATCTATCAAGCTATCAAAGAATCTCTAGAACAAATTCTAGAAACGATCCGTTCAACTCTTGAAGAGTGTCCTCCTGAATTAAGTGGCGATATTGTAGACAACGGTATTGTTCTTACTGGAGGAGGAGCATTGCTCAATGGCATGCGGGAATGGCTATCTGACGAAATTAGTGTTCCTGTGCATATGGCACCAAATCCATTAGAATCAGTTGCTATTGGAACCGGACGTGCATTAAAAATGATTCATAAATTACAAAAAGCTGCAAAATAAAGGTAGACTATCATTTTAGTGGTAGAACATACTCCCTAATGTGTACCCAAGGGTATGACCTAAGGGCTCTTAAACGGAATTGAACATTTACGGGCAGTATTATCCAGCTTACGTGCAGATACTACTACCCGTTAAATGATAGACAAACAACAAATTCCACACAAATTGTTTACTTTATTGTGTGGAATTCTATTTTTTCTAAATAAAAGCGTTTACAAATATACTTATTCGTTCTATAATAATTTTAGAGCCACATGAAAGCGTATTCCACGTTCATCTCTGTGGTCATGTAATATGCGTCATGCCTTGACCATATTCTATTTTATATGCCATGCTGACTATTTTGTATGCATACTCATTGCCAGAGTAGCTACCCACAAAAAGCCAGTTCAAATAATTGCGTAAAGCAATGTTATTTGAACTGGCTTTTTTCATTCATGTTCAAAGGAGGGATTACAATTTTGTCGATGAGTTTAGAAGGATTAAAGATTTTGGATCTCACACGTGTTCTGGCTGGCCCCTATTGTACTATGATTCTTGCTGATTTAGGAGCAGAGGTAATAAAAGTGGAAGCTCCTGGAGGAAGTGATGAAACTAGAGATTGGGGGCCCCCATTTCAACATGGAGTTAGTGCCTATTATCTTTGTGCCAATCGTAATAAAAAGAGTATTACGATTGACCTTAAGTCGTCTAGTGGTATTCATTATCTAAAGGAAATTATCAAAGAATCAGATGTGATTGTAAATAATTTTAAAACTGGCACGATGGAACGTTTTGGATTGGATTATCAGACTCTCACTAAGCTTAATCCGAGAATTATCTATGCATCAATAACTGGTTTTGGTGAAACTGGTCCCTACAAAGATATGCCAGGATACGACTTCATTATCCAAGCAATGAGTGGGCTAATGAGCATTACAGGTAGCCCTGAATCCGGTCCACAAAAAGTCGGTGTTGCTATAACGGATGTATTAACTGGCTTATATACTTGTATCGGAATCCAAGCAGCATTGTTAGAAAGACAACACTCAGGCAAAGGACAAAAAATTGATATTTCTTTATACGATACTGCTGTCAGCTCTTTAGTTAATGTTGCAAGTAATTATTTAATGTCCAGTCAAAATCCTAAATTATTAGGAAATAATCACCCAAATATTGTACCTTATCAAACATTTAAGTCCAAAGATAAGGATATCGTTATCGCTGTTGGAAACGATGCACAATTTAAGAGATTCTGCCACATACTTCAATTAGATCACCTAGCAAACGATAATCGTTTTCAAACCAATGCTGGTCGCGTCCAGCATCGTGATCTATTAATCCCATTACTTCAAGAATCTCTAATACTTCAAACCTCCGAATACTGGATAAACGCTTTACAAAAAGAAAAAATTCCGTGTGGTCCAATTCAAACTATAGATAAACTTCCCAAAGACCCACAATTACAAAGTAGAGATATGTTTGTATCTATGCAACATCAAACGGCTGGCCCTATCAAACTTATTGGTAATCCACTGAAATTATCCAGGACACCAGTCACCTATCGTCATGCACCACCTAACCCTGGAGAACATAACAACGATTTTATACATTTGAAAGGAGATAATAAATAATGGATTTTCATTTTAGCGAGGAACAAACACTATTAAGAAAAACAGTCAGAGAATTTACTGACAAGGAAATTATGCCTTATATTGGCGATTGGGATCGTAATGGAAAATTTGATCCAACTCTATTAAATAAATTAGCAGAACTAGGATTGATGGGAGTTTGCATTCCGGAACAATATGGTGGTAGTGGAATGGATTATAATTCACTCGCGATTGTGTGTGAGGAATTGGAACGTGGCGATACAGCTTTTCGAACCGCCGTTTCAGTGCATACTGGACTTAACAGTATGACATTATTGCAATGGGGAAATGAAGAACAAAAACAAAAATATCTTACGCCACAAGCAAAAGGCGAAAAAATTGGCGCCTTTGGATTAACAGAACCTGGTGCTGGATCGGATGTTGCTGCTCTTCAATCTACAGCAATGAAGCAAGGGGATCATTATATTTTAAATGGACAAAAAACGTGGATATCTCTTTGTGATGTCGCAGATCATTTTATTGTTTTCGCCTACACTAAGGACCGTTCCGAAAAACATAAAGGAATATCTGCATTTATCGTAGAACGATCTTGGGAAGGGTTCTCCTCTAAGGCAATCAAAGGGAAACATGGGATTCGTTCAGGGAATACTGGAGAGATATTCTTTGACCACATTAAAGTTCCAAAAGAAAATTTGCTTGGTGAAGAAGGAGAAGGATTTAAAATTGCCATGGCTGCACTAGATAATGGTCGATTTACCGTTGCAGCAGGTGCGGTTGGTCAAATTATGGCATGTATAGAGGCAAGCGTAAAATATTGTCATGAACGAAAAACATTTGGAAAAGAAATCGGAGAACATCAATTAGTCCAACAAATGATAGCTAAAATGGAAGCTGGATATCAGATGAGTAAGCTGCTTGTTTATCGTGCAGGAGAATTGAAGAATGAGGGAAAACGTAATACGAGAGAAACTTCATTAGCCAAGTGGCAGGCTTGTGATTTTGCGAATAAAGCAGCTGATGATGCTGTACAAATACACGGAGCTTATGGATATTCAGATGAATATCCAGTAGAAAGATTCTTACGAAATTCAAAAGCCCCGGTCATATACGAAGGAACGAGGGAAGTCCATACAATTATGCAAGCTGAATACGTATTAGGTTATCGTGAAGATAAACTGCTTAATCAAATGCTTCCTGCATGGGAGGAAGCAAAGTAGCTTTTGCTCATAAAGAGACATAAGGATGGCTTCTGATTTGAAATCCGAAATATAGCATGATGGTTTGAAAAAAGAATATACATTAAGCAAAGACACAACAAAAATCCACTCGAGAAAGCAAGTAAGCTTTTCCGAGTGATTTTTTGTCTCATGCCCTATCACTCTATCCTCACCTTTTTCAACTGCTCGATAGTGCATTACATGTTTGAACTAGGTTTTCACCGTAAATACCCTTCCTTACTTACGTCGTCTTTTTTAATGTACAGCAATAGATTTTTGATATTGCTCATACTGCTTAAACAAGTCCATTAATGCAGATGCTAACGCATTACCCGCTTTTCCTAAGTAATGCGTTTTTATTTGATTAATCGGAATTTGAATCCCATCTTGTAAACTATGACCCTTTAATATAGTTTGTACAAATTGCTTCCCATGATCTGTAGCAAGTGTACAACCAGCAGTCACAATAACACCGTATTTTTTATCAATTTCTGCAGTTATCGTTAATGTTTCATAGATGCTCTTAGCAGCCATACCTGAAGGCAATTTCGCGTGTCCTGCGATAAATACCGTATTCAACCTAGTCATCTCCTTATTACTTACACTGATGTTTGTTTGCTTACAGATACTCTTTCTTTAATTGTAACACCTCGTTTTTCCATCTCAGCAATGTATTGCTTTCCTGGTACCATTTTCTCTGGAGGTAACACACCTCTTGTCGTAATTGTTCCATTTGCAATCATTTGTGCCACAACAGAAATAGTATTCGCTGTTGCCCTTGCCATTGCAGTAACATTTGTATCTCTATCTTTATAGGTAATCATTTCAAAAATATGAGATATTAACAGTCCATCCTTCTCCCCTTCTACTACCACCCGTAATAGTACCGCATCCTCCCTGTCTCCTAATTCAACTATTGGATCCAGTACTTTTAAAAACACTTCTCTCGGATTTACTTCAACCCCATTTACATCAACATGATAATCTAACCGCGTTAGATTTAAATCTACCAGCAATTTAAACTTTTCCGCATGTCCTGGGTAGCGGATAGTTTTATATTCAAGTGTATTCAAATAAGGATATGATAACGATAAAGTCGACGTACCACCAGATGTATGAAATGCTTCTAGTGGTCCAAATTTTTCAAAGTGAATAGACTCCACTTCGCTTAAGGAAGGCACTTCTTGAACAGAACCATTTCTTATAATAAGGGACGGGTCCGTATAATGATCGAAGACACCTTCCATGGAAAAAACATGGTTGTATTCGAGTGGCGGTTCGGGCTTAACTGGTATTCCACCAACATATAATTTAATTGCCTTTGTTTGGTCTAGTTTACTTACACCATATCCAGATAAAATATTAATCATTCCTGGTGCTACCCCTAAATCAGGTATAATCGTTACTTGAGCTTGTTTAGCATCTTCATGATAAGTTAATACCTTATCCGTTACATGCCCAATGTGTCCCCCTAAATCAACAGAGGATACACCTACTTCGATAGCAGTTCTAGCCACTACTTCATTAAACGAATAAAATAAAGCATTAATAATTACATCGAATTGCCGCATGAATTTTGCTAGTTCATCCTGATTACTCGCATCAACTTGATATGCAGTTAATTTAGAAGAATTCAATTGATCACAGACTTCTTGTGCTCGAAGTAAATCAATATCTGCTAAACCAACTTGCTTTACTCCTTCACTTTGCGTTAAATCACGTGCTGCTTCCTTCCCCATTAAACCAGAACCTAATACACCAATCTTCATGTTATTCCCTCCCCGTAATCACTAAAAACTACTCTATAGTCAAGGCAAATACTTCCGAGAAATCTACTCCTCTGTGTCTATCTGGGCACGTTGTAATTTCCCGCTATAATCAACATAAATGGCTTTCCATTCAGTGAACACATCTAACGCTTGAACACCCGAATCACGATGCCCATTACCTGTTCCTTTCGTTCCACCAAACGGTAGATGAATCTCAGCACCAGTAGTTCCTGCATTGACATAGACAATGCCTGTATCTAAATCACGTTGTGCTTTAAAGACACGATTTACATCCTTCGTAAAAATAGAACTGGATAATCCATAAGTAACTTGATTATTTACTTCAATAGCTTCTTCAAAACTACTTACTTCAATTAATGAAACTACCGGTCCAAAAATCTCTTCCTGTGAAATTCGCATATTAGGCTTAGCATCGGTAAATAACGTCGGAGTAAAATAATATCCTTGATTATTCGTTTCCCATTCAGAGCCTCCAGCTAATAAAGTAGCCCCCTCTTGTTTTCCTATCTCAATATATTTCTTGATTTTATTTAATCCTGCTTCATTTATGATTGGTCCTACTTTTATTCCGTCTTCTAAACCATTACCAATCGTTAAATGATCCATTGCAGCTAACAGTCTCTCTTCTAGTGTCTTCTTCACTTTTTGATGCACAATCACACGACTACATGCTGTACAGCGTTGACCACTCGTTCCAAATGCACTCCAAAGAATTCCTTCTACTGCTAAGTCCAAGTCTGCATCATCCATTACAATGACTGCATTTTTCCCGCCCATCTCTAGTGATACTTTCTTTAACTGTTTCCCACAATCGGCTGCGATATTTCTCCCCGTGTCATTTGATCCCGTAAAAGATATTACTCTGATATCCTCATTATGAACCATCGCATCGCCTACTTCAGAACCTTTACCAAACACAACATTTATAACACCATTAGGTAACCCTGCTTCTTCAAATATTTTAGCTAATTCATATGCCATAATAGGTGTTTCCGTTGCTGGTTTCCAAATCACCGCATTACCAGCGACAATTGCTGGGAAGGACTTCCATGTAGCAATTGCAATCGGAAAATTCCATGGTGTAATAATTCCTACGACGCCTACAGGCACCCGTTGACTCATTGCAAATTTATCTTTTAATTCAGCTGGTGTAGTTTGGCCAAACAACCTTCGCCCTTCACCTGCCATATAAAATGCCATATCGATTCCTTCTTGTACCTCTCCTCTTGCTTCTTCTAAAACCTTTCCATTTTCCATGGTCAACAGACGAGATAGACGTTCTTTTTTATCTTTCATAATCAGGCCAACTCGATACAATACTTCTGCACGTTGTGGTGCTGGTACAAGTGCCCATTCTTTCTGAGCCCTTTTAGCAACCCGTACTGCCTCCTCAACATGAGATTGTTTAGACAATGGTACTTGCACAATTCGTTCACCAGTTGCAGGATTCGTAACGGCAGTTGTATCATCCACATCTACCCATTTACCATCGATAAAATTTTTAAGTACATCCGTTTCTAATGTAAGCGCTGTCACTATTAATCCCTCCTTTAATATTTAAAGCAATAAAAATCAATAAACCTTATTATCACAAGTATAAATGACAAAGTTTAAATTTTACAACTATTTTTAAAATACGTAAATTTACTAATAAATCACTACTTAATGTATTGTACTCTTATTTCTTTTATTCATTAATAGGGAAATCTCTTAGGAAAGCTTCCTTCGATAGTTAAATCTGTTAATTTTTTCATTGTATTTACAAATTAGATACCTTCTCTTAACATCTTCTTCTTTTATGTTATACTTATAAAATAATTTTTTTATAACGAAAGGAATTTGACATTATGGATCAACGAAAAGATCAATGGGCATCAAAACTTGGGTTTATCTTATCTTCCGCTGGTGCTGCGGTTGGTTTAGGAGCGATTTGGAAGTTCCCTTATATGACAGGAATGAATGGTGGAGGAGCTTTCTTCTTTATCTTTATCTTATTCACGGTCATTATCGGATTACCTTTGTTAATTGCTGAATTTATTATAGGTAGAGGTGCACAAAAAGAGGCTATTTCTGCTTATCAAAAACTTGCTCCAAAAAGTATATTCTCCTTTATAGGTCATTGGGGAGTAGTAGGTGCCTTTATATTAATGTCTTTCTATTCCGTTGTAGGAGGATGGGTATTAATTTACAGTCTTCTGTCTATCCCTGGAATGGTTATTACAGATGGTGCACAATACGGGGAATTATTTGCATCGATAACAGGGAATCCATTACTTACAATTGTAGGACTTGCACTATTTATCTTTATTAACTCTTTTGTTATATCCTCTGGTATAAAAAATGGAATTGAGAAATATAGTAAAGTTTTAATGCCATTGTTATTTATTTTCTTTATTATAATCGTAATACGATCTATTACTTTTGAAGGAGCTATGGAAGGCATTCAATTCTTCCTTCAACCTGATTTTTCAAAATTAAATGGTGAAAATATCTTATATGCATTAGGTCAGGCGTTTTTCTCCCTTGCTGTAGGTATTTCAGTAATGGTCACGTATAGTTCTTATTTAGATAAAAACGTGAGCCTAGGAAGTTCAGCAGCTTCCGTTTCAGTTATGAATATATTTGTTTCCTTGTTGGCAGGACTTGCGATTTTTCCTATTGTATTTTCTTTTGGTTTAGAGCCAACAGAAGGTCCAGGACTACTATTTGTTGTTCTTCCTGAAGCATTTGCACAAATGCCGTTTGGTGAACTTTTCTTAAGTTTATTTTTACTTTTATTCTTATTCGCTATCCTCACATCTTCTTTTAGTATGCTGGAAATTATCACTGCAGCTGTAACTGAAAAGAAGAATGTTTCAAGAAAATCTGTTGCTTGGATAGCAGGTATCCTTGTTTTCATTGCTGGTATTCCAGCTGCATTATCTTCAAACGTACTTGCTGACTTTCATATTTTTGGAAAAACCGTTTTTGATGCAAGTGACTTTCTTGTCAGTAACATTATGCTTCCAGCTGGTTGTTTATTTATTGCTATATTTATCGGCTTTAAAATGGATAAACAACTTGTTAAACAAGAGTTTAGTTATGGAAATAATTTAAGTAATGGTGTATTCCAAACGTGGTATCAACTCATGCGTTGGGTAGTACCTTTTACCATTATTATCGTTTTTCTTTACTCAATCGGGGTAATATAAAACTAAATAGATATTTGTGCCTCTCATCTATTTGATGAGAGGTTTTTTATAACGAGCTTCAAAAAGCCTATTGATAAGGAGTGATTAGTATGCCTAAGAAAATTATCATTGTCGGTGGAGTTGGCGGTGGAGCGACCGTTGCAGCACAAATTAGGAGAACCGATAAAACGGCAGAAATTCTTGTATTAGAACGGAATGGTTATGTCTCCTTTGCGAATTGTGGTATGCCATATTACTTAAGCGGTACGATTACTGATCGTCAAAAATTGATTTATCCTGAAGAAAAATTTGCAGAAAAATATGACCTAACTGTACAAACACATGCAAATGTAACAAAAATTGAACGAGAGCAAAAAAGCATTGTATATGAAAAGAATCAGACAGAATATAGAGCTTACTATGATATTCTAATATTGTCCCCAGGAGCATCACCTGTTCTACCTGATATAGATGGATTACAACAATCAAATACGTTTCCGTTAAGGACGATTGAAGATATGGATGCAATTGAACAATTTATTCAATCTACTAATCCCCAATCTGCTGCTATTATTGGTGGAGGATTTGTAGGGTTAGAAATGGTAGAAAGTCTACATAATCGAGGTCTTTCCTGTTCCTTAGTGGATCGTTCTGAACATGTATTAAAACGAATCGACAGCGAAATGGCTGTACATTTAGATAAACATCTGCAGGAAAAAGGAATAGCTTTGTATGTAAATGATGGAATAAAGGGCTTTTCAAATAATGGTACTACCTTACATCTTTCCAGTGAAAAAACGATCCAGGCGGATATGACGATTATGGCTATAGGGATAAAACCAAATACTGAGCTTGCCATCGATGCCGGAATGGAAATTGGAGAAACCGGCGGAATCAAAGTAAATCAACATATGCAAACTACTGATCCGCATATCTTTGCGCTTGGTGATGCAGTGGAAGTCACTGACTTTATAACTGGAGAACCGGCTCATATTGCCTTAGCTTGGCCAGCTCATAGGCAAGCATTCATTATCTCGTCTTACTTGAGTGGCAACCCTATAACTGATGATGGAATAATTGGATCATCCATTTTGCGTGTCTTTGATTTAACCGTTACAGCTACTGGGCAAAACAAGCAGACGTTAATTGATAATGGAATTGGATTTAAAGAAACTATAATGAAAGGATATTCCCACGCAGCGTATTATCCGGGATCAAAAGAGCTTTGGATGCAAATTGTCTTTGACAAAAATACTGGACAATTATTTGGCGGAAGTGTCATTGGATTTGACGGTGCAGATAAACGGATGGCTGTTCTAGCTACCGCTATCAAAGGGAAGTTAACAGTAGCAGATTTGGCTTCGTTAGAACTAGGTTATTCCCCTATTTATTCAAGCGCAAAAGATCCCTTGAATATACTAGGTTATAAAGCCATGGAACAGCTGGAGAATTAATTAAATGACCTAAAAATCCCCCTCTAAGAAACAGATGTTATTATAATCTGGCTACTTAGAGGGGGTACAATATTTCATTCTGATAAAAAACATCTTATCATCGACGACGCTAGAGGCTACGTAATGAAAAGATGTTATAGAAAAAGCGTATATTAATTATCCTCAAATTGATAAATTAGTTCATATTTACTTTCATCTAATAACTCTGCTACATGAATTCTTACACCATGTCCAAAAACAATTTCATCCTCAGTCATTGCGACTACCATCGCTTTTGTATTGTTTTGAACATCTAAGAATATATCACCCACTGCTGGCTTTAATGCATCATCTTTCTCTGCTAAATAAGAGATCGACTCATCTTGAATCTGTTGTTCTTCAGGAACTAGATTTTTATCATAATAAGCAATCTCCTGACTAGCCTCAGATTTTCCTGGTACCATCACAACATATTCATTATGTTTCACACCATTATCACGAGTGGTTAATACATTTCCATTTTCGACTTTCTCTACCTTTTCAATTTCATTTAAAGAATAATGGTCGAGAAAATCAGGTGTCGGTTTTACAATTAGAATATAATCACCCGGCTCTGGTTTTGCATGTTTATCAATGGTATATCTTTTTCCATAAAATATAAATGTGTCATTATGTTGAGGCCGATATAACTCAATATCTTTAGCAGTAGTTAAAACCTGCTTCATATCTTTTAGACGGTACATATGAACAGATTTTTTAAACATAGGTTTTACAGAATACACTTTATGCAATTCGTTCTCAAAGAAAACAAATTGACCTTTTCTAACTTGGTAAAGTTTCATTTAATGTAGCCTCCTTAATTCATTTTCTATAATAGAATCCATTTTTATATTCCCTTGAAAAGCGACTTTTTAAACATAGAACTTTAATTAACGTACATTTCCTTCCATATGCGCAAATGGTAATGTCGTGTCTACCTCCCCAAAAAGTCTTTTTTCTAAGATCTCTTGCCCTTCCATCCATTTACCAAAATCAATGACATATGGTTCCGTATCGCCTCCTAAACTAAACCAAACTTTCTTTTCTGCAGGTAGATAACCAGAAGTGTGGATCGTTCCTCCCCAATTTTTATATTGTTTAGAAAAAACTCCTCTATCCGTACCATTCATCATTCGAAAAGCTTCTTCCGCACTTAACTTATTCGTACTATTGTTTTGCATTGCAAATAATCTGCGGTAGGAATCATCTAAGTAATTTCGATTCTCTGTTGTTAAATTTTCAAAATGATTGGTACACAAATTTCCTTTTCTCACCGATGTCCCACGTGCAGACCCTTCGATTATAAAAGTTTCTTCATGTTGGTCCAATACTAAATAACTAAAAGCATATCGATGTGGGATTTCTTGTAATAGGTGTACTGCTTGCTCTACATTAGAACATGTTTCTAACACAATTCGACTAATCATATTACAGATAAATCCTTCTCCAGGCTTTTTCCGATGGGTAAAGTTATATCCCAATACGAGCCCATGTTGATTCATTCCATCTAATCTTCCTGTAATACGCTGAGATGGTCCAACACATGTTAATCCAGTATCCGTAGGTTGAAATAAAACCAATCTTCCTTCATATGTTTTTGGATGGTAATCATAATTTCGAATCATATAATTGCTGCTTGTAAATACGGAACATCCACTCGAAGGTAAGTTAATTCGATAACCTGCAAATTCTTGAAGGGTATCGGAAAGTGACCACTCAATTCCATCTCTAATTCCCTCTAGCTCTTCCCATATTCCAGGTGCATAAGCATTAATCATAGCTTTTACTTCATCGATATTAACTGTAAATCTTGGTCTCCTTAGTTTCCATTGCTTCTTACGATTTTCCATCACAAAAGAATTTTTGATACTTTCTCCTTGCATTTTTCCAAAATGATAGTGCGATCCTCTAAAAGTTATTACATCTGTATATATTTGTTGCATAACATAATCACCTATCCTTATGTATAAATACAAACTACTGAAAAAAGGTCCAAAGTGAAATAACTTTACTCGGCTTTGTTAGTTTAGCTTATAACCCAATATAAATTCAATAAAAAAACATGAAGAATTTAATTTTCTTCATGTTTTAAGTCTTCCACTTTTATAGACAGTGCTTCCCAGCGAGTCATTTTTTCTTCCAATTCCAATTCAACTTCTTGTTGTTTCGCATATAATTTCTGTACTTTCTCTGAATCACTTCCAGCATCAACAATCGCTTGTTCAATTTCTACAATCTGATCCTCTAATTCCGTAATTTCATCTTCAATCGTATCCCATTCTCTTTTTTCCATATAAGATAACTTCTTTTTCTTCTTCCCATTTTGAGGAGTATTAATGGTTGATTTCTTTTTGGATATTGGTTGTGTTTCAATTAATTCCTTTTGCTTCTCAAGAAATCCGGTATAATTCCCATAAAATGTATCCGTATTGCCATTCCCTTTAAATACGATCAGCTTATCAACTACTCGATCTAAAAAGTAACGATCATGTGATACGGTTATGACGACACCAGGAAAATGATCCAGATAATCTTCTAGAACGGATAGTGTCTGCGTATCAAGATCATTTGTCGGTTCATCCAAGAACAACACATTTGGCTCTTGCATTAATACTTTTAATAAATACAGTCGACGACGTTCTCCGCCGGATAATGTTCGAATATAGGACCATTGTTGAGCACGGTCAAATAGAAATCGTTCTAGCATCTGCTCAGCAGTAATTACTTCTCCATCTTTTGTATGAATAACTTCAGCTACATCTTTAATATATTCGATAATACGCTGCTGATTATCTAGTTCCTCTTCTCCTTGGGTATAATAACCAATTAACACCGTTTCCCCTATTTTGACATAGCCTTGGTCAGGTTCCGTACGTTTTGCCATCATATTTAGAAGCGTTGTTTTTCCTGTACCGTTATTACCAATAATACCGATTCTGTCTCCCGGTATAATAAGGTGAGAGAAGTTACTCAATACTGTCTGATTTCCAAATGATTTATAAAGACCATCTAGTTCAATAACGTCATTTCCTAGTCTTTTTGAACCTGCTTGAAATATAACTTCTTCTTTCTTCGTATCAAATGTTTGATTTTTCATCTCTTCCACTCGTTCTACACGAGCTCGTTGTTTTGTCGATCTAGCCTTAGCACCACGTTTTAACCATGCAAGTTCACGCTTTAACGTATTTTGATGTTTTTGTTCATTACTACGTTCTAGAGACTCTCTTTCCGCTTTCTTCTCTAAAAACAACTCATAATTTCCTGCATACGTGTATAAATTCCCTTTATCTAATTCAAAAATTCGGTTCGTTACCCGATTTAAGAAATACCTATCATGAGTAACAAGTAAAACAGATCCAGAATAGGATTGCATATATTTTTCTAACCACTCAACCGTATCATGGTCTAAATGGTTCGTAGGTTCGTCCATAATTAACAAGTCTGCCGGCTGTATTAATGCTTTTGCGATCGCGATTCTCTTTTTCTGTCCACCCGATAGTTTTCCAACAATAGCTCCGAAATCAGTGATTCCTAATTTAGTTAAAATGGTCTTTGCAGTTGTATTTGCTTCCCAAGCCTCTACTTCATCCATTTTTTGCTGTATATGAATTAATTTCTGCTGTAAAGCTGCATCATCTGGGTTATTTTCTAAATCCAACAATGCTTGCTCATACTCTCTCATAACTTGCATGATTATCGAGTCACCATAATATATTTGATCTAACACCGTTAAATCTTCTTGTAAACTCGTTTCTTGTGTAACGTATTCAATATGGTAATCTTTGGAATGTTTTATCTCTCCGTGATCTGGACTATCTATTCCTGCAATTACTTTGAGAAAACTTGATTTGCCTGTCCCATTTACTCCTATAAGTCCAATTCGTTCCTTCTCACCGATGGTTGCAGAAATTTGATTAAATAATGTTTTATCCCCGTATGTTTTACTTAAATTATCTATAATTAACATTGTACAGACCTTCTTTATTCGTTAATATCATTATCTTCTTTAGTGTTTTTCTTTAATCGAAGCCATTCTTTAATTACCAATACTAATAATAATAACATCCAAGAAGTCACTAGATAAAATATCCATGTATTTAATTCATTCATTTGATCATAAAAGCTAGCCATCCCCATCCAAATTAATGCTGTAATCACCAGCTGTCCAACTAATAGCTTCATTTTTGACTCTCTCCATTCAATAAAAAAATACCTATCGTATAGTTTATCTTATACGTAGGTATTTTTCTATGGTAATGAAATGAAATATTTTAACTTAAGACTGATTTTACTTTGGAAGTTGAACGAGTATAGTAACGTACATAATTTTTATTTGCAGTAATATATAGTCCACTTTTTATTTGATACATATGTCCATCACCGACAGGGAACTTATCTTTTTTTACTGTAAATACTTCACCTTTATGAACAATAACTGCTTTATCTTCCCAGTCAGGGCTATTATATGTCCATAAAGAATCTGCCAGAATTTCTAAATACCCTGTGGATGCAGCTCCACCATCTGGCAGTTCAAGTGCATCTGCAACTCCAGTCGCATGACTTGTTGCTATTGAATGAAGAAATGAGGAAGATTTTAGTTTATTAGCGTCTTCTCTATGATCAATAAATCCATTCTCCGTTAAAACGGCGGGCATTTGCGATTCACGAAGCATGTGAAAATTCGCTTCTTTCATACCCCTATCATAAAAGCTAGTCTGATTTACGATAGATTGATGTACTAATTGACGCAAACGATGTGTTTCCGCCTTTCCTGAATAACTACCATTAAAAATAAATGATTCAAACCCAGTACCTCCACCGGCATTAATATGAATGGATATTAAATAATCAGCTTGCCAATTATTTGCCATAGTCGTTCTTTGCGATAGAGAGACTGTTTTATCTGTTTCTCGAGACAATCGTACTTCATGTCCATCAAATGTTTGTAACAAGTATTCTTTCATACGAAGCGCGATATCTAAGGTAATATCCTTTTCCTGTAATCCGTTTCCTGTTGCACCAGGGTCATTTCCTCCATGACCAGGATCAATAAAAATTCGCTTCATACTTATCCTCCTTGTCCTTATCTTATTATTTTGCTAACTGATGTTCCATGAGTACTTGATGTTGTCTTTTGCCTTTGTACGTCACATAATTATTTTTGAACCAAGCTGTTAATGTAGCTACAATAGTAAAGATTGAAGAAAGTATTTCTCCCCACAGCTCTTGTGTTCCAGGTATGGGATGGTATCCAGCAGTGATCAAAAACTGATTAGTTAAAGCTAGAACAAGTACGATAGTTCGAATAATCGTTCCTTTATCCATGTCCCCACCTCCTTTTTTGTATAAAGGCATGTATTCGTCAATTTTCACACCCTAAAACAAAAAATAAATGATTGAAATGGAAGACGGCGACTCCTTCTCAAGTCAACGTTAGCTGAAGACCTACTTGATAATTGTTCTTCTTCTCAAGTTAGCTAAAAACTAGTGCCTCTAAAAAAAGCCGTCAGCAATGGAAATCAAACAGCATAGTATTCGAATTTTATACAAATTCTCTTACTATGAAATTGACTCATAAAAAAAGAAAAATCAATCGAAATAATTCGTTCCGTTGATTTTTCTTCCATCCCTAACAGCTATTCCATTTTGTTATACTCTGCAATCATTTGCTCATAGGTTAGTGCGCCATAAGATTTATGCCTGATAATACCTTCCGAATCAATCATATATGTCGTTGGAATTGGGCTAATTCGATACGCTTTTGATACTTCCCCTTTTTCATCTAAGAGAATTGGAAATGTCAGCTCTAGCTCTTGCGAAAAACGTACTACCTGTTCCCTATTCATTTCCGTATCGGTTAGATTAACAGCTAGAATATTGGGCTGTAAATCTTGATAAAATCGCTGCATATCAGGCATTTCTTGTCTACATGGTGGGCACCATGTCGTCCAAAAATTTATCATAACTCGTTCTCCCTTAAAATCCGAAAGACGAAGTTGTTGACCATCTATTGTTGTCAATTCAAAATCTGGAGCACGTTCCCCGACTTCAGTACCATTCGCATAAACTGTCATAATTGGTAAAAACATGCTAATACTTATTATCATCATTACATATTTTAAAAACTTCATTTACTCCCCTCCATCACGAGCTTTAATCATAGTTTTCCTGTTCTTCGAATTTGCATACAAGAAAAATTTCATCATAAAATGATGCTTGGATTATAGTGTAACTTCATTTCGTAAGGTTAGTTAAATAGTTATTAACTATTCAAAATAACTTGAAATATATATCCATAAATAGGAAAATTCGTTGTTAGGGGGGTGGATAGTGAAAAAGAAATGGGTAAAACCGGCGATAATAATTTTACCTTTAAAGATAGTAAGGTCATCGATTATGATATAGATATAGGGAAACTTCATTTAGTAGGGGTTTTTGTTTTTTACATTTACGAACAGTTTATACCACTTATCCTCTTTTAGGTTTAACTCATCATCTCGAAGTGTGAGTATAACTGTCCGTTACATAAAGATAAGTATTTATTTTTTAATTCACCTCAAGTGAATAATTGGAATAAAAGAAGGAGTTGATCAATATGGCATTAAAAAGCGGGTTGAAAGATTGTATTACGGATGTTGAGGGCGTGCAGGTTGGACATACCACTCTATATGAAAAAATAAATGAAAAAGACACCATTTGTACGGGCGTGACAGCCATATTACCACATCCAGGAAATTTATTTCGTCAAAAAGTCATAGCCGGGTGCTTCGTAATTAATGGATTTGCTAAAACAACTGGACTCGTTCAATTGAACGAATTAGGTCTCATTGAATCTCCTATTATGCTCACAAACACGCTAAGTGTAGCACCAGTAATGCAAGGAACATTGACGTACATGCTTAATGTCACGGAAGAAATTGGTGATACAACAGGTACCATTAACCTTGTTGTTGGAGAATGTAATGACAGTTATCTAAACTCTATTCGCTTACAAGCAATTACACCATCGCACGCTATTACTGCAATTGAATCTGCAAGTACAGAAGCAAGCTTAGAAGGTGCAGTTGGTGCGGGAACAGGTATGCAATGTTTTGGATATAAAGGAGGAATTGGAACAGCTTCTCGCCTTATTAAATCTGAAGATGTTACCTATACCTTAGGAGGACTTGTTGTTAGTAATTATGGAAATCGCGAACAAGCTACCTTTGCGAATTGGAGAGCCACAGAGCAAGAAACACCAGATGGTTCTATTATGATGATATTGGCTACAGATGCGCCTTTATCCGACCGACAATTAACACGAATTACCAAGCGATGTGCCGCAGGTCTCGGGCGAACTGGAAGTGCTATTGACCATGGAAGCGGGGATATAGCGATTGCTTTTTCTACAGCAAATCAAGTGATGCATGATTCGAAAAACCATCTGACAACCGCAACTTATATTCGCGATGATCATCCAATAATGAATCAAATATTTCAGGCTGTTGTGGAGTTAATTGAATCCTGTGTACTTCATTCTCTTCAAAAATCTGAAACTACAGTAGGACGATCAGGACATAAATTAGAGAAAGCTCCGTTATAAGCTAATTCGGATTAACCAAATACCTTAATTATGAATTTGATTCATGCAATAAAAAAACCGAGCTATAGCTAACTAACAATCACAATTAGCTATAGTTCGATTTGGCATTCTTTATTTTGATTTCAGGAAGAAAGCATTAGGTACATCAGAACGGAAAAGCATTAACTTATTTGTTACCGGATGATAAAACGAAAGTATCTTCGCATGAAGGCCCAATCTACCAATAACACTTTTACCTTTGGAACCATAACGTTTATCTCCAACAACTGGATGTCCAAGCTCTTCCATATGAACACGAATTTGATTTTTTCTACCTGTTTCTAATTGTAACTCCAATAATGAATAACGATCATTTGTTTGCAGAACTCGATAACGTGTCGCTGCTCGTTGACCATCATCCTTTACTCGTGAAGAATACATTTTTCGAGTTTTACTTTCTTTGAGCCAAGAGACGATATATCCTTTCTCTTTGGCTACTTTTCCTTCTACAAGTGCCACATAGGTCCGCTCTTTAACGATATTTTTCCAATTATTCTGAAGCTTACGTTTGACTCGTTCGCTTTTTGCAAACATCATTACTCCAGATGTATCTTTATCAAGCCGATGAACAACAAATACACGATTTGCTGGATGTTGTTGTTTTACGTAATGCATTAATTGATGCAATGCCGTATGCTTTCGTTCTTTTTCCGTCGCAATCGAGAGTAAACCAGACTCTTTCTCAATTACAATAATATCTTCATCTTCATACATAATCGACATTCCTACAAATACATCCTGTTGGATAGCTGCTTTGTTTTTCAAAATTCGCACAGTACTACCCTTGTTCAACATAAAATTATGTTTCGTCTCGATATGATCATCTACGGACACTTGCCCTCTCGTCAAAATCGATTTTACGGAATTCCTGCTCCGATTATCCATTACCTTTAATAGAAATGGTAACAGCTCTTGTTGTTCTTCTACTTCATACGTTAAGGAAGCAGGCTCCTTCCTCGATCGGGGAGGTTTTCTTTTCTTCATATATCATAACTCCTTCATATAAAAAAGTTAAGATGATAACTCACCCTAACTATAATAGAGCTTTATTCCTTTCATTCTCATCTAATCTTCATCGTTTACATCTGGATCTTCAGGAATTGGCTCTTGTAAATATTCTTCTATCATTTTCTTATATTTCTCCACTTGTTCAAAATGGGTGGTAAATTGCTGTTTGTTAACTAAATATTGCTTGCCGTCATGTATGGCATTAATTTTCCCTTGCAGGACGAGTGCAGATAATGTAGATTCGCTCATAGATAAGTATTCAGCTGCTTCAGGAATCGTCACGTACATGTCCAAGCACCTTTCTATATTATATTAAATATGTTGTACATTTAGCACATCATGATACTTAGATTGTTTTTGGATTTGTCCTTTAGCAAATGGACATAAAGGAATGATTGTTTTTCCTTTTTCCCTAGCATAAGTCACTACATGGTCTAGTAATTGTTGGGCAATACCCTGGCCACGAAGATCAGTAGCTACATAGGTGTGATCGATCACTAATCGACATTCTCCAGATTCCACAAATGTGATTTCAGCTTGGGGATTCCGAATATCTTCACCTATATAAAATTTATTTTCACCTTTACTTATAGTAGCCACACTACCCCTCCTATTATTCAGCATCTATTTTATTATACTCCTATCATTTTATTGGAACAAGCATATATTTTTTCCTATATTCACTTGCTTTAACCAAAGTAAATTAATACTCTTTTTTAATAAGTTATTCCAGGAAAAATATAGATTAGCAAGAGTAGACCCAATGAATTATTGCAAGGTATAATAACACATATACGAAGGAGGAAAATAATGGGGGAATACATTCGTGAACTTTCAGACTCCGATTTACCATCCATAATAGCCATGGATACAGGAATTAAAAATGACTATGTGATCCGTGTTTTTAATCGTGTTAGTACTGGCTCTAATCGATTATACGGACTATTTATTGATGAACAATTGATTAGCATTGCAGGCTATTCTATTTTTGCACACAGGTATGCCATGCTCGGTAGGCTTCGAAGTGATCAGCAATTTAGAGGTCGAAATTATGCGACAAGATTAATGGCTTTTGTAAGAGATGTTGCATTTCAATTGCCTCATGTAACGTGGGTTGGAGGAAACACACAAGAAAATAATCCCTCAGCTAGACGTGTTTTGACAAATATTGGTTTAACCGAATCAGAAAAATTATATCCTGCCTTAAGTCAAAATATTGAAACTCTCATAAAAAATGTTGATAAATGGAAGTTAATAAAGGACTCGAAAGCAAAAAGAAGAATTTTATATGAGGCATTTGTATATCATGAACAATTGTTCTCTTATGAATGTTATAATCCTTTTCCAGCAACAAATGACTTATTTACCGAAGCAAATATAGAAAACTGGAATATATATCAAAGTCCCGAATGTATTTATCCTCTTGTTACTAAAAAAGATGTTAAAGATAATACATACCTACAAGTAATTTATCCATTTTCTGATTTGTTTTCTCAACCTGGACTATGGGAAACAGTCTATGATGATTATCAAGCTTTACAATTAAGTGAAACTGACAAAGAGGTCTATATTTGGTTGGATATCCCGGAACAACATATACATCACCTACCAGTTGATCATCCATTTCATATCGATTCTCCATGGATATTACATGGTATGAATATCGATACTTGGAAAAAGATCAATAAGAACTCTGGAGTTAGTTGAGTAAACATATTAAAACTAGTGAGAAAGATCATCGAGGGATGATCTTTCTCACTGTTTTATATCAAGAGTTATTTTGAGAAATGAAAGCTATGTTTTTAATTTCATTAGAGATTTACGAACATTTACCTGCTTAAATGCAATCATGAAGATCAAAGCAAATATTACATAACTAATTCCAACGAGAAATGCACTAAACAGTGGAGAAAGCCATTCCATTAAAAATCCTGCTAATATCATTGCAATTCCCATTGAACTGTTCTGTATCATAGTAAAAGTACCAAATAAAAAGCCTCGTTTGGACTCCGGAAGTATCTTCATTAACACTGTGTCGAAACAAATATTACTGATACCCCCTACAAAGCTAATCAGTATTGCTAGTAAAATAGCTTGATAAAACAAATAAGATTGGCTTAGAAAAAGGTGCCCCATTCCTTCAAAGAAAATCATATAAACTGCGATAGTAATGTACTTTCCACGAATCCATTTTGCAATAAAGGAACTCAAAACAAAACCTATGCCTAACGCTCCATAAATTAGACCAACTCCAATATTACCTTTGCTAAATACATCTAATGCAATCAAATTAAATACAACATTATCAATACCATTTGCGAGTGGCATTACTGCGAATACGATAAGTAATACACGTAACAATGCAACGTTTAGTATTAATTTGCTCGAACTAAAGGAGGTATAAGATTCAACATCTTTTATATTCTTACTAAGATTAATCTTTTTAACACTCCAAACAAGACACGCAGCACATAAAAGAAATAAAGAATGAAAGAAGAATAAGATAATGACATCAAAAAAATAACCGATTATCCCACCTAGTAATGATCCAAATACGAGTGTGATACCAATTACATTCTGTTCTAAACCATTAACAGAAACTAAATTCTTTTTCTGAACAATTTCGGGTATAATCGCAAACCGTACTGGCCTGTAAATAGCATTTCCAATAGAAATAGCTAATGCACTAAAGTATAATAACCAAAGTTGTTCAGTACTTACTGCTAGTATGGGAAGTAATGCAAAGGGTACTCGCAATAAATCTGCCCAAAATAATAGATTCCCTTTATGAAATCGGTCTGCTAAATAACCACTAATTGGAGTAAAAACAATTGTCGGTAGGACTTGCAAAGACAATAATATACCTAGTGCCATTCCTGATTCAGTTAATTTATAAAGCAAGGCTAATGACCCTACTTGTGCAAAGCGACCACCGATGCCATTTAAGATAGAACTCCAAAATATCATTTTATAGGTGGATTCTTCATACAGTATCTTTGGAATCATCATAGTAGACTAGCCCCTCTCTTCTAATTAGATACTTATCTAATCAGTTATTTAAAAAATAGACCTGATTATACAGGCCACATTTCTACTGGATTAAGTTCATAAATCCCATTTTGTCGAAACATAAAGTGAGTCATAACGAGTTCACGCCTCACTGTTGCATAATCTTCGTGATATTGCATGATATATTCGTTAATCTCTATTTCCTTATATGTTACTCCATGCTTTAATCCTCGTATTATGTACTCTAAAATAATTAACTTTTTCTTTCTTTGTGCTGGTAGAGCCTCAATTCTTCCTTTACTATCTACAAAGTTTTTTATAACATTTGCTTTCTCTTGATCGGTAACATCAAAGTTCCCAAACATATCGTCTCCTCCTATTCGAGTGATTGCTAAAGCCATTCTTTCAAGTTTGTCATCATTGAGATAGAAATAGATGGTATTTTTATCACGTCGCTGATAAACTACATCGATTTCTTTTAATTTTGTTAAATGATGAGAAATTGTTGGAGGCTTTAAACCTAATTTTCCTGCGATTGCTTGGCCGTGAAGTGGTCCTTGCTTTAGTAAGGTAATAATACGAATTCTAGTTTTATCTCCCATTGTCTTATGAAAATTAACGATTCGATTTAATTGCATAAATACACCTCCTCATCTAATTAGATTATAATCTAATTAGATGCATATGAAAACACTTTTTTGAAAATTCTTTATAAGTAGGATGAATCCAGTTGCAAGCAATAGAAGATAAAAGAAAAGAAATGATTGAATTAGCTTTAAATCAAGGTTTTAACTCGAAAAAAGTAATACAGATTTCACAAGAATTAGATGAATTAATTTATCAAAATCAATTGAAAGGAGTTTATGACAATGAGTAAAAAAATCATGAAATGGTAACAAATCAAATCATAAGTAATCTAGAAAAAGGAACAGTACCTTGGAAAAAGCCTTTTGCAAGTGGGCAAGCAGTAAACTGGAATACACAAAAGCCATATAGAGGTATTAATACGATGCTCTTGGATGGTGGGGAATATCTAACATTTAAGCAAATCAAAGATGCTGGTGGTAAGGTTAAAAAAGGCGAAAAAAGCCAAATAATTGTATTTTGGAAGTGGTTAGAGATAGAGGAAAAAGAAACAGAAGAAGAAAAGAATATACCATTTTTAAAGTATTATAGAGTTTTCGAAGTTGGTTCTCAGGTGAAGGAATTGAGCCAAAAAGAGAATATGAAACATATATACACTACCCAATAGAAGAAGCTAAAAAAATCAAAGATAATTATATAAATGCACCTTCTTACAGATCGATAACAGGGGAAGCATGGTATAAACCGTTTAAATATTGGTTAGAGTGGCAGGTGTTTATTCTTCGGATTGCAAAAGGAAAAATAACCAAAATAAAAAAGCAGGCGTCTGCCTGCTCTCCACTGGTTGTATTCTTACTCAAATTGAATGATAACTACATAAAAAAAGAATAGCTCTTTTTCGTAGCTATTCATCTAATAGTAAGTATCCCTTATCAATTATCCAATTTTTGTAGGATATTGTATATATTTAAATTATTACTATGCCCGATTAAATTACCAAAACCGAACTGTTTATTAGCTCTCTCTTTAAATTCCTCTATCCAGTTTCTCTTTCCGTTTTCGTTAGCTTCTGTTACAAACATACTAAACTCAGAAGAAGCACCACCGAATCTTTGTTTCAAATCATTTGTAGCTCGCTCATAATCAAAAGTCATTAAAGCAACTTCTTTTCCGGAGATTTCTCCTGCTTCATATAATGAATTGGCAATGTCCACAATATCATCAAAGGTGGCATTTTTTACATCATATTTATTAGATAGGTCTTCCCATACTTTTGATGCATTATTTTTATCTACATGATTTTCTTGTACAACTTCCTGTGGTTTTGTTTTTTCTTCCATTACTAAATCTCTTGAATGTTTATTCACATTAGTCCATTGGGGTGGCATAGATGATACTGAGCCTACATTCATACTATTTCACTCTCTTCATAATATTGATTACTTAATATTCATTCTATCATTCATAGTATTCCAAGGAGCATTAGAAGAAGTATTTTGATAAGTAAACAACCCTTCTTCATATCCACTAGCATCCCACCATAAATAATATCCATCAACGATATTATCTCCATTCAAATCAATGTTTTCTCTTTGGATAAAAGATAGTCTTTCCCCTTCCATTCTTGCGAATCTAACAGTTCCATATCCAATTTCTTCAGTGACGATATAAAGTTCTTCTCCACCATGATCTTCAACTGATGTTAACTGATTAGTAGTGAAGTATTCATATTGCGAATAGTTAGTAGACCATGCAGCATATACTTCAAGAGATGTTAATGGAGACGCAGCTTGAAATGGTGTAATACTCTTATAAAGGTCTTTCTGTCCTTCACTTTCATCAATAAATTGTGCATTAGGATATTCTGTGTGAAGTGAATCTAACACCTGTTCTTTGAAACTATCAATGTCTAACTGAAGCTCATCATCAATAGATGATGCAGAGACTGTTCCAGCGAATACAGAAACAGATAATATTAACCCTGTTACCATTATTAAAATCTTTTTCAAACATACTCCTCCTAATTATAACAGTAAAACCAATATTTACCATTACAATAATTGTATCGACATAATTATTGATTTATTTAGAAAAAATAAGCATTTTTATATTGGATAAATTAATACACAAGGATCATAATAAGGACAAATATTTGAGAGGTGTGCAAAAAATTGACTATCATTATATGTGATAACATCAAGCATAATACGCCCACCTTGTGGAACGTATATACTGTTTGTAGTATGTGATATATCACCACGATTAATAGTCACTGCTTGGCAACGAACATAAGACTCCGAACAATTAGAACGACTTGCTGCATCTGTTCCTAGAGGATTAATTAATAAAAAAAGCATAAAACCAAAAGACAATAATAAAGTAAAACGTAAATACTTCTTAAATAATTCCTCCTTTAAATTTCCTACTAACCAAAAAGCACGGGTCTAAAATCCGGCGAGTAAAATTAACTTTACCGTGGATTTTAGATCCGTGCTTGTTCTGTAGAAACTACTGATAATCATTTAGTATCCTAGATTATGCTGAAACACATTTATAGAAGGTGCTCCTTTATCAAGATAAGTCTTTAAATTAGGGATAAAAATATCCTGTATCACTCGATTCGTGTAGTATTCTGTGGCCCCAGCTGAATGCGGTGTAATAATTACATTATCCATCTCCCATAATGGACTATCCGATTGAAGCGGTTCTGATTCAAAAACGTCAAGCCCTGCTCCTGCTATTTCTTTTTGCTGTAATGCAGTAATTAATGCTTTTTCATCGACGATTGGTCCTCTTCCTATATTCACAAAGAATGCACTGTCCTTCATTTGATTAAATTGTTCTTTGCCAAACATATGACGAGTTTCGTTTGTCAAAGGTAAGGTCACTACCACAAAGTCACTCTGTTCTAAAACATGTTTCAAATCATCTGGTGTATACATCTCGTCTACATAATCAACATTTTTTCCAGAATGACGTACACCTAATACTTTCATATTAAAAGCTTGCGCAATTTTAGCCGTTTCTTTGCCAATTTTCCCTACTCCAATAATACTAATGGTTTTTCCATGGATTTCTCCATTTAAATTAGCATGATGCCATTTTTTCTCTTGTTGTTGTTTAATATACGTATGTATTAACCTTGTAAAGCCTAACATGTACGCAAATATCGTTTCAGAAATCGGAAAAGCATGAACTCCGTTTGCACTTGTTAAATATATATCATTCTTTTTTAAATGATCAAGATCAATATAATCGACACCTGCACTCCAAGATTGAACCCATTTCAAATTGTTACTCTTTACATATTTATCTGCTTGTGATTCACGCCAATGTACAAGTATCTCTGCCTTATTTAATTTCTCCTCTGCTATATCTTTCCCAATATAAATATCCCATCCTGGAACCACTTCTTGAATTGCTTGTAGATTTTGTTCATCTAAATTTAAATTAATTGCGATCGATCTCTTTGTCATAGTTCCTCCTGTCTAGAAGTTCAGTATACTTAGGACTTCTATTATAAATAAGTTTTCGAAAAGTCTAATTATTATTTATCTTATCAACCTTCTTGTTAAATCGCAACGAACTGCGCATTCTTTGTTTTTTTGCCAGACTAGTAATACAATGTCATGGAAAGGAGTAATGAAATGAACACTGATTCGTTACCACAACCAATACAACAACTAGTTAAAAATAATCAATACAAACATGAACACTTTCAAGATTTGATCAGAAGCGGTGGATATATGCCTCCTAATGAGGAGCTAATTATTGATGCGATTACTGCTCTAAGCATGGGGAAAAATATTCTTTTAAAAGGCCCCACTGGAGCTGGAAAGACAAAGTTTGCTGAAACACTTTCTTCGCTTTTTAAACAACCGATGTTTAGTGTTAATTGTTCGGTTGATTTAGATGCGGAGAGCTTGATGGGATTTAAGACGTTAAGTTATGAAAATGGTAAACAAACAATTGATTTTGTGCCTGGCCCTGTAACTAATTCAATGAAACACGGTACATTTTTATATATCGATGAAATAAATATGGCTAAACCAGAAACATTACCATTAATTAATGGTGTCCTAGATTATCGTCGTACGATTACTAACCCATTTACCAATGAAATGATCACTGCACAAGAGGGGTTTGGTGTAATCGCAGCAATTAATGAAGGATATATAGGAACTGTTCCATTAAATGAAGCATTAAAAAACCGTTTTATTGTTATCGATGTTCCTTATATTCAAGGAGACCAATTAAAACAACTTATATCTAATAGCACAAAGTTAGAAGATGAGACGCTCATTAATCTGTTTGTTACTTTATCAAAAGATTTAATAACTGCTGTGGAACAAGGTAAGCTATCAGAAGATGCCGCATCTATTAGAGCTCTGCTAGATGCATGTGATCTTACTACCATCATTCCTCCTAAACGTGCGATTCTTCGTTCCATAGTGGATAAACTAGATGAAGATCGTGAAAAAGCTTTTGTTCAAAATCTTGCAGATACTCTATTTGATTAAGGAGAATATGAAATGTACCGATTTCATGAATCCAAGGTAGACACGCATTTATTTATGCAATTACAAGATCTAACCACTGTATTATCTGGTAATTCTAAGTTACAATTCGAAAACAGCTATGGTTCGTTTGCGGATATTGCAGACAATAAAATTACTGCTAGTCGTTTTTGGGATAAATTAGATATAGAAACGAAAACTGCGGGTACGAAATCAGATGTACTTCTTCGTACACTTGGGACAATGATGGAAACCCATATTCCAACAATGCAAACCTTTAAAGAAGATGTAACCGAGTTAATGATACCTAAATTTGCCAATCAACTAGTAACCCTATTAGAAGATATACGATTGGAAGAAATTATTCGAAAAAACCGCCCAGGAACAAAACAGTGGTTTGAAAAACGTCATCAATTCTTTCAACGTTATTTTCAAACTCAATTACAATCAAACGTAACGAGAAGCTATGCTACTGATGAACTTTTTTGTATGATTTACCTTTCTATACATGCTGATGGACCTGACCCCTCATTTCCTAGAGTTCCTCAAGCGCAATTAGAAATGCTAGAAAAATTAAAACCTTATCTCTATCGCGTGTTTGAAGCAAAGACAACAATAGATAATACCAACTTATGCTTGTCTATTGTTCGTTTAATTCAAGCAGCTGACTATAAAGATAGCATTCATGAATACTTTGTCTTTCCTATTGGACATATAGAAATTTATGAAAAGAACACTTTATTTGATGAGTTGACACGAACAGATGATGTAGTAAATGATGAGGAACAATGGCTAGACGAAGATGATGAGAATGAATACTTTGATGAGACTTTTTCTACATGGCATCGTGAAAACAAAAATGAGGACAGAAAGCAAAATTTCCTTCAATTTGAATTAGAGCAAGGCACGAAAACCAATATGATGGGTGGAGGAGCTCGTGAGACAGAAGATGCTGATCAAGCCATGGCTTCTGTTCAAGGTTCATCTGTTGAAAGTAAACAACAGGATTACTCAGATAAAGAAACCTTATCTAAACAAGAAGAACAACAATCTGGTAGTAGCGGTTCTGAACTTGGAAAAGAAAATGAAGATGCAGTTATGTTTATCGAAAAAGCAGAACAACCTTCACTCGATCACCAAGAAAAATATGACCAATACGTATTTGAGATTGATCCATATAAACGAAAACTAGCAAAAACAATTCAATTAACATTAGAACACAAACGTAATTTTCCACGTACCGAGCTTTTATTTGGCCGACTATCTAAGAAGTTATTGCCAATCATTGTAGATGATTCTCCTCGGGTATTTTATAAAAAAGAACAAGAATCAAAAGAGTTTGATGCAGTATTCACTTTACTAATTGATTGTTCTGCTTCAATGGTAAATAAAATGGAAGAAACGAAACGTGGAGTTGTTCTTTTCCATGAAGTGTTAAAAGAATTACAAATCCCGCATGAAATTATCGGTTTTTGGGAAGATGCCAATGAAGTAAAAGAGAAGTATCAACCAAACTATTTACAATATATACATGAATTAAATGATTCATTATATGAAAACAATGGTGCAAAAATTATGCAACTGGAACCACAAGAAGATAATCGTGATGGTTTTAGTATTCGTTATATAACAAAACAATTAATGAAGCGTAATGAGAAAAATAAATTCTTACTTGTATTTTCAGACGGTGAACCTGCCGCAAGTGGATATGATCAAAATGGAATTCTTGATACCCATCAAGCAGTTACTGAAGCAAGAAAGCATCATATCGATGTAATTGGTATGTTTTTAGCCAATGGAGAAATACAGGAGAAAAACGACACCACAATGAAAAACATTTACGGAAAAGAACGAATCATGATTCCGCATGTTGAGGAACTTCCAGAACATTTTACTCCTCTTCTCAAAAGATTACTTTTAAAAGCAATGTAATAAAAGGAAATGGAAATTACACATAAGAGGCTGGGACAATAAACGAAATGTAATTTCTTAAATTATTGCCCCAGCCCTATTTTTTTCTATTCCCTTTTTATTGAACTTCCATATGCAGGTCTCCTGTTTCTGCCCATCCTCTTGCTTTTAATGATTGATAAACCGTAACTGATATTACTGCTGGAAGAACGACACCAACAACGATATACATCAACAACACTCCAAACCCTTGATTTGCTAGTATATTAAGCGGTGCAATAAATGAATTTAAACCTAATCCAGCGAGCTCATATGGCACTTGAAAATCAAATACTAAAATAGCAATAGGAGCACAAATAATCGATGATAAAAACGGTCCTGCAACTAGACGCGGATTTTTAACAATATTCGGAACCTGAACTTTCGGTGTTAGGAAAGATTGAGCAATGTTTGCACCTAAATTATTTTGTCTTAATGACATCGCTGTGAATCCTGCAAATTGCGCCGTACATCCAATTAACGCAGCAGCGCTAGATACTGGATCAAGTTGTAAAGCTATTGCTAAGGCAGCTGAAGACGCAGGTGACATTAAGAAAATACTCCATATAAGTGCAATAACTACAGATGTCACAAGCGGTGATCCTACTGTTGAATTGGCAATAATACGACTAATCTCCTCTAATAATGGTGTAGTAACTGCGGCTAATCCAACCCCTGCAATCCCACCTACAAAAATAGCAGAAAAAGGAATCGACATCATATCTAGTTTTGTTTTTCCAGCAACTCTCTTTCCTATCCAAATCGCTACAGCAGCAGCTAAGACAGCGCTGATAGGTTGTCCAGTTGTTAACACCCAGGCACCATCAGATGTCATCGCAAGCGCATTTGCTCCTACTGTACTCGCAGCCATAGCACTAAATATAATTAGCGTATTCCCACCTAACTGATAGGCTATTCCTGCACCAATTGCCGGTGCTAACATTAATTGTGCAGCATTTCCAATCGTAATAAATCCTTCCCAACCAGTAAATGTACCAAATGTTTCAATTAGAAGGCCTATACCTAACGTTACTAATACTGCATTTGCTAAACCTTGTGAACCCTTATACATTCGATCGATTATATATTTCTTTGTTGACTGCTTCATCCATAGACCCTCCTAATTCCATATGTTCTACCCCTGTTGATATGAAAAAAAGCCCTTCTACATGGGCTTCAATAAGACCATAAGAATAAGATATTGACATAATAATTCCAATATGTAGCATCTTATTTTATAGTCATATAATTAAAATTCCTATTTGGTTTACAGCTATTTTACACATCATAGTTATGCTCCTTTCATGTTGTAAATTGTTACTATAGTAAACCCATTTTGAATTAGAGTCAATAGTTATTTTTTTCAGAATAAAGCCGTTAATTTGAAAGCGGTTAACCGAATACGTATTTCTCCGTGGATGAAATTGATTGATTTTGAATGTTTATGATTGTTTAGTGATTGTAACAATGATATTATTAAATTTGAGGTGATGATGTGCTAACCGATGAAAGACATAGACAAATTTTAAAAAAACTAAATGAAAGCGGTGTAGTTAAATCCATTGATCTTATAAGTGATCTAAATTGTTCAGAATCTACAATAAGAAGAGATTTAGCACAATTGGAAGAAGATGGACTGCTAACTCGGATACATGGCGGAGCAAAAAAACACTATTCATTTGATAAAGAACCAACTTATCAAGAAAAAACGATCAAAAACGTTCAACATAAAACTTCTATTGGAAAATTTGCAGCATCCTTAATTGAAGAAAATGATGTCATTTATTTAGATGCAGGAACGACTACTTTAGAAATGATTCCCTATTTACCAGATACATCTTTAACGGTTGTTACGAATGGAATTGTTCATGCATCCATGCTCACGAATAAGCAAATCCACTCCTACTTAGTTGGGGGAAAGTTGAAGCACTCCACAAACGCAATGGTTGGAGCAAGTAGTCAACGTCAATTACAAGAATACCAATTCACAAAAGCATTTCTAGGTGTTAATGGCGTTGATTTGCGATATGGATGTACTACTGCGGACCCTGAAGAAGCAGCCATGAAAAGTTTAGCATTACAACAAGCATCAACCACATATATGCTCGCTGATGAGAGTAAATGGAACAACGTTAACTTTGCAAAAATCTGTGAAATTAACGATGTTACCTTTATTACAGAAAAACTCACATCCGAACATGAACCTTTCCAACCTTATACTAACATTTTGGAGGCAACGTAATGATTTACACGATAACACTTAATCCATCCATTGACTTCATTGTACCAGTGGATCAATTAAAACTCGGAAAGTTAAACTACATGAACGATGAGTATAAAGTTCCTGGTGGAAAGGGAATTAATGTATCTCGCATCTTACAAGAACTTTCGACCTCCTCCACTGCATTAGGATTCATCGGTGGTTTTACCGGAAATTTCATCATTGATTTTCTCGAAAAAAGAAATCTTAAAACTAATTTTATATCAGTAGATGAAGATACGAGAATCAATATTAAATTGAAGTCAAGAGAGGAGACAGAAATTAATGGTCGAGGACCTTCCATCTCTAAGGATGAGGCCAATCAACTTCTTTCACAGTTAGAAAAAATAACTGCCAACGATTTTGTAGTTATGTCTGGAAGTAAGCCACCCTCTTTACCAACTGATTTCTATGAAAAAGCTATCCAAAAAGTAAAAGCAACTGGTGCTCAGTTCGCCATTGATACAACTGGAGATGCATTAATGCAGTCACTTGCTTATCATCCGTTAGTCATTAAGCCAAATAATCATGAGCTTGAGGATCTTTTTGGAGTATCTATATCAACCGATGAGGACGTCATAAATTACGGAAAGAAACTTCTAGAAAAAGGAGCTCAACACGTCATTATATCAATGGGTGCAGATGGAGCTATTTTGATAACGAACGATGGAGTTTTAAAAGGTATTTCTCCAAGAGGTACTTTACGTAATTCCGTTGGAGCAGGAGATTCCATGATTGCTGGTTTCCTCAGTACTTATCTAAAAAGTGAGAACGTACTTGAAGCATTCAAAATGAGTATTGCTGCTGGAAGTGCTACTGCTTTTTCTTATGATCTAGCAACCAAAAATAAAATTGATGGCTTACTCTCAGAAATTGAAGTAAAGTCACTATAAAATGGAAAGGGTGTTACAAATGGCTGTAACTGATTTATTACGTAAAGATATTATGATTATGGATTTGAAATCGACGGATAAGCAATCCGTTATCGAAGAAATGATCGATAAACTTCACAAATATAAAGTTATAAACAATGTAGATACGTTTAAAAAAGCAATTCTTAACCGTGAAGCACAATCTTCCACTGGGCTCGGTGATGGAATCGCTATGCCACATGCTAAAACTGATTCAGTGAATGAACCGGCTGTATTGTTTGCCAAAAGTCGCCAGGGAATAGATTACGACTCATTAGATGGACAACCAGCTCACTTATTCTTTATGATTGCTGTTCCTGATGGAAATAATGATACACATTTACAAACACTTGCTTCTTTATCCAAACTTTTAATGGAACCAACGTTTGTTGAGAAATTAAACGCTGCTTCTACTCCAGAAGAGGTACAGCAACTCTTTTTAAGCGAAGCTGAGGAAGATACTCCTAAAAAGGAGGTACAAAAAAACACTCTTCAAAATGATTCGTATGACCGACCATTTGTTGTAGCAGTAACTGCTTGTCCAACAGGTATCGCTCATACGTTTATGGCCGAAGATGCACTAAAAAAACACGCCAAAGAAATGAATATTGATATTAAAGTGGAAACGAACGGTTCAGATGGGGCCAAGAATAAATTATCTTCCGATGATATTCAGCGTGCTGATGCAGTTATTGTTGCGGCTAGTAAAAAAGTGGAAATGGAACGATTTAATGGCAAGCATGTTATTGAACGTCCAGTAAGTGACGGTATAAAGAACACTGAAGAACTATTAACCAAAGCAATTAATCAAGATGCACCAGTGTATCAGGGATCATCTACAACAAGTAAAAGTGAAAATGAAGAAAAACAATCTAGTTCTGTATGGGGAAAAATATACAAAGATCTAATGAATGGAATTTCTCATATGCTACCATTTGTTATTGGTGGCGGAATTATCATGGCCATCTCTTTCTTATTCGAAAGTGTGCTGGGTTCAGAAAGTGAAATATTTAGTTTCCTAAATGATCTTGGAGGTAGTGCTTTTAATTTCCTTATACCGATTTTAGCAGGTTATATTGCAATGAGTATTGCTGACCGACCTGGTCTAATGCCTGGTATGGTAGCAGGACTGTTGGCTTTTAATAGTGACGCTGGATTTATCGGTGGATTAGTTGGTGGTTTCCTTGCAGGTTATATCGTTGTTGGATTGAAATATGTATTTAAAGGGCTTCCTAGATCCCTTGATGGATTAAAACCGATTCTTCTGTATCCAGTATTTGGCTTATTCTTCACAGGATTACTTATGTACTTTATTATCGGACCTATTTTCTCCGGACTAAATGGCATAATGGTAGAATTCTTACAAGGATTAGGAACTGGAAATGCAGTAATACTTGGCGCACTACTTGGTGGTATGATGGCTATCGATATGGGTGGTCCATTTAACAAAGCTGCATACACATTTTCTATCGGTATATTTACAAGTACTGGTGATGGTAGTCTTATGGCCGCAGTAATGGCTGGTGGTATGGTACCACCTCTAGCAATCGCTGTAGCTACTACGCTGTTCAAAAATAAATTTGATGAAGCAGAACGTAAATCAGGTGTTACGAACTATGTCATGGGACTTTCCTTTATTACAGAAGGTGCAATTCCATTTGCAGCTGCAGATCCATTACGCGTCATTGGTTCCTCTGTACTAGGTGCTGCAATCGCAGGTGGACTTACGCAGTTATGGAATAGTTCCATTCCAGCACCACACGGCGGGGTTTTCGTCATACCATTGGCAGAAGGGCCTCTATTCTTCCTACTATCCTTGTTTATCGGTACAATCATTACAGCAATAATTTTAGGACTTTGGAGAAAACCTGTTACGAAATAAGAAGTTGTTTTAAGGGCATACTTATTCATTAATGTATGCCTATTTTTACATCTTTTTTTAAAGTAAATTCATTTATCTTACCTTTCTTCTTGCCCCCTCTTCATTCTGGGCACATATTCTTCATTTATCTTACCTTTCTTCTTGCTCCTTCTTCATTCTGGGCACATATTCTTCATTTATCTTACCTTTCTTCTTGCTCTTTCTTCAGTCTAGTCACATATTCTTCATTTATCTTCCACTTTCCTTGCCCTTCCTTATTCTCGGGAATATAAACTTAACCAAAATAAAAAGGCAAGTATGTTTTACTATACTTACCTCTCAGTTCATTTATTATTTTCTTTTATAGTTCTTATGATTAACAACTGTCTTAATAGGTTCACCTGTGGATGGATGATTCCCAATATTTACAATTACTGAGTTCTCTCTCACAATTAAGACCTTGCCTTTGTTGCCTTTTTGTTCTCCTCGGATAATGTCAATTGTTTCTCCAACTTCTGCCATATCCTCTTTTTGCACTGGTTGAGTGTTTTCTTGTTCCATGTTTGGGCCTCCTTCAAACATTTATTTCATATTAGGAAAATTTATTCCTTACTTCGATAGAGATTTACGTATAACTTCCTCTTGAATCCCCTCCAATAGTATCATAAGTTTACTGGGATTTTCATCATTTTTCAAGAAAATGAACAGAATACTTGTAAGTCATTCTATTTTATATAATTATGATTAATATAGGAGGTCTAAAACATGTCACAAACATTGAAATTTGAATCCTCATGGGATAAAGCTTTACCAGAACAAGATCGATTGATGATTAAGCAAGTTTTTGGGCAAATAAATCATGAGACTGCTGAACAAACAACGACTTTCACACCGCTTTGGCAAGCCCAGAATTACAAAGGTGAACTTCTCGTAACAGTAGTTATTAATAATTATAGTGAAGACGAGTTAACATTTGATCAAGCACCAATTAACTATATAGAGGACGGTCAAGTACTCGCAACACATTTCTTTACACTTAAAACAGTAATTATACCTCCTAAAACGAGTATGCCTTGGGCTTTCATTTATCCAGTAGAAAATATCAGTCCGCAAGCAACATTGAATAATGGTGTTCTCAGTTGGGCATAACAGACTGTTTTCTAAGACCTCATAATAACACCTGGACCGATTAGTCTAGGTGTTATGACATATTTATTTTCAAGTTAAAGTATTTTATATAAATTATCTTAATTTTATGATATATTATATTATGATTACAACTTTATAATTTCCTAGTAATTCGCTTTAAAAGGGTTGAAAATATTCTTATAACAACATAAAATTATTCAAGTCAATGGAATACTTATACAACTTTATTTATATTTACGACATATTGAAAAGACCAATTACTCAAATCAAAGATAGGAGCTGATCATAATGAGTATGGCACCTACTACAAATGGACAGGCTTACCATTTCAATTCTTCAACATTATCTCAAATTACGAATCTAGCTATATATGTTAAAACCCCAGTTGAATTATTTCATATGACAGAGGAAGAACTAACAAAAGCTGACTTTTTAATTGTAACTATTAAGGATCATAAAGATAGTGAACTACTAATAAAAGATTATAATCCACTTCCTGCATCTGTTGCAATTGTCATTTCGGATATAGATATGGCTCATGTAACAAGATTATTCGAAATGGAATTTGATGGATATTTTTACCATTCTATGTTGGAAAAAGATATCGTATCTGGTATTGAGTTTATTAAGAGTGGGTATACCTATGTATATCCTGAACTTGCAAAACTACTTCATGAAGAATATGTTCGTATCGCTAATACATTACAGGCACGACCAGAGGGATTACTTACGGACCGAGAATGGGATATATTAATTGAAATCGCAAAAGGTAATAACAATGATCAGATTGCTTTAAATCTAGAAATATCAGATAAAACGGTTAAAAATCACGTTACTACGATCCTTCGTAAACTGGATGTAAACGACCGTACTAATGCTATGCTGTTAGCATTTCGAAAAGGATGGATATAGATTTTTAAGAATGTTCAGAGCTGTATAAGCTCTGAACATTCTTTTTTAAAGTGATGCTCTAATTACTTTTTTATAATAAGAGATAGATAATATTCCGAACATGGAATAAAGGAGCGTATAAATAAATATAACAACTATCATTGGTGTCCATAGTTCTGTCCCGAAGTAAAACCAACCAGATTTAACAGCAAAATAACTATGACTAATACCAAGAACTAATGGTATTCCGAAATTAAATAATTGTTTTATCCGTATACCACCTTGTAAGTCATTTTGCGTAAATCCTATTTTCCGTAGAATGGTATAGTTTCTTTTTTCATCTTCTGATTCATCCATTTGTTTAATATAAAGGATACATCCCGAAGTGATTAGGAACGTAAGTCCTAAAAATCCTACGATAAACATAATCATTCCCATTGTGTATTTTTGAGATTGAATTGATTGCAGATATGATCCATAATCTGGACCACCTTCACCATAAATCGAATGATAAAGTTCATTCGCTTCTTCTAATTCACTTTCATTTTCAACATCAATTCCTGCATACTCCTTATAACCTGAAATACCTTTATTCTCTACATCTGTTATTAACTGTTCATACACAGAGGAATCAACAACAGCTAACGGAAACCCTCCATTACTATATGAAAACGGAACAATACTTTCTTCTTTTCCCCCTAGATAATCTAATGTAATGCTTTCAGTTTCAGTAAAGAGCGTAAATTCTCCTTCCTCATCCAATTGCATAAATTCCTCCAAAACACCTTGTACATTCATAAAAATGGACTCTTCTCGATTTAAATCAATATCAGTAATATATTTATCACTGAGCACAATCATTGTGGTATCGTCCGTTCTAAAAAAGTTATCATCTGTTGGTCCATTTATAATGTTACTTAAATCTGCACCAACTTCATATAATTCCATTTCTGTAGTTTTATAGTCAATATCATTATCTTCTAGGGCACTATAAAAATCACCTGCTTCCTCAAAGCTAGGGATAGAAAAATGATTAGGATTTGTGTTCTCCGCTTGTTTTTCTATAGAATAATAAGATATATAAGCTAAAGATAAAAATCCGATTGCTAAAGCTGAAATTGTTGTTATTATCGTTAATAAGAGAGAGTTTGAACGCATCCGAAACATAATCGACGATAGTGAAAGTACTTTATTAATAGTTAGATATCCATTATTTTTCTTTCTTATTAAATAAAAAATAAAGCTTACTGATCCTTTGTAGAATAGATACGTGCCAATAATTACGGATGCTAATATAACGAGCATCACAGCGAATAAACTATTTATTGTCACAAAATCTCCATCAAATAATTTAGAAGACATATAATATCCAAACAAAATAGCAACAATACCTACTATTCCAATGAATAATTGCCATTTAGATATCTTCTTACTTTTTAATTCAGAAGAGGATTGGAGCTGGAATAAGTTTATTAACCGTTGTCTGTGAATAAAAAGAGCACTTACTACCATAATAACGATGTAAATCCCCATGAAAACTAGAAGCGTCTGTATTACTGCCTGGCTAGAATAATTTAATTCAGCCACTTCATTTAAGCTCATTAACCGAATTAAAATCATCATCATAAGTCTTGAAGAAATAAATCCAATGAAAATACCTGTAATCAAAGCTATGGTATACATAATTATATTTTCAATACTAATAACCTGAAAGATTTTTCCTTTTGTAAAACCTACTAATTGAAGTAATCCAATTTCTCTACTACGTCGCTTAATAAATAAATTATTTGCATAAATTAAGAATACACCTACAATAACTATTAACATTATAGATGCTGCCCTTATAGCTGCAGCCCCTTTAATAGAACCTTCTACTTCATTCATCGCTGGATCGTATTGCAATGTAACAAATGAAAAATATAATGCGATACAAAAGGTCAGAGCAAATAAATATAAATAATAATTTTTGGCGCTCTTTTTTAAATTTGTAAAAATTAGCCTTCTAATAGTCATGATGTATGCCACCTAACACGCCTTGAGTTTTTATAATGTCATCAAAAAAAGATTTACGTTTCTCATCACCTTTATTTAACTGAGAGTATATTCTTCCATCTTTTATAAAAATAACCCGACTACAAAAACTAGCTGCTAATGGATCATGTGTCACCATTACAATCGTAGATGCTCTTTTTTCATTTAAATCCACTAATCGATTAAGTAAATTTGAAGCTGCTTTCGAATCTAATGCTCCTGTTGGTTCGTCAGCAAATATCATACTAGGATTGTGAATAAATGCTCGAGCAGCAGAGGTACGCTGTTTTTGTCCTCCTGAAATTTCATTTGGGTACTTATCCCGTATATCAAAAATTTCTAATTCCTGTGCTACCTGTTGAAATCTTATTTGGGCATCTTTTTCAGATATTTTTTGTACAGTTAATGGTAATAAGATATTTTCTTTTACCGTTAATGTATCCAGTAGATTATATTCTTGAAAAATGAATCCCAAATGCTGCTTTCTAAATTCTGCAACTTGCTTATCTTTCATACTCGTAAATTCTTTTCCTTCAATTTGAATTTTTCCTTGACTCACTTTATCGATAGAAGATAACACATTAAGTAAAGTGGTTTTTCCAGATCCTGATGCTCCCATTATTCCTACAAACTCTCTCTTATCTACTGTTAAGTCAATTCCTTTTAATACCTCTTGACGATTAAATTTATTTCCATAACTCTTATAAATTTGTTGAGCTTGCAATATACTCATTATTTATTACTCCTTTTTAATTCTAATTTCTAGTATGGACCTATTTTATCGTATATACATAACGATTTTCCTTCTATTCTCCGAACAATATAATAAAGCATGTGACATTGCTGTCACATGCTTGTTACATGTAGTAATTCATTCTTTTTTGGAAAAATCAACTGAAAACAAGTGCCTTTATTCCATTCTGAAGTAACTTCTATTTTTAATCCTAATGAATCAGCAGCTTGTTTCGCTAAGTATAAACCCATGCCCGAGGAACTTTGATCAAAATGCTCCTTCGTTGATGTAAAACCTTTCTCAAAAATTCGTGGCAAATCTTTAGCAGGGATTCCTCGCCCCATATCTGATATTTGAAGTATATGTTGATTGTTTATGGTTAAACTTTCAATTTTTATATCATTCTTCTCACTATACTTAACAGCGTTAGTAATAATTTGACGGAGTACAAAATGAAGCCACTTCGCATCTGAAAGAACCTGAGTTATATTTAATTCAATTTGAAAACCTATCCCTTTCTGCATACACCAGGAACGCAATGTTCGAATTTCTTCATTTATTATAGATTCCAGATTAACATTTTCTATATACAAGTCATTTTTCATAAAGGGAATTCTTTTCTGATGAAGTTGTTGATCTAATAATAAATGAATCCGAAGCCATTCATAGGACAAATGGGCACGCAGTTCTTTGTCTTCTACCCGTTCTAACATTAACTGCATTGTGGTTAATGGCGTCTTTACTTCATGTATCCACAACAGAAGATCATCTTTTTCACTTCGGACATCTAACTGTAACTGATTATATTCTTTACGGTACATTTGAGATTGATCTTCGAGTGCATTAGTTACAACTCTAGAGAATAGCGTGTCTCCTTTAGGCATATCTGTTAACTCTATGTCTGGTTTCCACTCGTTTAATTCTTTATAAAACCTAGTTTCTTTCCTATAACGTATTCCCAAGAAAATAACTCCAATGAGAAATTGAATAAATACAATATAGTAAATGGACTTCATAGGTATTGTCGTATCAATATACCCCACAATTAAGGTGATTGATTGTACTACTAGAAACAATATAATCCAACTAATGCGTTCTTTCATATAACTAAAAATCATTTGTCTTGCTCCTCTATCGCTATGTATCCTTGTCCAACTCTAGTTTCAATAAATTTCCCAAGACCTATGTCGTCAAGGCTTTTTCGAAGTCTATTTACATTTACCGTAAGTGTATTATCACTAATAAATCGCTCATCATCCCATAATGCTCGAATAAGTTCATCGCGAGATACAATCTGATTTTTTTGGTCAACCAAAATGCGAAGAATACTACTTTCATTTTTGCTTAACTCCACACTTCCATCTTTATAATGAATATCACCTTTACTAAAGTTAATAGTAGCTTGATTCCAAATTCTTATATCAACATTTGTCGATTGACTATAACGATACGTTCTGCGAAGAATTGCTTGAATTTTAGCAAGTAATACTTCAAAATGAAATGGTTTTTGAATATAATCGTCTGCACCTAGTTGCATTGCCATAACCATATCCATTGGATGGTCTCTACTGGATAGAAAAATAATAGGTACATCAGAGCGAGATCGTATCGCTCTACACCAATGGAAACCATCATATTTTGGAAGTTGAATATCTATGATAATCAAATCAGGTTGAATTTCACTATAACGCTCCATTACAAAATTAAAATCTTCAATTCCAAAAGTTTCATAATCCCATTGACTTAACTGTTTAATTAACTCATTTAATAATGTTTGATCATCTTCAATTATGAGAACCCGAAACAAATTGTATTCTGCCTCCTTTCTTTAATTCTCGAACCTACTCATTAACTTTTCCCAATCAAAGAGTTCGCCTGGATCTGTCTTTCGTTCTGATGCATATTCCTGGTGACCAATGATATGGTTCCGATTCAGTTTTAAATTATGATGTCTTGTTGAAATATCCATTAATAGACCTTGTAATGCATCGTACTGTTCTTTTGTATAACCTATATGTCTAGAGCTTATTGTATCATAGTGTTCAGCGCTCATCATTGGTAACATTTCTTCTTTTGTACCAATTGCTAGTAGCTCAATTCCTATAGAATAAGGATTTAAATTATCTTCATACATTGGAAATCCTTCTAACTTTCCATTACCAGCGTGGTAAGCAATTCTATCTTCAGACACAAATCGATATATTTGACCAGTTCGATCAATCACATAGTGTGCAGATACCTCATACTCACGGAAAACCTCATAGATATCTTTGACTTGAAAAGGATTCTCTGGCTTTTCTAATGCATTACTGCTAAAGTGCAACATTACGTGAGTTATTGATGCTTCTCTTGGTTCTGAATTCTCTTCTGGAAGATACATATCTATCACAGTTTCTTCCAAATCCACTTCCGCAGATTCTACCTTTTCTTCCTTAGCTTCTACTTCTACTGTATCCTCCATTACTTCTTGCTTACACGCTACTAAAAAAAAATAATGCTACAACTATAAAACTTGTTCTCCATAAACGAAACATTTTCCATCCTCCAAAAGTGATCTACTTACTTTCACTATCGGAGACAAGAGAATTTTGTTTAATTTTATATTTAAAAAGGGAAGTAGCAATCTCTATAAAAGTTCTAAACTAGAATACCAACTTATTACATGTGTATCTATATGATACTTCGATACTAAATAGTAATTTAGAATGTATTAACTCTATACATAACTAAAAAAAATAAGCTGGGTATTCACCAGCTTATGATTAACTACCTTGATTTAATTCAGTTTGTACTTGCTGTATTTCTTGTGGAGATGCTTGCTGTGCAGGTTTATAAAAACCTTTTTGTAATGCATATTGATATACGTTTAACTGTCTTGCTTCATCACCATTACGTAAACTGACTAATTTTTGGCGTAGTTCTGGATTATTTGCCTCTGTAATGTATCCGGCATAGCTTTTCATACTTGCATTTAACCCATTTAAATAATCATTTACAATATCCTTATCCTGTAGCATATACCTCTCTCCTTACTGTAAGAATGGCAATAACTGTTGCTGTGCTTGTCGAGCTGCTTGAGCATCACGTTGTAGAATTGACTTTAGTTCCGGATCCATTGCTTCTTGAGCATAAGATTCTAATTTATTTGCAATCATCCCATGCTCTCCAATCATTTTCCGCAGATTTTCTAATTCCGTCTGTGTTAATTGGTTCATCCAACAAGCTCCTTTCGATGATATATCATCGATAGTTTACCCAGCACATTACTATCTATTCAGAGAAACGTACCATAACTATTTCTTATTCTCTTCACTATTCTCTAACTCATCTAACCTTTTCTCCAAGTGTTCAATTTTATCTTTTACTTCTTTACCTGAATTTTGAATTCGATGAGTAATCGATTTGATTATGGCAATAATCGCAAGTAATAGTACTATGAATCCTATTACAAATATTAATATAACTTCCACCTAATCACTCCCTACTACAAACTCATACTCCTATTCAAATCTCTATATTCTTCCATATCTAACACTTTTATTACTCGAGACCAATGTAATACAGTTTGGATAAAATCTGTAAAAACGATTATGAACTATCGCATTATGCGTATCAATCAATAACAAGTAATGCTTGCATAATTATTTTCCTAATTTAGTTCCTTAATCAGTCGATCCATCAACGTCGTTACATCAACATTTGTTGCTAAGCGAGGAGCCTGTCCAGACCACAATGACATATATGCAGCCTTATTTTGCTTAGCCGCTTCTTTACGAATTGGTTGCGTTAATGTATTTTGAATAGGAAATGGTAAAGTCATTGCTTCATTTGATTTCATTTCTTCCGTAAATTCATTACGAATTCCTCTTGCCCATTTTCCAGAGAAACTTTTTGTAAAGACCAATTCATCCTCAGCAGCGTTTAGAATAGCAGTTTTATGAAGATTCTGCGCTCCACTTTCTTTTAATGCTAAGAAAGCTGTTCCCATTTGAGCAGCTTGAGCTCCAAGTTCTAAACAAGCTCGTATTCCTCTGCCATTCATGATGCCACCAGCAGCGATAATTGGAATATCGATTTCTTCAACTGCCTGCGGAACAAGGGCTATTAATCCGATATTACCTTCTTCAAAAGAACTTAAGAAATGACTACGATGTCCTCCAGCCTCGCTTCCTTGCATTACGGCAGCATCCATTCCTAGCTCTTGTATAATAAGGGCTTCTCTTACAGTCGTTGCAGTTCCAATCGTATAGACACCAGCTTGCCTTAACTGTTTTATTTGCTCTTCGGTTGGCAATCCAAAAGTAAATGAGCACACTTTTATTCCTTCATCTAGAATCACTTGTAAATGTTGTTCGAATATCGCTTGTTGATCTTTAAATTTTGGAAGTTCCTTTACTTTATAGTCAGTTAATTGAAGTTCGTCATATATACTTTTCATCATTAATTGCATATTTTCCACATGCTGAGAAGAATATGTAAAATCACTAGGAACAAATATGTTAACCCCAAAAGGTTTATCCACTCTTTTTTTCACTTCTTGAATAGCAACTTTTAATTGATTGGGATTTAAATAACCCGCAGCTATCATTCCTAGTCCTCCACTTTCGGAGACATTTGCTACCAATTCTGGAGTAGTAATTCCTCCTGCCATTGGCGCTTGGATAATGGGATATTCAATTCCAATAGCTTCTAAAAAAGATTTATTCATAACACCGCTCCTATTCACACGACTTTTATACTAATTTCTACACCATTCTATTAATTCCTGCACTAGTCATTTATTTTAATTCTTTTCTTATCACTTGAAATAAGATCGGAATATTCAGACCTGTTTATTTATTGTATAATAAAATAAAAAATCCAAGGAGCTGATAGCTTTGGAATTTCTATTAGTTCTTATCGTTTATCCGATCTTTGTGATTCTTGCTTCTGTTTTTGGGTATTTTTTATTCCGAAAATGGTTTGTTTTTCCTTCAATTACACTCATCGTTTTTCTTATCCTCACCATTTTCGTATATAACACAAGCTTTTTAATATGGGCCATTATTTATACTGTGATGTCTTTAATTTTTAGCTTAATCATTGATTACTTTCAAAAAAAGGAACCACAATATTGAAAAATGGCATAAGAAAGATACTTCTATGCCATTTTTACTTAATAAAAAGTCATATGCTTTTTTTGATCATGATAATAGTTTAATCTATCTTGCAATGTTCCCGTATGGAATTCAAATTTATGTCCATCTGGATCTGTAAAATAAATGGATTGTTTATCCTGCTCAGAACGTTCTCTTCCTTCTAGAATGTTAACCTTCAGCGTTTTTAAATGTTGAAAAGCACTTCTAAACTCTGATTCATCTATGGAAAATGCCATATGGGTATAAGATTCATTAATTTCATTTCGAGGAATATGTTTCTCTTCATTTAACGCTAACCATATCCCATTTAAATCAAAATATGCTGTTGATCTCCCTTTTACTAGAAGTTTAGCGTTAAAAACATTGCGATAAAAATCGATAGACTCTTCCAAATCGGATACAGAAAACAACAGATGATTCAGTCCTTTAATATCAATCATAAAATCCCCCTTCATTCTTTATCCAAATAACATCTGAAACTTGTTTAGGATTTACCCCATATATTTCGTATGTTCTATACGTATGGATGGCTTCATAAACGGTTCTCATATGTTGATATATTTCATTATCTGTCTTTTCATGACTATCCCAATACATAATGCTAAGTGGTGTTTCTGCCTTCGCTATAAAAGCTTGAAATACATAACCTATGTTTGGAGCAAGTTTAAATCCTTCTCTTGTATAAAATCGCAGACGTTTCTCTGTATCTTGATTATCTTCATCTACAGGTTCAACTTCAAGCAAAATTGTTTTACCTTTATGCTTCAAATTTTGAATTATTTTTTTACCGATACCTTGTCCTCTTGCTTTTTCAGACACCCATAAAAAATCAATAAATACAAAATGTTCAAATTCGGCATACATCAAAATATGTACATCACTTTCATCTTTATGATAGTGGTCTCCTTTTTCTTTAAGCAGTAAATCCATCTGTTGTTTTGCTTTCATTTCATCCTCAGGAAAATAATTATTTAATCGCTCAAACCAATCCATAGTTTCTCCTCCAAATCTAGGCTGTTTAAATCGAATTCATACTATCAAATAATAAATAGATACCTGTTATAAGCAACAAGACATACGTTATGACTGTAAATATTTGCTGATTCATCTTTTTAAATATATATTGTCCTAGTACTAAACCTATAATCACAAGCGGTATAGCATACAAACTAGACATCCACACTGTTGCTGTCGTCCCGCTAAATGTTATTTGCGTAATCAGACTAATACTATAGATGAATAAGAAGAAAGCAAGTGTAGTAGCACGTAATTTTTCTTTTGTTATTTTTGCACCTGTAAAATACAACAATAGCGGTGGTCCCGGCATGCCAATACTTGTAGTTAAAATACCAGATGTCCATCCAACGAAATAATCTCTTCGGGAGGTTGGAGTCATCTTTACACGACTTAATAGCAGGAGGGTTAACAATAACAAAATAATACTTATCATTAATTTAAATATCACAATATCCACCGTCATATAAATAATAATTCCGAATGGTACCCCAGCAATACTCCCAAAAATCATCCGCTTCAATAGTTTTTTGTCTACATCTGATCGAATCTTCCAAATCAATGCAATCGATATGATTAATGAAAGTACAATGTTTATTTGTATAGCATCTTGTGGTAAAAATAGTAAAAGTAAAAAAGGAGTGGCCATTATCGAAAAGCCAAACCCAGTACTTGTTTGAAATATACTAGCGATTACAATAATGCTAATAAAAGCAATAATCGTCCCCATCTTCACACTCCTTATATGCATGAAAAAATATCTAATATGGATGGTCGATCCATCAGAATAATAAACGAGTCACATTTACCCAGCTTCTTTTCAATAATATTTATTGAAAATTACCCAGTTGCTATATTTATAAGTATACTACAAGTAAAAGCTGAAACGAAGGAAGGCACCTAACTCCTTTTGGTGTTACAATATATTTATAATCAAACAAATGGAGGGGAAAATATGGAGTTGATAATCTTTATTTCACTTATTTTCATCATATTATATTTGGCAATCCAATTAATGAAAACTCGAAGTGAATTAAAATCTCTAGAATCAAATACTCAATATTTGAATAAGGAAGAGGCCTCCGATTATACTGATCATCCAATACATCAACAATTATTACTCCTAATTGATCAACAGCAAGATGTAAAGGCAGTAAAATTAGCACGTGAAACGTTTGGATTTTCTTTACTTGAGGGCAAACGTTATGTTGATTGGTTAAAGGCGAAGGAGACTAGCAATAATATCAAATAATTCCTTGATCTCTCCCATAATTAATTAATTCCTCATATGGATCGCCTGCAATTCCCAACATCCTACAAAATGCGGGTTCTGTTTTGATTCCTGCTTTTTTTAATAAACGAATATTATTTTTAATTGATGGATATGACTTCAATATATGATTTTCAATTTTCATATGTAAATAAGCGTATTGTTCATATACTGGTACATTTTGACCAAATAGTTCAAACATGTATCCCTGGAATTCAAATTGCGCCTTAACAACTTGATTATTACGAATGATTTTTTCTTTCAAATTAAATTTTTTCAAGTGATGATAATGCGAATATAGTTTTTTGGAAAACAATTGAAAATCGTCAACAAACATGATGATGTCGATATCGGATTCATCGGTATAAATATCGATTGGATATGTACCACATACGACTGGCCTATACCTCGAGAAATCGTCTAAAATCCTTAAAGACTGTACAAGTTCACATACATTTTTCTGCTCTGAATTACCATTTTTTAAAGTTGCAAAGCTATTCATCTCATCCCTCCAATTCACGATTACGGTTCATTAAACCCTAGAGCCATAATATTAATACATGCTAACATGATTACTAGGGAAAAATTAATTAATTGTAAAGCCAATTTCCATTTATTTTTAGAGAAGAAAGCCATTATAAGTGCTATCAATGATAGAACTAATGAAGTTAATATATAGAAAGATCCAATACGAATAATAAGAAGGTCCATCAAGCTCTCCCAGCCAAAGAACATACTCGTCATTAAAACTACAGACGAGATTGTGAAAAACCAACCGAGTAGTGTAAATAACTCTTTTCTATTTTGCAAGCTATCACCTTACTTCATATTTTAAATCTTGAAAATGGAAACTCTAAGACTACCTCTTTATCCACGTATTCTCCAGTTCTTTTAAATCCAGCCTGTTCATACAACGTAATGGCAACATGATTTTCAGGGACAGCAGACGTAAGAATGTCTTTCCCTTCATATTCTTTAAAAAAGCATTCTAGAAATTGTTTTAATGCCTTCTTACCGTAGCCTTTCCCCTGAAAATCCTTCCCAATCATATACCGTTCTAACCACCATGAATCACGAGGATAATCTTCATCAGCAGAATAATAGCTATACATTAAGAAACCTACTATTTCCTTATCTTCATATATAGCAAAAGGATGCTTTTCTTCAGATTCATAATTTGCTTCTAAAATCGAATACCAATTTGGTGCCACATAATTATCTTGATTCTCATTCACTTGTAAGAATATTGCCTTCTTATAATTAGATGCATCTATTTTTTTAAAAGTAAATGTCATTACAATTCCCCCTTTATCATTTCATAACTTTATATTATCTTATATTTCTGAATATATAAAGCTTATTTAAATTCTGTATTTTTTTAGTTAATATAGTGGAGCTATTTACCATTATCATAAAATTTTGCTGCTGTTTTCGTTTATAGACCCTCTACTATTTACCATGATGACTTTTTAGATTTTATTTCATCACAAACTTTTACTATAAAATCTTCTACGCCAACATTCACCGATGTTTTTTCACCATATTTTCTTACATTAATAAGGTTTTCATTTACCTCTTGATTACCAACTACTAAAACATATGGTACTTTTTCTAACTGTGCTTCTCTGATTCTATATCCTAATTTTTCATTTCGATGATCAATTTCCACACGGATATTGTGACTAAGCAGAAGTTGTTTTAGATCATTAGCGTATTCTTCATGCGCCTTGGCTACTGGTAATATTTTCACTTGAACAGGAGCTAACCATGTTGGAAAAGCACCAGCATAATGCTCGATCAGAATTCCTAAGAACCGGTCAATCGAGCCAAAAATCGCTCGATGAATAACGACTGGTCGAACCTTCTCATTGTTCTCATTGATATAAGTCAAATTAAATTTCTCTGGCATTTGAAAATCCAGTTGAATCGTTGCACATTGATGACTCCGGTGTAGAGCATCCTCAATATGGAAATCGATTTTTGGACCATAAAATGCGCCATCACCTTCGTTAAGCACATAGTCTATGCCCAAATTATCCAATACTTGTTTAAGTGCTGCCTCAGAATCTTCCCAAAATGCTTCATTCCCCAGTGATTTTTCTGGACGAGTGGATAATTCCACTTTGTAGGAAAATCCAAATGTTTGATATACCTCATCAATGAGACAAAAAACATTGCGTATCTCTTCTACCATCTGATCCTCACGTATAAAAATATGAGCGTCATCTTGACAAAAAGTTCGTACACGAAGGAGTCCGTTTAATGCTCCACTAAATTCATGACGATGCACTTGACCAAATTCTGCAATTCGTACAGGGAGATCACGATAAGAATACAACTTATCTTTAAATATCAGCATATGACCCGGGCAATTCATCGGTTTTAAAGCAAAATTCGTTTTATCAACTTCCGAAAAATACATATTTTCATGGTAATGATCCCAATGACCAGATTCTTCCCACAACTTTTGATTCATCATAGATGGTGTGCGCACTTCATTATATCCAGATTTGCGTTGCGCTTCTCTTGAATAATCTTCTAATGCTTGTCGTACCAACTGACCCTTTGGTAAATAAAAAGGCATTCCTGGAGCTTCATCTGAAAACATGAATAATTCTAATTGTTTGCCTAATTTTCGATGGTCTCTGTTCTTCGCCTCTTCTACCCTTTTTAAATGTTCGTTTAATTCCTTGTTGTTACGAAAGGCAATACCATATACACGTTGCAAAACATCGTTTGTCTCTTCTCCCTTCCAATAAACGCCAGATACTTCTAAAAGTTTATAAGCTTTCAACCAACCTGTAGAAGGAAGATAAGGACCTTCATATATATCAACAAATTGTCCTTCTCTATACACATTTACCATATCTTGTTTATAGTCATTGATAAGTTCCAATTTATAACTTTGATTATATGATTCAAATAGTTGAATTGCTTCCTGACGTGAAAGCAGATTTAATTCAATAGGAATATCTGCAGAAATAATCTTTTTCATTTCTTCTTCAATAACGTTAAAATCTTCTTTTGATATACGATGATTTGTATGAAAATCATAATAGAATCCATTCTCTGTTTGATTTCCAATACCTAAATTCACATCGCCAAATACTCTTTGAATTGCATGACAAAATACACGTGCTGCTGTTTGTCTTATAGCGGATAATCCTTCATTCGAATCAATGCTAATGATTTCTAGTTTTCCTGATTCCATTAATGAATCATTTAATGACATCGGCAGACTATTGAACTTTCCAGCAATTGCTTTTTTCCCCAAACTTGTTGCAATCTTCCCTGCCACTTCGATGAGTGTCGTTCCCTTCTCCACCTTTATCTGCTTACTATCTGGTAACTCAATAACAATAAATTCTTTCATTTTCTTTCACTCCTTTTTTTTAAATATAAAAAAACATATCCATCCCTATACAAGGGACGGATATGTTCTATCCGTGGTTCCACCCAAATTTCCAAATAGCGTTCAGCTATCCTTGGCTTGATTGCGATAACGTCGCTTTAACGGTGCTGGTTGTTACCCCTAACACAGCTCCAAGGTGGTAAAAAACATACAACCAATTAGGAAGTTCTCAGCCATCTTCCTTCTCTGTAAATGCAGTATACTTCTCATGTCCTCTTCAGTGCCTTATTAGAATATAAAATTGTATATAAAAAACACACATTCTCCTTCATAAGAAGGGACGAATGTGTGTTTTCGTGGTTCCACCCAAGTTCCCGAAAATTTTCCACTGTTTTCGGCTTCATTTGCTATAACGTCGCATCCACGGTATTAGTTGTTACCCTAACACAACTCCAAGGTGGTAAATTACTTTTCCTAGTTAGGAAGCTCACACCTAACCTTCCTTCTCTGAGAACTATTCCAAGTAATCCATGTCCTTATCTTCGCTCTATATAATATTAAGATATATCATACACAATCACCCATGGATTAGCAAGCTGTTTTTCAAAAAAAGGCAATAATCTATTATCTCAATGCAGTTCCATATGGAATTGTGTTAGCAATAATTTTAATTTGTTTTTCATTTCTTTCAATATCAAGCTTTATTTCAGTTCCCACAGGCTGATGTGTTATTGCAAATTCGCACCCATCATAATGGTTCACAACTTCTCCATTTACAGCGTGAATATAGTCCCCCATTTGAACTTTACCTGAAACGGGAGTGTCTTCATGGACATGAACCACCTTGACTCGATCATTTTCAGTACGATTATTTAATCCTAACCAACTTTTCCAGAAGTGCTCACGTTGATCATATTTGTCCTCCATCACGGTTTTTAGATTTAACATAAATTGAAACGTTCCAAAAAGCATATTTTCCATTTCTGAAATACCGTGGTCACCAACCCAATTTCCTGTGTATTCAATCGATACGTTCGTCATTTCTCCCTGTGATTGAAGTGTCCATGTAGTATAATAACCATCTATATCTTCTAACACCAGTTTTTCATTTTCCTTAATTTCCACAATGACTCCTTCATAAGTTACATTCCAACCGTAATCTAAATATATCTTCCCTCCTTTGCATAAATCAATTTCACACTGTCTTGTTTCCCATTTATTTCGAAGTTCGGGTATAGTTAATGCTTGCCAAACCTTTTCAATACTCGTATTTATAACTATTTCTTTTTTTGCTATACTAACCCATTCCATCCTATTCCTCCTCTAAAAAATCTTTCAAACGACCAAGTTTAGATTCCAGTATACGATTAATTTCTTTTTTCACCTCAATTGCTTCTTTTTCAAACAATGATTCATTTAAACGATAGTAATTGTATTTTCCCTCCCTTCTTATTAAAATTAATTCTTCATCAATTAACATATCAATATGTTTCTTAATTGCAGGTTGACTCATGTCAAATGATGAAACTAGTTCTTTTTGTGTATACTCTCTCTTCGCTGTTAAAGAGAGTATTGTTCTTCTTGTTGGATCCGCAAGTAATTTATATAAATTCACCATATGTGTGTTACTCCCTTTATATAACCATTTAGTTATATGTATTATATATTAAATTTAAATTAAATGGAATAATTATTTGAATAATTAAATTAAAACTTTTGTTATACTTACAATAAGGAGGGTTAAATATGCAAGACATCCATATATATCAGCGTAATATTGACGTACATATTCAAAAATTAGGCGGCTACTGGCGATCCATATCTGCGCTTGCCAGACTACAAGAAGAGATTGGTGAATTAGCAGAATTAATGATGGAAGAAAATTTTAATATAGATGATATGAAAGAAGAAACTGCGGATATTTATATTATTTCCACCTGCTTAGCTAACCAATATATAAATAAATTAGAAGAAGTATATATGAAAATAGCTATTCCAACAAACACAAAAGAATTACAAGAACTAAGAAGTGGTCTTTCTATAACCGATTTATTTTTTCACATTCAGATTCAAGCAGGTAAAATTGCGCGAATCATTAATCATTACGATGGAGACAAAATAAAAAAATCTACAGAAAAAAATCGTAATTTAGGCTCGGAGATCGCCTATTTACATAAATATCTCATTCTTTTTGCAAATCACTTTAAGTTTAATGTATTCGAGTCTATTGATAAGGTGTTAAAAAAATCGGCTCTACGAGATAAAAATCGTTTTTCTTTTATGCACGACCCAACAACAACACTGACCTTAAAAAGATATAAAACTCTTATCAATCAATCGACTAGTAAAATTACAGAGCAGAAACTATGGGGGAGTTATGAATGGGATCCCAATAGAAGTATGGAGAGTAATATTTGCAAAAGCATCCCTTCTTTTATTCATTTTTGTAAATGTGCTCAAATAGAAGGATTAGATGGATACGTTTTCGAGATTGCAGCTAGTGACAATACCGATACCGTCGTTTTAAACAATCTCCTAGATATTCTTTCAATACATAATTTAGAAGTAAAAAGAAGTTCAAATCTCATTTTCATACAAAAAATTCCTTTTCAAGTGGAAATGTATACAAACAAAGATGGACTTCAATATATTTTATTTCTTATTCATTAGACAATTTAATCATTCAAAAAAACCATATGAAATCTCTCCATATGGTTTCTTGAATTTTATTTTATTTTTATTACAATTTTCCCTCTAGCATGATGTGTTTCACTTAATTGATGTGCTTCTCGTAATCCTTGTTCAGTAAATGGGAACGTGTGACCAATAACCGGCTTAACTTCACCTGTTTCCAAGAGATCTGCTATTTCGCTAAGTTGCTTTCCGTTTTCTTCTAACCAAAGGAACCCAGCTTTTATCCCTTTTTCTTTTGCCTTTTCTTCATCTGGATTTCCTGCAATAGATACTAGTTTTCCACCTTCTTTTAATACATCAAAACTCTGTTCTAATATGTCGCCACCTAATGTGTCGACAACAATGTCATAATCGTTTAGAACTTCGTTAAACTTCTCTTCTTTATAATTAATGAATCGATCGGCTCCTAATTCTTTCACTAATGATTCATTTTTTTCACTAGCAGTAGTTGCTACATAAGCACCAAAATATTTGGCAAATTGAATAGCAAAACTACCGACGCCACCCGAACCTGCATGAATAAGAACGTTGTCATCTTTTTTAATATTTGAGAAATCTACTAGACATTGCCAAGCAGTAAGACCTGCCAGTGGAACACTTGCAGCTTCATCAAAAGATACATTTTCTGGTAGTTTCGCCACTCTTGATTCCTCTGCTGCTACAAATTCTGCATAAGTTCCTTGAGCAGTAGTCGCTGGTCGTGAAAACACACGGTCTCCAACCTTAAACTGACCTACATCTTTTCCAACCTCTGCTACGACACCAGCAGAGTCCCAGCCAAGGGTAATGGGAAAATCAAAATTAAACCCATCTTTCATATACCCTTCACGCATTTTCCAATCTATCGGATTAATTGATGTTGCATATTGTTCGATTAATAATTGATTATCTTTTAATTTAGGTTTGGGGACATCTTGCTCATGAAGTTCATCTGCGTGTCCATAGTTTTGAATTACAATTGCTTTCATCTTATCCCTCTTTCTTTTAAGATCTATCATCTTTGTTCCCCAATATAGACTAATTTAATCATTACCATACAATATATGATTTTATCGTTAAAGACAATAAGATGAAATTAACTACCGCTACTGTTCAATGTTAATTCCCTTGTAGTACAGTGAAAGAACGACTGTCTACTGAAATGAAGTTTCAGTTTATGGTAATGAATGGTAAAATAATATATAATTAATAGAATACTTAGAATAAGGAATCAAATGAAGATATTCGGTTATGTAAGCGTTATCCAAAAATCAAAAAGTGAAGGAGAGATTGAAATGGAACAAGATGTTGTACTATGTAGCGAAAAAAATGGGGTTGGAACTATTGAATTAAATCGGCCAAAAGCGATTAATTCTATATCTCAACGTATGATTGAATTGATTCATCAACAATTAATAGATTGGAAAAATGACTCCAATATTAAATTTATCATACTCTCAGGGAATGGTCCTAAAGGATTTTGTGCAGGTGGAGACATCAAAACACTTTATCAAGCAAAAGAGAGTGAATCTAAATATCAACAAGCAATTCGTTTTTTCCAATTAGAATATAAGACAGATGCTCTTATTTATCATTATCCAAAACCTATAATAGCAATTCTAGATGGGGTTACGATGGGAGGGGGAGTTGGTCTCACCTACGGGGCAAGCCACCGAATTGTAACAGAACGTACAAAATGGGCAATGCCAGAAATGAATATTGGCTTCTTTCCTGATGTTGGAGCATCCTACTTTTTTAATCAAGCTCCTGGAAAAGTTGGTTATTACCTTGCCTTATCTGCATCAGTTATTTCTGGCTCTGACGCAATTTATGCAAATGCAGCAGATCACTATATCACAACAGATAACTTAGATACATTCATCCACGAACTTACAAAAAAAGATTGGATAATTGAAACGGATATTGACCATGCAATAGATAATATCGTGCAGAAATTCACTTCAGCATCAGACCAAAGCAGATTAGAGAATCATCGTTCTGAAATCGACGAATATTTCTCTTATTCTACTTTAGAACAGGTTATTACAGCTTTAGAGAGCGCAGAGAGTGATTTTGCAAATAAAACTAAACAACTGTTATTAACGAAATCGCCTATTTCTTTGAAGGTTACATTGGAGCAATTACGGAGAGGGAAAGAAAAATCATTAGAAGCTTGCTTTGATATGGATTTAATACTTGTTAAAAACTTCTTAAAATCGAATGATTTTTATGAAGGGGTACGATCTATCGTTATCGATAAAGACCAAAAACCAAACTATCAATATAAGAAATTAGATGATGTTGAGAAAGATTTAGTAGAATCCTATTTTAATTAATAGGCAAGCTCCACATACTAAAATGGTGGTAAAGATTTAACCTTTCCCACCATTTTAGTTACTTACTATCCATCAATTAAAACCATCTTTCAGTAACTACTTTTTTACGAGTATAGAATTGTACACCATCTTTTCCGTTCGTTCCTAGATCACCATAAAATGAAGCTTTATTACCTGCAAACGAGAAGAAAGCCATCGGAGCAGGAACATTCACATTTACCCCAATCATACCCGCATCTATTCTGTTACGGAACAGTTGAGCAGATTTGCCGCTATTTGTATAAATCACAGCACCATTTGCAAATTTTGATTGATTTGTTACCCGAATACCTTCTTCCAAATCTGACACACGTACTACACTTAATACAGGTGCAAAAATTTCATCTTGCCAAATTTTCATTTCTTGTGTTACATGATCAAAAATTGTTGCTCCAACATAGTAACCATCTGGAGTTTCTTCTTTGATTTTCCTTCCATCCACTAAAAGATGCGCTCCTTCATCTACACCAGAATCGATATAACTGAGTACCCGCTCTTTATGGGATTCTCGAATAACTGGTCCGATAAAATTACTGTCATCCATTCCATCCCCGACTCGAAGTTTGTTTGTTTCTTTTACTAGCTGTTCTAAAAACGCATCAGCTATATCATCGACTACTGCAACTACTGAACAGGCCATACATCTTTCTCCACTACTTCCAAATGCTGCTCCAATAACTCCTTGAATGGTCTTTTCCATGTCACAATCAGGCATTACTACTGCATGATTTTTCGCTCCAGCCAGAGCTTGAACACGCTTTCCGTGGGCAGTTCCTGTTTGATATACATGTTTAGCTACAGGTTCTGATCCAACAAAAGAGATTGCTTCAATATCTGGATGTGTTAAAAATCGATTAACGACTTCTTTTCCACCATGGACTAAATTTAATACTCCTTTTGGAAATCCAGCTTCATAAAATAATTCAACGAGTCTCTCTGCTAATATTGGTGTTCTTTCTGAAGTTTTTAATACAAAGGTATTTCCACAGGCAATTGCTAAAGGAAACATCCAAAGTGGAACCATCATTGGAAAATTAAATGGCGTAATACCAGCTACAACTCCTAGAGGATAGCGCCATATTGAACCGTCTATACCTTTAGCAATATTAGGGAGTGCATCTCCCATCATCATAGAAGGAGTGGAAGTAGCTAGTTCTACTACTTCTATTCCTCGTTGCACCTCTCCTTGTGCGTCTCTCAGTGATTTACCATTCTCTAAGGTAATGATCTCAGCTAATTCTTGCTTATGATCTTGTAGTAACTTCCAATAATCAAGTAGATATCTTGTGCGATTTGGCACGGGAATGTCTGACCATTCTGGAAACACTTCTTTAGCTGCGGCAACAGCCATATCTACATCTTCTATATCAGAGATAGTGACCGTAGCTATTGTTTCTCCAGTTGCAGGATTAGGAATCACTTCTTGCCTCCCACTTTTGGCATCTACCCACTTCCCATTTATATAATTTCGCATATGTTTTGTTTCAGAACTAATCATGTCGTCGCCTCCTTATTTTGATCAATGGTATCTTTTAGATATTTGTATAAAACGGCCATATCTTGATCACCATATCCTTGTTGTTCTAAATTCTTATACAAATCTAGCAATGATTTACTAATTGGCAAATCTAATTGATTGTTGTCTGCTACTTCCATAGCAAACTCTAAATCTTTTCGTAGTAACTTTAGTGCAAAACCCGGATTATAATCGTTTGGTTCAATAAATGTTTTATAATTTCTCTCATAAATTCTGCTTTGACCGTAGCTAACATTCATCATCGAAAATAAATCGTTTAAATCAATGTCTTTTTGATTGGCGATTTGAAGGGCCTCACTTACCCCTGCAGTATAAAAGCCAATTAATAGATTATTGATCAGTTTTACAGTAGTCCCTTTATCAATTTGTTCACCAACATGAAAGACGTTCCCACCAATGACGTTCAGAATATCTTCCACTTTTTGAAAAGTCTCTTCTTTTCCTCCAACCATCACGGTTAAGGTTTGGTTTTCTGCACCAACCACCCCACCACTAACGGGAGCTGCTAAAAACGAAATCGATTTTTCCAATAAGGAGGCTTCCAATTGTTGATTTAACTCAGGAGAAACTGTACTTGTATCAATCACTATTTGTGAAGGATTACAATGGTCAACCAATCCATCTTTATCCAGATATACAGATTCAACTGCCTTATTGGATGGCAAACTAGTAAGGATAACATCACTTTCTGCAACTACGTTAGTGCATGAAAGCGCAATATTGCCTCCAGACTTTTTAAAAAGCAGTGACCGTTCCTCGTTTACATCATAACCTATGACCTCATATCCACTCTCCATTAACCCAATAGACATTGGTAACCCCATATTTCCTAAACCAATAAAACCAATTTTAGACATAATATCCCCCTTTTTTTATTAATGATTTTGCGATATATTCCTTGGCTTCGTATATATTAGAATAATTAGGAATTATTAATTCCTCAATTTCGTCTAAATACTGTTGTTGTACTAAACCATCATCTACCTTAGCAACAATCATACGCTTGGTTCTTTCAAGAATACGTTGTACATTCTCTTCTAGTATTATCTGTGTCATTTGCTTTGTTACTTCGGAGTGATTACAATTTAACTCAGCTGTTTTCATCACATATACATCCATTACGGTATCTGCAATTACCCCCAGATACATTTGATTAACTTCGTCTCCACTAAAAGTAACCGCTTTCAACATTTTGTTTAATAAAACTTTTCCATATCGAATATATACACTTTGTTCTGATTCAATTTCTTCATTTAATTTTTCATCGGAGTACTGTTTTAAAAACGATTTCGCTATCGTTAATCGGTTAATTTCAGATGTACCTTCAAATAAACGATTAATCCTTGCGTCACGATACAATCTTTCAATCTCATATTCTTGCATATAACCATATCCACCATGCATCTGCAATGCTTCATCTACAATCATATCAAGCGACTCTGATGCTAGTACTTTATTAATGGAACAATCCATGGAAAAACGAGCAAGTAATGTTATAAAATTCTCTTTACCTTGTTCAATTAACTGCTGATCAAGTAAGCTGGCAGTGTAGTATGCTGTACACTCTGACTTATAAATGGCTGTAGCCATATTCGCTATTTTCTCTTGAATCAATCCAAATTCAACAATATTTTTGCCAAACTGTTGACGTTCTTTTCCGTATTTAATAGCAAGTTCAAGTGCTTGTTTCGACATACCAATATTTGAGAAAGCAATTTTCAATCTTGCTAGATTTAATATATTTAATGCAATACGATGACCTTTCCCAATTTTCCCTAGAACTTGTGCAGAACCTAATTCTACGTCCTCTAAAATTAATGTTGCTGTAGATGATCCTTTGATACCTAATTTCTTTTCTTCTGCTCCTATGGATACCCCTTTGAAAGTTCTTTCAACTATAAAAGCAGTTATACCTTGTTCTGTATTTGCAAATACAACATACACATTTGCAATATGTGCATTTGTAATCCATTGCTTCTCTCCATTTAAAGTCCACACCTGCTTCTCTTCATTCCATTTTGCAGTCGTTTTGGAAGCCAGTGCATCTGATCCGGCGTTAGGTTCGGTTAGAGCATACGCCCCTACCCATTCGCCTGACACAAGTTTTGGTAGATATTGATTTTTCTGATCTTCATTTCCAAAATACACATATGGTAACGTACCTACACCAGAATGAATATTGAATGCTACACTAAAGGAAGCTGCATACCCCATTTTTTCTGCTATAATTCCAGACATTCGTTTTCCAGCTTCTAGTCCACCATATTTTTCAGGAACTTCTGCACCCATTAAACCTAATTGACCAACCTCTTTCATTCTCTTTTTCTGTAACGTATAATCATGACCTTCCAATTTGTCCATATAAGGGAGAATTTTCTCGTCCACTAATTGATGTATCGTTTTAGTAATTAGTTGTTCGTCCTCACTTAAAATAATCGAATAGCTATCTTTTTCTAACCCCTTTTCATCAGGAAACAAAGATCTCGTTTCAGTATGTTTCACGTTAAAAAACCTCCTTTCAATTGTAAACATGCAAAAAGTATGCCAACTCAGGTTAAAGTTACAGGTGCTTTATTTTAAAGGTATATTAGTGTCTAACTGTATAGACAATTAATGTCAGTGTTGACTAATTTTACAGTTTCATTTAAGTGTATAACGAGATATTTTATTATAAAGTGTAGCACGGGATATCCCTAATAATTTTGCAGCTTTTGTCTTATTACCATTTACTTGCTTTAATGTTTCTTTTATCTGTTCCTTCTCTTCTTCTTCCGATAGCGATTTCACTGATTTTTTATTTGTAAGAAAGTTATATGATGTTAATCGTTGTTTATCGTCCAATTCGGGAATATTTTCTAATGTCATATGTTGATTTTCTGCTAACACATATAATCGTTCTAAGAAATTGATAAGTTCTCTAATATTCCCTTTCCACGGTTGAGTATACATCCATTGAACAACTAAATGATCGATCGTTTTTTCATCATTGTATTCATTATTTAATTCGGCTATTTTATGTGAAACTATGATAGGAATATCCTCTGCCCTATCACGTAAAGGAGGAATATGAATAGGTATTACATACAAGCGATAGTACAAATCTTCTCTAAAAGTTCCATCTAAAACCATCTGCTTGATATCTTTGTTTGTTGCAGTTATCAACCTAAAATCGATGGTTGATTGATGATTACTTCCTACTCTTTCCACACTCTTCTCTTGAATAACACGTAATATTTTTGCTTGCATGGTTAGTGGCATGTCGCCAATTTCATCTAAAAAAAGTGTTCCCCTATGGGCTAACTCTATTTTTCCAGGTTTTCCACCTTTTTCTGCTCCAGTAAATGCTCCAGAACTGTACCCGAATAATTCTGATTCTAACAATGCTTCCGGGATAGCAGCACAATTTACACTTATAAATCTTCCATTAGTTAAAGGGCTTTCATTATGAATGGCTTTTGCTACCTGTTCTTTTCCAACCCCACTCTCTCCAGTAATTAGTACTGGAGCTTTTGATTGTGAAGCTTTTCTAGCAATTTTTTTTGTTTGAGTAAAACAGAGACTATCACCTAGCAAATCTTCAAATCGAGTATGCAAGCTTTTCTTATACGGTTGATCCTTTTTTAATTTACTATGCTTTACTTTATCTAATTCTTCCATTTGATCGATAACTTGATAGATTTCAGATACACCTTCATAAACTAAGATACCAGCTGCAGCAATCACCTTATTATCTTTCCATATCGGTATTCGATGTACTACTAAATTTTGTCCTTGTAGTCGATGGGCCTGACTTCGCTCTGGTACACCTGTTTTTAATACTACTGGTAATCGAGTATTTTCTATAATTAATGAAGCATCTTTTCCGATTGCTTCTTCTGTAGGAACTTTTACATATCTACTATATGCTTCATTAAATAAACGAATAATTCCTTTGTCATCTACCACGGTCAAACCTTCGTAGGCAGTATCAAAAACCATTTCGTACAAATGGAGCATTTCATCTTTTTGCTTTAATTGTTTTGTTATTTCTGTATGATAATGAAGCCATTCCATATCTGTTATTTCTCCAATTAGTTCTCCTTCAACATTAACAATATATGTAGGTATATCTTGAAGCTTATCTACTAACAAATCAGCAGAAGCAACACGATCACAATTCCTTACGAATGGGCTAATTTTTTTATCACTATCTTGTTGAAGCACATCCTGTAACTTAATAATTCCTTTCCATTTCTGTTCTTCTACAACTGCTATTTCTGTACGATTATTTTCCAATAGGATGTGAAGTGCATGTTTTAAAGGGTCCTCTGGATGTACATAAAGTGGATTCGAGTGCATCCAATCAATGATTTTGTCAGTCATACTTAGTAGCCCCCATTCTAACTTTAAAATTATAAAAATTCTGTTATTTAATTATAGCATTATTACATATGAGAACCAATACGCGTGAAGTCTAATGAACGTTAATATAACTACAATATGAGCATATATATAGAAAGGTACACTCTGTTCCTCCTTTGAAACAGCTCCCAACATGGTGGAACAAAATACAAAACAGTAAATAAGCATTTACAACAATCAGTGATCTCATATAAGTTAAATATAAGCGCTTATCTATGGATAAAATTAAGTATTAATAGATTTATACGTTTCTTTAGCTAGACTTTCTAACAAATGAATGACAGGTATTTGCGTAGTCAAATTGAATGTTTCTCTATACTCCGTGGAAACAAAATATGAAAGATTATAATCGGATAATTTTGCCAAAGTACAATCAGGAAAATTAGTTATACTAATTACTTTTGTACCTTCTTCCTTTACTCGATTTGTAAGGTTTATGATGGATTCCGTTTCACCAGAAACAGATAATACAATAGCAACGCTATTTTCCAAAGAAGAAGTATACATTGGAAAATAGGGATCTTTTATATGCAGTGAAAATTTTTTTAAGGCAGAAAAATACCTAGAACCATATTCTGCTAAAATACCCGATGTTCCAATACCAATAAAAATAATTGTTTGTGCAGCAGCAATAGATTGAGAGATTGTGCGAATTCGCTGATCATAGTCATGTTGCATTGTACGTTCTAAGTATTCTGTTAATGAGGTAGTAGAATGAATAAAACTCAAATTTTCCGTTTGATTCATATACATTTTTAGTTGGACTTTAAATTCGGTAAATCCATCGAATCCAAGCTTTTTACAAAACCGGAGAATACTAGTTGGTGAGACATGCGTTTCATTAGCTAAGTCTCGAATACGCATATAAATCACTTTTTCTGGATGCGTCACGATAAAATTATATAACGAGAATTCTAAATCGGAGAATTCACTCATTTTTATATTTGTAAACATTATTCATTCACTCGCCATTTCTTTAGTATTTATATTTATTATAAATCAGATTTTGATAATTTAAAATTATTAGAAGGGATGTTTTCATTTTATGAATGGACTTAAAATTGTCACTATAGGGGGAGGATCAAGCTACACTCCTGAACTTATTGAGGGTTTTATTAAGCGATATGATGAATTACCTGTGAGTGAAATCTGGCTTGTAGATATTGAAGCAGGAAAAGAAAAATTAGAAATTGTAGGTGAACTAGCAAAACGAATGGTAAAAGAGGCAAATGTACCTATTGATATTCACTTAACACTTGATCGAAAAAAAGCCCTTAAAGACGCAGACTTTGTGACCACACAATTTCGTGTTGGTCTGCTTGAAGCTAGGGCAAAAGATGAAAGAATCCCTTTGAAATATGGAGTAATTGGGCAGGAAACTAATGGGCCAGGTGGATTGTTTAAAGGACTCAGAACAATTCCTGTCATTCTTGATATCGTCAAAGATATGGAAGAATTGTGCCCAGATGCATGGCTAATTAACTTCACAAATCCAGCCGGTATGGTAACAGAAGCAGTGCTTAGACATACTAATTGGAAAAAAATTGTTGGTTTATGCAATGTTCCGATTGGGATGAAAATGATGGTTGCAAAATTTTTAGAAGTTGATGCAAGTCGAGTGGAAATCGACTTCGCTGGCCTCAACCATATGGTCTTTGGTTTACATATTTATGTAGACGGAAAAGAATCTACTTCTGATGTATTAAAGAGAATGACAGAGGCAAATTCCACTGGAACAATGGAAAACATTATTGATTTAGGTTGGGAACCATCTTTCATTGAAGGATTAGGTGTACTGCCATGTCCATACCATCGTTATTATTATAAAACAGATGAGATGTTTGACAATGAAAAAGAAAACGCTACATCTGGCGGAACTCGTGCAGAGGTAGTAAAAAAATTAGAAGATGAATTATTCGAACTGTATAAAGACCCGACTTTATCGATAAAACCACCTCAATTGGAAAAACGAGGCGGAGCATACTATAGTGATGCTGCATGCAGCTTAATTGATTCGATTTATAATGATCGTAGAGACATTCAACCAGTAAATACGATTAATCGCGGCGCGATACAAAGTATCCCTTATGAGTCTGCCGTAGAGGTCAGTTGTGTAATTACCAAAGAAGGACCAAAGCCAATTATCATGGATGAACTTCCTGTAGCAGTTCAAGGTTTAGTCAGTCAGATTAAGTCTTTCGAAAGAGTAGCTTCGGAAGCTGCTGTTTCGGGTGATTACAACAAAGCACTTTTAGCAATGACGGTAAATCCCCTTGTACCATCGGATACGGTAGCGAAGAAGATTTTAAATGAAATGTTAGAAGCACATAAAGATCATCTACCGAACTTTTTTGAAAAAGTTCCATAAAAAATAAAAAGTTCCGATCATTTGAGTCTAGTGATCGGAACTTTTTTCTACTACTATATAAAAGGGGATTTCCTGCTGCATAATAATATCGTGTGATTAAACCAGGCATTTAACGCCAGTCTATCCCCATCAAGTTCACATATTACTTCCTATTCCACATGAGAGAAATCTATTAGTATGCTAAAGTATTCCAAGCAGTAATTGATTCAAAAGCGTCTTGAGATGTAGCTATACCTGTAGCTACTTCTTCCCAAACTTGAGAGTTACCAGGAGTCTCTCCTCTGGTCCACCATTTTGCTCGATATAATTTACCATTATATATTACTTGGTCTCCACCAACATAGACCGTACTAGCATTCCATTCCGGTACATCTGGTAATTCAGGTTCTTCTGGATTACCTGGATCAGGGTCAGGATTACTAGATTCCCCACCAAAATTAGCATCAATAACATTGTAGAAAGCATTTGCCGTATCATATACATCCCAAACACCTAAGATAACATGATATCCCGATCTTTCTGGTATAGTTACTTGATGCGTAACTTTTTCTCCTGGTCTTGCTCCACCATCATAGACTTCATAGAATGGTACTAATTCAAATTGATCTCTTGTAAGTGGTTGATTGGGATTCCAATCTGGTTTTGTAATGTAATAGTGCCATTTTGTCGTTGCATGCATCGCAGTTAGATGCCATGTGAACGTATTGGTTCCCCAGTTCAAATCCACTTTTTCCCAACGGTTTGAAGATTGCTCATCCAATTCTGGAAAAGCCCCTCCAGCAGATGCAATTTGGCCATCAGGAACACTTGGCCCTGGAAATCCTTTTGGTGCTTCCAGACTTTGCGGTTCCCATTGAATCGCTCCGCAACCCGTATTCACTTGTTCGTGACATAATAGACTCCTTGATTGCGGTTCCTCGATGTAACCATGTGCTGAAGCTGTTTGCCAAGCAACAAACATAAAAAAGGCGAGTGCAGCAATGGATGTTCCAAAAAATTTCAACGACTTTGTTCTAAACACTGCTTTCATGTTACTCCTCCTTTAAAAATATTAGCGAAAGGTATTAATACAAGAAAAAATTTCATAATAATTAATATATTTGGTATAAATCCGAATGTCGTGTTGTTTGATTTCCATTGCAGACGACGCTTTTTAGCAGACACGGCTTCCACTAACTATTTCTTAGTGGATTTTCAGCTCCTGCTCTTCCTATAGGAGGCACCGTCTTCCATTACAATCAACACTAAGTATTTCTTATAAATCAAACATTATTTTATAAACTACCAAAAATGTTCATTTTTAAATATACTTAGTAATTACGAAATTTATCCAATTGTATTAATTTTCCAACTCGCTTATATTTCCATATCTTACATGGTCATTTTGGAAGCGTCAACAAAGATTATAATGTTTTACAATAATGTAAAATTTTAACATTATTGTAATTTTACAGGATATTATTTCACTGAATTAACGTTATTAAATCATACTTATTTGCTAGAAGTCGTAAACAGTATATTATTAAACATTATAACGATATCATATTTAATATGTGTTTTTCTGGTATGTGGTTAATAAAAATCTATTACGTTTTAAGCTTTTTTCGCTATCTTCTGGAATAAGATCTGACTATTTCTTGTATTTTATGAATAACTACGGCTATATCCGTTTCATTTACAATCTGAAAAAGGTAATCTGCTTCATTCTGATTAGGTTCTTGAACATCTTCATTTTTAGAATCTTCACGTTGTCGTTCTAAAACTTGTTCAAAATTACTAGCATTACGAAAAATATTCGTTTTACGTGTAGTTGTCTGAATTCGCTTTAAAAGAACATCATCTGGTATATCAAAATGAACGATAACTGGGATTAAATTGTTATTTCTATACCACTGAATCAAATGTTGTCTGCTCATTTTATTCCGATTCGAGTTACAAATAATCAGGTGATCATTTGTATGTTCCACAGCATAAGCAACCACCAGCCTTGATATAGCATGTTTCAATGTATTAGGTCCCGTTTTAGGCTGTAAATTCGAATAATATTGATGAATAAATTCCGCATGGTTATCTTGGTCGACAATGATTGAATTACTGAGTCGTTTATTCAATAATTTTGCAAAGGTGGATTTCCCACTATGTGTCTTCCCTACAGTGATAATGACATAGCGTTTCATTTCATAAACTCCTTTATTGCTTCCTTCGGTCAATTACTTCTACTTCAACAACCTCACCAATTTGTGCTGGATAAGATTCCATAATCCCACCTTTGAAGGTCACTTTTATATAATCACCATTTCTTAGTTCCTTTTTTGTATTGTTAGAGAAAGAGACAAGAGCATTTAATGGATCTAATTGGCTAAAATATTTTGCATAGTCTTCGTTCTTTTCATCATTTTCATTTCCAAAAGCATTATTTCGATAATAGTCAAAATGATGATTCATATAGTAAATGTACTCTGATTCTTCCTCAAAACTTGCAAACGAATCACGCCAATCGATATAGCCATTGAAATAATATCCTTGCAGCGTGCCTTCTTGTTCATCCATAGGAGCCTCTTGATTTTGAAAATCTTCTTCATTCAAATCAGAAGTACCCGAAGATGATTGATTGGAGCTAGGTAATATAACAAGTGCAATCATACCGAGAAACGTTAGTAATACTAATCCACCGAAAAAAATAAGAAGAACTTTCTTCACCAATATCACCCACTAATGAATTATTTGAAGAATATTTTCAGCTATTTGTTTACTAGAAAAACGCGATGTATCAAAATGAAGTGTTGATGGGTTGCTCTTATAAACTGCATGATGCCAACGGTAAACATATTCTGGCACCTGTTTACCATCCCATTCTTGTCCCCATGTTTGATTTCTTCTTTCCATTACAACTTCAGGTGGACAATATATGGTGAAAAGATGTACATTTTCTTCTTTGAGGATTTTTTTCATTTCTTCGTATGGATTAAATTCAATATGATAATCTATATGAAAACCGACATCAACAATTACGTGAAACCCTTGATTACTATAACAAACGACGGATTGAAACAAAGCAATGTATAGATTTTTTACGGTCTCCTCTATTTCAGGAAATTCCTTACCAGGTCTTAGTCCCATTCCAGGAAAAAATTTTTTATCTATCATGGCTGCTGTTTGATCTACCCCTAAATTAACCCATATTTCCTTTGAAAGTGATTGAAGTTCTTTAATAACGCTTGATTTTCCTGATCGCGGAACGCCATTTAAAAATATTATCTTCCCTTTCAGTGTCCATCCTCCTCCTTTTCCTCTTCATATCACGATGTCTCTTACATCAATTATAACAAAATGTTCAGAACTTAATCATAACTTATACGTGCGTTCCATATTTATTAATTAAGGAGGGATTGTCCATGAGAGCAGCTTTAGAAAGTATTAATAATAAATGGGTCCGCCTGTTTATACTTATTGTTGTTTTTACTAATACGGTATCAATGATATTTGGTCATCAACTCATTCCTTTTACGAATGAAGAAATTGCCACAGGATTATCAGTAGTGGCATTAGCAATATCGGAGATTCTGAACCATTGGAAAAACAATAGCTATACAAAAAGCGCAAAAGAGGCAGATAAGTATTTAAAACAATTAAAAATATAAAGCAAATGAATGGTTTACATTTAAATGAATATTGCTTATGATGAAACTACAATAAATAAAACTGCATATTCTATCGTGCGCACTAGGGGAGCTATTTTTATGGCTGAGAAGGCGATGCCTGACCCTTATAACCCGAACTAGATAATACTAGCGTGGGGAAGTGTAGTTCAATGTATGGATATATATTTACGATTTTTTTCATTCACATACACAAACTGCATTCCCTTAGGATTGCAGTTTTTTTTATTACTCAAAAAATAGGAGGAATTAAAAATGACAAACATTTGCAGTACAAGCAGAATTACAGGATGCCAATTTACTTTATTTCCAATGAGTAGTGATTTTGTAGATATTATTTTATCTACTCTTGAAGAAGTGGACACGTCAAAAGTATGGAAAGAAACAGATGATGTTACTACATGTATCCGCGGAAAATCAATTCATATCTTTGATGTGACAAAAGCTATTTTCTTACATGCAGCAAAAACAGGAGAACATGTAGCAATGAGCGGAACCTTTTCCATTGGATGCCCAGGTGATTCTTCTGGAGATGTATACATGGAAGAATCTGATACATTAATGAACGAATCCAATTCAATAATTTTGAAGCAGCAAGCAGGCTGTAAATTTTCTCTTTACCCTCTTGGACGTGAAGATTATATGGATAAAATCTATGAACAAATCGATTTATCGAAAAATACAGGTGTAAAGGTCAGCCAGTCCCATTATGCAACACGGCTTGACGGAGATGTAAATGATATTTTTTCTGCACTACAACAATCGTTTGATAATATTCGAGAAGTTGTATCACATGTGACGATGACATTTACTATATCTGCTAATAGTCCCTCAAATAAAGGTTAAAAGGTGGATATCATGACTAAGAACTGGAAATTAAAAGATGTCGTCTTGATGTCGATGCTAGGAGTAGTTTTCGGATTAATTTATCTTGCTTTCTTCGGAGTTGGAAATATATTATTTGGAGCATTAACTCCATTAGGACTAGGCCCATTAGGATATGAATTTATATTTGGGATATGGTTTATTGTGTCTATTGTTGCTGCGTACATTATCCGAAAACCAGGCGTCGCTTTTACCTCAGAAACGATAGCTGCTCTAACCGAAGTGCTAATTGGATCTACCTCTGGACCAACATTAATATTATCCGGAATGGTACAAGGACTCGGGGCAGAACTTGCTTTCGCAGCTACTGGTTGGAAAGATTATCGCCTAAGAATACTCATATTTTCAGGAATTGGTGCCGCAGTAATCAGTTTTCCTTATCATTACTTCATGTCTGGATACGATGCATATGCCCCATGGTTAGTAGGATTAATGTTTATCACACGAATGATAAGTGGTGCAATTTTATCTGGTCTTCTTGGAAAATTAACAGCTGACCAACTAGCAAAAACTGGAGTGCTTAGTGGATATCCACTAGGAAGGGAGCGTCAGAAACAACGTGAACAAAGCGCATCTTGATCAACCCCTTTTTAAACTCGATAATTTTTCATTCGTTTATAATACGAACCAATCTGCTAGTATTAATCAGTTATCTCTATCCATTTATGAGGATGAGATTACCATTTTAATGGGAGCAAGTGGTTCTGGGAAAAGTACGTTGGCACTTTGTCTAAATGGACTTTATCCAGAAGCTGTAGAAGGAACCACGAAAGGAACTTTTTTGTATAAGGGGAAGGCTATTGATGATTATCCAAGAGGTGTAATTAACCAAGAGGTTGGCATTGTATTTCAAGACCCGGAAAGTCAATTTTGTATGGTTCGAGTGGAAGATGAACTAGCTTTTGTGTTAGAAAACCTTTCTATTCCACGTTCTGAAATGAAAAGAAAGATAAGAAATGTGTTACAACAACTCGGAATGCTCGAGTACATGAATACCGCCATTCACCATTTATCCGGAGGACAAAAACAGAAAATCGCTTTAGCATCTGTCTTACTTATGGAACCAAGATACATTATCTTAGACGAACCAACAGCAAACTTAGACCCTATGTCAAGGTTAGAATTTATCGAGCTTATTATAGAAATACAAAAGAAAACAACTATCGGCATACTCATTATTGAACATCAAGTCGATGATTGGGAAATCTATGCAGACCGGCTAGTCATTTTGAGTAAGGAAACTAAAATTCTAATAGACGAAAAGCCCGAAACAGCGTTCCAAGTACATCAAACTTTGCTGCGAGATCATCAAATCGCAATTCCAATGAAGTATCTGGATAACCAAGAAACAATTAGGAAAATAGAGCACAAAAAATCTATGCCTATGTGTTTAGAAGTTCATCATCTTCACTATTTCCAGAGAAAGTCTACTATATTAAAGGATATCTCTTTTTCTATTCAGCAAGGTGAATTTATCGCGATCTTAGGAGAAAATGGTGCGGGAAAATCAACCCTACTGCAATGTTTAATCGGATTAAAAAAATATCACAGTGGCAATATTTTATTTCAAGGAAAAGATCTACAGGTTTGGGATAGAAAAACATTATCGAAACATACTGGATTCGTTTTTCAACAGCCTGAACATCAATTTATTTGTGATACTGTCTTTGATGAGGTCGCTTTTGGTATGCGACTAAACAATTATTCTACTAGTGTAATTCATCATCGTACTATTTCGTTACTGCGAGCATTTCGACTTTTAGATCATCAATGGAAGAATCCTTTTACATTAAGCGGCGGACAAAAACGTCGTTTGAGTGTAGCTACGATGTTAGACGAAACGCCAGATTTACTTTTATTTGATGAACCTACATTTGGTCAAGATGCTCATACTACTAGAGAATTGATGAACATGATATTAGAACTCCAAAGTCAAGGGACAGCTATTATTTTTGTCACACATGATATGGATTTAGTAGATACCTATTGCGATCGGGCATTAGTGATGAATAAAGGAATAGTAAGCTTTGACGGAAGTCCACAATCGCTTTGGAATCAGAAAGAATTATTACAAGATACTAGATTAAGAGAACCTTATCGCATTCGAGAGTGCCGAAATCAAAAGGTGGTGCGCCTAAGATGATAGAGAATAGAAATCCTAGTATGAAAGCTGTGGCTATTTTAATTCCCGGGATATTTCTTAGTTTCTCTTTCGATATTGTTACACCTTTAATCTATTTATTGTATATTTTAGCGATAACATTTTTACTGGCAAGCATTCCATGGAAGAGATGGTTACTCATTTTTATGCCCCTTTCCTTGTTTGCTATATCACTCGCTTGGATGACGATGCTTTACACCGATGAATCCTATGCAACTGGAGAAGTCATATTTTCATTCCTTTGGTTTGAAGTAACTACAGGTAGTGCTGAGGTTGGGATAAGCCTTGCATTACGTTCTTTATGTTTTATAGCATTATCCTTATTATTTGTATTCACTACTAATCCTACAAAGTTCATGTTAAGTTTAATGCAACAATGTAAATTAACTCCAAAATTAACCTATGGTATATTAGCTGGTTATCGCTTTTTACCAACGTTACAACATGAATTTGAATTACTGAAACAAGCGCATCGTATTCGCGGAATTAGCAGAGCAGAAGGATGGAAGAATCGAATACAAAATATGAAACAATATGCTATTCCTTTACTTGCTAACTCAATAAGAAAAGCGGAACGAGTTCCAATTGCTATGGAATCCAAAGGGTTCACTGGAGAACGCGAGCGTACGTACTATCATCAAATGAAGATTAATAGAAAAGATTGGATATTCCTTTTTGGAATGGTTGTTGCATTAATCATTGCTTATTACACATCGTATCAGCTAGGTTACTTGAATATATTTGGGAATGAGGTTGGGAGATAGGATTACCCAAAAGAACGATGTTCAAATGAATACCTTTGAAAAGCCCTTCCGAAAACATTTAATTGCTTATTCATCGGTTAGGTGAGCTTCTAGATGCTCATGCATCTGAGTCTCACCTAAACCTTATTCCATAATATATAATCCCACTTTGATAACCAAGACTGTAGCCGTATTTTTTACATTGCGTCTGGCGCCTGAATGCCTAATAGTCGCAGTCCTTCTTTTAGAACTGTTTTCACTGAATACACAAGTTGTAATCTCGCTTGTTTATTCTCCTCATCGCCTAAAATACGAACATTTGCATAATACTTGTTGAATTCTCTTGCCAGCTCAATAAGGTATTTTGCTATTTTAGAAGGATCATATTCATTGTAAGCTCTCATGACTGTATCTTGAAAAGCCATAAGACGCCTAATGATTAGCCAAGCTTTATTTATATCTACTACGCTAACATTGTCCGTTTCATGATATCCGCCTTTTTTCAGCAGTGAATGTAATCTTGCATGTGTATATTGAATATATGGACCTGTTTCTCCTTCAAAGCGCAGCATATCTTCTAAAGAAAAATCCACATCATTGCGTCGATCATTTTTTAAATCATGGAAAATGACAGCTCCTACGCCAACCTGTCTTGCTACTTTTTCCTTGTTAACTAATAAAGGATTTTTCTCCGTAATATTAGTGCTTGCTAATTGAATTGCTTCTTGTAGTACTTCTTCTAATAGCACGACCTTTCCTTTTCGAGTAGACATCTTCTTTCCTTCTTTTAACATCATACCAAACGAAATATGCTTCATATTCTCAGCCCAACTATATCCCATTTTTTGAAGTACATAAGACAACTGTGTAAAGTGTAGTGTTTGTTCATTACCTACAACATATAAGGATTCTGCAAAATGATAATTCTCATAACGATAGATAGCAGCAGCTAAATCACGCGTTGCATATAACGTAGTTCCATCACGTTTTTGAATCAAGCAAGGTGGTAAGTTCTCTTCCTCTAACGTAACAACTTTTGCTCCTTCTGATTCGGTTAATAAGCTTTTTTGCTGTAGCTCATGAACGACTCGAACCATCTTGTCATTGTAAAAAGCTTCTCCATTATAAGAATCAAATGAAATCCCTAATAGCTCATAAATTCTTGAGAAATCTTTTAACGATTCTTCACGAAACCATTCCCATAATTGTTCAGCTTGTGTATCTCCATCTTCTAATCGCTTAAACCATTGTCTTCCTAAGTCATTGAGTGTAGGATCAACTTCCGCTTCTTCATGAAAACGAATATACAGTTGAAGTAATTCTTTGATTGGATTCGCTCGTACTTGAGCCTCATTTCCCCATTTTTGATAGGCAACCATTAATTTACCAAACTGTGTGCCCCAGTCGCCTAAATGATTGATACGAATCGTTTTATATCCCACTTTCTCAGCAATATTAGCAATTGCATTTCCAATCACGGTTGAACGTAAATGTCCCATTGAAAAAGGTTTTGCGATATTAGGAGATGAGAGATCGATTGTGATTGCTCTTTCCTTACCAAGATTGGAATAACCAAAACTTGTTTTTTCCTTACAGATTTGTTGAAGAATGTTTTCTGTAAATAAAGCTTTATTCAAGAAAACATTTACATATGCTCCCACTGCTTCCACATGCTCAAAGTAAATAGAGTTTATTTCAGCGGCTAGCTGCATCGCAATTTCTTGAGGATTTTTTCTAAAAATACGTGCTAATTCAAAACAAGGAAAAGCTAAATCCCCCATCTTTGCTTGTTTTGGTTTTTCAATCAATCGATATAATTGTTCTTCCTCTAAATTCCCATCCAAGCATTCAAATAATGATTGAACGAAGATTTGTTTTCCATCCATTAGTTATTCCTCCTAAAAAAACTCCCGCCTCTTTTTCTATTTGAAAAAGAGACGAGAGTCTATAATCCCGTGGTACCACTCCAATTGTAATTTAATGAATCATTACCGCTTTAGTTGTTAACGAGGTCATCCCCGTCTTATCCTACTCCAATTTTCGAACAAGAGTCTCCAAAGTGCGGTTCATTACTGCTCATGACTAGGCTCCCACTATCCCTAGTTCGCTGTGCACGCTACAATAATTACTCTCTTTGTCATCGACGATATGATATTTATGATTATTATACTGATTTTATAGATAAATGCAACAGGAAAATTTAATGACTAATTTATCTACTTTTACTCATTTCGAACATTAGAGTATTCTAGCTCAGTAAACAGTTGTTGTTACCCTCAAGCATTTATAAAAATAAACATCCCTTGCAGTAGATTTTCTTTCCACCACAAGAGATGTCTAATTAAAGCTCTTCCTTTATCCCCATTGTTCAATTAATTCTTCAGCACTAGCTTTTAGTCCATTAAAAGCATTCTCAGTAATTAATTGTTCTTCTTTTATCCCTTGCAACAACTCTATAAAACTATTCATGTGTTTTATAGCCTTATCCACGGATTGAGTTTCTTGATAATGTGCGACGGAATTCAAGTGAGTCTTTAAATGCCTCGCTGTTTCTTCACTTGATATATCCCCTGCAGCCAATAACTCATCAACCTGTGTTTTCACCTCTTCGATAGAGGATTCAACTGGTTCTTCAGACCCCTCTGTTTCGGTAATAAGTTTCTGCCCATCTGACTGCTTTGTCATTGTAAACTCATCGTATAATTCACCTAAAGCGTTATATGATTCATATTTCAGCTCTTCGCCATCAACGTAAACATGTTGATACATCTGGGTATCTTCTGCGCCGCTTCTCACATAAGCGTTATTTTCCTCCCAAACTACTTCAGATCTATCATACATCTTTGGACCAGAGACAGAGTTAACAAACATCGTACCAGTAGTGTACTCTCTTTCCCCATCTTGTTCATTGCTCAAATGTCCTCGCGCATATGTGTGATCATGCCCTTGAAAGATTAAGTCTACATTGTGTTTTTCGATTACAGGAAGTATCGCTTCACGTAGCTCTACGTTATCACGTCCCTCTCCAGAAGAGAAAATCGGATGGTGGAACGTAATAACTGTCCATTGATTCGGATTATTCTCAAGAACTTCATCCAACCATTCGGCTTGTTGATCAATATTTGCATATCCGACATTGGAATCTAAAGAGATAATACGCATATCTTGGTAATCCCAGTAGCCGACTTGCTCTTCTAGTCCCTCAGGGCCGTTACCAGGATATGCAAATTGAGGTCCCCAGTATTCGGACAGTTTTCTAGGTTCATTTGTAGTTCTATAATACTCATGATTTCCTGCTGTCGCAATACTTGGTACCATACCGTTTATCCATCCAGCTCCTTCGTACCACTCACCCCATTGCTGATCTGCGTCACCGTGATTTATCATATCTCCAGCATGCACAATAAAGCTCGCATCAGCTAAATCAGAATAAGCGCTTCGCATCACGCGTGACCAATGTTCTTTTATATCATTTTGAGCGTCACCCATGTAAATAAATGAAAATGGCTCATCTTCAGCTGATGCTGTAGTAAACTCAAACCACTCACTCCAGTTTGCACCATCACCTACGCGGTACAAGTATTGCGTATCTGGTTCAAGACCTTCAAAATTCACTGTATGGTATTGATTCGTATAGCCAAGGTTTGCCTCAATCTCTTCACTCGTTTCTGCCTCAACCGTCAATGAATTGCTTGTAAAATTAGGCCCTTCTTCAGCTACTGCAATCTCTGCAACGGGAGTTGTAACACTATCATCCGTTCTCCATGAAACAGACTGAGTAGTAGTTGTATCGCCCTCCCATCCTAATAAAACGCGGTCTGGAACCGGACTAGGCTTGTACGTTTCTGCATCAGGATGCTCTTGTTGATCAGCCACAGCTACTGCACTTGGTAAGATAATTCCCGCTGCAAGCAACGCAGCTATGGAACGCTTTTTCAATCTCAAATCTTTCTCACCTTTCAAATCTTTTAATACATTTTTCATAAATAAATTCCCTCCCCTTAAAAATCAAGATTCTTAGTTTATTTAGAGCAATAATAAAATTACACTACGAATTCACCTATTTTATAGATAATCACATTTTTCATTTAGATATCTTGTCCCTCTCCTTGCGTAGCAATAAATGTCCATTCAAGGTTTAAAGCGTCACCCTGGAATTGATTTTGGTCTTCTCCGTTATCTTTGAAGTTAAATTGAACAACGAAATCATGGGAATCTCCAGCTGCAAGACCTTCATTACCAATCGCTGGGTAAAAAATATGTTCATTGATCGCTTCTGGTGTCATTTCTTGCAATTCTGCCAATGTTGTTTGATAAATCACTTCATCCAAGTTATTTACGTTATAAAGAAATTCTACTTCTATGTGTTCGCCGAAATCCTCCGAATTATCGCCCTCTGCATCCTCAACCGTATAATTAGTTTCCAAATAAACCGTGTTAATGTCGAGTGTGCCACTGTTATGAAGTTCAAAGTCACGAACCATTGAATCGCCAGGGGCCATATTTCCAACATTAATAATCTCTGTTGGCTCTGCTGTTAGATCTAACGTACCTGCAGCGAATGTGTTACTTGTTTGTTCACTGTCACTAAAGTATGCGAACGTGCCACCTCCAATTAATGATAATCCCAGTACTGCTGTTGCCACACCCATGCCCAATTGCTTTTTGATTCCCATCATAATTCCTCCTTCAAAGATTTGATTTTATTTGTGAACGGTCCATCAGGGTGGAAGACCTGATAACACGGAGTCACTGATTACTACTCATTTCTTTTTTATTTGAGGTTTCTATTTGCCTTAATGCTCTTCCGATATTAATTAGTGAATAGCCCACTAGCATTATGCCGGGGAAGATTAATAAGAAAAGTGCACCCTCTTTTGAATTGGCAAATTGAGTCACATATCCTGCATATGGAATGGTGAACCCGGTGTATTGACCGATGATACTCTCAGGGATCACCAGCTCAGAATCTGCTCTATTGTTGTTATCCCCTTTAGTCACATATTGCGCTCCATTATCCTTTACTTCTTCAACTCTGTGAGTAATGACCATTCCTTCAGAATTATGAAAAGTAATGATATCGCCTCTTTGAAATTGTGTAACATCTTCTTGTTGTTCAATAGCTATGATTGATCCGGTTTGAAATTCTGGCTCCATAGATCCAGATAGAACTGTTTTTAATTGATACCCGAATACATTTGGTTCTCCATCGGTTGCTTGGTGTAAAATCATCGTGAACACCGTAATAATTAGTAACATAGATAGTACGGTTGTAGTCAGTACACTCGTAAACTTTTTCATCGTTGTCCACTTCATCTAATATCACCTCATATATCCTATTTCCTTGAATGTTTTTTATTTTTAAAGCGTTGATAGAAAACTTTCTACCCTATGATGCATCGCCTGTTGTATCGTCAAGTTCTGCATCTGTATCTTTCTCTGGTGATTCATTTTCATCTTTCTCGCTTTTCTCTACTGTATCTTCTGTTAATGGCTTGTTGGAATCGTTTGATTCCTCAGTTGATTGCTTGTTCGTGCCATTCATTGATTTATAATTTGGTTCATCTGTTGATTGCTTGTTCATACTATCTGTTGATTCATTTTCTAATTCATTATCAATTGTTTCATCTACTTCATTAAGTTCTTCATCCTCATATCCTACAAATGTATCTGTAGCCAAAATTTCCCCTTCCAACAAGTCCGTTTCAGTTCGAAATAAGGCGGTTGTTGGTGAAGTTACCAACGTAATAATATAAAGACATAAAAATAATATGGCATATAATTGAAATCGAATTTTGAACTTAATAGAGCTCTTCTTCATTCAATCACTCCTATAAATTTAGAGGTTTGTTTAGTGTGTGAAAGTACTCTTGCATTTTTAATAGATTCTTTTTCTCTATTTGAAGTATAGTGGAGTACTATTAATAGATTATGGAGTTAACGTTAATGTATTGTAAATTAAGAAAATAAAAATTTTTCGTAATTATAAGGTAATAGGTTTAAAGTATTGATTATTTAATGACATATAAAATAAGTAGACATTTTGGATTAACGAAAGATATTTATTTAGGTAAAAAGGTTGGTGTTGGAAGTGATAGGAGAACTGTGAAATAAAAGAGAAGTCAGTGATAAATGACAAAGATGCACCCTTCAATAAAAGGGTACATCTTTTTGTCACATAATTATTTAGTAATTCTAATTGATAGCATTCACCCAGGATATTTACTTAATTTTCCACCTAAGCTTTTGACCCTTTTGCAACGAGCAAGCATCAATAATATTATAAAATAGAAAAGGAGATCCAAGTTAACCATAACTTGGACCTCCTTTTGATTAATTTATGTTTAATTTTTTGCTGAATAATGATGTAATTCCATAGGCAATGAATATGGATAGAACCCCAAAAATTAAGGCAGGAGCTAAAGCAATTGAACTCGGTCCGAAAGTAATTTCAGGTAAAAGTCCTACAACATTTTGCCACGCCTCCGATACATTAGGTACATATGACGTAGTTAAAATCATACCTGTACCTAACTGTAATATAAAATACACTATAATTACACTCCCAATAAATATTGCTGTTTTTTTCATATAATCCCCCTAACTGATGATCTATAATGTTCCAAATGCCTCATCGCCTATAACTACCTTTAAATGTTTGGGAAGTACGGTAATTTCAGAAGGCGTTTGCGCCAATACTTCTCCATCACTATCAATATTTTGCTTGGGCGAACTGTCTACATGAAGTTTACTTGTTCGAAAATAAATAACTTCATCGTTTCTATTATCTGGATAATCATTTTGCATTTGTGTTTCTAACCATGTCCAAAAATGCTGTAACTTTGCTAACTTAATAATTAGTATGTCAAATTTACCATCTTGAATATCAGCATGAGGGAAAAATGACTTCATCCCACCTAGAAAAGCCCCATTTCCAACGACCATCATTACAGCTTCCCCATCATAATTCATTTCCTCACTAGTTACTTTAAGCTGAAATGTTTCATTCTGAAAAACAACTTTGGAAGTATTAATGTAATATGACATCTTTCCAAGTAATTTTTTATTGTCCCCATCCATTTCTTCAGCTACTTTAGATATTAGCCCAATTCCCCAGAAGTTAAGGAAATAACAATCATTGTATTTACCTATATCAACAGACTTTACTTGTTTTTGTACGATTTGTTCCAATGCAACTAGCGGATTTTGATTCATCCCTATTGTTCTAGAAAAATCATTACATGTACCGCCCGGCAACACCGCAAAGGCTGGTCGATGATCTAGTGAAGCGAGCGCATTTACAAGCTCAAATATTGTTCCATCTCCGCCCCCACCAATAACTAAATCGACTTTACTGGAAATTTTTTCGACGATTTTTTTACCGTCACCTTCTTTTTCTGTAGTATATACGGTTACCTCTTCAAATACATCTTTTAATCTTGCTTCAATTGTATTTATTTCATTTTTTAATTTTTGATTTCCTGCATTAGGATTTATTATTACTGCTACTCTCTTCATGAATCCTCTCTCCTTATCAAACTTCTTTTAATATCATTCCCGAATTTTTATGATCTTGATCATTTTTTAAATAGAGAGATTATATTCAACTAAAAAGGGATTATAGAATGCTGCGAGAATGTAAGGAAGTCACCCAAAATTTTCAATGTTTGATTTACACGTTAAGACGTTGTTTTATTTTCCTTTAAGACCTTAAGTATATTTTTTAAAGTGGCATGAATATTCTGCAACGCTATCAATATAATCCCTAACATAATAAATGTGACGATTTCTCCAGTGAAGAATGCAAGTACTGCGAGTAGAATAGCATAAATCGTGAAAAATAAATAATTCATTCAACCACCCTTTTTATCTGTTTTTCAAATTATATCATTCTTTTTTCATTAGTTAATACACTTATCGAAATATTCATATATAATAGAGGGTAAATAGGAAAGGAATTGATTTATGATTACAAAGCGCAGAGAAAAGACAAAGGATTTAATGTTGTATGATTTATTAGTTCATAGGATGGATTTTTCTATAAAAGATCGGCAAACCTATGAAAAGATGAAACAAGGATATGAAGGAGAAAGAAGATTTGATCAATTATTTGATGAGACCAATGGTGATAGCTTAATACTGCAAGATTTACTATTTACACATAATAATACAACTTTCCAAATCGATTCGGTAATTATTACTGCAGATACTATTTTTTTGTTAGAAATAAAGAATTATAAAGGAGATTTTATTTATGAAAATGATAAATTAGTTAAAATGCCGAACACTGAAATTATACAGCCACTTCATCAACTGCATCGTAGTGAAGCATTATTTCGTAATATGATGTTAGGATTTAAATACACTCTTCCTATTAAGTCCTTGGTCATATTTATACATCCGCATTTCACTCTATATCAAGCTCCTGTAAAAATCCCCTTTGTCTTACCAACTCAAGTCCAATCATTTGTACAAAAGCTCCATCGTAATTCCACAATGAATATTACAGAACGACATCATCTAATAGCAAAAGAGCTCTTAAATCATCATATCTCCCAATCAAAATTTCGTAACGTTGCTGATTATCACTACGATGAACTTCAAAAAGGGATCTACTGCCGTAATTGCAAGCAATTTTTTGATATAGCCTACCCTGAACGAAAATATCTAGTATGTGCACATTGCAATGAAAAGGAAGATGTGAATACTGCAGTCCTACGTTGCGTCAATGAATATAAAATACTGTTTCCAAACGAAAAAGTAACAACCAATAACATACTAGATTGGTGTGCAATCATTACTTCTAAAAAACGGATTCGAAAAATACTACGTGAGAACTATGAAGTGAAGGGAACAAAGCAATGGACTTATTATATCTAGAAAACTACTCAAAAATTACTATGCTATGACTAACCAGATTTGATTCTCTTCTTTTATTCTGGGCGCTCATCAGCTTTATGAGTTACCATTTTTGTTTCTCTTCCCTAATTCTGGGCGCTCATCCACTCTATGAGTTACCGTATTTGTTTCTCTTTCCCAATCCTGGGCGCTCATCCACTCTATGAGTTACCGTATTTGTTTCTCTTTCCTAATCCTGGGCGCTCATCCACTCTATGAGTTACCGTATTTGTTTCTCTTTCCTAATCCTGGGCGCTCATCCACTCTATGAGTTACCGTATTTGTTTCTTTTCCCAATCCTGGGCGCTCATCAGCTTTATGACTTACCAAATTTGTTTCTCTTCCCTAATTCTGGGCGCTCATCTACTCTATGAGTTACCGTATTTGATCCTCTTCTTTAATTCTGAGCGTTCATCCACTCTATGAGTTACCATTTTTGTTTCTCTTCCCTAATTCTGGGCGTTCATCTACTCTATGAGTTACCGTATTTGTTTCTCTTCTTTAATTCTGGGAAGTCTTCCATTTTTTCAATGTACTTCTTCCTCTCATTAAGGACAATATATATTTGATTAAAATGATGAAGATCATGTTTAGCCAAACCCGTAAAATAATCAGATAATATTAACTTGGATGTCCCAATAACTATCTCCTTACTCCACATGTCAGACGAAATTGAACTAATTGCATTTATTAATTCTCTTCTTCCTTGAACAAATGCATTAATAGTTTGTGTTTGAGAATTTTTTCTTGCGTTCAAAGCAGATGATTTATTCATCTCTTCAACATTGGGCCCTTTTGGGAAGATGCTATTTTGCATAAAATAAGGGACTCGCTTATGTATTACAAACTCATCCCACGGAATAAGGTGTCCTAAAACTTCTGCTATCGTCCACTTGCCTTTATCAATTTGTGCTCTCCACGTTATGTTATCGATATCTTTTAAAAACATAGCAAACTCTATTGATTGCTTATAGTGATCTATTACTTCTCTCTTATCTTTCATATCAATCACTCATTTTATAAACTAATTCAAATCTTTCACAAACTACTGGAATGTCATCACTAAATTCTTGATCAATTTGTTTTAGCTCCCTAGTAAAAAAGGCTTCATGAACCTCTTGCCAATACCGTAAAGAGCGATCTCCTTCTCCTTCTAAATAAGCATGTTCTTCTGTTACTTCATGATAAGGTACTATTTCTACATCTGTCGTAACAATGATTGCAACTGCCTCTCCATCACCATTGAGAATAATATTGTGCAGCCCTCTTACAGGCAAGGAATCGCCATCCACTAGATAGTTTCTATAGCTCGATGAGGTAGCCGTCTTCTTCCCTTCCATTACCAATTTTGCCAACCCGTCAGCATGATCTGGGGCATCTCCAAAAGCCCACACATCTACTTCATCAAAATCGGGAGCATCAGCTTGTATTCTTATATATTTATTCCATATATCCTTTACCGATTGTTCATCCATTTATATCATCCTTCGTCAAATTTATCTTACTTATTTTTATTTCTAAAGAACCCCTTCTACCTTAACCTGATTATGTAATTTCAGCAATTTGGTATGTTCTTCACACTACTCCAAAGCAAAACTACTAATGTCTGTCTAAATGTCACCGCGAGACTTCTTCATCAAAACCTTTTATATAATCATACATCCATTGTATCTCGATTGGACCATTCGCTACTTTATAATAGTCACCGTTATTATTTAACGACATTAATCGATTTTCATAAATACTAGCCATGACGATCTCATTTTCGGTCCTAATTTCAATCATAAAACCATCCTCTTTACTAACATCCGAGCTCCACTCTCGATCGTTCATCTTCTTCACTTGGTATTGACTAAGAAATTCCACTATCTCTTCAGCGGCTTGATAATCTTCTGTTATCTCTTGATGATTGACGAAAACGGCTTCAAAACTGGATTGATCATATTCGAGTAATTCTTCTAAACTTTTTATTTTATATTCATGAAACACGGTGAATGAAAAGATAATGATTGGTATTATTATTAGTAACGTAATCATAGTGGGGTATACTTTTTGCTCTACAAGCTTTGTTTTCATAATAAAACTAGTTAATTTTTCAGATATAAATATGGAAAATGGGAGGAAAATTACTACCACTAATATTATCGCGATAATATCTATCAAACTATTCCAATTTTCTATGTGAGTTGTAAAAAAGAGATAGATAGTTTTTGAAATGAAATAAGAAATTATAAACATATATAGTGTAATGATAATAAATAGCAATTTACTCCTGTTCAATTATTCACCTCTTCAATTTTTTCGAAAAGTCAATCTTTTAATGATAATCTAACTATAACTAAGATTGATATTGTAGTAAACGAATTTAAGAAGTTATATCTAAAAAAGAATCTAATTCTGAAATGATGCTGTCAATATCATCAACCAATGGAGCATGCCCTGTATTCAGTTGTTTATAAATAAAAGATACACTGTTCTCTTTCATTTCATTCACTAGTTCTAATGTCATTTTCTCGGGAACCATTAAATCATGCCTCCCCCATAAAATAAGAATTGGAGAAGTGATATTTTTTAAGCCGCCACTTATATTAAATTGATTTGCCGCATTAGCTACATCAATTATATTCCGCTGATTCAGAGCTGCTTCGATATATTTCTTAAATCTACTTTCTGCCGGTTTTTTAATAACAAACATTAGCTGTAACAAAGCAGCTTCAAAAAATGATTTTTCTTTGTTCTTTTGTGCTTGAAGCATTCTATTGATCATTGGATCAGCTGAAATTTCCTCCCTTGTGGTCATTCTTTCTCCATTCGAATTTAATGCTGGATAACCTTTGGTAGAAATAGAATTAAGTAGAATTATTGATTTCACCCTTGTTGGATAATTAGCTGCAAATTGCATAGCCACACCTCCACCATTAGACCAACCCATTACATGACACTTTTGAATATGTAATACATCACAAAATAATCTAATGTCTTCCGCAAAATCGTTAAAAGAATCTATTGGTGTATGATACGTAGATTTTCCATAACCACGTAAATCTATGGCATATATCGTATATTCCTTAGGTAATTGTTCCATTAAAATATCCCAATGATCTGAAGAGGCAAAATTGCCATGTATCAATAAGAGTATATTTTCTCCACTAACTCTCTTTTGGTAATGTATTGTTTCTCCATTAGTTATCTTAACATTCATTCAATCCCCTCCCTGGCTTTCACTGTTTATTATATTCCACTTCTCCATAGAAATGAATTGCAAAAAGACAAGAATAGAGTATTACAGATGAAAAAGCAGCTTATTTTTCCAAAGCTGCCTAATCTTACTTTTCATCTTTCCTACAAATAATCATCGTAAATTTCATCGAAGGTTTATTATCACTATCTTTATTAGGCTCTTCCACTTCAAAAGAATCTACTAACCCATAGTCTTTAAAATCCTGATCGATGGATTCAGCATCATAAAAATACAATTTTACGCCATCCTTTGTTTCATAGTAATCTTTATCCAATTGTTTGCCTTTACCATACATGGGGGCTTCTTTAGAGACTGTAGTAAAAATCATATATCCATTTGGTTTTAATTGATTATAACAATCTTGGAGAAATTGTAGTCTTTCCTCTTGATTAAGTAAGTGGATCAATGCATGAGAAAATATCCCATCGTATTGCTTGTTATTAAAAGGCATATCCCTCACAGGACCGTGAAAAATAGGGATATCTAGCCCATTTTTTCTAGCGAGATCGATTGCTGTTTTGGATATTTCTATTCCGGTAACATCTATTCCTTTTTCTATAAATACTTTTGCATTTCGTCCATATCCAATCCCTGGTAATAAAATATTCTTTACACTTTTATCAATAAAGATGTCTTTTGCTTTAATAGCAGAATCAGTTGGTTCATATCCCCACATCACTTGTTTTTCTAAAAAGCTTGCTTCCCAGAATTCCATTATAGTTCTATCTCCTTTATACTTGAAATTAATTAAAGATATAATTACTCTTTAATAACTATAATTTTAGTTGAAATTTTTGTAAAGATTGAAGCATTGTCCATTAATCTTCACAAAAAAAAGATGTCCCATAAGCAATGCTTATAGAACACCTTATCTTTCAAATATTAAATTTAAATTGTGCTGACATCAATAACGAAACGATATTTTACATCTGAAGCTAATACGCGTTTGTATGCTTCATCAATTTGATCAGCAGAAATCACTTCGATTTTTGGAACAATATGATGCTCAGCACAGAAGTCTAACATTTCTTGAGTTTCTCGAATGCCTCCAATTAAAGAACCCGCGAATGAACGGCGATGTCCGATGAGGGAGAATACATTAAGTGACAATGGTTCTGCCGGCGCACCAACATTTACCAACGCACCATCCAGATTTAAAAGACTCAAATAAGCATCCATATCAAGCTTAGCACTTACCGTGTTTATAATTAAGTCAAATGATCCTGCAAGTTTTTCAAATGTTTCTGGATCACTAGTTGCATAATAGCTTTCTGCACCGAATTGAAGTCCATCTTCTTTTTTATTTAATGTTCTGGATAGAACAGTAACTTCTGCTCCCTTGGCGTGCGCAATCTTAACAGCCATATGGCCAAGGCCGCCCATACCGATTACAGCTACTTTCTTCCCTGGCCCAGCATTCCAATGATTAAGTGGAGAATATGTTGTAATACCAGCACAGAGTAATGGTGCTGCAACATCCAAGTCGATATTATCAGGAATTCTGAGTACAAAATCCTCTGTTACGACAATATGAGTAGAATAACCTCCTTGGGTTGGTTCACCATATTTATCAACACCACCATAGGTTTGAATATTTCCTTGATGACAGTATTGCTCTTCTCCTCTGCGGCAATTTTCACATTCACCACAAGAGTCAACCATACATCCGACGCCCACTCGGTCACCAATCTTATATTTAGTAACTTCAGGTCCAACATCTGATACTACCCCAGCAATTTCATGTCCTGGTACTAGAGGATAATTTACTTCTCCCCATTCACCATGAGCAGTATGAATGTCTGAATGGCATATACCCGAATACTTAATTTCAATTAGAACATCATGTGAATCCAGGTTGCGTCGTTTAATTTCCGTTGCGTGAAATGGTTGATGCGGCCCATCAACAGCTCTTGCTTTAGCAGTATACATTAAAGAACCTCCTAAATTTCTAGTTTATTTACATATTCATCGTAAACGTTATAGTTAACTCGAAGTCAATAGATTCATCAGTTATTTTTAGAAATCAGTTAATTTTGACCATCAAAATATAATATGTTAGACTATGTCAAAATCCTAGAGTTAACTCGAAATCTAAATCTAACTAAGGAGGATTTATAATGAAAACATATTCTATTAGCGAAGTTGCAAATAAACTGAATCTCACTGTATATACACTACGTTATTATGACAAGGAAGGCTTATTGCCTTTTGTAGAGAGAAAAGACAATGGGACACGATTGTTTAAGGACGCAGATATTGAAGCTTTACACATTATCGAGTGTCTCAAATCCACTGGAATGCCAATTAAAGAAATTAAAAATTTTATAGATTGGTGTGGAGAAGGCGATGCTACTTTGCAACAAAGATATGATTTATTTGTAGAAAGAAAAGCAAATGTAGAAGCTCAATTAGAAGAATTAACTAAAACAATGGCAATTATCGATCATAAATGCGATTATTATAAGACTGCCTTAGATGCAGGAACAGAAGATATTCATAAAAACAAAAAATTAGATATTTACTCTACTAACTAACAGAACCCACCTATCTTTTTCACAGTAGGCGGGTTCTCTTATTAGTTATAATCAAAATAAAGATGATAATGTAATTGACAATTTTCGTTAAATGATGCATGACAATTTTTACAGGAGCTCACATTCATGTACTCATTAATCGTTAATTCCGTCTGACAAACACCACATAAGATAGCTTTTTCATCAAAGTCTTCTTTTTGCCGTCTTTCTATTTCATGATTTTCACACTCTTGATGGCACTTATAACAAGGATAGTAAGTATTGCAACATTTAAATTTAATACTGATAATATCTTTCTCAGAATGATAGTGTTCACAACGAGATTGATCGTCGACAACCTTCCCATAGACTTTTATCACTATGCAGCCTCCTATAAATTGATCCTTTGACTGTAATAATCTCTCATTCTAATGTAGTTTCACTTCACAAGCATTGTATAGCAAAAAAGGCTGGAATTATGATTTTCAGCCTTTTTTGCTAAGTAGATCTGTCTACTGCTCTACTTCAACCGCATTTTCTATCTCAAAGTTATCAAGTAATGCACGCACTTCTGCAGTTGATTTAGTATTCATCATTTGATTTCTTAACTCACTTGCACCCCTAAACCCTTTAACATAAATCTTGAAGAAACGATGAAGTGGTTTAAAAGAACGTGATTCTAATTCATCATATTTATCATGAAGGTCCAAATGTAATCGTAAAAGGTCAAGCATTTCTTGACTGCTATGCTCTTTCTGCTCCTTCTCAAAAGCAAAAGGATTCTTAAACACACCTCGTCCAATCATTACTCCATCCACACCGTAATCTTCTACAAGTTTCAAGCCAGTTTGGCGGTCAGGAATATCCCCATTGATAGTTAATAGGGTATCTGGAGCAATCTCATCACGAAGCTTTTTAATCTCCGGAATTAACTCCCAATGAGCATCTACCTTGCTCATTTCTTTTCTCGTACGAAGATGGATCGACAAATTGACAATATCTTGTTCCAATACATGTTTCAGCCATTCTTTCCATTCATCGATATACGTGTAACCAAGCCTTGTCTTCACACTTACAGGCAACCCTCCAGCTTTAGCTGCTTGTATTAATTCAGCAGCGACCTCTGGGCGATTAATAAGACCGGAACCTTTTCCATTCCCTGCTACATTTGCTACAGGACAACCCATATTAATATCTAAACCTTTAAATCCCATCTCTGCCATACCGATACTCATTTGCCGGAAGTACTCTGGTTTATCTCCCCATATATGAGCGACAATTGGTTGTTCATCTTCCGTAAATGTTAAGCGTCCGCGCACGCTCTGTTTTCCATCTGGATGGCAATAACTCTCTGAATTGGTAAACTCCGTAAAAAACACATCCGGCCTAGCTGCTTCTGTCACTACATGACGAAAAACAACATCCGTCACATCTTCCATTGGTGCAAGTACAAAAAATGGACGTGGTAAATCACGCCAAAAATTATCTATCATTGTTACATTTCAATCCTCTCATTGTGGGTTATAGTTAACCCTTATCCCAATATATCTTTTCTTCTTTTTCACTTATATCATTTTTCCGTAAGTTAAACAAACGGATTGCCTAAAATAAACCCTGCCAATAATCGCCACTAATGCGACTTTGGATAGAGTACTATTATATTATAAAGGACATTGGATAAATACGAAACCTACCTTCATGTTTTTCCTTTAGGGATTTAGAAAAAGGGTTTAAGGAAAAAATGTTAAATTACATACCTAGAAATATTCTTTTGTAGGAAATGACAAGGAACTGCAATAGACTAAAAACAATGAACAACTTAACCACCAGAAAACTTACTATTATGCTAAAAAGCCCTGCGTTGTAGCAGGGCTTTAGGGCTTTTTTCTTCTCTTTTGAATTGGAACTGGGAGTGTACAAGAGTTAAAGTAAAACCTTATTAGCCGGGGCGAATTCAAATATACAACATATTGTGTTTGTCTCAGATGAATGTCCCCGTGCCATAAGCCTATAACAAATTATCGGATGTTCTTCAAGTGGCCATTCTAATATCGCCTCATACCCTGGTGAAATTTCTGACTGTTGAATTAGTTCATTTTCAGAGGCCGCTCTCCTATTTATTAGGGTAAGTCTTACGGTTTGCCTCAAACCCTTTAATTGAATTGTACATATTGCTTAAAAATCACTATGATCCTTTCAAATTTATTTCTTCTTTACTCTCGGCCATAAAGGTCGTCGGACATATTTAATCATCGTATTGAAAACACTCCCCCATTGAGTAGCCGTTAGTAACCTTATTGGGGTTTCATTCGTGATACCCAAATTCCTTCTTAAGTGTTTCAACTGTAGATGGGTAAATATCCCTTTTAATGCAATACCAATAGTAGCCTCGGGTTGTTTTAGGGCATGTTGTGCCAGCCCAAGGAAAACTGAATAATACTTGTTGGGTATTAATGGCTCTTTTTTTCTAGTTATTGTGATTATCGCGGAATCTACTTTGGGCGGTGGAGAAAAGTTGTTTCTGGATATGCTTTTTACGTAACATATTTCAAACCACATTCTCCAAGATAAGACGTAATAATCTTTGACTGACTTTGAAGTAAAGCGTTTGGCCGCCCCCTTTTCCATAACAATAACCCCATATTGAAAACCACTCGAAGGTTTATTTAAAAGCTTTTTCATAATGGGTGTTGTAATAGAGTAAGGAATATTTGACACAACGATAAACTTCTCTTTTGGCAAATGAATCTTCATAATATCCTGATGAATAATTTTGGTATTAGGATTTTCTGCTGTTTTTCGCTTTAGGATGTTTACAAACTTGGCATCAAACTCAACCGCCAAAACCTTACCTGCTCGTTGATTTATTATAGTTGTTAAAGCTCCTTTTCCAGCTCCTAACTCTAAGACAGTGTCTTTTTGACTTACATTTGCTCTGTCGACAATTTCATGAAGCAGCCTTTTATTATGCATTAAATGCTGACCTGAAAAGTTAGGAGGTTCCACACGGCTCAATTTTTTCCCATTATTTTTATTAATTTTTTTGGTCATATCTTCTCTTCCTTTCTAAAATAAAAAATCACAGGTAATCTGCCTGTGATTAAGAGTAAAGAGAAGACGCCACATCCTTATTAAGTTAGTGGTTATTGGAAACCATCAGCAAAGAAACCTTCTTTTTTGTAACATAAGAAGGTAAATTAGGCATAAATAAAGAAAGGCAGAACAATCCGCCTTTCTTTTAAACATTACATATTTTATACTAACGTTGTTCACTGATCAACGATAGTATTAGAAATACATGTAATGCCATTAATGACAAATTACATGTATTTCTAATATGAAACGAAGATTATTAAAAAAGGACAGACTACTCCCGTTTACTCTGTATCACACAACAGAGCCTTTGAACTTATTCAATTACTTGTTCAAAGTTGGGAAACGTAGTCTCATATAATGTATCATTTTTTAATAATCCTCCTAATAACGTTTTAAATATATATCATAAATTATAGCAAGCTTGCCGTAATAAGTCAAAACATTTTAACTTTTAATTTTATTATCTAGCTCCTTTGTTAATAGCCATTTATTACAAAAGGATTCACCTATTGTAAGCATTAAAATGGACAATTATATCATTTTTTTTACTAATCCCTAATCCCCCTTTCAGCATTCGGGTAGATTTCTTACCAACTACTGGTAAAAGAAAAATCGACTGGATTGAGTCCAGTAGAATATCGAACTCAATCCAGCCAATCAGCTGCCTAATAAAAACTCTAACATTTTTTGGGGAACCACCCGACGCAAGGCTTTTCTCTTCTCTTTCGTTATACTATTAAAAGATCGATCTTCCCCATAGTATTCTTAAGCAAGACCAATCATTCTTTATCTTTACCTGCTGCAATTTCCTTACCCGCGCCTACCAATTCCTCATTAAAATACCGCTTATCCAATAATTTTAGAAAAGGAATCCAAATAAGCGTAACAATTACTAGGTTCACTAATTGCATAATTCCACCAGCTATCGAATTTGTTGTCAGCATTCCACCGATGAAGATTGGCGTTGTCCAAGGAACATGGACTCCAGTAGAAACGGGAACAAGACCGATCGACATGGAAAAATAAGTAACAATTGTAATAACAACTGGTGCTAATAACCAAGGTATCAAAACTAACGGATTAAGAATGATGGGTAACCCAAATATAATCGGTTCATTTACATTAAATACCGAAGGCGGACCACCAATCTTACCGAGCTGCTTTAATTGCCTACTTTTAGCTACTATAAATAGACCAAGGATAACTGCCATTGTCATTCCTGATCCGCCCATGCCAACAATAAATGTATCGATAAATTGGTTGTTTACGATATGCAGTCTTTCTTCACCGGCTTGATATGCTTCATAGTTTTCTAAAGATAACGTCATCCAAATTGGATCCATTATTGAATTTACGATGATTTGACCATGTAAACCAAAGAACCAAAAAACTTGGATTAAAAGGACTGCAATGATCGCTGCAGGCAATCCACTTCCCAATGCTGTTATTGGTTCTTGAATAACAGAATAAATAAAGTTTTGTATCGTTTCAAAAGGTGTGATGCTAAAAAGAATACGAATTAACAAAAATATAGACAGTGTAAACGAAATTGGAATTAAAGAACTAAACGACCTTGATACTGCTTCTGGAACACCTGGTGGCATCTTAATCATCCAATTTTTCTTTACAAAAAATCGAAAGATCTCTGTCGAAATAAATGCCGTTAAGATTCCAAGAAAAAGTCCTTCCGCTCCTAAACTTGATGTCGGAATTACTCCTGTAACATCTTCTAGAACTTGAGGTGTCAAAATGAGGAAAGATGCTAATGCAGTAACTCCTCCATAAATAGCGTCACCATCATAATAGGCTGTCAGTTTATAGGCAATTCCAACAATGACAAACATCCCCATAATCGATAACGTGGCAGCTGATGCTGGTCCGAGTGCATCTTTATATGCATTGTAAGCATCTTCACTTAGTAATTGATCTAAAAATGGGATATTAGCAATAACGACAAAAATTGATCCAAAGATAATGATAGGCAATGCTACCATAAATCCATCACGCAAAGCACCTAAGTAACGATTGTTATTGAGCTTATCTGCAATTGGTAAAAAGAATCGTTCCATAAACTGCATAAATTTGCTGTTTTCCATTTTAAACTCCCTTTGTATATCTTTTATTTATACTAGTAAAACCCAATGTCTATTTCTGACCACGATATGATTATAATTATCCGTTAAAGTGATTAAGACTCACGATGGTTTGAATTCATCTATTACTTCTCCATCTTCAGCCATGCCAGACATCTGCTATTCAACAATTTCAACAAGCTTCGCTTCAAAGCGTCTATTAACATTTAACCAGCAGCAATCCATTAAATAGGAGCTACCTTCGAATGATTAAATTTTTTCAACCAACCATATACAGCACCTATTAAATTGGCATTCTGTTTAAATTTGCAAGCTGCTACTTTAGGTTTGACCTTCGCTAAATCTACTGCTGCCAAAATTCCATCCAGCTTTTCATCAATTTTTTCAATTAAATCCTCCCTGGCGCTAATTCCTCCACCAAGTAAGATAACTTCTGGATCGTACATATATTGGAGATTATAAATGCCTACTGCTAATAGATGATAGAATCTATCTAATGCTTGTAAACATACCTCATCTCCTTCCTCTGCCATGCTAAAAATTTGCTCACCGGAAAGGGAATCTACAGCAATATTCTTCCTTTCAGCGACTACTCGCACTAACGCCTTTGTTGAAGCTACTCTGCTCCACACATCATTACTATCTTGAATATTTGAATTCAAAAGCATATAGCCAAACTCTCCACCATGCAGATTTGCTCCCTTATGGAGCTCTGCATTTTTAAATACAGCACCACCAATGCCAGTTCCTAGCACCATAACTAATACGTCTTTCTTCCCTTTTGCAGCCCCTTTCCAAAATTCTGCATAGCCTGCACAGTGTGCATCATTCTCCATAAAAATAGGTACGTTTAGCCGTTCTTCTATTAAATGCCTTATATTTGGTCCATGTAAATAATTCAGTGCACTCGAGCCTTTTATGATCCCTTCATCCGATACTGCTCCTGGACAGCTCACCGTCACTCCCTTCACTTCTTTATATAAATGTGAGATTTCTTCCATCGCACGTAATAAACCTTCCAATGAGTCAGGAGTCTTCACTTTATTCGTTTCTAACACTGTCATATCCTCAGCTACCACCCCATATTTCAAAAAGGTTCCACCAATATCGAACGCTAGATACCTATCCATTTATCCACCCCTTAACAATTTTTCTAAAATCTTCTACTAGTAAAAATTAATTGCTTGTCTATTTAAAATTCTCATCATTTTCTGCTTCAAATTTCCTTGATTCTATTAGTTGTTTATACCAATAAGCAGATTTTTTTAAATGGCGATTACGATTATCTTCCAAATCAATTTCTACTAATCCATATCTATTTTTAAAAGCATTCATCGGTGATACATTATCGGTAAATGCCCAAAGCATATAACCTTTACAATTTACACCTTCTTCTACTGCCTTTAATAACCATTTCAAATGCTCACGAATAAATTCGATTCGATAATTATCCTGAATTATATTAGAGGCATCCTTAAATCTTTTCTCGTTTTCTACTCCCATCCCATTTTCCGCAATAAACCATTCGATATTGCCATATTCCTCTTTCATCCGAATTCCCATATCATACATAATTTGCGGATATATTTCCCACCCACGATAGGGATTCATTTTCTTTCCTGGAAGTTCAAACATTTCATAATAATATGCAGGATGAAATGGGGTCTGTTCATTCCACGCGGCTGTACGTGCTTTAACTCGGTGTGGAAAATATAAATTTAACCCGACATAATCAACCGTATTATCCTTAATCAAAGCTAACTCTTCTTCCGTATAATCAAATGTAATCTCATGTTTCTTCATTACATCAAATAATTCCTCCGGGTATTCGCCTTTAATCGAGGGATCGAGAAATACACGATTGAAAAACAAATCATACATCTTTGCTGCTTGTTGATCATGTGCGGCAGTTGAACGTGCATAGGTGACCTCTGGATTTAAGATAACGCCTATTTTCGCTCCACTTTTTTCTTTAAGCTGCATCTCTTTGAATAGTTTTACTACCTTAGCTGTCGCCAACCCTTTATTGTAGTTCCACTGCATCCATTTTTTTGTGTTTTGTTCAAACGGCCAGCGAATAGCATCTAAATAAACACGAGTCTGTACCACAATTGGTTCATTGAAAGTAAACCAGTGCTTTACCTTGTCTCCATACCGTTCAAAAACTTTTCTAGCATATTGTACAAATAATTCCACTACATGCTTTGACTCCCAAGCTCCATATTTTTCAAATAAAACAGCCGGAACCTCATAATGCTCCAAACAGATCATTGGCTCTACACCGTTTTGTATTAATTTTTCAATAACATCATCCACGTACGCTGCATATTCCTCATCCACAACAGCATTCTCATAATCTACTAAAAAACGTGACCAATTAATCGATGTCCGAAAATGCGTTAATCCTATTTCTTTCATATAATGAATATCTTCCTCATACCTCTCATAGAAATTCGTTGCTCCGGCAGGACCGTACCCATTATGCCAAACATGTTTATTGTTTTTATACCAGATGTCCAAATAGGAGTCCTGAGAGTCCTTCTTTCCACTCCATCCCTCTGTCTGCCACGCTGAAACTGCTGCCCCTAGCATAAAATTACGCGGCACCTTTATTGTTACATTTTCCATTCAAACTCCTCCTTTGTAGCTTCTACTCAATTGCAGTTAATTTCCGGTAATTCGTTGGAGTTAATCCAGAAAACTTCTTAAATACACTGACAAAATATTTATACTCCTGAAAACCTACTTGTTTTGAGATTTCGCTTACTTTAAAAGGGGTATTTATGAGCAATGATTTAGCTTCATCTACCCTTAATTTGTTGACATATTCATTGAAATTTTCTCCTGTTTTCTGTTTAAATAGAGTACTAAAATAATTGGATGACACATTTACGACATCCGCAACTTCCTGCACTTTTATTGTTGTACGAAAATATTCCTTGATGTAACCCTCTGCTTGGCTAATCAACCAATCTGCTTTTTCAACCTTATGATAAGCAAGCTTTTTCATAATCAGCTCTACATCCTGTTCAAATAAATGTTGTAAAGAAGAATACGAATTAAAAAGAATAAGATCCAGTTCTTTGAAGAAATGACAATCTAACTTTACAGATATTTCACCAAGTAGCACTTCGTATTCCTTTATAATCCCGCTTAACATATGGCTACATGCGTCTTGTACTTCTTGAAGAAGAAATGAATGGCTTCGAAAGTGGTCAAATAAAGCAGATATCCAGTTTTCGACTTGGTTATGCTGTATTGGTTTCCTATGGAATAACGTATCTATCAATTCCTTCTCTACTTCGAAAGGGTAAATTTGGCTATCAGGTCGGTCCATTTGATAATTGGAGAAAATTACATCACGTTCTCTGGTTAACGGTAAATAGTCATAGACAGTTTTCAGCTGATTATATTTGTCTTTTAAATCCATCACTTTAATAACCGAATCACTCCATATAAAAGAATTGGAGTGTGTATGAGTGATTATCTCAGCTACTTGAATTGGATTAATTTCAGAATCTATTGGTTCTATCAAACAGGTAAGCAATTGATTGCGATGAACAAAAATCGATACAGCGTCAAATCCGAGTTTTTCTGTCGTTTGCTCAATCGTTCCTTTCCATTGTTGGTTAAAGCATGCTAGATCTTGTTCAGACAGTTTACCAGTTTGTTTTTCGTACTCTTTTACCGAACTAATAAATGGATAAATCCTGTTATCTGGATATCTATTAAGATTTACAGTCTCTTGTGGGAAATGATAAATCTGCTGATAAATAATATTCTTTATTTCCTTTTGTCTAATTTCGTTTTTCACATTTTGTTCTGCTTCTAATTCATATATAAGACTATTCACTTTTGATTCCAGTTCATTTATGTCCACCGGTTTTAATAAGTAATCCTTTACACCTGACTGGATTGCTTTTTTCGCGTATGCGAACTCATCGTACCCACTAATGAGCATCGTTTTTGTTTGTGGTTGGTTTTTGTGTAAATAGGATGCTAATTGTAATCCATCCATGTTCGGCATGCGCACATCAGATAACACAAGATCGATACCGCCTAACTCTTCAATTTTTCGAATAGCATCCAATCCATCACATGCTGTCTCGACCTTTTCTATCTGATATTTCCCCCATGGTATGGTTTGCTGAAGACCTAATCGAATTATCGGTTCATCATCGACAATCAATATTCTGTATGACGACATCTAATCACCTAATTCTTTTGATTTATCCTCGTTTAATAGTGGTAAGGTCATACGAAGGAATGCACCTTCACCTGAATCCAAAATACTTAGCCCATAAGATTTCCCAAAAACAAGAGAGAGTCGATCGTTCAGATTTTTCAAGGCATATCCAGCACGTAACTCACCGTTCTTCTTATGTTCATTAAATCCCCAACCATTATCGATAACATCTATTACTGCTTGATTTTCATCACGGTAACAATGAATCCGAATCATACCCTGTCTCGGAAGGTTCTTAAAACCATGTTGAATACTATTCTCGATTAAAGGTTGTATCATTTGTTTCATAACATAATAGCCTTTAAGTTGCTCCTCCATCACAAGTTGATAATCAAGTTTTTCACCTAATCGTTTCTTTTGTAGTTCGAGATAAGCCTGACTATATTCCACTTCTTCCTCGAACTTTACTAAGGATTTTCCATTATTTAGATTCATGCGAAATATTTTTGAAAGCCGTTCTATCAGTTGACCAGTTTCTGGTGCATTTTCCAGTCTTGCATTCCAACGGATCATATCAAGTGTGTTATACAGAAAATGTGGATTTATTTGATTCTGTAAGACTTTAAGTTCCGACTCTTTCTGCTTTATTTTTAATCGATATTCTGTATCAATATGTTTTTGAATAGTTTTAACCATTTTATTAAAACGGTAACCTAGTTTCCCAATTTCATCATTAGAATCTACATCGACACTTGCAGTAAAATTCCCTGTTTCCACTTGCTTTGTCTGTTTAGTCAATTCTAGTATCCGTTTAATATTAGAATGATAAAAGAAGATAAAGAAAAACATGCCCGCAAGGAAAAGAATACCAATTAAAAACCCGATCAATGTGCGAACTTCTGTTAAATCCGCAGCAAGCTTATCTTCATCGATAGCAGTAACAGAAAACCAATCGGTATTCGTAAGTTGGTTTCTTACTACTACAAAATGACTTTCTTCATCCTGATAGCTGTATGATTTCTTCTCTCCACTCAAAACCCATTCAATCAAGCCTGCGTCCGGAAATTGCTTGCCAACCAGATCCGCATCCGGATGTAAGATGACCTCCCCTGTATTAGAAATAATGAAATAGTCACTCTGTTGAGACGGCACCTCAATTTGGTTATACAATTCCGTTTGATCCAAACGTATTCGTACGATCCCGATTTGTTCACTGATATTGTTCATATCATTAATTATTCTCGTTAAGCTGATGACATATTTATCATCATTCCAATCACTTTTTACTTGATAGGGATTACTCCATACTGGGCTACCATTTGCATCTTCAGCAACTTTATCCAGTTCCTCTTCATCTCCGTTAACTGGTTCTCCATGCTCCACCAAATGGCCATCTCTTCCCTCTAATAAAATGGAATTAATGTATGGATTAGATATTAGCTGAAATGTAAAATAGCCTTTAATAATTTCCATCGCCTCTTGGTACTCGGGCTGATACATTTCATTCTCTTCGGAGATAAAAATTTCTCGGAAATTACGATCATAAATCATATACGACGACATCGATTCTACTGTTGAAAATATGGTCAATAAATTTTGTTCATTTCTGCTTAGTCTTTCTGTTGCTTCCTCTATTGCTTGATTCTTCAATGCAACACTGGTTTGATAATAGATTAATAAACTAACAAACAGTATCGGTATCATTAATGCCAGGAAAAATGTAATGAATTTCCTTTTTAATCCCCATCTCTTCATCCAATCTAGTCCTTTAGCATTTAATTCTTCATTAACCCTTTACGGCTCCAGATGTCATTCCATTCACAATCTCTTTCTCCAGGAATAAATAGAAGATGACTACTGGAACTAGTGACATCGTTAATCCTGCCATCTGTGCTCCATAATTGGTTGTAAACTGCCCGGCAAAATTAGCTAATCCAAGTGGCAATGTTTGCAGCGCTGGATCATTAATTAGTACTAATGCAAAAGAAAACTCATTCCAGTTATAGATGAAATTAAGAATAACAACCGTAGCAATTGCTGGTCTTGACATAGGAAGGATAATCGACCAAAAGATCCGGAATATCCCAGCGCCATCCATAATTGCCGATTCTTCAATATCCTTTGGAAAAGCTTTCATAAAACTCGTTAAAATAAATATCGTAATTGGCAGATGGAAAGCCACATACGGGAATAATAGTGTAATTTCAGTATTAAGCAATCCGAGATTTTTCATCAGAATAAACATCGGAACGAGCGTAGCGTGAATCGGAATTAATAAACCGAATATAAAAAATGTATACATTATCTTATTAAATCTAAACTTAAATCTAGCTAGGAAATACGATGCCAATGCCCCAATAATTACCGTGACGATTGTTGCTGTCACACATACAAAAATACTATTTTTGAACAACACACCAAGATTAGCTATCTCCCATGCATTGGCATAATTATCCAATATAAATTCATTGGGAAAACCAAACTGATTGACCGTAAATTCCTGCTCAGACTTAAATGAGTTGATTGCCATCCAGATAATCGGGTAGACATTCACAATTGCAAATATCCCAAGCAAGGTATAGATGATAATTCTTGAGACCCGTTTTTTTATCTTTCCATTGTTATTGTTGCGGCGATTGTCTTCAGTAGTAACAGTGGACTCCATTTACACCCCTCCTCATATCATTTTCTTTCCTAGTAATTTCGTAACTATAAAAATTAAAATGAGACTAAAGAAGAAGATAAATACAGAAACTGCACTACCGTACCCATATTGCAGGTTATTAAATGTCTCATGAAACATATAGAGTGCCATAACATCTGATGAATGAGCTGGACCACCATTCGTCATGACATAAATCAGATCAAATGTCTTCAAGCTTCCAGAAATACATAGAATAACTGCCACAATAATCGTATCCCATATCATCGGTATCGTAATTTTGAACGTGGTCGTCCATTCTGAGGCGCCATCCATTTTCGCTGCTTCCAGTACTTCCGTCGGCACGTTTTGTAACGCCGCTAGAAAAATAATGAAGTACAACCCAACAAATTGCCAAACCACGGTAACTAAAACGGCAATCATGACCCATTTCGTATCGCCAAGCCAATTTTGCGCCATGAATCCTAGACCAACAGTTCGCAAAAACTCATTCAACATACCATTCTGAGAATTATAAATAAGGCTCCATGTTAAAGAGATTACAACCGTTGACAAGACTACTGGAAGAAACCCAACTGCTCTAAAAAACTTTACTCCTTTAATCTTACGGTTCAGTAAAAGTGCGAAGAATAGTGCTATTGGTACCTGACCTAATACAGAAGCAAAAACAACGTAAAGATTATTTTTGACAGAGTTCCAGAACAAGGGATCTTCAAATAGATTTCTGAAGTTATCAAGACCAATAAAGGTCATATCGGTAAATCCATCCCATTCCATTAATGAGTAATAAAATGATTGAAGGATTGGATAAATAGCAAAAACAGCATAGATAAGAAAAGCTGGAAGTAATCCAATGATAATCGCTGCTTTGCTTTTACGCGTTAGCTGCATCTTCTATCACTCCAATTTTCACAGGTTGCCAATAAAGCCGGCAACCTGTGAATTAATTGATTACTCATTAGATTTGTCCCATTCTGCCTGCATTTCTTCTGCAAGCTCTTCTGGTTTTTTATCACCAAGTGTTATAGATTGAAGACCGTTATTGATAATGTCCGTTAATTCCGGTGTTAGTGTCGCGTCATAAACCGGTGATAACCCACTTTGAGCCATGCTGTTCGCGTCCTTGAACACTTGTGGAATACTTTCATCCATTTCCACATCAGCGGGTACAATTATATTTGCCTGAACAAGCTGCTGGAACAGCTCTTCACTATAGTAAAATTTAAGGAACTCAAATGCCGCCTCTTGCTCCGCTTCACTTAAATTACTATTAACTGCAATTCCACCGCCAGCAACTCCAGAAATTTTAGATGGATCTCCCTCTCCACCTTCAAAAGAAGGAAACGCAGCAACACCGATATTTTCCACATCCTCAACACTGTCCATTATTGGCCCGATTGCCCAGGAACCTGCAAAATGCATCGCAGTAGAACCTTTAATAAATTCATTTCTTGATTGGGCCTCATCGACCGTATTCATATCCTCATTAAACGCCTCTAATTTGGTCAATTCATCAATTACAGATAAAGCATTAATGAACTGTTCATCCTCAAACGTACCTTCACCATTTAGAACATTTCCCAGGAAATCACTTCCTGTGTAACGATCCGCAATTCCTGAAATATATACAGATTGCAATGGCCAAATTGCTTTATTGCCAAGAGAAATTGGTGTAACATCATTTGATTTTAATTCCTCTATCAAACGTTTAAATTCATCATAATTTGTTGGAAATTCATCATAACCAGCTTCGCTCACAATTGCTTTATTATAAAAAATCAAGCTTGTTTCACTAATATTAGATGGAATGGCATAATAATTTCCATCTACAGCATAGTCCTGTAAAATCTCATCAGGAATCATACCCTCCCAATGATCAATAATCGGGTTTAATGGAAGTAATGCATTACCTTCAACTAATGGTTGTACACGAGTCCCTGGCCAGACACGCATCATATCCGGCAACTGATTACCTGCCGCTTGTGTCCGTAACTTTATTTCGTAATCATCATGTGGAATGCTTTCATTAACAATTTGAATGTCTTCATGCTCTTCATTGAATTTTTCTATTATATCTTTGTACACTGTATTTTCGGGTCGATCCTCTGTCCAATCATTCCATAATGTTAGCTCAATCACCCCATCCTCGGATTGTGCCTCTTCATTGCCCCCACAGGCCGCTAGTATAAAAGTAACTGCTACACCCAATAGTAAAAGCTTCATCGTTTTCATCATATTCCCCCTCATTTATTAAGCGCTTACAAAGATTGTAGCAATTCACCTATTTACTTGGTATCCTATAATTCTATAAAAATATCCAAAAAATACAGATATTTTAAAAAATATCCATTCAAATTTTTATTTGTTATCGATGGGTCTGGATAGAAGAAAATTGCTTGCAATGCCTATGAGTTCATTCTTAGGTGCCTAATTTGCTTGGGGGATAAGCGAGTGACCAAGTCATCATCACCTGCTCGCTTCCTGTATATAAAGCTTTTTTTCTATAGTTTTATTTTATTTGATACGATTTTTTAACTAAACCTAACCTATTTCCGGTACAAGGAGGAAATGTTTAATCGTTTTCAACTAAGGTGAATGAAAACGCAGAATCTGATTTCCAACAATATAGTGTTCTGTTATTAGAACAAGCTGGTTAATACTAGCACCTCTAAAAAAGCCTAATATCCAAACAGTGGACATCAGACTTTTTTTAATATCTATTTATTCTTCTAAAGAAACTCGATTCAATTGCAATAACTGGGTTGGCAACTGAGTCAGACCCTTCACTTCATCACGAACTCCAAGTAAATATTCTTGATGAAGTAAGTACACAAATGGAGAAAGCTCAACTAGCTTTTCCTGTGCCTTACTATATAAATCTAGACGTTTTTCTGGATCAGCCGTTTGACGCGCTTCTTGCAAATAAGAATCCAATTCTTTATCTACTGTAAATGTGCGATTTCCTGGTGACCCAACATTTTCAGAATGGAAAAGTGGATACATTCCATTATCCGCATCACCGGTAACAGTTGTCCAACCAAATACCATCATCTCATGTTCTCCATTGGCAGTTTTATCAAGCATGGCACCCCATTCAACCGTTTCTACTTCTAAATCGATTCCAATTTCAGCAAGTTGAGCCTGAACATTTGTTGCTGTATCAATTCGTTGACGATCATCATTCGTCCAGATCGTCGCAGAGAACCCATCGGGATAACCAGCTTCTTCTAATAATGACTTTGCCTCTTCCATATTGTATTCCAAACCATTTAATTGCTCATCATATCCAAAAATCCCAGGAGCTAGTGGTCCCTTGGCAGGAATTCCAGCACCTTCATAAATTCCATTAATGATTTCTTCTTTGTTGATAGCCATCGAAATTGCTTGTCGTACACGCACATCATTAAATGGTTCCTTTTCCATATTAAAACCTATATAAGCTAAAGAAGAACTTTCCTGACGCTGCACCTTCATTCCTTCTGTATTTTCAACTTCTGCAACGTCGGATGGGCTTAAAGGTGTAATAATATGAGAATCACCCGTAGATAATTCAGAGATTCGAGTTAAATCCTCTGAAACTACTTTAAAGGTAACAGAATTAAGCATTGCTGGCTCTTCCCAGTAATCCTCATTCTTCACTAGCTTCACGGATTCACCAGTTTGCCAATTCTCAAATGTAAAAGGACCAGTACCCACTGGGCTTGAATTAATTACACTGCTTGGATCTGCCCCGTTCTCCATTGCTGCATAATCCTCTTCAATTAGTTCTTGCGACACCATCTGTCCACCCGGATGTGCTAAATGAGCTGGCAACGGAGCAAAAGGATACTCTGTCGTGAAGCGTACCGTGTAATCATCAACCACTTGGACCTCTGTTATCATATCGTACATAAATGCTACTGGTGACCCAATCTCAGGATCGAGTATCCGTTCGATATTTGCTTTCACTACATTTGAATTGAACATGGAACCATCATGAAAAAGGACGCCTTCTCGAAGCTTAAATTCCCATGTAGTATCATTTACTTGCTCCCAACTTTCTGCTAGAGCAGACTGCAGTTCCATATCTTCATTTTGTGTAACCAAATTATCAAAAATATTAATGCGAATATTTGCAGAAGGTGTATCATTTGTTGCATGAGGATCTAATGATACTGCATCTGCTTGGCTAGCAATTACTAAATCACCGCCTTGACTCCCACCTTCTTCTGAATTACTATCACTATTTTCTTCTGGCTCACTGGCACATGCAGCAAGCAATAAACTAAACACAAATGTTACGATAAGTGTAGTTAAGTTTTTACGTGTTATCATGCTGATTTCCCCCATTATGTATTAAAATGTAAATTTGGTATTTTCATTTAAGTTAAATATAAATGCTTTCACTAATTCTTTTGTTGCAATTAAATCGGATAGGCTGATTGCTTCAACAGGAGAATGTGCGTAACGGGAAGGAATTGATAGCACTCCTGTTGGTATGCCTTTATTGGCTAAAGCTACTGCTCCTCCATCCGTTCCAATTCCAGGAAAGACTTCCATCTGATGAATAATTTCTTCTTGGACTGCGATTTTTTTCAATTCTTCCAATATGCTCTTTTGTACAATCAAACTAAAATCCAACATCTTTATCCCAGTTCCCTCACCAAGGAAAAGACTTTGATCCATGGTTTCTTCGGGTGTATCACTCACAGCAGTCGTATCAATAGCGATAGCTACGTCTACATCTCCCAAACCATTAATTGCTGTTTGTGCACCACGTAATCCAACTTCCTCTTGAACAGTGAAGAGGAAAACAATTTCTCCAGCAAATTCTTGTTTGTCAATCTCATTTAATACGGATAAAAGTACAGCACATCCCGCCCGATCATCAAGTGCTTTTCCAACAATCAATTGCTTATCTTCAGGACCAATAATCCTGCTCTTAGTAGCCCATGTAACAGGTGTTCCAACCTCTACTCCCATTTTAAGGGCATCCTGTTTTGATGTTGCTCCAACGTCTATGTATAAATTAGCATGCGGTCTTACTTTTTTCGGGTCGTCAAATTTCACAAAATGGGCAGACATCGTCCCGATTACACCATCAAGCTCTTGCTTCGAACCTAGTACTTTCACAGACTGTGCCAGCAAAATGCGATCATCATGGCCACCCAATTTTTCAAAACGTAATAATCCATTATTCTCAATTTTCTTTATAATAAAACCGACCTCATCCATATGAGCTGTTATAAGTGTTACCGGTCCCGGTTTGTCACCTTTTTTCCTTGCAATTACATTCCCCATTGCATCAACTTCTACACTGTCCACTTTATCCTTTACATAGTCTCGAATAAAATAAGTAACATTTTGTTCGTAGCCACAAGGACCATTTAATTCACTCAGTTGTTTTACAAGGTTGTCCATCATTACATCCCTTTCGCTATAAACTTTATCTCAATAAATAGAAAACCGTAATTTATCTAGATATTTTGATAATTAATGTTATTCTATACCTCTCTACATTTAGAATCAACATATTTTTTGCATCTTTATTGAAAATTCGACAAATTAACTGTTATTATTTTATTGGTTTAGGATTTTTCTGTCGTATAACATTTGAAACACTAAGACTATTCAACAATATAAAACCCCGATTTCGCTAATGATTATTCGAAATCAGGGTGATTTTACAATTGTATTATTTTACTAGTAATAATTTATTTAGTTGTACATTGTACATAAAAGGCCTAACCTCGCATCTCTTTCCGAAAAGCATATAAGAATAACAAGGAGATGAATATTGCTCCACCAATAATATTTCCAATACTGGCTGGAATTAAATTTAATAATATATATTCATACCACGCATAGTTATCAGTTGTAAAAATCCCTAAACTAAAATACCCCATATTTGCAGCACTGTGTTGAAAATTACCTGCCACAAATAAAATAACGGGAAGCGCTGTTCCTAATATCTTACCTGCTATGTCCCTAGCAGATGTTGTTAGAAATGTAGCCATACCGATTAGCCAATTGGCTAAAATTCCTGACAGCAGTACTTGGAACCAGCCTACCCAGCCATTTTCGGTGAATTTCATTTTATCTGAGAGTAGTGTTTCAAGCTCTTTTGAAAATTCAGGTGTTAAAGAGTTTGACATAATTATTAATAATGCCACAAACAACGCACCTAGAAGATTGCCAAGATATGCCACACCCCAAAATTTGAGAAACTTATGCTTCCTCCAATAAGACTTTTGTAAATAAGATGTCGGTAAAAGAACATTAACTTCCGTAAACAAAGCTGATTGTGACATAAATACCATTAGATAGCCTGCAGTGAAGCCAATCCCCTGTAAAATATATGTTAGTCCTTTTGCATCTACACCAATGGCTAGCAATACAGAAAAGACAGCACCAAAGCTCATAAATGAACCTGCTTTTAAAGCAAGTACTAACTGCGAGGGAGTATTTGTATCAAGGTATTCTTTTCCTTTATTACTAAATGACTGCATAACCTGGACTGGAAATAAAAATTGCCTTTCTGGGATCTCTTTCGTTTCATTTGTCTGGTTTGAAGATTCATTGTTATTATTATCAGCCATAAATATCCTCCTAATTTCTTTAACTCTATGTTAGATGGGACAAGTTTTTATATCTTCGACTGCATTTAAAAGTCTATCAATATATGTACCCGAATAATCATTTATTCACGCTTTTTTACAAAGCTAGTTATTCGGATAACAAGGTTAGTGGATTTGTATTGGGAAATATTGAAATCCCAGTAATGGGCGGGTTTTTAGGGTTTTCAGGACCGAAAGAATATTGAAGTTTTTTTGGAGGTATTCAAGAAAAAATATTGGATTTTTATTGAGTAAAACACCGAGATTTCACAAAAAACCCCGATTTCGCAAATGTTTATACGGAATCAGGGTGATTTTACAATTTTTTTATTTTACGAGCAAGAGTTTATTTTAGTTGGACAACTTTTGTTCCCCCAAAATAAACTCCTGCTAAATCCCCCACCTCCAACCCGCATTCCACCGTTCGAGTTAAAATAAAGTTTTGCTACGAAACCCCCATTTTCCCCAGTTTTGGATTTAATTATTGCCGTTTTTCCGCCTCTTTTCCGCCTGTTTTTTCATCTTTTTTGGGGAGTTGGAATAAAGTTCTCTCAAAATGTTGCATAGAGGAAAGAAGAGGAAACCGAGACAAGACAAGGGATGGGCATGAAAAAGACCCTGAAATCGGAAATGTTTATATTCACGAAATCGGGGTCTGAATCGGTAATGTTTATTTTAACGAGCAAGAGTTTATTTTAGTTAGACATAGTGGATAAAAGATTTTTAGGATATAAGAAAAAGTTAGACAGGGATTAACCTTTTCATCTAATTAAAGATTTTTCCTTCAATATAACTGGACTTTGCTTCTGCCATATATTGACCTACTAACTCCCAACGACTATCAAATATATCTATATCATCAACGATAGTTGTCCCAAAAGATTTCATATATGCATCTTCTCTTGCATCATGCATAATTTTATCTAGTTTCTCTATTTCAAAATTAACAATTTTTTCAATCCATGATTGTTTAAAACCTAATTCTTCCAACTCTCTATATATTCTGTTACGCTTTGTACGAATGTCATCACTCTTTGTAATCCATTTCTGTCTATCTTTATAGTGGTTTGAGCTTTTTCTTAAAGCAAAATTAATTCTATCCAACTTTGAAATAATTTCAGCCAATTCTCTAAATTCCCGTTGAACTGGCTCATCTCTTTTCAATTTTTCTAAGGCATCATTCATTTTTTGTTTTGTAATCTCAATAACCTGTTTTTCAAACACTTCAACCATATCCAATATTCCTCATCCTTTATCGAATTTACTAACCAAGAGACTTTTCAAAAACATCTTTTTAAACGGGTAACTAATTTTTACGCTTTGTTAAATTGCTTTAAATATTCACAGGTAAACAACACTTTTTCACGTACCTTCTGGAAAATCAAAAGTAAATTTTCCATCTTCTTCCTAAGTGTATGACTTGATTGAGCTGTTACTACAATTTAAACTTCCAAGTTTTAATATAAAACATTTCCTTGTTCTTCCAATAATCTTCTCAGATTTTGATGAATTATTATTTCAAAAGAATCTATATCTAATTTCTTTGAAAACTTGTTATATATTCCAGGTAAATCATAGTGTTTTCCATTCACATTAGTATTTCCAAAGGGAGCATCTGTCTCTATTAATAACCTATCTAATGGTATAGATCTAATAATATCAAATCCTTTTTGAGTTGATAACATTGAATAGTTTACCGAAAAATAATATCCTTGATTAACTGCTTTTTGAAGAATTCGTTTATTCCCTGAATACCAGTGAAGCACTGCAAATTTTACATTATTATTTATTAATATTGATAATACATCAGATTCAGCCTTGCGGGAATGAATTGACATTATTCTGTTTAGTTTAGCCGATTGGAAACATATATATTCAAAGGCTACCTGTTGATCATTCTTTGATGCAAGAAACTCTTTAGAATAGTCCAATCCTACTTCCCCAACATACTTCGTAAATGGGAGCAAATCATCGAACAAACTCTGATTAAATTTATATTTATTTGCTAATTGTGGGTTATATCCTAAAGCCAATTTGACATATTTAGAATCAGGAAATTCTTTTCTGCACTGTTGAAAAATTTCTGGTAAATTGGTAACAAATAAAGCATAGATTTTGTTTTTGTTGAAAGAATGAAATATTTGATTATAGTTTTTAAAATAATCAATATGTATATGGAAATCCGATAGATTATTCACTATTCACGCTTCCTTCAAACCCGCATATTCTAACAAACCACTTTTGCTCTCATTTATCATCTCTTTTAGTTCATCCATGGATTGACGATACACCTTTTCGTAACCATCTAATTCCTCATTGGTTAATGGTCCTTGCCTTAGGAGAAGACTTCTAATATATTCTTGATCGTCCTTATGCTGAATGTACCTTCTTAGGCTAAAGAGCACTGCTTTTAAATCACTAGCTCTTCCTTGAAGATTATTGTGATTCAAAATGAATTCTCTGCTTAATTTATATAGAGGGTTATAGTTAGTTTCATCTTTCTTAATTTTATTAAAAGATGCTCTTCTAATTAAACAAGGATAGCAATAACCACAATTACAAGGTGTTACCACTTGATCACTTCGTTTTTTATCATAACGTGATAAACAAGGATGAGAACACGAAAGTGTCCTGTGAGCTTTTTCAACAAAAACAATATTTTCTTTATGTTCTTCTAATATTTCTCCTTTTGACTTATTCCAATAGAAGTTTGATACTTTATTTTCTATCCCTATGCTTCTAAATATATTATTTAATAAATTTATAAAGATTGGGTGAGTAGTCCTTGTACTACAACTACCTGCCCTACTATCAGTAAGGGGGACGTTAACTCCAATAAATCCATTTTCAGGTATGTATACTGGCGTTTTATTATCAATAATTGAAGCTACGGCCATTGCTCCTGCAATAAATAGTAATGACCTACTGCGACTCGTACTTTCAACTGAAAGTTTTATGGAATTATACCCTATTAGTTGTGGAACAAAGGGATTGACATTAAATAATAGCAACTCGCTCTCTAAATCGGAATATGAATTTTGTATGGCAGAGAATAGTTCCTTTTGTCGGTTAGTCAAAAGGCTATATTCTCTAAAACCCACATAGCATGTATTCTTCTCCTTTTCAGAAAGTGTTAAAGCACCGCAAAATGAATCTAAACCTCCAGAAAACAGACTAACCGAGTCGTACTTTTCTGGAGAAATTATATTCTTTGTATTTCTCTTATCTCCCCTAAATCTCGAATTAGTTTTTCTGAATTCAAATTTCCATTCATCGCCACTTAAAAATCCAATAGTCTCTTGAAGTTTATCTTTGACTGAATTCCATTTTTCTAATTCTAAAACAGGAATAAATAACTTGATAGTTCTAGACCAGTTATCAGAGAAGATTTTTCGAGGAATCCTCTTATCAGCACAAAATATACTTGATGCAATTATTAGAAAATCTTCATTTATGCTCGGCAAATTTTCTAATCCAAACCTTCTCCATAACTGTTCCATATCCGTTTTTACATTTGATTTATTTTTTTTATCTAATAATTGAAACAACAAGAATTGTTCTTCTGTTACATTATTTTGATTGAAATCATTAGAATTTTTATTTATCCATACATTAATCATTCACTTCACTCCAAGCAGATAGAATTTCAAGAGCTCTATTATACAGATTGTTAATAATCTTTTTTCCTTCTATACCATTCCAATCAACCTTTTGAATATCCTCAGCGGAAAAGTTCCTTTCAATTGAATTTCTAATGTGTGTTTTTACACTTCGCTCAGCAACTTCGTATCTATCTAATCTATCAAATAAGGTTAATAATTTTTCAGTAAAGTTTGCAAAAAAACAATTCTGAATGAATTTAATAATGAACTCCTGAATAAAAACACCTGTATCTAATGATTTTATAACATCTTCATACTCACTAATATCATTTATGCCTTTAAGCAGTTCCCTCATTAATTCATTCATGCTTTGTGAGGAAATATTATCATAGAACTCACTCCCTCCATCGCTAAAATATTGTAAAAGCCCTGTACGAACATTTTCAGGAGTTTCATTTTTCAAATGTGACAATCTTAAACGATCCAAAGTTTCTGAAAATCCATACCTTCTTACAGAGTCAATAAAACTGAGAGCTTTACTACCTGATTGTATTGCCCTACTTGGACTTGTTGTTCCCGAACTACTTAACGCTTTCGCAAAACTAGAAATAGTCTTATCTACAGAGGTAGACGAAAAATTATTTTTAACCATTTTAGTAACGTCTCTTTTTACATCAGGCCATAAATATCCTGTTGGCGGTACATAACCCTTTGAAGTCCCCATTACTTACTCACCTGCTATCTCCCAAAGTGTCTTTTCCATTTTTTTCTCTTCAATATAATATGTTTTTAAATTCTGGAACACATCTGAATCCAATTGTTGAAATAGAATAATATCAGGCAATGTTACATGATCATTTCTCATTTTCTTTAGTTCAGCAAATATTTTTGACTTATTGGTTGGAAGAATTTTATATAGTTCTATTAAGGTCTCTAACTGATTCTTGTCTTGATGGTATTTTTCTATAACTCCTTTTAATATTTCGTTTCTTGTGACTTCATCCATGTCAATCATTTGCTCCATTCTCTTCCTGCGAACTGCTTTATTTATATCAAGATTACATATCTGGTTAATAAATTTTCTTTCATCCTGATTTAGATTGGTTGAAAATAAATTTCTATTTGAAACAGAATCACGAGCTAAATAAAAATAAGGAGACAAGTCTATATCTGACAATTTAGGTTCTACTCCAATCCATCTCTTGACTTTTTCCCCTTTCCACGCTGTGTTCATTTCAGTATTCTCTGATTGAGAACTGCTCTTTTCCGTCTCTTCTTCATTGAATATTCTTTCTTCAAGCACCTTTAACTGTTTAGGTTTTCCACTGTGTTCAAATTGCCATTGGAATAATTCCTTAAATAAATCAACATCAAAATATTCTAATACCATTAATTTTGCTAAAACAGAAAGGTTTAACTCAATTTTTTGAATCTCTGCTAATCTTTTACGTATATAAAACGTATTTAAAAATCTTTTTGTTTGACGGGGATTTCCTTTAAGAGTTGAAGCAACTATACTCCCTATACTGTTGAAAACTTGAATTTGTTCTTCAAATTCATCATTGGTAATATTCTCTTTGTATTTTGGAACACCTTCTGTTATCTTATTTTGAACGATATCCAATATTTCAGCTCCTGTGATAATTTCGCCCTTTATAAAAATCCCTTTTCCTTTTAATTGTTCAATTAACTGATTCAACGCTACTTCGCTCAAGTACATTTCTGAAATAAGTAGGAGCATATAATTTTTAACATCACTTTCAGCTAATTCTGCAATTCTTATAGGAAGCTGTATAATTTTTTCAATATAATCAACCGAAATATCTATCCCCTCTTCATTTAATTGAGGATACTTTCTTTTTATTGAGTATGTAATAATTTTTTCGTCCATCGCAATAATAAAAGTTGTTTTTTCAACTGATAAAAATAGTTTAATTGCTTCAAGAGTCTCTACAATACGGTCTGGATTACATCTATCTAAATCGTCAATAAGTATTATTAGATTGTCTATTTTAGATTCTTTAATAAGGCTTGTAAAATCTTCACGAAACTTACGAATATTTTCTACAATATTCTCATCCGTATTTTCTTTAAGATATTCTTTTGTGTACGCTTTTGCCTTATCTATCTGTAGTTGAATTTTCTCAGGTGTATCAAAATCGGAGGAATTAGGCATCATTATCATAGGAGGTACACCTGTCATACCACTTATAGCCCAGGGCACTCCTTGCTTCACAACCGTTTTCCCTAACCCCATCCAATTAACTCTTTTCATCAAACCCTTAATCTTTTCAGTGGAAGTCTCAAAAAATGTTTGATTATCCTTCATACTCTGTAGAATGGCTTCCATTAAAGCTGTTTTAGCATCTTCATATCCTTCAAACATCCATGCGTTTACTTTCACAACTGCCAATTTTTTTTCGGTTTGATTAGTAGTCTGTTCTTCTATCAAATTCAACAATGTCGATTTACCACTTCCCCACTTTCCGAATAATCCAATTGTTAAGGGGTTCATCCTTTCACTTATAGCAATTTCTGTTATTAAATCTGCATATGGTCGGTAAGCAAGCATATCAATTTTTGAAGCATCATCTGCCCACATATATCCCACTCCTATTCTATTAGTTGCTTTATCTGCAATTAACATTTACTTAGATATTAATTTGAAATTCTCACCTTGTTAATTATTATTTCCTAATGCTATTTTACTAGAGTTCAAATCACTTCTTCAAGATAATATTAGGAATTCTTAAATAATAAAGAACACATAAGAAAATAATTATGCGGATTCTTCCTCTAATTTCGCTAAATGGCTATATATGCCATTGATTATCTTTGAATAAAACAATCTAAGACTTAAAACTATCATAAATTGCTTCAAATAAAGCTGAACGTTCCCCTAAAAGTTTATCCTCTCTTTCTACAAGAGGATCAATCCAGTCCGCTTTTTCTCTTGCCCATTTCAACCAATTTAACACCTTTTCTTTTTCCTCTTGTTTTTTAATTCCATCAAGTTTCAACTCCACGGCATTTGCAAATCTTCTGATTCGTTCAGCTTTGTCCCAGTCAATAGAATTTATATTCAATTGTTCAAGCTGCTTTAATTCCTCTTCTTTACGCTCCGCTATTTGCTGACGTATACGCTCCTCTTCTAACCTACGGACTTTTTCTGCTTCATGTTTTTTCCTAATTGTTTTCTCAACTTGAATGGCTTCTATTACCCATATAATAATTTCACCAATTTGGTCTTCTATTTTTTTAGTTTCAGTATCATGCCAGTTTTTACGTTTTGCATGGTAAGAATCTATTCCAAAATGAAGTTTTCCAGTATAGACATAATCATAAGAAGATCCAAAACTATACTCAATTTTTTCCTTAGTCTGCTTATGTTCCACCCTTCTTTGTTTTTCTTTTATAAAAATAGGAACACTATCTTCATTTAAACAAACAAATAATTCGTTACGATTTCTATATTGGCGATACTTGGATTCTCTAATTTCTATTGTATATCCTAAATGTTCTAACCCTTTAAATAACATATTATAAATCCTGTATGTCCGTTCCATTTGTTCAACTGAGACTTTCATGTTAATAACTCTGTCCGTCAGAGGTCTTGTTGATTCTTTCCTTGAACGGTAGTATTGTTTAGTATCCATTATTAATTCATGAGGTTTTGTTAATTTGCTAGGAATCGTTACTGATAAACAATATTCCTTTACTTTTTTTCTTTTTTCTTCTTGTAAAAATAAGAGTACATCATCCATTTTCCCACCAAATAAATCGTTTGACTGTATTTTTACTTCAACCTTATTTGGTTCATCTGTTTCTGGTAATGGCGGTATATTTATCTTGTGGCCTGCTTTAACCTTCATCCAGTGGCCGGCCTTCGGTAGAGGTATTCCCATCTTTTTACACTGCTTTCGTAATGCAACATCGGATACTCCATAACGCTTGGATAGGGAAGTCATAGGTTCTTTCCATACCTCTGTATATAGCTTTTCTCTTTCGTAGATCCTGGTTTCCATAAAAAGGCTCTCCTTTCTACAAAAAAGTCACTACTTAGATTTTGCAAGTTTCTAAGAAGTGACTTTTCTAAAATACCGTTAATTATATACAACTAGCTACTATATTTGTTTTTAAAATCTTTAATTTTTATAACGACTTTCGATTGGCTATTATCCGTAAACATTGCTGGCTCAACACCACAAATTTCTGCTAACATTTTAGGTGTAAGATATAAATTATATTGCTCAGCTATCCTAAGTGGAATTTCGTGTCCTTGTAGAATGTTTTCATCAATCAACAATTCTAAAGACTGCTTAAATGCGACTGGCAAGGTTACTTTAGTTTCTAAATCAAAAGGTTCTGGGTTTCTCCATTTTCTGTAGTGCATTTGTTTATATAATTTCGCTTCTTGGTCAGATGAAATTATATTTAAGTCTCTTGCCCGCTTAATCATAGCAGCCATTGAAACTTTCCATTTTCTTTTAAGATTATAATACGTATCTATCTCATCGACTATTTTTGATTTTAACTCTTTTCCAAATGATTCCTGTGGTAAGAGTAATATTGAAGCTAATTTATTAGCTTCAGCTTCAATTACCTTATATTCATCCTTATCCAATTCTTGTGGGTTAATATTTTGATGAAGTGCCCAGTGACCAATTTCATGTGCAATACTAAATTGTTGTCTGTAAAAAGACCCCGAATCACCGGTCGTAATTATGAAATAATTATTATCATTTATAGTGTTCATACTACTAAAAGCATCTACTTTATCCTCTTGGTAATTCATATTTATAACAGTAAAACCCATTAATTCTGCAACTTCAATAATATCTTGTATTGGATCCAACCCTAAATCCATAGATTTTCGAATACTTAAAGCAATTTCTTCAATATTATCTTTTCCTTCGTAAACTTCTCTGTTTTGTAAAGTAGGGAAATCTATAAACTGTTCAAGGTAATCTCGTACAATAACCGAATATTTAAGAGCGATTGAAGCTGGTTCCTTAGATTTCTGGGTAGCAGTTAATCTTGATCTAAAAAAAGTGCCTTCATTTTGAATAGGGAATTTTTCTATCGTATAGAAGAATTCTCTTGGATAACCTAGAATATTATTCAGTTGAAGTGATTTTTCAAAACTTGGTTCACTTTTCCCATTTTCGTATTTTGAAACCATTTGTTTAGTAACATTCAATTCTTCAGCCAAAGAAGTAATTGTCATTTTATTATAAAGTCTTGCTTCCTTTAACCTAGCCCCATTAAATATCTTTTTCATTCAAACTATCTCCAAACTCAAATTATTAACTTTTTAATTTTACAATACGTTTCTTTTCTTTTTTGGTCTCATTAATGTTTGTGCTTTTACGCTTCTCAGGTTCAACATTATCGTCTTTTAATACTAAGTGATAATTAACATCTATAAGATCAGTTAAATCTTCTTCCCATACTATTTGATGGTTAGTATTAAAAGCAAATGCTTTTGCAGTTGAGATAAAAGAGTTATCAAAGGCAAAAACAATAACTTTACTAGGATCCGTCTCCATCATATGTAGCATTTCTCTTGCTTGCCTTATTAAGACATCTTTTTCTTCTACTTCTTGGTCAAACAACGTCAATTGTTGACTCAAAACTTTCATCTTATCAAGTTCTTTATTGAATAAATTAAGTAGTCTTAAATAATGACTATCTTTACCTTTTCTAATAATCCTTTTCAAATTAGATTCACTGAAACAAACGTAAAGTTCATTTTCTGGTCCAAGTAAGAGAATAGCTTCCCACAACTTACCTCTACCCAATTTTATATGTTTCAAATTGAATTTTTTAGTCATTTCTAAAATACTGTTATATCGGTAATCCCATCCATGAGTTCCCCTACTATTTTGCGTTCCTTCTCCTGATACATTTTTAATAGATTGCAAGTATAAATGACGTGATTCAGAATCGGGTGTTACTAATATATTTATTATTTCTTTAACTACCTTATTATCTAAATTGATCATTACTGCCCCTCCCATCCCATCCCATCTAATTATTATTTTAGATTATTTTCTAAATAAGTCAACTATTTTAATTTTTAATCTAGTAAATAGTTACTTATTTAGTTTTTTCATTTGTTGAGAATTAAACATCGTATTCCTTTAACATTTTGGAAAATTAAATTCCTTTTCTAAAACATCTGCAATGAGATTTTTGACCTCTTGGTTGTTTCCCCCAAATCCAGCATGCAGTTGCACCTTATACACGGTCAACTTCTCTCCTTGCTTGATTCTATCTTCAATTGCCCTCTTAATCTTCCTAATCCTAAAATCCTCTATCTCTTCTTTTGCTTCTCTTAGATATTGTTGTGTTCTAACTAACTTCTCATTATGAAACCATGACCCAAACCCTAAAATTTTCCTTACACTCGACGGAGTTACTCTTACCGGTTTACCTTTTCTATGTAAAATGCTTTCAACAGCATCTTTAGCAAGTCTCAAACATTCTTCATCTCTCTTATACCAATCAATTGTTCCAGCCTTTTCCCTACCCAATGCAGCCTTGGGGGTTACTCTGTCATACCAATCCCAATCATATTTACAGATCCAGGTATGTAGGCCTTTTCCCTTCTCTTTTAACTGGCTTCTATTTGCATTCGGATTTTCTTCAATTAATTGCAACCATTTTTCTCTTCTTTCTTGAATATCAAAAATTGGATTATGTTGGATTGAGACAGACTTTTTACCGATAACCTCCTTATTCTGAAAGAGGTAATCCATTCTAATACCTAAGAACTGTAGAAATAATAAATGTCTCAATGGGGTTCTGTTCTTGTTGTTGTTTCGTACAAACAATCGAAGCCAATTAGATGGACTGTCTGGATCAATATCGCTCTGCATTAAGTTCAAATACTCCATAGGATAATTTAGCAGAAAACGTTCCTGAACATCCTTCATATACAAATTTCCATTATTGGATGCTAGTCCTTTTTCTCTTAATCTATCAATATAAAATTCAATAATGTACTTTAATTCTTTCCTAGGAAAGTTGGTCTCTAGTAATAGTTCTGCATTATGAACATATTTAAGATTTAATTGTTTTATGTTGTCTGGATAATCATCCTTCAATAGCTCTACATCACAAACTTGTTCATCGGCACATATAAAATCAATTCCACTTCCTGTACTTAATACAGAGCTTTGTTTTAAAAGCAGGTGATGTTTAGAACAATAATGAACACCTGCTATCTGATGATTAGTTCGCCAATAACTTTCTCCCAATACTTCTAAATCTTCCTTATAACATAAAGGACAATATCTTAAATAATTTGGTTTACGTACTTTGCTGTTGGAAAACCCAATATACTTTTCGACGGTCATTTTTGAACCATTTGCTCCATTCTGCATGATATTAAAAAGAAAGTCTGTTTTTTCCTTTGACAAAAAGGAAGTATAAAATGGAAACATAGTATGGTTTTTTATAATCTCTATAGCTGTCAGCTCTGAAGTTGGTGGAAGACATTTAACAAAGGAATCAATATACTGAGGAAAATAAATGGAAGACACAAAAATGTGCCTCCCAAACAAATCCTCTATCAAAGCCCTTTTACTTACCATCCCACACATTCTCCGATAACGTGCAAGCACGGAATAGAATAGTTCGTTTTCATAGATTTGAGGAAGAAAATTAATCACAGATCATTCACCTCTATCCAATTTGTGGTATCCTCTATATACTCATTTTCCAGGAGTACTTGATAAGGTGTCTTTTCTATCTGTACTCCCCGCTGAAGTAAATACCTTAAATCATCTTCCTTGTATTCTTTTTGTTTTAATTTTTTCCTTGGTTCTTCAATCTTATCAACGATTTCTACTTCCTTTACCCTTTTTGGATTTACTGGTTCTTGTTTTCTAGTTTCTCTACTGTTACTTACAACAAAATTCTCCGAGTTTATTCTTCTTATATCTTCATACTTAGCAATTTTATGAGGATTACCAGACCTAATTGCCTCTAACATTGGTTGCAGCAGTTTAAATTTGTCTTTTGCTACTTTCTTTATTATATTAATGGAAACTTCCTCTTCTCCATTCTCTATAGCCAGTTGTTGAGAGTATACAAATAGTTTTACAACTAGGTCCGAAATTCCTTGAGTTTCTTCATAAATTGCCTTTCCCAACTCTTCATTAAATGGTATAAAATTTTGTGTCCACTGATATTTCCATATCGACTCCAATAAATAGGTAAATTCATTACCATACTTCATATTGTTATAGATTATTTCAGCATTTCCTGTTAGTCGCCTTGTCATTCTTAACTCTTTTCCAAAAAGATCGTACGCTCCAGGTGTTCCAATTAGACAAAGATTAATTCCAGAGTTTATTAAGTAGACAAAAAAATTCATAATTTGGTCTGCACCACGTTTTTTTATGTTCTGCGTTTCATCAATAATAAGTAGACCTAGTCCTATATTGTGTGATACCTGACTAATTAAAGGTAGCATGTGATCTACAGACATATTCCTAGATACATACTTTTTATAATTATTTGTTCCAAGGAGCTCATCTATTTTCATGAAAAATTGAAGGCACAAAGCCTTTAAACTAGAATTACTAGGAGCTTCTAATTTAAGCCAAACTAATTGGATTTGATTGTAATGAATTCCTCTATACTGATTATGAACGATAACTTGAGGAATATTAGAAAGCACCCGATTAATAGTAGTAGTCTTTCCCATACCTGAATATCCAATAAATGTACCACAGCCAGCAGTTGTTCTAAAATTTTGCCTGCTATTAATATCAAAAGAACGATTGATTATCTCCTTTCCAGACTCATTAATGTATTGTTTGTAGTGCTTATCAAAAGGATTCCTCGCCAAATAACCTTGCATAATTAATGAATGAATCATATTCCAGACCTCTACATGTACTGGTAAAGGAGTAAACAATTGAAAAAGCCGGTTTACCATATAGATTCGATAAGCACTATCTACATATTTTTCTTCGTCCTTATAAATTGGTCTAACCATTAATTTTCTTATGATTGCTGCTTTATCCAATAATGGTGGCAAGGCTTGAATTAAAGGATTTTGATTAAACTCTTGAAGCGGAAATTTCTTATATTCTGCTTTAATTGCCTCCATTCCATTAGGTAGAAATATAGGGTTACTCAATACCATCAGCCCAATCTAATTGTTGTATAGATCTAAACATGCTAAGTTCGTCATCTTGAATCTGATTTTCTTGTGAACCTATTAACGTTTGCGAATCCATTTTCAAATCTTTTTGTCTGCTTCTTACTAATTCTCGTTGTAAATCTTTTTCCTGTCTTTGGTTATCCCTAATTCCTTTTAACCGCTCAGCTTTACTTAAAGATTCGTCCTTTTCCATTTCGGTTTTCTTCTTTCCTTGATCTACGATTGCTTGAATATCATCATATAACTTCATTTTTTGCTGCAATTCTTTTTCTTTGGTTTTACTATCTAATGACTCTTCATAATTTATTATTTGTTCAATTTCATCGATGCCTCTATTCTTATACTTCGTCAAATGTTCAAGTAATGTAAGTTTATGAAATTCACCGTCTTCATTAATAGTATAGATGTTAGAAAGATCACGTGGATCATACCAAATTTTTATTTTTTTACTACCATTTATCCTTGCTAACTGATACCAATTGTTTTTCATAGAGTAATTCGAAGCATAGAGCATCTTCTTATACCGAACCCCACGAGAAGTAATCGAAGCTGTATCAGTTGGGAGTAGGTGCATTCTAACTGTCTTTTCTGGTAGGATTCGTAGCTGTCCCTTCATTTTTTTTACTCCATAATCCCATATTTTAGCTGGAATTTTTTCAATACCCTCTTCAATCATCACTTCATCTAAGATATATTCACTCAATATGTGATGATTATTATGAAAAAGTACACATTTGATCAGTATTCTTGTAAATTCATCAATAGTGAGATTGGCTTTTAATCTATAATCCTCTCCTCCCCTTTCAATTATGTTCTTACCATTTTTTACAACTCCTTCAGCAAAAGGTTTCACCTTTATATTTAATTGGGCAAATGCCTGTTCAATTACCCCCTTATAATCGGCTCTATATGGAGGAGCATTCTGAACTGAGATACCTAATCCTGCAATAGCATCTTCAATTTGTTTTCCATTAAGTTCCCCTCTATCTGCAAAAATCTTTTGTGGAACGCAAGCCACTTCCCATTCATTCTCTTCTAATTGGATACCATACTGTAAACAATAATCCTTCTTAGATGTCATACTATTTGCTAAAGCAACCATTACACTCGTATAAGAATTAAATGATTCAAAGGTGACATTGATGCCCACTATCATCTTAGAGTACACATCTATGCAACATATAACTGTTGGTCGTCCAACTATTAAATTGCGATCAACTGAAGAAACTAAATATATATCAAATTGGGTAGAATCAATTTGCCAAAGTGTACCCGGCCCCAATCCAGCATCTTGCGTTGAATTCCCTAGTAGGCTTCGGTGATTTAGAAAGTAATTTCTTGTCCCCTTTCTATTAATGATTTCTTTCTTAGAGTCATTGAATTTTTTGTACCAATATAAAAATTGATGATAAGATGGGATTTTAGAAGGATCTTTGAGTACTGGTACCTCCTTGCCATTCATATCAACCTTTGTATCTGTGAAAAAATCTTTCAGAATTAATTCGTATGTAGTCTTTAATGAATTCTGCCGCTCATTGTAATAATAACGATTCAGTCCAACCCTAAAGTATTTCTTAATTTTATCGTCTACATTTACACCTTGTTTTGCTCCAGACTTTAGAGGTCTTCCCCTCTTCTTATCACTACTAATTCTTTCCATCCCTTTTGAGCCACATAAGTTAAATGCAGGAAGTAAACCATTCCGTATTTTTCCGCCTCTCCAATAACGAATAAGATAGTTCTTAACAGTGTTGTAACTAACTTTATAGAGATTCATCGCCTGTTTAATCGCTTGGTTTCTATATTGCACTTTAAATATAAGGTGTTCAGATTCCACTTGTTGAAGCAGGTAATTAACTATATCCCATCCATGGTTTCTTCTTTCCTTTTCAGCACTACTTAGTTTCTCTTCTACAACGTTTTGTATATAAGGATCCTTCTTTAAAATAACTATTTTTCCATCTTGATATTCAGAAAACAATTCATCTTTATTAATTGCATACGGCCATCGCTTATTATCCATATCTATTGCAAATATAATAGAAGAAAGATGTTCAAAATATACAATACGAATTGTTTTTTTATCCTGATACTGTAATAATAAGTTCTCTGTTAGTTCCAAGTTAATCCATCCCTTTACTTAGTAAATCACTTACTCTTAAAGATAAATCTATTGGTTTTGTCATATCTAACCATACCTCTTTCTTAGCAATTAAATAGCGAAATAGATACAAACCTGTTCCCTTTGGTAATCCTTCTTCTTTGTCCATTATTTTTAATATTTCTTTTAAAGGGAGTTCATCATTTTCTAAGATAAGTCTGAGCAATACAGAGGACATACCCTCTTTATCAAGTAATCTCTCACTTCCTTCCAACATTGTTTCTCTTACCCATTCAATATTCTTAGCTAATTGCCTCGGAAGTTGTTTTTCCGTAATTATCTTCCAATCAACGCCTTTCTGTTGCCAATACCTTCGTTCAATTTCTAGCTTTTCAAATGTTATTTTCCTCCTAAGTTCTGTTGTATTTTTTATGGTTCTTGCCACATACTTTTCATCACCTTTAGCATCTTTAGTAGTCAATAGAAAGTTTGTAGTTAATACATAAGGTTGTTTAGTCTCCTTATCCATAAACCTATCAAAACGTAGATCCTCCTTTTCATTGATCACCTCCAGTACGTCTAAGAGAGGATAAGACTCTCTAATATCATTAACTTTCGAGTTAAACTCAAATAGAAGAAATGCTCTGTATTGATTATCTGAATGGAGATGATGAATACGTCTCGTTTTCAGTCCATAAATTCTAGAAACTCTTCCTTTAGAACTATAATTATAGGTATAGCTCCAAGGAAGATAATCTTTGCCATTGCCTGTCCCTCTTCCTTCTTTCAGATACTTAGTTAATTTTTCCTTAGTCCAATTATTTGTGCCCATTGAATTCTCCCTGCTGAATTTTTTCTTGAAATCAAAAATGACTATTGGCAATCGAGTTCGTTTTTTTTTGAACTGATTATCAATAGTCAAATACATCTTCTATCTTCTATTAAATTTAGTTTGAACACTTTTATAAGTTCACCTCTAGGTATAGATTATCGAGATCCTCTTGTAATATACCAAGGTATCTTTTTGTTTCTGCTACAGAACTATGATTTAGAGCTATACATATATAATCGAGCGATATACCTTTTTGAAATGCCCAGTAGCCCCAGGTTTTTCTCATTCCGTGTGTCGAAAATCTTTCATTAATACCCACCATATCACAGGCAATATTTAGCATGGACGCTGCATATTGTCTTGAAATCGGTTGATTTATACCCTTTCTACTTGTAAAAAGATAATCATCCTGATTTTTATTAGAATACTCTTTCATGTATTCATTGATAGATTTTTTAAGGTTCTTGGTTATAGGGAACCTTTTGTATTTTCCAGTTTTCTTTTCATTTATTTCTATGAATTCATTAGCTTTTTTTCCATTCCATACATCTCTTACCTTCAATGTTAAAATATCACTTATTCTTAAAGCTGATGATATTCCTACCATAAAAAGTAAATAATCCCTTTTATTTTTCCCACGTAAATATCCTTTTACAGCTTCTAGCTGTTTCAAGTCCCTTATTGGCTGAACAACTTTCAATATTTCACCTCCTATAAACTTACAAAAACATTCTATCCGGTGAATGAAGAAACCTCAAGAGCCTGAAGGCAATAAAACAGTTATTGAAAGTATACAAAATACCTTTCAAATTCCATAAAGATGTTTTTCCTATTTTTTGATAAACTTTTCAGTTCGTATTTAGGTGTGGCAAGATGGCGTGCTTGTTATTTCAAGAACACGTGACTATGAAACTAGCGAATAGTATAATTAAAGAAAAAAGATTTGAGGTTCTAAAGTGGAATTATTATATCAAGGTAACAATTGGCTCGCTTTGTTATTGATATTGTTTTTGGGGCCAACAGTATATCGATTTATTAGGACATGGATACGGAGAATTATGATTTATTTGAATCTTACTCGAACGCTAGTAGAAAAAATGGATAGATTTTCAACGGGAGAAAATATACCGCTACTTAGTAATATTGTTTTCCTTCTACTATTTTTAATATTGTATTTTATACAAGAAAAGAATGATATCCAGTTTATAAATATTAATAATTCAGACTTTCAAATAATCGATGTTTTTGTGTTTGTGATCGCTATATTTAGTATGTATGGTATTTATATTGGTTTCCTGCAATATATAACCGGACACAGCGAAAAAGCAAGATATTTAGGAAAAAGTAAAATTAAATATCTTACTGATATATCAATTTGGTATCAAATCACACAAACAAAGTCTTTCTTGGTGACTTTATTTTTGTCAATTACACTACCCGTGCTATTTATTAATACTCATGGTATTTTACAAAATAATCTTTTGTACACTTGGCAAACAAGTATGGGAATATTACTTTGGATTTATATATATTTAATTGGAATGAGTTTGAAGATAATGCGTATTTTATTTTTGATAAAAGATGATGTGGATTCTGGTTTAGAATATAACATAAGAGAATCAATTAAGCGAAAATATACAGATTTGTTTAGGGAAATGTATTATTCTGGTTTCGATTATAACGATATAAAAAACTTCTTTAGTTGGATAAAATATGATATTCGCAAAGTAGATGGTGCAGAAGTAGGTTATTTTTTAACTATCGTTTTTTCCTCCATTTACGAAAACATTGTTTACTTTGATGAATTTAAGAGCATTAGAAGAGTAAGTGAACACGGTAACATAATTTCCCTCTTTAATGGTTATAAGAAATTTATAAATGAAAAATGGAATTATCTATCAAAATTTCAAGAGAAAGTTGATTTTTCCACATATAAGAAGTTAATATATCAGGATATTGAAATGCTTGACTTTCTAATTAGCAGAAATCCAGAGTTAGTACAAGAAAGTGATAATCATTTTGTTTTAAATTGGAGGACTCAGAATATCCATAATTTTTTATTTGATAAATTATTGGAAAAAGCGACTCCGGATAATATGACCGATATTTGTTTGACTGTCAAACAAACTACTTGCAATCTAAAATCAAGTCCTGCTGACAGTATTACATACTATATTAAGGTTGAAAAATATAAGTGGGAGCAAATATTTGATATTTATTTAAAAGGTGAAAATTATTTCGCTTTACCAACGTTCTCTGATAAAAGAGTTACAAATTTTCAAAATGGGGAAGAATTTGAAAAGGTAACATTTGATAATGATAACATTGAATTGTACTCACAGATATGCCTGAATTATTTAATCAATAGTTATGGCTACATTCGAGAGTTAATTACAGAAAACATAAATCTGGAAAAATTAATTTTAACTATGGATAAGGAATCGCAAGTAGCATATATATTGTATCAGCTTTTATATCCTGGTGTTGATAAATGGAATAGTAATGTAATTTTTTATAAAGAAAAGTTAGAATCTGCTTTTAAATTCTTAGAAAATGATCAACGAGAACAGTTATTTTTATCTGCCGCTGTAAAAGTATCAAATACCCATATAGGTCACAGAGTTACCTATGGGGTTTTAAAAGAAATATTCTATAACAGAGAGAAAAAAATAACTGCAATAAATTATTTTGATCAGTTTGAATACAGCAGGATATCTAATCTAAAACTAATATTTGTTCAAAGTATTTTATCTAACAATGCTAGTTATTGTGGTAGAATATTAATTCATACCAAAGATATCGACTTTGAAACAAGAGTGGTTGATTCATTGTGTGTTAGTTATTTAAGTGCCGTTGATGAATTACCTAGTCTTATTGAGTGCGTAAGATTTAAAGATATTATGGAGGATTTGATTCAAAAAAGTACACTTGATATACGAATTATTGCTCATAACTTGGGTCTAAAGGGATTATTGTACTATGAGTGGTTGTTGGATTATCAAGTCGACTCTGTGGATACTGTATCGACGTTTTTGGGAGCTATAAAGAGTAGGTTTAAAAAAATATCTAGGTATCATTTTATTCCAAATAGCATTTTTGAGTTTTTCATAGTTAAATCAATAGATGTCAGTTATACAGAAATATTTAATAACCAAGAGTTTTTAATAGCCTTCAAAACCGAGGGAAATAATTTTCTTAGAAGTATTGATATGACTGCTAATGAGTTTGTTGAATCAATTTATAATAAATTATTCGACTTTGAATTAGTTAGCATAGGAAAATCTGATGTAGAACAAATATCAAATAAATTAACAGAAATATTATCCAATTAAATCTTCAAAAATGTATGTTAATTGTTGGAAAAACTAAAATATGACTCAAAGAAAAAATTTACTGAATCAGCACGCCCCTCACCTTCCTTAGACCAACTTCCAATTAGACCTTTACTAAGTATAGTGTATAAATGAATGAGTAACATTCCGTATTAACTATCTAATATTGAAACAAATGAATGTTGATTTATCAACATTCATTTGTTTCCTCACCTAGCTTTTGTAAAGTAACTCTTTTTCCAACAATATTTACGAAGATAAGTATATCTCAAACTAAAATCAAAATGTTATAATAAATTAGAATATGATTGAAATGTCTACATACGTTCTATTAGCAACGACTAAAATTAGTTTTAGGTTAAATGAAAAAATAAAATATCAATTGAATTTGGGGGAAGAATTCTGTGGCGACTGATAAAACAAAATCCTATCGTATAATTGCTGAAGATATACCTTTCGAACATGAACAAAAAGAAAAAATATTTAAGACTTTCTTTGCAGTATCCGATTATTACAAAAAGCACCCCAATCCAGGGGCATGCCATCTGGTCTCTAGCATTTTTTATGTCTTACTCAATGAACAAAACATTGAAAACCAACTATGTGTCGGGGAAGTAAAAACTGGTACTCAATATTTTGATCACTCATGGATAGAAATTAATGATAGAGTTTTTGATATTGCCATTCAACTGACATTAGATGCATCTAGGAATGCTCCGGTCTATGCAGGGTATGATTTGCTAACCGAAGTCAATACTAAAAGGATTTACGGATCTCAATCACCGACCGGTTTTGATAGAGATGCAAAACAAATTTTGAAAACTCCTTTTGTAAAATATATGGATGACTATCCCCAGTTAAGAGAAGGTGCATGGAGAATTGTTAAAGTCATTGGTAGAGAACTCAGACTGAAATTGGATATAATCGAACTTCGACAGCGATACTTAAATACGGAACGCACCTTGAAACAACAACCTTAAAATGTGATGTTATATGGTTATCAAATTATAAGTAAAAAAGTATATTAAATTAACACCGCAAAATGCGGTGTTTTTGATTCCAGAAAATAACCCAGCTCGATAAGAGGTAAGCTATAATTTAAATTTACTTACTATTTCCCTTGTTCAACTAACGCACCCGTTTATAGTTAAATTAAAATTAGTGACCGGTTGAATAATCGTTAGCCTAAGAATTATCTATTTTTAAATTTAACTATCACTCTTTCAGGGTCACAATCCTCTTCATTTATAATCTAATTTATCTTTTAGGATTGTTAAAATTGGTTCATCACATTTTTTTCTTTTGTAAGTATAACTGCTATTCTTAGTAGGACCTAAGATTTTGGGTTGTATAGTTTGATCTTTTTCAGTTTCTATCACAAGGGTTGCTGCAAAATTACCATTCTCTACAGTTGTTTCATGAAAAACCCCTAGTTCTACACTATAAAAATCTCCTTTATTATAATTAGTACTATTTTTTAGATTACATGTTAATATTTCTTCGGTAGGGGTTAATAACGATCCATCGTTATTATACTCAGCTTTGTAAGTCCTATATAAATTACCACTACCACTATCTAACTCATAAATATTATTGGTAACTGAACCTGCTAAGATAAAACTATTCACTTGAAAAATATGATCATGAATTGGCATAGGTGGGGATTGAGTTTTCCTATCACCTTCTAACCAAACATGTAACCTTAAATAACCAATATTAGGAATATAGCTAAGTTTAGAATGAACAAAGCCTAAAGGATGCCAATTAAATATAATTTCACTTCCTTGTTGTTCTATATATGTCTTGAAAGCTTTTAAAACTTCGTCGGGTGATTCTTTTTTTAACAGTTTATTTGTTAGATGTTTTAATTCAGTATCCATATGGATTTTCCCCTTTCTTTACTAATTCAGCGATATCGTTAAAGTCATCATCATCCATTATACTTATATTTAATCCTAGAACAGTTATAAATTTTCGTATTTTTTCCCCACTTAATTCATTAAAGGGTATACCTTCTACTTCTTTATCAAGAATATTACTTTGACTTAGACTAAGCCTTAAATCTTCAAGGTATGACTTAAAAAAGAATGTTTCTTTTTCACACATTAGTGCTGGTTCACTTGTGTCTTCTTTTGTTATTACGAGAAATTTCGTTGATAAATCAATTCTAAACATAGAGTAATGATCTATTAGTCCTATCGTCACTTCCAACAACGGTTGCTCTTTTTCCCATGAATATGCAGACACTATTGTAGCGAAAATTTCTTTTTTTAATTCTTTATAATCCCACGTTTTTTTAATTCCCGATCTAATTCGGTTTCTATATTTTACATAACTCGAGCAGACTCCATCATTATCTGGGTTAATCAAGATTAATACTATCTTTTTAGAAAAATTTGAGAATCTTGCATCGGCAGCCAATTTAGGTATAGTCTTTGATCTTGTAAATCTTCCAGTTCCTCCTGCAAACCAATATTCATCAGTATCTCTTGCCTTCTCTAAATAATCTTTAATTTCTTTTGGATTAATTACGTCCATTTGAGATTTTTTCACTATACGAGGGGTAAGCCAAAATGCAAGAGAACCAATAATTACAGTACTAATTCCTGTAGAAAGTATTGCATCAAGTATTGTATTGAAAATATTAATAAGTTCCTGGCTTAAATAAACTGAAATTTTCGGGACTAATAATAACCTTATAAATAATATAAGTATAAATATAACACTGCTTATAAAGAAAAAAATTTTTCTAGCATATTTAGATAATAGTATTTGCTCCATTATTCCTCCGAAAAACATAAATATTTTAAATTTATTATAACATTAAAAATATGAACTATCTTCTATAATCTAATCCAATAGGTAAGCAAGATCTTAAGGCTCCTTTTCAACTAAATTACCCCATTACTTTAAGTACATCCATGTAGATAATTTCAAGGAAAACCCAGAAAAATATTCTTACCGAAACGTAAATAAGAATAAAGATTCTCTTCACATAAATTTTAGGTTTGATTTGGCCACTTTTAAACTAACCTCCACATATTGTAAGGATAGAGAATGAATTTCTCTACCCTTCTCCAAAGTTTACCTTTTAACATACTTTTTACCACTCATGTTCCCCATCGTCGTAGTTAAGATATTCCGAACAGAAATTCTTAACTTATTAATCTCTAGAAAATCCTTTTTTAAAATAATGCCACTACTTAAAGAACTTTCTAATACACTTTCAAGACCATTTAATGCCACAATAGTATTATTAAAAAACTGAAACTTTCTCGAGGTGTATAATTGATTACTTTCAGCAATATTAGCAGCAATAGAAGTACTATACTCACGAATGCTTGATACCAATCTTTTTTTATTCCAGTACTCTCTCTTATTAGTGAGTTCATACACTTTCCTTACTAGAATTAAAGAATATGTATAGGCTTTGAAATTATTGACATTAGGAGTATAAACATTAGGTAGATCCATTCCCTTTCCTTCATTCTCTTTAATGTTCGATAGGCTTTTTGTTAAGATGCAAACTACTTGAGTAATTAAATTATTTAATTCATGATGTTGTTTTTGAGTTATATATCCCTGGTCTAAAGAGATCTGAAGCCAAGCAGAAGTTTCTTTCGCCGAACCTATCGCATAGCTATATTGATTAAATTTCACCCCAACATAAGATTGCTCACCCATATAAATTCTTTTTTTGATTGATTCAGCACTTCTATTTATTTGATCAACGATTTGTTTCGTTTCATATGATGGGAATTCTTTCGTTATTTCAATAATCCGTTCTTCAAGTTCTTGGGCTTTTGTATATCCATTGAATCGGGTAATATCTCTAATTTGTAATGAGGAGTTATTTTTAGAAGAGTTAGTGTTTGATAGAATATTATCGGGGGATTCTAGTGGAAGAAAAGTAACATTCTCTAAATCATCATAAATTTGCCTGCCTCTATATTTATTAATATAGGCATTAATGACAATTTCTTCAGCATCTGTATTTCCTTTTAGATCTTTAACTATCCATACCAGACCATTTTCTGCAAGTTTCTTAAGAGCCTCATCTATGACAATAACGTTAAATTCACCCTTCTCTCTTTCATCTCGATACCATTTTTGGATTTGTTCTACTGTTTCATTCACTGCTTATCATTCTCCTTTTTCCAAGTATGTTTGGGTTCTCTATATAATTCAATTCTACTTAACTACAATGCATAGTAATACTTTTATTAGTTTAACCTTGTTCTAGCATTCGATATGAAGAAATATGAAAAATTCATAAGACTAAAACCGCTTTTTTCTTATTTTCTCTTATATTTCATAACGAACTGAGTAGTATAAGGAGAAATCTATTAAAAGAAAAGGAAGTGGTCAATTTGACTGAAAAAATTTTAATTGCTGTAGATTCAGGCAAGTATCAAACAAAAGGAATCGCAAAGTATAAAGGAAGAACCTATATGACAACATTTCGAACTAAAATGATGTCAGTTTCAAGACTTGGAGTTGATATTCAACCGAATTCTTATCTAGTAAACTATTATGGCAATGAATACTTACTAGGAGACATGGTAAGTGAAAATCATGTAGATTATTCTTTAAGCAAATCCTCTTTAATTCACAAGGTAACCATCTACACTGCTATTGCTCAGTTACTTCACAAAGCACACACTCCTTCAAATGTTGACATTCGTTTAGTTGTTAATGTTCCTATTACTACCTACAAGGATGCTAACCAAAAGGAACAATTCAAAACGATGGTTGAAAATCAAGGCCGGACAAATCATCTTATAGTGAATGAAAAAAATTATTCATTTGATTTAACAGATGTAACTCTTGCCTTTGAAGGAGTGGGTGAAGTATATTCCAAGCCAGAAAAATTTAAGAATAAACATACTACTGTAATAGATATAGGAGGTTTAAATGCCACTTTTTGTACTTTCAAAGGGATTCAACCTTTAGTAAATACAATGATTGTCTCTGATTTAGGAATAAATGTTCTTAAGGGTAGTATTGGAAAAATCATTAATGAAAGATATGGTCTTTCTGTTTCTTCAGATGATCTAGAACAAGTGCTACGATATGGATACTTTGCAAATAACGGGGAAATCTTTGAAGATAGTAAAGTATTTATAGAAGAAATAAAGTATGAACACCTGCAACAAATCATCCAATTTGCAAAAAGTCGTGGGTACACTTTCAACATGTCAGATATCCACTTTGTAGGCGGTGGGGCAATTACGCTTAAAAGATATATCAAACAATCATTTTCTAATGCAATTATCATGGATAACCCTCAGCTTAGTAATTGCCTTTCTTTCCTCAATATCCTGGAGATTAAAAATGCCTAATGTTAGATACACGATTAGTTTTCTGCCAAACGATTTCGAATTACTTCACTTTGTCGAGGAAAAAAGTAAATCACAAAACTTTAGTGCCTACATTCGAGAACTAATCAAAAAGGACATGGCAGCCAAGGTTGATTCATCAATGGAAGAAATATTTGAATACGTTGCTAAGAGAATTAAAGAAGAAGGATATATCATGCAAGAATCAAGTACTCAGAAAGAATTTATTGACGAGCATGATAAAGAAATGATTATAGATCTCTTTTAAACTCTTCTAAACAAAAAGGGCCAGTTATGGCCCTTTTTTAATAAGCTGATTTCACCTAATGTGTTGTATTTTCGTGTAAGCCATCATAAACTTCTTCAAACATATCATCCATAATATAAGCTTTAAATTCACTGTTTTCTAACATTTTCATGAAAAACTTCTCATTTTGCGACATTCTTGAAATGACAAAGTCTAAAAACGCTTTTTCATAAGCAAATTTAAAATTATCCCTTGTGTTACTCTGTGCCTTTTGAGCTAATTCCTCATTGTTTATCATATCTTCTTTTATTTGATCTCTGGATAACTTATCTGTTTCTGAAAACTCCGTACCAAATCGTTCATTGAGTCTGTCAATAATAGATGAAAGCTTTTCTTTTTCATCTTCACCTGATTGTCCTTTGCCGTGACTTGTAGGCTTTAATTTAGACTCTCCCTCTTGATTCAGTGATATATTACCTTCAAACACTTTATCATTTCTATAGTATTGTAAAGCTACATCATCTGCAAGATATACACTATCAGATACATTTTTAGGAAGCTTTCTTAACAAATAATTTAGATAAACATATAACTTGTGCAGGTCTATATCGGCAAAGGGTCCTATTTGCAAAATAAATGCGTATACTCTTAGAAATTTAGTTGAAGCACTTTTGAAATCATCCTGCAGTTCCTTTGATAAATCTTGATTGAAGCGGTTAACTGCTTTATCTAGAATTGAATTTAGTTTTTCCTGAGTCTTACTTATTTTCTTTTTGTCACTAAATTCTAATTTACATACTTCTTCAATTTCTTCTTCAGTATAAACCTGACATGAAGCTAGTTCTCTTTCTAGATCATATAATAAATTAGGATCTGTTGTAGTTTCTAAACCTGTTACTTCATAATAAGGTTGGAAAGCTTTTTGAATATTTTCAGCATCATTTACAAAATCAAGTACAAAGGTATCATTTTTACCATTGCATGTTCTGTTTAATCTAGAAAGCGTTTGTACTGCTTTTATACCATCAAGCGGTTTATCAACATACATACTATGTAATAAAGGCTCATCGAATCCAGTTTGATATTTTTCTGCTACAAGGAGTACTTGATAATCGTCTTTATGAAACTTATCCGGTAATTCTTTCTCTCCAAATCCGTTCATATCCGTCTCTGTATAAGACATACCTTTATCCTCAACAACTCCAGAAAACGCTACTAAAGTATTAAGATCTTTATATCCTTTTGCTTTAATATATCTATCAAAAGCATGTTTATACCTCACAGCATGGAGACGGCTACCTGTAACAACCATAGCTTTGGCACGACCTCCAATTTTATGAGAGGTTACTTGTCTAAAGTGTTCCACTATAATTTCTGTTTTCTGAGCTATGTTGTGTGGATGCAAAGATACATATCTAGCTATTTGTTTGGTTGCTTTTTTGCCAGAAATCTCTGGATCATCTTCAATATTTTTAGCAACTTTATAGAAAGTTTTGTACGTAGTGTAATTCTTTAATACATCTAAAATAAAACCTTCTTCAATTGCTTGCCGCATAGAGTAAACATGGAAAGCATTTGGCATCCCATCTTCATCATAGGTTCCAAACCGTTCAATTGTTTTCGGTTTTGGTGTTGCAGTAAAAGCAAAGAAAGAGATATTATCTTGTTGTCCACTTTTTGCGATAGTTTCGGCAATTTGCTCATCTACATCTTCTAAGTTTTCTTCTGCTAGTCTGTCGGCCTCAAAAGCATCTTCTAACGATTTATCCGATAAGATGTTAGTCATTGCTGTCGAAGCCTTACCACCCTGAGATGAATGAGCTTCATCTATTACTATTCCATACTTACCAGCAGAAAACTCTCCTAACTTTTCGATAATAAATGGGAACTTCTGTAACGTAGTGATAATCACTCTAGTTCCTCCAGCAATAGCATTAGCTAATTGGGCAGAATCTTTATCTATTTTCTCAACCATCCCCGCTTTGTGCTCTAATTGATAAACAGCATCTTGCAGCTGCTTATCTAATACCCTTCTGTCCGTAATAACAATTACGCTCGTAAACGTTGCAATATTGTCTTCATCATGGAGTTTAGCAAGACGATGTGCTAGCCAAGAAATACTGTTAGTCTTACCGCTACCTGCACTATGTTGAATCAAGTAGTTTTGACCAATCCCTTTTTCTTTCACATCTAGTTCTATCTTTCTAACTGCATCTAACTGATGGTATCGAGGGAAAATAACTGTTTCTTTTTTATCAATAATCTCCCCTGTAGAGTCTAAAACATCTTCTTGATTTACATAGACGAACCGAAAAAGAATATCTAGTAAGCTATCTTTTTGAAGAATCTCATTCCATAGGTATGACGTACGGTAATCATTATAAACAACAGGGTTTCCCTTGCCCCCATCATTTCCTCTATTGAAAGGCAGAAAGAATGTCTTTTCTCGATTAAGCTGTGTTGTCATGAAAACTTCATCCGTATCAACAGCGAAATAAACAACTGCTCGTTTCTTAAACTGAAATAACAACTCTCTAGGGTCACGATTTTTTCTAAACTGATTCTTGGAATCATCTACTGTTTGATTGGTTAGTTGATTCTTTAACTCCATAACAACTATGGGTAAGCCATTCAGAGAGAGCATCATATCAATGCTATTGTTGTTTTTACTGCTGTAGTAAACTTGTCTACTAACCGTAAAGATGTTTTTCCTATACAAGTCAACAAGCATCTGATTCATATCACTAACAGGCTTATTGTATGCCAATTTTAAAGTCACACCATAGTCCTTTACACCGTGCCGCAAACAGTCAATTATTCCACGTTTATCTAACTCTTTGTGTACACGGTCTAAGATTTTCTTTTTATATTGGTCTTTATAGGCCTTTCGTAAACGTTCAAGTGACTTCGGTTGTGAGTTCTCCAGAAACTTGAAAAAAATCTCTACATCAATTGCATACTTCCTAAAGTCATCTAAGGTTTGACCAGAATGGGTTCTTTGAATATACCCTGAATTAATCAAATTAGCTTCTATATTAGCTTCAAAACCTTGCTCTGAGTAATCAATGCTCATTTTCTCACCCCTTTTCATTAACTATTTGCAATCTGTTATTACATTCGTGGCATTACCAATAATTTTATTCATGCAATAATACCTCTTCACCTTTATAGTTCTGCACATCAATTTTCCCTGTGACTGCTTCATAGATGAGAGATTGGCGATATTCTTTTATTTTTTCGATTTGTTTCTTTGTACCAAATATTATTGAATCAATATCGTTCGTTTCTTCATTAAGGTAATCAACAATTTCTTTTTGTTCAGTAATATTTGGTAAGGGGTAAATAAAATTCACGAAAGTTTCTTGATATAAGTGTTTAATAGTAGAACCCGTTTCCATATACTTAATGTACTTGTTAAATACCTCTGAAGATAAAACCCAATACATATATTCAGTAAGATACTGATTATTTAAACACCTTGTAACAAAAACCCCACTATTTAATATAGCTTGTTCTGGTTTATTCCTAACAATAGCAATTTTTCCTATTGTACCATCCTTTGTTATTAACAAATCATCTTCCTTCAATTGAATTGCCGGTGCTTCATTAAATCTTTCTTCTCTAATATGATAACAAGTTTCCCAATTGATCAAGCCATTTTCAAAGTCTGTACCTGTAACCAGATACGGACCTTCATCAATAAATTCATCTGAACGTAATCCTTGCCATCCAATTCTACCTTTAACATAGGTACTATATTTAACTTTATTCTTTTCCCAATGCTCAGGTATCTCACCAATCCATTCCACACCTGAATCTTTCATTTTCACATCAAGATTTAATCCTTTTGTAACCGCTTCGGTAATGATAGCTTGACGTTTTTCCTCAAGTAATGTGATGAGCTTTTCATTGTCGGATATGAGTAAGTCTATCTCAGTGGTTTTATTATCCAATAGTTTAACTATTTCCTGTTGTTCACGTAGATCTGGTACGGCCCAAAACTCATTCTCTATATCAGTACCTACAATACTAGGCAATGCAGTTTTTGTCGTATATAAGTCCCAAGGGAACACATTAAACATATAATAAAACCACTTCGGCTGCATTCCTTTATGAAATTTCGTGTAATACATTGTATCCACTGTCCAAAACTTTCCGTCGACGTATAATGGTTTTCCGATAGTTCCTTTTCGACCGAACAAAACTGATTGTCCATTATATAAAAATTGATTAGTTTTTTTAAAAACCCCTCCGGAACCGAAAACATTTATTACTTCTGAATCGTTAATATCTATTTCATTTCGTATTTCTTTTCCATTCATTATCTTAAGACTTCTTTTTAATTTTATTAATTCCCAATGCTCCGGTATCTGCCCTATCCATTCAACCCCACTATCTTTATACGATGGGTATTTCTTTATTATTTCCATTATCCCATCACCTTCTTCAACTTCTCCAAAATACTCTCTTCCAACTCTCTTATTTCTTCTTTTATCTCTTCCGAACTTCTTAATTCTGTATATTCATAAAAATAACGTGTAAAAGGAATTTCGCAACCTACTTTTGTCTTTGACTCATCAATCCAAGCATCTGGAACATGTGGTTTTACTTCTCTTTCAAAATAGTCATGAATAGATTCTTTCAGCGGTACAATCTCTGTATCACGTAAATCCGCATCTGGTTCAGGGATTCCTTTAGTATCCACACAAACATCAGCAGTCTCATCTTTCTCAGATAATGCAGCTAGAATAGCTTTAAATAAAGGTGCACCGACCTTTATATCGTTTTCTTTAAACTTCTTCTTCAGCTTCTTCGTGAACTCTTCTCTATTTTTATATGTCTCATCCGATTTCATTGCTAGCAAAGCATACACTATGGCTCTTTGCTGTTGTTTACCTAACTCTATAGCCTCTAAACCAGCTTCGCCTTTTTTCTTAGACTTTGCTAAGTTAGCAAAAGCAGTCTGATTATTTAATTCTTCTACTCTTTCTTCGTTAATCTTGAAATTTAAACGTAACGGTCTTTCTACTGTAATCTTTTGATAGCCAAAGTCTTTATTATCAAAGACCTTTACCTGTTTGCTTTCTTTAAAATCACCATACAATCTAATTATTTCAGCAATGTGCTCCTCAGATAGTTCCTTACGCTTGCTGCCTAAACTCTTTCTCATTTTTTGATAGAACTCTATGGCATTTACAAGTTGGATTTTCTCTTTACGATGTGAACTTTTGTTATTCGTTAGTATCCATACATACGTAGAAATCCCAGTATTGTAGAAAAGGTCAGTTGGCATAGCAACTATTCCTTCAACCAAATCGTTCTCAATTAAATATTTCCGTATTTCAGACTCTCCACTACCCGCATCACCAGTAAATAATGGAGATCCATTCATAATAATGGCAAGACGGGACCCCTTTGGATTATCTTCCGTTACAGGCTTCATTTTGGATACAAGGTGCTGTAAGAAAAGAAGTTGTCCATCACTTATACGAGGCAGGCCTGCTCCGAATCTTCCGTTATAACCCTTTTCCTCATATTCAGCCTTCACCGCTTTTTCAGCTGGCTTCCATTCCACTCCATAAGGCGGATTAGTTATTAGATAGTCAAAGGTCATTTCAGAAAAGGCATCATTTGATAAAGTATTCCCAAACCGAATATTCTTGGCTTCCTCACCCTTTATCAAAACATCAGCCTTACTAATCGCATATGATTCCTCGTTGAACTCTTGAGCAAAGAATTCTAACTCTGCTGACGGATTTAATTCCTTTAGATATTCTTGAGCAACTGATCCCATACCACCAGTACCTGCACATGAATCATATAATGTTTGTGTTATCCCTTGTTTGGTTAATATATCTTCATCATTTAAGAACAATAGATTTACCATGAGACGAACTACCTCTCTTGGTGTGTAGTGATCACCAGCCTCCGCATGCTCACTAAAACGGCGAATTAACTCTTCAAATATGTATCCCATTTCTACATTAGATACAACACTTGGATGTAGATCAATCTCGCTGAAACGTTTTACAACAAGATACAGTAAATCATTCCGCTCCATCTTATCTATTTGCTTATCAAAATCAAAATACTCTATGATATCTCTTGCTGTCTTAGAAAACCCATTAATATAATCTCGTAAGTTATCCGCTATATTATCTGCATCACTTAGTAATTTTGAAAAGTCATATTTACTTACGTTACTAAATTTCTGCTTCGCCACTCGGTTTAGTATTTCATCCCTTGAATCTTCTGGTATATCTTTAAATTGCTCGTATTTATTTAAAACCTCTTCTTTTGTACTGCCTAACACGCTATCAAAACGTCTTAATACTGCCATCGGTAAGACTACTTTTCCATAGTCTTCTGGTTTATATGGACCTCTGAGCAACTCTGCAATAGACCATATAAATGAAACTTTTTCTTGAAAATTAAACATACTTATACTCCTCTATGTAATAACTATTATGTAAATATACTACTTTTATAGTAACAAATAATTGTATATTAAATAAGACTAATCTACTGTTTTTATCATATTATGTAGCAAAATTGATAAAAGGAAGATGTCAGTTAACATCTCCCTTTCCTTTGTCTAATATAGAACTTTCTTCACACCGTACTTCATTTTAATATATTTCATATCAATGAAACCCTCAATAACATAAATCCAACAGCCTTGTTTCTTCATTTTTTAATTTTTAACAGCTTATAAAGATACTCAACTTTTTTTGGCTCCTCATAGTACCTCTTAGATTCTAAAACTTCTCTTGCTACTGAATTTAGATAAGACTTTATTTCACTCGTTTTTTGATAAACCATTTGATTTTTTGCTAATGAAATATCTTTAGATATTTTTTCAACTACCTTTGTCAGTAAAGATTTCTCAGCAGAATTTTTTATCTTATTAATATTCTTCAAAGCAGCTATATCTCTTTTATAAGAAAGAGTTTCATTTTTCTTAGCGTGTAAATGAGCTTTCATTATTTGGCTCGCAAAGGAAAATTCATATCCATTATCGAAGAGTAACATCAAATCATTAAGCGTTGAACTTTTAATTTTTGGCAATGAAGCAATCAATCTACTTTTACCATAAAGAATATACTCTTCATTTAATTGAGAATAGAAAAGCTCATCTTTAATTAGCTTTGAAATGATGTCATTTGAAGTAACAGTTGGATCACACTTCATAGATTTATCATTCTCTTCTACATCAATAAATCCATTAATTTTCATTTGATTGATTTGAAGCTGAAATTTTTTACTAAGCTCATTAATTAACGCCATTGGGTTATTGATATTATAGTAGGTCTTATTTAAAACAATCTCACTTTGAATTAACGGCTGACAAACACTTACCTGACCGTCTCTGTCAGTAAAAAGACCATTTTTCTTCTCTAAATCATCAAGCGTAACCCTCCCTTCACAATTATTTTCTCTCATAAACTCAATTGTTCTTTTAAAATTCTCCGCTTTTTTCACTTCTTCATCCAAATATTTATGATAAAGAAATGTCTTTCTCTCTACTTGAGATTTTCCTTGTTGAATAAATAGTTTTAAAGCGTGATACGGATTTCGAAAACGATGGGCCATTTGAGCGATCCTTGTCATTTCATAATTTAGAGAACGACTTGTGCACAAAACCCATATTTCATCACCTTTATCATTATTTATAATAGAAACACCTGCTGATAAAGAAGTAGTCGCCAATATAACTTGCACATCTTCTGGTATTTCACCTTTACAAACAACTGATATTTCATCCTTTGATTTTATTTCCTCATTACTGGAAACCACTTGCATGGTTTTAATACCCATATTGTTTAGTTCCTTACTATATTGAAAAATGATTTCTTTACGTTCAATAAACACCAATAAACGACGATTTCTATTTTTTTTAGTGGCTAATTTTATTGTTTCTAGCATCTTCTTCTCTATTTGTTTCGATGTTCCTTCCATCATCAAGTAACCTGCATGTTGAAAAGGATTTTCCCTGTCTAACTGATTTACCTTAATGATGAAGTCATAGTCTTCTGAACGAAGGTTCTCTGGTGTGGCAGTAACATGAACAGATAATCCACCTGATTTCAATAAGTTTTTTTCGGCTGCACAGTACTCTCGAATAGTTTCCTCCTTAAAAGTAGCATCATTTGATAACATATGGCATTCATCTAATATCATTAGTCTCGGGTTATAGCTTGTCATAACATCACTGTTATTCAATTCTAGATCAGTATCATCTTTTTCCAACTTGAATTTTACGATATAAGGACAATGATCTACTGTTGTAAGAATATTGGTAGAATCATTGATAATATTTCGTCTCTCTTTGAAAGTGTATATATCACTTCCAGTAATCGTGTTTGAATCGCTACTTTTTTCAAATTTTGTTTTGAGATTATTAATTAAATTTCTTCGTGGAATGGATAAAATAGAGAAGCCTTTACTTTGATTATCGTTGAATTTCTCGAGGATTTTTAGAATTGCTGTGGACTTTCCAGTTCCCGTTTCACTATATAAGAGTATTCGTTTACCACTATTTTCAGGATTGGTTATAACTCTCTCTATTTCTTTAAATACCTGCTGATTTTCAGTTATCTTTCCATAAATATCAAATGAAGTATCTATTCTCAATTCTTTCCGTTCATTGAGGGTAAATATCTGATTTGTAGATATTCCCCTTAGCTGTAAATTATAAATTAATGAACCAATAGTTACTTTCGTATACCGTTCTAGTTTTTCCATTTCTTTATAGTAACTTGCATTACCATCATCAATGGCTTCGGCTAGGTGATATTTTTGATCTTTGGTTATAAGCCCTTTTCTCTCCATATCATTAAATGACATTAGATATCGAATCCATTCGTGATACTCATAAACAGGTACTTTAGCTGATTTTAAAACTTTAAGAAGTTCTGGGAAGTTTACCTGAGTAGTTGTGAATCTATCGTTAAAATCTTCATCTACCACTTCATTAACTGTAACGGAGCTCTTCATGTCTTGCTTATTACTTAATGTTGACCTTTTTGCATTATAATCTTCTAAATAAGGACTAAGATTAAATATATCTAATGTGTTATTTACTTTAACATCTTTACCAGAAGCAAAAATATTTTTCAATAGATGCATACTACCATCAAATTCTATCCCTATCTTCACACTTAGTTCGTCTTTGACTCTTTTATAAATATAATTCAACACATTAAAATCCACTTGTAATGTTGATACCATCAAATAACAATGAAATCTTTTTTGAGTTAATTTAGTACCACTAGAGAAGCTTTCCTGTATATAATGAAAATTTCCATTTAATCTAGATATAATTTTACGGATTGAATCATCTGGTAAATGATCTAAATGATCTAAGTCAAAACAAAAAATATTTGTACGATATTTATCAACCTCTCTTAATGACATTCTGGATTCTAAGCAACTTCCTAGACGGTGTGGTACCCCATTCTCTAATTGTTGAATAAATTCTTTTTCCGATATTACATTTAGCTTTGAATTATTCCATAGATTTATCGTCTCAAGATAAGATGATATATTACTAACTTGTTGCATTGCTTCTTCCTTTGAATCAAACCCTCGTTTATAAGGTTGAATTAGAATATTTCTCTCTGTGTTGTTTTTATCGTTATCTACTACCATATTAAATGCATCCTTCCATAATTAGATACATTATGATAGATGGTTTAAGTATTTAAGATAACCAGCCATATGTTTGAGGGTGTTCTATAAAATTTAATCAGGATTAGGGGGCAAAAAAATGAGCTTTCTTTCTTAATAATTTATGTAAAAATCTTGCCCATTTGTATCGATCTTCACTATCACATAAAAGTTTAATTTGGGTGCAAAAAATAAGACCGTGCTCTCTAGAGTCTTTTAAACATAAAAATAGGCAGAGATTTTGGTTACTGCAGTCCTAATAACATAATATAATCACTGTCTTTTCCTTTTCTTTTCTAACACAATACTAATTATTAACATTAAAATAACATTAATTATACCTACTCCAACAGCATAATAAGCTTCCGCACCTAGATGACGATATATTACTAATGGAATAATATTATTATCACGCAACATATCAATCCAAATTTGATAACGTTTATGTTTTTAATCAGTTCCACCCTTTTATTTCCAGTATTAATTTTTGTTAACTAATATTGGTTCATTTAATGTAAACCTATCTAAAATTATCATAATAGGTAAGCTAAAGCATCTCCAAGTGCTATTGATGAACCAAATGCACCACTAAGTTACCTCGAGAAAGCCTGATGATGTTAATGTTTTAATTCAACCGTAAAACATACAACATACTATTGAATCCATAACATCTCCAACATCATCACCTCTTTTTAATGAAGATGCTTGAATTACTTAAAAGAATTGGAAGATGGTTCGGAATTAATACTAAAGGGGGCTCGCAAAAGTGATAATGAAAAAATATTGATTTGATTCCCCCTTAGAAATCTAATTCAGGGCAAAAAAATAAGCTTTCTTTCTTAATAATTTTTGTAAAAATCTTGCCCATTTGTATCGGTCATCACTATCACATAAAAGTTTAATTTGGGTGCATTTTTTCTTAAACATCATACGCCAACACTATTTTAATTTTTCTGATAAAATAAAGATAAAAGGTAGGCTTTAAGAGTATGGCCAAGAGAAAAGTATATTGTGTTAGAAAAAGAAACTGCAAGTATGTTTTGTACATATGAATTTATATTAAATGATCAAGTCATTCAGACAATAACTCCAAAGTCATATGAAGAGCAAGGTGATTTAATTGCCTCTCTACACCAAGAGAAGGATATCATCTTTATTGAATCACTTATTGAGAATATCTCTTCTCTAGGATATTACTAAAGACCCACAACTTTTCGCATGATTCATTATGAGATAATACCTAAACACAACAAATGACCCCTATCTAATGACAGGGGCTTATTTTATAATGTAAATAAATAACATTTTAGAATGGGGATGTAATAGTATGGCACAAAAGATAGACATTGATGAAGTGCTACAACTTTCACACGACCTCAAAGAATATGCAGAAACAACAGAGATAAATCTTAATGATATAAAGCAAGCTATATATATAATACAAAGCATGGACTCATTTTCTGGGAAAACAGCAAATAACGCAAAGAACTATTTTTCTGAGATTCACTTAACATTATTAGATTCTTTTAGTAAATTGTTTATTAAGATGAATGCTGAATTAGAGAAACACCTGAATGAATTTCAGAATGTTGATGCTAGTCCATCTGCACGTATCCACAGTGATTACTTACTTGATACTGAAGAGAATATTACAACTACATATGAAAAATTAGAAAAAGAACATCAATCTATTATTGATACTATTAATAGTGTATTAGATATTAGTAATGCATCTAAGCCAGACTTTACCTCAGTAATGAATAACAAACAAGAATCTTCTAAGAACTTAATGGACTTAACTGAAAAATTGGATGCATATACTACAACAGAGATTGATTCAGATATTGAAGAACTTCTTCATCACATAAGATTAACAATTGATAGAGCCGGCACAACAAAAGGAGAAAAACGTTTTACTAATTATGTTAATACTTTAGACATTAATGGATTACCAGTACTAAAAGAACACGTTAGTGCTTATCGTGAGGAGCAGTTACTTTCAGGTAGAAAATTACCGTATTTAGAATATAATCCTTCTATAAAAGTGAACAATGAGGGTTCAGACGGCTCTGGTATTGTTAAATGGGAGAAAAACAATATGGAAGTCAGTCAAGGTAAAAGTGTAGATTATGAAGCAATGGGCATTCAGCCTTCTAGTATCAAACTGAATGGCCATCAGATAAATTATGCGATAGAAGATGGAGACTTTATGATCTTCAAAGATAATCCAAATCTACATTATTATACTCAAGATGCTGTACAAGGTAAAATTAATCAGCGTATTGGGGAAGGTGCTTATATAGCGTCAAATGTTGCTGCAACTCTTACCTTATCGAAGGTTGCGACTATTGCAGGAGATAAAGTCAAGGCGGTTCAGAAAGCGTATGACAAACTTGATAATACAAGTATTCCTTTTGCTAAAAGCACTGCTAAATATGGTGCATCATTTTATCTGCAAAGGAATATACCAATTTGGGGAGATATTGTGGGAACGCCAGTACCTAAGGCTGGTACACAAGAAGTTATATTGTATATAAGTGATGATGATGGAAAAAATTGGGATGGAAGAGTACGTTTCGTAGTTAGTTCCGATGGAGGAGTTAGTTACAAAGTATTTAAAGAGGGTGAAAATTAGATGTCTCTATTTCAAATAGTTATAATTGCAGCTTTAGTTGTATTACTTGCACCACTTATTGATAAAAGAAGTGATAATCCTAGTTGGAAAGGGAAAATTTATTTAATTGTGGGTTTGTCTATTATAATATTTTTAATCGATAGATTCCTCTTATAACTAAACGACAGATAAAAGGGAAGATGATGAATGTCACCTCATCAACTAATTCTAATCGCAACTATAGGCATATTGGTTTTGACTGCAAAAGATAGTATCAAGGAAAAATGGAAAGAGAAGTTAATCGCAATTGCTATATTATCAGTCTTATTAATTTTAATAGAAAGATTTCTCTTATGAGATAAGAATGTGAAGTCTAAATGTCACCTTTTCAATTAATAATAACTTCTCAACGGTTGTCATTTTATTATTGACTAGCAAGCATAGTATAAAGGATACATGGAAACAAAAACTTATTGCAATTGCTCTATTATCTACAGCACTAATACTCACAAAACGCTTTCTAGGATGATAAAATAATGTCAATTCTTTATTCGATTATTATTGCAACGCTATTCGTATTACTATTACCACTGGTTAATAAGAATAGTAAGAAAAGGACATGGAAAGAAATTGTTTATTTAATTGTCGGATTCTCTATAATTTTTATAGTTGTTGATCAATTCCTAAATTGAATGGAGTGCTCAGAGAGGAAAAATGTTACCTTCAATTAATAATTCTTTCAACGATTACTATGTTATTACTAACTAGAGAAGACAGTATTGAAGATACTATTATTTTTATTTTTTGAGGTTTGAATTGTAGCAATAAAAAGGAACCCACTAACTTAGGTTCCTTTTCTTTTTAAAGTTTTTTTTCTCATCTATTCTCCATTAAAGAGATTATAGTTAATGTTTTATTTATCCATTTTATCAATTTCGTCACGCAAGGTGTCATCGAAAATCAAAGCATAACGGGTGTTTGTGGATTTGATAAAATATTATATAATAAAACCATGATTTACTTATCATTATCTTCAATTAAATCCTGGCATATGCATTGATTACAGAGTGTGTAAGTAAACTTTATTAATTCATTTTATTAGAGCTCTTTTTCATTTGCTGAATTTTATCATTTTTCTATAATTAGATCAATTTTATAATTTACTATTTATAGGATATGATTCGGAAAAACGGAACTTTATTTTAGAGTAATTAAAGTATTTAGTTCATTGCTTAATTTTATCATTTCAATTCGATAAATCCCACAAAATAGAGCTCTCGCTTTTCAGGAAAACTCCTTTACTTAAATATGTAAAATCAATCTTCATAAGCTTTATACCAATGATATGGTTGTATTTCTTTTAATGTTTTGAATTCCAATTTTTCACCCAGATTAGTTATAGCTACTTTTACATTTTCTCCCCAGTAAAAAAGTCGTTCCTGGCATACACCACAGGGAGTTAAAACTATATATCCAGAATTCTCATCCTCCCTTACAACACAAATCGTATGAGTAATTTTAGGGTTTAGTTTATGTGCTTCGAGAATTGCACCTGTCTCAATACACAATTCGGTTGAAGCATTTATAACGTCTGATGCTACACTGGTTAAGATTTGTTTCTGCCTGTCGAAAATCAAGTCACACCACAATAGAAATGTTGAGATGTGCTTAACTAATTATTAGACGTATATTTATTGCTTCCAGGGAGTTTTTTGATGTTGTTCCACGCCTCAATCGCTTCCTTACGACTTTTCCCTTGATTATTAGAGTCGGCAAAAAAATCACGAATAAATTGATTGTATTCAAATTGAGGAGCGATTTTTTTCTTGTACGATGGGTTTTTCTTTCGTTCTTCTTCTTTATACCAAGCATCTACAACATCTCGATACGTTTTTCCAATGTTAGTTTTAAAATAGTTTTGGATATAGGTAGAAAAATGAAAATTAGGGATAACTGTCTTGAAAAAAGCTCTTACATTTTGACTACAACGATGGTTTTTCGAAATGACTGTATCAAGACTTAAATCGACCTGTGGTTCTGACTTACTATTCACCTTTGATTTTCTAATTGGCTTTTTTATCTCTCCTGTTCGAAGAAATGTTTCAATTCTATCGGAAATCTCTATTTTTGAACCAGAAGCACTTATTCCATTTTCTCTGCAAAAAGATTGTAATTCTTCCTTCAACCAATAGAAATCTTTAAAACTATCTACACTAATATCTTTTGTTAGATTTGGTCTCATATTCTACACCTCCATACTTACATATTCACATTATAGAACGTTTGTTCCTATTAATCAAAGATAATCATAAGCAAAAACACCAAAGTTTACGAAAACAGCCTTATTTTTAAAGTAGTTATTTCACATTAAGTATCACAAATTGAGTGTAATAATATTACACAGGTAAATAGACTCTACGTTAAGGGAGATATTCTTTAATATTGTCATGTTGTTAGATATTAATAAAACCATTTCAAAACTCAATCTGTGATAGTTTTAAATTTAAGATATTATGTAGTATTACCTTTATTTATCTTTGTGGTATCTTACTCTTCAAATAGTTTAAACTTTTTACAACGTATCTGTTATTAAAGGATTTAGATCAATGGCTGATTTTAATACTTTACTATGCTATATCAATTTTTCAAATTACTATATATAGGGATATGATTCGGTAATTTCGATTGTCACCTCGAACACTAGAAAGTTATCATTTACATGGATATAATATATAAACATAAAAATTAAGCATTGTATTAATTGTAGATTGGAAATATACGTAAAAACCCATTCGCTGTAAAACCACAGCGTCATGTCGCTCGTTAGAATAATATCACACTATTTCCGCTGAACGACGGAAGCTAGTCAATCTTTTTAATCCCTCTTTGTTATTTATGGCTTATTATTTTGTCATCTTTGACAAAGAAGGGAGAGCCGTTTTTCTTCTCTCTAGATGTATTATGCTTTGAGTAATGTATAACATAATGAATAATTACTAAACAACACATAATATTAAAACCCTAACTACCTTATCTCTTGATACACCTTCGATTACCTGACGTAAATCAAAATCCGCAGATACAGTAAAAAATAGACTACCATCAAAATCTAGTAGCCTATTTCTCCAATTCAATATGCTATTTTGACACCCTCTGATTTTTATAACTTATAAATAGAGATATAATCGAAATGATAATTGCCAATATAGATAGCACAATAGTCCATGTCACCATACCTATGCCTCCTGCTTCAGATAAATTATCTTACACTTCACTTGCAGACTTATTTTTCTCCATATACTTTTCTAAATACAAGCAAATATCTTCCGCTGAAAACCCCATTGCTTGATTTAAAACCCTTATTCTAAAATCTACTTCTGGATTTCTCCTATGTGCCTCTATCCTCCATATATAACTAGGACTACACGAAATAATAAAAGCCATATCCTGCAATGTTATCCCGCTTCTGATTCTAAAATCCCTAACTGCTCTACCAAAATCTTCAACTAAACTATCAATTAATACTACCCTCTCTTGATCTACCATAACTATTTTCCTCCTTAACTATTGGTATAACCAATCCCTATTTTTTAGTACTCTTTATAATAGATAACTAACGGAATTTTATTACTAATAGTTAAGTCTTCTTACTATTCCAGCCAAGTATTTTGGAAAGAACACTTCTCTTACAATTTCTAATAATGGATAAAACTCATTTCTCAATAGAATATTTTTTATAACTGATTGTCATTCAATGTTCTCACCACCTTTCAAACAAATAGTTCTATTGACTATAAGCGATGTAATAAAAAAGAACTCGTATCCATTAATTAGATACGAGTTCTTTGAACCTCATTGATTTGTTTATATTAAATAAATTTCTGTATTTCATAATTCAACACATCAATTAAAGAAATTTTTGTCTCTAGTTATTAAAAGTATATATAAATACGATTGAAAGGTCAAATTAGCTTTATATAAAAAAACTGGCATAAAAATTCACTCAACACTTTTTAATACATTGAAAAGTGTTGAGCGATCATCCAAAAAAGATTGATGAACCATAGGATATTAGGAGAAAAAGTGTTGAATTCGAAGGAAAATTACGGTTATCTTTTTGTAGCAAATATCAACATTTATCAAGTATCAAATACAGTTAAACAATTATTAAACTTAATAAGACTTATCATTCTCCTCTTGCTGCATTATAATAATTATATAAGCTAAGAGGAACATGTTTCTCTTGTAAACTGAAGATTTAGGCGGGATAATAGAAAAGCTTTGAATTTACCTTTGGCTAAATCGGGTGAATCAGAATCAATAAAGAAATTAAAAAGAGAGAACGAACTTCTTAAAAGAGAACTAAGGAGAATGCAAACCGGTCCTTTTAAAATTTGGAATTGTTTCAAAAAAAGGGAATAAAAGATCCTACATTATTAGATTAAATATTTATTATCTTATCATGTACATTTGGAGCGGTTAATCAAATAGTCGTGAGTTAATTCAATATATCGAAAATAACTAAAAAAACTATTGAACTACATCGGAAATATGAAGAAAATTTAAGACGATTTCACGAAAAAATTGCTTGGAGAATACGATTAAGTTCAAAAAGATTACAAAGATTATTGCAGCTTAAAGATAGAAACTTAACAAATATACATTAACTTTATCAATCGTTATTTAACGGCATGATTTTCCCATTAGGATATTCTTTAACCAGCTCACCTTCTTTTTCATAAATAATATAAGTATTATTTACTTTTGCATCAATTCTTGCCAAATCTCCCGTGGCTTTAGCCCATTTATCCATCCATCCAAATTTCCTCTTAGAAGGCTCATTAATTTTATACGTCATGTTTTCTTCTCCTTTACTAATACTAATGTCTATTAATTAAATCATACACCATAGTAATTGATTATTAATAACTTAAAAAAGGTGTAGTTTATAATGAATCATTCCTCTAGAGTTTATCAAAAACTGCAGTTTCCAGCGGTAGAACAGTCCATAGTTTTACCTATCGTCAACAAAAATAGAAGAAAAAAGGATATAAACCAAATATTTATTGCCTAATGTCAAAACTATGGATTTGCACAAAGAAAAGTTGCAGTTTTCAGCGGTAGATGGTTCCACAGTTTTACCTATTGTCAACAAATAATAGAAAAACACGGATGTAAACCGCATTTATATTGCCTGGTGTCAAAACTATGGATTTCAATAGAGAAAAAACTGCAGTTTTCAGCGGAGCACCCATCCAAAGTTTGATAAAATTTGCAACTTATAACGGAGAATAAGTTAATTGTTCAGCTACCATTTCTATATACTCTGAACGACAAAGATAATATTATAGATAAGGAAGATTCAATCTAAAAAAAATTAACTATATTTATAAAAGGAGCACATTATGGAAAAGATTTTACTAACATATGAAAAAGACGAAAGTGATATTCCGGCATTTGCAGAGAACTACTATAAATATAGTTATAGAGAGAAAAAACTTCGCATATTTGCAATGATTGTTATGTATATAGTAATCGCAGTTCTTTCATACCCAGTTCATAAGAGGATAGAGGAAGGATTAATCACTTATTTAGCTTTAGTTCTTGTTGTAAGTATAATTATGACTTACTTTGGTTGGAAGGGATTTGAAAAAGATAGGATAGGAAAGATTAAAAGAGAGCTAAGTACACAGAATATGAGTGTTTTAGGGGAGTACAGAGCAGAATTATCTGAAGAAGAAATTCATGTCATTTACCGCCCTAATAACCCTAATAGAGAAAGAAATATGACCAACAATTGGGAAGAAATTAGTTACTATACTAGAGAAAATGAACATTTTTTCATTTTTATGGAGAATCCTAGTTTTGTCTATCACATTATAGCAGGCGATAAAGCTAATGACGTCAATTATTTCTTGAGTCAAAAACTTAATAACAAAACTAAAAGAGAGTAGAGTTAACTTTCTACTCTCTTTTAATTCAAAGTAGTCAAAGCTTCCTTTTTTCCATCTCAACAACTATTCACAAAACCAATATCAATTATCTATTACAATCACATATAGCCTCCTTTTCTTGTTAAATCTCTGTTATAAACTTAGAAGTGACATATCAATAAAACAGCAAATAGTGTCCTAACCTTTTTGAATTTTTTGTCCTAAACTGGTTCCGGCTAAACACCTTCAAACAGATAATTCATTTTCTCAGCTAAGTATGCAACTATCAAACACTTTAGTTGGCTATTTTTTCTTTAATCTTTTTCCTTTGGATTTCAAGATAAGCGTTGCAGTAGCAATAGTTAGCGTAAATATAATTACAATTGCTACAACAGATACTATTATTAGTCCCATATAATATCCCCTTCTGATCAAATATAGAAGCCCTATCTGCTTTTCGATACAATATACCTCATGAATTATTTTAAATACTTCCGCAGACTTACAGCTTAAAGGTTCTGTAGGTTCTCTCAATCCTTTCCAATTTGGAAACATAATTTACTGTGACTTTCATCCTATTTGCAACATCCGTACCCTTTACACCCCCTCCCCCAATTAGCTAAGCTTTCCTTATCTTGTATCCGATACTCCAAGACACTAAGAGTACCCATATACCACTACCTAGTACCATGTAAAGCAAATAAAAAATAATTAACATAGTAATGACTAAGTTTGTTCCACAGTAATTATGGGTTGGTTCCTTCCAAACTTTTTCCAATGTACCATTGACTATAAACAATGGGAGCAATAAAAAAACTCGCATCTACTGTTGAATACGAGTTTTTAAAGATTCTATTAGTTTAATTTCTGAATAAAAGTACATTCGATTCATTTGAAATCACCATTCGTCCTTTTTATGATTATCTCGAATTATAGTGTAACACCATTTAAAAATCAATGTATGGAAAAAACCATAAGATACAGATTTCTCCACTGTTTCTTTGCCAATTTCTTGCCTTTGGGATACCATCCATCTTAAAAGTAACTGAAGGACAAGAGGACAATGGCAGGAAAACAATTATCAAGCACTCTAGGTTAGCAGTTACGACTACCTATTTTGAAGGCAATGTCTTATTTATATATTCTTGCCAGTAGTCTTCATTACCATCAATTTCATGAAGCCAATAATACATTAATAATATTTCAAGAAATTGTTTCTTTCCCCTGATAAAAGGCTTTTGAGAGATTCTCCTAAATAATGAGTTAATGTTGAATAAATTACTTTTTTGTTTATAGTCATACTCGTATTTTCTCCAACTATCCTTGCTTTTGATTCTATGCTTCGCATCCCAAATTTCACCATTATCATAAAAGCGATTTACATAATCTGAAGCAAAAGCAGGCAAATTCACTTGGTATTTGTTCCATGTATTATTAATCCACTCCTCTACTTCATCCGATATATAGGTATTTTCAAAATCCTTTTCCGAATGGCTTTGGATTCTATGATGGTCTTTGATGAACAAAAAAAGCATTTCCGTCTGCTCTTTCATGAAACTATTCCTCTTTATAAGTTGAGCATAACAATCATATGAAGCACTACGGAATTCTCTATCCGCATTGTATAGATAAAATAAATCATCTTTTCTAAGATAGTTAGCAATGGAACGATTAAGTTGCTTGTCATAATCATCATAAATTCCAACTAACCATTCTTGAATTTCAGGATCGTAATGCCGAAGAGAATGTTTATACTTCTCAAGTTTCTCCTTGTTTAGCACTGTCTTTTCATCCATTTTCGCATCATCTAAATACTGATTAAAATATTCAAATATATAGTTCATACAAGTTTGCATGTTTTGAGCTTTTGACTCAATATCAAATTCATTAAGTCGATCTTCCTTTTTTCTTTTAGAAATATATTCTTCAAGGGAAAGCATATATATTCACGCCCTTTCATTTTATGAATGGCACGATTAGCAACTCTTATTTTCCATTCATGATCACAGATAGAACAAACACAATGGGCTCATAGTCAGATCCGTATGATGTATTTAAAGGAGGGAGTTTCCCATTTTTTATCAAATGTCATTCTACCAAAAGTTCTGGAGAATAATCCTTTAATGTAACCAAAATTAATCATCTCTTTCTGTTTTCAAAATAAACTTTAACTTCAAATCCTGTTTCTTCAGCAATTAATTGCTGAATTTCATTTAATACAGCTCGGTTTTTATAGTTACTTGTCCATCTAATTTATATTCAGATTCCCCAGTGTCTACTTTTTCGTCATTACGGTTTATTTTATATTTACCACCACTTAGACTGACACTAAGATTGAGTCTTTGGTTAGCTTTCAATCCACCTGTTAACTGATTATATATGTAGTCCTTACCTTCTGAAAAGTTTTTCTTGGGGATATGGCCAACCATAAATGAATCTATATAGACTGCTATTGCCTTTGAATCATACTCATTTTCAGGTTCTAATCGTAGTGAGCAATTGGAAAATAATGCATCACTATATTCAAAAATTGGTTCATCATAAGTTTCTTCTAAAATTTCTTTGTTTGTCATACCATTATATTTTTCATCAAAGAAAACGCTATTTTCCTTTTCTTGTTGTAATGCCTTTTTTATAGCCTTTTGGTAAAACGAGGTTCCTGCAATCTTGAAATCAATGTATTCAAATATTCCATATTTTTCTTCTCTCGTTACTGAATAACTTGTTTCTGCAATTTGGACTGGTCTTTTATAGTCTTCTTTAATTTCCGGAGTTACGTCCTTTTGTTGTTTTTCTGTTTCATTGTTTTGAGGTGTTTTTTTATTTTTAAATAGATAATCAAATATACCCATGTTATTTTCCCCTTTCTATATAGCAACAACACTTGTAATGTAATCCTGCTCCTATTGTATAAATTCGACAAAAAAGGTTCCTTTCCTTCTTTCATGATTGAACCCGTTAGAAAAGACTATTAGGTTGATTAACGATTGAAAAATTATTGGATTGGTTAATAATTCAAAGAAATATCACAGTTTTGATACAGAGATAGAGAAAAAGAGAGAATCGCAGGGAAATACGTGAACCGCCCCCTACAAATGATTGATCGAGGAAATATTGAATAAAGAAAAAGACTGAATCCACTATTGAATCCAGTCCGAGTCTTATATTGTTTTTGTTAAAAAAACGATCGAGTACATAACTGTATGCCTGCTCTTTCCTTCTCTCTTCTTTTCTCTTACCTCCAATTTCCATATTGTAAATGAAATATTACAAAACGAACTTATTTTCTTTTCTCTACTATGTTCCCCCAAAATAAACCCCTGCTAAAACCCCCACCTCCAACCCGCATTCCACCGTTCGAGTTAAAATAAAGTTTTCCTACGGAACCCCCATTTTCCCCAGTTTTGGATTTAATTATTGCCGTTTTTCCGCCTCTTTTCCGCCTGTTTTTTCATCTTTTTTGGGGAGTTGGAATAAAGTTCTCTCAAAATGTTGCATAGAGGAAAGAAGAGGAAACCGAGACAAGACAAGGGATGGGCATGAAAAAGACCCTGAAATCGGAAATGTTTATATTCACGAAATCGGGGTCTGAATCGGTAATGTTTATTTTAACGAGCAAGGGTTTATTTTAGTTAGACAACTTTAGAGTCAATTCCGCTACGCACTCCACATGATTCGTGCTCGGAAACATATCAACAGGTTGTACTTGTTTTGTTTCAAAACCACCATCTTCTAAAATACGAAGATCACGAGCTAATGTGGAAGGGTTGCAAGAAACATAGACAATACGTTTTGGTTTCATTGCAATCATTGCTTCTAAGAAATCGACATCGCATCCTTTTCGAGGCGGATCGACTACAATGACATCCGGATCTAATCCTTGTTCTTTCCACTTCGGCATCACTTTTTCTGCTTGCCCAACAGAGAATTCCACATTGTCCATCGCATTTATCTCTGCATTCATTTTCGCATCTTCTATGGCTTCTGGCACGACTTCAATGCCGTATACTTTCTTCGCTTTTTGGGCTAAGAATAAAGAAATGCTGCCGATACCGCAATACGCATCAATAACCACATCGTCCTTATCAATATTGGCATATTCTAATGCTTTATCATATAAGACCTTTGTTTGAACAGGATTTACTTGGAAAAACGATTTAGGGGAAATCGCAAATGTAAGATCTCCAATTTTATCATAAATATAATTCTCTCCCCAAAGAACCTTTGTCTTTTTACCAAGTACCACATTCGTCCGTTGATCATTCACATTTTGGACGATCGATTTCACTTGAGGAAATTGTTCTGTCAATTCCTTAATAATTCGATCCTTCTCTGGGAACTTGGACGTTTTCGTCACAAATACGATCATAATATCTTTTGTATGGTGACCAACACGAACCATAATATGGCGGAGTTGACCTCGATGAGATTTTTCATCATAAGCTTGGATGCCATATTTATTCATCAATTGTCGAGTGAAAGGTAATACCTCATTAATTGCTTCATCTTGGATATGACAAGTATCTTGATTTTGAAGAATTCGATGGCTTCGTTTTTGATAAAAGCCAACAATGACTTCTCCATTTTTCTCCCCTACAGGAATTTGTACTTTATTTCGGTAATACGATGGCTCTTTCATCCCTAATATCGGATGTACCGGCACATGATCCAGATGAGCTACTTTCTTCATCACATTATGCACTTGATCTTGCTTCATTTGAAGCTGTAAATCATAGCTCATATGTTGCAATTGGCATCCACCGCAATGAACATGACATGTAGGTTCTACACGATGGGGACTTGTTTTCGTTAATTCAAGTAATTTCCCAAATCCAAAGTTCTTATTGACTTTTACAACTTTTATTTTTGCTTCTTCATCAGGTAAAACATCCGGTACAAACAATGGATATCCTTCTATTTTCGCAACACCGTTCCCTTCATGTGTTAAATCCTCAAAGGTAAGTGTATATATTTCATTTTTATTTACTGGAGGCTTCGTTTTTGCCATAACATTCTTCCTTTTTATTACCATATTCGTCTTAAATAATTATTCTACCATAAGCACCGTCTCAAGAATAGAATCCCATCTTTCTTGTGCTTCTAAACATACAAAAGGAAGACTTTTAATCCAAGTCTTCCTGTACTTCTATAAAGTCCTTCGGTACATAAAATTCAATATGCTTCCGTAGATTTAAAAATTCTCCTGGGAGTAATCCGCCATACTCTCCATCGATATTTAATTGCATTTTTTCTTCATTTGATACTTTTATATGCTTTGCTTGTGTATAGATAATATTTTTACTTCTAAAATGATCCCCGCGTAAAGCTAAAGTTGCGATCTGTATAAATTCTGCAAGATTTGTTTTCTTTAGGATTAGAAGATCGAAATACCCATCGTTTAATTTTGCATCTGGGGCAAGCTTCTCAAATCCTCCTACAGAATTGGTATTGGAAATAAGAAACAGCATAATATCATCTTCTAGGACCTGATCATCATATTCAATCCTCACTCTTGTTGCTTTCAAGAATGGAAGCATTTCAATACCTTTTATATAGTATGCTAGCTGACCAAGGAGGGTTTTTAATTTGCTAGGCACTTCATATGTTAATTCCGTTAATTTTCCTCCACCAGCAATATTGATAAAGTAATGATCATCATTGACTCTACCTATATCAAGCTCCATCGTATTTCCTTCGATAATAACGTCAACTGCCTTGTCAATATCTCGAGGAATATGTAATGCACGAGCAAAGTCATTCGTAGTACCGGCCGGTATAATTCCTAATTGTGGACGATGTTCTTGTTCCGCTAGTCCATTTATTACTTCATTAATCGTTCCATCGCCACCAGCTGCGATAACTAAATCATACCTACGTTCGACAGCTATTTTTGCAGCTTCCGTAGCATCTCCTTCGCATGTAGTCGCATGTGTAGATGTCTCAAAACCAGCAACTTCTAATTTTTCAAGTATATTCGGTAAAGCTCTTTTTATTGCTTCGCGTCCCGAAGTTGGATTATAGATGATTCGGGCCTTTTTCATGTTATTTCCTCCCCCATACGTTCAACAGATAGAAACTTATCATATATCGGAGAACCCTTGGGTGTGTTACTTTTTGAAGAAGTATCTCCTAGGTTTCTTAATATCGATCTTAATAATCATGCCTATCCAATATCATAGTCCTTTTTTTATAGTTTGAAAAGGGTATTCGATAATTTTGTAGGCTGCCATTATTTCATAATGACAGCCTCTCTTAGAGTATTAGCGATTATTAAGTTCTTCTGCAAGAATTTTATTTACTAATGGTGGGTTTGCTTGTCCTTTTGTTGCTTTCATAATCTGTCCAACTAAGAAGCCTTTTGCTTTATTCTTTCCATTTTTAAAATCAATGATGGATTGTTCATTTTCATCCAACACATCATTCACAATCTGTTTTAGTTGCTCTGGATCAGAAATTTGTACAAGCCCTTTTTCTTCCACAATTTTTTGAGGATCGCCACCATTTTCTACAAGCTCTGCGAATACTTTTTTAGCAATTTTAGAAGATATGGTTCCATCTTCAATTAAGTTAATCATTTTTGCAAGTGCTTCAGGTGTGATTGCCAATTCATCTAACTCTTTATAGTGTTTATTCATATAAGCAGATACTTCACCCATCAACCAGTTAGAAACTTGCTTCATATCAGCGCCTTGTGCTACTGCATCTTCAAAGAAATCAGACATTTGCTTGGAAGCTGTTAACACATTAGCATCATACTCTGAAAGTCCAAGCTCATTAATATAACGTTCTAAACGAGCATCAGGTAATTCAGGAATCTCGCTTCTTACACGTTCTTTCCATTCCTCATCAATATATAATGGGACTAAATCTGGCTCTGGGAAATAACGATAATCATCCGAACCTTCTTTGACACGCATAAGAATGGTTTCTTTTGTTTTCTCATCATAACGGCGAGTTTCTTGAAGTATCTCTCCACCTGATAACAATTCTTTTTCCTGACGTTTTTCTTCAAACTCTAATCCTTTTTGAACATAAGAGAAAGAATTTAAGTTCTTCAATTCCGCTTTCGTACCAAATTCTTCTTGTCCAATTGGACGTAAAGAAATATTCGCATCACAACGTAAAGAACCTTCCTGCATCTTCACATCAGAAACACCAGTATATTGAATGATATTTTTTAGTTTTTCTAAATATGCATATGCTTCTTCTGGAGAACGCATATCTGGTTCCGATACAATCTCGATTAACGGCGTACCTTGACGGTTAAAGTCTACATAAGAATATCCGTCTTCACCATGTGTTAATTTACCAGCATCTTCTTCTAAATGCAGACGTGTAATACCAATTTTCTTTTTCTCACCATTTACTTCAATTTCAATCCAGCCGTTTTCCCCAATTGGTTGATCGAATTGAGAGATTTGATAAGCTTTCGGGTTGTCCGGATAGAAATAGTTTTTACGATCAAATTTTGTATCCGTTGCGATTTCACAATTTAAAGCCATTGCCGCTTTCATTGCAAAGTTTACCGCTTCTTCATTAAGTACAGGTAATGTACCTGGATACCCTAAGTCAATCGGGTTCACATTGGTATTCGGATCAGAACCAAATTCATTTGTACTTGGGCTAAAAATCTTTGAGTTTGTTTTTAATTCTACGTGTACTTCTAGACCTATAATTGTTTCGAAATTCATTATTTTGCACCTCCAAGTTGAGGTCTTTTCTTGTGATGTTCCGTTGCTTGTTCATATGCGTATGCTGTACGGTATACTGTGCTTTCATCGAAATAGTTACCGATAATTTGTAACCCAATAGGTAGACCTTCTTGAGAGAATCCGCATGGAATAGAAATTCCTGGTACACCAGCCAAGTTAACTGGAATAGTTAAAATATCGTTCGCATACATCGTTAATGGATCACTTGTTTTTTCTCCAACTTTAAATGCTGGAGTTGGAGTTGTTGGCCCAACGATAACATCATATTCCTCTAGTATTTTATCAAAGTCATTTTTTATTAATGTACGTACTTTTTGTGCTTTTTTATAATAAGCATCATAGTAACCAGAGCTAAGCGCAAAAGTTCCTAACATAATACGACGCTTCACTTCTTCTCCAAATCCTTCACTACGGGATTTTTTGAACATATCAATCATGTTATCTGCATTCTCTGAACGCACACCATAGCGTACGCCATCAAAACGAGCTAAGTTAGCAGACGCCTCTGAAGATGAAAGTAAATAATATGTTGCAAGTGCGTATTTTGAGTGCGGTAAAGAAACTTCTTCCCATGTAGCACCCATGGATTCATATACTTTCAATGCGTCTAAGATAGCGTCTTTTACTTCTTTCGATACACCTTCTGCAAGATATTCTTTTGGCACTGCAATTTTAAGCCCTTTTACATCTTGTTTTAACGCTTCTGTATAGGAAGGAACTTCTACATTCGCACTCGTTGTATCCATTTGATCATGCCCAGCAATAACTTCAAGTACGCGTGCATTATCTTCTACTGTACGAGTAACTGGCCCAATTTGATCAAGAGAAGAAGCAAAAGCAACCAATCCAAAACGTGAAACTCTACCATACGTTGGTTTCATACCAACTACTCCACAAAATGCTGCTGGTTGACGAATCGAACCACCGGTATCAGAGCCTAATGTAAATAGCACTTCTCCTGCAGCTACTGCAGCAGCAGAACCACCACTAGACCCACCAGGTACATGTTCTGTATTCCATGGATTACGTGTTGGTTCATAACCAGAATTCTCATTAGAGGAGCCCATGGCAAATTCATCCATATTTAATTTACCAACAGCAACCATGTTTTCTTTCTGTAACTTTTGAACAACAGTTGCATCATACAATGGATCATTAAAATTATCTAAGAATTGACTTGCACAAGTTGTACGAAGTCCTTTTGTTACAATATTATCTTTAATACCACCAGGCATTCCAAATAAGATACCTGTTTTATCTTCAAGTTGATCTAATTCTCTCGCTTTTTCTAACGCTTTTTCTTCATCTAACGTAAGAAAAGCATGGACCTCTTGATCTACTTCATGAATACGTTGATATGATTCTTTCACTAGATCTACAACGGTAATTTCTTTATTATGTAGCTTTTCTTCTAATTCTTTTATTGTGTAATCAAATAAAGACATAATGATTTTCTCCTCCCTATTCTAATATCGATGGAACACGAATTTGACCATCTTTATGATCAGGAGCATTACGCAATGCATCTTCCTGGCTAATCCATTTCTTCGGTTCGTCTTTTCGCATTACATTCTTAAGATTAAGTACGTGTGTAGTAGGTTCTACAGAATCCGTATCCAGTTCATTTAATTGTTCAGCAAAATCAATAATCGCACTCAACTCGTCCGACATCTTTTCAACAGCTTCATCGTCTAACTCTAGACGAGCTAAGTGAGCAACATGCTTCACTTGGTCTTTTGAAATCTCTGCCATTATAAGTACCTCCTATATGTTTTCTAACATGTATCTACAATTTTTTCATTCCCTTATTATAACACTATTGATAATAGCAAAGATAGCTTATTAAAGGCAAATCTTCTGGTTATCCATAATAATTGAAGTTAATAGTGGCATACATTATTTCTATAAATGGACAAAAAAATACCTGAAACTGTTTTCCACACAGTCTCAGGAAATCTGTCATTTGTATAGGGTAAAAAAACATGTGTTAAAATTTAAAAATTAAACTTGTGAAGTAGTGTTGATAGATAGTACACCTGGTAGTCTGTCAATTGCTACTTCATTGCCTGATTTCAGTACTCCTGGTAACCTGTCAATTGCTACCTCATTACCTGATTTCAGTACTCCTGGTAACCTGTCAATTGCTACCTCATTACCTGATTTCAGTACTCCTGGTAATCTGTCAATTGCTACCTCATTACCTGATTTCAGTACTCCTGGTAACCTGTCAATTGCTACCTCATTACCTGATTTCAGTACTCCTGGTAATCTGTCAATTGCTACCTCATTACCTGATTTCAGTACTCCTGGTAACCTGTCAATTGCTACCTCATTACCTGATTTCAGTACTCCTGGTAATCTGTCAATTGCTACCTCATTACCTGATTTCAGTACTCCTGGTAACCTGTCAATTGCTACCTCATTACCTGATTTCAGTACTCCTGGTAACCTGTCAATTGCTACCTCATTACCTGATTTCAGTACTCCTGGTAACCTGTCAATTGCTACCTCATTACCTGATTTCAGTACTCCTGGTAATCTGTCAATTGCTACTTCAAAATCTTCAACTTCTGATAACCCTTGCTCTCTATCCTTGGAAGATTCTTTAGAGATATCACTGATAAAAAGAGAGCTAGTGACAAGAAGGACACCTAAAACTAATCCTACTGATAATTTTTTCATAATACTCCCCTCCTTAAAAGATGTTTTAAATATTTGAAATTTGCTCATAGGCAAAGGTAGCCTCTTTATAATATTTAGCAGCTAATTTATACTTGTTTGTATCCTCGAAATATTTAGCTAATAATTTCGAATAAGTTGTTACACCGGCATAATCTTGATTCTTCTGCAAGTGAGGGATAAATTTCTTGGTTAAAAGAGCAACAAATTCTTCCCAATTATCTTCCAATAAATATTTATAAGTATAAATAACATAAACAAAATATAATTCATCTGACTCTGCAGATTCGAACTCTTCAAGTAACTCTAAAGCTTTCTCTACTTTTTCTTTTGTCTCTTCATAATCTTTTGTATTATAAAGTTCTTTAATTAATGATGAAATAGTTGCAAGCTTTTCTACAATATAAACCTCTGGATCATCTAATACTTCTTTATAATGAAAAATTGCTTGCTCATGTTTACCTTGTGTTGAATATAGATAACCAAGATTCTGATTAGTTAATTGAATTAATTGTCTATTTTTTTGTAGTTTCCCTAGATGCAAACCTAAATTAAAATTCTTAATTGCTTTATCATATAGTTTAATTCTTCTATATGAAATACCTAATATGTTATGACATTGAGCACATCTTACAAAGTTATAATCTTTCATAAAAAATCTAATGCTTGATTAGCATACTCAATTGCCTCTAGTGTATTTATAAACTTAGTATGTGTGATAGCAATAACATATTTTAAATCAGCTATCTCTTGTTCCTCAACTCGAACGTGTAACAACTTATCTTCTGAATTCTTATACATATACATCGCTTGCGAAAAATCTCCAGAAATTGAATAGTAATTGCCTTTAAATTTAAACCAATAATATTGCTGTTCGTTGTCAAACGAATTTGAAACCTCGGAAAGCTCGTTTATCTTTTGAAGTGCAATGTCGTAATCACCTAAAACTAGATAATAACGAATTTTGTGGATTTCAAACATCATTAAACTTTCCGATAAATTTTTATCCATTAGCTCCTGTAACTCATTATATGTTTCGACAATTTCTTTTTTATCTTGATCTTCGAACAACATTGCATACCAATCTTCACATCGTTGCCTTATTAGATCTTCCTGACTATTATCGACCTCTATACCTAGTCGATTACAGAGCATTTGGATGATTTCCGGGCTTGCTTGAGTCTTTTGATTCTCAATTTTTGATAGATAAGATACTGAAACAATCCCGTCTGACAACTCTCCAAGCGTCATTTCTTGTTTATTTCGTTGTAATTTTATAAAGGATCCAATCTCAATCATTGTACCCACCCTATCAATTAATTCTTAATTCTGTTTCGTTAAATTAATTATAACATGTTTCCTATATTTTCATATTGGGAAAATCATAGAGCAATATGCTTGTTTAAGATAAGAAAAGTTTTCCTGTTTTCCTAAACAAAGAAAATTTACTGTTTCTATAAGTAGATGTAACTAGAAACAGTAAATCCTCATTTTTACCAATATTTGTTTATTATATAGTTACTTTGAATGAACTCATTTGTAACCTATTCAATCATAAATATGAACGTTAACCTGATCTTCTCCCGCATTTCGATAAATGATACTCTCTGTTTTCTGACTAGAAACGACATCTATTTCAACATCATAATAGTTAGGGAAGATCTCCTGTACGAGTCCATAAGCATATTGAGTGAAACCTATTACCTCACCTTTTCCATTAAACTCGATAGGTATTTCTATTTGTAACTTTTGCAGTTCTTCATCGATATAGAATCCTTCTCCAACCAATCCTACATAGTTAGGAAAGAATTTTCTCACTTCATTACCAAAATTTGTTACAAGTTCTTGATCCTCAAAATATTTTTCTGATCCTTCTTCAGATGGAAAAAGTATATTCTCTTCCTTGATTTCTTCCCAATCATCAATCGTACTACTTCCACCTGGGACATTTGTTCTTGCTACAAAATTCCCCGGGACAGGAGATGCTTGTTCTTCTTCTCTATAGATTGCAATCATTATTGGTACATCACGCAAATTTTCATCATTTTCTCTTATATCTGTTACGATATTTTCTGCAACATCATTCGCGACACTTAACATTTCCTCTTCCGGTATATCTTGATAATAAGTAGTTCCGCCCGGTTCTGTCTGGAAACTATATACTGACTTCATCGCAATTCCTAGTGAGATACCTTCTAGCTCAACACTTTGGTCATCAGTATGTCTCATAAAATTCTGCTCTAGAACATGTGTGAGATAACGCGGATTATCTCTATACTCTTGGACATCTGCCCCTTCTTCAACCTCAGGATTTAAATCGTCGATCCATGTATATATACGATTTGTATCAAAGTATTGCCCTTCTTGAAAATATAAATCCTCTGGACTGTAGACATCTTTAGACAATCTTCTTAGTCCTTCTTCCATTTCGTCGATATCGACACGATTCGCCACTTGGTTCACAATAGCTCCCCTAGCTGCACTAGTCTTATAAGGTAATATCATACGATAATTTTCACCAGATAATTGATAACTAGGGACAATTGATGTCTCTTGTTCCGTATCATCTTGTACTACTTCTTCTTCATTATTTTGATTTTGAAGACACCCACTTAACAAAAGAAGTAACGCCAACATTAACAAGCTGACTTTTTTCAAATTGCTCCCTCCTTACTTCCCAACAACATCTTCTAGTTGTTGTTCACTCCACACATCAATTCCTAATTTCTCTGCTTTTTCCAATTTTGAACCAGCATCTTCTCCAGCAATGACAATATCTGTCTTCTTACTGACGCTTCCAGTAACAGTGCCACCCAGCGACTCGATTATTTCTTTTGCCTCTTTTCTAGAAAACTTCTCCATCTTGCCAGTAAGCACAACCGTTTTCCCTGAAAATACACTATCCGTTGCCTGTTCTGATTTACGTGGTCCTTTATATTCCATTTGAACTCCTAGTTCACGCAGAGTGTTTAAGAGTTCTGTAACTTTTTCTTCAGCAAAATATTGTACAATGGAATCAGCCATCTTATCTCCAATCTCATCTATAGCTAATACCTCTTCGTATGTTGCTTTTTGAAGGTTTTCCATTGTTTCAAATTCCATTGCCAGCGTTTTCGCTGCTTTCGCACCTATAAATCGAATTCCTAATCCGAATAACAGACGCTCCAATGAATTATATTTCGATTTTTCAATTGCTTCTAAAAGGTTCGTAACTGATTTTTCTCCCATTCTTTCTAATTGTAAAAGTTCTTCTTTATTAAGTCGATAAAGATCCGCCATAGTTTGAACCAAATTTTCTTGGAATAACTGAATAATTACTTTTTCACCTAGTCCGTCAATATTCATTGCATTGCGAGATACGAAATGAATTAAACCTTCCATTAATTGAGCAGGGCAATCCGGATTGATACAACGAAGAGCGACTTCTTCTTCCAGTCTCACAAGTTCATTGCCACATGCAGGGCATTCATCAGGCATATGGAATTCTTCTTCATCTCCAGTTCGTTGTTCGACTACAGACCGAACTACTTTTGGAATAATATCCCCGGCTTTTTTTATTACTACTTTATCTCCAATTCGGATATCCTGTTCGCGAATTAGATCTTCATTATGAAGAGAAGCTCGCTGAACAGTTGTACCTGCTACTCGTACTGGGTCTAATATTGCTGTCGGCGTGACAACACCCGTTCTTCCAATACTCAATTCAATATCTCGAAGAGTTGTCATTGCTTCTTCTGCCGGAAATTTATATGCAATCGCCCAACGTGGACTTTTTGCTGTAAACCCTAATTCATCCTGCTGATCAAGACTATCTACTTTGATTACTATTCCATCAATTTCATAAGAAAGATCATTACGATGTTCTGTCCAATAGTTTACATAGTCAATGACTTCTTCAATGGTATTACATTTCTTCCATTCCTTGTTTGTTTTAAAGCCCAATTCTTTTAAGTGAGTTAAATGCTCACTATGAGATGTAAGTTCGCTATTCTCCCATTCACCTACACCGTACAGGAAAATATCTAAATTGCGCTTTGCAGCAATTTTTGGATCCAGTTGGCGCAATGATCCGGCAGCAGCATTTCTTGGATTTGCAAAAGGTTCCTCTTCATTTTTCTCACGTTGATCATTTAATGCAAGAAATGATTTATGTGGCATATATGCTTCTCCACGAACCTCTAAGGTACCTTGTTCTTTAATCGATAGAGGAATACTGCGGATTGTTTTTAAATTCGAAGTAATATCTTCTCCAATAGTTCCATCCCCTCGAGTTGCTCCTCGAACAAACTTGCCATTTTCATATGTAAGAGAAATAGCAAGACCATCGATTTTAAGCTCACATACAAAGCTGATGGGCTGGTCTGTACCGTTACTAGCACGTCTTGCAAAATCACGTAAATCTTGTTCATTAAATGCATTCCCAAGACTTAGCATAGGAACATTATGGGTTACTTTTTGAAAAGATGCTAACGGAGCTCCACCTACACGCTGGGTAGGTGAATTTTCCATAACTAGATCTGGAAAGTCCTGCTCCAATTGCTGTAACTCTCGTAATTTCTGATCGTATTCCGCATCAGGAATAGTAGGATTATCCAACACATAATATTCATATCCATATTGATTTAATAATTCAATTAAGGATTCTATTTTCTTACTTGCTTGCTCTTTATTCATTTTAATTGCCCCTATTCTTCCTTCGTAATTGGTGCAAATTTCGCTAGTAACCGTTTGATTCCAATAGGTGCAGGGAAGGCAATATCTAATTCCATTTTTTCTCCTTCACCCTGTACTTTGACAACCGTTCCTATGCCCCACTTCTTATGGTTTGCTTTTTCACCAACAGCCCATGTTTTACTTTCAGCACCTGAAGAACGTTGCATTTTTTCAGCACGTCGCTTCCTTGGAGCTGGTTGTAGTGGGGAACGGTCGAGAGATTTTGCGCCAAACATCGGTTTATCCATTTCATCCAAACCATCAATTAACTCTTTTGGTATTTCATTAATAAACCTACTTATTGGATTCATATTCGTTCTACCATACAGTGTACGCATCTTTGCATGTGTTACATACAATTCTTTTTCTGCACGTGTAATCCCTACATAAGCAAGTCTTCTTTCCTCTTCCATCTCATCTTCATCCATGATGGACCGACTATGCGGGAAAACATTTTCTTCCATTCCTATTAAGAATACTACAGGGAATTCTAATCCTTTTGCCGCATGTAAAGTCATCAATGTGATTTTTTCATTATGGTCTGGATCTTCTTCATCGACACGATCAATATCAGCAACTAACGCAAGGTCGGTTAAGAAAGCAATAAGCGTCTTATCTTCGCTTGCTTTTTCAAAATCTTTTGTAACTGTCATGAATTCTTCTAAGTTCTCTAACCGACTTTGTGCTTCAATGGAACGCTCATTTTTTAACATTTCTTCATAACCCGTTCGTTCTAATACAGCTTCTACCATATCTGTAGCTGTTAGGAACTCTTGTTGTTGGGATAAAGTTCGGATTAAATTTTCAAAGCCCGCTAGTGCATTCGCTGCCTTTTTGGATACACCTGTAAAGTCGACTTCTTTCACCGCTTCATATAATGAGATATCATGATCTGCAGCATAAGCTTGTAGTCGTTCAACCGACGTCTTACCAACCCCGCGTTTTGGTTCATTCACTACACGTACAAAACTAATATCGTCATCTGGATTCACAATTAATCTTAGATAGGCAATCATATCCTTAATTTCTTTACGATCGTAGAACTTCATGCCTCCAACCATTTGATAGGCAATACCTGATTTTAATAAAGTATCTTCTATCGCACGTGATTGTGCATTTGTTCGATATAAAATGGCAACATCACTCGGCTGATAATCATTATTTCTTATTAACTGTTGGATCGTATCCGTGACATAGAGCGCTTCTTCTTGTTCTGTTGCGCCTTGATAATAGTTTAGATTTTTCCCATCAATATTATCCGTCCATAAGTTTTTCGGCTTTCTGCCAGAGTTGTTAGAAATCACCTGATTCGCAGCTTGTAGTATAGATTTTGTAGAACGGTAATTTTGCTCTAATAAAACTGTTCGAGCAGAAGGATAGTCTTTTTCAAAAGTTAAGATATTTCCAATATCCGCACCTCTCCAACGATAAATCGATTGGTCAGAATCACCTACTACGCATAGATTTTGAAATCTACTAGCTAGTTGTTTCACTAAATAATATTGTGCATGGTTGGTATCTTGATACTCGTCCACATGTATATATTGAAAACGACGCTGATAATATTCCAACACTTCTGGAATACGTTGGAATAAATGAATGGTTTGCATGATCAAATCATCAAAATCAAGTGATTGATTTTTACGGAGTTTTTTTTGATACCCTTCATATACTTGAGCTACTTGACGATCATAGAAATTTCCAGCATTTTTCGTATATTCTTCTTCAGTAATCAATTCGTTCTTAGCTGAGCTTATTTGTCCAAGCATCGCACGAGGATCGAATTTTTTAGGATCGATATTCAAATTTTTTAATACTTGCTTGATTACTGATAATTGATCACTACTATCTAATATAGAGAAGTTAGTTGAATATCCAATTCGATCTATGTCACGACGCAAAATACGGACACACATGGAGTGAAAGGTGGATACCCACATGTACTCTCCTTGTGGTCCGACTAATTTGCTCACACGCTCTTTCATTTCTCGAGCAGCTTTATTCGTAAATGTAATGGCTAATATATTCCGTGGCGATACATCTTTTTCTCCCATTAAATATGCGATTCGATGGGTTAGCACACGTGTTTTTCCACTTCCTGCTCCTGCCATAATTAATAATGGTCCTTCTGTATGTCGCACAGCCTCTTGCTGTTGTTTATTTAACGTATTGATCATACTTTCCAATGATTGATTCATACGTACACCGTCCTTACTACTGTTTAATTCCCTTTAACTGCATCTACTGTTTTTAATGCTTCTTTGATATTGGTATAAATGCTATTGCCTACAATGATCGTATCAGCATATTGTTTCATTTCTTTCGCTTGTGTTGATGTTTCGATTCCTCCACCGTACAGAAGTTGGGTATTTTGAAGTTCTTCTTTTACTTCTTTTACCAACGTAGGATCTCCATATGTACCACTATATTCTATATAAAAGAATGGTAAGTGAAATACCTTCTCTGCCATATAGGCATATGCTTTTACATCATCAAGATCAGGCATTACACAATTTGTATATTGAAATGCCTTCGCATCTTCATTTAAAATACAGTATCCCTCAAAGTATACTTCAGCAAATTCCATCATGTCGATAAATTCTTTGATAGCTTTATGTTGAATATCCATCATGTATTTTTTTTCTTTTGAATTCAATACCATTGGAACAAAATAATAATCAAAACCTGGAGTTAACGTTTCTTCTTCTGAAACTTCTAATACAACGGGAACCATATGACTACGGCGTATCCTAGATAACAAATCTAGTACACCATCTAAGGTGACATTATCTGTTCCGCCAACAATAATAGCATCTGTTCCAGACTCACAAATTTGATCGAGATGTTCATCCGATATTTCTTTCGCAGGATCTAATTTAAAAATATGATGCCACTCATTTATATTTTTCAAACCATAATTCCTCCATCAATAAATTCATTACTTTATTATACCAAAAATAGTATACGGAATTTAGTGATTGAGCGAAATTTTTATTACGAACCATACTCTACCAAAATATCGACAAAAAAACACCCTCCTGTACGGAAGGTGCTTGCTACTATTCCTTTATATCCATTCGCTCTAACACTAGATTATAACCGTCACTACCATAGTTAATACAACGTCTTACTCTAGAGATTGTCGCAGTAGATGCTTTTGTTTCCTTCTCAATTGCACTATACGTTTTTCCTTCAGTTAGCATTTTCGCTACTTGAAATCGTTGTGACAATGACTGAATCTCTGACATCGTAGCAATATCATCAAAAAATTTATAGCATTCTTCTTTATCTTTTAACGATAGAATAGCATCAAATAAAAGATCTAATTGCTCTCCTCGTAATTTATCTATTTGCACGAAATTTCCTCCTTAACCTAAGCCCTACTGACCAGAAATAGTAACAGCTTGCTCCATTCCAGGATCTCCGCTTGGTACGACATTTACCCAAGTCATACCTGGAATCAATCCAAGTTCCTTACCATCTTTTACTGGTACAATTCTTCCGTCTCTATTTTCCCACTCTACCTTTTGGTATTGTCCATGCTGAATTAAATATGCAGATCCTCCACTCGTAAAATCAACTGCTCTTCTACCAGCATCATCAATAACTTCATGGTTAGTTTCTAAGATAAATATATTCTCTACAGATATTGGTTGTTCTGTTTGTAATTCAACCGTCTGTTCTCCATCACTCGAACGAGTATATGTACCTTTGTCTTCTTGGTACATATATTCTACCACATTTGCAGGATTACTACTGTAGATGACTTCAATACTACTCGCTGAATCACCAGACAAACCTTCTACATCCGTATCTGTTAAAAATTCAAGTGGTTCGATTGAATTTGATATTTCAAATCCTTCTTCACTTGCAACTTCGTTGACAGCTGGTAGTTGCAAGTATGAATTATGCGGTGCTTTTCTAAAACTTTCTCTTTTAAATAAATGCCCATCGTTATCATAAATCGATCCATTTAAATGATCAATTCCTTTTGAAGCAATGATATCATTTACAAAATTAGCAGCACCATGATATACATATATACTATTATAGCCATTCGCAATATCCGCATAATATTCTCTTGCACTTCGTACAGGGCCAACTACTTCTGGCAAATTACTTTGATATATTGCGAGAAATCGAGTAATTGTACCTTCAGCTAATATTTCAAAGACAATATCTGCATCAGATAAACCAGATTGAGGTCGAGCAGATCGGTGATTGTTAATCATCACACCAATCGGACGTTGATCAATATTCCCGCCTTCCGACACTATACCAGATAATGGATATACTTCTTGATTACGATTATCTGTCACTTGCTCTTTTTTATCTACACCTGGTTCTTTCTGTGTATTTGCCGTTGCATCATGATTGTCCTCTTCGCAAGCGATTAATAAAGAAATAATAAGCAATAAAACGAACCCTACTCTTTTCATAAACAACACCTTTTTGTGTATAAGTTATCTCTTATTATAGGCTACCTCATTGTTGCTGGAAAGAGTATATCACGATTTTTTACATCTAATAGTCCTTTCTGTGTAATCCTAAAGAAAGGCAGATGAAAAGCGGACAAGAATAATAGACTATAAACTGGATCATAAAAAGCAAATCCAAATTTTTGTAATGTCTCCTTCAGTTGTTTATCATACACTATCATTTGTTCCATTGGTTCATTTGGAAGAGATCCTCCAAGTGGTAATGGAATCTCCGTTAATATTTCACCATCATTAACTAGAATTATGCCACCTTTTAATTCTTTCAGTCGACTCCAAGCAATAAAAATGTCTTTTTTGCTATTTCCAATTATAATAATATCTCCCGATGCAGAATAACTACTGATAAGCGCTCCGAGTTTCGGTGCAAACCCTCGAATAATCGTATTTACTCTCCATTTTCCTTTTCGATCTATCAAGAGAATAAATTGTTCTCCTTTTTCTTCATTTAGTTCTTCAAAACTAACATCTGAATCGATCGTATATGGCTTAATAATGACATCATTGACTACATCCATCCCTACTGGAACAGAAAATTGTAAATCATCATCAGTTAATTCCCAATCAATATTCATTTCATTAATTTCATATTTACTCCAATCAATAATCGATGGAATATCGATTTCTTTTGCTTCTTTAACAATCCATTGCCCTTTCGCGAGGACACCGATCGGATTAGGATTAGCTTTTTCCTGCAGGATGTTCATATGTGCGATTCTACCTGGTGCAATGCTGCCAAGTTCCTCATCCATCCGCAGGTGTTTTGCAGCATGAAACGACCCCATGCGATACGCATCTTCTATTGGAATTCCTTTATCGATAGCAATCTGAATACAAGTATTAATTACTCCATCTTTCATAAAGTAAGGAGTCGGGCCATCCATCGTAAATGTTAGTTGATCGAATGTAGTTAATCCAGACTCTAGCAATTCTTCTAGAATAGTTGGCAAATCAGGCCGTATAGGCGAGTAGCGAAGACCTACCATGTATCCAAGTTGTAGACGATTCATCACGTCTTCTCCTGTCATTGCTTCATGATCGGCACTAATTCCTAATAATTTCATCTTTGTTAATGTTCGTAATGAAGCACCTGGCAAATGACCTTCAATTGGTTTTCCTTTTCGTTTTGTCTCTTGAATCCAATAAAGAAGTCGATCATCACCAGCCAACAAACTTGGCCAATCCGTTAATTCTCCACCTTGTACAACTGACGGATGATTTATCCAATCAAGCACATCATTTGTATTAATAAAATGATTCTCTTCTTGTAAGGTTGTCTGAGAATCATATCTAGACCACCAAAACATTGAAATTGGTAATTTGTTAAATTGATCAATAATAGAAAACGCTTTCTTTTTATTAGTTAGCAAATACCATGTCAAATTGTCATTAACTAGCGTAGTAGTACCTGTTTTCGCTGCATGCATAGCTGTTATTTCCGGATTTGCTAGTTGAAACGGATGAGCATGTGGTTCAATATAGCCTGGTACAATAAACTTACCTTCACAATCATAGACCTCTGTCTCTTGGGATTGATTTGGTAATTTTTCACCTACATATACAATACGATCTTCATAAATCCAAATATTCGCTTCTAACCATTGTTTCGTATGAACATTTAAGTATGTTGCATTTTTCAATAATAAAGTTGGTGATACTGTTCCATCAATCACCTTCACATGTTGTCGCAATTCTCGATTTCTCCAGTTCCTTCCGTTTTCCATACGGCAACTCTCCAGTAATTATAATTTCTTCCATTCTATCATATATAACGCTTTAATAGAGCAAAGAATGTGTATATTTTAGTAAAATTTACCAAATATTAATATTTTGGTGTTATGTTTTTGTTCCTACAACATAATAGAAATGTTTCATTTATGGGTATATACTAACATTATAATATACATATAGGGGGATTATGATGGATAACGTAGTATTAATTACTGGATCTGCCACAGGATTAGGTCGAGCAACAGCTTTAAAACTTGCCAGTGAACCCGCTACTGCAGAAGAAGTTGCTGAAGCAATGATATTTGCAATGAATAATGGAAAATTACTAAACGGCTCAACCATTAATTGTGCCGGGGGACAAATCTACACATAAGCTTTTAAGCTAGCTTGGAATGAGGGCAAGCTATTCTAAGATAGAGCGGTTCTATTTACCACTTTTCTAGATTTCTCAGGCTGTTTTCGTTTTTAGAACCGGTCTATTTACCACTTTTCTAGATTTCTCGTGCTGTTTTCGTTTTTAGAACCGGTCTATTTACCACTTTTCCGGATTTCTCGTGCTGATTTGGGTTTTAGAGCGGTTCTATTTACCACTTTTCCGGATTTCTTAGGCTGTTTTGGGTTTTAGAACTGGGTTATTATAGATCTCTAACGCAGCTTGGTATTAAAATCGCTCTCTCAAAGACTATTGGTGCTTCAGACATATAGCTGGTGGGCTTCCATTTACGGATCATTTTACGGAGGAAGCCTACACCTGCGCTACCCAAACTTTCTCTCACATTCTATATAAATTACCTAAGATCATCTCGGTTTATGTCTTATGTTCTAGTTTTGGTTACTGCTATATCTTTTCGATAAAAGAAAGAATCTGTGTTAATCGCTGTTTTCTCCAATTGATGATAAACGTTTGCAGAGGCTTTTTCGATTGTATCAGCTCGACTACCCACTAAAAGCACGCGGCCACCATCAGAAACTAAATTCTCATCATTTAATTTGGCACCGGCATGGATGACAAAGTCTTTTTGTTGCGGATTAAACTCTGGGATACGATGTCCTTTTTCATAATCATTTGGATATCCTTGAGAGGCGAGTACAACTCCTACACAAGCTTCGTCATACCATGTTAATTGCGGGTCTTTCTTCGCCAGTACATCTTGCATTACTTGTAATAAATCATTTTTAAGTAATGGGAGGACGACCTGTGTCTCAGGATCTCCGAAACGGGTGTTAAATTCAATAACTTTCGGTCCTTCTTTCGTCATCATCAACCCGGCGTATAAGATCCCGGTAAATGGACGCCCTTCTTCAATCATCCCATCTGCAGTTTTTTGTAAGATACGCTCAAAAGTAAAGTCATAATCTTCTTTTGATAGATCAGGAACCGGGGCGAATGCACCCATACCACCTGTATTGGGTCCTTGATCATGATCAAACGCACGTTTGTGATCTCTTGCAGCTAGCATAGGGTAGACGTGATTTTCATGAACAAAGGCCATTAAGGAAAATTCCTTGCCTTCGAGGTATTCTTCAATAACGACAGTTGCACCAGCATTAGAAAATGTTTTATCTACTAACATATCGTCAATTGCTTGATAAGCTTCCTCTTCTGTCATAGCCACGATTACACCTTTTCCGGCAGCTAATCCATCTGCTTTAATAACGATCGGAGCACCTTGTTGTTTTACCATTTTTTTTGCTTCGTTTACATCAGTAAATACACCATAAGCAGCAGTTGGAATTTCATACTTTTTCATAAAGTCTTTTGCAAAACTTTTACTTCCTTCTAATAATGCTGCTTCTTTGGTGGGAGCAAAAATCGCTAATCCTTCTTTGTGAAATTCATTTACAATGCCAGCGTTTAAAGGGTTTTCTGGTCCGACAATGGTAAAATCTACTCCGTTTTGCTTTGCAAATTCACATAAGTTATCGATATCCATCTCATCGATTTCCACACATGAAGCGTCATTCGCGATTCCGCCATTTCCTGGAGCAACATAAAGATTTACTATATTCGTATTCGTTTTTAGTTTTTTCACAATACTATGTTCTCTACCGCCTCGACCAACTACTAAAACATCCAAGATCGTCCCTCCTACTGTTAGTGTTTAAAGTGTCTGACTTTCGTATAGACCATGGAAATGCCAAACTGATTACAAACGTCAATCGAATCTTGGTCTCGTTTCGATCCTCCCGGTTGGATAATTGCCTTAATACCTGCTTTTGCAGCCGCTTCTACCGTATCTGGCATGGGGAAGAATGCATCTGAAGCTAATACCGCACCTTCACCTTTATCCCCTGCTTGCTTAATGGCAATTTCTGCAGCACCAATACGATTCATTTGACCTGCACCAACCCCAATAGTTTGTGAGTCTTTAGCAAGAACAATCGCATTCGACTTCACATGTTTCACTGCTTTCCAAGCAAACAACATATCATTGATTTCTTGTTTAGTTGGTTGTTGATTAGTAACCACTTCAAGATCCGCTTCATTTACTTCTTTTGCGTCATAAGCTTGGATTAATGCACCGCCATCTACTGTTGTTAAACGATTGGACTGTTTGTCATCAGTTGTAACATCTAACTCCAATAGTCGTATATTTTTCTTTTGAGTTAAAATTTCTAGCGCATCCTTATCAAAAGATGGTGCCACCACAATTTCTAAAAAGATCTGACTTAATTGTTCCGCTGTAGCAGCATCTACAGGTTGATTACAAGCTACAATTCCTCCGAAAATCGAGATTGGGTCTGCATGATATGCACGTTCAAATGCTGCTGATATCGTCTCTCCAATACCTATTCCACAAGGATTCATATGCTTTACTGCGACTGCAGCAGGTTCTTCAAACTCTTTTACAATCTCTATGGCTGCATTCGTATCCTGAATATTGTTATAAGAAAGCTCCTTACCATGTAGTTGCTTCGCAGTTGCTAATGTAGATCGAGATTGAATGGGTTCTTTATAAAATGCAGCTTTCTGATGCGGATTTTCTCCATATCGTAAGTCTTGCACTTTTTCATACGTAACTGTATAGCTTTCTGGATATTGCTCCCCAGTCTGAGATAGGAAATAATTCGCTATCATTGCATCATAACTAGCAGTATGACGAAATACTTTTGCTGCTAATTGCTGACGAAATTCATATGTATCTGTTTCGGATATAATTGCTTCTAACACATGCTCGTAATCTGTTGGATCCGTTACAACAAGTACGTCTTCAAAGTTTTTGGCAGCAGAACGCAACATAGATGGGCCACCAATATCTATATTCTCAATAATATCTTGATGACTTACATCCGTTTCCTGCACGGTCTCTTTAAATGGATATAGATTAACGGCCACTATATCAATTGCTACAATGCCATGCTCTTCCATTTGAGAAAGATGCTCCTTGTTGGAACGTTTACCAAGTAATCCCCCATGAATCATTGGATGTAATGTTTTTACACGCCCATCTAACATTTCTGGGAATCCAGTTACTTCATCTACTGGTGTTACATGAATTCCCGCTTCAGCAATACTTCGTAATGTCCCACCTGTAGATAAGATTTCGAATCCACTTTCTTTGAGACCTTTGGCAAATTCGATTATATTTGTTTTATCTGACACACTAATTAACGCACGTTTACTCATTGTTATTCCCTCACTTTATTAGACACTACTTTATTAATTACTTTTGGATAAAGTTGATGTTCTACCTTCTGTATGCGTTTTTTTAATTTTTCTATTGTATCATGTTCTTCAATCATGACGCCTTCCTGAGCAATAACTGGTCCCGTATCCATTCCCGCATCAACAAAATGAATGCTAACCCCTGTTTCTCTCGCTCCTGCATCATATGCTTGCCCAATCGCATCCTTTCCAGGAAAAAAAGGCAACAAAGAAGGATGTATATTTAAGATTTTACTTTCATATTGGTCCAGCAACGTATTGCCAATCAGTCGCATATACCCTGCTAAAAAGATCCAAGATATACCATAATGCTGTAAATGACGGTAGATCATTCTTTCATATTCGGTCTTTGAACTGTATTCCTTTGGATTAAATACCAATGTTGGAATATTGTAACTAGCTGCTTTATCAATCACTAATGCTCCCGGTTTATCACATACGAGAAGAGTAATCTCACATTTCAAATCGGTTGCTTCCATTATTGCTTCAAAATTACTACCCGTCCCTGAAGCAAAAACAGCTGCTTTTATAGTCATAATGTAAAGTGCACTCCTTCCTCCTCTATAACTTTTCCAATCACATATGCTTGTTCATCTACTTTTTCAAGCAACTGTAATGCGGTAGAAACATCATCTTCTGACACAACGACAGCCATTCCAATTCCCATGTTGAACACACCATACATTTCTCTGTCGTCGATGTTTCCCTTTGCTTGTAGGAAGTGAAAAATCTCTGGTACATCCCAACTAGTGGATTCAATTAAAACGCCTAAACCTGCTGGAAGCATGCGGGGAATATTTTCATCAAATCCTCCCCCAGTAATATGCGACATTCCTTTTATAGATACTTTCTGTTTTAGCGCTTGAATCGTTTTTGCATAAATCTTTGTAGGTTCCATCACTGCATCTGATAACGGTTGATTTAGTCCAGGGTACGTTTGACGTAAATCGACATCCGCGATTAATTTACGCACGAGAGAGTAGCCATTCGAATGAATACCACTTGAAGAAAGTCCAATTACTACATCTCCAGATTTGATTTCTGAACCTGTAATCATCTCAGATTTCTCTACGATTCCTACGACAAACCCTGCTAAATCATACTCACTAGGTTCATACATACCAGGCATTTCAGCAGTCTCTCCACCAATCAATGCAGCCCCTGCTTGTTCACACCCTTTGGCAATACCAGAAACAATTGCTTCTATCCTTGTTGGATCATTTTCACCACAAGCGATATAATCTAAAAAGAATAGTGGGTCTCCACCTTGGGCGACAATATCATTCACACACATAGCAACTAAATCAATCCCAACTGTATCATGCTTATCTAAATCAATAGCTAGTTTTAATTTTGTCCCAACGCCGTCTGTACCGGATAGAAGAACAGGCTCCTTATATTGAAACGATGATAGGTCAAATGCTCCTGCAAAAGATCCAAGTGCCCCTAATACCTCTGGTCGGTGTGTACGGGCAATATGTTTTTTCATCCGTTCTACAGCTTCATAGCCTTTTTCTACATCTACTCCTGCTTGTTTATAGACTTCTGACATGGTAATCCCTCCACGTAACTTTCTTCTAACAACTTGTATAATGAATTTCCAATTCACCGTCTTGTTTTACTGGGTATTTACCAGTCATACAAGCCATACAAACACCTTGGTTAATTGTTTTGTCTTTTACAATTGCTTTTTCCAACCCTTGTTCTGATAAATAAGCTAACGTATCTGATCCAATAATGTCATTGATTTCATCAACCGAATAATTGGCTCCAATTAATTCTTGTTTAGTAGACATATCGATTCCGTAGTAACAAGGATTTTGAATCGCTGGAGAAGCAATCCGAACATGAACTTCTTTTGCTCCTGCTTCCTTTAACATTTGAACAATTCGCCGACTTGTTGTACCACGTACGATCGAATCATCAATCATAACAACTCGTTTTCCTTCAATGATACTTCGAACAGGTGAAAGCTTCATCTTCACACCAAGTTCACGTAATTCCTGTGAGGGTTGTATGAAAGTACGTCCTACATAGCGATTCTTTATAATCCCCATTTCATATGGAAGACCACTTTCTTCCGCAAAACCGATCGCAGCAGAGATACTAGAATCAGGAACACCGATAACGATATCCGCATCAATGGATGATTCTTTCGCTAATTCTTTGCCCATTTGCTTTCTAGATGCATGCACATTCACATAGTTCACATCACTATCTGGTCTAGAAAGGTAGACATATTCCATTGCGCACATACGGCGCTTATCTCTGGGTGCAAATCGAGTCGAGTGAATTCCATCGTCACTAATTGTAATCAATTCCCCGGGCAATACTTCACGTTCGAATGTGGCACCAATCTGATCAAAAGCACATGTTTCAGAAGCTACGACATAAGCATCTCCCAACCGACCTATAGAAAGCGGACGAATTCCTGCAGGATCTAATGCTGCAAACATTTTATCTTCTTGCAGGATGATATATGCGTACGCTCCGACAACACGATTCAGTGCACGAGCGATAGAGTCCTCGGTTACTTCTCCGCTCCGTTTAATTAAATGAGCTAATACTTCTGTATCCGAAGATGTCTGTAAAATGCTTCCTTCTCTTTCTAATTCTCCACGCAGTTCATGTGCGTTCATTAGATTACCATTATGTGCTAACGCCATTCCTCCAGTTTGTGACTGAAATAATAAAGGTTGGACATTTTCAATGCCTCTGCCACCTTGTGTCGCATACCTGACATGACCTACAGCCACTCTTCCTGCTAAATCATCAAATTTCACGGGTTTGAACACATCATTTACAAGCCCTAATCCTTTATGTGCTTTGAGTTCTCTACCCGTATTGACGACAATCCCGGCACCTTCTTGTCCCCGATGTTGCATGGAATGTAAGCCATAATAAGTTAACTCAGCTGCCTTTTCATGACCCCAGATGCCAAAAACTCCACATTCTTCATTTATGCCTTTGATTTCAGCAAGCATGGAATAGCTCCTTTCCAAAGATTCTCTAATTCTTCGGTACCTTCTTGAATGATTATTTTATCGTTGATAGAAATAGATAATTCCCCTAGGTCAGTAACCTTCCCTAACTTAGTTGCTTCTGGAAAATGGTCCTCAAATGCATCCACATGTGTTTCATTGACGGAAACTAGGAATCTAGATTGAGATTCACTAAATAATTCTACGGTTGCTTCTCCTACTAAGTTAATCTCCGCACCAAGTCCTTTACCATTGAACAACGACTCTGCTAAAGCAATCGCCAGACCCCCTTCAGATATATCGTGTGCAGAAGAAATAATTCCTTCTTTAATGACTGTTAATAACTTTTCTTGACGTTCTGCTTCCACGTCTAAATCAATATGTGGTGCTTTTCCTTCATATTTCCCAGAATATAATTGCTGTAATTCCGATCCACCGAATTCAGCTTTTGCTTTACCAATGCAATAAATTACATCCTCTTTATGTTGAAAATAACTCGGTGTAATATGTTTCGTCGATTCATGCAACCCTACCATACCTACAATTGGCGTTGGGTAGATAGATTTTCCTTTTGATTGATTATATAAGGAGACATTTCCACTGATTACCGGTGTATGCAACGCATTACATGCAGCACTCATTCCTTCAACACTCTTCTCCATTTGCCAAAAAATCTCTGGATTCGTCGGATTACCAAAATTTAATCCATCCGTTAATCCTAATGGTTTTGCTCCTGAGCATACGATATTTCTCGCTGCTTCTGCAACTGCAATTTTCCCACCTGTTTCTGGATCAAGATAGATATATCTCGAATTACAATCCGTTGTCATTGCTAAAGCTTTATCCGTTCCTTTTATCCGAATAACTGCTGCATCCGAACCAGGAGTTACGACAGTATTGGTTTGTACCATCGAATCATATTGGTCATAGACCCACTCTTTATTGGCAATCGTCGGTTGTTGTAATAGCTGTTTTAACGTATTTGCATAATCTTCAATAGCTGGCGTCGCTATATCCATCTGTTGAAAAGCTTTGTAGTAAACTGCCTCTTTCGATGGCATATCATAGACCGGTGCATCATCAGCTAATGAATCAACAGGGATGTCGGCAACCACTTCGCCAAGGTGCTTAATACGAAATACCTTCTCCTCAATTACTTTTCCAACTGGCACAGATTTCAGTCCATATTTTTCGAATATATCGATAATTTCTTGTTCACGACCTTCCTGCACACAAAGCAGCATGCGCTCTTGAGACTCAGAAAGCATCATTTCATAAGCTGTCATGCCTTGTTCACGTTGGGGAACAAGATCCAAATTCATCTCTAAACCTGTTCCAGCTTTACTCGCCATTTCACTAGCAGACGAGGTTAAACCTGCCGCACCCATATCTTGGATACCGACCAGTGCATCGGACTGAATCACTTCTAAACAAGCTTCAATTAATAACTTTTCCATAAACGGATCCCCAACCTGGACAGCAGGTCTATCTTTATTGGAATCCTCCGCTAAGTCGTCAGAGGCAAATGTCGCACCATGAATTCCATCACGACCGGTTGGCGGCCCTGCATAAAGAATCGTATTCCCAATCCCTGCCGCTATCCCTTTTTGCACATCGTTATGATTAATCAACCCGACACACATCGCATTAACTAATGGATTATCTTCATAACTTTCATCAAATTGTACTTCTCCACCAACTGTTGGAACACCGACACAGTTCCCGTAACCAGCTATTCCAGCGACCACTTCGGAAAAAAGATATTTCGTACGATTATTTGTTAATGGTCCAAACCGTAGTGAATTCAGCGAAGCAATCGGTCGCGCCCCCATTGAAAATACATCACGAATGATTCCACCTACTCCAGTAGCCGCTCCTTGGTATGGTTCTACTGCAGATGGATGGTTGTGACTTTCTATTTTAAATACGACTGCTTGCTCGTCACCAATATCAATTACTCCTGCACCTTCACCAGGTCCTTGTAATACATGAGGCCCATCTGTAGGAAACTTTTTCAACAGTGGTTTTGACGTTTTATAACTGCAATGTTCTGACCACATTACGGAAAAAATACCTGTCTCTGTAAAATTCGGATGACGGCCGAGGATTTGTTTAATACGTTGAAACTCTTCATCGCTTAATCCCATATCAAGGTATAGACGGTCTTTCTCAATCTGTTCTGGATGTATATCATGCGTTAACTGCATAGCTGTCCCTCCAATTTGCGATCATTGATTTAAATAGTTTTAAACCATCGTCACTGCCAAGTAGTTCTTCTACAGCTCGTTCTGGATGAGGCATCATTCCAAGTACATTTCCTTGTTTATTTCGAATCCCTGCGATATTTTCAATCGAACCATTTGGATTATGTTTATATGTAAAGACGATTTGATTATTTGCTTTTAACGCTTGCAATGTGACATCGTCACAAAAATAGTTTCCTTCACCATGTGCAATCGGATAACGAACAACTTCACCTTTTTCATAAAGCGATGTAAAAAAAGTTTGGTTATCTTCTACAACTAATTCTTCTTGATGGCACATGAATGAAAGATGTTTATTTCTCATCAAAGCTCCCGGAAGTAGTCCCGATTCCGTTAATATTTGGAATCCATTGCATACTCCTAAGACAGGTTTTCCTTTCGATGCATGCTCTCGTATTTTATGCATGACATCTGAAGTAGAGGCCATTGATCCCGAACGTAAATAATCCCCATAGGAAAAGCCACCTGGAAGTAATATTCCATCTACATTTTCTAATTTACTTGTATCTGTATACCAAACAAGTTCTGCTTCAGCACCAGCTACTTCCTTTACCGCATGGTACATATCTCGATCACAATTTGATCCTGGAAACACGATGACAGCAAATTTCACGGTTTACTTAACCCCCTCTAAATCAAATTGATAGTTCTCAATAACTGGGTTTGCTAAAAGTCGATCACACATCTCCGTAATTCGTTCTTCAATATTTGGTCCCTCCTCCACTTGCAATTCAATATACTTCCCTACTCGAGCATCTTCAACCTCTTGGTATCCTAAGGACTGAAGTGATTCTTGAATTGCTTTTCCTTGTGGATCTAAAACTCCTGGTTTTAATGTGATATATACCGTTACTTTTTTCATACATGAACCTCCAAGCGATTTAGAATTTCTTGATATACAGTAATTAAGTCTCCCGTGCCTTGGCGAAATACATCTTTATCGAGTTTTTCATTCGTTTTTATATCCCATAGTCTGCAAGTATCAGGAGAAACCTCATCTGAAAGAAGTATTTCTCCTTCTTTATTTCTTCCAAATTCCAATTTGAAATCTACTAGTCGAACCCCGATAGATTGAAAGATTTCTTGAAGCGCTCCATTTACTACTCTCGCTTTATCTTTTATTTCAGCCAATTCAGTTTCAGTTATATCCGTTAAAAGCAATGCATGTTCATCATTGATTAATGGGTCTCCTAAAGCATCGTGCTTATAAAATAATTCGAGTAAAGGTGGAGTAAAAGGAATCTTTTCTTTAATCCTTAGCCTTTTCGTAATACTTCCTGTCGCAATATTTCGAATAACCACTTCTAAAGGAATAATATTAGTTTTCTGAACAATTTGTTGAGTCGAATCCAATCGTTTTATAAAATGTGTTTGAATACCTGCATCATGTAAGCGTTGAAAGATAAGGGAAGAGATCTCATTATTGAGTCTCCCCTTCCCTTCAAATTGACTTTTCTTCTCTCCATTAAAAGCTGTTGCATCATTCTTATAGGAGAGCACTAATTGATGTTCATCTTCAGAAGATTGATATACTTTCTTTGCTTTACCTTCATATAAAAGCGCTGCTTTCATATCGATTGGCCTCCTAGGAAATACCGATTTTTGTAAAGATTTGATCGACATTCTTCAAGTGGTACGTATAATCAAAACAATCATCAATTTCTTCTTGTGTTAACTTTCCAGTAATCCGATCATCACTTTCTACTAACTGTTTGAAGTGAGTCTCTGTTTCCCATGCTTCCATCGCCTTTGGTTGCACAATATCATATGCTTCTTCACGAGCCATGCCTTTATCAATCAAGGAAAGCAGCACTCGCTGTGAAAAGATAACTCCATGAGTTCGATCAATATTACGCTTCATATTTTCCGGGAATACCGTTAAGTTTTTTACGATGTTGCCAAAACGGTTTAACATATAATTTAATGCGATAGTCGCATCAGGTAAGATTACTCTTTCTGCTGATGAATGAGAAATATCGCGTTCATGCCATAAAGCGACATTTTCATAGGCAGTTACCATATATCCTCGAATCACACGAGCCATGCCCGTCATATTTTCAGATCCGATAGGATTACGTTTATGCGGCATAGCAGACGAGCCTTTTTGACCTTTCGCAAACCGTTCTTCTACTTCACGAGTTTCTGTTTTTTGCAAGCTACGAATTTCTGTTGCGAATTTTTCAATCGACGTTGCAATTAATGCAAGTGTCGATAAATATGCTGCATGACGATCACGCTGTAATGTTTGTGTCGATACCGGAGCTGGAGAGGTACCTAACTTTTCACACACATACTGTTCTACAAATGGATCTATATTTGCATAGGTACCGACTGCTCCAGAAATCTTACCAAATTCGATATTCTCAGCAGCCATTTCAAAACGCTCTACATTACGTTTCATTTCTTCATACCATAATGCCATTTTCAAACCGAATGTCGTTGGTTCTGCATGTACACCATGTGTACGTCCCATCATTACCGTGTGCTTATGTTCTCGTGCCTTTTCTTTTAAAATATCAACGAAATTATTTAAGTCTTTACGTAAAATATCGTTTGCTTGTTTTAAAATATAAGATAACGCTGTATCTACAACGTCTGTCGATGTTAGACCGTAATGTACCCATTTTCGCTCTTCACCTAATGTCTCAGACACAGCACGTGTGAATGCTACTACATCATGTCGTGTTTCTTCTTCAATTTCATAGATACGGTTCATATCAAAAGAAGCATTTTCTCTTAATTTCTTTACATCTTCTTTCGGGATTACTCCTAATTCACTCCATGCTTCACAAGCTAATATTTCAACCTCTAACCACGCTTTAAATTTATTCTCTTCCGTCCAAATACTACCCATTTCTTCTCTTGTATAACGTTCAATCATGAATGTATTTCCTCCTTGAAGTAATTCAGTTGTTTCTCTAATTCTTCTACTGTCTTAGCAGTGAATGTAATGTGTCCCATTTTTCGTTTTTCCTTCGGCTCTTCTTTTCCATACAAATGAAGAAAGCCAACATGTGATTCGGTAAGAAAGGTTTTTGCGTATTCTATATCATTGCCTAAAACATTAATCATAGCCGTTGGTCCATGTAATTCCACATTGATTAATGGTAAACCACAAATTGCCCGTATATGCTGTGCGAATTGCGAAACATTGCAACCTTCGATGGTATAATGACCTGAATTGTGAGGACGAGGAGCCATTTCGTTGACATAGACTTCTGTTCCTTTTACAAACATTTCAATAGCAAAGGTACCAACAATATCCATATGGTCCGCAATTTTTTCAGCTATCTGACAGGCAGATTCATGAATTTGGTGGTCTACGTTAGCTGGAACAGTTGTTTTGTATAGAATATGATCCCGATGCACGTTCTCAGCTAATGGAAAGAACTCGATATTTCCATTTATAGACCTTGTAAAGACTACCGATACTTCTTTATCAAAGGTAATCCATTGTTCAATAATGCAATACCCATGTTTCTTGAAAAATTGAATGGCTAGATCTTTTTCAGATTCATTATGAATTTTCAATTGCCCTTTTCCGTCATAGCCTCCTCGACACGTTTTAATTACTGCCGGGAAAGAAATGGAGTCAAGTGCATGTTCACATTCTTCTGTATTAGTAACAATATAATAGTCAGGGACTGGCAACGCTAAATCAGAAACTACGCTTTTTTCTTTTTCACGATTTTGAGTAACTTCTAATGCACGTGTTCCTTGTGGTAACTTTCCAGACTGATGAATAAGAGCAGCAGCTTGTAAATCCACATTTTCAAATTCATATGTAATCACATCACTACAATCCATTAACGCTTCAATTGCAGTCAAATCATTATAAGCGGCAACGATTTGTTGATCTGCGATGTGTGCAGTAGGACAATCTGGAGTCGGGTCTAAAACAACAATCTTATATCCCATATGCCGAGCAGCGATTGCCATCATTCTTCCTAACTGTCCACCACCGATAATTCCAATTGTTTGTGAAGGTAAGATCGTATTAGTAGTTTGCAAGATTTTCCCTCATTTCATTCACAGATTCTCGCATTTCTTCACGATACTTCTTTAGAGACTTCTCTGCACCTTCATCAAATGTACTGATGATTTGCGCAGCAAGAATACCAGCGTTTTTGGCTCCAGCTTTCCCTATTGCTACCGTAGCAGTCGGAACACCACCAGGCATTTGAACAATAGATAACAGGGAATCCAACCCTTGTAATGCTTTACTTTCAACTGGTACACCTATTACAGGTAATGTTGTTTGTGAAGCTACCATCCCTGGTAAATGCGCTGCTCCTCCTGCTCCAGCAATAATTACCTTTAACCCTCTGCTACGAGCCTGTTTCGAGTAAGCAAACATATCATCCGGCGTACGGTGTGCAGATATCACTTCTTTCTCATAAGAAATCTGTAATTCATCGAGTACATTACAAGTATACTGCATCGTTTCCCAGTCGGAAATACTCCCCATAATAACCCCTACTTGAGCCATCCAATCCCTCTTTCTATGTCTTTTTACAAACGAAAAAGTCTATTATCTTCCATCTATAATATATAGAGAGAAGATGAATAGACTTGTAATTAACGAACTTAATCATTTCATTAACGTTCATGTTTCATAGACTGAGATCGACGTATCGCAAGTCTTTAAAAACATAAACTTATAATGGAAATGATCCATCTTCCCTCATAGTCCAGCGATTTACGGTGCTGGGTAGAAACTTCTGAGCCATATTCTCAAATTTATATGAGGTTCATTTTCAATTGTCGGCTTAAGCATAACAAATCGAATACCAAAAATCAATATAATCTCGTACGATTTTATATATTTTTATTATAACGTTCGGGTTTTGCTATTTTTGTTCGTTTTTTGGTTCCTCTGTGTTCGCATTTTTGTTTTTCTTCGGATTCATTAACTTTCCTTTGCGAACTTGTTTTACCCAGAACCCGCCATGAATTCGTTTCGGTTCATATGATATTATAAATGCTTTCGGATCAATTTCTTGAATGGTTTCATATAACCGTAATTCATATTTTCGTGGGGTTAAAATTTGAACCGATAAACGATCGCCTTCTCTTCCATATGAAGACCAGCTCGTTACACCATATCCCTTGTCACGAAGTCGTTGTGTAAATTTTAAATCCGGATTCGCAGACACAACGTTCACAGTTATATAACCCAAAGCTAATTTTTCTTCGATTTTCGCACCAATAACTAAACCTGTTCCAAAACCAATAGCATAAGCAATTAGATTTTGAATCTGATCTAGATTATCTAATACGAGTCCTAATCCAACTACATAAATTACGATCTCAAACATACTTACAAATGCTGCAATATACGTTCTTCCTTTTAATGTTAAAATCATTCTTACTGTCATTAAAGATACATAAATAACATTTACCGAGAATATAATTGCCAACATAATAAATGCATTCTCTAACAAGGTAAATCCTCCTTTATCCTATCCATGTATTCCACCTAATTTATCATACATGGACGAATCCATGCCATTATACGACCTCTCTCAGTGGGAGGGGGAGATTTCCGCCCATTGCATGAGGCATAACAAGACGACATGTATAGGTCATACTTTAACCAATGAACCCCTGTATCGCAGTAACTAGACTGTATAACCCTAGCCCAGTGCATACAATTACTACTGCAGTTCCAATTATATTAACGATAGTGGAATTTGCATAGTTTCCTAGTAATTTCTTATTATTCATTATTACCATTAATAATATCGCAATACCAGGTAGTAATATACCATTTAACGCTTGTGCAAATAATAAAACATCCAACGGCTCAAATCGAAATACAAAAGATAGGATACCAATGATAATTACAGAAGAAAACACAGCTTTAAATTTCCAATTTTTCATTCCATTATCCCATTTCAACATACTGCTTACAGTAATAGCAGCACCTAATGCTGATGCAGTAGCTGAAGAAAATCCAGCAGAAAAAATCCCAATAGCTAGAAATGATTCCGCAAATCCACCAAGTAAAGGTTCTAATTGTATTGCTAAATCTATGACACTGCTAACTTCTACTCCACGCATCAGTGTTCCTGATGTAATTACGATTGCCATCGTAATCAAACCACCAACACCGATGGAAAAATAAATGTCTCTTCGTGAATCTTTCAATTGTTCAGGCCGCGACCATCTTTCTTGTACGGATGAAGAGTGGATAAATAAATTATATGGTACTACGGTGGTTCCAATTAACGCGATAATTGTAAGGATTGAACCAACTGGTATAGACGGTACAAACATTCCTGATAACACTCCACCTATATCTGGTTGAGCTATAAACATTGTAGTGATAAAGATAATGCTCATTAAAACAACAAAGAATACCATTAATTTTTCAATTAATTTATAACTTCCACTTAACCCGAGGAAGAGTATTAAAATTCCGACAATTGGTCCAATAATATTTATAGAAACCCCTGTTAAGGCCTCTAACCCTAATGATGTTCCTCTTAAGTCTCCACTCATATAGGCAGCACAGCCCACGTATATTGCCATAATGATAAATCCAATAATCGGATACTTTACCGCCGGATGGTTAAATTGATCTCGAGCAGCTTCAGCTAAACCTTTCTTTGAAATAATACCTAGACGTGCCGACATTTCTTGTAAAACAATAGTAGCCAAAATCGAGAATAAAACTGCCCAAATTAAAGCATAGCCAAAACTAGCACCAGCTTGTGTAGACGTTGTTACTGTCCCGGGGCCAATAAACGAAGCAGCAATAATGGCACCAGGTCCAACTGATTTCAGCTTTTGAATCAATGATTTCTTTTCCGTTTGTCCCGATTCCAGATTCGGATCTTCCATGGATACACCTTCCCCTCTCCTGAATACGTATTACCTTTCTTCTTCAAACGTATGAAAGATAAAATATTTCTATACCTTTTCCCCTCTCGTTATCATTCAAACATAGGCAAAATACCTTAATTATCGAATACTTTTATGAGGAAAATGTGTCTGTAAAATAAGAAAAAAAGCCATAGACTTTCTGTCTATGACTCTAGTTTTAATAATGATTCTTTCATTTCTAAGCCACCTCGATAACCGACTAACTTTCCATTCTTTCCAATAACGCGATGACAGGGAATGGCTATTAACAGTTGATTTGCACCAATTGCTCCTGCAACTGCTCGAACCGCATCAGGTCTTCCAATGTGCTTAGCAATGTCAGTATACGTAACCGTTTCACCGAAAGGAACTTCTTGTAGAGCACTCCAAACCTTCTGTTGAAAAGGTGTACCATAAGAATAATCAACTTCAAAAGAAAAATCTGTTACCTTGCCATCTAAATAACTCTCCATTTCTTTTACGGCGTTTTCTACAATTTGATCATCACGGATAAGTTCATAAGTAGGATATTTTTTCTTTGCCCATAATGTTAAATCATGGAAACCGGAATTATATCCTCCTATATAGTAAATCGCTTCATCGGTCCCTAAAATCCATATACTTCCATTATTGCGAGTAATCTTTGAATAATATAGTACGTTGTTCATAACACGTTCCCTCCTATTCAATAACCTCTTAATCGCTTCCTTAATGCTTTTCTCCACGTGAGTCCTAAAGCTTCACATTGAAACAATTCATCTGCAGCCCATAAATCTTCTCGATTGATATACATAATTTCTGAACAAGCTGCAATAGAAAATTGCGGGTAAGGTCGTTCCAGTAAGGTTAGATCCGTTTCCGCTTGAATGTTTCCTTCATTAACCACACGAAAGTACCATCCCGTGCGATAGCCATTTTCCACCTCTTCTCGCGTCACAATCCCTGGTTGAGAGACTTGTATTGTTGCTTCTCCAAATTGATAAATATCACCGACAAAAACAGAAAACTCGTCCATCTCTAATATGGAGAAATTCTCTTTTTTTTCTCCAACCCTATCACTAAATACAGTATCGTTACTCGTATTTGAATAATGCTTGATAGGAAAAGCAAATACTGCCTTATCTACATCTGACTTTTTTAAAGGTTCTAATTTCTCGATAAATCCATTTTTAGATAAATACATTTCACTTTCAATTAATTGACCTTGTTTGATAATCTTATGAACAAACGGTTCTTCCATACTGTCACCCAATCTTTGATTGTGTTATATTAAGTTTATTCTACTAAAAAAGCGACGGTTTGAAAATCTTTTAGGAGGGATATGATGACTTTACAAAAAGCAACATTTGCAGGAGGATGCTTCTGGTGCATGGTCAAGCCGTTTGACCAATGGGATGGCGTTCACCAGGTTATTTCAGGATATACTGGCGGAAAAGTTATGAACCCTACTTATGAACAAGTAAAAAAAGGGGATACCGGACATTATGAGGCTGTCGAAATCACATATGATGATTCGATAATCGATTATAATACAATACTTGATTTATATTGGAAGCAAATTGACCCAACCGATGATGGAGGTCAATTTCAAGATCGAGGAGAACAATATCGGACTGCGATTTTTTACCATTCCAAAGAACAGTGGGGATTAGCTGAAGCGTCTAAAGAAGAGCTTGCAACTAGCGGACGTTTTTCCAAACCAATTGTAACCGAGATAAAACCAGCTACTCCATTTTATCCAGCTGAAGAATATCATCAAGATTTTTATAAAAAGAATAAAGAAGAGTATGAAGAGGATCGAGCAAAATCAGGTAGAGATGAATTTATCGATGATAACTGGGAGTAATTCATATGCACCTTCAATATAATATCTATTTTAGGAGGGTATAAAAATGGAGAAAAAGTTGATGGTTCAAGATAATATCCAAATAAACACAACTCCAACAAATGTCTGGGAAGTACTCACAAACCCAAAATATGTAGCCATATGGGATGAATTACCGGAAGACTATCCCACAACAAACATGACTACCGGTTCCAAAGTTATTTGGGATACACCTAACGGAGATCAATCGATAACAACAATTATTAAAGCTGTAAGAGAGAAAGAATTAGTAATTGATTTACATGGAACTGGTTGGCAAAAGAAACCACAACAAGGAGAAGTCGCCTATCATTTCTATATTGAAGAAAATAATGATCATACATTATTGTCTATAGAAATAGGTGATTTCTCACTAATTGAAAATGGACAAATGTATTATGATGCTTCCGTAGAGTTTGCAGAAGAAGCAAAACAAACGATTAAAAATCTATCAGAGGGTCTTTAATCGAAATTCTCTTCAAAAAATGCTAAAGAAGAAATATGCTAAATACCGCATATTTCTTCTTTATACCATCACTTTAATTCACTAAGATTTATTCTGTTGAAACACGAATTTCTTTCCAAGAATCCACATTTCATGGTTTGCCTTCAAATAATCTTCCTCTTCCCAAATTGTAAAATGCTCACTAATTGGGAGTTTAATAGTAAACCATTTTGTCACGTAATAAATACCTTCATCTCCCTTATTTTTCAAGCGAGCTTTACTTGTTAATTCTAATCCATGATCAATATTATTTACTAAGCGAAGTATACCTGTCATATGCCCAAATGGTAATGGCAAAGATATGTTTATATATTTATTATTAGCATATGAATGATGTGAATATGCAGCAACAAAAACCGCCTTTTCTGTCGATCTTGAAGTTCGAACCCATGCACGGACATCATCCCTTCCATCTTTATCATCATCCATTCCAATGATCTCACTTCTCACAGTTAGCTCGTCTTTTTCTTTATGTGAAGGAAGATTAATTTGTTCTACTCTTGAACTAAACAATTTTATCAAAAGTTTATGGTAAGACCAGCATTCCTATCTGGAGCTCAATAGAATAGTGCATAAAATTTACTTCTATGCGTTTGCATTAATGTGTGTATTTAGCTATAGTATTCTTATAACAAACACTTTAGATAGCTAAAATGTTTATACGACTAAATAGAGTGAGGGATTTTATGCTAGAAAAGCGAATGAATGAAATTTTCCAAACATTAGATCAAATAAACTACGCATTGTTACATCACTACGATGAAGTACTTGAACATAAATTAACACCGAAGCAATCCTTAATTATCGAGCATGTCCAGCAGCATAATACATTAACAGTCAGTGAACTGGCTGAAAAGATGAATGTGACTGTAAGTGCAATTAGCCAGTTGTTAAGTAAATTAGAGAAAGAGCACTATATCGAGCGATCCATTAATCCTAACTCAAGACGTGAAATCGTTGTATCACTTGGCTTGAAAGGTAAAGAACTTTATGAATTATATGCAAAAGTAGATGAGCAAATTGTATCAACATACTATGCTAAGCTAGATGACGAAGTAATTAGTCAATTGGAACAAGCAGTGAACAAGATCTATGAGGTCATTTTGGAAGAACAAATGAAATCAAAAGGAGAGTAGTTCCCATGAATTGGATTTATTTAGTCATTGTGCTTACCATTTGTATGCCAGGCATTTATTTTATGTATCATTCGGAAAAAATACATATAAAAGATGATGATGTGACAGATGGGCAACGAATAATTGCACACAGCTTAACAGCACTTGTATTTTCAGCGATGGGTGCTTATTTTGTTCCTAAGATTCATGTTCTTCAACAAATAGAAATTAGTCAAATTCTTATATATGGTTTAGGACTAGGTGTTATCTGTTCTCTTAGCCATTTGGTGTTTTATTATATGTATGTAGTACCAAGATTAACAAAAACAGATTATATGGAAATTGAAACGCATTATGTAAATACAGGTATTTTAAGTCGTTTATTTTATGGTGGAGTTGTAGAAGAAGTTATGTTTCGATGGGGCTTACTTAGCTTATTTATTTGGTTGTTTCAATTAATGAGTATGGGTGATCATCTTAGTACATTGTTTGCAATTTCCATTTCAAGTATCTTATTTGCCTTGGTTCATTTACCGTCTATTAAACTAGTTACCTCACAACCAAAACCTCTTATGTATGTGTATACAATTGTTGGTAACATTTGGGTTGGTTTTTTCGCTGGGATAGCCTTCATTCAAGGGGGATTATTAGCAGCTATATTTGTCCATATGCTTTTCCATTTAATATGGTGGCCAATTCAAAAGCGTGAATATGTTAAGTTACATAGTTAATAAAGGTATGGACTCACAAGTTTCCATTGTTGGCTCAAGCCTATGAGCTTAAAGAACAGTTTTTTGACATATATGAAGCGAAATCGACAGATGAAGCCTATAAACATAGAAGCGCTCTATTCACTATAACTGCTTCTGTTTTTCATAATGATTGTTAATAGAACGGGTCTATTCACCAAAAATTCTTCTATATTCTATAATTGTCGTCTATAGAACACCTCTATCTACCAAAAATTCTTCTATATTCCATAATTGTCGTCTATAGAACCGCTCTATTCACCAAAAATTCTTCTATATTCCATAATTGTCGTCTATAGAACCGCTCTATTCACCAAAAATTCTTCTATATTCCATAATTGTCGTCTATAGAACACCTCTACCTACTAAAACTTCTTCTATATCCCATAATTGTCGTTTATAGAACACCTCTATCTACTAAAACTTCTTCTATATCCCATAATTGTCGCCAATAGACTTGAATTAGTCTCCTAATAGTACCGAAAAAATGATTAGAACAAAAGTGCAAGCACCCGTTTAGAAACGTAGCCGGATTTCTCCATCATCTCTCTAATTTTGTTTCCTACTTCCAAATCAAAGGAATAAATTTTTTTGCTATTTTCCAGCTATATTAATAGGAATATCCATCTAACCATCCCAGGCAAGGCAATACCATCCTATTACTCTACTAATCAATACACGCTTTGATAAATCCTTGATAAATCGAAAGCGAGGGATCATCTTTATAATCGATAAGGCCCTCTGGATGCCATTGTAGTCCAAGCACAAAACGATGGTTTGTACTCTCAAAAGCTTCTACAATTCCATCACTTGCTGTTGCACAGATTTGAAAATCTTTAGGAACTCGATGGTTTGTCTGATGATGATAACTATTTACTTTGACTTTTTCCTTTCCAGTTAATTGATATAATAATGAATCTTCCTTGATATTCACAAAATGTGACCGATGATCGAATGGTGCTTTCTGTTGATGTTGTAATAAATTGGAAGTATCTAGTTGTGAATAAATATCTTGATACATGGTACCACCCACTGCGATATTTAATAATTGACTTCCACGACATACTCCAAGAATTGGTTTGTTTGTTTCAATCATTTTTTCTACAAATGCAATTTCCGAACGATCTCGTTCAGGAATAATTGTGCCAAGCCCAGGTATAGGTTCTTCATCAAATAAGGTCGGATCAATATCGTATCCGCCGGTTAAATACAAACCATCTAACTTGTTCATCAAGTCATTTATATCTTCTTTTCCCTTCAGATACGGGAGCATGACAGGAATACCACCTGCGATCTCAATTGCCCGTATATTACGATTATTGATGGTGTATTGGGAACAATCTGTTCTCCATAGATGATGTAATACCAATAACTGGTTTCATTAAAACTCCCCCTATTCAAAAATTAAATAATATTCTCTACATCTCTTTTATAAAAAGTGATATAGTAATGTAAGTTGTGTTTATTCGTTATCCCGCTCATAGCGGACAGTGATCCCCCTAGCTGAATGAATTTTCACTTTATAGTCGAAAAGGAGATCTGATTATATGAGCAAAACAAAATCATTAATCCCTTTAAAAACATTATTTGTAAGTTACCATGCATCCAATACGATTCTGATAAGTTTCTTACCACTATATCTACAGTCTCGCGGATTGTCTGGCACACAAATAGGCTGGGTGCTTGCCGTTGAATCTTTAGCAGCTATACTGGCGCAACCATTTTGGGGATTTCTAAGTGATAAGTTCAAAACAATAAAACGAATACTATTCATTTGCCTCATCGGCTTATTAATTTTTGGCTTTACCTTTTTCCAAATGTCCTCTTTACATACTATTCTTATTTTCGGAGCAGTGTTTTACTTTTTTGCAGCTCCTATCGGTGGTTTAAATGATAGTTTTGCGCAACGACGTGCCACACAATTAGGTATTTCTTTTGGCTCCATTCGGATGTGGGGATCTGTTGGGTTTGCACTATCATCCTTACTAGTTGGAGAAGTATTGGCGCGATTCGGGATTGGATATATGGTTTGGGTCTATTTAGCTTTTGGAACAATTGCGTTACTTACTCTCATCCCTCTAAAAGATGTAAAAGCCGATACCAAACCAGTTAAATTTAATGACATCGGTAAAATAATAAAAAGTAAACCTTTCCTTCTTTTTCTTGGAGTTATCTTATTTATTACGATTACTCACCGAATGAACGATTACTATATGGCTCTTTATATTAGTGAACTTGGTGGAAGTGAGAATCTTGTTGGATTGGCTTGGTTTGCAGGGGTTATCTCAGAAGCAGTCGTCTTTGCATTAGCAGCGTTTTGGTTTAAAAAGTTCCATTCATTAATATTTATTATTATCGCTGCGATTATATATACAGTCAGATGGTTCCTATACGCATCAGCTATGGATCCCATGATGATTATCGGCTTACAATTCTTACATGGACTAACATTTGGTGTATTTTATACCGCAGCATTTGATTATGTTACACGATTAATTCCAAGTTTCTTACAATCTACTGGTCATCTCGTATTTTTCTCGGTATACTTTGGACTTTCTGGTATTATCGGTTCATTAGCCGGAGGTTCTCTAGTTGATGTCTTTGGAGGAAGTTCGATGTATACATTAATGGGTATTCTTTCTGCAATAGGTACAGTATTATTAATCACTTATCATATCGCATATTACCGTAAAGATTTAACTGCACCTGGCTCAGAATAGGCTAATGTAGTACATTTTATCATAGGCAATACAAAAAGGGTCAACCAAATTTGGTTAACCCTTTTTGTATCTAAAATTAATTTAGGAATATGAAATAGAGAATAAATATGACGAATAAACCATACATAATCGGATGAATTTCTTTCCCTCGCCCTTTGACTAACATTGTAATTGGGTAAAAGATAAACCCAATCGCAATACCAGTAGCGATACTATACGTTAATGGCATCATCAATACAGTGAAGAACGCAGGAACAGCAATCTCAAATTTATCCCATGGAATATCTTTTAAAGCACTTACCATTAGTACACCGACAATAATTAAAGCTGGTGCAGTAACCTCACTTGTAACAACTCCCAATAAAGGTGAGAAGAATAATGCTAGTAAGAAAAACAGTGCAGTAAACACAGAAGTTAATCCAGAGCGTCCTCCAACACTTACACCCGTTGTCGATTCTACATATGCAGTAGTTGTTGAAGTACCAACAACTGCCCCAACCACTGTAGCTGAAGCATCAGAAAATAATGCTTTACCAGCACGAGGTAGCTTATTATCTTTCATAATTCCTGCTTTTGATGCAACTGCTACAAGTGTACCTGCTGTATCAAAAAAGTCTACAAATAAGAAAGTTAAAATAACAACTAACATCTCTAAAGTAAAAATCTCACCAAAATGCAGAACGGCTTGTCCAAACGTAGGAGCTAAACTTGGAACTCCACTGACAATATCATTGATTCCAGTAGGTGGTTGAATCAATCCAAATATCATTCCAGCGATCGCAGTAATAATCATTCCATAAAATATTCCTGCCTTCACACCATAAGCTAATAGAACAACAGAAACTACAAGTCCGAAAATCGCAAGCATAACAGTTGGTGAAGTAAGATCACCTAATGCTAGAAGTGTAGATGGGTCAGCTTGAACAAGATTGGCATTTTGCAAACCAATAAAAGCAATAAATAGACCAATACCTGCACCAACGGCTAACTTTAAACTTGATGGAATTGCGTTAATTACTTTTTCACGAATACCGGATAAGGTTAAAACAATAAATATAAGACCTGAAGCTAATACACCTGCAAGTGCAGTCTCCCAAGGTATACCAAAACCAATTACAACCGTATACGTAAAGAATGCATTTAGTCCCATACCTGGAGCTAATGCTACTGGATATTTCGCAACTAATCCCATTACTAATGTACCTATCGCTGCTGCAATTGCTGTTGCAGCAAAAACTGCGTCAGCGTCCATCCCAGTTTCACTGAGCATATTAGGATTTACAAATAAAATATATGCCATTGCTAAGAATGTTGTTAAGCCGGCTACAAATTCTCTACGGATATTCGTACCTAACTCTTCTAATTGAAAATATTTTTTCATTTCTCTAATTCCCCCCAAAATAAATAAAAGCCCCTGGGATCTCCAAGCGCTTCTACTATTACAACAGTAAATATATCTTCATACCTTAAATAACCAGGATACGAATATAAATACTGCGTAGTCAGACCATTTACGGCAGTCTGGTAGAAACTTCGGGCCATATCCCCTTAATTATACGCATTTCTATTCAATTACATCATTATATTACTATCACTATCGAAAATTGTCAATAAAACACGAACAAAAAACTCATTATAAAAAATAACATTCGTGTTTTACTATAAAATTTCAAATTCTTATTATTTACGTTAGCTCTTATTTTATCGATGATAAATTATATTGTAAACAGAAAAGCGCTCTATCACAACTTATTTTTATAAAAGTTATGATAAAACGCTTTGAAAGAAGTTTACTTTCTTTTTCTAACCGGAATCCATATTTCACTATAAGCATATTCTGCTTTATGCTCATCCCTCTTGGTAAAGGAAAAAGATGGTACATCGATTACTTCATAATTTGAAGTAGGAAACCACTCCGTATACGTTCTTGCCATGGTATCCTGTAATGTTGTAGGGAAAGGCCCCTCATTAGGAAAAACAGCCCAAGTACAAGCAGCAATAGAGACCTTTTCTAATTGATTGCTCACTTGATTCGAGGTTGTTAACACACCTACTAAATGTGTTAAATCGCCTTCCTCTTTCAAAAAATTCGCATCGGCATCGTAAGAAACGTTTACCACTTCATAAGGTTCGATATTTTGCAGTGTATGCATCTCTTCCATTTGAACATCTGTAATACTTTCGACAAGCTTTACGATCTCATTATTCACACCTTCAAATTGCATCGGTACCCTTTTCGTCACGCCTACAAAATTAAACGCCGGCTTCTCTTCAATTCTAACATCCATAGATAACCCTCCTTTTACATTTATTACAAATGAAAGTTTTGGGAAATATTTACTTACACCGGTTTTGATCACGTCAGAAGGTAAAAATCCGCTCCACTTCTTAAAAGCTCTTGTAAATCCATCCAGGGATTCGTAACGGTACTTAAATGCAACGTCTGTCACTTTTTCACCATTTAATAATTCTTTATTCGCTTCAGATAATCTTCTATTTTTAATATATTCATTTAGCGTTACCCCAGCAATATAAAAAAATATCTTTCTAAAATGAAAATCCGAAACCCCCGCATATGCAGAAATACTTTCTAAGGGTAAATCATTCGTTAAATTCTCCTCAATATAATCAATGACATGATTTAATTCGTGTAACATATTCTATTCACCCATCCTTTCATGCCTATATCCTAACAAAGTTATTTTTATAATACTCGACATTTCTTATATAAATTATATCGAATCCTATATCTTAACATTAGAATAGTTTAAGACTCCTATTAACGTAAAAACCGCCTTACATCAAACATTATGCTTGGGAATTCTTTTGATAGTATGGTAAAACGTACCCTATATGATATAATGAATAGTCCCTATTTCCTCTAACCCTAAAACCGCAGGCTAAAATTCGCATCCATACAACAAACTCTTAAGACTATTTTCAATAACTTACTTGAAGGAGGAATTTTATCGAAATGGAGAATTTTACAATTTGGTCATTAATGATAGATATTAGTATTATTTCTGGATTACTATTAGTTGGAACCATTTTACGCGCAAAAGTGAGGTGGATTCAATCCTTATTTTTACCTGCTAGTATGATAGCAGGATTTCTAGGACTTGCTTTCGGCCCTAGTGGATTAGGTATTCTACCTTTCTCTTCACAATTCAGTGTTTATCCGAGCTTGTTAATTGCCGTTATTTTTGCAGCAATACCAATTGGAGCTGCGAAGGTACGTTTATCCGAAGTTTTTCATCGTGTACGCAATATGTTTTCATACTCTATGATTCTTACATTATCCATGTGGGGTATAGGTGTCCTATTCGCTATGCTTATTCTTAATCCCATATTTACCGATTTACCGAATGGGTTTGGATTAATATTAGGGGCAGGTTTCTTAGGTGGACATGGTACAGCTGCCGCTCTTGGAGAAGGTCTGATGCATGCAGGATGGGAAGAAGCAATGGATCTTGGGATGACATCAGCTACAGTCGGTTTACTAGTTGCTGTTTTAGGCGGATTATTTCTGATTAAACATAGTACTGAAAAAGGACATACACAATTCATTACTAGCTTTAAAGATCTCCCTTCTGAATTAAAATCCGGCCTAATGCCAAAATCAAAACGATTCCATATGGGACAAGAAACCGTATCATCAAGTTCCATTGACCCGCTAGTATTACATCTCGCTATTATTACTTTTATAATTGGAATATCTTATTGGGTAACAAATACACTTTCGGATTTAATTCCTGCAATATCTATTCCATTATTCAGCGTTGCCTTTATACTCGGTTTATTATTTCAAGCAATTAGTCGACGTATAAAATCAGATGACTATGTTGACGGTCGCGTGATGGAGCGAATTGGAGGAACTGCCACCGACTTTCTTGTTGCTTTTGGTATTGCTTCTATTAATATAACAGTGGTTATGGATTACGCTCTACCATTAATTCTCTTATTTGCTTTTGGAACATTGTGGGCATATCTATTATTTCGCTTCGTCGGTCCAAACATATTCAAAGAATTCTGGTTAGAGAAGTCAATTTTTGGATGGGGTTGGAGTACAGGAACCGTCGCTATGGGACTTGCACTATTACGAATTGTTGACCCGGAACTTAAAAGTCGTACACCAGAAGACTATGCCCTGGCTTATGTAGGTGTTGCACCAATCGATATTATCATTGTAACGTTCGCTCCAATTCTATTCGCGCTCGGATTTACATGGGCTATTCCAGTAGTTCTTTTACTTGGTACAGCCGTTATCATTGGTATATACAAAGTAACAGGGTTATGGGGAGAAGGTAGACACGGGAAGACATCAAACTAAAGAAATTCGGTTTGTTTCTTAACAGTACAACAAATTAGCTATTTTTAAGGCCATTGCTTCAAAAAATTTAGAAGTAATGGCCTTATTATGGGTTTATATTGTAAGCATAAAGATTAGCTTTGTGTCTGATAACTTTGGTTCGCAATTTTATGATTATCTACGATTAAATATGAATCGTTTATCGGATCATTATTCATAAAGCTTGTTAAAATTTCCTGAACCCCTTTTTGAATTCTTTCTTGTGCTTCTACAGTCATACCAGAATAGTGAACAGTAAGACCAGTCTGTTTAAGCGATCTCCATGGATGATCTTTTGGTGCAGGTTGTGGATACCACACATCCCCACCATAACGGATTTCACCTTTATTTACTGCTTCAGCTAAGGCATCTTTTTCAACTATCCCACCTCTAGCACAATTAACTAAAACCGCATCGTCTTTCATTTGGCTGATAACATTTTTATCAAACTTATTCTTCGTATCTTTCGTTAGTGGAGATTGAACAATAACAACATCTGAGGTTTGAATTAACGTATCAAAATCTACATAATCAATTCCAATTTCATTTTCCAATTCTTCTTTGCGATATGGATCATGATATTGCAATTCAACTTCAAACGGTTTCAATCGCTTAGCTGTTAGCTCACCTATACGACCTAAACCAAATATGCCCACTTTTTTCCCGACAATATCATGAGCTCTAGCACCAACTTTAGGTAAGTCCCATTCTCCTTCTTCAACTTGGCGATGACCTTCTTCATAGTTTCTCAATAGTAATAATGCTTCCATTACATTTTGCTCTGCTACACTTACATTATTACTACCAGGTATTTCAGCTACAGTAATATTTTTGTCAATTGCAGCATCTAAATCAACGTGATCGGAACCGATTCCTGCTGTTATAGCAAGCTTAAGATTTTTCGCTTTATCAATTCTTTCTTCTGTAACATAAGCAGGTAAAAATGGTGATGAAATAATTACATCTGCATCCTCGATATGATTGTCTACTTCACTGTCGCTTTCTATAAGCGTGATTTCATGCTCCGTATTTCTCAGAAAATCTTCTAAGCCTAATGATTCTTCCTTAGATAATAATTGTGTAACACTTGTAGTTTTAGGTAAAAGAGCTAGGATCTTCATGAATAATCCCTCCATTTATTAAAATTTTTAGATCCTATTTAATTTTCTATTACACTCTTCCCAACTAATATCCAAAAATAAACATACTATGTAAAACTATCCTTAAATTTATTAAATTGCTGTAATAGTTGAAATCACAAACGAAAAGCGACAATCCTTTAAAATGTAAAGAATTGTCGCTTTTTTGGTTATTCCATGAGGCTTACTCGTTTACGTCATAGATAACGCGGTTAATATTATTTATATCACTTACTAGACATGTAAAGCTAACTTGATTTGAAGAGATGTTAGTAAATGAAACGTTACGTGGCAGAATGGAAACCCGGCTGATTACCAAGATTTTAGCTTTTGAAATGAAATAATTACTTCATTTCGTTTTTCGTGTTAACTTTGGAACGCTCCTTGCATTCAATAAAAACTCTTTATTTCATCAATATACTTAATAAAATGGTTTCGAAAAGTCTCTGGAGAGACTACTCTCACAAATTTTCCGTAACTAAGCAGCTTATTATATCCAAATACGTTATCCTTTAACGAATAAACAACTCTGTACCATGTATTATCTACTTTTTCCACACTTTCTTTTCCCAATAACTCCAGAAATTTATCCAGAACAATCTTGTTTACAAGCAGTTGGACGGAAATTTTATCTTTCTCCATCCACTCTCCCCCATTATAAGTAATAGGTTGATAATCTCTTTTAGAAAATGTCCCTTTTGTATTTAGATTAGATATTCTAGCAAGCTTGTAGACATTAAAGCGTTCCGTAGAATAACAATAAGCATCCATATACCAACTTCTGTCTTTAAAAACGACACGATAAGGCTCTGCTGTTTTCTCTGATTCCTCTCCTTGTGAGTTAATATAGTCAAAACAAATCAGTTGATTGTTCCTTATAGCTTTAAGTACATTTAAAACAAGTTTTCTTAACTCTATATTTCCCTTTGAAAGCGATAGATCAATTTCAAAATCAGAGATGTCTTCCATTTTATTTAATTTTAAAATGGCATTAAAAGTAGAATCATCGTTAAGTACCTGCATCCTGCTTTTCAAACTACCCTCGATTGACTCTAGTTCTCTTTTAGATAAAGGTGGCTTATTCATTTGAACAGAATCCATTAAATAGATACCGCCATTTTTTCCTTTCTTACAATATAATGGAATTCCAGCTAAAGTCAGATCATCTATATCCCTCATAATTGTTCTTCTGTTTACTTGAAACTTTTCAGATAGCTCTTTAGCAGTTGTTTTGGGCTGGTCAATTAGATACGAGATAATTCCCATATGTCTATCTATTTTTATGATAAACACATCCTTTTATTTTAATATGACATACAGTTGCCATATTATACTTGCTACTATTATAACATACGATTAAGGAGGTAATAGATATGCAAACAAAACACAAAGAAGGATGCAACTTTATTGGAAGAAGTATTGAAATGGAAGGAACAGGAATTAATGACCCTAAATACTCACATGAAAAAACAGCTTTTTATAAAGAGCTGTTTCAGGTTGGTATGATGAAGGAATTGATGCCGATATCCAAGGATAAAAGGGGTTATGCCGTTATTATACCGAAAGAAAACGGTATCAGATATTTTGCCGGTGTCATATCTGATAAGAATCTAGATGGATATGAGAAATTGAAAATTAGTTCACAAGATTATTTGGTGTCTAATTCACAAAATGGCATATCAAGACTCCTATTCGATCAACTGGAAGTTGCATTTTTTTCAGATGAGGAACAGTCTGCACAATATAATGGAAAAGAAATTCTGGAAGTTCTTTTGAATGGAAACCCAACAGATGCTGAAGTTGAATTGTGGATACCTATTAAGCATTGATAAATAAATCTGTTAGTAATCCAAAAAATTAATAGCATCTAATTAAATATGGCAATGATGTTTGGCAGTGACGTACAAAAACAATTTTTCTTAAAACAAATTAAAGACTGCGGCTATGAAGATAAAGGGAATAACGTCATTTCTGAATTTTTTACACCACTTGTCTCTAAAGAACATGATTTTTTAAAAGCCACCACTTGTTCTTACATAAATGAACAAGTGGTGGCTTCAATAATGTGGATACTCTACAACTATTCCAATAGACTCTTTGAGATAAACAAAAAATAGTGTGAAATGAAATTGTTGATTTACTCTCTTCAAAAATAGCGCCTGATTGCTAAAAGACACAATGACAGAGGTATCAAATAAACATGTATTATTACAATATAACCCTTTTATTCATTATTGTAAAAATCAATAACGGACGTGGCTAATGATACAACTTTTTCTGGAAGATCTTTTGGTGAAACGACTTTTATTTTGCTTGCGAATCCCAATATAAACTCTATAGCCTCTTGCTTATCATTAAATCTTAGAGTCGCTGGTATCCATTTATCTCTATTTGGGTTTTCGGTTTTGATAACTTTAACAAACTTACCTGTAAAATTAATTCTATTAATAATTTCTGTATGGATTTCTACTTGTACATCATATTTCGGTAAATTTTGTACAAACTCTACTTTTGATTGTTCCCAATATGTGGCCAAATTGAAATTAAGCGGTCTTCTAAATGTTTCATTTTCAACTTTTGCATGGTGTATTCGCGATACCCTATAATTACGTAGTTCTCCATTTCTTGTAGCAACAAGGTACCACTTATTTCCTTTTGCCACTAACCCTAATGGTTCAATTAACCTTTCCTTTTGCTCCCCACCTAGCTGTTCATAGTGAATTTTCAGCTTTTTACTATCCCAAACGGCTTGTTGCACGATATTAAGAGCATCCTTTTTTTCTTTGGATTGTCTCCAGGTACCCGAATCTATATGAATTCTTTCCCACATTGCTTGTGCTTCATCCCGATAAATATCTGGGATAGCTGCAAGTAGCTTTTCCCTCGTATCAAGTAGCAGGTTGTTTAACCCTAAATCCTCGAGTAATTCTGCAGAAGGGAAAAGAAATAAAGATTTCATGTCATCTATGTTTAATCCATTTAACTTACTCCGAAAATTATCTAATAGATGCCATCCTCCCTCTTTACCTCTTTGAGAAACGATTGGGATCCCTGCATTAGTTAATGCATCCATATCTCTAAGAATGGTTCTATCCGATACCTCTAGTTCATTAGCTAATTCTTTTGCCGTCATTTTCCCTCTGTTCTGTAACAAGATCATAATACTCATTAATCTATCCGCTCTCATAAAATCCATCCATTCAGTGAAAATAATAATTAATTATAGTTATATGACAATAGATGTCGTGTTTTAACGATATACTTATTTTAGAGATAAGGAAAGGAGAATGATTATGAATCAAAATCGAAATGTCGTATTGTACATTGCATCGACTTTAGACGGGTATATTGCGACAAAAGAGGAGTCACTTGAATGGTTGTTTAAAGTAGAGGGAGAAGGGGATAATGGCACTTCTGAGTTTTTTGACACGATTGATACCGTTTTAATGGGGAAAACAACTTACGATTGGATTATAAAACATGAGGGTGACAATAGCTGGCTGAATTCTGATAAAAATTTTTATGTGTTTACAAGGTCTTCGATTGCTGATACGGAGCAGGTGAAATTTATTAGCCCCAATATTAAGGACTTTGTAAATAAACTAAAGAAACAGGAAGGGAAAAATATTTGGATGGTTGGAGGAGGGGAACTGCTATATTCCTTCCTAAAAGAGAATATTGTAGATAAGATCATTATAACCATTGCTCCAACACTCATAGGAAAAGGGATTCCTTTATTCAAAAGTGGGGATTATCACTTAGAATTATTGTTAAAAGGAACTAGGAAATTTAATCAATTTGTAGAATTGCAATATGAAGTTAAAAGGTAAATTATCTTGCTTAGCAAATAAACAACCCTAATAAGGAGAACTGTGTTTCTTTTTAAACTTCCTCCGCGGTCTGAAACGTTTGTAGAATAAAAAAGCTTTATAATATTATACACGATAATTCAATATATCCTACAAAAATTAAAACTAAAACAAAATTCCCTACCAAAAATTTAAGTTGGTAGGGAACCATAAATTTTTATACATTTTTATCCGTTTTAGATTAGGTTTAATGCTGTTAAATAGGCGTTGTCTCTTCAAATCAAGTTAGCTCTTTATTCCCACTCAATCGTATTTTAGAGACTTTGGGCATCCAAACCTTGATTTAATAGTATTTTAAAAAGATAAAGAGCTTTTAAATATGATTAAAAAGGTTTAAATGATGACATTCTTTCTAACTCCCTCTCCTCTATCTAACCGGAATCATTTTCTTCTTATTTGGCATTTAAGAATTTCAATGCTTATCATAGTTGCTAAGTTTATCTGCTTAGGTGTAGTAATATATATTATCTAATTTAATGGAAGGTGATTATTTACAATGAGGGAAAATGTAAAGAAGACAGTCGAAACTAGCAGTAAACTTTCAGAGCAAGAAAAGTTAAGCAAGGATTGAAGGTCACTACTAGCATAAAATTGCTTCTAGTGACCTTCTTTAGTCACATATCTTCCACCTTATTAATGGTGATGTTTTAATTCTTACAGACCAAGAATACTTTCTTAGTTATAGATTATTATCCACAAACTCTTTAAGTTCTAATACATATTGAGAAGCACCGTTGCGCCTCACATTACCATAATAATCAAAGTACCATCCTGAACATAACAAGTTAACCTCATCTTTTGCTCTTGTTAACCCTACATAAAAGAGCCTCCTAAATTCAGCTTCTTTCTCAACATTAGTCTCTAGCCAAGGTATCCTTCCTTGTTCCAAACCGAGCATAATAACATACTTGAACTCTAATCCTTTAGAACTATGCAATGTATATAAATTCAAGTGTGATTTAGACCCCAATTGTCGAGATAAAGACGATATTTTAAAATCTTTTAATTGTCCTTTTTTGGCAGACTCAATTAATTTATTATATTCCCTTTTAATTTCTGGTTCTTCTATAAAACAATCTAATAATTCATAAATAATATTGTCATTAAAATCCTTAAGCCAGTCACTTAATTTTAAGTCGATATCTTTATTCCGAAATAAAAAATTAAATAAGTTTAATTTTTTACTTTCTAGTTTTGCTTTTGAAATATTTGCTTTTGATAAAAACGAAATGAAAACACGTTGAATATCAGAAAATCTTGGGTTACCCTTCAACCATCCTCCGGAGCACCACATTGCACATTTTTCTATCCAAACGGTTAATTGGTTTTTATTATATGGTGCATTTCCATCCACTCTAATATATTGGAAACCTTCTAGTGCCACTTTATCAGCAATTTTGTTTCCATCATTTTTATCAATATACAATATTCCGATATCCCCAAGCGTATTGGAGGAATCTAAAGTAAGAATTTTAGGAATCAGATTTGTACAGATGTAATCACATTGTGCATCGATCCCTTCCTTAATGCCATAAAAATTAATATTCCCACTTTCTTCTCGGGTTGAGAAAAATTCTCTTTCCTCCAATAATGTAGCAATCGAAGCTTTAACAATATTTCCTTTTGATCTGTAATTTTTTTTAAGTCTTATTTTTAAAACATTTGATTGATGAGCAAGATCGTTTAATAAACTAGGTTTGGCTCCAGTAAATCCATATATTGATTGATCCGGATCTCCAACTGCTAGAAGACGAGTTTCATTTTTTATACAAAGTACTCTTATTATTTCATCTAACGGTACACCTAAATCTTGATACTCGTCAACTGCTATAACAGGAAACTTAGCTTGTAACAATTTTTGAATCCACTGATTTTCTTCAATCATCCATAGCCCATTCAACACCATATCATCATAATCAATTAACCCTTTACTTCTTAATGAATCTTCATAGTTAAGAATCCATGTTGCTATTTCGTTATCATTGTTTTCCCATTCAAAAGAATTTCTTTTTGTAAACGTTCTTCTATAAACATCAAATGCTTGTAATAATTTTTGCGTACATTTTTCATTTATTCCAAAAGTTAAGTGGAATGTTTGAAACTTTGTTTCCCGTATTTCTACAGAAGTAGCTACCGTAATTTGTTCAGGTAATTTTGTCTTTATTAAATGTTTGTATGGTTTAATTACATGATTTAAACAAAAAGAATGAACAGTATCGACAAAAACTGAAGATGATTCAAGGACACCTAATTTGTATAGCTTTTCTTTCAATTCTCTTGCACATTCTTTATTATAAGTTAAACAAGCAATCCCTTGCGGTGGTTCTATATCTTCATTCAAAATTCTAGCTAATTTTAATGTAAGAACCTTAGACTTTCCGCTACCTGGGCCTGCAAGTACTACGCAATTCCCCGTAGAATCATAAACCTGTAGTTGCTCTTCATTATTTACTAAATCTTTAGAGGCTTCTCTATATAATTTCTTATCAAATTCTACTGATGACATAGTCTAAAGCCCCTTTCACATAATTAGGAACAACTGAAGAATCGGTAAGATTTGTTGCTAATCTTTGAGCAAACCTTCCTTTTCCAATATTTCCTATGTCAGATAGATACGTTTTTTCCTCTCCATTTAAAAAACCCCCTAACAGTCCCCAAATTTTAGCCCTATCAATTGCTTTTTGATTTGATGTCAATTCAGTTAATGTCGTTTTAATTTCTTGATGCATGGTTTCAAATAAATCTACCTCTAAAGTATAACTATTAGTAAAAATACCAAACTGTTCTCCACACAGAATTAAATTGTTAGTATTTAGATTTTTATATTGTTTTTCGCGTTCATTATCCATAAAACTTAATAACTTAATTAAGCGATTACGGATTAAAGGGGCACTATCTTGCGGATCATAATCCGTAAGTATTGTAAAAGGTATGTCTAATCCTTCGCTTCCTAAAAGTTTTATATACGGGAGGAAATTAGTACCTGCTACAGAGCATACAGTAATTCCATATTTATCAAGATCAATTCCATGTAATTCTGCAAATGAAGATAGTAGAAATTCTTCAGCATCTCCTTCAACCAGTATAACGCCCTTAGCAAACAAAACTTCTCCTCTAGTAACATTAATATAACGTTCTAAATCTTTCACATCTTTATCATCTAAATCAACTTTTGCAGTAGAAACTATTTTTGTAGATTTATTTTCTTTGTGTGCTTCTTTTAACAAAACAATAGATCTTAATGGAGCAACGCTTGCAATATGAGGTGAATGAGTTGTTAAAATGTTAGACACACTATAAATTTGATTATGATTTTGAGAAGTTTCAACTATCACCTTGTCATGATTCAATAAATACTTGTAAAGCAACCTTTGTAAATGAGGATGCAAATGTGCTTCTGGTTCTTCAATAGCCAAAAAAGTATGAGCGCGTTCATTTTCAGCCACATATTGTTCTAAAGAAAGAAGTTTCAATACTAGATAGAGTAAATTTGAAGATCCCAGACTTGCCTCCTTAATTCCTCTATTTCCATCGTCAATAAACATCTTTATTGCTCTATATAATTTTGTAGCATCAGCAGGAGAGAAGCCCAAACTAGTTTCCAGAGAATATCTGTTTCCAACAATATTTTCTAGTTGAGTATTTATTTTTTCGGTTAAAGCTTCAATTTCATCTAGTTCTTTTAAAGAATTTGTTGATTGAGTAATTTCCTCAGCAACACTATTTAGTTCGTCCTTATCAGTTATCTCTATCGCTCTTTCAATTAACGGCCTTAAAGGGGACTTCCTCCAATTTGATAAATCATTTTCTGTATCTCTTAACGCTGACAGTACCTCAAATGGCAACCATTTTCTTTGTTCATAAGTAAAAATATTACCTGTCCTTGTGCCAAAAACTTTAAAATTGTAAATTTTATTTTCTTCTTCATCTTCAGGAAAAAATCTAAATGTTAATCCTGCAGTTAATGGTGAATCTTGCACTAAGTAATCGGAAAGAACAGATTTTAATTTTACATCCTGTTCAAAGTCAGTAAGTTCAACATCTATTCTAATTTCTTCATCATTTAACGGACGAGGTAACCCATCCCAAAAATCAGAAAGCTGCAATAAGCGTCTTGAATCGGGTATCGATGGATCTAAAATCAATCTTAATGCATGTAGAAAATTAGACTTTCCAATTTTATTTTCTCCTACAATAACCATTTGTTTTTCTAGTTCAACTTCGGTTTCGTCAAAATTTCTAAAGTTATTTATTTTCACTTTGCTTATGTACATAATTATTGCACCCCTTACAAGTTTTAATATTTTAAAATATGTAATACTTCACTAGTGTCGCATTAAAATATTTTGTTTAAATTAATAATTAGAAATATTGCATAAACATATCTCCCCATAAAAAAATCCTTTATTATAGTTGGAGGTAGTAAACTACACTAGTAATTTATTTTAATTAAACTATACTTCTCTTTGCTTCTGACACAAAATACAAAAAAGGGACTCTCTAATTTCTTAGAAAGCGCCTGTTTTTGCAATATAATTTTAAGTACTTTGAGAGCAAAGCTACACAGCAAGATTTTACGTTTATATTTTTATTAAGATTAAGCATTTTTACTTTACTAAAATAGTACAAGTTTAATCTTTAAATTAAAATCAATACTCCCAGAAAAATTAATTTTTTTATTATCAGTAGAAAATTCAGCATTAAATAAAAGACCTGTTTCTTCAAAATGTGCATCTATTATAGAAATTTCCCCTTCATTAAATCCAGTCATTTTTGAAAAAGAAGGCTCAATTATAGTTTTCAATAAGTCTTCCGCTGCAAATTGTGCATTAGAATTCTCTCCTAGCAAATCTTCAGGCATTTCATCATTCCAATGCCATGGTATTAACTTTCTTCCGTAGCGCCATCTTTCTACAATATTAACCTTCTCTATATCATGAATAATATCTTGTCCTGCATGTTCACTGACGATCACTTGAAGATTTCCACCTGTTCGATTAATTCCAGATGAAAGTGCCTTAAATACCTTTGTTACTGCGCGAAGTTCCTCATGTTCAGAATCAGCTTCAGTTCTATCCGGAAAATGGGTTTGACTTGGTTGATCAATTGCTAATAAACTTGGTACATAAGGTATATTCTGATTAATAAATAATTCATGTAATGCTAATAATGTAGCAATATGATAGCCTAGCCAGTTTGCTCCACTTCCAATTTGACGCATCCATGCTGCTTGTCCGTCAGCATTTATTACTCTAATTGTTAATTTATTGGTATCTAGTTGAATTAAATCATCACCTGTTTCCAAATCTAAAATACTTCCATAATGACCAGCAAATCTTGAAAACTTAAATAAAGCTGTTTCTTTCCTTTCCGTGAAAGCTTCGAAATCAACAGATTTTAATAACTCCTTCTCTTCTTCTTCCAATGTATAAATTTCATTTTTAAATGTTCCTTCATCATTTAAGGATGTATGTAAGCTTATAAATTCAGAAAGTTGTCCAATAAACATTGCTTTTTGCTCATTAGTAACAAGTAGTTCTTCAGTCTCCTCCTGCAGATACTCACGTTCTGCATTTATTTGCTTTAATTTCGACTCTTGAAAAGATATTTGCTTTTTTAATTCTACTTCTTCAGCATCTAACATTGGTGGTACTAATTCTATTGTTTTCCACTGTTCTTCCACTTTTTTAGTTGTGTTCACTAAATTTTCAAGTTCTTGGTTGTGATGATTGGTCTCACTTCCGCAAAGTGGACATTTATGTTGAAACATTAATTTGTCTACTAGCCAAGAAGTGGAGGAAAGACGATCTTTTTGCCTTAGAATATTCTTTTCTGAAGTAGCCCTTGCTAAGGATAATTCTTTTAGTTGAGATAATCTCACACGTAAAGTCGTAATTTCTATTTGTAGTTTACTTTCTTCTTTTCTTAAAGTGGAAAGACGTTTGGCATTTACTTCACTTCCATCGACCTCCAAGTATTCTTTATCTTTCCATGATGAGACTAAATCTCTAAGCCTTTCCAATAAAACATTTATATCTGTATCTTCAATATTTATTGTCTGAACAAGACCATACTGACTGGCTGCGATATATCTTCCCTTTACTTCTCCTGAAAAATTTTCAATATCAGATTTTAAATTTTCTAATTGGCGTTTTTTACGTGCAATTATTCTTCTAACTTCTTGAAGTCTATGCTGTTTTACCAATGTTTCAGCATTAATAGCCCCTAGTACAAGAGGGAATATCTCTTTAAGCTTTCTAGCATGATCTTCGTTATCAGCTTCGTAAAACATAGTTTCATTATTTGCAACAATTCTTTGAGGCTGAAACATAAATGCTGTCATATCTAAAATAGATGCTCTTCCTTTATAACCACTACCAGATTCGTTAAAATCCGAATTTGATTGCGGAATTCTAGCTAACCTTTCCAAAATTCCCTTTGCTTGATTTCGACTAGAATTTTTCTTAGGTATATTGGGGACATTAATAAAGTTTCCTTCTTCGATATAATAATCATCCGTAGAATTTTGCTCAACTGGGTCTCTTCTTGCAAATAATTTTTTCCCTTCTACAGTGTTAATTAATAATCCATACCAAGATGAATTTTTTCTTATCGCACCAATTTTAGGTATAGAACAACTACTGGATCCTAGACAATAATCTATTATTTCTATAATAGCTGATTTCCCGCTACGACTAGATCCCGTTATATAATTAATAGTTCCTTCTTGAAACTCTAAAACTCTAGGCATTTTTTCCGGCTTATTTGACCATATAATTAACTTTAGTATAGAAAATTTCATAATAATGGTTTCACTCCTAACACAGTTAAATATTCGAAATCAGACATCTCTCCAGCCCACCTCCCTAATTTGTTTGCTGCTTTTAGTATTTCTTTAGTTTCCAAAGAGGTGTTTCTAGGAATTTTAAATGGAGGTAAAGATGAAAAATATCCATCCCCAATGCTTATCAACTGGCAAGTAATTGCTATATTCAAAGAACGAAAAGTTCTTTTTTCCATTGCATGGATACGTTCATTAATATTAAAAATAGCTTCGTTTTGTGCTATGGAGATTTTTGGGTCACGGTCTAATATGGAACGTAAACCCGAAGTTACTTGTCTTTTCAAAATCACTTTCCTACTAGTTTTTTGATAAACAAGAGGAAGAACACTCACCATATGCCATAATGTTAACTTTTTTTCAGTATCTTGTTTTTCCGAAAAAAAACCATGAGCAAATGCCCAAAGTGCATTTGCACCAAGTGCAGAGTTTTGCATTATTTCATACTCTTGAAGTAGAGATTTCTCCATTATTTTGATAACCCTTTCAATAGTGATTTATATTTTGGATGCCAACCAATATCAGGCTCCTTTTCTTCATTAAAGTGTGCTAATGTATGAAAATTACCACTTGTAATAGTCTTAGGCATGGGTTCACCATGAATGTAACTATTTTGTTCCATCGTTAAGTCCAAACATTCTTCCCCTTTTAACTCATCTGTTTCGAAAGGTTGTCTATAAGCCCTTCTTTTTGCAGTTCTCCATATTTTTTTTAGTTCAGTTTGGTATAACAATAGTGTAGATTCTGATACCGCATTATTATCAGTCCATATAACCCTTGTATCATGAGCATGAATATAATCTAATATGGCCTCTCTAATTAAACCATCATCAACATCAATCCAATCTAGTTGTTTAACAAAACCATGTGATTCATATTCACTAACGTCTACTCCAGAATTATAGGGTGCTACCATTGCTGATAAACGAGCTACTGTAATTTTCTTTACCAGTCCTTTAAACTCTCTATCAAAATCTTCTCTTAATATTCTTGGCTGCACGCCAGCTTGTGCTAATTCAATAATTCTTCGCTTAACCCATCCACTCATTTGATCAAAAAGACTTTTTTTAATTCCAAAATCAAATCCTCTAATTGCTTGAATCTCTTCTAAACTTCCACCAAATTGAGAACACTTATTATCTAATACAGAAATCTTTGTTAATAACTTCATCAATAATACATCGCCCATCTTATCCAGTGTCCTGCCAAAAGGAACTAAGTCTTTTCTCAAAGTAGTAATCATTTGTCGTATTTCATCACAAACAATTTTTGAAGAATTTTCTTCAGAAGTGTCATTTATACGCTGAGCAAGACATTTCTTTGTCAATGTTCCATTTGTAACCAAATGAAATTCTGTATTGTTAAGTACCGATGAGTCTGATAAGACTAATTCAGCCCATATGTGCAAAGTCTTCCATAACGCAACACTTCGATCCGATAGAGGTGACCCAGTTTTTACCGTCGATTTATCTTGTTCATGTATTTTACTATCATCAGTTTTATGAACGCTAACGTCATCTAAATACTCAATACCCACTTCAATAACATCGACCCCTGATTGAAATAGTCTTTGAGTTGCACGATCAAACTGATACACATATCCTAACGCATTACCTAATGCTGAATGGTCTGTAATCATTATTTCACCACCAAATATAGAACTTTAAATCTAATATTATATTTCGACATTATCAGACTAAATTCCTTCTCCGACTCTAAAAAGGTGATTATTTACAGTTATAAATTGAATTTAATCCATTGGAGCTAGACAATAATCATGCGGAGAGAGCAATTAAGCCTTTTGTAATTGGAAGGAAGAATTGGCTGTTTAGAAACACTGCGAAGGGTGCAAAAAGCAGTGCTCTTATTTATAGTGTGGTTGAAACAGCTAAGGCTAATAAACTCAATCCTTATGCATACCTCAAATATTTATTTGAAGAACTTCCGAGTGTAGACCTTACCAATGAAACGGTAGTTCAACACTATTTACCTTGGTCAGACCATCTACCTGAAAATTGTCATGTGCCAAGTAAGAAGTAAACCAATCATAGCACGAGCCTAGACCTGAAAATAGGTGTGGGCTGTTTGACGCTTACCTTTAGAAGAGTCATTTATACTTCTTGCACTAATTGCGTAAGGAGTGAAATCATGGCTAAAGATATTATCAAAAAAACAAAGAATGGAACTTATTATTTTCGAGAAAATTTAGGTTATCATCCCGTCACTGGTAAGCAAATTCAAAAATATCGCAGTGGTTTTACAACTAAAAAAGAGGACCGACGTGAAGAAAACCAAGTCAAAAATTGACTTTTGGACAAAAGAAGAGTTTGAAAAAATCCTCTCTTACATTTATAAAGAGGATTACTATCAACATTTTTTATTTGTCTCGCTATGGGTTTTATTTATGACAGGCATGCGAATTGGAGAGGCTACTGCAGTTCAATGGGATGATATTGACTTCGAAACAGGAGTATTGTCCATTGATAAAACACTCTACTACAAGAATTTGGATGACTTCTCTTTTGTCGAACCGAAAACAAAAGCAAGTTCCCGTCATATTGTTTTAGACGAGGATACATTAAATTTACTTTGTGAATGGAAAGATATACAGCAATCTGTTATCCAGACTAAATTTGTAATGAGCTATAATGGTGTTCCCACGTAAAATCATACACTCTCTTATGCTATTACACGTTATTCTAAAATGGCCGGCGTTCACCGAAACAGCTTACGTGCTTTTAGGCATTCACACGCTTCATTGCTTATCAGTATGGCGGAAAATCCATTAATTATTAAAGATCGCTTAGGGCATGTAGATATCGAAACAGTAATTTTGAAGTAGCTCATAAATTACAAGGGGTTCTATCTTACCAAACTTCAACTGAAAAAAAGACACTTCACCAAATATCAATTCACTGGTCAATACCTGCGAAAAGATACAGAAAAAGACTCAGAAATAAATAATGCCATAACAATGCAATGACAAAAGAAAAAAGAGCCGGAGTTCTTGTCGTGCAAGGCTTCTCGGCTCTTCTACAATTATTCCCACTCAATTGTAGCAGGCGGCTTACTCGTTACGTCATACACAACGCGGTTAATATTATCTACATCATTCACAAGACGTGTAGAGATTCTTTCTAATACATCCCATGGGATACGTGCCCAATCGGAAGTCATACCATCAATAGAAGTTACCGCGCGGATACCGATTGTATGAGCGTACGTACGTGCATCACCCATTACTCCCACACTTTTGATGTTTGGTAGGACAGTGAAGTATTGCCAAATATCACGATCTAGACCTGCTTTTGCAATTTCTTCACGTAGGATTGCATCCGATTCACGAACGATTTCTAAATGTTCTTCGGTTACTTCACCTAGGATACGGATAGCTAATCCAGGTCCTGGGAATGGCTGGCGCCAAACAATACGATCGGGAACACCTAATTGAGATCCTAATTCACGTACCTCATCTTTAAATAAAGTATTTAAAGGCTCAATTAATGTAAACTGCATATCTTCTGGTAATCCACCTACATTATGGTGAGATTTAATGGTTTGTGCAGTGTCGGTACCACTTTCAATAACATCCGTATATAGTGTACCTTGTGCTAGAAAGTCGATATCTTTAAGTTTTGATGCTTCATCATCAAATACATAAATAAATTCATTACCAATAATTTTACGTTTTAATTCTGGGTCGGATACACCCGCTAATTTAGATAGGAAACGATCTTTTGCATCGACTTTGATAATATTCATCTGAAAATCTTCTGCAAATACTTTCATGACATCATCTGCTTCATTTTTACGAAGAAGGCCATGATCCACGAAAATACAAGTCAGCTGATCGCCAATCGCTTTATGAATCAAAGCAGCTACTACAGAGGAGTCTACTCCACCGCTTAGTGCACATAATACTTTACGGTCGCCAACTGCTTCTTGGATTTTCTCTATTTCCATATCAATGAAGTTCTCAATGGACCAATCTCCAGCACATCCACAAACATCAAATACAAAGCGATTTAATAAATCATTTCCATATTCAGTGTGACGAACTTCCGGATGGAATTGAACACCGTACAAGCCCTTTTCTACATTACTAATTGCTGCAATCGGTGTGGAAGGACTTGTTGCATCAATGTTGAAAGATGGTGGTGCTGCAGTGACTTTGTCGCCGTGACTCATCCAAACAGTCTGTCCTTTTGGAGTATCTTTAAATAATACCGGATCTCCATCAAGTTCAATCAATGCTTTCCCATATTCACGGTTCTTAGAGCGTTCAACCTTACCGTCATAATGAAGTGACATTAACTGCATTCCGTAGCAAATCCCTAATACAGGAATTCCTAATTCAAAAATACGCTCGTCACAGCGGAAACTATTTTCATCATAAACACTATGAGGACCGCCAGAAAGAATAATTCCTTTTGGATTCATTTCTTTGATTTCTTCAGCGGTTAATTTATGAGAATGAAGTTCACTATAAACGCCAAATTCTCTAATTCGACGTGTGATTAATTGATTGTATTGACTTCCAAAATCAAGTACAAGTACTAACTCATTATTTTCCATAATCGCTCTCTCCTATCTATACTTACTATAGGCTTGTCTCTTATATTATTAGTTTGTGTTTCGTTTACATACCGTATACCTTATGACTAGTATCATCCATATCTATTCGAAATAAAATAATAAAATAACAAACATTTACCTATGAAAAAACCTGGAAAACTGTCCTTCCATTAGCTACATAGACATAGCTATCTAAAAAGACAGAAATCCAGGTATCTTAACCGAACCTGCTTCTGCCTTCATAGTCAGGTCATTTACGGTGACCCGGTAGATACTTTCGAACCATATTATCGAGGATATACGAAAGGCATTGGATAAAATTCGATATACTAATATAGAAATCGACTTTTATCACTATATTTTCACATGTCCTTATTCTACTAAGCAGGCTCCCACTGGTCAACCCATTATACGGTTAATTAAATTTTTCCATAATTGAGTTAGTTCTTGTATTCGTAACGAATGGTTGCCACTATAGATTGTTCGTTCATAATGTCTCGTAAGTTCTCCCATATCTTGGGAAGATAAATTAAAGTCTATTTCCTTTGCAAATTCTCTCAGTGTTTGATCTGGATGTCTTTGATACCCTTGCTTTTTGAGTAACGTAATTAAATACAAATATGCATCTTGGAAGGAGGCCGTATCTTGTTGCTTTTCTAGTTTAGCTTGAATCATTCTCACTTTTAGATGATGACGCTTATTATATAAAATAATAGCAATGATGAGAACCAGCACTGCTATACCGATCCACATATACCAGGGATTAATGGTAAAACCATTATCATTAGTCGAGCTTCCCGTAGCTTGCGTATCATCTTCCTCTTCTGGCACCTCGGATTCTGACTCTGGTGGCTCTTGTATATTATTTTCTGGAGCTTCTAAATCTTGCTCACTTTCATTATTTTCTTCTAACTCGACATGAAAATCAGACAAGTTTGTAAAACCTTGTGTAGGTTCGAATGGAACCCATCCTGTTTCCGGAAAATATACTTCTACCCATGAATGGGCATTGGAATTCTTTACTTCGTAGATTCTCTTATCATCATCTAATGTGTCCGTGATTTCACCACCAGTAAATCCTTTTACCCATCGAGCTGGGATATCGAGTGATCGCAATAGAACTACCATAGAAGTAGAAAAATTATCACAGTAGCCAACCTTTGTATCAAACAAAAATTGGTCAACATAATCTTCCCCATCGCCTGGCACCGGAACATCGGATGTCTGATATTGATAATCGTTCGAACTAAAGTATCTTTCAATTGCTTTTGCCTTATCATAACGTGTTTCTTGACTATTTGTAATTTCTTCTGCTAATTCTTCCACTCGTTCAGGAAGTACATCTGGAAGTTGTGTGTATCTCGCTTGAATCGCTTCACCATCATCGCCGTCATCTTCTTTCAATACATCTATGTCATAAGAAGGATGATTATATTGAATTTGATATTGATTAGGTTCTACATCTTCGCCATTTTCTTTCATGAATACAGATTCCATACTAACATCATGAAAAATATCATACCCATTCTCTATAGTTACTTGATTTGCACCGTAAGGATAAACAAGTTTCGGAAGCGACTCCCCACCAACAAATTCGATTTCTGCTTCTAAATCTTCAAGTTCGACATTAGTTGAAAAAGTAGCAAATGGAATCATACCATTAGGTAATTCCATCTCTGTACTATCTAGTGAAACTTCCCAACCCTTCCCGGTATAAACATCCTTCGTCTCTATACGCCAATAATGATCTTCTTCTGCAGTCGCTTCAAATACTGGTGTATCATCCTGAATAAAGGATCCACCTAGTTGTGAATCATTTTCCCCATAACCAACCTTTTGAACCGGACCACTACCATATCCTGCATTCTCTGCCGCACTTTGAATGAACGGCACGGGATCTGGCCATTGTGGATCTAATTTAGGTGCCGCATATCCAATCATCGTAGAAAATAAAACAAACCCTATCAACGGCACAAGCCAATAAACAACACTATTCTTTATGGTTATTCGAACAGATCCTTTATCCATTTCCTTTCCTAAATTGGCAATTCCCAACGCAACAAAAGAAATAATAAATGTACGAACCACCGAGAACGCACCATCATAAACAGTAAATGTATCAATAATCGTCACGTAGAAAAAAGTTAATAGAATAAATAAGAAAATATGCTTCATTTGTACAAACCAGTAATGCAGTAAGTAACTCATTAACCATATTAAGACTAAGAATAGCAAACTACGGAACATTGGCGTTAAGAAATACCATTCTTGAGAGAAAAGAACATTTATATTATAAAATAATTCCTCTATCGCAATTGTTATCCACTGCAAATCAACCAGACTAACGTCAAAGTATAATCCATTTAAAATGAATATTAATGCGAAGCCTTTTAATGAGAGTGTTAACCACCATTTCATCTCAAACAGAGACAAGAAAAAACAATAAGCCGCAAACATTACAAACACACCAACTGTTGTATCCGTTATATCACCAAGCGGATATAGCCATTCTAAAAATAAGAAGAACCCACAGATATACAGCAGTATCGTCGTTATTTGGTTTGATTGTTCTCCTTTAAGCTTCATCTAACATTCACCTCGATAGGACTCTCAAGCAGGTGTTGGTCGGTTATCATTTGAACGTGAATATTCGCAAGTCTCATCTGCTGAATAATGCGATGTTCTTCTTCTGTAATAAGTGACCCTGCCTGAATAAATATTACTGCCAAATATTTTCTCCCCACTTTTCCTTCTAACATTATCTGCATTAAAAAATCATCTACATGAGTAACAATGATAAAAATACTTTCCGATTTTCTATTTCGTTTTAATTCTTCACGTAGACGAATAGAAAATGGTTGGGTCCCACTAGGTTGAGCATGTATGAAATAACGATTCACTGGAGAATGATTACTTTTCCCGTATTTGGATGGGAAAAAGTGGGACTCTTGTCCAATTGAAAGAAAATTGGCCTGATGATCCTTTTTTTGAAATTCCATTAATAAAGAGGAGGTAATTTCAATAGATGCTTCATATGCTAATTGGTTCAGACGCGTACTATTACAACTATCTAATATCACGAGAATTTCCGTACTTTTTTCCTGTTCAAATTCCTTTGTCATTACATCCTGTCTTCGTGCAGTTTGTTTCCAATCAATCCATGACACACGGTCGCCAGGAGCATATTCTCGAACACCCGTAGCAATATTCGTGTTAGATTGATTTACCACAGCAGAAGCAACCGCTCCTTGATCATAACTCGTTATACGATCTTTAATTTTCAGATCATGAATATAAGGAAACACAACGAGCTTATTTTCCACAGGTATCGTTACCTGTTTTTTTATTAAACCAAAAATATCACCAGTACGTAACGTAACTGCTCGTAACTCATGCTCTCCTCTAGGAACTTGTTGGATTGAATAAGTAAATGATATCCGTTTTCTGAATAACGGGAATACCATTCGATTTAATGTTCGGTTCCCTTTGAATTGGTTTGGATTGGAGAAAGAACGATACTTTTCCTTTTTTACATCTCTTACCATCAATGAATCGGGTATTTGTTCCCTTATAGAACAATAGAACAAAGGAAATGATGAATTTCGTTTCATATGAATCGTTACATAAATCTCATCACCAGCTTGAACTACCGATCGAGGGATTTCACGTGATATTTCCCATTTTTTAAACGGATAAATAGATAGAAGTAACTGGTATAGAAAAATTGGTAGAAAGCTATAAAATAAAAACCAACTTACAAATCCACCTTGAAACATCGCATAGCTAAATAATATAACTATTAATAAAACTAGCCATGTGATATTCCAAGTAGCTTTTATCTTTGCCTTCATTCTGCTGTATCCTTCCTTATTGGAACATGCGTTGATTTAATAATAGATGCTATTGCATCTTCACCAGAGATCCCCTCATATCTTGCTTCGGAAGTAAGGATAATACGATGAGATAATACGAATGGAGCAAGATACTTCACATCATCAGGGATAACATAATCACGATCGGAAATATATGCATAAGCCATAGCAGCCTTCATCAAAGCTATGGATCCACGCGGACTAACTCCTAAGTATATCGAGCTATTTTCTCTTGTTCTTGTTACAAGATTAATAATATATTGTTTCACAGAATGGTCGATATAAACTTGCTTTACTTCTTCTTGTGCCTGTAATACATCTGCCTGCGTCATTACGGCTTCTATTGCTTCGATTGGATGAGTAGAAGAAGTCCGATGCAGCATTTCTAACTCTTCCCCAAATGTTGGATATCCCATCTTCAATTTCAATAAGAAACGATCCAACTGTGCTTCAGGCAATGGGTATGTACCTTCATATTCAATAGGATTTTGTGTTGCCATGACGAAAAATGGTTTCTGTAACTGTTTCGTCTCTCCATCCACGGTGACACTTTTTTCTTCCATAGCTTCTAACAAAGCAGATTGTGTTTTTGGCGAAGTTCGGTTAATTTCATCTGCTAAGATAATATTTCCAAATATTGGACCACTTCTGAATTCAAATTGCAGTTCTTTTGGATTATATATTGACACTCCAGTCACATCGGAAGGTAGCAAGTCTGGAGTAAATTGGATACGTGTAAAATCACTATTTATAGATTTTGCCAACGTTCGTACTAGCATTGTTTTTCCAACACCTGGAACATCCTCTAGCAATACATGGCCATCTGTTAAAAGAGCCACTAAACTTAAACTAGCCACCTCTTCTTTACCGATGATAACTTTATTTATATTTTCGATAACACGTTCTATTTTTTCGTTATAAATCTTTGTTTGTTGAATCATATTCATCCCCCTTCGCCTCTCTTACCATTATCCTACTATAACTATACTAGAAAAGTACATGAAATCAAACGCAATAGTTTGATAATTTAAAATCTAGTGTTAACACAACTTCTATTTTCTATACTAAAATTAACTAGATATTTTACTAGAATGAATTCATGAGGACTTGTTTAATACTTAGCGATTTCTCCCCTGTTTTTTTGAAAGAAAAGTTCTCATTAAAAGATGGAGTATAGCAAAAATAAGAATAAGAAAATACGGAGATTCCTTGAAAATCAAAATCGATTTCTGCGTGCGATGCAATGCTGTCGAGGTCTTCCTTGTCCTGTGGGGAACAACGCATAGGAGGGACCCCGGATTGCATTTGTAACCGGAGGATCACCACCCGCCTTAGGTTAAGCGCATTGTATTTCTGTGGCGGATTTCAAAACCTAATCATTAAGATAAAAAAAGCGTAATGCAAAAATACTGCATTACGCTTTTACTATTTAATATGTTAAAGGACCATTTGGACCTAACGGTAATCCAAGTAGCATCCAAATGATTAACATGAGTGACCAGCCAACAAGGAAGAATATAGAATATGGTAACATTGTAGAAATTAACGTACCAATTCCCATCTTCTTATCATATTTCTGAGCAAATGCAATGATTATTGCAAAATACGTCATGAGCGGTGATATAATATTCGTCGATGAATCAGCAATACGATAAGCCATCTGTGTTAACTCTGGAGAATAACCTAATTGCATCATAATTGGAACAAATACTGGTGCCATCATAGCCCATTTCGCAGAAGCACTTCCCACAAATAGGTTAATAAATGCTGTAATCAAGATAAACATTAAGATAAGAGCGAACCCTTTTAAGTTAATACTGTCTAGGAATTCAGCACCGTAAACACCTAGAATTAATCCCATATTTGATTCATTAAAATAAGCTACAAACTGACCAGCAGTAAAGGCAAGTACAATAAACATCCCCATAGACGCCATTGTATCCGTCATTTGACTAGCTACATCTTTATCATTTCGAATCGACTTCGTAACAATACCATATGTCAAACCAGGAATTAAGAATAATAATGCAATAATTGGAACTAATGAACTCATGAACGGAGATTGAATGATTGCATCCATTCCAGGCCCATCGCCACGAAGTGGAGCATTTTCCGGAAGTACTAATAATAGTGCAAGTACACCAGCAACTACGAATGAGATTCCAGACCAGATAAGTCCTTTCTTCTCTATGCTACTAATACCTTCTAGATCTTCTTTTTGGTCACCTTTATATGAACCAAGACGAGGTTCTACTATCTTTTCAGTTACCCAAGCACCTATAAATGTTAATACAATAACAGAAGCTGCAATAAACCACCAGTTCATCGCAATGTTCATTTGCTCTGCATAGGCAGGATCAATAATTGCTGCACCAGCAATTGTTAATTCACCTAACATTGCATCTGTACCGGATAATGCAAAGTTTGCACTAAATCCTCCAGAAACACCAGCAAATGCTGCTGCTAAACCGGCTAAAGGATGTCGGCCAAGTGCCGCGAAGATTAATGCACCTAATGGGGGCAGTACTACATAACCAGCATCTGATGCCACACTGGACATAATACCTGCAAATACAAGACCTAATGTTACAAATCGGCCGGGTATAGCTAATACAAATCCACGAAGCATTGCACTGATTAAGCCTGCTCGTTCAGCTACTCCGATACCTAGCATCGTCACAAGAACAACACCAAGTGGAGCGAATCCGATAAAGTTATCGGTCATGCTTTCAAAAATATATTTAATTCCTTCAGCATTTAGTAAATTGTTTATTTCAACAATTTCTCCTTCTTGTCCTGGATGTTCCACACTTATATTAAGTGGCTGCAATGCAGCAGAAAGAAGAAGAACAATTAAAGCTAATATTGCAAATAATGTAACAGGGTGAGGTAATTTATTTCCTACAAACTCGATCATATCGAGAAAGCGTTGGAATAACCCTTTTCTTTCTTTTGCCATGATGTTGCCCCTTCCTTGTTATTAAATCGATAATATTCTGACAATAAAGTCTGCGTTTAGACATGTTTTCCATTATACATTCGAACAGATAATAATGAAACCTATTACATTAAAGTAAAAATAGTAGCATTTTTCATAAGATTGTCGAAAAATGCTACTATTTGATGTTATATATTAAAATATGGATTCTCATTCATATCAACCCATAAAGGAGATTGTTCTAAAAAACGAGCGAATCGTAATAATCGATGTTCTTCTCCTTTGTTTGCCATAACTTGAACCCCTAGAGGTAGCCCTTGTTCGGTCAAATAGAGCGGTAATGACATAGCAGGCTGCCCTGTTAAATTAGCAAGTTGTGTAAATGGAGTATACGTTAGACTCGGTAAAAACATATCGTAAATAATATCTTGTTTTTCTACATTAGATACCTTCTCAATATATTCTTTGTAGTATTCCTTTTTCTCCTTTGTAATTGTCAATTCCCCAACTTTAGGTGCGGAATAAGCAGTTGAAGGAGTTATGTAAAAATCATATGTCTGATGAAAATAAGCCATCTTCTCTGCTGCTATGTCCCATGAGGACAGACTTTGCGAATATGCTGCCGCACTCACAGATTCTCCAGCTCGGTGTAACAACCAAGACTCTATTTCCATGTCATCATCTGTTAATTTTCGGTTAAGCATATTTTCTAAACCTAAGATAGTTGCATTCATCTCTCCACTGTTCATTATATAATAATCTTTCATCAATTGTTTTCCATCTACAGGATACTCGACCTCTTCAACATAATGTCCTTCGTCACGCAATAGCTGAATCAAATTATTCACCGCTTCTTTTGCTTCCTCAGACACTGGAGTCCCGACCGGTGATTGAGTAGAATACGCTATTTTCAACGATTTTTCCTGTGATTTTTCTATATCATTTAAATAACTACCTTCATATAATGGTGTCTGAAATGCAGCATGGGGTTCTACAACCTGCAATTGATCCAACATCGCGGCACTATCACGGACAGAACGACTTAATACAAAATTGATCGATGCTCCTTGCCACTGTCTACCAACACCGGGACCAACTGGAGTTCGTCCACGAGTAGGTTTTAATCCAAATAGCCCCGTAAATGATGCAGGAATCCGTATAGATCCTCCACCATCACTTGCTCCCGCTAATGGAACTACACCAGAAGCAATAGCTGCAGCTGCTCCCCCACTAGAACCACCCGGTGAATATAATGTATTCCACGGATTATGCGTCGCTCCATAAAACTCTGGTTCAGTTATATTTTTCAAACCGAATTCCGGTGTATTTGTATGGCCCATAAATAAGAAACCGGCTTCTCTAAATTTCTTAACAAAATAGTTATCGTGTTTATATGTAATATCTTTTAAAAGTTTTGACCCCGATGACGTTGGTTCTCCTTCAATAGCCTGTGAAATATTCTTCATCAAAATCGGAACACCTTTAAACATGCCATTAGGAATCGTTACTTCATTAATAGACTCTTTTCTCACTCGTTTCTCACGACTATGAGTAATAATATTCAATTCGTTATTTACTTGATTCAATCTGTGAAATGCTACATTGATTAACTCTTTTGGATGTACTTCTTTGTTCTTGATCAAGTTTGCTAATCCTGTAGCATCATAGGTCACATACTCTTTAAGATTCATGCAGCAATTCATCTCCTATAACTATAACCAAATTCTACCATTTCCAAATCTAAAAGTCATTATCTATATATTTTAAAAAAATATTAAAATATTTACAATACGTATTGAAATTGAGAATCATTATCAACTATAATGTAATTAATGAACAGAGAGGGGAATACACATTGAAAAAGATATATTCATTATTATTACTAGCTCTACTATTAGGGGTACTTTACGGATGCGGCCAAGACGAAGATGCTACTGCAACTGATAATAATTCTAGTACACAAGAAGAAGAGACCTCAGAAAACCAGTCTGTTACATATTTAGATAAAGAGTACGAAATACCGTCTGAAGTAGATTCAATTGTAACCGCTAGCTTAGAATCTATGGAAGATGCAGCGATTCTTGGTATTCAGCCAACTGGTGTTTTAGCTATAGCTAATCAAGTACCCGGTTATCTAGCAGAGGATTTTGAAGATCCTACTTTAATTGGAGATAAAAGAGAACCAAATCACGAAGTAATCGCTACTTTAGAACCTGATGTAATTTTAGGGTCATCTAAATTCCAAGAGCCAGTAGTTGAAAAACTAAGTAAAATTCAAACAACATTACCTTATTCACATATCTCTTCAGATTGGGAAGACAATCTATTATTAATAGGACAATTAACCAATAAAGAAGATGAAGCACAAACAATTATTGATAATTATAAACAAGATGCAGAAGACCTTTCTTCTCAAATCTCTGGAGAAATGGCAGATCAAGATGTCCTTATTGTTCGTGTAAGAAGTGGTTCTATGTTTGTATACCCAGAAGATGTTTATTTAAACCCGGTACTTTATCAAGACTTAGGAATTCAAGTACCTGAAGTAATTAAAAATTCAGAAGCTCAAGCTGAATTATCGATGGAGACTTTAGCAGAAATCGATCCAGACACGGTATTTTTACAGTTCGAAACATCAGAAAATGCGGAATCACCTGAAGCGTTAGATGAGTTAATAGAGGATCCAATCTTCCAAAGCACTACTGCTGCAAAAAATGATAACATTCACGTAAATGCAGTTGATCCACTCGCTCAAGGTGGTACTGCTTGGTCAAAAGTACATTTTCTTGAAGCATTAAACGAACTATATTCGGAGTAATGAATGATGATGAAGAAAAAAAACACATGGATGCCGGTACTCATACTAGCATCCTCTCCTTTTTTTATCGTAATAGTTATGGTTAGTTCTATTATTATCGGTACAAAAGATATATCGATAGAGGCCATCTATCAAGCTATATTTCATTTCAATGAAAGTAATGTTGACCATCAAATTATTTGGACATCTCGTATTCCAAGATTTACAGCAGCATTACTCGTTGGAGCGTTTCTTGCAGTTGCTGGTGCCATTATGCAAGGGATAACTAGAAATTACTTGGCATCTCCGTCAATTATGGGTGTAAATGACGGGTCTGCATTTCTAGTAACATTAGCGATTATCTTTTTACCAAGTATGTCTAATACTTCGTTAATAATAATTTCAATGATTGGTTCAGCTATAGGTGCTGGGCTTGTTTTTGGATTTGGATCTATTATCCGTGACGGGTTATCACCTGTAAGACTAGCAATTATCGGAACTATAATCGGAACATTCTTAGGAAGTGTCGCTACTTCTATTGCAATGCATTTTCAAGTATCTCAAACGATAACATTATGGTATAATTCCAAAATTCATTTAGTAGATCCGAAGCTACTTCTATTATCTGCTCCTATAGGAATTGTAGGTATTATACTGGCTTATTCACTAGCTAAGGGCATTACAATTAGTTCACTTGGCGAAGAGGTTGCTATTGGCTTAGGCCAGAAAACATTATGGATCAAGATTACTTCGATGTTTACTGTTGTCATTTTAACTGGTGTATCCGTCGCTCTCGTAGGTAGAATTGGTTTTGTAGGATTAATTATTCCACACATTACTCGATTTTTAGTTGGTGTCGATTATCGTTATATCATTCCGTGTGCAGCAGTTATTGGAGGATGTTTTTTAGCTTTATGTGATGTGATTAGTAGATTAATTAACTTCCCATATGAAACTCCAATCGGGGTAGTGACAGCGATTATTGGAGTGCCATTTTTCCTCTACTTAATCTGGAGTAAGGGAAGTGTGAAAAGTGCTTAAACAAACAACTAGATTTATTATTATTCAAGGTGTATTATTACTATTAATTTTAGTATCTTCTTACCTCCATTTAACAAATGGCGAATTCGACATGAAGATTATGGAAATTATTCGAGTGCTCCTCGGAATCGGTAATAATGAAATGCATGAATTAGTCATCTTTGATTTCAGAATGCCTCGTATAGTACTAGCAATTATTACTGGAGCTGGCCTTGGGATTGCGGGTGTTGTTTTACAAGGGATAACAAAAAATGAATTAGCCGACCCTGGGATTCTAGGTATAAATGCAGGTGCTGGTGTAGGGATTATTTCATTTATGTATTTTTTCCAAGTAATGTTTTCCTCCTTCTCTTTAAATGGCTGGGTATCTATCATGTTGTTACCGATATTTGGATTTGTAGGAGGAATTATAACCGCAATATTTATCTTGTTCTTTGCTACCAAAAACCAACAGATGGATATGCAACGATTAATCTTAACTGGTATTGCTTTAAATAGTGGTTTAGGAGCTCTATCCATGTATATCTCTTTAAAACTGTCACCAGAAGACTATGAAATGGCCGCAATATGGACAACAGGTAGTATCTACAATGCAAATTGGATCTATATTTGGTCTTCCCTGCCTTGGTTAATAATATTAGGATTTGTTATTTATCGAAAAGCTCCGATACTCGATTATTTCCAATTACAAGAAGATCAAATGATTAGTATTGGCATTCAAACGGAAAAAGAAAAAAGGCTTTTACTATATTCAAGCGTGGGGTTAATCAGTGCTTGTGTGTCCGTATCCGGAAGCATTGGTTTCATTGGATTAATGGCTCCACATATTGCAAGACAACTTATCGGAATCAAACACCGCTATGTCATCCCAGTTAGCGCTTTGATTGGTGCTACATTAGTCGTTCTGTCTGATTTCATAGCAAAAACTATTTTTTCTCCATCTGAATTACCAGTTGGAATTGTTATTTCGATTATTGGGATACCTTATTTCCTTTATCTTCTCATTCGGAATAAGGAAGGATGATATGTAATGTCAAAAAACACAATTCAAATTGATCATGTAACTACTGGGTATAGTAAAAAGACGATTATTTCTGACCTTTCACTAGAAATCGAAGAAGGCAAAATAACAACGATAATTGGTCCCAATGGTTGTGGTAAATCCACACTTTTAAAAACAATTGGCAGGGTTTTAAAACATAAATTTGGTGACATCCTTTTATATGATCAAAATATGAAGAACCTTTCTACAAAAGAGATAGCTAAAAAGTTGGCAATACTATCCCAGTCGCCTTCAGCTCCAGGAGCAATCAAGGTAGAGGAATTAATTTCTTATGGACGTTACCCACACCGTAAAAATAAAAACACATTAACCAAACAGGATCAATCGATGATTGAATGGGCAATGGAAGTTACTAAAACAACCGAATACCGGAATGAAGAAATAGCACAATTATCTGGGGGACAGCGTCAACGAGTATGGCTAGCAATGACCTTAGCACAGGAAACAAATATACTATTACTTGATGAACCTACTACTTATTTAGATATGGCTCATCAATTAGAAGTGCTACAAATTGTAAAACAATTGAATCAAGAAAAACAATGTACTGTTGTTATGGTGCTGCACGATATCAACCATGCAGCTAGATTTTCAGATAATATCATTGCAATGAAAGATGGAGAGATTATCCAAATAGGTAGTCCGGACGAAATTATTCATCCTTCTGTTTTACAAAAAGTATTCCAGATTGAAGCTAGAATCTTAAAAGACCCTCAAACAAATAGTCCTGTTTGCTTTGGTTATGAATGCCAGATTAAGAAGGAGATTTATAATGAGCGAAATTAACATTATTGAAAATAAAATCTCTATTCACTCTTCATTTGTTAATGATACTTACCATATACAAATATATACACCAGATTGTCCTGTTCCTGAAAACGGGTTTCCAGCAATTTTTGTATTGGATGGAAGTTCTCACTTTCAACTAGCGGCTGACGTTGTTCGTCTACAGCATATCCGCCATACGAAAACAGGGGTACATCCAAGTATCGTTATTGGAATCGCTCATCAGGATGAAGATAGAAGAAATAAACGTTTTCGAGATTTTACTGCACTATCAGATCAAGTTGTTTTTCCAGATAGAATGAAAGGAAAAATTCCAGACCTCTTTGGTGGTGCTGAACAATTTTTGAATTTTATAGAGCTTGAATTATTTCCGGAGATCAATAAACATTTGTTTATCAATCAAGAGAAACGAACATTGTTTGGTCACTCACTTGGTGGATACTTTTCTCTATTCGCAAGTATCTATTCTCAAAATTTATTTGATACATATTTAGCTTGTAGTCCTTCCATTTGGTGGAATGACTATGAACTGAATAGTTATATCGAAAGAGCATTACAAATAAAAAATGACCATGCACAACGAAGACATTTATTTGTTGGAGAAAACGAAGGATTTATGGTGGATGATGCAAAACAACTACAACAACTCTTAAAGCATTATAACCTTAATTGTGGATTATATATCGCTCCAGATGAAAATCACGCTTCTGTAGTTCCTACTATTATGAGCAGGGCGATTCGATATGCTAGCAAATAAGCCCCTCATTCTTAAGTGTCATAAATTTAAATTTCATTCAATGGGAGTTTTCCTTCCCACTATAATATTAGTTGAACAGATAAATAAATCCGAACTTTAGTTTAATTTTTTAGATTAAACTAAAGTTCGGATTTTCATTAATGGAGTGAATTTCTTAATTGCCACGTTTTATTTTTATTATAGGTAAATTTGATTTTGATAGTGATGCAAAACGGTGACTTCTTCTCAGAATAACAGAGCATAAAAACTAGCAGATACAAAGAAAATTGTCGAAGAATTATTAGTACATAGAGTAAGTCTATAAACAAAAGAACAAGCGAATCACAAGAACTTTAGTAAATAGAATGCGTCTATTTACCAAAACATAAGCAATTTACAGGAATTTTAGTAAATAGCATACTACTTCTTTATTAATTAGTTGAAACCGTGCCTGCTAAAAAGCAAGCCATCTGCAATGAAAATTGGATCGAGCAACATTTGGATTTACCAAATATCTTAATTATGAACGAATTTTTAATGTGGGGTTAATTTCACTTCTAATACCTACTAGTCCAAGAATAAGCAAGAAATTTTTCTGCACAGCTAAATAACCATCTTTAGGGTCATACCATTCTTGTAATGTATGTGCTCCTCCAGCCTGTCCACCAGTACCAGAAGTAATTGAAGGAATTCCTAAACTCATTGGATAATTAGCATCCGTACTACTTGGTCCAGATAATTCTGGTGTTTCCCCTATCGCTATAATTGCTTCTTGTAATGCACATACAATCGGAAGGTCCTCACTTTGTTTAGCAGGTGGTCTATTGCCAAATCGATGTATGTCTACCGTTAATGTATTGCTTTCCCAACGGCGATTTTCAGCTTCACATGCTTCCTTTACAATTTCCTGGAACTTTTCGTCTAATCGATCAAGTTCTGATTTTGAATTAGAACGTAAATCAACTTGCATAGAAGCAGTTTCTGATATTGCATTTACAGAAGAACCACCAGTTATCGGACCAACAGAGAATGTTGTTTTTGGATCAGATTTCGTTACTATATTTGATATGTCTGCAATTGCTCTACCTAACGCATGTGTAGCACTAGGCGTCCCAAAATCGGCAAAGCTATGACCTCCAGGGCCAGAATATGTAATTTTATAACGATAACTGCCTGTTCCTTGATAAGTAATTCTTTCTAGATTTGGACCATCAATAGAGATAAACCCATCAACTTGATTTTCATTAAAATAAGCTTTTACTCCTCTTAAATCTCCTGCTCCCTCCTCGCCAACTGTACCGCCAATTATAATATCCCCGATCGTTTCAAGCTCCATTTCCTGTAAAGCACGTACTATAGATAAAACCTCTGCTAATCCTCTTGTATCATCCCCGATACCTGGAGCGAATAATTTACCTTCTTTTTCTGTTACAGTCGTATCCGTACCTTCTGGGAATACCGTATCTATATGTGCAGAAATCACTAATTTCGGACCATTACCTGTCCCTTTTCTTATTCCAAAAACATTTCCTTCTACATCAATATGCACATCCTCAAGTCCATATTGAATTAACATTTCTTGAAATTTCTTGGCACGTTCTTGTTCTTTAAATGGCGGGGCTGGTATCTCTGTTAATTGAATTTGCTCTTGTAATGTTTGTTTATCATCTTGATGAATAAACTCTAATATTCGCTTTATTTCTTGCATCCCCATTAATTGTTCAAACACTTCTTTCATCTTGTAAGCCTCCTTTTCTACTATCCCTTATAAATATTTTATCATCGTTTTTAAAATGGAGCTTGGCAATTATGAAATTTATTCATATTCTATTTTAATATTAAAAATGAATGTCGCTGTATGAACATATAAAAGTTGCTAATTGTTTTTACTAAAGAAAGATGCTCTTGGTGGGTAACTTTCAGCTAATTTTAACACAAAAAAAAATTATATAACTACATAAAATCATAATATACATTAAAACTAATCGTAACCAGACAAGATTTTTATATTCACCCTCCCCGACGAATGTTCGTTGAACAAAACCAGATATTTACGAGCATGTATCTCCTACTTATACACTTTGGCTAGGTTTCATCGCATTAAAGTGAGGAGGAAAATACTGAACATTATATGCAGGATAAAACAAACGATTTTTGCAAATGTCAGCAAATAAAAGCTTTTAAAAGAAATAATAGGGCATAGTAATGTTAAATCCGTCAAATAAAGTTATTTTTCGCTTCATATGTATTCATCCTGATTTTTGCTATTTGTTAAAAAATTAAAGTTTTGTTATTGTTGTTAATGTTTTGCAATTTAAGGTAGAAGGTTTAGCTCTATACCCAAGAACAGTAAAAGATAAAATAAGTTGCGAGCTAAACTAGCAGAGGAGAAAAATAATCAAACCAAAGAATCGAGGGAAATAATGAACAAACGTCTAATAGATTGGCCAACATTTATTGGAGCACTACTTATATTACTCATTGTTGTAATTCCATTAATTCTATTTCCAGAAGCTGGGTCCGAGGTAATTAATGCAGCTAATAGCTTTGTAACAGGTAACTTCGGTATTTTGTATCTTATTTTAGGCTTGGGATCATTAGTATTTATCTTATATGTTGCATTTAGTAAAAATGGGCGGATTAAACTGGGCGGAAGAGAAGTGAAGAAAGAATTTGGTACCTTTTCCTGGGCAGCGATGCTTTTCTCTGCTGGTATAGGTTCTAGTATTCTGTACTGGGCTATGATTGAGTGGGCATTCTACTATCAAGGTCCACCATTTGGGATTACTCCAGAATCAGAAGAGGCAATCAATTGGGCTGCTTCTTACGGTATATTCCATTGGGGACCAATAGCTTGGGCTCTATACACATTACCAGCTTTACCTATAGCATATTTTTATTACGTCCGAAAAAAACCTGTATTAAAAATTAGTGAAGCATCAAGACCTGTAATTGGTAAATATGCCGATGGCCCGCTTGGAGTAATCATTGATATACTATTTATCTTTGGACTTTTAGGTGGAGCAGGAACGACATTAGCCTTAGGTACACCAATGATTGCAGAAGGAATAAATTATGTAACAGGAATTCCTGTTACTTTACTTTTACAAGCAATTATCATGATTATATGTACAGTGATTTTTGCAATTAGTTCATTTTCAGGGATTAATAAAGGAATTAAAAGGCTAAGTGACTTAAATCTTTGGTTAGCCATCTTCATTCTAGCCTTTGTCTTTATATTTGGTCCGACTCTTTTTATTAGTGAAATGACTTTTACCAGCCTTGGTGTAATCGTTAATAACTTTTTCTCTATGGCAACGTGGTTAGAACCAAAAGCAAACGTACCAGGAGTTGAAGGGACAAATTTCCCTGAAAGCTGGACAATCTTTTACTGGGCTTGGTGGCTTGTTTATGCACCATTTGTCGGTTTGTTTGTAGCAAGAATTTCACGTGGTCGAACCATTAAGGAAATGATTTTAGGGACTTTAATCTACGGAACGTTAGGTTGTGTGCTGTTCTTTGGTATCCTTGGTAATTATGGGTTATACCTACAGCTTTCCGGTTCATTTGACGTTATTAGTTACATTAATGAATATAGTGCACCAGCAACCATAATTGCCATCCTTGATCAATTACCATTAGCTTGGTTTGTAATACCAGTATTTACTGTCCTTGCAATTGTCTTCTTGGCTACGACATTTGATTCTGCATCCTACATTCTTGCTGCAGTAGCACAAAAACAAGTAACGAAGGGTGAGCCGCTAAGATGGCATCGCTTGTTCTGGGCATTTACATTAATGATTCTACCGATGGCGCTTATGTTTATTGGAGGGCTTGAAACACTGCAAACCGCCAGTATTGTCGCCGGTTTCCCAGTCATGTTTATTATGATACTGTTAGCTTGGTCGTTTATGCGGGCTTCAACATATGATATTAATCAAACAAAATATTCTAACTCAGGCACTGCTATCATCATTGATGTTGAAAGAGATCAAAACCGAAAAGAAAAAAATAAATAAAGTGAAATCGCAATACGTGGGGATGTCGTTCTACTTCAACGAAAAATGAGTACCATAGGGCATAAGCTAAGGAGCCTTTGAACAGAATCGGACATTTATGAGCAATTTATTCTGTCACATATCTGAAGTTCCATGATACAGATAACTATAAAAAATCCGGAGAAAATAGCAGCTTCTCCGGATTTTTTATTAGCTAATTTCTTTTTATCCTTACCCACTCACATCTATTCTAGGCATTCCGTAACACTTTTTTTAGAAGTACTATGTTAACTTTGCGGAATTTCGCTCGATTAAAGAGGTCGGTAATGAATAATGATGTTTTATCTCTTCTCCGTGTAACACTTGGAAAATCAGATGCGTAGCTAATGCTCCTGCGTCGTACTTTGGTTGACGGATGGTCGTTAAAGGGGGATTCGTGAATTCCGTCAAATTAATATCATCAAACCCAATAATTAAAATATCGTTTGGTATAGTTATCCCCTTTTCTTCAAAAGCCTTCATTCCGCCAATTGCCATCTCGTCATTCGCATAAAAAATTCCGTCGGGAAGTTCTTGTTGAGCAATAAGTAAGTTTGTTGCACGGTAACCACCTTCTCGAGTAAAGTCACCTGACAATTTCCACTTGTTCTTCTTTGAAATATTATATTCTTCTAATGCTTTTTCAAATCCTTCTAGACGACGTTTATTATCAAAAGAATTAACTGGACCGCTTACAAAAGCAAGCTTCTCTGCCCCTTGTTGAATTAAATATTCTGTTGCAGAAAAAGCACCTTGAATATTATCAACCTCTACATGAAAAATAAATTCCCCCTCTAACTCACGATCTAAAACGACAATAGGGAATCCATTTTTCGCTGATTCTAATGCAATGGTATCGCTTATATTATGCGCAAGAATTATAGCTCCATCAACACGTTTCTCACGCAGAAACTTTACTGCTGTAGAATCGTTCCCTCCTATAGAGTTACAAGCAATTAAATCATAGCCATTTGACATTGCCACATCTTGTACCCCTTGTATTAATTCAGAATAAAATGGGCCAGATAAATCGCTAAGAATTAGTGCAATTGTATTGGTCTTCGTTCGTTTAAGGTCGGAAGCAGGACCGTTCTTTTTGTAATTTAATGCCCGTGCAGCTTCTTCCACTTTTTTTCTTGTTGCTTCACTTATCTTATTACTATTGTTTAAAGCATAAGAGGCTGTGGAAAGAGCTACACCTGCTTTTTTTGCTACGTCTTTTATTGTTGCCATTATCTCTTCCTCCAAATAATACATCCCATCATGATTCAATCGGAAGCCAATCTAAAACATGTTTGATTTGTTTATCCCAGTAGTCCCATGTATGATCGCCTTCGTTAAAAATATGCGTAATATCTAAATTTGTTTGCTGACTCTCATGATAAAAACGTTTATTCACATCATAGAGAAAATCATTTCGTCCACATGCTTGATAAAATTTTGGTTTATTACCTATAGATTTATCTAAATGCTTCATTCTATTTATTATATCATTTTCACTTCCAGCAATTGAGTCTTTTCCAAATACAAGTTCCAGACTTTCTTTTTTATCTCCAGGTTGCTCACGTATTCTATCTAAATGTGAAACCATATCGGTAACCCCAGACAAACTAGCGATTGCCGCAAATTCATCTGGGAAGTTTAATCCCCACTTCAAAGCTCCAAAACCACCCATAGAGTTTCCTGCTACAAAGGTATGCTCTCGTTTATTAGATAGAGGGAAAAACTGCCTAGACAAATACAACACCTCTTCAGTTAAATAGGTAAAGAACCTTCCTCCACTTTTCATATCTGTATAATAACTGTTATCTACCGAAGGCATTACTACAGCTATATTTTTCTCTAACGCATACCGCTCAATCGATGTATTGCGCATCCATATATTACCATTATCGCTAAAACCATGTAATAAATAAAGGGTAGTATATTCTTTTTTTTCATTTCCTTGAGGTAAAATAACTGACATCGTCATCGTTCTTGATAACACTTCAGATGAAAACTCACACTGTAAATAGGCCATGTCTTTTTTCACTCCCTATTCTTTCATTCCTCCAACATTGAACCCTTCAATAACATACCGTTGGAAAATTATAAAAATCACTAATACTGGTATAACCATAAATGTAGCTCCAGCCATTTGTAATCCATAATTGGTTACATTCTGGTCTTGTAATAATGCCAAACCTACAGACAGTGTATATAATGCTTCATCATTCGCTACAATTAATGGCCAAATAAAACTATTCCACGCTCCAATAAAGGTGAGTATAACTTGCACAGCTAAAATCGGCTTCGCTAAAGGAATAATTAACTTGAAGAAAATATAAAACTCCCCAGCCCCGTCCAGTCTAGCTGCTTCCAGCAATCCATCTGGTATAGTCTGCATAAATTGTCTAATCAAAAATATGTTGAAAGCAGCAATCAAGCCTGGCAATACAATCCCAGACATTGTATTTGTTAAACCCATCTCATTTAGAACAAGGTAAGTTGGAATCATTGTAACTTGCCCAGGTATCATCATCGTAATTAACACAATCGCAAAGAGTATTTCTTTCCCCTTAAATTGAAACTTCCCAAATCCGTATCCTGCCATGGTGTTTAATAGAAGGCCTACCATAGAGAAAAATACAATGATTAATGTATTAATTAAGTAAGTTCCAAAATTCATACTGACAAAGAGATCGATAAAGTGTTGAAAGGTGGGATTTTCAGGAATAATCGTTGGCGGTATTTGTAATACCTCTCTATCAGTTTTTAACGAGCTCAAAATCATCCATATAAATGGTAGTGAGACTAGAATACCGCCTAAAATTAATGCGACATTAACAATTATTTTATTAGCTTTACTTCGTATTTGCATCGCTTCTCACTCCTTTACATGACTTCTTTCTTACGTAGTTTAAACTGTAGTAATGTAGCTAAAATGACAATAATGAATAATACAAACGATGCTGCTGCACCATAACCAAATTCACTATATTGGAATCCTTCTTGATATATAAATAGCGCAATCGATACCGTACCATCTAAAGGTCCTCCATTTGTCATTACAAAAGGTTCTTCAAAAAATTGTAACCAACCAATTAAGGTAGTAACTACTACAAAGAATGTAGCAAATCGCATCGATGGTAATGTGATTTTCGTTAACTTGTGCCACCAATTTGCTCCATCTATTTCTGCTGCTTCATAGTAGGTCTTTGGTATAGATTGAATTGCAGCTAAGAATATTAACATACTTACACCATTACTCTTCCAAACTGCTAAAATTATTAGAGAGATTTTAGCTATAAAAGGATCATTTAACCAAGGCACAGCATCTATATCCACCGTGGACAATAAATAATTAAATAAACCATATTCTTGGTTATACAGAAAGCCCCATACTACTGCAATCGCTACAATATTTGTAATTGATGGCATATAATATACAACTCGGAATGTGTTCGACATCCAATTCGATACATTACTTAATGCCAACGCAATAACAAATGAACTTAATACTGCCAAAGGAACACCAATTACAACATAAAATAACGTATTTACCATCGCTTTTAAAAATACGTCATCTTGGAACAACCTTACAAAGTTATCCAAACCTATAAAATTAACGGAATCCCAGTTAGCTAGGCCAACTAAACCCATGTCAGTAAAGCTTATACCAAGCGCTATAATAATTGGTAAAAATGTAAAAATAGCAAGTAAAATAATAGCTGGAGCAATGAATAGATAGGGTGTTAGCTTTGATTTATGTGTATTCATATTACCCACCTCGCCTCTTTAATTGTAAGAGGTTAGGACATATTAAATACGCTTGTCCCAAACTCTCATTATCTATTCCCCTAATATTCTACTTACTTCTTGACGATAAGCTTCGAGTGCAGTATCAATATCTTGTCCACCACGATAAATTTGCTCTAGTGTATTAACAAGCTCTTGACCGATATTATTAAATTCAGGAATTACTGGTAGTGCTTGAGTGGACTCTAATTGCTCTCCGAATGTATTTACTTTTGAATCTTCCGCTAATATTGGATCATCCCAAGCAGATGTATTTGCAGGAAGCTCATTTCTTGTTTCATACCATGAAAGTTGCGTTTCTGGATCTGACATCCAATTAATAAAGTCTAACGCTCCGTCCACATTATCCGAATTATGAAAAATCGACCAATGCGCTCCGCCGATCATAGAATTATTCGTTTCTGCCATGGGCATCACACGAACATCCCACTGTCCATCTAATTCTGGCAATTGGTCTTTTAATTGATCAATTTCCCATGGGCCACTAAAATACATTGGTTTTGAACCATCACTAAATGCTTGATATAGTTCTTTTCCTTCTTCACTTTGCGTTAAGCCTTCTTCAAAAAACGTATTATACAATTCCACCGCTTGAACAAATTTTGGATCTTCAAAATTCTTCGTTCCAAGTTCTTCATCATATTCCCAACCTTGCCCCCAAGCTAACATAAATGGAAAGTTAGGATCTGTTTTAGGAAATTCTATTCCATACTGTCCTTCTCCTCGATCAGCCAATTTTCTAGACGCATCTAACACATCATCCCAAGACTCTGGTCCTTCTGGATAACCTACTTCCTCTAAAATATCTGTTCGGTAATATAATGTTCTCGTATCGACATACCAAGGAACGCCGATAGTTTGATTATTAAATTCTGTTGATGCAACTGCTTCCTCGAAAAAATTATCTGGACTTAAATTCTCATAGTCACTTAAATGGTCAGTTAGATCTAAAAATGTACCCGCTTCACCGAATTCAGCTACCCATGTAGTTCCAATCTGTAATACATCCGGTCCTTTTCCTGATGCTACCGCAGTAAGTAATTTATCATGTGCATTATCCCAAGGAATAGCTTGTACTTCTACTGTCACTCCTGTTTCATCTTCATATTCTGTAACAAACTCATCCAAATCTTGACTCATTGTCCAAACAGTTAACGTATTACTAGAACCTTCAGATTCATTATCTGATCCCCCAGAGCATGCCGATAAAACAAAGACCACTCCAATAACGATTGCATATATCCATTTATACTTACTTTTCAACATGTAAACACCCTTTCTTTCACTTTTTACTTACACATCTAAATCCCATATTTCCAGTAGAACTATCTGGCGTGTTTGCTGAGCGAGCAGCAACACGATAGCGATTACAATAACTTTTATGACAGAGATATGATCCTCCACGTATCACCTTACTTATTCCTGTATTCGGCCCTACTGGATTATCTTCTCCACCGCGGTTGGAAGGAACATTGGTAAACCAATCAGAACACCACTCCCAAACATTACCCGCCATATTAAATAGACCATACAAATTCGCTGAGAAGGATTTTGCAGGTGCAGTCCCTAAATATCCATCATCCAATGTATTGTGCGATGGAAAGTTACCTTGCCAAATATTACACTTATGAATACCATCTGGAACAAGTTCATTTCCCCATGGATATAGTTTTTGTTTCAATCCACCCCTAGCTGCCATTTCCCATTCCGCTTCTGTTGGTAGTCTTTTTCCAGCCCACTCACAATACGCATTTGCATCATTCCATGACACATGAACTACTGGATGGCACATGCGATTGTCAATGGATGAGTCTGGACCTTCCGGATGTGCCCAATCTGCACCTTTTACGACTACCCACCATGGGGTTTGAGCTACTCTATCTGTCGCTGTCTCCATTACATCCCGACTTAAAAATTGAAAAAATACAAACGACCAACCATACCGTTCTGCATCCGTAAGATATCCGGTAGCCTTGATGAAATCTCGAAATTGTCTATTCGTTACAGTGGTGGAATCCATAAAAAATGAATTTACAGAAACACTTCTGACAGGGCCTTCCCCATCTTCAGGAAAACCATCACTTTCTTGATTCCCCATCAAAAATACTCCACCCTTAATCTCTACCATATTTTCAAGGAAAGAATGTTTTTCCGTTAATTGAATACCGCTAATCTCAGTCGTTTTTTTTGGTTGCTGTGATCTATTGGGTACACAACAGCTTCTCTTTTGCATGAATATACCTCCATTATGAAAACTAGTTATGATCGTTATAATAATCTTTCACATTCTGCAACTTATTCTTTAACTCAATTATAACGTTTTCATAATTGGGATTGTTGTATTCATTTGTTAATTCATATGGATCTCTTTCCATATCAAAAAGTTCCCATTCCGGAGTAGTTGGTTTTTTCACTGCCCCTATAACATCTAATGGCTCTCCATAATAATAAATCAATTTGTACCGATTTGTTCGTATACCGTAATGCGCTGGCACATTGTGAATAGTAAGGTGCTCAAAGTATCGATAATAAATCGCATCTCTCCATTGACCTGTTTTCTTCCCCTGGAGTAAGTGCCGAAAACTCTCTCCCTGCATGGGTTCTTCTACTTTGATTCCTGCAAAATCTAAAAATGTTGGAGCAAAATCATTATTGATAATCATTTCTTTACAGACGGTAGCTGGTTGTATTTCTTTTGGATAGCGAATAACAAATGGCATTTGTAGAGATTCTTCATACATAAATCGCTTATCATACCATCCATGATCACCTAAGAAAAATCCTTGATCGGATGTATATACAATTATTGTATGTTCGGTTAGATGATTTTTATCTAGATAATCTAGCAATCTACCAACATTATCGTCAATTGATTTTACACATCCTAGATAATCTTTCATATAGCGTTGAAACTTCCATTCTTTTACTTCTTGTGAACTCAATCCATCGGGTACTTTTTGTTTGACATCTTCTTCTTTTAAATCTTCTATACGCATATCCGCATTTTTAGCTGCATTTGATTGTTGATAACTATCATGAAATGTATCAGGAATCGGTATATCGTGATGATTGAATAGATCTTTATACTTCTCTGGAGGATGCCATGGACGATGCGGTGCTTTATGATGAACCATTAACATGAATGGTTTATCTTCATCTCTATTATCCAACCATTCTTCTGATTTATCGGTTATGATATCTGTTGCGTAGCCTTCCACTACTTTACTTTCTCCCATTTCAATCATCTCTGGATCATAATAATCTCCTTGGTCAGGAAATACAGTCCAATAATCAAATCCAGTAGGATCGCTTTTATCCCCGTGCCCTAAGTGCCATTTACCTATAATTGCTGTTTGATAGCCGTCTGCTTGCATTAGTTTTGGAAATGTTTGTTGACTTCCGTCAAAATGCTCTGATAATCCACGAACTCCATTTTCATGACTATAATTACCCGTAAGGATGGTAGCTCTACTGGGGGCACATAACGAATTTGTACAGTATACGTGATCAAGACGCATACCATCATCTGCAATACGATCAATATTCGGCGTCTCTATAAGTTGGTCATTATAAGTGCTAATTGCATTGGCCGAATGGTCATCACTCATTATAAATAATAGATTTGGCCGTTTTTTATTATGGCTATTCATATCCAACATTCACCTTCCTTTCTAAATTTAGTGAAACGTTTCTATAAAACAGTGTAATAAAAATTGAAATCGTTTTCAACAAAAATTTATTAAACCTATTAATTAAAGTATTTATATACATACACCAGAAAATAATATTCGATTAAACTATTGAAACGTTTCTATAAATGGATTATAGTATTAGTTGAAATCGATTGCAAGGTATTTTTAAATTTTTCAATTAATTGATTGTTTAGGAGGATTACTACATGACGAACGATTACATTCATCATTTATTAGAAAAAATGACTACAGAAGAAAAGGCAGCTCAGTTACTACAATTAGCCACTCCTTTTTTTAAAGGTTCGAAACACGAAGGAAAAATCACAGGTCCAATGGAAGAAATGGGAGTAAAAGAAAAGGTCATTCAATCCACTGGTTCTGTTTTAGGTGCTTCTGGTGCAAAGGAAACAATCAATATACAAAAAGAACACTTAAAGCACAATCGCTTAGGAATCCCATTATTATTCATGGCTGATGTGGTGCATGGTTTTAAAACTATTTTTCCTATTCCGTTAGCTATGGGATGTTCATGGGATTTACATTTAGCTAAGAAAAGCGCTGAAGTCGCTGCAAAAGAAGCGTCGGTTAGTGGAGTGCATGTTTCTTTTGCACCGATGGTTGACCTCGTAAGAGATCCTCGATGGGGCAGGGTTATGGAAACAACAGGAGAGGATCCTTATTTAAATAGTAGGTTTGCAGAAGCTCAGGTTGAAGGATATCAAGGGAACAGCTCGGTAATAGATATGGATCATGTAGCGGCTTGCGTAAAACACTTTGCCGGATATGGAGCGGCAGAAGCTGGAAGAGATTACAATACAGTAGATATATCCGAACGTGAATTGCGTGAAAATTACTTACCTGCCTATCAAGCTGCATTACAAGCAGGAAGCGAGCTCGTAATGACTTCTTTTAATACCATTGAGGGCATTCCAGCATCAGGCAATAAAAGATTAATGCGAGATATACTAAGAAAAGAATGGGGATTCAATGGTGTTATTATATCTGATTGGGGAGCTGTAAAAGAACTCATCCCTCACGGTGTTGCAGCAGATGCTTCCGAAGCAGCTAAATTGGCAATAGAAGCAGGTGTCGATATCGAAATGATGACTACCACATATATAGATCATCTTGTAACTTTAATCGACCAAGGTAGAATAAAGGAAGATATTTTAGATGAAGCTGTACTACGGATATTGCAACTAAAAGATAAGTTAGGGTTATTCGAAAATCCATACCGAGCTGCTAATGAAGAACAAGAATCACTTACTATCTTACACGCTGATCATCGTAAACTAGCGAAAGAATTAGCGATTAAATCTAGTGTTCTATTAAAAAATAATAACAACACCTTACCATTAGACACGAATCAAAAAATAGCATTAATTGGACCCTTTTCCACCAGCAACGATATCCTAGGGCCCTGGTCTTGGCAAGGCGATAAAAACGATGCAGTAACTTTAGATAAAGGCTTAAAAAACAAAACAGCTAACTTATCTATTGCAAAAGGCTGTGACGTTGATTCCATAGATTCACAGGAAATAGATAAAGCTATTGAAATTGCAAAAAATGCAGATGTAGTGATATTAGGTCTTGGAGAGAGGTCAGAAATGAGTGGAGAAGCTGGATCTCGCGCGAATATCCAACTACCCAAAGAACAACTTACACTTATTAAGGCTATCTCAGAATTAAATAAACCAGTTGTTACTGTGTTATTTAACGGTAGACCACTAGACCTTCACGGGGTTATCGAATATTCCGATGCCATATTAGAAGCTTGGTTTCCTGGAACAGAAGGAGGGTCTGCTATCGCTGACTTACTTTATGGAGACGAAACTCCAACTGGTAAGCTATCCATGTCATTTCCTTACAGTGTAGGACAAGTTCCTGTATATTATAATCATTATAATACAGGCCGTCCGAAAGATGCGCCTAATGCAGAAGAACGCTTCTCTTCAAAGTTTTTAGATATACCAAATGAACCTTTATATCCATTTGGATACGGCTTAAGTTACACCAGTTTCTCCTATGGAAATGTCCAATTATCGTCATCCGTCTTTCAGAGTGGAGAATCAATCGAAGCAACTGTAGAAGTAATTAACAATGGTACTATCGCAGCTGAGGAAATAGTTCAGCTGTACATTCGAGATCATGTCGGTCAAGTAGTACGTCCTCTAAAGGAATTAAAAGGATTTAAAAAAGTATTTTTACATCCAAAAGATTCAAAAAAAGTTACATTTACGATTCATGAACAAGACTTAGCATATCACCATTCTGATTTGTCCTTTTATGCTGATAAAGGAGATTTCACAGTATTTATTGGTACTAATAGCGTAGATGTAAAAGCAGCAACATTCAGATTGGTATAAGAGGAGGTATCATACAGGTGAGTATAAACCCAGAAACATATACGATTCAAAATCACAAAGTGAAGATCGACTTTTTAGCAACTGGCGATATATATAGTATAAAGAGTGGAGAAATCTCCATTAATCAATTGCTAGGGAATCATATCGACGGGTCTCTCAATAATATATATTTACGTCTTTATAAAAATCATGAACAAATATATTACTATCCTTTACTCGGAATCAATTCCAACAGTTCTTTTTCCATATCTACGACCAATGCCAGATGGAAAGGAACGATTGAGGATATAAAATATGAGGTTGTTTTTCATTTAGCGGATGACGCTGTTTGGTTCTGGGAAGTATCGATAGATGATAACCATAATCAAAAAGTTGATCTTGTTTATACACAAGATATTGGATTAGCACATACAAATGCTTTACAATCCAATGAAGCATATGTGTCTCAATATATTGATCATTCCGTTTATAAGAATCACAAAGACAGTTTTACGATCTGTTCGAGACAAAACCAAGACCAACAGGGACTAAATCCTTTTATACAGCAAGGTTCATTACAACGGAATATCGGTTTTAGTACAGATGGATTTCAATTTTTTGGTCAAACATATAAACAAACCAACGTACCGGAAGCATTATTACAACAGAACCTTGCCAACACAGTATATCAATATGAGTTTGCTTATTCAGCACTTCAATCTGAACCAATTCATCTAAATAATAAAAAGACATTCATTTTCTATGCTCACTTTCAAGATAATCACCCAGAAGCCGTAACTCAATTAGAAAACGAAGCATTTATCCATAAAGCTTGGGATAATGTTCAATCACAATCTATCACATTGTACCGACCTATTGAAAAAGTAGAAAAGCATTCTTGGATTGGTGCTCCACTCTGCGGAGAGAGACTTACTATAGAAGAAATGGAAAATCTATATCCAAACCGTATATTAGAGGAAAAAAATGGGGATGATTTATTCTCCTTCTACACAGACACATTTGAACATGTGGTATTGCCTGAGAAAGAATTAAGCGTGGAAAGACCGCATGGACATATTATCATGAGTGGGAATAACCATAAAGTAGTTACAGATACCATAACCTCTAATCATTATATGTACGGAATATTTAATTCTCAAATCGCAACAGGCAATACGAATATGAATAAATTACTATCCAATGCTAGAAATCCATTAAATATAATGAAAACTAGTGGACAACGAATTTATATTGAAATGGAAGGTACCTATCGTTTATTAACTTTACCTTCTGTATATGAGCTCGGATTTAATTATTCACGATGGTATTATAAATTATCAAATGATTTATTATTAATTAAAGCATTTACAACAGTGGAAGAAAAATCTGTTCACTTGGAAATTCGATCGCTTCATAATAATGAATATCATTTCCTTATTTCCAATCACATAACGATGCATCCTAATGAAGATGAGGTAAGTATCTCTTTTGAACGAAATAATCAAGTTGTTACTGTAACAGCAGGCGAAGATGCTGCTAGCAAACAAACATATCCACACCTAAGCTATTTTATGGATATGAATGAAACAAATTTCACATTAGAAAATGAACAATGCATAATTAATAATGGATCGAGTAAGACTCCTTTTGTAATTTTTAAAACAGAGAAAACCAGTGACATTCATCTATCCATAGAAGGTTCATTAACAGGGAAAAGAAACAACGTACAAGCAATTGATTTTTCAACAGAAGCAAAAAAATATCAAGCATATTATAAAAAACTAATGAATCATTTTCATCTTTCTGGTCCGTCTTCTCATCAGTTAAACAAATTAAATGTAATTGCATGGTGGTACACGCACAATATGCTTGTTCACTTTTCTACCCCCCATGGACTTGAACAATATGGTGGTGCTGCATGGGGAACTAGGGATGTCAGTCAAGGTCCTGTAGAATACTTTTTAGCTACCGGTCAAGATGATACCGTGCGTACCATTCTTATAGAGATATATAAACATCAATATATGGAGTCAGGGGACTTTCCACAATGGTTTATGTTTGATCAATATAACAAAATCCAGCAAAGTGACAGTCACGGGGATATTATCGTATGGCCATTAAAAGTATTGGGAGATTATTTGCGACATACAGGAGACTTCACCATCCTAGATGTAAAAGTTCCCTATACGCTAAAGGAGGATTTCACTTTTTCAAATCAAGATTATTCCATCATAGAACATGTAAAAAAACAACTGAACTATATTCAAACTAACTTTTTACATGATACACATTTATCTTCCTACGATGACGGAGATTGGGACGATACGTTACAACCGGCTAACAGTCAGTTAAAGTCTTATATGGTTAGTAGTTGGACAGTCGCGTTAACATTTGAATCCATCCGTAATCTGGCTACAATACTTACGAAGACGAAGTACAAATCACTAGGAGAAGAATTATTGATTGTAAAGCAAGAAATTCAGTCCGATTTTCAAACGTATATCATGAATGATAAAATTGTTCCAGGATTTATCTATATGGAGAATAAAGAACATATTGATTTCATGCTACATCCAACCGATAAAGAAACCGGAATCGATTATCGATTACTACCTATGCAAGAGAGTATTATTAGTGAATTATTTACCAAAGAACAAGCGGATACACATGTAAATATTATTGAAAAACACTTAACTTTCCCAGATGGTGTACGTTTAATGAATCGTCCTGCTAAATATCAAGGCGGGATTAGTACTCACTTTAAAAGAGCGGAACAAGCAGCGAACTTTGGAAGAGAGATTGGTTTACAATATGTACATGCTCATATTCGATTTATCGAAGCTATGACGAAATATGGCAAACCAGAACAAGCATGGAAGGGATTATTCCAAATAAATCCTGTACTGATTCAAGAAACTGTACCTAATGCCGAATTACGTCAAAGTAATACTTATTTTAGTAGTTCTGATGGTAAATTTAATACCCGTTACGATGCCCAAGAACATTTTGATAAATTACGAACAGGCTCCATTCCTGTAAAAGGTGGCTGGCGTATTTATTCCAGTGGACCAGGAATTTATATGAATCAATTAATTAGTAATGTTTTAGGAATTCGAAAAGAAAGTGATGCTGTAATTATTGATCCAATACTCCCTAGAGAATTAGATGGGCTAGTATTGAATTTCGAATTATGTAATAAAGCCATTCAAATAAAATATCATTATCATAAAGATATAGAAGCAATTGAATTAAACGGGCAGAAATTAGAGTATACGGTACAACCGAACCCTTATCGAACAGGTGGAAAGGCTATTCCCCTTTCAGCTTTTAAAGAACATCTTTTAGAAAATAACAACCAATTAGATATCTATTTAGCTTGATTTAAACGCAAGAAAGGATTGCAACAAGAGTTGCAATCCTTTTTACATTTATTATTATTTTTCAAGCAATTTTAGTGATTCGCGGTTGAATGCTGGTAAGTCATCAGGCGTTCTGCTTGTTACAAGATTACCATCAACAACTACTTCTTCATCTTTAACTGTCGCACCAGCGTTTTCAAGGTCTTTTCTCACGGAAACAAAGCTAGTTAATGTTTTACCTTTCAGTAAGTCCGTTTCCACTAAGAATTGAGGTCCATGACAAATCGCAAATACTGGTTTATTGTCTTTCATAAATGCTTTTGCAAATTCTCCATTTTTCGGATCAATACGAAGTAAGTCCGGAGAGAATCCACCTGGTACTAATAATGCGTCATAAGAAGATGGATCTACATCGTTAATACCTTTGTCCGCTTCGATTTTATCTCCATTTTTACCATTAATCGTTTTATTTCCTTCATTACTAATAATATCTACCGTATGACCCGCTTCTTTATAAGCTTTAACTGGATCAGTTAATTCGATTTCTTCTACCATATCTGTGACTAATACTGCAATGTGTTTACTCATGTTTAACTCATCCTTTCATTATTAAGCATCTATCAGTAGTGTACCCGAATTTTTACTGTTGAAACATCTGCACCCACCCTCGCACACTATTTATAAACCAAATTTCGTCAACACTTTCTAGTTCCGATTTAGATATGATTCTTTCCTTGATTTTCTTCTCATCAATTAGCTGTTGACGAAAAGTACCGGCAAGTAAACCTGACTTTATCGGAGGTGTCCAATATTTGCCTTGTGCTTTTACAACGAGATTTCCCATTGTAAATTCCGTAAGCTCTTCTTTATCATTCCAAAGGAGAATATCAAACGCATCTCCTAATTCTTCTCGAAATTTTTCATACATCTTACGAAATGTTGTCTTATGGTAGTAATATGGATTACTTTTATTTATTGGACTTGTGGCAAGTTGAAATGTATTTATTGGTTTTTCATTTCTCAAAGGAATAGTTGTAAAATTAATTTTAATTTCACCGAGTTTATTTGCTAATAATCGAACTCTATACGCTTTTTTTTGCTTAAAGTTTTCTTCTGCATACTTATATAATTTTTGTTCGACTTCTTTGATAGAAAGTGAGTAATTAAAATAATTTGCTGATTTACTTAATCGATCCAAGTGATGATTTAACAAATAGTAAGAACCATTATTAAATTTCATTGTTTCTAGAAGTTCAATGTCAGTCTCGTTTATACATTTGAGTATTTCTGCCTTTGCCCAAGCTTCTTGATATTCAGCCTCTGGATTAGAATCCCAAGTAATTCCTCCACCAACCCCATAAGACATTGTGTTTTGTTCTGTATCAATTAATGCCGTGCGAATAGCCACATTAAAGATCGCCTCTTGATTCGGTGTAATATATCCTATACTTCCGCAATAAACTTCTCTCGGACTTTTTTCAAGTTCTTGAATAATCTGCATCGTACTTTGCTTTGGGGCACCTGTTATCGACCCACATGGAAATAATGCTTTGAAAATATCTATCATCCCGATGTTTTCTTCAATTTCTGCAGAAACCGTTGATGTCATTTGAAATACGGTAGGATAACTCTCCACATTAAATAGTTTTGGTACAGTTACAGTACCTTTTTTCGCAATTTTAGAGATATCGTTTCGTAATAAATCTACTATCATTAAATTTTCAGCTTGATCTTTGATCGATTCCGATAGCAACTGTTTATTCCGAATATCCTCTTCAATGGATTTACCACGCTTTATCGTACCTTTCATCGGTTTTGTAAGTATCTTACCTTCTTTTAATTGAAAAAATAACTCAGGAGATGCTGATACAATGTTATATCTACCTAATTGTAAATGGGCGCAATAATTCGCTTTTTGAGCTTTACTTAATTTTTCATATAAATCATGGTCACGAACTACATTATCGGAATGTAAACGAGCTGTATAGTTAACTTGATATGTATCTCCTTGGGCTATAGAATTTTTAATGGATGATATATTTTTTAAATATTTTTCTTTAGAAGTAGACATCTCCCAATCGACTAGCTGGGATGGCTGTGCATATTCCTGTTCATCTATTGTTTTTTCTACAGGTTCTTTATAGATTCCCATCATAATTAAAGGGAGGTCAAAATCATCTGATGTTTTTAGATTATTATCAAATCCTTCTCCCGCTTCATAAGATATATATCCACCTGCATAAAAGCCTTGTTTTATATAGGTTTCAATTTTTTCCATAGCAGAAATTACTTCCGATTTAGCATTTGCGACAATCATATCTACTGGATCTGAAAAAACTAGTCTTTTCTTTTTCTGTTCATCAAATGCAAAATCAAATATCAATTTTCCTGCTTGTTGCATCTTTTCTTCGCTCCTTGTAATTAGCGTAATGAGTAAGGAAATTATCGAGTAATGTTTCACCATACTCTGTCCAAATAGACTCTGGATGGAATTGAACACCTTCTATTGGGAATTTACTGTGTCGAACTGCCATTATCTCCCCATCTTCTGATTCAGATGTAATTACTAATTCTTCAGGTAAAGAAGCTCGTTCAATTACTAATGAGTGGTACCGTGTTACTAAATAAGGAGAGGGGATATCCATAAATATCGTTTTAGCATCATGAACTAGAGTGGATCGTTTTCCATGCATCGGTGTAGTTTTTATAATATTTGCACCAAATACTTGTCCAATTGCCTGATGTCCAAGACAAACTCCTAAAATTGGTACTTTATCATGAAAAAACTTAATTACATCTAGAGTAATCCCTGCCCGACCTGGATTATGAGGACCTGGTGATAGCAAAATATATTCAGGGTCCAATTCAATTATTTCTTTTATGGTTGTTTGGTCATTTTTAATTACCATTAACTCAATAGAAAGTTTTTCCAAATAATGTACAAGATTATATGTAAAAGAATCGTAGTTATCTATAATTAATAGCATTTTTTTCTCCTATAGCTTCAATCTCAAATTTCCTCTTAACTATAGCATAGACTACAGCTTTTAAGTTATAAATAACATTGTGATATAAATATCACTATAACTTTTTGAACAGTAACAGTACTAGTCTTCTTCCTGAACTGGCTCCCACTTATCCTCAAATGATTTAATTATTTCTATTAAGTCGTTTTCTCCTTTAACTGTATAATGATTATCATGGGCATCCGTATCCAAATCCCCTTCTTCATTCACTGTAATCGTAAAAGTCTGATCTTCATCACTTAATAAAAGTAGATAACCACTATGGGTATAATCATCTGTCTGTTTCAACTGCATATTTTTTGATGCTTGGAGTAACTGATCAATATCTTGTTTATCAGATAAAACAATTTCACGTGGTTCTCCTCGAGGTTTAATCTCATAAATCATAATCTCATTTATTTCTGTTGAATCATTCATTTCCTCTGGTAATACATGTGCAAACGTTACTTCCGGACTGTTCAATTTAACAATTATAATTCCTATTGTTAACACCATAATCATACTGATTATCCATTTTTTCATATATTTCTCACCTCATGATGTAATTCTTGTTGTGTTTTAGATTTTCATGGTTTCCCAAAAGAGTGGATACTGATATAAAATTTTTTCTCTATTAAAACTGACTACATTCAACATCTGAACTTATCCAAAAATTTCGCTTTTGCTTTGACTTTTATGTCGGATACATAACCCATTTAAATTGGTAATCGAAATTTCTCATCCTCTATTCAATTATTAAAATAAATAGCTTATCTATATTAGGATCGTTCTTTGTGATCGCTTTTTGGAATTCCATAATAATCTAGCTATTATATATGGCACAAAGAGGCTGGGACAAAAGTATTCACGCAAAAGATAAATCCGAATGATTTGCTTTTGAAAACCGCTTCAGAAATATACTGCGCTTTCCATGGGCGGCTGGTGAGCCTCCGGATACTTCATATTCCGGGGTCTCGCCTAAGCCTTCCTCCCATAGGACAAGGAAGTCCTCGACAGCATTGCATCGCACGCAGAAAATCGATTTTTGATTTTCAAGGAGTCTGCGTATATTTCTTACGCTTATTTAAGCTATCATCCCATCTTTTGCCAAAAACTGTTCGTTATGGCCCAACCTCTTTGTGTATCATTAAATTTTTCCGTTATTCATTGCTTCAATATCTTTTTCTATTATACTTCATATAGCTTCTTATTATTAAAAATAAATTTCCTCGTAGCAACATGATTAATAAATGTTTGATCATGTGAAACAAATACGATTGTCCCAGGGTAGGCGTGAAAGAACTTCTCTAAAGCTTGGATGGTTGGAATATCTAAAAAATTTGTTGGTTCATCAAGTATTAATATATGAAATTCTCCTAGGAACAAATAACTTAATTGCAGTCGAATCGATTCTCCTCCACTTAATTGATTTAACTTTTTTCTTAAATCATTTCCCGAGAAATACATCGAATGAAGAACACTTCTTAAAAATCCTTCCTCATATTCTGTTCGCTTTTGCAAAAATTCAAGCACAGTCTCATTAATATTCCGCTGGTAACTAAGCTGCTGAAAATAACCAAATGTTACTTTAGGTGAAATATCCAATCCATCTCCACGTTGTACAATATGTTGCAGTAGGGAACTTTTACCAACTCCATTTTCTCCGGTAATAGCAATATTTTCACCAAGAGGAAATTGAAATCTGGCTTTTTCCAATAAAACTTTATCCCCTACTTGCAAAGTTAATTGATCACCTATAATCGGAAATTTATTGTGCAATTCAAGTGCTTTTGATTTATAGAAGTTAATCGGGCGACTTGATTCAGGAGCAGCAACTTCCTTTAATTGATCTATTCGTTTTTCAATAGCTTTTGCACTTTTTTGCATCGCTTTTTGCGTAGCGTCTTTTGACTTTGTCGCAAACATCCGGTTAACCCCTTCTTTTGAGCGGATGTTTGCTTTTTCACCTTTCATCATTTTATTTGCTTTGGAACGCTTTTGATCTGCAGCTTTTTCTAGACGAGACTTTTCCTTAACAAATTGATGATGAGCCTCTTGTTGTTGCTCTAACTCAAGCTCTTTCTGTTTTTCATATTCCGTATAATTGCCTGCGTAAACAAAAACACTGCCATCGCGGATTTCCCAAATCGTCGTTACTAATTTATCTATTAAAGTACGATCGTGGCTTACTAATACTAATGCACCATAATAAAACTCTAGTTCAGATTGAATAAATGCAACTCCGTTTTGATCTAAATGCGTCGTTGGCTCATCAATAAATAAAGCTTCCCGGTACTCTGATAAAAGTTGCGTTAATTTCAACCGAGTTTGTTCTCCTCCACTTATTGAATCTAATTGGGAAGGAACATGTAGTTTTCCTAACAAAGCAGGATCTTCATTTCCTGTTGTTTTATCCGGGGCTTCCATTTGCTCGAAATAGGCATAACTAGCATGTTGGTGTACGATGCCTTTATTTGGTTGTATTTTTCCTGCAAGTAACTTTAATAAACTGCTTTTTCCGGAGCCATTTTTTCCAACAATGCCAATTCGATCAAATTGATGGATGGCTAAACGGTCAATTTTTAAAATTTCTTTATCTAAATAGTTTAATTCAATATTTTCTAATTCAAAACTAATTCTTTCCATTGATAGCTACCTCCGAATAATATTACTTCGTATCGATAGCTAACTATATCGATACGAGCTTGATTACATGGTTATTAAAGACAAGCTCGTACGAATCAAAAGAACAATAACATATACATATTTAACCTCCTAAACAAAAAACACAGGTACTCTACCTGTGTTTTTGTTTAGGAGAAAAACTATAGATAAGATAAAAGACAGCTTAAGAATCAGCTGTCTTCTAACTTATTGAGAATCTATTATAAGATGAATTATTTATATCAGACAGACTACTCCCATTTACTCTCCAAAAAAACAGGTAGAGTTTGAACATATTCAGTTACTTGTTCAAATTTGGGGAACGTAATCTAATTGAATTCATCTTTATTCATTCTCCTTCCGCACATCCTAGTATTACATTAATTATAGCGATGCAATACAGTATCGTCAATATTATCACAAATCATTAAAATACTCGTATTGGATACATTCTATATTATTCGTTAATATTGTATTTTGTACTTCTTGATTTATAAGTGTTTCTAATTCCTGCACTCGTAGCTGCTGATAACTTGATTGCTTGATTAACCAATTATCTAAAAATCCTGGATGGCACATCAATTCGGTTACTTCTTCTTCGACATTATTTAGAATATTTATTAACGATGCTGTATCAACTTCTCCTTCACCGTAAAACCCACCAATAAATTTACTTGGTGTTAAGATATCATCGATACTAAATCCATCTAGTGTTCGTATCGGTAGCCGATATTCTTTAGCTACTTCTTCTATAGCTTCTGCAACTGCCGGAATACGTGTGTGAACATGATGATGACTATCTAAATGTGTTACCTTTGGATACCATGAAAGTAATAGTTCTAACTGGCGAATAATTTCTTCTTTTACATCTTGTTTTTCAGCACTCTCTAACAATGCTTCTCCTTTTAAAAAATTCCCTTGTTTATCAATTAAACTTGGTACATTTGAAGAAATTGGCTCGCCTCTATCTAACACTAGGTGTAAACCCACACCTAACTCTGGAAAACTTCTAGCAAGTTGAATACTTTCTTTTGCGAATATTGTATTCACCATTGCTGTTGTACTTGTTACAATCCCAAACTGATGTGCATACAAAATTCCCATAGTAACCCCTGGTGACAATCCAAAATCATCTGCATTCACAATTAATTTCTTTTTACTCATTCACTCTTCCCTTCTTCCTTTATATTATCTGAAGCACCTGCAGTTTCTTCTTTTAGTAACTGTCGATCATACATCTTAAAGAAAGGATAATAGATTACCATCGCAATGACAATATTAATAATCATTAGAACAAGCCCACTGAATTCCCCTGTCGTAAGAAGACCAGAAAACGGTGCGGGAGTTGTCCATGGTACGATCACATACGGTTTTCCAACAAGACCAATCGCCATCGAAACGTAAGTAATAATTCCAACCGTCAACGGAGCAAGAATAAAAGGAACCATTAATATCGGATTCATTACCACGGGTGCTCCAAATATCGTCGGTTCACTAATATTAAAAATGCTTGCACCAATTGATCCTCTACCTACATTTTTCAAATGTCTTGATTTAGAAAATATCAAAAATAGTAATGTTAGTGCTAAAACCATCCCTGATCCACCAACCGCCCACCAGATAGCCATAAAAGGTTGGCCAATAATATGCGGCAATTCTTCACCTGCTTGATGAGCAGCAACATTTTGTTCGGTTAGACTATACCAAATTGGAGCCATAACACTTGCAACTACCGAAATACCATGAATTCCAAATGCCCATAATAAATGTATTAATATGATTGCTACCATTGCTCCCCAAAAACTCGCACCAAGCATTTCTAATGGTTGCCTTAAAACAGTCGCAACTATATCATGCAATGATAAATCCCACCAATGTGCAAGTAACACATCTACGCCAAATACAATAGAAATGATAGCGGCACCAGGAATTAATGCTGTAAACGCTCTCCATACAGATGGAGGGACGGTATCAGGCATTCTTATTACTAATTTTCTGCTGTTAAAGAAACGAAACACCTCAACCGTAAAAATAGCTAAAACAATTGCAATAAAAAGTCCTTCACTTCCCATTAAATTCAGTGGAATATTTCCGTCCTCAGTTAATGGCGTAGCTACGAAAAATGCGGATAATGCAAGTACACCGGCAGATAATCCATCCATCTTATAACTTTTAGCCAAACTATAAGCGATGGAAAATACAGCGACTAAACCTAACAATCCAAATGTTGCATTAACAGGAATACTTAATGTTGCAGCATATTGCGACATAAACTCCGCCCACGATTTAATTGGTGGTGAAGAAATAATTAAAAAAATACTTCCGATAATCAATAAAGGCATAACCGCTATAATTCCATCACGGATTGCCTTTAGATGCCGCTGTTCTGCAAGCTTTCCTGCCACTGGCATGAAATATTTTTCCATAAATATTTGAAACTTGTTCACTATAAAGCCTCCTTTTATTGAAAAATATTAACAGTAGTTCTCATCAGATTTTTCAAGACTTGTATAATCTAAACATATGAAATGACAGCTACAAGCATTCTTAAATTTGTTCTTACAAAAACATAGCTTTCTTCTACAAATTAGGGAGCGCAACAAATGAAGAATAAATGTTCAATTTCTCTAACTAAATTTCTTTTAAAACTAATATAAATCTCTTAAGAACAGTTGATCTATCTTTTAAAAGTCATGATAGAAAAACATGCAAAAATACAATTGGAAGCGTATTCTGTAATAAATAATCTAAGTATATAAGGAAGAAGGTATATAAAATGTATTATCTCTAATTTAAAGTTAGTGGATGGTAAATGAATGAAGTTGAAAAGATTTTAAAACTAGTTAGGGTAAATATAAGAGGAAATTTTTAATGCTTGTCTATGTATTTTAGTACTGAGTTTGGCAGAACTATTTAATCCCAGAATAAAATAAAAGATAATTGGCATCGGGTTAGTTTTGTCATAAATATTCCAAAGGGATAATTTGAATAAACTAAAAGCATTCTTCTATAGTAGAGAATGCTTTTATTACAATTCTATTAGAGGATCTTTCTTCTTTTCTTTTTTTCGAGAAGGATGACCTACTTTGTCTTCAGAATACGGAAATGTAGTAAATGGAACCCCAGCTGCTTCCGCAGTATTTTTCTCATAAGCTACCAGATCTTTCTTAGTAACATCTGATAATTTTTTCTTCCCCATTGCACGAATAGCGACTTCGAATTCTTCAATAGTTGATTTAAGATAATTGGTAGCATTTTTTGCCCCTTCTTCTCGCACAAATTTATCTTTATACTTCCCATCACTCCACACCACTTGTGTAGGCGGTTCAAAAGGTACTGCATCTAGAACTTGTTTATGAGCTACTGTAAATAATAATACAGAACCTAGATAAACTGCATCGGCACCTAATGCTATTGCCTTCAAATACTCTCCAGGCGTAAACATACCACCTGAAATAATAAGACTGATTTCACTTTTTTTATTTAATTTCTCTAAATGGTTAACAGCTCTTATTAAAGCATGCAAAGTGGGAATACCGAAATCATCTGTTAAGATTGGAGCAGCCCCATATGTAGCTGCTTGACCTCCATCTATTGCTATATAATCAACATCCATTTCTAATAGAGCGTCAATATCATCTTCTATCTTACCTCCTGCTCCAATTTTTGCACCAATAGGTACGCCTCCACTAATTTGTCGAAGCTCTTGTACTAAATCTTTTAGGTCTTTCATCGTTTGATTATCAAAGAAATTATTATGAATCACCGCGTCTTCATCGTCCTCTAATCCCATTACTTTCCTTGCGTGTCCTTGTAAATCTCTTGGAATGATTACATCTCCCATTCCAAATAATGCTCCTTGACCGAATTTTATTTCTATCATATCTGCCTTTTTAAACAACTTTTCTTCTTTTGACCATCTTGCCTTGCCAAACTGCAGTATGTATTTATCTGCGCTGTTTATTTCCTCATCTAAAATTCCACCTTCACCTGAATTAAGAGCAATACCTACATTATTAGCAGCATCCATTAATGCAAGACGTACATTTTTAGCTAACGCAATTCCATAAGCCATTCCGCTAATCATAAAAGGAGCATTAATCTCAAGTGGTTTTTTTGCTTTTGGTCCAATCGTTACAGAAATATCAACCGCTACATCATGATCCGTTGGAAATTTCGCAACTTGAGCTGGTATAAACGTGATGCTTTCAAAGTGAGGCCACTGTCTTGTAGATCCCAATGGACGATGCAAAATCTTTCCATATTCCGACCGCAGATTATTCTCAAATGTAGTTTGAATGCCCATGTGTTTAAAACCAGCAAGCATCTCAATCAGATTTTCTTGATATCTGTCAGACATAATAATGGAACCATATTTTTTTGTCATTTTTTTAATTATTTTACGCCAATTGAAAAGTGTAATTAGGAATCCTAAAATTACGATGCTAAGTAATATTAATATAATTATATCTATCATCGTTTTATTTATTTCCTTTCTTTAATCAGTTATTAATTCAAGTGCAATTCATTACTGATTCTTTGATTCTGATTGCTGATCATTTTCCTTTTTCCATTTCGGGTCGACTAATTGATGGTACTTGGAATTAATATAATATATAGTTATTGGAACGGTTATAGATAATATTAAGCATATCAACGCCATATTATTTAACCTGTCGGCGATAAAACCCATCAAAACAACCCCTCCTTAATCTGTATCCACTGAATTTCCTGGTTCTCTAATATCAATATTTACGGATAACGTAATTTCCACATCCTTGAAATAATTTTCTCCGTAGTCCCAATCATCTTTAACTTGTTTCCAAATCTTCGGCTCTTTGGTTTTCAGATGTTCGGCAAGACCTAGAATATCTGTTTCGTATTCATCTCTAACTTTCTCTATTGTTCCTGTAATTAAACTCTTTACTCTTGTTTCTAAAGAACTCTCTAATTTTTTCATGTTTTTAAGTGCAAAAAAATCTTCCGAATAAAAGGTTTCCACTAACTCAGCATCTAAAAAAGTTTCAAATTCAAAATGAAGATTTTTAGGATCTTTATTTTTTAATTTTATCTTTGTTATTCCATCTGGAATATGAAAAGTTGCAAAGGTATCATCAAATTTGGCTGTTACTGAACCATTATACATAGGTTGTATAATCATATAACCTTCTAAATTGTCATCTTTTAACGTTCCAACCATTTTTGAATTATCGCCACTAAAAACAGCAAGCCCAGTTAAATCAATACCGGTAGAAGATCCTACTGTAGTTAATAAAGGTAACGTAAAACTACGTTTATTAATAAAGTATTGTTGCATATTTCCAAATCGTTGTGGATCTCCTCCAACTGCACGGTAATTTCCTATAATGAGTTGTGTTAAATATTGAGAGGGCAATTTTACATCCTGTGGTTCAATGTACAATAATTCCCCAGCAGATCCCTCTGCTATAGAAAGTATAACTTCTCTATTCATCCGTTTTTCACGCATAAATACATCTACAACATCAGCTAATTGATATTCTTCTTTCACAACTTCATCAGAAATTACCACAATCTCTATATGGCTTCCATCTAATTTTCTATCCTCTTGTTTTTCTATTGCATCTCCTACTTCATAAATTGTTCTTCCTTCCTCCACAATATTTCGATAACCTTTTCCAGTACCGCTAGAAGCAGCAGGCAATGTAATTAGTCCATTTGGAACCACAATTTGTTCAGTCACACTTAAGGTTTGATTTGTATTATCATGAGGAAGGTCGATTGCAATTCCAGATAAAAACGCTCGCTCCTCTAATTCCAAACTATCCCAACATCCTGTTAAAAAAAGAAAAGAAGTAATTACTATGCTGATCAATAACTTTTTCATTGTTTTATCACCTGTTTTTTCTTACGTTTGAAAAGATACATAATATATAAGAACAATATAGTTACTATTGTCACGATAACGGATGAATAACTTATAATTGTTGCGTATAAACCAAGTTCATAATAATTAGCTGGTAGTATGGATAACAATAATATAATAGGGGATATTCCAAACGCCACATATTTTTTATTAACCTTAGGGAATAAATCTGTTATTATCATGACACTAACATCATATGCGAGGATACACGTGAGGAATATCGTAGTGTTCCATATGATAAAATATAAAGATTCAATCCGATCTAGAAGACCTGCCGAATGAATTGTATTGGCGAGTTCCACTAATGGATAGATTGTATTCGCAGTCGTAACATTTCCTAACACAGCTATACAAGTTAAATAAATTGCAACATACAGTATTACTACAATTAACATTCCTGCAGCTGCGCTTTTGGGACCATTTTTAGGATCTCTATTTAATTTCATATAGAATAATAAAATAAAAGCTCCCGTATATGATAAGATGCCATTTGGAAGTTCTTTGATATATGTCTTCCAATCCGTAGTAAAAATCGGTAGTAGATGATTGAAATCACCAAATGGTAGTGCCATAAATACCAATACAACCGTAGCTATGATTGAAAGGGACATAAATCCAAAACACATACGAAACATTGCATTTCTATCACCAGAAACTGCATAGACAATAACTAATAAGAAAGTTAATATAACAAATTCTGATGGGGTTCGATCAAAAAGATAGTGTTGTGATATATCTGCAATAAACGCTAGTTCATACCCTACAATAAACCAACAAACAATTATAAAAAAAAGCGAAAAAGCAACTGCAACAGGTCGACTTAACAAAAAAGATGCATAATCTAAAAATGACTGATTAGGAAATTTAGAAGCTATATTAGCAATCGCCCATGTAACCATAATTGAAATGATTCCTGCAACAAGCAACGTTACCCATCCATCAGCCGCCTCTGTCTTACTCGCTAATAAACGTGGATATGTCAGGATACCAACTGCCACAGCCATACTTGGAACCGAAAAACCAATTGCTCTATTTGAAATTCTTCCATCCGTATAGTTCACTGTTTTCATTAACTTTTCCGACCTTTTTTAGGTTGTTTTAAATTATTCTGCAAAAAGTTCTCCCGCTTCGATAAAATAGTAATTGGTGCACGAATAATAATATCTGACATATCTCTCTTCACCATTGGCATAAGCGGTATACTGTACGGCACCCCAAAACTTTTGAGGTTAGTTATATGAATCACCATTATAATTAACGATAAAATCAGTCCATATAATCCAAGTAATGCAGAGGCTAACATAACTCCAAAACGAATAGCGCGAAAACTAATTGCTACACTATAATATGGAACACAAAAGCTTGCGATAGCTGTTAATGCTGTCACAATAACAATTATTGGACTGGCAATCCCAGCATTTACAGCGGATTCCCCAATTACTAAACCTCCAACAATACTGATGGTTTGACCAATTACTCTTGGAAGTCGTATAGCAGCCTCTTGAAGCATCTCAAATACCATTGCCATTAACAACACTTCAACAGCTGCACTAAAAGGCATCCCCTCTCTACTAGCTGCTATAGAAAAAACTAAGGATGTAGGCAGCATCCCAGGGTGAAAGGATACTAAAGCAATATAGATCGCTGGTAAAAATAAAGCAATAATACATGCAATAAATCGCAAACTACGTATCAAAGAAGCCGTTATCCAACGTTGATTATAATCTTCCATTGATTTCACAATATCATTTAAAACAATTGGTCCGATAATAGAAAAAGGCGTACCATCTACCAAAATCACAAATTTTCCATGTAACATTTCAAATGACGCTTTGTCTGGACGTTCTGAACTTATCATTTGAGGAAATGGAGATAGCGAACTATCCTCAATCCATTGTTCAATTTGTGCAGAATCCGTTACATATTCCGTATCGATAGATTGCAGTCTTCGTGTTACTTCTTCTAAAATATTCGGATTAATGATATCTTCTATATAACAAAGTACTACCTTTTGTTTTGATCTAGATCCAATCTCAAAACTTTTAAATCGTAATTTCGGATCTCTTATATCTTTTCGAATTAAAGACAAATTTACCTCTAAATTTTCTATAAAACCATCTCGTGGTCCGTGAATTAATGTTTCAGATTGAGGCTGCTCCACGGTACGTTCTTTACCACCGGTAGAACCAATGATTAAAGCCTTCTTTTCACCATCAATAAAAAATACAGTCTGTCCGTCTAAAACATAATCAATAATCTTATCCATATTCTCAGATTCTTCAATAGAAGTAATTGATATTACCTCTAACTTAATATTCTCTATGAGATCGACGTCAATATCTTTTAAATTTTGTTGAAGGTTTTGAATAATACTATTATTAATACGGATTTCATCGGTTATTCCTGCAATATAGGCAATCCCACAGATAGTCTTCATCTTACCGATTTTAATATTACGTAAATTTAAATCTTCTGGGTTACCTATCGTATCTTTTATATTTTGAAGATTAGTACTTACCTTACTTGATAACGATAATTTTGTGTTTGAAGATACCTGTATAGAAGTAGCACGTTTGTTATCTGATTGAATATTCTTTAATTTAGATAATATTGATCTTCTCAACGCGATACCTCCAAGGATACAGTTTTTTTTACCATTCCACAGAACCAGTTAATTATTCTCTAGATTGGAATGAATTTATAACTTCGTTTTGTAGTTTAAGATAATACATATGTAAAAAAATTAAGGGAAACATCTTTTAGTGGCTTATTCTTTCTTAAAGTTAGTTAATACTGGTTCACTAGGCAGGTTGCGATTGAATCTTATCAATTTGAGGATGGCTAACATTCTAATGTCTAATCTTGCTGTGGCAAAAGTACCTTGTACCAAATGACCAAAATCGGTATGCCCTTTATTTCATAACTGACTTGTCATTGCATAATAACTTTAATAATAGAAATTCTCATTCAATGGGGCCTATGTAAGAAATTCGTTATAATAGAATCATTCCAAACAAATAATTAGGCGTAAATACCTAATTATTTTATTCAATCTAGTTTATATCCTGAGATAATTACCCGATAATAAATTAGATATACAACTTAATTAGCGAGGAATGATGAGGAATGTCATTTAAGATTCCTCCCTTCACTTCGAAGTATAAATTAATTGCTACTTACCGAAGTAACGGGGATATCTGGCTTGCCATGCTTATCGATGAGGAGCCATTTAATTTTAAATGGAGTGAACTGGACAGTATCCAGGATTTAGAATTGAAAAATTATTTATTTTCATTGCAATCTGATATAGAGGCAGGGAGATACGAAGTAGAAGAATCATTAAAGAACTAAGACAAAACAATAAGATATACAAGAGGAATGATAATGGACGTAGTAAAGTTATCACATGTAGTTTGGTGCATCGATCAGAACAAAAGTATTCACATGTAGTTTGGTGCATTGATCAGAACAAAAGTATTGTTGAAAACAGACGTAATCTCTACGGGAGGAAAAAACAAGTAACAAGTAAACTGACTCCCCCCCGTAGGTCGCGTATTAATCTTTTCATTATTCTAGTTCGTCACTACCTTACATCGTATATCTTATTTTTTGTGTACTCTCTTTTTGTTCTTCTCTTTCAATTTGAAGAATCCCCAAAATTTCTGCCTTAACCGTTGCCATCTCCTGACTACCTCTTAATCTAGGTTTCGATTGTTCTAATACAATTTCCGCAGACAGCGTTCCAGGCTGCCCACGTAAAATAAGAATCCTATCACATAGATATAGAGCTTCATCAATATCATGTGTCACAAGCACCATGGTTGTTTGATACTTCCTCCATATAGACAATAATAAATCTTGTAATTGCATTTTCGTAAAAGCGTCTAATGCACTAAAAGGTTCATCTAATAATAGAATCTCCGGAGAAGTAACTAGAGCCCGAGCAATTGCGACTCGTTGAGCCATGCCTCCTGAAAGCTGCTTTGGATAAAGGTTCTCCTTTTGAGATAGCCCAACGCTTTCCAAGTAAGATAAACCTTGCTGATTTTTATTTATTTTTTTCCCTTTTAACCCAAATGTTACATTTTCAGTAACATTCAACCATGGTAATAACCTCGGCTCTTGAAATATATATCCTATCGAATCCTGTATTCCTTTTGTTCGTTTTTGGTTAATAGTAATTTCTCCATGATACCCTGTATCCAAGCCAGCAATTGAACGTAAAATGGTACTTTTCCCGCAGCCACTTGTTCCGAGTAATCCTACAATTTCTCCTGATTTTGTACGAAACGATATATTATTTATTGCAGGGGTACCATCAAAAGATCGACTTACTTCTTTTAGTTCCAAACTCACGATTCATCCTCCTTTATTTTTAGGACTTTACAATTCGATCTTGCCAGTGTAGCGTTCTATTTTCTAGTTTTTTCAGTATCCAGTCTGTACCTTTTCCAATAAATGCGAATAATAATATACTAGCTAAAATCGTTTCAGGAGATAGTGTGTTTTGACCTGCAATCAATAAATAACCTAAACCTTGACTTGCACCCATTAATTCAGCGGCTACAACAAACATCCATCCAAGCCCTAATCCGCTACGTAGACCTGTTAGAAAAGAAGGTAGTGATGCAGGTAGTATAATTCTTCGTACAAGTTGAAAGGTAGACAATCGATTCATTTTCCCAACTTCAATCAGCTTTCGATCAACACTTGTAATTCCACTTATGATATTTAAATACACTGGAAAGAAGACACCAACACTAATCATAGTAATTTTGGAAACCTCTCCAATTCCCATCCACAGAATAAATAACGGAACCCAAGCTAAAGAAGGAATCGCTCGAAATGCTTGAATTAATGGATCAAATAACATTTCTGCGTTTCTATACAAACCTACTAGTCCACCGAGTATTAGTGCGGCAACAGTACCCAAGAAAAATCCAGCAAATACTCTATATAAAGTAATACCTATATGTCCCCATAAGGATCCATCTTCAGCAAGATTAATTATCGTACCTACAACTGTCGTTGGTGCAGGTAATAAATACGCAGGAAAGTAACCAAATCTACTTAATACTTCCCAGACAATTAAAAGCAAAATAGGGATAATACTTCCCATCCAAATTACTTTATATGACGAAAATGATTTCTTTTTTTTAGACTTATTTATATCCCAATTAATAACTTCTTCAGACGCCTTAGACAAGACAACCACCCCTAATCATTATTTAGCCCTTCTATAAATGATGGTTGAACAAGTTCATTTACAACCTTCTCAATGTCCGTGCTAGCTTCAATAACTTCTCCCTCTAGAAGCACCTCTGCTGAATTTCTTAACGTATCTCGATGCTCATCTCCAGGAATAGGATTGGAAAAATCATTCCTCTCTAAAGTTTGTTTCGCTACATCTAGTGACATCTCTGCTTCTTCAGATAAAATCTTTGCCGCTTCTTCCGGATTATCTATTGTCCACTCTCTTGCTTTTTCATACGCACCAATCACAACATCAACATAATCTGGATACTCTTCTGCAAAATCCTTTCTTACATTTAAAAAACCATAGGTGTTAAATTCTTTATTTCGATAAAATAAGTTTGCATCAGATTCTAATTCTGCTCTAGCCATATGTGGATCTAACCCCGCCCATGCATCAACAGAACCTTTCGACAAAGCAACCGCACCGTCTCCATGTTGTAAATTTACAATTTCTAAGTCATTTGCTGATAATCCAGCTTCATTTAAAGCTCTTAGTAGAAAAATATATGGATCCGTTCCTAACGTGGCAGCGACTTTTTTTCCTTTTAATTCTTCTACAGATTGTATCCCCGACTCATTATTAGCAACCAACGCTGTCCACTCTGGTTGAGAATAAATATATATATTTTGAATTGGAGAACCCTTGGATTTCGAAACAAGTGCCGCAGATCCTGCCGATGAACCAAAATCAATGCTATCACTTGTTAAAAATTCTAAAGCCTTATTACTACCCTGACTTAGAACCCACTCCACACCTATTCCTTCATTTTCTAAAGCTTCTTCTAACCATCCTTGTTCTTTTAAAACAAGGCTTGTTGGTGAATAATAGGCATAATCTAAGCGGATCTTATCAGGCTTTCCTTCTGCAGAACTTGAATCTGATCCACATGCTGCTAATACACTAATTATTAATATAATTAGAGCTACACTCATTAACTTCCTTTTCATTAATTTCTCCTCCTTTTCATTATTTAAATAAAACTACTTGGTTTTATACTAAAGCTGCTAACAAAATAAATAGAATAGGAGATTTACTATGCCTTAAATCGATAGCCTACATTATGCTCTTTTAATGTTTTATCTTTCCCAAATAAGAAATGCTTCTCCATATCAGGAGAATAAGGAGAGTTAATGGTCTCCTTACCAACCGCCTCTGAAACAGCTCTAAGCATTGCTGGAGATGCTCCACAACATAATCCAATATAATTGACACCAATCCCTTTTGCTTCTTTTGCCCACTCAGCTAGTTCATAACGGTTATGGTAAAGCGGATCTAAAGCAGTAGGAAAAGTTGTTTCCGTAGGCAAATGGCAACTGCAACCACCATCTGGTAAATTAAAAAATGTCGGATGCTCATTTGATGTACGATATGGAATGGGCAAAGCTCCTACATAACCGGTTACATGATTTCTAATCTTGGCTATATAAGGTTGCATCGTGTCTGGACCTCGGAAACAGTTCATTCCAACTACAAGTGCTCCTTTTTCTGATAGAATCTTACAAGACTCCTCTACCGTGTAGCCATCTCTTAAAATATTTTCTCCCATTAATCCCAGTGTAATGACTGCTGGCAAGTCTTTTTTCAATATTTCTTCCAACGCGATTTCTGCTTCTTCATGATAATAAAATGTTTCTCCATTAATAAAATCAACGTCTTCCTCTTTACTCCACTGAGCCATTTCAGCGAACATCTCTCTTACTTGATTTTTGCTCGATTCATCATCAGGGTCAAAGATATTTGTATTAGAAATATTTCCTGCCACTAATGCCTCCTCCACAGGATGCTCTTTCGCTACTTCTTTTGCTAAACGAATAGCACTTCTATTCAAAGGTTCTAATAGATCTTCCTTTCCGATAATGCGCATTTTTTCTCGATGTGCATTATATGTAAATGCTAAAACAACATCAGAGCCAGCATTCATAAAATCACGATATGTTTGTTTTAACGCATCCGGGTTCGCAAGGGCAACTTCAGGTACAAATGAACCTGCCTGTAGATACCCTCTCCTCTCTAATTCAAATAAATACCCTTCCCCTGCTATTACGGTACCTTCTTGCAAACGTCTTTTTAAACTACGTTTCATTAAAATCTCCTCCTCAATTATTTTTACAAACAAAAAACCCCTCTTCTAAAAGTAAGAAGAAAGGTAAGCATACATTGTTCTTCTTATCTTTAAGGCATGTAAGCCTATTGGAATTAGCACCATACCCATGTAAGGCTGGTTGCTGAGACTTCATCGGGCCAATCCCTCCGTCTCTCTTGATAAGTCTAACTTTATTAAATTTTTTAAAAATTAACTTTTTAACATCTTAAATGATAACCATAAAATAATCAATAGGAAATTTAAATTATTCATTTATTATTTTTTAAAGAATTATTTTGTCTAATGTTTCAACAATAGCAATGAGTTGGACTTGATTGAAATGGAAGACGGTGACTCCTGCTCAGAATAACCTAGCTTAATATATGGCAAATACGAAAGAAAATCAAGAATTATTAGTGCATAGAATATGTTTATTACCAAATCATAAGCGATTTACAGGAATTTTAGTAAATAGAGCACACTAGGAAAAGGGTTTTCTCTTCCTAGTATGTTAGAGCAGTGTCTTCTAAATAAGCGAGTCATCGGCATTGGAAATAAAAACAGCACAATATCCATATTTCATAAAAATAACTTATTTCATTTGTTATACTATAATTAACCTTTATACTTAGGAGTGCTAAAAATGTATGAGTTAAAAACAAAAGAAACAGAAGACAGTGTTATTCAATTCATCGAAAGTGTGGATCATCTTCAAAAAAAAGAAGATGCTTATAAACTATTAGATATATTTACCGATTCGACTGAGTATCAAGCAAAGATGTGGGGAACAAGTATTATTGGTTTTGGAAAATACAAATATAAATACGCTTCCGGCCACTCCGGAGAATTTTTAATGGTAGGATACTCTCCCAGAAAATCAAAAATTAGTCTCTATCTTGCAACAGATATTGTTCAAGATAGTGAATTAATGACAGCTTTAGGTAAATATACTACCGGCAAATCATGTGTTTATATTAACAAACTCAGCGATATTAATCTTGATGTTTTACGTCGATTAATTAAACAATCACTCAGCCATATCAATTCAACATATCCTGTTACTGAAAAATAACTTAGCACTGTTCGATTAATAGTGCCATCCCTTGTCCGCCACCAGCACATAAAGTAGCTATGCCATATTGCTGTTTTCTTTTCATTAATTCATAGATTAATGTTGTTATAATTCGTGTTCCTGTAGCACCGACCGGATGACCTAACGCAATTGCCCCTCCATTGACATTTACTTTTTCATGATCCAAACCTAGTTCGCGGATGACAGCGATAGATTGAGAAGCAAAAGCTTCATTCAATTCGATTAAATCTATGTCTTGTAATGTTTTCTTCGTTCGTTTAAGAAGTTGTTTAACTGCCGGTACTGGACCAATCCCCATAACTTTAGGAGAAACACCTGCTGTACTCCAGTCTTTGATTCTAGCGAGTGGTTGCAAACCAAGTTGATTGGCACGAGATTCTTTCATGATAATTACAGCCGAAGCACCATCATTTCTTCCGCAAGCATTACCTGCAGTCACCGTTCCACCTGCTTCAAATACCGGATTTAGCTTTGCTAATTTCTCTAAAGATGTATCAAATCGAGGATATTCATCTACTGCAAATACAGATGTCTGCTTTTTCTCCACAACTTGGATAGGAGCTATCTCTTCTTTGAAACGTCCAGTCTCTATAGCTTTTTTTGCTCTTTGCTGACTTTCTATTGCAAATGTATCTTGATCTTCTCTAGATATAACGTATTTCCTAGCAACATTCTCAGCTGTAATACCCATAGATAAATTCTTACCATAGATTTCTTGAGGTTGTTGTCCTGCTTCTAAATTTGAATCGACGATAGTTGTTTGATCTCCTCCAAATCTCGTGTTTCGTAAGTATATTGGTGAACGACTCATACTCTCTGTTCCACCAGCTATGACAATATCAGCTTGATTACTAAGGATTTGTTGCACTCCAGATGTAACCGCCTGAATGCCAGAAGCACATAATCTATTTACTGTAAAAGCAGTCACTTGTTTGGGGAGACCAGCTCTAAGTGCTGCCACTCTAGCAATATTCGATGCTTCCGTCGTTTGTCTTACTTCACCTAAAATAACTTCATCTATGTGATCAGCTGGAATATTTATTCTTTGCAACGATTCTTTGATTACATGGCTTGCTAGATAACCAGAAGATACGTTTTTCAATGATTTCCCATATGCTCCAATTGGTGTTCTAGTTGCACTGACAATAACGATCGAATCTTCCATACCTATACCTCCCTACAACTTATCCTTAGCTATAATGTTTTTTTAATTGTCCAGCAATAATATTCTTCTGAATTTCCGATGTTCCTTCATAAATCCGCGTAATGCGCGCATCTCTATAGAATCGCTCCACAGGAAAATCAGATATATAACCGATCCCTCCGTGCACTTGGACTGCCTTATCCGCTACTCGGTTATATACTTCTGAACCATACAGTTTTAACATCGCTGCTTCTTTAATGACATTTTCTCCATTGTCAACCATCCATGCCACTTTATAAGTTAAAGCACGTAATGCTTCTATCTCTACAGCCATCTCTGCTAACATGTGTGCAACTGCTTGGTGTTCAATAATTGACTTACCGAATTGTTCTCTTTCTATTGCATAAGTAGTCGACATATCTAATAGTTTCTGGCTTGAACCTAAATTCCGAGCTGCTAAACCAGCACGGCCATTCGTTAAAATTTTTAAGGCATTCACATACCCCTGTCCTTCTTGACCAAGTAAATTCTCTATGGGCACTTCACAATCTTCTAAAATTATTTCCGCCGAGTGAGAACCTTTAAGTCCCATTTTTTCTTCAATCGCACCTATATGAAATCCCGAAGCACTCTTTTCTACAATAAAAGAAGAGACGCCTTTTGCTCCTCTCGTTGGATCAGTAACTGCCATTACAGTAAATACTTCTGCCTCTGTGGCATTGGTAATATAATGTTTTGTTCCATTTAGTATATATTTATCTCCTTTTCTAACAGCAGTAGTTTTTAGAGCACTTGCGTTCGATCCTGCTTCCGGTTCTGTTAAAGCAAATGCACCAATTTTTTCTCCACTTGCCATAGGAGGTAAGTATTTTTGCTTTTGTTCTTCATTTCCCATCTCTACTATTCCAACAGTACCAATTCCAGTATGAGCTCCGATTAGTGTTGTATATCCATTATGCGTCGCTCCAATTTCTTCGTATAATGCACATTTTCCTACCATTCCAATACCTAATCCACCGTATTGTTCGGGTATACTTAAACCAAAAAGCCCCATTGTCTTTGATAATTCAATTATTCGTTCGGGTATTTTATTGTTTCGCTCAATATCATCAGCGACCTGCTCTACCTCTGTTTGAATAAAGTTGCGAACGTTTTCTTTTATAGATTGAATGACTTCATCTAATTCAAAATTCATATCAATATACCTCCTTCTCATCTTTTGTTGGAAATAGAAAGCAAACTTGGCAATAAAAATGCCAAGTTGCTTTTTTGCTGTATAAAAAATGATTAGGATACTTTAATCAATTGGAATTCCTACGATTTCGCCATCTTCTACTGCACTGACTCTAGTAAGAATTTCAAATCCTCCATTTTCATCGATACTTGGAATTACATATACATGTTTATCTTCAGGTAGCGAATCTAACCCAGCCTGTATATGCTCTCGAATTACAGTCGCATCCTCTACATTGCCTGCTGCTTTCATTGCTTCTACAAAAATATACAAACTCACATAATGGAAACCAGCTTCTGACCCTGGTTCAATTCCGTGCTCTTCTGTATATTTTTCGACAAATGCAGGGACTCCAGGATAATCCGCTTCTACCAATGGCATGGTCCCAATTGCACCTTCTAGGACTTCATATGTTTCTGTAATCCGTTTCATTTCATCTAATTTTGCTTGGTCCATAATAATAAATCCACCTTCAAAGCCAAGCTGCCTTGCTTGGGTCATTACATTTGCTGTTGGTTCTGAAGGCCCGCCAAGGAAGATTACATCAGGATCTGACTCTAGGGCGTTGGTTAATAATGTATAAAAATCCGTTTCTTTTGCAAAATCTACCGATGCCTCATGTACTACCTCTCCTCCTTGTTCCTCCCAATATGGAAGTAATTCATCAGCCCAATCTTGACCATATTGTGTTACTGGAGGAATAGCAGCCAATTTTCCTCCAAATCGTTCCATCGAATATTTCGTAAAAGGCTCGACATATCCATGATAACTAGGCGGAATTCTTACGGTTAATTCATTCCCTTGTTCCGTAATCGCAGGTTCACTTGAGTAAGCCCCAATAATAAAGTTTTCTTGTTCATTAAACACTTGTAGCGCTGCAATCCCCCCACTATGTGGAGCATAAATAATTGGTGTAGCATTTTCTTGTACTAATCGTTTTGCATTAGAAGCTGACTCATTTGGTAGATACTTATCATCAAGAGAAACAATATTTAACTTATATGTTTCACCATTAACCTCAAATCCTTCTTCATTAATTTCTTCTGCAGCCATCTCTAAACCATTTAAAGTATTTGCTCCATATAAAGCAGCAGAACCACTTAAAGGACCGGTATATCCAATGTTAACAACTTTCTCCTTTGTCTCCGCATTCGTACTAGAGTCCGTATCATTATTATTTGTGTTTGAACTACCATCAATGCAACCCGCTAAAATGCCAATAACCAATAAGGAAATCAAACTCAAGAAAATTTTGTTTATTCTCATTCTAATTCCTCCTATTTTTTTAAACAAAATGAGGTTAGGCCCCTATATAAGCCTTTCTAACCTCTTCGTTCGAAAGTAGCTCTTCCTTTAATCCTTCTACCACAATCCCACCGTTTTCAAAGACATATCCCTTATTGGCGATGTTTAAAGCGGCATTTGCATTCTGTTCAGCCAATAGAATGGTAGTTCCTTCCTGATTAATCCGCTTTATACTATCAAACATTTGCTCCACAATTAATGGTGCTAATCCTATGGAAGGTTCATCTAACAACATTAACTTTGGTTTTGCCATAAGTGCTCTTCCAATGGCCACCATCTGTTGTTGTCCTCCACTCAGTGACCCAGCCATACTATGGCGTTTCTCATATAATATTGGAAACAACTCATATACTTCCTTTATGGTCTGTTTAATTCTACTTTTAGTTTTTCTATGAATATAGGCACCCATTATCAAGTTGTCGTGTACTGTCATTCGAGGAAATAACTTTCGATCCTCCGCACATTGTACAATTCCTGCTTGCACAATTTTATCTGGGGATTTTCCCTTCAATGCCATTCCTTCAAATTTTATCTCTCCAGAAGCTGGTTTGTTTAATCCACTTATCGTACGAAATACTGTACTTTTCCCAGCCCCATTAGCTCCTAGTAATACAGCAATCTCTCCCTGATTCACTTGAATATTAATATTGTTTACAGCAGCATAATTACCATATTTCACCGTAACTTTATTTAGCTCAAGCACTTGCACTCCCTCCTAGATAAGCACGAATCACTTCCTCATTTTGATTTATTTCATTCGGTGTGCCCTCAGCAATTTTTTCACCATAATTTAATACCATAATTTTGTGGGCTAACTCCATAATCATTTTCATCTTGTGTTCAATTAAACAAATAGTAATTCCTTGCTGCGCCATTTTTTTAATTAATGCGGATAATTCTTCGGTTTCATCTGGATTAACACCAGCTGTTGGTTCATCTAGAAATACAATTTCAGGATCTGTTGCTAATGCAAGTGCGAATGCTACTCTTTTTTTCTCTTCCTGTGAAAGATTCGCAACAGGGATATCCGCGACGTTTGATAAGCCGACAAACGAAATGACTTCATATGCTTTCTGATTGGATCGCTCTTGTTCTTCCTTTAATCGTTTTGTCCGAAAGATAGCATCCCATAAATTAGAATGGGTTCGTAAACTATGACCAACGACAACATTTTCTAAGACAGTAGACTTTTCAAATAGATTTGTAGTTTGGAAAGTGCGTGCAACCCCTAATTCAGCGATTTTATTTGCTGGCAATGTAGAAATATCTTTGCCTTTAAACATCACTTGTCCTGAAGTAGGTTTGTGAACACCACTGATTAAGTTAAAAAATGTTGTTTTCCCTGCTCCGTTTGGGCCAATAATTGCGTTTATTTTCCCTTTATCTATTGAAAAATCAACATTATTTACGGCACTTAATCCCCCAAACTGTTTGGATAATACCTTTGTTTCTATATACATGTATACACCCCTTTCTACGCTTCTTTTTTTAGTTGTTTTTGCCGTAAATCTCTTTTTTGTTGGATGTTTTGCTTCATGCTAGAGAACATACCTACAATACCTCGAGGGGAGAAGATGATTAATAGTGCTAATAATGGACCGAAGATTAACATTCGATAATCTTGTAAGAATTGTAAGTTCTGAGAAAGCCATACTACTAGAAGTGTGCCTATAATCGGACCAGATAATGTACCAATACCTCCAACAATTAGATACATCAATAAATCAAAGGTTATATTTGTAGAACCGATATCCGGACCTAAAAACCGTATAAAACTTGCATATAACGCACCGGCTAATCCTGCAAAAAAGGTAGATAAAACAAAGGCAAGTAGTTTATTTTTTTTCGTTGAAATACCTAACGATAATGCAAGCTGTTCACTATTTCGGATTGCAATTAGCTTTCTTCCAACTATGGAATTTACAATTCTATAAATAACGAAAATAGAGAAAAGCAATACTACTAAAATAAAATAATATTGAGCGATGTTACTTTCAAAAGATATTGGTCCAATATCAGATGGTAACGGTATCCCCATTAGGCCACGAACACCTTCTGTCAAACTATCCCATTTATCAATTACTAAATAGATGACATACCCTACACAAAGCGTATATATAGCAAAGAAGTGTTCTTTGGTGCGCAATGCAATTAATCCAATACCAAACCCAATGATTGTTGTTATAATAGGGGCTAAAATTAGAGCTAGCCAAAACCCAACTTCTGCCTTTACCGTTAGTAACCCTAATGCATATGCTCCTATTGCAAAAAATCCTGCATGAGCAAGTGATAGGTAACCGGTATATCCTGCCAGAATATTTAAGCCATACACGGCAATCATCCATATAAACGATAGAGTCATGACATGAATATAGTAATTATTTTGTGTGAACAGAGGGAAGAGAAGAGCAACTAAAAGCAATCCTATAACGATATATTTTTGCGTATTATTTTTGATCATTTAATGTTCCCCCTTTGCAAATATGCCATTTGGCTTAATAGAGAGAATAATAATCAGAAGAACAAAAGCAATAATATCTTTATAATCGCTCGAGATATAGGTTGCCCCAATACTTTCGCTAAACCCTAAAATATAACCTCCTACAATCGCTCCAGGAACACTGCCCATACCACCGATAATAATAATGACGAATGCCTTTAAAATAACGAGATGACCCATTCCTGGAAATACAAGATTGATTGGTGATGTAAGCGACGCTGCAATTGCTGCTAGAGCCCCAGCTATAAAGAACGTCAACATGGCTACTTTATTTGCATTAATACCAACCAAAAATGCTCCTTCTCGATTTTGTGACAATGCAATAATTGTTCGACCTATAAATGTTTTCTTAAGAAAAACGTACAGTAATACCATAACAGCAATTGCTGCAACAACAATTAAGATTCTTTGGACTGTGAGTGTTAATCCCAATACGTTAACAACCTCATTGTAAGGTGTTGGCATTTCGCGATAATCCGGTCCCCAGAACAGTTGAGCAAATGCTTCTAAAAATAACAACATCCCAATGGCAGCAATCATACTATTAATGGATATAGAATTTCTTAGAGGATGAAATATGAGACGCTCCATTAATAATGCTAATGTACCTACTACGAGCACAGAAATAATCATAGCCAGCCAATATGATAAACCTGCATAAACCATCATGGTTAACGTTACATAACCGCCAATCATGTAAATAGCTCCATGGGCAAAATTGGGTACATGCAAAATCCCATAAACTAGGGTGAGTCCCAACGCTACTAAACTATATACACTTCCAATCGTTAGTCCATTGAATAACTGCTGTATTAATATCTCCATGCATTCTCCCCCTTCTTTCGATAAATTTATATAAAGTGAAAACATCATTCAGTGGTGTTTCCGTTCTCCCACCAATGAATGTCAGTGCACAGAATCGGTCATTTGGACATTTACAGGTAGCTTGCATAACATCTCTACTGCCTAAACCATTATGATATTGAAGTGTGAATCCTTGTTACATATGGGATAAAGCAATAATTCAATTAAGGTATACTTTTCACCTCGCACCTCTATATTTTCAGAAACAAGTTCAGTGTTACTTTAATTAAAGCGTTTACATTTTAATCCAGTTAACACTATACTAATTATTTATCTACTACTTTCTTTACTTTCGTTTTTACCAAATTGCGGAGTTCTCTTCTCTTTAAAAGCGTTTACTCCTTCTGCATGATCCTCGGTTGTGACCATCGTTGCCTGTGTAATTCTTTCTTGCTCAAGAATTTCTGACAAACTAGAGTTGAGTGAAAGATTGGTAAGCTTTTTAATAAATCCATAAGCGTAGCTAGGACCAGACGCAATCTTAGAAGCAAATTTTTCGACTTCATCATCGAATTGTTCTTTTGAATAGATTTGATTTACAATTCCTAAAGCGTGCGCCTTATCAACAGAGATTGGTTCTGCATTAAAAAATAGCTCTTTTGCTACATACGGACCAACGAGTCTCGGGAGGAAATATAACCCGCCACCATCGGAAATTAAACCGACTTTAGAAAAACTAAGAATAAAATTACTTCCTTCTGTAGCCACGATTAAATCACTTGCCAATGCTAAGTTGAAACCAGCACCAGCTGCATAACCATGTACAGCAGCAATTATTGGCTTTTCTAAATTATTCATTTGAATAATGAGTTCATTTAATTTGCCGATATGATCATAAGTGTGAATAGGATCTTTTGTCCCCATTGTTTTTACATCTCCACCGGCACTAAATGCTCTTCCTGCCCCTTTAATAACAATTGCTTTGACCCGATCATTCGCATTTGCTTCAGTTAAAGATTCTTTTAAACCTAGTATCATTTCTGGACTAAACGCATTTAATCGATCTGGACGATTTAACGTTATATACATAACGTTCTCTTTTAAATCTACTATTAAATCTTCATACTTCATTACAGACATTTTTATCACCTCTCTATATTTTTGGAATTACATTTTTGTGAATCACATACGTACCATCTTTTAAATAAGGAACTACAGTGCAGACATCTTTTTCCGCTACATAACAAATATCATGATAAAGTCCTATCTCACTTAACTTTTTTCCTACCCGGGAAGTTGTTAATACTTCTTCCGCTCGATTAACTTTCCCAAGATAAAATTGGTGTGCAGCCATGGCTGCATCAGTTAAATCCCACTCCAAATTCTCACTCGAATTCTTCTTGATGCATTCAATGAAATAACCCGCTCCATAGAAATCCTCTATATTAAATTCACCAGATGAACCAGAGCATACTAATAGAATTGTTTTATTGTCGTAATATTGAAAAATTTCTTTTGCCACAGAAACCGCATTTAATAATGAGGCAGCATATACTTCGTTTGCAGCATGAGCATTCTTCATCGCAACAGTTCCATTTGTTGTGGAGAGTATCACCGTTTTTTCATTCACTTGTTCAATGAGACTCTTTGGACTCGGAGAATGAAATCCTTCTAACGTTAATCCTTGATATTCTCCAACTAATATACAATTTTCCGGTCCGTTCGATGCTACCCGTTTCGCCTCTTCTCCATTAAGTACAGGTATAACTTCTTTTGCACCATGCTCTAATACTGCGGTAATGGTTGAAGTAGCTAATAATATATCAAAAACAACAACGACTTTACCTTCTAACTTTTTTCGATTCAAATCCTCTTTCTTGAGGAGAACATGTATTTTTCCCAATTAAACACCTCACTCGAAGGGATTATATTTTTTTACTCGTGTTTTCAAGTGCATACATTATAAGGTTTTTTACATACACATTTAAATCCTTAAATCGCTGATCGTTTGTCTGACCTTGGAACCAACGGTAATAAATTTGTTGGCAAATTACAGCTAGCTTAAAATAAGCAAATGTTAAATAAAAATGGATATTGGAAACATCTCTTCCGCTTTTCTTGGAATATGATTCAATCCATTCATCTCTAGTGAAAAATCCTGAATAATGTGTAGTTACCTCTTTTCCATCGAATTCTTTTTTCAGTAGTGGAGAATCATTTGCTTCTGTCCAATAACTCATCGCAACTCCTAAATCAGCTAAAGGGTCGCCTACTGTAGTCATTTCCCAATCGAACAATCCAACAATTTCACTAAAATCGTCATCAAACATTAAATTATTTAATTTATAATCATAATGAATAATAGTGGTTTCTGATGAATATGGAATATGTTTTATCAACCACGCTTTCAGTTGTTCCACTCCGTTAATCTCATCTGTTTTTGCTCGATCATACCTCTTTATCCACCCATGAACCTGCCTTTCTAAAAAGCCTTCAGGTTTTGTAAAGTTCACTAAGTCCGTTTGTTTATAATCAATTTGATGAAGCGTTACCAGTGTATCAACCATATTTTCTGATACTCTACGACATAACTCATTTGTTACCTGAATACCCTCAGGGAAATCTGTATCCAATACAATCCCTTTTTTTCGTTCCATGACAAAAAATGGACTTCCAATGACGTTTTCATCACCGTATACTAATGGTTTAGGGGCAGGAGAAAAATGAGCATGTATTTCCTTTAAGATAGTATATTCTCTGCCCATATCATGAGCTTTCGGAGCAACTGGACCTAATGGCGGCCTTCTTAATACTGCTTCCCACCTCCCCATCCTCAATAAATATGTCAGATTAGAACGTCCTGCACTAAATTGCTTCATCGTTATCGCTTCACTAGGTAAATCTTTTATATTTTTTCTTAAAAATTTTTCCAAAGCTAGATGATCAATCGCTTCTCCATGACGTACTGGAATCGTTTCTGCTGGCATTATTACCCTCCTTGCTACATCTTACTTTTGAAGCTAACCATGCTTCAAGATTTTCTCTCAATTGTGCTGGAATAGCTACCGATTGTTGTTCTTCATAGTTAAAACAAACTATTACAGCACTTGCTTGGGCAATTTTTTCATCTTGATTATTTACTAAAATATGTTGCATATGAAAGCTCTTTGTACCGATTTTTGAGATATTTGTACTTATTTTTAATGATTCATCACCGTAGGCTTGCTTTAGAAAATCACACTTGATGGATGCTAATATAAATCCAAAGGAGGAATCTCGATTCGGATGAACTTTCTTAAAGAATTTCGTTCGAGCCTCTTCAAAATATAAGAAATAGCTCGTATTGTTAACGTGCCCAAGCATATCGGTCTCACTAAACCGTACATATACTTCAATTTCATCGTTCACATACACCCTCCTTTCCTCTAACTTCCTATTCTTGATTGATTCCGTTTAAAATTAACTCCATATAGTAATCCGTAAGTTCTTCTTCAGATACTTCTCCATCCGGATTAAACCAATAGTAACTCCAATTTGTAATTCCGAGAATTCCTAACGTTAAAATATCAGGACGAATATTTTTATTGAATTCTCCACCTTCTATTCCCTTTGCAATAATCGTTTGAGTGTTGTTTCTAAATTTATTTCGTATATGTCTAACGATTTCTAAGTTGTCACCTTCTAAATGACGAATTTCTCTTGCAAATATTCTTGCACTCTGTCTCTGTTTTCGTATATTACGAATGATTAATAAAACATTATTGTATAATTTTTCTTTATAGGTCTGATTGCCATCATTCAAAATCTCTTCTTGAGCAAGCAGAAGATTTTGAATATATGTCAAATTAATATCCTTTAGTAACTCTTGTTTGCTTTTATAATAATAATAGAAAGTACCTTTTGTAACTCCAATAGCATCGACAATATCTTGAATAGAAGTTTCACTGTAACCATGTGTATCAAACAATGGTATACTTACTTGAATTATTTTTTCTCTCATAATCTAAGTTCCTCTCATTTTTGTGGGTTATATTATAGCATATATAATCCACACAAATGGTTGCAAATTCTAGATATCACCTTACTACTGCACACTTTCAATCAATGTGGAAATTCCTTGGCCACCACCGATACAAGCTGTTACAAGGCCATATTTACCACCAATTCGTTGTAACTCATAAACCATTTTTGTCATTAAAATAGCTCCTGTTGCTCCAAGAGGATGTCCATGAGCAATTGCTCCACCATTTACATTTAATTTCTCCCTATCGAATGCTAGCTCTCGATCACAAGCGAGTACTTGTGCTGCAAATGCTTCATTCAACTCGATAAGATCGATATCTCTTAAGTCTATGTTCTCACGACTGAGTAACTTTTGTGTCGCTGGAACAGGGCCGATGCCCATGACATTTGGATCCACTCCAGAAACCGCAGCATTTCTAATAATCGCCATTGGTGTTAACCCTAATTCCTCTGCTTTTTCTCTAGCCATAATTACAAGTGCAGATGCCGCGTCATTTAGTCCAGAACTACTACCAGCAGTCACTGTTCCTCCTTTAACAAAAGCAGGGGGCAATTTTTTTAACCCTTCTATAGTAGAATTCGGACGTGGATGCTCATCTACATCAAAAACAATAGATTCTTCTTTACGGTTGGGAACGGAAATCGGAACAATTTGTTCTTTAAATCTCCCTTCACGCATTGCTTCTCCCATTCTTTGTTGACTTGCAAGAGCATATTCATCTTGCTCTTCTCTTGAGATATTATACTTTTGCACAAGGTTCTCTGCTGTTATTCCCATCGGTGGATCACCTATATGATCTGGAGATAATTTAGATTTCCGAATCGTTGGCGGGACGGGACTATATGCTTTCTCTGGTCGGTCCATCAAATATGGAGCACGACTCATACTTTCAATCCCACCAGCAACATAAATATCTCCCATTCCAGACTGAATTGCTTGGGCTGCGAGAACGACTGCATTAATTCCTGAACCACATTGACGATCAACGGTTAGTCCTGGTAAATGAATCGATAAATCAGCTTGTAGCGCTGCTAATCGAGCAATATTTCCCCCACCGCTTAGTACATTCCCCATGATTACATCATCGATTAACTCCGGGTCTACCTTTGCGCGTTCCACTGATTTTTTAATTACTTCTGCCCCAAATAAATGAGCAGGAACGGTCGATAATGCACCGCCTTGCTTGGCAATAGCTGTTCGAACAGCAGAAACGATTACTACATCTCTATTCATAAATTTATTTCACCCCTTTTTCGAAGAGTTTGATACTACATTGCCGCAGATCCACCGTCTACTACAATGGTTTCTCCTGTGATAAAGTCAGAGGCAGATGAAGCTAAAAATAAAGCTACCCCTTTTAAATCTGTATCTGTTCCAAACTTACGAAGCGGTGTTCGACTTAAAAACTTATCCTTGCTTCTTTCAATTAATACCTTAGACATTTTAGTTGGGAAAAATCCCGGTGCAATAGCATTTACATATATTCCACTTGGCCCCCATTTCACTGCGAGGTCCTTTGTAAATGTAATTACTCCACCTTTACTTGTGTTATACCCAATGGCGTCCATCAATTCAGGATCGGAACCTTTTAATCCAGCTACCGAGGCAATATTGATTATTTTTCCATATTCCTGATCTTTCATGACTTTCCCTACAGCCTGTGACATTAAAAATGTCCCAATAACATTGACGTTAATCACTTTTTGAAAGGCTTCTAGTGGCATTTCATCAACTGGTGCTCCCCAAGTTGCACCACTATTATTCACTAAAATATCGATGCCTCCAAATTTTTCAACGGTTTGTTCAACAGCCTGTTTAATTTCCTCAGGATTGGTAATATCACACTTTAAAGCTAGTGATTGTACTCCAATTTTTTTTAGCTTTTCACTTACTTCCTTGCAATTTTCTTCCTTCCTTGAACAGACAACTACATTTGCACCAGCTTCAGCAAATCCTTCAGCTATCTGTTCGCCTAGTCCACGTCCACCTCCTGTAACGAGAGCTGTTTTTCCTGTAAGATCAAATAACTCGTTAACGTGCATACACTCATCTCCCAACTATTGATACTTCTTCAATTCCCATTTCGCTATAGACCTGCGATGTACTTCATCAGGACCATCAGCAAGTCGTAACGTTCGTATATTTGCCCAACTTGAAGCAAGTGGAAAATCTTCACTTACTCCTGCCGCTCCCAACACTTGAATTGCTTTATCTATCACCTCAAGTGCCATGTTTGGAGCTACTACTTTAATCATCGCAATTTCTGATTTTGCTTCCTTATTGCCAACAGTGTCCATCATATAAGCAGCTTTCAAAGTTAATAACCGAGCCTGTTCTATATTCATCCTTGCATTTGCAATCCACTCTTGAATGACACCCTGTTCTGCCAACTTTTTACCAAATGTCTTACGATCGAGAACGCGCTTACACAAAAGTTCTAATGCACGTTCCGCAGCCCCTATCGTTCGCATACAGTGATGAATTCTTCCTGGCCCTAATCTTCCTTGAGCAATTTCAAATCCTCTACCTTCACCTAATAACATATTCGTAACAGGAACTCTCACATTTTTATACTCAATCTCTGCATGACCATGTGGTGCATGATCGTATCCAAAAACAGGTAGTGTCCGTTTTATCGTTACTCCAGGGGTATCCATTGGAACTAAAATCATCGACTGTTGCTTATGTTTTGGAGCTGTTGTATCACTCTTTCCCATTACAATCGCGATTTTACATCGAGGATCCCCAGCTCCAGAAGACCACCATTTTGTTCCGTTGATAACATAATCGTCACCATCCTGAACAATACTTGCCTTTATATTTGTTGCATCCGACGAAGCAACATCTGGTTCTGTCATTGAAAAACAAGAGCGAATCTCTCCATTTAATAAAGGCTCCAGCCATGCTTTCTTTTGCTCTTTTGAACCATATCTTTCTATTGTTTCCATATTGCCAGTATCAGGAGCAGCACAATTAAAAACTTCGGGGGCAAGGCCCGAACGACCCATAATTTCACACAATGGAGCATACTCCAAGTTGGTTAATCCTGCTCCGTATTCACTATCTGGTAAAAACAAGTTCCATAGTTTTTCATCTTTTGCTTTTTGTTTCAATTCTTCCATAATTGGAGGGATGCTCGAAAAGCGATCCATGGGGTCAAGTTGTTCTTGATATAATTTTTCATTCGGATAAATATACGATTCCATAAACGACGTCAACTTTTCTTGATAAGCCTTCACTTTATCTGAGTACTCAAACTCCATCTATTTCACCCCGAATTTATCTATTCATCTTCAAATAATTTAAATTTAATCGTCCCTTTAATAACCGATTTACCATGTTGGTTGACAGCTTTGACATCAAACAATAAGTTGTCATTCGATTTATCGGATACTTCTGCCTGTAACGTCAAGGTATCATTTAAAAATACCATTCCAGCAAAACGAATCTTATAATCTTGAATAAACCCTTCTTCATAATATGGTGTAAATAACTTAGCTAGATTTCCCATGGTCCACATCCCATGAGCAATAATTCCCGGAAGTCCAGCATTTGTTGCTTCCTTATCAATCGTATGAATCGGATTATAATCAAGAGAAGAACCAGCATATTTAATTAAATCCATTCTCGATACAGGATCTAATGTAATTTGTTCTAACCTATCTACCGCCTGAAGCTTTACTAGAGTACTCATACTTCCATCGCCTTCCTTACTTTTTCTGTAATAATGATGGTAGCTTCTTCTGTGAAAATGATGTTTCCTTGTAAATCCTCACCATATCTTTTTGTAACCAAAAATCCCATCAAGCCATTTTTACCTTCTTTTTCATAGTAATCCTTTACTTGTGTGTAACAATATAATTCTTCTCCTACCAATAAAGGCCGTTCATAATGATAAATTTGTTCACCATGTATGAGTCCTTTATTTGGAAGTTGAAGTCCTTCAATCTCTCCGTAATCAAAAACTCTTGGGAACGTCGGCGGTGCAATATTCCTTCCATATCTTGATTGTCGCCCAGCCTCTTCGTTCACATAAATGGGATGCAAATCACCAATTGACTCTGCAAACCTTGTAACAATACCTTTTTCTACAACATTTTTGATCTTTTTTGATTCTTCTCCGATCACATCACGAAACATAGATTCACCTCATTCCTAATATATAAATTATGCTTTTGGTCCGCCGGCAACATAAATTACCTGACCACTCACAAATGATGATTTCTCATCTGCAAAGAATGCCACTGCATTCGCAATATCTTCTGGTTTTCCACTTCTTCCAACCGGAATTTGACTCACACTTCCTTTGACAAAATCATCAAATGGTACGCCGACTCTAGCAGCAGTTGCTTTAGTCATATCTGTTTCAATAAAACCAGGCGCAACAGCATTAGCAGTTATACCAAATTTCCCTAGTTCAATTGCTACTGTTTTGGTCAGTCCTTGTAAACCAGCTTTTGCCGTAGCATAATTCGCCTGACCTCTATTTCCAAGGGCTGAAGTAGATGAAATATTAATAATACGCCCATATTTTTGCTCTACCATATATTGTTGAACTGCTCGTGTTGCATTAAAAGCTCCTTTTAAATGCACATCCATTACTTGTTGCCAATCATTATCCGTCATTTTAAATAACAAATTGTCTCTGATTACTCCGGCATTATTCACAAGAATATCAATTGATCCAAATGCTTCGTTGATTTCCTTTACTGCTGACTCGACTTCACTTGCATTTACCACATCTGCGACCTTTGAATAAACGGTGTAACCTTTTTCTGTAAATTCTTTAGCTGATTGTGTTAGAGCTTCTTCGTTTACATCAATAATTGCAACCTTCGCCCCTTCTTCCGCTAATAATGAAGCGACAGCTTTTCCAATTCCTCTACTTCCACCTGTAATTAAAGCGACTTTACCAGAAAACCTGTTTGTCATCATTTTTCCTCCTATACGTACTGTCCTAGTTTGACATGTCCTTTTAGTAGATTCCTAGATATAATCACACGTTGAATTTCATCCGTACCATCATAGATCCTCCATAATCTCGCCTCGCGGTACCAACGTTCAATAGGTAATTCACGTGTATAGCCCATCCCGCCATGGATTTGCATAACACGATCGACGACTCTCGTCCCCATATTTGCTCCATACAATTTAGCAATAGATGCTAAATGTCGATTATCTTCTCCATGATCAAGGGTGAAAGCTGCGTTAAGCACAAGCCATCTTGCTGCTTCTATTTCCACTGCAGAATCCGCAATTTGCCATTGGATTGCTTGCCTTTCGGAAATAGGTTTACCAAAGGTTTCTCGTTCTTTTGAGTAGTCGATCGCCATTTGTAATAGTCGTTCTGCGGTTCCAACTGCACGAGCACCGACGATCCACCTTGCGAATCCAATCCACTCGAGTCCCAGATTATAACCTTTATGCAATTCTCCTAGAATATTTTCTTCCGGAATAGGAACATTTTCAAAAAACAAACTAGCCGGTCCCCATTCTCCCATCGTATGGATATATTCCGATTCCCATCCCATATTACGGTCAGCAATAAAACATGTAACTCCCTCTCTACCTTTTGTGTTTTGATGCATTTCCTTATCGGTAATCGCAATCACCATGACAAAATCCGCTTCGTTTCCACCCGTAATAAATGTTTTTTCTCCGTTAAGTACCCATTTGGATCCGTCTTTTACTGCAGTCATTTTAATATTCTGTGTATCAGACCCTGCACCTGGTTCAGTCATCGCAAAACATGACTTTTTCTCCCCATTTATCGTTGGAATCAGATATTTCTTTTTTTGCTCTTCATTGCCATAATACAGAATATTATCGGCCGATCCTCCAAATTGAAATGGAACGAATGTTTTCGACACTTCCATCGCAACAATCGCTTGCATCATTTGTCCTAGATCTGCTCCACCATATTCTTCAGGAGTATTTATCCCCCAAAAACCAGCATTCTTGGCTTTCATTACCAATTCTTCCTGTTTCTCTTTAGATAGACTTCGTTTTCCCTCTCGTTCATTCCTTAGCACATCATTTTCTAAAGGAATAAGCTCCTTTTCTACAAATTTACGAATCGTTTGCTGTACCATTTTTTGTTCATCAGTCAATCTTAAATGCATAACTTTCCTCTCCTTTTCACCATCTATATGTTCGAAGCTCGCCTAAAATACTAACCAGTTGGTATGTTTATTTTTAAAAAATATTGTAGTAATTGATTGAGTATAAAATCCGAATGTTGCGCTGTTTGATTTCCATTGCAGCCGGACGCTTTTTAGCAGGCACGGCCTCAGCTAACTTGAAAAGAAGACAGCTTTTCAAGTGGATCTTCAAGCTCTGTTGATCTGAGCAGGAGTCGCCGTCTTCCATTTCAATCAAAGCCAATTATTTCGTCAATTTGTATATAACTATCACTGAAATATTTATATAGTAACTAACCATTATAAAATTAACTTAACTAAATTGTTCTTTTAACTTTCTTTTTAGAATTTTTCCAACAGCCGTCTTTGGTAGCTCTTGCAAAAATTCTACCGAACGAGGTACTTTAAATGTAGCTAATCTATCTCGGCAATACTGGATTAGTTCTTCTTCTGTTAGTGTTGAGTTATTTTTTAATACAACAAATGCTTTTACTGTTTCTCCGCGATATTTATCCGGTACCCCAATAATAGCAACCTCTAGTATACTTGGGTGTTGATAAATCACATCTTCAATTTCAACTGGATACACATTATAGCCACTTGCAATTATGAGTTCTTTTTTCCTTCCAGTAATATAGAAGAACCCATCATCATCCATCTTTGCTAAATCTCCAGTATATAACCATCCATTTCTCAGCACTTGATTGGTTTCATCTTCCATTCTCCAATAACCTTTCATAACTTGAGGTCCCTTAATTACTAGCTCTCCAACTTCACCATTCGGTAATGTCTCTTCTCCTGTTGCTAAATCAACTATTTTAGAATCTGTGTTTGGTAGAGGAATTCCTATACTCCCTGGTTTCTGTAAACCTTCAACCGGATTACGATGGGTGACTGGAGAGGCTTCAGATAAGCCAAAACCTTCCGCTACATTTGATCCACTAACATTATTAAATTGGTTTATAATTTCAACTGGTAACGGGGCTGATCCACTTGAACAAGTTCTTAAACAACTTAAATCAAACTTCTTTTCTTCATGATAATAATTTAATAAAGCGATAAACATTGTTGGTACGCCCATAAATAAGGTAGGCTTCACTTTCTCAATTATATCCACGGTTTGTTCAACCTCAAATTTTGGAACTAAAATTAAATTTCCTCCAATATAAAACGTAAAGTTCATACAACTAGTCATTCCATAAACATGAAATAATGGTGATATTGTTAGCACCTTTTCTTCCCCAGTTTTTATATTGATTTGCGAAGTACCATAGCTTTGGATTGTATTAGCAACTAAATTATAATGGGTGAGCATGACACCTTTTGATCGTCCAGTAGTTCCACCCGTATATTGTAAAACTGCAATATCTTCGATTGGATCAATCGGAATTTCTGGTAATTTATATCCCTTGTCTACAAGCAAGTCATTGAATTTGGAATCGCTTTCAAAGGAAACCGGAATAACACTTACCAAACTGGTTTGGTCCATTACTTCTTCTACTATAGGTAATAAACTATCCAAACAAATAATAACTTTGGCTTCTGAGTCATTTAAAACATGTAAAAGTTCACTAGACTTATACATTGGATTAATTTGAACAATAATTCCACCACAAAGCAATGTTGCAAAATAGCTTATCGGATATTGTGGACAATTCGGTAACATTAACGCTATCCGATCCCCTTTTTCGATGCCAAGATTATAAAGGGAACTTGCTACCGTATAAATCATTTTTTCGAGTTGTTGGTACGTATACGTGCGGTTAAAGAAGGTCATTGCTACATTATCTGAGTACGCATCCACAGATTCAAAAAGTAGCTCTTGAAGTGAGATTTCTGGTATTTGGACATTGGTTGGATTTCCTTCTGGAACATGTTTTATCCATGGTCTATCCATCATTCTCCTCCTTTATCATAAACATACTAACCATACGGTATGTTCAGAATATTATAATAAGAGTATACCAGAGATTATTAAAAAATCAATCGGTAATTTTTTTTGATCTAAATTTCTCATATTTAATTAAAGAATAGAGGCACGAAGATCATATGAATTTCCCTTAGACATTTATATTAAAAGAGAGGAGAATTACTCTCCTCTCTTTTAATATTTAACGATACGTTGCTTCATTCCATTTCAATTCATTTCTTAAATCTCTTAATTTAGTATCCTTATCAATAACAATACACTCTATATTCATCATTTCTGCAATATCATACATTTGTTCCGTGGTAACATCAAATGACAATACGGTATGATGAGCACCACCTGCATAAATCCAAGCTTCAGTCGCTTCACTAAATGAAGGTTCAGGTTTCCATAATACTTTTGCCACTGGTAAATATGGTGTTTGCTGCTTGGGACGTTCCGCTTTAATTTCATTAATGATTAATCGATATCGTCCACCCATCTCTACCAATGAAACATTTATTGCATCCCCTGATTTACCATCAAACACAAGACGTGCTGGATCTTCTCTATCACCCATTGATAGCGGATTTACAACAATCTTTGGCTTATTAGCAGCAACTGTGGGACAAACCTCTAACATATGGGAGCCTAATATCATTTCATTTCCTTCTTCCAAATGATATGTATAGTCTTCCATAAAAGAAGTATTCTTATTGCTTGAAATAATCTTCATTAAACGTAATAAAGCCGCTGTTCTCCAGTCGCCTTCTCCAGCAAATCCATATCCTTCTGCCATTAAACGTTGAGCTGCAAGACCTGGAAGTTGTTTCATTCCATGCAAATCTTCAAAATTTGTCGTAAAAGCAGTATAGTTTCCTTTTGCTAAAAATGATTTCAACCCAAGCTCTGTTTTTGCTTGATATCGTATCGATGCTTGAATAGATGCATCTGTTTCTATGTCAGATGGGAAATCATATTGCTGTTTATATTCTTCATATAAATTATCAATTTGTTCTTCTGAAATCCTCTCTATTTCTGCTACTAAGTCGCCTATACCATAATAATCTACTGTCCAACCAAATTTGATTTGGGCTTCGATTTTATCACCATCTGTGACAGCAACATTACGCATGTTATCACCAAATCTAGCCACTCGAATCGATGTACCCTCAGATACTGCCACTGCACTGTACATCCAATTAGAAATCTTTTCAGTAACCTGTTTGTTTTCCCAGTGACCAACCACAACTTTTCTCGGTATCGCTAATCGAGTTACCATAAAACCGAATTCACGATCCCCATGTGCTGCTTGGTTCGTATTCATAAAATCCATATCGATAGAATCCCAAGGAATTTCTTTATGATATTGTGTGTGCAAATGTAATAATGGAGTTTGTAACTCTTTTAAACCGGCAATCCACGATTTCGCTGGAGAGAAAGTGTGCATCCAGGTAATTAAGCCCCCACAGCTCTCTTTTACGTTTGCCTCTCTTACTACTTGTTGAATTTCTGTGGTAGTAGTAACCACTGCTTTAAATTCAATATTAAATGGTAGATTTTCATTCAGTGCCTCAACAATTTGCTTCGAGTTATCCTCTACTTCTTTTAACGTTTCTTCCCCATATAAGGATTGGCTTCCAGTTACAAACCAAAATGTGTACGGTTTGATTGTTAACATATTCATACCTCCATGATTTAAATGTTTATTTCTTCTTGAATGCGTAAATTCTTCAAACGTTTCATCACATCATTTTCACCGCGTCCAAAATAGTCATGAAGTCGTTTGTATTCTTGAAAAATCTTTTCATATGTGTATGCGTTTTCAGGATTTGGCTTAATAACTTCTTCTTTTACACGTGCCATACTATTTGCTGCTTCTATTGCAGTATCATATCCGCCATTAGTTGAACCTGCTGCTATTGCAGCAAACATCGCTGCTCCTAGTGCAGGAGTATGCTTCGATTCAGCAATTACAATGTTTCGGTTTGTAACATCAGCATATATTTGCATTAATAGCTTACTCTTTTGGGGTAATCCACCACATGCATAGAGTTCATCAACTGATATGCCATTTTGATGAAATGCATCAACAATCATTCTCGTGCCAAATGCGGTAGATTCTAACAATGATCGATAGATTTCTTCCGGTTTTGTTTGTAGTGTCATTCCAAGAATCATCCCACTCAATTCTGTATCAACAAGCACTGAACGATTTCCATTCCACCAATCTAAAGCCAATAAGCCAGACTCACCGGGCTGATAATCAGATGCTTTCTGCTCTAAAAGTTGGTATATATCTAAATCTTTCTTTTCTGCTTCTTCTTTTACTTCTGCCGTTACACCTTGTTGTACAAACCAAGCAAAAATATCACCGACAGCAGATTGTCCAGCTTCATAGCCGTAATACCCTGGGATTATTCCATCCTCCACCACTCCACACATACCTTCAATCTGTTTTTCTTCCTCACCAAGTAACATATGGCAAATCGAAGTACCCATTACCATAACCATTTTTCCTGGAGTCGTTACGCCCATTGCAGGAACTGCTGCATGCGCATCCACATTACCAACAGCTACAGCAATACCTGGATTTAATCCAGTGAAGAGAGCCATTTCCTCAGTTAAACCACCAGCATTCGTCCCTAAAGGTACGATTTCCCCTCGTAATTTCGTCTCAGCTAAAGCTTCCAAACGAGGATCGAGTGATTTAAAATAATTGTTACTCGGAAAGCCATCTTGTTTATGCCAAATCGCTTTATATCCAGCTGTGCAACTATTTCGAATAAGATTTCCGGATAACTTAGATATAACCCAATCCGTTGCCTCCACAAATTTATCCGTAGCTTCATAGATTTCTGGTGCTTCATCCAGTACTTGCCAAACTTTAGCAATCATCCATTCCGATGAAATTCTTCCTCCATAACGAGGTAAAAATTTTTCTCCTCTTTGTTCTGCAATTTCATTAATACGATTTGCTTTATCTTGCGCAGCATGATGTTTCCATAACTTCACCCAACTGTTCGGATTTTGTTTCCACTTAGCATTAAACATAAGTGGTTCACCATGTTTATCCACAGGAAGAATGGTACAAGCCGTAAAGTCAATACCTATCCCAACAACATCGTCTGTATTCACTTTTGATTGCTTTAATACTGCTGGAACAGAATTTTTAATCACTTCGATATAGTCACCAGCATGTTGTAAGGCCCATTCGTGACCTAATTTCTCCCCCGTTTCAGGTAGTAAGTCATCTATTACGCCATGACGATAAGGCGTAACATGATCTGCAATTTCCTTACCAGTTTGTAACGATACTACTACTGCTCTCCCAGATTCTGTTCCGTAATCAATTCCAATCGTATATTTTTCTCCCATTACAAAACCTCCTATCTTATCTATTGACCATAATAAGCGTGTTTACCATGTTTACGTAAATAATGTTTATCGAGTAAAGATTGTTGTATAGGTGTAACTTCAGGATTAATTTGATAGGTTTGTAAAGCCATTTTCGCTACTTCTTCTAGTACTACCGCTTGATGGACCGCATCTAATCGATCCTTCCCCCAATTAAATGGTGCATGACTATGTACCAATACGCCGGGAACCGCTATTGGATCAAGGTGTTTAAATGTTTCTACGATGACATGGCCTGTTTCCAACTCATACGCACCATTGATTTCATCATCCGTCATCTGTCTTGTACAGGGAATTTCCCCATAAAAATAATCTGCCTGCGTAGTTCCAAGTGCAGGAATTGCTTTACCAGATTGCGCCCAACTTGTTGCCCAAGGTGAATGTGTAAGAACAACTCCGCCTATTTCAGGAAAATCTCTGTACAGTACGAGATGTGTTGGCGTATCCGAAGATGGCCTCCTCAACAATATTTCCATCTAGGTCAACTACTACTAAATCACTAACTGTTAGCTACTGATATGGAATACCACTAGGTTTAATCACAACTAACCCAGACTCTGAATCGTATCCGCTTACATTTCCCCAAATAAAAATTACTAAATGATGCTTCATCAGGGATACATTTGCTTCTAGAACCTGTTCTTTCAAACTTTCTAGCATACAGAAACAACACCCTTCTAAAACGCACACACTTGTACGTACGTTTGTTATTTGTTTTTATAATAATATAATTCATACGTACATTCAATGCTTTTCGAATGAATTTTTAAAATATTCTTTTATGATAAATTATTCAGATAAAGAGTAATTTCACATGGTTAAGATTTTTGTTCTCCCCCTACTGTATGTTAGTACCACAAGGGCATGACTTAAAGACACTTGAACAGAAAAGGACACTACGGCCCACTTATCCTGTTGTCTAGGCTTCATAGTATTGATTACTGTCCGTTACACGTTACAGTCAGAATAAATAAAATCCCGAATAGGAGTAGATTCCTATCCGGGATTCAAACGCGTCTTTGCTAGGTTTATTCCGACCATTTATCACTCAAAAATGCGGCATATTTTTGCAGATCTTCATAAGCATCTTCTGTAATCAACTCATTATCTTGTTGATAACTTAATAAATCATTCAATCCAATTAAATGCTTTCTTACCTTTCCTGCATCATCTTTTATTTCAAATCTAGATAAAGTTGTCAAATGCATCTTCAGCGCTCTAACTTCACTAGGATCTGTAAAAGCATTCTCTTCATGAAAGTGTTCTACTAGAGATTTCATATTGTCCGCAGTACCTACATTTACGCTATCATATAGCGCTAACCCTTCCACCTCATTATAAGTTGCTCGCTTATCAATCAAGAATGGAACGACAGTCATTCTAGGCTGACTCATCGTGATATACTCACCAACATGGAAGATGTTTTCTGTCTCCAAAGAGAATAAAGAAATATGCTTGTCCATGTCATCAGCTTGTGAATTCGTAAGCAAATAACCAGCAGGTTTCTTTTCTATTATATTCGTTGGTTCCCAGTTATCCGCTCCATCTAAATAAAAGGGTTGAGATTGATCTGATCCTAATATTTCTTGTCTTTCAGGAGCACCTTCAACTAGAGAGGTTACTTCATCAAATCGTTCATAATAAAAATTAAGTACCCCTTCTACTGCTCTCATCTGTGCATCAACACGGTAACTTGGTTCTTGTAACCCTGCTGTTTCTGTTAATAACCCAAGACCATTTCGTAATCCTAATATGTTGCGCATAATCCGTTCATCTCCACCACCGGCTCCACCTGGTGTTCCATATAATCCTGTGGAAAAACCGTAAGCCTCCACTTCAGGGAACAAGTAATCTTCCACCATTTCTTGATTCAAGGAACGTAATTGCTCGTCCACATTAAGGTTACGTGGCCAAAGCATCTCGATATCAGGATTGCCGCTTGCTCTTGGACGTTCATGACCATCTACTGTAATATCCGGATTGAATTCATCTAATACTTCTGCAACTGCCTCCACTTCTAAGGTACTTAAGCTTAAATGTTCTCGATTAATGTCTATCCCATCGGCATTGCTTCTTGTATCCGCTTCTCTGCCATCTGGATTTGCAGTTGGTATAAATAAAATTGTAGCGTCACTGAGCAATTCAATTAATTCAGCATCATCAGTGAACGCTAAATCTCTTAATAGCTTTAATGCCATTTCTCTTGGCGCACCTTCATTTCCATGTTGCGTACCAATGACTAAAATATTATTCCCATTTGCAATATCTTCATCAGTTGGTGGTTCTGGGAAACCAACACGTACTAGATGTAATGGTCTTCCTTCTACTGTTGTACCAATTTGATTATAGCTAACTCGATCAGATAATGTAGCTACTTCTTCTAAAAAGTCTAGCTCTTCTTCATGCGTCGTCCATGTTTCTCCGTCTCGTTCTTCAAATCCGGTTAAGGGGGGATCGATATTATGATAATTCTGTTCCGCAAAACTTGTTATAGGAAATAAAGTAAACATGAACATCACAATGATAAGTTGCGACAATCTTCTTTTCCAATTAAAATTATTCATCATATCCTCCTTTAAAAGTTTTTAATATAGCTCAATAGATTAATAGTTTTATATTACGTTTATTTCTATTGCCACTTACCCATAAGATACTCTGTATCTGAGAGAAGTGTTTCATAAGCATTCTCTGATAACGAATTGTTATCATAATAGAATTCAATCAATGGCGAGAATCCTTCTAAGTGTTTTATGACTTTACTAGAGTTACTTCGTGATTCAAAATGATCGATTGCGGTTAAATGATTGTTTAAAGACCGAGCTGCCGACACATCTGTTATTTCTTCTCGATCAACCAAACGATCAACAAGAGACATCATACTTTCTGCACTCCATGCATCAATTGCAGATGCAGTTTTCTCTGATACCATTCGACGAGTAGGGTTAGTAGAAACCGTATTTCTCGTTGGATGGACCCTATTTGTTAGCAATATAGTAATAGATTTATTGTTAGGACTCACCACGATGGAAGTACCTGTGTAACCTGTATGCCCTATCGTATTCTGTTCTGCTAAATCATCCATATACCAATTTTGATTCAATTCCCATCCCAACCCTTGGTCTTGACCAGGAAAGGCACCATTCCAATTTGTCGTGATAAGTTCAATGGCTTCCTCGGATAGAATCTGTTCATCTTGGTAACTTCCTTCATTTAACATCATCTGTCCGAACACAGCTAAATCCTCTGCCGAACTAAAAACTCCTGCATGCCCTGCAACGCCATCCAGTGCCCACGCTTTTTCATCATGGACACTTCCCCAAACAAGTCCACGATTTACATTGGATTGATACTCTGTTGCAGCAATTCTTTCTTTTAATGAAGCTTCAGGGCTATACATCGTATCATTCATTTGTAGAGGTTCTGTTATATTCGCTGCTACATATTCATCTTGACGTTGCCCGCTCAGCCGTTCGATTAAGACTCCAAGTGTAATAAAATCAACGTCGCTATAGAGATACCGAGTACCAGGTGGGACTTCTAACGTTTCATTTAAGACAAAATCCAAACGATCTTCACGGTCCCCTTCTATTTCATGAACAGGTACCGTAGTAGATGCACGGAAACCGGACGTATGGGTTAATAATTGCTTAATTGTTACATCTTCTTTACCATTACTTGCAAACTCTGGGATATATAATGCTACCGGATCATCCAAATCAAACATCCCTTCATCCCATAGCGTCATAACCGCTACTGCTGTAAATAATTTAGAGATAGAAGCCATGTCAAAAATGGTATCTTCTTGCATTTCTACAGGATTCTCCATTTCTGTAAAATTGTTATCCGTATAACGCGCAGCATAACCATATGCTTCATGTTTAACAATTTGTTCATCACGTACAATTAGAACAACAGCACCTGGCATCACTTGTTCTGATATTGCATTTTCAATCAATGGATCTATATCATCCAATGGCTGTTGCAACATTTCAACATCATTTGCATCTCCTGTATTTAGACCGCTCTCTGCAGCGTAAATACTAACAGTACCTGATATGAAAGTGGAAAATAAAAGTATAAAAGTAAATAGCAAAGGCATTACTTTCTTCATCATTATCTTCTCCCTATTTTAGAAAGACTCTTATTTCGCTCACTTGTCTATAAAATTAGATTAATAGACACCAACTGCATTGTAAGCTTGTTCTACTGCCTCTACATGAGGTGAATTACTACCATATAAATCAATTGCTGCTTGAACTGCAGCTTGTCGCATCATGCTGAAATCTGAAGTACTCGTCAAGTATAAATCAAGTGCACGGTAATAAATCTGTTCCGTTGCTGCGCGGCCAACTCCCTCAACAACTACGTCATAATGTTCTCCGCCTTCAGCAACTAAATAAGCCGCTTTATTGTTAATACTACTGTTAATATGGACACCACCATTGTCTAAGGGACCTATATATCTTCTATCCCAATGATCCGGGTATGGTTCCTGCGTTCTATTTTCAATCAATACTGCTGGGTCTTCTAATGAACGTAACGCAAGTGTACCGTCCGCCATTATATCCTCACCCATTAACCAATTCTCACGATCTACCATCGCTCCAAAAATATCCGCAAATGATTCGTTTAATGCTCCAGATTCATTCCGATAAACTAAATTTGCTGTATGTTGGATGACACCATGTGACATTTCATGGGCAGCTACATCAAGCCCACCAGCTAGCGGATGGAATCTGATACCATCTCCATCACCGTAAGACATTTGTCTCCCATTCCATGATGCATTATTCCAGTTATCTCCTACATGTACCGCTGAAATCAGAATCTGACCATTATCATCCACAGAATTACGACCAAACGTATCTAGAAAATAATCATATGTTTTCTGCGCATTTGCATGAGCATCTACAGCAGCTCCGTCGGTAAACATTTTATTATTACTAAGCACATGAACATTTGTACCAGTATCATTATCATACGTAACAACACCATTTCCACGAGTTACATCGAATAGTCGAAACATATCTTCATACTGTTGTGCCTCAAACTTTTGTCTTTCGCCAAACACACCTGTACCGAATGCAGTTACATCATGTGATGCATTAAAATTATCAATGACTTCGCCACTCTTCACATCAATAAAATAATGCCAAAACCCAACTTCTGGATAAGTTGTAGAAGCAGTAACTAAATAGGTAAAATGAAATTTATCATCAAACTCGTAAATATACGGTTCTGCTTCAATCTCTCCATCAAATTGGTCTACTGTTCCGATTTTTTCTTCAAGATTCTCTTTAAAAATATCGATGATTTCCTCTGCTGTCTTTTGATTATCTAATGAAATATTTCCATCAATACCGGAAACAACTTGTCCAAAATAAGATGTGACATGATTATTTTCATCTAAGCTAATCGTTTGATCGGCACCATATACCGGAATCCCCTTATACGTTTGTTCCACTCTAAAATGAGAAGTATCCGTTTCACTATCTGCAGTAACATTATTTATCTCAAAGCCTATATCCGGACTACTGTTTAACTGAAATTCCTCCCCCTTGCTTTCAATATACGCTAAAACAACCTCTTTTTTGGATAAGCCTTGAGGTGCCTCCCAGTTTTCAATAATATATGAAGGTGTATCATAAATTTCATTCATCTGTATCTTGATATCCTTAGCGAGAACTACTGAACTACCAATCCCTAAGGATACAGCTATTGCTAACGCTGATGAAACTACAATTTTATTCATTTTCAAATCGCTCACCATCCTATTCGTTTAAATATCATCACCAGATGATTGCGTTGCATTAAAAATCCACTCTAATTCTAAACTATCACCTTGATATTCGTTTTGATTTTCTCCATCATCAACAAATTCAAACTCTACCCAAAAATCATGTATTTCTTCTGTTTCGAGACCACCATGTTGTTCCCATAAAGGGTCCCAAATATCTCTCTTCACCACATCTGGATCCATTTCTTTTAAATCATATAAAGTAGTTTCAAACACCGGTTCACTTTCTTGATTCCAATTCCATAAAAAATTCACTTTAATATGCTTACCAAAATCATCTGTGTTGTCACTATTACTGTCCGTGACAGAATAATTTGTTTCTAAAAACACATTCTCAATTTTGAGGCTACCAGCATTCGATAACGAAAATTCACGTAACATCACATCTCCTGGTTTAAAATTTTCAATTTGAATAATTGCAGTAGGGTCTACAGAAAGATCTAATGTTCCAGCAGCAAATGAATTATTCGTTACCTCCTGATCACTGAAATAAGCATACGTTCCCCCTCCAATTAGCGTTAAACCCAATGTAGCTGATAAAATTCCAGCACTTAATTTTTTCTTTAAATTCATTTCATCTCCTCCAAGATTCATACTTATACATTTTTCCAGCCATCCTCAAACATTGACATCATTTCTTGTTTTTTGAAGAAAAGTGTTAGTTTGAAACGATATACCACACCTCCTAATATTCAAAGAATATAAGTGAATGGGCCAAGTTGTTAGAGATAATATAACAAAATTATTACAGAAAAGGTGTCAGTACATGTCGATTTAATTGAATAATTTAAAAATAATGAATATTAACTACTTTTAATGTCGGATTACAAAAAATGGTAGAAATGTCCACTATTTGTAAAGGAGTTTTTAGGGATTTAGAGGGGGATTTTCTAGATAAAAAAACGGCTTTTTTATATTAAAGCCTATAGCAGGATGATTATCCTATTTTACAAATTTCGACTTTTTGATAAAAACCAGTACAAATACAAGGTTAGGAAACTCTTTTGGAAAATCAATCATATTTGATTCTGTTATAATTAAGAAAATGGAAAATGATTTGTGTTTTGAGGAGGCGTTTTTATTTTATTACAGATTTACATTTGCCTTTTAGTATCATCTTTCATGGCAAGTTTGGTTTATTTTTTGGTGTACTATCCTTATTTTGACTTCTTAGGCTTTATTGTTGTATCTATTATTTATTTTTTCTGCTATCTTTTTATCGCTTTCCCAACACAGATAATACTCCGAAGAAAGCCCCAAATATACTCATTGAAATATCTAATAATCTACTTGTCGGTATCTTTTTTTGCGACATTTATCTTACTTCCGACAGTGCTAGAAATAAGCTTAACTGTACATATTTCTACAGAATTATTTTGGATGGCAACTTTAAATGCTATTATTTTTTGGGTAGTAGATTCATTAGTAATGAGGGAAGATCGTATAAGTTAACCATAACAAAGGTACTTTAGTTGAATTCATTCGTAATATAGCAAAGAAAGGTATTTGATGAATTGTAATAATACTTCCGCTTCCCGTACAAGTGCTAATAAACTACCAAAACAAACACGACTAAAATAAAATCTTTACTGTGAAATTCTCTTGGAAAAATAAATACCAAAACTCCATATACAGATACAGCCCATAATAAAGCTGGATTATCTGTTAATTCCATGATGTAATTACCATTACCTGCTTTATATAATTAGCAATACATATTTTTCTGAAATACGTTTGCTAACACTTTGTTCCCCCTAATTGAACTGAAAAATCTCTCATTTATTGAATATCGCTTAGGAAAAATTTAAGCTGTGGATAGATAAAAGAGGTTGGTTTTCCTCTACTTTTACATCAATCACTTGACTTTCGAATTAAGATTCATGTGAGTAATAGAAGAATTACAACCTGACTTCTCAGTGTATACTAATTGTCTCGCTTCTCTACACTAATATTCGAGTGATTATTAGTTGCTTATCAAGAATTTCTTCCATTTACTCCGTTTTTTGTAAGTAATCTCTTACATAAGTCTATTATCTTATATTTAATATTTGTAAAAATACTAAAAAAGAGCGAAGAAGGAATATATCTCTTTCTTTGTACTACCACTTCTACCAGTTTCTGTTAACTGGAAATCCTTTTGTGACCATTACCCTACTCTATCTTTGGTTATTCAAAATAACCATGAATTTGTAACATAAGATACAAATAATCACTAAATAAGGAAATAATTACTTGTGCAAAACCCTTTAAAAGTTATGCAATACATGTTAGATTCATATCTTGGCAGGAAAATTCCTGCTTCTTATTTGTATATATAATAGGAGGATTTACCTATGTTAAAAGTAATAACAATATTAGTAACTAGCATTTTACTAATCATTCTAACTCCTGTTGATGCTAATGCTGCAGAGGCAGATGATCAAATAGACGAAGACAATAAGTTAAGCATGCATCAGCTCAGTAATCATAAATCTAATGTTGAGGAATTAGATATGATTTATATAGATGAAGCGACAGTTGATATGACGGATAAGGAAAGAGATTTATTAGAAAGACTTGTTCACGCTGAAGCAGAAGGAGAGCCATACGAAGGTAAGGTGGCTGTTGCTGTTGTAGTATTAAATAGAGTAGATAGCAATCATTTTCCTGACACTGTTTCTGAAGTAATTAATCAAGACAAGCAATTTACCCCTGTTAGTAATGGTAAAATTAACAATCCTGCTGGTAAGTCCAGTATAAATGCTGTTGAAGAGGCCCTGTACACAGACAGAAGTCTCGTAACTGAAAGTTTATATTTCTATAATCCAGACACAGCAACAAGTAGATGGTTAGATGATAAGGTTACGACAGAAATTATTGGAAATCATGTATTTAAGGATTAACACAAGATAAATAGGAAGTCATGTAGACTGGAATAAAGATGGTTCTTTATTCCAGTCTTTTTTTGTAGAGAATTAGTCACTCGCTGCTAGAGAAAACTCCTAATGTATATTCTTGTTCAAATTAACTATTTGTGTGTTTGAAATAATCGTTAATTGATCCATCATATACGATGCAGAATAATGAAATTTACTTTCTATCCAATAGAGAATCAGCCCCAATGTCGCATTTGTTTGATAGTGTAAGAAAATGTCATAATTTAAATCGCCGAACGATGGATTTGTCTCGATAGATATTTCCTTTGAAAAAATCGTATAAAAAAGTAATTCTAATTCCTTTTTGAAATGGGTATGACCGATATTTAGTGCATAGAAGATTCTATTATTATTCTCAATATATTGAAAAATACGCTCTGTGGTCGGGGTTAATTTGTTTACATTTATCTTTTGTTCGTTTTGAAAAGGAAACAAGATCGATTCTTTTAATCCTTCTAGAACATCATATAAAATTTCTTCAAGAAATTCCGCTTTATTAGAGTAATGTAAATAAAAAGTCGCACGATTTACATCAGCATTTTGTGTAACCATCGACACAGTTATTTCCTTCTCTGAATATTGTTCTACTAAATTTATATAAGCATCTTTCAATGCAGATTTAGTTTTCTTGACTCTTCTATCTACATTATTTTCCATACGAGTAGCTCCATTCCATTAATCGACATTAACATAATAATTGTTGTTTAAGATTCAAATATACGTAAAGTGTTTATCGTTCTTTTTTTAATTCGTGATATATTGAACTTGTCTTCCACTACTGGAAGCGTTTTATCAATAATCAATTTATCATAATTATAGGGGGGAAACAATATATGAGTAATACTATGAAAGCAGCAGTTTGGTATAACCAAAAAGACGTTAGAGTTGAAGAAAGAGACATAAAAGAAGTAAAAGATAATGATGTTAAAGTAAAAGTAAGTTGGTCTGGAATTTGTGGAACAGACCTTCATGAATATGAAATTGGTCCAATTTTAATACAGACAGATAACCCAAATAAATTGACTGGTGAAAAAGCACCATTAGTTCTAGGTCATGAATTTTCGGGAGTTGTTGAAGAGGTTGGAAGCAATGTTAAAAATCTCAAAAAAGGTGATAGAGTAGTAGTCAATCCCGTAGTTACAACTGGTAAACATTCTCCTGAAACGGATAGATATTATGATTTCTATTCTGCTGGATTGCACACAGATGGATCTTTCGCTGAATATATGATCTCACCTGCAGAGAATGTTGTACCCATCCCTAAAGAATTACCATTGGATAAAGCTGCACTTGTAGAACCCTTATCTGTAGCAGCTCAAGCAGTGAAAGAGGCAAAAGTAAAAGATGGAGATACTATTGCTGTATTTGGTTGTGGACCAATTGGATTATTTGTCATTGTAGCAGCTAAGGCAGCTGGTGCTAAAGAAATATTAGCCTTTGATTTATCTGAAGATCGTCTTCATAAAGCCAAAGAGGTAGGAGCAACACAAGTTCTTAATACAAAAGATAAAGATGCAGTTGCTTATATTAAAGAAACCTATCCTGAAGGCGTGGATGCAAGTTTAGAAGTAGCTGGTGTTAAGCCAACATTTGATTCAGCAATTAGTGCTACTAAACCTAAAGGAAATGTAGTCGTTGTTGCCATTCATGCTAGAGACTTTGAGTTTAATCCAATTTCCTTAATGACATCAGGTGTTAAGTTATCCTCTTCGCTTGGATATGAGTTCGAGACTTTCAAGAAATCTATTGATATCCTTATGGATAAAAATATTGATGTCAATCCTATTATGACGAAGAAAGTAAAACTAGACAATATCGTAGAAGACGGATTCCATTCTCTATCCAGTGATTTAACACAGGCAAAAATCCTGGTTGAATTAAGTGGAGAAATCTAAGATAGTATTGGAGAACAATAATCATTTGAAGACAGGTATAACACACCTGTCTTCTTTTATGTAACCCCTAATTACATACCAAATTAAAGCATTCACTCTAACGATAATTCGATTAAGAACGCGCTCTCAATCCTTGAATAATCTCGTCCGTTACCTCCGCTGTGGTATGTTTCCCACCTAGGTCTGGAGTTAAAAATCCTTTATTAGTTGTGTTTTCAATCACATCTAATAACAAGCTGCCTAATTCTTCTTCTCCAAAATGATCTAACATTAATTTAGCAGTCCAAATTTGTCCAATTGGATTCGCAATATTTTTTCCAATAATATCAGGAGCTGACCCATGCACCGGTTCGAACATAGAAGGATACTTTCCATTAACATTAATATTTGCTGCAGGAGCAACTCCTACACTTCCCATAATGGCCGCTCCTAAATCACTTAATACATCTCCAAATAAATTACTAGCTACAATAACATCAAATTTCTCCGGATTCGTTACAAAGAAAGCTGCTAAAGCATCAATATGCTGAGAGTCCGTTTCAATTCCAGAATAATCTCCTGAAACATCATTAAACACTTCATCCCAAAATGGCATGGAATGAACGATGCCATTAGATTTCGTTGCACTAGTTACATGTTTTTTCCGTTTGGCAGCCAATTCAAAAGCAAACCGCATAACACGTTCAGTTCCTCTTCTTGAAAAGATGCTATTCTGAATGGCAATTTCATCTTCCCCTCGAAAGATTCTGCCACCAACTTCACTGTACTCCCCTTCACTATTTTCTCGAACTACAATAAGATCAAAGTCTTTTGGATTAACTATTTTTGATTTCACTCCAGGAAGAACTTTTGCAGGTCTATAGTTAATAACTTGTTCAAATTCTCTGCGAAATTTGATTAAAAGCCCCCATAATGAAATATGATCTGGCACAAGTTGTATATTACCAACTGCTCCTAAAAATATTGCATTATAATCCTTTAAAATCTCTAATCCATCCTCTGACATCATTTTACCGTATTCCATATAATATTCACAGCTCCAAGGAAATTCAGTGAAATCAAACCTTATTCCTCCGTGAATATCTGATATAGCTTCCAAAACTTTAGTTGCTGCAGGTACGACTTCTTTTCCAATTCCATCTCCCGGAATATTAGCAATCTTATATTTTTTCATCTCTACTCCCCTTATGTCTTTAGTTTCCTGTACTTACTAGACCTCATTATGGTTAAAGTATAATTGAATGTATTTTTCCAATCAATGAAATATTGGAATTTTTTGTTTTAAACGTTCTAAATTACTTATACTCTTCCTACGAATACAAAAGGAGCTAACGTAGACGTCAGCTCCTTTTCGTTTAATCAATCTTTTGTTCTTTAGCTAATTCACGGCTTACACGTGGTGCTGTCCAAAATGTGGTTAACAAGAGCAAGGAAACCGGAACAGCCGTGACTACGATGAATGATTGCAGGGATCCAACACTATCTTCACCTATAGTAATCAGTACCGTTGCGACGAGCCCCATAAGAATTGCCCAAATCACACGTAAATACTTAGCTGGATCTCCGTGACCAGTGATCGCCATCGAAATAGTTAATGACATAGAATCCGTTGTTGTTAGTACAAAAATAATAGTTGCTAGTAGGAATAGGAAACCAAATATAGTTCCGAAAGGCAGCTGCTCTGCAATTGCAATCATAGCTGCTGGAGGTCCAGCACTATTTAAAGCATCAGAGACAGATCCAGGATTATTCATTTCCGAAAAGATTCCTGTTCCCCCAACAACCGTAAACCAAAATGTTGTAACAACAGGAGCTATTACTGCAACAGCAGTTACTAGTTCACGAATTGTACGGCCACGCGATATACGACTAACAAACATAGCCATCATTGGACCATAACCGATAAACCAAGCAAAGAAAAAAATTGTCCATAATCCGAGCCAAGCACCATCACTTCGGAAAGTATTCAACGTTAAAAAGTCTTGGACATATAATCCAAATGATTGCACGTAGTTATCAAATATAAATAATGCTGGTCCTAAGATAAGGACACCGATCATTAATCCAACAGCAAGAACAATATTATAGCTACTTAAAATTTGTATTCCTTTATGAATACCTGTTGCAGCAGAAATCCCAGCGGCAATAACAATTACTGCAACGATAAGACATTGCATCAATAAATTATTTGGTATACCAAATAACGCATTTAAACCATAACCAGCTTGTAAGCCAAGAAAGCCAATCGGGCCAATCGTCCCTGCTGCCACAGATACAATCGAAAAAGCATCAACAAAGGTTCCTAATGCACTTTTCTTCATAATTTTATCCCCAAATATCGGGTAAAGTAATGATCTTGGTTTTAATGGTGCGTTTCGGTGATAATGGGAATACATTAATACAATCGTACCTAATGTTCCTAAGATTGCCCAAGAAACAAAACCCCAATCGACAAAACTTGTAGCAAGTGCTGGTACTATTGCTTCAGGTGTTCCTGCCTCAATCCCCGAGAAATGAGGAGGTACAGTTAAAAAGTGACTTAATGGTTCGGCAGCTGCCCAAAAAACACCACCAGCTGCAAGTAGCGTACACATTATAATCGATATCCATTTAAAGGTTCCAATTTCTGGTTTCTCCAGTTTTCCTAAACGGATCTTACCAAACTTGGAATACCCAAGAATTAATGCAATGAACAAGGTTCCAACCATTAGAATTTGGTAAATGGAGCCAAAGTAAGTTACCGACCAATTAAACATTGTATTAACCGCATCAGTAACCATGTCCTTATTTATCAAGGCTAATACTACAAAGGCAAGTAACGCCCCTCCACTTAGAAAAAGTACTGGTTTATCTATAGTGTGATTTTGTTTCTTTATATTCTTCAAAATATGCTCCTTTCAAATCAACACAAAAAAACTCACATAATGATTTACTGACCTTAATTTATCCTATTGAGTCAGTAGTATGTGAGGTTTAAGTTACATCTTAAATTTATTTACCACAGCGTTAAATGTTACAGTTCGTGTGAGTATTTGTCAAGATATAGTACTTATAACCTAAAATGAGTTATCCTCTAAATTTATTTTAGAGGATAACTCGTTTTTAGCTGTAATAACTATATAAGTAAGAATTAAGCTTTCAGAAAGCAATACCTGCACAAGTATAATTTTCCTTAGTTCTGTTCTCAGCAGTCAACATAAGTTGAAATTTTTCGTGGATAGTTTTCACTAAATAATCATTAGCTTCTGGTGAAAAGTAGTTAAGTCGTTCCGTTTTTTATCATCGATTAATCCAGCTTAAAAATAACTCAACAGTCTTTTTACTGACTCTTCCACCTGAAAAGCGGTCAATTTGCCTAAATGGCATGTTGATAACAAAGTACACGTTATTAGCCGTTAATGGTTTTCCAACCTTCTTGAAGAAAACATGGAATAAGATAATGAAGTTATATAACGTTTTTCCCAACCAATTCTTATATTGTGCTTGGTTAATAGTGTCATTCATTTCTAATTCTTTATCAAGATCCCAATTTTTCGGTGGAAGTTTTCTTCCTAATATTCTCTCAAATTCTTCATCAGGAATAGCCTTAACACTTGCCGATGCATAGTTTGGAAATTCATTTTTTAAGTATAATGCTGAAACAACACCATCCATATTAATAATTTCCTCTAAATGAATCTCTTGAATTGAACTACCGATTTGAATCTTGTAATTTCCCGTTTCAATTTCCCAATCATTTATTACAGTATTATAGTAAGAGAAATCTCGTTTTGTTAACTCTATCGTAATTCGCTTCGTTTCACCAGGGTCCAAATAGACTTTATCAAAACCTTTTAGTTCCCTTTTCGCACGAAAAATTTTCGAATCTACTTTTTCAATATACAACTGTGCAATTTCAGCTCCAGCCATTTCACCTGTATTTGTCAGATCAAAACTAACAGTTAAACCATCGATTCTAATGTTGTTATATTCAAATGTAGTATAAGAAAGCCCGTATCCAAAAGGAAAATGCACCGGTAGATTAGCTGTTTCAAAGTATCTATAGCCGATGAATAACCCTTCTTTATGTTCACTTGTTGCTTGGTCTCCCGGATAGTAATCCGAGGAAGGCACATCACTGTATTGAATTGGGAATGTTTCGCTTAATTTACCACTTGGATTGTGTTTACCGATAAGAAGATCAACTACCGCTTCCCCGCCACCTTGACCAGAAAGGTAGGTATGCAAAATACCTTGTACATGATCTGCAAAAGGTAATTCAAGTGCTCCACCACCAACTAAAACCACAATCACATTTTTATTTACCTGTATTACAGATTCGACAAGGTCTAGCTGATTTTGAGGCAGTTTTAAATCTTCTCGATCTACTCCCTCCGCTTCTTTACTTTCATCAAGACCAATAAATAAAATGACTGTTTCAGCAGATTCTGCAAGGCTTGTTGCTTCTTTCAGTAAATTACTACTTTTTCCTCCCATACGCTTAAATCCTTGTGCGTAACCAACGATATTTAAAAAAGAATCTTCTAGACTTTTAAGTGGATTACTTAAGTTATAGGGATTGATTAAAGAACTACCTGCTCCTTGATACCTTGGTTTTTGTGCAAAATCACCAATAACCGCTACTTTAGTTCCCGATTTAAGCGGAAGAATATTATCTTCATTCTTAAGCAGTACCATAGACTGACGAGCAGCATCTATTGCTTTATTGTGGTGCTCTACATAATCTACTTGTACTGATTCTTTATCATCTAAACGCACTTTCTCTATAAGAGATAATAATTGATCTACAGCATCATCTAAGATTGATTCATCTAGTTCTCCTTCATGTATTGCATCAACAATTTCTTTATCAGTAATTCCATTTGTAGACGGCATTTCTAATTGATTATGAGCTTTCAAACCAGCAATACGGTCATTATTTCCACCCCAGTCCGTTACAACAACACCATCAAACCCCCATTCAGAATATAATATGTCATTTGCTAAATGTTGATTTTCGTTTGCATATTCACCATTCACCTTATTATAAGAAGACATCATGGTATGAGGATTACTCTTTTTTACAACTTTTTCAAAGCCTGATAAGTATATTTCTCTAAGTGAACGTTCATCTACAATTTCATCAATTGTCATACGCATATGTTCTTGACTATTGACTGCATAATGCTTAGGACAAGCTGAAATGCCATTGGACTGAATTCCTTTCACCATTTCACTGGCAAGTTCACCAGTCAGAAAAGGATCTTCTGAGAAATATTCAAAATTACGACCACATAAAGGATTACGTTTAATATTTAAACCCGGTCCAAGTAAGACACTTACTTTCTCACTACGAGCTTCCTTACCGATATCTTGTCCTACGTTATTCACAAGTGTCCTATCCCAACTATTTGCTAACGTTGCTGCTGTTGGGTAACAAGTTGCTGGTAAGCTTTTATTTAATCCTAAGTGATCCGCTTTCCCACCTTGTTTTCGTAGTCCATGTGGTCCATCAGTTAGCATAATGGATGGTATTCCAAGACGTTCTATTGCTTTTGTATTCCAAAAATTATGTCCAGACATGAGGGAAGCTTTCTCTTCCAAAGTCATTTGTTTAATAATATTTTTATGTTTCATTCTACACCTTCCCTAAAGTTAATTGGCAAGAAGGCAAACTTAGTCCGCCTTCTTGCTCTATTAAATAATATTTTTAGTTAAACAGATACGTTTGAAGTGTTGCATAAAGTGAATTATGCATGCTATTTCGCAATCCAACTGTAATTGCTTCTGGATGCTCCTCATATGCTTCTTCTAAAAGCTGAATTTGATTTGGAACAGTCATTATATCTAACATTAAATCATTACCGGATGTAATAGCTTGGGGTGCTTTCATAAATCCGAACACCGCATCTGAAGATACTACACCTTCAAATCCCCACTCATCTCTTAGCATTCCATTTAATAATGCAGGATTTGCCCATTTCCCATCAATGAAAGAAAAACTAGACATTGCACCATTTACACCAGCCTCTTTTACTGTTATTTCAAAAGGACGTAGGTGAATTTCTCTCATCGCTTGTTCATTAGACCATACTAGCATCCCTGAACGTGCATTTGTTTCTTGCTCATTCATGATAAAGTGTTTCATGAATACTATAACACCTTGATCTGATGCACCTTTCGACATACCAGCACCAATCATGCCGTTTAATACAGGATCCTCTGACATATACTCAAAATTTCTTCCACCTTTTGGTGAACGATGAATATTAAGAGCTGGAGCATACCATCCGCCAATTCCGTAGGCTTGTGCTTCTTGACCAATCATTTCACCCATCTCATATGCTAAATCTTTATTCCAAGTGGATGCCACAACGATCTCCGTTGGGTAAGCGCCGGCTGCAAACTGTTTGAAGCCGAAGAAACTAAACCCGGCAGGTCCATCCATTAAAACTGTATTCGGAACACCAAGTTCATCAATCTCTTTTGTATGATAAGCACCTTCTGATACAAAAGAGATCATTTGATCCACAGTCAATTGGTCTAAGAATTCACTCCACAAAGGATCATCATAATCTAACCCTTTTAGGTCTTCCAATTTAAGTCCATTATCAGCACCTGTCGTTGGCATCTGTACGTCATTGTTATATTCATGCCCCTGTACTCTTTCAATTACTTTATCAGTTGCAATTTTTGAGTCATCTTGATCTGATGGATATGTTCCTTCCCAATCGTTACGAGAAAGAACTGTTAATTCGTTTTCTGATTCAGTAAAACGATTTTGATATTCTGTTCTTGTTACAGCATCTGTTTGGTACAAAATATCTTCAGCTAATTCATAGTTTACTGTACTGTCGATTTCATGGACATTCTTACCAAGTTTAATTTCGTAAGTTCCATTTTCTAAAATATAGTTCTCATTTTCCATATCATAAGAAGCCATGTCTCTTGTATCATATTGAATAGTTAATACTTCAGACTCTCCCGGTTCTAATGATTTGGTTTTTTCAAATGTAACTAAATTAATAGCTGACTTCTCAATTCCTCCTGGTGTATAAGGAGCAGAATAATAAACTTGAACGACGTCTTTACCAGCAACTTCACCTGTATTTGTTACTTCTACTTGAAATTCAATAGAATCGCTATTTAATTCTTGATTAACTATATTCCAGTCAAATGTTGTATAGCTTAGACCAGATCCAAATGGAAATTGAACAATTTCATTGTACCCATCTTCATTTCCTTGATAGAAAGTTTCGTAGAACCTGTATCCTATATAAATTCCTTCTTCATAGTTAAGGTAAGCTTTATCTAAATTTTCATACTGGTAGTCCCCAAAATTTTCACTCGCTGGTGAAGATTCAACATCGTAAGCATACGTATCTGTAATACGTCCAGAAGGGTTTATTTCGCCTGATAATACCTTAGCAAGAGAATTCGTTCCAAATGGCCCAGGTGTTCCAACCCAAATAACAGATTGAATACTTGGATATTCCTCAACAAAACCTAGTTCTAAGGTGTTACCAGCATTTACTACAATTGTAACGTTGCTAAAGTTTCCAGCTACTTTTTCAACTAAATTATGCATTTCATCTGATAATTTTAATTGATTTTCATTTACATCTGAAGCTTCTACGGCATCACTTTGTACAATAATCATCGCATTTTCGGAGTACTCTTTCGCTTGAGCTATTGTAGTATCTGGAAGATCTGGTTCACCAGCTTCCTCATCATTACTTAAAAATCCCTTAACAACTTGAACAATACCCGTGTCCGAATTTCCTGTCGTTTCTTTTATTTCTGGCAACTTCACATAGTAATCATATAATTCCTTATTATATTCAATACCTGCATTCGTAAGGGCTTCAAATAAACTCACAGCACGAGTCAAATCTGAAGCACCAGAACCACCCCCACCATATTTAAAAGTAAAGGCTGTAGAACCAAATACATTCAATTTTTTATCTTCTAATGGCAGGGAATTATTTTCATTTTTTAATAAAACTAATCCTTCATTTGCAATCTTTTCTGAAACAATATCAGCAGCTTCCCTTGCTTGAACAGCTTCTGCACTTGTTGTATCAATAGTAATATGTTTACCACTCATGTTTTCAACTATGGTTGTAACTGTCGGTCCTACTGTTACACCAATAAATAAAAACAATGCAGCAAAGACCGCCCAGCCCGTGAAACGCCTTGGTCTATTTTTTAACTTTTTATACACCTTAGCTTCTTTTTTTGCTGCTTTACTTTCTTTACGGCTTAACGATTTAATTTCTTCTTTTCTTTGTTTTTTCTCCTTTTTTTGCAATAGTTTATTGCTTGAAATTGCTTCCTTACGCTCTTCTTTTGGTAAAGCTTTAATTTCCTGCTTTTTTTCTTTTTGTTTTACCTTATCTTCCTTCACTTGTTGCAATATTTCTTGCTTCTTATATTTTCTTTTTTTGAAGTATTCTAACATGATGTTCCCCCCCCAGCTTTTGCTTTATTTCATTTCACATATATCAAGATATCTGTTTAAAATTTATATTTGAAGGCGTTGTTATTCTGACTACCTATTAGTTATATAAGAAAATATGATCTTTAAATAATGCACCTTGCTCTTACAAACCAAGTAGTATAACATTAATTAAACTTATGAGTAGTAGTATCAACTTGAATAACAACAAGATAACGCTTCCATTCATGCGTTAAAAATTCACACTTCAATTATTTTTTTAAACTATTTTGTAAACCATTCAAGATTTTTCCTCTCTGCCCCTTTATTGCATTTAAAATTATTTATGGGAAAGCGCTCTCCTACAGGTTAATTCAAATATACTATCCAACACTATGAAACACATTCCAATATTTAAGAAATGCTATTCCGATTATTGACTTTTATAGTAAAATAGACAGTGCCATTATCCATGACACTGTCTATTTGGTATTACTTTTGTGTTTATGTATGGAGTTTCAGACTTAATTATCGTTATCAATACCGGCGTTTTATCTCAATCAATTGTATTTCATGAGGTTCTAATAACGAATGAAAACTATATTTTCCCTTGGCAGAAATATATTGTATTTTAATTCCTGGTTCCGCCCTTCCTTTAATATAGTTAACTGTGTCATTGTCCATATCACTAGGTGCTCCGGTATCTACCCAAGCATCATAGGAAGACCCTTGTTGTCTATTAACATATTGCTTCTTAATTATATACTCACCATGTAAGCCCTCCAAAGTTAACTGAATTGACTTGACACGTTCATTTTCAAATACCTTATAGCGACTAGTTTGGGACAGTTGAGAATAATCAAATACGCTGTATAAATGATTGGGATGGCTATAATTGAAAAGTATGATTTGGTAATCTTCACCGCTTTTAGTGACAATCATATCTTCTTCTTTTGAAACTAAATATTCACCAAGTCTGCTTAGGAAGAAGAAGGCATGATATCCAGCTTTTTTGATACCATTATAGGTCAATAATCCAAACCCACCATGAAAGAGTGGTTGCTCCAATTGAAACTCATCAAATATGTCAGTGAACGTCCAAAAACCCATTCCTTTTACTTTATCAAAGTTTTCTATAACATTTTTAGTTATAAAAGCTCCCATATAACATGTATCGTGTAATAAATCTCTACTATCAGAATTTGCGTTCCATTCTGTTATCCAAAGTTCTCGATTTAGTGACGCCAATTCTTTGCTCTTACTAATGATCTGATCAATGCATGTTGTAAAATTATTTTCATCACCCAGCATAATACCTGTAGATTCAGCTATATTTTGTATAACGGTTCCTGTTTCATTTTCACCGACCGCTTGAATCGATTCGGGTTTGGGTAAAAGTTTTTTCGATAAATTGTAAACATGAAATGAAAAGAAATCCACATCAACTTTTTCATTTTGGGCAAAGTGATCAAAATCATTAAGCCAATTTTGATTTTTGGAAAAGTCAATTGTTCCAAATCCTCCAAGTTTTATTTCAGGATCAATTGCTTTAATACATTTATAGCTTTCAGCATAAAAGTTAAAAAACTCCTGTCTTGTACCACCCCAGAAATGTTGAACTTCAGGTTCATTCCAGAACTCAAAATACCATGTTCTTACTTCTTGCATTCCATATCGATTAATCAAATGTCTGATAAAAGAATCCAATAATTTAAGCCATTTATCCATTTTCTTTGGAGGTGACACAAATGCTTCCCACCAAAATATCTTATTTTCATTACTTGCTAAACTTTTCGGCATAAAACCAATTTCAATAAAAGGCTTTAAATCGATACCAACTAAATTATCCAATAGAGAATCAATGTGATTAAAATTAAAGTAATAGGATCCATCAGACTTCTCGTTATATACCATGAGTTGATCTGAAAAAATTCCATGAAATCGAATGTATTCGAATCCTATTTCACCCTGAACCTGTTGCAATTGTTCATAGAAATCTTTTCTCAGGGCATGGGGAGCATATCCAAAAGTTATTAATTTTGTGAAAGATCGAGTAATCTTGTTTGAAAAATTGGTAACATCAATAGTTTTTATTGCCTCTTTTTTTATTGGTAAATCGCCAATATCCTTACGATTTAGATATTTGAATAGATTTGCAAATGACTCCTTGCTATTGATGCTCAGATAATCATTTATAATTCCCTTTTTGAGCTCTATTCGATATTGACCTCGATACTGCATTGGTGTTATCCCTAACACTTCCTTGAAGACTCTGTAATAGGCTTTACTGTCTGGGAATCCAAACTTAAGAGCTATATCAGTAACAGTCTCATCTGTGGTTCGCAAGGTAAACAATGATTTGTTCAAACGCATATTATCTAAATATTTCTTTAGAGAAACCCCTACATTTGACTTAAAATACCTCGACAAATAGTGTGGATTTAATGAGAACTCTTTTGCTACATTCTGTAGTCCAAAATGTACTTCTATACAATGTTCATTCATATATTGAAGTATTTTTACAAGTCTTTCTTCATCTTTCAATTGCTTATTCTTTGTTGGTGTCGGAACTTCAAAATGCTCTAGAAGAAGAATCACAAGATCTAATAGCATTTTCGTAGCCTTAAGACTGTAAAGGTTTTTTTTATTCAATACTAGATCCATCATATTGGCTAGAATATATTTGATTTCATCTAAGACAAAAATAGATTCTTCTTCAACATCTCCTGAGTTCATATAGAATCTTTTTTGTTCAACATCAATGCCCAGCTTCTTAAAATACCTGTTGTCAAATTGCAGAGCCAACACATGAGTTTGTCCAAACACTGTTCTAGAGTTAATAAAATGTAGTTCATTTCCATTCACAAGAAAAATATCTCCCATTTTCAGTAGATAGTCATCTTGATTAATCCTAATATCTAATTCGCCTTCCAACACAAAAAGAATTTCCGTAGCTTCGTGCCAATGAAAAGGAAATTGTTCTACTGTATGTGTGAAAATGTTAATTGGTAAATCAACTTGATAATCTATCTGCTCATATTGGTACTGCATGTTTACCCATCCCTCGTCCATAATAATTCATCCATACTTTAGCATAAGAAAAATATTTACACAATTTTTCAAGAGTTTTAACTAAATCATTTCTTATATCTAAACATATGTAAGCCTACCTTTGTTCTTGATAACTTTGTTATAGCAATAAACCATTCGTTAATAAAGCAAAGAAGAAAAGGACAGTCTTGTGCTAACCTGGGCTATTAGAAATCAAAAATTTCACAATAATGCTTACAAAAAAAGAGGCTTCTCAGAAGTTGAATCAACTAATGAGAAGCCTCTTACTATATATCTGTCTTTAACATATTGGTACAATTCCTCAAAATGCTTTACATATCAAGGGTTGAAACGGCTTATTACATCATGCCGCCCATTCCACCCATGCCGCCCATATCAGGCATTGCAGGTGCACCGCCGCCTTCTTCAGGCTTATCAGCGACTACTGCTTCGGTAGTTAGGAACATAGCTGCTACAGATGCTGCGTTTTGTAGTGCCGAACGAGTAACTTTTGTAGGGTCAACGATACCTGCGTCTACCATGTTTACCCATTCGTCAGTTGCAGCATTGTAACCAATACCAACTTTTTCACCTTTTAGACGTTCAACAATGATTGAACCTTCTAGTCCAGCATTGTGTACGATTTGGCGTACTGGCTCTTCTAAAGCACGAAGAACGATGCTTGCACCAGTTGCTTCATCACCATCTAGAGTTAGTTCACTTACTTGACGATGAATATTTACAAGAGCTGTACCGCCTCCAGGAACCATACCTTCTTCAACACCGGCACGAGTAGAGTTAAGCGCATCTTCAATACGAAGCTTACGTTCTTTTAATTCTGTTTCTGTAGCTGCACCAACTTTGATGACTGCTACACCACCAGCTAGTTTCGCTAGGCGTTCTTGTAATTTTTCTTTATCGAAATCTGAAGTAGATTCTTCTGCTTGTGCACGGATTTGTGCTACACGGCTAGAAATTGCTTCAGGGTCACCAGAACCTTCTACGACTGTTGTGTTTTCTTTTGTTACAACAACTTTTGAAGCGCGACCTAATTGCTCGATACCAGCAGATTTAAGATCTAATCCAAGATCTTCTGTAATTACTTCTGCACCAGTTAGTACTGCAATATCTTCTAGCATTGCTTTACGACGATCACCAAATCCAGGAGCTTTTACAGCTACTGCATTAAATGTTCCACGAAGTTTGTTTACTACTAATGTAGCAAGCGCTTCGCCTTCTACATCTTCAGCAATCATTAGAAGTGGTTTACCTTGTTGAACGACTTGTTCTAACACTGGTAATACTTCTTGGATATTACCAATTTTCTTATCCGTTATTAAGATATAAGGATCTTCTAAAACTGCTTCCATTTTATCTTGGTCTGTCACCATGTATGGAGAAGAATAACCACGGTCAAATTGCATACCTTCTACTACTTCTAACTCTGTGTTGAATCCTTTAGATTCTTCAATTGTGATAACACCGTCGTTACCTACACGTTCCATTGCTTCAGCGATCAATTGACCAACTTCTTCATCTCCAGAAGATACAGCAGCAATTTGGGAAATAGCTTCTTTACTTTCAATTGGCTGTGAAATTCCTTTTAATTCTTGAACTGCTAACTCAACAGCTTTTTCAATACCGCGACGGATACCTACTGGGTTCGCACCAGAAGTTACGTTTTTCAATCCTTCACGAATCATTGCTTGAGCAAGAACAGTTGCAGTTGTGGTACCGTCACCAGCAACATCATTTGTTTTTGATGCAACTTCAGATACTAATTGTGCACCCATGTTTTCAAATGCATCTTCTAACTCAATTTCTTTTGCAATCGTAACACCATCATTAGTAATTAAAGGTGATCCGAATTTTTTATCTAATACTACATTACGTCCTTTTGGTCCAAGCGTAACTTTTACTGCATCTGCCAATGTATCTACACCACGTAGCATTGCGCGACGAGCGTCTTCACTAAATTTTAAGTCTTTAGCCATTCTTTATTCCTCCTTGAATGTAGTTACGTATTTATTATTCATTCTAAATTTTCATAAGAGACTAGCCAATAATAGCTAAAATATCATTTTCACGAAGAATTAAGTATTCTGTACCTTCATATTTCACTTCTGTACCAGCAAATTTAGAAAAAATGATTCGATCTCCTTCTGAAACTTCAAGAGCGATCTTTTCTCCATTTTCTACACGTCCAGAACCAACTGCTACTACTTTACCTTCCTGCGGTTTTTCCTTTGCAGAGTCTGGAAGTACGATTCCGCTTGCAGTTGTTTCTTCTTGTTCAACAAGTTCGATAACAACACGATCTCCTAATGGTTTAATCATGTAGAAATGCCTCCTTAATTCGATTTCATTTTATTTTTATTAGCACTCTTAACAGTTGAGTGCTAATCACAATTATTATAATAATTAATTCTATAAAAAAATGCAAGCAAAAGAGAGTGAAGAATTTATATTTTTTAATCAATATATGTAGCAATCAAATATTGAAAAATAATACTGCATTTTCTTTTCATTTAATAGCTTGTTCTGATTATAATAACTATATATGCATATGTTAAACTATAGTAATTAGTACAGTACATGATAAAGGAGCGTTTTATTTGAGTCGTAGATATTGGTATGTCATTCTTACATATATTATTATGCAGTTTTCAGGGTTGCTTTTTTCACCAATTTTAACAGTGGTTTTCGGATTATCTATCACTGATGCAACTATTTATTGGTCGATATTCTCCTTTGGCCTAGCGGTGGTTGTTACGCTATTCTTTCTAAAACCAGATATGCAAATGCGAAACGACAACGCTGCAGGAATTGAAAGCATAATCCTGTGGTCCATCCTCGGTGTGTTTATGGCTTTATTCGCGCAAGGTATTGCTGCCCAAATTGAAATAGCCATAGGGATTGACCCTGGTTCAGAGAACACCCAACAAATTATGGATATTACTCGAGCAGCACCCATCTTTATGATCGTACCGGCTATTTTTGCACCAATATTAGAAGAAATTATCTTCCGCAAAATTATATTCGGTGAGCTTTATAAGCGAATGAATTTCTTTTTCGCTGGGTTACTCTCTGCTGTTATATTCGGGTTTATTCATTTAGATCCAACGCATATTCTCATTTATGCATCCATGGGATTTGTATTTGCATTTCTTTATGTGAAAACAAAACGAATTATCGTTCCTATAATCGTACATGCAGGGATGAACTCCTTTGTTTTATTAATGCAATATAATATTGATCCTGAGGAGCTGCAGCGAATGTTAGATGAGATGCAAATGATATTCTTTGGAGGTTAATCCATGAAACATCCTTATTTAACAAGAGCAATTCTATACTTTCTCGTTGGAATTGCTTTTATATATTTCGGGGTTCAAAGTAAGGACAGCACGGTTTGGAATACTGTTACATTAATTTTTGCAGCTGTTTCTGCATTATGCTTCTTTGTTTCCTTCAAGATGTTCGGTTATCACAATAAAATAAGAAAAAAGAAAAAGTAGACTGTTAATTGCAGTCTACTTTTTCTTTAATTCTTTTCTAAAAACTTCGGATTTTGACAACCGCTTACATAATAATCGATTTAAAATAGTGAATTAATTACTGTAATGAATAGTGTTTAAGAAAATATACAAGTGATTGAAGTTCGATCGCTAAATCAATGTGATGTACACGAATATGGCTTGGTACTGTAATTCTTGCTGGTGTAAAATTTAGTATTCCACTAACACCATGTTCGACCAGTTGATTTGCAATTGCATCTGCTTCATCTGCAGGTATCGTTAGAATCGCAACCTCTGTGTCCTTTAATCTTTCCCCTAGTTCGTCAATATGATAGACTGGAACTCCTCCGATATCGGTGCCTACCTTTTTCTCATCAGCATCAAATGCAATGGTAATACGGATGTTATTGTTTTTCATAAAATTATAATGTAAGAAAGCTGTACCTAAATTTCCAACACCTATTAATGCTACCTCTGTTATTTCGTGTTGATCTAATGTACTTTTAAAAAAACCTAGTAAGTATTCGACATTGTATCCGTATCCTTTTTTACCTAGTGCACCGAAGTAAGAGAAATCTCTACGAATGGTTGCGGAATCTACTTTAACCGCTTCACTTAATTCTTTTGATGAAACACGCTTTTTTCCTTGTTGATTTAAGTTATTAATGAAACGATAATATAATGGCAAGCGTTTTGCAGTTGCTTGCGGAATCTTGTTTTGTTCCATACGACCTTCCTCTTTTCAATGCTTAGAATAATTATCATACTATATTTATTTTAACAGATTATTCCTTAGAAGTCGTGACATTTTTCACAATAATATTGTCGCTTCTATGGCGATAAGCTAAACTAGTATTATGAGGTGACAATGAAATGATACTGATGCAATTAAACGGAATATCAAAATCTTTTGGCGCAGAAGAGATTTTGTCTAATATAAAAGTAGAAATAAAGGACCAAGATCGAATAGCCATCGTTGGAAGAAATGGTGCAGGAAAATCGACACTACTAAAAATAATGGCAAATGAACTCTCTCATGACGAAGGAGAATTTTTCAAACCGAAAGATCTTACCTATGGTTACCTATCACAACATATGAAGTTAGAATCAGGTAAAACAATATGGGATGAGATGGCGGATGTATTTTCCCATTTACAACAGATGGAGAAAAAGTTACGTGAATTAGAAACAAAAATGGCAGATCCTACTGCAATAGATGAAGCTAGTTACCAAGCAATTTTAAAAGAATATGATAACTTACAAGTTCGCTATCAAACAAATGGTGGTTATACGTATGAATCGGATATAAAATCGGTACTTACTGGACTCTCATTTGGTGATTACGATTATGGAACACCGATTAACGAATTAAGTGGCGGACAAAAAACAAGACTTGCTCTTGGTAAATTATTACTACAAAAACCTCAACTACTCATCCTCGATGAGCCTACAAACCATCTGGACATTGATACACTAACATGGTTAGAAGGTTATCTTGTAAATTATCCTGGTGCTATTGTGATTGTTTCCCACGACCGTTATTTTCTTGATAGAACCGTTTCGATCGTTTATGAAATTTCTAGACATCATTCTAGAAAATACCACGGTACCTACAGTAAATACTTGGAACAAAAAGCACTTGATTACGAACAAGAAATGAAAGAATATGAAAAACAACAAACGGATATTAAACGAATGGAAGAATTCATTCAAAAGAATATCGTCCGTGCTTCCACTACAAAACGAGCACAAAGTAGACGGAAACAATTAGAAAAAATCGATAGAATGGATCGTCCAATGGGTGATGAATCATCCGCTTCGATGTCATTTCAAATTAATCGTCGTAGTGGAAATGACGTGTTAAAAATCTCTAATTTAGGCTTCCGTTATGAAGAGCAACAAGAACCTACATTCCGTCATGTTAATCTCCATGCAAATCGTGGAGAACGAATCGCATTAGTAGGTCCAAACGGGATCGGAAAAACAACGTTACTAAAGACCATTGTGGAAAAAGAATCTCCCTTTGAAGGAGACATTCAATTAGGAACGAATGTACAAGTTGGTTACTATGATCAGGAGCAAACCGAACTCCATTCGAATAAAACCGTACTTCAAGAATTATGGGACGAGTATCCTTTAGTAAACGAAAAAGATATTCGTACGATTCTAGGTAATTTCTTATTCTCTGGGGATGATGTGTTAAAGCCAGTTTCTGCATTAAGTGGTGGAGAAAAATCACGTTTAGCATTAGCTAAATTAAAAATGCAAAAAGCAAACTTGCTTATTCTAGATGAACCAACGAACCACTTAGATATTGATAGTAAAGAAGTGTTAGAAGGTGCATTAGCAGATTTCCCTGGTACGATTATCTTTGTTTCACATGATCGTTATTTTATTAATCGAATCGCAGACCAAGTGGCTGAAATGAGCTCACAAGGAATTAAAATGTACCTTGGAGACTATGACTATTATTTAGAGAAAAAAGCAGAAGAAGCAGAACTTGCACGTCTTCAGATGGAAAAAGAAGTACAATCAACAACCGTTACTGATAAAAAACGTAATTTTAAAGAAGAGAAGCAAAAACAAAGCGAAGAAAGAAAACGAAAAAGACAGATTGCTGAACTTGAAAAGCAAATTGAATCCGTAGAAGAGCATATTGCTTATTTAGAAGAACAAATGACGTTACCAGAAGTGTATGAAGATCATGAAAAAGCATTAGAGTTAACGGAACAAACAAACACGTACAAACAAAAACTTGATGACTTACTAGAGCAATGGACAAGCTTAGAAGAGTTAGACAATTGAAAAAATATTCATCTTCGTTTATAATTATCAACAGGTAAGTTTAAACTTGCCTGTTTTTTAATATGCGGTCTGTCTCATTGATGACATGGTTCCGGATAAGTATATAATAATAAATCATGGAGGTCGTTAAATTTTGACGATAGCGCTGATAAGTTTGTTTAGTCTAATGGTAGGCATAGCATGTTTTGTTGCTTGGAGAAAAGGTCTGCTGGTAATCAATACAAGTGTGCTTAAAAATGTAGGAGAGCACGCATCAGCTGAATCTGAAACAAACATCTATGAATTTAATGATAAACATATTTCGGATATCGTTATTCATCGCATAGATATGTGTGTGCTTGAAGTGGATTTATCTTATAAGGAAGTAATGGATGTTATTATAAACCGACCATATAATAGATATCCTGTATTTGAAGAGGATATCGATCAAATTGTTGGAATTATCCACGTAAAAGACATACTATCTTACTTACATAATCATAATGATACCACCAAGTTTCAACTTCGGAATATCATGCATGATCCCTTCTTTATCTTAGAATCACAACGTGTAGACCTTGCATTTAAGGATATGCAAAAAGAACAGATTGCACTTGCAGTTGTTTTAGATGAATATGGAGGAACAGAAGGATTGATTACAACTGAAGATATGGTCAAAGAAATGGTTACAGATGTGCTTCAAGAAGATGATAGTTATGTATTGAATAAACCTTCCTTTATCCAACAATTGGCTGGAAATCGATACCGCATTAACGCTAATTCACCATTGTATGAATTAGAAGGTATACTGGGCATTACTTTTCCTGAAGAGAACTTTGATACTTTAAGTGATTTTTTAATCGATCAATTAGGCTATACTCCTGCCAATCACGAGAAACCAAATCTTCTTTATAAAAATGTGCAATTTGAAATAACTGAACATACGTCACAACAAATACAATCTGCAATTGCAACCATTTATGAAGAAGGCGTAACATACATCGATCAATTTCATAAACAACCTAGTTGAATCAATTTCATAATAGATTAAAAAACTCTCTTTATCCACAACGTTGGATTTAGAGAGTTTTTTTAATTTATTTAAATAGATAGTCATTTTGTATCGTATGCTCGACTGCTACTCGGTATACTACTGCCAACCCTAACATGGTGGACATGACAGAACTCCCTCCATAACTAATGAGCAGTAACGGAATACCTGTAATCGGCATGATACCAATTGTCATCCCGATATTTTGAAATACATGGACAAGCATCAAACTTAAAAATCCAAAGCAGAAATATGTGCCAAACGGAGAATGTTTATAGATGCTTAATCCTAAAGTTACTAAACGGTATAAAAGCATAAAGTAAAGAAATATCACAATCGCGCTTCCAATAAATCCAAAGCTTTCACCGATTACAGAAAAGATAAAGTCTGTATGCGCCTCTGGATATTGTACTTCTAAACCACTCATTCCCTTACCAAATAATTGTCCAGAACCCAATGACATATGTGATCGTTCAAACTGAAACGTCGCATCCGCTGATTGTTGTGACGGATCAAACCATGTCATAATCCGATCAACTTGATAAGAGGCTACTCCTAATACATCGATCGCAAACTGTGGAAATCGAATTATCACTCCTATGACAGCAGCTCCCAGAGATGCCAACCCAAGAATTAGTGAAACAATAATCTTCCAGTTAATACCTGATAAAATAATCATCATTCCTGCAATAAACAAATACACCATCGATGTACCAAAATCAGGTTGCAGCATAATTAATCCTACTGGAATCAATGTGAAGATGATTAACTTCAATAAAAGTTTAATATCCGTCTTTATAGTTTGAACTTCTATTTTCTCTTTGTGCTTAGTAATTGTAGCAGCTAAAAATAATATCGTTGACATTTTCGCAAATTCAGCGGGTTGAATGGATAATCCAGGTAAAGTAAACCAACTATTTGCACCATTAATTTCCCTTGCAATTGCATCCGGACTGATGAGTAACAGTCCCAACAAGAAAACTCCACCTAAATAGATATATATACTACCTCTATATAACTGCTCGAGATCGATAAATTGTACCGCTGCCACAAAGCAAACACCAATACCAAAAAAAGCAATTTGTCTAATGACAAAATTAGTATTATTTTGGTCAATTTGCTGCGCATTATAAATAGCTAATAAACTAATGATTACAAATCCTAAAAAAAGCAGAATCAAATCAGTTTGAAAATAATAATTTTGTTTTTTATTCATCGGATTCCCACCAAATTTCTTCCTGTTAATATCCTTCTTTAACCAAACACTTACCCACAACGAAAAGCTCGAAAAATGTCTAAAAACCTCGAATCAGAAAAAGTTATACACATAATCCACAACCTAATGAACAGTTATCCACTTTTTCCATCCACATTTAAAAGATGATGATGTAGCTTATCTACAGGATATATCCACATCCCTGTGAATAACCTGTGACTAACTCAGCATAAGCGAAGGATTTGCATTTAAATCAAGTGTTGAACGATATCCCTTTTCATACATTATCGTACCAGCTGCCGCAATCATTGCTGCATTATCTGTACATAGCTGAATTGGTGGAATATATAAAGGAAAACTTTCATCTGAAAAACGTTTCTCCAGACTTTTTCTTAACCCTGTATTAGCAGCTACTCCACCTGCTACAATAACTTGTTTTACGTTATATTCTTTCGCTGCACGATATGTTTTTTCTGTCAGTACTTCCACAACACTCGCTTGAAAACTAGCTGCAATATCTTCTGCATCCAAAGTCAATCCACGCTGTTTCGCATTGTGTATTTTATTTATCACTGCTGATTTTAAACCGCTAAAACTAAAATCATAACTATCTGCTTCTAGCCAAGCACGCGGAAAATCAATCGACTCTTTACCTTCAGCAGCTAAACGATCAATTTGCGGACCGCCTGGATACGGTAAATCCAGCATACGAGCTACCTTATCATATGCTTCTCCTGCGGCATCATCTCTGGTCTCACCTATTAATTCATAATCATCATGATCTTTCATTAGAACTAATTCTGTATGTCCACCAGAAACAATCAGAGCTAACATTGGAAATTCGAATTCATTCTCTAAACGGTTTGCATAAATATGACCAGCAATATGATGCACCCCTACTAATGGTTTCTTTTTAGCGAAAGCTAATGCTTTCGCTGCATTCACACCTACTAATAAAGCTCCAACTAATCCAGGTCCCTCGGTAACTGCGATTGCATCTATTTCTTCCCAGGTAACATTAGCTTCCGTAATTGCCTGTTCAAGCACAAGTGTAATTTGTTCAACATGGTGTCTTGAAGCAATTTCTGGAACAACTCCGCCAAAGCGTTTATGACTTTCGATTTGTGATGCAACTACATTGGCTAGAATCTCTCTACCACCTTTTACTACAGAGGCCGCAGTCTCATCACAACTAGTCTCTATACCTAATATAATTGTTTCTTTTTTCATTTTAAATTCACCCACATCACGATGGCATCCTCATGATTATCCGTATAATACCTCTTACGAATACCACCAGGAACTAAACCAAATTTTCTATATAAGGACTGCGCGGCTATATTTGATACGCGCACTTCTAGTGAAAGACGCTCTACTCCTTTTGATATGGCAAGCTGCATCACATAACGAAATAACTTTTCACCTAATTTATTTCTTCGGTAACTTGGTAAAATAGCAAAGTTCGTTATTTGAGCATCATCTAGCACCATCCACGAACCAATATAACCAACAATTGTATGTTCTATTTCAACGACATAATAATACGCATGTGCATTTTCGATTATTTCTTGATAGAAAATATCCGTTGTCCAAGGTGTTTGAAAACATGCATTTTCTACAAGTAAAACTTCAGGTACATCAGTAAGTTCCATTGGACGAATGGTTAAATTAGTCATTCAATTGACGTTCCTTTTGGCTTTTTTGCCAATTTGCTTCTGCCTCTGCTAAACGTAAATAGTTTGGAACGAGCTCATGAATGTCTTTCGGTTCTATATTCATTCCTGCAAGCCCTAGGTGCGAAGCTTTTGGAAGCTGATATACAGATTCAGGAATAATTGCTAAATCTCCTAATTCCTCTTTAATTATTTCTTTAAATTGATCCATATCTGGACTTAAGAATACTACATTTTCACCCTGCTTTTTTAACTTATCAAGCATGGCAGTCATAAGTAAATTTTCTTCTTCAATCACTTTTTCAATTTTATTATCGTTAAATTGATATCCACCAGTAAACACCAATCCTCTTCTCGCATCAAAGAAAGGGCATATAATTCCATTAAAGAACTTTCCTTGATATGCTAGTACCTCTAAACTGGAGACACCTACTACTGGTATTTGTAATGCCCATGCCATTGTCTTTGCAGTAGATAAGCCAATTCTTACTCCAGTATATGAGCCAGGCCCTTTTGCTACAACAATCCGATCAAGATCTTCTGGTTGCATAGATACTTGATACATAAGACTTTCTATAGCAGGCATTAAACGAACGGAATGATTCTTTGCGAGATTAGTTGTAAGTTCAGCAATTATCTCTCCATTCTTTAATAATGCCACACCTAATACTTGATTGGAAGTATCGATTGCAAGTATATTCATACATAAACTCCTAACCTTGTAATTCATTTACTACTTGTTCAAAATGGGACCCATACGGATTCAAATAAATTTCACGGATATCTTCATCTTCTGTGTAATGGATGGAAATATCTAAACGATTCTCGGGTAAGTATGGCTCAATAAAGCCTGCCCACTCCACTACAGAGATTCCATTGCTATGAAAATATTCATCAAAACCAATATCTTCGAGTGAATCCTCCAAACGATAGACATCCATATGATATAAAGGCATTTTACCACGATATTCTTTCACTATTGTAAACGTAGGACTCGTAATATAACGCTTCACTTCTAATCCAGAAGCAATTCCTTTCGTAAACGTTGTTTTACCGGCACCTAGCTGACCTTCTAACGTAATGACATCACCAGGATGCAGCAACCTTGCTAGTCTCTCCCCGAAAGTTTTTGTCTCTTCCGGAGAATGAAGCTGTATTTTCATCTAATTCACCTACTTCAAATGTGTATATCCGCTTTTTTTAAGCACTTTACGCACATCATTATCTTCTATATAAACAGGATGTTTGTTTTCTTCTACAACATTACCAATTATCGTTAATTGGGTGTTTGTTTCCTCAGCAGCTTTTTTTACTACATTCCAATCGTGCTTATCTACTGTTCCTAGAAGTTCAAAATCTTCACCACCAGATAATTTCCAATGGTATTGTTGCTCATTCGTAAATTGATAAAAAGAACGTGCAACTGGTATGTCATTTTCGCTTATAACAATAGATACATTAGAAGCTTCTGCAATTTCACTTGCCTCATTAGCAATGCCATCACTAACATCATTTAAAGATACTCTGTCCAGTTTTTCTAAAGCTAGTGCAAAAGCCACTCTCGGTTCGGGTTTTCGATGTCGACTTATATAAAAATCTTGATCAACATAATTATTTTCATTGGACAAGATATGAAACCCTGCTTGAGAGTCCCCTAACGTACCCGTAACAAAAACAATATCTCCTTCTTTTGCATGCCGACGATATCGAGCTTTGTTTGTATTCGTATATCCAATCACAGTAATAGAGATTGTTAATTGTTTACCAGAAACAGTGTCTCCACCAATAATATCCATGTGATACTTCGAAGCTAAATCATCCATACCTAAATATATCTGAGATAGCTCCTCTTCAGTCCAATTCTTTGGTATAACAATAGAAACTAAATAAAAACTAGGTAAAGCTCCCATTGCTGCTAAATCACTTATATTTGCTCCTAATGCACGATAACCGATATGAAATGGTTCCATAGTAGAACGAGAGAAATGTACGTCCTCTACAAAGGTATCTACTGCTGTAACAATATCCATCGAACTTCGAAAGACAGCAGCATCATCTCCAATTCCTTTTACAAGAGAAGACTGCTGATAAAATGTCGGCTTAATCGAATCTATAAAAGAAAACTCATCCATTTAAAATCACCATTCTTTGTATTCACTACCAACTATCATAGCAAAAACAAAAGAAAAAAGAAAAAAATTGGACGACTAAATTATGTCCACAAACTAAAAAAACACAGGTTTTAATTAAAACCATGTGCTCTACAATTTCTAATATAATTTTCATGGCGGTCCGGACGGGACTCGAACCCGCGACCTCCTGCGTGACAGGCAGGCATTCTAACCAACTGAACTACCGGACCAACTTTTTTTACTTATGTATGGTATCCAGTATTTCAATGGTGAATCTGGATCTTAGTAATAGTTATTTACTATAAATAATTTGGTTGCGGGGGCAGGATTTGAACCTGCGACCTTTGGGTTATGAGCCCAACGAGCTACCAGACTGCTCCACCCCGCGATATGCATTATGATATGGGAAAATATGGTCGTACACTTCTATGTGTTATACTAACATATTCTATCCAATCTAAGGATAAATTATCCTTGTCTGGCGGCGTCCTACTCTTGCAGGGGTATAACCCCAACTACCATCGGCGCTGAAAAGCTTAACTTCTGTGTTCGGCATGGGAACAGGTGTGACCTTCTCGCTATCGCTACCAGACAATCCTTAAAAACAAGGACAAGTAATATTATATCCATAGAACTATAAAAAAGCAATACCTTTTTAAAACTTTTTTTATTTCGTCGTTTGTTTTTATAAAAAAATGCTAGTAAACGTTGATATGACAATCTAATATCGCTAAACGAGTTGCTAATTTAAATTAGTCTCAGTTAGAAAATCTACATTTGTGCGTACATTTAAGTGTTATGTTTTTTTAAGTTTCATCATACCGATACCGCCAACTTCCATTACGATCAAACCAGGTCATTGTTATAATCCGAACATTTTAATAAAATAATAAAAACTTAAGTATCGATGAAAATTGACTCATATGAATAATTTTACTTTTAAGAAAAAATGAAATAAGATATAGGTAGAATAAATAAAAATCCACTAGGGGTGCCAATTGGCTGAGATAAGATTCATTTCTTAATCCCTTTGAACCTGAACTGGTTAATACCAGCGTAGGAAAGTGGAGTTGGCGACTATACCTATTCTGTAGCTGTATATATAACCACTCCATTTTGGGGTGGTTTTTTTGTTCTTTATTCTAAATTAATAGGAGAGGAGAATTTTTGGTGGATGCTATTGCTAAGATTAAAGAAAATAAACCGTTTATTTTTAATATTACCAATGAAGTTGCATCTAATTTTTCTGCTAATGGTTTAATCGCTATCGGAGCGTCACCTGCGATGTCTCATACTCCAAGAGAAGCTAAAAAGTATGGAGAAATGGCCGATGCAGTAGTGCTAAACCTGGGGACATTAACGGAAGACCGGGGAGAAGCAATGTTAAAAGCTGGAATGGAAGCAAACAAGAATGGGGTTCCAGTTATTCTTGACCCCATTGCAGTTGGAGGTACAGATTTTCGGACGGAGATCATTGATGACATACTTAAAAAGGTAAAGCTAGCTACAATACGTGCTAATGCTGGGGAAATAGCTGTGTTGGCGGGTAAGTTAGAAAAAACAAAGGGGCCAGATTCCATTATTCAAGAAAACGATCCAGAAATCGCAAAAACAGTCGCTAAAAAATATGATACGGTTGTCATCTCAACTGGGAAAGTTGACGTTGTGACAGATGGTAGGCGAACTGCGTTATGTAAAAACGGGCATGAAATGCTACAAAACATTACGGCTAGTGGCTGTTTACTTTCATCTTTTGTTGGACCTTTTATAAGTGTAGTTGATGACTTTTATCAAGCAGGTATATATGCTGTGACAAGTTATGGTATTGCAGCTGAATTAGCAATGGAAAAAGCATCTGGGCCTGGAACATTTATTCCGGCATTACTCGATGAATTATACTTTCTATCCGATGAAAAAGTAGGAAAATACAAACAAGTTCACGAACTATAAGGATTTGTAACAATATGGAAGGAGGAAAAGCAATTGGAAAATCTTCTCTTTATCGAGACAAGAACAGGCGTAGATGTACATGGACAGAACGTGAATATTGCATCAGAAAGAGCTGTGATGAATGCAATCCATACCAATTCTATGCCAGGAATGAAGAAAATTCTACCAGATGGTGACTTAGATAAGATGAAGGTACATGTAAAACTGGGCATCCCATTGGATCTGGAAAAATTGGATCACGACAAAATAAAACAATTAATTCCTTATGGTACAGTCACTGTTGAGATCTTACCTGGAGGCCTGGCAACTACTAGTGGGATTTTTCTGGAAGATCAGCAGGATAAAAATGATTTAATGTATATTGTTAATGCTGTTGTAGAAGTAGGCTATTAAACAAAAATTAAGGAGGATTCTCTATGCGTTTTTCAGAGTCATTGCGAGAGGCAACGAAAGAGAGCTGGGAGTTAAGTTTAAATCATCCATTTGTACAGGGGATTGTAAGTGGTGATTTGCCATTTGAAACATTCAAAAATTATATTCTGCAGGATATCTATTATTTGAAGCATTACGGCAAGGTGCATGCTTTTGCGGCTGCCCATTCAGATGACTTTCATGTTGCTGCTAAATTGGCTGAAAAAGCAAAGAAGACAGCTGAAGCAGAACTTACGGTGCATAAGGAGCACGCAGAAATTTTACAAATTACAGAAGCTGAAATCGAGAATTTCAAACCAGCACCAACTGCCTACGCATATACATCACATTTATACCGCGCGTCGTTGTCCGGAAGTTTAGCTCAAATTGTAGCTGCAATGCTACCATGTTATTGGTTGTATGCAGATATTGGTTTGACCTACAACGATGCGAAGCCAAAGGAGAAAATTTACCAGAACTGGTTGAACACCTATGGGAGTGACTGGTTCCAAGAATCCACACAAGAAATGATTGATCTGCTCGATACATTAGCTGAACAAGCAGGAGAAGCAGAGAAGGAAAAAATCAAAGCACAATTTATTATCGCGAAAGAATATGAGCTTGCATTCTGGGAAATGTCCTATACGTTTGAAATATGGCTTTCGGAAAAGCAACAAATCTAGCAGACTTTTAAATATACTAATTGTAATAAATTGTAATAATAAGTGAACTACTTATAAATTGTGGTTAATATAATCAACCCATAACAGCTTCGTGTAAAATGTAAGTTACCAGACAAACAATTCATTGGAAGGCTGATATCTTACGTTTATGATCTAAGTGCATCCTCTTATTGCTTTATTTAGTGGTGTAAATAAAGCAATAAGGAGGTAGCTTGTTTTTTATTGATTACATTTTCCCCTTACCCCAACAATTATTTTAGAGCCAGTTTAGTTGACTAACAAAGAGTCCATGCCTCCCATAATTTGCTTTATAAAGCACGTTTTTCAGACCGAAAAAAATAGGTAAAGACACTTGAAAGAGTAGAGGATAAAGAGAAGGCTATGGAAGCGAGAAAGATATATAAAATAACCACATGTTCTGTCACTGCCTCTCTTTTTTGCCAGTCACAGCTTATTATAAGGCACTCTTCCAAACCATTTATAACGGCGAGTTGAAATAAAACGGTATGCAGGATCACCAATTTTTTGTGCAAACGGTAAATAAAGCAATAAAGCTAAAGGGATAGTGGCTGGTAGTAAAGAAAGAATCTTGCGGACGGTATTAAATCCTGTCAGGATTCGTTTATCTTTGGTATACATATAGATTTCGTCATACATATTTTTATAGTTATTGGCTCTCTCTTTTATTGAATCACTTAATTCCTGAACAGGGTACCAGAAAATGTTGTTATTCCAGTCCAGACTTTTCAGTACTGCCTTCACTGTCCTACATAAAGGGCATTCAGCATCGAAAAAAACAATATGTTTATTCAAACGATTTTTCTCCCTTCTGTTTCAGATGTCTTTTCTAGTTTAAATTGTTTTCCATCATTTGTTGATTTGTATATATTCCCTTAATAACTTCAATATAAATACATTTCCTTTTACTTCTTCTGAGTAAACCATGATCTGTTTTTCAAATCAGATCATCTTACTGAGTAAATAATGGAAGTCAATGTTTTTTCTATTGATTCTATTGTAGATGTAGTGTGCGATGCATTGTCCTTCACTTCCCTTTAAGTATTGAAAAAAGGCGGGAAGTTTTGTACATCTGTCTTTGCAAGTGGTCATTAAACCATGTACATAAAACATTTTATCCTGTATGGCTCTGTTTTTAAGTACAAGAGCAGAATTTAAACAAATGCTAGAAGAAATTTCAAAGGGAAAAGTTAATCTAGTTATTGATCGTACATTAGAAAAGCCTAGTCGTATTTTAAGAAGCGGAGAAAATTGTTTACTTACTGAGGAATAAAAAGAATAAATTTGGTTGACCTTTTTTTGTAAAGGATTAGCCTATTTGTATTCTTTTAAATTAGTCTAAAGACTCGAATTTGAGTCGCCAAGTAATAGGGGTACTTTAGACATTAAACGTAAACAGTAACTACTGCTTACTTAACTTTATTCACTTCGCTCCATTCCCCTTTGCAAAAGAAAGGGTGAAAGTATGGATTAACTCTTTTGCTTACTAGTTAAAGATCATCAGAAATAGGAGATTGCGTATTTTTTATTGATTAAATTTTTCCCTTACCCCAACAACCAAACAATTATTATAGAACCTTATTTTCATTCCTAACAAAAAAGACGGATTAGATACTTAAATCTAATCCGTCTTTTCGTTCGTTGCCTGGCGGCGTCCTACTCTTGCAGGGGCAAAGCCCCAACTACCATCGGCGCTGAAGAGCTTAACTTCTGTGTTCGGCATGGGAACAGGTGTGGCCTCTTCGCTATCGCTACCAGACCTACACAATGTAGGTCGTTCGGTGTTGTTCACAGGACGTGAACGGTTTTAATCGAACTTCCTTAATTTTTTTAGGTTTATACCCTAAAAACTAAATAAGAGTAACGTGACATCATTCTAAGAA
>NZ_JBDFME010000002.1:0-273711 GCF_047238145.1 Oceanobacillus phoenicis
GCTTTATTTTTTATAAACTTCTTTGATGGCTTGTCCAGTAACTAGCCATACTCTGCCCTCTTTCTTGACTAAGCCTTTATTAATTTGTTCCTCGAATTTATTTCTTCTTGTTAAATCATCTTTTAATGTACTGTATGGAATTTGAAAATGTTTAGCAGCAGTGCTTGCTGTAAAAATGTCATCTAAAGCAAAATGCGGTTTTTCCATGAATAAACCTCCTAAAAATAAACTTGTCTTATTATGTATTATTTTATCGTCTATATAGACGATTTTTCGAGTAATATGATATAATATAATTAGCAGTAGTATAGGATTTTTCAAGGGTGGTCAGCTCACTCCCAACAGAAAGGGGGTGGTGCTGTATGACGGTTTTCGAAACGCTCGTGCTGATGCTTTCTTTCGGCTCGTTGATTGTTGCAGTACTGTCATTTAACCAAAAAAATAACCCACCCTTGAGTTAGTGGCTCTGGTGGATTATTTCTACCTTATAATAATTGTTGTAAACTAACTTTCTCTGCCTCCTTCCAGTCACAGTAGTCTATAACAAATCTCTCAAATTTTTTACCACTATATTTATATTTATCACCGTATACTCCTTTTGAAAGTGAATCCATTAAATTCAACAATAATGTTCTTTTATGATTTTCTAATAAGTAATTCCCATTCAATTCGTTTATTGAATTCTGTATCTCTTTTATTTGCTTTAGGTAACTATTAATAACCTCTTGGTCACCCATTAAATTTCTCCTCTGTTTTCGATTTTTTTTGCTAATCTATAAAATGTAGTCTTTGAAACATTTGATTGTTTTATAGCTTCTACCGCGGTGATCTCTTTTGCTACCCATCTATTATAGGCATCTAAAAATTCTGGAGTTATCGTTGCTTTTGGTCTTCCTAAATGTTTTCCTTTTGCTTTAGCTGCTTGGATACCTTCTGCTTGTCTTATCTTAGTGTCCGTCCTTTCTTTTTCAGCAAAAGCTGCTAATACTGTTAGGATAACTTTTTGAATAGCTTGTTTTATTATATCGTCCTCTTCATTCGAAGTATTAATCATTGGCTCTTTTATAAATTTCAACTGAATACCATTTTCAACAAACCATTCATATTCCTTTAAGGTTTCATTCATCGACCTCCCCATCCTGGTAATGGAATCAAAGACAATTTCATCATTTTCTCTAGCTAACTGTTTGAGAAGTTGGTATTGTGGACGATCATAATTTTTACCACTTTGTTTATCGATAAATATATCCCTTTCGTTAATTGATTCTTTTTTCATTGTTTCTACTTGTCTGTCAATATTTTGTGTTTTATCAGAAATTCGTATATACCCAAACCTTTTCACTGTAAACACCTCCTCTATTTATTATAAATGGTTCGTAAAGGTGTTACATCTTTTTTAAACGTTTTTTTAAATTTAAACAACCTTTACGAACAATGAAAATCTATTAAAATCAAAGAACATATTGAAGGGTAAAAAGGTACACCTTTAGAAACACCTTAATGTAGCACATAAACATATTCGGATTTGGTAGCATCAAGAAAGTACTGATTTACAACGATAAGAAATATTTATATTAATATATATTTTCAATAGATAGAGCATAATTTTTAACACTGATGAATACATTAATCCGACCTCCACCTAATAGGCTGCAAAGACAAAGAGGAGAAAAGAATATTAATTAATCCTGTTCACCTATTTGTAGGCATCCCACATTGCCAAAAAATAAAGACAAGGATAAAACATTAGTTAATCCATCCATAATTTGCTTATTGAATGGCTTCTTCAATTTGCCCATGAAAACTTAGTAAGATAAAATTGTTCTAAAATTCAAAAATAATGGTGTTCTTTTCGGTCCAGTATGATTACCCATATTATGTGTGATTCCAAGTGTAGGAATAGGTTTGTTATTAAAGCAACTATAATTAAATTTGTTAAAAAAAACCGTTAAATTGATAATAGGTATAGGTAATTTGGACAAAGATTAGTGTAATTTTTATTTTTGTATTAGGATGAAGTCCATTCCCCTCCGTTAACATGAAGTGTTTGACCAGTCACGAAACGCGAATCATCGGAAGCAAGATAAACATAAGTAGGGGCAAGTTCAAATGGCTGACCTTGACGTTGCATTGGGTTTTCAACAAGACTAACCTGATCCGCAGAAAAACTTGCTGGTATGAGAGGGGTCCATATCATACAGGGGCACCAAATTTTTCTGAACCTATTCAAGGGGGAGCAAAATTAGTAGCTGTTGATTTAAGCACGAATACAATAAGGAGAGTATATACCTTTACAGAAGATGTTGTCCTGCCTACAACTTATCTGAATGATGTCCGTTTTGATTTTCGTGTAGGAAAAATCGGCTTTCTTCATGTCGAAATTTGCTTAGCGTATGTTTTCCGCGTTTTGTTGGTAGGACCCCTGTCAGCACGATAAAACTTATCAGAACCTTTATATTTACCTTCTTTTTTTGCGATTGTGATCCTTTATCGTTGGTTTCTAAAATCTTCAATCGTTCCTGCTATACATTATAAGATAATAACTCCCTAGCTAAATTCATAATTAATTTTTCGAAATCATCTTGGTATTTTGTTGGTCGAGAATCTTAAAACTTCAATATCTTTATTTCGATTAATAAAGTAATTCCACTACTCCTGGTCAATTTCCTTTTTATTTCTTCCCAACCTATCTAACTCTGCAAATCTTTTATATTCTTTTGTTCCAATTGATGGCTAGGATATCGGTTGAGTATTTTATCTTTTTCCATCATTACAGTATTGCCCTTTGGTTCATTGGACAATTTTATGCTGTACACATATCCTAAAGGCGTATATAAGATATTAGATTATTGTATTACGGGAAGAGGAGTGAGTAAAATTGAATTATCAATACCCATACTATTATCCGAATTATACAGGAAGGACAGAAGCCAGTATGCCCATGATGGGGATGGATGAAATGAGACAAATGATGATGGAACATATGAAGATGACCCAACAAATTAAACAAAAGGTTGATATGATTGATGAACGTTTAAGGAAAATGGAAGAAAAAATGATGATGTGGAACCAATCTTCTGATTTCTGAAGACTAATTTGGATTTCAATCGTATGTCCGTTGGGGGTAAAGAGTACGGTCTCCCTTATTGAAATGAAAGAGGACAAATATCCTTGCATAAACTGAAATAAGATTGATTTAAATCGTCTCTAGAGGGAGGTTAAGTCATGGATTCTTCTACGAACACTGGGAAAGAGCGATACTTTTCGAAAACCAATATTATTAACATAGTCGAACAATATGAAGAGATTTGTGAAGATGTAATTTGTATGCTAAAACAGAAGGAAGACACTCATTCAAAGGAAAAAGGGATACAATTATTACGTGATTGTATTAATTTGACTGAGCAGGTACGAACCTATCTTCAAATGACAAGAAAATCCTAAATAAGGATCTTCTTAAAACATACTACTCAGTTGTAAGCCAAAAACCACGAAGACTGATAAGAGGCTGGTACAAAAACCCATTAAGTAAAAATAATATACGTGGCACCTATCATCATGACTGATGCGGGTAGCACGCTTCCTGATACTTGTCATTGCAGCTCTATCTAGCCAGGATGCTCACACGATGAGTGCTGTATGGATTTCCATGGAATTGATTGGCTGGTTTGCCATCGTTCCGTCAGCCGTCTCCTTTCTAACCGGGCTTGTCATTTCACTGGTAACTTCATGGGGCTTGTTTAGGCACTATTGGGTTATTTAAATTCCTAATAACCTTAATTGCCACCGTCTTCTTATTGCTGAACATGCAGACCGTAAGCCTCCTGACAGGAATGACTGATACTGGGAGTATTGGTCTAGAGGATGGTTTATGGGGAGATATTATTCATGGTGGGGGCAACTTGGTTGTTTTGTTATTAGCTACAATAATAAATCACGGGGTCCGATACGAGCTACGTAAACAGTACCAACACGTAATAAGGTCTAAGGTAACTATCCTTCTTAGTATGATAAATATTAAATCATAAAAATAAGTTAGTAAGAAACTTCTACTAATATTTAATCTTTTAAATATTATTCAAAAACAGCATTATTTAAAGAGCCTATTTAGTGAAATAGGCTCTTTAAATAATAAATATCCTTCCTTAAACTATTTATTCAACGGGTGATAATTCACTTTCTGTAACCCATTTGTGATTTGTCACTTCTTCTCCACCAGTAGTTGGAACAAAATCAACCATATAGACAGTAGTTTCTTCTGCCGAATCAATCTCAGCAGTTACACCATTCATACCTTCCATATGATCTGCATTTAGGGTAACTTCTGTGCCAGGTTCTAACGGTGCTTCCCCAGCATCTTCTAATTCTTCATGAATGACCCACTTGTGATCTGTTACTTCTTCTCCACCGGTTGTGGGAGTATAAGAAACAGTATATACCGTAGTATCATATGCACCAGCAATCGTGGCTTCTGCACCGTTCATACCTTCCATATGATCTGTCTCTATAATTGCTTGACTTCCGACGTCATATTTTGGATTTTCAGCCTCCTGCAAATCTTCAGGAACTTCGCCAGAACTGGACATATCCATTTCAGAATGGTCCATACCTTCCATATCTTCATTTGAGTCAGATTCCGATTCCATATCCATTTCTTCTTCTGTATTGGATTCTGTTTCTGTACCCGTGTTTTCTTCAGGATTCGTTTCCTCGGTTTCCCCGCCACAAGCTGCCAATAGGAACACCGCAAAGATAGAGGCTAGTCCCAATATAATTTTATTTCTTTTCAATTTTAACCCTCCATTTTCTTAATTAACAGTACTCTACCCCAAAACTTTGCAGTTTATGTGCAGATTTTGTTGCAGGGATAAATTTTACCTGAAAAATCAAAAAGCTAAACGATTACTGCAAACTTTCTGGATTAATTTTTTATATACTTATTGGAATCAGTAAAAAAGAAGGTGAAAAAATGCATTTACTGTATGGTTATGGTTCAATTTGGCCTATGATCTGTATGATAATAGTATGGCTTGGGTTATTGATTTTAGGTTGTTTTCTAATTAGAAACTTTATTCATGGAGGACATCGTTCCAAAAGAATATTAAAAGAGAGATTTGCAAAAGGTGAAATAGATAAGAAGGAATTTGAACGTTTAAAATCGATTCTAAAGGATTGAGCTTATCGGTGTTAAACACTAACTGCACAAAAAATGGACATTTTTTTTATAGAATATTTTAAGGTTAAATTCCCAAAGAAAATCGGAAGGTATCGAGGATAATGGAGGATTTGTAAATGATGTTGAGAAAGACAATAGTTACTGTATCAATTATCGTAGGGATATTTTTAGCAGGATGCAGCAATAATCAGGAAAAAGGTTTTGAAGCCGTTTTTGATGACAGTATCGAACATGTTCATGGCATGGGTTATGCTGGTAATGATAATGGACTGTATTTTGCGACGCATACCGGCTTGAAAATATTCCGTGATGGTGATTGGTATGAAACAACTAAAAATTTTAACGATTATATGGGCTTTAATGCACTAGACGAAGGATTTTACACATCAGGACATCCTGGAGAGGATTCCGATTTGCCGAATCCAATCGGTATTCAGCGAAGCTTCGATGGAGGCAGGACACTGGAACACCTTAACTTTGAGGGTGAAACCGACTTTCATGCCATGGCAGTGGGATATAACAGCCACGATATTTTTCTGATGAATCCTGCAAAGAACTCTGAATTAGAACAGGGCTATTACAGGAGTTCAGATGAAGGGGAGTCTTGGGAAAATGCAAGTGCAAGTGGTCTTGAAGGCGAAATTATGTCGTTAGCTATTCATCCCTCTAACTCAAGTGTTGTTGCTGCTGCCACTTCGACTGGAATCTATTTATCAGAAGATGGAGGAGGCAATTTCCAAATTGTAACAGATGGAAATGAGGTCGGGACAGCTGTATTTTTTAATGATGATCATTTATATTATGCAAGCTATGGATCTAGTCCAGAACTTGTAAAAAGGAATGTTGAAAATGGTGAAGAAGAAACAATAGACTTACCAGAGTTGGAAGAAGATGGGCCTGTCTATATTGCACAAAATCCACAGGATGCAAAACAATTTGCCTTTTATACCATAAAAGGACATGCTTATTTATCAGAGGATGGTACGGAATCATGGGTACAGATCCTTGAGAATGGCCAAGTAAAATAAATGATAGTGAGTTGAACTAAATATGTTTGATCTATTCAATCAAATCAGTGGTACTCTAAGCGGACAACTTCAACAAATTGCATATAGCTTTGAACATCTTCCCTTTCTGTTTGCATTCTTCCTGGGAGTAATTGGGGCCGTTGCACCCTGTCAACTTACCAGTAATATAAGTGCAATCACCATTTATGGCAATAAATCGTTAGTTGACCAGGTACCGTGGTTACATGTTTTTTTGTTTGTTTTAGGTAAGATAGTTGTGTTCTCTCTCATTGGGATAGTTATTTGGCTGCTAGGTCAAGAGGTATATAGTACATTGACACAGATGTTCCCTGTCTTAAGAAAAGCAATCGGACCGGTACTCATTCTTATCGGTCTGTATATGATTGGATTATTTCAGTGGAAGAAAACCTGGACGATTATTGAAATTCCTTTCAATAAGTTAAAAGATAGTTACTTCGGTAGCTTTTTGATGGGGGTAAGCTTCACATTAGCTTTTTGTCCGACGATGTTTGTGTTATTTATACTCACGTTGATGCCTGTCGTATTGGAAACATCTAATGGTATTGTTCTACCATCTGTATTTGGCTTAGGAACGTCACTTCCGTTGATGATGGTCATTTTTTTAATCTGGTATTTTGGGGCAAGTGGAGCAATCTTAAAGAAAAGCAGGAAAATAGGTGCAATAACCCAAAGAATCTCTGGTGTATTACTTCTCCTGATCGGTATAGCAGATACACTAACCTATTGGTAATAAAGGGGTCAATTATGTTTAATAAACTATCCTTGAAAATCGGGTTTCTGTTTTTCATATTTATCTTGATTATTGAGACCTTCCTGTATTTTGTTCTGTATACGAACCTGGCAAATGAACGGATTGAGGAAGTGATGGATAACCTTTTGGCCCGTGGTAATACACATAGCGCTGTATTGGAAGATAATTTTAATCAAACCACATTAGAACACGTTGCTATAATGGAGTCCGAATCAGATTTTGTTGTCGTAATCACAGATGCTTCAGGGAACGTAATTGTCAATTCGGATCCAATTGAACAGGAAATGGTAGATGTTATTGCACACACAGATTATAAACAAATGCCTAATGAGGGGAAAGTATTGGAAGAACGCTGGCCGGAAAAAAAATACATCGCAACAGATAGTCCCATTACCATAAATGAAGAACATCAGGGGCACGTATTTATGTTCGCCGATACCAATAAAACCAGAAGAATAGTCGATCATTTAAGTGATCAATTTATAGTTATTGGGCTTATTACAATCATTCTGACGATTATTACCGTTTTTATCCTTTCCAGACTAATTACAAAACCGTTGGTTAGAATGAAGGAAGCAACGGAACAACTAAGTAAAAAAGGTAGACATAAGGTGGAGCTACATATCGATCGTAGAGATGAACTGGGTGAATTGGCAGCTTCAATTACGAAGTTATCCGATGACTTGGAGCGATTGAAAAATGAGAGGAATGAATTTTTGGCCAGCATCTCACATGAACTCCGAACCCCGTTAACCTATCTGAAAGGATATGCCGATATAATTAGCCGAGGTGGCATATCGGATAACGAGAGAAATGAGTATATTGAAATTATTCGGGAAGAAACCGAACAATTAGCGGTATTAGTTAAAAACTTGTTTGAGCTGGCAAAAATGGACCAGAATAGGTTCACTATAAATAAAGAGGATGTCATATTTGGAAACCTAATCCATACAATTACCGAACGCATCCGACCCGCACTTGAAGAAAAGAACATTACATTTTCTGTTCGCTGTCCAAGCCATATCACTGCACATATTGACCCTGAAAGAATTCAACAAGTGCTATTGAATATATTGGATAATGCCAAAAAAAATACCTCTCAAGGGAAGCGAATTTCATTAGAAGTATCTCAAAATAAGCGTGAGATTATAACGATGATTTCGGATGAAGGCGAAGGGATTCCCGAAGGAGACCTACCTTATATATTTGAACGGTTATACCGGGTGGAAAAATCCAGATCTAGACTCAGTGGTGGAACTGGTCTGGGATTAGCGATTGCAAAAGAAATCGTCGAGTTCCATAGTGGTACGATTGAGGTTAGAAGTAAACTGGGCAAAGGGACTAGTTTTATCATAACGCTGCAGAGAGGTGATTCCCATGAACAAAGTTCTATTAATCGATGATGAAAAACGGATGTTGGATTTATTGGCATTGTATTTGAAGCCACATCATTATCTGTGTCAGAAAGCGCTAGGGGGTAAAGAGGCCCTGTCCTATATAAAAGAAGAGGAGTTTGACATCATTCTGCTTGATATTATGATGCCAGAAATGAACGGGTGGGAGCTTTGTAAGGAAATAAGGCGTTTTTCAGAAGTGCCAATCATTATGGTCACTGCGCGGGAACAGAAGGAAGACATCGTGAAAGGACTGAAATTGGGTGCAGATGATTATATTACGAAACCCTTTAATGAAGAAGAATTAGTAGCGAGAATGGATGCACTGCTGCGGAGAATAAAACCAGCCAGTCAGATTGAAGTAAATGGATTATTATGGAATGAAGATCGGTTTGAGCTTTCCTATAAAAATGACCCGATTAAATTAACACCAAAAGAATTTTCCATGATTGGAATCTTAATGAAAAATCCAGAACTGGTCTTTTCCAGGGATCAGTTAATTGATTTGATATGGGGGATTAATTCAGAAACGGAAGGACGAACAGTGGACTCACATGTCAGAAATGTACGGGAAAAAATTCGTCAGGTTGGTTTTCCCATCGATGAGTATTTTAAAACGGTTTGGGGCATTGGGTATAAGTGGGTTAATAAATGAAAATTCATATTTGAATTAACAGTTACTCAAAAAGACAGTTAACCTGTCTTTTTACTTTTCTGTAATATTTTCGTAAGTAAGAGAAATACAACTCTTACTTCGCGGTTAAGTTTTTATATTGATAAAATGCATGAGAGGTTGTTCTATGAGGAGCTAACATTCAAACAAGCATTCTCATGACAAGTAAGCCTGGTATCTACACGAGATAGAACTGGAAGCAAAATAGGAAGGTGAACATATCCATGATTATCTAAAGGATAGGATCTTAACATGTCAGGAGAGAGTATGAACTTAGCCAACATTCACACGAATTAACTTATTCTTTTTGTTCTTTGATAAATTTCCTTTTTCGTTTAAATTCATCTTCACTAATTTCTCCTTTTACATAGCTTTCCTTTAATATCATAAGTGGTCGATCTTCGATTCTAATTTTCTTCATTAGGAGCCTAACAACAAGATAAACTGTCAATCCCAAAATTACTACAAAAATAATTAACCCAATACCCATTAAAATACAGATTATGATCATTGAATCATACATCATATTATCCATCATCATGCTATTCATCAAAACTGGGTACCTCCTAGTCATATTCTATTTATAAAGATTCCCTTTATGTAGCAAATTATTTTAAGCTAGGCATATTAACTATTTTCACAATAAAAAGTTAACAAGATCCACATAGTTCTGTTCACAGGTTTCTAATTGATGATGTATTAAAATCTTTTGGGTAGGGGCATAAATAGGATGATAAAATTCTAATAGTTTTAAAAAAGCTGCTCAAGGAGGTAAACCCGCTTGAGCAGCTTTTTTCTACATAATGGAAGCCTTTAAGCAACATTTTTACATGCTTCGGCACATTTAAAGCAGGCATCCGCACATTTTTGACAATGGTCATGGTCATGCTTCTTGCATTCATTTCCACATGCCTCGCAAATTTTAGCGCAAACTGATGCTAATTCGGAAACAAATGGTGTATTTCTTGATAAGGCCTGTTCTAAATAAGAACAAATATCAGCGCACTCTCTGTCCAACCGGATGCACTCAGCCATCATTTTGATATCTTCCTCTTTCAGACATGCATCATAACAATGATTACAAGCTACGGCACATTCATGTAACGCCTGGATTAGTTCTTGATGTTGCTCATGTGACATTTGCAAAATACCTCCTATATCAGTATTATTTTTTGATGTTACACAGTATAAAGTTTCCCACTAACTGCTCAAAAATAAACCAATATCTATAAACTCCATAGAAATTGCACAATTTCTTAACAATCTTTCTTGTTTAATTAATACCTTACAGGGGTATAGTATGATAAGATTGTGATAAGAAGACAACTTATTGTACAACATATCAAGAGGAATCTTCTTAACTGCATCTATATGGAGGAGTGATACTAATGGCAGAGCATGATAATAAGAACAGTAAACACGAGGGTCATGAACACTATCGCCATGAGCACCATCAAAGTAAACAGGAGGGGAACGGGCACCAAGGACACGTTCATCATAATCACAACGAACATCATGGGCATGAACACCATAACCATGAACATCAAGAACACAGTGGAAGTGAGGGAAATAGACATACTCACTCGGAGCATGGAGGAGCCCATTCCGGTCATCATGAGCACATGGTAGGAGATTTTAAAAAACGTTTTTGGATTTCCGTGGTATTGTCTATACCCATATCTTACTTGTCACCAATGATTCAAATGCTTTTGGGATATGAAGTAAATTTTACGGGTAATATACTGTTATTATTCCTACTTTCAACTATTGTCTTTTTCTATGGAGGAAAACCGTTTTTACTTGGTGCCTGGGATGAATTGAAAGCAAAAGCCCCAGGGATGATGCTGTTAATTTCGCTGGCAATTGTAACTGCATACGTTTATAGTACCTTAACAGCTTTCTTTATCGAAGGAAGTGACTTTTACTTTGAGCTTGCCACGTTGATTGTCATTATGCTGTTGGGTCACTGGGTAGAGATGAAATCGTTAATGGGGGCTTCAAAAGCGCTCGAAGAGTTAATTAAACTGATGCCAAAAGAGGCACATAAGATTGATGCATCTGGAAATACTGTAGAGGTTTCTGTTGATGAATTGCAGCCTGGTGACCACATCCTAGTGAAATCAGGGGAAAAGATTCCACTTGATGGTGAAATCTTTGAAGGTGAATCTACCGTCGACGAGTCCATGTTAACGGGGGAATCCGTTCCTGTAGAAAAAGGACCTGGAATGGAAGCAATCGGTGGAGCCATCAATGGGGAAGGCGTATTAAAAATTAAGGTTAACAAAACCGGTAATGATACCTATTTATCTCAAGTAATCAAGTTGGTAAGCGATGCAGAAAAAACGAAATCGAAAGCACAGGGATTTGCAGATATTGCAGCCAAATGGTTGTTTTATGTGGCAGTTGTTTCAGGAATCATAACGATCGCTTACTGGAGCACTACAGGGGATTTTGATTTTGCATTAGAGAGAATGGTCACCGTTTTGATTATCGCCTGCCCGCACGCACTCGGTTTGGCTACACCATTGGTTACTTCCAGATCTACTGCCATTGCTGCCAAAAAGGGATTATTGATTCGTAACCGCACGCCATTTGAAAGCGCCTGGAAACTGGATCGCGTAGTATTTGATAAAACGGGTACCCTGACAGAAGGGAATTTTGGTGTAACAGACATTCACTCAAGTAACGATGTGAATGAAGAAGATTTATTGAAATTGGCATATTCGGTAGAGACACAGTCCGATCATCCGATCGCAAGAGGAATTGTTAAAGAAGGAAAAGAACGAGATCTAGAACTTTACAAGGTAACGGATTATAGAAACTTAACCGGTAAAGGACTGACTGCTAAAGTGAACGGTTCAGAAATCGCAGTTATCAGCCCAGGTGCCATGAAAGCTAATAATATATCGTTTGATGAAAAAACATACGAAAAACTGGCCCAGCAAGGGAAAACGGTTATTTTTGTATTAAAGGATAATGACTTGCAAGGAATGATTGCGTTGGCGGATATCATTCGCGAATCATCCTATAAGGTAATAGAAGAATTAAATAATCTTGGAATCGAAACCGTAATGATGACTGGGGACAATAGCCGCGTTGCAAATTATGTAGGTGAAAAACTAGGAATGTCAAAGGTGATTGCGGAAGTTCTCCCGCATGAAAAATCAGATAATGTGAAAAAATTGAAAGAAGGCGGCAGGAGAGTTGCGATGATTGGTGATGGAATCAATGATGCTCCCGCCCTGGCTGAGGCAGATTTAGGTATCGCCATTGGTGCAGGTACAGACGTTGCGATCGAGACGGCAGATGTTGTACTGGTAAATAGTAACCCGGTAGATATCTTGAATATTGTCAAATTATCGAAAGCGAGTTACAGGAAAATGGCCCAAAATCTGGTATGGGCTGCGGGTTATAATATTGTAGCTATTCCTTTGGCTGCGGGTGTGTTATATTTTGCAGGTATCCTGATAACACCAGCTATTGGAGCTGTCCTGATGTCATTAAGTACGATTATTGTTGCAATCAATGCGCAACTGTTGAAGATTGATTAAATTAAAATGGTATTCATTGACTAAGCAGAATTCCTGCTTAGTCTTTTTACTAAATCTTTCCATGTTGACGTCAATCCCTATAAAATTAAGTTAGTGTCAGATAGAGTAAAAATAGTATATACTGTACAGGGGTATGCTATATATTTTGATTATAAATACTTGTATAGGTTAAGAAGGGGGAAGGATAGCCATGAAGACAAATAAATATATACCAATGGCCGTAAATGGCGGCATAGGTTTTGGGGCAAAACTTAAACCGAAGCAATTAGCAGTATTAGGTAACTATCTGGATGAGGATACGGAAATAGAATTGACTACTTTACAACAACTCATCGTTCAAATTCCAGAAGCCGAATTGGAAGAAGCTCAGAGAACATTTGATGAAGTCGGATTGCATTATTATAAGGTGGGTAAGTATGTGAAAAATTTAAGAACCTGTAATTTCTGCAAAGGTGAAGAAGAAGAGGGGATGCCTGTCGCCAAGGAATTAAATCGTCGTATTGCAGGTCAGGAAGTACCCTTTACATTGAAACCTGCCTATACGGGATGTCCGATAGGTTGTGGTGAACCATTAATCAATGATATAGGTGTCATGAAGGATAAAGATACGTTTGAACTATATATTGGCGGTAAATCAAAAGGAAGAGATGCAAGAACCGGAAAATTGGTCAAGTCGAATCTCCATCCGGAAGAATTATATGAACTTGTGGAACGCATATTAAATCTATATAGAGAAAACGGTAAAAAAAGAGAGAATTTTTATAGGTTTGTGGATCGGTTTGGAATCGAAAATATAAAACAGGAAATCCATATTGATTAAATGTTTCAGAATCTATTCCTTTTACCTTTCTACTACTATTCAAAAGAAAAAATGTACAGTTTCAAAGAAAACGCCTGCTGTATATACATATCTCCACAGCAGGCGTTAATTTTCCAATAGTCATTGATTTAGCAGGTGTTCAAAATGAAGAAAGGTATTGACCTGTGATGAAGTGGTTGCTTTTGGTGCAAAATCCCAACCCATCTTTTTAATAAATTCTGCATATTTTTCCTTTATTTGATTTTGTTGTAATGCCATTTCAATATGGGCGTTTTTCACGTTCATATCTTGCATCATCATTGCTGAATTATAATTTTCCACTGACATATTTTTGGCAGTATTGTTCGCCTCCAATGCTATCCATTTATTAACATCGCCATTTCCTGGTCTTTCAAAAATATGTTCTTCTCTATAAGCACTTAAGGGGGGGACTTTCACTTCGATATGATAATTTGGATTAATAAAGGCTAACATAACCCATACATGGGAGTGCATGACATTCTCTTGTAAGCTTAGAATATTTCTTAATTCCAAGTTAGTTACTATAGATTGGTAATGGGCTAACTTATTAATGACTCCTTCATGAGCTGATAAATGTTCTGCCATTAGACCAAGATCGATTGCTGGCAATGAATCCATATAGACACCTCTTTCAATAGGCTAATTTACTACAATGTATGACTAACAGGGTATTTTGTTGAACACAGCTATTTATCAATTAGTGAAATTGAGTAAAAAATCCCCTTGACTAAAATACGTTAGGGGGGTATAGTATGTTTATAAAAGGAAGTGATTGAATTGGATAAATTCTTACATGATCGCCCAAGTAAACCAAGAACAAAAGATGAGATAGAAAAAGTTATTAATCGTTTAAAACGGATAGAAGGCCAAGTCCGTGGAATACAGAAAATGGTGGAAGATGATCGCTATTGTGTCGATATCCTAGTACAAATAAGCGCCATTCAATCCGCCTTAAAAAATGTGGGTTTCGCTGTTACCGAACGCCATATGAATCATTGTGTCATTGATGCGATTAAACAAGGTGAAGGTAAAGAAACGATTGAGGAATTAATGAGTGTATTAAAGCAGTTTTCCAAGTAAGGAGGGAACTATTATGAGCGAAACAAATCATGCAACACTAGATATAACAGGTATGACCTGTGCTGCCTGTTCCAATCGTATTGAAAAGACTTTAAATAAGATGGATGGTGTGGAAGCACAAGTCAATTTAACAACAGAAAAGGCAACTGTAGACTATGATTCAGAAAAAACTTCCATCGAAGATATTACGAAGAAAATCGAAAATGTCGGTTACGGCGTTTTGATGGAAAAAACGGAATTAGATGTTTTTGGCATGACCTGTGCAGCCTGTTCGACACGCATTGAAAAGTTATTGAATAAGCAAGAAGGGGTTAAGCACGCAACTGTAAACTTAACCACCGAAACGGCATCGATCGAATATAACCCAGGACTCACAGATACGAAAGCAATAATTGAGAAAATCAAAAATGTAGGCTATGATGCGAAACCGAAAGCGGAAGCAGAAGAAAAGAAAACACATAAAGAAAAAGAACTGCATCATATGAAGACGAAATTAATCATTTCAGCCGTGTTATCTGCACCACTATTAATAACCATGCTGGTTCATTTATTTAATATGACGATACCGGATATATTCATGAATCCGTGGTTCCAATTTGTTTTAGCGACGCCTGTTCAATTTATCATTGGGTGGCAATTTTATGTTGGTGCCTATAAGAACCTGAGAAATGGTGGAGCAAATATGGATGTGCTTGTGGCATTAGGTACAAGTGCTGCTTATTTCTATAGTTTATACGAAGCATTGAAGACGATTGGCAATCCATCATATATGCCGCATTTATACTTTGAAACAAGTGCTGTAATCATCACGTTGATTTTATTTGGTAAATATTTGGAAGCACGAGCAAAAAGCCAGACAACGAATGCATTATCCTCTTTACTCAATTTACAGGCAAAAGAAGCTCGCATTATAAAAAAAGGCGAGGAAATTATGATTCCAGTCGAGGAAGTTGTCGTTGGTGATCGATTGGTTGTAAAACCGGGGGAGAAAATACCGGTGGATGGTATAGTTGTGAAGGGAAGAACCTCTGTCGATGAATCCATGATTACAGGGGAGTCAATTCCAATTGAAAAGGAAGCAGACGCTAGCTTAATCGGTTCAACGATAAACAAAAATGGCTCGATTGAAATGGAAGCGACAAAAGTAGGAAAAGATACCGCCCTTGCATCTATTGTAAAAATAGTTGAGGATGCACAAGGTTCAAAAGCACCAATCCAACGATTAGCCGATGTCATTTCTGGCTATTTCGTACCGATTGTTGTAGTGATTGCTATTCTAACATTTATCGTATGGATCACGTTTATCCAACCAGGTCAATTTGAACCTTCATTAGTCGCATCGATTGCTGTCCTTGTTATTGCATGTCCTTGTGCTTTAGGGCTTGCAACACCAACATCGATTATGGTTGGGACAGGTAAAGCTGCAGAGAGTGGAATTCTTTTTAAAGGTGGAGAACATCTAGAAAGAACGCATCAATTAGAGGCAATTGTTCTTGATAAAACAGGTACCATCACAAAAGGAAAACCGGAAGTAACAAACTTTACAGGCGATGTGGAAACATTACAATTACTCGCAAGTGCGGAAAAGGGTTCAGAACATCCACTTGCAGAAGCAATCGTTGCCTACGCAATAGAACAAGAGATTGATTTAGTAGAAGTAGATGATTTCAATGCTATACCTGGACACGGTATCGAAGCTACGATATCAGGCAATAACATTCTTGTTGGAAATCGAAAATTAATGCAAGATTACCAAATCGAAGTTGGTGGTGCGGAACAAGAATTGGTCGATTACGAAGTAGAAGGTAAAACTGCTATGCTGATTGCTGTTGGTGGAGAGTATCGTGGAATTGTTGCCGTTGCAGATACAATTAAAGAAACAGCACCACAAGCAATTAGAGAGCTAAAAGAACAAGGCTTAGAAGTTATCATGTTAACAGGGGATAACGAGCGAACTGCACAAGCGATTGCGAAACAAGTTGGCATCGATCAAGTAATCGCCCAAGTTTTACCTGAAGAAAAAGCAGATAAAGTAAAAGAAATTCAAGGTAAGGGTAAAAAGGTTGCAATGGTTGGGGATGGAGTAAATGATGCTCCTGCATTAGCAATTGCCGATATTGGAATTGCAATTGGTACAGGAACGGAAGTGGCAATTGAAGCTGCTGACGTTACGATTCTTGGTGGTGAGTTACTACTAATTCCAAAAGCAATCAAAATCAGCCATGCGACGATTAAAAATATTCGTCAGAATCTCTTCTGGGCATTTGGCTATAATACAGCAGGAATCCCGATTGCAGCTGTCGGATTACTTGCACCATGGGTTGCTGGTGCAGCAATGGCGTTAAGTTCGGTTAGTGTAGTTTCAAATTCCCTTCGATTAAAGAGAGTTAAGATATAATTTTTTCTAGAACTTTAAAGGAGGTGAAAAAATGCAAACAAAAACCTTAGATGTACAAGGTATGACATGTGGCCACTGTAAAATGTCAGTGGAAGGTGCTCTTCAAAAATTAGACGGAGTAACTGCTGCAGAAGTTGATCTGGGCTCTGGTAAAGTAGATGTTACTTATGATGAATCAAAAGTTTCATTGGAAAATATGAAAGCAGCTGTTGAAGACCAAGGCTACGATGTTAGTGCCTAAATATAAAAAAATTAAAAAGCTGGTTTCCTGTTATGGAAATCAGCTTTTATATGTGTGCCCGGCATGGGTGCAGTCTATAGGGTGAGAGTCCCGAACTGTGAAGGCAGAAGTAACAGTTAGTCTAACGCAAGGGTGTCCGTGGCGACATGGAATCTGAAGGAAGCGGACGGCAAACCTTCGGTCTGAGGAACACGAACTTCATATGAGGCTAGGTATCAATGGATGAGTTTGCATAACAAAACAAAGTCCTTTCTGCCAAAGTTGGTACAGAGTAAATGAAGCAGATTGATGAAGGGAAAGACTGCATTCTTACCCGGGGAGGTCTGATCGAAACGCCAAGCACTCTTGGTAACCCATTCAGCAATGGATGGCTGAACGGTCAGAAGTCAGCAGAAGTCATAGTACCCTGCATACTCGAGAATGTAAGGGGAAGGACGGAACAATTAAGGAGAAATGTGACACTAGGCGTTAAGATTTCATGCAGACACAGACAACCCGGAAGGGCTTATCCAAAGGAGGACGTAGTGAATCTACAGGGGACTTTGGAAGGGTGGAGTGGAACTTGCACAAATAGAACGTCACATTCACGAAGAAAGGAAACCCAAGTATGTTGATGAACCAAATTCTGTCACGGGACAATCTCATTCTCGCACTAAAGCGAGTCGAACGAAATAAAGGAAGTCATGGCATAGATGAAATGTCCGTAAAATTCCTACGAAGACATCTCTATGATAACTGGGATTCCCTTCGGGAGAACTTGAGGAAAGGAACCTATACACCTTCTCCTGTCCGCCGTGTCGAAATCCCGAAACCAAGCGGAGGAGTTCGGATGTTAGGTATTCCAACCGTGACGGATCGTTTCATTCAACAGGCTATTGCCCAAGTGCTTCATACAATTTTTGACCCCACCTTCTCAGAACATAGCTATGGATTCAGGCCCAACCGTCGAGGACATGACGCTGTGAGGAAGGCAAGGGGGTTTATTAAAGAAGGATACAGATGGGTAATTGATATGGACCTAGAGAAATTCTTTGATAAGGTGAACCATGATAAGCTCATGGGTGTTTTAGCGAAGCGCATCAAGGATAAGGAACTGCTTCGGCTTATTCGGAAATACCTACAATCTGGCGTCATGATAAATGGGATAGTAGTTAGCTCCGAAGAAGGCACTCCGCAAGGCGGGCCGTTGAGCCCTCTTCTTTCTAACATTATATTAGATGATTTAGATAAGGAACTGGAGGAGCGTGGGCTACGTTTCGTTCGTTATGCGGATGACTGCAACATCTATGTGAGAACAAAGAAAGCTGGGAATCGTGTAATGAATTCCATTACTACATTTATCGAAGAGAAACTTCGCTTGAAAGTAAATAAAGAGAAATCAGCAGTGGACCGGCCTTGGAAACGTAAGTTTCTTGGTTTTAGTTTCACCAATGGAAAGAATCCAAAAATTAGAATCGCAAAAGAAAGTATTATGCGTCTAAAACAGAAAATCAGGGAAATAACTTCACGTTCCAAGCCATTTCCTATGGAAGTAAGAATTGGGAAATTAAACAAATACCTGATGGGTTGGTGCGGGTATTACGCTTTAGCGGAGACACCTTCAAAGTTTGAGGAGTTCGATAAGTGGATAAGAAGAAGATTGCGCATGTGTATGTGGAAACAATGGAAGCTTCCACGGACAAAAGTCCGAAAGCTGATTAGCTTGGGTGTTCCTGACCACAAAGCATACGAATGGGGAAACACCAGAAAGAATTATTGGCGTATCTCCAAGAGTCCAATTTTAAGCAGAACCCTAGGCAACTCCTATTGGAGTAGACTAGGGCTCAAAAGTCTGTATCAAAGGTATGAATTTATTCGTAATACTTAATTGAACCGCCGTATACCGAACGGTACGTACGGTGGTGTGAGAGGACGGGGGTTAGTCGCCCCCTTCTACTCTATTAAAGCAAGATAGGAAAAGGTAGCCGTGATAGGGGTTCATTAATAATGCACGATTATTAGCCCAAGCCGACCTGTGATATTGCAATAGGAGCTGGTACGGGAGTTGCCATTGCAACAGCTGAGGTCATCTTAGAAATGTTGTAAATGGTCAAAATATGAGTGAGAAAACAATATATCCAGTTTCCGCAGAATTTTCTTTCTTAGGTGAGGTGAATGAAAAATGGCAAAATGGTTTCATCTATTTACGATATGGCGATGAGATTACTCGAAAAAATTAAATTTAAGAAAATACGAAGGAAGGGTGTTGGATATTGGTTCAGGTACAGGAGTGAACTTCTCTCACTATATCCGTTGAATCTCTTGAAGAGCTATCGGTTCTGGAATGATACAAAAAAACAAGTGTAGCTACAACTGAATCAAATGTATTTCTGTTGCATTCTGGAAAGTTAATTCTTATTTTAATGGGATCTTTTTGTCTATTAATGTTTAAATGAATAACTTAAGTAAGTTGTGTTCTCGAAAGAAGTTAGAGGGTTAATAACTTTGAATGTTCTAGTTGATTTCCAGAACGAAAAAGTAAAAAGCCCATTTGAGTTAATTGTAAATTTAAACAGTTTCTGCACAAAATTATTTTATATTTGTTGGATTAAAGATTTATCATCAAGGCGTAGGGTTTAAAATCTCAAATAATTTTCCGCTATAGCGATTTTTTAATTACATTATTAAACTATGTACTTCATCAAATATTAACTTTTTCTTGATAAATTCTCGAAAATTTTATTATATAGTTACATCAGATCTTTAATGCTTGGCTTTTAAATATATGTAAAAATTCACTTAACGGGAGATATGGTTTATGAAAAGAAAAATATTATTAATAGGTTTCATTTCTTTATTGACAGCACTTGTTTTATCAGCTTGTACAGGGAATGATGAATCCACAGCTCAAGAAAACTCAGATATGGAACAAAAGTCAAGTGAAAATATGAACATGAATGAAGAAGAGTCTGATTCCATGGAAGAAGGAATGGATCATTCAACTATGGATATGGATGATGAAGCAATGGAGAATGGTCATATGAGTCATGATGAGGTGATAAGTTTAAATGACTCAACCGGGGAAAATGAATTGAAAATACCTTCCGTGCTTGAAAGCGATAATGAAGAAGAAGTTGTATACACTGTTCGAGCACAAAAAGGAGAGACTGAAATATTTGATGGCACCAAAACGAAAACGTATGGGTACAATGGGTCGTTTTTAGGACCAGTGCTTCGGTTTAGCAAAGGTGATAAGGTGAAAATTAGAACGATAAATGAGTTAGATGAGGAGACAACCTTTCATTGGCATGGACTAGAAGTATCTGGGGAAGCAGACGGTGGACCACATAATTCTCTAAAACCGGGAGAGGGAGAGTTGATTGAATTCGAAGTGACACAAGAAGCGTCAACGCTATGGTTCCATCCCCATCCAGAAGGGAAAACCTCTGAACAAGTATACAATGGACTTGCAGGATTGATTTTTATCGAAGATGACAATTCAAACAGTCTCGGATTACCCGATGAGTATGGAAAGAATGATATTCCTTTAATTTTCCAAGATAAAACATTTGATGATGAAAAACAATTGAATTACAGCGCTGCAATGAATGAGGATGGGACAATCGGTGATACGTCATTGATAAATGGGACGTTAAATCCAAAGTTGACTGTAAACAACGAAAAGGTTCGTCTTCGTCTATTAAATGGGTCTAATGCGAGAAATTACACATTTAAATTGAATACAGGGGATTCCTTTGTGCAAGTAGCAACAGATGGAGGTTTCTTGAATGAACCGGTGACACTGAATGAAATTACACTGACCCCATCCGAACGGGCTGAAGTAGTTATTGATTTTTCACAGCTTAACGCAGAAGATGAATTGGCCTTAATAAATGAGGAGGATGGATCGATCCTTTTACCGTTTGAGGTTTCTGATCAAAGTGGTGAGGATAGTAGCATTCCCGAAGAGATGAATGATTTTTCAATCACAGAAGAAGTGATGAACTTGCCAGTTACAAAAAAGGTGGAACTTTTTGGGATGATGGACCAGGTTACGATAAATGGAAAGAAATTTGACCCAGAAAGAATTGATTTCACACAAAAGCAAGGCGTTACTGAAGTATGGGAAATTTACAATAAACCGGATGAGATGGGGGGAATGATCCATCCATTCCACATACACGGAGCTCAATTTAAAATACTTTCCAGAAATGGAGAAGAGCCACCAAAAAATGAACGAGGATGGAAAGATACTATTTCCGTAGAACCAGATGAGACAGTTAAAATAGCTGTACAATTTAAGCATAAGGGCGTGTATATGTTCCATTGCCATATTCTTGAACATGAAGACAACGGAATGATGGGGCAGGTAAAGGTGGAATAAACTACAATCTAAAAATATGTAGTGGTAAGTAATATAACGCGCCGAACATGCAAAAAAATATTAAAATAGCCAGTGTGATTAGTTCGCGCTGGCTATTTTAGTATTTGCATTTATCATATAAAAAGGGGATATATTTAAGAGGGAGGAGATGTGTCCACTGTAAAAGTTGGCGGTTGTAGTGGCACTTGTCTCGAATTTACAGGCGGATAATACTGGTTCACCCCTCTTCCCGTAATACAATAATCTAATATCTTATATAGGCCTTTAACATAAATATGTGAATGTTTCTTTCAATAATAGTTATATCCTATTAAAAAGTATACATTAACTTGTTGTTGGTTCAAAGGATGATGCGATTTATTTAAGATGAAGTAAAAAGCATTAGATTCTTTCTGTTTACCATAAAATATGGGTTTGCTAAACTTTATTTAAAACCTAAATCCGTTAATACTATCATAAGTCTAAGATCAAAAAATATCGAGAATATTTGTATTAAGTAAGGAATTTACTGAGAAAAAAAAGAAATTTGAAACTGCGTATAATTAAATTGAAAAAAATGATTTCTCATGAATGAACGTATTTATTGCTCATATATTGAACAATAAGGACAAGAAATCATAAAGGGGAATCATAGATGCCAGTTTCACTATATGTTACATTAATAGGTATTTTTATTTTAACGATATGGATTATATGGAATACCATCTATCACCGAAAGAAAATAACTGTTATGACCGGGATGATGATTTCAATGGTATTGGGGATGGGTGTTGGATTAACCATTGGAGTAATACTTGGCATTCTGTTGGCAGGCGATCTCTTTTCTTCCACTTTATTGGCGATGATAATTGGAATTGCAGCCGGTTTTCTCACGGGGTTGCCTATAGGTTTGATGGCAGTTTTAGACGGGGCATTAGCGGGAATGATGGGTGGTATGATGGGTGCAATGTTAGGGGAGATGATTGCTCCTGAATACCAGGATGCTTTAATAAGAGTCATGTTCCTGTTATTGACCGGGACAATCATTATTCTGTTTCAATTGATGCAACAGGAATTTATAAAGAGCACCGTATTGCTGAGTCATCCTGTTGTCATGACCGTATTATTTGTACTTTTGATTATCGGATATAATCAGATGGGATCAGTGATCCCGTCTTCCCCTTCACCGAATATCAATAACAACCACCACAGTATGAGTTCGAACAACCTAGTGATACAGGCCGACGAATACTCTTTTTCGCCAAGCCATACAGAGATAATGGCCGGAGAAAAGATAACGATAACTCTAGATAATATCGGCGAAGTGGAACATGATTTGGAAATAAAAGAGCTGAAAGCAGAAATGATGGAACAGGATTCTTCACATAATCACCAAAAGAATAATAAAGAAGTTCATGTTCATAGCATGGCAGGAGAAAAACAGGAAATTTCATTTGTTCCGGTTACTCCTGGTAAATATAGTTATATTTGCACAATCCCCGGACATGCAGAGGCCGGCATGAAAGGAATAATTGAAGTATCATCCTCATAAAATAACGAGAAGCAAACCGACCATCGGTATGCTTTTTTATTTTGCCCTCATTCATTCATAATAAAAAATTCGAAAGAGAGTTATCTTATCAATATCTGATCATGATTTTTGACTGATTAATTACCCTGGGTTAAAATAGTTTGATCAAGCAAACATTTTAATTTAATTGCATATTTTAAATAAAAAAAGTTTAGGGAGTGCCGAAAATGGTTGATTTCTTTTCAGGTCTTGATCCTGTAGTTCAAGCAATAGTTGCAACATTGTTCACTTGGGGTATGACTGCACTGGGAGCAGCATTGGTATTTACCACTAGATCATTCAATCAGAAACTATTGGATGGTATGTTAGGTTTTGCCGGCGGAGTAATGATTGCTGCAAGCTTCTGGTCTCTCTTATCTCCTGCTTTAGAGATGGCGGAGAGGGGTCCGGTGCCGGCTTGGATACCGGCTGCAGTAGGTTTTATGCTAGGAGGTATTTTCCTGTGGGGGATTGATAAGCTACTCCCACACCTTCACCCTAACACTCCTATAGATCAGGCTGAGGGAATTCAGCCGAAAAAAAGGAAGAGAAGCACATTGCTTGTACTTGCCATAACCCTGCACAACATACCGGAAGGATTGGCGGTAGGTGTAGCTTTCGGAGCCGTGGCCACGGGATCACCTTCTGCATCGATAGCTGGGGCTATTGCATTGGCAATTGGAATAGGAATTCAAAATCTTCCAGAAGGTGTAGCTGTTTCCATGCCACTTTTAAGGGATGGAATGTCCCGTAAGAAAAGTTTTCTATATGGTCAATCTTCCGGGATGGTAGAACCTATTTCAGCAGTTATTGGAGTGCTGGCAGTTTCCTTTGTAGAACCAATTTTGCCATATGCCCTAAGTTTTGCGGCTGGAGCTATGATCTTTGTTGTGGCAGAAGAAGTGATTCCTGGTTCCCATGAAGAAGGCAATAGAGACCTTGCTTCTATGAGTTTAATGATTGGTTTTACTGTAATGATGATTTTAGATGTAGCACTGGGGTGATATAGAGTAATGGTGTTTGAATTAATCAGAATATAACTTAGGTAAGTAAATTTTTTATAAAGACTGGTTTTTTATAAAGTTCAAAAAAGGAAGAAGCATACCTTGGTGGGGATCTTCTTCCTTTTATTTATTCAAGTTTATTTCCATATACATTTCCCACTTCCCCCCCTTTGGTACCTCTATTGATGATGTTTAATAATATAAACATTTTGCAACGGCGAATACTTATTTTTTCATTATATTTTTGCGTAATAAGGGTTTCCTTTTACCTAGAGTAAACTATCTATTAAATTTTTTCAGTTACAGCCTATATTCACTTCTGTTTTGCCTTTTGGTATTTTGACCCAATCTTCACACTTTCCACATATAGTTTGTTTATACTAACGATGGAATACTTAAATTGTAAATAGGGGGTTCTTATTATTGGGAGAACTAAATTTATTCCTTGCATTCGGTGCGGGTCTATTATCATTCTTATCACCATGTTCACTTCCTCTTTATCCCGCTTTTCTTTCCTATATAACTGGAATGACGGTGGACGAGCTAAAAGCTGAACGAGGAATATTAAGGAAGAAAGCTTTAATACATACAATCCTTTTTCTATTGGGGTTTTCGGTCGTTTTTTTGGCTATCGGATTATCAACTTCATTTATAGGAACATTCTTTTTAACATATCAAGATTTGTTAAGACAGCTTGGTGCTGTCATATTGGTATTTTTTGGGTTGGTTCTTACGGGGATCCTACAGTTTAACTTTTTGCTTAAGGATAAAAAGGTTCATTTTCGAAAAAGACCGGCAGGTTACCTGGGATCTGTTCTTATTGGATTGGGCTTTGCTGCTGGTTGGACGCCCTGTACTGGACCTATTCTGGCCGCGGTGATTACGTTAGGCGTAGTGAATCCAGGGATGGGACTTTTTTACATGATTTTTTACATCTTGGGATTTGCAATACCATTTTTAATCATGACGCTGTTTATTGATAAAATGACGTTCATCAAAAAATATGCAAACCGGTTCATGATGATTGGTGGTATTTTAATGATTATCATGGGCATACTCTTGTATTTTGATTTAATGACAGTCATTATTTCGTTATTAATCCCTATTTTTGGAGGGTTTAGAGGTTTTTAGATGATAAGTTTCCTTTATTGAAATTTGGGAGTGATATAAATGAGTTTAGATCAAATAAAAAGGAAGAAAAAAAATAAGAAAAGAAATCGGTTTATATACAGGTCTACTATATTAGTAGTTTTGCTAGGTGCAGTGGTATTTGCGCTCGTTTCAAATTTAAAGGACGATAATACGGTATATCGTGTTGGAGATAAAGCGCCTGACTTTAAACTAACGCAAATTAGTAAAAATAATGAATTAGAAACGGTCCAATTAAGTGATTTAAAAGGAAAAGGTGTCATGCTAAATTTCTGGGCAACCTGGTGCAAACCATGTGAAGAAGAAATGCCTTATATGCAGGAATTGTATCCGGAATACAAGGAAAAGGGAATTGAAATTGTAGCTGTTAGCCTAGATAGTACGGAACTCGTTGTTGACGGATTTATCGATAAGTATGATTTAACGTTTCCTATACCGCATGATAAAACGGCAGAGATAAGAGATTTATACAAAGTGGGACCGTTACCGAGTACATTTTTTATAAATCCTGACGGTGAAATTGAGGAATTTGTCAGTGGGGCATTAAGTTTAGAAAGGCTTGAGGGTTACTTGCAGGATATTCAGCCACAGTAACGAAAATAAGCAACATGCTGATTGTGAGGGATTCTAATGAAAAAAATAAAATGTGAATGTGGACATATCAACCCAGAAGGAACGGTATTATGTGAAGCCTGTGGTAAACCTATAGAAGAGAATCAGCATATTGATGGTAACGAAGGAAAGAAACTTCTTAATATGCGTTATGACGGTACGGCACGACGTTCGCAAACATACACTACGTCGATTGTTGACAAAATATGGAGCTTTTTTTCATCTGTAAAAGTCGGGGTTTGGCTAATTGTTATTGCATTGGTCGCTTCGATGCTCGGGACAATTTTCCCACAAGCTCAGTTTATACCACAAAATGCAATATCACGTGACCCTGCAGTATATTATGAAGATCAATTTGGTATTTTAGGGCTTATTTATTACCAGTTGGGTTTTTACCAATTATATAGCTCTTGGTGGTACATGATATTGCTTGGACTCATTGGTATTTCTTTAGTGATCTGCAGTTTGGATCGATTTGTGCCTCTCTATAAAGCTCTAAAAAAGCAGAAAGCCAAGCGACATGAAACTTTTCTAAATAGACAACGATTGTTCAGTGAAACAGAACGTGTTACAGATGCAGAAATCGAACAAGTGAAGAAAAGATTGCAAAAACAGCGATATAAAGTTCGAGATGAAAATGGCCATATCTTGGCTGAGAAGGGAAGGTTTTCAAGATGGGGACCTTATGTCAATCATATTGGTCTCATTATCATTTTACTTGCAGCAATCCTCCGTTCAACGCCTCTTTTGTACGAGGACGCATTTATATGGCTCAGAGAAGGGGAACAGAAGGTTATTCCAGGTACAGATGGGGAGTACTACATAAAAAACAACGATTTTATTATGGAAATACACGACGAAAATGATGAACGGTTTAAAGCAGCTATTGAACAGCAGGGCATGGTACCTAGTAACTTTCAGACCGATGTTGTTGTTTATCAAGCAAATGATAGTTCTATTCCAGGTGCAGAGCCCGAACTGGAACCAATACTGGAGAGCTCTATTCAAATGAATATACCTGCAAAATTTGAAGGCTATACATTGTATCAATCTGGTTACCAGTTAAATGAATTTACAAGTTTGACACTTAAAATTTATGAAACGAATGATCCAGATGAGAAATCTTTGGACACATTTACTATTGATTTAACAAATCCGGAATCCGAATACATGTTGGAAAATGGATTTAAAGTTGAAGTTGATCAGTATTATCCAGATTATGTATTAAACGATAATGGTATACCGACATCAGAAACAAATTATCCGAAAAACCCAGCATTTGTCTTGTTGGTCTATCCTCCAGGTAGTGATTCTGCAGAAGTCAGCTTCATTGGGATTGGTAAAAATATTGATGCAACAGGAGAAAATGAATATACAATTGGCTTACAGGATTTTGAATTGCATGATGTAAGTGGATTACAACTACGAAGAGATTACACCTTGCCACTTTTCGGTGTCGGTTCGGCTATCTTTATGATAGGGGTTATTCAAGGAATGTATTGGCAGCACAGGCGAATTTGGATTCAACCTAAAGGAAATGGATTATTAATGGCAGCCCACACGAATAAAAACTGGTTTGGGATTAAAAAGGATATTGAAAAATCACTTGAAAATACATCGATAAAAATGGTTGATGATCAGCAGGAACTAGATAAATAAGTCTGCATGTAAAAAATGCAGATTTATTCATCAAAAAGGAGGAGAACATGTAATGGATTTGTTGAATGTAAGCAGTATGATGCTCTATACCGCTTTTATTTTGTACTTAGTTGCTACCATTTTCTTCGGTGCAACAATTAGGCAAAAAAAAAATGAACGCAGAAAAAGAACAAAGGCTGGAACAATTGGTATCTCGATCACCATTATTGGGTTTATCGCTCAGCTCGTTTATCTTATTACAAGATGGATGGCAAGCGGAAATCCCCCAGTAAGTAATATGTTTGAATTTATGACATTCCTTGGAATGTGTATGGTGCTAGCTTTTATCATTATTTACTTTTATTATAAACTTACATCATTAGGGTTATTTGCCCTTCCGATTGCACTCGTTATTATTGCGTATGCAAGTATGTTCCCAACGGAAATACCACCATTGGTACCTTCCTTGCAAAGCCACTGGTTATCCATTCATGTAACAACTGTTGCGCTAGGGCAAGGAATCTTATTCATTAGTCTAGTGGCGGGGTTAATGTATTTAATTAGACAATTAGATCAAATCCGACGCACTGCAAAGAATACATGGCTTGAAGCTATACTTTATACAACCTTCCTATTCATAGGATTTATTGTAATTACATCTATCTTTAACGTAATGAATTACAATGCGTCATTTGAGTATACAGAAGGAAATGCAATCGGGATAACAACGGAGTATCATTTACCACCTATTGTAGCTCCAAACGAAGGAACCCTTTTAACAGAAGGTGTCATGAAACCATGGTTTGATGCACCTACCTGGATGCAGGGAGCTGATGCAGGTAGGAAGTTTAATACGGTTATATGGTCATTCTTTATAGGTACTATCCTTTATGTGATCGTTCGATTAGCTTTTCGTAAACGGATTGGAGCAAGCGTGCAACCACTCCTAAAAAACGTGAACCCAGATTTGTTGGATGAGATTATGTACCGTTCCGTAGCAATTGGATTCCCGATATTTACATTGGGAGGATTAATATTTGCGTCAATATGGGCTCAGGAAGCTTGGGGACGCTTTTGGGGATGGGACCCCAAAGAAGTATGGGCACTAGTAACTTGGTTTTTCTATGCAGCATTTTTACATTTAAGACTTTCAAGAGGTTGGCATGGTGAAAGATCTGCATGGCTAGCAGTAATTGGATTTGCTATTATTATGTTTAACCTAATTGTGGTGAACTTAGTTATAGCTGGACTACATTCTTACGCATGATATTTGTTTTAAACATTGACCTTATATTTAGAGGTTGTTATTACGAAATGCGGAAAATGTGGTAGGATCTAGAGTAAAGAAATCTAGAAAGCTAAGGTAATTAAATGAGGTTTGGATATGAAAGATAAAATTTTAGTAGTCGATGATGAATGGAATATGAGAAACTTGATAAAGATTCATTTATCTAAAATAAATGTTGATATCGATGAGGCAAAAAACGGAAAAGAAGCACTTCAAATGCTAGATAAAACACTCTACAACGTAATGATTCTAGATATCATGTTACCAGATATTGATGGCTGGGCAGTATGTGCAACTGTTAGGGAGACAAAAAACGTACCGATTTTGATGTTAACAGCCCGAAGTGACATTAAAGATCGAGTTCATGGACTTAATATCGGTGCGGATGATTATCTAATAAAGCCGTTTGCTCCTGAGGAACTCGTAGCTAGAGTCACCGCCTTGATCCGTAGAGAGAAGATGATAAATAAAGAGAATGATACACCGATATTATATTTTGAGGACCTCTCTATTAACATGATCAGTAGATCTGTAAAGGTAAAGGATAAACCAATCGGATTAACGCCAAAGGAATTTGACATTCTGTATTTATTTGCCAGTCAGCCGAAGAGGGTATTTACACGTGAAATGATATTGGATAAAATCTGGGCTACAAACGAAATGCGGGAACTTCGAGCAATTGATACACACGTGAAGAATATACGTGAAAAACTTCGTAAGTACGGGTTTTCCTATAATCCAATCAAAACAGTTTGGGGAGTAGGATACAGGTTTTTAAATACAGAAGAGGATAAAACCTAACATGAATAGAATTGTCTTGAAGCTTGGCGGAATCATGATGTGCCTGATTTTGGCCGTGTTATTACCTTTAGGTTTTGTGGCCGATAAAATATTTACTAACTTCTATTATAATCAAATACAGGAAGAGATTCGAGAACTTTCTCAAAAATATGCAAATACGATAACGTCACTCGATGATGAGACGATGATAAATATGTATAAGAATCTCGCATATTTCACCAATAAGGAGATTTATATTACGGATGCAAGTGGGAGAATCATAGCAGACACTGGTGTTCAAGTCAATGCCTTGAGTAACAACGAACTCATGCAATTATCAGAAGGCGAGTCAATTCGAAAAAACGTCGAGGAAAAGAAAACAAATAATATCTACCTTGGTCATGGTCATCCTATCATGCTTTCTAATACGTTTCAGGGTTCCTTTTTTGTCCTGGCTCCTGTAGACGATGCCCATGAACCCGTTCGTAAGATTAGGGATTTATTAATTTTGTCTGCAGTGGGCGCGTTTTTTTTGGGATTGGGAATTATTTTTTTTCTGGCTAAAAAAATGTCAAACCCACTGTTGGAAATGGAACGGGCAACAAGGGAGATAGCAAAAGGAAACTTGGATATACGCGTCAACAAGCTACCTAATGATGAATTAGGCTCACTGGGTGCAGCAATCAATGACCTTGCAATGGAAACAAATCAATACAGAGCTAACCGTAGAGAACTTTTCGCAAGTATCTCACATGAACTGCGTACACCCATCTCGTATCTGAAAGGATATGCAAATGTATTAAAAAACAATCTGTATGAAACAAAAGAGGAAAGACGACAATATCTGACCATTATTGAAGATGAATCGGATCACATACTAAGGTTGATTAATGACTTATTTGATCTATCAAAAATGGAGGAGGGTAAAATAGATCTTCAAATGGAAACCGTTGATATCGTAGAAATTATGAAAACTATCATTTTGAAGATTGGGATCGAACTCGAAAAAAAAGGATTGAGGTTAGTTACTGAAATTGACGAAGATATCCCGTTCATTGAGGCTGATGGTAATCGCTTGGAACAGATTTTTATAAATTTGTTAACGAATGCAATTCGATATACAGAAAAAGGCTCTATTTTTCTCAAGGTAAGGAGCAAGAAAAATAACGTATATGTAACCATAGAGGATACAGGTATGGGGATTCCTAAAGAAGAACTTCCTCTCATCTTCGAGCGTTTCCATCGGGTTGAGAAATCACGGTCAAGAGAATTGGGAGGAACGGGATTGGGACTGGCTATAGTTAAGAATCTAGTCGAAATCCAACATGGGACAATTTCAGTAAGTAGCAAAGTTAATAGAGGAACAAAGTTTGAGCTAAGCTTCCCAAAAGTGGAGTAGGGGGAAATATGAAAAAAATTGAATGGTTGTTAGCAATATCCTTAATTATCATTGGATTAACCTGTCTGACTGTTTCTGGTGCAACAATGTGGGGGAATGGGTCGATTAAATCTTATGTGACAACACTTATTCAAATCTGTTTGTGGACGGGGCTGCCAGGGATAATTATTGGAGTTTTATATGTTATAATCCTTATCGGGAGAAAAAATAAATAAGCCTTAATTGCTTTTCATATAACTTGGACCTTCTGCAAAAGCAGGTGGTCCAAGTTATAATAGTTAAATTTACTGCACTATCAAAGTAGATACCATGTCGTTATGACCTTCACCACAAGGAATACTGCAATATATGGCGTATTCTCCTGGTTTTTCTGGTGTAAAGACTGCATCACCACCACCATCTATTCTTACATCAAGGTCATCAATGGCCAATCCATGCATTCCTTCATCATTTACAAGACTTATATTAACTTCTTCCCCAGCCTTTACAGTGTATTCAGCCTGGTCAAATTGAAAGTTTTTGCTTTAATTTCAATATCGTTATTCAGAGTAAAATCTTCCGAAGAACTGGTACTTTCTGTCTCTCCAGTTGAATTATTTATTTCGGTGTTCCCGTCACTGTCACTATCGGTGTTACCTCCACCGCATGCGGCAAGTACTACAATTAAACCTAGTAATATTGTTGCTACTATACTTTTCTTCAACTAATTCCCCTCCTATGTAATTTCCAATAATTATTGTAATAACTAATTAAAAATAATTATATGAATTATATGTCAACTAATTATACAGAAAATATGACAATAATGAGGAAGTTGGATAAAAAATCAAATGAAATAAAATATTCTATTGTTCCGATTGCGTAACACAGAACATATTTTAAAATATTTTAATCAAAATGGATAAAATCTGCACATACAATCGTTAAGGTTTAGAATAGGGTTATTTATAAATAAGTCATTAGAATAGGAGGTTAGATAATGATATTTAATTCAGGAGTACCACTAGATAGGGAGTTTTTGGAAATTGGACCGATTACAATTTATTGGTATGGCGTTATTATTGCTACAGGAGCCGCATTAGGCTTATGGCTAGCCATGAAAGAAGCAGAACGGCTTGGTTTAAAGAGAGATTTACTTACGGACTTTATAATTTATGCCGTCCCAATTGCAATTATTTTTGCTCGAATTTATTATGTAATTTTTGAGTGGAAAAATTATGCTGAAGGCCCATTTTGGCGTGCGTTTGCTGTTTGGGAAGGTGGAATTGCCATACATGGAGCGATTATCGGTGGTGTGCTCACGGCAATTGTGTTTTGCCGTATGAAAAACATATCATTTTGGCAATTAGCCGATATTGTGGCACCAAGTCTTATTTTAGGACAAGCAATCGGCCGCTGGGGAAACTTTATGAACCAAGAGGCACATGGGGGCCAGCTTTTAGAGAGTTCGTTTTTATATGATTTACTGCCTGAATTTATCATCAATCAAATGACGATAAATGGCGTAACCTATCATCCTACGTTTTTATATGAATCGTTGTGGAACATTATCATTTTCGTTCTCCTATTGTTATTACGAAGATTTAATCCATTGCGAGGGGAAGTTTTCCTAACTTATTTAATAGGATATTCTATCGGAAGGTTTTTTATTGAGGGCATGCGTACCGATAGTTTATATGTAGTTGGTGATCTACGGACAGCACAAATAGTCTCGATTTTACTTATCATAGGATCGATCATTTACATCATTTATCGTCGTAAAACAATAAAAGCTGTCATTTTCGGTTCAGGAAAAAATAACAGAAAATAATCACGGCAATATCCGTTTATAAAGTTGGTTTAATCTATTTATTAAATATAGCAAATTAAGCGCTGGATTTTTTAATACAATATAGAAACGTAACGCCTTTTGTGTGAAATCAATTCTTTCCGCATCAAATTTCTTTCCTATCGCTACCTGGTCCACCATCCCAAAAAGTTCTTCTAATTGAAGGAATGTAATTTACTTTGTTTCAAACTAATAGATTGAATAAAAGGAGCTCACTCTAGACGACGTGGGCTTATGTTTGAATATTGCCATTGAAATTAACCACTTGTACCATAAAATTGATTCAATGAGGTAGTAATGATAGGATTATAGCTGCCGTTTATTGCCAAAAATTATTACTACAGAGGTTCCTTGTCAAGACTCCAAAACAGGCCTGCAAACCTATTTTTAACAATCTATCTTAGTGGATCAAAAAGATGACACCTTTTGATCTAAATAATAGCAATATTCAATATTGTGTTATTATTATTTGATTGCTTTATCAAGTGCATCTAAATTGTAATTAATCAGTGAAATGGTTTTATGCAGATTTAATTAAACGTATAATAATTTATCGATTCTAACCGACAAAGACATTGAAAGTAACGGAGATTAAAACTTCTAAATTGGTTAGCAACCTCATATAGAATCAACTAGAGGTGTTTTATGGATGAAAACTAAAATTAAGGAAAAAAATAACGTTAATTTTCTATCAATAATACTGGGTTTTCTTTTTTTTATACTTTCCATAATAGTATTAGTAGTTAATACACCAACTATGAAAATCAACATTTTCCAATATCAAGATTATGTAGGAATTGCAAATTCAGATACTATTACAGACGCATTCCTTCTTATGGTAGGACAAGAGATTCCTCAATTTAAAGTTTTTCTTGAAGGGGAATTAGAGGTACCTTCAATATCTAATTTAGCCTTTGAAGCGGTAACTGGAATTAGAACTAATAATATATCAACATTCCTTTTGAAGGAAATCCCAGGATTTAACAGTGCCAACACTAAAATTTATATTGCGGGAGAGGGGTCAGATTATTCGAATCTCCCACAGGAATCTCCTCCACCCGATTTTGATGAATTGCTTAAAGGAGAAAACTCAAATATCAACAAGGAAGATGAGCCGAATAGTGAAGAATCGGCTAACGAAGAGAGTATTACCAGCAAAAATCCTTCTGTTTTTATTTATCATTCCCATAGTTGGGAAGGATACTTACCTTTGATGAATAAGGATGTTAAGCCAAGTGATTCTTCTAGTACAGATAACCAAGAAAATGTAGTACTTGTTGGATCGATGTTAAGTAATAAACTGGAGGAATATGGGATAAAATCTCAACATGAAGATACGAATATGGCGCAGGCGTTAAACGATAAGGGATGGGATTATACCGATTCGTATACATTGTCACGTGAACTTGTTGAGACTGTATCAGCACAAAGTAAGAGTATCTCCTACTATATAGATATTCATAGAGATTCAGCGAGAAAAGAAAGTACAACTACGACTATTAATGGTAAAAATTACGCAAGGTTATATTTTGTTGTAGGGCAAGAACATGAGAATTATCAAGAAAATTTACTGTTTGCAAAAGATATCCACGAAAAACTTGAAGAAAGCTACCCTGGTCTAAGTAAAGGGGTTTACTTAAAAACGAGGGCGCAATAGAAGTAAATGCTCAGTAACTAAGATATTACTATAAGACCTAAACATATGAGAAATTAACATCTGGAATTGTTTTTCTATTCATGTTCATAGGGAGGTTATTATTTGTGTGCGGCATCTTCCTAATCAATAGGTTTAATTCTAGTTGGAAATATAAATAACTATTGTTATATGGGAAAGGATAAAATGAAAAGCAATTCATTAATAGAATGGATTGCATTTTCATTTTATCTTACTTAAGGACTATATTTTTTGGCGATAGAATATACCAATTATGCTTAATAGAAAGGCGATAGAAAAATATGCTAAATATGGATTGAGATGACCAAAAATGGAATCGAATCTTACTTCATTCACAAGTTTCTTTTTCAATTCAGTTTTTGTTTCATTAAGAACTTCCTTTAACTGATAAGAAGCTATTTCTATTCCATCCTGAGTAGTGATTTCTAAGGTTCCATCCTCCTTGGTTGCTTTACTCAGTTGCTCACTTTTGGGGTAAGTATAAGCTATTTTCTCAGAGGCTATATATTCTTGATCTGCTACCATAAATTTAGTTCCTTTTGGGATAATGGATGTTCTGTAATTCTTAAATCCATAGTCTAGTAACTTAATTGTGTCATCATACGAATCATTTTTCATGCTGCCTTTTAAGGTGATTACAATTAGGGTTAAACCACCTCGCTTTGCGGTTGTTGCTAACGTATAGCCGGATTGACTGACAAAGCCATTTTTCCCACCTGTTACACCTTCATAAGGTATTTCCTCTTTTACTAATTTATGATGGGTCAGTATGGTTGTGTCCCATGTTTGCCCATCCCATTCTAATTCCTTTGTTCCGAATATTTCCCTAAAGGTTGCATTTTTCATGGCATACCGTGTTATTTTCGCTAAATCTTCTGCAGTGGTACGATGTTTTGGATCAAATAGACCATGAGGGTTTACAAAGTTAGTATTCTGGACGCCAATAACGTTTTTAAGATAGATATTTATGTCTTTAGAAAACTGTTTCTCACTACCACTTAAATGCTCTGCAATTGCTACACCCGCATCATTCCCTGAATTGATTAATAAACCTTGAATTAGCTTTTTCAATGATACTTCTTCTCCCTTTTCTAAAAAGACGGTGGTACCTTCTACATGCCTGGCACTGGCATTACTGCTAATCGTTACAATGTCATTCAGGTTACCTGTTTCAATCGCATAGATTGCTGTAGCAATTTTCGTCACACTTGCAGGATACATTGGAGAATTGGAGTTTTTTTCATAAAGAACCTGTCCTGAACTTGCTTCCAGTACAATAGCAGCCTCACTCGCCACTATTGGAGGAGAAGGATTGGGACCTCCGAAGGCTTTTGAAACAAACAAAGAATTTATAGCGACAAAAGTTGTGATAAATAATAATATTTTCCTCATATTCAACTACTCCAGGAATGTATTTTCTTTGTAAAATACAAAACGGTGTCTTTATCAGACTCAGTTTGTAAACGGTAATTTTGTTGGTATGTTTCATGCCCTTTTCCCGTGATAATAATCCAATCTTCTGGATTGCTATGTTCGATAGCCCACTTTATGGCTAGGGTTCGATCGGGAATGACAAGTCCTTTTTCATTTCCATAGAGAGTGTTCAGGTTTTCTAGTGTTTCTATCATTTCACTTTGAGGAACAGAATTTAAATCATCCAGGGTCAATATATATTGATCGCTTGTGCCGGAGGTTACCGTCAACATTTCCTGCCTTTTAGTATGGTCTCTGTCTCCTCTGAAGCCGAATATATGAATTACTCTATTTGCACCTAACCGCTTTGCAGTTGTTAAGCAGTGTAAAATAGCTTCTGCTGTATGGGCATAGTCGACTACAATTGTAGCGCCATTAGTCAGTTTAATTTTTTCAAAGCGCCCTTCTACACCCTGGAAATTTGAAACGGATTCAATAATAGAATCCTCACTAAGACCCAATAGTCTGGCACTAACACAAGCCATCAACGTATTATACATATTGTGAATTCCATGCATAGGTGAAAAAATAAGTTTTACATCATTACAATCTTCAACGAAAATAGTTGAGTTTTTGAAGTTAAAATAAAGTAACCTCACTTTATTATCAGAAGATTGGCCAATAGAATTAACGTTAATTCCTTTGCCCTGTAAGATTTTAGCCAGTCTTTTACCCCAATGATTATCCGTGTTAACAATGGCTTGTCCACCTTCTTTCAGATGGTCAAACAATAACATTTTAGTTTGAAAGTAATCTTCCATCGTAGGATGGTAATCTAAATGTTCATGTTCAAGGTTCGTAAACAAGCAAAAATCAAATGTTATGCCCTGCACTCTATATTGAGATAACCCGTGTGAGGACACTTCGACTATGACAACCTCATCCTTACTTTCTTCTATTAATCTTTGTAAATCTAATGAACTTGGAGTAGTGTTAACGCTCTTCTTAACCTGGCCATTGATAACATTTTCTATGGTTCCAATTAACGAACATGATTTTCCATTACTTTCTAAGAGATGTTTCAAGATATAACTTGTCGTTGTTTTTCCATTCGTCCCTGTAATACCGATCATTAGCTTTTGGTTTGAAGGATTGCCATAAAATTTATTTGCAATGATACCCAAAGCTTTTCTACTATTCTCAACTTGTATATAAGGTGCAGTTAAACCGGTGATTTCTGATTCACCTACTATTACACATGCACCTTTTTCAATAGCTTTCAGAATAAATTGATGACCATCTTGATTGAACCCGTTAATGGCCACAAAAATATAGCCTTGTGACACATTAACTGAACTATCTGCTATACCTGTAATAGTGAGGTTTGCTGTCTCAGAATCTATTTTGCTTGTGTTATTAATTCCTTCAATAAGGCTCTTTAACTTCATAGGTGGTTGACTCCTCTTATGCAAATGTTAATACCTGTTTAATTTTAAATAGAAAAGATGGAGAAAATGTGCAGATTCGGTACTTGTAATATTAGCTTAATATTCCAGTGTTAAATTGGTTATATCACCTCAATTAGAGGTGTTTTATATAAATAACAAGGTAAATTAAAAGGATGACTTTATTCTATGAAATGTGATTTCTAGTTTAGTTTTTTAAGTAAGATAAAAGGGTCGTGATCCGCTAAATAAAGGAGAAACGAATCCCCTTTATTTAGTGAAAGAAACCTTCCCAATTCTATAGGGATTCGAATTGCTCCTTTTTCGTTTATAATCATTTTATTTTCTAATGTATTTCCAGCGTTTTTTTGAATGATCAACTCATTTGACTTGGCTATTATAGATATAGTAACTTCATCTCCAGCCAATATAAATAACCTTTCTCTAATTTTTTTCGGTATTGTGATAGTCTGCCTCTTGCTTAATTTACATACGATACCGGTATCTGTTAATTGGTCACGCTCTAGTAAGCAATTAGTCATTATTCGACACCTCAGATCAGAAATATTTTTTATTTTAGAATAAAAATATCAAGAAACTCTGCAGAATTTACTTATTCACAAGAATCTTTACGATTTAAAAATTTTGGAGAGAGTCTTTACGTATTATACACTCAGTAAAAAAGAGCGTGATAAAGTATGTGCGGAGTTCTCTGGAGAAGTGATTATATAAAAACGACAACCAAGTGATTTTTAAAAGTAGACGAAGATGAATACTCCCGCCCACTTGCATCACATTTAACATTCATAGTTTTAAAAGGCCATTTAAGACAGTGACTTTCATTTTTTTATAATCCTTATTAAATCACTAATACTAACACCCAATTTTGATGCCTTTCTTATCGTTTGCTTTTTAAATAAGCCACCAGCTATTAACAATAAGACTAATTTTATTACTTTTCAACAATTTTTGATTTACCACATTCAGAAATATAAATCGTAATCTTTCCTATTTTCAAACAGTAATCATTACGGTATGATGTGGAAGTAAAATTATGCAAAATAGGAGGAAGACGAGAGTGAAAGATATTAAGGAAATAGGAATAGTTCTAATACTTATCTTGATTACAATTGGTTGCTCGCCATCCAATCAAGCATCAACTGAAGATGATACAGAACTTACTACCTACACAACAATTTATCCTGTTCAGTATGCTGCTGAAAGGATTGCCGGAGATACAGTATCGGTTGAAACCGTATACCCACCGGGAGTAGATGAGCATTCATATGAACTTACATCACAAGATATGACAAAAATCGTAGAAAGTGATGCGTTTATATATTTAGGCGCTGGGCTAGAAGCATTAGCGGAAACAGCTGCAGAGACGCTTTCCTCTCAAGAAGTTAAACTGATTGAAATTGGACAGCACAATGAACTGTTTGTGCCAACCGAAGAAGGGCGTGTGGATGAAGATAAACATGCTGGAGAATCGAATGATAGTGACCGACATGACGACGGTGAAGTGGATCCGCATATTTGGCTTGACCCTCTAAGAATGATAGAATTGTCGCAAATTATCAAAGAGGAACTTATTGCATTAAATCCGGATGAAGAGGCTACCTACAATGAAAACTTTGCAGCATTAGAAGCAGAATTAACCGCATTAGATCAAAATTTCAGCGATATATTAGGAGAAAAAGAGAAGAAACAAATTCTTGTATCTCATGCGGCTTTCGGATATTGGGAAGAACGCTACGACATAGAACAGATTTCAATAAAAGGACTATCATCAAGCAGTGAACCATCACAAAAAGAGTTAACGGAAATAATTGACCAAGCAGAAGAATCCAATTTAGATTATATCCTGTATGAACAAAACAGCTTGAACAGAATATCGGAAGTAATTCAAGAACAAATTGGTGCGGAATCCTTAACCATTCATAATTTGTCTGTTTTAACTGAAGAAGATATTGAGAATGATGAGGATTATTTTTACCTAATGAATTACAATTTGGATATACTTGTCAAAGCTACCCAATAACAAAAGAAAACCACCTACTTATGTATTTGTCTTAGGTCCACATGACATACTCATAAACAGGTGTGTTTTAGTTTAAACAATATTTATCAAATCTTACAAACGTTAGGAAAGTATAATCCTTTATCATTTCATCTTTACTGACGGGCACCTAATTCATAACGATAAAATATCGATAAAATATGAACCAGTGAGAATTTCCAGTTTCCTTTAAGTTTATAAGTAAAACTTTAAAATGGTCTACAAACATATCAGTAAAATAATACCCACGTTCGTTAAATTCGCTATAAAGATTGGTGAAACATAATGGTTCACCATTACCAGCTTCAAATATTTCAAATTCCCCTCTGTCTATTTTTACAAATTTACTTTGCACTATAAGGGGTCTCGTCAGGAAAATGCGGATTTACAACGCTAAGCACATTTCCGAGACGATTCCCCTATTTTTAACAACGTTAAGAAAGTTTCAAGGGTCTTAATGAATCTAGCGAGACCATTTTCTCCGATTTAAAATGGTATTCTCCAAGTAAATTAATATGTTCCCAACCTAGAGGTGACATATGGTGCAATAATTCTTCATTAAAACTACCTGACCGTTTTTGATATTCAACTGCTTTTGTTAGATGTAAAGTATTCCAAATACTAATGGCATTGATAATTATATTTAAAGCACTGGCTCTTTGAAGTTGGTGCTGTATTGTTCGTTCCCTAAGTTCTCCTTGTTTTCCAAAGAAAATAGCTCTTGCCAATCCATTCATAGCTTCTCCTTTATTCAATCCTCGTTGTATTTTTCTTCTTAGAGATTCATCTGAAATGTAATTCAGAATAAAGATTGTTTTTTCTATTCGACCCATTTCACGTAAGGCTGTAGCTAAGCTGTTTTGTCTTGAATAAGAACCTAATTTCCCCATAATAAGGGATGCTGAGACGGTTCCTTCTCTTATTGAATGGGCTAATCGCAAAACATCCTCATAATTTTCTTTAATAACCTTTGTATTTATTTGTCCACGTAAAATGGTTTCTAATTTTGGATACTCACTTGCATTATATATTGTAAATAATTTAGAATCCGATAAATCTCTTATTCTTGGAGCGAATTTAAAACCTAATAGATGAGTCAATCCAAAAATTTGATCAGTATAACCGGCTGTGTCTGTATAATGCTCTTCTATGTTTAAATCTGTTTCATGGTGCAATAAACCATCCAAAACCTGAATGGCATCCCTTGAGTTAGTATGAATAATCTTTGTGTAGTAAGATGTGAATTGATCACTTGTAAATCGATAAATAGTGGCTCCTTTACCGGTTCCATAATGGGGATTTGCATCTGCATGTAGTGATGAAACTCCTAGCTGCATTCTCATCCCATCCGATGAGGATGTTGTTCCATCACCCCAATAAGATGACAATTGTAGCTTGTGATGGAAATTTACTAATACAGCTTGAGCTTTATTCATTGCGTCTTCATACATGCGCCATTGAGACACATTGGCTAGTTGCTTATATGTAAGTCCCGGTGTGGCTTCAGCCATCTTACTCAATCCAATATTCATTCCCATACCTAAAAGGGCAGCCATGATAATAATCGTTTCTTCTTTATTTGGCTTTCGATTATTGGAAGCATGCGTGAATTGCTCATGAAATTCTGTTATATGGGCAACATCCATTAGTAGGTCGGTTAATTTTATTCTTGGTAGCATCTGATAAAGGCTTGCACTAAACTTTTTTGCCTCTTCTGGAACATCTTTTTCTAAGCGTGCGAGTGACAGCTTTCCTTTTTCAAGAGAAACCCCATCCAACTTGTTGTAATTGGAAGCTAACCACTTTAACCTTTCATTAAGGCTGCTGATTCTCTCCTTTATATAATCCTCGAATGCTAAACTAACTGATAATCTCGTATTCTCCCTCGTTTGATTCCATGTATCTTCCGAAAACAAATATTCCTCAAAATCTCTATATTGTTTGCTACCAATAATGGAAACATCTCCTGCCCGAACATGCTCCCGAAGTTCTGATAAAACAGCCATTTCATAGTAATGCCGATTTATTGTTGTACCATCATCCTCGTATAAATGTTTTTTCCATCGTTTTGAAATAAAATCCACAGGTGAGTCATTAGGCACTTTTCGTTTTCCGGATTCGTTCATTCCTCGGATAATCTCAACAGCCTTTAAAAGTGGCTCATTTGCCTTTGTGGAATGAAATTCCAATACTCTTAATAGTGTTGGTGTATATTTTCTTAGTGAATAAAACCGTTTTTGCAGTAAGTCTAAATAATCATAGTCGGCAGGACGTGCAAGCTCCTGAGCTTCTTTGACTGAAGAAACAAAAGAATTCCATTCGATAACGGATTCTAAAACCTCAAAAACGTCTAATTTTTCCTGTTTTGCTTTGATCAAAGCTTGTCCGATGTTCGTATAGTGTATAACTTTCTCATTCAGCTTTTTACCGTTTTGTTTCTGAATTTCCTCTTGAGCCTTACGGCCTTTTGATAACAGACTGAGTATTTGTCTGTCATGAATTTCAAAAGCTTTATCCGTTAACTCCTGAGTAAGATTTAATAAATAGACGGTTAATATTGAATAGCGTTTATTTTCCTGAAAGTCACGGAATGCATAAGGCTCATATCTTGAACCTAAGCGGGAGATAGCTGTAACAGGCGATTGCGATGCAAATGACTAATTTTTACCGTCTCCAATTCTATTTCCCGTATGTATTCCAGCCGTTCTATTACTTTTAGAAATGTTTCGGGTGAAGGATGACCCGGTGGTTCCTTTAACCAACCCAATATTGTTTTATTGGATTCGGATGGAAGCTGCGAAGTTATGATCTCTTCAAGTTTTTCTTTTTGCTCATTTGTTAAAGACTGACTAACCGTATTAAATAGCTTCTTTTCAGCCATTGCTCTCGCTTCCCACACCATTCTTTCAAGTGTAGTGATAGCAGGTAGTATGATTTTGTTTTTTCTTAGAAAATCTATGCATTCATGCAGTAGATGAATGGCATCACCATTTTCCAAAGCTAATTGATGAAGGTGCTTAAATGTCATTCGATATTCTCTCAGGGTAAAAGTTACAAAGTCGTATTCACTTCGAATTTCTTTCAAATGATCCCAAAGTGTATTTTCCCTTTGAGGATAATGACTAAGCGAGGATGGACTGGCACTGATCTGTTTCGATATATATTTTAAGACTGAATCTGGGATGTTTTTGATATGAGTGTATGGCCAACCGGGATACCGAAGAACAGCTAATTGAACAGCAAATCCTAAACGGTTTTCTTCCCTCCTTCGCTTATTAACTATTTCTAAATCCCGTTTGGAAAAAGTGAAGTAGGTCCCCAGTATCCATTCATCTTCAGGGATTTGCATAAAATCCTGTCTCTGTTCCGGTGTAAGCAATTCTCTACCTCTTGCAAATTTCATTCAGTATCATCCCGTTTCTGTATTTTCAATTTATTACAATTATATATCAATAGAGTGTACTCTATTGATACAAGTGTAGTAGACGGATAAAATCATAGTGTCAATTTAGGAATTATTTTGCACCTTTTTTAAGAGTTATTTTGCGCAATAAGGATACCCTCTTAACCTAAAAAAGCCGAATTCCTGTAAACTAAGCAATCGACTTTTTTTGTTGGATTGTTGAATTAAGCATCTTTCACCTCAATAAGAATTTCTCACTATTTGGTCGACGATATATTTTGCATCATATCCGACACCTTGTAATAACGCAGAACCACGTCTATATTGCCAAGGTAAACCTAAAAAATATAAACCCTCTATATTAGTAATACCTCTATTATGTTTAGGATTTCCTTTCTCGTCTAATACGCCTGATACATTTAACCATGAATAGTCAGGTATAAAACCGGTAGCCCATATTATGTTATTGACATCAAGAAACGTGTTATCTTGGAATATAACCTTATTTTCCTTGCCATCCATGGATCTGTTTTTAATAAAAACAGATCCATTTCGAATAGCATACTTTAATTCAAGACCAAAGATCGGGTCCCCTCTTTTTTGTATTAGTTTTCCTAAGAATGAATTGAAAGGTGCCTTTAACACTCCAACCTTATCAAACCACCAAAATATACTTTTACTTCTAATTGTCAAAGGCAGTAATGTTAAACGTTTACTAGTTGATAGATAAGTCTTCTTCTCTCGTGAAATTTCAACAGCTATCTGCGATCCACTATTTCCCCCGCCCACAACTAACACATTTCCTTCTTTTAATTGAGAAGGGTTTTGATATTCCGAGGAATGCAACTGAACAATCTCTTTCGATAAATTGTTTGAAAATCAGGTGTTCTCGGCTTCTGAAAAGGCCCAGTTGCTATTATGATATTTTCAGCTTTATATTCCATATGCTCTGTCGAAACGTAATAGATATTTTTATTTTTTTGAACATTCGTTACATTAGTGTTATGTTTAATCGGTAGATTAAATGACAATGCATAGTCTTTCAGATATTGTGATATTTCGTCTTTTGAGGGAAAGCCATTGGGATCCCCATTGAGTTCGAGTCCCGGCAAAGAACTGAATGATCTTGGAGTAAACAAAACCAAGGAATCGTACCTCTTATTCCATACCTCTCCTACTTCTTGACCTCTATCTAATATGAGGAAAGAATGATTAAATTGTTTTAAGCAATAACCTATTGCAAGACCTGCTTGTCCAGCGCCAATAACAATCGTATTGTACATTTCTTCACATCCTATCGGTAAAGGCTTATATGTATGGAAAGCTGTTCACCCATCATTGAACAGCTTTCCTAAAATTATTCTTTCACCCTTAAAAGTCTTAGTGCATTTAAAATTACAATAATAGCAGCCCCGGTATCGCTAAGCACAGCCATCCAAAGTGTCAGCCACCCCGGGAATATAAGAACTAATGCTATAAATTTTACAATTAAGGAAAACCAGATATTTTGCTTGATAATCGCTAAAGCTTTTCTGCTTAGTTTAATGGTATGTGGTAATTTCTCCAGATTATCCGCCATTAGAACAATATCGGCAGTCTCCATTGCCGTATCCGTTCCTGCGCCACCCATTGCAATCCCTAAATCTGCAGTTGCAAGTGCAGGTGCATCGTTTAAGCGTCTTTATCCCACGGCATAATCATTTCAATAGCATTAAATGGATCAAGCCCTTCATTTCGTGCTTGCCATGCTAAAGGGGTTTTTCTATTGTCTACAAATGGATCTATAAGACGCCCTCTTATTCAATAATACTAAAAGCCGATGATTCCTTAGCGTAGGAAAAATCAGCTTTCTTTATGTCGAAATTTGCTTAGCGTATGTTTTCCGCGTTTTGTTGGTAGGACCCCTGGTAGTAGTGACATAAGACATGTCAGTGTTAATTTAACTAAACTATATGAAAAATCCGATTTACAATTAGATTTATTTGACGATAAAGTAAAGAAGAATGATATAGGATACGTTATGGACACAATTCGAGATAAATTTGGTTCTACAGCGATATTAAGAGCTTCAAGCTATACTGATTCGGGTATAACTGTTGACAGAAGTAAGAAAATTGGTGGCCATTATGCTTAAAGGGGAGATAGGAATGAGCAGGGTAAATGATAGGGGATCGGTTAAATGGACGTCAATGATGATGCCGGAACATATAGAGATGTTGAAGGGTCTAAAAAGAGAACAAATTAAAGTACAAAAACCAATCATTGACGAGCAAAAACAAGAAGAAATTAATTTCCAGTTAACTATGGGATTCAAAGATAATTTATTAGTTGAAGTTAAATATTATGAGAATGGTCACTTTTTAACATTTAAAGGATATATACAAAGATTGCATTATGAAAATAGATTTATTGAAGTTTCTGAAGGTATTTTTAATCGAGAATGTTTAAGGATAAGATATCAGGATATATTAGATGTGTTTATAGTCTAACGGGACCTTTGGAGTATCGTGTAACTAATATAAGGACCCCCACTAGCTAATACAATAGCCCATAAAAAATACGAGCAGGCATAATAAGCCTGCTGTTTTTCGTGTGCCCCGGGAGTGTAAACTAAACTGTGTAAGTAAGAATGCGTACGGTTCTTACTCACACAGTTTTTTATTTGGTAGAATAAAAGTAACGAAAAAGGAGTGTGACTGATATGGCAAAGCCAAAGAAAAATCCTAACTCCGAAGAATTAGCGAACAAGATTATTGAAAAATATCAACCAGAATCTGTAGAGGACATGCAGAATGCACTCAAAGATATATTTGGACCTATGTTTGAATCCATGTTAAAGGGTGAAATGAATCATCATTTAGGTTATGATTCGAATGATAAAGCGGAAAAAGAGACAGAAAATAGACGGAATGGCTATGGAAAGAAAACGATTAAAACCAGTACGGGTGAAATGGATATTAAGGTTCCACGAGATCGTGATGGTTCCTATAATCCAGAACTGATACCGAAACGGAAAAAGGATGTATCTGCGATTGAGAGTAAAGTGATTTCGATGTATGCACGCGGGATGTCGCAGCGAGATATATCGTCAACGATTGAAGATATTTATGGTTTTTCAGTGTCCCATGAAATGGTATCGGATATTACCGATCAGGTTCTTCCTGAGTTAGAAGAATGGCAAACCAGACCGTTAAGCAGCTGTTATGCCTTTGTTTTTGTAGACTGTATGTATACAACGATTCGGAATCAATATGAAACAAAGAAATATGCCGTTTATACGATATTAGGATATACCATGGAGGGCACTAAAGAAATTCTTGGATTATGGCTCAATGAAACGGAAAGTAAACATAAATGGATGCAGATTTTCGATGAAATTAAGGCAAGAGGAGTCGAAGATATTTTCTTTATATCTATGGATGGAGTAAGTGGGCTGGAAGAAGGGTCACGTGCCATTTTCCCGGATGTTATTGTCCAACGCTGTATGGTTCATTTGATTCGCAACTCCGTCAAATACGTTCCTAGTAAGGATTATAAAGCATTCACCCAAGCATTAAAGAAAATCTATGGTGCACCAAGCCTGAAGGCTTGTCTAAGTGCTTTCGAATCTTTTCAACAACAATGGGCTGCCTATCCAGGGGCTATTGATGTTTGGACAAGGAACTTTCACCATGTCGAACAGCTTTACGATTATGGAAGTGCGATTCGAAAAGTGATGTACACCACAAACGCAGTGGAAAGTATTCATTCCAGCTTCAGAAAAGTAACCAAAAAAGGAGCATTCCCCAACGAGAACGCTCTATTAAAAGTATTGTTTTTACGTGTAAAAGAACTCGAGACCAAATGGGTTGGTGGCCACATCCAAAACTGGGCAATGGTTATGAACCAACTTCTTCTACATGATGAGTTAAAAAATAGGGTGTTAAAGTACCTTGAGTAAACAAGGACTTACACACTTTATTTGACAAACCCTGTGCCCCGCAGTCACACGTTCTTTTTCATTCCCTTAGTTTGTTTGGTTTATTCCACCTTGTTTTTTCTTTTGAGACATCATTTTCAATCCACCAAAAACCATAATACCAACACCTAATACATTGAGGATATGACTTGCATCTTCTATAGTTGAAGTTACTTCTGGCAATATTCCTAAACTCAATATAGATGCCAATAATATACAAAACCCAACTAGTAGGATACGTTTACCCGATATTTCTGATACATTTGGTATCATCTCTCCTAAACCTCCTGCTAACATAGCAGTTCCAAATGGCAATATTGTTAATATAATTCTCTCATCTACTGGTATTGTATAAAGAACTAAAAATGATAAAATTACTAATATTAAACCTATAACTGATAATGGTAAAGCTATTTTCGTCATAAATATCATCCTTTCTATAATACATAAATTGTTTAAATCTCCAAATCATTAATAGCCATATGTTTCTGCTTTGTGCTTTATCATACACTAAATTTTGAATTCTTTGTTTGATAATATATTCATGACAAATTCATCATCTGATGTAGTACCACTATTTCTTTCCTTATTCAATTTATAATGTTCACAAACTAATTTTATATATTTTCTATAGAACATAGAATTAGGTAGATCGGAAATTATTCGATGTACATCATATATTCGAGATGGATATAGAAATATTTCTATATCCTGAATATTCCATTGTTTCACTTCTTCTTCGTATTTCATGTAATAGCGATCTGGATTATGTGCACCATTCACTCCATACGGATCATCTTTCATAGGAATAAATTCACTGAAAGTTAAAGGTATCCCCATTAAACGATAAGTAGTTCCATTAATAACTACTCCAAATGGACGAGGAAAGAGCAATACCAATTCTCTTTCGTAAGTTATCCCGATAAGAAAACGATATTCTTTACGAGAAGGCATACGATGTAAGTAGCGAATAGCAACTTCTTGTGTTAATTGATTCCCATTCCCATCTTCTTCATTTAAGGTTAAATATTCAATTAAGTCTGCATTTTTCTTTAACCTTTGTGACTCCCAAAAAGATTCTGGATCTTCTTTTGCCTGTTTATGGTTTTTATTCAGATGTACAAATTGCCCCAAAATGACCCAAATAAGAATCGGAGAGAGTGCAATAAGTAGAATTACACCTAGTACGACACTTCCAAACTTACTTCTTAAAGCAACATTTCCATATACATATATCAACAAGCCAATTCCAACAATCAATGAAAAAGCAAGACAGAAAAATAGATATAAAATAATAACATTATAGGTTGTAGCTGCACTTCCTCCAACGCCATCTACCGTTATTCCAATATTTTCTGCAACCTTATTAAGACCAATAAAGTTTATAAGTGGTTGTATCCAATCCGACCAGGCTAGGATAACAATAATTGCTACAATAACTCCAACAAGTCCTGCAAGCCCAACATGTTTTCCTCCACGATAGTGAAGATAAATATTTGCAATCTCAAATAATGAATTCATATGATCACCGCCATTTACTGTATCTATTTCCCAATAGATTAAATATTTAATATCTTATGATATAATTATATCATGGGCTTAGAGATACACCTATACTACAAGAAAAATGCACCTTATTATTGGAGTTGTTAAAAATGTTAAACAAAGAATATCAATTAAGTGAATTTATAGAGGATATTGAACAAAAATTTCGGAAGAATACATTTGAAATGAACTATTATTACGAGAATAAATACTTACATCACTATAACCGCACTTGCCCTTTATGCAAAAAATCAATTAAGACTAACTTTAGAAACGTATTAACCGATGGGGGACTCGTTGGGTTAATACGTACTAACGAAGATAAAAAAGCTATGTCTTATACTCTCTGCAAAGGGTGTAGTAAAAGTTTTAGTAAGAGTACAAACCAAAAAAGAAAAGAATCAGAATCTATAATATCTACACATATAGTGTCAACAATAACCGCATAAAAAGGACTTCCTATATTTTAGGAAGTCCTTTTTATTAGCTGTTTTTATCTAACCATCTTTTTATTGACTCCGTCATTGTAAAAGCATTTTCTTTTACTTCATCCACTAGCATGCTTATGAACGCCCCTAAAGTAATGTTTTCCTGATAAGGATTATTTTTATTAATGAATGCCAGTATCTCTCTTAATTGTTTCAAGCGCTTCGAATCTAATTCTTTTTTTACATGATTAGATATATAAGCATTTACGATATCAGTATTTGTAATAGATGCATCTAAAAGTAATGCAGTTGCAGCAGAAGTTGTAGAATCCAGAGAATAAGATAATCGAACGAGTTTATCATGATCTTTTTGTAAAAAACGCATTGTAATCCTTCGCTTTTGTACTCCTTTAGGAAGAGTATATCTTTCTCTATTGTTATCTCCAGCATATAGAACATTACTGTTAGCCCAATAATCTCGGATAAAATGCTGGGATAAATTTTCAGTTACTACCGTTGAATATAGGCCTTTCTTACAAATTACTTCACCTACATCTTTTATAGGTGTGCTCGTAACATAAGATATTCGACTAATACATTCGTATAATTGATTTGGAATAGTAGGTTTAACATCTCTTTTCTTATCTGAACGTTCTTTCCTCTCCCTTTCCTGAACTTTCATTTAAATCCCTCACTTATACTTAGGACACTGTCTTTGTGTCCTAGATTTATTATTGATTATATGAGTGGGGGAGAGGGGATATGTTATCTTTAGGACACATAATTAAATGTAATGCTAACTCAAAATTTACTTGTTGTTCTTTTTGTTTTTTAAAGGTAATCCATATTTTTTAGTATGTTGAATGGTCTTTTTTGCAAATTGTTCCGCTTCTTTTTTTGTCATTTTAATTGGCATAAAATCATCTCCTTATGCACAGGATTACCATTTTTAACTATTGTTATAATTATTTATTGAAATTTAAAATAAGATAAATTATCAAAATTGATAATAAGAGTGAATATTACTAAAATAATGAAATATAATAAATCTTTTGTTTTGAAATCTTGCTTTTTAATTAATAAAATATAAAAATGATTCAAATAATGATTTATAATAATCACAAGGAGGCTTAATAATTATGGATAACTACCCAATTCCAAACGTCCCCCCGATCTATTGGAATGCAATTTCTAATAATGATAGTAGTTTTGATAACAAATTTTATTATGGAGTAAAAACAACTAAAATCTTTTGTAGACCTTCTTGTAAATCAAGAATCCCTAATAAAAACAACGTGTATATTTTTAATGAAGCGCAATCAGCTCTAGAATCTGGATTTAGGCCATGTAAAAGATGCAAGCCAGATAATTTATTATTGCCAAATGAAGAATGGATTAAGCTCATATGTGATTGGATAGATGAGAACTTTCAGGATGAAATAACTCTTAATTCTTTATCAGAAACATTTCACTCTAGTCAATTTCATTTACAAAGAACATTTAATAAAGTAACAGGGCAAAGTCCCTTATCCTATCTACAAAAAAAAAGATTAACTACTGCAAAAGATATGTTAAAGAATACAGATTTTCCAATACATTTTATATCCTCTAAAGTTGGATTCCAAAATAACGCTTATTTCAGTACAGTTTTTAAAAAAAAATATAATTTAACTCCTAAGAATTACAGAAATCAATTTAAATAATAAAATTTTCTAAAGGAGATAATAACTATGGAACTAAATAAATACGTTCTACTATTAGGAGCAGATCAATACTTAAGAGAAAGAGCTATTTCTGGAGCCAGACAAGTTACTAACTTTCCTATATGGACTGCTTCTCTAAATGCCAAAATTAACAAAAACAGATACTTCGATTATAACTTAGAGGCCGACCCTAAAGATGAAAAAGGTTTAATGATAGCAATAAATAACCAAAAACAAAATGGTTGGTTTCCAGAAGCAATAATTCCTTTAAATGATTGGACTTTAAAAGTAGCTCATAAATTAAACAATAAGTTAGGACTTAACTATATGCCTGACGGTGTGATTGATTCATGTAGAGATAAAGCAAAAATGAAATTTAAATTTTTAGATAATAGTGTTCCAACGCCAGATTTTAGATTAATTGAAAACGAAGCAGAATTACTTATTTCATTAGAAGAAATTGGATACCCTGCAATTATCAAACCTTATGATTTTGGAGGAAGCGGAGGAGTATATCTTCTTTCCAATAAACAAGATGCTATTGAAAATTATAGAAAATCAAAAAATGTTATACGAAAACATGGAAATGATTTCGGAATAGATGGAAGTAAGTTTATTGTCGAGAAATATATAAGAAGCGAAGAAGAGATTTCTATAGAAGTAGCATGCTATAAAGACAACTTTAAAGTTATTGCAGTGACTGAGAAGTACCTTACACCAGAACCTAGATTTGCAGAAATAGGACATCTAGTTCCTAGTCACAGATCCAATAATAAGAGTTTAAAAGAAATTGCAATAAATGCTTGTAAATCTCTAAATATATCAATGGGTTTAGCTCATGTAGAAATAAAAATTAAAGATAATAAATTTTGGGTTATTGAAGTTGGTGCTAGACCAGGTGGCGACGGGATAATGGATATTGTGGAACGAGTATTTAAAATAAATCCTTATAAAGTACACGTAGCTTCTTATTTAAATATAGACCCTTTTGAATTTCTTCCTACTCATTTAGAGTCTATTGGAACTGCAGCTATAGCATTTCTAAAATCAGAACCTGGCATAATAAGAGATATACAAATTCCTGATACCCTACCAAAAGAAGTTGAGTCACTTTGGGTACACGCAAAAATAGGTGACTATTCAGAAGAAGCAACTTGTTGGAAGGATAGAGAAGGAGTTATTGAACTTTATTGGGATAAAATGTTTGAATATAAAACTAAAGAGCCTTTAGTTCTATCGGAATTTTTATCTCAACAAATCTTTAGTGTTGAGAAAGTAGTTAAAAATTATGTTTAAGTACATTCTTCTATCAGGTGTTTATAGATTTTTTTGTGGAGCAATAATTTTAGCAATAAATTGGAACTTAGCAACCAGAGATGAGGAGAGTTTTTTTTCCTTGGCTATAGCAGTTTTAATTTCGTTTATACCTGCTATGTTTGTCCCAATATTATTTAAAAAACTATTTAATAAATATCAAGGTCCATTTTTAACATCATTAGCGTTGATTGGTGTAGTTATTAGTAGTGTATTATTAAGTGTATTTTATGCTTCTAATACTATATTAGTAGCAATAAATTTTTTAATTTGGATATTCTTTTTTGTTATGGAAACAACTTGGGAAACCTGGTTTGCCGGTCTGTCTAAAAGTTATAATAAGCAAGAGGTATCTAAGTATAGTTCAATTTCAATGACAATAAATCAAGTTGCTCTTATGTCAGGTCCCTTAGCAGCACCACTTTTAATTGATAATATCTCCTATGAAGTATTTTTCTACTTAATGGCATTTACGTTTTTTATAATTTCTATATTTTCTTTTTTACAAAGAGTTCCTGTTATTGAAGAAAATGTAACTAAAGAGGATACACGCGCCCCAAAAAAATTAAATTTATACCTATTTTTTTCATTGGCTTTAATTTGGCCAATATTGGGAAGTATTAATTTTATGTTACCTGTATACGTAACTATAAATAGTGGGGAAATGATAAACGTTGGAATATTAGATGCATCTATTAGTATTGGGATGGCACTAATAGGAATTGTTTTTTCTTCATTAAAAGTAGCTACATTAAGAGTAAGAGTATTTATGACATTTATACCAATAACAGTTGGTTTTGTAGTTTGGTTTAGTAGTGGGTATTCCATTATCTTTAATTCTATAGCTATATTATTACTTGGATTTGGTTTTGGGGGGTTGAGAATCATAATCAGATACTTATTAGCTAGAAACTATTCTACCGAAGAAGTCGCTACTTTAGTGTCTAGAGCAAATGCTTTATCTTTACCAATTTTGGGGATTGTGTTAACCATTATTATGTTTGCGATAGAATATACTTGGATAGCACCTTTTATCCTTACAATAACAATGAGTTTATTACTAGTTATTAGTCTAAGATTCGAAAAAACTGACAACCAAAACAATAATAGTAAAGAGTATCTTTTAGGTTAATTACCACAGGTGTACATTGGCAGATATGGTTGATAACATTATAATTCATATCTGCCAATTTTTTGTTATTAATTTTAAACCTGAAAACTTATTATTTTAACAATATAGCTTTGTTATTATAAACAAATACTTTATCATCTATGTGATACTTTATTGCCATAAATAAATTTTCAGTTTCTGTAATTCTAATAAGATTCTTATAATCTTTTACACTACTCCCTTCCTCTATATTGGCAGATTTTTGGATCAAAATAGGGCCTTCATCTAATTTATCAGTGACATAATGAGTTGTTGACCCTATAACTTTAACTCCTCTATCAAATGCTCTTTGATACGTATTCGCCCCAATAAAGGCTGGTAGCAAACTGTGATGTATATTAATAATCTTATTTATATACTTATTCACGAGATTAATTGGAAGAATTTGCATATACCTAGCCAATGATATAAAGTCTATACAATTCTCTTCTAGAATACGAAGTGCTATTAGTTCCCTTTTTTTATCATGTTTATTTACTTTCAAATTATAGAATTTTATTCCATAAGACTCTACATATTTTCTATAAATATCATAATCACTAATAACTAGTGGAATGTTACAATCAAGCTCCCCATTTTTCCACCTAAATAATATTTCCTCTAGGCAATGTCCTTGATTTGAAACAAATATAGCCATATTCTTCTTCCTATTGATAGTTTTAATTTCTATATCAACACAAAATTCTTCCTCGAATTTAATCAAGAAGTTTTTAAACTTATTATTGTAAAGTAAATTATAATCGCTTTCCACCTCAATCCACTTAATTAATATATTTCCATCTTCTAGTTTAAGCGCTTTTTTAGAATGAATTGAAATTGACATATCTTCTAATAAGCAAACTAGATTTTTAATCGTTTTTTCTCTATACTCCCCAACTACTCTTATTCTGTACCTATATGATGCCATCTAATCTCTCCTTACACTTTCTTTATTACTAGTCAATACTAATTAGATAACTAATTGATTTCTACAAATATTTACAAAATGTAGAATTAAACAAAATATTGGTAAAAAAAACCAAAGCATTAGGACTTTTACTAATTTAAGATTAAAACATGGGTAGTTATTACAACAAAAAATCTTAAGTTCTAATATATTATTGGGGGGTGTAGTTAAAGGAGGATGTAACTTGGGGGTAAAGTTTACAGTTCTACATGATTCAAACAATATTTTTGACAACAAAGAAAAATTTTTTCTAAAGAAACTCAAAGTTATATTAATTAACGATTTTAGTTTCTTCAAAAACAAAAAAATTAGAGATTACAAGATGCTAATAGTTTTAGAAGGGGATACTAATGATGGGGAGTCTGTATTTAAGAAATTCGAACAACAACACATCCCGTTAATAAGAGTTAGTAGAGTTCCTAAAGATGATATTTTCGAATTAGTATTTAACATAATCAATGTCCAGATTGATTTTAATGAGCTAACTCATATAAGTAACGATAAGATAATTGAAGCTCTAATTTATATTGAAAAAAATCTACAAGATTCAGACCTCAACTTAAAAAAAGTTTCAAACCATTTATTTTTAAATACTTCCTATTTTTCACGATTCTTTAGTGAAGTAATGGGGGTTGGTTTTAAAGATTACCTCATTAAATTAAGAATTTCAAAAGGAAAGCAATTATTACAAAAAGGATATACAGTTACTGAAGTATGTATGGCAATAGGTTACACAAATCTGTCATACTTCTCAAAAGTATTTAAGAAGGAAGTTGGAATTAATCCATCAGATTACAGAAAGCGCTATCATTTTTTTAACAAGGAGGATAAAGATGCAAAAAAAATATTATGATCTTATAGGTGTAGGGTTCGGTCCCGCAGGAATAGCTTTAGAAACTGCAATAAAAGACCAAGAAGAATATAGTAAGGAGAATAACTACAATAGGTTATTTTTAGAGCAAAATCCAAGCTCGGCCTGGATGCCAGAAATGTTATTACCAGGTACAGATATTCAACATCATTTCTTAAGAGACTTTGCTACTCCAAGGAACCCTCGTAGTAAGTATACTTTTTCAAATTATTTATTTGAGAAAGGGAGGGTGTTCTCATTCGGCTTATTAGGTATTCCAAGCCGGACTGAATGGTCAGATTATGTACAATGGGTGGCTAAACAAGTAGATAATAATGCACTTTATAATGAAGAAGTTAAACTAATAGAGCCATTATTTGAAAACAATGAAGTAGAGGGGCTTAGAGTTCATACTAAAGATACACTTAATAATAAAGAAAATATATATACAACTAAAAACATAATTCTTAATTCAGGAAGAAAACCATTTATTCCAAATATCTTTAAGGATAAAGTCGGGGATAAAGTAATTCATGCTAGTAAATTCAAAAGTACTATTAAAAATATAGATGAACAAGATAGCCCTTCCTTCACAATCGTAGGTTCTGGACAAAATTCTGTAGAAATAATGCTTTACTTAGCCAATAAATTTCCAAATTCAAAAATTAATTCAGTTATAAGACATACGGGTTTTCGTCTATATGAGTTAGGACATTTTACCAATGAAGTTTTCTTTCCTGATTTTACAAATTATTTCTATTCTTTAAGTCAAGAGAAGCGTGATAAATTATTCGAACAGATAAAGCATACAAATTACTCCGCGGTAGATAACGATGTTAGTGAAGCACTATACTGGAAAATTTATGAAGATAAAATTAGAGGGGAAGAGCAGATAAAGCTACATCGTTGTAAAGAAATTAATTCTGTTTCTTCAGGACATAATTTTTATTCATTAAACTTTAAAGATATCTATAGTGGTGAGGAAGGGTCTATAGATACGAATTATATTATTTTGTGTACAGGATTCTATGAAGAAAAATATCCTGAAGTTCTTGAGCCTATGAAAGAATACATTAAATTTAGTAATGATAATAGTATATCGGTATCTCAAGATTATAGGGTAGAAACAACATCTAATGTAAAAGCGAATATTTATTTAAATGGTCTAACAGAGAGAACGCATGGCATAGGTGATGCTGCTTCATTTACTATGATGGCCACAAAAGCACAAAGAATACTTGATTCTATAGATAAAAATAAGTTAGCTGAAAAAGGTGTTGTGCTATGAGTTTAAAAAGTTATTCAGATAGTGTTTCGAAAGTTTGGCCACTTTTTACAAATATTGATGTGGATTATGGTGAAGGTATATTCTTATACGATCGAAAAGGGAAAAAATATATTGATTTCACTTCCGGTATTGGCGTTACCAACACTGGACATTGTCACCCCAGAGTAGTTAATGCAATTAAAAAACAATCCGAAAAGTTGTTACATGGACAAACAACAATATTATATAACTCTATGATAGATGAACTAGCTAGTTCAATTAAAAAAATACTGCCAGATGAACTAAACTGTATGTTCTTTTCAAATAGTGGTAGTGAAGCAGTTGAAAGTGCAATTAAATTAGTTAGACACGCAACGGGGAAACCTAATATTATTTGTTTTCAAGGAGGTTACCATGGCAGATCAATAGGCGCATTATCACTAACTACTGCAAAATCTGTATATCGTTCTGGATATCAACCGTTAATGTCGGGTGTATTTGTAAGTCCTCATCCATATTTTAAACAACATTCAAATGAGAACAGTGAACAGAGGGTTAAGCATTGTCTGGATGAATTAGAGCATATACTTAACACTCAAACATCACCTGAAGAAACTGCAGCAATGATTATAGAACCGATTTTAGGAGAAGGAGGATATGTGGTTCCGCCTAAATCATTTATCCAGGGAATTAGAAATATATGTGATAAGTATAATATACTTTTAATTTTTGATGAAATTCAAACTGGCTTTGGAAGAACAGGAAAATATTTTGCATTTGAACATTTTAAGGTTAAGCCCGATATCTTAGTAATTGCAAAAGGAATTGCATCAGGGTTACCTCTTAGTGGAATAGTAGCAAACAAAAAGTTAATGGATAAGTGGGTGACTGGTTCTCATGGTGGTACTTACGCACCTAATCCTTTATCAATTGCTGCTGCAGTTGAAACTATTAAAGTATTAGAAGAAGAGAAGTTAGTTCATAACTCGGAAGATATAGGTAATTATTTGTTAGATAAGTTACAAAATATAAAAAATAAGCACCCTAACGTTATAGATGTTCGGGGTAAAGGATTAATGATTGGGTGTGAATTGATAGAAGAAGACGGCCAGTCAGGAACTTATATAGCAGAAAAGGTTAGAAAAAATTGTCTTTCAAAAGGATTGATACTTTTAACGTGTGGACCTTACAACCAAGTAATTAGATGGATACCTCCTCTTACCACTAAAAAAAGTGATATAGATAGAAGTTTAAAAATTTTTGAAATAGCATTAAAGCAAAGTTTGGGTAGATAAAATGAAATATGACACAATAATTGTTGGTGGAGGAGTAATCGGCTCAAGTATTGCTTATTTTCTTACTAAAAACTCAAATTTAAAAGTATTACTATGTGAAAAAGGAAAACCACCTATAGGTGCTACAAGTATTTCTGGGGGGTTATTAAGAGTACATCATACAAATAGGCCCAACCAACAGCTTGCTTCTGAAAGTCTTAAAATTTATAGAGACCTTATATTGAACAAAAATATGAAATTCGGTTATGATTCGATAGGTTTTTCTTTAGTTGTAGGAAAGAAACATCTAGATAGTCTAAATAAAAATGTACAATTTATGAAAAATTTTAACTTGCCCTTCCAGATATTTTCACCAAAAGATTATAAAAATTTCGAACCAGATTTTTTTGATGACAGCGAAGTAGGGGCAGTTTGTCATGAACCATTAGGAGGATACGGAGATCCAACAAAAACTAGTCTCTCATTCCTTGAGGGCGCTTTAAATCATGGTATAGACCTGATGGAAGGGACAGAAGTTGAACAATTAATTATTAATAACAATAAAGTTGTTGGAGTTAAAACAAGGTTCGCTAAATTTTATGCGGACAAAGTAATTCTTGCATCTAACTTTTGGAGCAAGAAACTCTTAAAAAATTTAGAGTTAGACATACCGCTATATACAAAACGTTTAGGAGTAGTTTTTGTAAAACCAAAGGGTAATAATAAAATCCTATCCCACTCTTATATTGATGACACCTCTGATACTTATATGAGGCCATTTAAAGATGGAAGAATTTTGATAGGAATTAAGTCATCTGTTTGTGGTTCCAACAAGCACAGTTTAAATAGATTTGTTCATTTAGAGGAAGCAAAAGAAGCTATTCAAAGAGCTGCAAGAAGATTTCCTGCCTTAGAAGAGGCAAATATCCTTGGTGGCCGCATAGGTTTTGACAGTTACACACCAGACCTTCATCCTGTTATTGGTTCACCAGGCATAGACGGATTATATTTAGCTGTTGGCTTTAGTGGTGGAGGATACAAAATAGCGCCTGCGATTGGCAGGTATGTGTCAGAGGAAGTTTACAAAGATATACATTTAAAAACCCTTGAGTATTACAGACCTGATAGGTTCAAAAGATATAAAAAAAGTATCTTTTTAACAGATACTTTATACAATTTTATGTAGTTAGCAAATATGAAAGGAGTTTAAATATGGAAGATCGATTGCAACATCCATTTCATATGTATGACGAAATTATGTTACAACCAGAATATTTAAAGAAGCTTTTCTTATCATCTAAATTTAAAAATCATGACGAAATTTTAGAAGTATTAAAAAATAGTAGTAGAATTTTTCTTGTTGGCTGTGGTACATCTTATAATTCTGCTCTTTCTAGTTTTAGTTTTAGTCAAATGATATTTAGAAGAGATAATAAATTTTATTCTATACCTGCTCGAGAATTAATGTCTCCAAATTATGATTTAAATAGTGAAGATACAATAATTGCTTTTTCGCATTCAGGAGATACCAAAGCTACTTTTGACTGTCTAAGGTTTGCTAATGAGAGAAAATGTAAAACTATATTAGTTACAGGTGACGCTGATAGTAGATGCGCTAAAATATCCAACTTTGTTTTAACTTATGGTTATAAAAATGATAAATCTTTAGCTCATACTATTACTTTTTCCCTCAGTTCTTTTTTGATGTTAATTATAATGGGGAAGCTTGCAAAAAAAATGGGATTTATTACAACCAGTGATATTATCAATTCTTTATCAATACAGTTACCTTCTTTAGTTGATAATGTCTTAAAACAAAGAAGTGAAATTAAAGATCTATCAAAGAAAATCGATAGTAACTTTTATCTTATATCCGGCAGTGACAGTACGATAAGTACAGCAGCTGAAACTTCGTTAAAGTTTGGTGAAGTACATTATACTCCAACAACTTTTATGGATGTAGAACAATTATTTCATGGTCCATTGGTTATGTGTGACAAATACACTGGGATTATTGTAGTTAATAGCAATAATAATTTAGACTCGAGACTAAATGATCTTTTTAAAGCAACTAAAAATATTGGATGTAAAACACTACTTGTTACTACTGAAAAAAGTAATGTTGATAGTTCAGATTATATATTTAAGTTGCCTCATTTTCATGAGTTATTAGTACCTATAGTGTACATGATACCATTGCAACTATTGAGTTATTATATTTCTGTAAACCAAGAGCTTAACCCTGATTATATACGAAGAGATCAAACATCTTATAAGAAAGCTCGTGAAGCGTATGAATAATAAATTAGTAATTAAACCTATTGAACCTATGAATGTTTGTAACATAATCCCAAAGCAAAAAACTAATAAAGAAATTTTTCGGATTGGATTCAGTGCTAATTATGGAGGGCATACAAGAGAGTTATATTCAGGTGTACACCTTGCTGTTGAAGAATATCTAAAAAATAAAGAAAGAGATTACAATATTGAGTTATTGTGGGAAGATAGTTCATTTTCGTATGAATCGAGTAAAAAAGCAGCTAATCAGTTAATAAATAGGGGAGCAAATGCGGTAATAGGTCATTTGAGTGCTAATCAATCACTTGCAGCAGCAACTGTATATTCGGATATAGGCATCCCTTTTTTCGCAACAGGGACAACACATCCTGATCTTACAAAACAAGGATATGATAACTTGTTAAGATTTTGTGGTAAAGACAATGATATGGCAGAAGAGATGATTAAATTAGCTACATCATTTTCAAACAAGAAATCTCTTAAAATTATTTATCAGGAAAATAACTATGGACAGCAACTATCTACCTTGCTAGAAAAAAAATCAAATGAAAATGGACTTCTTATTGATAAAGAAATATTAAATAGTACAGATTCGTTATCTATAAAGTCCAATCAAACTGTATTATATGCAGGGACTTACGAAGGAGCTCTCCAACTTTTAAAAATATTAAGTGAACAAAGTTTTCGAGGAGAAGTTATTTTTGGGGACGATGTATTTGTAGCAGATTTTCCATTTCTTATCTCTAAAAACATGAATATGAACCTATACACTATTTCTACGGGACGAGAACTATTTGGATTGGATTATAATGAATTCACTAAAAAATATAAAGAAAAAGCATTAATAGGTCCTGGTGCATATTCAGTAACAAGCTATTTAGCTACTAAATTGCTTCTTACAAATATACCTATATTAAAAAAATATGGATACAAGAAGTTAATCTATACTCTGAAAAACGGAGTGAAAATTGATAATCTCGAAAAGATTTCTTTTTCGCCAAATGGAGATATATTAGATTTCACATGGGATGTTTATAAAATAAAAAACGAAAATTTTCATATATTTTGATAGGAGAGATATAATATGCCGACTTTATTTTCTTTTGGTCTAACATGTAATTTAGAAACTGCTAAAAATGATTTGGTTTCTTGGAATAGCTATTCTAAAGCAACTCTTAAAGACCATATTTATACTTTCACTGGCTTTCATCCAGACTTTAACGGTGGAACTTCGACAGTAATTGAAAAAACTGGAGGAGAGGTACTAGGTATAGCATTTGATATAAATGAAGATCAAATTGATATAATTAAAGAAAATGATTATGGATATCAATTAAAACAAAAAGAAATCTATATATACGATAAAAAAGTTACTGCATATATTATGGCGCCATTAGTTGTAGAGGAAGTATCAGAGCCTGCATTATCATATTTTGAAGGTGTGAAACTAGCTTTATCTCAGCATTATCCAAAGGAAATTGTAAGTAGATATCTAGATAGAGCCTTAAAACGAACTAAAAAAACGAGTATCAATCTACAGAAGTATAATCCAGAAAGTTATAAAAATGAATATGGGTCCTTACTAAGAAGGATTTATCCTTGGGAAGCTAGCTTAAATTCTCCATTTGGTTCAGGTCTTATAATTGTTCCCCCTGGGAAGTCGACGGAGCCGCATTGTCACGATGAAGAAGAAACCTTTATCATCTTAGAAGGGGAAGGTGTAATAAGTGTGGATAATGAACCAAAAGAAAATGTATATTCAGATGATGTAATTTATTTTGAACCATTTTCTGTACATTCTCTTTATAATAGCGGAAAAAAAGACCTTAAATTCTTAGCTATTTGGTGGGGGGCCGTTGGAGTTGAACAATACGCACTAGAAAATAAACATTGGAAAGAATAAAAGGAGGAGTTAGATGGATAAAATATATGTTACTGCTACCCCCCCTACACCTAATGGCGATCTTCATATTGGACATTTAGCTGGGCCTTATTTGGCTGCTGACATTTACACAAGGTTCAAGAAAATGCAAGGACATGATATTACTTATATTACTTATGGAGATGACCATCAAAGTTATGTTCCTACAACTGCAAACAATAAAAGTGTGGATCCAGTGGATTTAGTAAAAGTAAACAATAGAATTATTAAAAATACTTTAAGTTCTGCTGATATTGATATTGATTTATATAAGAATCCGTTAGGTAATGATAAACACATTAAATACGTTCAATCATTTTTTTTAAAACTGTATAATAACGGAAAATTAAAAGAAAAGACTAAAGAGATATTATTTTGCGATTCATGTGAGATTCACTTGTTTGAATCTTTTGTTAAAGGTGTGTGTCCATATTGCAGAAGTAAATCATCAGGAAATTTATGTGAAGCATGTGGACAGATAAATGATCCTATTGAGTTGATTGACCCTAAATGTACTGTATGTAATTCTGTTCCTAATACTACCCAATATACCGGCCTCTTTTTTCCGGTAAATGATTACAAAAAGGAGTTAATAGAATTCTATTCTTCAAGGGACACTTGGAGAGAGCAATTAATTGAATATTGTAAATATATAACGTCAAAAAATATACCTGATTATCCGATTACCTACCCAGCAAATTGGGGAATTCCAGTTCCATTATCAGAGTTTCAAGGACAAGTTATTAATGTATGGTTTGAAATGTATCCCGGTATCCTTGAAAGTGTAGAGTCAGACAATATATATAAAGATTCATACTTGGATTATCAAGGTAATCATACTTTAGTTCAGTTTCTTGGTTTTGACAATAGTTTTTTTAATTCCTTTTTACACCTTGCTAGTGCATTTGCACTTGATGAAGGCACTTTGCTACCTGAACACATTATTACTAATTATTTTTATTTACTCGAGGATAAAAAATTCTCAACTAGTCAAAATCATGCCTTGTGGGGAGAAGACATATTGAGAGATATACCATCAGATAATTTAAGATTCTATTTGTCTTTAACAAATCCTGAGCATATGCAAACTAATTTTTCTCTGGATAAATTCTACGAAGTAAATAATAAAATGGTGGAAAAATGGGAAGTGGTAATTAATAGTTTCACAGAAACTATTAATAATGAATTTAATGGCTTAATACCAAAAAATAAACAATTACAGTATCAAGCTTCATGTATCGTAGAAAGAACTAAAAATAACTTAGAGAAATACTACGAATTAAACCGATTTAGCTTAAGAAAAGCTGCTATTGAGTTAAATGATTATATTGATTCACTAAAAAGTTTTTGGAACGAGAAAGTTTTACCTTCGAGTCAATCAGACTATAATTTATATAAGCATTATTTATCAGATTTTAGCTATCTATTAACTTCTTTAGCAATTTTTGCTTATCCTATAATGCCAAATTTTTCAAAGAAATTAATACGTAATTTAGGAGCAAGACCTTTAGATTTATTATGGAAGAATATATTGGAACTTCATACGTGTCCAGAGATTGGCAATGAGACACAGTTTTTCTTTCCAGTACATTATAGGAGAACAACATGAATAATTTAAAAGTTCTAAAGTTTGGAGGAACTTCCTTACGCACACGGTATGATAAAGAAAAGATAAGAAAGGTGATAGCTAAAGAACATGAAAAAGAGAATAATCTCCTCATTGTGGTTTCTGCGATAGGAAGATTAGGAGATCCTTATTCTACAGATACATTATTAAGACATATAAAATATAGTGATATTTCAACTCGAGAAGTAGCTTTAATCTCCTCCTGTGGAGAAGTTATATCCAGTGTAATTTTAAGCTCTTTCTTAAATGAGCACGGCTTTAAGGCAATTGCTTTAACAGGTAGGGAAGCAGGTATAATTACTTCAAATAGTCATTTGGATTCACATATCATAAATATAGACGGTAAAAAAATTGAAAATTTACTAAGTAAAGGCTATATTCCGATTATATCGGGCTTTCAAGGTAATACAAAAGATGGTGATATTACACTTCTTAGTAGAGGGGGAAGTGATGTTACTGCTGCTGCACTTTCCAGCTTTTTCAATGCGAATCAACTAGATATATATACTGATGTTCCTGGGATTATGACAACAGATCCAAAAATTTTACAATCTGCTAAAACTTTAAAAAGTCTAGATTATAATTTAGCTCTAAAAATAGCGAATAGTGGTGGAAAGGTTATTCACCCTGAAGCCATAAGGTGGGCTAAAAAAAATAACGTTATCATAAAGATTAAAACATTGAAAGGGGAAAAAGAAACAACCATAGGTCAACATTCAGACACAAATTTAAAACCCGGTGAAATTGTTTGTATCACTACTAATGATATGGATGCAATAAGACAAAAAGTCACAATAATTGGTAAGGATTTGAACAAAAATAAAGAACTTCATAGTTATATATTGTATTATGATATGAACATTCAATCTTTATCATTTTTTCAGGACAAGGTAGAATTAATACTACCAAAAAATAGTGTGAATAAGTGTTTGAAATTGTTTCACGATAATTTCACATAACAATTTAAAACTCATGCCTTATAAGGTATGAGTTTTTTATGTGTGCCCGGCATGGGTGCAGTCTATAGGGTGAGAGTCCCGAACTGTGAAGGCAGAAGTAACAGTTAGCCTAACGCAAGGGTGTCCGTGGCGACATGGAATCTGAAGGAAGCGGACGGCAAACCTTCGGTCTGAGGAACACGAACTTCATATGAGGCTAGGTATCAATGGATGAGTTTGCATAACAAAACAAAGTCCTTTCTGCCAAAGTTGGTACAGAGTAAATGAAGCAGATTGATGAAGGGAAAGACTGCATTCTTACCCGGGGAGGTCTGATCGAAACGCCAAGCACTCTTGGTAACCCATTCAGCAATGGATGGCTGAACGGTCAGAAGTCAGCAGAAGTCATAGTACCCTGCATACTCGAGAATGTAAGGGGAAGGACGGAACAATTAAGGAGAAATGTGACACTAGGCGTTAAGATTTCATGCAGACACAGACAACCCGGAAGGGCTTATCCAAAGGAGGACGTAGTGAATCTACAGGGGACTTTGGAAGGGTGGAGTGGAACTTGCACAAATAGAACGTCACATTCACGAAGAAAGGAAACCCAAGTATGTTGATGAACCAAATTCTGTCACGGGACAATCTCATTCTCGCACTAAAGCGAGTCGAACGAAATAAAGGAAGTCATGGCATAGATGAAATGTCCGTAAAATTCCTACGAAGACATCTCTATGATAACTGGGATTCCCTTCGGGAGAACTTGAGGAAAGGAACCTATACACCTTCTCCTGTCCGCCGTGTCGAAATCCCGAAACCAAGCGGAGGAGTTCGGATGTTAGGTATTCCAACCGTGACGGATCGTTTCATTCAACAGGCTATTGCCCAAGTGCTTCATACAATTTTTGACCCCTCCTTCTCAGAACATAGCTATGGATTCAGGTCCAACCGTCGAGGACATGACGCTGTGAGGAAGGCAAGGGGGTTTATTAAAGAAGGATACAGATGGGTAATTGATATGGACCTAGAGAAATTCTTTGATAAGGTGAACCATGATAAGCTCATGGGTGTTTTAGCGAAGCGCATCAAGGATAAGGAACTGCTTCGGCTTATTCGGAAATACCTACAATCTGGCGTCATGATAAATGGGATAGTAGTTAGCTCCGAAGAAGGCACTCCGCAAGGCGGGCCGTTGAGCCCTCTTCTTTCTAACATTATATTAGATGATTTAGATAAGGAGCTGGAGGAGCGTGGGCTACGTTTCGTTCGTTATGCGGATGACTGCAACATCTATGTGAGAACAAAGAAAGCTGGGAATCGTGTAATGAATTCCATTACTACATTTATCGAAGAGAAACTTCGCTTGAAAGTAAATAAAGAGAAATCAGCAGTGGACCGGCCTTGGAAACGTAAGTTTCTTGGTTTTAGTTTCACCAATGGAAAGAATCCAAAAATTAGAATCGCAAAAGAAAGTATTATGCGTCTAAAACAGAAAATCAGGGAAATAACTTCACGTTCCAAGCCATTTCCTATGGAAGTAAGAATTGAGAAATTAAACAAATACCTGATGGGTTGGTGCGGGTATTACGCTTTAGCGGAGACACCTTCAAAGTTTGAGGAGTTCGATAAGTGGATAAGAAGAAGATTGCGCATGTGTATGTGGAAACAATGGAAGCTTCCACGGACAAAAGTCCGAAAGCTGATTAGCTTGGGTGTTCCTGACCACAAAGCATACGAATGGGGAAACACCAGAAAGAATTATTGGCGTATCTCCAAGAGTCCAATCTTAAGCAGAACCCTAGGCAACTCCTATTGGAGTAGACTAGGGCTCAAAAGTCTGTATCAAAGGTATGAATTTATTCGTAATACTTAATTGAACCGCCGTATACCGAACGGTACGTACGGTGGTGTGAGAGGACGGGGGTTAGTCGCCCCCTTCTACTCTATTATTGTATATATACATTAATATATTAATTTCCAAAGATAAAAGGTTGCATATGCTTCATAGCCTTTCCAATGAGATGCGATTTTACATATTTCATCTACTGACGGTTTTGTTTCTAATTTACCTGCCAATTTTATTGCATTGTGTAATCCAACATCATTTATCGGAAAAGCATTAGAATATCTAACACACCTTAACAATACGTAATGGGCAGTCCAGGGGCCAATACCTTTTATTTCAGTCAACTTATTTTCGGCATACTCTATATTATTATAATTTTGTAACATATCTTTTGTGATTTTTTTGTCTTCGATAGCTATAGCAATTTCTTTAATGTATTCGCATTTCCTTCTAGACATCCCTATTTTAAACAATTCATCAATGTCTTCTGATACTATCTTATCTGGTTGTGGAAAATGCCAATATTCTTCACCATTATAAACTGTTCTCTCGCCATATTTTTTGATAAACCTATCCTTTAACTTAGAAGCAAACACTAAATTTATTTGTTGTCCTAATATTGCCCATACAAATGTTTCAAACAAGTTTGGAATACCAATCACTCTTAGGCCAAAAAACTTTGTTATAGTGTTTTCCAAAAATTCATCTTTGCTAGCCATGATATAAAAGTCTGTTAGTTCAGTTTCTAAATCAAACCAGTCCTTCACGTATTTTAGAATCTTCTCTTCGTACAACTTATGATTTTCGCGATCTAACGATTTGATTTCTAAAGATAACTTTCCTTTTTTAGCTTCAGTTATTTTTATAGCAAACTTGTATCCGTCAATTAGTAATATCTTTTTTATACTATCCATTTCTGTAATATAGGTTAAATCTTGTTGAGTTCTAAGATACTCAAGGTTTACTGAAAAAGAAAAATCGTTAGGTAAATTGATAATTAACTGTTTTGATTGCATAGGAAAGCTCCTTTATATCAAATTTAATTATAGATAAATTTAACACACTTAAAACTATAATAATTTTGTTATCTTGCTTTTTCATCAGAATTAACTTGTAGTAAAAAAAATATTAACATAAACTTAGTTATAAATTATAAATAGAAGAAAGGATTGTTTGTATGAATGATATATTTTGGAGCTACTGGAACCATAATAGAAAACGCGGCATTATTGCGTGTACAGAGAATGAATTAATTTATGTAGGTTCATCAAATGAAACATATAATGCATTTCATGAATGGGCAGTAAGGTCAAAATATAAGAACATCATACAAAAAGATTCAAAATTAAAATTGTATAAGGAACAACTTTCGGAGTATTTTGATGGAGAAAGGACTAAATTCACTACAAATCTTGGAATATATGGAACATCGTTCGAAGTGGAAGTATGGAAAACTCTGTTGACAATTACTTATGGAACAACTTTATCTTATAAATCAGTAAGTGAAATACTCGGAAAACCAAAAGCATACAGAGCAGTTGCGTCGGCAATAGCTAAAAATCCTTTATTAATATTTATCCCCTGTCACAGAGTGGTAACTCAAAGTGGTGCCAGTACCGGATATAGGGGAGGAGTAGACTTTAAATTAGATTTACTAGAACTAGAGAGATCGAATAGCTTTGAAGGTGCAATAAATGACTAAGACTATAACATTATCTCAAGGTATAAGCTTATATATAGCAGCAATATTGGGTTCTGGAGTATTGTTTGTTTCGGGTATAACTGCTTCAATGGCTGGTCCAGCATCAATTGTGTCTTGGAGTATTGTAATATTATTCAGTTTTCCATTAGCATATAGTTTTGCGAGTCTAGCAAGAGATTTTCCTGATGCTGGTGGTACAGCAACCTTTGTTAGAAAATCTTTTGGATATCATTTAGGAAATATAGTTGGATGGTTTTATTTTGTTACTGCTGCTGTTGGCCAAACTATTGTTTCACTAACTGGAGCATTTTATTTGAGTAATGCTTTTGAGTTTGGGTTGTTCGGAGAAGTTTTGTCTGCAGTCATAATACTACTTATAGCTGGTAGTTTTAATTATTTTGGATTAGAAGTAAGCGGGAAAGTAGCTTTATTTATTAGCACTAGCTTATTAATTTTGCTTATTATAACTATAATTGTAGCTCTTCCAAATGTTTCATTTCAGAACTTTCAGCCTTTCTTTTCTGAAGGGTTGTATCCAATAGGGACAGCAATAACAGTTATATTTTGGGCGTTTTTTGGGTGGGAAGCAATTTGCAATCTTTCTTCTAGCTTTACAGAACCACACAAAAATATAGTAAAGAGTTCTATGATTAGTGCTTTTATCATTGGTTTATTATTCTTATTGCTGAGTTTCGTAACTATTGGAACTGGTACTTATGGAAGTGAGGAAAGCGATTTCTCACCGGTGGCTATTATAATACAAGATACTCTTGGAATAGGGGCTAAGATACTAACTGCTATTCTAGCTTATTTGATTTGCATTGGAACATCTAACGCTTTTATTGCAAGTCTGACCCAGTTGGGTTATTCCTTAAGTAGAGATAAAGCCTTTCCACGATTCTTATCTAAAATACATTCTTCGGGCGTACCCAGAAGAATGGTTGTTTTTTCAGTAGTATTTGCCATTTGTGGAGTAATTATTACTGTTTTATTATCGGTTACTATTAATGATTTACTATTTATTCCTACCTCACTTGGTTTAATTGTATATGCACTAACAATGCTTGCTGGTATAAAGTTATTTGATTCAAAAAGTAGACCTTGGATAAGCTCTTTAATATCATTTATATTTATATTATCTGTTATTCCTTTCTTTAAAATATATGTACTTGTACCATTAGTGGTATTTTTAATTTATTGTATTTACATGAAAATAATAAAGAAAACTTGACCATCGATTATATAACTATAGACATTTCGAAGCAATTAACTACTAATATTTAATATGTTTATATCAGTGTTCTATTATTAATAAAAAGCCAATAGCGACTAATTAAATAATTGCTATTGGCTTTTTATTAATTTTTTAAATTAGTTCTAGATTTTTCTATCTGTTCCATTACTTTTTCGCTTGCCTTATCAGATAGATTTGTATATTTAGAGGTCGTTTCTATTGTATTATGTCCAAGTTGATCGCGTAACAAAATAATATCTCCACCATTTTTAATCCAATCCGTAGCAAATGTATGTCTCAACTTATGAGGACTTAATCCTTTACCAGTTGAAAATTCACTCCTGGTGTTAAATGCTTTGGTATAAGTAACAACTAAATTTTGAATACTTCTTACAGAGATAGGTTTTAACATTCCTCCATATTTAGTTACAAATACATATATATCATCATCTGTGGTTTTGAACCTTTCTTTTCTTACTTTTAGATATTCTTTTAAATCTTCTAAAGCAGAAGGGAGGACCCGAACCGTATCTTCTTTATCACCTTTGCGAATAATATCAATCTTTTTGTTTTGCATATCAATATCTGGTAAAGTTAAGGTCGCGATTTCACTTACCCTAACACCGCTCCCTAATAACATGCTAATGATAGCAATGTCTCTTTCTTTATGTTTCTTAAAATGCTCTAATTTTCTTCCGGTTAGTTTTTCCTCATAGTGTTCCTTCAAGAAAAGAATGAAATCTTGTATATCTTGATCATTTAAGATTGTTGAGCTAATTTTTCTGGCACGACGATTAGCAGTATCTTGCTTTTTATGAGTTTTAATTTTGCTAAACACATTCCTATAAAAGTAGCATTCACCCTCTTCATTTTCTGTTTCTTGAGTTAAGTAATTGAACAGAGACTTTAAAGCATTTATATTACGGTTCACTGCTACACTTGAACGTTTCTTTATGTTGTTGTTATAAGCCTGCTTTTTTTCTTTATCTGTCCGTATATCCTCTTCTTTTAAAAAATCAATATAATATTCAACATATTCTTTACGTAATGATTCAAGCAGGGTATAAGGTATATCTTTAATAGATTGTACGTTAGCAAAGCCTTCTTCTTGCAACCATGAAAAGAATTTTATATATTCGTGTGTATATCCCAATAGAGTAGAGGGGGAGTATTCAGCTCTTTTTTTTGATAATACATACTCTTGTACATAATCAGGTAGTTGAGGCAGCAGAAGATCTAATCGTTGTTGATGTACTTCTCTTTCTCTATTTCCAATAGGCAAGTAAGTTCACTCCTATATTTTCAATTTTTATTTAATTAGCGTTAAATAAAATTTTAACGAATATTTAACATATTAATATATGACCAAGCTCTTACTATATCATTATAAGTAACTTTTAGTACTTCTGCTTGCTCATTATAATTTAATCCAGGATTACTTTTATACAATAGAACCACCCTATGAGTAGTTTGATAGGGGGTATGCCATAAATCATTGGCCAATAATTTATAAACTCCTGAATCGATTTTACGTATTGATCCATACCTTATTAACTGTTTTAATCTTTGAGAAACCTTCGTGGGGCTTACACATAATTTATCTGCAATCTCTTTTTGGTTTATATAGGCAATATTCGATTTATCTTTTCTTCCATCTATAATATTCACAATATCTATGTAACCTTTAAAAAAAGGGACAAATTCTTCAAATATGGTTCCATTCTACTGATTGTCTTATCAATGTAATCATCATATAAATCAACTAAAGACAGTTTATCAAATTCGTCCAAATCACCTATATCGACCTTTCCAGGTCTGGAAGAATCTAAGTATTTGACTTTCGCGTGAGATCCTTTTTCATCCTGGAATATTTTCTTCAAAATTACCTTCCTGCCACGATTTCTATTTCTCTGGTTTAAGGGATTAATTACATACTCTTTATCAATTATTAGTTTAACTTTACGGATAATAATATTGTTCGAATCAACTATTTCCAAGATGGTATTTCCTTTGTTCGTCTTTAAATTAATTAACAAGACAGGTCACTCCTTAGTGCTAAGGATACTTAAATCATTTAAATTCTTCAATTCAACCAAGGTTACTTAAATAAGTAAATAATGGTTCATATATAGAATATATGAATGTTACTACTTCTTCTCTATTGTAGTTTAATGGTATATCTCTTAATATAAACAAGGTAATAAATAAAGATATAAAAGTTATTACAGTCCCAATAAATAGGTTTTTAATAGAAAAGTTTGCTGCACTCTCGAATCTACTAGCAACTTTGTCCTTTTCCATTGCTACTGGAATACCATCAGATATAAGCTTATCTAAAATTTCCTCTGCCTCTTCACGTTCAAAACAGTGGCCATACATTTTTCCATTTTCTTCTACCCAACCTAATGATGAAGAATAAATTAGTTCAGTTTCTTTGTTGACAATTCTATACATTGACAATTTAAATAACACATCCTTAATGAATAAAATAGTTTCTGATTCTAGCGAAATTCTTAATGGAGAGGCCTTTACTTGATTTAACTTTCTTTTATCATCACTTCGATTGCAACAATATTTTTTCTTTAGTTATGAGCAGACTAGATATATATTTAATTAGATCTCCTTTTACATTAGTTATTATTTGTGCAAAGAAGGGACCTAGCGCTTCTTTGGTTTTCTCCCATTTATGGGCAACTATGTAGATTTTTACGTTTGTGTTTTTCCCTGGTTTTTATCCACTTATTTTTCTTTTTCAAGTAATGTTCAGTAACGTTATTTTTTAGTTCGTTCTCTAGACAATATTGATAGGCGAATTCATTTGCATCTAGTTCAGTTTTTCGACATAAATAAAAAGGGTCAAAATTATTTTCTCCATACCAGTCGTAGTGAAAGGTAAAATCCTTTTTTTTATGTTCTAGTTGATAAACATGTCTTAATTCATGCGCTAAAATTCCTATTATAGAGTCAACTGATAATAACTTAAAAATATAAACTTCATTGAGTGGAGGGTTGTAAAACCCATTCGCCTTTTTCCATTTTAGATTTTTCGTTGGGTATTTCCCCATTTCTTTACGAGCTGCTTTTCCATAATATACTTTTGGCTCAACATTTAATTTATGTTTGAGCATTTTTTCATGTTTGTCTATTTTTGATGATGACAAAATCCTTCGTTCTCTAAGCATATTAATGTCTCATTCTCCTACTCTACTATCTTTCTTAATAGATTATTTACATATAAATTTACTCTTTTATCAAAAGAGGGGGGGATAAGCTTATGTAATTGGCTCTCCATTAAATAAAATTCTGTTAACCATTCAGGTAAAGGGTTATTTTTGTTATTTTCTTTCCATAATCTAGTGCGTTCCAGAGCTAAATTGACACTCATTCTAACCCATCGAAAACTGTCAAATTGATTTTGGTTCCAATAAGTATAAACTTTACCCTCATGGGTTAAATTATAAGTAAATTTATTATAGAAAGGGTTATCTTTTCCTAAATGACTACAATTCCTTACCCAAATTGTCGTGTTGATTGGTATAAGTGCTAAATTTATTTTTTCTCCATTTCTCATTGCTAACGCGCCATTTTTACTAGTAATCTTTTTATTATATTCGTCGAGAAAACAAAAGCACCCCGACCACTTAATATCGTTATACGCCGGTAGATGTAAGCATGTTTCAGGGATACTCTGATTAACTGTATAAAGATCCAGTATTTCAATATCTATAAACTCAAACACATGAGAATATACTCTAGATGTATACGGTTTACAATAAAACCCGGAATCATCAATTCGGTATATATTAGAAATGTTTTTCTTATGTTTCATCTTTGTTTCACTTCCAATCATATAATTACAGTAAAATCATGTTATGTATAAATTCTTTCTTTAGCTCAAAAGAAAAGTATTCCTGCCGTCTCCATTAACATAGCTTCTATATCCTAATAGTTGATTTTTTCTTGAATTAGGATATTCCATTTCACTACGCAAATCTTTAGTCTTAATGGACGGATTAGCTAGCAAAATATCTTTCATTCTTATTATTTCTTGTATATCATAGTTTGATTTATAAACGATAAAAGGGGAGAGGTAGTCGCCTATATTTATTTCTTTTAATTCTTCACTGCCAGTCCATTCGAATAATTTAATTTGTTGTTGGAAGCGATAAATGTTGTCCTCTATAAGAAGTCTATAAATTAAATCGCTTTTTACAATTGATGAATCAGTTGTTTTTGTATAACTTTTTTCAATGAGAAATACTACTATACCCATAAAAGTATCAATTATTTGTAATGGAATTGACTTCTGTGAGTCAAGTGTAATTGATTTCATTACACGATAGTTTTTATTTCTATAAGCAGCGTGCGCATTCATTTGCTCAACTAGCTTTTCATTTAAATTCAGCTTTTCATACTCTTCATTATTGTCGATCTTTAATTTTACTGATACCAGTTCATCATCTTTTGTAAAATCAGATAAATCTCTTGTTAACCCATAAAATAACCTTTCAGGTATCTTAATATAGAACAAATTTCTCAATTCTTCTGTATTTAAACCCAATCTATCAGCTGAAGCAAGTGCATCTTCATTATTTACAATTAGAATATTAATTCTAAGGTCGCTTTTTAATACAGTATTCAAAGTTTTAAAATACTTTATTATGTTTGCATCTTTTCTATAATCTGTAAAATGAAGTTCACTTTTTGAACGATGGTCTACATATATTTTCCTTACCTCTTTCACTATATTTGCTAATGTTTTATCCGATGCGCCATAAGCACCATAATATGAATATCTTTCATTAAATTGATCTATTTTGTTAGACTCGTCGAAATAAATTAGATAGTTCATTTTAAGCTCCTTGTTCTCCAAATTATCTTGTTGACTTTTAAAGAATGATAGTGTAATATAAAAATCAATCTAGTGTTATTCCTCCGCTACCTTTTAGGCAGAGTTGTGACACAAGTGTACGTTGAATAGCTTTTCCCCGCTACCAAATTTGCAGGGTTGAGCTATTTTTAATTTTATTAAGATTTTTTATTAAGAACTGGAATTTACTTCTAGTTCTTTTTAATTATATCAAACTATTTTACTATTTTCAAATGTGCGTTAAATTAGAATTTAACGCAAAAATAATAATTTGTGTTTCATCTCAAAATACCATCTACTATTGTGACGAGTGACACAATTATACTGAAGGGAATGACACAAAAGTACTGAATATCCCCTATTTAATTTGGGAGCTTAATTTTGAAAAGTACATAGTTTTTTGTCTCGGATTCACAATGTACAAAGAATCTTGTCTTATTTAAAGTAACTTATATATACTTTTATGTCCTTTAACAATTCTAACTAGAAGCTTTGGTTTGATAATTTTCAGGTTCATAAATACCGTCATCGCACCAACGAATAAAAGTTTGATTTTTTTCAAGCTTGGTTTCTAGAAATTCTAATTCTTCCATACTGTTAACAATAAGTTTAAGTTCATTCCACATCTGTGAGTTTTTATCTACCCTAACACCCTCAGCATATGGAATCCAATCTTGATTATAGTTCTGTATTGCATATCTATTAATCAAAAACGCAGCAACCATATTAAAAAGAATATCTGTATCCATAAACCTTTCGTAATGGAACGGCATTAGGGTGCTTTCGTTTGGATCTGTATTATCACAATTAGCATATAATTTTTTAGCCTTCTCTGATTGATTCATTATTATTCCTCCATTTTCGTTAAAATAAATAAAATTAGTACCTAATATCACTTTTTTAATTTTATTTGTCTGCAATATTATTCAGTGTCATTTTGACATTCATTAATATTGTTAGTATTTTGTGACACTCGTCAACTTAAAACTTATATCAATGGTAAAAAAGGAAGAGGATAACTCTCCTCCTCCTTTTACTATTCATTATGCTTCTTGACGCTTACGATTTAATAGGAATAAAATTCCCCCTGCTAAAATTACTGCTGCACCCATAAGCATTACATTGTAGTTGTTAGTAGCTGTATCCGGCAGTCTTTGACCTTCTTGAACATTAGTTTGGTTATCTGTATTTGATGTTCCATTACCGTTTGTTTGTTCATTAACAGGTACTTCTTGGCTTGGTTGCTCTACTACAGGTGTCTCTTTCTCAGGAGACTCATCTTCTGAATTTCCATCGTTAGGTTCTTCTGTTCCGTCTCCAGCGTCTCCATCACCTGGCTCTTCTGTTCCGTCTCCAGAATTCCCTTCACCTGGTTCTTCTGTTCCGTCTCCAGAATCCCCTTCACCTGGCTCTTCTGTTCCGTCTCCAGAATCCCCTTCACCTGGCTCTTCTGTTCCGTCTCCAGAATCCCCTTCATCAGTTGGATCAACATATACGGTTAAACGTGACTCTCCATAAGGAATATTCGGTGTACCAATTAATACTTCTTCACCATCAGCTACTGGACCAGTATAAGAACCATATAATATAGGTCCGTCTAAGTAATACCCTTCAACAAGTCCTTCGCATGGCCCGTTAGCCTGTGCACGATTAGAAAATGTATGTTCGTCAGAATTTATAATTATTTCACATTCTCCCGGTTCAGTAACTCCTACCTCAGCAAATACTGTTGATGATGCAAACAAACTCGATACTAAACCTGCTGCCATTACTGATGATATAATCCCTTTTTTCTTCATTTTAATACCCCCAATTATAATTTGAATATAATTTAACAGAATATGTAAACTCACTAGAATATAGTAGTAAAATATCACCTCTTTCAAAATTATTATAAGCGATTAACAGTATTCTGTTATGTTGTTAATCCTTATTATAATTGCTTTTCAAAAAAAGTCAACAGAATACTGTTAAATTACTATAAACATGTTTATAATATATTTAGTAAACCTAATTAAAAGGAGAATTAACATGATTAGTATTCAGAAAGCTCTTCAAATTAGGATCACCGAGCTTTGTAAACAAAGAAGTATTTCCATATTAAAATTAGCTGAGTTGTCCAAGGTGAATCAATCCACAATAAATGAGTTTATGCAAGGTAGAACAAAGTATCCAAGTGTAAATACTATTAAAAAAATATCAGATGGCTTTGAGATGAGTTTATCTGAGTTTTTTAACGATGATGTTTTCAACAAGGTTGTAACCGAGGAAAACAAAAAGCAATGAAATATATAAGCTCTATTACTTATATCGTCTAGTAATCGTTGAATTTAAGGATTTTCACAATATAAAAATCCCTTTTAACAGGGATTTTTTATTTTCATTTATACTATTTTATTCTTCAATTAGTTTGTATATCTGATATAGCTTTTCTAAATCTTTTTCAGAGCCAGTCTCTCCAATTTTTACATACCAGTTAATTAACGTTTCATTTGATATCTCAGAAAGAAACTTCTCTTTGCTAATGTAGTCATCATTAGTAATTCCTAACAAGAAATCTGCTGATACATTGTATATCTTTGATATTTCAATCAACGTATCAAAGTCTGGTTCCCGTATTCCATATTCCCAATTAGCATAGGTAGAAAGATTAATAGACAACATTTCCACCAATTCTTTTTTCGACCAATTCTTCGCTTCTCTTAAATATTTGATCCTTTTCGCAAATTGATTCTTTTTTTTATCTTCACCCAACGGTATATCCACCTATCCTTCTTTTTTAATTTGACCTCATCTATACGTAATAAGATAGCATGACTGCACCGCTTACACAATACGTGTAAAAAAGTTATTAATTAATATAATATACACATTTCGAATTAGTTAAAGCTCAACTTTTGTGAGTATTTATGTTAATTTAACACTTCTTTCATTCTTTATATGTTTTAAATCTACCTTGTCTTCTAGTTTCATCATTGCTGCTTTATCTTTAATTAATTCTTCTTTATAAATTCTTGTTAATTCATCTAGTGATAATCCCTTAACTTTCGAATTTCTCAATATCCTCTCCACCCACTTTTCTAATAAAAAACCCCAAAATGAACATGGATAAATTCCATGAACTCATTTTTGGGGATGCCATTTCGTATATTTATTTTATTGTAACTGATAAATAATAATGTTGTCATTAGTAATAAGTTTTATTTTTTGTTTCCTCGCAATATCTCCTCCATTTTTTTTACTAAATTATTGTATCTAATCTTCCTCTTTTCTCTGTTCTCGCTTATTATTTCATTCATAGGACGAAATTTTACTAATCCGGAATCTTTATTATATGAGTTCGTGTCATTATTTTGTCTTCCCAAAAGATCACCTCTACATTAATATATGCAGAAAAGAAAAAAACAGCCAGGAAAATTTTTTCCTAGCCATTTTTTCTTAAAGTATCTTTATCATCAAGAATACGATTAACTTTTTCTAATGCTAAATTTCTTCTGCGTAGTCGTTCTTCTCGATTTTTCTTATTAATATCCTCTTGGGCCTGGAATTTAACTAGACCAGACTCTCTTTCTTTAATTTGTGGCATCATTAATTCCCTCCGCTCCAAATTTATGATTGTATATAATTAAACAAAAAGCATGAAACAATCGATAAATTTCTTCTGTATTAATTATATCATCATTTAACAAAAGATTCCATGCTCGCTCGTTATTATTAGTATTAACATGGAAATTATAGATCCAATAATTTTCACCTGTTGTTCCCATTTTCATTCGATATGATACTATATAATAACCTTGTCTAATCTTTTGATATCTTGATGCTGATTCTTTGTTTACCGATACCAGAACAGAAGAATAATTTTCATATTGTGGATCAGTAAAACTGATTTCAGCTAAACTTGCTCCAGTCGTTCCATGGTCTCCATTTGGGATTTTCACTAATTTATCTTCCTGCTCCTCATAAATGGTAAACCCTGTTAAAAATGAAAGATCTGATAAAGATAATTTATTATTAGTCAATCTATATAAGAGAACATTGATGTTGTCTAAAAAGTAAATAAGAAAACTTTGCATATCTTCTAATTGATTGAACTCTTTCTCAGTTTGGGCATTATTTCTTTCGAGTTCCTCTATTGCCCCTTTATACTTTTCTTCATTTTTCTCTATTTGTTCTCTATATATGGATACTTCCCTATCAAATGTATTAGTAAGTTGGGTTACCATTTGAGAATCTTCATCTTGTTTAGATAATATGGTATTTACATACTTTTCTAGTCCAGTGAATGAAAAATCATGATAAATGAACGCTCTGCTAAAAAGGTCAAATTCATTAGGACGTTTATCTCTGTATGCAGCAAGATGAAACATTTTTTTATTTGTTGTATCCAACATTTTTGGTAGATAAAAGATTACTGCAGTTACATAATAAGTGATAAGGAAGGTCAATATTCCCACACCTACAAACCAATAAGGCGAACTCGTCCAAAAAGTTAATAGAAATGTTGTTAACCATGGTACAGATATTAAGGATGCCATAAATTTTCCAAGTGTTTTTAGCTTTTCAACACCTTTTGTTGATATCACATCTTTTACTACGGCAATTAATAATTGAACACGCCAGTTCTGCTCCATTTTCCCTTCCGATTTCTGCTTTTGAAAAATCTCTATTATATAATCAAAATTTTTACTTAAATAATTTAATGAGTTATGATAATTCGTAGTAGTTTCAAATTCTTCCATTTACAACATCCTCCCATTTATATAACTAATATAAGTTTATCGCTTGAACGAGTGATAGCAGTGTAGAGCCACTTCTCATGTTGAGAGCTATCTAATACTTCATTTATTACTAATAATCGTTCGTAAGCAGAACCCTGAGCCTTGTGAACAGTAATACATTCCCCAAAGTCCAGTTTGTCATATTTTTTATATTCATCTGTACTCAATCTTGTATTAGCACTTTTCTTGAAATCATCTTCTAATAATAATAATCCTTCAAAACACTTTTCTTCTGACATAAAATCCGGTCTAAAATCAACGCTAATACAATCTCTCGTAATGTCCTCTTGCTTTTCTTTTATTTCCACTTTTTTAACAAAACCCGTCAATCCATTAACTAAAGAAATTCCACCTAAGGTTGTTTCCCAATTATTTTTAGTACATATTAGCTTATCACCGACCATTGGTAGAGGACTATTAAATCCTTTTAGCTGCCTTACTTTCTGGTTAATTTTCTTTCGAGTAGAATTGTAACCACAAAGAACTTGTTCAGAGCGTAAGCAAATATTGTCTAACAGTTGCGGACTAACATTATTTTTGGAAAGTACATATGCATTTTTACCATAGGCTCCCGGTTCAATTTTTTTCTTTCCCCTTGCTAGCATGGATAAATGAATTATAGGATTTCCTTTGGCTTGACGATGAATCTCCGTAAGTCTAAAATCTGGTTCATATAGTACATTAAAATTTCCACCAATGGGTGGTAGTTGGCCCTCATCTCCTATTAACAGTAAAGGAATACCAAATGATAGTAAATCATTAAATATTTCCTTACTAAGCATTGAAGCTTCATCTATAACAATTAATCTTAAATGCTCTAATTCCTTCTTTTCTCTAAGAATAAAAGCTGTATGTTCCGACTCCGCATCTAATTTATAAGCTAAACGATGAATTGTACTGCACCGATAACCGGGGTTAGCTTTTCTTAAAAGCAATGAAGCTTTTCCAGTAAAAGCAGCGAAAGCTACGTGATTATTATGCAGACCCATTTGTTGTATTAAGTGATCTACTAAGAATGTTTTTCCAGTACCTGCAAAACCTGCTAAAACAAAATGCTGACGCTCTCCTTTATTAAACCACTCTTTTATTCCTTTCACTGCATCTTCCTGTTCCTTTGTTAATATTATTGATTTCATCACATTACCTCCAATAAAAAAGCAGACTACTAGAATATCTCTAATAATCTGCTTTCTACCTCATATTTAAAATAAACTTAATTGCTCTTCTATTTCCACAGTTTCTATCTCATCCTCTAAATCAAATGTCAAAGTCTGTTCCTCAATACTTTTCTTTACAAGCATATTTGAATGATGCCTTTGGAAACAATAACAATGCAGCTCTACTTCGGGATCAATATCCTTATAATAACAGAACAGTCTTCCCATTTCGCAATAATTATAATGTGAGCATGCAACAAAACCAGATTTACTAAATCCAGTTTTTGTTAAACCCACTTTACTTTTATTATCTTCCATTATTCTCCCCCTTTGTGAATCTTTCCTGCATACTTATCGTAGTATTAGACCAATATATTCTTCTATATTATTGTTCAATCCAATTCATCAAAACACTATTTTTACATTTAGCTAATACTACTAATAAACATCCTCCTATTTTTAATTATCTCTTTTTAAATTCCCATAAAAGACCAACAAAAAAACGGCCCTTGGATAAATGGAAAGTTGACATACTAATAGAATATAGTATAGTAGTTTCCATCGATCCAAAGACCGTATTGATTAATAACTTAAAAAGTTAGCCTAACAACCTAAAAAGGATGTTTTAAAAAAGAAAATAAAAAGTTTACAAAATAATTTTACAAAAAAAACTCTTTATAGTCAATTTTCCTCTGTTGTACTTTAGGCCTTCATCATCTGATAAAACTTATCAACATAGACTGGATGATAATGTTCTCCTCTTAATAACATTAGTTCATTTAAAGCATATTCTTTTGAGTGTGCCTTCTGGTATGCTCTATTATTTGTTATGGCATCATAGCTATCAATAATACGCAAAAGGTGTGCGAAAAACGGTATTTCATCATTTCTTAAATTAAAAGGATATCCTGTACCGTTGTAGTTTTCATGATGATTTAACACTCCCAGTAGAAACTCAATCGAGTATCCTTTATTTTTTAGTAATTCATAGCTATAAAAGGTATGATTAAATATCTGCTCATATTCATTGTCATTTAACTTTTCCTTTTTAGTCAAGATATTCTTATCTATATATATTTTTCCAATATCATGATACTTTCCTAACTGATATAGTTGGGCTATCGTATCTTTTTCTAAATCTAAAAAGGTTCCAAAACGTTCCATAAGTTCGGCAACTCTGAAAGAGTGTTCATATGTATTAATATCATGTTGTTTCAACAGGGTTAATAATTCTTGTTCCTGTTTTAATGATGTACTGACTATTATAATGAATCCTCCTTCCTACTAAATACTTTTATTGATCTTTAGGCAATGTTATTAAGTAAGCTTCTTTATTCATATCGATCGTAATTTCAAGGGTACGTTCAATTCTTAATTCCTCGCCTAATGTTATAATGAATTTCCTCCATTCTAAAGGAGAGTATAAAATATCTTGTTTCTCCAGCTCCATTTTCAATCCATCAAAAGAGACACAAACTTTATTCATTTTGCTTTCATTATGAAAGTAATAGCAAAGTAATTCTATCCAGTCGTCTATTTTAGTGGCTAACAATTTTATGATTGGATTAACATCTCTCATATATAATCACCTTTTAAATTAAATTATCTCTTTTGATTGTAGATTCACTATTCTTAAAAGTAAATTAATGCCAAAAAAAGGATATAATCATTTGTCATATAATAGTTATTTTTCAACCTTACCTCCATTTTTCCATGTGTTCACAATTGTTAAATAATCTTGCTTTATAGTAGCCAACCGTTCCCTTAGTTTCACTATGTCTATTTCTTTGTTTTCAGACTCTGAACTAATGGTTGCTTCATTAACTGCATCTAAAAACAGCTGATGCTGATTATTAAGGTTTTGGACTACCAGTTGGTTCATTTCAAAAAATTCTGATGGAAAATTATATTTTTCTGCAGCATCTAAAACTTCACGAGATTGTTCGATTACATTATCTTTCAATATTTTCGCAAACTGCCCTTCTGAAGATTCTTTGGTAAACATATCATCCAATGCATGCGCAAAACTATCATGTAAACCTATAGAAGTGTCGAAGGTATTGGTCAGATGTTCCGAATAAGAATTTTTTTCTTGATCTTGTTTATCAACCAGTTCTTTAGATACTTCAATTTCCTCCCCTGTTTCCTCATCAACAACGATTACAGTTTCTTCTGCACTACTACAGGCAGTTATTAAAAAGAAAGAAAACAAAATTGATACTAATAATCTGTATTTCCAATTCATTTTTTTAAAACTCCTCTTTTGAAACAAAAAAACCCAAAGAAATATACATACAATACTTTGTATGTGTATCTCTTTGGGTTTTCCAATTCCGTATTTTAATTACTTGTATTATACATTGAAAATAGAACCTTTTCAACGTATATTTAAGTTTATAATCTAGGTTACCATTAATAAAAACAATTACAGCCCATAAGAATTATCTCATAGGCTGTCTTTCTATCCTCTTATAGTAGTTTATCATTATTTTTTTGTGTATAAGGTAAACTCACTTTTATAAATCCAATATCATTGTATAAGCTTTCCTTATGACTTAAGTTTTTAATTGGATCTGTAAAATATCTTCTTTCTGCCAAATCTAAAATAAAGTTTATTTCTGCTTCATAATATTCTATTTCAATAATAGAACTTGCATCCAATATACCCTTCTTATACTCTGCAATTTCTTCTTTTTCCTCATCAGTTAAATACAGCGATAAAGCCATAACTAATCCTCCCTAAAAGTAATCGTCTTAAAACTATTTTAGTAACCTCTCATTTATTCTTGTTAAAGCTTTTCCCTTCTCTTCAGATTGCTTCATTTCTTTAGTAAGTAAAATGCTTTCCGCACTCATACCTGCAAGAATAGAAATACCTATCACTGCTTTTAAGTCCTCTGGATTGGGTACTAAATAAGTGGTTGCGAAGATAGCTGCAACAGCACCAATTAAAATATCAGCAATAAACCCTAAATATATACCTCTTGGGCGTTTCCGCAATTTGGGGAAAACTAAAATTCTCCCATTCCTAATTAAGTGAGAAATAATTCCCGTAATCCCTCCAACCGCAGCAGATATCCATATTAAATTAAACATAACATCGTCTCCTTCCAAATTTGGGCATAAAAAAACATCCCTGGAGATGATAGATAGACATACTTATAGTACGTACGTGTTTCCATCACCCCAAAGGATGTTATTATCAAAAATAAACCAGCTTACCCTAAAAAAGGTAGCATAAAAAATATAAAACAAAATATTACACTTTAATATTAAAACCATAGTGCGATAAAATCAATTGTTAACTCAGTTCTTATCAGTTTTATTTATTAATTTTAATATTTTTTCTTCATATAATTGAATATCCTCTATATTATCAGCATCCTGTAATCTCTTCAGGTATTTCATATATAGTTCTCTTTGTTCATTAGTAAATTTTGAAATTCTCTCTGATCCACTTTCTGCTTTATCTAGTAGTAGGTGGATTTGTTCAGAATAGTATTTAATTTCCTCGCTAGAAGTAGAATCAATCAAATATTGCTTCAAATTAATGAATTCCTGCATTTCTTCCTTATTTAATTCAACCATACTAATCATCCTTCCAAGGTAATGTAATAAACAAAGAATTGTGCATTCACAAAAGGCATTTGACAACAACTAAATACTAAAAATATTATCGTACTTAATAATATCAAATATTCCTTTGTTTTCTAGTTCTTTGTTTTTTTTCTTTAAAACAGACATTTGATCTCCTAATGACCCATATGTACCATTTTATTAATAATGGAATTTTCAATAATCAGTCTGTTTTGTTTTTCAAAAACTTGCTAGGCATGAAGATACTACTAAAGGCTTCTCAATATATATATACTTTTTTCACCTTATTTTAACTAATTTATTGGATAAAACATAGTTAAACAAATTAAAATAGAAGAACGTGTTATTAAAAGGAGAAAACTTAATTCTATTATTTTAATAAGAAGCTTTTACGTTTATGTAACAAAATGCATTATCTATATGGTACACTAACTTCAGATAGATACCAAATTGTGGTATAATAGATTTATGCAAAACAGTTTTTAATAGATAACTTAGATGGCAGAGACTTTCTGAAATAAGCAATAAGGAGGTCTGCCATGATGGGGATTATAACATCGATATGCACTGTAGTAACTACAATATTAGGTGTAGTTACGTTCATTCAGGCACAAAAGAGACAAAAAAATAAAGCTACAAAGTAAGCTGCCACTTACAAAGTACCTTTATTTATAAATCTTTACTTGCACTATGTGATTAAAATATTTGTATCATCCATCAGAAAGTATTCTTCATCTAACTGTTTTGTTTGATAAAATTCTAATTGTTCCTGTTAGTTTGCAGACTAACAGGTTCTTTTTTCTGTCCGGATGGTACAATAAATAACTTCTAAATATATTATAACCTGTTTTGGTATAATATATCAACATTATGTATTCAAAATCAACATTAAACATGTTTTATGAATATAAACATATAGTGTTTTGTTATAGTCAAGAAAATGTATTAAACATAATATATGGAACGATTGGGCATTTAATAAAATGATTAATTACATTGATTTGACAAAAAACTTTATAGATTTACAGTGAATGAATAATCAGTAAGTGCTGATTTCCCTTTTGGATTCCTTTAGCCCCCCAATATAAGCTAAGGGGATCCTAATAATAAAGCAGTACTTGGGGTCCTACCAACAAAACGCGGAAAACATACGTTAATTAGACTATCATAAAGAGAGGATAGTTCGTTCAGTATATGGGCGAATACCTTCTCTTTTTCTGTAAATCAGAAATATAAACAAGACCTTACAAATTTTGTTTAAAAAGTATAATATAATTATATATTTTGGCTATTGGAGGAGGACAAATGAAGGTTTTCTTCGACTTCATCTCCTTAAAAGGGGTTACTTTATGGCTGCTATGTGGATTCCGCAACCATCCGATAAACTTTGCTAGGTTCTGTAAGATGATCTCCATATAATCCTTGTCAATTTCCTCTAAGAAACCCTTTTGACAAGTTAAGTGATTTTTTTCCAAAACCATTATTAATTATTGATGGTGACCAAGATATTGATTCGCCGTACTTTTATTCGTTAGAACTATATAAGAAGTTATTACCGAAGTATTCTGGACATCTCGATAAACTTAAACTTAGTATGCCTTTTGTTAATCATCAGTTTACTTACAGTATGAAACTTGAGGCGTGCGGCTGGTTTGAAAAACATCTTAGATAATAGTTGATCTTGGGAACAACTTGCTGGGGAACATAGGGCATACACCACAATCGGGCGCATTTCTTTAATAAGGACTTCGTATTTCATATTTGACACAAATTGCAAAGGAGGAAAGGTAATGATACAAATTATTAATTCTTTAAATAAAAATTATAAAGTTTCGATAGTATATGGAGAAAATGGAGATATTTTTGAAGGTTATGTGGATTCAATTACAGATGATTATCTAATAATTCATGAATATGTTTCCGATATTTATAGAACGTTGTATCACGATCAGATAATAGAGATACAAAAGATTTAATACGTATTTCGCTAAAATTATGTAGTAACTTATTCAAGACTCGGGTGCGTTTGTTGCACAAGAAGCAAGGGATTGATACATATTGGACATGTTTAATATGAATCAATCTCTATTTTTTATGACTTTTTGCAATTTAGGTCTTAATAACATATGCTAAGAGAAATACCGAGGTAAAAAGGCCAATTTTTCCTACGCTAAGGAATCATTGGCCTTTAGTATTATTGAAGAAGAGGGCGTAGGGAATGTAAACTCGTTACTTTTCTTACATCAAAGTTCCATACGTATCACCATTTGGATAGGGACACCTAAACTTTTTAGGAGAATATCCTTTTAAACCCGAGATTTTGAACTCCATACATTCCCAATGTACACATAGGATATAAAAAACCCTGATTTTTCTGCTTAGCGTAGAAAAATCAGGGTTTTATTTATCTTTTGATATGATCCTTAGCGTATGTTTTCCGCGTTTTGTTGGTATTACCCCATTTATAGAAATAAAAATTTTATTTTTTAAATGAAAAGGCTGTTCAATCAAAAAATGAACAGCCTTTTCTAATTATCCTTTTACTTTTAGAAGACGGAGAGCATTTAATATTACAATAACAGCAGCACCTGTATCACTTAACACAGCCATCCAAAGTGTAAGCCACCCCGGAAATATAAGAACTAATGCTATGAATTTTACAATTAATGAAAACCAGATATTTTGTTTAATAATCGCTAATGCTTTTCTACTTAGTTTAACGGTATGTGGCAATTTTTCCAGATTATCTGCCATTAAAACAATATCAGCCGTCTCCATTGCTGTATCTGTCCCTGCACCACCCATTGCAATCCCTAAGTCTGCAGTGGCCAGTGCTGGTGCATCGTTTATGCCGTCACCAACCATGGCGACTTTGTGACCCTCTTTTTGCAATTGTTTAATTACATCCACTTTATCTTCTGGCAACAGATCTGCAAAATAGCGATTGACATTCGTTTCGTTTGAAATCATCTTGGCAGTGCCCTCATTATCACCAGTTAACATAACAAGTTGATTTACACCAACTTGATTCAATCCATTTAATGCTTCTATAGTAGTTGTACGGATGGTATCAGAAACAGAGATAATCCCCATTATTTCTTGTTGTGTACCGATAATCACTACCGTTTTTCCTTGACTTTGTATTTCGTCTACTTTGTCCTTAACATTGTCCAAAGGTAAATTTATTTCTTCAAACAGTTTTAGATTACCAGCATAATAAACTTCGCCATCAATCGTTGCCTGAACACCTTTACCGACTATACTCTTAAAAAACTCTCCGTTTTTAGTCTGAACTCCCTTATCTTTCGCATATTCAACAATGGTTTTTGCTATTGGGTGTGTCGAGTAATCTTCTAATGTGAATGCTAGTGATATTAATTCGTCTTCAGAGGTAGTTAATGCTTCAATTTTAGAAACTTTTGGCTTCCCTTCTGTTAATGTTCCTGTTTTGTCAAAAGCAATGGCATCTATGGCCCCTGCTTTCTCTAGAAACGTTCCGCCCTTTATTAGGACACCATTCTTTGCTGCGTTTCCGATAGCAGAAACGATGGCAACAGGAGTGGATATAACCAATGCACATGGGCAGGCAACTACTAATAATGCAAGTCCTTTATAAACCCATTCTCCCCAAGCCCCAAAGCCGAAAAGTGGTGGTAGGATGATTACAGCTATTGCTAAACCGAAAACAATAGGTGTATAGATACTGGCAAACTTATCGATAAATGCTTGGGTAGGAGCCTTTTGTTCTTGTGCTTCTTCAACCAAATGAATGATTTTTGATATGGTTGTATCTTCGACTAATTTGGTGACTTTGATTTCAATAGAACCACTTTCATTAATGGTACCTGCATATACAGTATCCCCGATTAATTTATCGACTGGAATTGACTCTCCAGTTATAGGTGCCTGATTCACACTAGTTTCACCTTGAATGATTTCACCGTCTAATGGGATTCTGTCACCGGGTTTAATAACAACAATCTGACCAACTGAAATTTCCTCTACTTGCTTTTTAACTAATTCCGATCCAACTTTAATCCATGCCTCTGATGGTGCCAAATCCATAAGATTGCGGATAGATTTTCTAGTTTGCTCAATTGATCTATTTTGAAGTGCATTTCCTAATGCAAATAACCATACTACGGTTGCACCTTCAAACCATTCTCCAATTAATGCAGCCCCTATTGCTGCTGCTGACATTAATACATTCATATCAAGCGAACGACTTTTTATAGCATAATAGGCGCTTTTTACTGGTTTATAGCCACTTATTACGATAGCAACAGCATATAAAATGGTGATCATTAATGGAGATACACCATTGTAAGATCCAATAAAACCAAGCGCAATTAAAATACCAGATAAGGTAATTAAGCCATTCCCCTTTTTGTTTTTTGGGGTTTCTGAAGAATTATTGCTATTTATAACAGGTGAAGCTTTGTAACCAATTTTAGATACTTCTGAAACAATATCATCGACACTATTTTCATGCTCCACTTTCATTTTCCCGGTTGAAAAATTAACACTAACACTATTAACTGTCGGGATTGTACTTAAATGATTTTCAATACTTTTAGCACAACTACCGCAGTCCATTCCTTCAACATCATAAGTTCGTACATTATTGTTTCGTACCAGTGGTTCAACAGTATATCCGAGTTTTTGAACTTCACTTTCTACATTTTCAAGAGATAGAGCGTTGTTTCCAAGGACCTGTAATTTCGCAGTATTGTAATTTACCTTTGCTTCCTGAATGTTATTTATCCCATTCAAGCCTTTTTCTATTGTTAATGCACAAGAAGGACAATCCATTCCATGTATTCGGTATTCAATCTTTTCGCCTTTAACAGATCTTGTATTAATACTAGGTATTTCTATCACTTTATTACTACAACAACTCGAGGTATCGTCTTCTTTGCCACCACAACAAGAGTTAACTTCTATTTCATTTGGCGATTCTTGACTGCAATAACCGTCGTTGGTTTTACCATTAATATTTTTAGAATGACTACTACAACAAGATTCATTTGTAGTAATAGTAACTGGTATTCCTTGAAATGAATTTTGACCGCCGCAACAACTGTCCCCTTCTTTCCCAGATGTGTCCGCCTTTTCAGACCGACTACTGCAACATCCTTTATTATCTTCAATAGTTTCCCCTTTTGAACTACAGCATTTGTCTGTCACTCATTCCACCCCCATTAATCTATATGATTTTCGCAACAAGCAATATCGTTTTGAACATCTTCAAGCACCACATCAAACATGGTTAATAAATCTCGTACTAGTTGATTACGTACACGGTAATATACATATTTACCGTTTTGTCTCCCTACAATAAGCCCGCATCCTTTTAAGCACGCTAAATGCTGTGATATGTTCGATTGATTACCATTTAGATCATCTACAATTTGAGAAACTGTTTTTTCTTCTGTTTTTATACTTTCGAGTATTTGAATTCTCGTTTTATTTGAAAATCCGTGCAAAAACTTCATCTTTGTATCAATATCTATTTTATGCATTCGTTATCCTCTCCTTATATTAGACATGACTAATATATTTTGTTATTATCATATTAGCAATTACTAATATAAGTGTCAAACCATGAATACATAGTTTATGGAAAGGGTCAAATCATTAATGTAAGAAAGTTGTCAAAGTTTACATCTTTTATGAATGGTACTCTATAAGAGGAGGAATTCACGATGAACTTAGAACAAATAAAAAATAAAAAGAAGAATAAAAAAAGAAATCGCTTTATCTTAAGAACGTCTATTCTTGTAGTGCTATTTGCTGCATTAGCCTTTGCTTTGGTTTCGAATTTACAAGCAGACAATTCGGTATATCAAGTTGGGGATCAGGCGCCCGACTTTAAATTGCAGCAAATTAACAAAAATAATGAATTAGAAACTATTCAGCTTAGTGATTTTAAAGGGAAGGGAGTCATGCTAAACTTTTGGGGGACTTGGTGTAAACCCTGTGAAAAAGAGATGCCTTACATGCAAGCCTTATATCCTAAGTATAAAGAAAAAGGAATTGAAATTATTGCAGTCAGTTTGGACAATACAGAGTTAGTTGTTGGTGGTTTTATTGATAAGTATGATTTAACCTTTCCTGTTCCTCATGATAAAACAGGAGAAGTTAGAGATTTGTATAACATAGGACCCATTCCTAGTACCATCTTTATTAATCCTGATGGAAAGATAGAAAGAACCGTGATTGGGGCACTTACATTAGAGAGCTTGGAAGGGTATCTGCAAGAAATCTTGCCAGAGCAATAAGTAAGTAATGATTTTATGGAAGAGGAGGTTATGGTTTGAATGAAATAAATATCTTTTTAGCCTTTGGTGCCGGTTTTCTATCCTTTATTTCGCCTTGCTGTTTACCACTATATCCAGCGTTTTTATCTTATATAACTGGAATGAGTGTAAGTGAGATAAAAGAGGAAAACAACAAGAAAATGAATAAAAAGGCGCTTTTACATACTATTTTCTTCTTAATTGGATTTTCAAGTATCTTTATTATGATAGGTTTCACCACATCATTTATATCGGAATTTTTATTAACCTATCAAGATGTCATCAGACAAGTTGGTGCGATTTTAATTATTTTCTTTGGACTAGTCATTGTAGGAGTGCTTAATTTTAAGTTCCTTATGAAGGATAAAAAGATTACATTTAAAAATCGTCCAGGAGGATTTTTTGGTTCGTTTATTATAGGGATGGCATTTTCTTTAGGATGGACACCTTGCACTGGTCCTATATTGGCAATTGTGTTATCGCTAGCTGCAACTAATCCTGATATTGGACTTGTTATGATGATAAGTTATATATTAGGATTCTCTATTCCGTTTCTTGTATTGTCGTTCTTTATAGGCAGATTACAATGGATTAAAAAACATAGTATGCGGATAATTAAAGTTGGCGGGTACATTATGGTTTTCATGGGAATTGCATTGTTCTTTGATTGGATGACGAAACTAACCTCCTTCTTAGCTGGATGGTTTGGTTTTTATGGATTTTAAAGAATTTCTGCATTTTTAGTATATAGAAACTAATAGTTATTTAGATAAGGAGATATTATAATGAAAAGAAAAAATTCACCAATGAAATTTATAGTAATTATCACATTAGTAGTTGTTGCACTAATAGTTGCACTGGTTGTTATCAACAACAATAATTCAGAATCAAGCGAAGGAACAACATTGGACAAACAACCACCAATTGATGGACAACCCACTTTAGGGGACTCCAACGCTCCAGTAACTGTTGTAGAATTTGGTGATTTTAAATGTCCTTCATGTAAAGCATGGGGGGAAAATATTTACCCACAATTAGTAAACGATTATGTTGATACTGGTAAAGTTAAATTCTCATTTATAAACGTTTTATTTCACGGGGAAGAGTCGAAATTAGCGTCATTAGCAGCAGAATCGGTTTATAAACAAAATCCTGAAGCTTACTGGGAATTTCATAAAACGCTCTTTAAGGCACAACCAAGTGCCAATCATGACAGCAGTTGGGTCACCACTGAAAAGATACTTGAAGTAGCAAGCAGTGTGTCAGGTATTGATACAGATCAATTAAAATCAGATATTGAAAGCAACTCTGGAATGAACGAAGTAAATAAAGATACCGAATTGGTAACAGAATTCAACGTACAACTCACACCAACTATTATGGTAAATGAAACAATGATAGAGGATCCTTTTGATTATGAAGCAATAAAAAATGCAATCGAAAGTGCACTTGAGGAAAATTAGGATATGAAGAATGTAGATATTCGACAGTTTTCACTTTATGTGGCTTGGTTAGTTTCGGTGGTTGCAACACTTGGGAGCCTTTACTTTAGTGAAATAAGAGGTTTTGTTCCATGTGAACTTTGTTGGTATCAGCGTATTCTGATGTATCCTTTATCATTGATACTTGGAATAGCAACATTTCAAAATGATCGTTCTGTAAAAAAATATGTACTACCAATGGCGATCATTGGCTGGTCTATTTCATTTTTTCATTATTTAGAGCAAAAGGTTCCGGGTTTTGCAGAAATCAAACCTTGTGCCAATGGTGTTCCATGCAGTGCTGAATATATTAATTGGCTAGGATTTATTACCATACCATTTTTAGCATTGGTTGCCTTCACCTTAATTGCATTATTAATGCTACTTATAAGGAGGCCAAAAAATAATTAATAAAAGAGGTGTAATTCGGCAAAATCGAATTACACCTTATTTTTTTGTCTACTCATGGCATTGGTAATAAGAGCATTAAATATCTATAACAAAATATAACTTCCACCGACTTCCTCTCAATGGAGGCTGTTAAATGTTGTACTTAGTGATTTTAATAATCATGCATACGGGGCGATTAATGCAACTTGCTACAAATAGAAAAGAAAACAAGGATAATTTCATTCACAATTACTTCACATCGTATTTGCTAAATTGTCACAAGCTATTTAATACATTACCATTACTTTCATATACAATAAGGGTAAGGTATATACAACATGAATATAGTGTAAACTATTCATTTACTGTACGCTTGTATGCTCAGTAATTCACTTGTTTAACAAAGGAGGATATATATAAATGCTATTTGAAGATCCAGTAGTTGCCAGCAGGTTTTTAACGTTACTCACTCTTTCCTTTCACATTATTTACGCAACCATTGGAGTAGGCGTTCCACTCATGATTATGATCGCGCAATGGGTTGGAATCAAAAAAAAAGACGAACATTACATTTTATTGGCTAGACGATGGGCAAAGGGATTTGTTGTAACAGTTGCAGTTGGGGTTGTAACAGGTACTGCAATTGGACTACAGCTTTCACTGCTTTGGCCGAACTTTATGGAATTAGCAGGACAAATTATTGCACTTCCATTATTCATGGAAGTATTTGCATTCTTCTTTGAAGCCATATTTTTAGGTATTTATGTATACACATGGGACCGATTTGAAGATCAGCGAAAACACTTTTTACTATTAATTCCTGTTGCACTTGGTGCGGGTATGTCAGCCTTTTTCATTACCGTAGTAAATTCGTTTATGAATGCACCACAAGGTTTTGATATTGTTAATGGACAACTTATTAATGCAAATCCAATTGCTGCAATGTTTACTCCAGCAATGCCTACAAAAGTATCGCATGTCCTTGCAACTGCTTATATGACAGTCGCATTTATGCTTGCAGCTATTGCAGCTTACAAGCTATTAAAGGGTTCAAATCATGTATATCATAAAAAAGCCCTTTATTTGACAATGAAAGTTGGATTAATTTTCTCCATTGCAGCAGCAATTATCGGTGATTTCTCTGGGAAATACCTAGCAGAATATCAACCCGAAAAACTAGCTGCAGCAGAATGGCACTTTGAAACTGAAGAAGGAGCACCACTTTTGATGTACGGTATGCTAGATGAAAACAATGAAGTTAAAGGTGCGATAAAAATACCATTTGCTTTAAGCATATTGGCGCATGGTAACCCAACTTCAGAAGTAATTGGTTTAAATGAATTTCCTGAGGAAGAAACTCCTCCTCTTGTAGTCCATTATTTCTTTGATTTAATGGTTACAATCGGTGTCTTTATGATAGGAATATCACTTATTTATTGGTTAGGAATCAAGCGAGGCTGGGCTTTTGTAAAAGCAAAATGGTACCGTTGGCTTATTGTTCTTGGAGGCCCATTGTCCTTTCTAGCTATCGAGTCAGGCTGGTGGATGGCAGAGGTTGGCCGGCAGCCGTGGATCCTTCGTGGTATCATGACTGTTGAGGAAGCAGCAACATCCAGTGACTACGTAGGATTAATGTCTATTCTATTTATCCTTTTATATATAATATTAGGAATTGGGACGGTTGTTGTACTTCGCAAGATGTTTAAAGACAATCCAGTGGAGAAAGAGCTTGAAACTTCACAAGGTGGTGATAACGCATGACACTGGAAATTCTAGGTATCACGGTGCTATGGACATTCTTGTTTGGTTACATTATTGTCGGATCGATTGATTATGGTGCTGGATTCTTTAATGCATACAGTATCATCACACGTAAACAACATATATTATCTAATATTATTCAACGTTACTTGTCTCCTGTTTGGGAAGTTACCAATGTATTTTTTGTATTTTTTTTCGTAGGGATTGTAGGATTCTTTCCTGAAACAGCCTACTATTTTGGAACCATTTTTCTCATACCTGGCAGTATTGCGTTAATCTTACTTGCAATACGCGGTTCATATTATGCATTTGAAACATATGGAAATAGAGGACATAAGGGCTATGCATTTATGTATGGATTATCAGGCTTACTTATACCAGCGTCACTTTCGATAGTGCTTACGATATCTGAAGGTGGATTTGTATATATGGAGGACGGGAATCCTGTTCTTGATTACTCGGCATTGTTCACAAGTCCTTTATCATGGTCGATTGTCATCTTAAGTATTGTTTCAGTTCTTTATATTTCTGCAGTATTTCTTACTTGGTATGCAAACAAAACAGGTGATCAAAAGGCTACCAATCTAATGCGAAGATATGCATTGATTTGGGCATTGCCTTTAATCATTACCTCTGGCGGGATTGTTTATGAATTGAGTTTTCACAATCCTGCACATTATGAACGAATTATAGATTTATGGTGGATGTTTGGATTATCCTTTTTATTATGGCTTGCAACAGTTTTTCTCATTTGGAAACGAAAAAATTACGGGACTGCTGTTTGGCTATTATTCGGTCAATTTGCCCTAGCTTTTTATGGTTTCGGAATTTCCCATTATCCATACTTGCTATACCCATATTTAACGATTCACGAAGGGTTTACAAATCAGGCAATGGCAATATCACTTGTTTTCGTTTTTATTCTTGGTTTTGCATTGCTAATTCCTTCTCTATATCTATTATTTAAACTGTTCCTATTTGATAAGGATTATTTAGAAGGAAGAAAAAAGAAGGAGTGAGGTATATGTTAAATGATTTTCTAATTTTTGTCGCTCCATTTATCATGATCATCGTAGCACTATTGCTTTCTTTCTGGGCAGCGCTTAAGGATGATCCCGTGCCAAAAAAGGAAAATAATTAAACTTAAAAGAGCTTTTCCTCATAAGTTATGGAAAAGCTCTTTATATTCAAAGTTAATTATGCATTTAAAAACACACTCTGCTCAATTTGTTTCATTTCATAAAAGTATCCCTTTTTCCCCATCAGTTCTTCAAATGTTCCTGCTTCAGCAATTTTCCCAGAGTCCATTACTATTATCTGATCCATCCTCTCTAATCCTGTTAAGCGATGGCTGATAAGAACAACTGTATCCTCTTTTGCTTCCTCAAATAGATAGTTATAAATATCTGCCTCAGTTAATGCGTCAATGGATGAGGTCGGCTCATCCAAAAGCCATATTGGGGCATTTTTTAGCATTGCTCTTGCAATTGCCAGTCGCTGCTTCTCCCCTCCTGAAAGGTTCTCCCCCTTTTCAAGCACTAGGTCGTTTAAAGAAAAATAACCCAGTTTAACTTTTTCTAGCATGTTTTCCATTTCTCCGTCGGTCAATCCGTTTTTGGCAATCAATAGATTATCACGGATTGTTCCATAAAAGAAGTGATTCTTTTGCAATACTACGTTCGTATTTTCCCAAATGCTTTCTTGTGATAAAAGATTAATTGATTTATTATTTAAGCAAATTTCCCCTTGATTTATTGGATAAATTTGTAATAGTAATTGCATTAACGTTGTCTTTCCAGATCCACTAGGACCAACAATTGCTGTTTTTGAACCAGATGGTAAGGTTAAGGATATATCAGATAATGTATTCCTTGCTTCATCAGGAAACGCAAATGATACCCCATTCACCCCAACAGCTGGAGATTTTATTATGGACAGTTTTTCTTCACTGTTTTTTGACATTTTTTGTTCAGGTTCCATGCCAACCACATTATTCAGTCTTGTTGCTGCTTGCCTGCTATCCTCCAAGTAACTTGGAAATACTGACATCGAAGTTGTGTTTTCAAATACAGTCAATGAAATCATCAAAAGCATCGTAAGGAAAATCCCATCTAACTGTTCCGTAGATACTAAATAAGCTCCAATACCTAAAACAACAAACGATACAAATAAGGATAAAAAAGTATTGGATGATTCGCTGAACAAGTTATACACATTTTCACGTTCTTGCTTCTTTAAATATACATTAGCGGAATTACGCAACCTACTTTCTTTCCCTTCTAGTTTCTGGTATATTTTCAAATCACGAAATCCATATAGAAATTCTGTTACTTCAGTAGACAGTTCTCCACGACTTTCCCTTACCTTTCGCTCTACTTTCCTTTGTCTTAACGCAAAGATTGCTGGGACGATAAATGTTGTCAAAATCAAACCAATGAGCAATATTAATGCAACTTCTACTGAGTAGAAAGCCGTAAAGAAAACCGTACATAAAAAGACTAACATTAAGACAATTGGCGGGTAAAACACACGTAAAAAGAAATTCTGTAGTGTTTCTACATCACCAACAATCCTTGAAAGAAGATCCCCACTTCTATATTTATGAAAAATAGCCGGTGCTAATGGTTCTAATTTTTCGTAAAATGACACACGTAAATTACTTAACATAGTAAATGTCCCACGATGCGAGAAGTAACGTTCCCCGTAACGACTTAATGCTGAAATAATTCCCAGCATTTTAACCGACGCAGTAAGAATCATCAGCGTATAAATAGGAGGTGCTAGAGCAGACTTTGAAATTAAATAGCCACTTAATGCAAATAAACCAACAGCTGTTATCCCGGCAATAAATCCACAAAGAACAGAGAAAATAATATCCCTTTTCTTTACAAACATTACTTTGATAATCGTTATTAAATCTTTCATTCTAACGCCCCCCCCTGCTGCACAGATACCATATCACGATACGCTTCAGTTGATTTCAGCAATTCATTATGTGTGCCAGAGGCTATAATTTCTCCATTATCCATGAAGAGAATCTGATCAGCATTTTTAATCGTATGAAGTCGATGTGCAACCGTAATGACTGTGGAATTCTTTGATAGTTCTTTCATTGAAGACTGCAAAATACGCTCTGTCTGCAAATCTAAACCAGTTGTCGGCTCATCAAAAAGAATAATGGACGGGCTTTTTAAAAAGGTTCTAGCAATGGCGATTCGCTGTTTTTCTCCACCAGATAGCCCCCGTCCAGCCTCCCCGATTGGTGTATCAAATCCGTCATTAAGCGACTTGACTAACTTAGAAATGCCAGCTTTTTGGGCTGCACCTACTATGTCTTCCTTAGAAGCATTAGTGTTACCACCAATTGCAATATTCTCAGCAATTGATCCTGAAAAGAGATAGGGACTTTGTGAAATATAACTTAATCCACCAAACCAATCTTTTTCACTGTAAATCTTCCTTGGCTTTCCATTGACAAGTATTTCTCCTTTGGAAAGTGAAACAAGCCCAGCAATAACATGTAATAACGTTGTTTTTCCGGATCCAGTTCTACCAACAATCGCAATTTGTTCGAAAGGGTCAATGGATACATGAATGTTTTTTAAGGCAAATGCATCACTTTCACCATAGTTAAATTCAGCTTCACGTATTTCAATGGAAGGTGGGGTGGTACTACGTAAGCCTTTTTTCCCCCATTCAACAGGTTTTACTGAATTAGCTAATTCATTCTCTAGCTTTTTAGCTGCACCCATGCTTCCTCTTCCTGTATGGAAAGCACTGCCTAACTCCTTCAACTTTGTATAAAACTCCGGAGCCAAAACTAGCATAAGAAATCCTGTATAAAATGAAAGATCTTGAAAAATGACCATACGAATAGCAACTTCTAAAGCAACTAGTCCAATACTTAGCATCGAAATAAATTCTAATGCCAAAGAATTTTGGAAAGCAATTTTTAATACATCCATCGTTGCCTCCCTAAACCTTAGACTACTTTTTCGAATGATTTCTTTTTGCACTGCCGATTGACCAAATAATTTAAGGGTTGTAAGCCCTTGTAAAGTATCAAGGAATTTCCCTGAAAAAGCTGCCATTTTATCTAATTGTTCTTCAGATTTATCTTTCGTTTTAAACCCAATCACCATCATGAAAATAGGAATAAATGGTGCAGTAATTAAAATGATAACCCCTGTAGCAACATGCTCTGTGAAAATAACAATAAGAATCATTAGTGGTATAATACTTGCTTGAAACACCTGTGGAATATAACTGCTAAAATAACTGTCAACTTCATCCACTACATCCATCATCACACTAACTTTTTGTCCAGACTGTCCTTGAATTGATGACTGCAGTGGATTAGTAGAGAATTTATGTAACAATAAATTTCGAAGCTCACTTTTCACTTTGGAAGCCATCCTAATTCCAGTTCTTCCACTAAGGTAATTAAATAGAGTTCTTGCAAAAAGAACTGCCAATAGTCCTATTAATAAAGGAATAATCTCCGAGAAGGTATCATCTTTTATAAAAATACGATCTACTATTGTGACAAATAGAAAACTCTGTCCAATAATTGATGTACCTGATAATAATGCAAAAATACCCAAGGAAGTTAACTTTCCTTTCTGTTTTTTTGCCATATCTTGAAGCCCATTCATAGTTTTTTACCTCCTGAACTAGTGAACCTTTTCACATAATTATACATAACTAGCATAATGCTAGTAAAATAATAGGGAGGCAGTTAACATAAATGTCATTAATTTATTGTTCTAATAAACAGTTTAATAAAAATCTTCTTATCATTTTAGTTTTACATCTAACAACAATTGCTGTTAATGGATCAAGCCAAGGTAAATTAAACTGAGAACCAAAAATCCCAATGGCTGTACCTAAACTCACCCATGAATCTGATAGATTATCTTTTGCTGCTGCCATTACGGAATGACTCTTTATCTTTTGTGCAAGGTTTTTATTATACCGATATACAAAATACATGATAACCGCTGAAAATATACCTGTCCACACTGAAATAATATCAGGTGATTCATTTCCACCTTGATATACCGAGGTTACTGCTCCAATCAGTACCTGAATTCCGACAACCATTATAATAAACGATGCTATCATTGAAGCTACCATTTCTGCTTTCCAATGACCATAAGGGTGATCCTCGTCTGCTTGTTTCTGTGATAATTTTAACCCTATTAACACTGCAATAGATGCTATTATATCCGTTGTATTATTTAAACCATCTGCTTTTAAAGCTTCTGAATTACTGATATTTCCTATATATAAAACATATGTACGCAATGATACTTACTATTGCACCACGCTCACCCATTTTTAGATTCCTATACTTTTGTTCATCCATAGTAATTCCCCTCCATTGACTGCCTGAGCATTATATCAATACACTTTCTTTCGTGTGGGTCTATAGAAACATTGTTAGGATTTGTAATGTTAATAAGTAAAAACCAAAAAAAGTTGTATACGAGAAACACATGTGTCATATGTAAAAAAGTTATTCGTTCATTGATTTAATCTAAAAATGAGTATTTATGACGATTTATGTAGCACATTGTACCAAAAAAGATGCTTTAGGTAACACTTAATACTAATGACTAGAATTCATGGACATACAAAATAAGCTCCCACCAATTGTTGAAATGGAAGCTGTTTGAAATATAAGGTTTCAACTATTTCTTAATGTTCATGGCCATGTACAGAAGATTCATTATCATTTTGGCACATTAATGAATCTTCATGGGGATGGTCATTATTTTCCATCTGAATAGTTACATGCCCTATACCTTTATGTTCTAATTCATGTTCTATTTTTCTCAATATTTTTTGACATTCAAGAACAGATAAATTCCCGTCCACCACCGCATGGCAAGAAAGAGCATTTTGTCCACTGGTAATACTCCAAACGTGCAAGTCATGAATGCTTAATACACCTATGACGTTCTCCATTGTTTTTATGATGTTGTCCAAATCAACATTTTTTGGTGTTCCCTCCATTAATACGTGAATAGCATCTTTCGTCACTCGCCAACCACTTATTAATACAAGAATTGCTACAATTACACTTGCTAGCGGATCTGCCCAGCCCCATCCGAAAAACATAATCAGTAATGCGGCAGTAACTGCTCCGACTGATCCAAGTAAATCACCTAAAACATGAAGAAAGGCAGCCCGTAAATTTAGATTTTCTTCTGTATCACCACGCATTAAAATCCATGCAACAAGGATATTTACCAATAAGCCAATGGAGGCAATAATTAGCATTCCTGTCGAAGCAACCTCTGGAGGTTCTGTAAAACGTTGGAACGCTTCATAAAAGATGTAAATTGAAATTAACAGAAGTGTAACTCCATTAAAGACGGCGGCTAGTATCTCAAATCTTTTGTAACCATAGGTTTTGCTATAATTGGCTACCTTCTCTCCTAATGTAAAAGCTAATAAACCTACTCCTAACGATATAGAATCACTTAGCATGTGTCCTGCATCAGACAATAATGCAAGACTGTTGGTAAGGAACCCGCCAATTGCTTCAATTATCATATAAGAAGTAATAATAATAAAACTTATCATTAATGCCTTTTTGTTTGCTCCATGTGTATGGTCATGTCCATGATTGTGCCCCAATTCTAAAACCTCCTGCTTTTATTTGTATATTAATACATGCTCATATAAAAGTGTTATCGACATAAATTATTATTCCTTTGTACCTTATTATTGGTTGTCAGATATTAATTATGACAGGCATGTTCTATCGTTTGTTTTAACATATTCATTACGTGTTCATCATCATGAGAGTAATATAACGTTGTACCTTCTCTGCGATATTTTACTAACCGTAAATTTTTTAAAAAACGCAACTGATGAGAAACAGTTGATTGCCTAAGGTGTAAATTCTCTGCAATACCGTTTACGGAATGTTCCTTTTGAAAAAGTAAATGAAGAATACGAATTCTCGTAGGATCCCCTAATGCCTTAAATGTTTGTGATACTACAAATAATGTTTCTTCATCCAAATTTTTATTATCTAATTCTGCATTTTCCTTGTTTTCCTCCACTATATTTCCCTCCCTTTAAATCATCACTTCATCTATATATGCATATATTAGTATATGGTCATATTTTAAATTCATTATATAATATTGTCAAACTGCGTAAGTATAATTAGCTGCCAACTACAATATAAAATAAGTACAGCCTTTTTAAGGAGCGATAATATGGCTACATCGTGGTTAATTGGTGCATTCGTCTCAGCTCTTGGCATTAGTGTCGGTGGTGGACTTGCCTGGGTATTGAAAGGATTTCAACGTGGATTTGGTTTTATTTTTTCTTTATGTGCTGGACTTATTGTAGGGTTATTATTCCTTGAAATGATTCCGGAGAGTATTGAGCTAGGCGGATGGCTAAATCTCGCCGTTGGCATAGCAATTGGCTTACTACTATTTCATTACATCCATCAATTAATGGATAAAATTACAATTATCACAGATAGTCATCAAAAAGATATTTTTGTTCGTTCTGGTGTGCTTTTAACTTTTAGCATTGCGGTTCACAATTTCCCTGTTGGTATTTCGCTTGGCCAAACGCTGGGTACAGAGATAGGGGGGATAATGCTAACAACACTATTGTTACATAACGTGCCGGAAGGAATAATTGTTTTTACTCCATTGTTTCTAGCTGGATTTGGCATACTTACTTATGTGTTTATCACAACCATTATTACATTGCCAATTGCTTTAGGAACACTGCTTGGCCAATTATTCAATATAGGATTTCCTTCCTTGCTTGCTTTTATGATAAACCTCTCTATTGCTATCATTTTTATGGTTGCAGTAAAAGAAATTTTCGGAGAAGCAGTTAGAAATTCAACTTTATTGTATTCCTCAGTGATTGGGTTATTTGGAGTTGGAATTATATATTTGTACATGAATCTCTCACTTTAAACCAAACAAACATTGATCCATTAATGCTAACTACCATGAATAATTTAATTTTCACAAATCCTAAGAAAAAAACGATTATAAAAGATTTGAAGAAATTGAGTACTTAGTGTTAAAAAGACCTTGTCGGGTCTTTTTTTCATACATTAGTCAGGTATGGGAATAATAATGTTAAATTCTACAGATCAGGAGTGTTAGAATGGAGGGGAAATTTTTATCCTTCGAGGATCTAAGTGTTATTATAACCGCTGTAATTATCGGGACACTGGCAAGAGTATGGGTTTTAAAAGAAGACTATAGACAATATCCAAGTTATCCAAATGGATACTTAATTCACGTTATTACTGGTTTTGTTGCCGCCGCATTAGGGGCAGTTGCCATACCAGCATTAATCAGTAAGAACTTTGTTGCCGTCACCTTTTTAACAGTGGCACTTCAACAATTTAGAGATGTGAGAAAAATGGAGAAAGAAAGTCTAAGTGACTTGGAAAATACAGAATACACATATCGTGGGAAAGCCTATATTGATGGGATTGCTAAAACTTTTGAATCCCGAAACTACATTGCTTTTATCACAGCTTTTTTTGTTTCGTTAACTATTACTATAATACCATTAAATTTATGGATAAATATTATTGCTGGTATAGCAGTAGGAATAGCCGTTGTATTTTTTCTAAAGAATTTTACAAAAGGAAAAAGCATTGGGGACATCGCACAGGTCAAAGAAGGTAAAATCGAAGTTAAGGACTCTAGCCTATTTGTGGATGGAATTTATGTTAGTAACCTTCTAGGTACAGATAACGCAGAAAAATTGTTTAAAGAAGAAGGATTAGCTGTTGTAATCTATCCTAATGAAAACCATTACCGAATTAATTTAGACAATTTTGGTCAACGGCAGGCAGCCCTATTTGAAGCTACAAGGGCTTTAGGTAATAAACGTTACCATTTTACTAGGAAGGATTATGAACAAGGCAGGGTTATTATTACCCTCGTACCTATTAAACAAGATATTGATGCCTTAATTGAAGTTGTTAAAAAATGTCCATTACTGGAGAGTACTAAGAAATCCCATAGTGTTATGAAAACTAACTTGAAGGGAGAATAAGAAATGGGAAGAGAAGCAACAATGAAGCCTGACTATAGAATTCTTGCCTATATAACAAGAGAAAAAGAGCGAGTATTGACGAGTAGTTGTCTAACGTTATATGCAGACTCTGAAGAATCCTCCAAAGAGATGACAGTGGATATTGCAAAGGCAATGAAGGCGGATGTTGTAAAGTTAACAAATGGAGATTATATGATAATACGGGTTTAGCCTTTATTTGACTACTTCTTCTATATCGGAAGTGGGACTTATTCATTACCGACAACCCCATCCGATTTTAACTTGGCTCTACATTAAAACATGGCTAGTGAAAATAAAACACCTTATAAGCTGCTATAATATCAGGTGTTTCTTTCTCTCCTTGAAACATAGAGGTGGTACAAATAACCCATCTCTTCCACTTATGACTAGAGAGATAGGTTATTTTCGTTATTCTCATGATTTCATACTTTCATGGGGTCCTTGGTCCTTATTCTTGATCAGCACTTGTACTTTCACCAATTGTTATAGATTTTTTTGGCATTGTATGTAAATCTCTTGCTGTCGTGTGAGCATATATTTCATAGATCCCCTCAGTATCAAAAGATACTTCAGCAGTATACGTGCCATCCCCATTGTTATTGGATTTAATCTTTGTACTATCTTCTTCGTTTCCTTTCTCCCAGTATTCAAATTGGACTTCATCCGCATCTTTTACTTTTTCATCACCATATGTAACGATTGCCTTCAATTCTATTGTTTCGCCAATATCAGATTTAGCTGGAACTTGGAATTCAACTTCCAGCATTTTTAGTTCATCCGTTCCCTGTTTGTTCCCATTTTCAGTTTCATTACTACATGCAGCTAATAATCCTATTAGTAAAACTAACATAAACATACAAATTTTAACTCTCATTGTTATAATCCTCCGATTTTTGAATCATTGATTACTTAAGTACTATTTTAAGATCCTTAATAATTTGTTCTATCGACTCTGATTCGACACCTTTGTAATTTTTCACTACCTCCCCTTCAGGATTTACTAAATAGAATCTAGTACCGTGCATTACTTGATCAGAACCTTCTGGTGGTTTTTCCAAAGCGGACATAAATGATTTTACTGATAGATCTTTTATGGTTTGGAAATCATAACCGGTCAAGAATGTCCAATTATCCAAATCAGCCTGATAACTCTTTGCATACGCTTTTAAAACTTCGGGTGTGTCATACTCGGGGTCAACACTAAATGAAACAAGTTGTGCATCCAACTCTTCATCCTTCATTTTGTCCTGAAGTTTAGCCATGTTCGATGTCATTGGAAGACAGACAGTTGTACAGTTTGTAAAAATAAAATCTGCAATCCACCATTCCCCTTTCAAATCTTCTAAGGATAGTGATTCTTTATCTTGCGTTGTAAACTCAAAGTCTGTTACCTCTTTTGACATATTTGTTTCAAGTTCTTCACCACAAGCAACTAGAAAAATGGTAAGAACAATCATTAGTGCCTGCAAACGTTTCAATATATTCCCATCCCTTCCATCATTCACAAGACTTTCAAGTTATACCTTTTTATAGTTAGTTTTTTAATATTTTTTTCTGTTTTAAGTTGGTAACAATCTATTTCCTATGCCCTCCTACCAAATTGATTATTTTAACAACAACCTTTAACAAAATGTATCAATATTAGGTTAACTAATCAATCGTTTTTATGTGAAAGATTTATGAATACATTTCTAAATAAATTAAGGGTTTCACTAATTGTTTAATCTTGATTAGAAGTAAACCTTTTATGATATAACGCCTAAATCACCATTTCTTTACTGTAATCTGTGATTCATTCATGTTTATAACAGCCCGTGATACAAGTGTTATATCCCTTACTGAATGGTTGAGTACGTGTTATGTCAGATAATACATATAAGTAAAGCTTGAGCATTTTTAAAGATGAAAAGTCGCCCTGATATAACACCGGAACAAGTAGCAAACTCTGTTGTATCATGGGTCAATAAATCTGATGTGTCAGGTAGTGATACAGAAATAGATGCTAGATAAGATGCTAGATAAGCGTTATATCAGTTAAAATGAATTTCTGGATTTTTGCAACAACACGCAAAGGGAATTTCAATTAACTATATGCGTTTTATTCGGGTATCGGTCCCCGAAAAAGGTTTTATATTATTTACATGGTCAACAATTGGTTTATTTATATAAAAATAAGGTAGAAGAATTTAATACAACAACATAAATTATGTAGAATTGCACATCTTCGTTCTCAACTAACTACCTTTTAGATGACTTATTTTTCTCTGCCCTCATATCAATCGCACAACATTGAAATTAATTTAATGCGAAAAGAATACGCACAAAAAGGGATCAATTAGAGAATAATAAAACTAACAATAAAATAGTTGAAATAAATGTAATAGTGAAGCATAAGAAGATTTTCATATTCATTTAAACAAGCATTTAAACAAGCTTATAGTAAAGTTATGCGTTAAATTATTTCTTATAGATTAATGTTAGTGTGTGTTATTTGATGTTCAATTTAAATTGAATGGATGAATGTTTGTGTTTGTGAGCATTGATGGAAAAATTCATAAAGGAGTTATTAATGTTAAATATGGAAATATTCCCCCAAGCAAAAATAAGTATGGATCGTCACAATGTAGATTATGGACATGTTCTTGTTTATATTAATTCTGTAGAGCAATCAAAATGGATCTACACATAACCTACAGGCAAACTCACTCCAACTTTCCCTGCATGGTTCCCTTATAGTTCATTTTTATTGCCTGTGACCATTATGTTTTTAATTCTGATGAAACCACATATATATCCATGGAAAAAAGGAACTTTTTACGACTTACTAATATTAAGCATTAATTATCCACCTCTTAGATCTTAAAATCTTAATTTATTTTGCATATATCTTTTAGCAATTTCCCGGAAGAAAAGAGGCAATCTCGTTAAACGACTTCCTTCCTTATTTTTTACTCCTTGCTCAAGTGCATCATTATTACCGACAATTATTAACTTTTTTTTACTACGAGTAATAGCTGTATATAATAGTGATCTATTCCATATTTTAGATTTTGGCTCATTCCAAATAGGTAATAAAACTGTTTCAGCTTCTGTGCCTTGTGATTTATGCACAGTAATAGCGTAACCAATCAACCAATCATTTTCAGCTTGATTTTTGTATAAGGAAATTGTTCTCTCTCCGGTAAATTCAGCAGTTATCTTATTTTCTATGACTTTTGTAATTTTCCCCTTTTCCCCATTGAAAACACCATGTTGATAATCATTTCTATTTTGAATAATGATAACGCCCTCTTCTAAACCTATACGTTTCATAAGATTATTCTGTATTTTCTCATTTAATATATTTCTACCTACAGTTTGTTCATGCCTTGTAGTAATTAATGCTACATTCTCCACAGAACTATGATCGTTTAAATATTCGTTCACGGTTAAATTAAGAATATCCTTCGTTTCTTTTGCTTGTATATACCTAACGTCTCCCTTTTCAATACATCTTTCCATTTCTTGATTAAAGTAATTCCAACGTTCATCCCTGTTCGGAGTTAATAATGTATTGGCTAAAAATGGAATACGAGAATCATCTTCTGTTCGGTGAATTAAATTTAATTTAGACCATTTAGGCAAAGGTGTTACAAATACTTTTTCTTGTAACCTTTTTAAACTATGTGTAAGGTCATATAATATTTTTCCAGGACCAACACTATTTAGTTGGTTACTATCTCCTACTATTACAACATGAACATAATCCTTTAAGGCCCATAATAAACTACGCATTAAGTAAATATCCACCATACCCGCTTCGTCTATAATAAGAACATCGGCTATTAATGGGTCTTTTTTATAAGAATACTTTGAACGAATCATTCCAATTGATTTAGATGGTTTTACTTCCAACAAACTATGGATAGTTCTACATTTATTTACAGAGTCTGAAAAATAGGAACGTACATTTTCTGATGGTGAAGTCATAAATCGATTTTGTAGGTTTTGGGCCGCAATACCTGTTGGGGAACAGACACGAATAGATAGATTCGCATTTTCGTCTAGTAATACATTAGCCAAAATTTCGATTGTTTTACTTTTCCCAGTACCTGCTCCTCCAGTAATAATAGATACTTTATTGTCAAAAACCTCACTAATTGCTAGTGCTTGTTCTGTATCTGCACCATAATTTATTGCCTTTAATTTTGCAACATCTTTAGAAGTCTTGAGTATGCTCTTACCATGTATAATTTCTAGGATCCGTTTTGCTAGTTGATATTCTGACCAATATGTAGGTAAATGGTACAATGAATATCTACCGTTGTATTCACTAAAATCAAATAGTTTCCGATTATGTAATTTAATATCATTCATTTGTTCTAAAGCAGTATAAAAATAATTTTTATCTAAACGAGGATGAACCTTTCCTTCTTTATCCTCATACCATTCCCAGAGTTTACTTTGTTCCTGAAACAAGTCATTGGATTGAGATAGTGTTTTAGAAACTAATTCACGAAAACTCCCCTTACTAGTAATTACACTTCTCCCGTTTATTTTTCTAACTTTATCGTTTAAGTCATATAAGGTTGTATTTCCATGTGAAAGTTTATTCATATAAACATTACACATTGCTCCCACTATGCGTCTAGAGTCATTATATTGAAATTCCTTTGTTGCATGAGCAAATTCATCGGCTAATCGGAAAGGTACGCCATATAGTATCGTCCGATAAATATTTTGCTGCATCATTTCATGCGTATGATCTCTTGGTAATCTACTGGAATTAAATATTTCTTCCTGTAATGTTTCTTTTTCAATCGATTTAATCAAAAAAACCTCCATTTGAGCGGATATTAAAGTTGATTAAGCGCTAGGTCTTTTGATCTGTATATGTCCAAATCCATAACCTTTTTTGTGTCCAACTCCTGAATACTTAGCTGTTCTTAACAAAATACCAAAAAGTTTCTTTTGTTTTTGACTTAGTTTTCTACAAGACATATGTATCTCCCCAATAAAACTATCTTCAAACACTGACTTTCTATCTATTTTTGCCTGCATTGGATAACCAATTACATTAATTAGCAAAATACTATTACTTAATTCTTCTTGTTCCTTTAAACTAATTTTAATGTCATATAGAATATGGAGATTGCGAGCCAAAGAACGAATTAATAACTTCAAGTCAGGATAGGCTTTCGTAATATAATGTTCTGTTTCCCTAGTTCTAAATCTGGTAGGTGTATTAAAACTAATTTTAAATTCATCTGGTACTGGTACAGTAACCTTTGCATCTAATGGTATGGTTTCTTGTTTCTGTATTGAAAAAGTTTTGATTTGCATTTCGCAATGCCCTAATCTGAGAACGTTCGCTTCCTCTAATGATTGAAGTATATTAGATGTTAATTTTTTATCTATACTAGATATTAGAATAGTTGCATGCGTTCCCCATTCCTTATTTCCTCTCCATTTCACAACTGACGGATGAAACATAGGTGGGCGGTATTTTTCATGTGGATAATCATTTCCAGCTAAATAATAGCAGAGCCCATGTAGATATCTTGGGTATGGTTTTGGTACATATTTATCTGATCGTAATTCTATTTGAATAATTGATGCATTAATAGATTTCATATATAATTATTCCTTTCGTGTTTCACTCCATAAGTTTCGGGGATGGATTCTTTACAGTTAGATAAAGAAACATAAATAACCAATTTTTCACTCCATAAATTTCGGTGGTAAACCTTAAATCAATCGTCAAACCAACCATCATTCTCTTCCATATTTTCTTCAAACCAACTTTCCTCAAATGAAGTTATTTTAACATCATCTTCCCATTCCCACACAGGAATCGGAGAGGGAGGGGCATAACATACCACCAATTCACGTTTAGACCAGTATGGGGGTATAGTTCTTGAAGCGATTATTTGCGATTTTAAATTAGGAAAGTCTTCTACTGGAAGATTCCTAGCAGGTTTTTCATTTGGTGTAAATAAAGAATAATCATCTTCCATCTCATCAACTTCTACTCTGTTGATTTTTCCAAAACCTATCGCTACCTTTTTCCCAATCGCTTTTAACGAGTTTAATAGCCGTTCTACCTCTTCCTTATTTCCAAATGCATGAAAGATCATGTAGTCAGTTAATAGAAGATTTCTGTTTTCATAATATGATTTAAATCCTCCACTTGCAGGATTGTTAGCTGGTCCAGTAGCTCTTTCAATGTTTACTTCCTTCGCCAAGGACTTAGATGCTACATCGCTTATTACTCCAGCTGGCCACACAATTTCACTTGACTTATAACCAGCAAACTCATCATTTGTACGTTTTATCCAAAAATCTTGATGTTCTCTACTGATAGGAGAAGAAAAACCAATGCTAGCTTTCCATAAGGGGTACTCCCCTTTTGTTTTCTCTAAAGGTAATGGCAGCTCTACATGTTTATCTTGGTTTTGCCAACGGTCCAAATCATAGCTAAATAACTCTCTCGCAACTATTTCAGTTAAAAGTGCATCTAAGTGTATACCGTTTAATGGGTATACAATCGGGGTTGATAAATGGATAGTAATTCTTAATGGTGTTTTATTTATCCTTTTATACGTTAAATTTCTGTTTTCTAGCGATAACATTTTTCATCACCACTCTGCGATTTTCTTCCCTATTTCTTCTTGAACAGCTATTTCTCGCTCTGTTACAAGACGATCTAATTCTAAAGATATATCTTTTGGAAATTCGATAACTTCTTTTCCATCCATTACCTTTACAATCTGTTCAGGTTTATTCCAAAGATTGATATATTCTACCAGCACATCACGATTTTCCTTTAAAAACTCAATATATAAGGAAGGTGGTTCTTCCAAATTGGCATACCACTGATCTGTATGTACCTTACCATGCCCCGTGGAAGATTTACCCCCCAAATAAGGATTTTCTTTAAACATGTTAATTGCAAGTTGCATAGCAGAACGTTCTACGGGTGTTGATAAATTAATGTCGTATGAGTGGGCAAACGGAATGCCTGGTGACACTACTTCCATATAGTAAATAGATTGTCTGCTTTTCTGTTCCTCAGCGGTTTCCTCTATAAGAGGATCTTGACGAGTCATCATTTGAAAATTTGTTATCTCGTCAGAAAATGGGATATCTGAGTCTATATTTGTAATATGTTCAGTTTGTTTTAATACGGGAATAGCCCACCCTACATTAACTATCCCTGAAAGCATTCGGTTTCCATAACTACAACCGAATAAAGAAAGAATCGGAACAGCAGCCCTTAGAGTTTCTCTATCTCGAACTAAAATAGGTACGGATGGTTGAATGGCTTTTCTCTTTGATTTTGCTTTTTCTTGCTTTTCTTCTTCACCATCATTTTTTTGTGCGTCCGAAGCATCCATCCCTCCCCCACTTACTAGGGTTTCCAGAACATTTTTAGGCAAGTCTTTTCGCTTTAGTCCCAAAGTATGTAAGGTGACATCAACTAGAGATTCTCTCCATATATGTCGAATGGAATTACCTGATACGGCAGGTACTAGTCCTACTGATTGTACTTCTCCATTTTTCAACAGTACTGGGAGACGTCTGTGAGGGGTGTAATTATTCTTCACGCCAGACGGTAATGTATTGGGTTTAATTCTAGATTTTTCACTACCATGATGAAGTGGAGTGGCTAAAGTTAATACGGCTTTTCTTTCTATCATTATAAATCTCCCCTATCAATGATTAATTATTGGTATCTTTAAGCATGTATTTTTTAGGTGGTATGATACGGTCATAAATAAAGGATAAATAATGTTTATACTTATGCTTAGCAATTATAGGTTCAACATCTTCCCATAATTTTATTTCTTTATGTCCTTTCCAAGGCCGATTATCATTAAATAAATACGGATAAAGTAAGTCCGATTTTTTTACTTTTTCTAATGCATTAAATAGTTCTTCTAGTCCCTTTTTCGGAATTGCATAATTCTTTCCTCCATTACATACCCACAAAGTATCAGCATATCCAAAATTAACTTTTGCTTTCATGATAGAATGTTGAGGATTCATTTTCGTTTGTAGCATCATTATCCATGGGTCATCAACAGGAGGTTTTAACAAGAAATCCCTTAAATAGTAACGTGAGACTACCTTTTTTTGGCCTATACCAATCTTTTTACTAGGTTGATCATCAAATTGAAGCACCTTTAATCCTTCAGTATAAGTTAAAATATATGCTTTATGTAATTCTCTAATATGCAATAACGAGTAATAGCATGCAGGGCATAAAAATTTAATATTTTCTTTTTCAGCAAACGAATCAAGATCTGAAAACTTTTTACTTATTTTCCAATCGACAGCATCAATTGTTGGTAAACCGCAAAGGGGACAAAGATTATTAGAAACTAGTTTCCTTATTCCTTTTATCAGAGGCTGCCCTATGGCATGATGTAATAAATGAGTCGGATTTAGTAAGCGTATATCATTCAATAACTTAACCTCTTCTTTCTCTTTAATTTACAAATACATAAAAACAATTATTTAATAATAAAATAAAACCATCAAATCCACATGTAATTTGATGGTTATTTTGCTTTCTCTTTATTTTAGTATGGGATATTACATCATATCCCATACTAATGTTAATAAAGAACCTAATATTGCAGCTAAAGCCAGGAATACTCCGTAAAACAAAGTTGAGTAAATCGTACCTTTCTCCTTGCTCTCTCCAGCATGCATAAAGATGACAAACTGAACCCCAGCTTGAACAAATGCCGTTACAAGAAGAACCGTCATCCCCAATTGATAAGACATATCAAAAAAGTAAACACTAAGAGCAGCTACTGTAAGAAGCAATGAGAATACGAAGCCATTTATTTGTTTCATTGGAAATAGTTCTTTCATATTACATCATTCCTTTCAAGTAGATAAAACTAAAGATGAAGATCCATATTACGTCTAGGAAATGCCAATATAGAGAGAATATAAATGATTTATTTGCTGTCTTTTGGTTTATGCCATGTTTGATAATTTGCAGCATAATAGCTAAGCCCCAGAATAATCCAAATGTGACGTGAGCTCCGTGCGTACCAAGTGTTAATAACAGAGTTCCTGTAAAAGCGCTAGTCTGAAGAGTCGCACCTTCATGATAATAAGTTACAAATTCATAGATTTCTGTACCAAGGAAAGCTGCGCCAAGAACTAACGTAATCCCTAAAAACACTAATGTTGCTTTTGTTCGATTTATACGCATTGCATTAATTGCCAGCCCAATGGTAAAACTACTTGTCAAAAGCAAGATTGTTTCTATCAATACAGGTTCAAGTACAAATATCTCCGAGCCGATTGGTCCATTACCAGTACGATTCTCATATACAAAGTAAGCAGTAAAAAGGGTTGCAAAGAGCATAATTTCTGCACCAATAAAGATCCAAAAACCTACGATATTTATTTGATTTTGTTCTGTACTATATTCAAGAGGTTGCGTTTGATCTAATTTCATTTATTAGCACCTCCAAATTTTTCTTCTGTCTCTTTTATTTCTTGAACATGTATGTGGCGTCCGTCATCTTTTTCAAACGAACGGTAAACTAAACATGCTAGAATTCCGATTCCTGAAATGATAACACCAGCCCATATATAAAATACAAAGGAGAAACCAAATATGAAGAACAAACCAGCCATTATTATAGGTGCTCCACTGTTATTAGGCATGTGAATATCTTTTAAACCGCCTTTGAATAACTGATGTCCATTCTTTTTGTAATCCCAGAATGCTTCTGAAGAATTGACTTGCGGTGTAATCGCAAAGTTGTATTCAGGCACTGGATTATGTGTTGCCCATTCAAGAGAACGTGCATTCCATGGATCGTCTCCAACATTTCTTGGTGCATAACGGAAGCTGTAATAAATATTGTAGACAATGAGAATAAAACCAATCGCCATTAACCCAGCCCCAAAGAATGATAGCATATTTAGCGGCCCAAATCCTGATGCTTCAGAATATGTGTACATTCGACGTGCTTGCCCATCTAAACCGGTAATATACATTGGGAAAAAGGTTAAACAAAAACCAATTGCCATAAACCAAAATGACCCTTTTCCAATTCTTTCATTAAGCATAAAACCAAACATTTTTGGCCACCAATAAGTAAGACCAGCAATCATCGCAAAGACAACACCAGGAATAATTGTATTATGGAAGTGCGCCACTAGAAACATTGTATTATGATATTGGTAGTCAGCACTTGCCATTGCAAGCATAACTCCCGTTACACCACCAATTGTGAAAAGCGGTATAAAACCTATAGAATATAACATTGGAGTAGTAATCCTAATTTTCCCTTTCCACATGGTCAACAACCAGTTAAAGATCTTTATTCCAGTCGGGACTGCAATGGCCATTGTTGTAATGGAGAAAATACTGTTAGTTAATGCACCCTGCCCCATAGTAAAGAAGTGATGTACCCAAACTAAAAACGAAAGTGTCGAGATAATGACTATAGATCCAACCATAGATTTATAACCATATAAATTCCGTTGTGAGAAGGTTGAAATAATCTCACTGTAAATACCGAAAGCTGGAAGAATTAAAATATACACTTCGGGATGTCCCCAGAACCAGAACAAGTTCGCCCACATCATATCCATACCACCAGCAGTGGTTGTAAAGAAATTGGTTCCAAACTGACGATCAAGAGTCCCCATTAGAAGTGCTATTGTTAATACTGGAAAAGCAAATACAATAATTAAATTAGTAATCAAAGCGGTCCAGGTAAACATAGGCATTTTCATCAGGTTCATACCTGGTGCTCTCATTTTTAGTATCGTTGCAATAAAGTTAATACCAGTAAGGAGCGTTCCAATACCTGAGATTTGCAGTGCCCAATTATAATAGTTAACGCCAACCGATGGGCTGAATTCATTACTTGCCAGTGGATAATAATTTGTCCATGCAGCATCAGGTGATCCACCTATAACAAATGAAAGGTTAAATAGCATGGCACCTGCAAAATACAACCAAAAGCTGATTGCGTTAAGTCTAGGAAAAGCTACATCTCGTGCTCCAATTTGCAGAGGAACAACAAAGTTCATTAAACCGATAATGAATGCCATTGCCATAAAGAAAATCATGACAACACCATGTGTTGTAAAAACTTCATTATAATGCTGTGCATCTAAAAAAGTGTTATCAGGAACTGCTGTTTGCAGTCGCATCATAACTGCATCTGCACCCCCGCGGAAAAACATGAGTAATGCAGAAATGATATACATAATTCCGATACGTTTATGATCAACCGTTGTTAACCATTCACGCCATAAGTATCCCCATTTTTTAAAGTAAGTGATACCAGCAATGATTGCAATAAACGTCAGCCCAATTGCAACCATCGATCCATAAATCAATGGACTGGGGTGGGGAACGGCGAATCTTTCAAAAAATTCCATATTGTAAACTCCCTTCAACAGATGTTCGCAACAAATGCAAATGTCCGTTAAATCATTAAAATGTATTATTTTTTAACTGTTTACCCATTAGAAGAGTGAAATCTTTCTTAATGAGTGCCTTCCATATTATCCATGTCTTCCATGTCTTCCATGTCTTCCATGTTCATTTCTGGAGGTGGAGAGAAACCTAAATGTGTTCCAGTAAATGTAAGCTGTCCAAGATGTGCAGGTTCTAATAATTTGTTAAACTTTTCTTCCGTGAGTGGTTCAGCTGTAGATTTTATTTCTTCCACCCATGAATCAAATTCTTCTGGTGGCAAGGCTGTAACATTAAATTTATTCTCAGCAAACCCTTCTCCACTAAAGTTAGCATTTCGTCCCATATACTCTCCAGGAACCTCAGCTGCTAGATGTATTGTCGTAACCATGTCAGCCATGGCATATTTCTGACCAGCCAGTTGTGGAATCCAAAAACTTGTGATTGGACCATATGAGTAAAGTTTAAACTCAACTGGACGGTTTGTTGGAAGAAAAACATAGTTAACCGTTTCAATATCTTGTTCTGGATAACTGAAATGCCATTTCCAGTTTGAAGATGAAGCATAGATTATCAGTGGTTCTTGGTCTTCATATCCCTCAGGTGTAGTTTCAACCTTATATGTTGATTGAACGCTCACCACAGATAAAAATGCTACAATTAAGATAGGAATACCAACAATTATTCCTTCGACAATTGGGTTACCCTCAATATGAGGAGGTTCATAATCATCTGGTTGTTTTGATGCACGATACTTTAATAAAACTACTATTAAAAGTGTAAAAACTATAATTACGATAATGGCCATTGTAATGATTGAAAGCCAAATGACATTTGCAGTGGTTTCAGCCTGTGGACCCTTTGGGTCAAGAACTAGTAATGGCTCACATCCTGTTAGCACTGTGGTAATAGTAAAAACTAACGATAGTAAGACTAATTTGAGTTTCATATATTTACCCCTTTCTTCTTAAGGATTATTTCTACATACAGTCGCAATCAAATATCAAAATGTCGTTATTATACTAATCTCAAGAAGATAAAAATACAACATCATGAAAAATGCGTCACAAAACATTCAAGAATATTTGTAAATTTAATGACTGTTATCGAAAATGTTTAACATTTCCAAAAATTATAGGTATCGGAATTTAATTAACACATAATTCAGATTTCTAATTTTTAATGCAATGGAACTATGGAACTAACTTATTAAGTTAAGTGGGTCAGTCAATTAAAAACTAAAATGGTTGTAATCATAACAACTACAATAATATTTTTAGGTGTAGTTTTTGGTAGTATTAAACAACAATGAGTAATCTGAAATGTACTACATACGAGACCAATAGAAAAGAGAGGTTCAAAGTACTATTGATTCCTCTCTTTTCGTTTCATAGTTATTCTATTTATTCTATTAAATTTATTACTAGAAAAATGATAGACAATATAGTATGTTTTATTTATTAGAAAATCTCAAAAAGGGGTGAAATAATTATGTGGTTAGAATTACAAATATTCGGATTCAAGGCATTATGGAGTCCTTATTTCCTATTATACGTTATAGGCCTTGCTCTACTTTACTTTATTATAACAGGACCCTATCGTCATAAATTTGGCGGAAAAGATAGACCTAGTGGGAAACAGCAAATCTACTTTTACTTAGGTTTATTATTATTGTACATTGTTAAAGGTTCACCAATAGATTTATTAACCCATATTACGCTAACAGCTCATATGATTCAAATGGCCGTCTATTTATTGGTATTTCCTATTTTTATTATAAAAGGAATCCCTGAATGGATTTGGAGAAAAGTGATTTATACACCTGTGATAAAACCTATAATAAATTTATTAACCAAACCTATTATCTCATTACTTTTGTTTAACACACTGTTTTCAATCTATCATATTCCGGTAGTATTTAATTTTTCAAAATCATCGCCGATAGCTCATACATCGATATCAATTATATTATTAGTGGCTGCGTTTATAGTCTTTTTACCACTCATTCCCCCTATAAAGGAATTAGACAAACAAAGACCACTACTTAAAATAGCCTATATTTTAGTTGGTAGTGTTTTAATCACTCCGGCATGCGCGATAATCATTTTCGCCGAAGTACCACTATATGCTGCTTATACTCAGAATGGTCCATGGCTACAAGCTTTAAGTTTATGCGTACCTAATAATGTATTACAGGGACTTTCATCTAGTCTTTCAGGTCCAGAAATGTTTACATCTATGGGAACTCTAACAGACCAGCAGTTAGGCGGAATTATTATGAAGGTTATGCAGGAAATTACATATGGAGTAATCTATATCACCATTTTCTTTAAATGGTTTGACAAGAAAGAAGTCCGTAAAATAGACCCTTTACCCAAAGAAATGAATCATCTTTAGAACTGGACTAGTAAAATAAGTCAAACTTAATTGAAGTTTGGAGGTTTATTATGAAAGGGAAGATAACAGTCTTAGTATTAATTATAATTACTATTATCGTTTTAGTTTTTATTTGGTTCTGGATACAGAATATTATTGATGAGTATAATTTGGTACCTCCGGATAGTATTATTAATGGTCTCCATTAATAATACTACCCAATAAAAAGTACAGTAGCTCTAAATAAATCGTATAAAGAGGTGCAATTCTCTAAAAAGAATTGCACCTCTTTACATTTACACGTTTTGTAGATATCTGTCCATCTCTCAAGTGAATCAGACTCTTTACTAGTTTGACCTACCAAAATTTACAAACCTAAATAAGTCACCATAAATGATATCATCAGAGTATTGAAGCTCTTTCATGACCCTTTTCTTTATTGGAGTACACGGATTTCCTACTTTATCTTCAACACCCGAGTTATTATTTTCATCTACTGGGGCACCTGTCTCACGATTATAACAGGAGCCACCTGCAGATACATAGTTTTCACTAACAAAATCACCGTTACGAAACAATATATATCCTTTACGATCATCCGAAAATAAATCATTTCCAAAGTATATGTCATTCTCTGTTTCAATTCCTAATAAATGCAGTAATGTTGGTTTAACATCAATTTGACCAGAAACATCAGACATGACCTTCCCTTTTCCAGAACCTGGTATGTGTATAAAAAGCGGAACTCGTTGAAGTTGAAGATGGTCATAAGGTGTGATTTTTTCATTCCCTAGATACTGACTCATCGCTTTATTATGGTTTTCACTTATACCAAAATGGTCACCCATTATTACTATAATGGAGTCTTCATAGATTCCGGTATCTTTCAATTGTTTAAAGAATTGTTCTAGCGCTTCATCCGTATATCTTACAGTTGGAAAGTAATTATTAAGTGTGTTTGAATTTGAATCATAAGGTTCAATCGTACGATCCTCTTCATCTAAATTAAATGGAAAATGATTCGTTAAGGTAATGAATTTTGAATAAAAAGGTTGTTCAAATGACTGTAAATATTTTATCGATTGCTCAAAAAAGGCTTTGTCTTTTAATCCCCAACCAATTGAATTATTTTCCGTAACTTCATAGGCTTTTTCTCCATAGTAGTAATCATAACCTAAACTCTTATACATTTGATCTCTGTTCCAAAAACTCTTATTATTCGCATGGAATACGGTGTTATAATAACCTTTTTCCTTTAACTGCTCTGGCAATGCATTATATTCATTCTGACCATGCGTAAAAAATACTGCCCCACTTGACAATGGATATAGTGAGTTTTCCACCAAAAACTCAGAATCTGACGTTCTGCCTTGCGCAACTTGTGAATAAAAGTTTTCAAAATAGAACGTATCCTCATTTTCTACTAAACTATTTAAAAATGGTGTAATTTCTTCACGATTTACTTCATTATTAATTACAAAATTTTGCAGAGATTCCACCGAAATAAAAATTACATTCTTTCCTTCTGCAATACCATACAGGTCAGATTGATTCTTACTTTGGATTTCATTGACATATTCTTTTATATCTGGAAGTTTACTTTCATCCGCAAACACCCGCTGGGTTTTAACTTTGGATTGCATAATGGCATCATACATATGATAGTTAAAAATACCTATATTTTTAACTAGATATTCCCGGTCGAAAGTACGTGTAAAAAGCTGAGGCCTTTCCATCTCAGCTAAGAAAAAGTTTCCTGCTAAGAGTAGTAATGACATAGCTAGGGCAAAAACCTTCCCACTTTTATGATAATTTACAGCTATCATGTCCCGCTTTTTCTTACTTAGATACCAGATAATAATAACATCAACAAATAATAGAAAATCATATACTTTAATTAGAGTCAATATACTAGATCCTAAATCTCCCATATTACCAGCCTGAAATAATTGAGGAATCGTAATAAAATCAGTATTCACTCGATAGAATAATAGATTGAAATACAAGATTAACATTCCTATTAGAGACGTGTATCTTAAGAATTTCATTTGAGCAGAATGGTTTTTAAACCATACACTCATTGAAAAGATTAAAAAAGCAGATACAAACGGGTTTATAAACAAGATTAATTCTTGCATCGCATTTTTTAATTCAAGGTTAAAAATAAACCGATAAATGATATAAGTCTTTATCCCAAACAATATGGTACTTGTTAAAAATAATGGTATATTTTTCCTTTTAACATCCATTTATAGTCCCCCAAAATAGCAGAAGTTCCTATTAATATACCTTGATAGAAAATCCTTTTATAATTTATATGTAATTAAGATAACATAACCCCTATATATTAAAAAGGGTAAAAGAGAAACTAGTTTATTGTAAGCCATTAATACGTTAAGTTATTTCTAATTCGCTTAGAATCGTTTTCTACAACATGCTTTGTTAGCTGAAGCAACATAGTCACCGTTAACGGTGAATCTCTTCTTTAGAAAATAGATAAAACAATAAATATTCCTAATAAAAGGGTAAATTTCCTCCTATTGTCGGAAATCTTGTCGCTTGCTTTCGCTTTGCTCCATGCTATTTTATAAGTGATTTATGCGACTTGTTTTCGGTGTCGAACCCCAACAACTCGACTATTTCAGAAGACCACTGAAATAGTACGCTTCATTTTTAGTTGGCAGCGATCAACAAAAACCGTTGATTGCTGCCAACTATCTTTCACTTTTTATCTTTTTTTTCAGGCATCGAACCTTCAAAAAAAGCACTCTTTATCTATAGATAGTGCGTTTCCTATTGTTCCTTCCTTCTTTGTTCTCCTCATTATAATGATTGGCTCATAACTTGCGGAAGGGCGTGCGAAAAAGCAAAGGAAATCGGCAAAACCAAGTAGGCTAACCAGGAGTACCAAAGCAAAGTACGCTTTGCAACTCCTGATAAGTCATTGGGTTTCACTCGTTTTCCTACGTGATTTCACCAAAAGCATGTTCAATCACTATGTTTTTCTTGCAAGTCGGCTAAAAACCAAGCCGACCCTTCCCACTTCGTTTTCGCCAACATTAAGGTGAGTTCAAACAAAAAGGAGGAATTGAAATGGAAAAAATTTACGAAATTCAACGTATTAAGCAAGTTGTTAGTGAGGTGGAAGTTAATAATCATGTGATTCGTTGTCCGGAAGATGGTGTAGATATTGCACAGAAATTTATTGGTGATGATGACCGTGAAGTATTCTTTGTCATGTGTTTAAATACCAAAAATCATGTTATCGCTGTACATAGGGCGCATGTTGGATCGCTGAATGCTAGTGTCGTGCATCCAAGGGAGACTTTCAAAGCAGCAATACTCAATAATGCAGCATCTATCATTGTTGCTCATCAGCATCCATCGGGAGATAGTTCTCCATCTCAGGAAGACATTCATGTGACAAAACGATTGAAAGATGCAGGTCAAATAATTGGAATCGAAGTATTAGATCATCTTATTGTTGGTAGAAATCAGTTTACTAGTTTGAAAGAAAAAGGTTATGTATAAGCAAATAAAGGGAGTTCTTCCCTTTATTTGTTTTTTTCTAGGAGTTTCTTTTTCAAAACTTGCGTTATTGAAAAAGAAAAAAGGCAGTAATAAATATATAATATAGTGTTGTTAACAAAGTTAACAAGTGATACAATATAGTTAACAAAGTTAACGAAATGAAGGGGAGATTCAAATGAAATCTGCAACGAAAAAAATTATGGAAGAATTACCTGTTTTGGAACAGTATTTAAATTCCAATGAGAGCACCCTTTTGAGTGATCAAGTATTGTCACAACTCACAAATGAGGAACAAGTATTTTTACGATTGGCTTGGTTTTTTGAGAATCCAAACAAAGAAAATTTCAATTTAGAAAGCTTCTATAAGCATTTAGAAGATGATTGGCTGGAATTCGGACTTGAATTGATTCATTTGTTTTTCAGAAACGATACGTATTTAATCAAGGAACCAACCCATTCGATTATTACAGATCGGGATTATTACATGAATCAAAGTCGATTTGCTGAATTTTTGTTAGAGCATGGGTTGAATTATGACAAGGCGAAATTAAGTGTTTATATCAGTCGTGGAAAAGCTCCAAAAGCTGATATTATTATAAGCGGAACAAAATATTGGGAACGGACTACATGTGAACGATTTTTAAAAGAACAGATTCAGAGTAAGGAAAATTAATGATGAATGATAGAACGAACCGGCTTACCGACTTCGAACGGAAGTTATTAACCATAATTTATCATCACAATAAAAGAGGGCATCTTACAACGATAGAAGAATTAGAATTACGAACTGGTCATGAACCTTCTGATATTGAGCACACCATAAATGATCTAATTGCTAAAAAGTTTCTTTCTGATAGAAGGAAAAGAATTAATAGTGAGATTCAAGCTATTCTAATTGTTCAATATAGTATAATCAAATTATGAACTTGAAAACCTCCTGTAGATTCAGGAGGTAACTGATTTTTTGCTGAAATAACAAAAGATTGTGCGGTTTTTAACTTAAGCTAACAGCTAATTAGATGGATAAGATAGTTAAAATAATCAACTTAAACAAGGAGGTTAACATGAGATTTTCCAAACGAAAATTAAAAGGGCTTCCAGATCCCAAAGAAATAGTTGTGAAGGATTTAGCTAGTTATATACAGTTGTTTTCCGGCGGAAAGTACAAGAATTATTTGTTTAGGGGAGAACCAACCAATTATGATGAAACTATATCTTCAGCATTAAGAGTAGATGCTACTAAGTATTCATTTGTTGAGATGAGAAATGAATTTAAAAAAGAAGTATGGCATAAATTATCTCCTGATGAACGAACTTATTTCACAGCATTTTCACAGCATCATGGTATACCTACAAACCTCATTGATATAACCACTTCTCCATTAGTTGCCCTGTATTTTGCATGTGAAAACTATACTAATCATATGGGTGAAGACTATGATGAGGAAAGAGGTTATGTATATTTATTTGAGGATAATTTTGTTGACATAACAAATATTTTAACAAAGTATGAAGATGAAAATATTTTAGAATTATATGCTTATAATCGGGATAATATCTTGTTTGATATGTATCAAGTATTTTTGGAATTTGAAAAGAAGAAACCAAACCATTTTTATAAATATATAAAGAAGCTGAATGATGATTATCATTATTATTTTGGAAAAGGCTTAGACAAAAATCCTATCCCTAAAAGATTCGTTCCATATAATAACGGAGAATATAAAAGGGAAATATGGAAGTATGTTTTTAATATCACGAATGAAAATGAGGAAGCCAAAGACCTCTTAGCTCAAATAGAAAATACTTTCAGGAAAGTTTCTTATGAAGTTTTATTATACACATTGTATCTTCAAAGTTTTTTACAAAAAATATTAAACTTTACAGAGCCTATTTGGTGGTTCAACTTCATGCCTAATTTCAAATACGCCCCCATATTGACTTTTGAACGTAGTCGCAATCAGCAAGGGTTATTTATATATCAAACTTATTTAATATTCATTGAAGAAGTATATAATGCTGAAATTTTGGCACAACAAAGAATTTGGCCAGACGAAATCATCGTAATTGAAAATAAAAAACAAATCTACAAAGAACTTGATTTCATCGGAATAAATGAAAAATTCATTTATGGTGATTTTGATAATATAGCCTCTTATATTAAAAATAAGAAGTGATTAGTTCATAGTTTGTCTTTTTAATAGGTTGACGACATACAGTGGGCTAACTGGTGCGTTAGTACAATAAGGGTAGTAGAGTAGAAGAAGGTTTTATTATTTATTTATGCTAATATATTTATTAGAAGACACAATTTTTTTGAAAACGGAGGGTATTTTATGATAAGAAAATCAGGGTTGGTTTTTGGTTTTATAGGAGTTCTTGCACTATCAGTTGGATTTACAGATGTATTAGCAAATGGACAAGCTGACGTTAGTAATGGAGATAAAATTAGAATTGTAACCGTAGAGGAACAAGAAGTACGTGAAAATAAGGTTATTGAAGGCAAAGACCTTGAAACAGTTATTACAGCGGAAGAACAAACTAGAGTAGAGAATTCATCAGTTTTATCAGGATTTGTGCCACAAGAAAATGGACAAGGGTTTTATTTTACTAAAGAGCAATAAACTGAATTATTAAAGTAACTAGTTCGTTAGCTTAACAAGTCGATAAAAAAGTCGGATCCTTAGAGTGCGGGAATTCGACTTTTTTTAGGTTGAAAATTGCTTAGTGTTTTGTCGGCAGGCCCCCTATTTACATTTTAAATTTTTGTACCTCAAAAATGAACTACTTAGATTGCTCTTCTTCCAATGGTTCATCAGCTAGTGGATGCAAAATTGATTCAAAAAATGGATATTTATCAATCATTTCTTCAAGTGTTCCAGAATCCTTAATACTAGATTGCGGTTCACAAGATTTGTGTGTAATGGTGTTGAGGATATCCAAATTTACTTCCTCACTAAGATTTACTTCCTTTTGACAACTTGGGCAACGTAATAGCATTTCACTCATTTAAAATTCCCCTTTCGTTAATATGTATATAGATTAACGATTTTAGTAGTTTTTGACAAAAAGCCAAAATTAATTTTTGGAAGGAAAAATACCATTAAAATTGCATTTCCACATAGGAAAAAGGGGTTTTTGGACAAAAAATGGACAAAAAACCTTCCAAAATGTAATTTTGGTAAACCTTTCGACAAAGAAAAACGCTATGTTTGATGTCTCGATTTCCGTCATGATTCGGATTGGTTAACGTTGGTTAACTGGGTTAACCGTATAATAATAGGTTGTTAAATAGTTAACCTAAAATTGTATAAATCATAAGCGAATGGTATAATATAGGTAATAGAACAATATCGGTGAATTTCAATATAAGGAGAGTGAGTAATAATGGCTGACAAAACAATAGGGTTTAAAATAAGTGAAGATTTACAACAAAAAACACAGATGATGATTGAGTCATCCGGGTTATCAAATAAAGATTGGTTTCAAAAAGCAGTTGCATTGGTGGAACAAAGTGAATTAAAGGAAGGTTCTCCAGAACATAAACATGATTTGATAGAATTAGAGACGCATACAACAAGAATCTACGAATTAGTAGCCAATATGGTACAAAGGTCAAATTATTTAAAAGATCAATCTACGAGAGAACTCCAAGAAAAAATAGAGCAAAAGGAATCTACCATCACAGAATTTCAGGAAAAGGCAAAAACAGCTATTGAATCTGCTAAGGAAATGAAAACCTCTCTAGAACAAACGAAACAAGAAGTTGAGGACTTGGAAAAGGCTTTGGAGGAAACTAGGGTTAACAATGAAAACAATCTAGATTTAATTAATCAGTATAAAGAAAAAAACGATACGTTAACTGGTTTAGTGAATGAATATAAATCCTATAAAGAAGATAATGAAACATTAAAGCAAATGTTTGCTGAAGAGAGAACGCAATTGAATGATCAAATTGCTGAATTGTCAGAGGGAAATGTTAATAATATATCTATTATTGAGGAATTAAGAAAAGGAATAGAGGATTTAACGCAAAATAATAAAATAGAGATAGAACAAATAAAGGAACGAAAAGAACTTGAAAAAGATAAGGCTTTACTGGAAACTGAACGAAAATACGCCGACGAAATTACAAGGATGAGTACAGAACATAACGAAACGGTCAAGTCGCTGTATGATGAAATGAATAACATAAGAAAAGAATACGAGGAAAGAATAAACATGTTGCAAGAAGAACATAAAAATGAACTTAATAAGGTTAACAAGAAAAAACAATAAAATCATTAGGTTAACCCGTTAACTCTGGTTTTTCAATTCGATTATAGATGTAAATTTTTTCCATACAAATAAAAGCACCCCTTGAAGGTGTTTTTTATTTGTTCTAATTTTTTCTGGTATCTAGTTAGTGGAGAACCCTTGAATCCCCTTCCCCTGTTCTTTTAGCCATTTACAACAATCCCCTTTCTTTTTTCGCTCTAATTAGCGTGCTTTTAGATATTCCTGTTCTTTCTGTTACTTCTTTGTATGAATTTGTTCCCAGCATTTTTAAAGCTTCCTCAATATGTTTTTTACCGTATTTTTTAGGTCTACCTTCTCGAAAGTCATCACGTTGTTTTGCTATCGCTTTTCCTTCTTGAGTACGCTCTACTATCATATCTCTTTCGAATTCTGCAAAGGCAAGCATCACACTTAAAATCAAACGTCCTGTCGGCGTATCTTCAACGAGACCCATGTTTAAAACATGAACTTTTACCCCTTTTTCAAAAAGTTCTTTGACAATATTTATTCCATCTGTGGTTGTTCTGGCAAAGCGATCTAATTTTGTAACTACAAGCGTATCTCCTTCTTTTAAGACATCCAGTAACTTGGTAAATTCAGGTCTGTCTTTTTTTGTTCCTGTAAATTTCTCCTGAAAAATCTTTTCGCACCCTTCACTTTCTAATCGTTCTATTTGTCCTTGCAAATCTTGATGTAAAGTTGATACTCTTGCGTATCCATATTTCATGAAGAAAATCACCTTTTTTCTACACTTTTTATGAACCTAAGTTATGACACCTTGGCACACCTTGATATTACTACACACGGGTGTCACTTTAAACGCTTTTTTGCACCTTTTTTAGGCGATATTTTGCACTGAGAGTACACAATAAAAAGCCATCTTTTTAATGGATAATGGCTTTTCAATAGTCTATTTGATACCGATAACCAAACTGTCTCGTGCAGCTTCAACAACTTCTGTTGTTATCGTTTGGAGATTGTTAATTTCAAGTATTCGATCAATCTGCATGAAAAGCCTCTGTATAAGCCTAAAGTTCCCATTGGTAATCTTAATAATGCTAGTAATTGCTTCGTAATCGGAAAAGTCTTCAAGTTTTATGGAGAGGCCTAACTCTTCCCATTTATATTCCAAAATATGATGCGTTTCATCTTTGCTGAGGTTATCAAATTCATGTGCAAAACCAATTCTGGAAAAGAGTTGAGGATATCGTGCTAATCGTTTCTCAATGCCGGGCATTCCAATGAATATCATCGCTATGTCGTTTCGATCATAGATATCCCGAAGCTGTTCTAAATGCTGCATTTTTAGTCGGTCAATTTCATCAATAATAATCAAGTCGATATCTTCAAAAGAATCGAGGGGATAATGTTCTTCTTCATCTAGAGTCTTCATTTTATACACAGCTCTCACCATACCCATTTTATATCCAATTGTGTGAATTTCACTTGTCATTTTAGTGGCTTTTACAGCAGGAGCAGTATAAAAAATGGTTTTTGCTTCCAGAATTTGTTCGTCTGCATCTACACCGATTTCCGTTCCTGTTTTATACGCGATTTGCTTTTCAATGGCATCCCAATTTGAATAATATCTTGAGGACAATGTTTTTCCGACACCAGGCAGTCCATAACAAATGCCGATATATTTATATTTAATACAGGCATCACAAAACTCCGCAAATCTTTTGTATTCTTTTGTTTCAATAAATTTTTGTGTTTTATTCATTAAAATACCTCTTTAATTTTGGCTTTTTTGAATCCGAATGAGTCGAGTTGCCCTCCAAATCTTTTTGCTTTGACATAGCAACTTCCACCGCAACCGTTTTCCCTGTATCAAGTTGCTTTTTCAGATTTCTCCTTCTTTTATTTCGGGCTGAAACAATATCCTTTAAATCGACTGTATAATCAGAGATTTCAGGGGAAATTGCTGTACATAAGTATTCGTCTTTAAAGAAAACTCGTATCTCCGCAATATCCCGCGGATCATAACGAATAATAACTGTTTCGCCAACGTATGCAGCCAAGTTAGTATTGATATATCTTAATCCCTGAAAATGAATACCATCCGAATGAACCTTCCTCGGTTTTGCTACATTTAATAACAATAAATCTAGACTTTCCAAACTATCTGGCATATTAGGGAGAAAACCAGAATTATTCCAATCTTTTATGGGTTCTTTTTTTGTTGTACCATGAACCCTGTGATGATAGTTATATATGATGAAATTTGATAATTTTTCATCAAGTTCTGTAAGGGTAAGAAGTGCAGTGCTATTTTGATTACCAAGATAACCAGGTAAGTCTTGTAGAAACAGTTGATTAATGGTTAAAAAAAATCTTTCTATTTTCCCACGCCCTCTAGGAACTCCTACTGTAGAGAAGACTAGATTAATCTTTAAATCAATTGCTACTTGTTCCAAATGATTGGAGGTAAAATCACTTCCATGATCTGTATAAAATTTTTCAGGGATACCACATATTTGCCAATCGGGGTTTCTTTTTCTCCATATTGCTTGGTGTAAGACCAAAGATGTATGTATAGCAGAAGGGTCTTGAAAAGTTAAAAAATATCCAGCAACTGCTCGACTATAGTCATCTAAAATAATTGTTAGCCAAGGTCTTTCTGGTTTTCCTTTTTCATTTAAAACAATTATATCTAATGGGGTATGATCAGCTTGCCATATCTCATTAGGGTAATTAGCCTCTCGTCGGTGAATTAAATCATAAGTGTTTTGATATTCTTTTTTCCCTTCATAGGCTAGTTTTTTTAGTCCTGGTGATAAAGTCTTTGAGATAGCATAAACCTGATAGTAACTGGGTTGCTTCCAGTTATGCATTTTGCATGTTTCACATATCTTCCTATAGATAGAAGTAATTGAATTTCTTTTGTGTTTGATTATTAAGTTCTTAATCTCTTCTTGCACTTCTTTTTCAACTTTAACGCTTCCAGAATCCGTTCGTTTTTTACGTATCAATCCCTTTAAACCAAATTGTTGGTACTTGCTAATCCAATATTGTAGTGTTCGTTTTGAGATACCTGATTCCTCGGCGATAGCTTTTAAACTTTCTTGGTGATTAAGGTATGGTGCAATTAACCTATATTTATTCACAGCCTCTTGTCGCTGATCCTCCGAATACGAAGTTAACTGAGGGAGTTCATTTTTCATATAAAACAGCTCCTTCTAATAAGTGAAGCTAGTACTTTTAACTTTTACTCTTATTTAAATATCGATAAAGAGTGGCTCTACTAATTCCAGTCATTTCAACAATTTCCTTTACACTGTATTCTTCAGTATTATAAAGATTTATGGCTTTTGTAATATCTTTAGTTCCTACTCTTGGTCGTCCTCCTTTTCTTCCTCTAGCTCTAGCACTTTTTAGTCCTTCCTTTGTTCGTTCAACGATCAAATCTCTTTCAAACTGACTAAAAGCTTGAAAAACGGTCATCATTAATCTTCCTTGTGGAGTAGTAGTGTCAAAATTTTCTTTAACACTAATTAATTTCACATTGTTTTCTTCAAAGTAATTAACTAAATCAATTAAATCTTTCGTGCTTCTACCTAATCTTGAAAAACTTTCTACAACAACAATATCGCCTGGTCTCAACTTGTCTTTTAAACGATTTAACTCTGGCCGGTTTGATTTTGTTCCTGTCATTTTTTCTGTCAGAATTTCATTACAATTATATTTTTCTAATAAATCCAATTGACGTGCTAAATCTTGTTGACGAGTACTCACTCGAGCATACCCGTAAATATACTGACTCATAAAAAAACCACCTTTTCAGTAAAATTATATCACAAAAGGTGGTATATGATACATAGATTTTGAGCAATATTTAAAGACAAAATAAACTATGATTATAAGCTATTTAATTGTGATAGAAAAAAAGTCTCAAAAACATTCGTTTTTAAGATAAATATTTTATAAGAATAATTATATTGGATAGGTGGTAATAAAAATGCAATTAAATATACAATAACTAATGAATTAGCTATAAATAATTCTAAATAAAATATTTCCATTCAAGATGTCCTTTCAATATTGATAATGCAGAATTTAGTCGTAATGCGGATTTAAAATAAAGATTGATTATCTGATATAAAACCCTGTACTTTTTCTTGTCTCGCAAATGGTTATTCGGCAAGCCAAGTCTTTAGACTGCTGGCTTCTTGGCTGGGAAGGCATGCCCACAGAGGTCTCCATGTCAAGCCACACCAGTATAATTATACATTTAATGCGGGTATATTCATTTTAACATTGTATAAAAACTGGCTAACAAAAAACCATGGATTTTTACTGGAATAAGGTGCTGGTGCATCTTTACAATAGTATGTTGAAAGTTCCGTTAGCATAATAGAATCAAAGTACTTTAAAAATTATATTGTCAATTATTGTCGTATTTTTAAAACTATTGAACTATGTGGGGTCCTACCAACAAAACGCGGAAAACATACGTTAATTAGACTATCATAAAGAGAGGATAGTTCGTTCAGTATATGGGCGAATACCTTCTCTTTTTCTGTAAATCAGAAATATAAACAAGACCTTACAAATTTTGTTTAAAAAGTATAATATAATTATATATTTTGGCTATTGGAGGAGGACAAATGAAGGTTTTCTTCGACTTCATCTCCTTAAAAGGGGTTACTTTATGGCTGCTATGTGGATTCCGCAACCATCCGATAAACTTTGCTAGGTTCTGTAAGATGATCTCCATATAATCCTTGTCAATTTCCTCTAAGAAACCCTTTTGACAAGTTAAGTGATTTTTTTCCAAAACCATTATTAATTATTGATGGTGACCAAGATATTGATTCGCCGTACTTTTATTCGTTAGAACTATATAAGAAGTTATTACCGAAGTATTCTGGACATCTCGATAAACTTAAACTTAGTATGCCTTTTGTTAATCATCAGTTTACTTACAGTATGAAACTTGAGGCGTGCGGCTGGTTTGAAAAACATCTTAGATAATAGTTGATCTTGGGAACAACTTGCTGGGGAACATAGGGCATACACCACAATCGGGCGCATTTCTTTAATAAGGACTTCGTATTTCATATTTGACACAAATTGCAAAGGAGGAAAGGTAATGATACAAATTATTAATTCTTTAAATAAAAATTATAAAGTTTCGATAGTATATGGAGAAAATGGAGATATTTTTGAAGGTTATGTGGATTCAATTACAGATGATTATCTAATAATTCATGAATATGTTTCCGATATTTATAGAACGTTGTATCACGATCAGATAATAGAGATACAAAAGATTTAATACGTATTTCGCTAAAATTATGTAGTAACTTATTCAAGACTCGGGTGCGTTTGTTGCACAAGAAGCAAGGGATTGATACATATTGGACATGTTTAATATGAATCAATCTCTATTTTTTATGACTTTTTGCAATTTAGGTCTTAATAACATATGCTAAGAGAAATACCGAGGTAAAAAGGCCAATTTTTCCTACGCTAAGGAATCATTGGCCTTTAGTATTATTGAAGAAGAGGGCGTAGGGAATGTAAACTCGTTACTTTTCTTACATCAAAGTTCCATACGTATCACCATTTGGATAGGGACACCTAAACTTTTTAGGAGAATATCCTTTTAAACCCGAGATTTTGAACTCCATACATTCCCAATGTACACATAGGATATAAAAAACCCTGATTTTTCTGCTTAGCGTAGAAAAATCAGGGTTTTATTTATCTTTTGATATGATCCTTAGCGTATGTTTTCCGCGTTTTGTTGGTATTACCCCTATTTAATCGTACTAAAAAAGACTTAAACCTACTGCCTATAAATTTATTATTTAGTGCCTAAATATATTAATATCCTCCTGGAGAAACACTCATATCAAATCCGCCACTTTCTTCTTCTTTCACATATCCATCAATAGAATAAATATTTTGTTTTTTTGTCTTTGCTTGTTCTTCTGCAAGTTGGTATTCATTTATGTACTTATAATCATCATAAAGGTAAGCAGTTCTTGCTAATCCATTACTTAACAAAGTCTTTTGAATGCTTATACCTTCAGTAGTATAAGCATGAGCGATGAGTCTATCATAATTATCAAAGAGTGCTTTGGGGTCTATTTCCAAATAAACTTCACCATTATAAACCAATCTTTCTACAGCTTCTTTCGCTTCAGTTCCAAATAGTTCATTTTTTCCATTTGTTATTTCCGGTGTATCAATACTAATAAGGCGAACTCCTAAAGTTGCATTGTCACTTGAATTAATTTCATCTTCAATAGCTTTTTGCGTGGTAACATTTTTTATAAACGATGTATCAATATTGGAAATAGTGAGTGTATCACCATCTCGCACAGTTGCTATATTAGCAACAACATAATCTCCATCTTCTAACTTAATTTCATTAGGTACGGGATCTTGTGGTAATAAGGAACTTAATGACTTCTCCCACTCCTTTTCTGTATCGTCCACAATACCTAATGAATTAGGTGTACTTGAGCAAGCAGCTAAAATAATTATTTGCAAACAGAATACTAAAATAAACTTATGTTGTTTCCTCAAACAAATCCCTCCTATCAAACTATTCTGTGTTAAATTGTTAATTTAAAGCTCTTTGTTGCTTCTTTCATCTAGGTTCCCACATAGTTCATAAAGAGTATGGGTTATATGTTGATATTCAGATAAACTTTTTTTTTTATCTCGATAAGATTCAAGCAGTTTCAATTGGAGCCTCTCTGCATAATCGGTATAACTCAATGGGTCCATCATTTCTCCCCCCCTCTTATTATCAGTTTAGTCACCTTAAGGCCCAGCAACAGTAATTTATTCTTTATAATGTTCGTCAATAATACTTACAATCAACTGATCCACTGTAATTCCGTTACGTTTTGATTCATGCTTTAATCTACGTTTTTGTTCTTTATTCATATGAATTAGTATGCTCTCAAGACAACTGTCTAATAAAATACCATTGTGACGTTCTGTTACTTTCCCTTTTACAACATGCTCTTGTAACAAGGTATAAGTAACGTCATTACTTAGTTTTAACAACACAGGTTTAACCTGGATATTAATATAATCATCTTCTATAAATAACTTCATATTTTTATAGCTAAGATTTCTATAAAATAATTCAATCACTTCATAAACTGGAGAATGTAGTGAGTTTGGTAGCTTAAATTGAAAGGATATATCTCCTGGTTTATTTATGGTATTTAGGTTCACATATTTTTCTCTTGGATAAAATCCTTTTTCTTTTAACTGTTCAAATTTAATCTGTTCACCGTTATCAGTAATAATGTGACCGCTATCTTTAGTAATTTTTTCTACTCTAGCGAACTCATTATTTTTCACATTAGTGAAAGGCTGATATAAATAATAATTCCATTTTTTTTGATAAAAATAATCTTTATTCGACCTATTATTGTTGTAATCCATTTTTAACTCTTCCAAAACATCATAGGATACAAAATAAGTCATTCTGCCTTTATATTTAACTTTATCGGCTTTTATTTTTCCTTCCTTAATTTGTTTTGAAACTGTTGTTTGATGTATTCCCAATTCTTCTGCAACCTGCGCTGTTGTATACCCTTCGGGTCTTTGATTTTCAAGTCGTTGTACATCAGATAAATAAAACAACATTGTCTCATCAACTTGCCAATCATCATAAACTGGTTTTAGTTTTTGGTTTTTCACATATTGATATATAGTGGTAACAGTTAAACCCAACCGCTCAGCTACCTCTTTTGTACTTAATAATTTCTCATCCATTCTTAATTCCTCCTATCACTCGTTAACATGAGAAGATACAACTCTTAAGTCATCTTCATGTATGTAAGCTATCTTTTCTTGATTTCTATAAGAGACTACAAATATTGATTTATCATAATATCCATTCTTTATATCACAAATAGTCCCTACATCATATGATAAAGATTGGAGATAGAAAAACTCTTTATCAGATATATTCTCTAATTGAACTAACATAGGTTTGTCAGCTTGTACCGTATAGCCAATATCTATATTTTTTTTGTCCACTATAACTCTCCCCTTCGATGATCTACAAAGTTATTTGTAATACTATTTCTAAATTACCGTAAGTTCCTCTCGCTATAATAGCCAAGTCATAATACAAAGAATAATACATCTTCACAAATTAATTGAACTCACTATTAAAAGAATTATTAACTATCACCTAATTTCTAAAAAATCAAACTCATGCACGCATGTCTTTTTACCTATAAATAAATTATAACATAACTGTTATATTTGTATAGTTATTCAACATAAATATAACAGTTATGTATATATTTTGTTTTCGTCTATTCTTATTATATAATGGACAAATAAATAGATTTTTCCAATATAATATTATTTAAGCAGATTATTACAGGTCTTCATGCTATTATAGTTATAGTTATCATGTGCAAAGGTATCTAATATATAAATTTAATTATTAAAACTATAGAAGGCATTAAAAAACATATAAAGGAGTTGATAGATAGTGAACTCGGATAATCCACTAGTAAAGATGGCATACATTAAAGAGAATAATATATCGTTATCAAATGTAAAGGACAGTTCTTTAAATAAACAAGTAAAAGCAGCATTACTTGATGAAAGTTATAAAGAAGAATTTTTTAGGAGAATATTTGAAACAGATACATCCGACTATAGCAAGTTTAATGATATAGAAATGATTTACTTATATGTGCATCAAGAGAAGGATCAAGACGAAGAAAAAAATACACAACAAAATACGAAAAAAGAATATGTACGAGAGTTACTTCATGTTTATTTGCTTCTGAATAATAATCGTGACCAATTTGGCATTCCTTTTAATACCAATGGAGACCTTTTTCGAACTTTAAAGGAAAAGCACATAAGATTATATCAACAGTGGTTAAAAACAGCTCCACTAGGTAAAGGAAATAAACCATACTCTATTGCAACAATATCTAGGAAGACGACCATTTTTAAGTCATTTCTTTTGTATTTATATAATAAACAATACATTACTTCCCCAATTCATAAAGAATTTCTTGCAGCTAAAGTGAGCAAAAAAGATAGGCCAAACAGAGATATAAGTAAGAAGGAAGTCATTCAACTTCTTGATTATTATCGTACTAATCCTATTGTTCACGGTTTTTTATCTATATTAGTTACAACAGGAGCAAGAATAGAGGAAATATGTTCAGCAAAAGTAAGTGACTTAACATACGAGAAAGACGAGATAACAAACCAATATCATTATTGGCTAGAAGTTACCGGGAAAGGTAATAAAAACCGTTCCCTTCTTATTCATGATAATGTTTTTGAGGCAATAATGAGATTTAGACATAGAAGGAGATTAGATACAGTTTTAAACCCTATCGATCATTCACCACTATTTACTACTGCAAAGGGTAAAGCGTATCAATATAAAAATTTATCAATGTTCCTCACTAAGCATATTCGTGAAGCCGACGTTCCATTTATTCAGATTAATAATCAACTCAAAGAACAGATTGATGCTGGACTGTTACCTGAAAAGAGAATTAGGTCCCTCTCACCTCACACGTTAAGACATGCTTTTGCTATTATTAGTGCTGAAAATAATAGTGATGTATTTAGAATTATGCAATCGCTTGGTCATGAAAAAATAGAAACAACCATGATCTATCTTGAAAATAAACAATCAAAAGAACAGAATGTAGGTCAGGATTGGAAAGGGAATGACATATTGAATTATATTTAGTTTCAAGGTTCATCTAAAGTTTTCAAAATCTAGGGAGTTTATAAATATTACTTTTACAACTATACCCTTTTAGTAAAAAAGGAGCGTGGATGAATAGAGGGCGCTGAAAAACTAGCGCTTTAGTTTTTACAAATACAAGAACCCCTTTACCCTGGGGGTCTACCTTCTATTTCTGTTGCTTACAAATGGTGTGGGAATGGTTGTGGAAGTGGTACACCAGTGAATTCAGTTAATACATGCTGCCGAACTCACGATAATTGCTATGGTACATTTGGTAGTTATCCTGATAGGTGTGACTGTGATACTAATTCCACTTAGGAAGTAAAAGACCCTGATTTTTCTGCTTAGGGTAGAAAAATTAGGGCTTTACCTTCTAAAAAGTTCCTTAACGTATAATATCCACGTTTTGTCGGATGGACCCCTTATATTGCTTATTTAGTTCTCTTTCTGTTCCATTTTGTACAATTACTAAATAACAAAATAATTGCTCTTTAATTGAAAAAGAAGCAGTGAGCTTTTTACCTTAAATTCTAAGAATTTATAAAACATCTCCTCAAGTGTTTAATCTCCATCAAACAAATAAAATAGATAATATTCTCCCGTCTTATTACAACAAATACATGATTTATGACATTGCTTGTTTACTTTTTTAAAGTGTGGAGAAACTAGGTGTCTTATAACATATTTAACATGTTCATTACAGACATACAAAAAATATCCACCTCATTCATTTATATTTTGAAAACATATTAAAATACTTATTAGACTTAAAATTTTCAGACTGTTCTTCTATAGACACGTCTAACTCAAACAATCTATCTACAAATTCATTAGTCCATTGCGAGCTCTTTCCTTCTTCAAATCCATATTCATCTACATATTTTGTACATTCTGGTTTTATTTTTCTTATAAAGTCCTGAGGAATAAAATTTCCAAATATTTCCTCTGTGTGAAATAATACATAGTAAACAATTTTTTGAACCCAAGGATCTGATTTAACTTCATTAGAAAAGTTATCCCAATCAATTGTATATTTATTTATTAATTCATAGATATCTACAAAATCTCTTAAAATATGATCTTTTCCTTTTATAATATTTTGTAGCATTGTATTATCTTGGAAAATATGAGAGCATAATTGTAGTAAATTATGTTCTGGTTTTAAAATAAAAAACTTCCCCTTATCATTGTTTATGGTTTCTAAGTTGTTAAATAGGTTCTCTAAAGGGAAATCAACAGGAAGGTTTTCTGCGTGACTAAAGATATCAAATTGAACATCTATTTCAAAAAAATTATTAAATAAGTCTCCCTTTTTCAAGAAAGGTACTACTTCGTGAGTGGATAATCTATAAAAAGTTTTTTCAAATCTAGTTGCTGGTAGAGGAACACCATTCTCAATCTTATTTGATTGTATAAACCCATAGTCTTCTATTACTTTTGTAACTTTTGGTATGTCCTTTTCCTGTATCAGAAGGTCATAATCATTAGATTGTCTTAAACCCAAGTCCCCGTAAACTAGTAAGTTTAATGCAGCCCCTTTTATTGGGGTGCAAATTATATTTTTTGAATAAAGATCTTGGATAATAGGAGTTAAGAAACTTTCTCGTTCTTGATTTTTTTGTTTAGTGCCTAAATAATTTATCTCTAATAAAGATATCCATTTTCTGCTAACGGGAAGTTTTGAATCAATAATTTGGTGGTATAGAAAAGAAGGTAACTTATGATGTATTACAAGATTAAAGAAATACCCCCAGTCGGTTGAGTTACTTCTTAATAATTTATTAACTTTATCTTCTTCTTCTATACCTAATCTTACTTTTAGTAAGGTTATTAATAACCTCTCTTCATGTTTCATTGATTACCTCCTTGGTTTAACTTTATTCGAGTTACAATATTTGATCTAAAATACTGAGTCATATTTGGTGATAATTTTAACCCTGAGTACTCAAATATACTATCTAAATCAATCAAAAGATCCAGTTGCTGCTCCCCTATTATTGCCAACAAAATTGAATTTAAATATTTCAATCTCCTTCCTGTAAAACTTTCAGTAGGTATAGAATTATTTATTCTTTGTAGAATAGAAATCTTTTCATTATCGTTTTTTGTTTCTAAGTCCCATAACAAACTACTTTGGTTTAGACATCTTAACCTAGACAAATATAAAATATTTAAACCCTGGGTGACAACTTCATGTTCAACACTTTTTTTTCTATTATTAATACTCTCAGAAGACTGTAGAACGGACTGAAGTTTTTCCCAATTATTAAGATTATTCTTTTGTTCTATAGGTTTTATATCTTCAGTATTTGGAAAAGCCCATAATAAAATATCATTGACTATGTCTTCATCAGGTATATGAACATATGAATAATTATACTTTGTAAGTGTAGACAAAGATCTTAAAGTATGTTTGTTAGGGTATACACTTTTCCCTTTTATAGTGTTGATTATTTGATATGTGCTTTCTTTTTGAGGTCTCCCGTTATACTCCAACAAAACAATTGCTGCTTGCTTATTACAATATTCATTATAAGAATTGAACATCCATGGAATCGTCTGGAGTCGGTTATTTTTATTTGTTGGGCCAGACATATACATAAAATCCACAATTTCTGGAGTGAAATTAATTACTACTGCACTTTTAAATAGAAAGTTATTATTTTCTAATAATTTTCCAATAGATACAATTAATCTATCTCCTGAAGCTTCTGGAGCGACTATGAGTGGTATAAGAACATTTCCAGTCTGGTTTTCCATCTTCAACTTTTGATCACGCCCTTGTATGGAGGTTTCCAACCAATCCTATTTAAAGATAAGATGGCTATATAAGGGATGTTCAACTTTAGAGATTGCTCTACATCCTCCAAGTTATTTAAAGTTAGTTTACTGGATAGTAAAGAGTTATTTATTACAAAACTGTTCTCTTTATATAGGTTTATAATCTTAAATGACCAAGTCTTCCAATCAGTACCCTCTACATCAAAATTAATTATTTCATATAGCTGTTGTATATTTGAATTGTCAAAAAAGAGCCAAAGGGGATTGTTATTTTCCAAGTATTCCGATATTTGTTTGTCTTCTAATTCTATAAAGCTAATTTCATCTACCTTTGGCAAATTAATTGAATTTATTAATACTAAATCCTTAGATAGTTCACGTAGATAGTAAAACTCAAACTTCTTACCCTTTTCCTCCTTAGTTTTAAATTGTGGAGAAATGAGTTGATAAATTGAGTTAGGAGGAATACCTCTTATAAGTTTAATTTCCGAACTAAACTTAAACCCATTAAACCTTGCTTTTTTTATCTGCTCCCAAGATGTTATCCAATATATACTCTTTTTCATTTTATATTTTGTCCTTAACCGGGTAATTATAATTATAAGGATCACTGGTAACTTCTTTTAAAGTATTAATAATATCTTTTATACTATTTATTCCAACTAATGAAATAATGCTTCTCAAATAACTCCTTAACCAATCTATCACGTCATCATTTTCTTTTAAGCCATATTTGGCCGCTAATCCTCTTAGATGAAACTCATCAGGGGAATTCGAATTTTTTATAATATTCGAGTAACGTAATGGCTGGTCTGGGAAAGGTTTTGAAGTCTCGATTCCATAGTCGACAACAGAATCTGATAAAAAGCTTAGATTATGTGTTGTTTCAGAGAATACTTTTTTTATGTTGTCAAAAGATTCTTCTAAAATAAAATTATCAGTCAAATACTGATCTATCGTATACTCAACCATCGTATGAGACCATCCACGAATAGAGTCATTTATGATTTTATTTGGTTTAATATAGTCCATCCTTTTTGCTTTATTAAAAAAATTATAATAATCTCCAGCTATATATTTCATATTTTTATAAGCCCAACCTCTTTTAACAAGAGGTTTATCCCACTCTTTACCAAAATGAATTACAGCATCCCCTATTATATGTGCTTGAATCAAAAGTGCACCTTCCTTGTTTGGATCTATATTCCAAGATTTATTATATGCCCAATCATGACTTGACAGTATGTCAGGCAACATTAAGGCTACTACTCCTTCTCCTTTAGCCACATCTAAACGTCCAATAAGATTGGAATTTTTGGCTGTTAATATATGTCCAAATAAAAACATCCTTATCCTCTCCTTTTTACTACGAATAGATCATAATCGAAAGGAATCCCAGGAACATTAGACATATTGTCCTCCCATTTCACATCACCCAGAGAGCTTAGAACTAATTCCCACTGGCTTTTATCCCAGTACCAACCAGGGCAATCTGCTTCAAAATTGTTAAGGCACCTATTGAAAAACCAATCCATCCGTTTATGTGTTTCAATATTTGTTTCCCTATTCTTAAGATTTTCAATAATAATAATTGTATTTGCTTGAATTGTTGATAACCACCCCAAAAACTTATCAAGTTCTTTTTCGTGGTGTAGGGAGGCAACGACAATTAACGCATCAGCTTCCATGTTATTTAGAATCTCTCGATCTTCTAAATCTACTAAATTATTGTTCGGTTGCAAGTTTGGATAATGCTCTAACCGCTCAACTTCCATAACATGTGCTCCCTTTTGTCTTAAGGCGCTGGCCAATGTTCCAGTTCCAGATAAAACATCAATTATCTTTGGAGAACACACATCAATATGGTACATTATTTTCTCTGCTAGGTAACCTGAACGAATTTTATCAAGGATAAGGTTCCAGTGGTCCCCTATTCCAGAATCTGCCAAATACTTCTTTAGCTGCTTCTCTCCCTGTTCATCCATGGATGAACTAATAATATAGTCAGCCAATTCCTCAATTTCGTTTTCTTCTTTATATAAAGCATTCGATAGTCTCTTTTGAAACAATTTCCGATTAATAGTCATGAATAGTTTACTCCTTTCAGAGGTAATACTTTTTATATATCCTTTAAGCACCTTTTCATTTGGTACTCATAAATTCTTCTTTTTGTTTTTACCTTAGTGGATTTCACAAAGCCTAAATCAGGGAGTAATGAGTTGTCAATTTTCATTAAAGTATCTAAACTCGAATAATGAATACTACAATAAGGAACTTTCTTTTCGACGCATAAGCTAAGCAGTGAACTATCAATGTTTCCGGCTATTCCCCACTCAGCTCCTTTAGTTTCAGAAACTTTATCAATACACCACTTAATAGCTTTATGCTCTTTATTATAAAATGCGTTTCCACGTTCGGCCCCTAACATTAGGCTAGTTAAATCGTTTAAACCTAAAAGAAGATTACTAGCACCTTCACTTACAAAATCGTTAGAATATAAAATGGCTGAAGGTATCTCTAACATTGTACCGAACTTATTAGGCCACTTTACTTCTTCTAATAACTTGATTCCTTCAGCAAATTCGTTTGTATCTCCTACAAAAGGGAAAAGTATATGAAGATTATCCCATTTTTCTGCTACTTCTCGTATTAAGTTTAGCTCTATTAATGATGCTTCTTTATTTTGCAATGCCCCTCTCAACCCTCGATACCCAACAAGAGGATTATGTTCATCAAGCATTAAATTATTACCATCAAGAGTGTTGGCTTCGTCACTCCAAAGGTCTATTAGTCTATACCATACTGGCTTTGGATAGAATGTTTCTGCTATAGAATACAGATATTCCTGTAGTTCTACTTGTGCTGCTTTTTTTACAATGTATAGATCATTCTTTCTTAATAAGTACTCCCCTCTAATCAATCCAACCCCAGATTCGAAATTATTCGATAGTTCTTTTGATACCTGCTCTCCACTTAAAGATAATTTTATTTGCACTATATCTTCCCCCTATTTCCAATAAGAATATTGAACAACTTCAGAACTCTGCTCCCATCCCAATTTATTGAAAAAACCTTTAGCTACTTTATTGTCATTTTCTACAAAAGCTAATAGTTCGCTAGTTTTTGATTGTCTTACAAGATCCTTAACTATTCTCCCACCAAAACCTTTTTGTTTGCAGATATTATCAACAGCTATGCCACATACTAAAGTAATTTTAGAAGAATTAACTTTATTTTTAAGTAACTGGATGCTACCTGAAGCTTTAACAACTTCTTGGTCTATAACAATACTATGTTTCCATATATCATCATTGAAATACACTTCTTTAGGTAAAGGAGTTATACAGCAACTTCGTTGTAAAGACTGGACACGTTTAATCATTTCTTTGGTATAATAATGTGTATTTAATTTACAATTATTCATGGTTGACTTCCTATATTTCATAACACATAAATCGTGGACATTAATTTCTCCAGGCCATATAGGTAATGATTTAATTTTTCCACCAATGCAAATAATTCTGCATCCAAAACCAACTATTCTTCTTAAATAATCTATCTCACAATTATTAATTAGACTAGGCCATACAATTATTGACCTTCCATGTGATTGCAAACCACTTACATAAGGTGATTCTTTCAAGTTATTCATTACTTTATCTTCCTTGGAACGCTAAATTTGGATTGTAAACCCTCTCAGTGATTTCGTAGAGCATACTATCGATTTTTGTCTTATTAAGCTTGTCAGATAAGTCTTTTAAAAAAGATACGCAAAAGTTTAGAGATTCCGTCGAATCCACTAGTCCATATTTTTCTATAAGTGTAAATGCAGCAAATTCTTCGGGGCTTTTTACCTTTTCCGACCAGTTAGAATAACTATCAACTGTTGTTAAAAGTTTTTCTAACGGTTCTTTGGTATATCCAGAAGTATTTTTAAACACCTTTTCAATAAATTTATTTCCTCTTTCCTCTCTTCCTAATTTTTGAAATGCAGAGCGTATGTTATTTAACCTATCTGTTCCAGAAAAGTCTTCGGCTAAGGAAAAATCTAAAGCACACTCTACAGCAGTATGACCGAAGTCTCTTATGAAACGGTCTTTATCACTTGTTAGTCTAGGATCCATTTCTAAAAAACCTCTAATTTTGCTTTCTTCAACAAACAAATCCAACATCTCTAACGCCCTTGGCATTTCCTTATAAGCCCAACCTATTCTACTAGTATTTTCTTCATAATCTGGCCCATAATGTATTACATAATCACATATCATATGCCCTTGTAGGATTCTAATTAGATTATTATTGCTATCGGTATGCGCATTCCATAAGCTCTGGTATGCCCATTCGTGGCAATGTGCGATATTCGGGAACATAGCATACAATATTTCTTCTTCGTTTAATAGTCTACCTTTACTTAAACCAGCATCTTCAATGACTTTTATATGTCCTATTAAATCCATTTCAATTCCTCCTAATTTTTATATATTATAATTTGAACCATGGTCTGCAAATAACATCAGGACCTCCCCCACTTGACCTCTCAATTTACATGCAGCTGCCCAGGCACAGGCAGAACTCAGACCAACTGGGAAACCAATGCTCTTCAAAAAGTTAAATGACTCAATTGTTTCATCATCTGACACCATTAATACTTGGTCAATATAACTTAAATCCAATAAAGGAGGCATTATGTCATGGCCAATACCCTCAACTACTGTGGGGCTAGGTATTGGATCATTTTCTCCCATCCAAACGGGGCCAATTACACTACCAACCGGATCCGCAAGTATTATCTTTGTTTTCCAACCCGCTTTCTTGATTGCTCGAGCTATACCTGTTAATGTACCTCCTGTTCCTGCTCCGAGAACAAGCGCTTCAGGTTCATTAGCTAGTTGCTCTACTATTTCTTTTCCCGTGCCCAATTCATGTGCTAATGGGTTTGACTTTTTATTAAATTGCCCAACTGCTATACTATTTGGATATATCTCGCAAAGCTCTTGAACTGTTTGCATTTGAGGGTTCATATTAGTTGTAGGGTCTTTGGAAACCTTGTTATTTACAAAATGAACTTTAATCCCCATATCTTTCATCGAATTGATCTTTAATTGAGATAATCCTTCTTTTACGACTGCGACTACTTGTGTATTTAAATTTAACCTCTTAATTTCATGGGCAAGTGCTATTGCTGTATTTCCAGCCGTTGCTTCTACAATATATTCTGTCTCTTTTGTTAGTTCCCCAACTTCTATCATTTCCTTAATTAGATAATGAGCTATTCTGTTTTTAATAGAACATCCTGGTTGTAAATATTCAACTTTAGCAAGAATGTTTAAATTATCCATTTGGAATTTCAAAATTGGAGTAGGAAATGTTGTTACAGTACACCACCTTAGTTTTTCACTATTCACCTAAAAGTCTCCCCGCTTCTCTTAGTGTAACCTTAGGAATTCCCTTAGTTTCTAGAAATTTGTTGGTCTTTTCTAAGATGTCACTTTGAAGCTTTTTAATTTGGATGTCTGGAGTTTTGTTCTTCAATAATTCTACACCTTTACTTATGTGATAACTCTCATCCGTATAGATGCTTTTCAAAAGAACTGATATATTATGCTGCTTGAAATCATATGCATTTCTTGAACCATTCTCTATTTCTTTGAGATTGCCAGCTTCTCCAATAAGACATATTTGGGCAAGTGCCTCCCAAGGAGTCAGTTGACTTCTTAACTCAGCTCCGATTGTTCCAACAGGAACAGATATGGGATCAATTTCTAGAAAATCTAAACAAATTTCACCTATTAAACTATGTCTTCCTTCATCTGCGACAATTCTTGCAAGTTCTAATAGGTCACTAGAATTAAGTTTAGGCTCTACAGCAATCAATCTAGCAAATGTTTCTATTGCATCTAATTCATCCCTTTGTGTACGTAATTGTTGAATTAAATTTCCCCTTTCTTTATTTCCATATTTGCCTTCTTCATAATTTCTTGTATGGTTGAAAGTTGTATACCTATCATCCCTATCCCCCATATAAGTTAAACAGTTTGTTTTCAAGGGAATTTTAACCAATTCATCTAATAAATCTACAGTTACAATGAGTGACGGTATTATTTCTTTTCTTAATAGTCTAACCGATGGCCAATCTGCGAGTTGATTTATATTCATCAATACGTTATTCATTTCATCAGCGATAGATTTCAGTTCCCAAGAAGTATCTTCTATTGATAATTCAGTTTTCCCGCTTAATACTGGGTCAATTGTATTTCTAATGGGTACTTCTACTTTTAACTCTTCTAAACGTTTACATAGACCTTTATAGGCATAGGTTGTTTCATATAATCCAAAAGCTATACCAATTTTAATTTCTAAATACGGTGACAGAACAGCGAAAGTTGATAAGTTTGTAATTATATTCCCGATACTATTTACCCACTTTAAGTATTGTTCTTTAGTTATTATTTTATCTTTACCTTGAGTGTTAATTCCTAAAGTATCTAAAAATAGAAACCTTTCATTTATCATTAGGATACCTCCTTAAATGAACTGCCATTTGTTCAATAATATCTTTATTTTCTAGACCAATACTAAATCTTAAATACTTTTGACCTTTTGAGGTGTTTAATTGATTATTTCCATAAGCCCTACCATATGTTTTATTCCATCCATAACCAGCCCTCACCATTGGCCTGTTATCTAAAAGCCTTGATGTATTCTTAGCCCAATCGCTAAACTCTCTGTCTAACTGTTGGTCATTTGGGTAATATACAAAAACTAAAGACGATTTTGCTCTAATTAACCCTGCTCCTGCAGCTAAATCATGTGGTGTTTGAACAACTAGATCAGGCCGAATATCTCTTAATTTATTGGCAAATACGTCGGCATTATCTTTTAACCTCTCAAGCCTTCGATTATGAGTTTTAAAGTCTTCATTCAGTATTTTTTCACTAGCTTGTCTGCTTAAAAGGACCCCGATTTTCCTAGCAGTTTGTCGGAGTGATTCTAATAAATCTTTCTCTCCGATAATGACTCCGCCACTCACTTTGTGTGTAAGATACTTCGGCAAACTTTCAATCACAAATAACTTACCACGGGCTCTCTTTCTCCATTCTGGCCAAGGAACAGAACTAGAAAACAATGAATTGTCAATTATTAATGCATTTGTCTCGTCAAGATCAGTTAAATTGTTTAGATTAATCGTCATGCCAGGCTCGTTTACTATAGGCTCAATGATCTTAATTTTCTTATTTACAGGATTCATGGGGAATAATTTGTTGAAGACGCTTTCTATAAGATTGTTAATTTCAAAGTACCCATATGTCTTTTCATCGCTTAGATACAAATTATGGTTTGTCATTAAATCTAACAATACACAAGTAATAGCAGCCATCCCACTACTTACTACTAGCGAATCAGGTGCTTTATATAAGTTAGCGAGTTCATTTTCTAATCTTGTTCGTTCTCCACACTCATAAGTATCCCATATACTCCCAAATCTATTTCCTAGTGATTGTTGTTCCATGTTGTTCCAAAAATCTTCCATAGTAAAATAAGGATCAGCTACACTTAATTGTCTATGTTCTTCGCAAAAAATACTGATCTCCCCCTCTAGTTGGTCTAGTTTCTATATAGTTTTGTGTATCCTTCAGTATTTCAAGTGGTTGTTTGAAATCTTCAAAAGAATTTAATAGCCCATCAAACCTGATGGATTGATACACCTTTGAAAAGTCCTTTGGTAAGTATTTTAGATATCTTAATCGCCACTTCCATCTATTTATTGATATCCCGTGGTGAAATAATATTGCATCTAAAGCATTATCGAAGGCCCAACATAACTTGAGATATGCTTCCTGTTTATGTTTGCCTTTAATACTGGTTGTTATCCCTTTTACTCCATCCATAACGTTAATAAGGTGGTAATCTCTGTTCCATGCATAATATCTTTGCCAATCTATTTGTTCCTTTAACCGGATATAATTATCTGATAGTCTAGGTTGTGACAAACCTATGTTTATATTATGAAATAGATCGAGACCTACTTTTCTATCTAATCCCGCAAAATAATTAAAGTTCTCCTCTATTTGCGTTAACGATGGTAGACCTCTGCCAAATGAACGAATAGCTTTATCAACTTTCTTTCTGTTCCAAATCTCAATGTCGAGCTCAACTTCCTCAGTATTAATATAAACAATGGTAAATCCATTTCTTTTCTGCTCACTTATTCTTTCATCTGAGCGCTTTTCTACAAATTCTTCCGAAATAGATTCGGTGATTAAAAATAAATCATACTCCTCAGCTTGAGATTTTTTCCAAGGAAGAGCTGAAGAACCTCCTAGAAATAAAGTGTCATTTTGACCAACTTGTAAATACTTCTCTATAAGCTTCCAATTGATCATTCAGATAACCTCCATGCATATTTATATTGGTCTTATAATACATTTATTATTTTGAAGAAACAACGGTATCTGTATTATTAATCAAAATTTGTAGATTTAAGAAAAAAGGATTGATAGTTGACTATTTTATGGAGTTCACGACAGAAAAAGAGCTGCTATAGAAAAGATTTCTCTTTTACTTAGCAGCTTCTTTCACCAATTATCAAACAATTCTCTAATTTTGCGATACTAATTTTTTATAATAATTATTACATAGCAAATCTTCATGGGTCCCCACGCCAACTATTTTCCCTTTATTAAACACATATATAACATCCGAATTTAAAAAATCATTTAGACGGTGTGATATTATAATAGTTGTTTTTCCTTTTCTATATTTTTCAATATTATATAAAACTTCCTTCGACGTTAATGCATCTAGTGCAGAGGTCGCTTCATCTAACACCAAAATCTCTGGATCGCGTATTAATGCCCTTGCAATTGCAATTCTTTGTCTTTGTCCTCCTGATAATGAAAGCCCACCTTCGCCTAAAACCGTATTATATTTGTGAGGCAAACCCATAATAAATTTATCCATGTTAACTAGCTTACAAATATCTCGTATCTTAGACATGCTTATATCTTCAAGCCCTAGTACTATATTAGTTTTTATTGTTTCAGGGAAAAAATAGGGTTCTTGGAATACAACGTTAACTTTCCTGTTTAGGGATTTAATACCTATATCATGTATAGGAACATCGTTGATATATATACTGCCGGATTTTGGCACTAAGAAATTAAGTAAAAGTTTCACAATAGTCGATTTGCCACTACCACTCTCCCCTATTATTGCTATTTGTTTATCTGCTTGTATGTGCATATTTATATCTTCTAAAATAAGATTCTCACTGTATTCGACATAAATATTGTATAATTTAATGTGTTCAACTTTCTGAATATTTTCATTTTTATTCTTTAATTGCTTTATCTTTTTACTCCTATATAATACGTTATTAACTCTATCAATACTCGCAGACTCTTGAGTTAGAGTCAAAAACGTTTGGAACAAATTTTGAAAAGAATTCAATAAATTAAAACTAAGCTGGTATATCACAACAAAATTACCAATAGAAATAGATCCATTCATAACTAAATACCCACCGTAAACTAAAATAAAAATATTTATTCCCCACTTAATTGGTTCTGTTTTATAAAGTTGTTGATTCTGAAAAGTAGCTTGTTTTTTCACCTTATCAAAATACTTATTAAACGATCGCTGGAATAATTCCTTCTCCCAGCTAGCTCTGTTATAAGAAATAACTTCTCTAGTGGATGATATACTCTCTTCCATCTTAATAATAAAGTCAGATCTGCCTTCTTGAACTGCCCTGGATGTTCTAACTGATTTACTAGAAGATCTATAGCCTATCCAGATATACAATATACTAAAGAGTATACTTACTATTAGTAAAATGATATTTGTGTTACCAATAATGACAATTAAGAAAAGAGCAACAAAGATTTCTTTTATTAGATTTGGGGTTGTTTCTGCACATAGCCATGCAACTCTAGGGATATCATCAGTTATGTAATGCACAAGCCTGGCATTTCTTTTTTTATCCAATTCCTCTATTGGCATGGAAAAGATCGAATTAAAAAAGTTATTATTAATCTCAGTACTAATTTTAGATACATTTCGGTGCATTAAATGTGGACCTAGAGTAAATGTAATCGTCAATAACACAAATAAGACGATAAAAATTAAAATAGTAGATAAGAGCATATTATAATTCTCATCTAAAATAATGCTATCTATTATATATTGTTGTATAAAGACTAATAAAAGTTGTGCCCCTGAACCTAAAGTGATGACAATAAGAGAGCTGAGAAATAGAAACTTGTTTTGATTTATATAGTGCGAAACAAAAAGAAACCTATTCTTCAATGAAATTCTCACCTCTTTCTTCTTCGGGGCTTTGAACTAAATCGTAATATATACTTGATTCATTTACTAAATTGTAATATTCCCCCTCTTGTACCAATCTACCTTTATCAAGTACTAAAACCCTATCAAAGCTTTTTATCAAGTTTAGGCTGTGGGATACTGATATAATCGTTTTTTCTTTGAATACATAAGTTAGAGAATCTATAAGTTCTTCTTCATTTAAACGATCTAGAGAAGAAGTGATCTCATCTAACAGTATAATGCTAGGATTTTTTAATATCATTCTTGCAATCGATATTCGTTGCTTCTGCCCCCCAGAAAAGTTAGAACCCTTTTCACCAACAATTGTCTTATACTTTCTAGGTAACTCCATAATAAATTCGTGAGCATTAGCTGCTTTCGCTGCCTTAAAAACCTCACCCTCAGTAGCATCTGGTTTTCCGAATAGTATATTATCATAGACAGTACTACCAAATAAATAGTTTTCTTGGAATACGTATCCAATGTGGTCTCTTAAATTTAAATAAGAAATCCTTTCTATTGGGACTGAATCAATTAATAATTCTCCACCATTTACTTCATACAAGCCTCCAATTAACTTTAATAAAGTAGTCTTTCCACTCCCACTAGGTCCAACAATAACAACCTTTTCTCCGGCTTTTATTTCAGTACTGAAGTCCCTTAGAATTGGCTCATTTGAATTAGGATAAGAAAAATTAACGCCTCTAAGAGATATATGCCCTTTATATTCTTGAATATCTGTTCCTGTTATTTCATTCTTTGGTTCGGTTTTGAGTTGGAAGAATTCATACAATCTAACAGCTTGTTGCAACACTATTTTTTGCTGGGTTATACCTGTGATTACCTCTGTTAATATTGTCATTGACTGGAAATAATAAAGTAAAAATGCTGTGAAGTTACCCAGACCTATAAGATTATTACGAACAAGATATATCCCATAAAATATAGAAACTACACCGCTAAAATAAACTATAAACCTACGGATTGACCCTCTCAAATAGGCATATGCTAGTGAAGTTACCCAATTATTTAAATAAGTCTCCATTACTCTTCTTAGTCTTTTATAATTCCACTTTTCTTCCCCTATTGCCCTCAGTTCTATAACAGATGATATACTCTCATATGTTTTCTTATTGTATAATATCCTACTTTTTGCAGTTTTATTAGATAGGAGAGCTGCTTTTTTCTCAAAGTATGGACCAACTAAGAAATATAATAAAAACATAGGTAAAAGCACGATAGTTAATCTTATACTTACAGTAAACATGAAAATAATTGCAACTATTGAAAAAATAACATCCTCAATTAATTTAGGGATGATTGAACGATATAACTTCTGTAACGCTAAAACTTCAGTATTCATTAATGATAGTATTTCGCCTACAGAATGAGATTCGTAATAATGCAAACCTAACCTTCTTAATTTTTCTAAAGCGGAGAATTGCATCTCATAAGACACTTGTTCTTGCAATTTAACACTAATTAAATTCTTTCGTGCTATAATTAGAATCATTACTGCTATTAGTAACGAGAGAGAAGCTATCAATATAAAAAAGTTATGATAATTCTTAGAAGGTAAAACTTCATCAATGAAATATCCTATACCCTTGGGAATAGCCAGTTGTATGCTAGTTGCAGTTGCGCCTAATATAATAATTATCACTAAATTAGGAATATACTTTCTATAGAACGAAATTACCCAAAAGTATATTGTTAGGTAAGATTTTTTTTCCACACTCGATTTTATACCCCTATTAACACTCACATATATCTCCTCGCTATCTAAAATTCTAATTGCTAACTTATACTGATAATTCCTAGTTCTCTTTTAGAAATATACTCCTCTATTTTGTCGTCAGTTGGTGGGTGGAAGCTTCCAGCCCGCACATCTCTATACAACATTTCTAATAAAGAACTCTTATTCAAGGAGCTAGTGCCTTCAATATCCATAGCAAGGTTTATAACTTTAACAGCGGAGTTTGTGATAATGTACTTTGTTATAAGGGAATCTTCATATAATGAATTAGTAAAACTTCTCTCTTTATTTTCCTTATCTGCTTTTTGACAAGTAAATATTAATTGGGTAGAACTATTTTTAATAAGAATCCTCATTTTAGCTAACTTTGATTGGGCACTGGGCAATAATGCTAGTTTTTTACCTGTCGTTTTATCTACCTTATTTTTAACTAATTCTATGATATAATCATAAGCTTTTAGAGATATACCTTGATAAACTGATACAAGTAATAATCGGAACCAATAAATTAAATTTTCTGTATATCTTACACCCTCACCTTCTTCACCTATTAAATATTTCTGTGGCACATAAACGTTCTCGAAAGAAACATCATGGGTCATACTTGCTCTCATTCCACTATAATTCCAGTTTTTCTTTATCGATATCCCCTTTGTTTCCATATCTATTAATAAAGCAGTTAAACCATATTCCTTTATACTTTCTCCTCCAACAATACCATAAATAGGTAAATATCTTATTATAAAACTTCCAGATACAAACCGTTTCACCCCATTTATTACATATCCATCCTTCACCTTTGTAATATTTATATAGCTCTCTTTATTACTTTTTTTAGGATTTGATAAAAATACATTCGGATCTCCAATCGATCCAAATAAAGCTCCTTCTTCCCATACTTTTAAAAATATTTCTTCCTTAATTTCCGGTGATAGCATTCTTTGTAAACCACCTATCGTATAGAAATGCATTGCTAAACATAAAGCTGTTGAGGGGCAGCCTTTACTAAGCTCTACTATCATTTTACTGGTATCTACAAATCCTAGACTCTCCCCTCCATATTTATCAGGCAAATTAATAGTGTGTAATCCTTCCTTAATTAGATTTTCAAAATTATCATAGGGAAACAAGAACTCATTATCAGCTTTTATGGCTGTTTGTCTATATTGCAACCTCAGCTTTTCAATCTTATCTTCTATTCTGTTATTCATAATTTTCTCCTTTTAGGTTTATTAATATTTGGTTATTAAGAATATCGTCATGGTTTCCCTTATCTCTGATTTTCACAAAGTTATTATCTATCTTTAATAACTCATATGGCGTTGTATGGCCTAAAAAATGAACCGGACTATATGAAAGGCCATATGCCCCTACATTTAGAATACATATGTGATCACCGGGAATAGCTTTTGGCAATTTTATATTCTTAGCTAAACAATCCTCTGGAGTACAAAGCGGACCAACAATTGTGACAGTTTCTTTTACAGAATTCTTCGGGCTAGATATCAATTTCACGGGGAAATTATCCCTAATTAACCGTCCTTGGAATGTCGGGGCAACACAGTGATGCAACCCACCGTCTACGATTAAAAATGTTTTTCCTTTTGATATTTTACGATAAGTAACTTTTGTAATATACATGCCTGACTCCGCCAACAAATATCTACCACTTTCCAGAATAAACTTAGTATCAGCAAATACTTTATTATTTGAGACTAGTGAATTTAGAACCAATTTGATTTCATCCATTTTAAGTATATTCTGGCCTTGGAAATAAGGGATGCCAAATCCACCCCCAAAATCAATAACTTTGCAAATCAACCCATGTTCAAAGTATATATCTAGCGCAACCTTCAGCGTATATTTTATATTTTTAATGATATCTTTTTCATCTAAATTCTGTGTTCCCAAGTATACGTGAATCCCCGAAAAGACTAGATTATTGCATAAATTAATTTCCGATAAAGCGCTATTTAATATTTCTTTATCAATCCCAAATTGAGAAGGGATACCTGTCATTTTCACCTGTGCTGCTGTTTTTTCGTCGGGATTTATTCTAATTGCAACACTTACTATTTTATTGTGTTGAATTGCTATACTATCAAGTAATTTTATCTCTTCTATGGATTCTACAATTATTAACTTTATTCCTTCCTGAATTGCATAATTTAATTCTTCAAAAGTCTTACCTGGACCCGAAAAAATAATCTTCTGTGGATTAAACCCAGCTTTTAATGCAATATACAATTCTCCTTTTGAGGCAATTTCAATCCCGCTTCCTAAACTTTTATATAAACTAGCAATTGAAATATTGTTATTTGCTTTCAAAGAATAGTAAATTTCAATGTTTTTATGCAACCCCTTCTTAAAGTTGTAGTACTTTTCTTTTAGTTTATCCCCATCATATAAATAAAAAGGTGTACTATATTTTTTGGTTAAGTCAACTACTTTCTGATCATTTATTAAATGGTCCATAATAAGCCCCCACGAATATAATTATAGAAGAGTTCTATTTGAGAATTAAGTAATACCTGATAATCAGTATAAAATAAAACATAAATTCTATATAAATACTTACTTCCGGTAAAACTCTCTGCAAAAGTGTATATTGTATAGTTAAATCCATGACGACTTAACAATTTATCAAGTTGTATATTTAATTCGTTAAATGAACGTTTTGTTTTACTAAACAAGTCAACTGTTCTACTTTCAATATATTTTTTATCTATGTTTTTTATTAAGGATGTAAGGTAGGAAACCTGAGTAAATCTAGCATTTATTTCAATTGCCGGGTATAAATTGCCTTCTCTATCTAAAATGGAATCTATACCTAGTACACCTTTATATCCTAAATTTTTTATAATTTCGGCGATATCCCATATTTTTGATTTGTAGTTATCAAGAATTTCCTTTTTATAAGTTGGCGTAAAATTTGTACCTAGATACTTCGCATTATGATTAATTATTTGTTCTGTAATTGATAAGATATTGATATTTTCGTCTATTAATATTTGAGTATTTAACTGTCTGTCAGACTCGTGCCATCCTTCAATAAGTAATCTATTATCTCCGTTTCTTTTTAAAATAGAATTAACTTCTTGTAACTCTTTAAATATAAAGAGTCCTTTACCGGAAGACCCATAGGGAAGTTTTAAAACATACTTTTTGAATGAATCATTACTTAACCTTGTGTAAGCTTTTCTTGTTTCCTCTTCCCCTTTACAGAAATAGCCTTTAGTTGTCAAAAATCCATATTTTAACATTAATTCCCTTACCCAATATTTGTTATTTATTAATTTAACTAATGAGGAATCGCTACCAAAAACTTTCACGCCTTTAATTTCAGACCATTTTTCAATGGATTCTGTATTTATAAAAGGCACAATTACTGAGTTTTCTTTATAGGTTCTAAAATCGGATACTAGTTTAATTTTAGGTATTTGTATCCCCTTCTTTTTTAAATATGTTAAAAATTGCGCGCTTGGTTGATGTTGAAATAAAACAGTATGCTTTTTATTCAAAAGAAGTAGTTGTTGCTCTTGTTGTACTACCAAGTTGGTGGTGTCACTTAATAGTGATGGGAATGGGGAATTTTTGTTCCAATTTTGTTCGTCAGTTAGGTTCATAATCCAATAAGCATCTTTGTCTTCTAGTGACAACAATTCATCTAATCCATAATAAATCAATTTTCTTCCTCTACTCTGTCATTAACAAGCATTTCAATCTTTTTAATGGTCGAGAAATTCTCGTAAAAAAGTTCATCATCATTAAATTTAATATTAAACTCATCCTCTAGTAATATGACTAGTTTTACTGTTGACAGGGAGTCCATTCCTAGTCCCATTAACTCTTCAACCATACTAATTGATTTGTCAACTTCTAATGCTTCCATTACACATTTGTTGATCCGTTCATACAGTTTCAACTACCTCACCTCTTATTAGATATTCTTTTCTATATTCATTTGGGGATTTCCCAGTATGTTTCTTAAAATAAGTGGAAAATTGAGACCCTGATATATATCCAACTTCATCTTTTATTTCACTGATTGTCATTGAAATATTTAGTAGTAACTGCTTTGCCTCTTCCATTCGAATAAACTGCAGATGCTTCATAGGTGATATTCCAAATGCTTTAGAGTAGCAATTACTTAAATACACTGGATTGCAAAATACTTGTTCAGCAAGATAATTTAGCGTAAGTGGTTCATTGTATCTATTTTTTAATATGCAATATATTATTTGTAATCTTTCGTCGACATCTTCTTCAATCAATTCATTATCAGTTACAGAAATTTTTTTAATTACTTCACATATCTCGTCTGATAATTTATCAATTGATAATAGATTCGAGGCTAAATATTCGTATATATGTTCAAAATGATGTTTAAATTTTTGATTTTTTTTACTTAAAATGTAAGGATTCTCTAATGCATTATCTTTAAATTCATAAATGATAGCTCTTATTTCGCAATAATTGTCATTATGATTAAATACTCTTATACACCTACCTATAGTTACAAAACCTTTTTTTAAAACTATGGTCTTGTTATCAAATATTATAGTAATGTCATCATTGGCAATTAACAAACTGTATATATTCTTATTATTAATTAGATTTATTGATTTACCTGGTGCAATTAATTCTCTGTATTTCACGCCCAGTACTTTCAATACCTCACCACCTTACAGAACAAAATACCAATAGAGGTTAAGTGCTTCAATACAATTATGCTAACCTACAAAATATTGGTTATTATATGTATTTTTTAACATTTATGAATATTTTTAAGGTATTAAGGAAACAAAGAGAATCTGTCTGCTATCCAACTTCTTGAATATAGAAGGTGTCTCTGCTAGCTGATAGTAACCAAACCAGCCCACTAGATATCGATTTAACTTTTCGATTCTGTCTTTCATATTCATCGATTTCCTTCTTGAAGTTAGTTCTCGAATACGTTGTTTGAAGCGGTCGATACTATCCATAGGAAAGGAGAAGACAAGGAACTTCCGTTTCCATGGGCGGTCTACCGCACTTTTTCTTCGTTCACTTTCAATTTTAGTTTTCCTTCGATAAACTTCGTAATGTTTCCCATCACATAACCCTGATCTTTTGGAACGAACATAAATATTACAATTGTCCGCATAGCGGACAAGATGTACTTCCTAGCTTCTCTTACCGCATCATGTCCTCGTTTGTTTAGACGAAATCCGTAGCTATGTTTTGAGAACGGTGGGTCATATTCTTCGGTGAGAACTTGTGCAACTTCCTGTTGGATGAATCTGTCCAGTACAGTTGGGATGCCCAGCTTCCTCTTCCCGCCATTCGGTTTCGGGATTTCGACATGTCGGACGGGGTGAGGATGGTAGGTTCCCTCTTGAAGTTCTTCTCGTAGGGTAGTCCAGTGTTCCATGATATGCGCTCGTAAGTTTTGTACGGGCATTTCATCTACACCATGACTCCCTTTATTGCGTTCAACACGCTTTAATGCGAGTATTAAGTTTTCACGTGATAAGATTCGTTCCAACATGATATCTAACTTCTGCGTGAATTTGTCCGTTCTTCTTGTGTGGCAATAACTTTCAGCCCTTCTAATGTCCCCCACGGGATTCACCGTTTTCTCCACTAGGAAGGTTCCATGCTTCTGCTTCATCAAGCATTGCGTACGCAAAGTGACAATTCTTTCTTAAATGATTAGCCCTTCCTGGGTATTCTAGAAATATCCAGTACTACGGCTTCGGCTGACTTCTGATAGCTCAGCGAACATTCTCATGTTCGGTTACGGAGTGCGCACCGCATTCCTATCAGACCTCCCAGGGTAAGCAGACATTCTTCCTCTCCATATCCTCTCTTCATTTACTTGATGTACCCTTTGGCAGTAAGGCTTTAGCTTGTTTAGCAGCCTCGCCCAAGTACACCCAGCCTTGTATGAAGTTCGTGTTCCTAAAGGCGGAGATTTGCCACCGACTTCCTTCAGATTCCAGATAACTCTGACACCTTTGTCTTAAGCTAACCGCTACTAATGCCTTCACGGTTCGGGACTTGAACCCTAAAGAATGTGTGCATACCTGGCACACAAAAAAAGAGAAGTTGTATTAACAACTTCTCTTTAAGAATATTACGTATTTTTAGTTATTGGATCACCGAACGTTCCAAGTTCTTTAATTTCAAACATCTCCTCACCTCCTTTCGGTCAGGTATAAACACTACAACGTAAGGGCTTTTAAAATACCTTAACTAATAAGAAATTAATCTCAATTAGTCCAGTTACAAAACTCTTAAATTCCTCTTCCGGATAATCACTATGATATAAATCGTTTATACAGACATAATTACCAGACGCTAGTTTTATTAATTCGTATGCACGGTTATCGATGTGATAACTTTGATTATTATTTATATTAGTAAGAATTATACCTTCTTTAAATCTAGTAATTGCAAAATCAGGGTTTATTTTAATTCTCATTTATGATCCCCACTTGATAATATATTTAAAATTATTTAAATCTTAAATTATCTCACCATCAACAAAAAGTCAACTTTACAAAGTAATATATATATATTTAGATAAAAAGTTATAAATCAAGTAAATTGTTGCATTTACTCTGAACCTCCATGAGTTTATAATAATTATAAATAAATATCATAATAAGGGGGAGGGGCATGAATAACAACGGATTACACTGTTTATTTTTTGTTTTAAAGGAAGTCATTTCTTCACAAGGTATTAAACTTTCAGAAAGTGATCTTCTTTTACTAAGTGGTGGTTTTAAGTTTAAATATGAAATTGAAGGTATTGAAGGAGATGAAACACCTCGGTCTTTTAAGATCTATGGCGGAGAAGCGGAATACAGTAAGATAAAACAAAACAGTAATATACTAATAACACCACAAAAGCTAAATAGTAAAAAGATAATAAATGATTTAATAGTTTTATTAGAAAATAATATAACTCCAATCGTATATACTAACTGCTTCTACCTTCGCTTTGATAAAAAGAACTTTAATAGAAATTCCGATAAACATTACATTATTTTAAATAAATATATACCAGAAAGAAAAGAATTCCTAATATCCGATTATAATTTCAAAACTAAAATACAAAGCGATGATTTGCTAAAAGCTATGAGAGACCAAAAGTATAAATTCTTAAATATTAATGTCACAAATCATTTATCTAGAGAAGTAATAATAGACAATATTTTTAAAGAGTGGCAGAACTTCGCTAATTCATTTATGGACACTACTTTTCATAACCTTTTACAGTTCCAAAATGATATAATTAAATTACTCCACATAGAATATAACTTATCCAGGGAATTATCAATTTACGGTTTATCAAAAAGTCTAAAGCACCCCAGGGGCCCTATTATTTCAAGAAAGCTAATTTCGTCTAATCCGTTTCTGTCATCCGAATGTAGAAATCTTTATTATGAACTTTACAAAATGTGGAATCATTTTTCAAACGAATTATTAAGACATGCTTATCAAAAAAGTAGTATAGAAGAAGTATTATTAATTTATAGCAAGATTTTTGAAAAAGAAATTAAAGCAGCTAGTATAACTTAACATTAAATATACAAAGGAATTGGGGGTATTTTATGTTTAATCAAGAACCATTTCCAATTAAATTTGATTGGGGAGGAATTGGGGCAAGCAGAGCCTCACAAAGAGGAGACATCATTGTAATAGTTGATGTTCTCAGTTTTTCAACTTCAGTAGTTGCTGCGTTAGCTTCAGGAGCAATAATTTTCCCTTTTCCGTATGATGAGAATCTTACAGGCTATGAATATGCTAAAGAAATTAAAGGTGAATTAATACTGGGTAGAGCAGAGGCATTAAAAAGCAAAAAGCCATCTTTATCCCCAGCGTCCTTTAATAATTCTCACTCAGGTAAAAAGTATGTCCTTTCATCAAAAAACGGCGCATTATGCACTTGGCTAGCAACGGACACAGAACATTTATTTATAGGGTGTTTTAATAATGCAACTGCTGTTGCGAATGTTGTAAATGATATTAGAAAAAAAACAAATAAAAATGTAACTATTATAGCTTGTGGGGAGAAATGGGAAAATAATGGCCTCGGTACCTCCGATTCTTTACGTCCGTGTATAGAAGATTTTTTAGCTGCAGGTAGTATCTTATCTAAATTAGAAGGAAAGAAGTCACCTGAAGCAGAAGTTTCTTCGATTACTTTCTTAAATTCACAACACAAAATCCTCTCTTTGATTGAGAACTCAGGAAGCGGACAAGAACTAGTGCAAAGAGGGTTTAAAGAAGATGTTGTTATTGCAAGCAATATAAATTCCGAGAATGTTGTTCCAATAATATGTGATAAATGTGTAACAAATTATATAGTTTAAGACTGAACTTACCAATTATTTAAGCGTGCCGGGGTTTGTCAAATAAAGTATGTAAGTCCCTGCTTACTCAAGTTACTTTAACACCCTATCTTTTAACTCATCATGTAGAAGAAGTTGGTTCATAACCATTGCCCAGTTTTGAACGTGGCCATCTTCCTATTTTGTTTCGAGTTACTTTACTCGTAAGAATAATACTTTTAATAGAGCGTTCTCGTTGGGGAATGCTCCTTTACTAGTCACTTTTCTATAGCTAGAATGAATGCTTTCTACGGCATTGGTGGTGTACATGATTTTTCGAATCCATTTACCAGTCCAAAGGATAACAATTGATTAAATTCGATCGAATGTGTTCATGAACAAGCAATTGATTCATCACCATCGCCCATTGTTGAATACGGCCATTTACAACTTCCTTAAAAAAGGTCTATGGAGCAGCAAGTTTGAAAGCTTGTCACAGTGCTTTTGATAATTTTTTGAACCAATGGTCCATGTACCATCCGTTAACGTATGGAAACGTAACTTCGTACATGTCGAACAACTTTTTGATTATGGGAGTAGGAGTAGATTGTGCCATTAGTAGACCCACCCACTAAAGTCTTTCCACCACCTGTATGTAATTTAAGTACTATATCTTGTTAATTCCTACGCTTATACAATTTTTTCCAGTATTTCAGTTCGATTGGTGTATAAATCATTAATCCCCTCAGGTTTGTGTAATCTCCTAAATATCTCTGATAGTTCAATTGATTTAGGTTATGTACATAATTTATACAGACTCAGTAGAATACATAAAAAATCCCCTTAATTTAACTTTGTTTCTTATCTTTAATCCAACGTTCTATTTGTTCTTTTGTCCAACCTGCTTTTGTACCAATCATTACTGTTGGTACAGGTAATAGTCCTCTTCTTCTATAAACAGATAACTTTTCAGTAGAAGTATTTATTCCGTATTTGTTTGATATATCTGCAAATTCTTTTAGACCATAATAGTATTTTGTTTCTTCTATGTTAGACATTTTTTCCTCCTAAAAGAATATAAAATTATTAATAAATTATAATTAATCCTATAGTACGGTGTATATAATAATTATATCTTAGTATTGTTGAGTATGTAAACATAGTTAGAATACATATATTAGATATATTAATTATATAACAACATATTTTATTTAAATAAGACTTTTAATAACATTTCGGAGTACTGTATCACATTGATATGATTGTGTTTATGGCGACGAAATATCACATATAAGGTACTAACTATCACAATCTGGGTTTTTATTATCATAAATAAGGTACTGTTATTTTGAAAAATTTTTACTTAGTTCATGTTTTTACATTGTAAACCCTAGATATAACCTAAGTTTCTACACTATGTACCCAAAGTGTGATAATATCGATTTATATTAAGCAATATTAAATCAAAAACGGTCCAACTTTAAACTACGTATAACATAAGTTATACGTAGTTTAAATGGTCTAGTTTGTTCGCTGCTTGCTGACTGTATTATACAAAGTTCCTAATAAAGATCGTATGACATAAATAATCTCCCCTTCCATCTTATGAACATTTTTTCTTTTCAATTGTGCGTTAACACATTATTGTATTACCAGAAATACATATTCAATATTGAAAATACACTTAAATTTACACTAACACTGAATCTAATCATTTTTAATATTTCAATTTGTATGCTAATCAAACCTCATCACCAGCCTTTCTATTTTATAATTCATAATATAGTAGTTTTATCCTTCTATAATTACAACGAAAAATTAAAAAGCGTGACTAACCATGTTCGAGTAGTTGTATTAACTGAATTTTACAAAGATATATGTTAGGCAAAATTACTTATTAATAGATTAGTATTTATACACTAATTGCAAATTTGAACACAAGGGAAAATGCAAAGAATTACTGGAACTTATTACTAATAAATATGATAATATTAGTAGAACTAACAAGATGATTAGCGATAATTGAAAAAGAAATACTTATTACGTCAGCACCTAAACTACAATGGTATATAACTATATTTCTAATAAAGCCATTGAGCAATCAATAAATAAAGCAGACAGGATCTAATTCCCCGTCTGCTTTATTTATTATTTACTGCTTTATATATCATTTTACTATTTTCTTTCCAAATCTCTTGAAATTGTTCATACGTATAATTTTGCTTTTCAAATTCTTTTAGTAACTTTTGTTCTATAAATCCTTCTGGCAGAACACCTACATTATTCTTAGTGTTTTTTATATAATTCCAAATAATATGCTGAACATTTTCATCAGTTAATCTAAAATTTGAGGTTGCCTTTTTATATTCTTTGTATCTAGATTTCAATATAGTTGTTATATAAGCTCCAATATGTGTCACTTTTGTATTATTTCTCTCAATTTGTTCTAATACAAATTGCAGTTCATCTATTCCAAAGCTTGTCCATGCTTTTAACTCTCTATTTGGAATATCATAACCATATTGTTTAACAAGTGGTCTCGCTTGTTCTATGAAAGCTTTAACTTCTTCTTCCTTAATATCTCCCTCAAATGGAATATTATCTGTTATATGTATCGTAAACTTTATCTCATCAACTTTTCTGCCTTTTTTTATTTCTTCAAATTCAAACGTTAGAACGTTTATCTCATTTAACTCATCTTGGACCTTTAATAGAATCCTAGATTTAAAGTGTCCATACTGTTTGTATTTACCCCCAACACCTAAATGCTCCTTCAATGTTTCTAATTTAATTGTTCGTTTACCTATTTTGGCATATTGTTGTAGTAACTCAAACAGTCGAATTGTGTATGGACTTTGCATTTCACCTATCGTTGGAAAATCATATTTAGTATATCTACCACTTTGTGTAAGGTTCATTATATAAGGTTGTATCACATCATTGAATTGTATATCAACAACTCCTGAGCCTTTTCGATAAATGATACTCTTAAACCAAGGAAACCAACCAATATCATTATCTACAGTATGTATCTTTATTCTTTTTTTAGTTAATTCATCTGCTAATTTCTCAACACGACTGTAATAACCTTGGCCATTTAATCCAGCAGCTTTTACAAATTCACTTACCGTAAACGATACATCAGGAAACTGATTTGGTGAATTAGTGATTTTACCTGCAGCATACCGAATGATTTTATGTTCAGTTGCACTTAAATCATCTTCATATATAGCCTCTACTAAATCATTAGACTGATAGACCTGTAATTTTTTTTCAATATCTTGACTACTTTGTTCAGTCATATAATCACGATCCTGTATACAATTTATTATTATATATTATTTCATAATAAAAATAGGTTCGCAATAGAAATAGTGAAGTATCATACATTGAGTGGATAACCCTTTAACTATCACATATTGAGTGTCTTCTTTCTAAATTACTTCTTATTATCACAGTTTGAGTGTGTTGTGATAGAAACTTCTCTATAAGTATCACGATTTGAGTGTATAAAGGTATTATCTTTCCTTTTAACTATCACATATTGAGTGTTGTGATGCTTAGTTTAAAGAAACTATCACACATTAGATGTACTATTACACTCAATATGTGATAGTTCTAGACATAAAAAAGAAACTTACTATCCTCTTCACTTGTGAGATAATTAATTAACACTCAATATGTGATAATTTGACACAAAAATTAGTACAAAATACTGGTGTATAAGCATTTCATATGTCTTGTCACTCAATATGTGATAGATGCACTCAATATGTGACGCTCTGCACTCAATATGTGATAATTAAACACTCAATATGTGATAGTTGCTCACTCAATACGTGATAATTTTCACTTAATATGTGATGCTTTGCACTCAATACGTGATAGTTTTCACTCAATATGTGATAATTTGACAGTATGAATACTTATATGACAAGGGTTTGAGCGTCCCGAAATGTATTAAATGTTTTATATGTATTTAAATGTTAGTAAAAGTCTCTTTTAAATAGAATATGTTTGTTGTATATAATTTATTAATTATTTTAAACATAAAAGCACCCTATGAAACTAATTACTAAAGATATATATATTCTCTTTAGTATAATTAGTTTCTGTCAGTCATAAATACATAATAAAAACGTAAATTATAATATAGAATTACATTCCATCTACTCCAAAATCACATTTATGTTTCGTATCTTTCTAACGGTTATACCACATATATGAATTATTGAGATTCAATAAAAGAAACACAGTTCTCACAAATACTATGACTGCCATCAATATTATGATTGTATAAATTTTCACATCTCATACAGCTTTTTATAGAACTAGATTGATCATGACCACAATTCACACAAACACCGAACGTATAAAAATCTTCATCTATAGATACTGTTTCTTCTCCACATTCCTCACAACAAAAATTACCTACAACTTCAGTACCACCATCTTTAATACTTGTATAATTCATGATAGATATCTCATTCACTTTATTTGGAAAGTGAGAATCAATTATTTCATTAAGGTCTTCAAGGAATAAGTTATCATCTATTTCTTCTAAACCATTTTGAATTACTGGCATATAGTTGCTTTGATCTTCATCAAAATAAGCTTCTCCATTTTGATAAATTATCTCATAAGAATACTCTGTTTGTTGTTCGCTATCAATTTGTACTGTTAATTTGCTGCTCCCCCCTGGTTCATCGGACAAATATCTTATTAGAAAATAGATATCTATTTCAATTTCATCTACAAGCTTACTTTGAATATTAAAAAATGGTTTTCCATCTTCAATACTATAATCTTTTAAAATTAAATCACTTCTAAAGTGCAATTCATCTTCGATTAACATTATTATTCTAGTGGCTTCCTCAATGAAAATTTGTTTTATTGATTCTTCATCATCCACACTAATTCCAGATTGTTCTTGCATAATTACTTTTTGGTCTTCTAACCAAATTTTTTCTAATTCTTTTTTACTCTCATCAGAAAGAGTTAGCGAATGAAAACGTTTAAATGCATTGTCAATTTTCTTTTGAACACATTTAATGTTCTTTCTCATGATCGAATTAGCACTTTTATCAATAAGTTTATTGTGGGCAATATGATTCCTGTTTTTGCAGAAATCGCCCCACTCGTTCATGAAGTCATCATCAAAATATTTACTAAACAAATGTTTCCATAAGTCAACTTCTGTCTTTAATTGACTTAATAATATTCCTTGAACTGACTTTAAGTCCTTTTCCTTGCTACTATATATTAGTTTTTCTATTTTTTCGTTATACTCAGGGTTCCACTTTTTCTTCTTGTACGTCATTATTTGGGATAAATGGTCTGAATTTAAAGATAAAAGCATAGTATCTATATTTGTATACATTGGTGCAGTTGTTTTATAAGAACCTTCCCTGTCTTTAAAAGTTTTGATTAAGTTTTCACTAACATAGCTTTCCCACCACTTAACCCCCATTTCTTTTATCATAAGGAGGTTAATAAATTCCCTCAAGCTATTTTCTGTATTGTATATGAGCGAATATAATTGATAAGCATAAAGAGCAGATTGACTATCCTTCAACCATATACATTCATTCCAATCTTTTCTCAAATGATTCTTTATTTCTTCTTTGAGCATGTACGCTAGTTCACTAAAATTCTCAGGATCTTCTATATTAATTTGAATTAATAGTTGCTTTTTTGTATCGAATGTAGCAAGTTCAAAAAATAAAACACACTCACTACCACTCTTGTCTACTACTTTTATAATTATTGCATCTTCAGGTCCGTCTAATCTATCCACTTCAAATGAATTTAATGGTATTTTTTTTTCTAACATTTCTGATGTTTTTTGTAAATAATCTATATCGTGCTCACCTTTAAAGTCTACGAAAACAAACTGAATCATCAAATCGCCCCCTACTTCTATATTTTAGCACGTTTGGACTGATAATTATTAACATCCTAACATTTAAAATGGTATAATTTACCTGAAAACCAAATAACAGAGGTGATAATTTATGATACAGGTTATAGGATCTTCAGATATATATTCAACTAACGGAGAAATATCTATGTCTTTTGTTGAAGACTACCTTAATGATAAATTGGTTAAATTTGATGTTATTTCAAAAAGTACTACCCAACAAGAAAGCAGAGTAACAATTAAGTTTATTATGAATATGAATAAGATTGTTCATTGTATAACTCTTGAAGATTACAATAGTCATATTTTTAATGCATTTAATAGTTTACTTCCAGGAAATTTGTATGCACAACCTGTAATGGTTTATAAGATAATACCAATAAAAGGAGAACCTATTAAACATTTTAAGGACCATATGGTCGAACATGAAAATAGTATCTTGTATAATACGTAGGTATATAAGACTTTGACGCTATATAGCTAAATAACTAAATTATATTAGTAGTTTTATAATAATACATAAAACTTTACTGTTGAACTACTCAACAAACTGTGATATTATTAATTTATATTAAATTAGATATTAGCATATAATATTTTTTTACCCACGTGTTGAGTTACTCAACAAATAATATAAGGATGGTGTTTGTTATGATAAAAGCAAATTTATTAGGAAGTTATGTAAATAAAGCATACAAAATGATGAAAAGAAACTATATAGAACAGGGGTATTTCGCTTCAGGAAGTATCGGAATGAACGACATTTTTGAAAAAATTCACAAGGATAACGAGAAAGCTGAAATAATTGTGGACCAATTGTTAGAGTCAGAAAGAGTTCAAATTAGACGGGATTGTCTTGGGCTTGCGTTCGAATTAACTGCAAAAGAAAGATATCAATTGATTAAAGAACATAATCTATCAGAAGAGTGGGAAGATAAAGCACCAATTGTAAATGAAGCACATGGTGAAATTTTTGCGGTAATTAAAGAAGTAAAAAGAAAAGATATAAAACTTCAACCGAAGCATTATGCAGCATCAACTGTACAGATTAAGAAATCTGTTATTAATGAACAATTATCTTTTGATTTGGAAGCAATTTAAAAAAAGGGGAGAGTACTTTTGAGTAGACAAAAAAGAAACAAACCAACAAAATATCCTAAAAGAATCTACGTTAGAATAGATGAAGATAACTTTATAAAATTTAAAACAAAGACAAAGCTATATGGACATACTCCATCTTCCATAATAAGAAAATGGATCAATGAATTTGTCATGGACGAATAAGATTAGCAATGAGAATACAAATACAAGAAAAAGGCTTTATATATACTCTGAAATCGTCGATAGATTAAAAAGATAAAGATGTTTTTTTCTCTATTTTAATTTTATTAGCTGTATTGGCTGTTACGCAGGTTGTTAAATTTTATAAAAGATTAAAAAGGAGTAATCGATAGATGACACTAATAGAGGTATTTTTCTTCAATTTTGTTAGGGTTTATGTTGATTTGGGAGTCATTAATAATTTATGAAAGGAGATAGTGTAAGATTATGAATACTGAACTCGCTCCATTTATACCACTTATAGTACCAATCGTAGCCGCAATGTGTGCTTTATTATTACAAGGTCCTAAAAATAAAAAGATAAGAGCAATACAAGACGGTGAAGAAGTATTAAAAACAAAGATAAGTCCAATGTATTTCGAACTTATTAATTTCTGGAGTAATAACAAGAATAATTTATCAGTAGATAATTTTAATAGCTTCGTTGATACTTATTATAATTCTGATATGTATAAAATAAAAGATGTATACATTGCTGAGTTTCTCTCTTACTGGGGACAAATGGATGACAGATTAAGAAAGAATAAAATTATAGAATTCTCAATATATATAGAAAAACAGTATTGGGTGTTATATGAATTTGTATCCCATCAATATATACGTGAAAAGAATAAACAAACTCAATCATTATTCTTTACTATTACATCATCTCTCTTTCATTCAATTTATTCTTTTATGTATTATGTGTTTACTTACCTAACCTGGATAGTAATAATCATGCTCTACTTGTGGTTTTTTGATTCAGTGAATACGGAATTCAATAGTCTTATTATGATATTATATATATTTACGGTGGTGTTATTTATTTTTTCTAAACTAATTAACCACACGCTTGAAATTATAAATAGTAATGACGTTCCCCTTTCCAAAAACATACTATATACTCAACTAATAAGTATGTATGATGGTAAGAAACTATCAATTAAAACAATGGTTTTGATAGATACAGTGGTTAAAGGTATTACAGAATGGATATTTAAATTATTTAAATTATTTAAAAATGGCCCTTCTGCTAGAGGATGAATGTATTAAATTGTTTCTGTTCATCTAGTTTAAAGTGAATTATTAAAAGCAGCCTTATTTTCAAAGACTGCTTTTTATTTTAGTTGTAAGGACTAATAATAAACTATAGAGCTACCATAGTTATAACTACTTCATATATTTGTCGAATAAATATTATAATTACAACACTAATCAATTGGCATATCCAAAAGTATCTTCTCCTGTACTTGTCTTTCTTAAACTCCTGGATCTCTACTAGTAGCTTATTTGGATAAATAAATAATAAAGAAAGAACAAAGATAAATACTAAATTTGCAATTAAAAGAATAAGCGCGGATTCACCAAATAGCATTGCTAGTGCAGAGTATATATAATAAGGTATCGTTTCAGGTAATAAAAAGTAGTTCCATGTTAATATTAATGTTAAAACTAAATAAAAGAAAAAGTTATCTCTAATATGAATGATTGCATATTCGCGTATAAACTCCATAAGGTCATCCCCCTAATACCGTTATTAAACTAGCAACTACCAACACAAAAGAGAATGTTAATATGTAACTCAGCCCATGTCCTACAAGCAGTAGTTGCCAATATGGACGTTTAACTTTAGGGTTTTCTAATTTATAATTTTTAGCAACTTTATGATTCACCCTTATAAAGAATGCAGTGAATATAAATGGAAAGCCGAAGATGGCCAACATATAATATAACAATAGACTTCGTTCTGCTACGAAGGTATATATTCCATATAAATATATTGATCCTATAACTATAAAAATATAAACAGTAAACTTAGAATATAGAATTTAAAATTTTTCCTGTGAACTGTAGAATAAATATACATAAAATTTTGCATATTACCCCGCCCTTTCTTAATCATTACTGTTAAAAGAAACGTTGTATGTAGTGTTCAACACGCTCAAAAAAATATTTAAACGTTTGTACTGAGCCTCTATACAACATTTGCAAAAACATTTTTACCCAACTTAGAAAACTTTGCATAAAAAATATTCTCCTTTAAGAATTTTGCATATCTAACTTTTAATTCCCTTATACTGTTCATTATTTAAAAATGAAGCAATTGGTTCGTTTTTACTTTCTAGAATAGATTTAATTTTTTTATCTATGAATTTTACTAATACAGGCATTACTTTCCTCTCAAAATGCTTACGTGTAGATACTTTTTTAAACGAAAAAATCATTTCTTCATCAATAGTAATTATTTCATTAATAACTGCTTCACTTGCACTACTTCTTCCCATATAGACAAGTAAAGGTGAAAAATTGAACAACCTTAGAATGGGATTATGATAAACGATTAAATAATTAGCATCCCACTGTACTGCAGCTCGTATAATTCTTATATTTTCATGTTCATTTGGTATAATTATTACTTTTGTTTGAAAAGGATTATGGCATGAATAATCCTCGATTGATTGAATATCTATGTGATACATTGAATTGGTCCTCCTTTGATTTAAGCAATATTTAATTATGGTAGTATTCCTATATAAGCATCTGCTTTAATGCTCATTTCAGTAGTGTTTTTATCCTGGTAAGTATTCTTTCGTAAAAATCCCCATGCAAGAATATTCTTTCCTATTAGATCCATATCGGAATACGTAAAATGTCTAAAATATTTATCAAAAAGTACTAGTGAAAATAAGACTTTATTTACTGCTTTGAAATTGATATAAATAACCTTTTCACGTCTTAAAATGTTTTCAACCTCCCCATACACAAAATAGCCTATATTGGGTATCAATCGGTCATTCCAAAGCAGATTATGCGCCTTTTCTTGGTCAATAATAATTGACGATATTGGTATTTTCTTTCCTTTTATGTTTACAATAATTCCACTTAGAATATCTGGTTCATAAGAAGTCATCAATTTAACAACGGATTTTAATGACCCTATGCTAGCAGGTGTATCACTCTCTTGTTTGACTTTTATTTTATTAGGATCTGTTTTCTTCTTCTCATTCTCATCTTTTTCTACAAGGCGTCGTTCATAGTCTGGATCGATTTTGTTTAGATTTAATCTTACTAGCGTTTCTGAAATACCATTATCTAGTAAATCGTCCTGGTATTCTCCAACTTTCTTAATCGACTCAACAAAGGTTAATGGTTTCGAAAAACCACAACCTGCAGCATGCTTTGAGTCATTCTTACCTGTTGTCTTAAAGTAAGTTGTTGTATTCTCACTTTCTGGTACATGAATAACTGGCACTTTGCATGAATTATCAATGCAATATAACCTATTCCCATGAATTTCTGCGTTGTATTCTCTTGCTGTTATCACCTTCCCGTTGCTTAGTAAAGCTGAATTCATTTAGACTCACTCTCCTTTTTATATAAAGATGACAAGACTATTAACCCCATAAGAACATCTATTAACCGATTATAGGTTTTTTTCAAATTTTAGTTTCCCCTTTTGCGGTAACTTATCTAATCCGATGGAAGAAAAATCCCAAATAGTAGATTGCTTCAATGCTTCTTCATATGTCAGTGCAACGCGGGTTCTTATACCTTTTAGGAATTTTTGGTAAGATGCATAATCTTTAATTTCTTCATTAATGTGTTTTTGCATATTCCCTGTGGTTAGAGGAGAAGTAAATAAAGGTATGTTCTCCATAGCTGTTGCGAGAATTCTTCCTTTTGTTGTGATAAACACTTTGTTTTTCTTCACTTCTATATATCCACGTTGTTTTAGTCCTTTTACAGTTTCAGCTCGTGTTGCTACAGTTCCTAATGACAACTCATCCTTTGAATATTCACTACGAATACCGTTAGGTAATTCCTTATAAGCATTAGCCATCATTACTACAATGTCCGCTTCACTCCATCTAGATAAAGGTTTAGTTTTTCCTTCTTTCGTGTCTACACTGATAACACTCCCTTTTTCTCCTATTTGAACATCTGGTAATAATACATCTTCTTTTTGAGAGGGAATAACTTGATACCATCCTTTTTCTACGACTTGGCTGCCTTTGCTTCTAAACGTATATTGTTCATTTACAAGTGTTGCTATCACAACTTCATTAACTACAACGTCTTTATAGTGTGCTGCGATTAATGATTTTGCAATCAAGCTATATATTACTTTCTGATTGTTATTTAGTTTCTCCCAATCTACTTTCTTCTCTGTAGGTATTATTCCATGATGCTCTTGAACCTTTGAGGAATTAATATAACGAGTATCATTAGAAATATCTTTAACTGGTGCTGGTAATAACGTCTTGAATTCATTTAATTCAGCTAAATTACTTAACACTTGTTCAAATGTATTAGCTTCTTCCTCTCCTACATATACAATCTGAGTACGAGGATAGCTTACATACCCTTCTAAATATAATTTCTGTAATTCAGAGAGTGTTTGATCCGGTGATAAACCTATGACTTTGTCTACTTTTTTTTGTAAACTAGTTAAATTAAAAAATTGCGGGGGACGTATATGTTTTATCTCCTTTTTTACATCTAATATCGAAGCAGGCTTTTCTCTCAATTCATTTATTAAAAAGTCTGCTTGTTCTTTATAGAAAATATGGTCCCAATCAGGGATAAACCACTTACCATTGTATTCATGACCAGCAATTCGAAAAGATGCATATATATCCCAGTATTTTTCACTCACAAAGTTTTCTATGGCAATCTCTCTTTGATAGATAAGGTGATTCACTACAGTTTGAATTCTACCTACACTAAAAACGTTGGAAGTCTTTTTATTCTTTACTGGAAAGGTCTTATTTTTAAGTTGAGGGTTTTTTGATAGTAGTAACGTAAATTGTCTTGAAAAATTCATACCAAATAGCCAATCAGCTTCTGAACGTGATAAACCTTGCCAGTACATATATTCAGATTCAGAGAAATCCTTCATTTTGTTTACAGATTTCCTTATGGCATTAGGAGTTAATGATGTAAGCCACAAACGCTTTAATGGTTTTTTAATTCCTAAAAATAAAATAATTTCATGAACAAGGTAAGAGCCTTCTATATCTATATCACCTGCGTTTACTATAACTGACGACTTATTTGCTAATTGTTTTATAGTTTGTAAAAGACGTTTCTTTGTACTATCAATTTTCTTAGACATAGTAGCCGGATTTAACGGTAAGTTGTCTAATCGCCACTCTTTCCAGCTACTATTTAGTTCGTGAGGTTCTTTGATCTGTAATAAATGTCCAGCAGCATAGGCTACATAAGCACCATCTGGAAAAGTTGAACAAGGATGTATCTCATAGTAGTTCCCTTTATGTGTGTAGTTATATGCCTGAGCAACCATCTTAGCTTGAGAGTTCTTCTCGCATATAAAACAATATTTCCCCATAAGCTATACCCTTTCTATAAACTTTTTTGTTGTTGATACTGATCTAACAGGAGTTTTCCAACTCTTTGAGGGATATAATACGCACCCTTCAATATACGTTTAATTGCTAAGATGACATCTTGTGTTCTCATAGACTTAAACAACAATCCAAAAATAGGGAAACTAAGCAACTCTATTAGTTCCTCATCTCTTAAATTTTCCGTTATTAAGCAAACTTTCACACCTCTTTTCGTTAAATCTTCAATCACTTCTATATTTCGCTGCTCTTTCTCAGTATCGCAAAATAAAGGTTCTATGATTACTAAAGCATTATCGTTGTTTGAAAAATTAGAGATCGATGGATATGAAACAATAGATAAGGAAGGGATAGAGATTTCTAGAAGTTGTCTTAGTCCCTCTCGATAGTGATGATGATGTGATACGATACAAGTATTCAATGTAGTGATACCCCCAAATTAAAAACCCCCTTAATAAGCTTAAGGAAATTAAAAAATTATTCCTTTTAGCCAGTTAAGGGGGTCCCTTTTTATATTTAATTAAATGTTAAAGTTATTATAGCATTCGATAAAGTAAAATACCATGCTTATTATGGATGAAACAAATGTAGTTCTCCATTTTCTACTAAAGCGTATTGACCAAATCCATGTTCGTCAATTACCCATGCAACTGTTGATGCTTTATATGAAATCAATCCATGGTCATGAAGTGGAAAAGGTGATTTATACACTTCATCATGCCAACCAATGATAGTTTCTTTCTGATTTAGAGCCATAAATTTATTTTTTTTAGATAAAGAGATAATCCAACAACCAAAAGTTTGATCTGGAGAAACATACCATACTGCATTATAATCTACATTTTGGTCAGGTTGCAGTGGATATAATAATTTTGTTTGAGATTCATCCGATTCATTAAGTAATACGCTATCGGAAAATTCATCCCACTCTTTTTCACTCAAAAATTGGGAACATCCAGCTGTATAAAAAGGATCATTTGGAACTTCATTATTAAAGAAACCGCATTTACTTGTTTTTTTATCAAAAAGAGCACAATGTGTTTGGCAAGTAATTACATCTTCATCATATGGTTCTTTTTGCTGATCTACCCTATATAACATTATTACGTTCCCCTTCTCTTTGTAAAAAACTTTATATATTATATAATACCGGTTCAACTACAACAGATAATATAATAGATATTACTGAAAATAAGAATAAGCGATTGCTCCATCTGTTATAAGCTGGGTGCTTTATTAAGATATAAGACATTCTAAAAAGTAACCCAATAAAAACTAATCCTATAGCTATGAAAAACACAGATGAAGATAACAATGAGATAATACTGTTTAAATATCCATCTACATTGTGAATATTATTTTCTCCTAAAACAAATATACCAACTACTCTGAAAAAAATAAAGATTATCGGAATTGAAATAAGACCCCAGGTTGCAGTTTTCAATGTGCTTCCAACTTTGGTAAAAAGCGCATATGCAAAACGGATAAGAAAATAAATAAAAATCACCGTAAATATTGCAGGAATTATAGATGACCATATCATTGTACTTTCGTTTACGGTTTGTGTAGTTGCATTGAGAGAATCAGAAAAGTTTACATTACTATCGAACATTGATTTTCCTTCTTCAATTTTATCTAAATTAACCATTGCAGAAGTATTTATTGGAAATAATAAAAAGCATGAAAAGACAATAAGCAATGTTAATCTACCCATGCTTTATCTCCATTTCTTATAGAAATATTAGTAAAATACTTCCCTAATTCGAAGTATTGTGATACCAACTCTGTTTGGAATTCTAAATTGATCTTTCCAGCTATTACTTCAAATTTACTGTCGAACATTTCTTTCTGTACACTTTCGTTTTCCACTCTATTCAGTGCTGTAATCCATTGGTTTAAAATGCTTCGGTTAAGTTGCTTTTCTTTTAACAACTTAGATACCTTTAATGCGTCAATATTCATATGGAAATATAGTTTCGTTAAATACCCTTTAGAACCGAATACACGAACAGATTCGATATACTCATTTAATATTACAAATCTTTTAATACGAGGATAAAGAAAAGATGTTAAAGAATTGACCTTTTTTGGTATATCGATTCTAAATTTTATTTGAATTGCACGATTATCAAAGTTTCCGTCTTCATCTACTTGAATAGTTGCTTCTAATGGAACGTTAAGGTATTGAGAAATTGGTTCTAACCAGCTAAAATCACAAGCTATAATGTTTTCTTCAAGATTCTCATAATATGTATCTTCTTGATGAATACCTTTTACACCCTTAACACTTAGTAAAGCATATGGTTTTACATTCGTAGATTTATTTGGGCTACACTTAATAAACAATTCACTTATGTTAAATTTATTTCTCATTATCTTTTCAATGAATTGATGTATCCCTTCTTCCGTCAGTATCATAAGATCCCCCTTAATATTTAAGACCCAGCATTTTTTATAAATAGGTATATTTAACTAAGCAAGTTTAATTTATTTTGTCGTTTATAGATAATTATACATTATATCTAATATTTTCCAATACTTTTTTACTATTAATTTTAATAAGAAATCATACTATTTTCTCCTTCTCAAGAATATTAAATATGTAGTTAATACACACACCTCCTGTATAAAACGTACTAATATAGATTGAAGAACTCTATATTAATTCGCTTTATACAAGAGGCAACTAAAATTAGATTAGTTACCAATTGCTCTTAAAAGTTATAGACAATTAAGAAATGATTGTATGGTCTATAACTTTTATTTTCTCTGCTTTTTCCTCTACGGTTAGCATTAATTTGTCATTAATTTGAATCTCTTCAGCATAATCACCCATATGAATCCATCTCTTTTTGCCATCAGACACATGGATAAAAGGACCTTCCTTTCCAACTACAATAACAATCCAATTTTGCATACCATCGATATTATTGGCCATTGTAGAGGGAGTGTGTTCCCGATCTATTGCTTTTTGAAGATCTGCAATATCAAGATAGCTATTCGGATCTTCATATTCATCATCAAAGAGAGAGATTTTTCCATCTCCAAACTCCTCTTGAAGCTGCCTTACTATCTCTTTTGCTTCAGAATCAGAGGATACATTTATAGGTATGTCTGTTGGTTCATATTTGTCGATTGCTGTTAGAAAATCATTATTTTCTGTACTCATGTTTACTAACATATTATTCTCCTCATTTTTTCTTTTTTCTTTTAGAATATTTTCTCGAGAAAACTCTCCTACGCCATAAATAGCTCTCCAATATGGGTCACTTTCTACTCGACTTGGTGCAAATATACATTTCAAAAAATTATATTCTAGTATATAAAATACGGTTAACATAACAATGAGTATCTCCATTTGCTCCATTTAAACGAAATTCCTCTCTGTAAAAGTAATAAAGGTGGATAGATGGAGAAAACCACCTCCACCCTTATATCATCCAGCAAATAAGTCAAAGCCTAGTTGACCATCTATTGGGCCTTTCTTAGTCCCTTTCCTTTTTTGCTTATTTGTGTTTTTACTTACCGTGAATAAAGAAAGTTGTTCTTCTTCATATATGGTATTTCCTGATTGTTGTAATGTATTTCTTTCTGTAACTACAAGATGCGAAAGGATTGCTTTATCGTCAACCATATCAAAACCAAAAGCTTCAACTAGGTCAATAGATAGTACTCCTTTATCCATTACAAAACCTTCTCTTTTCCCCTTCTCAATACAAGCAATGATAGTGTCTGCTTTGTTTATGAGAATATTTTTAGTAGCATCACCATTAATGGTTGTTCTCACCCAATTAATAAATTGGACTTTAGATGATATTTGCTTTTTCTTCCCAACTTCAGATAAAAGCTCTCGAGCTCTATCAGAGGTTTGTGATACCCATTCTTCCGCAGATCCTTTAATGGTTTCTCCGCTTTTAATGGATTTAACAAGCATCGTTTGTAAGTCACCTTCATCTCCAAGCATAGCAGCAAGTCCATCGGATGAGACGTCACCACTAATAGCAGCTGTTGCTTTCTTCTTCTTGGCAATAAGTTCAGCCATTTGCTCTTGATAGCTATCTTTATATGCTATGTAGAATAATCTACATTCCTCTGTTTGCCCAATACGCCAAGCTCTTCGTGCTGCTTGATTAATTGTAAAAAGTGACCATGAGAATTGATAAAAAATAAGTGTAGGTGTACAAAGTAAGTCTAAACCTACTTTCACTAGTTCTTGAGATACAATACACACATCATAGCCCTCTTCTTCCATTTTCTCTTTAAGCCATTCCGAACGATTATTTGTTTTAGTGGTCGTAGTATCCAAGATACATACTCTTGCACCGATATCGCTCAGTACTTTCTGAAGTCTTGGACGAACATCTCTTCCTTGAATAGAGGACCCTGTATCACGTACATAAACAATTGATTTACGACCTTCAGACATTTCGTCTTGTATGATATCCTGTAATTTTTTCTCTTTATTGAGTAAAATATTAGTGTCCAAGTGAACTGAATTCCAAATACGTTGCCTTTGTAATCCGGACTCACCCTCTAATAATTTGTAATCCATATCAGGATAAGTAAAAGGATTATCAGGATATGCAACTCCATTCTGAGTTAGAGGTAAATATAGTTTTTTCCCATCTTTTCGTTTATCAATCTCTTTTTCAAAAGTCCGAACCATGTCATCATACGCAGTTCTTAATTCTGGGTTCATCGGGACAAAAATTGTTGGAACATCTACTAGTTCAACAGGATCTGGCCATACATCAACTAAACGTACTAGACATGAATTTTGAACTAAAAACTTTCCATATACAAATGGTGATATTCCAGGTAATACCTTTTCTTTACTTCTTGTATTTGATCCTCCATGACTATTTTTATTGCTATATTCATCTCCAATAGATTCACCGTTATACGTTGTAATAGTCTTTTCTATATTTCCATACTCATGATTCCACTTGCTAACTTCAGAGTATTCAAAGCCATTAGCTTTCATCATATAAGGGAATAAACGCCAGAGAATATAATAAATATCTTCTGCTTTACCTCCAAATAATGTTCCCGTACCACCAACTAATTTTTTTGAAGCTGCTGCTAAAGCACCTAGTGCATTACCTTGTGCTGTATTTCCACTTTTGGTTAAATGGATTTCATCTACTATTGCTAAATCAAAGAAGTTTTTCATTTTCCTTTTGATATAATCAATAGCTGCCACTTTACGGGGGAACTTTTGTGATTTTTTTACTGGCTCCTGTGTTTTTTGTATATGAGATACAAGCATTTTAGAATTTGGTTGTTGGATTGCATGAATTAATTTCTTTTCATGAGTTATCCAATCTTTATAGTTCTCATAACGATTAACTACTTTTTTAGTCCATAAACTTTCACCACATTCACTACAGAAAGCATTCGCTGGAGATTTAGTTTTATGGATTCGTCGTGTAGTTCCAAATTCATACTCTAGAAGTATCTCTTTTTCAACCTCTTCTACTTCATTTCCGTTTTCATCAATTGTTGTTTGAGAATCAATCACCTTTTGATGAGGTTTACCACATGAAGGACAATACCAACCAAATCGATACGGTTTATCTTGTGATGTAGCTTGATTCGTTGTTTTTTTATATTGAAATTCACAAGCTGGACGAATAGCACTTCCATCACGCATCGTGTTATAACTAATCACAAAGAAAGTTGGCTTAGTTGGAGAAGGACGACCTTGACGTGTCCACTCCGCATGGTATCTAATTAATTGCGAAGTATTTTCAATAAGGTGTACTTCTGCATTTTTTAAGATATCCTTAATTTCTTGTGGCCACTTCTTTGTTAGGTTTGGTGGGACCATGACGCAAGAAAAAAAGCCTTTCTTCCCACTATTACGCGCATATGCATCTGCAACTGCGGTCATCATTGTTGTCTTCCCCGTACTCATTTCCCCCTCTAGCAACACACTGTTTTGTTTCTTAAACTTTTTAACAAGAGCAGTTGCAACGTGAGCTTGAACTGGAAAAAGTGGGCGGTCATATTCGTCAAAGTACGGAAATGCATCATCAATAGTAGGCTCGTGACTAGGAGACACCTGTTCATTAACCTTTTCAATCATAGAATCAACATTTAAAGATAAATAGTTTTCTAAACTACCTATCTCTTTAATTTTTTCTCCCGTACCTACACTTCCTGGAAATGAGAAGATCCCTTTTTGGATACACTGAGTAACTAGGTTATCCCCTTGTTCTTCAGTTATATTCAATTTTAGAAGACGCATCTGGAATCCCTCTGACATGTACATTGGGATTTCTTTCAAATAACCATTTTCTTGCAATGCAGTATACAACGGTTCTTTCCATTCAGGAAGTAAATGTAATCCGTGCTTACTACCTCCGAAATAAGGAAGTAAATCATCTGCTGGATTTTCATTAAAACTTAAGACATAGTCTCCGTTGACTAGTACATCATCATGAACAATCGCCATAGACTTAAATGCACTTTCTCCCTCTATTGGTAAAGGAAAACGTGTATATTTCCCTTTTTGTGCAGTTAAGCTATATATCTCTGACTGGAAAGACCAAGAGGTGTTTTCTTTTACTCCAAAACCAAAAGATATACCATTGCTTCCGATATCCATACTTGCTTTTAATGCTTGCAAACTAGAATCGTTCCCTGCAACAATAATAGCCAAAATAACATCTTCTTTTTTCTCATTTTCCTCAATTGCTAAACCATAGCAAAAAGCATCTTGATATAAGTTGTTCATTCTGAATTCAACCATCTTTGGTTGTTCTTCTGTCTCTTCACAAATAGTATAATTTCCTAACAACATTTTAGTTCCTATCTTCATTACTTTGGTTAAAAACCCATCCTTACTAATAGAACATAGAAAAGCTGAATAGCTCAGCGCATCCTAATTACATTAGAAGTAATGAAAATAGGATACACCTCCCTATTAATCAATTATTAGTATCAACATTCTTATAAGCGTATTAATCGCTTATTATAATTTTCAGATAACCTCGTCATACCAAGTTGTATAGTAAGAGTCACCATCACCGTCATCATATAAATCTAAAAAAGCTTCCCTAGTGAAATTTTTCTCTAAATGTTCATCTGAACAAAAATAATACATTCCAGAATCAATACAGTAACCCTCTTCCATTTTGGCGTTACATTCAGTACATACTCTATATCCTTTGCCATATCCTTGAATATCTACCATTTTTCATTTCTCCTTATCATATATTAATATACTGTTAAGCGACTCAACCCAATGCTTGTTACCAATTAAAAAAGAAGCACTAAGGTATTGAGTTTTTCATCATAACAAACATCCTCCTGTTAAATTGATTATTTATATATAAAAACAAGCAATCATATGATAGCTTGTTGAGTATTCCTCTATATCATTTCTCCACAAAAAAAACCTTTGGGTACAAATAGACATACTTTTAGTACGTTTCCATTTAAACCCAAAGGTTTTGCGTTCATTTTAATAGCCATACTATCTTAAAAGACAGTATAAAAAAGGAAAAATTACATTACTACACTATTATTATATTTGTTTTTCATTATAGATTCAAGACTTATATACTATTCTTCAATAGGTAAAGCCGTAATAATGTAGCGGTCTGGAGCATTACCAATATAATCGAATGGATAGCAAGTTGTAACTGTTAAAACCTCATGACCTTGTGGTCGAATAATTGTCCGATCCTCTGCATCAACTATTTGAGTTTCTACTATTTCATATGAAAAATCTCCATATGGAAGTTGAACAGTCATTATATCGCCTATCTCTAACTCACCCATTCTTCTAAATACTGTATCACGATGACCCGATAATACAATTTGTTCACCTTGTCCTGGAAACATTGTTCCTTGATAATGACCTACACCTTTTTCTAGTTCATTCTCATTCGTACCTTCTATAATTGGAAGATCCGATTCCAATTTAGGAATATGTAATATACCTATTGTTTCACCTACAGACGGAGAAAAATCGTTGTTGGATAATGGAACTTCTTCTGTTTTATTCTCTTTTTCCTTTACATTATTTAAAGTAGTTGCTGTAGATGTACCTGATACTTCGACCTTTTCTTTTGCTTCGACCAATGCATTTTTTTGAGATAATTGTTCACTTATTATTTGATAACCACCAAAACCAAAAATAATTGCTCCAATTATAAAAAATAAATATGATAACTTTTTCATTTTTATCCCCCTTCATATTAATAGTTTATTAAAATTCTCCCAAAAAGGAAATAAATGAGAAAAAACTAGTTAAAACAAACGTCAATGTGGTCCTATCAATGTTCAATAATTGAATATCTATAGTTCATTTTTTAAATATGGGTAGTTCAATAATTAAATACCTATAGTTCAAAAAATGAACTATGGTGATATTCTCATAGTTCAAAAAATGAACTATGAGTTATCCACATTTTTATCTTTATTTTCATAGTTCAAAAAATGAACTATGAAATCCACTATTCAATATTTGAACATACCCTTATTCAAATATTGAATATATAAGAATTACAAGGTTTTAAGAATTTATTACTATTAATAATTAATAATTAAAAAAGCTGGAGATATCTCCAGCTAATTTAAATAATCCTCATATAATGAAATTTCTATAGTTTTTATTTCTAAATCCAATATTTCTTTAAGCATTTGTTGAAGTACATCTTTGTATTGATTATTAATCCATTCTAAAGCAAAACTATTAGCAACATAAATTTTAAACAGTTGATGTTCCTGGTCTAAAATAAAGATTGAATCCCTAAACCATGTTTCATAAGATGGTTTTGAAAACTTTTTCTCTAAGTACTGCAGAAACATATACCGATATTCTTGCTCTTGAGTAGATAATTTTGCTAATATATATTCTTTCATTCTACCTTGTCTTTTTAAGACTTCTTCTTTGGATGATTGACTTTTTGACTTCATCAACTTAGAAGATCTCATTAAATCATTAATTAGATCTTCATTATCAATGGTTTCATCTAAAGTAACACCATTTGCATTAGCTAAAAATTTATCATGCTCTTTATGTAATGTTTCTGGCAGCTGTTCAATTAATTCTTGAGATAAGAGTGGAACATATCGTCTCACTTTGAAAAATGGACTAGCGTAACCATTATTGCGTTCTGTATCAATACGTTGGATTTTAGCAATAAATCCATATTTCTCTAGGATATCCATATTTTTATTGATCGTTGATTTACTTCCTTTTTTCATTTTTTCCTGAATAGTTTTCATATTAGGGTAACAGAAATCTTTACCTGAGAAACAATACCTTTTTAAATGTATATAAAGTAATACTGCATCAGCCCCCATTATTGCACTCCAAAAATCAAGTAAATAATTATGTACCAGAGTAAAGTCTTCAGAGGAAGTTCGAACATCTTGACCATAGTTATCAAGATTAATGTTTTTAACATCTTCAAAACTTAATTTCTGTTTTTCAAAAATGGGCTTTCTATTTGTTATAAGTTTTCCATTTCTCTTTGTTTCTATAATTTCATATTTACCTGTCGGTACAGTACGGAAGTGAATATATCTTTCTGCATTGTAGCTTTGATAGAAATCATATTCGTTCATTGTTTACATACCCCTTTCTACCCACTAATAAAAGCCATCACCCTAGGGAAGTAAAAGGATATAATTATTTTGACAATAAAATATTCTGTGTTAAACTAACAATAGAATATTAATAAAAAATCCTATCCTACCTCGGATTTCTATTTAATCTTGTACCAGCGGCCAAACTGAAGAGATTAAATAAAAAATTGGGTGGGTTTTTTTATGTTATTTTTTGTATTTATTGGTAATAAATGTTGATATTTCAATAATAACAAAGAAATTAATAGATTGCTATATTTAATATACCTGGCCACGAGAAAAAGCCCTAAACAAATAGACCACCGGTTATACGGGGGAAAATTCATTTAGGGTTGCTCCCTTTTATATTAAACTAGGTTAATTTTACCATAATAGGATAAAAATACAATGGTAACATTATGGTTAACTATAAGAACCTAGTTTGTATGCTAAGAAAATAGCATACTTTTTTATAACATCAATATATTATAAACGAGATTTAACAAACTAATTCCAACTGTCCAATCTCATTTTCTGGTTTTAAATTCCAACCTCTAACATCCTGTGTTTTATGCAAATGATCGTAAAGAGCATTGTAGGCTTTTACTCTATTTAATTGCCATTCCACATAATCAATACATTTATGGTCAATGCCAAGATTGATTAATGCCTTTCTAGGTGCTCCAATTCCTCCAAATAATTCAAGAATCTTTATCATTTAATCACCTTTTTTTCTGAAATCGTCTGTAAGATATTTTCCTCAAACCATTTTCTTATATGACTTCCTTCATGACTATAATAGCCTGCCCTTTCAAATGAACATTGTTTATTCAGTTCGTATAATTTCTGGTAAAGAGATTTAGCAATACCCTTTCCTCTCTCTTCATTCAAAACTTCTACAAAGTCTACATATAATTCATCTGTACTTAGAAGTGAATAATCAATATAGCCAATTATGCGTAGTTTTGGATCAGATTTATAAGCAACAAACAACGTAAATTTATTTTCCCCTCTGCCAATATAGTCGATATGCTGATTCTCAAAGTATAAGTTTTCCATATTCATCATTTTTATTTTCCCCTTTTAAATTAAAATAATAGGAGTTAGGCTGAACCTAACTCCTTGTCTCCTTTATAACTTTATAACAGACCTGATTTGCGAATTTGTTCAAACAATAAGTCAAAACAATCATTGATTCTATCTCTTTCCTCTTTGACAGGAAAGGCAATCGGATCATGTGTACCACATACCAAATAGTCATTTTTTCTGTGAGCGGCTGTCAACTTATCTTGAACATATGACTCGAAAGCACGCGCAGCCAATTCAACGTTACTACTCCAATACTTTCCTACATTATTACGATCAAGCTTAATTGCATTATTATAAAAACGAGTATTTTTAGTGGGAAAGGGTATTTCATCTAGCCTCTCACCAGTTTCCTCTTCATGAAGATAAGCAATAGCTAAAGCTATCCTTTTAAATTCACGTTCAAATTTTTTGATAGCCTTTTCTTTCTTTTTCTCTCTATCTTTATTGTTATGAATAGAAGTAATAAATAAAAGATGACTTTGTAATCTTCTATCAGATTCGATCTTTAATTCCTTCAAAGTTTCTTCAACGTTCTTATCATTAGAATTATAGGTGTCTCTTATACTATTATTAATTCTCCAGGTAGTATTTGGTGTATTCGTATTATTGATATATATAATACTGTTTCCTTCTTTTATAGAAGTCATTAATACTTTAAATACATCTACTATAGAAGGAATACTATTACCTACATCGTCAATAGAAGATAAATAGTTTATCATACCATTTTTGTGCTGGTGGGATATATTATTAAGCCAATGATCTAACCCATGAAACCATTCGTGTGCAGTCACTCCTAATGAACCGTGATCTCTAGTTAAATTTATTACTCTATTGATAGGTTCATAATGTGCCAATGCACTCCCACGTCCGCGACTTCCATAAGCCATGGCCAATGTACCATTAAAAGATATACTGTAATTATGGTTCATTTTAAGTATATCTCGTAAATCCAAAAATGCTTCAGAACTTCTAAAAAGGTGTCCTGTTGCAATATCGTCATTCGCCCAGTGACCAAACTCAACTCCTCTAAATCCAAATTTATCCATAAGTATTTCTGGATTTTTTACATCTGATATCTCTCCACCAATTCTATCTGCTCGTTCTGGAAACTCACGACTCCAAACAGGTTTATTTGATGATTTTTTTCTATTTACTTTTTTAGGTATTATTAAATCATCCCATGTTTTAACTTTTGCTAGGACGTTGTTCATGGTGGTATTAGCACTATTAGCATTTTTGAAGAAATTAGTAAATTTATCTCCTAAACAACTAAGACGAAGTTCCTTAGCTTTGTTTGATTTATCGATAACATCTATATAAAATGATTTATCTTTTTTAGCTTTTGCTAAAATCTCTTTGTTATTTTCATCAGAATTAATAATATTATTTGACTCTTGTACTCTTCTTTTTGCAAGAGAAGGATCAACATTCTCGTAGCGAAAATGTTCTCTCATTGAATATATCCAATTAATTAAATCATCTAATTCTAAAATTTCGTCTAATTCCTTTAGAATAAAGGTTGCAGCACGAAGGTAAGATTCTCTACCGTTTGAAGAATCTTCTTTCGGTACATTAATAATCCGTTGAATAAGTAGCTGTTTTATTCTAGCTATACCAGGTGCTGTTCCTTTATTTTGTTCATTTTCCAAAGAAAAAGTATTAAATAATAGTTTTTTAGTCACCAATTCAGCTGCGGTTACTACACTATAGTCTTCTATAGATTTTAAGTTTTTCAAGCTTTTGTTATCCTCAAAAGCTTTTATAAGAGCAAATTCATCTTTCCTTGCTCCCCCGATTTTTTCACCTACATCATATGAAACTTTTCGGTTAAATTGGGCATCTGTTCGAATATCTTTAGTAATATTATTTTCTTCTACTTCAAATAAATTAATTTGTACTGTCATTTTATATCTCCCTCTCTTTTTTCAAAAAAAGAGGTACTAAGCAAAAAGCCTAGAACCTCGTGTTTTTTATTTATTCACATTTTGGAATTCTGTTATATAAATTAATTCTAATGAAGAATCTTCAATAATGTTGCTGTTAAAGATAACCTCTAAAACATTTTTCTCAGATATATTTTCATTTCTTTTCAACAGATCATTAAATACAAAGGTTAAATATCTGTCTTTTTTGACTAAATTTCTCATAACCTTTTCATTAAATGTTGGCATATATGTTTCTTCACCTCTATACAAATTTTTTAATAGTACCATCTGGAAGGATTGCTTTTATAGATACAGAACGTTTTGTTCGTTCCGTCGAAGTAGTTTTCTTAGTACCATTATCTAGCAATTCTTCTTCACTGTCTTTTTCCGTTTCCACAATTTCCTGACCTTGAACAAGGTGATAAGTATCTCCATTCCCAAGCTCACCATTAATTACTCCACTTGCAAGTAATAAGGATAATTGCCCAGCGTTAGGAGGTAGTACAGGATCTCCACCTATAGTTAAAGTAGGAGTAGTTGCGCGATTTTTAAATATCTCAAATCCTTTTGAAGAAAGAATACCTTTGGAAAAATCGCTTTTATTCCTTAATCTAGAATAAAAGGTTTTTACTTCTGGTCGTCCTTCAGGGATAGTCCAAAACTTGTGACCAATCATTATATCTATTGGTGTAACATATTTTTGAACGAACTCTTCTGTTTCCATCGCAAGAAGAAAATCATATAATTTCTTTTCTTTTTTTCCGAATAGTTTCGACTTACCTTTTTTCTTCCTTCCAATAAAAACACATTGACGGAAATCATTGTAATCCTCTTTTGAAAAAGACATTATGCCACATTCTTCATAATGAGTTGCTAAATGTCTAGCAATTTTAGGATTAGCAAACTGATAAGAAGGGATAACAAAAGCTAAAATACCTCCACCTACTAAATATTTGGTATTACGGTGTAATTCAATATACTCTTTTCTTTCCACCTTTGAGTTATCAACTTTCATTGTGTCGTCATAAGGAGGATTAAGAAAAACAAACGGAAAAGAGTTATTACTAATTACCATTGCTTCAATAGGAGATTGAACAACTTTAGTTAACTCCTGTTCTGCAATAGCAGCACGTCCTTTGTCCAGTTCTACACCATAAGTTAATATGTTACTTTCTTCATTTTTCTTTGGAATTAAATTTAACAACTGATGAAGAATCTTACCTTCACCACAAGTTGGATCAAACCAAATACCATTACCTTCTGCTACGAACAACTTAGCTAAATATTCACCTTGTCTTTCAGGGGTTGCAAAAAATCCTGCACGTATTTTAGAACCTATATGTGCCATTTTAAATATCCTCTCCTACGCTGATTTCTTTTCAACTGAAATTTTATTGGTATCCTCTTCTAATATAGAAATTTCTAGATAGCGACATATTTCATCTTTAGAAATATCGTCAGTAATTCCTAATTCAAATAATTTTTCCTCTTGTATTTCATTTGTGTCGTAATACGTTTCAGTGTGAACAAAAAGCTCAAGATTATCGTCTTCTGCTATTATTTCTTGTAGCATTACAAAGAAATCCAGTTTATCTTCAAGCAATAACTCAACTTTTTCTCTCACATCTTCGCTTGAACCCACAAAAAGTTCGTCACCATTACTTAAAATTTTATAATTCATTACAAAACATCCTCCTAAAAAAGAAAAAAGGATTTTAGCCTTATAAAGATGGCTCAAAATCCTTTTTAAAATCCTCTAATTATTATTTTTTTACAGTTATTCACTGGTCAGAATGGTAAATCATCATCAGAAATATCAATTGGTTCACCATTATTTTTAAATTGGTCTTCTTGATCTTGGCTCTGATTAGATGCATATTGATTTTGATTCTGATTTCTATTTTGCTGATAACCACCAGATGAATCTTGTCCACCTTGAGAACCTTTTGTCTCTAGAAATTGAACACTATCGGCTACTATTTCAGTAACATAGACGGTTTTTCCGTCTTGACCTTCAAAGGTTCTCGTTTGAACACGGCCATCAACTCCAACCATACTTCCTTTTTTCATATAATTGGCTAGATTCTCAGCAGGTCGTCGCCAAACAACACAATTGATAAAGTCTGCTTCGCGATTTCCTTGCTGGTTTGAAAACGGTCTGTTTACTGCAATAGTAAAATTAGCTACAGCGACACCATTAGGTGTATATCTAAGCTCTGGGTCCTTTGTTAATCTTCCTACTAATACAACTCGGTTTAACATAATAAATTCCTCCTATAGATGTAAAAATAATAATCTTTAATTTAATGAGTTCAAGATAGACTTAAACCCTATTTCTTAATCCTCCAGTTCAAAAAAATAATTAAATGTTTTCTTTACTTTTTCTTTAAAACGCTCTGTTTTTGATGGCTTTAAATAAGATACCATTGTACCATCATCCATGACATGGAACGTTTTTCTTTTTGTTTTCCTGACTTCTACTAACTCTTTTCCTGTAGATAAATCATAAATTTTTGACACAACAAACATCCTCCTATTTTATAAAATATGTAATCCTTTCATTGATCCAATTACTCTACTAAAACACAAAAAGAGCCTTTGAGTTCATGAATAGACACACTTATAGTGTATTTCCATGAAGCCCAAAGGCTCGTTCGTTGTTTTAAAAATAACCAGTACACCTAAAAAGGTGTGCAAAAAAACTAAATAAAAAGATTACTCTCTTATTATAAAAGAATAAAAAGGAATAAGCAAATACTATTCCCTTTATTCTCTACATAATAAGTACAAAAATCAGTTAACATTTCTATTTTACTATTTTCCAAGCTATTGACTTAGCTGTACTAAAATGTTCTATCATTGATTTTTGAGTTTCTCCTTTATAGTCTACTCTATATCTCGTTTTTGTCTGGGGATAGTAATTGTATTCATTGATTGTTAAAATATCAGCAACCTTAGAATTTTGTGTATTATATACCATCCATTTTCCATCGTATTCTCTGATTAATTTAATCATATTTAATGCCTCCAAATTTATTATAAGTATTTTCGCAAATGTTGGAATTTCTTTGCGGTATTTTCTTCGTAAACATCCATGTCTTTTCTAGAACCCTCTTTAATTGAATTTATAGGGAAAGAATACATAAGTTCTAATTCATCCATGACTGAACAAGTTTTATCATCTTCATATTGAAAAAATTTAAAGATAAAACCAGTTGGTTGATGAACAACAATATCAAACATTTTTAAGTTATTATTTTTTATATTACTCATAAGAACATCCTCCATTTACTATATTTATTAAGCCTTCATTCTAGCGTCTCTTGCTAAAGACGCTTTTAATGAGCGTGATGAGAGCATTTGAATTTGTTTATGTTCATCTTCAATCTCCATTAACGTGAACTTCATTTCTTTATCTTCAGAGGTAACATCTTTTCTAAACTGAAAAACCTCGCCTTGTGTAATGGTCCCTTGTAGAATAAATTCATTAAGTTTATTCATATCGGGCTTTGTATAATTAATAAGAAAATCAATACCATATTCACCTTCGATTGAGTTAATATCATATCCTTCCTTTTTTAACGAAAGAGAGAGAGACCCAAAAGCATATTTGATTTTCTTTTTATCCTGGAGAACACCACAAGACATAATTTCTTGCTTAATAGATTCATAATGTTCTTCACAGCCTAAAACATCACGTTTTGCTGCATCAAATACATTTAATAACATGTCTAAATTAAGCTGTTCATATATTTCTAGTTCCTCTTCATTGAATGTATTATAATTTTTCCCATCTTTATTAAAGGATGGTTTTAAGCTATAAGATTTACGAGGTAACTCAAAATCTTTAATACGTTCATATACTTCCTCAGCCTTAAGTTCTTTATCTGGTAACATCTTTGCTACAGGAATAAGTAGACCAAGGTCGGCTAAGTAATCATTCAATCCGATATAATCCCACTTAAAATCACGGTTCATTGCAAATTTTGCAACTAATCCATAGCGTGAGAATTCATGGCGCTTTAACTCAGAATCTTTTAAATGATTTTTAACCTCATTAACTATTTTATCCTTTTTTAATTTAGCGAATTTTAAAGAACGATAACCACCACTTTTTATAAAAGTCTCCATTAATGTAACAGATTTTATATTATCCATACATGCACCCTCCATAATTTTAATCAATTATAACTAAACTGCTTTTTCATCTTCTTCTAAGAATGAAAAAAGATCGTGCTTGCTTGGTAACAATAAATCCATAGCAGCCTCGATCTTTTTTAATTCGTTATTTAGTTTTTTTAGCTTGCTTCTCCTCTGAAGTACAATTTTATCTTGTAATAAAATAATACTTATATCATCTTTAATGAAAATTCCCCTTGTATCTATCATTTGTAACGAAGGATGGGAAATCATTTCATTAAGGTGCTCCTTGCGGGTTTTAGTTAAAGATACTTCTGATTCTACACCAGATACTTTTAACTCATGAATCCAACCTAATGCTCCATCAAACAAATATAAAATGGTTGAGATAGGATAATTAGAATAGATCCGATAACCATTTAATCCATTTCTGTTTTGATGACGAAAAGGACTTATAATAAATTGCTTTTCATCTTCACCTTTCCAATAAACCTCATTACTTTTCAGATTAATTTTAAATCGGATAGAAGTAAGATTTTCAAATAGTAATTTAGGCTTGATATTGGTAAAAACGGTAATGTTAAAAAATTGTCCTCCTCTTTTTTCATTTTGAACAGAAAATACTGACATAACAAAACATCCTCCTTGTTTTTATTAGCGAAAATCGTAAACTTTTTTACTTTAAAACACAAAAAAACCTTTAGAATTTACGAAAAGAACATACTGATAGCATGTTTTCATAAAACCCAAAGGTTTCGAATGTTTTTAAGTAACCGAACCGCCTAAAAAGGCTGTCAAAAAATTAAAATAAAAAGTTCACATTACTATTCTAGCAAATCTAAACATTGTATTCAATTATTATTATATATTTGATTTTATATTTGTAGGATCTATATCATAAAGTTCCTTTCCTTCTAGCTTTGAAAATTTTAAATACTCTTCTTTTGTTAATTCCAAGTTAATTTCTAGTCTTGTTTTTTGTTCCAATTCTTTTCTTTTTGCATTAGGAATTTCATTTAAAGATAATTCTTCAGAATAACTTTCTAATGTGGAATAAGTTGTTTTTTTATAACCATCTTCAATACTAATTTTATCGCAAGTTAGACAAACCATATCAACGAAAGTATTTGGATCAATAATAAATTTATTGCGTTCATAATAATATTTAATTTGTTCAGGCGTGTTCATAAATAATATACTCCTCTTTACAAGTTTATTTTTATTATCATAAACTATTAATCTTTAATTTTTTGTAGGATTTCAATAAAAATATAAAAATATAATATTTATTTGTGCGTACATATAAATAATATAACCTAAAATATTAATTTTAACACCTGAAAATAAAATATTTACTAACTTATATAATCGTCTAAAAATAATATATAAACCGGAACATCTAACGATTCGCTAATCAGATTAATGTTCAATATAGATATATTTATTTTTCCTCTTTCTACCTCACTGATATAAGTTTGTCTTAATCCTGTAAGTTTGGCCAAATTTATTTGTGTTAATCCTTTTTGTAGTCTGTAATACCTTATGTTTTTTCCAACCTTTTGTTTTATATCATAATCTATTACATTCATATCATTTTTTAAGACCACCTTTAGAATTTAAGAGTTATATAGATATAATTATTCATTCTTATAAAAATATTGTAGTTCTTTATTCCTGTTTAAACAATATAAAATTTATATAATTTAAAAATCTTCTATCTAAACTAGTAGATAGAAGATTTTACTAATTGGTTTTATGCAGTTTATAAAAATCATAAACATCGTCTACAATTCTTATTGTAACAATATCTTCTTTGATTACACCATTAGTCCACTCAGCTTTAAAAGTGAAATGCACATCTGTTTCTGATTTTAATTTATTATTTGGATCTGCCATGAATTCCTCATAAATTTCCCCCTTATAACTAATAATTCCATCTGTACTTGAACTTTCAGTTAGTACTTCGGTTATTTCAACAGGGTCATTATTTACATCTGTTCCTCTAAATGTTACGTCTACATTAGAAATAGGATAATTAGTAACTGATGAAGATAATATGAATCTTTCCCCAGAGAAGAAAACATTTTCTGGGTTATCTAGAAGTTCATGAATTTCCCGCCACCTTTCGGTATGCTCTACAGTCCCTTCTATAACTAATGGAATAACATTAATTTCTTTTTCTATAGAATCCTTAGCACCGTATTCGTCTGTGACTTCAAGATGAACAGTGTATGTTCCTGGTTTGGATTGTGGATTATAAGGGTCTGATAAATCATGAATCGTGACATCCCAACTATTAAATTCTTCAACTACACCATCAGGGTCTGTTATTTTCCATATAGCATTCATATCATGGCCTTCTGGGTCAGTAGAAATGTTAACTAATTCTAAAGGATCGCCTTCATATAATGGATCTGGATATTCGAAATCGACATTAGGTGCTTGGTTTATTTTATATAGACCTTCATAAGTTGTTATAGTGTTCCCTACATTATCTATTGCTTGAACATGTAAGTTCCATTCTCCAAAATTCGATTGATTTACTACATAATTTGAACTACTTGTCCAATCTGACCAGTCACTGTCTTTTGGCTTTGTAGTAGATTTAGTCCAGGCATATCTAGATTTATCATAACCAGAGTCATCGTCTTTAAATTTCAATCTAACATCTACTTCCGAATGATGCCATTCTCTCTCGAGAAAATTGACTTTGTCATCCTTATCTCTAAAGGAAACGACAGGTGCATTGTCATCTATACGAATATTAAGGTTAGTATCACCATAATTATAAGAATCACTTGACGTAGTCTTATTATCAACATTGTCTTGGTAATAGTACATTACATTAAAAGATTTACCATGAGAATGAGGTAAAACTTTCCATTCAACTGTCCCATAAGAACTGTCTTCTTTTCTATTGGCAGACGTTATAGTGATACTATCATCAATAAAAGCGTCACCTGAAACATTTGCCATATAGTTTTTATCACCAGAATAATTATGTCGCATCCGTACGTCAATACCATCATTGTTATCTAACAATCTTAAATACTGATATTTATTCCCTGAGTCTGTATCCCTTTGCCTAAATGTAACAGTAACTTCATCTTCTGAGTTCATCCAATAATCATTACCTTTTTCATAGCTCGCTCCAGCTATACTATGCGATTGATGCTGTGGTTCTATTCCGTCCACCCTTAGATTCATACCTGTACTACTATAACCAATGCTATTGTTAGCATTATCTGTATGCCAGTACATTACATTGTAGTTATGGCCATGTTCTCTAGCTGTAACATTCCAAGTTGCCTCTCTTGTACGTTGTGTAGAGCTTTGATAAGTTCTTTTAGCGGAGTTAATATCTATGGTATTATCTGTCCACCAGTAATCAAAACGCCCTTCATTATAATAATATCGTACTCTTGCATCTGCATCACCACTATCTAACCGTAAAACGGAACGGTTTAAGAACGAATCCTTATCGTATCCCCTGAGGCGAATATCTACATCATCATTAGGTTGAATCCAGTAGTCATTACCATCTTTATATCGGTGTTGCGTTATCCCATGCGATCTATGTTCTGGAGGTTGTTCATCAGGAACAAATTCTATTGTTGCCTGGTCACCACCGAACATCCAGTAAGCAGAAGATGCGTATTTAGTTTCTCCTCTGTCATTACTATGGATACTTCTAACACCATAAAATACAGTGGTACTTCCTTCTTCTGATTTAAGCATTGAATATGGCCTACCCACTTGAAAGTGTCGATTATCTCCTAGTTCATTTCTAACAGACTCTGCAGTTTGAGATCTATAACTTCGTCTTAATACTCCTTCATTGTTCATGATTAAACTATTAGCATTTAACCCACTAGATAGCGAGATTTCTCCGCCTTCATAAGATAACTCTTCAAAATTAAAAGGAACTCGCATTTCATCATAAATTATTCGATTATTTACTTTTTTAACAATGTATAAACGCCATTTTGCTTGACTTGTTATATCAGGAAATAGCTCTTCTATTGGAATAAATGCTTGAAAATCTACATTGTTATATCGCATATTACATTCATCAGCTAATTTATTTCTAGCGCTATCCGGACATTCATTGTATACCCCACTACCTTGATTATTATATTCAAGGTCTTCTGTAGCTGATAGGCTTTTCCGTTTTTGAGTTGAATAGATTTTTGTTTCATTTCCTCCAACTTTTTGTGCTACAATGTAGGTCTCATTATTTGCGTAAGTGTGTTTTGCATGCCCATGAAGAACTGACCAACCCTCAAAATTAATATATGCTCTAGTCCCTTCTCCAAAGTTTCTATTAACCACTCTATAACCACCGTCTATTCCTTTATGGGAATAGACATCATATAGAAGTCTTTTTCCTGTGCTGTTGGTATACTGTTTACCACCTTTTATATTATCCCATTTATTACGCACATCAGAAGGAACATCATATGGTCCAGACGCTGCCTGAACAATTGGTACATCAACACAGTAAAGGATTAATAAAGAGAATACCGAAAACAATAAAATTCGGTATTTACTCATATTATTCCCCCTTTCTTTTCTTATAAATAAGTATGGAAGTTAAAATAACTGTAATTGAAACAGTTAACCCTATAACAATCCAAATCCATAGATTTGGAGAAGATTCAGATTCATTAACTTCTGTATTAGAAATTTCCTTACCTTCTGTAGAGGAATGTATAGAACCAGCTGTTTTTATCTGTTTTTCTTCCGTTTTTTCTTTTTTTATTTTTTCTTCATTATTGGAATCAGATTCCTTTGATTTTTCAACGCTTTCATTGGTATCATTTGAGGAATCTTTGACTTGCTTAGATGCAGCGGTAGTAGTTTCCTTGTTTTCTTTTTTCTCGTTTGTATTAATAGAATCTGTGTCTTTATTTTTTACAGTAGTATCTTTATTGTTATGTGATACATTATTTTTATCTTTTGGTGATGAACTATTAGTATTAGTTGATGATTTACTACCATTATTAGAGTTCTTTTCTTTTACATTCGATTCAGTATTTGAGTTTTTATTCTTTTCATTTGAGTTAGAATCATCTTTATCTTGCGTTTTTTGTTCATCATCTGGTGCAGGATCTACTGGCTTTTTATCTTCGTTATTTTCTTTTGGAGGTGTACCCTCTATAACTTTAACAGTCAAGTTTGACTCGCCATAAGGCACTTTGGGTGTTCCAATTAAAACCTCTTGTCCATTAGATACGGGTCCGATGTAAGAACCATATAAAATAGGTCCGTCTAAGTAATAACCTTCAACCAGTCCTTTACAAGGCCCCGTAGCTTGTGAGCGATTAGAGAAAGTATTTTTGCTCTTGTCAATTGTTATGCTACATTTGCCAGGTTCCAAGTTTTCTTCTGCTAATACGTTGTAAGTATTTGTTATGCAAAGTATTAATACTAAACTGATAGTAAATAAGTTTTTTTTCATATTAATCCCCTCTTAATTTAAGTTAGTATATAAAATAGTGATTATTATGTATTTAATTATACCTCCACTAAATGTGTAATGCAATAAAGCTAAAAAAAGCCAATTATTAAGTTATACCATTAGTGATTATATAAAATACACAAAACGTGTAACAGGAAGAGGCGATGATATTTTTTAACCTAAATTACTATCAGATGTATATTCGGACGAGGGTGCAAGTTCTACAACCTTTGGTGATGCGGTGAAACTTAGAATTATAGTTCCTAATATTAATGCCGAGATTACTATTTTTTTCACCCATTAGCCCCTCCTTATTTAAATATCGTTAGTGGATCAACAGGGGTTCCATTTATTCGTGTTTCAAAATGTAAGTGTGGACCAGTAGAATTACCAGTTGAACCAATCAACCCAACAATATCTCCTCCAGATATTTTTTGTCCATTTGTTACTAGTATAGAGTTTAGATGTGCGTATCGTGTAACTAATCCATCGGGATGTGTTACTTCTACCATGTTTCCATATCCTCCAACTGGCCCTGTATACGATACAATTCCATCGGTAATGGAAACTGCTGGTTGATTGTTAACACCATTAGCAGCAATATCTGTACCATTATGATTCTTTATTACACCAGTAACTGGATTTGGACGGTTTTTTTGGAAATGGGAGGTAATATTTGTTGTGTATGGTACTGGCCAATAAAAGTCCCCTTTTTTAACTAGATCACTATTTAAAGAATTAATTTGAGGGTCGCTATTAACTGCAGCTAAAGTTGTTAAACTTGATTCTATTTTTTTAGCATTAGGATTGAATTCATACGTATATGCAGCTCCTTTAATAATGTCTTTCCCGTCTGTTGATTCCCCAGCTAAATAAATATAATTATCTGTAGTATGTTTTACTATCGCTATGATCGTTGGACAAGATACAGTAAATGAAGCATTTACATTGGGAGATTCATAGTCATATGTAGGGTTAGTTTGATTTTCACATGCAAATCCCGAAGGGTTTGTATCATGATCGAAGACCTCCCATTCAATAAAACTATAATCTTCTCCTTCTGATAAACCAGTGTTTCGTTCTAATGTTTCTTCAAAGACTTCTCTTGCTTTTTCCTGATTAAAAATAATGTAACCATTCGATAAGGCTTCTACATCTAATTGTAAACTAGCATCATGAGCAGCAACTTCTAAATCTTCCTTTAAGAATTTAGATTGACTGGCATGAGAAGAAGCGTTAATAGTTAAAATCATCATTGTTATAGAAACTCCAAGAACTAGTATCATTCGTATTAGTTCACTCATATAGAAGAACCCTCATCTACATATTCGGACATAATTTCTCTTTCTACTGTATGGTATAACTGATCAGTTTTACCGCTACAAGACGGTGAACTATCCGTATCGGATGTGAAATTAAAGATATCCATAACATGAATAATTGGACTAGGAACAGATACGCAAACTGACATACGCTCTCCACGTTTTATCTGTTCTTCAGAAGCAACCACTTCTATTTGAGAAGGGTCCATATTGTATCCGTCTACTAAAAAATCTTTTATTTCGGCTTTAATATCATCCGTGTAATAACCTTGCAAACTAGCCTCTTTTTGTCCTTCGAAAGCTGCTAGATTAACAGTTTCTGTGACTTGTCCACTATGGATATAGAGTAAACCTTGAAAAGTCGACCACAAGATAAGGGGCAACAACAAGATAAATGATAGTTGATTACTCATTCATATCCTCTCCAGTTAATTTTTTTGAAATAAGCCTCTTTAGAATTAAAAGGAGGCTTATTCCTTTTGAATAACTCTAATTCTTCCAATCAATTTCAGACGCTTTTGGCATAGCACTCGTCGTTTGGTCAACTTGATCTCCTACAGTTACCCCTTGTTCTTGTACCGTAGGATAAACAGCAACCATAATTGCTACAACAAATACTGCTATTGTTGCTAAGATCCCTAATAATTTACCTGAAATTTCACCCATGAAAATCACTCCTATTTTAAATTATTTTTTCTTTTGTTTTAGTTTTTCCAATCAATCTCAGACGCTTTTGGCATCTCATTTGTAGTTTGGTCAACTTGATCTCCCACAGTTACCCCTTGTTCTTGTACCGTAGGATAAACAGCAACCATAATCGCTACAACAAAGACTGCTATTGTTGCTAAGATCCCTAACAATTTACCAGATATTTCACCCATTCTGTTCACCCCCTTTAAATTCAAATTATCAAAACACTATAACTTTATAAGTAAGAAGATTCTTGTGCTTTCTCAATGATGAGATTATAGCTTGTGCTATAACTGGTATTCCTTATGTTTTCTTCTAGTTCCTCTCCACTATCATAGATAGCGGGGTAAATGGTTCCAGCAATTACTACTACAAATATTGCTAATACAGCAACAACACCAAGTATTTGGCCAACAAGTTCACTCATTAAGATACCTCCTTTCGAATTTCTATAAAATGTTATTAACATTATTCATTTGAATCATTAGCATGTTGGTAATAAATACAATGAGCCAAGCTGCATTGAAAAGTACATTTACAGAAAAGAGAGCTTGTAATCTGTTTTTTCTTTTCTGTCCATTACGAAATTCTTGTTTAAAAAAATGACTAGAGTAAGCACTAGATTCAGTTTGAATAACTTCTAATGCTTCATCACGACTTAAATTATCTATCTTTACAATTATCTCACCTATTGTTTTAGCCCCTTGTGTCTTTATATCATCGTAAAAGACACTTTGAGCTAATGACGGATTTGTAAGCAAAGTAGATAAAAATCGAGACAATGTACCATTTAAATATCTGAACATTGGTAAAGAGTCTTTTAACAAGTTATAAACGTTAACAGTTTGATTGCTGTGTAATGTATTTAACTCGGTTTTTAACACATCATACAAAGTAAATAACTCAATACTGCGTACCTTCTTCTTTTGAGCAGTTAACACCTTTAAGATAATGTTTGTTAAAGAAACAGGAATATTAAAACGATGTTCTGTTATGAGCCACAAAACAATTAATATCGATATACTTTGAATATTTATTCCTTCTCCACTTAAAACAGGTAGTAGCCAATAATTAATAATAAATATGACTAGTATACCTATGCGGATCATTTCAAACCGGAATGAATTCATGAAAGGAAGTCCTGCTTCCTTTAAACGTTCATCAAACGATATGCTTTTTAGTTTCTTTTCTGTCGTTTTCATCTTTGTTTGTAGCTGCTGTTTAAACCGCAATCTATGACTATCACGTATTTCTTTTGGTGTAATAGTTTTATAGATTAAGAAAGTACCAGAGAAAAGAAATATACTAAAAAATAGATATTTGACAATTTCTAGCACCAAATTTATATCCATATATCCACCCTTTCACATAATCATTTTTAAACATCTGAACGAGGTTTTGAAAACACAAGCACTGCAAAGAAAGAAAAACCTGTAAAAACTAATGCAAGTAAAAATATAATGATATTTAAGTTGTTATTAAATAGTGACCAAAAGTCATACATCGATGAGAGTCTCCAAGCTGCAAACAAAAAAATTGGCAGTGTAAGTATTGGTAAATAACCAAGTATTTTTGTTTCTACATTTAGTGATTTCTCGTTTTCTAAATCATTTTTTCTGCTGGTAATATCTCTATTTAGATCATTTAAAGATGAAGTGATATCAGATGAAGCTAAATATGCCCTAGTTAGCAAATTACCAAAACGAATAGCAAATGATGAATTAATTGTGTAAGAGAAGATAAGAACTGCTTCTCTAAATTCATGTTCATATCGATCTTGCTGCATGGAAGCAAGTAGTTGTATAAAAGTATTTTTTAATTCTTTGTCATCTAATGTATCTGTAACACTTTGAATCATGTGATACGCATTTTTAGAACTAGAATTATAGGCTTGTATGATAATATGGAAACTATTCATAAAAGCTAAGGATGTTTTCATTCGCTTGTTTGCTAATCTCATGCGTAGTGTAATGTAAGGGATACACATGAACCCTACTCCAAACAATAAAGAAATTATGAAGTCGTTTAATGCTAGATAAACCAACATGAAAGTAACTCCGAATATGAATAAAGATAAGATGTAAAAGTTTATTGGCTCACCTTTCTTTTTTCTATTAATAGACATGAGCAGTATTTTAATATGCTGATTAAGAAATGATTCTTCGGTGTCATCATCCTCTAGTTCAATCTGTACTCGATTTAAACGACGTAAATATCGTTTACGCTTAACATACTGAGTAATGTAGTGAACAGATTTGATAATGAAATACTGGCCAATTAAATTCCAAATACCATATAAAATGAGGGTATAACCAATGATTTTTACAATAACTTCAGCTATTGAAAGTAAATCCATAAATTATTCCTCCTTGAAACTACCCAAATAAATAGGGTGTCTCGCTTTTTTACTCATAGGATTTAATTTTGTTTGTTCTTGTAAATGTTGAATAAATCTATGAGATAGTTCAGGATTAGTATCGTCCATACGAACTATTAGTTCTCTAGATACATCACTGTTGTACTCCCATTTATTTGTCTTAGGGTTGAAATAAATTAAATAATTTATGAAAGGTTGATTATTTGTTTTTTCTATTCCTATTTCATACATGGAGGTTACTCTCTTTTGACCATTTTTACTCTCCATTGTGACACCGATATCAAGCGATTTGGATATGCGTCTAATCTCATTAACTTGATGTCGATTTGGATATTCATCAACAATGTGTTGTGATAACTGAATTGAAGTATTTTCAGGATCTGTAATATGATAAGACATCAATAACCCTTTTCTACCACGTTCTGTACCACCTATTGCTCCTTCAGCTTCAATTCCTCTAACTTCCTGGACAATAAGGAAATCATGGTCGATTCGTAAAGCTCTTCGTATTGTTTGGTTAACATCCTGGTTATGTGTATAAAGCTCGTGTACCAGGCGGTTTGGAAAGTCTTGCTTCAAAAAAGTTTCAGCTTCATCTTCTATTAAAACGGCTACTTTCTCAGGTTCTCTTGCTCCATAGATTGATTTAAGAAAAGTTGATTTACCAGATTTGATATGTCCAGCCACAATAGTATTGAAATACAGACGCGAGAATACCTTATAAAAATCAACATCACTTTTAGGGATAGTACCTCTTTCAGCTTGTTGTTCAAAGTTTAAGTTCTTGACGGTATACTTACGAAAAATTAGTGTAGGTTTGTAACTAGCTGGCGGAATAATTATCGTAACCCTTGTCTTGTCTGCCAAAGCAATTTCTGCATATGGGTTGGACTCATTAACTTTTAAGTTCTTTTGTCCAGCCATAAACCGTTGTATAAATTCTCGAACACTATCCTTGTGAGGTAAAACTTCTTTTTGCTTTTCGAATACATCGTTTCTTTCAATCCAAAATTCATTACCAGTAAACTTAGCAGCTGGACTATCCTCCATTACATACCATTTATGTAGTATTCCGAAACGATAAATTTCATGAAATAAGGCTTGAGCCAAAGATTGATAGTATTCTGGATAAGGAATGTTATTAACGTTAATTGACCGTAAATATGAATCAATTTCGTTTGTTAATAAGATCTCTGTTTCCTTATCTCCAATAACTGCTTTATGGTATAAATTCAATCTATCTTGTTTCTTTTTACTATCATTTGAATCATCTTTGAAAAAGTCATCAAAATGCTCTTTAACTTGTTCGATTAATGATTCAAATGATATAGAGTTATCTTTTTTACCAGGTAATTGAGGTTCACTATTCATTTTGTTTTGTATTTCTTCAACTACATTAAAGATTTGGGTCAAATAATCACTTCCTTTTTATATCCAACATTCAATTAGAAGCTAAATAGTTTTTTCTTTTTCGAACTGTCTACAAATTCAAATCCTGCGGAATTTGCAATGGTCCTGCCAATGACATTAACTGATTCGCGATATTTTAGGTCTTCAAACTGATATAATGATTGCTTATTGAATTCTGCTAGATATCCATTTGTGGATTCTTCAATAAAAGTAAGTACATTCATTTGATAAGACTGTTTCAGATCCTTTACGGATGGCATAGAAGGATTATTATGAAATCGATTTAACACTAAAAGGAATTGTTCACGTTTGAAACCTAGTGGACTTAAAATATTGCTATAAATCTCTTCCCATTTCCTTTTTAGTTTTTCTTGTTGATTTAACACGAGAAAATGATAGTCACTAGAATAAAGTGCTTGTATTATATTTGCGTTGTCATAATGGCAGCCCGCATCAATGATAACTACATCAAAAATATCTTCTGCACGTTGAATGACTTTCTCGATTTCTTCTTTTGTATAAAGTCTCTCTAACTTTGTATTACGATTTCCTAGCATTATATATAGAGAGTCTTTTTTAACCTCTTGAAATAGATCTTGAAAATGACCATCATCATCATAATGACTATTAAACATGGAGTCTTTTACTTCATCTAAATATTTACCCGTGTAATTAATGTAATCTGCACCACTATCCCATGCGTTTAAAATAAGTAAGCCTACCTTAGCTGAGGTGTTCTCACTAACGGAAAATGCAGTTGAGAAAGATGTAGAAGTTGATCCTACATTAGATACACTAGAAAAGAATGAATACACATGTTTTTTTTGTTTTTCAGTAGGTGTTAGCACTTTTTTAATTTCAGATACCACTTGTTCGTTAGTTAATCTAGCAGAAATGTAGTACATTTCGTTACCTACACACATGGCTTTAATAGTACTCTCTAAAACATCCATAATTTCATTTCTCATAACATAGAAAACATAATTATGCTTTTTGAAATTATAGTCTACAAAATCGGTGTGACTGAGAAACTCATCGGTTAAAATAAGAACGTTTGTTGTACTATTTGTTGTACTAATAGAATTTAGAGAATTAACATTCTTAACATCTGCATTATTAAATGTTCTTTTAAATAGGGATATTAAAGTTTCATCCGTTGATACAATCTCAATTTTCACAATTATTCATCCTCACTTTCATCCTCATTTTCTTTAGATTCTTCATTGTCTTTATTGGATTCAATTTCTTCAACTTTATCTGCATTGATAATTACTTCTCTGTCTTCGTTGCCATCACGTTCCAAAGTATAAACAACATATAGTTGATAACCTTGCCCAGTAGCAGCTCGCAAAACATTTAAAATATCGTCATTTGCGATAATTTCCATGTTTGAAATTGTTCCAGTTGTTGACTCTGTATTTTCTTCTGTAACTACTGTTTCAACTTCGCTATTAGAACTGTTTTTAACACTTGATATGCGAATGTTTTGTAGTATTGGGATGCGATCATTTGTTATAAATTGCTCTTGCTCTCCACTGCTCATTGATTCAACCATTTTTTTCTCGTCAGTTGGAATAATGTAAAAGTCAGCTAAATAACTTTTTCTTAGAGATTGTGGAACAGTGAATAACCATTCTTCTGGTATCGCTGCTATAAACTCCCCATCTGCTTTATTTGGAATTAAATCAAAAGAATCAAGCAACGTTATGTGTATTTGTTGTCCTTTTGGTATATCGATAGCTGCATAGCTTCCAATGATTTGTTCTGCTTCTTCCGGAGTAAATGATTGTTCTAAAACTTGGTCTGTCGGAACACTCTCAACGACTAAGTGTTCTTCTTTTATCTCATCCTTAAATGAAATTTGAGTATTGGCAACCACAACCTCGGTCTGGTTTATTTTTCCTTTAACAGTATCAAAGCCTATAACAATAGCAAAACCAGCAATTATTATAATTATTGATAGTATAATTGTGAAAAACTTTTTCATTTTACCCCTCCATCTTTCAATGCGTTATTTAAAGTCCTAATTCTTGTTAAAGAACTTATTCTCATTCTATCCCCCCAATCAACTAGGATAATTAAATAAAAAAACACCCGAAGAAATACAAAATGACTTGCTGGCTAAATACCAGTTCATCATTGTGTGTTTCCTCGGGTGTATCCCGTTAAATATACGATTGTATTGTTCTATTAATTTACTAATCTTTTTATTATATACAAGATTCAATAATTGAATTCTAGCACCAGTACAGTTTAAAGTCAATTGCTTTTATGTCATAAGTTTTTAGAAAACGTAAGCGCCATGTTATTAATGATTTTAATACTTAATTAACGGTACTTCTTTTTTGAAAGATATGTTGAAGAAGTCTTCCCTTCTTTTTCTTTCTTTGAAATAAATTTTCAGGCAACAGTAGTTCTAATAAAGGATGAAGTACTCCTTCTATTTCCTCTGAAAAGTCAGTATGGCTATTTAAAAACGTTGCCTTCTCTTGACATTCAAAAACAGCTTCTATTGGAAATTGTGGTATAGAGATTTCTACTTCCGTTCCATATAAGTCCTTCAGTAACTTATTTTTCATGAGTATATCACTAAATCTATTCCCAACAAACATTGTCTTATCAAGTTCGAGCACTTGTCGAAAGACATCTGATTCAGAGTTATTGGGGTCTTCAAGATATTGTATGTTACTTATATCGGGTTCTACTACCATAATGACATCACTAGCAATTTCTAGTAAATCCTGATAGGTTTTGTTATCCCAATCATTACCTACATCTACGATAGTAACCGCAGACTTATTTGTTAACAACACTTTAATAAAAAGTTCAAAATCTATTTGGCTTTCGTCATAAACTACTTCACTACTGGGATGTTTTACAATCATTTCTACTCCATCAACGCTCCATTCGTAAGTTATGGGCGGTTCTGGTTTGTTGTTTTTAAGATAGGAGTGAAAGACACTACGGTAGTTTTCCGTCTTTCTATGGCCATCAAATCTGTCATAGGCATAGCCTCTTTGAAAAGGGTTTTCTACATAAGTAACACTAATATCCATATGAGCCATCTCTTTTGCTATTAAATGGCTAACAAACGTGCTTCCACTTCTAGAAAAAGGACTACCAACAAGAATTATTTTCTTTGATAATGGGTAAGCGATTAACCGTTCTACTGGTTTTTCAACAATTACTTCTCTTGTCTCTATCTTGTGTTCATTCCTATTTTTTCGCTTTTTAAAAGTCTTAGATTCTTGTTCAGTACTTATTTCATCTCCAGGTTTTAATGTCTCATTTACAAGTTCTTCTTCAGATTCATCATAATTATATTCCTCCTGAAAATTAACAGTGGCGGTTGTCCCACTGGTGCGGAATTTAGCAACATTGGAATATTTTGCAGGCAGAGATAATTGTTTAATGAAGTGTTCCATGTTAATAGAAGAATTGTTAAAAATATCTTGAATCCCAAGTCCAATCAATTGATTTAAAAATATATCTTCTTTTGATCGTTCGCATAAAAAAACAATACGAAGATCATTATATCGTTGACGTGTAAAGTGTAAGAAGGATAACCATTCTTGTTGTCTTTCTTCACTATCCATCTTTTCAGAAGGCAAGAAAACATCATGTACAATCAGAATATCTGGCTGTTCAGAATCAAGAACTTCTTCCATAAATCGCATATGCATTACTTCTTGTTCAATAATATGAAAGTGTTCAGAAGGAACTAAATACTTTCTTAAAATATCACTAATATATTCATTTGCCACACCAATTAATATGCGTGGTTTTCTTTCCATAATATTAACTCCAATCCATGAAAAAACCCTCGAAAATTATGCGATTAGGTTGTAGCCTAATAAATAACTTTTCGAGGGTTCTTATGTTATGTATACAACGGAACGAGCTTTCCACACTCGTATATACCCGTTGCTCTCCGTTATATATATACGGAGGATGTTTGTTATAAGCATAATATAGCACCCTAAAAGTGAAAAGTCAAAGAAGCTAGAAATTTACTCTACTACTGCTTGGTTCACATCTAAGAAACTGAGATATAAACGTTTTAATTTGTCTTTATCAGCGCGATAAAAAGATTTAGCAAGTCCCTTAGTTACAAATTCCTCTTCAACACAAAACCATACATGGAAAGGAAACGTATCAATCATAACTTCCCTATGAATAGCTTGGGCCATGGAAAGTGTGGAAACATACAAAACGACATAGGTTGGATTATCGGGAAAACCTCTAATCTTTAAACCATTCTGTTTCCCATAAACAAACTGCCATTTCGCTAATTTATTTTTAAAAAATCCTATAAAGTCTTGTTTCATTTGGGCACGTTCAATAAAGAAATTAATTTCGCCTTGCGGAACAGAAATTTCAACTGCTGCAGAAGCTTTATTGAATGAATTACCACCAATAATACTTCCCCCCCATAGCCATTTAGATGCTACACGTTCTTCTATAAAGGCTGTGCGAAGGTCATTTAACGCGATGTAACGTTGCATTAAACTGATTCCATTATTACCGTGAAATCTTTCAGGACTCATAAAAGTGGATATACCACTATAAAAATGTTCCATTAATAACTTACCTGCAATTCCAAGTACAAAGATCCTTGAATAATTTGGATAGTCTTCTTCTTCTCCACGAACGGAGATACGATAGCGCTGAACATAGTCATGAGTTGATAATTGGTCTAATAACTTAGAAACTTGAGAACGTGTTAATTTATTAGTAAATACTCTTCTTAAATGTTCTTCACTACAACAGATTGCATCACCAAGTGCTTTCAATATTAAGATATGTTCCTCAGTAATAATACCTCGCTGATAATCAGAGATAACGGCTTGCAAAGTGTAATAAGCACGATAATACTTTGGGATTTTTTTATTAGCTACCAAATTAGGGTGATCGAGAAACGGTACTATCCCCTCTTTAGTTAGATAGTTATCCAATTCCTCTATATCGGGATTAATATTGGTAACCTTTTCTGAATTAACCATTTATCTCCCAAACATAAATGCTGTTGGATTTGTTTGATTCGTAGATTTACCGTTAGGATAACGATGAATCATAACTTTAACATGCCGTTTTTCAGGATTAACTGATTCCACTTTGCAGGTTACAACATCTCCAACTACAGGCTCTGGCAAATGACGAAGCTTCATCCCTTTAGCATCTAGCCCCTTTTCAATTTGAACAAAAATTCCATGAACTGGATGAACTTTGGTAACAACACCAGAGATACGGTCAGCATTACGAAGGCTTTCTATTCTCTCGTATGGGTCTCTAATTGTAGCTTTACGACTTACACGAACGAATTCGGATTCTTTATCATAGGACAATACCTTAACTCTTATTTTTTCACCACGTTGTACCATATCTGGGATTTCCCAGGTGTAATAATGGGACCAATCCCATTCATTAGGGTTCATTCTACAATCTACACCAGCTATTCGGATATATACTGTATTTGTTCTTGGATCAATTCCTCGAACAATACCTTCAAAAGTTTGTGATGCCAGTTCTTTCCTTTCTTGAAGTGTCTTTAATCGTTCAATGAACTTTTGCTTATTTACTGCATCTGCTGCTTTTACACTAACTAAAGCAATACGAGTTTCTAAATTGATATCAGATACGATTAGCTCTTGTTGTGTACCAACAAAGTCACGTAAAGTACGATAATCATATTCTGCAAAATTCTCTGCAGTACAATAAACATTAGATCCATTTTCAAGAATAATTTGAAGTAGCTCCATATTATCTCTTGCAGTTCGTGGCTCAATAGTATTCTCATTTTCTACTTTAGATGTATCCAAAGTATGTAGCATATGGACGTGACCTATAAGAATCTGATTATCACGTTTTGCTTTTGTTAATAACTCTAATTCAACATCTGTTTCCCAAGATTCAACATATTCAAAACCTGCCATTTTATAACCTCCAATGAATTGTAGACAAAAAAAGAACACTCCAACAAATAGACGCGAATTATAATTCACGTACTTCTGTTAGAGTGTTCCTCTATCTACATATTTTTTTAGTTAACTATTATAATACATAATATTTATAAAAATACAAGTCTAAATTTATGCACCTATTAATCTTCATCTGCATCAAATATTCCAAAATCACTCATGAAATCACTCTGATTTTGCATGATCTCCCTTTCTTTTTCGTTCTTACTATGCCTGGTATGTTGTTGATTCTTGTAATTCATAGACAATCTCTTCTGTTCCTCATGAAAAGCACGTTCTTTTCCTAATCTATCTATTTCTTGCTGTTTTCTAAACTGTTCTTCACTTTCGTCCTTATTTACTAAGTTTTCAAGTTGTTTTGTTTGAAGTTCAGTATCATCAACTTCTGTTTTTGTAGTTGAATTCTCAGGTTCAGTAGAACTTAAATTAGTTTCATTTCCTGTTAATTGTTCTGAATCTTCTCCTGAGAAAGTATCTTTTAGTTCCTTTATAAACAAATTTGCTTCACTGTCATTACTAACAACTGTTGGAAATTGGACGATATTATCAACTTCCTCATCAATACCCTCTTCATCATAATCAGTAGGATATCTTTTAATCGTAATATCTTTAGGAACTTCAGTTATTTTTTTGTTCTCCCTATCTAATGAAATATCTTCTTCTATTTCTTCTATAGGATCTTCAAGGTAATGTTGTGAAGTAAGGTCTAATTGCCGATTTCTTTCATTCAACCAAAAAGTACCAGATTCTTCTTCTACCAGTTCAATAGCTGTTTCAAATTCGTCTTTATTTACAAAGTTTGCGTCAATTTGTACAACAGGAATTGGTCGATTATTTTTTACTATTTTCACTGCTGCCTGAAACTCTTTTTGGAATATAATATCACTAGGAGTCATTATAACATCCTTAGTTCGTGTGTAATTGCTACCTGTACGTAATGTCGGATCATCCTGTAAGGGAGAGATTTCTTGTTCTTGTGTACCCTCATCATAACGTTCTTCTTCTCCAAAAATTTGACTGAACAATTGTGCATCAAACTGAGGTATATCACCGTATACCATTTTATGTCTTAATGTACCAAGTAGCGTATGCATATAAGTTGTTCCATACTTATCAGCTAATTGAGTGATGGTCTGAGCAACAACCGTAACAATTGCTTTATATTTACGACTTTGAGCTGGAAACTCCTTGAAGGGTCGATAGACATAGTCTGGAAATTCGTCTACTATAATATGATGAAAAGTTGATATATTTGGTGGTCTACGAAATACTCCATTCTGCAAGTTTAACAGAACTAATTTTCCAAGAACATTAGATAACTCTCCAAGTTCTCCTTTTGCTGTATTTACAAGTAATACCCCACCATACTTCAAGTGTTTATCCATATTGAACTTGGAATGACCAAATAAAACACGACGAAGTAACTTATTAGAACCAATATCATTAAGAATGTTGCGTAACCCTTGTACATATTCAGCTTTCGCATCGTAATATTCTTCTTCTCCTCGATACTTACCAGTACGAACTTTAACGGGCTCACCACTTCTAGATGTACGAGGTAATAAACTATTATCAAACCATTCATCAATCTGTTGTATAATTTTCCAATGATTTCTTTCATCTCTATTCTCAATAGAATCAATATCGGTTTCTGGAAAAGTATCCTTTAATTGAATGTGCATCTGTCTAACTAATTGTGCATTGTTATACATATCCAGTAATAGGTCAAAGGTGGCATTATCGTCCTCTGTTTCTCCTTTATGCATCTTTAATAAATAAATATAATGCTTTAAATGGTTTCTCTCTGATTGCTGGAAAAAGAAGTTGCCTTGTCCACCTTCTGCTAATCCTTCGATCACCATTGCAAAAGCTTCAGCAACTTTATCAACGGGTCCACGCATAACATTAATGCTAGGTGTTTCTGGATTTGTCGGGTCAATATAAAACACTGTTTCTTCTGGAATACCATGGGACTTTACTAAGCGATATGCTTTTTGGCATAAATCGTTAGAAGGTTCAATAATAGATAAGCCATTCAGATACATTCCTTGTACTTCCTCTGTATTATAATCGTCTCTTTTATGGACACTAGGAAAATGATTAATAAAGCGAGTCATCCAATGCAAATCTTGATTAATTATTGGTAGTACTAAAGCTGCGGTTTTACCTGTTCCAATGCTACCGACAATAATATTATTTAGGGTTCTATCATTTCCTGGTTGTACGACCATTTCCTTAGTCTTAGAATTTGGGCCAAGAACGACATCTGGATAATGTAATTCATTACCTCTAATGTCAGTTATATCTGTACGGTGAATTTTTTTCTGTAACCATTGATTACTAAACTCATATTCTACAAATGCATTATTAAAAGAGTCTTTATATTTTCCATACTCTACCCATAGTAAGACCAATACGAACATGACCATAACAAATGGAATAAACATAAATAGTCGAAGCAAATTAGTAGGGTTTCCTACCAAAATTAATGCAAGTGGTGAATTTAGATCAACGGTCACAATATGCTGTAAAAAGTATGGTATAACATGTAAATATACTGAGGAGGTTACATACCATACAAAATAAGAACCAATACCTAATAATACATTTACAAAAACGAATGTACGTAGATATACTTTTTCTTTTTGCATTACTTTTATTATTTTGTAGCTTTGAATAGGTTTGAATAACCATAAGAATTTCTTCATACCAATAGATTTCTTACCAATTCTTAAATCTAAGCATTCTTTAATTAATGACTCGTCTACCTTTGTAAAAATAAGCCACATAGTGATTATAGAAATACTATATAAAACTAATTCTATAAAAGAAGGATACAAAGGATTACCAAATGGTTTAAACATTGGAATATTAGGTAAAAATATACCAATCATAAGCATTAAATAATTAGATATGTTTCTTATAGTCCATAAAAAATTAATGATCATCCAAATGCACATAAGGAGATAAACATTCTTTATGCTCCATTTAGGTTTGCCTCTTATAACATCTTCCTTTGTTATATTTGTTTTAGATTTATCTAGCATAATTTCATTAGCACTCATCTCTCACTTCCCTCTCACAAAAAAATCCCCAACGAATAAGCGAACGAATTCGCTAAGTACCGTTAGGGATTAATCCTATAATTATTTAATTGTTAAGACTTATTTTACAAAACAACTATCTATTTATCAATATTGATTTAATATATAGCTTACTTTTTTGGTACCATTCAAGTTAATGAATTGGTTGAAAATCATCTTTCTCTGACCTTTTAAAGAAGAATAGTTTGTTAATAATACAGATTTGTCGAATTTATAACTGTAAGGATCAATCATAGATTCCTCATCTTCATAAATTAAAACTAAACGAGTAACACTAGACTTAAAGACTCGGTCTTTTAAGTTTTGATAAAATCCAATGACTTTATTAAAACTATTAATATCCCCTTCATCCGCTATAATAACCCCAAGCCGCTCTTGGAAAACTCCTTCTTTGTTACATACTTCAAATATTTGGTCGGCAAAGGTGTCTTTATTTACCTCTTTCATATATATATCTTCATCAGCAACACTCTGTATTTGATATTCCATAACAGTTTCTAAATAATTTGTAAAAGTATCCAAAATATCAGTTTTTTCAATTTCAAGGATTTCCCTTCTAACAATATGGTGCATACGATTGCGGTAGGCAATTTTAAATTTCAGATTAGTAGGGAGTCTCTTATCTGAATCTAAAAATTGTTTCTTAAGATTTCCGATTCGTCTTTTTTTTGGATTATTCTTATCCCCTGATTGATGAAATTCATCATCCAAAACTGAAAACAAGACTAAATGATTTTCTTTTGGGTGTTCTGCTGCTCGCTTGATATAAGAATTAATTTTACCATTGATTATATCAATACTTTCAGTTCCTGTATCAAACTCTATATATACCATAGTGTATTCATTGGATTTTTCATTGTAGTAGCGGAGTAACCAATCGGACTTTCCATAATTTGATTCATCTGTTTTATTATTATAGCTGGACGGACGTACTGTATCGAAAAATAAATCGTACTCTTTCAATTTAGTAAAAAGTTCGATAGCAACATCGTGTTGACCAACTGAATGTATATGGTTTGTTATCTTGTTATAGTCAGCGATATCTTCGTCTAGTATTTCTTCAGGAAGAAAATCTTTTATCACAAGTATGTGTACCCCTTCTTTTCCGATACTATAGATATTATTGTAACCCAATGGTACGTTTCGCTTAGAAGGATTATATATGTTTATAACATCTTTCTCACACCACCTTAAAAGTTTCTTTCGCAATGCTTCCTTTTTAATTTTTTTAGGGTTATGTGCATTGTGAAGATGAAGTAGTTGAGTTGTAGTTAATGTTTTATGGATGGTTAATACCTTTAAAATTTCTAACTCGAATAAAGTAACTTTAATATATAATTTCGGATAGTTTGGTAGGTATACCTGTTGTTTTTCTTTAAAGTATTCATTATCCGATAAAGATGGGTGTGCAAAGTTCACTAAATGAAATTGTTCCATAAATTCCCTCCATATACTTTTTATAGTAGTTGTAGGATTATAGTATTACAAAACATGATTTAAGGCAATAAAAAAGAACAAATATACCTAAAAAATTACCGTAGTAAAACACATTTTTAAAGAAAATACTGATATTTATTTTATAAATAAAGAATTGTTTGTAGAGTACTTAGTTACGTTTTTATACAGAACATAAAGTATTGATTTTATAGTATTTTCTATGGGTCTGGGAGAGACAAAGGGTAGAGACGTAAATTTGTGTCTCTACCCCCTAATTATTTTTACGTCTCTACCTTATGTCCTCCCCTATGTATTTTTTTCGATTCTATCTAATGTCTATTTTTAATCAATTGGTATATTTGATCTGAAAATAAAGAGAACAATTACGTCTGTAATTAGAATAACTTATAGAAAATTACCTTACCTAAGTTTCTCTATAAAACTTATATACAATGAATAAACAATGACTTATTATTAAAAAGTACATTTGTATATACTTTAAAACTTGAATTATATCCAAACAATGGTATAGTTGGTAATATATTAATAGATAATCAATGGATAATTATTGTTTTGGTAATAAGTAATTATTGATTAATAGAAATACAATAATGAAATCTTATACTTAAAAGGAGATGGAATGATGAAATTTATCGTAGCAAATGACAATGGTAATTCAGAACATAAACTAGCTGTGAATGGTCAGACTTATCATCAACCTAACGTTTATGCATTGTATAACAATAGACCATCAGAGGACTTAAAAACGCTCGATATAGTAATGGATGAGTTATTGGATAATATTGTAGTGACAATAGACTCTAAAGCAATATCATCTAACGCTAGAACATATGTAATAGGTTCAAGAGCATTGGAAATAGCTTCTGGTAATGCACTTCAAAATATGAACATTAAAAGATCAAAGAAACATGAAGAAATTTTACCGATAGTAAATACACTAGGATATCTTTCAGCTCTTGCAACAAAAAGACAATTTGAATCAAACGGAACACTTAAAGAAGGCGAAACAATAGAATTGAATGTTACTATGACTACAGCTTTACCAGCTACTGCACATGATGAAAATACAAGTAATCAATTTCGAGAGAAATTTACAGAACACTATCATGAAGTAAAAGTTCATTATAATAATTCCCATGCAACTGTTAAGATAAAATTTGATGAAGTTAAGGTGTTAGTTGAGGGAGTTCCGGCTTTATTTAACATAATAGAAGACGGAAATGGTGGATATCGCGATGATGATATATTTGATGAATTTAAAAAGGAATATAAGAAAAACAAGATTGATGGGTCCTATTTTTCAGACAAGCGTTTATTACATGTAGATATTGGTGATGGCACAACGGAATTAACTTTTACTAAAGGCTACAAAAATGACAAAGGAAAATCATTTGGTGAAGATTTTGGATTAGGTATTGCTTTAGAAGATGCACTTAGTACCTTTAAAAAAGAGATGGAAGCATATGACTTGAAAGTAAAGCGTCAAGACTTATCAGCATACCTTCGCAATAGAAATAGTGACTTTTATGATTTAGCAGTGGCCTGTATCCAAGAACCCTTAGAGCAGCTTGCTGAACGTTTATTTAATTCTATTTCAGACAGAGCATCAGAATTAAAACTTGGCTTCGATGTAATAGTGATTTATGGTGGTGCATCCATTATTCTAAAAGAAACATTGCAGCCTTTGCTTATAGAGAAATATTCACCAATTAAAAAAGAAATACTATGGATACCAGAAAAGTATGCGACTGATATGAACATGGAAGGTATGCAAATCTATAACGACATTACTTATTCTGAAAAAGTCTAATTTTGGAATGAATAATCGTACTACTGTTAAAGAAGGTGATTAAATGAGCGTAGATAATAAATCAACAAAAGTACAAATTCAAATTGGAAAAACGGCATCGTTAGATTTGCAAGAATGGGTAGATAATCAAACCCTGCCTATCAGTAAAGCAGCTAAAGAAGCATTAGAACAATTTGTGAGAGCTTATGGTACTGGAGATATACGTTCAGCTGAAACAAGAAATGCAATGTCTAATCAAACGAGAGTTATTTCACAACCTGCTGCTAAAAAAGATAATTTCGATGAAGAGGAGAATAGTTATATAGATTCTTCGTATTCTTCTAAAGAAGTTTCGAAACCTAGAAAGAAGATAACAAAAAGAGACATAGATATTTAAACAATTATAAAGAAGAGCCTTCTTAGCTAAAATCTAGTTTAGAAGGCTCTTCTTAATATATAAATAGATTGTCAGTTGAATCTATCATTCTTAAATATTGAATTTATGAAACATATATATAACAGATTCTCCCTTTTAATACATAAGAGAGCGTCTATCCCCTACTTATTATTTAACAAACCTATGATAACTGGTCCTCATATATCACTAATAGCTTGAGTTAACGGTATACCATTATAGCAGCATGTTAATCCACCAGGACCTGTTGCAAAACCTAGAGCAAAACATAATCCATAACAAGATACTGTAAATAATAGCCCTTCTGCCTGGTTCACAGGGATGTGGACGATACTTGTATTTACCCCATCTTCTGCAAACACCTTAATTAATATCCTCTATAACAATTTGATTTTTCATCCTTTAAATTATTGAACTAATCTGATGAATATAAGATATCTTTCGTTTCATTCTGAACTTTTCCCTTTCTGTAGTCAGCAAATCAGCATTGTCATTTATTAACGCTAACAAGTAAAAATCAAAAAAAATGTGAAAAATGCGATATTTAATTCCTGTATCAATGGGAATATCGTTATTATTAATCATGTATTTGCATGGTGCTGCAATAACTACTCCCCTATTTGGAGGAATTCGTGCTCTGTTAGGTGATCAATTATTGTATTCTTATTAAGAAAGCAAGAAAGATAGTTTAGAGACACAATATCTCTCCCCTACCCCCTGTAAGAAATGTTTTTTAATTTAATTAAAATCTATCAAAAATCAATCAATGGATAATCATTAATAAAGCAATGAACAATTATTCTTTATATCAAACATATAAAACAATCAATTATTTATCAATAGATAAACAATTAATATAGAATACTTTTATATATATTTTTAATTAAATTCTTATTTAACAATAATATATGATTGAATAATCAATGGATGTTAATTGTATTTATTCATTTAAAATAGAAATAATTGCGCTGTAGTTTGATGGACAAGTAATAGCGGTAAGGTTGTTGTGATGTCGTTTTCGTCCGTGGACAACCTAATAATCACGTTTATGTAAATTAATTTACGTGTCCGTTCACTATGAAGGACGCGACTACGATAGTTGGTTTGTGTGATTGTTACCTGTCCGCAGCGATATATTTCTATAGCTGTCTCTTGTCCGTATATTTGCAGCGTTATTGTTATAATAGACTTTCTATTGTATAATACATTTAAATAATAAATGATCTCCATTTTCATTAGATTGGAGGAAAACAAATGATTGATAAGGAAGATTTAAAAGAGATATATTTAAAAGAATTTAATCATGATCCAGTTTATAGACTTGTTGTTGATAGTAAACTAGAAGGGTATCTTTATCCTGAAAGTTTATTATCTATAGAACTTGAAAAGACTTATAGCACGATAGAAGTAGGGAGAATGATCGGTAGGAAAGATTCTACAATTAGAAATTACTTCAATACTGAATTAGTAGACTATATTATTCCAGAGAAAGTAGGGAACCTATATCGTCTAAACTATATTAACGTTTTAAAAATTCATATGATATCTTTACTGTATGAAAAAGGTGGTAAAAATAAGTCTCAAATAGCTTATGAACTTGGGATGAAAGGGTCCGTTAAAATCGGAAAAGAAGATGTATCATCTCCTAATTTAATGCTACAAAATAAAGAATTAGAGAAAATAAAACAATATTTGTCATTAGAGAGAATCAAAAACAATTGGTTGGCTGAAAGTAATGAATTGCAACAGATAAGAAGTTTAAAACAAGAAAAACAATTAGAATATAATACCCTTGAAATTAAGAAAGATAGATTACTTGAATTGGACCAACAACGTGAAAACGAAGAAAGATACATCAAAGCAATTACAGATGCTTTACAGACTGTATCAGAAAAAGAACAAAAGAACAGATTATTATTGGAAGAATCGAATAAGAAGAAGGGTTTTCTAAGTATTTTTACTCGTAAGAGTAATAATGAACAACAAGAAGATATTACTTCTTCAAATCATGAAATTGAATTGTTAAAAAAAGAATCTGTAGAAACAAAAGAACAAAAGGAAAAAAGAGATAATGATATTAAAAATATAGATAAACAACTTGTCCAAATCTACGATGATATAAAACAATTAACAACAAATATTAATAAACTTGAGGATAGCATCCAGGAAAAAAAACTATACTTTGAAAAAATGGAGCACCACTTGATCGATGGTTATCAAAATGATAAGAGAGGGGAGTTAGAAGATGGTTTTTGATAGTCCTAAAAGTAAATATGAAAATAAGATTAACATAATAAAATTAATGTTATTAAATTTATTGGGGATAGCGACAACGATTATAGGTTTTATTTTGTTAATACAATAAAAAAAAGGATTCTTTCTCAATTTAGAAAGAATCCTTTTTTTTGCTCCAACCTTAAAATAAATTAGCGTAATTTTATACGTTAATTTATTTTAAGGTTGGAAGATTACAGCTACTAAAAATTAGCTTAACCAGCTACCTTGATAAGTCAATTATAAATGGATAGTAATTGTCTATTATCAATAAATTTTATATAATTTTTATTGAAGAGGAAATTACTATATTGGAGATGGTTAAGCTTGCCTTTCGGATATAAAAAATACTTAGTTGAAAAGGGTAAGAGTATACGGACAGTTGATGACTACATTTCATTGATTGAACAATTTATTGCTCACTTAGACTATGTATATAAAAAAGACCCTTTAGAAGTATTTGAGATCCAAAATAAACACATACGTATTTTTTTGGATAAAAAGAGATATATAGATAAAATTGAATTATCTACATTAAATAAAAATATAACCATATTAAAGAGTTTTTTCAACTACCTATGGAAAACTCAACAAATTCCAGTAGATCCTGCAAGTAAATTAGAGCATGCTAAATATAGTATTAACAAACCAATTTCATTGCGATATGAAATGTTATTGGAGATATTACCATCAATAATAACTAATAATTACTATACAGAACTTAAAAAAATCATATTTATTTTTGTAATGCACGGCTTTCGAATTCAGGACTTTCAAATATTAAAAAAAGATGTGATTGACAATGGGGATAGTATTTTGATATTTCCTAAATACCACGAAGCCATTGAATTATATGGTCAAGAGTTGGATATCTTTATAAAAGTTTTTAATGATGCTTTATTCCATGAATCTGATTATGTATTTGTTACTAAAAGACATGACGACAAAAAGTTAGTTCCAATAGAAATTATGGGTATTCATAAACATTTAAAAGAGATCCAAGAAGATTATCGAATTCCTACTAAACTAAACACTAATACAATTAGACATTCCTATGCTTATTATCTTTATCATGAAAAAGATTTTACATTTGAAAATATAGCTACAATCTTTGGAATAGAAAACTCCAGTGCAGCACTTTTAGTAAAAGAAAGTGAAAGAAGAATTGAAAAAGGCTCAGAAACACTTGAAATAAACAATTAAATAGTAGTAAAATATATATAAAATTCATAGTCAAGGGCACAAAACCCAAATAGTAATTAGCTGTGTGAGCTATTGCTATTTGGGTTTTCTTTTTGGAAAGGGGGGGAGATATTCTGATTATGGACTATAAACCTTTAAAGAATCTTATTCTCGCTTCACTTTTGAGTAGGGGAGAGGTATTTAAAAAAAAGGGGGATTCAACTAAACAGTTAATTGTTCCATTAATTTACGAGAACCGATACTTCCTTGCTGATTATTTGAAGGAATTTGAATTACAACATTATGTAAAAATAGATTCAGAATCAAATGAAATGACGATTTATTTAACAGTAGAGTATATTGATTTGGTGGATCATTGGCATGATAATTCGGAGAAGATTTTCAAGAAAAATTTCTTGAAATCAACTGATATACAAGCGATAATACTATGTCTTAATCTTTTCGGAGTACGACAGGTTGAAGGAATCGCTTTTTCAACAACTATAAAACAAGCTTATTTATTCACTCTTTCTTATACATTAAAGAGCTTATTAAATGTAAATGTTATCTTTTCTAAAAATCAACTTAAAATAACAGATGTATCTAAGTTACTTTTAGAAGTTATAGGAAAAACATCCTCAAAGAATAGTTCCTATATTGCTGCTTATCTTAATAGTAAAGAAAAAGAAAAACTTATTGAATCAACAAATATTATTCAATCTAAGTTAGGTGAAGATACTTATGTTTAGAAAAAAAATACTCTATATACTAATATTATTTTCCGTTTTTTTAGCTGCTTGTAGTAATAATGTTGTTGATGAAGCTAAGAAAATAAGAGAAGAAGGCCAAAATGTTGAAAAAACAGAAACTCTACAAGAAGATCAACAACCAGAATATAATGTACAAGAAGGCAGCACTGTTCATGAAGTAAAAGAGAATATAGATGAACAAAGAGAAGAAAAAGAAACTGTTGAATTGGAAGAAATAGAAGGAAAAGAGAGTTTCAAGAATAAAGAAGAATTTGCACAATATGTTGCCAGGATTCTATATGATTTTGAAAGCAAGGCAATAAGTCCTGAGATATATTACAATTTTTTGATGTCCCATGGTTCGAGAGTTTTTCTAAAGGATTTTGATGATACAAATAAAGAAGATATTATATTGGGGTATGAGGATCTGCAAAAATTAATTAATAAGGTTGATACGCATTATAACGGTTATAAAATTTCTGAATTAACTCTTGATGAACCTGAAATATATGCTTATTTTTATCGCTCTGTTGAAACCGAAGGAGGTATGACAAACTATATTACAACTATAGTTAAAGAAGGAGATACGTGGAAGTTTGATAACGATGAACTATCATCGGGCTATATAGAACAACAATAGAGAGGAGATTATTAATGATACTAGAAGAAAGAAAGTTGCAAAAGAATGTACAAGACAGGTTAAATGTACTACTAGAGAGGGATACTAGGTTTCAATCAGAAATACAGTACCTTCAAGTATTTTATTTAAAAAAATTCCAAAACATAATTGATGTAGAACATAAAGAAAGATTTAACAACTGGTTACAAAAAGCAATTATAGAGCAATTTCACAATGGATTTTTAATGGTTGAACAATATTATAATGATGAAAATGCATATATAGATGATGTTCTTTTCAAACAGCCAGAAGGAATGTTTACAGAAAATATCCCTCCAATATTAAGAGAAATGATACAGCCTTTAATAGAGCAGGGTATCACTTTTGATGAACTTATTGTTACAAAAACGACTCACGAATTAATCATGTGGTCGATGGAATACTATGAGGATATTCGTTCTCCATTAAAACAAATGAGTTTTGATTTATCATGTTTTGGAGCTAGACAAGCACTAAGAGATAAAGGGAATTCTTTAGGTTATGAACGTATTCGTTTAGAAACTGAAGAAAGAAAACTTGGAAACATAGGTGACCTACAGTTTGTAAATCCACAAATGTATTTAACTATTAATCATGCATCAGAAAATCTGGAATTTTGGGATATACATTATTGGTCGACTAATTTAAGAAACATACAAAAAATTGGACAGGCAATTGTCATAACTGAACCTGAGTATCTAGTTACAAAAACTAAGATATCTTACCACTTGCAAATACTTTCCTCAATCCATCGTGATGAAATTGATCAAGTGGCAAACTCACATATGGCTAAACTTCTAAATTATGCTGAACCCTTTGAAATTGAATACAACTTAACACTTGTCAATGCTTTCCTAAAACAAGAGTGAAGAATAGCCAATAAAAGATTTGAGAAAGGTGTGCATACATGTATAAAGATATTATAGAGTTAATAAAATCCAATAATAATATAATTATTTACGATAAAACCGAAAATAATTACTCTTCTATGCTTATACAATTAATGTTAACGAACTTTAGTATTACAAATGTGACCATTATTGATACAACTAATGAAATAAATTTTATAAAACAAAATTTTAAGACAGATTCCACAATTAATCTACTAGGATATGATTCAGAAAATAATATCATTGATCTAATAAATCAAGCTAAACTAAATCAAAGTAATTATATAGTTGTTAAGCACATAAGTGGAAATAAGATGAAACAAAATTTGTTTAACTATGCTGTTTGTGTCTATGAGAAGGGAATTTATGATATTAGAAATCTCGCTTATCGTCAAAGTGTTATTAATTAGTTATGAAAATTAGCAATAAGCTAGGAATTATTGTTCTTATCTAATATCAATAGTAAAGTCTATGAAAAATTAAAAATCCGCTTATTAGTCCATTGTAGTGAACTATAACATTAATAATATGATGTTTTACGCATTTTGGAATAGTATTTAGCTCATAAAAAAAGACCTCACCTATTTTTATAGGAAAGGTCTTTTAAATTATTGTGTTACTTCTATACTCTTCATATAACCTTTCTTTGCATGAAAGAAAGTCATACGGTTACTAATTGTTGCACTCTGGAAAATCTCGTTAAGATAGGTTGCAACCGACATAGCAGCCATACGATTAGTTAATAATCGTTGTGGATCAGTAGCAACAATGTTAGAACATGCAACTTGAGAAGGCGCAATTTCATCATCATCCTTTAATATATCTGGGAAAACTTCAGCTATAGGTGGCAATATTGTCTTATTACTTAACTTGACGCCACATACAACTTGACCATCCCAACCACTTTCATCATATTCCTTTTTTTCTTTTTCTGACCATTCCTGCATTGGTCTTTGACCGTAATCAAAAGGAACTTTAGCAGAATCATTACCTACATCCAAATAGATACACTTATTTGTCCACTCAAAGAACTGATGCAAAACTCTTCTAGTATAGTTATTATCAACGCATCCGATAATAACTGGAATAAATAAATAACCACCTATGTTTGGCAAGTGATTATTATAAAAGAGGTTTTTGAGAACTTCTAAATCCTCAACATAGTCCTCAGAATAGCTAGAAATTGGTATGTTATATGCAGCACTATATCTTTTTGCTAATACATTTGCTTTCTTTTTACCAATATCACTTTTGACAAAAAGTTGGTTTTTTAAATTTTTCTCTTCAATAACATCTGGATCTGCGATCATAAAGTGACCATTAATATTAAAAATGGACAGCATTTGGGAAATCATCTGAGTTACATATCCTCCCGTACCGCCAGTACCAACTTGAACTATATAAGGGAATAACCCTTTTTGGCCATAACTTTCTTTGTTAATCAACTCAATCATTACTGAACGACCTCCACAACACTTAAATCATAATTATGAGATACAGTAGAGAAGGGACTCTCAAAAATTGACCATGGATTCAATTGAATATGTTTCCCTTTTTGTATGTCAAAAGTTCGGACTGTTAAATTTGGGAAAAATTCATTTATATTACCAATAATCGCATAAAAAATTGGTGCTCTTTCACTTTCATCATCTTGTGAAGAAGGGAAAGGGGGCATAACATGGTGTGAATGTATTTCCATACACTTAACATGCCTATTGCCAGAAAACTTCTCTACAGTCTCATATGGCTCTTCTGTAACTTCTACCCAATATGGATGAGCATTTTGTTTTGGAATATCCATAATAAATTCTCCGGTATCAATATTTAAATAGATATCAGCATGTACCTCCGTTTGATCGTTGTCTGAAAACATCTTAGCAATAGCTATAAAATCTCTAAGTAAATTAAAAGGTATTTTTAGATTAGAACGAGGAAAAGAGTCCGTATTGGACTCTTTCTCATCATAAAATGGATTTCCTTTTTTCTTCGCTTTTAAGATAATGGATACCATGTTTTGTTTTTTCACATAAACTAGCTCTGCTCCAGCTGACATTACTGGATAATCCTTATTCAAGCGTTTCTTTACATCATTCTCTTGAATTTTTTTATACTCTATCTCTCCATCTTTATTTTTCTTAGGTAAACCATGCTCTAATTCTTCCGTAGAAAAGTAATCATTAATATCTATGGTTTCCGTATAAAAATAAATAACAGTCTCACTATTAACTTCAAATTCTACTTTAGGTTTATTAGGCGCAGAAGTCGCTGAAGAATTTTCATTACTTTGCTTCATCTTTTTAGCTAATTCTGACTGTTTTTTCAACCGTTCTTCTTCTTTTCTCTTCTTCCTTTGTTCATATTCATCCTCAATTCCAAATAAAGAAAAGATATCTGTTTGTTTTAAGTCATTGTTATTAGTCATAATGTTTTCCTCCAATATAATTATATTATTTATTTCCTAAAAAGAAGTATTCATTAAATGATTTTTTAGTTGGAAATAAGAGTTCATCATGAAATGGTTTCTCATGAAATTCTTTAAATAATTCCTCCAACGTTTTCCCCTTTAATGTCATTGCTCCATAGTCACTTCCAAAAGGTGCACTAAAAAATAAAAAATGCATTTTCTCCAGTTGATTTAATCTGTCGATCTTAGGAAATGTATTTGTTCCCATACAAACATCACCAGAATCATGATGGACATTTGAATATGGGAAATAATAAATATCTGTTTCCTCATTGATAGAGTCCGATTCTTTAATAGCAACAATCTTTAAACCTCGTATCTCACCTTGATGAACTCTATAATTTAAGATTAATCTAGGGAACCCAATTACCATTTGCTTATCCATATAGGATATCGACCATTGCCTTTTTGGTAATTCGATAAATACTTCGTCATCACCTGAGTCAGATGTTATGAACTTTATGCAATTCTTCGGTAAAAAAGGTGTCTCATGAGATCTACCTTCAATAGAGGCATTAGAAAGGGCATTTATAACATCATTTAAAGCCATTTTGTACTCTCCTAATACGACTCCATTTGCTTGGGTTTGTTTTATATCTACATAATCAGTAAAATTACGCAATTTATCCGTTAGGGTTATCTGAAATTCCATTACTTATCTCACTCTCCAAAGTTTGGTGTAATTTCTCCACTTCTTCATAGACTTTAATTAGTTCTAAAGCTATCTCAAATAATTGGCCTGGAAACCATACTAGAACACAAAGCTCTTTTGTTTTCTCTGAAACAATTATTTCAGCTTCCGTATAAGAGAAAGATTGATGATTTTTAATAATCTCCACTAGTTTTGGAACATACTTACTTATAAACAAATCATCTATCTTAGAGTAGCTGATAAACAAAGCGTATTCCGGCATACCATCGGTTAATATCTCTGCATAATTACTCTCACTTTGTAATTCTTCGTTATCTAGTAGTAAACAATCATCAAATAATGATTTTAAACAACTATGTAATATATCAACTGAGTTATCCATGGAGTAACCATATAAGTCTACAAAATAATCATTAATTCCTAACTTAGTAACATCCACACCTTTGTCATAAAATGCTTTCAACATTACTAAATTAGATGTAGAATGTACATACGATTCTCTTTCATAAATATCCATTTCCATGTATATTTTCCTCCTGTAGCTAGATAAATATTTCTTCCTCATCAAACTCATAGATTTTACTGTTAGATTTGCTAAGACTATACATTACTTCATCCATACTTTTATAAATAATAAATGGACTCAGTGGATCAACGTAAAAATTTTCATCATCTATATCTACTAATGCGATACCTTCCATCAATTCCATAACTCTAATCACATCTTCAACGGAAAATACATCAAAGTTTATTTCATCAATATAATTATGATTATAGATGTGGCTTACGACGTTTGCTTGACCAGTTAAATCACATATTTTTCTATTATTAAGATTATATTTTTCAATATTATCTTTGAACATTGAAATATCGAATTGCATATAATGGCCTCCTAAAAAAAAGAGGGTAGGGGAGTAGTGCACGCTCTATACATCCCTCTATCCTCTATGTTTTTTATATTGTCCTAATGGGTAATATTAGTTGAAGATTAGATTCATCTTCTGTCGGAGTTATGACAAATGGCCGACTATTACCATTGAAGTTAAGTAATACTTCATCCTGGGATATAGCTTTTAAACCATCCATAGCATAAGCTGCCGAAAAAGATAGAATGATATCATCACCTTCAAAATCCAACATAACTAACTCCTCTTTAAGATTTCCTATTTCTGCTGTGTTACTGCTTATTTCAGCCATTAGACCTCCATTTACAGAAAACTTGATAACTCCTTTTTCCTTTGATAACAACGAAGCTCTTTCAATTGTATCTAATATCTCTTTTTTAGAAGCTCTTATCTTAGTTGTTGATGAATCCGGTATTAAACGACTTACATCAGGAAAATTCCCCTCTAATATACGGGAATAAAGGTAAGTTTCGTTAGCAATAAACAAAACCTGATTATTTCCAAAACATACTTTAACCGGAGTATTAGTTCCATCTAAAATCTTATTTAACTCTAATAATGATCTACCAGGTACAGTAATACTTTCTAATTCAGATACTTCAGATACCTGGATTATACGTTGACTTAAACGATGACTATCGGTTGCAATGAATTTCAAACTGTTATTTGCAGATTGAATATTAACACCATTTAAAATAGGTCTGGTTTCAGTGTTTGCAACAGAAATGACCGTTTCTTTAATTACATCTTTTAATTCATTAGATGGTATATCAAATGATGTTTCATCCGACACATTTGGAAGTTTAGGATACTCAGTACTGTCTAAACCGTTTAAATTGAACTTTGATTTCCCGGATTTAACAAAGATGTGATTTTCAGCGTCTACACTAATCGATACCGATTTACTTGGGAGCTTTTTAATAATGTCGTTAAATATTTTTGCTTGAACAACGATACTTCCCACTTCTATATCATTAATAATTGTTTCATCATTTAAAACCTTTGGTATGAGTGTTTTTATTGAAATATCACCATTAGACCCTATTAAGGTGATTCCATCATCCGCTACAGATATATAGATTCCGTTTAAAATAGGGATAAACTTTGATAATGAAGCAACCCCTACAACTTTGTTCATACTTGTAACCAATACCTCTTTTTTAATCTCAAATTTCATAACAAACTTCCTCCTAATAAATTTTAATTTAAAAAAGCATAAAAAAGGGAAACTTATCATTCCCTAATTCATGCTTTTAACCTCAATAATTTAACTAGCTTCTCTTTGCTGATATGTCTCTAAAGCTAGTTTTTCTATTTGCTTTAATTGTTCAGTCTTAACCTGGAAGAAACAACTAAATAAACTAGTAATCTTTGTCTCTACTACATAGGTTTGCACAATCTTTACAAACTCTTCCTCTGTAAAATTAAGTTTCTTTTGAATCATACTTAATTGATAAACTGGTTTTATAGCTAAATAATACTGTTTTAATTCATCAATAGTTGAATTTCTGACGTAATTTATTCCTTCAAAATCAGATTTATTCGCTTTATTAAATATTCTAACCACAAAGTCTGGTTGTTTATTTAATCCAATTTCCATTTCAAATTTATTAATGTATTCCTTTAGATCTTTTAAACTAATATCATCATTACCACCAACTTGGGTTGTTTGATTTCTTTGTTGTTGTTTTCCATTTTTATTACCTTTTGCTTGTTGTTGCGGCTTTTTTTGTTGTTCTCCGTTATCTACTCTTGCCCATTGAGGTAATTGAGGTGTATACCAATAACCTTTTATTCCGTGTCTCTTGTCATTATGGTATTTCATATTGTTTTCTTTTCTTTCTTGATGAAGTTCAACCATCATCTCATTAACTTTATATAGATATCTTCCTATACCCCATTGTACTGCAGCTCTTTTTGATGCATTACTTATTCCACCCTTAGTGGATTCAAAATCTGTTGGGTCAGCACCGTCCCATTTTGTAAGTGTTTTTCCATTAGAAAAGTGAATTTTGATACCACACAAAATACCGTTGTGCATCTCTTTAAATTCATTTTCCCAATTTCCGATACCAACAACCTCATCTAAACGAATCATTATTGCTCGAGATTGAACGTATGGAGTTACAAAGACGTAACATTTTCCGCTATTTTTTGCTTGAATTGTTCGCAAAACACGCCACTCAACTTCGTCCGCTTTAAAGGGTTCTGATAGTTTCTTTTGAATTTCCTCCACACTTAACATTTCTTCTGACATAACAAAACATCCTCCTAATATTTTTTCACCCAATTATTTATTTTAGGCAACACAAAAAAGCGCCCCTTGGATTAATTTAGACATACGAATAGTATGTTTCCATTTAGTCCAAAGACCGCTTTAATTAGATCACTTTAAAATAAGTGTTAGCCTACTAACCTAAAAAGGCTAGATAAAAATTAAATAAAAAAGTGTACAACTAAATTATAACTGATAATATTAGTCATAACAATAAAAAAAGAATTTTTTATCAATTCATGTACTTAATATCTATATTTTTAAAAGTGAGCTATGCTATAATTAAGCTAATCAAATACAAAAAGTGTAATCCACTGGCAGAAATCTCTACAGGAGAGAGGTCTGTTGGTGGTTTTTTTATTTCTGATAGGATAGGTGATAAAGTGGATAATAATTTTATTCTTAATGGGATTACAAAATTAGAAGATATCAATACCGTTAATAACAATTTAGAAAAGTTATTAATCCTAAGAAAACGTTTAAATTATAAACAATATGAAATGGCAAGATTATTAAATGTTTCTTATAGTTATTACGGACAAGTAGAAAGCGGTAAATTCCCTTTAACCAATTTAATGGTAAAACGAATTAATGATTTTTTAAGTAAGGAGAAACGTAACTATGGAGAAGATATTTTTAGCGAGTACCGATAATATTTTCGTACATAATACCTCTAAAGATATACAGAGTTCGATTCCAAATTATAAAGATAAAAACGTATCTGTTATAAAGGATAAAGAACAATTATTACGATTTCTGCAGCAAGATGAATTTGATTTGTTGATTATAGATAACACGCTAATTACGGAAGATGAAATTAAAAATACGAATCCTAATGGTAGAGTATGGCTAATTGACCCAAATCTATCTTCAAAAACAGTAAATGGTCAATTCTGTATATGGAATTCTAGTAAAGATTATAAACAAGATTTATTCAGGCTAGGAATGTCTAATCCCATGAAAAATAGTAAAAAAGTTTCTCTGGATGAAAATTCTTCCCATGTTCAAGAAGTAGATAGATTGGAAACTAAACAGATGGAGGGCATTTTAAAGGAAGAATTAAATAATGATTCTGCTGATCAAACAAAAGAAAAATATAAACAATCAATAAATAAAAATAGTCAAAGAGAGATTAGCAGCCTATCTGACAACCAAAAGGAAATACTAGCTAGCCAAGGAAAAGACATCGAAGACAAAAAGAGTGAGAATGAAAAAAAGATGCCAGATCCAGATGCAACAATAATATCAATTGCACCTCCTTATCCTAATGAAATATCGGAGTCTGTACAAACAAGATTAATAGAAGCCAAGAAAATGCAATTAAAACTACAACCTGAAATGGAGGAGAAAGAAAAACGTATTGTCGATTTAGAACCATATGTAAATGAATACTTCCATTTAGTATCGTATCGAGAGTTTATAAAACAAATGGACAAACGTTTATTAGCAACATTAAAAATGAAAGATTATATCAATATGAATCAATCAAGAAGTAATAAATCTATTGGAGTATGGTCCCCAAACCGACAAATAGGTGTCACTACGTTTGTAATGAATTTTGCATTTTATATTGGGCAGCAAAAAAGGTTACCTATTTCTGTGATGGAAGCTTTGAGAGAAGATCCGATTATGTTTAAAGAGCTTGAAAGAATAGCACCAAAGAAACATGTATTTCCTAAAAAATGGTATTCATATGTCACATATGTGAATACATGTAAAGATATAGACGAACCACAATCAGATTTATTAGCATCATCTGTAATTGATTTTAAAGGAGTGTATTGGTTTCCGTTAGGGAAAGGAAATGTAGACTATAAAAATTCTGTTATTGATGATATTCCTTATTATATTTTTGTATCTAATCCACAAGATGTTGTCATTGTTGATTTACCAAATGGAGAGTTGAAAAAAGATACAAGAGAAACACTAAAGCATTTAAATGAACTTTGGATTTTGATGGACGGTTCAACTGATATGATTTTTGGTTATAAAGACTATATAAAGAAGATGAAACTAGATAACCCTCATTTATCCATATACATTATTTTTCAAAATTACTTTCCTATTGTTGCAGAGAAATTAATTAGAGATACGTTTGATTATCCTGTTTTAGCAACATTACCAGATTTGAATAATGAAGTAAGGAAAAATAAATATGAACACATGTCTGTAATGGATAACCCAAATATTGAATCATTATTAAGTAATTCATTTCACGATATTGGTGTACATGTATACCAAGAGACATATAACAAGAGTCAATTAAATCGACCTGATGGTAGTCACACTATTACAAAAATGCTTGAAAAATTAAGGAACCTTTTCGTATAATGGAAATGTATCTTATTTCATTTCTGTTTTAGACTAGCCTTTTTAGGTTGGCCGGTAACTTTTTAAAAGTAAAACGTCTTTGGACGTATGTAAACACTATTCGTGTGTCTTCATATTGTCTAAAGGCGTTTTTTTGTTGCCTTCTTTTTTAAAATAAGGAGGTAATGCCTAATGGAAATATTCATGAAAATAATATTTACAATTCTAGTTGGGGTAATAATAGGTTCTTATAAATCTTTAATGAAAAATGATTTTTACCTAGATTTACCTTCATTAGAAAGAGGAGACAGCAATAAGATTACCAGAATTTATATAGGGAGTCTTATTACCTATACCGTTTTCTATTCTTGCTGTTCAGCCATGTTTATTTTTGGGGGATCGCAAACAGTTGAAATGGTATCAAGTTTTACAGCAGAGATAGATTTTAAACAGTAAATTGGAGGTTTTAAGAATGAGAAATATACATGGCAACAAGTACTGGAGAGATAAGATACTCTATTGAAGGGATTAAGAACTGCTTTAATGTGGTTCTTAGGCTCTTTTTGTTTACTTTGTATAAATTATATCAATCTATTAAAACGGAGGAGAAAATGCAATGACAAAAAGATCAAGAATAAAACATATCAAAAAATGTTTATTATTAAAGAAGATACTTATATCAATTCATTCTAAAGAGAGAATGTCACAAAGAGGATATAGTAGTTGTGATATTATTCGAGCAGTATTAAACGGAAGAATAATAGAAGTACAATCAAGAGGATATACTAAAAAATTTGTAATAGAAGGAAAAGATTATTCCGATAATCCAATAGTTATAGTTCTTTCTGAAAAGAAAGATGGGTATTGCCTTGTAACTGCTATGCCCCCAACCGATAAAAATAGATTTTCAGAATGTATTTAAAGATATTAATTGGGAGGATGTTTGCTGATGAAAGATTATCGTTCTACAAGAATACCAAACTTTTTTGAATTTATTCGTATTGCTTGCCCAATATGTGGCCATACTGGAGGATGTATGGTTAACAGTGAAGGTGACAGAGTTGCTTGTATTCGCATTGAAAGTGATAGAGCTTTTAGTAAAAACTCTGCATTACCTTCGTGGTTGCATTTTTTGAGAAGAAATAAACAACAGAAAATAGAATATCAAGACATAGAGGAAATGGGTAACAAAAAACTATCTGACGAAGAATTAAATGAAATTTATTCAAACATGTTGGACTATATGGAATTAACAGAAGAACATTATTCTCACTTAACATCACCAAGTAGAGGATTAAATGAAGAACAAATAATAACTCGAGCATACATGTCTTTTCCTAATTCACCTTGGTCACTGGCAAGAACAATTCAAAACGACTTAGGAATTGATTCATTTGCAGGTGTACCCGGTTTCTATGAAGCTGAAGGTAAAAAGGGGTCAATATATTGGTCGATTTCTGGTCAAAAAGGAATATTATTACCATATCGAAATGTAAGAAATGAAATAACCGGTTTTCAATATAGGTTAGATAATCCACCTCCCATTGCGAAAGTAAAGCAACTAAGTGGAATTCATGGTTTGAAAGCAAGAAATGATGGTTCACACGTTACTGTTATTCACCAAAATGTAATTGTGTTTGAACAAGAGATGATGATTGGGGAGACGAAGCAAGTAGAGGATTTAAATGGAAAATTATTAGGTTTTGTAACCCTAAAAAAGGGAACTCGTTATTTTTGGTTATCTTCTGCCAAGAAAAAAAACGGTACTGGATCTGGTTCTCCAAACCCAGTTCATGTTTCTATTCCGTCTAATCAATTAAGAACATGGAAACCAGGACAGGGTATAAAAAGAAAAATAGTATGGCTGACTGAAGGTCCATTAAAAGCTGATATTTCTTCGGATATGATCCACCAGCTTTATTCACCTGAACAAATTGCTTTATATGGAGATACATTTATCGCAATTCCAGGTGTTAACTCTTGGCAAACCGTTATTCCTGTATTAGAGGAATTAGGGGTGGAAGAAATAAATTTAGCTTTTGATAGGGATTTCTCTTCAAATAAATACGTCATGAATTCATTAAAAGAATTCATGGGTCATGCTAAAAAGTTAGGTTATCACATCAATATGGTAAGCTGGGGGAAAGAAGATGGTAAGGGAATTGATGACTTATTTGTTTCTCAAAGAAAAATTCCTACTATCACACCAATATTTTAATGTTTTATAATAAAAAAATGGAAGATATAATAATATGAACTGCCCGCTATTTTGTAAAAGATTAGCGGGCAGTTTTTGTTGGTACTAATATTCGTAAGTTGATGGGTCTTCTTTATATTTTTTTAATTCGTTAGTACCGTCGTAAAACTTAACAAATTTCTGTTCTAAATAGCCATTTTTGAATGTATCTTTATTTTCTCTTTCGTAAATAGTTGCTACTGTTCTAAAGTCATTTATAGCATTTTCCAGATCAAATAATTTTAAAATTGTTTCCTCTTCTACTACATCTTTCATTTTAAGAACCTTATTTAAAGTGCTGCCTATTTTGGAGCTTACATACTGTGCGGCATCACTCCATTTGTCAAAACCCAATTCTCTAATTATAATTGGCTTATTTTTCTCATCAAAATTTTTATCTGGAGGGACTGGATACCCATTTAATTCATTTTCTTCTACATCTTTTTTTAGATTAACTGGCAAGTTCTGCAATTGTTTAGAAATATTGTCTGCTTCAGTATTAATACTACTAGAATGGTGACGTATGGAATAGGTTAAACCATTACAAATTTCCCACAAATCACTTAATTCTCTATCTATTACGGTTTCATACCTTTTCTTTGTTGAAATATAGGGGTAATAATTATGTACAAGGTAAAACAGAAAAGCAGCAATATAAGATAATGATAATCCCTGCAACAACATTCCATAATAATTAAACCAATTGATATGTACTAGTAGAAGTGGATGTATTACTAGATATAATACACATACTACAGATATCCATATAAGTTTATTCAATGTATTCACCTCAATTCTTCTAACATATATATTTTGTTGTACTTAAGTAAATTTAACTATAACCAAAAAATTAAAAGTACAATCAAAATATTTAAGTTTAACAGTTTTCCTAGTAAATAAATTAATAGTTGCAATTCCTTAAATAATAACATAAAATAAGTTTATAAATTGTTGGCTAACAACAGATAATTTTAATTTTGTAGTTTATAAGAATATAAATTTAATAGATTAGGGAGACGCCCTGAAAGATATGTGAAAGAACAACTATGTTTGTTCTTCTATTCACTATTTTTCAGGGCGTTTTTTATTTGCCTTTTCTATAACTACAGTGAAGGAGGTGAAAAAAAATGACTCTAACAAAAAATAAAAGTGTATTTATGCTTGTTATTAGCCTACTAGCAGTTTTTTGCCTTCTATTTGTATTCGAAGCTTCTACAGTAAATGCTGCAACAGGTGCATTTGATGAAGTATCAGGTGTATCCAACTCTGGCGGTACAGAAGATGCAGTTTATAACGACCTTAACCGTTTAGTAAATATTGTTATGGCAGTAGGGGGATTCTGGGTTCTTGCTTGTTTAATCTTTGCTGGTATTAAGTTATCGGGTGCACAAGGAAATCCACAAAATCGTACTCAAGGGTTTATTGGTTTAGGAATGGCTGCTGTCGGAGGTTGGGTAGTTGTTCAAGCTAGAACTGTTGCGGGATGGATTGGAGGTTTTGGAGCCTCTAGTTAACCATATACTTAAAAACGCCTCTCTTAAAATTATACATAAAAAGAGAGGCGTTTTTTTATAAAGATGGAAGGAGAAATAAAATTTGGCAAGGAAAGAAACAGTTCCTATAGATATGAACTCAGAACAAAAAGTTATATTAGGGATTATCTCTAAAAGACAACTAACCTATTTAATAGCTGGTGGGGCTTTACTATATTTCTATGTACCGAAAGTATTTAGTCTTGTTGGAGATCCTGTAATTGGAGTGATTTTTGCTTTAATCTCAGCAATTCCAACCGCCAGTGCCATAGGATTATTAGGTTTTATGAAACATCACAAATATAATTTGAATTTCGATCAGTATTTCTTATTGAAATTTAACTATAAAAAAGAAATAGGTGTGTGGAGAAGAGGTCCATCCATTGAAAAAACAAAGGTGAATCTACGTAAAAAGAAAGGAGGCGGAAAATAAATGAGTAATATTATCTTTTTCGCTGTTTTAGGAGTTGTTATGTATGTTGTTATACGAATATCAAATAACAAGCCTATCTTACCAAGTTTCAACAAAGAATCAAATAACGAACAAGCTGTTAAATATAAGAAAAATAACCCTCGGGAAAAAGTGAAAGACATTGAATTAGAAGAGGAGCCGGACCCATTTAAAGAGTTTCTTAGTGAAGTAAAAGAAATTAAGCACCACATGCTCAGGTATAAAGATAATACATTTGTAATGTACACAGAGGTTGAACCAGTAAATTATTTTCTCTTATCACAAACAGAGCAAGAATCTATCGATGTAACATTTGAAACTTGGTTAGCACAAACAAATTATAATGTTCAATTCTACCTGCAGAATCGTTATGTTGATTTATCTGAACCCATTAAAAAAATGCAAGAAACAATGGTTAATGCAGAAAACCTGCATCAAAACGCAATAACGTTTGGGGAATCTATGGTTGAGAACCTTTTAATTTGGCAACACAACTCTCCAATTTTTGAAACTAAGAGGTATCTAATATTTTCTCACAAGATTAATACTGCTGAAATTACAGCAGATAATGAAGAAGAACTTGAAGAAAAAATTGTAGATAAGGCATTTGCAGAACTACATCGTAGAGTTAATGCAGCTAAAAATCAATTGTCCAAAGCTCGCATGGAAGTCCAATTATTAACTAATGAAGGAATAGCAGATATTTTGTATCATGCATTCAACCGTCGCAGAGCAGTTAAGAATAGATTCAAAGATTTTGGTGATCATGAGATGTTATCAAGCTATGTAACAGCAGACCAAGATGATGTTCATATTGACTTAGTTAAGGAGGCGATTCGGGAAAATGAAGAAGAGGAGAAACAAAGAGAAAAAAGTGCTTAATAAGAAACAAATGAAAGAAGCAAATGATGTTGTATCTAATGAAATCGATTTGAGTGTTTCAGACGTGCAGTATGATGAAGAGGGGAATGTAGTATTACCTTCAAAGCCAACAGTATGGGATTTAATTGCACCAGACGGATTTTCTATTGATTCCCCAGACCACGGGGTAATGAAGCAATCATTAGGAACAAAAACACATTTTCGACCATTTTATATCCCGCGTGATGGGTTTCCTCGTAAAATGCCAACAAATTGGTTATACAAATTAACGAGTGCAGGAGAAGTAGACATATTGGTTGACGTACATAAAGTTCAAACTACTCAAGCAGTACGTTTATTACAACAGCAGCTAACAACTTTACAATCAAACTTATCTTATCAAACGAAAAAAGGAAACATCGATACAATTCAAGAAACCCAAACAAAAATATTTGATACAGAACAATTAATGTCTGAAATTCAGTTTTCCGAAAATGATCTATTTAACGTTAGTACAATGGGGGTCTTGTATTCAGATAGCGAGAAGAAATTAGATAATTTCAGTGAGTCTGTAGAAGATAGTATGGCTAGCGGATTCTTTAAGATATCTAGCGCATGGAGTCGAGTGAAAAGTGGATTTAAGAGCGCTCTACCTCTGGGGAAAAACTATATGCCAGATACGCTTAGAAATTTAGATAGGCGTTCATTATCGACTTATTCTCCTTTTATAAGTGGAAGTGGAAGATACATGGGCGGTGTGCCAATTGGGGTTAATCGTATTACAGGACAGCTAGAATTCATCAACTCTTTTGGCACGGAAGAATTCAGACCTCAGAATTATAACATGGGAATTGTAGGTATACCTGGTTCTGGAAAGTCATTAGCAATGAAACTAAAAATAGCGCGAGAAGCTAGTGGTGCTAACGTTTGGTCAATGATTATAGACCCCGAAGGAGAATTTTCAGAAATAACCAAGCGACTCGGAGGAATTAATTTAAATATATCAGAAGAAGAAAACATTTGTATTAATCCCTGTGCGGTAAGCGCAACCGAAATTGAAAAGAAAATAGATGATGATGAGTTGAATTGGCTCGAAGAATACGATGAAAGTGAAATCATTGATAAGAATGGAAAAACTTTTGTCCGGTTTGTGCCAGTTAGAGAAAAACAGGCGGAAATATTAAACTTTTTTGACATTATTGTCCGTGGTAAAAATTCTGAAGAGCCAGGGTTAAATGTATTCGAAAGAAATTATTTAGAAGACTCTATTAAATATGTGTTTGAGGAACAATTAAATATCTCTTCACACCCAGATTCATTATATCAAAATGTTCCAATGGAAATTGATGGTGAACTTGTGCAGTCTAAAGCACGTAAACCTGAACCAACTATCTCGGATATCTATAATCACTTATATAGTAATTTCAAAAACGAAATTAAAGCTGAACGTATTATTGCAGCTATCCGACCTTTCCTAAGAGACGGTTCTAAACCTATATTTGATGGACAAACCTATTTTGGTAAAGGGATGTCTCAATCCTTACAAGATTCTAGAATTGTTAATTTTAATATATCTGAAATGGAAGAAGGTTTCTTAAGACCTATTGCTTACCACGTTATCCTTAACTATATTTGGGAGTATTTTGCAAAAAATCCTGAAAATGCTCTTAAAAAGAAATATATATACGCAGATGAATTATGGCAATTTATAGATAATGAACAAACGGTTGAGTTTTTTGAGAAAGTAGCGCGAAGAGCAAGAAAAAGGAATTGTGGTTTATGTTGGGCAACACAAGATTTTGTGCGTATTTTGGAAAATCAGAAATCAAGAGGGATTCTATCCTCTACCTTCACAATACTATTCATGCAACAAAATAATATTGACTTACAGAAAATTCGAGAAAACTTCGACCTATCTGAAGGTGAAATATCTATTATTTTTAATAACCCAGCTAAGGGTGAAGGTATTTTACGAATTGGTAAAAGTTCTGTGTATTTACAAACAAATCCTTCCGAAGAAGAACTAGCCTTTATTGAATCCAATAGAGCAGTTCTAGAACAAATGCTTGATAAGAAACGGAAGAAGAAAGAGGTTAGCTAGGAGGGAAATAAATGTTTGATATTGCAGATAATTTATTGGACATATTAGGTGACGTATTCTCATGGTTTTATTCGGTACTAGTTGAGCCTTTTCTTATTCTTCATAGTTTCCACAATTTAATTTTTGGAGAAGGACAAACAGAAGATCTTGTATATAAAACATTCAATACGAATGAAATTGAAAATATATTCGGACCGGGAGCTACAATAGTAGCTACAATAGCTGGATTTTTCATATTAGCTGCAATTGTTATGGCAGGTATGAGGATTAGTTCAACCGTCATCAATCCAGCCAGTAGAACCTATTATATAGAATTTCTTAAAGATCTAATAATCGTGGTAATTGTATTTTTTAACCTAGGGTTTTTCTATGAAATGGTTTTTACATTAAATGAAGGAATAGTTAATGTGTTTGCAGCCAATAGTGGTGGAGGGATTCTAGGCATAGCAGACCAAATAACAGGTGGTGGAATAATAGGAGCCATCGTAATTAACATTATTATTCTATTCCTAACGTTATGGGCGAATTGGTATTACATGATGCGAAAACTTACATTGCTCATACTTATGATACTCGGTCCTTTAATGATAGCTTTCTTTCTAATTCCGCAACTAAAGCCTATAACTGGTGCTTGGTTAAAAGAATTTGTAGGAACCGTATTTGTACAAAGTATACATGCTGTCTTATTATGGGCTGTTCTTCTTATAACTGCAGGTTCTGATCCTATAACATCTGGAGAATTTAAGGTTACAGACCCTATACTTAATCTAGAGGTTGTTATATTATATTTAATTTTTATACCAGTTGGAGAATCTATTCGCGCTTTACTAGGCATGGGTGGAGGAATGAACAGCACAATGAGTAAAGTAGGTGCTATGTTTGGAATGTCCGCTTTAGCAGGCGTATATGGTTCTGTTAAAGGAGCAATGGATAAAAATAATAACAGTAGCGTTATGGGAGCTTTAAAAGGGGCAAAGGATGGTGTTAAGAGTTCAAATAACGGTTCTTCTAAAGAAGGAGAAGAATCTATCATTAAAGATGCAACAATGGCTGCTAATACCGGAACAGATAGCAGTTCTACACCAAAAGCGGATGCAATGCTTAAATGGGGCGATATAGGAAGTCGTGCAGGTAAAGCCGTTCTCGGTTCAGCAGGTTCAATTGGTGGAGCAGCAATTGGTGGCCCAATGGGGTCAATGGTAGGAGCTACTGGAGGTTTTATTGCTGGAGGTGTTGCTGGTGGATTAGCAGGGCGTGGAACAAAAGCCCTTGGAGACTTAGCTGGTAAAGGTATTAAAAACGGAAAGAGTGCATTCCAAGAAACCTGGGGGGAAATGTCAGATCCATTAAGTACTAACCAAGAGGATGTAGCTAATACATTAGCAAACAAAGACACAGCAGATTATGAATTAGCAAATAAAGATAGTTTCATTGAAAAAGCAAGAGAGAAATTCCCGGACTTAGATAAACAAGGTCTTGAACAACAATGGGAAGATCACAAGAGTGATGTTCATGCTGGTAACCTTTCTAATGCGAGAAATCTCGTGAAGAGAAGTACTAGTAAAGATGGAAAATTGGCAAATACAGATTCACTTGCTAACCAAAGTGCTGAAGCAATGACAAACAAATGGGCAAACGATAATAAAGATAATTTCGAGCAAAACTATGATTTAGAAAACCCGTTATCAGAAAACGCAACTGAACAAGAGAAAACAGCACATTCTATGGCAAAAGAAAACTCTTGGAATCAAGCTGTCGCATCAAAACGTTCAGAATTTCAAGGGGTTGCTAATGATACTGCTAATCAAATGAAAGCAAATGCTATGGGCAGTGAACATGTTGACAGAGGAGAATTTGCTAAAAACTTTGCAGATAATATGCAAAATAAAGATAATCAATCTTTTGTTGATGAATATAAAAGACAAAACCCTAATGCTACTTTAGATGAAGCAAATGAAGCCTTCCACATGGCGAAAAGAAATCAAGCAAAAGAGAACTTTGCCAATTCATATCTTGCCACAAATAATGGTGCTACAAGAGAACAGGCGAATGAAGCTTTTGAATCTATACAAAGTGCAAGTTCGAAAGATGCTTATGTTAATAGTGCAATGAATGCTGCACAAAGTAACCATAAAGCAGTAGCTGAAAATGCTTATGATTCTGCAAAATCCTATATAGATGGAAATAATAAAGAAGGTTTTATCGAAAACTATCAATCTAACATTAATCCATCTGCTACGAAAGAACAAGCAAGTCAAATGTATGAATCAATAAAAGGAAGCACATCTAAGCAAGCATTTATGAAGGATCAAAGCTTTACTCCATCTGATAATATGATTAAACAAACTGGTGATACGTATGACATGGCTCAACAACATGCTATATCAGGTAACAAGAGCTCATTTGTAGACGCGTATCAAACGCAAAATCCTAATGCAACAAAAGAACAAGCTGAATTACTTTATGATAAAGCAAACGGTATGGTAGCAGGCGGAGCAAGAAGTTATATGTCTTCAGCAAATAACTCCATAAACGGGGTTGCACCAGAAGCAGTATTCAATAAAGGTGCGAATCAACAAGTAAATCGTGGTTATTTAACAAATCAACTGGCATCGGCAAAAACACTTGATGATAAACAAAACTTTATCCAGGACAAAATGGCAAGTGGTATGGAGGAGCCAGAGGCGACACAAATGTGGAGTGAACAAGAACCACAAAAATTCCAAGATAACTTGTCTCACTTTAATAATCAATTACCGCAATCTATGCCAATGAAACAAATGATTAGAAAAAGCGATGGCATGCAGAAAATGACTGCGGGCGCTGCTGCAACAGGCGCATTTATTTCCAATTCAACAGGTATAAAGCCTGCATGGGATAAAGCTGGAGACGTTGTGAACAAAGGAAAAATGGTTTCCCAAACATTTATGAATGGATATGAAGATGGATCTTCTTCTATTTTAGAAAGTCCTGAAAGTATGAATAATACCGGAAGTAAATTTGTTACACAGACTAAAGCTATTGGTTCTGGATTATCACAAGGGTTACAAAACGTAACCTCCTCTTTTCAACCATCTTCTGAAAATGCTGTAGAAAAACAAGAAAGATTTCGTAATGCAGTAGCTTATACAGGAGGGTTAGTTGGAGGAGCTAAGTTATATCAAAAAGCAGGACAATTTGCTTCTAAAGTTAGTCCTTATAATAAGGCTATTAATCAAGGAACCGAAAGTGGAGTTTATGAAGCATCTGAGATACAACAAATGGCTTCACAGAAAAACCCTGAAACAGGACAATATTACGTACCGGAAGGGAATATAAAACTTGTAAGTACACCTACACAATCCTATGTTCAAGCTACAGATAGCTCAGGAAGAAATAGAATTGTATCTCGTTATGGTTCTGGTGATAGTGCACTTAAAGAAGGACAAGTTATATATCAAGATTTAAACATGAGTGACAACGGTGGATTTGTCGCATCATCCAATCCTTATCAAATGGATACTGGTGGAAGTAAAGTAAATACTGGAAGAAATATTAATGTTAATCCCAATAAACTTATTGCTACTCAACGTCCTAATTCAATAAATAAAAGAGTTACACAAGATATATCGCCTTATAATGCTAGTGTTGAGACAGGTTCTTTTAGTAAGAAAGAAGCTGCTCAAACGACTGATAATATACGCATGATTGTAACAAAAGATAGAAGTTATATGGTTGGAAATGACAAGTCTACAGGTCAAGAAGTCCGTATTTCTCCATATAAACAAGGTGATGCTAGGCTGAATGCTAATGATATGAGAGAGGTAAAATACGAGGTTAGAAATACACGATTCCATATGGATAATATAACAGATGGAAACGGACAAAAAGTAAATTATACTCCACGTTTAGAAACAGAAGAATATCTGAATACACCAACAAATCAGCGATATCAACGCCGTAAACAGTTTGATAAAGAACGATTTAAGAAAATCGGTGGTGCAGAGTAATGGCTTATCATTATGACCCTTTCTCACAAAAAGAACCTGAACAAAAAGAATCAAATGTGAAAAAGGTTGCTAAACAAGTTGGTAATAAAGCTAAAAATCAAGCTTTAAAAAAGCTTGGTAAAACCCTGGGTAAGTTAGCGCTCAAAGGTGTTAAAGCTGGTGCTGCAGTTTTAGGGAAAGCATTAATAGCATTGTTAGGGACAGTAGGATTACCCGCTATTTTAGTAATAGTGGGGATTATCCTTCTTATCATCATCATTACTCTTGTATCATCAGCATTATTTGGTGGTGGAATAGGCCTTAACGATGAACAACAAGATTTACATGATCATATAGTCGAAGAATCTAATAATACCGTTGATATGGATAATCCTGAACAGTCTCCATATAAAGTGCCAGTTGAATTACTCTCATCAGTTGTACAGTTAGAAGCAATGCAAAATGATGACCATTATGAAATAGTAAGCGATATGGCCGATACACTAAAGCCAACTTTCACTTATAGTGATGAATTCAATGAATGGAAAGAAACACAAACACAAGTATGTAAAGAAGGAGAAAAATGTGAACCCTGGAGCGATATTGAAAGAGTGGATAACTATGTATCTAAGCTAACAGAAATCGATTATTGGCAAGGAAATGTTAGAAATGAATATACAGAAGTTGTAACAGATTGGAAAACGACTGTTGAGGTTGAAACTATAACTGAAATGGAAACACAGACCAGAACACACACTTATTATGAATATCAAACAGTAGAAGAAACCGTGACAAGAATGGAACCTTATGAAACTACAGAGTATCGAATGATATGGGATGAGAACGGTAATCCAATGGTAAGAGAAGTTCCTGTAACTAAGTATAGAGAAGTAAAAGAAACAATTGAAAAAGAGGTTCCCGTATTTGTGGAAGAAGAAGTTGAAGTAGAAGTTGAAGTAGAAAAAGAACTTCGCACATATACGAAAACCAGAGAACAGTATTATGAAAAAAATGAAATCAAAACAACAGACTATACTTACTTAGATACAGCTTTAAACTCTTTAGGTTTTGGATTAAACGATAAGAGATTACTAGAAACCAACTACAAGTTTCAAAATCTACCAATGGACTATATAGCATGGTTAGAAGGTGGTTCTTCCGGTGGCGACTTTGGTGGTGCAATCCCTTATCCAGGAAATGTAATACCCGGTTCAGATATACCCGTTGCATATATGCAATATTATTTAGATGCTGAAGCCGAATATGGGGTCCATTGGTATGTATTAGCCTCCGTACATGCTCAAGAGACTCAATTTAGTACCCATCCAACCATGATATCTAGTGCTGGGGCGATTGGACACATGCAATTTCTTCCAGCTACATGGGCAGGATGGAAGTACAGTCCCGGAAATACTGGGTTAGTTCCTGGAAATATAGATATCACTAGCCTATCTATTATTAAGTCGGGTGGTGGATATGGTGTTGATGCTAATGGAGATGGTAAAGCAGATCCATGGGATTTAGCAGATGCAATTCACTCTGCAGCTAATTATCTTGCTAGTAGTGGATATGCTAAAAATCCTGCTACAGCATTGTTAGCATATAATCAAAGTACACAATATGGAAAAGAAGTTTTAGCGCGAGCTGATCGTTATAAAACTGAAGCAGTTTATGAGCCAGGTGATGATTTACCAGTCATTTCAGATGGAACGTTTACAAGACCAACAGCAGGTGTTGTGACATCAAGATATGGAAACCGTAATGGAGGATTTCATTATGGAATCGATTTAGGTGGCACAGAAGGTGTTTCTCCAATCGTTGCTGCTGCCAATGGTACTGTATCAAGAGCGTACTATTCTGATTCATATGGTCATGTAGTATTCATAAAACATAATATTAATGGAAAAGCTTATGAAACTATATATGCTCATCTTTACGGTTATTTTGTATCTGAAGGCCAAAAGGTGAATAAAGGAGAACAAATAGGATTATTAGGTAATACTGGCCGTTCAACTGGTCCACACTTACATTTTGAAATCCATTCAGGGAGTTGGACTATAGGTAAGGAAAATGCTATAAATCCTGAACGTATGATTTCTTTTTAAAGGAGTATTCTTCTTATGAATAAATGGTTGAAAATAGGATGCCTTGTATTTATCGGTTTCCTTCTATTAATAACAATATTATATTATATAAATGATGGGGCATTAGATTATGAAGAAGTTTCTGTATCTGCTAACCAACCTAATCACCACCATCACGAGTTAGATGTTCATTTTCCTTCTGAATATGAAAATGATCCAGAAAAACTAGAAGAATATGGTATAGATATAAGTGGTTATAGTCACCATCATCATGAAGAAACAAATGAGAATACTGCTCCAAAAAAAGGTGCTGTAGAATACTTTTTTTCTTCTATTAAATCAAATGATATCGATGGTTTTTTTAATTCCTTTGAAACAACTATTTTATCTAATGACCTTTTTCAATTCGAAGAACCAGATAAGTACATCGTTGCGGAAAAATTGATGAATAGAATTTCTAGAGATAATACCATTGATTCTGTTCAATACGCAGAACAAGAAAATAGCTTGAACAATCATGATTCTGACGTAGTAAAAGTCATAATTAATTATGATGATGGAGTTGAAGTAAGCATTGATTTGCAACTTTCCATGTTTGAAAGTAATCATTCTCATGATGGAATAGAAGATGAAAATTATTATCTGATAAGTACGTCTCCTGTAAAAATAATAAAACATATTGAAAATAGCTTTCAAGAGTGACTACAACAAATTTAGCAAACTCCCCCTATCTAATGACAGGGGGTTTATTTTATACTGTATATATAACAATTTTTAGAATGGGGATGTAATGAAATGGCACGAAAAGTAGATATTGATGAAGTGCTAGAACTATCACATGACCTCAAAGAGTATGCTGAAACAACTGAAGCTAGTCTTAATGACATAAAACAAGCTATATACAAAATTCTAAGCATGGACTCATTTTCTGGAAAAACAGCAAACAACGCAAAAAAATATTTCTCAGAAATCCATTTAACATTATTGGATTCTTTTAGTAAACTATTTATGAAGATGAATACTGATCTAGAAAAACACCTAACTGAATTTCAATCAAATGTCGATTCTAGTCCTGCTACACGTATTAATAGCGATTATCTACTTGATACAAAAGAGGATGTTGAAACTACATATGAAAAACTAGAAAAAGAATATCAATCTATTAATGATACCATTAACAGTGTATTAGATATTAGCAGTGTGACTAAGCCTGACTTTTCTCCGATAACGACCGATAAAGGAGAGGTGACAAAAAGCTTATCGAATTTAAACAAGAAATTAGAAACATATACTATAACAAACGAAGTAGATTCTGATATTAAAGAGTTACTACATCATATAAAAATAACGATTGACAGAGCTGGCACAACAAAAGGAGAACAACGTTTCACTAATTATGTTAATACTTTAGATATTTATGGTTTACCAGTATTAAAGGAACATGTTGATTCTTATCGAGCAGAACAATTACTAGCAGGAAGAAACTTACCTTATTTAGAATACAAACCTTCTATAAAAGTAACCGATGAGGGTTCAAACGGCTCTGGTATTGTTAAATGGCAGAAAAACAATATGGAAGTCAGTCAAGGGAAAAGTGTAGATTATGAAGCTCTAGGCATTCAACCTTCTAGCATTGAATTAAATGGTCATCAGATAAACTATACAATAGAAGATGGAGATTTTATAATCTTCAAAGATAATCCAGATTTGCACTACTATACTCAAGATGCTGTACAAGGAAAGATTAATTATCGTATAGCAGAGGGTGCTCAAGTCGCAGCTAATGTAGTAGGAACTTATTCGTTGGCAAGAGTAGGGTTATTTGCTGGAGAAAAAATAAAGTACGTTAAAAAAGCTTTTGACAAATTGGATGACACTGCAAAATTCTCCAAGGAATTTGCAGCAGGTTATACATCTTATCAAATACAAAGTAATATTCCTATCTGGAGGGAAATTGTTGGAACACCAATTCCAAAAGTAGGAACAAAAGAAGTTATATTGTATATAAGTGATGATGATGGAGAAAATTGGGACGGAAGAGTACGCTTTGTCGTAAAATCGGATGGTGAAGTAAGCTACAAAGTTTTTAGAGAGGAAGATTAATAATGTCACCTTTTCAATTAATAATAATCTCAACTGTTGTCATTTTATTATTGACTAGTAAGCACAGCATGAAGGATACATGGAAACAAAAACTTATTGCAATAGTTGCATTATCCGCAGCGTTAATATTTACAGAACACCTTCTAGGATAATATGGAAATATTAATCTATATTTAATAACGTTGCAACGAAGGTATTCAAGAAGTTATCGCTTAAAGAGGTTTTGTGAATGAATAACTATAAAGAGTACAAGGATCTACTGTCTAATACTTATGATGAAGTAGTTATCTATTTACTTAATAAATATGGACCTGCAATAGATGACTATTTCAGAGAGTCTTCATACCAACGATTTATGAATGGAGAAATAAAAAACATTACAACAGGTAAAGCTTCAAGAACAAGCGAAGGATTATACTGCCATCATATTGATCAAAATAAATGGTTAAATATATCTGATCAAAATTTTGTGAAAAAATATAACATACCCTTTGAAAGCCAAAGAAGGGACAAATTAGTTTATTGTGATTTGATAGAGCATACTATTTTACATGTATTGATTGCAAAAGGAACTTCTTCTAAATTTGGGCTCCCTGGATATGAGGTGTATTTAAGAACTCTTATTGAACAATGGTATCTTGAAGAAATAAAGCCTAGTCCAGAATGGATGCAAAGGTGTTTCCATAAATCATTTTTAGAACCTCAAATTGCATTTAATCTGTTAAAAGAAATGCAAAGACAATTAGGGGAAAGTTATTATAATACTTTAGAAGATTATTACGATACACAAAAGAAAATTGAAGAAGAAAGAAGAAAAAGGCAACAACAACAAAAACAGAGAGAAATAGATGTGAGAAATCATCGTATAGAACATGCAAAGCAATTACATCATAAGAGTCCAAGAGCTGATATAGTTACCGCAAGCTATTTAATTCGTATAGGAGAAAGTGATATGATGGATTTTTCCGACAATCATACTACTTTTAAAGAATACGATAGCAAAATGAAAAAATATACGAAAGAAAAAATACTGGATGAACTTATTACATATATTGAAAATGGACTTGCGCTTACTGTGGGAGATGAAAGTGAGGAAATGCAGGAGGATTATTAAGAAGCGTATCAATTATACGTTTCTTTTTTTGGGAAAAATTTACATTAATAAATTATGTTTACTAAGAACATAATTTTGGTATAATAAGAACACACGTTCTTATAAGTGAGGTGTCATAAATGGATTACTCGAACTATCCAAGAAATGATGTTCTCTGCATCGATATGCGTTCTTTCTATGCCAGCGTTGAAGCTGTGAAACTAGGAGAAGATCCAATGAAAGTTATGCTAGCTGTTGTAGGTGATCCAAGTAGGTCAGGAAGTATTGTATTAGCAGCGACGCCAGAATTAAAAAGAAGATATGGAATCAGTAATGTTAGTCGATACTTTGAACTTCCTGATGATCCAAATATAATAATTGTTCCTGCACATATGGCAGACTACCTAAAAGTATCAGTAGAAATAACAAATCTACTTAATAACTATGCTCCACCTGATGCTATACACGTATATAGTGTGGATGAGTTATGGGTGACAGTTAACGGGTTAGAAAAATTGTTTGGTAATCGAAGACAAATAGCACAAAAAATAAAAGATGATATTTTAAATACATTCGGACTAACTTGTTCAATTGGTATTGGAGATAATAAATTTTTGGCTAAAGTAGTAATGGATCTACATGCCAAGAAGAAAGGTGTAGCTGAATGTAAATATGAAGATGTAGAGGAATTATTATGGCCAGCACAAATAGGCGATATTTGGGGAATTGGTCATCGTATGAAGAAAAATTTAAATCGAATGGGTATTGTAAATTTAGGACAATTGGCTAATTTCAGTCTAGATGTACTCAAAAGACGTTTCGGTGTTATGGGGGAGCAGCTATATTGGCATGCTCACGGAATCGATTTAAGTCCAGTGTTTGGAGACTTCACGAAACACGAACAAAAAGGGTTCGGTCATGGTATTGCTTTATTAAGAAACTATAGTGCTGAAGAAATTGATTACTGCATACTAGACTTATGCGAGGAAGTATGTAGAAGAGCACGAACAGCAGGGAAGATAGGTAAGACTGTTCAACTGGGAATTGGTTATTCAAAAGAAACAGGTGGAGGATTTTCTCGTTCTAGATCATTTGATATACCAAGCAATATCACAATGGATATACATGATATGGCTATGAAACTGTTTAATGAGTTCTACGATGGTAGGGGTCCTACCAACAAAACGCGGAAAACATACGCTAAGAAAAATTCTAGTTAAAAAAAGCCGATTTTCCTTAGGCTAAGGAATCGACTTTTTTGTTTGGTTTGTTAAACTCTAGCTCCTTTCAGTTTAAGTGATTAATTGAACAAAATTTACTCAAAGTAATGTTTATTTACCTTAATCCATTGGGCAAGGTTCTATCTGGCTTACCTGTAACTCCGCTCTATTGTTGGTAAAACTGTGTAGACTGGAGGGCTAAAAGTGTCCCATATGACTGCCTCAAATAATTATCGTTGTTCAATTACCGATTCTAAACTACTATGATTTCCTTAACGTTGTAAATCGTATTTTCCTGACGGTACCTATTAAAAAAAGGAAAGAGAATCTATTTGCTTGATTTGCTCTAAATGGAAAGAAAAGCTTAAATTTAGATTAATCGATTATTTAAAATATATTGAGTCAAAAATTCTGCATCTAACCCTACACCACAAACAAGTGATGAACCACGTTGAAATTGCCACGGCAAACCAATAAAATAAAGGTTCTCACATGGACTAATTCCCCTTTGATGTATAGGTGCTCCTTTTGAATTAATAGCCCCTTCAATAGATATCCATTCATAAGAAGGTTTAAATCCAGTTGACCATATTATAGAATCTATCGCTAATGAACTTCCATCCGAGAATAATACTTTTTTTCCTGATATTTTTTCTAAACGTGGTCTTATTTTTATAGAATCTTTCTGAATTAGTTTTTTTAAGTCGTAACCAAAAATAGGGTCTTTTCGCTTCTTAAAGATTCTCCCTCTTTTTGTATCTATCCCAGCGTGCAATAAATGTAATCGATCTAACCAATAAAAAATGCTTCTCCCAAATTTCTCTAAAGGTAAAAATTTTAATTTATGCGAAATAGAAATAGTAACATTTTTCGTTTCAGCTAATTCGGTGGCTATTTGAGCTCCTGAATTCCCACCACCAACTACTAAGATATTATGACCATTTATGTCTATCGGATCCTTATAAGAAGAAGAATGTATTTGTTGTATTTCATCTCTATCTTGAGAAATAGGGATAAATGGCTTTTGAAATGCACCTGTTGCTACTATAACATTCCTCGATTTATATAATCCGTTTGAAGTATGAAGTAGAAATTGATTTTGCTCTTTCTCTAACTTTAATACCTTCACATCTAATGAAATAGGTAGCTGAAAATGCTTTACATATTTCTTTAAATAGTTAGCCATTTCATCTTTTGTTGGGTAACCCTCAGGACGACCATCCATGGGCAATCCTGGTAACGAGGAATAATTCCTTGGTGTAAATAAAACTAGTGAGTTGTACCTTGAACGCCATGAAGCTCCAATTTTCTCATTGTTATCTACTACTAGATGGCTTATGCTCTCTTTTTTTAACTTTTGGCTCATGGCAATCCCTGCTTGACCAGCACCAATAATAATAAATTCATGTGTCAACTATATCTCTCCTTATTAATTATAAAGGCATTATTGAACAGTTCTACTGGTGTCATTTTTTATATCTGATAAGTCTGTAGCCATTCCATTATAGGCTCTTATAACCTCTCCATTTTCATTAACTAGGAAGAATCTAGTACTATGTAAATAATCATCATCTAACTTTTTTACGGGAGATTTAAAACTTTCTTCGGCGAATCTAGTTATTTCATCCAAACCATAACCTGTTAAAAAACTCCAATAATCATCATTAACACCCATCGCTTCTGTATAATACTTTAGATATTCAACGGTATCATTTTTCAGGGTCTAGGGAGAAGGATATGAATTTCATATCAATATCATTTTCAATGGCATAGTCTTGGATCTCTCTCATATTTGGAGTCATAATAGGACAAACAGTAGGACAAGCAGTAAAGACCATATTTGCTCTAACCAAAATTGCCCTTCCAATTCACCTAAACTTACAGACTCTCCATTCTGATTTACATAATCAAAGTCAGTTACTTCCCATCCTGCTTCGGATATATCGTACTCACTCTGCTTCCCAGTACTATACTCCAACCACAAGAAGTAAGAATCAATAAAATAATTAATAATAACGGTAAATTTCTCATTATTAACCTCAACCTTAGTTACTATAAAATATGATTATCACAACATGTTATATCCTTTTCAACATCGCTCAATACTACATCAACCATTGTGAGTAATTCTTTTATATGATCATTTCTCAGACGATAATAACAATATTTTCCTTCATTTCTACCTACAATAATTCCACAACCTTTGAGACATGCTAAATGTTGTGAGATGTTCGATTGATTGCCATTAATGTCTTCTACAATTTGAGATACGGTCTTTTCGTTCTCTTTAATGCTTTCCAGAATCAGTAATCTCGTTTTGTTCGAGAAGCCATGTATTAATTTCACTTTGATATCTAATTTGTTTGTCTCCACATTAACCTTCCTTTCCTATTCATTAAAATTTATATGTTCACTGGAACATATTAGCATCAGCTAATATATAATGTCAAAATCTTTTTAAAATACATAGATACAATGCAACAAAGAAAATATAAACGACAAAATAAAATCGGCTTCTAAACTAAAATTCTTAATTAGAAAAAATATTTAAATACTCATTTGATTATTTTATTGACAGATTAATCAAATGAGTATTAGAATGTAGTTATAATCAAATAATTATTTGAATGAGGGTGAACTTATGGCTCAAAAAGTTAAACAAACACATGATACTTGTGAAATTTTCTGTTATGACGAAGAAAAGGTAAGACGTGTCAGTTCAATTGTGGAACAAGAAAATCTTGCACCAGTGGCAAACATCTTCAAGGCGTTATCAGATGAAACACGGCTAAAGATAGCTTATGCATTGGTTCAAGAAGATGAATTATGTGTATGTGACGTAGCGAATATTATCGATGCAACTATGGCTACAGTTTCTCACCACTTACGCCATCTACGTAACCTAGGAATTGCTAAGAGTAGAAAAGAAGGCAAGTTAGTCTTTTATTCTTTAGATGATGAACATGTCAAAATGCTTGTGACAACAGCAATTGTTCATGGGAAGGAAGTAGATAACCGTGAATGAGGAAAATTTGAAAAAAGATAAAAGTGTTTATCGTGTTCAAGGCTTTACTTGTGCAAATTGTGCTGGGAAATTCGAAAGAAACGTAAAGGAAATTCCAGGAGTTGAAGATGCGAAAGTGAATTTTGGTGCTTCTAAAATTTCAGTATTCGGTAAAGCTTCAGTTGAGGAATTAGAAAAAGCTGGATCATTTGAAAGCCTAAAGGTAACACCAGAAAATTCCAATCAAACGTCTCAAAATACAGCCAAAGAGGATAAAGGAGAAAAAGTTCCATTTTATAAAAAGTATAGTAAATTGCTTTATTCAGTTGCATTTCTTGTGTTTGGTTATTTGTCTTATTTTGTAAATGGAGAAGATAATATCCTTACAACGTTATTATTTTTAGCGTCCATGTTGGTAGGAGGGTTATCACTCTTTAAAGTTGGTTTTCAAAACTTATTACGTTTAGAGTTTGACATGAAAACCCTAATGACTGTAGCTGTTATAGGTGGAGCCATTATTGGTGAATGGGGAGAAGTTGCACTTGTTGTTATTCTCTTTGCTATCAGTGAAGAGCTTGAACGATTCTCCATGGATAGAGCAAGAAATTCAATTCGTTCTCTCATGAACATTGCACCAAAAGAAGCTCTTGTTAGACGAAATGGTCAAGAATTAATGATACATGTTGATGATATTGCAGTAGGTGATATCATGATTGTTAAACCTGGCCAGAAGATAGCGATGGATGGTGTCGTTGTGAGGGGGCATTCATCAGTCAATCAAGCAGCAATCACAGGAGAATCTGTCCCAATAGGAAAAGCAATTGATGATGAAGTTTTTGCAGGGACATTGAATGAAGAAGGTTTATTAGAAGTTGAAATAACAAAATTAGTTGAGGATACAACAATTTCTAAAATAATCCATCTTGTTGAAGAAGCACAAGGAGAACGCGCTCCAGCACAAGCATTTGTAGATAAGTTTGCAAAATACTACACACCTATTATTATGGTCGTTGCTGCTTTAGTAGCCGTCCTGCCTCCATTATTTTTTGATGGAAGTTGGGAAACGTGGGTTTATCAAGGGTTAGCTGTTCTAGTAGTTGGTTGTCCATGTGCTTTAGTTATCTCCACCCCTATTTCAATTGTCTCCGCTATTGGGAATGCGGCTAAAAAAGGTGTATTAGTTAAAGGTGGCGTTTATCTTGAAGAAATTGGTTCATTAAAAGCAATTGCTTTTGATAAAACAGGAACATTAACGAAAGGTGTTCCAGTTGTAACTGATTATCAATTGTTAAACGCACAAACAGATGGAAAAGAATTATTGTCCATCATTACAGCTTTAGAATATCGCTCACAACACCCTCTTGCATCAGCAATCATGAAAAAAGCTGAATTGGAGCGTATCAATTATGCTGACGTACAGGTAGAGGATTTCTCATCTATTACAGGTAAAGGAATTAAAGGAATTATAAATGGGGTTACTTATTATATTGGTAGTCCAAAGCTCTTTAAAGAGTTATCCTCAATAACTTTCGATAAAAAGTTTGAAAAAGAAGTATCGATACTGCAAAATGAAGGTAAAACCGCAATGATTGTAGGAACAGAGATAGAAATTCTGGCTGTTATTGCAGTTGCAGATGAAGTTCGAGATTCAAGTAAAGAAGTGATACAAAAGTTACACAAAGCAGGAATCAAAGAAACGATTATGCTTACAGGTGATAATCAAGGTACAGCTATGGCTATCGGTAATCATGTTGGTGTATCTAATGTGCAGGCGGAATTAATGCCAGAGGATAAATTAAATTTCATTAAACAATTGCGTGCCAAGTATGGCAAAGTAGCTATGGTTGGTGACGGTGTAAATGATGCTCCTGCCTTAGCAGCTTCGACAGTAGGGATTGCAATGGGGGGAGCTGGTACCGATACAGCACTAGAAACAGCGGACGTTGCTTTAATGGGAGATGATTTAAGAAAGCTTCCATTTACGGTGAAACTAAGCCGTAAAGCATTAAACATCATCAAGGCTAATATTACCTTTGCTATCTCAATTAAATTTATTGCATTGCTATTGGTTATCCCAGGTTGGTTAACACTGTGGATTGCAATCCTTTCAGATATGGGGGCAACTCTTCTAGTAGCATTAAACAGTTTGCGGCTCATGCGTGTAAAAGAATAATATGTAAAAAAGGGTTCTAATCATTTGAGGCCACTGAAAAAGTCCAAATTCTAATTAACGAGGGTTTTCTCGATGAAATCGAGAAAACCCTCGTTGTTATTTTCATGTATAATGGAAGCAACAATTTTTAGTGGTGGTGGTACATATGATTTCTGATCAACAGTCGCTTAATCTTAGTCCCTTCATGGCAATATACGATTTAGTAGTACCCAAAGACAATATGCTTCGACAAATAAACGAACTGGTGGACTTCTCTTTTATTTTAGAAGAATTAAGAGATAAATATTGTTTGGATAACGGTCGAAACGCTGTCCCTCCTATTCGTCTTTTTAAATATCTATTACTTAAGACAATCTTCGATTTGTCTGATGTTGATGTCGTCGAGCGTTCGAAATATGATATGTCCTTCAAATATTTTTTAGAAATGGCACCAGAAGACCCAGTTATTCATTCAAGCACATTAACCAAGTTCCGGAAATTACGACTAAAGGATACACAGTTACTGGACATGTTAATTCAGAAATCAGTGAAGTTAGCTCTGGAAAAAGATCTTATTGCGAGTAATTCCATCATCGTTGATGCCACCCATACAAAAGCACGTTTTAACCAGAAATCACCGATCGAATTTCTGAGGGAAAAATCAAAGCTATTGCGTAAAGCTGTTTACCAGGTGGACGAACGTTTGAAAGAAAAATTTCCTTCGAAGAGCGTTACTGAGAATTTAGCTGATGAACTTCAATACAATAAGGAACTTATTGAAGTGTTGGACCAAGAAGAGGCTGTATCCAGCTATCCGAAAGTGAAAGAAAAGCTAAATTACTTAAAAGAACTAGTGGAAGATCACGTAGAGAACCTGCCTTCCTCCGATGATCTTGATGCCCGAAAAGGGCATAAATCGGCCGATACCTCTTTCTTTGGATATAAAACACATATCGCTATGAGTGAAGAACGAGTGATTACAGCTGCGGTTGTCACTACTGGAGAAAAGAATGATGGGAAATATCTACAGACATTAATTGAAAATACGCAAAGTACAGGCATGAATGTGAAGTGTGTTATTGGAGATACAGCTTACTCGGAAAAATACAATATCCAATACGCAAACCAAAATGATTTAGAATTAGTGTCAAAGCTACATCCACTCATTACACAAGGAGTACGTCAGAAAGAAAATGAGTTTGAATTCAATAAGGATGCCGGCATGTATGTTTGTAAGGCAGGAAATATGGCCATACGGAAAGCACGTACTGGTAAGAAATCATCGAATCAAAGTTATACTTATTATTTTGATGTGGAAAAGTGTAAGGTCTGCCCGCTTCGGGATGGGTGTTATAAAGAGGGGGCGAAGTCGAAAGACTTACTCCGTCACAATTAAATCCTCCGAACATATGGAGCAGCAAGTCTTTCAGGATAGTCCTCATTTTCGTGAAAAAGCAAAAGAACGTTACAAAATTGAAGCGAAAAATAGTGAACTAAAACACAGACACGGGTATGATGTGGCATCTTCCTCGGGTCTCGTTGGCATGGAAATGCAGGGAGCAATGTCGATTTTCACAGTGAACTTGAAACGAATTATCAGACTAATGAACGAACCAAAGGAATAAAAGCAAGGAAAAAAGGGGTCTGTCCGTTCAATTCTGAACGGACAGACCCCTTTTCTTTTATCTTTTTCCGACACCATAAATCTAAAACGTTAGTTTTTCAGTGGCCTCAATCATTTAGAACTCTTTTTAATAATATACCTGCATTGGTAATTATCAATCTTTACTAAAAGGTGACATATATATTCTTTTCAATCTAAAAATAGCCATATGTCTATTTTGAAACAATACCGAAAACGACCGTTTTTGGTTATAAATAGAGAACTTCTCTAAAAACCTTAAAAACAACTTAAATACATAACCAAAAATATAACCAAAATCAAAAGACCAATATATCTATTTAAAACCCCTTTTTGGTATAGTTAACATATTAGAAAAGGGGAGATTTGTGTTGAAATTTGGATATGCACGCGTAAGTACACAAGATCAATCATTAACATTACAACTCGATGCATTAGCTCACTACGGAGTGGATAAAATTTTTGAAGAAAAAGAATCAGGAAAAATGAAAAATCGACCTCAATTAGATGAACTGCTTAAAGTTTTACGTAAAGGTGATACGGTCATTGTTTATAAATTAGATCGTATTAGTCGTAGTACCAAACATTTAATTGAGCTTATGGAATATTTCGAATCAAAGGAAATTCATTTTATTTCCATACAAGACAAGATCGATACCACAACTGCTATGGGACGGTTCTTTTTCAGAATGTTAGCCAGCATAGCAGAATTAGAACGAGATATTATTAGTGAACGAACGAAGGATGGATTGACGGCTGCTAGAGCTAGGGGAAGAAACGGGGGCAGACCGAAGGTTGACTTAAAGAAAAGAGAACTTGCTATAAAAATGTATGAAAGCAAAGATTACTCTTTATCTCAAATTAAGACGGCAACAGGGATTGGAGCGACAACCTTATATCGTTATCTAGAAAAGAAAAAGATATCTAGCAAGGAGTTGTAGCATGAGAGGGAAAGAATTACTAACAGAAGATCAAAGAACGGAATTTGTACGAATTCCAGCTGATATGAGTGAAAGTGAACTAGAAACTTATTATACTTTTTCACAATATGACCTTGAAATTATTAAACGACACAGAAGAGCTCATAATCGATTAGGCTTTGCTATTCAATTATGTGTTCTACGCTATCCTGGATGGTCCCTTTCAGATGTTGGACCTATTCCAGATTACATAATAGAATACATAGCTAGCCAAATTGATGTTAATCCTAATTCATTTTCTTTATATGCCCAACGAGAGCCAACTAAACATGAGCATATGGAAGAAATCCGCCAAGTTTATGGTTATCAAAATTTCTCCTTAGGGAACTATCGCAAGGCAGCTCATTTTCTTTTGAATCATGCCCTTCAAAATGGAAATTCAATGTATCTTCTTCGTACAGTACAAGAAGAACTACGTAATCAGAAAATTATTCTCCCTGGCATGACTACTATAGAAAGACTTGTTTGGGAAACTCGTCAACGAGCAGAGGAAAGGATTTTTAAATCATTAACTTGTACTCTTTCCAAATGGCAAAAACAAAAGTTAGATAAACTTATAGATCCATTTGTAGACAATAGAAAAACCCCTTTAGCATGGCTGAGGGAGCTTCCCGGCCAATCTTCACCTGAAGCCTTTTTAAAAGTAATAAAGCGCATAGAATATATTCGAGAATTAAAATTAGAAATAAATACAGAACAAATCCATCCCAATCGGTTACTTCAATTATCTCGTATTGGAGCACGGTATGAACCACACTCATTTCGAAGATTTAAAGAAATGAAGAAATATGCAATTCTTGTTGCCTATCTAGTAACACTAAGCCAAGATCTAATTGACCAAGCAATTGAAATTCATGATCGACAAATGATGATTTTACAATCAAAGGGTCGTAAAACACAAGAGGAAATGCAAAAAGAAAATGGAAAAGCAGTGAATGAAAAAGTCGTGCATTTTGCAGATATTGGTGCTGCACTTATTCAAGCACGAAATGAAGGGCTCGATCCATTTAATGCTATTGAAATGATTATGCCATGGGATAAAATTGTTTCTTCCGTTGAAGAAGCCCAAAAATTAGCCCGACCGATGGATTACGATTATCTAGATTTGTTAGAAAATCGGTTTTCTTATCTAAGAAAATATACTCCTACTTTTCTTAAATCTCTTGAATTTCGTTCTACACAAGGTACAGAACCATTATTACAAGCCCTAAAAACGCTAAATGAAATAAATGAATCTGGTAAAAGAAAAATTCCAAATGATGCCCCGGTAGATTTTATTCCCAAACGTTGGAAGAAGCATGTTTACGGTGATGATGGAATAATTAACCGGCACTATTATGAGATGGCTGCACTAACAGAGTTGAAAAATCATATTCGTTCAGGCGACATATCCGTAGTCGGTAGTAGACTTCATAAAGATTTTGAAGAGTATCTTGTTCCTAAAGAAGATTGGACAAAAACTCGTCTTACGGAAACTAAACTAGCTGTTCGATCATCGGCAGATGAATATCTTGAGGAAAGAAGAAAGTCACTAGCTCAACGCCTTACATGGGTTTCAAATAATCTTGATTCTCTAGAAGGAGTAAATATCGAAAAGGCTAAGATCCGAGTGGACCGTTTGGAGAAGAATACACCCGAAGAAGCGAGAGCTTTTAGCCTGTCTTTATATAATATGTTGCCAAGAATAAAGCTCACTGATCTTTTAATGGAGGTAGCACACTGGACAGGATTTGATAAAATGTTGATACATGCATCAACCAATCGCCCACCAAAGGGAGAGGAAAAAGTAGTTCTCATGGCTGCTCTCATGGCGATGGGAACTAACATAGGACTTACTAAAATGGCAGAAGCGACACCAGGAGTTACCTATCATCAAATGGCTAATGCAGCGCAATGGCGTTTATTCGATGATGCTATAAGTCGTGCACAAGCTACATTAGTAAATTTTCAACATAAGCTTAAACTAGCTTCCTATTGGGGGGATGGAAGTACCTCTTCCTCTGATGGGATGCGCGTACAGGTTGGTGTTTCATCGTTACATGCCGATGCCAATCCACACTATGGGTCTGGAAAAGGGGCAACCATTTATCGATTTACCAGTGATCAATTTTCAAGTTTTTATACGAAAGTCATTAATACCAATGCTCGTGATGCTGTACACGTTATCGATGGATTACTTCATCATGAGACAGATTTAAATATTGAAGAGCATTTTACAGATACAGCTGGCTACGCCGACTCAGTATTTGGATTGAGTCATTTACTAGGATTTCGTTTTGCACCAAGGCTACGTGATTTAGCTGACTCTAAGCTTTTCACCATCCAAAAGCCGAATGAATTCCCAAAACTAGAAAATATACTCCGTGGTCGTATAAATACTAAAATTATTCAAGAGAATTTTGATGACGTATTGCGTGTAGCTTATTCTATTCGAGAAGGAAAAGTGTCTGGTTCACTTATTATGGGGAAATTAGGGTCATATGCGAGACAAAATAAACTTGCAATTACTTTGCGAGAAATGGGGAGAATCGAAAAAACCATTTTTATTTTGGATTACATATCTAACGAAACACTACGCCGTCGAATTCAGCGAGGACTAAATAAGGGGGAAGCCATGAATGGGTTAGCAAGAGCCTTATTCTTTGGAAAACGAGGTGAGTTACGAGAACGAGGAATACAAGACCAACTACAACGTGCAAGTGCTTTAAATATTCTAATAAACGCAATTAGCGTATGGAATACTGTTTATCTCACAGAAGCAACGAAATTATTGAAGGAAAAAGGGAATTTGAGAGAAGATTTACTTAATCATGTTTCTCCGTTAGGATGGGAACACATTAATTTTCTTGGTGAATACAACTTTGATGCAAGTAAAGTAGCAAGTCTACATTCACTACGCCCTCTTATTCAATAATACTAAAAGCCGTTGAATCCTTAGCGTAGGAAAAATCGGCTTTCTTCATGTCGAAATTTGCTTAGCGTATGTTTTCCGCGTTTTGTTGGTAGGACCCCTTTTTATATATAGACTACTAGAAATTTGCCCATAAGTAAATGGGTTATAATAAAATAAAATAATAAAAAACAGACGTTCACTGATGCATGTCGGTTTTTCTATTTAATAAGAGAATTCTTATAATATTTGCTTATTTCTATTGTGGGTAAAAAAACTTTTGTTTACTTCTTAGTAATAAATGTCCTTTTAAATAAATGATTGGCTTCACTGATCATGGTTGCCATATCTTATTCTTTAGTCGAATTCATTTTAATTGGTAGTGAATGTGTGTGTTGGGTTTAATCAGATACGTTGCAAATATGTGCCTAATAAACAAAAGAAACTGTAATTATTAATGGAAATGGGGGTTCGTTATCCAATATGGAAGGTTTTATGATCCTCATTAAGGAACCAAATGGGCTATTCTTGGAATAGGTAGGGGGGCCTGACATAAACAGGGATCCTTTTATCGCAATAGCTGAAAGTGTTCAGTGATTATTCAGTAATGTTATTGGCTTTATTGGAAAAAATGGAAATTAAGATAAATAAATCAAAATGTTCATTGTTAAGATAGTACAGATTTTAAGAATTTCATAAAAAATGAACCCCACCCGTGACGGCTAATATAGGGGGGAGGGGTTCTTCTTTGTTTCACCTTGTTTCAGCAAGTCCTGAAGGTATTCTAATCTTGAATTCCTTACCGTGCTATGCCGATAATGTGTCCAGCATATGGGAGAGCATGGCCATGAATTGAGTGAAGTTGGATTGATTATTGGTCTTCATATTGGATCCATGTATCTTCCTTTGCTTGTAACCGGAATGCTTGTCGATAAAATAGGGCGTGATTTGATGACAATTGCTTCAGGTATTACATTATTATTTGCCGGTGTACTGGCTGCCTATGCACCAACTGATTCTATGACCTATCTTACGATGGCATTAATTTTACTAGGATTAGGATGGAATTTTGGATTAATTAGTGGAACCGCCTTGGTGATCGATGCAACTACTCCATCAAACCGTGCAAAGATACAGGGGATGGTAGATGTTTTAGTTGCTTTAGCAGGAGCAGCAGGTGGAGCTCTATCAGGTATTGTTGTCGCAAATTCAAGTTTTACTGCATTATCGGTTGGTAGTGGTATAATCTCCATGATTTTGGTCCCTGTAGTTTTACTAGTATTACAAAGAGATAGATAGCTAGGAATCTTTGCAGGTTAAATACATGATAAATTATTTAGGAATTCATTGTTGACAAAATACCTATCAGGGTATATTATAGGTTTTGTAAGACGGAAGCCACAGTTGATTTGTAACGATTTAATAAAAGGGTTGACACCCATTTTTTATTTTATTATTATAAATACCCGTAGGGGTAACAGTATTACAAATAAACACACAAAATAGGGGGATTAACATGTCAGAAAAGAAAAAAACAACTATTGTTCTATTCAGTGGTGATTACGACAAAGCAATGGCAGCATATATTATTGCGAATGGTGCAGCTGCCTATGATCATGAAGTTACTATTTTTCATACGTTTTGGGGACTAAATGCTCTAAGAAAAGATGAAAATATTGAAGTGAAAAAAGGCTTTATGGAAAAAATGTTTGGAAAAATGATGCCAAGAGGCGCAGATAAAATGGGACTATCCAAAATGAACTTTGCTGGTTTCGGTCCAAAGATGATTAAAGATGTAATGAAAAAGCATAATGCAATGCCATTGCCAGATCTAGTTGAAATGGCAAAGGAACAGGATGTAAAACTAGTAGCATGCACAATGACAATGGATTTATTAGGACTTCAAAAAGAAGAACTATTAGAGGGTATTGATTATGCAGGGGTTGCAGCTTATCTTGGTGACGCAGAAGATGGAAATGTAAACTTGTTTATATAAAAATGATGGATTTTTTCTTCATTAGTTGGAGGACGATAAAATGGAATATTTAAATTATGTTATTTATGTGTTATTATTCTTCTTTATTGTAAAACGATTTATTCCCGTTAAAGGAATTAAAAATATTTCAACAACGGAACTCAAAACAGAACTAAAAGATAAAAATAAGCAATTTGTTGATGTGCGAACACTAGCAGAATTTAAAGGGAATAATATTAGAGGTTTTAAAAATATTCCACTTCATACACTAGGGAAAAAAGCAACATATGAACTTTCAACTGATAAAGAGGTAGTTGTAATTTGTCAAAGTGGGATGAGAAGTCAAAAAGCATCAAAAGTTCTAAAGAAATTAGGATTCACCAATGTAACAAATGTTAAAGGTGGCATGAATACCTGGAGATAGTCTGAGTGAATAGTATTCAGTGTGAGGGAGAGCGTACTTAACACACTGATACCTATTCTCTATATAATAAGAATTCAGATTTAAATAAGAAAGGAGAATTTAAGTATGAAAGAAATTTCTACAAAAGAACTACAAAATTTAGTAGAAGAAAATAAAGATTTAAATATTATTGATGTGCGTGAAGTTGATGAAGTAGCACAAGGGAAAATAACAGGAGCACTAAATATCCCGCTAGGTTTATTAGAATTTCGAATGCATGAGTTAGAAAAATCAAAGGAATATATTATGGTTTGTCGTTCTGGTGGTAGAAGTGGTCGTGCCGCACAGTTTTTAGAAGGCCAAGGATTTAACGTAATTAACATGACTGGCGGAATGCTAGCGTGGGAAGGCGAAACAGAATAATTTTTTTTGAATGCAAATATACCTATATAGGTATTAGGGGGTTATGATATGGATTTATTCAAAGTAAATGTGGTGTTGGATGCGAAGGGTCTAGCTTGCCCGATGCCGATTGTGAAAACAAAAAAAGCAATGAAAGATGTAGAAGCAGGGCAAGTGATTGAGGTGCAAGCAACTGATAAAGGATCAAAAGCTGATATCGAGGCGTGGGCCAACAGTGCCGGTCACCAATATTTAGGTACACTAGAGGAAGGTGGCACTCTAAAACATTATTTAAGAAAATCATCCGATGAAGAAACGGTTGAAAAGCAACATTCTAATACTGCTACAAATGAAGAACTAGCATCAAAGTTATCTGAAGATATTGTGGTTCTTGATGTGAGGGAGTCAGCAGAATATGCCTTTAATCACATTCCAAGTGCAGTTTCAATCCCGTTAGGGGAATTGGAAGACCGTATGAACGAGTTAAAAAAAGAAGATGAAATCTATGTTGTATGCCGTACTGGAAGTAGAAGCGATTTAGCCGCACAAAAATTGGTGGATAGTGGTTTTGAAAATGTAATTAATGTATTACCAGGTATGAGTCAGTGGACGGGAGAAACAACAAAAATAGAAAACTAGTGAATGGTACGTGGGTTTTAGGTTTTGATCCAAGTAGTATTATAAATGCTTTAAAAAACTAAGAAATTTTTTTGTGAAAAATAATACCTTAGGGGGTAAAAGAATGACTGTAAAAATGATGACAGCACATGAAGTGACACAGAAGGTTTTTAATAAAGAAGAGTTATTTATTTTAGATGTTCGAAATGAAGATGCATTTGAAGACTGGAAGATTGAAGGAGAAAACTTTGAATACTTCAACATTCCTTATTTTGAACTTTTAGATGGAGTAGAAGAAATTCTAGAAAAGATTCCTTCTAATAAAGAAATCTTAGTTGTTTGTGCCAAAGAAGGCTCTTCTGTAATGGTAGCAGAAATGCTATCTGAAGCAGGATTAACAGTGTCTTATTTACAAGGTGGTATGAAAGCTTGGAGTGAGCACTTAGAACCCGTTAAAGTCGGGGAATTAAAAGATGGTGGAGAAGTTTATCAGTTTGTCCGTATTGGGAAAGGTTGTCTTTCTTACATGGTTATTTCAAATGGGGAAGCTGCAATCATTGATGCAACACGTATGACAGATATTTTCATTGATTTCGCGACAAGTAAAGAGGTAAAAATTACAAACGTGTTTGATACCCACCTTCACGCAGATCACATCTCAGGAGGAAGAAAAATTGCTGAACAAACAGGTGCAACATATTGGTTGCCTCCGAAAGATGCTCAAGTAGTAAACTTCGAATATGCAGCATTAGAAGGTGGAAGTGTAGTAACAATCGGTAACACTGCTATTGATATTCATGCACTATATTCACCTGGACACACAATTGGTTCTACATCTTTTGTCGTAGATGAGAAATTCTTATTATCTGGTGATATCTTGTTCATCGATTCAATCGGCAGACCTGACTTAGCTGGGAAGGCTGAAGACTGGGTTGGTGACTTAAGAGAGAGCTTATATTCTCGCTATAGAGAATTATCAGAGGAATTAGTTGTTTTACCAGCACACTTTATGATTATTGATGAATTAAACGTGGATGGTAGTGTGGCTGAAAAACTAGGGACACTATTTGCAAAGAACCACGGACTAAACATTGAAGATGAATCTGAATTTAGAAGATTAGTGACGGAAAACTTGCCACCTCAACCGAACGCTTATCAAGAAATTCGTGAAACAAATATGGGTAAAGTAACACCGGAAGAAGAGAAGCAAAGAGAAATGGAAATTGGACCAAACCGCTGTGCGGTACGTTAGTAGTTAATATCACAATATGAATGAATACTCATTTTCGGAGGAATATAAATGAACGTAACAAAAGTGTTAGATGCAAAAGGATTGGCGTGCCCGATGCCAATCGTAAGAACAAAGAAGGCAATGAACGAATTAGAATCTGGCCAAATCTTGGAAGTTCACGCAACAGATAAGGGTGCAAAAAGTGATCTAGCAGCATGGGCGAAATCTGGGGGCCATGAGCTTTTAAAGGATACAGAAGAAAATGACGTATTAAAGTTTTGGGTTAAGAAAGGTTAATAGAAGGGGACCATGATTTACATGGTTCCCTATACTTTAAGGGGGAGAATCAATGGACTTTGCTTTTATTATCACTATATTCTTAATTGGATTTGCTGGGTCTTATATTTCAGGAATGCTAGGTATAGGCGGTTCTATTATTAAATATCCAATGCTTTTATACATTCCACCATTACTCGGTGTAGCAGCATTTACAGCGCATGAGGTATCAGGAATTAGTGCTGTCCAAGTACTGTTTGCAACTATTGGCGGCGTTTGGGCATACCGAAAAGGTGGTTATTTAAATAAGTCCCTTATTGCTTATATGGGTGTTAGTATTCTTATAGGTAGTTTTATTGGTGGGTACGGCTCAAAATTATTATCTGAAGGTGGAATAAATCTAACCTATGGAATATTAGCATTAATCGCCGCTGTGATGATGTTTGTTCCTAAAAAAGGTATTGATGATATTCCATTAGATCAAGTAAAGTTTAACAAATGGCTTGCGGCTATTTTAGCTTTAATTGTTGGTGTTGGAGCTGGAATTGTAGGGGCAGCTGGTGCGTTTTTATTGGTTCCAATTATGCTTGTAGTTCTTAAGATTCCAACACGTATGACAATTGCTTCATCATTAGCGATTACATTTATCTCATCCATCGGGGCAACAGTAGGAAAAATTACGACAGGACAAGTTGAATACTTCCCAGCAGCAATTATGATCATCGCTAGTTTAATTGCTTCACCACTGGGTGCAAATGCTGGAAAGAAAGTAAATACGAAGGTGTTACAAGTAACTTTAGCATTACTAATAGCAGGAACCGCTATTAAAATATGGATGGATATATTTTAATTATGGGATAAATAAAATGGATTAAATAGGAAGGAGGAATCCAAATGGTTAAGATTACACCATCTGCACTTTCGAAAGTTAAAGATGAAGTAAAGCCACTTGTAGCAGAAGGAAAGAATCCCTTTGTTCGTTTGACGATGGGCATTGGCTGAGGTGGTCCAAAGCTGCACTTGGCTCTGGAGGAGTCAGCATCAGATAATGATTTGATAATGAATGAAGACGGCATTCAGTTTTTAATAAGTGAAAAGGACTCTGTTTATTTCAATAATGTTAAAATTGACTATATTCGTACATTGTTAGGTGACGGACAATTTCAAGTACTTCATGTATAACCAGTAGAAACGGCAAGTTACAACTTGTCGTATTTCTACTGATTAAACAGCTTTATATAATTGTTTAAAACAAAAGGATATGATTAAGAAAAATATTTATTACCATACTAATTAGTGAATAAATGATAAAGAAGAGATGACTAATTCATGAGCAAAGAAAAGTATCAAAATGAACCAACAAAGGATTCACAATATATTCAACAACATATGGCGAATGAACGAACATTGTTAGCTTGGATTAGAACAGCCATTGCTATTATCGGTGTTGGATTTCTTGTTACCAACTTGCACTTCACAATGAAATCTAGCCTGACTCGATTCGGTGACTTTTTAGCAAATACCATAGGCATGGCTTCAGTAATATTAGGGATAGCTACAATTATTATGGCAATGGTTTCTTATATGAGAAAAATTAATGCAATCAATAATCAATCCTTCTATGCACCGAAATTTACGATTATCTTACTTGGTTTATTTGTCATAATAATTGCAGTGGTATTTGGGATTTACTTTTCCATTCTTTTAATACCTTAAAGAGGTGAAGAGTAGTTGCTGGTTTGAAATAATTATTTTTTATTTTATTTGACAAAATACCCTTAAGGGTATATTATATGAATGTAGATAGGGGGAGGATCAATGAGTTTCTTAATGATTATAATTTCAATCAGTCTCCTGGTTCTCTATCAAAGATATATACCTATATGGGGAATTAAAGAACTAAGCGGACGAACGACTGGTTTATTTGGTAGAAAAGATGTGGTATTTTTAGATACAAGAGACTATCAAACCTCTTGTAAAGATAAAATGGGAGATGCTCATTGTTTACCACTTCCTTATTTGAAAAGACATTATGCTGATTTACCAATAGATAAAGATATAATTGTAATTGCCTCAGATCAAATTGAAAGTAATTTGAGTATAAGGTTTTTAACAAAAAAAAACTTTCGTGTAGTTGGCTATTACTTACCTAATAAAATAAGAAAGGGGGATCATCACTATGGAGTACAATGCTCAAATGAAAAATAGAATGAAAAGAATTGAAGGACAAGTTAGAGGATTAATACGAATGATGGAAGAGCAAAAAGAATGTAGGGATGTAGTTACACAAATGTCGGCTGTAAGAAGTGCTCTTGACCGTACAGCAGCTTTAATAGTTAGTACGAACCTTGAACAGTGTATTCGCGATGATAAAGAAGCTGGTGAAAGCTCAGAAGATTTAATCAAAGAAGCAGTAAGTTTACTTGTGAAAAGTAGATGATTTGACTCTCTATAGTTTATTTTGTACCATGAAAGAGGTTAACAAAATTTAAGTAGTTGACCTTTTTTATAATCAAAAAAATACCCGTATTGGTATATTTTTTTGATTTCCATAATACCTATAGTGGTATATGTATATTTAGTTATAATTAAAATACATTAGGGGAAAATATCATTGAGTTATAGGAGGGAGGGAAAGTATGAAAGAAATAACAGCAAAAGAATTAGCGGAAAAAGTAAAAGCAGGAGAAAAGTTAAGTATTATTGATGTTCGCGAAGATGAAGAAGTTGCACAAGGTAAAATCCCAGGTGCTAAGCATATACCTTTAGGTGAAATTCCAGAGCGATTAAATGAAATTGATAAAACTGAACATCATTATATGGTGTGTCGCTCAGGAGGTAGAAGTGGAAAAGCATGTGCTTTCTTAAAGGATGAAGGTTATGATGTTACGAATATGGAAGGCGGCATGTTGAGTTTGGAAGATGAAGTTGAGATATAAGGAGGAATATTGGTGAGCATTACAGCAAATGAAGTGTTAGATGCAAAAGGTTTAGCCTGTCCAATGCCTATTGTTAAGACAAAAAAAGCAATTACAAATTTAGAAGCAGGTCAGGTCATGGAAGTGCAAGCAACAGATAAAGGATCAACTGCCGACATCAAAGCGTGGGCAGAAAGTACAGGGCATCAATATCTTGGAACTGTAGAAGATGGCGATGTATTGAAACACTATTTACGAAAAGCAAGTGAAGCGGAGACAAAAGGTGAGACCAAACATGAGGATGTGGTCGATCTAGATGAACTTCGTAACAAGGTAGAAGGTGAAGAATCTATTTCTATTCTTGATGTTCGCGAACCAGCTGAATATGCCTTTGGTCATATCCCTGGTGCTGTGAATATACCTCTAGGTGAACTTGAAAAACGCTTTGAAGAACTTAGCAAAGATCAAGATATACACGTTATTTGCCGAACGGGTAGTAGAAGTGATTTAGCTGCACAAAAACTAATGGAAAAAGGTTTTAAGAGTGTGAAAAATGTAGTACCAGGTATGAAAAATTGGGAAGGCCCAACTGAAGGCAATTAATAAGAACACAACAATTTAGGAGGAATAATAAATGACTAATACAAAAGTTGCAATTATAGCAGCAAATGGAGGACGTTTTGATGCTTATAAAGTCTTTAACGTAGCACTTGCAGCTGCAGCGTCTGATGCAGAAGTAGGTATATTCTTTACTTTTGAGGGATTAAATCTAATTCATAAGGAGGCACATAAAAACCTCCCACTTCCAGAAGGAAAAGAACACTTCCAAGAGGGATTTGAACGTGAGAATGTACCGGCAATTGAAGAAATGGTGTCAATGGCACAAGAAATGGGGATTAAATTAATTGCATGTCAAATGACAATGGATGTTATGAGTTTAGATAAAGAGGCGTTTGTTGAAGGGATTGAAGTAGGCGGCGCTGCTACCTTTATTGAATATGCGAAAGATGCAAACACGTCATTAACATTTTAAATAAAGGAGGAAATAAATTGACTACTCCAATAACAACTAGTGAATTAGCGAAAAAAGTTGTTAATCATGAAAAAACACTGATCTTAGATGTTAGAAATACAGATGAATTTGATAATTGGAAAATTGAAGGCGGGAATGTAGAAGTAATTAATGAACCGTACTTTAATTTATTAGATGGAATTGACCCTGTTGCTGAAAAATTAGATAAAGATCAAGCAGTTATTGTTGTTTGTGCTAAAGGCGGTTCTTCTCAAATGGTAGCTGAGTTACTGGAAGAAGAAGGTGGATTCACTAACACTTATAATTTAGAAGGTGGCATGAAAGCATGGAGTGAACACCTAGAGCCAGTGAAAATTGGTAATCTAAAGGATGGCGGAAGTTTATATCAATTTGTACGTTTAGGTAAAGGATGCTTATCGTATATGGTGGAATCTGATGGTGAAGCAGCCATTATTGATACAAACCGGATGATTGATATTTACGAAGCATTCGCCAAAGAAAAAGGAGTACAAATTAAACATTTAATTGATACTCACCTCCACGCTGATCACATTTCGGGTGGCCGTGCTTTAGCTGATAAAGTAGGTGGAACGTATCACTTACCAACAAAAGACGCTACAGAATTGACCTATGATTTCAAGGGATTAGAAGAACGAAACGATATCGTTGTGGGAAACACAAAGGTGAAAGTACAACCAATTTATTCTCCAGGACACACAATTGGAAGCACATCATTAATTATTGATGATGAGTATCTTTTAACAGGTGACATTCTATTTGTGAAATCCATCGGCCGACCAGACTTAGCTGGTAAAGCGGAAGATTGGGTTGGAGACCTTCGTAATAGTCTTTATAAACGATATAAAGAATTATCCGAAGATTTAATCGTCTTACCTGCGCACTATTCGTTTGCAGAAGAACTTGGTAAAGGCGGAAGTGTTTTTGCACGTTTGGGCGATCTTTATCAACGTAATGAAGGGTTGCAAGTAGACGATGAAGATGTATTTAGAAAAATGGTGACAGAAAATCTGCCACCACAACCAAATGCATATCAAGAAATCCGTGAAACAAACATGGGAAAAATCACACCTGAAGATGAAAAACAAAGAGAAATGGAAATTGGACCAAACCGCTGTGCGGTTCACGGTTAATGAGGAGGAAAAATAATGGAATCAACAAAAGTATTAGATGCAAAAGGATTGGCATGTCCAATGCCGATTGTTAGAACGAAGAAAGCAATAAATGAGCTAGAATCAGGTGATGTTCTTGAAGTACATGCTACAGATAAAGGTGCTAAAAGTGATTTAGCAGCATGGGCAAAGTCTGGTGGGCATGAACTACTACAAGACACTGAAGAAGGCGATGTATTAAAGTTTTGGATTAAAAAAGGATAGAAGGTGACCCTTTAGAGGGTCCCTTTTTCATAAAAAAGGAGTGAGAACACTGACTGGTAAGAAGTTTAATCTAGATAAAGCACATAAATTAGTGAGTGAAGAGAGAAAAGCATTATTACCACCTGATAAAATAATCGAATACTTAGAAGTAGAAGCTAATGATGTTGTTGCAGATCTCGGTGCAGGTAATGGATACTTTACTATTCCAATTTGCTAAAAGCACTAATAACACTGTCTATGCTGTTGATATTGAGCCTAAGATGCTAGATATGTTAAAAGAGAATGCAGTAAAGGATAATATAGAGAATATTAATTATGTTGTAAATGATTTGGTAGAAATTAAACTAGAGGATGAGTCAGTAAATAAAGCGATTATCTCAATGGTTATTCATGAAGTTTCTAGTATTGATCATACGCTTAATGAGATTAAGCGAATTTTAAAACCAGGCGGACAACTGTTACTTATCGAGTGGAAGGCTATTGAGACGGAATCAGGTCCCCCACTGCACGAAAGGATTTCAGCTACAGATATGCTAGAGACTATTCAGAATGCAAACATTGATGCTGAACTAATTGATTTAAATTCACAACATTATGCGGTAAAAGCAAGGATGAAATAAAAGTTACGGATTGAGAGGGGAAGAGTTAGTGAAGAAATTATGGGGAATGTTATGACCATCTCAAAAACTAATGTTCCTGGCAGGAGCAGGATTTGTCATCTATTCAATCCTATTAAAATTTATATAAAGTAAATAATTTATCTAGGAGGAATCATCTATTATGTTCGATTATACTGTTGAAACAGATAAAACAATGGAGAAAGCTGTTCAATCACTTGAGGAAAGTCTAAAGAAAGAACAATTTGGTGTACTTTGGCAGTTTGATATTAAGTCTAAATTACAAGAAAAGGGGTTAGATTTTGACCAACCATATTTAGTGCTGGAAGTATGTAATCCAAAAGAAGCACAAAGAGTATTAACTCAAAACCAAATGGTCGGTTACTTTTTACCTTGTAAAATTGTTGTTTATGAAGATGGTGGCAAAGTCAAAATTGGTTTACCTAGACCAACCGCTCTAATTGAGATGGTTAACGATGAAACAATTAAGGAATTTGCTGCAGATATTGAAAATAGATTGATTGTATGTATTGATCAAAGTATCTAATAGACGTAAATACAGGATTTTAACGGTAAAGGTAATGCATTGCCTTTACCTTTTTTTATTTTCTTTCATAAAACTTTAACATTTCTCTTTTATTCTGTTAGAAGAAGGAGGTAAGGATCATGCCATCAGCTTGGTTAATTGGACCTCTAGTTATTAAAAGTGAATTAGTCTTACTCATTGGAAGCTTTTTGCTAGGGATCGTTTTTTTTCGCTTTATAAGCCCTTATTCAAAACTTGAAACAAAAAAACGGATAGATAGAATAATGAATCTGTTCATTATGTTTGTAGTATTTTTATGGCTTGGAAAAATTATAACAAACCTTTCTACCTTTATTAATGATCCCTTACCGATACTTGCATATCCAAGTGACTCGAAAGCTTTTTATGTTGCTGTAGCTCTATCCATTGTGTATGTAAAATTAAAGTTGGCAAAGGATTATAACCAAGCAATGGATGTTTTGTATGCTTGGCTCATTGTATTTTTCACAGCTTCCTTTGTTTATGGATTTGTCCAAATGATTTTTGGAGCAGCAGTATTTAGTTGGCAGTATTTGGGGTTAATTGTTCTGTTATTTATCCTATTTATTTTGCAACAAGACAAGTTATCAAAAGAAAACCTCGTGTTCACTGGCCTATTATCTTGGAGTATTGGTCAATGGCTGTTAGCTATTTTTTCTCGTACAACCGTCTTTCAGTTCAATCTGAGTCATTGGTTTTATGCAGTTGTTCTTGTTGGTAGTGTGATCTTAACTATCTATGGAAAGAAGGTGAAACAATGAGCGCGGTTGCTGATATTACGATATGGCTAGCATTAGGCGCAGGGATTCTTTCCTTTTTATCACCGTGTACACTTCCTATATTTCCGGCTTATTTATCCTATATTACAGGAATGACTGTAAAGGAAATTCAGGGTTCACAAGAATTAAAGGTTCGTAGCAAGTTGTTGCTACACGCAATCCTGTTTCTAACCGGTGTTTCCATGATATTTATCGGTTTAGGAATAGGGGTATCTATTTTAGGTCAGTGGGTTCAAGACTTATTATCAGGACAATCTGGTATCTTTTTGCAACGAATCGCTGGTATTTTTGTTATCATAATGGGTTTGTTTGTCGCAGGTTGGATCCAGTGGAAAGGGTTAATGAAAGAGAAACGGTTTCATTTTAACAAAAAGCCTGTAGGGTATTTCGGAACTATATTTGTTGGGATGGGCTTTGCAGCTGGATGGACTCCTTGTATTGGACCTATCTTTGCATCAATTCTTGTTGTGGCTGGGAATAATCCTACACAAGGGGCTATTTATACCATCATGTATGTTATCGGTTTTGCTATACCATTTCTTTTATTGACCTTCTTCATCGGATCTACAAGATGGCTAGTTCGTTATAGCCAAAAAATTATGAAATTCGGTGGAGCTATCATGATTGTCATGGGAGTACTTCTTTTTACAGGTCAGATGGCAAGAATCTCTAATTTCTTATTAAAGCTGGTGCAAGATAGCTGGTTAGCTAACTTAGGGTAATAGGGGGCATATTCATTGAAGAAAATAATCATTTCTGTTGTACTATTAGCGATGTTCGGCTACGCTGTTTATGATTTGGTCAAGAGTGAAGATAACGATACTACAACTTCAAATACAGAGGAGTTAAACACAGAAGGTAATCAAAGCACTTCAACGAGCGAAGTTGAATCTACAGATGCTACAGTAGGGTTAGAGGTAGGTAATCTCGCACCAGATTTTAAATTGCAGACTTTAAATGGTGAAACTGTAAAACTATCGGACTTTAGAGGCAGGCGGGTCATGCTTAATTTCTGGGCTACTTGGTGTCCGCCGTGTCGTGCAGAAATGCCTGACATGGAAAAGTTTTATCAAGAGAAGGACGTTACAATTTTAGCTGTTAATTTAACTGAAACAGAGGCCTCTATGCAGGATGTACATGATTTTGTAGAAGAGTTTGGATTAACATTTCCTGTTTTATTAGATAAAAAAATTGAAGTTGCAACAACCTATCAAATACGACCAATTCCAACTTCTTATATGATTGATTCAAATGGCGTTATTCGATATCAAGCCTTTGGTGCACTAAATTATGAAATGATGGTATCAGAATTTGAAAATATGAAATAAAAAACAGGTGATTTAATGAAACAAACCATTCTAGTAATTGAAGATGACAAAATGATACGTGAACTGATTACCATTTACTTAAATAAGGAAGGTTATGATGTAAAAGAAGCCGGGGATGGTGAAATGGCTAAAGAGGCATTTTTAACGTATCATCCATGTTTAATCATCCTCGACTTAATGCTCCCAAAATTGAGTGGAGAGGAATTTTGTGAGTGGGTAAGGGAACAAGGACGAAACGAGGTTTCAGTTATTATGCTGTCAGCAAAGGCTCGAACAGCAGATAAAATAAATGGATTGAAATTAGGGGCTGACGGTTATTTAACGAAGCCATTTGAACCAGAGGAATTACTTGCTCATGTGGAAGCTGTTCTGAGGCGAACGGGGCTCTTCTGTCAAAAGGTTACTTCTAATGGATTGTGTATTAAACCAAGAAAAGGAGAAGTTATGCTTTATGATAAACGAGTCAATTTAACGAAGCATGAATTTAATCTCCTATATTATCTGATGGAAAATCCCAATATCGTTTTATCTAGAGAGCAATTAATTAATCAACTATATCCTAACGCTGATCGGGCTATCTTAGATCGGACAATAGATGCTCATATTAAAAAGTTAAGAGAAAAGATAGAAGATAACCCAGCATCACCTGAACGGATTCAGACTGTAAGAGGAATGGGGTATAAATTTGTTCAGTAAAATAAGAGGGTGGTTGCCTAAAAAGTTTATATTTAGGCTGACGTTATTAAATGCAATAGTTGTTACCACGTTCATATTAGTGACTAGTTGGGCAATCTATAACACTGCCTGTTTTTTAGTTGAAGGTATGGTAATGGATGTAGGAAGACAGGATCAATTTAAATCGGCATTATTTGAGTATTTATTGTCTTTTAGTCTTTTTGCAGTTGTAGTGGGGAGCACGCTTCATTTTTACTTAACTAATAAACTAATCAGACCATTACAAAAATTAATTAAATCTACTCAGAGAATGAAAGAAGGTTTCTATCCTGAACCAATTCAAGTTCATGCATCAGATGAAATGGGGCAATTAATTGACCACTTTAATCAATTAGTTGAACAGATAAAAATGAACGATCAGCAACGCCGGAGGATTGTATCTGATCTCTCCCATGAATTTCGCACGCCACTATCCAACTTAAATGGTTATTTGAATGCTATGAAAAACGGTGTAATAGAAGGTGAGCCAAAACTGTATGAATCCCTTTTGAATGAATCGAAACGATTGACAAATTTGGTTGAACAAATGGATCAATTAAAGGAATGGGATGTTGAATCAGGAAAAACTTTAGCTGAAAAAGAGTACACAAATATAGCAATTGTAGTGGAACAATCATTAGAGATGTTTCGTTGGTTATTAAATAAACAAGATATTCGTTGTGTCATTCAAGCAGATAGCAGATATGTTGAAATCAACACCTTTGGGATTTATCAAGTGATTAGTAACCTAATGGATAACGCAATTCGATACTACAAAGGAAAGAATCCAGTTACTATTAAGGGAGAGTGTCTTAATCACGTATATAAAGTATCTATTACTGGTGAGGGCAAACATATACCGCAGTCAGAACAGGAGAAAATATTTGATAGATTTTATCGTATAGATAACTCTAGAAGTCGTAAGCAAGGAGGAAGTGGTCTTGGATTAGCCATTTCAAAGGAAATTATTGAAAGACATAACGGAAAGGTAGGTTTGATTTCCGATGGCGACAATCATACATTTTGGTTCACGATTCCTATTAAAAAATAGCTATCAACAGAGAGAGATAAGTTGATAGCTATTCTTTGCTTGTTTTTGCTTTATTTTAGTTCGAAAGATTCCGTAATTTTAATACTATCCTCGATAGATTGAATCATGGCACAATTTTTTCGAGTTATTGCTAACGCCTTTTCAACTTTACTAGGTGAAATATCTTTTCCTGATATGGTGAATAGTAAATCAATTGACTCAATCTGGTTAGCTATTTCAGGATTTCTATCTACTGTTGTCGAAATAGTTATATCATCAAATGGAATGCGCATTTTTGTTAATATTCTCCTTAGCCAGCTGCCACTACATACTGCAACGGATGAGACCAATAGTTGATATGGTCGAAAGCCGTATTCCTCTTGACTAGATACCTTTAATTCACCAAATTCTAGATTAGTTTGAAAACCATATTCGTTCATACTGAACTTCATTTAAATCGCCCCTTATTTACAAAAAGAAGGTAAGACTTCAAGATTATATATGTATAATAATACTCTAATGTGAAAATCTGATGAAAATATAAATATGCATAAGAATTGGTTGGTGTTTTAGAAAAAAGAAGAATAAAATCATAGAAAGTATAAAATCCCCGATACTCTGTCGGGGATTTTTGTCTCAGATTTTTAATTTTCTTTTAGCTCCTCAACGTACTTTTGAGTTGACTTTGCTGCAATACTGCCGTCACCAGTAGCGGTAACAATTTGTCTTAGTTCTTTTTCACGAATATCTCCAGCAGCAAAATACCTGGAATATCCGTTTCCATATTTACATTCGTTGGTATATAGCCTTCCTCATTGGTGATTCCTAATGATTTAAATGGTTCACTTAATGGAACCATTCCGATGTAGATGAACACACCATCTGCAGGATGCTCATACTCTTCACCTGTTTTAGTATTTACTAATGTAACACTACCTACTTTTCCATCTTTGTCATTAATGGTTTTTACCGTTGTATCCCAAATAAAATCTATCTTATCATTATCAAATGCACGTTGTTGCAAAATCTTTTGTGCACGTAGTTCATCACGGCGGTGTACAATTGTAACTTTACTTGCAAAGCGAACAATACTAGTGTTTCCATTATCATTTGTAGAATTTCTAGTGATGTCATCAATTGTATATTCTTCAGCGAACTTTACTGTTGAGTTAATAGCTCTCGTCGCAAATTCAGTCGTTTTGGTCTCAGCTATGTACATCAATGTTGGCTTAATTTTGGAGTTAATAAGATTAATACTAAGAACAGTAAAAAAGATAAATAAAAGAAATGAAATAAGCATAAGTTGTTTATTGGATGGGGGTGATTTTCTTTTTTTTACTTTTCTCATTAACCCCTCTCCTCTCAATATAACTTATTCCACTCTAAAAAAATTAGAATTGTATTATTAACTTGATTAACAAAAGATAAAAAGAATAAAACCATAGGAGAGCAGGCTAATGCCTGCTTTTTTATTTTGGTTATTTTTCTGTTTGCAATCCGAAGAATAAACACCTGCCACTCTAACCATTCAGAAGGCAGGACACCCGAACCTTTCCTACTGAATGCTAAGAGTGGCGTAAAAAGATCGTCAATAAACTTTCGTCGCTATGCTCGGCATATCCTCACTTCGTTACGGTATTCCACGTTTTATTGACGATTTTTTACAGCTGTTTGTCTTCTACTTAGCAAACGGGAAAAATAATCCCCTTTGGGAAATCCACTTATCGGATTTGCCAACTACAAAATACTAAAAAAGATAGGAGATTAAAACAATGAGTAAAAAAATCTATGAAATGGTCACAAATCAAATCATAAGTAAACTAGAAAAAGGTACGGTACCTTGGAAAAAGCCTTTTGCAAGTGGGCAAGCAGTAAATTGGAATACACAAAAGCCATATAGAGGTATTAATACGATGCTCCTAGATGGTGGGGAATATCTAACATTTAAGCAAATCAAAGATACCGGCGGTAAGGTTAAAAAAGGCGAAAAAAGCCAAATAATTGTGTTTTGGAAGTGGTTAGAGGTAGAGGATAAAGAAACAGGAGAAGAAAAAAATATACCGTTTTTAAAGTATTATAGAGTTTTTGAAGTTGGTTCTCAGGTGGAAGGAATTGAGCCGAAAAGAGAATATGAAACATATATACACGACCCAATAGAAGAAGCTGAAAAAATCAAAGATATTTATATAAATGCACCTTCTTACAGCTCGATAACCGGAGGAGCTTGGTATAAACCGTTTGAAGATCGTATAAATGTTCCACCTATGAAAGAGTTTGAGAATATACACGAGTATTACAGCACATTATTTCATGAAATGATTCACAGTACAGGACATTCAAGCAGGATAGATAGAGAAGGTATAACAGCTCATAATGGTTTCGGAACGGAATGTTATAGTAAAGAGGAATTAGTGGCAGAATTAGGGGCTTCCATGTTATGTGGAGTATCTGGAATTGATAATGAAACCATTGATAATTCAGCAAGCTATATTGGCTCATGGTTGAGAGTGTTAAAAGAAGATAAAACATTAATTGTTAAAGCTTCGCAACAAGCACAGAAGGCTAGCGATTATATACAAGGATTAAATTAAAAATAATTGGAGGTTGTAAAATGAGTAAGAAAAGATTACAAGAAGTCGTTACAAATATGATAAATCAAATTAATGATAATGGAGAGTTAATACATCCAGAGGGAGAAATAACAACACCAATAGTAAGGGAGTTAGTAAGCTATAAAGGGAAATTTAATGATACAACAGACAATTTAGTAGACCAGTTTCTAGAGATTCAATTGTTTGCAAAAAACGGTGGTATACCAGTATTAAAGTGCATTTTATCCGAGATAGAATAAATTAAAAGCACCATATAGGTTACTAGTAAACTAGTAACCTATATGGTGCACTATAGAAATGATGGTAAAATATGGTCTGTACACACGGAAATACAGAGATGATGGGGATTGTAGGAACAGAGGAAACCGTTACTATTTGTCATGATTGCGTTGTGAAATATAAAAATAAAGGGGAGATAGTCTCCCCTTATAATGGAGGTGGTTAGATGAAAACATGTGCTTTTTGTGCAACTGAAATCCATAAAAATTATTGCGCTTTTTGTGAAATGGATTTAAAAGATAGATATATTTTAAACAATGGGGAACGTATTAAAAATACTATTGATTATATCCCTGATCAATCTGAAATGTTTAAGAATACCAAAGAACTAAAGGAAAAAGAAACGATTGAATTATTGTTCTTATTACGTTTTGCTCGTCAATATCGGTCAGATATTTATAATTTACGTATCAATGTTCATAAAGCTGAAGGACAAGGCGCAGATATGCAAGAATATGATTTAACCTCTAGTGATTATGAAGAAGCTACAAGGAAAGTATGGGTGATTGAGAATATTATTAAAATGCGAGTAGGTTATTTTCCGCAAAAAATTATGGATGACTTTTTAGATAAATATGTAGAACGGATAGAAAAATCGGAAAAGAAGGTAATGAAAATGAGAAAGAAAGTTAATTAACGTTCGGATTTTCATTAAAAAAGCAGGGAGAGTTGAAAAAATGATGGATAAACAGATAAAAGTACCCGCAGAAGTACACAAAGATATTAAAGTTTTAGCATCAAAAGAAGGTAGAGAAATGCGTGAGGTTGTTACTACTGCATTTGAGTTTTATAAAAAGCACCGTAATAGTATAAAGGATGATAAACAATGAAAAAGTTACTCATAATATTGCTTTTTGTTTTTTTAGTCGCTGGTTGTGATGAATTAGAGACAATAATAGAAGATACTGCGACAGCTACAGAAGAAAGTACTACCGATAAAGAATTAGTTACCATTGATAGAGTTGTTGATGGCGATACAGTTATTGTTGAGTTTGAGGATAGGAATACAGAAAGAATAAGATTATTATTAATTGATACCCCAGAATCTGTTCACCCTGAAAAAGAACCACAACCATATGGAGAAGAATCTAGTGAGTTTGCTAAAGGAGTGCTTCAGGAAGGAAAAGAAGTAGAAATCGAAAGAGGTAATCCTGAACGTGATAATTATGAACGAATACTTGCTTATATATGGGTTGATGGTGAAAACTTCAACCAATTAATGATTGAGGAAGGGTATGCTAGAGTAGGCTATGTATATGAACCAAATACCAAGTATTTAGAGGAATTTGAAGAAGCACAACAACAGGCTGAAGAAGAAGGAGAAAATATTTGGTCTATAGATGGTTATGTGGAAAGTCGATTTGAAAATTATTAATAAGGCAAACAGCAGGCTTAAGCCTGCTTTATTGGGAATGTCAAATAAAGTGTGTAAGTCCCATTTTACTCAAGGTACTTTAACACCCTATCTTTTAACTCATCATGTAGAAGAAGTTGGTTCATAACCATTGCCCAGTTTTGGATGTGACCACCTTCCCATTTGGTCTCGAGTTCTTTTACACGTAAAAATAATACTTTTAATAGAGCGTTCTCGTTGGGGAATGCTCCTTTTTTTGTTACTTTTCTGAAGCTGGAATGAATACTTTCCACTGCGTTGGTGGTGTACATCACTTTTCGAATAGCACTTCCATAATCGTAAAGCTGTTCGACATGGTGAAAGTTCCTTGTCCAAACGTCAATAGCTCCTGGATAGGCAGCCCATTGTTGTTGAAAAGATTCGAAAGCACTTAGACAAGCCTTCAGGCTTGGGGCACCATAGATTTTCTTTAACGCTTGGGTAAATGCTTTATAATCCTTACTAGGAACGTATTTGACGGAGTTACGAATCAAGTGAACCATGCATCGTTGTACAATAACGTCTGGAAAAATGGCACGTGACCCTTCTTCCAGCCCACTTACTCCATCCATAGATATAAAGAAAATATCTTCGACTCCTCTTGCCTTAATTTCATCGAAAATCTGCATCCATTTATGTTTACTTTCCGTTTCATTGAGCCATAATCCAAGAATTTCTTTAGTGCCCTCCATGGTATATCCTAATATCGTATAAACGGCATATTTCTTTGTTTCATATTGATTCCGAATCGTTGTATACATACAGTCTACAAAAACAAAGGCATAACAGCTGCTTAACGGTCTGGTTTGCCATTCTTCTAACTCAGGAAGAACCTGATCTGTAATATCCGATACCATTTCATGGGACACTGAAAAACCATAAATATCTTCAATCGTTGACGATATATCTCGCTGCGACATCCCGCGTGCATACATCGAAATCACTTTACTCTCAATCGCAGATACATCCTTTTTCCGTTTCGGTATCAGTTCTGGATTATAGGAACCATCACGATCTCGTGGAACCTTAATATCCATTTCACCCGTACTGGTTTTAATCGTTTTCTTTCCATAGCCATTCCGTCTGTTTTCTGTCTCTTTTTCCTCTTTATTGTTCGAATCATAACCTAAATGATGATTCATTTCACCCTTTAACATGGATTCAAACATAGGTCCAAATATATCTTTGAGTGCATTCTGCATGTCCTCTACAGATTCTGGTTGATATTTTTCAATAATCTTGTTCGCTAATTCTTCGGAGTTAGGATTTTTCTTTGGCTTTGCCATATCAGTCACACTCCTTTTTCGTTACTTTTATTCTACCAAATAAAAAACTGTGTGAGTAAGAACCGTACGCATTCTTACTTACACAGTTTAGTTTACACTCCC